>NZ_CP154631.1:0-2400000 GCF_039555755.1 Pseudomonas sediminis
ATGCTGCCCAACCGCGTTCTTCTGTCCGCTCTCGTCATGGCTGTGCTCAGCCCGCTTGCCGACGCCCAGGAAGCTTTGCGCATCCAGAGTCTGCAACGCTGTGGCGATCTGCTTGCCAGTGAACGGCAGCAATGGTGCATGCAGGTGCGTGGCCTAGGCGAGAAGTTGCCCAAGCTGCATCTCGGCGACGACACCCTGCCCGCCTCGGCGGTGCAACGCAGCGGCGACACCCTGCGCCTGCAGCTCAACAGCAACGAACATCGCAGCGCACCGCTGTGGCTGGAAGACGGCTCGCGCGCCAGCAACCCGGTGTGGCTGTCGCTGCATCGCAGCCACGTGCTCGCCGCCGGCCCGGATGAAGTGGCGAAGAACATGGATGGCCTGACCACCTATGTCGATCTGGTCAGCCTGCTGATCGAGGAGAGCCACGACGGTCTCGACGAGGCCAAGCGTCTGGCGAAGAAATACGACGCCGAGGTGGTCGGCGTCATCCCGCCCCTGAACGTCTACCAGTTGCGCCTGCCGGTGCAGAACCTGACCGAGCGCGATGCGCTGGTGCTGCGCATCGGCAATGAAACCAGCGTCGATGCCGTGGTCGTGGAGGAAAGCGCGCCGGAGCGCGGTGAGGAAAGCGAGGCCGCGCGCAAGCCGGCACACAAACCGGAGAAGAACTCCGAGGAATGGGCGGCCAACCGCTTCATGGATGCGGTGAACTATTACCAGCGGCGCATTCCGGCGGGCGATACACCCATCGAAGCCGAGCCGATCCGCATCGGCGTGATCGAGCGCAACGTCGACTTCGACGCCCCGACTTCGCCGATTACCTCGGTGCCTGCCCCGACGGCCAGCCGCGCACCTGTGTCTATGCTCGTGACGCCGACGAGCCGGACAACCACGGCAGCACCGTGGCCGGCATCCTCGCCGCGCACTGGGACAAGGGCGGCAACACCGGTTTCCTGCGCGGGCTGGACAAGGCCAGCCAGGGCTTCGAGGTGATAGTCGAGCGCAACTCGGATGCCGGCATCACCGCCAATATCGCCGCGTCGGTCAACCTGGTGGAAGACGGCGTGCGCGTGCTCAACTGGAGCTGGGGCATTCACCGCGTCGGTACGCGCAACGTCGAAGGCGACGAGATCGACTCGCTGGTGCGCTCCGGCATCGCCATGAGCGGCTACGAGGAACTGCTGGAAGAATTCTTCCTGTGGCTGCGTGAGGAACACCCGGACGTGCTGGTGATCAACTCCGCCGGCAATGGCTCGTCCTACTCAGGCAGGGACGAGTACCGCCTGCCCTCCTCCTTCATCACCGAGCAACTGCTGGTGGTCGGTGGGCATCAGCGCAGCAAGAAGGACGAGGTTGAAATCGACGACCCGAGCTACGCGGTCAAACGCAACTCGTCGAACGTCGACATGCGCGTCGACATCACCGCCGCCGCCTGTGCCCGCGCCTCCACCCGTGAAGTCGACGCAACCGGCGAGGTGCATTGCGGCACCTCCTACGCCACGCCGCTGGTAACTGGCGTGGTCGCCGCCATGCTGTCGATCAATCCGCGCCTGCAACCGGAACAGGTGCGCATGCTGTTGCGCCGCAGCGCCATGACCATTGGCGGTGATTACGACTTCGAACCGATGGACGCCGAAGACCTGACCGCGCCGATCCTGCCGTCCGAGCGCAACTACCAAATAAGCAACAAGGACGTGGGCCGCTCGGCGCGGCTGGACATGCAGAAGGCGCTGGACCTGGCGGTACAGAGCCGGGATCGGGTGCGCTGAGCCAGGCTCAACGCAACAGAGCGGGCACCTTGCGCTGCAACAGGCTGACCAACTCCGGCTGCATGTAGCCGTAGTCATCGGGAATATCCAGGCAGATCACCCGCTTGCCTGCCAGTACCGCCCGGTACTGGCGCGTCAGCTTGCTGCGCTGGTTCTTCTCCATCACGAAAATCAGGGTCGCCCAGTCGAGCTGTTCTGCCGAAACACGAACCTCGGCGTCAGGGGCGAGCCCGGCTGAGTCGGTCTCGACGCCTGGCCACTGCGCGAATACCCGCTCGGCTGTCGGGCTGCGCAAACGATTGCGACTGCAGATGAACAGAGCGCGGATCACTCGCCGGAAACCCGCTCATAAAGCTCGACCGGCTCCAGCTTGCCCTGGCAACCGCACTGGCTGTGGCCCAGGCCCAGATGGCGGAACCCGGCCTTGAACAGTACACGGCCGGATTGCGGATTGCGCGCCAGATGGCTGGCGTGCAGGCGACGCAGACGCAGTTGCTGGAAGGCGAAATACACCAGGGCATTGCAGGCTTCGCTGGCGTAGCCACGGCTCCAGTAGGGCACGCCGATCCAGTAGCCCACCTCGGCCTCGCCTCGATTGATGTCCTTGAGCGCCATGCTGCCGACCAGCTTGCCGCTGTCCGACTCGGTGATGATGAAGTTGGCCGCCGCACCGCTGGCCCAATCCTGCGCGCAGCGTTCGATCCACTGCTGCGCCAGCGCGGGCGGATAGGGATGGGGAATGCTGCGGGTGACATCGGCGATGCGAAAATCACCGGCCAGGCGCTGTATCTCGTCGGCATCCTGCGGCTGCGGCGGGCGCAGCGTCAGGCGTTCGGTTTCGATGCGATGCTCATCCATTTGCGTCTCCTGTCAAACCCGTTGGGTGCGCTGCGCGTACCGGCGTTGCTCCCGAATTGCCCGCTCAGACCGGGGACGGCCCGATGGGATAGAACTCCCCGGCACTCCACACGCCCAACCAGGGCTCTCCGCCTATTTCGCGCTCCACCGCCAGTTCTACCAACTGGTAGAACACGTTGCGGTGAATCAGCGCCTCGAGGTTACGCCGCACCAGAATGTAGGGCGAGGGTTCGAGTGTCGCAGGATCGATCTCCACCCGAATCGGGTGTTCGACGCCGGCCACGACTTCGTCCTCGACATTGGTGGTAAAGCGCAGCACCTGCGCTTCGCCCTCACCTTCCACCTGCAGGGTCACGGCAACGAAGGGCGCATCCTCGACCTGGATGCCGACCTTCTCCACCGGGGTGATCAGGAAATAGTCCTCGCCGTCACGGCGGATGATGGTGGAAAACAGCCGCACCATGGGTTTGCGGCCGATGGGCGTACCCTGGTAATACCAGGTGCCATCGCGGGCGATGCGCATGTCGATATCGCCACAGAAATCGGGGTTCCACAGGTGCACGGGGGGCAGGCCCTTGCCTTCGCCCTTGGGGATCTGCGCCAGCAGGTCGCCGGCCTTGCCTGGATCGCTCATGCTCTCTCCTCGTCCATTGCTGCGAACCGAAGAGGATACACCGTGGCAGCTGTCGCGGCTAAAGCCCCTCCCACGAAGGTAGCGCGCGGATTGTGCCCTTTAAAGACGGTCTGAAATAGTCGTCATTCCCACGAAGGTGGGACAGCGGTTTCATCGCTGAACAGCGCTTGCGCTGGCCCGGAGGGGAATCATTCAGAGGCCACGAAAGTCCCAGACTCCCGCCTTCGCGGGAGTGACGGTAAATAGTTTTTTCAGGGCATCCTTAACGCCCGACACCGATCAGGCTGCGCGCGTAATCATGCAGCGGCGGGCCGATCAGGTCCTGCGGTCGGGCATCGTAGAACGTCAGGAATCCGCCACGGCTGCGAATCCGCGCGGTGTCCACCAGGTAGCGAGTGTTGGTTTCGATCAGCATCAGCTGAATCGATGCCCGGTCGGCGCCGAGACGATCCAGTGCTTCCTGATCTTCCCACTCCTCCAGGGTGCCGATACGGTCGTCGCTGTAGGCGAAACGGGCGTACAGCAGGTAGTGCGCGCCAGCAGCACGGGCTTCGGCCATGGCTTCGTCAAGACCTGCCGGCTGACGCGCGCGGCGCACCAGCGGGAAGTATTCGACGAAGCCCTTGAAGGCCTCCTCGGCCACCACATTGGGCCGCGGGTAGCCGTGGCCTGGCGGCACGAAGTGGCCTTGGGCGATGTAGATGAAGGAGTCCTGCTGCAGGCGCCGCGAAGCCATGCGCTCGGTGCGGCCATGGTCGAGAAAACCGGCATCGCGCAGGTGGTACTCGGCGCCACTGGCCAGATCGCTGACCTTCATGCAGCCAGCCAGCCCCAGCAGCGCCACCAGTAGAAGCAGGTTACGCATGAATCCATCCTCCTTATGCCGGTGACGGAAAACCGGCGGATAGCGCATAGATGCAGATTCTGCGCCAGCCTCATTCACGATGGTGTTACCAACGCCTGATGCCGGCTCATCTGCGCTGGATACTTCAGCGTCTCACCGAGGTCAGGGCACTGCTCAATGCCATGGCCCCGCGGTGCTCACCCCGCGCGCTGACAGCCGCATTTTGCCGCTGCTCGCTAACCTTCCCTCAACCAATGGCAGCAGACTTGTCGCACATCACCGTCCCAGGCCTGCATGGCGATAGACTCTCCCTTCCAAATAGCGCAGGAGCCCACAGATGACCGTTCAATCTGAAGCCATGCACGACGTGGTCATCATCGGTGGCGGCCAGGCCGCTCTGGCGACCGCGTACTTCCTGCGTCGCACCGGTTTGTCATTGGTGATGCTCGATGCCGAGGATGGGCCCGGCGGCGCCTGGCGTCACGGCTGGAATTCCTTGCGACTGTTCTCCCCGGCGACCTGGAGTTCGATCCCCGGCTGGATGATGCCGCCGGTTGAGGATGGCTACCCCACGCGCGATCACGTCGTCGATTACCTTACGCGCTACGAGCAACGCTACCAGTTTGCGGTGCAGCGCCCCGTGCGGGTCACTTCGGTGGAGCGCCTGGCGGGGGCGCTGCGCGTGTATGCCGAGCAGGGGTATTGGGACGCCAGGGCGGTGGTCAGCGCCACCGGTACCTGGAGCCATCCGCACATCCCTCACTATCCTGGCAGCGAGCTCTTTGGCGGCCAACAGTTGCACTCGGCCCACTATGTCGAGGCGCAGCCGTTCGCAGGTAAACGGGTGCTGGTGGTGGGCGCTGGCAACTCCGGGGCGCAGATCCTAGCAGAGGTTTCCAAAGTGGCCGACGCCACCTGGGTGACGCCCACCGAGCCGCTGTTTCTGCCCGATGATGTCGATGGTCGCGTGCTGTTCGAACGCGCCACCGAGCGCTGGAAAGCCCAGCAGGAAGGTCGCGTCATCGACCAGCCGGTGGGCGGGCTCGGCGATGTGGTGATGGTGCCGCCCGTGGTCGAGGCGCGGGAGCGCGGCGTGCTGCACGCGGTACGCCCCTTTCAACGTTTCACCCGCGATGGCGTGGTCTGGTCCGATGGCACGCAGAGCGAGGTGGATGCGGTGATCTGGTGTACCGGTTTCAAACCTGCGCTGGAACACCTGGCCAGCCTGGGGCTGATCACCGATGAAGGGCGAATCGAGGTCGACGGTACGCGCGCCATCCACGAACCCAGGCTATGGCTGGTGGGCTACGGCGAATGGACCGGCTCGGCCTCGGCCACCCTGATCGGGGTGACTCGCACCGCGCGCAGCACTGCCGCCGAGATCGAGCAGTTCCTGAGCACAACGCAGACCTGAAAGCCTCCGCTCCGAACGGCTGGGTCAGGCCTGCCGAGCGGACTCGCGATGTCTGGGCAAGGCGATGGAAATCAGCGCGGCGGCCAGCACGAACACGCTGGACACCCACAGACAGGCCTCCAGCCCATGGGCCTGGAAGACCCAGCCCGAAAGCAGCGTGCCGATCAGCCGCCCCAGCGCGTTGGACATGTAGTAGAAGCCCACGTCCAGCGATACGCCGTCCTCCTTGGCGTAGCTGACGATCAAGTAGCTGTGCAGCGAGGAATTCACCGCGAACAGCACGCCGAACAGCATCAGCCCGCCGAGCAAGACCACCTGCGCCGACCAGCCAGTGCCCAGCCCCAAGGCAATCAGCGCCGGCAGACCGGCCAGCAGTGCGGCCCAGACGAAAGCCGCGCGGCCGTCCGGCACATGCCCGCTTTGCTTGCCGGTGATGCGCGGGGCAAGCGATTGCACGATGCCGTAGCCGATCACCCAGGCCGCGAGAAAGCCACCGACCAGCCAGAAGTCCCAGCCGAACACGGTGCTCAGGTACACCGGCAGCGCCACCACGAACCAGACGTCGCGCGCACCGAAGAGAAACAGCCGGGCCGCCGAAAGAATGTTGATCGCCCGGCTCTTGGAGAGCATGTCGCGAAATTTCGGCTTGGCCTTGGCCTTGCCCAGGTCCTTCTTCAGCAATACCAGGCTGGCCAGCCAGATCAGCGCCAGTGCAGCGGCCATCGCCAGCACTGCGCCGGCAAAGCCAAGCACGGCGAGCAGCGCACCACCGAGGAAGAAGCCGACGCCCTTGAGCGCATTCTTCGAACCGGTGAGGATGGCCACCCACTTGTACAGCGTGCCCTGCTGACTGTCCGGCACCAGGAGCTTGATCGAGCTCTTGGCGCTCATCTTGTTCAGATCCTTGGCGATACCGGACAGCGCCTGGGCGCCCATGACCCAGGGCACCGTCAACCAGGCAGCCGGCACGGTGAGCATCAACAACGCCAGCACCTGCAAGCCGAGGCCGATGTTCATGGTGCGGTTGAGGCCCAGACGTGCGCCGAGGTAGCCACCCACCAGGTTGGTGACCACGCCGAAGATCTCGTAGAACAGAAACAGCGCGGCGATCTGCAGCGGCGTGTAGCCGAGGCTGTGAAAATGCAGCACCACCAGCATGCGCAGTGCGCCGTCGGTGAGGGTAAAGGCCCAGTAGTTGCCGGTTACCAAGAGGTACTGGCGGATCTCGGGGGAAAGTCGTGCGAGGGCGTGCATATCGATTCTACTCGGGGAGGTAGGTGCGATCAGGTGGGAGGGCTGGGCGGCATTCCGTTTTAGCCGCGACCTGCAGCGCTCCGGTCGCGGCTAAAGCCCCTCCCACACATCATCGATGTCAGCCGGCCTGGCCGACCATCCGCGCCAGCTCCACCACACGGTTGGCATAGCCCCATTCGTTGTCATACCAGGCATAGATCTTCACCTGAGTGCCGGCCACCACCATGGTCGACAGCGCATCGACGATGGACGAGCGCGGATCGGTACGGTAGTCGATGGACACCAGCGGGCGCTCCTCGTAACCAAGGATGTTCTTCAGCGGGCCATCGGCGGCCGCCTTGAGCAGCGCATTGACCTCCTCGGCGGTGGTGGCGCGCTCGACCTCGAACACGCAGTCGGTCAGCGAGGCGTTGGCCAGCGGCACGCGCACGGCATGGCCGTTCAACTTGCCGCGCAGCTCCGGGAAGATCTCGGCAATCGCCGTAGCAGAACCGGTGGTGGTCGGAATCAGGCTCATACCCGAGGCACGGGCGCGACGCAGATCCTTGTGCGGTTGGTCGAGGATGCTCTGGGTGTTGGTCAGGTCGTGGATGGTGGTGATCGAGCCGTGGCGAATGCCCAGCGCCTCGTGGATCACCTTGACCACCGGCGCCAGACAGTTGGTGGTGCAGGAGGCCGCAGTGACGATGCGGTGCTGCGCCGGGTCGAACAGGTGCTGGTTGACGCCCATCACCACGTTCAGCGCGCCCTGCTCCTTGACCGGCGCGCAGACCACCACGCGCCCCACGCCCTGGTCCAGATAGCCCTGCAGCACGGCGACCGTCTTCATCTTGCCGCTGGCCTCGAGCACCAGGTCGCAGCCACTCCAGTCGGTGTCGGAAATGGCCTTGTTGGCAGTCACCGCGATGCGCTTGCCGTCGATCAGCACGCAGTCGCCGTCGCTGCTCGCCTCATGCTGCCAGCGGCCATGCACCGAGTCGAAGTTGAGCAGGTGCGCGTGGGTAGCAGCGTCGCCTGCCGGGTCGTTGATCTGCACGAACGCCAGTTCGGGCCAGTTCCAGGCGGCACGCAGAGCCAGACGGCCGATGCGGCCAAAACCGTTGATGCCTACTTTGATGGTCATTTCGATGCCTCTGTCAGTGGGTCGTGTCGAACTGGTTGATCCAGTTGACGTGGGCGGGATGCTGGATGGCCTTGGGCCGCAGCGCCTGCACCAGGGCAATGGCCTCACTACGCGCGATGCCGGCTTCGATGAGGATGCGCGCAGCGATCAGGCCGGTACGCCCGGAGCCGCCCTTGCAGTGAATGGCCAGCGAGCGGCCTGCACGCAGGTGCTCGACGATCACCTGGCGGGACGCCCGCCAGCCCTCGCCGAAATCCTCCAGCGGCACCTGTTCGTCGGCCACCGGCAGGTGATACCAGGCCAGGTCCAGGGCCTGGCACTGCTGGGCGATCCGTTCGGCGCCGTTGGCGGAAAGCTCGTTGTAGGGCATCAGCGTGATCACACCCGCAGCACCGGCCTGTTTGAGCGCCAGCAGCGCATCTTCGAGCGTGGTTTCGCGGGTGCCAGGGCACGGTGTGAAGATCAGCGTGCCGGCCAGGCCGGGCACGTGCAGTACATCGTATGGATGAGTCATGGCGGGCAGTTCCTTCGCTCAGATGGCGCGCTGATTGACGCGTTTGGACAGTTCTTCGGCCGACTCCTTGCGCTCGGAGTAGCGATCGACCAGGTAGTCGGAGCGATCGCGCAGCAGCAGGGTGAACTTGACCAGTTCCTCCATCACGTCCACCAGGCGGTCGTAGAACGAGGACGGCTTCATCCGGCCCTCCGCATCGAACTCCATGAAGGCCTTGGGCACCGAGGACTGGTTGGGGATGGTGAACATGCGCATCCAGCGCCCCAGCACACGCAGTTGGTTGACCACGTTGAACGACTGCGAGCCGCCGCAGACCTGCATCACCGCCAGGGTCTTGCCCTGAGTCGGGCGGACCGCGCCCATGGCCAGCGGCACCCAGTCGATCTGCGCCTTGAACACGGCGGTCATCGCGCCGTGGCGCTCCGGGGAACACCACACCTGGCCTTCCGACCACTGCATCAGCTCGCGTAGCTCCTGCACCTTGGGATGGCTGTCCGGCGCATCGTCCGGCAACGGCAGGCCGCGCGGGTCGAAGATCCGCGTCTCGGCGCCGAAGTGCTGCAACAGACGCGCGGCCTCCTCGGTCAGCAGGCGGCTGAAGGACTTCTCGCGAGTGGAGCCGTACAGCAGCAGGATGCGCGGCGCGTGGGTCGAGGCCGATTCGATGATGAGCTTGTCCGCAGTCGGCAGATCGAGCAGTTGCAGCTCGGCGTTGGGCAGGTCGTCTTGCACGGTGTCGCTCCAGAAATGGGTCAGAACAGAATCTTTACGAGGCTCGCCTCTCAGTCACAGGCAGGCTTGCGCCCAGGGCGGTCACGCATCTGCCACAGGCGCTGCACATCCGGGCGCAGCCACTCGGCATTGCTGTCCAGGGTTCGCTTGAGCACATCCCTGACCCACTCGGGCAGGTGCGGATGCAGGCGGTAGTACACCCACTGCCCATTGCGCCGATCTTCCAGCAGACCGCTGCTGCGCAATAGCGCCAGGTGCCGGGAAATCTTCGGCTGAGCCTCTTCCAGCGCGGCGGTCAGCTCGCAGACGCACAGCTCCTGCTCGAGGGTAACGAGCATGGCGATACGTGCTCGCGTCTCATCGGCCAGGCACTTGAACAGTTCGGTGGGCGTCATGCCATCGTTGGCAGCAATGGCTGGCTTGCTCTTGATCAGCACGAACATCTTTATACGCTCGTGGATCTCGTGCAGGGTCTTGCGATAGGCGTCCTTCTGCGAGCTGGTCGCCGGATCTTCGAAATTCCAGGCGATGTATTCGCCAGTACCAGGCAGCGCCAGGCACTCCAGCGCAGACTTGTCACATAGCGTGATCACATAGTCGAAAGGCTCGCCCGCTACCTGCTCGACGGACTTGCTGAACAGCCCGGCGGTGGAAACGCCAAGGTGCTCCAGGGCATCGCGGGTGCGCGGATCGACCTCGGTGGGTGCGGTGCCTGCACTGAAGGCTTCGAAATGTTCGGAGTCGGTATGGCGCAGCAGCGCTTCGGCCATCTGCGAGCGCGACGAGTTGGCCACGCAGAGGAACAGGACACGCTTTTTCTGGCTCATGTTGATTTCCATCAAGGATGCACACGAGCGAATATATTATTTTTCAGATATACAGTAAATCGAATATATTTGAGCCATGCGCCCGTGACGAGGATAGGCAGCGAAGATGACAAATGCGTGCGACACCGCCCTGAAGCAATCCGCAGGCGCGCCCCTGGGTTTCTTCGAACGCTACCTGACTCTGTGGGTGTTCCTCTGTATCGCGGCCGGTACGGCACTCGGCCTGGCCGCTCCGCAGGCCGCCCAGGCGGTGGGCGCCATGGAGATTGCCCAGGTGAACATCCCGGTCGGCCTGCTGATCTGGGTGATGATCATCCCCATGCTGATGAAGATCGACTTCGGCTCACTGCATGAAGTACGCGGCCAGAAAGCCGGCATCGGCGTCACCCTGTTCGTCAACTGGGTGGTCAAGCCCTTCTCCATGGCCCTGATCGGCTGGCTGTTCATCAAGATCCTGTTCGCCGACTGGCTGCCGGCCGACCAGCTCGACAGCTACATGGCCGGGCTGATTCTGCTCGGCGCCGCACCCTGTACGGCGATGGTGTTCGTGTGGAGCAACCTGTGCAACGGCAACGCCAACTTCACCATCAGCCAAGTGGCGCTCAACGATCTGGTGATGGTGTTCGCCTTCGCCCCCATAGTCGCCCTGCTGCTCGGCGTATCGTCGATCCCGGTGCCGTGGGATACCCTGCTGCTGTCGGTGGTGATGTATATCGTCATCCCCCTGGCCATCGCCCAGGCGGTACGCGCCCACCTGCTCAAGCGCGGCAAGCCCGCCTTCGATGCGGCACTGGCGAAAATCTCCCCCTTCTCCATCATCGCCCTGCTGGCCACCCTGGTGCTGCTGTTCTCCTTTCAGGGCCAGGCCATCGTCGAACAACCGCTGGTGATCGGCATTCTGGCCATGCCTATCCTGCTGCAGACACTGTTCATCGCCGCGCTCGGTTACTGGCTCAACCGCTCACTGAAGGTACGCCATGACGTGGCCGGTCCCTCGACCATGATCGGCGCCTCCAACTTCTTCGAACTGGCCGTGGCGGTGGCCATCGTGCTCTATGGCTTCGACTCCGGCGCCGCGCTGGCTACCGTGGTCGGTGTGCTGATCGAGGTGCCGGTGATGCTCTGGCTGGTACGCATGGTCAACAAGAGTCGCAGTTGGTACGAGCGGGCCTTGTAGCTTGCAAGCGAGCACGATGCCTCTACGCCTGGCTAGACGCACAAGTGAACAACACAGTGAAGAAGACCGCGCCGCACCCGACCTGCACAAGCAGGCCGACGCCTGCTTTTCAGGGAGCAGCTCGGGCAGGCAGCAAGACTTGAAGGATTGCGCTACCCAATCGCTCCAGAACAGCGAGCAACGCGTCAGCCGCCGATGATCTTCATCACCGTCACGCCGCCGGAGAAGGCCAAGTCCTGCTTGTCACCCAGCGCCTTGACCAGTAGCCGCTGCAACGCCGGCAAAGCCTGGTGACGGGGTTTGTCCAACAGATCGCCAACGTAGTGGCGGTTGCTCGACGACAGGCAGCCGTGCAACCAACCGGTAGAGGACAGGCGCAGACGCGAGCAGGTACGGCAGAACGGCACGCTTTCGTTGGCGATCACGCCGAAATGACCGGCACCGGGAATGGCGTAGCGCATCGCCGTGGCGTCCACTGGTGCGCTGGCCTGAACGTACTGGTGGCGGCTGCCGATCAGCTCGAGCAGCTCGGGCAGACCGACGAATTGCTGGTTGAAGGCATTGGGGTCACGCGCCAGGTGGCCCATGCGCATCAGTTCGATGAAGCGCAGCTCGAAACCGCGTTCCAGGCAGTACTCCAGCAGCGGCAGTACCTGGTCGAGGTTCTGCCCGCGCAACGGCACCATGTTGACCTTGATCTTCATCCCGGCTTCGCGCGCCGCTTCCATGCCGGCCAGCACGGTGGCCAGGTCGCCACCACGGGCGATGCTGCGGAAGGCGTCGGCGTCGAGGGTATCGAGGGAAACATTGAGACGGCGGATACCGCATTCGACCAGCAGCGGTAGCTTGCGCTCGAGCAACTGGCCGTTGGTGGTCAGGCTGATATCGTCGAGACCGAGTTGGCTGACCTGGCGCAGGAAAGGCTCCAGGCGCGTGCTGACCAGCGGTTCACCACCGGTGATGCGCAGGCGCTCGATACCGGCTGCTTCGATCAGATAAGCCACGCCACGCGCCATGGCGTCGGCGGAGAGTTCGTCCTGAGCGGCGACCAGACGCTTGCCGTTCGGCACACAGTAGGTGCAGGCGTAGTTGCAGGCGGCGGTCAGGCTGACGCGGAGGTTGCGAAAGCGTCTGCCCTGGCGATCGACGATCATTGAGAGCTCCAGTTCGTTAAGAACCGGAGTATATCGCTATGTCAGCCACGGCACATTACCGTGGCCGACATGCCAGGCATCAGGCGTCGCGCTTGCGCTTGTTACCCATGCGTACGCCGATGTCCATGAGGAACTGGAAGAAGCCTTCCTGATCCTCGAGCACGTTGCTCCAGAACGGCGAGTGATACAGCGCCACAGCGCCGTGCACCAGGGCCCAGGCTGCGCAATAGTGGAAGTACGGCGGCACGTCTTCCAGCTTGCCTTCGGCGATGCGGCCCTTGATCAGCTGGGTCAGACGCTCGAAGTTGGAAGCCCGGATCTTGTGCAGCTGCTCGACCATTTCCGGCACTTGATTGCCCTTGACCACCTTCTCTTCCAGACGGTCGAACAGGCGATAGCGCTGCGGATCGCGCATGCGGAATTCGAAGTACGCACGCGACAGCGCTTCCTTGTCACGATCCACATCGGCCGAATGCAGCAGCTCGTTGAGATCGCGCTCGTAGTCGAGCATCAGGCGCAGGTAGATCTCCGCCTTGGACTTGAAGTGCTTGTAGATAGTGCCTTTGCCGATACCGACCGCATCAGCGATCATCTCGACGGTCACGCTGTCTTCTCCTTGTTCGAGGAAGAGTTTCAGCGCGGTATCGAGAATTTCTTGCTCGCGGCGACGGAATTCGCGGACCTTACGGGGTTCTTTCTGCATAAAGGGACTACGGGGTCAAAAATCGAAGCCGCTTATTATGCCCAAATGCGGCCAAATTGCACGGATCATCCGACCATGTACGTGTTTCATGATGAGTTCCCCCTGGAAAATGGGCTGCGCTATCTGAACCATGCGGCAGTCGCCCCCTGGCCAAAACGCAGTGCTGAAGCGGTTCGACGGTTCTCGGAAGCGAACGTGAGCAGCGGTGCACGTGACTATCCCGACTGGCTGAAACTTGAGCGTAGCCTACGCGAACGCCTTGTGCGCCTGATGAACGCTCCAAGCACCGGTGATATTGCACTGGTCAAGAATACCTCCGAGGCACTCTCCTTCGTGGCCTTCGGCCTGGACTGGCGAGCCGGTGACCAGGTGATCATCAGCGACGAGGAGTTTCCTTCCAACCGCATCGTCTGGCTGGCATTGGCCGCACAGGGCGTCGAGGTAGTCGAGGTCAACCTCAAGAGTGATGATCCGGAAGCGGCCTTGCTCACCGCCTTCACCCCGCGCACACGCCTGTTATCGATCAGTGCTGTGCAGTTCGCCAGCGGCCTGCGTCTGGATCTGCCGCGCCTAGGCCGCGGCTGCCGCCAGCATGGCGTGCTGTTCTGCATCGATGCCATCCAGCAACTGGGCGCCCTGCCCTTCGACGTCCAGGCCTACGACTGCGACTTCGCCATGGCCGACGGCCACAAATGGATGCTCGGCCCGGAGGGCCTGGGGGTGTTCTATTGCCGCAGTGCGGTACGCGACCAGCTGAAACTGCACGAGTACGGCTGGCACATGCTGGAGCACGCCGGCGATTACACCCGCCAGGACTGGCAACCGGCCCGCAGTGCGCGGCGCTTCGAATGCGGCAGCCCGAACATGCTCGGCGCCTTCGCCCTAGAGGCGAGTTTGTCGTTGCTCGAAGAAGTGGGTATGGAGCGGGTCGGCGCCTTGCTGGAGAAACGGGTGCAGCGCCTCGACGACGGTATTCGCGCATTACCCGGTGCGGTGATTCATAGCCCGCTCGACCCCGCGCGCCGTGCCGGCATCCTCAACTTCAGCCTGGCAGGCTGGAACAACCCCGCGCTTTATCAACGTCTGCGCGAGGAACAGGTGATCTGCGTGCAGCGCGGTCCAGGCGTACGCCTGTCGCCACATTTCTATACCAGCGAGCAGGTGATCGAAGAGACCTTGGGCCTGCTAACCCAGCTGGCAAAAGGGTGAGGACTCAGCAGCGTCCGCGGTATTCCAAATCCGTTTAAAAAACTCAGGCTTTGGCCTGGACGCTCGCTGATCATGGCTAATACTGGAACTTACTGGTGCGCGGCATCTCCCCCCAAGTGCCCCGCCAGCCAAGGTACCGTGGACCGCGTACCTTGATTTACTCCTAATGGTCTTAACCCGGATTCATCCCCCAGAGTCCGGGTTTTTTTTGCTCAGCGGATCGCCGTTCCCGTAGGGTGGGTTAGCCGCCTGCCACGGTCGCTGACTGCTTCGCTGATCTGGGTGCGGCGTAACCCACCATGGCTGCAACGCCTCACATCGCCTGGTGCGCGCGGCGCCCCCTACGGGCTGTTATGCGTCAGCCACACCTGCCAGCGGGAACAGACGCTTGAAGTTGCTCGAGGTCTGCTCAGCCAGCGCCTCGTAGCTAACCCCACGCAGCACCGCCAGGTACTCCGCCACTTCACGCACGTATTGCGGCAGGTTGGGCTTGCCACGATGCGGCACGGGCGCCAGGTAAGGCGAGTCGGTTTCCACCAGCAGACGGTCAGCCGGCACCTGGCGCGCCACATCGCGCAGCGCCTCGGCATTGCGGAAGGTGACGATGCCGGACAGGGAAATATAGAAACCGATGTCCAGCGCGGCCTTGGCCATCTCCCAGTCTTCGGTGAAGCAATGCAGCACGCCAGCCTGCGGTAGCGCCGCTTCGCGCAACAACGCCAGGGTGTCGGCGCGGGCCTCGCGGGTGTGCACGATTACCGGCTTACCCGTGATGCGCGCCGCCTCCAGATGCAGACGGAAGGAGGCCTGCTGCAGCGCAGCGGATTCCGGCTCATAGTGGTAATCCAGACCGGTCTCACCAATGGCCACCACTTTTGGGTGTGCCAGCTCGCCCAGTAGCCAGTCCAGCGCCGGTTCGGCGCCCGGCTCGAGATCCAGTGGATGCACGCCCACCGAGCAATCGACATCGACATAGCGCTCGGCCAGGCCCTTGACCGTGGCGGCGTTGTCAGCGCTGACGCCAATGCACAGAAAATGCCCGACGCCGGCGGCGCGCGCCGCATCCAGGGCAGCATCCAGCGAACCGCCATGGGCAGCGAGGTCGAGACGATCAAGGTGGCAATGGGAGTCGATCAGCACAACGGGAGAACTCGGGCAAATGGAAAGCCCGAATTGTAATCGAAAGTGGCAGGCGCCTGGACGCTCTGGAGGAGATGCTTCGGCCGCGAGGACAGTACGCGCGCGGCCAGCAGGTTACATGGTGTGAGTCGGGCGGTCGGACTTCAGCGCGCCAGCGAGGTAGGTTTCGATCTTGTTGCGAGCGGTGTTATCGCCGTCGTTGAACTGTACGCCGACACCGGCGGCGCGGTTGCCCTGAGCGCCTTTAGGGGTGATCCACACCACCTTGCCAGCCACCGGAATCTTCTCCGGCTCATCCATCAGGTTGAGCAGCATGAACACTTCGTCACCGAGCTTGTAGCTCTTGTTGGTGGGAATGAAGAGGCCGCCATTCTTGATGAAAGGCATGTAGGCCGCGTACAGCACGGACTTGTCCTTGATGGTCAGGGACAGAATTCCGTTACGGGGACCCAGATTGGGTGGCAGGCTCATCAGCACATTCCTGGCGTTTATTGCTCAATGCCTGATTCTAGGGCCTGACCATACTCATGCGCAAACAACCAGGTGGCAGGCAGCCAGCAGAATGTGACGCCCTGCCGAATCCTGCCATGACGCGGCTCAGCCGCGATCCTGCCCAGGCAGTGACGCCCATTGCACCAGCAGCGCTTCGAGCAGCAGCACGCGGTTGAGGTTGGCTTTGCCCATCACCTTCTGCCGCTGCGCGAGCAGCCATTCCTGAATGGCCAATACCTTGGCCTGCGCGCTCTTGTCCGCCAGGTATTGCACCACCTTGCGCATATCGGCCTGGCCGAGGCTTTCCTCGTCCTTAGTCAGTTGGTAGCGCAGCATCAGCTGCGCCCAGTCGCAGAACCAGTCGAACAACAGATTCAGCGGCAGTGAGTTCCAGCTTTCGGCCAGTTGGCTCGGCGAGATCTGCTGCTTGAGTAGCTTCTTCACACCCTCCACGGCCTGGGCACGCTGTTCGCGCACGCCCTGAGCCTGCAGGCGCACGGCGGCCAGCGGCGAGCCCGCCGCGAGCGTCAGCAGGTCGGCGCGCTCATCGTCACCCAGTTCGGGCAATGCCTGGGCCAGCCAGGCCAGGCTCATCGCCTCGCTCGGCAAGGGGCAAGCCTGCTGCACGCAGCGACTCTTGATGGTCGGCAGCAGTCGGCTGGGCTGGTGACTGATGAGCAGCAGCACGGTATTGCCGGACGGCTCTTCCAGGCTTTTCAGCAGCGCGTTGGCGGCGTTGAGGTTCATCGCCTCGGCCGGCTCCAGCAGCACCACCTTGCGCCCACCGAGCTGCGCGGTCTGCACCACGAAATCGACCAGCTCACGCACCTGATCGACCTTGATCGGCTTGTCCGCCTCTTCCGGCTCCAGCACATAGTTGTCCGGGTGAGTACCGGCGGCCAGCAAATGGCAGGATTTACAGTTGCCACAGGCATCCAGCCCGTTCGGACTCTGGCACAGCAGGCGCGCCATCAGACGCTCGGCCAGGGCACGCTTGCCGATCCCGACCGGGCCATGCAGCAGATAGGCATGAGCATGTTGCGTACGCCCGGCCAGTTGCTGCCAGAGCGTTTGTTGCCAGGGATAGACCTCAGCCACGGCAGGCCTCCAACAGGCTCGGCAACAAGGTGTCGATATCGACTTGCACCTGAGCCAGGCTCTGCCCGGCATCCAGCACGCGATAACGTTGTGGCGCCTGCGCAGCGCGCTGCAGATAGGCCTGGCGTACGGCCTCGAAGAAGCCACGGCCTTCCTGCTCGAAGCGATCCAGACGCCCGCGTGCCGCCGCGCGTGCCAGACCAACCTCGACCGGCAGATCGAAAATCAGCGTCAGATCTGGACGCAGCTCACCCTGGACGAACTGCTCCAGTTGCGCGATGCGCTCGATGGAAAGACCCCGGCCGCCACCTTGGTATGCGTAGGTGGCATCGGTGAAACGGTCGCACAGCACCACGCTGCCTTTGGCCAGAGCCGGACGAATCACCTGCTGCAAATGCTGGGCACGGGCAGCGAATACCAGCAGCAATTCGGTATCGGCCGCCATCGGCTCATCGCTGGGATCGAGCAGCAATTCGCGGATGCGCTCGGCCAGCGGTGTACCGCCGGGCTCACGGGTCAACAACACGTCAATGCCGCGCTCGCGCAGGCGCTCGGCCAGGTACTCGCGGTTGGTGCTTTTGCCGGCGCCTTCCGGGCCTTCCAGGGTAATAAACAGACCGGTCACGGATTGCCCTTATTCAGTTTCGGCCGACGCGCGCGGCGCGGGGCTGGAGCGGTAATCGGCGCGACGCTTGAGCTGATATTCGCGCACCGCGCGATTGTGCTCGACCAAGGTGTTGGAGAACACGTGGCTACCGTCGCCTCGCGCGACGAAATACAGCGTGGTGCCATCGAGCGGGTTGAGCGCGGCATTGATCGCCTCACGGCCGACCATGGCGATGGGCGTCGGCGGCATGCCGTCGATGGTGTAGGTGTTGTAGGGCGTTGGCGTGCGCAGGTCGGCGCGGGTGATGCGGCCGTTATAGCGTTCGCCCATGCCGTAAATGACGGTGGGGTCGGTCTGCAGGCGCATACCGATGCGCAGGCGGCGCACGAATACGCCGGCAATCTCGCCGCGTTCTTCGGGTACACCGGTTTCTTTCTCGATCATCGACGCCATGATCAGTGCATCGTAGGGCTCGCGATAGGGCAAGCCCTCGGCGCGCTTTTGCCATTCTTCGGCAAGCACAGCCTCAAGACGTGCGTTAGCCTGCTTGAGCAAATCCTCGTCGCTCATACCACGAACAAAGCGATAGGTATCGGGGAAGAAACGCCCCTCCGGATTCTGTCCGGCCAGGCCCAGGCGCTCCATCAACTGCGCATCGCTGAGATCGGCCAGACGCTGCTCCAGGCGTTCCTGGCGCGCCAGAGCGGCACGCACCTGACGGAAGTTCCAACCCTCGACCAGAGTGAGGCTGTACTGCACCACCTCACCGCGCCGCCATAGCCCGAGCATATCCCGCGCGGTTTGTTGTGGCAGTAAACGATATTCACCGCTGTGCATGGCAGGCGCATTCAGATTGAAGCGCCAGTAAAGGCGCAGCCAGAAGGCATTGTCGATGACACCTTCTGCTTCCAGACGATTGAGCAGGCCGCTCGGCGTAGCGCCGGACGGAACCTCCAGAAGCATTTCTTCAGCCAGATGCAGAGGCTGCTCCAGCGCTCTTTGCTGCTGCCAGGCAGCACCAACTACCAGTAGAGCAGCCAACAACACGCCGCATTCAAGCAGCACCAGGATCTTGCGTAGCACCAGTTAGTTACTCAGTAGGTCGCAGACGATGGCCTGCAGTTTACGGGTGAGCGGCCCGACCGACCAGTGTCGCTCTTGCAGCGCCCGTACAGGCCAGATGCCGTAAAGGCTGTTGCAGAGAAAGACTTCATCGGCATCCAGCAGTTCGTCGAAGGAAACATCGCGTAACTCGACAGACAGTCCGAGCAACTGCGCCTGCTGCAGGATCTCCGCACGCATCACGCCGGCCACGCCACAGCGCGACAAATCAGCCGTCACCAGCCCGCCGACGACGACGAGGAACAGGTTGCTGTAGACGCCCTCGATAACTCGGCCACTGCTGTCGCGCATCAGGCCTTCGGCGCACTCGGCATCCTGCCATTCGGCGCGCGCCAACACCTGTTCCAGGCGGTTGAGGTGCTTGAGCCCGGCCAGCAGTGGTTGCTCAGCCAGGCGCGTCTCGCAGGGAAACAGACGCACGCCCTGCTCGGCATGCGCGGCAGGGTACTGCGGCAACGCCGCAGACTGCAGGATGCGCAGCGGCTGACAGGGTTGCGGTGGCGCGTAGCCGCGCTGGCCCTCGCCACGGGTGACGATGAGTTTGGCCACACCCTCGCCCAACTGCCCGGCGAACGCCAACAGCTCGCGCTCCATGAGAAGCAGATCGAGAGGAATGGACAGACGCCGACAGCCATCGGCCAGGCGCGCCATGTGCCGCGCCAGCAGCGGAATGTGCCCGCCGCGCACGGCGATGGTCTCGAACAGACCATCGCCGTAAGCCAGGCCACGGTCGCGAACCGACGACTGCTCGCCGGGGGCGCCGTTGACCCAGCTCAGCATCAGCCGTTGAACCGACGGAACAGCAGCGAGCCGTTGGTGCCGCCGAAGCCGAAGGAGTTCGACAGGGCGATCTCGATCGGCCTGGCTTTGGCCTGATGCGCGACGAAGTCCAGATCGCAGCCTTCGTCCGGCTCATCCAGGTTGATGGTCGGCGGCGCAACCTGATCGCGCAGCGCCAGCACGCTGAAGATCGCTTCCACAGCGCCTGCAGCACCCAGCAGGTGACCGGTCATGGACTTGGTCGAGCTGACCGACAGCTCGTAGGCGTGATCACCGAACACGCTTTTCACCGCGGCGACTTCAGCCTTGTCGCCCGCAGGCGTCGAGGTGCCATGCGCGTTGATGTACTGCACCTGATCGGCATTGATACCCGCATCACGCAGGGCGGCAGCCATGCAGCGCGCTGCACCGGCGCCATCTTCGGGTGGCGAAGTCATGTGGAAGGCATCGCCGCTCATGCCGAAGCCAATCAGCTCGGCGTAGATGGTGGCGCCACGCGCCTTGGCGTGCTCCAGCTCTTCCAGCACCAGGGCGCCGGAACCATCGGACAGCACGAAGCCATCACGGCCCTTATCCCACGGACGGCTGGCCTTGGTCGGCTCGTCGTTACGCGTCGACAGCGCACGCGCGGCACCGAAGCCGCCCATGCCCAGGCCGCAAGCCGCCATCTCGGCACCGCCGGCAACCATCACGTCGGCTTCGCCGTAGGCAATGTTGCGCGCGGCCATACCGATACAATGCGTGCCGGTGGTGCACGCCGTGGCGATGGCATAGTTCGGCCCCTGCAGACCCAGGTGGATCGACAGGAAGCCGGAAATCATGTTGATGATCGAGCCCGGCACGAAGAACGGCGAAATACGCCGCGGTCCCTGCTCGTGCAGCGATTTGCAGTTGTTCTCGATATTGGTCAGGCCGCCGATACCGGAGCCCATGGCCACACCGATCCGCTCACGATTGGCGTCGGTGATATCCAGCCCGGAATCACGCACGGCCTGGAAGCAGGCAGCGAGACCATACTGGATGAACAGGTCGAGCTTGCGCGCCTCTTTGGCGGACAGGTATTCCTCGACGTTGAAGCCCTTGAGCGATCCGCCAAAACGGGTGGAGTAGGCGGACAGGTCCATATGCTCGATCAGACCGATGCCACTGCGCCCGGCCAAAATGCCCTGCCAGCTGCTCGGCACATCGTTACCCAGCGGCGACAGCATGCCCATACCGGTAACCACGACGCGTCTACGCGACACAGCAATCTCCTCTTGTTCTACTCAGGCGCCACATGCGCCTTGCACGTAAAGAAAAGCCGCACGCCTGATTAGGGCAGTGCGGCTTTTCTCGGTCAGAAAGCTGACGGTGACTTATTGCGCGTGGGCAGTCACGTAGTCGATAGCTTCCTGAACGGTGGTGATCTTCTCAGCTTGCTCGTCCGGGATCTCGGTCTCGAATTCTTCCTCGAGAGCCATCACCAGCTCAACGGTGTCAAGAGAGTCGGCACCCAGGTCTTCAACGAAGGAAGCGCTGTTGGTTACTTCCTCTTCCTTGACGCCAAGTTGCTCAGCAACGATTTTCTTGACGCGTTCTTCGATGGTGCTCATACCTTGTTTTCACTCCTATTGGACAAATCCAGGCAGCTGGTAGCGGCCAAGTGTATAGAAAGGGTTTTTAGCATTTCAAGCTGAATGCCGGGGAGCCCCCAGGAACACTTCAACGATCTGTCTATAAACCTGTTGCAGCTTTATAACGGATTTTAGACAGCCACTATGACAGTTTTCTGATGGCTCGCGTCACATTCGAGAGCCTCCGATCATTCGAAGGCGCCCTTTTTAGCTCATGTACATACCGCCGTTCACCGGAATAGTAGCGCCAGTGACGTAGCCTGCGCCATCGGAAGCCAGGAATCCGACAACTTTGGCAATCTCTTCAGCCTGGCCCAGACGCCCCAGCGGAATCTGAGTCAGCAGCGCGTCGCGCTGTGCTTCCGGCAGTTCGCGGGTCATGTCGGTATCGATGAAACCAGGGGCCACCGAGTTGACGGTAATGCCGCGCGAACCGACTTCACGCGCCAGAGCGCGGCTGAAACCTTCAAGACCGGCCTTGGCGGCAGCGTAGTTGGCCTGTCCGGCATTGCCCATGGCACCCACCACGGAACCGATGTTGATGATCCGGCCGAAGCGCGCCTTGGTCATGCCGCGCAGCACGCCCTTGGACAGGCGATAGAGGCTGTTGAGGTTGGTGTCGATGACGTCGAACCACTCGTCGTCTTTCATGCGCAGCATCAGGTTGTCGCGGGTGATACCAGCGTTGTTGACCAGAATCGCCGGCGCACCGAACTGCTCGGCGATGGCACCCAGCACGGCCTCGACGGACTCGGCACTGGTCACGTTCAGCTCCATGCCGGCACCGCTGATGCCGTGCTCTTTCAGCGTGGCAGCGATGCGCTCGGCACCGGATGCCGAAGTAGCAGTACCGATTACGGTAGCCCCCTGACGACCCAATTCCAGAGCGATTGCCTGACCGATGCCACGGCTGGCGCCAGTGACCAGCGCGACCTTACCTTGCAGACTCATGTTCGTTCTCCTTTCTCAAGCCAACGCAGCACGAGCAGCGGCGAAAGCATCGGGGGTATCCAGGTTGTAAGTGTTGATGCCTTTGACGCAGCGCTTGTTCAGGCCGCTCAGCACCTTGCCCGGGCCGCACTCGACCAGCTCGGTAACGCCCTGCTCGGACAAACGCACCATGGACTCGACCCAGCGTACCGGGCTGTATAGCTGCGCCAACAGGTCGGCTTTCAGCGTGGCCAGATCGGACACCACGGCTGCACTGACGTTCTGTACCAGCGGGATCTGCGGCGCCTGCCAGCTCAGCGCTTCCACCGACTCGGCGAAACGCTCGGCGGCCGGCTTCATCAGCGCGCAATGCGACGGCACGCTGACCGGCAGCGCCATAGCGCGCTTGGCGCCACGGGCCTTGCACGCCTCGATGGCGCGCTCGACGGCAGCAGCGCTACCGGCGATCACCACCTGGCCAGGTGCGTTGAAGTTCACTGCACTGACCACATCACCCTGCGCAGCTTCGGCGCAGGCAGCGAGTACGTCGGCATCTTCCAGACCGAGGATGGCGGCCATACCGCCTTGCCCGGCTGGAACGGCCTGCTGCATCAATTGACCACGGCGCTCCACCAGCTTCACGGCATCGGCAAAGGCGATGCTGCCAGCGGCGACCAGCGCGGAATATTCACCCAGGCTGTGACCGGCGACGAACGCCGGCTTGGCGCCGTTTTCGGCGTGCCAAAGGCGCCACAGGGCGACGGAGGCAGTGAGAATGGCCGGCTGAGTCTTGTCGGTCTGGTTCAGTTGCTCTTCCGGGCCTTGCTGGGTCAGCGCCCAGAGGTCGTAGCCGAGCGCTTCAGAGGCTTCACCGAAGGTATCGAGCACCAGCTTCTGCTGGGTACCGTGGTCGGCAAGCATGGCCAGGGCTTGCGAGCCTTGACCGGGAAAGACGAATGCGAGGGATGCAGACATGAATAAGTCCCTTGAGTCGAAAAACCAACGCCAGGCGAGCCTGGCTCAGCAAACTGACAGTTGGATGACAGGCTACGCGCGGCAGTCACATTCCGCTGCAGCTCATACCCTGAAAACGTGACGAGTCTACAGCAACAAGTCTTCGAGGCGACCATGCAGTCGCTGCGGCAAATTTTCCTGCACCTCGCGCAACGCACAACGAATGGCGCTCTGGAAACTCTCCTGCCCCGCCGCACCATGGCTCTTGACCACGATGCCCTGCAGCCCGAGGAAACTCGCACCATTGTGCTTGGCGGGCGCCAGGTCGGCCTTGAGGCGACGCAGCAGCGGCATCGCAAGAGCACCGATGGCCTGCGCGAACAACCCCTCACTGAACAGCGTCTCGACCCGCCCGGTGATCATCTTGGCCAGGCCTTCGCTGGACTTGAGCAGGATATTGCCAACGAAGCCGTCGCACACCACGACATCGGCTTCGCCGCGGTACATGCCGTCGCCCTCGATGTAGCCAATGAAGTTCAAACCAGGCGCCTGCTGCAGCATATTGGCCGCCAGCTTGACCTGCTGATTGCCCTTGATGTCTTCGGTACCGACATTGAGCAAGGCGATCCGCGGCCGAGGGACGCCCAGCGTCTCGGCAGCCACGGCGCCCATGATGGCGAACTGATAGAGGTGCTCGGCACTGCAATCGACGTTGGCGCCCAGATCCAGCAGGTAGCAATGACCGCGCTCGGTAGGAATCGGGCTGACCATGGCCGGCCGGTCGATGCCCGGTAGCGTCTTCAGCACATAACGCGACAGCGCCATCAGCGCACCGGTGTTGCCCGCGCTGACGCAGGCATACGCCTGACGCTGACGCACCAATTCCAGTGCCACGCGCATCGAGGCATCCGGCTTGCCGCGCAGGGCCTGAGCTGGACGCTCGTCCATGGCAATCACTTCACTGGCGTGATGAACCTGCAGGCGCGAGCGATCGACGCCAGACTGGCGAGCGAGCTGTTCTTCGATAAGAGGAGCTTGACCGACAAGGGTCAGGTGCAGCGAGGGGAATTCGGCCAGCGCAGAAATGCAGGCCGGAACAATGCAGTGGGGACCGAAGTCCCCACCCATTGCATCAATCGCGATGATCGAGGCGGACAAGGATTACTCGTCAGCGCCCTTGTCGATCACTTTGCGACCGCGATACACGCCTTCCGGAGAAACGTGGTGGCGCAGGTGAACTTCACCGGTGCTCTTCTCTACGGACAGGGCGCTGGCCTCGAGGGCGTCGTGCGAACGACGCATGTCGCGGGCGGAACGGGATTTTTTGTTCTGCTGAACAGCCATAACTCATTAACTCCTAAACGTTTGGGTCACGCTTTAACTGCGCCAATACACTGAACGGGTTGGACCGCGATACCTCGTCCTCGCCTGCCTCGGGCTCATCGAGACCGTCCGGCTGCTGGCAATCACCTGGGGCATGAGCAGGAACGATTGGCAGGGCGAGAAGTAATTCTTCCTCGACCAGACCAAGAAGCTCCAGCGGCTCTTCGCCCACTTCCAGTATGTCGTAGCCCTTGGGCAAGGACTGAGTGTTCGCTCCAACCCGAACCACGGCGTATTCACATTCGCTGCGGATGGGTAGCGCGACCAGCTCCAGACAACGCTGGCAGACCATTTTGACCTCAACCTCGAGCTCACTGCGGATAACCACAGTTTTCTGCTCGTCACGGGCGAAATGAAACTTCGCCTGCACCGTACCAGCCGTATCGGCAAGCGGGTCGCAGAGACGCGGCAGGCTGGCCAGTTCGAGCTGCCCTTCAAGGGTAGCTTCGCGGTCGGCGAGCTTGCGCGGATCAACGTGAGGTGGAATCGGCCCATTCAACATAGGCGCAGCATTCTAGGGATGCACCCTTCCGCTGTCAAAGGAAATTCGGCCTGTTTTCGAGCCGCAGCGGTCAGTAGAATTTCCCACCCACACGTATAAAGGAAGAGAACATGCCCGCACTGCTGCTCGCCTCAAGCTCACCGTATCGCCGCGAGCTGCTCGAACGCCTGCAACTGCCCTTTACCTGGCAGTCACCCAGCATCGATGAAAGCCGCCGCGAGGGCGAAGCCGCCATCGACCTGGCCAAACGCCTGGCTGAAGAAAAGGCCCGCACCCTCGCCGCCAACCACCCGGACCACCTGATCATCGGCTCGGACCAGGTCGCCGCACTCAGCGACGGACGGATACTCGGCAAACCCCACGATCTGCCGAGAGCCCAGCAACAGTTGCGCGCCGCCAGCGGCAGCAGCGTCACCTTTCTGACCGGACTGGCACTGCTCAATTCGAGCACCGGCAAATGCCAGGTCGAATGCGTACCCTTCACCGTGCATTTTCGCCCACTGAGCGACGAGCAGATCCTGCGCTACCTGCAACGCGAGCAGCCATTCGATTGCGCCGGTAGCTTCAAGTCCGAAGGTCTGGGCATCAGCCTGTTTCGCAGCACCGATGGCGAAGACGCCACTAGCCTGGTCGGCCTGCCACTGATTCGCCTGGTGGACATGCTGCTGAACGAAGGCGTCGAGATTCCTTGAGAGGGTGCCTACAAAATGGCTGCACTTGGCAATACTGCGTTGAAAACGATCTCGAAATGCTCATTTACAGCACGTAAACTCCGCTTTCTCGATCGTTTTCGCCTTGTCTTGCCTTCGCTCGCCTATCTTGTAAACACCCTCTGAGCCATCAATGAAGAAGGCCCGCTAAGCGGGCCTTCTTTTATATATCAGCGCAGCGTCGGCCCCTGAAAGCCCATCCACAGCGCAATGCGATCCGCCACACTGGTACCCAGGCGCTTGGCGAAGCGATCAAATGGGGTATCACGCTGAGTGAAGTCGACCATCTCTTTCTGACCAATCACCTCACGCGCCACATAGCTGGCACTACCCAGCGCATCGACCAAGCCCAGCTGCAGCGCTTGCTCGCCGGACCAGACCAACCCCGAGAACAATTCGGGATGCTCGTCAGCCTTGAGGCGATCACCACGCCCCCGCTTCACGCTGTCGATGAACTGACGATGAGTGGTGTCCAGCACGGTTTTCCAGAAGCGGGTTTCCTCTTCCTTCTGCGGCTGGAACGGATCGAGGAATGCCTTGTGCTCACCCGAGGTGTAAACGCGACGCTCGACACCAAGCTTTTCCATGGTTTCAACAAACCCGAAACTGGCCGCTGTAACACCGATGGAGCCGACCAGACTGGCCTTGTCGGCATAGATCGCATCGGCCGCGCTGGCGATGTAATAGGCGCCAGATGCACCCAGATCACTGATCACGGCGTAGACCCTGGTCTGCGGATACTCGCCACGCAAGCGACGAATCTCGTCATAGATGTAGCCGGACTGCACCGGACTACCGCCCGGGCTGTTGATACGCAGGATCACGCCCTTGGTATTGGTATCTTCGAAGGCGGCACGCAGACTGCCCACCACCTTATCGGCACTAGCTTCCTCTCGATCAGCGATCATGCCGCGAATTTCGATCAGCGCCGTATGCGCCTCGGTGGTCGAGGCTTTTTTCAGATCGAGCACTGGCAATACCAGCGCCAACGCACCGAACAGGTAGATAAAGGTCAGCAGCTTGAAAAAAATACCCCAGCGACGCGAACGACGCTGCTCCTGAACACTGGACAGCAGTGCCTTTTCCAGCAACTTCCAGCTCTTGGCATCCTCGCCTGACGAAGACGATGACTTCCACTCATCCGACATATTCACTCACCTCTGCTGAACGCTGCGCACGACCGACTTCCAGCCACTCACGCAGCTCATTGAATTCGTTGATAGCCAAACGCGGCGAGCACTCGCGCAACACCGACAGCGGCTGCGCACCGAAACCCACCGCCACGGCATCCATCCCGGCATTGCGCGCCATCAGCAGGTCAAAGGTCGAATCCCCGACCATCAGCGCCTGCTCGGGTTGCACCCGGCAATGCGCGAGAATCTCGTGCAGCATCAGCGGATCCGGCTTGCTTGCCGTCTCGTCAGCGCAACGGGTGATATCGAAGTAATCCAGCCAACCCTTGTCAGCCAGCACCCTATGCAACCCCCTGCGCCCCTTGCCGGTCGCCACAGCCAGTTGATACCCCTGATCACGAAAGACTTCGAGCGACTCGCGCACACCCTCGAACAACGGTGACGGCTCGGTCTCCAGCGCCAGATACTGCTCACTATAGGCGCGCCGGATGGTTTCGATTCGCAGCGACTCATCGAGTTCCGGGTACAGCGTGCGAATCGCTACCCCCAGCTCCAGCCCAATGATCCCGCGCACTGCGACATCAGTGCAGCGCGGCACGCCCGCCACATCGGCCGCGCGATGCATGGCCTCGACGATACGGCCGATGGAATCCACCAGCGTGCCATCCCAATCGAAGATCAGCAGCTGATAATCAGGCACTCAGGCGCTCCAGGGTCTTGCCCCACATCTCGTCCACCGGCGCCTCGAGCTTCAGCACGCCACCATCAGGCAGCGGCACGTGCAACTCATAGGCATGCAGGAACAGGCGTTTGCCGCCCAGCTCGCGAATCTCGCGAGAGAAGTCGTCATCGCCGTATTTGCTGTCACCGGCAATACCATGGCCTGCATATTGCGCGTGCACACGAATCTGGTGGGTACGACCAGTGATCGGCCTGGCCTCGACCAGCGTGGCGAACTCGCCAAAACGGCGCAGCACACGAAATACCGTGAGCGCCTCCTTGCCCTCGGGATTCACCTCGACCATACGCTCGCCGGAGCGCAGATTGCTTTTCAGCAGCGGCGCAGCGATCTGCTTCTTGGCAGTCGCCCAATGGCCGCGCACCAACGCCATATAGCGCTTGTCCACGCCATCGCCGCGCAGCGCTTCGTGCAGATGGCGCAGCATGCTGCGCTTCTTGGCAATCATCAGCAGGCCGGACGTATCGCGATCGAGACGGTGCACCAGCTCCAGATCCTTGGCATCAGGACGCAACTGGCGAAACGCCTCGATCACTCCGTAATTCAAACCGCTGCCACCATGCACGGCGATACCGGCCGGCTTGTTCAGCACGATCAGCACCTTGTCCTCATAAACGATGGCGGCTTCGAGGCGCTGCAGCAGTCCCTGCGCCAGCGGCTCGGGCTCATCACGCTCAGCCAGACGCAGCGGCGGCACACGAACGACATCGCCAGCCTGGAGTTTGTATTCGGGCTTGATCCGACCCTTGTTAACCCGCACCTCACCCTTGCGCAAGATGCGGTAAATCAGGGTCTTGGGCACGCCCTTGAGCTGTGTCCTGAGGAAGTTGTCGATGCGTTGGCCGGCGAGTTCCGGTGCAACCTCGATCAGCTGAACGCCGGAGGTTGGAGAGGCAGGAGTAGTCATCGCGCAATCATAACAATTTTTTATGGAATTGAAGCACTTAATCATTGCTGCTATAGTCGCGAACGCCGCCAAAAGCGGCCTGGCTTGTGGATGAATGCCAAACTTGCCATCCCCTGCCCGCGCAAACGTATTTGGACGTGAGGCCGTCCGACGGATTCTTCAGGTTAGAAAGGCCGCAAAAGGCCACGAAGACTTCGGAAATAAAGCCTTGAGTATGATGCGCGATTCGCCCGCCGGGCGGTCGCGGTAACTGACAACCGCTGCGGAATCCGCGCGCGGCACCCGATTTTCAGCGATACGTGTAGGGTGGAGATGTACAACTGTCGGACTGCGTAGCACATCGCTTGATCAAAGACGCCTCATCTCGTCCGCTACCGCCAGTTGATTCCTCTTCCTGACTGAGTGCTTTCTGTCACCACAGCAAGCAGGAGACGTCCGTCGCGACCGCCGCCTGATAATGGCTGACCGTCGCTAGACAGTGGAACGATTTACGACCGTTTCTGACGCGCCTGACACCGACCCTGAGAGTCGTGTGTGCCTAACGTGGCTTCCGCTAGCCCGGAACCCATTGGTACCACATGAAAAGAATGCTAATTAACGCAACTCAGCCCGAAGAGTTGCGTGTTGCCCTGGTAGATGGCCAAAAACTCTACGATCTGGACATCGAGTCCGGAGCCCGTGAACAGAAGAAGGCCAACATCTACAAAGGCCGTATCACCCGCGTTGAACCCAGCCTTGAAGCCGCTTTCGTCGATTTCGGTTCCGAACGCCACGGTTTCCTCCCTCTCAAAGAAATCTCCCGCGAATATTTCTCCAAGTCTCCTGAAGGCGGCCGCGTCAACATCAAGGACGTGCTCAAGGAAGGCCAGGAAGTCATCGTCCAGGTCGAGAAAGAAGAGCGCGGCAACAAGGGCGCAGCCCTGACCACCTTCATCAGCCTGGCCGGTCGTTACCTGGTGCTGATGCCGAACAACCCACGCGCTGGTGGTATCTCCCGCCGCATCGAAGGCGAGGAGCGCAACGAACTGCGCGAAGCGCTGAATGGCCTCAATGCACCAGCCGACATGGGCCTGATCGTGCGCACCGCCGGCCTGGGTCGTTCCAGCGAAGAAATGCAGTGGGACCTCGACTACCTGCTGCAACTGTGGAGCGCCATCAAGGAAGCCTCCACCAGCCGCCCTGCCCCGTTCCTGATCTATCAGGAATCCAATGTCATCATCCGCGCCATCCGCGACTACCTGCGCCAGGACATCGGCGAAGTGCTGGTCGACAGCGTCGAAGCCCAGGAAGAAGCCCTGTCCTTCATCCAGCAAGTGATGCCGCAGTACGCCAGCAAGATCAAGCTATACGAAGACAGCGTGCCGCTGTTCAACCGCTTCCAGATCGAAAGCCAGATCGAAACCGCCTTCCAACGTGAAGTGAAGCTGCCGTCCGGTGGCTCCATCGTCATCGACCCGACCGAAGCCCTGGTGTCCATCGACATCAACTCGGCGCGCGCCACCAAAGGCAGCGACATCGAGGAAACCGCACTGCAGACCAACCTAGAAGCGGCTGAGGAAATCGCCCGCCAACTGCGTCTGCGTGACATCGGCGGCCTGATCGTCATCGACTTCATCGACATGACCCCGGCCAAGAACCAGCGCGCCGTCGAAGAAAAGGTGCGTGAAGCCCTGGAAGCAGACCGCGCCCGCGTTCAGGTCGGCCGCATCTCGCGCTTTGGCCTGCTGGAAATGTCCCGTCAGCGCCTGCGTCCGTCCCTGGGCGAGACCAGCGGCATCGTCTGCCCGCGCTGCAACGGCCAAGGCATCATCCGCGACGTGGAATCCCTGTCGCTGGCCATCCTGCGCCTGATCGAAGAAGAAGCCCTGAAGGATCGCACCGCCGAAGTCCGCGCTCAGGTGCCGATCCCGGTCGCCGCCTTCCTGCTCAACGAGAAGCGCAACTCGATCACCAAGATCGAACTGCGCACCCGTGCGCGCATCGTGATCCTGCCCAACGATCACCTGGAAACCCCGCATTTTGAAGTGCAGCGTCTGCGTGACGACAGCCCGGAAGCCCTGAGCGGCCAGACCAGCTACGAAATCGCCGCCACCGCGGAAAACGAGGAAGCTGCCGCTCACCCAACCGCTGCCACGCGCACCCTGGTTCGCCAGGAAGCCGCGATCAAGGCCGCGCCGCGCAGCAGCGCTCCGGTTGCCGCCGAGCCGCAACCGGCTCCGCTGGCTCCGACCAAATCGCCTGAGCCGAGCCTGTTCAAGGGCCTGGTCAAATCGCTGGTCAGCCTCTTCGCCGGCAAGGAAGAAGAAGCTCAGCCTGCGGTCACCGAGAAGAAGAGCAACGAGCGTCCGCCGCGCGAAGAGCGCCGCAACGGTCGTCAGCAAAGCCGTAACCGTGGCGGTCGCCGCGATGAAGAGCGCAAGCCCCGCGAAGAACGCGCCCCGCGTGAAGAGCGTCAGGGCCGTGAGCCGCGTGAAGAGCGCCAACCTCGCGAAGAGCGCGCTCCGCGTGAAGAACGCGCCCCCCGCGAAGGCCAGGAAAACCGCCGCGAGCGCAAGCCGCGCGAAGAGCGTGCTCCGCGTGAAGAGCGCGTACGTGAGCTGCGCGAGCCGCTGGACGCTACTGGCAACGAACAACGCGAAGAGCGTGCCGAGCGTCAGCCACGTGGCGAGCGTCAGGAACGTCAGCGTCCGCCGCGCGAAGAGCGCCAGCCACGTGCCGAGCAGGCCGAGGCCCTGCAGGACGAAGCGCTGCCGAACGAAGAGCAGCTGCAGGATGACGAGCAGGACAACAACGATGGCGAACGTCCGCGTCGCCGCTCTCGTGGCCAGCGTCGCCGCAGCAACCGTCGCGAGCGTCAGCGTGATGCCGACGGCAACCTGATCGAAAGCGCCGAGAACAGCGAAGCCGCAGGTAACGAAGCTCAAGCCGCCGCTCCAGCTGCCGTAGCCACTGCCGCCGCCGTGGTTGCAGAAAGCGTCGATAGCAGCGAAGCCATTGCCAGCGAGGCTCCGGTCAGCGAAGCCCCGGCCGTCGAAGCACCCTCTGTTCAGGTTGAAGAAGCCCCTGCTGCTCAACCGGTCGGGGCGCAAGCCGAGGCTGCTGTGAGTGAAGTGGTTGAAGCTGCTCCGGTCGCAGAGAAAGCAGTTGAGGCAGAACCGGCCGCAGTCGAAACCCCTGCTGCCGTTGAAGCGCCAGTTGCCGAACCGGTCGCTCAAGCTGAGCCGACTGTCGAAGTCGCCCAGGAGCCTGTTCCGGCACCGGTCGAGCAAGCCCCTGCTGCCGCAGCGGTTCCGGCAAATGCCACTGGCCGTGCGCCGAACGACCCGCGCGAAGTGCGTCGTCGTCAGCGTGAAGCTGAGCGCCTGGCGCGCGAAGCTGCACAGGCTGCCGCTGCAGCCCCGGCTGTAGAGGCTGCGCCAGCAGTCGAAGTTGCTCCGGCCGCCGAAGCAAGCGCCCCGGTAGAAGCCGAAGCCACTGCAGTCGAAACCGCTCCTGCGGTCGAGCCAGTCGCCGAAGCCGAAACCACTCCTGTCGTCAGCGAGCAAAACGCGAGCGAAGCGGTAGAGCAAGCGCAGCCGGAAGAACAGACGCCAGCCGACGAGGAAGAGGTCAAGCCCCAGGCTTGATCCTCCTGCGGTCACTAAAAAGGGGATGCCTAGGCATCCCCTTTTTCATTTCCGTGTCTGGCGCTGCAGAAGCGTAGCCTGGATGCAATCCGGGAGTGGCAAGCAGGAACAGATCAGAGCACGTTAGGCTCGATCTCCAACTCAACACCGAAGCGCTCGAATACATCAGCCTGGATACGCTGCGCCAGCTGCAGCAGTTGCGCACCCGTGGCATTGCCGTAGTTGACCAGCACCAGCGCCTGCAAACGATGCACACCGGCATCACCCTCACGCGCGCCCTTCCACCCTGCCCGCTCGATCAACCAGCCAGCCGCCAATTTGGCCAGGCCAGCACCAGCCGGATAGCTGACCAGATCGGCATGCTCGGCGCGAATACGCTCGGCCAGTTCGAATGGCACCACCGGATTCTTGAAGAAACTGCCGGCGTTACCCAGCTCGGCGGGATCTGGCAGCTTTTCGCTGCGAATGGCGCAGATAGCCCGGCTGACATCGCTGGCGGTCGGCGCTTCCACGCCCATTTCTACCAGGCGTTGACGTACCGGACCGTAATCCAGACGCAGCGAAACCAGGCGACTCAAACGAAAGCGCACGCGCAGAATCAGCCAACGCCCGGCTTCGCGCTTGAACAGGCTGTCGCGATAGGCGAAGGCGCATTCTTCGAGGGAAAAGTCGCGTAGTTCTCCGGTCTGTCGATCCAGCGCGGTCAGGCCTTCAAACAGATCCTTGATCTCCACGCCGTAGGCACCGATGTTCTGCATCGGCGCGGCGCCGACGGTACCGGGAATCAGGCTGAGGTTCTCCAGGCCATTGAGGCCTTGCGCCAGGCTCCATTGCACAAAGGGATGCCAGGGCTCACCAGCTTCGGCCTCTACCAGCACCTGCTCGCCGTCGTCCTCCAGAATGCGAATACCACGACTGGCCATGCGCAGCACCAGAGCCTCAACATCACGTGTGAGCAGCAGGTTGCTGCCGCCGCCGATCACCAGCAGCGGCAAGCCGTGCTGTTGCGCCAGGCCTAACGCCTCGCGCACGTCGTCATCGTGACGGGCTTCGGCGAATAGCCGGGCACGCACGTCAACGCCAAAGCTGTTGAAGGCCTTGAGCGACACGTCGCTCTGCAGATTCAGGCTCACAGGCGCCCCTTGATCTCGATTAACAGCGCATCACTGGCCTGTTCGATCAGGTCCAGCACCTGCTCGAAGCCATCTTCGCCGCCGTAATAAGGGTCCGGCACCTCATCCAATGCCAGCTGATAACGGCGCAGATAGAGATCGAGGTCAGCACCGGCATTGGCAGGGCGCAACGCCTCAAGGTTGCGCAGATTGCTCTGGTCCATAGCCAGGATCAGGTCGAAGCGCTGAAAGTCGGCAGCCTCGACCTGGCGCGCACGCTGTGCGGACAGATTATAGCCACGGCGCAGCGCGGCCTGGCGCGTGCGACTGTCCGGTGCCTTGCCGACATGCCAGTCGCCGGTACCGGCGGAATCCACCTGCACTCGATCTTCCAGGCCAGCGGCGCGCAGCTTGTAGCGAAACACGCCTTCTGCCGTCGGTGAACGGCAGATGTTGCCCAGGCAGACGAACAGAACCTTCATTAGGCCCCCAGCAGGTGGCGTACCCGCTCCAGGTCTTCGGCGGTATCCACGCCAGCAGCCGGCGCTTCCAGCGCATCGGCGACGTGGATGCGCACGCCGTTGTACAACGCGCGCAGCTGTTCCAGGCACTCGGTATCTTCCAGCCAGCATGGGCCCCAGGCGACGAAGTCATGCAGGAAACCAGCGCGGTAGGCGTAGATACCAATGTGGCGACGGTATGGCACACCTTGCGGCAGCGCATCGCGGCTCTTGGCGAAGGCGTCGCGCGCCCAGGCCAACGGCGCACGGCTGAAGGTCAGGGCCAGGCCGGTTTTGTCGGCGACCACCTTGACCACATTGGGATTGAACAGCGCGGTGACGTCCTCGATGGGCTCGGCCAGAGTGGCGATACCGGCCTGCGGATTGGCCGCCAGGTTGGCCGCGACCTGATTGATGATCACCGGCGGAATCAAGGGTTCATCGCCCTGCACATTGACCACGATGGCATCGGCCGGCAAACCAAGCTGGGTGGCGACTTCAGCCAGGCGATCGGTGCCGGAGTTGTGATCCTCGCGGGTCAGCAGCACCTCGGCGCCGAAGGCCTGGCAGGCTTCGACGATACGTGCATCGTCGGTGGCGATGACCACACGCTGGGCCGAACTCTTCTTCGCCTGCTCCCAGACGTGCTGCACCATGGGCTTGCCGGCGATGTCCTGCAACGGCTTGCCGGGCAGGCGGGTGGAGGCGTAACGAGCAGGAATCACGACGGTGAAGGCTGCGTTCATTTACTTGTCCAGACGCTCATCGGTATTCAGGGTACGCGCTTCGCTTTCCAGCATCACCGGAATGCCATCGCGAATCGGGTAGGCAACGCCGGCACCCTTGCTGATCAGTTCGGTCTTGTCTTCGGAAAGCTGCAGCGGGCCTTTGCAGATCGGGCAAGCGAGAATATCGAGCAGTTTGAGGTCCATGGCGCAGTCCTTGGTGGGGTCATCAAGACCCCGGTATGAGGCGGGCCAGTTCGCTATCCAGCCAGTCGACAAAAGCCGGCGTGGGCACGGCGTCGACGGCCAGGTACCACCAGTCGGCGGCGGCGAAGGCCCGGCATTTCACCGCATCCTTTTCCGTCATCAGCAGGGGCAGCGACGGCTCGAAACTGAGCTGCGCGGCATCGTACTGGGCATGGTCGGCGAAGGGGTGCGGAACCGGCCGCCAGTTTAGCGCTTCGAGGGTATTGAAGAAACGTTGCGGATTACCGATACCGGCCACCGCATGCACTGCCTGGCCTCGCGGCAGATGATCGAGGCCGACGCGCTCACCACTGGCCAGATTGACCAGTGCGGTCGGCTGCAGGCGAAAGGCGTAGCCATCGGCGCGGTCGGCTTCGGCGCCATTGAACAACACCGCATCCACCTCACTGAGACGCTCGGCCGGTTCACGCAGAGGCCCGGCAGGCAGGCAGCGGCGATTACCCAGGCCGCGCGCAGCATCGATCAGCACCAGTTCCAGATCGCGCGCCAGACGGTAGTGCTGCAGGCCATCGTCGCAGAGGATCAGGTCCAATGTTTCTTCGGCCAGCAACGCACGCACGGCGCGACTGCGATCCGGATCGATCATCAAGGGCACGCCTGTACGCTGGACGATCAGCAAGGGCTCGTCACCTGCCTCGGCCGCAGGTTGCTCGGCACGCACGCGCCACGGCAGGCTCGGCGGCGTGGCGCCATAGCCACGACTGACCACGCCGACCTTGAGGCCACGGGCGCGGCAATGTTCGATCAGAAAGAGGATCAGCGGCGTCTTGCCGGTACCGCCGACGGTGATGTTACCCACCACCAGCACAGGCACCGGAGCGCGGTAGATATCGCCCTCGCCGGCCAGAAAGCGTGCACGCTTACCCTGCACCACACGACGGTACAGCCACTCCAGCGGGCGCAGCAGCGCCAGCGCCGGGTGGCCGCGGTACCAGGCCTCGAGCAAGCGATCAGCAGCGCTCACTTAGGGGGTTTCCTGTGCTTCCACCGTGGTGATGCGCAGGTGCGAGAAGCCCAGCTTGCCAGCAGCGTCCATGGCCGTAATCACCGCCTGGTGCGGGGTCTTGCCATCGGCACTGAGGATCAACGGCAGGCTGTTGTCGCCGTCGGATTCCTTCTGCAGCGCCGCCATCAGGTTGCTCAGGTTGCTCTCCAGCAGCGCGTTGCCATTGACCGAGTAGGCGCCATCGGCACCAATCAGCACCTCGACCTGCTTGAGCTCGGTCTGCTCGGGCGGCGTACCACTGGCGGCCTCAGGCAGATCGACCTTGAGCTGGGTCTCGCGGGTAAAGGTGGTGGTGACCACGAAGAACAGCAGCAGGATGAATACCACGTCGATCAACGAGGCCAGGTTGATCTCGACGTTCTCCCGCGGTTTGCGCCGGAATTTCACGCCTTGCCCTCACCCAGGTCGACGTCGCGATCACCCTGCACCATTTCCACCAGCTTGATCGCTTCCTGCTCCATGCCGACTACCAGTTCGTCGACACGACGCTGCAGATAGCGGTGGAAGAACAGCGCCGGAATCGCCACCATCAGGCCGGCCGCTGTGGTAATCAACGCCTTGGAGATACCACCGGCGAGCATCGGCGCATTGGCCATGCCCGAGCCCATGAAAGAACTGAAGATTTCGATCATACCCAATACGGTACCAAGCAGGCCGAGCAGCGGCGCGATCCCGGCAATGGTGCCAAGCGCATTGAGGTAGCGTTCCAGCTCATGGATGACGCGAGCCGCGGCCTCCTCGATGCACTCTTTCATGATCTCGCGACCATGCTTGGAGTTGGCCAGGCCGGCAGCGAGAATCTGCCCCAGCGGCGAATCCTCGCGCAACTCCTTGAGTTTCTGGTTGTTAAGTTTCTTGTCCTTGATCCAGCGCCATACCTGAGCCAGCAGATTGGCTGGGGTGACGCGGGCGGGCCGCAGGGTCCAAAGGCGCTCGGCGACGATGCCGGCAGCAGCGATGGAACAGAGAATGATCGGCAGCATCATCCAGCCGCCAGCTTTGACCAGTTCCCACACGGTAGAGAATCCCCCTCGAAAAAGTCGCGCCACTCTAGCACAGGGCGTAACGCCCGCCGACCGCCGCCGTTCTCATTTTTCCCGCCAGAAACGTGGCTCGCTTCGCAACCCGCGAGGCGCGACCTGTTCGCCCAGACGTAAATGCAAGGCACCGCGCAACGCCGTGTCATGCACCTCGACGCCTGCCGCCTGATAGCGCGCCAACACCTGCGGGTGAGGATGCCCAAAGGCATTGTGGCGACTGCGCGTGATCAGCACATGCTGCGCACCGACCGCATCGATAAAAGCCTGACTGGATGACGTTCGACTGCCGTGATGGGGCGCCAGCAACCAACGCGAGGCCAGGGGAAAGTCGGCCTGCATCAGCGCGCGTTCGGCGCGGACATCGATATCACCAGTCAGCAACAGGCGCTCACCCGCCGCCTCGATCTGCAATACACAAGAACGCTGATTGCCGGATACGGCCTGATCCCACTGCCACAGCCTGAACGTCACGTCGTTCCATTGCCAGCGCTGCCCCGATTCGCAATCCTCAGCGCCGAGCGTTCTGGCCAGCCGGTGCGGCTCGCCACTGATGATCCGGCTCACCGGCATACCGGCTTTGATCGCGGCAGCCCCGCCGGCATGATCATTGTCGGCATGACTGAGCAACATCAGGTCGAGCCGCCTGAGGTTCATTGCTCGCAGTGAAGGCAGGACAATACGCTCCCCTGTATCGAAATCGCCGAAGCGCGGGCCTGCGTCGTACAGCAGGCTGTGTTCCCGGGTACGTACCAGCACCGCCAGCCCCTGCCCTACGTCTAGCACCCAGACATCGGCGCGACCATCGTCCAGCTGTTTCGGCGGCAACAGCAATGCAGGCAATAACAACGCAAGGCCGGGTAGACGCAACGGTACTCCGGCCGGCAGCAGGAGCAACAAGGCACCTGCCACCGCCAATAACCAGGCCCACAGCGGCAGGTTGCTAGGCAACCAGGCAGGTAGCCAAGCAGCGATCACGCTCAGCAACTCGAACAACAGATACAAAGCACCACCGGCCAGCCACAGCAAGCTCTCCCCGATCACCGGGACAGGCAGCAGCAGAGTGCCCAGCAAGGCCAGGGGTACGACTACCAGCCCCACCCAAGGCACGGCAACCAGATTGGCCAACGGCCCGCTGCTACTGACGGGCAGACCGAGAATCAGCATCATCGGCAGCAGGCCGATGGCCATGGTCCACTGCGCACGTGTCAGCCCGCGCCACCAACCCCAGACACCGAGCCGACCGCCAAACACCAGAGCAAGAATCGCCACCGCCGAAAACGACAACCAGAAACCCGGCTGCAACGAGGCCAGCGGCTCCAGCAGCAGAACCACGATCAAGGCCAACAACAATGGCCACCAGGCGCCCAGATGACGAAAGCGCATGCGCCAGAGCAGCACCAGCGCAACCATCACGCAGGCCCTGCGCACCGGCACCTCAAAACCAGCCAGCATCCCGTAGACCAGAGCTCCGCTCAAGGCCAACGCACAGGCGCAGGGCAACCAGGGCCAGCGCCTTGGCCAGGCACCGACTCTCGCCAGCAAAGCCACCAGTCCGTAAAGAAAGCCGGCTAGCAGGGCAATATGCTGGCCGGAGATGACCATCAGGTGCACCGTGCCCGTGTGCTGCAGCAGGCGCCAGTCGCTTGTACTCAGGCCGGAACCATCACCGAGGACCAGAGCGGCAATGGCACCTTCGCGCCCAAAGGCCGGCACAGCCAGCAGATGCTGGCGAAGGCTGTCGCGCCAGCTACCAAAGCCCGTCGCGGGGGATAACCGTTCGCCAGACTTGATCGTGCCCGTGGCGCCGATACGCTGCGCCAGCAACCAGGCTTCGTAGTCGAAGCTCTGCGGATTGACCAGGCCATGCGGCCGCTTCAGGTTGACCGCCAGACGCCAGCGCTCGCCGCCTTGCACCGGCGGCCCACCATACCAGGCCAAGCGCATTCTTTTCGGCAGCTCGGCGCGCCGCGAGTGCGCCTCTTCGAACTGGAAGCGCACGACACCATCGGCCACTTCAGGCAGGCCGACCACCCGCCCCTCCAGCCACAGGGTACGGCCATCGAGCGGTGGAGCAAGGCGGTCATCCAATGCCGATTGCGCCGAGCTGCAGGCCCAGGCCAACCCCAGCAAAAAGAACCCAAGCGGATAGAGGCGCGAGAACAGCAAAGCCAGAGCCGCACAGACCGCCACCAGCAACAGCCAACTCGGCGGCAGGCTTGGCAGAAAGCGCAGCGTCAATAGCCCCAAGGCCAGTGCCAACATCCCTGTTCGCATCCCCTTCCTCCCTGCTCATCGAGCTGCAGCGAACGCGTCCGGCGCTCACCTTCGGTCACAATATGGAAACGCTGGCCAGAGCGAATCCGTGCATAATATTGGCGCTTTTGCCTGCCCAGAGACTCTTCATGCCGCGTCGTTTATTCAAGCGCTACATGCCCAACCCCGACAGCATCAAGGGTAACAAGTCCCTGCGCTTTCTCGGCAAACTCATTCATGATCCCAATCTCTGGCATCTCAACCGTCACTCGGTAGCTCGCGGCATGGCCATCGGCCTGTTCTGGGCGATGATCCCCATGCCAATGCAGATGCTGGCCGCCGCCGCAGTGGCCATCCCGTTGCGCGCCAACCTGCCAATTTCCATCGGCCTGGTGTGGCTGACCAATCCCATCACCATGCCACCGGTTTTCTATTGCACTTACAAACTGGGCGCATGGATCATGCAGACACCGCCCGTGCGCATGCCGCAGACCCTAAGTCTAGAATGGATCACGGCCGAGGTAGCGGTGCTGTGGAAGCCGCTGTACCTGGGCTCCTTCGTCGCGGGGATCATCCTCGCGATACTGGGCTACGTGCTGACCATGCTCTACTGGCGCTGGTGGGTACAGCGTAGCTGGCGCAAGCGTCAGGAAAAGCGCCGACTGGAGCGCCGCTGAAAAAGAAAAAGCCGTCTAAGTTGACGGCTTTTTCGTTCTTACTCGTAGCGCAGCGCCTCGGCCGGCTGCACCTGCGCCGCCCGCCATGAGGGGTAGAGCGTGGCAAGGAAGCTCAGGATCAGCGCCGCCGAACAGATCAGCGCCACATCCAGCCACTGCAGATCCGATGGCAGGCTGCTGATGAAGTACACGTCGGAACTCATCACCTGCTGCCCGGCGAACGACTCCAGCCAAGCCACCAGCGCGCTGACATTGAGCGCCGCCAACACACCCAACACCGTACCAATCAGCGTACCGACCAGGCCGATCACCGAGCCTTGAACCATGAAAATCGCCATGATCTGCCGTGGCGTAGCGCCCAGGGTACGCAGGATGGCGATGTCACCGCTCTTATCGGCGACCACCATGATCAGCGTGGCGATGATGTTGAACGCTGCCACCGCGACGATCAGCAGGAGCAGCAGACCGATCATGGTCTTCTCCATCTTCATCGCGCTGAACAGGCTGCCCTGGGTGTGGGTCCAGTCATCGGTGCGGTAACCGTCGCCCAGTTCGGCGACCAGCGCTTTGGATACCTGCGGTGCCTGGTAGAGGTCTTTCAGCGCCAGGCGAATGCCCGGCACCGTGCCTTCCGGCAAGCGCTGCATGGCAGCGGCGTCGACGACGTTGATCAGGGCCAGCGAGCTGTCCAGCTCGGCACCGACCTTGAACACCGCCGCCACGTTCAAGCGCTGCATGCGCGGCGTGACGCCACCAGGCGCGCTGCTCAGCTCAGGGATGATCAGCGTCAGCTTGTCGCCCACCTGCAGGCCGAAACGACGCGCGGTGATATCACCGATCACCACGCCGAATTCACCGGGCTGCAAATTGTTCAGGCTGCCCTGGCGGATGTGCTCGGGCAGGATCGATACCTTACCCTCTTCTGCCGGATCGATGCCGTGAATCTGGATCGGCTGCATCAGCCCGCGATGCGAAAGCATGCCCTCCAGCTCGGCATAGGGTGCCGCCGCCTGCACCTGCGGATTGGCCATGGCCTTGTCCGCCAGGGCGCGCCAGTCGGCAACTGGCTCGGCTCCGTAGAGCATGGCGTGCGGCACCATGCCGAGAATGCGCGAGCTCATTTCCTTCTGGAAACCGTTCATCACCGACAGCACCACGATCATCGCCAGCACACCGAGCGCCAGGCCGATCATCGAAGTCAGCGAAATGAAGGAGATGAAATGGTTGCGGCGCTTGGCCCGTGTGTAGCGAGCGCCGATGAAGATACTCAGCGGACGAAACATCAGAGGGTCACCAGCTTGCCGTCCTGCAGGCTGAGCACGCGATCCATCTGGCGGGCCAGCTGCATATCGTGGGTCACCACCAGAAACGCGGTGTTGGAATCGCGGCTAAGCTCGCGCATCAGCTCCTGAATGCCTTCGGCGGTATGCTGATCGAGGTTGCCGGTCGGCTCATCGAGCAACACCAGCCCTGGGCGGTTGACCAGGGCACGGGCAATCGCCACACGCTGACGTTCGCCGCCGGACAGCTCTGACGGCTTGTGATTCAGGCGATGCCCCAGGCCTACCCGCTCCAGCAAGGCTGTCGCGCGCTGACGCGCCTCGGCGATCGACGTCTTGCCGATCAGCAGCGGCATGCAGACGTTCTCTAGCGCGGTGAACTCGGCCAGCAGGTGGTGAAACTGGTAGACGAAGCCCAGCGCGCGGTTGCGCAGCAGACCCCGAGCGGTCTCGCTCAGCGCCGAGAGTTGCTCGCCGGCCAGCCAGACGCTGCCCTCGCTGGGCGTATCCAGGCCGCCGAGCATGTTCAAAAGGGTGCTCTTGCCGGAACCGGAGCTGCCGACGATGGCCACACGTTCACCGGGAAAGAGTTCCAGCTCGAGGCCATCGAGCACCACCACAGACTCGGGACCCTCGTCGTAACGCTTGCTCAGGTTGCGACAGCTGAGCACGGCATTGTGCTGTTTCATGGCGTTCTGGTTCATGGACTCACTCATAGCGCAGGGCCTCGGCCGGCTGGGTACGCGCAGCGCGCCAGGCTGGATACAGGGTGGCGAAGAAGCTCAGCAGCAACGCCGCGGTACAGACCATCACCACGTCGGCGCTCTGCAGTTGCGAGGGCAGGTAATCGATGAAGTAGACATCGGCATTGAGAAACTTGATGCCCAGCAGACGTTCGATGCCGGCGATCAGGCTGCTGATGTTCAGCGCCGCAAGAATGCCCAGCAGCGCGCCGATGACGGTGCCGACCACGCCGATCACGGTGCCCTGGACCATGAAGATGGCCATGATCTGCCGCGGCGTGGCGCCGAGGGTACGCAGGATGGCGATGTCGCCCTTCTTGTCGGTCACCACCATCACCAACGTGGAGATGATGTTGAATGCCGCCACCGCGACGATCAGCAGCAGGAGTAGGCCGATCATGGTCTTCTCCATGCGAATAGCCTGGTACAGGTTGCCGTGGGTACGGGTCCAGTCGCGGGCATAGAAATCGCCGTCGAGGGTCTGAGCGATCTCCCAGGCACTGCGCGGTGCCTGGAACAGATCATCGAACTTCAGCCGCAGGCCCTGCACCTGATCGGGCTTCCAGCGCTGCAGGCGCGCCAGGTCGCTGATATTGGCCAGGGCCAAGGCACCGTCGATCTCACCGGCGCCGACATGGAAAATACCGGTGACGGTGAAGCGCTTCAGGCGCGGGAACATGCCCGCCGGGGTCACGGTGACCTCGGGCGCGACGAAGGTGACCTTGTCACCGAGCTTGAGACCCAGCTTGGCTGCTGCCTTGTCGCCAATGACCATGGCGAAATCGCCCGGCTGCAAACTGTCGAGACTGCCCTGCTGGAAGAAGCCGTCGATGATCGACACCTTGCGTTCCTGCTCGGGATCGATGGCATTGATCAGCACCTTCTGCACCTTGCCGTCGTTCGTCAGCAAGCCCTGCATCTGCGTGAAGGGGGCCAGCGCCTCGACGCGCGGATGGCGCTCCACCTGGCGCGCCAGGGCCTGCCAGTCACTGACCGGGGTCGGCGACTCGACCGTGGCGTGAGGAATCATCCCCAAGACGCGCGTGCGCATCTCGTGGTCGAAACCGTTCATGACCGACAGCACCAGGATCATCACCATCACCCCCAGGGTGAGGCCGAGCATGGACGTCAGCGAAATGAAGGAAACGAAATGGTTGCGGCGCTTGGCTCGCGTGTAGCGCGTACCGATGAATACGAACAGAGGTCTGAACATGTCGGAGAGATTCGGGGGAAAGAAAAACGTCCATGTGGCGGGGCCAGATCAGCGGCCTTACACTCAGAAGCAACTCGAAGTCGGCTGCGTAACGGGCCTGCTGCGTTAAAAACACTTGGAAAGCCGCTTATGGCTGGTGCGCTTCAGTGTGGCCCCGAAGGAACGAGCGAAGCGAGCAATGCTCGTTTACCATTCGTAACCGACGCTTGCCTGGCACGCATCCAGCTCGCGAGACTTTCAACAGGGTCTTCGACCACCACCGCTTTCATGGGTTCGCCATGTCGACTAACGATGTAGATGATCGCCGCGAATACTATCGTATCGACGATACGATCGCACTGGAATTCAGCCTGCTGTCGGGGGCCGAAGCCCATGCCAGCGACGCGCTTCACGATCCATCGCCGCTGTTCAACCTGCTCAGCGACCTGCACCTGATGGACTTCGAATCCCAGCATCTGCTGCGTCATATCACTGAACGCGACCGCACCCTGGCCAACTACCTGAAGGTGATCAACAAACGCATCGACCTGCTCGGCCAGGCTGTGGCGCAAAGCCTGCTACGCGACATCGGCGCACCACGCCAGGTATCGCTGTCCGAAGGCGGTATCAGCTTCAATAACGCCCAGCCCGTGGCGCCGGGTAGCCATCTGGCGATCAAGATGGTGCTGATGCCACAAGCACTCGGCCTCCTGCTGCGTGGTCAGGTGGTGCACTGCAGCCAACGCGCGGACGGCCAATTCGAGATCGGCACCGAGTTCGAAGCGTTGACCGACGCACAGCGCCAGCTACTGGCTCGGCATATCCTGCAGAAGCAGGCTCTGGAGCGTCGCCAAGCCCGCGAATGACACTCGCCAAGGAACCGCCATGTATCGTCTCGCACTGCTTCTCACCCTACTCGCCCCTACTGCCCTGTTGGCCGACACCCTGACCATTCCCGTGGGCGACCAGGGCGCCGACCTCGACGCCAGCAACCTGCCGCACAAAGGACAGTCCAAGCGTGCGGTGCTGGAGCGCTTCGGCCTGGCCGATGAAGAGCACAAGCCTGTCGGCCAGCCGCCGATCACGCGCTGGGATTACCGCGAATTCAGCGTCTATTTCGAATACGATCACGTGATCAACAGCGTGCGCCATCACCAGCCGCGCCACCTCGACACCGTCAAGGAGCAACAGTGACTCTCATTTATGGCCATCGCGGCGCCAAGGGCGAAGCCCCGGAAAATACCCTGACCAGCTTCCAGCGCTGCCTGGAGCATGGCGTCAATCGTTGCGAGCTAGACCTACACCTGTCACGCGACGGTGAGCTGATGGTGATCCACGACCCAACCTTGAAGCGCACCACGGGCCTGCGCGGCAAGGTGGTCGAGCACGATGCTGCCGAGCTGATCAAGTACGACGCGCGCAAGGGCGGCCCTGGCTGGGTGCGCCCCTGCCCGATTCCGCGCTTGGAGGAACTGTTCGAGCAGTGTACGTTCGAGCATTGGCAGCTGGAGGTGAAAAGCGCCTCCAAGGTCCGCGCCGCACGCACCGTGCTGGCCATCTCGGAACTCGTCGAGCGCTTCGGCCTGCGCGAGCAGATCACCATCACCTCCAGCTCACGCGAGGTACTCAAGGCCGCACGTGAACTGACTCCGCAGTTGCAGCTGGGCCTGGTTGCCGAGTACGCCTGGCTCGACCCGCTGAAAGTCGCGGCGCATTACGGCTGCCATCTGCTGGCGCTGAACTGGACGCTGTGCACCCCGGAGCGCCTGCTCAAGGCGCAGAAGCAGGGGCTGCACGTGTCGGTATGGACGGTCAACGAGCCGGCGCTGATGCGCCGTCTGGCCGACTTCGGCGCCGACAGCATCATCACCGACTTTCCAGGCCTGGCGGTACAGACGCTACGCGGCTGATGACGCAGGACAGAGAATGCCGAGCCCGGCAAGCCTCTTGTCCTGCAGGGCGAATGGCGAGCCCCGAACATGATCCCGGAGACCATGGCTCCGGTGCTCGCCGTGCCTGTCAGGAAATGCAAATACCACTTAACGCAACCTGAACAACATTCGATCAGGCGGTTGCCAGGCGCTACCTGGGGAACTACCATTGCGCCCGTCCAAATCTTGGAGTTCTTGCTGTGGAAGGTCCCAGTAGTCGATCTCGTATCGATGAAACACAGGCAAGGTAATCGCGGGCTCTTCTTCTCGCCACTGCCTTGCCAATCTGGCAGGTAGTGGTATCAAACGACCTTACGTCGGTCGCGCCTTACTACTCCCCATATAAATCCGGTCTGTTGCCATAAACAGTGGCAGCCACTTCACGGCTGCGCGCTTTTAGGCGCCAGCCTTGGGAGACGTTTCGACTGTTTCGCGCCGGACTCATCGTCTGCGGCCGCGCGCCATTGTGTGGGCTTTCTTGATAAGAATTTTTCGCGCCTCGGGTGTTCAGCCCCCTTGGTATTTCATCAACCTGCTGGAGACATTCATGGACCCTGACCCGAGTCGATCTTACCGTTTGAACATCAATTTCTTCACCCCGTTATCAGCCTGTGGCTGCCGGGGCTTGTCCATGGTCTGACAGATCGGGCATGCCTGCGGCCGTCATGAAGGCCTGAAAGGAATATGCCCATGAATCGCGAAGACCTGCTGTTTTCTGTTCGTACCCTGGCTCGCTCGCTCGATGCGGCGAGCTTTGCCAGCCTTGTAAAGCACACCCACTCTTCCGACCTGGTAGAGGTACTCGATATCCTCACCACGGAGGAAACAGTATCCCTACTGTTGACCCTGGCCCCGCCTGCCCGGGCAGAACTGTTCGCCCATCTCCCCGAGAAACGCCAGGACGCCCTGCTGCGTGCGATGCCGCGCGAGGCCGTGGTCGAGTTGTTTGAGCACATGCCGTCCGACGACCGAGCCGATCTCTATAACCGCCTGAGCGAGGATGCCAAGGAAAAGCTTCTGCCTGCGCTGGCCAAGGTCGAGCGCGATGACATCATCAAGCTGGCGGCTTATCCGGAGGGAACTGTCGGATCGGTAACAACCTCGGATTACGTCCATGTCTCGCCCGAGATGACGGTGACCGGCGCGCTGGACCATATTCGCGCGACCGCCCCCGACAAGGAGACCATCTATGTCATCTATGTACTGGACCAGGAGCACCGGCTCAGTGGCACCGTGTCACTGCGCGATCTGGTGCTGGCGGATGCGAACGCGACCATCGGCGAAATCATGCGCAGCAGTCCAGTGTTTGCACGAGCCCAGTGGCCTCGCGAGCAGGCTGCAGAACTGATTCGTCGTTACGATCTGCTGGCACTGCCGGTGATCAACGGTGGTGAACGCATGATCGGCATCGTCACGGTCGATGATGCGATGGATATCGAGAAGGAGCAGGACGCTACCCAGCTCGCCCGTTTCGGCGGCACTGCCACATTGGGCGGACCTGATCTGGATGTGATCGCGTCCCCGTTCAAGCAGATGTTTACCGTACGCGTGTTCTGGCTGGCGATCCTGACTTTCTTCGGCATTCTGACCAGCACCTTCGTCGCTGCGCAGGAGGAAATCCTGACTCAGGTGATCGTACTGGCGGCCTTTATCGCGCCGATCGTGGACATGGGCGGCAACACCGGCAGCCAGTCGGCCACCTTGGTAATTCGTGCGATGGCCCTCGGCGAGCTCAAGCTCCAGTGGCGTGACGTGTGGTTCATCATCAAACGTGAACTGCCCGTGGCGGCAGCGCTGGGTGTGGCAATCGCGGTGCTCGAAGTGATACTGGCGTTCTTCGCCAAAGGCGTCGGCTTCGATGTGCTGATGGTAGTCGGCTTGAGCATGCTGGTATGCACCGTGCTCGGCGGCATCATCGGTGCACTGCTGCCGTTCCTCGCTCGACGCATCGGCACCGATCCCGCCACGCTGTCCTCACCACTGATCACCTCGATCATGGACCTGCTGGGCGTGTTCATCTACTTCGGCTTTGCCTATGCCTTCCTGGGCGACCTGCTGAGCCAGGCAGCGGCCTGATTGCACAATTGTGTCACGAGGCCCAGCTAAGCTGGGCCTCGTTATTTAAGGGGGGTGCCATGTATATCGCTCAACATATGGATCTGACAGCCTCACTCAATACCCTGGCGAGTCTGCTGACTGCGTTCCTGCTGGGAGCCGTGATTGGCCTGGAGCGTCAGTATCGTCAGCGCACGGCCGGCTTGCGTACCAACGTACTGGTTGCAGTCGGTGCCGCACTGTTCGTCGATATTGCCATGCGTTTTCATGCCATCTACGGCGGCAGCCCAAGCCCTTTGCACGTGGTGGCCTATGTGGTTTCGGGCGTAGGTTTCCTGGGGGCCGGCGTGATTATGCGTGAGGAAGGCAATATCCGTGGAATCAACACCGCTGCGACACTGTGGGGCTCCGCCGCAGTGGGTGTCGCCGCAGGCACCGGCATGCTGGTAGAGGCCGTGCTGGGGACGCTGTTTGTGTTGTCGGCCAATACCTTGCTACGCCCCATAGTCAATGCCATCAACCGACAACCCCTCGATGTGGAGTCGGTAGAAGTAACCAATACGGTCTGTGTGATCGCGGACAAGGAACGTCAGAAGGCAATCATGATGGCGTTGGAGGCTACCCTGGAGAGTGGTCGCTACCCAGTACGTGACTTGGAAGTCAACGCCTTCGGCGAAGACGATGTGGAGATTGAAGCCACTCTCACCGTTACATCGGTCGATGGCGATGAGCTGGATGCGCTGATGCGTAAGTTGACGTCATTGCCGGGGGTACGACAGGCGTTCTGGAGTCCCAGCACCACCGGTTGAGCCCCAGCAAGATCATATCTGTGCTGGCAGTGAGATGCGCCGTGCCACGAAAGCGCCCTGGCCAGCGTCAGGCCCAAGCAGAGCGCCCACGTCCTGGAACCGCCGCAGCAAGCGCGCATGAAATCCGATACCTGAAAACAGGTATCGGATTGTGCTGACAACGCCCGCGTACACCAGGATCGAGGCTAATCCGACTCGTCTGAGCCACATAGCCGCTTTCAACTTTCTGCCGCCTGAGACGCTAGAAGCTCTCCCGATTCGGCCAGCGCCACTCGGAAGCCACTACCCAGCCTGTCTCTCCGACCGGCTCAGGCCGCCGGCCGGAGCCGCTCAAAAAAGCCGGTTGAGGCCGTCGAACGCGGCAACCCGATAGGCCTCGGCCATGGTCGGGTAGTTGAAGGTGGTGTTGATGAAGTACTTGATGCTGTTGGCTTCACCCTTCTGGTTCATGATTGCCTGGCCGATGTGGACGATCTCCGAGGCCTGATAGCCGAAGCAGTGCACGCCCAGCACTTCCAGGGTTTCACGATGGAAGAGGATCTTCAGCATGCCCACCGGTTCGACCGAGATCTGCGCACGGGCCATGCCTTTGAAGAAGGCCTTGCCCACTTCGTAAGGCACCTTGGCCTGAGTCAGTTCACGCTCGGTCTTACCGATCGAACTGATCTCCGGAATGGTGTAGATGCCGGTCGGCACATCATCGACGAAACGCCAGCTGCCGTTGTCGACGATGCTGCCGGCAGCCGAACGGCCCTGGTCGGCAGCGGCGCTGGCCAGGCTCGGCCAACCGATCACGTCACCGGCGGCGTAGATGTTGCTGACCTCGGTGCGGTAATGCTCGTCGACCTGGATCTGGCCACGACTGTTGACCGCGATGCCGATGTTCTCCAGGCCCAGCTGGTCGGTATTACCGGTACGACCGTTACACCAGAGCAGCGCGTCGGCCTTGATCTTCTTGCCCGACTTCAGGTGCAGGATCACGCCGTTTTCCAGCCCCTCGATGCGCTCGTACTCTTCGTTGTGACGAATCAGCACATTGTTGTTGCGCAGGTGATAGCTCAAGGCATCGGAGATTTCCGAGTCGAGGAAGCTGAGCAGTTGATCGCGGTTGTCGATCAGGTCGACCAGCACACCCAGGCCGCTGAAGATCGAGGCGTACTCACAGCCGATCACCCCGGCGCCGTAGATGATCAGGCGGCGCGGCGTGTGGCCGAGGCTGAGAATGGTGTCGCTATCGTAGATACGCGGGTGGCGGAAATCGACATCGGCCGGGCGATAGGGGCGCGAGCCAGTGGCGATGACGATCTGCTTGGCCACCAGCTTTTCCACTACGCCATTGAGGCAGACCACTTCGATCGTCTGCTCGTCGGCGAAGCTGGCTGTGCCGAAATAGGTGTCGATGCGGTTGCGCGCGTAGTAGCCCGTGCGCGAGGTGACTTGCTTGGCGATCACCTTCTCGGCGCTTTTCAGCACATCAGGGAAGGAGAACCAGCGCGGCTCGCCAATCTGGCGAAACATCGGGTTGGTGTTGAACTGCATGATCTGCCGCACCGAGTGGCGCAGCGCCTTGGAGGGGATGGTGCCGAGGTGGGTACAGTTGCCACCGACCAGCGGACGGTTGTCCACCACCGCCACCTTGCGCCCGGCCTTGGCAGCGTTCATTGCCGCGCCCTCGCCCGCCGGGCCGGAGCCCAGCACCACCACATCGTAGTTGTAGACCGCCATGTTTACTCCTTCAGATCAGGCCGGAGCGCTTGTGGCGCACCCTCGGCAGGGCCGGCAGTGGATTACATCTGCCGGCTATCAAAGCTACCAGCCGGCTTAGCGCTTGCTCGCGTCGTAAGCCAGGTCGGTGTTGGGCGCTTCGCTCTTGTCGCGATTGACCTCTTCGCACTTCTCACGGCTACCGCCACAGATCGAGCACTCTTTCTCGATACCGAGGTTGGCGATGCCACCGCAGGAACCGGCGATGGGTTTGCGCCCCATGATCACGCCGACGGCCATCATGCCGACGACCAGAACCATGGCCAGAAATACAACCAGAAAAGTCATTGCTCATCTCCTGCAGCGAATAGCTGCTCGAATGCGGCCGTGCCCTGTGTGACGAAACCCTCGCCCTCACGCGTCACGAAAAACGCCGCGATAGCGTTGCGCTCGGCGAAGGCCATACCGGCGTCCGGTCCAAGCACCATCAATAGGGTAGACAAGCCATCGGCGCGCAAGGTCGATGGATCTGCCACCGTAACAGCTGCCAGTTTGTGATTGACCGGTTTTCCAGTCAGCGGATCGAGCGTATGCGAGTAGCGCTGGCCGTTCTCTTCGAAGTAATTGCGATAGTCCCCCGAGGTGGAGATACCGTAACCATCGAGCTGCAGGATGCGCTGAGCGACACGCTGATCATTGCGCGGCGCCTCCAGACCAATACGCCAGTGGCTGCCGTCAGGCTTGAAGCCAGCCGCCTTGAGCTCGCCGGTGGCCTCGACCAGGTAACTGGTAACGCCCAGCTCGCCCAGACGCGCGACGATCTGATCGACAGCGTAACCGGCAGCGATGCTGTTGAAGTCGACTTCCACGTCGACGTCCTTGCACAGCTGTTCGCCTTCGATGCTCAGATGCTGTTGGCCAACCCGCTTACGCACCTCAGCCAGACGCTCGGCATCCGGCACGGCCTCGCCCTGCCCTTTGGGCCCGAAACCCCAGAGGTCGAGCAACGGCTCCAGCGTCAGGTCGAAGTAGCCCTGACTCTCCTCGTGCAGGCGATTGCCGGCGCGCACGAGATCCAGCACGCCCTTGGGCATGGCCTGACAGGTACCAGCCGGCGCCTGGTTGAACTGCTCGATCAGCGAATCATCGCGATAGGTGGACATCTGCAGATCGATTTCGGCGAGGATTGCCTCGGTCGCGGCCTTGAGTTCGGCTTGCGGCGCGACACCTTCACTGCGGACGTATTTGATCGAATAGGTGCTGCCCATGGTCGGGCCACCGAACTCTTCGATCCGTTCAGAATGCAAGCAGCCCGTTAGGGCTGCCGCCAGGGCGACAGCGATAACGGGCTGGAGTACAGCAGACCTCATGCTTAGCCGCCGAAGTCGTCGAGGAGGATGTTCTCCGGCTCGACACCCAGGTCGGTCAGCATCTTGATCACTGCGGCGTTCATCATGGGTGGGCCACACATGTAGAACTCACAATCTTCCGGAGCCGGGTGGTCCTTCAGATAGTTCTCGTACAGCACGTTGTGGATGAAGCCCTTGAGGCCGGTCCAGTTGTCTTCAGGTTGCGGATCGGACAATGCCAGATGCCACTCGAAGTTCGGGTTCTCCGCGGCCAGCTGATCGTACTCTTCGTTGTAGAACGACTCACGCATGGAGCGCGCGCCGTACCAGAAGCTGATCTTGCGCGTGGACTTCAGGCGCTTGAGCTGGTCGAAGATGTGCGAACGCATCGGCGCCATACCGGCACCACCACCGATGAAGACCATCTCGGCATCGGTGTCCTTGGCGAAGAATTCACCGAACGGCCCGTACACGGTGATCTTGTCGCCCGGCTTAAGGCTGAACACGTAGGACGACATCTTGCCCGGCGGCAGATCGTCCTTGCCGGGGGGCGGCGAGGCGATACGGATGTTGAACTTCACCAGACCGCGCTCTTCCGGGTAGTTGGCCATGGAATAGGCACGGATCACGGTCTCGTCGACCTTGGACACGTACTTCCACTGGTTGAACTTGTCCCAGTCGCCGCGGTACTCCTCCTGGATGTCGAAGTCCTTGTAGTTGACGGTGTGCGGCGGGCATTCCAGCTGCACATAACCACCGGCGCGGAAGTCGACGTTCTCGCCTTCCGGCAGCTTCAGCGTCAGCTCCTTGATGAAGGTTGCGACGTTGGGGTTGGACTCGACGGTGCATTCCCACTTCTTGACGCCGAAGACCTCTTCGGGGACTTCGATCTTCATGTCCTGCTTGACCGGGGTCTGGCAGGAAAGACGCCAGCCCTCACGGGCCTCGCGCCGGGTGAAGTGCGACTCCTCGGTGGACAGCATCTCGCCGCCGCCGGACTCGACGACGCACTTGCACTGCGCGCAGGTGCCGCCGCCGCCGCAGGCGGAGGACAGGAAGATGTTGTTGTCGGCCAGGGTCTGCAACAGCTTGCCGCCAGCCGGTACCACGATGGTTTTTTCGCCGTTGATCTCGATGCTCACGTCACCGCTGGAAACCAGCTTGGCGCGCGCAGCAAGGATGATCAGCACCAGCGCGAGAACGATGGCGGTGAACATGCCGATGGCGAGGAAGATTTCGTAATTCATCTGTTCATCCTTTCCTTACAGCTGCACGCCGGAGAAGGACATGAAGCCCAGCGACATGAGACCGATGGTGATGAAGGTGATGCCCAGACCCTGCAGGCCAGCCGGTACATCGCTGTACTTGAGCTTCTCGCGGATACCGGCCAGCGCGGCGATGGCCAGTGCCCAGGACACGCCCGCACCGACACCGTAGACGGTGCTCTCGGCCAGGTTGTAGTCACGCTCGACCATGAACAGCGAGCCACCCATGATGGCGCAGTTCACGGTAATCAGCGGCAGGAACACGCCGAGGGCGTTGTACAGCGAGGGCACGTACTTATCCAGGGTCATTTCCAGGATCTGCACGATGGCCGCGATCACGCCGATGAAGGTCAGCAGACCGAGGAAGGACAGGTCCACCTCAGGCATGCCAGCCCAGGCCAAGGCACCATCCTTGAGGATGTTGGTATAGATCAGGTTGTTCACCGGCATGGTGATACCCAGCACCACGACCACGGCGATACCCAGGCCGATGGCGGTTTCCACCTTCTTGGAGATGGCGATGAAGGTACACATGCCGAGGAAGAACGCCAGCGCCATGTTCTCGACGAACACCGCACGGACGAACAGGCTGATGTAATGTTCCATTAATAGGCCTCCTTGCTGGATACCTGAGGCGCCATCTTGTAAGCGTTGGCCTCGATCTGATCCTTCTTCCAGCTACGAATGGCCCAGATGAACAGACCGATCAGGAAGAACGCCGAAGGTGGCAGCAGCAGCATACCGTTGGGCTGGTACCAACCACCGTCGTTGACCACCGACAGAATCTCGTAGCCCATCAGCTTGCCGGCGCCAAACAGTTCACGAATAACGCCCAGGGCAATCAGCATGGCGCTGTAGCCCAGACCATTACCAATACCGTCGAAGAACGACAGCACAGGCGGGTTCTGCATGGCGAAGGCCTCGGCACGGCCCATCACGATGCAGTTGGTGATGATCAGACCAACGAACACCGACAGCTGTTTGGACAGGCTGAAGGCATACGCCTTGAGCACCTGGTCCACCACGATTACCAGCGAGGCGATGATCACCATCTGCACGATCATGCGGATCGAGCTCGGAATCTGACTGCGGATCATTGAGATGAACAGGTTGGAGAAACCGGTCACCAGCGTCAGCGCGGCGGACATCACCAGCGCGGTCTGCAGGTTCGAGGTCACCGCCAGCGCCGAGCAGATGCCCAGAATCTGCAGGCCGATTGGATTGTTGTTGAAGATCGGGTTGAGCAGGACTTCTTTAATAGTCGGCTGCGACATGATCAAGCCTCCCCTGCACGCAGGTTAGCGATAAACGGACCGAAGCCGTTCTGGCCGAGCCAGAACTTCAGCAGGTTGTCCACACCGACGCTAGTCAGAGTGGCGCCCGCCAGGCCATCGACCTGGTGGGTAGCGTTCGGGCTTTGCGGATCGACACCACCCTTGACCACCTGTACGGCCAACTTGTCGTTGTCGTCGAACAGGGTCTTGCCCGGCCACTGACCCTTCCACTTCGGGTTGTCCACCTCGCCGCCAAGACCCGGGGTCTCGCCGTGCTGGTAGAAGCCCATGCCGACCACGGTATTGAGGTCGCCCTTGACGGCGATGAAACCGTGAAGGGTGGACCACAGACCATAGCCGCGAACCGGCAGGATCAGGGTTTCGACTTCACCATCCTTCTCCACCATGTAAACGGTGGTGTAACGCTCCTGGCGCTTGATCCCGGCAATATCCTCGCTGCCTTTCAGAGCCTCGGAGGTTTTCGGGTCCTTGGCAGCCTTGAGCGGGTCGAAGGTGATCGGATCGAACGCATCGGAGAACTTGCCGCTCTCCAGGTCCACCAGCTTGGCGGTGATGGTGCTGTCGAACACTTGCTTGACCTTGGCACTGGACATGCCGGCCTCACCCAGGCCGGCGATGGCCAGGATGCTGCGCTGCTTGTCCAGCAGACGGTTTTCTACCTGGGTCGGCTTCAGTGCGATGGCAGCGCCGGCGACGAACACCGAGCACACCAGACACACCAGCACGGCCACCGTCAGCGTGCGAACGGTGGATTCTTTTTGACTAGACATTGCGTGCCAGCCTCCGCTTGATATTGGCCTGAACGACGAAGTGGTCGATCAGCGGTGCAAACAGGTTGGCGAACAGAATCGCCAGCATCATGCCCTCGGGGAAGGCCGGGTTGACCACACGAATCAGCACCACCATCACGCCGATCAGGGCGCCGAAGATCCACTTGCCGGTGTTGGTCATGGAGGCCGACACCGGGTCGGTGGCCATGAAGAACATGCCGAAGGCGAAACCGCCCACCACCAGATGCCAGTACCAGGGCATGGCGAACATCGGGTTGGTGTTGGAGCCGATCAGGTTGAGCAGCAGGCTCAGGCCGATCATGCCCAGCATCACGCCGGCGACGATGCGCCAGGAGGCGATCTTGGTGATCAGCAGAACCAGGCCGCCGATGGCAATGGCCAGGGTGCTGGTCTCGCCGATCGAACCGTGAATGGTGCCGATGAAGGCGTCCATCCAGGTGATGCCGTTGTTGATCACGTTCTCGATACCGCCGGAAGCCGCCAGGCTCAGCGAAGTGGCGCCGGCGAAGCCGTCCACTGCAGTCCAGACCGCATCGCCCGACATCTGCGCCGGGTAGGCGAAGAACAGGAAGGCGCGGCCGGTCAGTGCCGGGTTGAGGAAGTTCTTGCCGGTACCACCGAACACTTCCTTGCCAATCACCACGCCGAAGCTGATGCCCAGAGCCACCTGCCACAGCGGAATGCTCGGCGGCAGAATCAGGGCGAACAGCACGGAGGTGACGAAGAAGCCTTCGTTGACCTCATGCTTGCGGATCGAAGCGAACAGCACTTCCCAGAAGCCGCCGACGATGAAGGTCACCGCGTAGACAGGCAGGAAGTAGGCCGCGCCCTGGATGAAGTTGTCCCACAGGCTGTTCGGATCGAAACCGGCCAGCGAGCCGATCAGCGCGAAGCGCCAGCCTTCCTGGCTCGCCAGCAGCTCGGGGCTGTTGGCGAAAATAAGGTTGGCCTGATAGCCGGTGTTCCACATGCCGAAGAACATGGCCGGGAAGGTGCACAGCCACACGGTGATCATCATGCGCTTGAGGTCGATGCCATCACGCACGTGAGCGGTGGTCTTGGTCACACTGCCAGGACGATAGAAGAAGGTGTCGATGGCCTCGTAGAGGGCGTACCACTTCTCGTACTTGCCGCCCTTCTCGAAGTTGTGCTCGATCTTGTCGAGGAATGCACGAATGCCCACGGATTAACCCTCCTTCTCGATGCGGGTGAGGTTGTCCCGCAGGATCGGGCCATATTCATACTTGCCGGCGCACACGTAGGTGCACAGCGCCAGGTCTTCTTCGTCGAGCTCCAGGCAACCCAGTTTCTGGGCCATCTCGGTGTCGCCGACGATCAGGTAGCGCAGCAGTTGAGTCGGCAGGATGTCCAGCGGCATCACCGCCTCGTAGTTGCCTACCGGCACCATGGCGCGCGGGCTGCCGTTGGTGGTGGTGGTGAAGTTGAACAGCTTGGAGCCGACCAGCTTGGAGACGAAGATGTTCAGTACCGAGTGCTTGTTAACGCCGGCACGCAGGTAATGCATCATCTCGCGCTCGTTACCCTCGCTCAGGCAGGACACCTGGTTGTGGTAACGGCCAAGGAAGGCGAAAGCGCCCTGAGCGGTACGACCGCCGAACACCGAGCCGGAAATCACCCGGTTGAAACCTGGCTTGAGCTCACCGGCGGTGAGTTCTTCCAGGTTGGCGCCCAGGCGGGTGCGCAGCAGACGTGGCTGCTCGACAACCGGGCCGCCGAGGGCGACCACACGCTCGACGAACAACTGACCGGTGGTGAACAGTTTGCCCACCGCGATCACGTCCTGATAACCGATTTGCCAGACACTCTTGCTGGTGCTGACCGGGTCAAGGAAGTGAATGTGAGTGCCTGGCAGCCCCGCCGGGTGCGGGCCGGCAAAGGCTTCGCTTTGCACCTTGGCAACATGCTCGCCCGGCAGGCTGGCACCTTCGGCCTTGCACAGGAAGACCTTGGCCAGATTGCCCAGTACCTTCAGACCGTTTTCGAAGTCAGCGGCGTATTCACCGATGATCACCGCAGGATCGGCGGCAAGTGGGTGGGTATCGATGGCAGTGACGAAGATCGAACTCGGCACGGCATCCAGCGCCGGCACCTTGCTGAACGGACGGGTACGCAGCGCAGTCCAAAGACCGGACTGCTGCAGGTTCTCGCGAACCTGCTCGTCGCTCAGCGAGTCGAGTTGGTCGGCAGCATACTGGCTGAAGGTTTCCTGCTCGTCGCCTTCGATGTCGATGACAACGGACTGCAGGACACGCTTCTCACCACGATGGATGGCGCTGATCACGCCAGCCGCAGGGGCGGTATAGCGCACGCCGGGTGTCTTCTTGTCGGTAAACAGCAATTGACCGAGTTTGACCCGGTCACCGACCTGCACTTCCATCGTCGGCTTCATCCCGTGATAGTCGAAGCCGATGACGGCGACACTGCGTACGGGCCTGGCGGCCTCGATATGCTGTGCCGGCGCACCCGTTATGGGCAAATCAAGCCCATGCTTTAGTTTGATCATAGGTTTGCCTAACCACTGATTTAGAAAGCTTTTTATAGGACAGGCGGCGCTACCAAAGGTCTAATAGACCCGACCACACCGATACGATATGGGCGTGGAGGAAGGCGCCAAACCTGGGTAAAAAATCCGCTTGATTATAAAGACGCCCCCCGGCACTGACCACCCAAGCGCTTGCTTTTTTTGGCCTTTCGGTAACAGGGCGCAACAAACTCGATGCTGCCCGAGATCAACTCGACAACCTCGCCAGGCCAGATTCCAGGCATAAAAAAACGGGAGCCGAAGCTCCCGTTTTTTGCGACCTTGACGCTTAGCGCGGGAAGGCGGGCGGGTTGACCCCGGCCATATCTTCCATCACGCGCACCACCTGGCAGCTGTAACCGAACTCGTTGTCGTACCAGACGTACAGCACAACGCGGTTATCATTGGCGATGGTGGCTTCGGCATCCACCACGCCGGCATGGCGCGAACCGACGAAGTCGGTCGATACCACTTCCTGCGAGCTGACGAAGTCGATCTGCTTCTGCAGATCCGAGTGCATGGCCATCTGGCGCAGGTACTCGTTGATCTCTTCGCGAGTGGTGGCCTTCTCCAGGTTCAGATTGAGGATGGCCATGGACACGTTCGGCGTCGGCACACGAATGGCGTTGCCGGTCAGCTTGCCTTTCAGAACCGGCAGCGCCTTGGCTGCAGCGGTAGCAGCGCCGGTTTCGGTGATGACCATGTTCAGCGCGGCGCTACGACCACGACGACTGCCTTTGTGGAAGTTGTCGATCAGGTTCTGGTCGTTGGTATACGAGTGAACGGTCTCGACGTGACCGTTGACGATGCCGTACTGATCATTGACCGCTTTGAGCACCGGCACGATGGCGTTGGTGGTGCAGGAAGCAGCGGAGATGATCTTGTCCTCAGCGGTGATTTCGCTGTGGTTGATGCCGTGCACGATGTTCTTCAGCGCGCCCTTGCCAGGTGCGGTGAGAACGACGCGATCGACGCCCGGGCAGGCCAGGTGCTGACCCAGACCCTCGGCATCACGCCATACACCGGTGTTGTCCACCAGCAGTGCGTTCTTGATGCCGTACTGGGTGTAGTCGACTTCCTTCGGGTCCTTGGCATAGATCACCTGGATCAGGTTGCCGTTGGCCGTCAGGGTGTTGTTCTCTTCATCGATGGTGATGGTGCCGTTGAACTTGCCGTGTACCGAGTCACGACGCAGCAGGCTGGCACGCTTGACCAGATCGTTGCTGGCGCCTTTACGCACAACGATGGCACGCAGGCGCAGGCCGTCGCCACCACCGGTCTTCTCGATCAGGATGCGCGCCAGCAGGCGGCCGATACGACCGAAGCCGTAGAGGACCACGTCGGTGCCTTCACGACCGGAACCGTTCTGCTTGCCGACCACCTCGGCCAGCTCGTCCTTGACGAACTGCTCGACGCCGCGACCAGCGCCTTCGGCCTTGAACTTGGCAACCAGCTTGCCCAGGTCCACGGAAGCGGCGCCCAGCTTGAGCTCGCTCATGGCCTTGAGCATGGGGAAGGTGTCGTGCACCGACAGTTCAGCCTCATCGGCAAGGCGATGGCGAGCGAAACGGTGGGCCTTGAGGATGTCGATGACCGAACGGTTGATCAGGCCACGGCCATAGATCGAGGTCACCACATTGTTGTTGCGATAGAGCTGACCAATCAGCGGAATCATCGCTTCCGCGAGGGCTTCACGATCGATCCATTCACCGAGACACTGGTCGGGCTTCTGAGTCACGGGCAGTACCTTCCACATGTAGGGGCTGAAAAAAGGGGCTACATTATGACGGCGCGCGCGGGCATGAGCAATGCGCGCCTGTCGCGACTGACATTGACCACCAAGCCCCGCTACAATTCCCGGCCTTTCGTCACGACCGTGAGCCGCCCGTGTCCGTACTGCGTCTTCCGTCTCTACCGGCCAGCGCCGGCAAACAACAGTGGGGTAACCTGCCCGGCGCCGCGCTGTCTCTAACTATCGCCGAAGCGGCCAGCAATGCCGGCCGCTTCACACTGGTGCTTACCGAAGGCAGCCAGAGCGCCGAGCGGCTGCAGGAAGAACTGGCGTTCTTCGCCCCCGACCTGCCAGTGCTGCACTTTCCCGACTGGGAAACCCTGCCCTACGATGTCTTCTCGCCGCACCAGGACATCATCTCGCAACGCATCGCAGCACTCTATCGCCTGCCGCAGCTGAGCCGCGGCATCCTTGTAGTGCCGATCACCACTGCCCTACACCGCCTGGCACCGAAGCGTTTTCTGCTGGGTGGCAGCCTGGTGCTGGATGTCGGCCAGAAACTCGATGTGGAGCAGATGCGCGGCCGCTTGGAGGCCGCCGGCTACCGCTGCGTCGATACCGTTTACGAGCACGGCGAGTTCGCCGTGCGCGGCGCATTGATCGATCTGTTCCCGATGGGCAGTGACACGCCCTACCGCATCGACCTGTTCGACGACGAAATCGAAACCCTGCGCACCTTCGACCCCGAGACCCAGCGCTCGGTGGACAAGGTCGAGTCGATCCGCCTGCTGCCGGCGCGTGAATTTCCGCTGGAAAAGAAAGCCGTCACCGATTTCCGCGGGCGCTTTCGCGAGCGCTTCGACGTGGATTTCCGTCGCTGCCCGATCTATCAGGACCTTTCCACCGGCATCACCCCAGCTGGCATCGAGTACTACCTGCCGCTGTTCTTCGAAGAGACGGACACCCTGTTCGACTACCTGCCGGGCGACACCCAGGTATTTTCCCTGCCCGGTATCGAAAAAGCCGCCGAGCAATTTTGGACAGATGCGCGTAGCCGCTATGAGGATCGCCGAGTCGATCCAGAGCGACCACTGCTACCGCCTGCCGACATCTTCCTGCCGGTGGAGGACTGTTTCGCCCGCCTGAAGAGCTGGCCGCGGGTGGTGGTCAATCAGGACGATATCGAGCCCGGCGTCGGCCAGACCCGTTTTGACGCACGCGCCCTGCCCGACCTGGCGATTCAGGCCAAGGCCGGCGAGCCGCTGGCGGCGTTGCGCCGCTTTATCGAAGAATATCCAGGCCGCGTGCTGTTCTGTGCCGAATCAGCCGGTCGCCGCGAAGTGCTGCTGGAACTGCTCGCCCGCCTCAAGCTCAAGCCCCGGGAAGTCGAGGGCTGGCCGGCCTTCGTCGCCAGCCCTGAACGCCTCAACATCTGCATCGCACCACTGGATGAGGGCCTGCTGCTCGACGACCTGGCACTGATCGCCGAGAGCCCGCTGTTCGGCCAGCGCGTCATGCAGCGTCGCCGCCGCGAAAAAGGCCGAGAAGGCGGCGACAACGTGATCAAGAACCTCACCGAGCTGCGCGAAGGCGCGCCGGTGGTGCATATCGATCACGGCGTCGGCCGCTACCTGGGCCTGGTGACCATGGAGTTCGATGGCCAGGCCGCCGAATTCCTCGCCCTGCAGTATGCCGACGAAGCCAAGCTTTATGTCCCCGTGGCCAGCCTGCACCTGATCGCCCGCTACACCGGCAGTGACGATGCCCTGGCGCCGCTGCATCGCCTCGGTTCGGAGGTCTGGCAGAAGGCCAAGCGCAAGGCGGCCGAGCAGGTGCGCGATGTTGCCGCCGAGCTGCTCGACATCTACGCCCGCCGCGCCGCTCGTGAAGGCTTCGCCTTCCAGGACCCGGCACTGGACTACGCCACCTTCAGCGCTGGTTTCCCCTTCGAGGAAACCCCGGACCAACAGGCCGCCATCGATGCCGTGCGCGCCGACATGCTGGCTGGCAAGCCGATGGATCGCCTGGTCTGCGGCGACGTCGGCTTCGGCAAGACCGAGGTGGCCATGCGCGCCGCCTTCATCGCCGTGCACAGCGGCAAGCAGGTCGCCGTGCTGGTGCCCACCACCCTGCTCGCCCAGCAGCACTACAACAGCTTCCGCGACCGCTTCGCCGACTGGCCGGTGAAGGTCGAGGTGATGAGCCGCTTCAAGAGCGCCAAGGAAGTCGGCGAGGCCGTGCAGCAACTGGCCGAAGGCAAGGTGGATATCGTCATCGGCACGCACAAGCTGCTGCAGGATGACGTCAAGTTCCAAAACCTCGGCTTGGCCATCATCGACGAGGAACACCGCTTCGGCGTGCGCCAGAAGGAGCAGCTCAAGGCCCTGCGCAGCGAGGTGGATATTCTCACCCTGACCGCCACGCCTATCCCGCGCACCCTGAACATGGCCGTGGCCGGCATGCGCGACCTGTCGATCATCGCCACCCCACCGGCGCGGCGCCTGTCGGTGCGCACCTTCGTCATGGAAGCCAACAAGCCGACCATCAAGGAAGCACTGCTGCGCGAGCTACTACGGGGCGGCCAGGTGTACTACCTGCACAACGACGTGAAGACCATCGAGAAATGTGCTGCCGACCTGGCCGAACTGGTGCCCGAAGCACGTATCGGTATCGGCCATGGACAGATGCGCGAACGCGATCTCGAACAAGTGATGAGCGACTTCTACCACAAGCGCTTCAACGTGCTGGTGGCCTCGACCATCATCGAGACCGGCATCGACGTACCCAGCGCCAACACCATCATCATCGACCGCGCCGACAAGTTCGGTCTGGCCCAGCTGCACCAGCTGCGTGGCCGTGTCGGCCGTAGCCACCACCAGGCCTACGCCTACCTGCTCACCCCGCCGCGCAAGCAGATGACCACAGACGCCGAGAAACGCCTGGAGGCCATCGCCAACGCCCAGGATCTCGGCGCGGGCTTCGTCCTGGCCACCCACGACCTGGAAATTCGCGGCGCCGGCGAACTGCTCGGCGACGGCCAGAGCGGACAGATTCAGGCCGTCGGTTTCACCTTGTACATGGAAATGCTCGAACGCGCAGTCAAGGCCATCCAGAAAGGCGAGCAGCCGAACCTCGACCAGCCGCTGGGCGGCGGCCCGGAGATCAACCTGCGCGTACCGGCGCTGATCCCCGAAGACTACCTACCCGACGTGCACGCCCGTCTGATTCTCTACAAGCGTATCGCCAACGCCAGCGACGAGGATGGCCTGAAGGAGCTGCAGGTAGAGATGATCGACCGCTTCGGCCTGTTGCCGGAACCAACCAAGAATCTGATGCGCCTGACCCTGCTCAAGCTGCAGGCAGAGAAGCTGGGTATTACCAAGGTCGACGCCGGACCACAGGGCGGCCGCATCGAATTCGCAGCAGAGACCTGCGTCGACCCGCTGACGCTGATCAAGCTGATCCAGGCCCAACCGAAACGCTACAAGTTCGAAGGCGCCACCGTCTTCAAGATCCAGGTGCCCATGGAGCGCGCGGAAGAGCGCTTCAACACCCTGGAAGCCCTGCTCGAGCGCCTCGCGCCCACCACCTGAAGGACACCTACATGCGCCCATTGCACCTGATCGCCCTGCTGCTCTGCCTGCTCGCCCCGAGCGCCTTCGCCGAACGCCTGTATCAGGTGGAACTGCTGGTATTCCGCCAGGCCGGTGACGCGGTGATCGCGCCGAAGATCGCCCCCGACGACTGGGCCGGCACCGCCCTGCCGATCGCCGGCAGCGAGCGCCCCACCAGCCTCGACAGCGAAGCAGCCAAGCTCAACTCGGGTAATGGCTATCAGGTTCTGCTGCACAAGGCCTGGAGCCAGACGCTGAGCAACTCGCCCAGCCGCGTAGCCATCAACAGCGGCGAGGCGCACCTCGGCCACTACCCGGTCGAAGGCACCCTCGCCTTCACCCAGGATCGCTTCGCCGATCTGGACCTGGAACTGTGGATCAACCGCTTCAGTGCCGACGGCCTGCTGGAAAGCAGCGAACACATGAAAGTCGCCCAGCGCCTGAAGGACAACAGCCTGACCTACCTCGATCACGGCAGCCTCGGCGCCCTGGTGCGCATCAGCCCGCTGTAAGGGGAGGTAACGAAAAGGGCCGCTAAGCGGCCCTTTTCATTTGCTCAGAGAAGCTAGTCACTCAGCACGCGCGCCAATACCGCCTTGAGCGTGCCCATGCCCTGCTCCAGCACCCGTTCGATTTCGTCCATGGTGATCAGGCCACTGGTCTTGCCCGCAGCAGGATTCACCACCAGCGCCAGACAGGCATAAGGCAACGCCAGCTCACGCGCCAGTGCAGCCTCGGGCATTGCGGTCATGCCGACCAGATCACAGCCGTCACGCTCCATCCGCACGATCTCCGCCGCCGTTTCCAAGCGCGGCCCCTGCGTGCAGCCGTACACGCCATGGCTGCTGAATGCAGCACCTTCAGCGGTCAACGCCGCGATCAGGCGCTCGCGCAATGCCGCATCGTAGGGGTAGCTGAAATCCACGTGCGTCACGTGATCCAGCTCACCCTCGAAAAAGGTGTGCGCACGACCGGCCGTGTAATCGATGAGCTGATGCGGCACGCAGAAATGTCCCGCCCCCATCTCCGCATGAATGCCACCCACAGCATTGACCGCAACAATCTCGCGCGCCCCTGCATGCTTCAACGCCCACAGGTTGGCGCGGTAGTTGATCTGATGCGGAGCAATCCGATGCGGTTGGCCGTGGCGCGCCAGAAACAACACCTCGCGCCCGCCGTACTCGCCACGCAGGATATCGGCCGAGGGCGTGCCATAGGGCGTATCCAGCGTCAGCGCCTGACGAATCACCAGGCCTTCGAGCTGCGTCAGACCGGTGCCACCGATGATTGCATAAACGGTCATGCTGAGCCCTCAGTCGAGCAGATGCGCCGCTCTAAGCGCAGCCACCGCCGCAGACCAACGCGGCGCCTGACGATAATCGGTGCACGCATGGCCGCGACCACGCATGCGCTGCAGTCGCTCGGCCGGGGTGACCTGCAAGCGCTGCAATGCGCTGAGCGCCAGTTCCGCCGAGCCTCGATCATTGCACACCAGGCCCATGTCACAGCCAGCAGCAAGCGCCGCCTCGATACGCTTGCCGGCATCGCCAACCACGTGCGCACCGGCCATGGACAGGTCGTCACTGAAAATCACGCCGTCGAAGCCCAGCTCGCCGCGCAGGATGCCCTGCAGCCAGCGACGAGAGAAACCCGCCGGCTGCTCATCGACCTGCGGATAGATGACATGCGCCGGCATCACCGCATCGAGCTCGCCAGCCAGGCGCTTGAACGGCTGCATGTCACAGGCGCGAATCTCATCGAGGCTGCGCTCGTCGACCGGAATGGCCACGTGAGAGTCCGCCTCAGCCCAGCCATGCCCGGGAAAATGCTTGCCGGTCGCTGCCATACCTGCCTGGTGCATGCCGCGGATGAACGCAGCCGCCAGCGTGGTTGCGCGCTGCGGGTCGCCCTCGAAGGCGCGACTGCCGACCACCGCACTGCGCTGATGGTCGAGATCGAGGACCGGAGCGAAGCTGAGATCCAGCCCGACGGCCAGCACCTCGGTCGCCATCAGCCAGCCGCAATGCTCGGCAAGCACTTCGGCATTGTCGTTGTCGGCGATCGCGCGCATCGCCGGCAGACGCAGAAAGCCCTGGCGCAGACGCTGCACCCGGCCGCCCTCCTGGTCCACGGCCAGCAGCAGGTCCGGGCGCACGGCACGAATGCTCTGACACAACTCGCGCACCTGGCGTGGCGATTCGATGTTGCGGGCGAAAATGATCAAGCCACCCACCTCGGGCTGGCGCAGCATCTGGCGATCCTCGGCGGTCAGCCAGGTGCCGGCGATGTCCATCATCAAAGAGCCTTGCATAAACCTATTCCTTACGTGAAATCTTGGCCTGCGCCCACTGCGGGCAGGCTGCTTCGTCGATACGCACCCGGCCGTGCGGCGGCACGCGATCAAAAAGCGCCAGCATGTCGGCGTTGCGCAAACGGATGCAGCCATGGGACAACGGCTCGCCCATGGGTTCCGTGTCCGGGGTGCCGTGAAGATAGATGTAGCGACGGAAGGTATCGACCTCGCCCAGGCGATTGCGCCCCGGTTCGAGACCGCTCAACCAGAGAATGCGGGTAAGGATCCAGTCACGGCCGGGAAATTGCTCGTGCAGTTGCGGCGACCATACCTCACCGGTCCAGCGACGCCCGCGCAACACGGCCGCCAGAGGCAGACCGGCGCCGATCTTCGCGCGCACTTGATGCAGCCCGCGCGGCGTGCAACCCGAGCCATTACGCTCACCTGCGCCGTTGCGTGCGGTGGATACGGGAAAACACACTATCAGCCGCCCAGCACTGAAGCCGTAGAGCGCCTGATCAGCAATGGAGATGTGGAGTAAATCAAGATCGGACATGGGCCGCTAGCTTAGCCGAAGGACGAAGCCAAGCCCACCTGCCGCCCGGTCAAACCTTGGGGGCAGCGCTTGGCGTCTTGGTCCGGGGCTTGAGTTGTGCGCTGGCCAATGCAGGATCGTTGACCCCGGTTTCCGAACGCATACCGGCGGCAAGGAATGGCACCATCATCCGCATCACCTGCTCGATCGAGGTGTTGACGCCGAAATCGGTCTCGGCCATCGCGCGCAAGGCCTTGATACCGGACATGCTGAACGCCGCAGCACCGAGCATGAAGTGCACACGCCAGAACAGCTCCAGTGGTGGAATACGCGGCGCAGCCTCATGTACCAACAGCATGTAACGACGGAAAACCTTGCCGTAAACCTCTTCCAGGTATTTGCGCAGGTGACCCTGGCTCTGGCTGAAGGCCAAACCGAGCAGGCGCATGAAGATGGAAAGATCGTTGCCGCTGCGCGGCTTGACGGCCAGAGCCTGTTCGACCAGAAGCTCGAGCAACTCCTCCAGGGAAACCTGGGTGTCGGACTTGGCCTGACGGCGATCGAGTTCTTTTTCCAGGCTGGCACAGAAAGGCCCGAGGAAGCGCGAGAAGACCGCTTGAATCAGCGCCTTCTTCGAACCGAAGTGATAATTGACGGCAGCCAGGTTGACCCCAGCCTTGCTGGTGATCAGCCGCAATGAAGTTTCGGCGAAGCCTTTTTCCGCGAACAGCTGTTCCGCAGCATCGAGAATGCGTTCAACGGTTTCCGACTGGGCCATGAGCTATCACCTGACAAACACTTGTTTGAAACATACGTTTCATCCTACTGAATTGTCAAGCCGCATGAGCCGTCTTTTGGCCGGCTGGTCACAGCTTACAACAAGCAGAGACGCAGATTACTCGGCATGGGTAACAAGCCGGACGACAGGCACCTGCAAAATGGGCGTTGCCAAGAGCCGCTTACTGTATATAATCCCAGTCACTGTATAAAAAGACAGAGCCCAGCCATGCTGAAACTGACGCCACGCCAAGCCGAGATTCTCGCCTTCATCAAACGCTGCCTGGAAGACAACGGCTACCCACCCACCCGTGCGGAAATCGCTCAGGAACTGGGGTTCAAATCACCCAATGCAGCAGAAGAGCACCTCAAGGCCCTCGCACGCAAGGGGGCCATCGAGATGACCCCAGGCGCTTCGCGCGGCATTCGCATTCCTGGCTTCGAAGCAGGCGCGGCGAACGAGGACGAAGGCCTTCCAGTCATTGGCCGCGTTGCTGCCGGCGCACCGATCCTCGCCCAGCAGCATGTCGAGGAATCCTGCCAGATCAACCCCGCGCTCTTTCAACCCAAAGCCGACTACCTGCTGCGTGTGCGCGGCATGAGCATGAAGGATATCGGCATTTTCGATGGCGATCTGCTCGCCGTGCACACCACCCGTGAAGCCCGCAACGGCCAGATCGTCGTCGCCCGCATTGACGACGAAGTGACGGTGAAACGCTTCAAGCGCGAGGGCAACAAGGTCTGGCTGATTGCCGAGAACCCCGAGTTCGCCCCGATCGAAGTGGACCTGGAAAACCAGGATCTGGTCATCGAAGGTTTGAGCGTCGGTGTAATCCGCCGCTGAGGAGACACCATGTACGTGCAGCAGTCGTTCGAGCGCCCACAACTTCCCCTTTTCGACGCGTTCCTTGGCCGAACGCCGAATGAGCCACTGGTCGCAGCCGATGGCATCTCTCGCAGTGAGGATGATCAGGCGTTTAGCGAACTGGCTCTACGTGGCGCCGCTGGGCACTGCCTGCACTTACTGGCGCCGATTCTGCGAGAGCTGAGCCAGAATCAGGACGCACGCTGGCTGACTCTGGTGGCACCACCGGCCAGCCTCACGCAAAGCTGGCTGCGCGATGCAGGGCTGAACCGTGAACGAATCCTGCTGCTGCATCCGCGACAAGGGCAGAATGCCCTGGAATTGGCCGAAGAAGCACTCAAGCTGGGGCGCAGCCATACCGTGATCAGTTGGTTGCATCCGGTCGAGAGCAGCACTCGTCAGCGCCTTGCACAGGCCGCCAACACAGGTGGCGCGCAGAGCCTGAACATCAGCCTGGGTTAGCTGACCACAACTTCGCTTGCGGAAATGAAAACGGGGCTCCAATGGAGCCCCGTTTTTCGTTGAGACGCAGTAACTCAGTGGAGAACGCGCGAGCCTTGTTCTTCACCACTGAAATCACCCTCAGCCATTCGGCCAGCCATCTGCACACCAACATTTAGCATGGCCTTGGCCACCTCGATGTGTTGCCCCTGCAGGAAAGCCTTGGCATCAGCGGAGAAATCCAGGGTCACCAACGCCTCTTCATCCTCTGCGCGACGCAGGGCAATGCGCCCATCGGGCAGTTCGACGATTTCCAGGAAGGATGTAGGCATGGCTCAGTCTCTGTGCAAAAACACGGCATTGTAACAGCCAGCCGGGATCATCCCCAGCCCACTGGTCCAGTTAAACCCAATCAGCACTCGCTCAGGCCTTCGCGGAAACGCAGCACCAGCGCCTTGAGCTGCTGCCGCCAGGCATCGACATCATCGATGCTAAGCTCGGCCGGCTCCTCGCCAACACTGACGGCGGTGATCAACGGCATGGACGGATCGACCTTGGCCTTGCGCTCCTCACGCGGCGGCTGGAACAAGCCAGCATAGGCCGCCAGCAGTTCGGCCAGCCAGGTTTCGCGCTGCTGGGCCAACTCCACCAACTCGGCCAGCTCGGGGCTGGGCGCCCCTTCGAGTACGGCCTGCTGCACGAACGCCTCGACACGCGAAGGCGCGGCGTCGTTCATGCGGTAGTAACCGGCGATCTCATGACACACCCCAAGAAGCCCACCGTACAGGTGAAACAGCGCAGCTTCGCGCTCGGCCTGCACCAGTGCCTGCACATTGAATGCCGCCGACACCTCGGCCTTGCGCCAGTTATCCAGGGCAATACCAGCGAAGAAGATCTTCTGATTGGTACGGGTATAGATTTCTTTGGCCATTGCGGTGACCTCCACGGCATATCGAAGCATGATACGCGCGCCAGCAGCTGCAGGCGCGCATCTCGTCAGAACGCTGCAATCAGCGCTTGTCCTCGACCTTCCACTTGCCGCCATCGTAGAACGCGCGCCAGCCGGTAGGCTTGCCATCGACCTCGGACTGTACGTACTGCTCCTTGGTCTTGCGGCTGTAACGGATCACCGCAGGGCGACCATCCGGGTCCTTCTGTGGGGCATCGCAGAGGAAGTGGTACTTGGGGTCGATCTCATGCTTGTGCGGGACAATTTCCAGCACCAGCGGTGCCCGCGTCTCGCGGTTCTTGGGGAACTGGCTGGCCGCAAGGAACAGGCCGGAGGCACCGTCGCGCAGCACGTAGGTGTCGTCCACCTTCTCGCACTTGAGCTCCGGCATCTCCACCTTGTCCATCTTCGGCGGCGCCGCTTCACCGTTCTTGAGCAACTTGCGAGTGTTCTTGCAGCTGGCATTGGTGCAACCGAAGAACTTGCCAAAACGGCCCGTCTTGAGCTGCATCTGGCTGCCGCACTTGTCGCACTCCAGACTTGGCCCTTCATAACCCTTGATGCGGTACTGACCCTGCTCGATCTCGTAACCCGTGCAATCCGGGTTGTTGCCACAGATGTGCAGCTTGCGGGTTTCATCCAGCAGATAGGCATCCATGGCCGTGGAGCAGATCGGGCAACGATGCTTGCCAAGCAGTACGCGGGACTCGGACTCACCCTCATCGTCGGCAGCAATCTCGTCGCCCGGCACCAGGTTGATGGTGGCCTTGCAGCGTTCCTTCGGCGGCAGCGCATAGCCGGAGCAACCAAGGAACACGCCAGTGGAGGCAGTACGGATCATCATCGGCCGGCCGCACTCGCGGCAGGGGATGTCGGTCAGCGTCGGCTGGTTGGCACGCATGCCGCCCTCGCCCACCTCGGCCACTTCGAGCTTCTTCTTGAAGTCACCGTAGAACTCGTCGAGCAGATGCTTCCACTCGCGCTCACCCTGGGCCACATCGTCGAGATGCTCTTCCATGGTGGCGGTGAAGCTGTAATCCATCAGGTTGGCAAAGCTCTCGTCGAGACGCTCGGTGACGATGTCGCCCATCTTCTCGGCATAGAAACGACGGTTGTGCACCGTGACGTAACCGCGATCCTGAATGGTGGAAATGATCGCGGCATAGGTGGACGGCCGGCCGATACCGCGCTTTTCCAGCTCCTTGACCAGGCTCGCTTCGGAATAGCGCGCCGGCGGCTTGGTGAAGTGCTGGCTGGGGTCGAGCTGGATCAGCTTGAGGCCCTCGCCTTCCTTCATTTCCGGCAGGACGTCGTCCTCGCCCGGCTTGCTCTGCTGCGGCAGCACGCGGGTGTAACCGTCGAACTTGAGGATGCGGCCCTTGGCGCGCAGCTCGAAGTTGCCGGCAGCCACGGTGACACTGGTGGACAGGTATTCCGCCGGCGGCATCTGGCAGGCGACGAACTGACGCCAGATCAGGTCATACAGGCGCTCGGCATCACGCTCCATGCCGGAGAGCTGGGTCGGACGCAAGTTGACGTCGGAGGGACGAATCGCTTCGTGCGCCTCCTGAGCGCCTTCCTTGCTCGAGTACTGGTTCGGCTTGCCCGGCAGGTACTTGTCGCCGTACTCACTGCCGATGAAGCCACGCACCATCTCCACTGCGTCGTTCGACAGGTTGGTCGAGTCGGTACGCATATAGGTGATGTAGCCAGCCTCGTAGAGACGCTGGGCCATCATCATGGTTTTCTTAACGCCGAAGCCAAGACGGTTGCTCGCCGCCTGCTGCAGGGTGGAGGTGATGAAAGGCGCTGACGGCTTGCTGCTGGTCGGGCGATCTTCGCGCTTGACCACGCTGTAGCTGGAGGCCTTGAGCTTCTCCAGCGCCGCCATGGCCTGCGCTTCGTTGACCGGCTTGAAGGCCGAACCGTCTTCGCGAACGACTTCGAAGCGCACCTTGGCGTTCTTCGCAGTGCCGAGATCAGCGTGCACTTCCCAGTATTCTTCCGGGACGAAGGCACGAATTTCTTTTTCACGCTCAACGACCAGCTTCACCGCCACCGACTGCACGCGACCGGCAGACAGGCCACGGGCGATCTTGGCCCACAGCAGCGGCGAGACCATGTAGCCCACCACACGATCAAGGAAACGGCGTGCCTGCTGGGCGTTGACGCGGTTGATGTCCAGCTCACCGGGCTTGGAGAAGGCATCCTGAATCGCCTTCTTGGTGATCTCGTTGAACACCACGCGCTTATAGCGGCTGTCATCACCACCGATGGACTCGCGCAGGTGCCAGGCGATGGCCTCCCCTTCGCGATCCAAGTCGGTTGCGAGATAGATGGTGTCAGCATCCTTGGCCAGGCGGCGCAGCTCTTCGACCACCTTTTCCTTGCCGGGTAGGATCTCGTACTTGGCCTTCCAGCCGTGCTCGGGGTCGACCCCCATGCGCGCGAACAGCTGGCGCTTGGCCTTTTCCTTGGGCGATAGTGCAGGAGCTTCACCGGCGGCAGCCTTGCCACGCTTGGCAGGCTCCTTGGTGGCGCTTGCCGAGCCGCTGGTAGGCAGGTCACGGATGTGGCCGATGCTCGACTTCACCACGTACTGGCTGCCCAGGTACTTGTTGATGGTCTTGGCCTTGGCCGGGGATTCCACGATGACCAGCGATTTGCCCATGGATCAGAAAATTCCTGAATTGCGAAATATAGAAGGCTGGGAAGCCATATGAGCCTGCTCACGAGCTCGTGAGCTAGAGTGATACAAACCGGTGGCGGCCCCGCAAAAACAAGCGAGGAAGCGGAGTTTACGAGTGGTAAATGAGCATTACTCGTTTCACTCGCCCTTCGGGCCGTCCTCCGGACGTTCAGTGACAAGTCACTGTCCGAGCTTGTTTTTAACGCAGTAGCGCCGACGCGCAACAGATCGTGAACAGGTTCTAAGGCCCCGCTATATATAGTGGTGACCGAGCGAAGGTCAAGCGCAGGGGTTGCACAGTCAGGCTTGTGAAGCGCCGATAGGGCTGACTTCGGCCTGAATCAAAGCAAAGCGTGGAACGCGCTTGCCGTCCACCTCGACCTCTTCACAGAACATGCTCAGCGGCCGCACCCACAGGCCGAACTCGCCGTACAGCGCCTGGTAAACCACAACCTCTTCCTCGTTCTCGGAATGGCGCGCCACCCCGAATACGCGGTACTGCGGGCCTTTGTAGTGGCGATAGAGTCCTGGCTGCAACTGCATGAGCGGTTCCCGAAATAAAAAGCCGTAAAAAGCAAAACCGGGGCACTAGGCCCCGGTTTCTGTCCGCTGACGCTTAAACGCGCTCGAAGACGGTGGTGATGCCTTGGCCAAGGCCCACACACATGGTGGAGACACCAAAGGTGCCGCCGTTCTGTTTCATGACGTTGAGCAGGGTACCGGAGATACGGGCACCGGAACAACCGAAGGGGTGACCCAGGGCGATCGCGCCGCCGTGCAGGTTGACCTTCTCTTCCATCTTGTCGAGCAGCTTCAGGTCCTTCAGCACAGGCAGGGCCTGAGCGGCGAAGGCTTCGTTAAGCTCGACGAAGTCGATGTCAGCCATGCTCAGGCCAGCGCGCTTGAGCGCCTTCTGCGTGGACGGCACCGGACCGTAGCCCATGATCGCCGGATCGACACCGGCAACGGCCATGGCGCGAACCACGGCCATCGGCTGGATGCCCAGATCCTGAGCACGCTGGGCGCTCATGACGATCATGCAGGAAGCGCCGTCGGTGATCTGCGAGGAAGTCCCTGCAGTCACGGTGCCGCCTTTCGGGTTGAAGGCAGGCTTCAGCGCAGCCAGGCTTTCAAGGGTGGTTTCCGGACGAATGGTTTCGTCGAAATCGAACATCTTCAGGAAACCATTCTCGTCGTAGCCTTGCATCGGGATGATTTCATCCTTGAACTTGCCTTCGACGGTGGCCTTGTGCGCCAGACGGTGCGAACGCTCACCGAAGGCGTCCTGCTGCTCACGGCTGATGCCATGCATCTTGCCCAGCATTTCAGCGGTCAGACCCATCATGCCGGACGCTTTGGCGGCATACAGCGACAGGTGCGGGTTCGGGTCGACGCCATGCATCATGCCGACGTGGCCCATGTGCTCCACACCGCCAACGACGAATACATCGCCGTTACCGGTCTGGATCGCCTGCACGGCAGTGTGCAGGGCGCTCATGGACGAACCGCACAGGCGGCTGACGGTCTGGCCGGCGCTGGTGTGCGGGATCTGGGTCATCAGCGACGCCATGCGCGCGATGTTCCAACCCTGCTCCAGGGTCTGGTTGACGCAGCCCCAGATCACGTCCTCGACCTCGGCCGGATCGACCTTGGCATTACGCTCCAGCAGCTTGCTGATCAGGTGCGCGGACATGGTCTCGGCGCGGGTGTTGCGGTGCATGCCGCCCTTGGAACGACCCATCGGGGTACGACCGAAGTCGACGATCACTGCATCTCTAGGATTCAGGCTCATATTTCTACTCTCGCTCTGTTCGCTGCACGGTTAACCGAAGAACTTCTGGCCCTTGGCGGCCATTTCGCGAAGTTTTGCGGTCGGGTGGTACAGGGCGCCCAGCTCGGCATATTTGTCAGCCAGGGCGACGAATTCAGCAACACCGATGGAATCGATGTAGCGCAGCGCACCGCCACGGAAGGGAGGGAAGCCGATACCGTAGATCAGGCCCATGTCGGCCTCGGCTGCGGTGTCGACGATGCCGTCTTCCAGGCAACGAACGGTTTCCATGCACAGCGGGATCATCATGAAATTAATGATGTCCTCGTCGGTGACTTCACGCTCTTCGACCACGATGGACTTGAGCAGCTCGTAAGCAGCCGGGTCAGTGACCTTCTTCGGCTTACCGCGCTTGTCGGTTTCGTAGGCGTAGAAGCCTTTGCCATTCTTCTGGCCCAGGCGGTTGGCTTCGTACATCACGTCGACGGCGGTCTTGCCTTCGACAGCCATGCGATCCGGGAAGCCTTCGGCCATCACGTCACGGCCGTGGTGGCCGGTGTCGATGCCGACCACGTCGGACAGATAAGCCGGGCCCATGGGCCAGCCGAACTTCTCCATCACCTTGTCGATACGCACGAAGTCGACGCCGAAGCCCAGCAGCTTGGAGAAGCCGCCGAAGTACGGGAACAGCACACGGTTGACCAGGAAGCCCGGGCAGTCGTTGACCACGATCGGGTTCTTGCCCATTTTCTTGGCGTAGGCAACGGTGGTGGCAACGGCCACTTCGCTGGACTTCTCGCCACGGATGACTTCCACAAGCGGCATCATGTGCACCGGGTTGAAGAAGTGCATGCCGACGAAGTTTTCCGGACGCTTGAGCGCCTGGGCCAACAGGCTGATGGAGATGGTCGAGGTGTTGGAGGCCAGGATGGCGTCTTCACGCACCACGCCTTCCACTTCTGCCAGCACGATCTGCTTGACCTTGGGGTTCTCGACCACGGCTTCGACGACGATGTCGACGTTGCCGAAATCACCGTAGGACATGGTCGGACGGATGGCGTTGAGGGCTTCGGCCATCTTCGCAGGGGTCATACGGCCCTTCTCGACGCGCTTGCCGAGCAGCTTGGAAGCCTCGTTCAAGCCCATCTGAATACCCTCTTCACGGATATCCTTCATCAGGATCGGCGTACCTTTGGAAGCCGACTGGTAGGCGATACCACCACCCATGATGCCGGCGCCGAGTACGGCAGCCAGTTTCACGTCACGCGCGATTTCGTCGTGGTGCTTGGCTTTCTTTTTCAGCTCCTGATCGTTCAGGAACAGGCCGATCAGGCTCTCGGCAACCGAGGTCTTGGCCAGTTTGACGAAGCCGGCAGCTTCAACTTCCAGGGCCTTGTCACGGCCGAAGTTGGCGGCTTTCTGAATGGTCTTGATCGCCTCGACCGGAGCCGGGTAGTTCGGGCCGGCCTGGCCAGCAACGAAGCCCTTGGCGGTCTCGAAGCACATCATCTGCTCGATGGCGTTGAGCTTGAGCTTTTCCAGCTTGGGCTGGCGCTTGGCCTTGTAGTCCAGCTCACCGGAGATGGCGCGCTTGACCAGATCCAGAGCGGCGGCCTGCAGCTTGTCTGCACTGACCACAGCATCGACGGCGCCCACTTTCAGGGCGTCTTCGGCGCGGCTTTCCTTGCCCGATGCAATCCACTCGACGGCGTTGTCGGTACCGATCACGCGCGGCAGACGCACGGTGCCGCCGAAGCCTGGGTAGATGCCCAGTTTGACTTCTGGCAGGCCGATCTTGGCGCTATCGCTCATGACACGGTAGTCACCGGCCAGGCACATCTCGAAACCGCCACCCAGGGCGATGCCGTTGATGGCGACGACGGTCGGCACGGCGAGGTCTTCGAAATCACTGAAGATCTTGTTGGCTTCCAGGTTGCCAGCCACCAGTTCTTCGTCGGGCAGTTTGAAGTTGTCGACGAATTCGGTGATATCGGCACCGACGATGAACACGTCTTTGCCACTGGTGACAATCACGCCCTTGATCGAACCGTCAGCCTTGATCGCGTCGACGGAGGCGCGCAGCTCATTGAGGGTAAGACGGTTGAATTTGTTGACGGACTCACCCTTGAGGTCGAACTTCAATTCGACGATGCCACTCTCAAGAGCCTTAACCGTGATGGCTTTACCTTCGTAAATCATCAACTGATCTCCACGGTATGGAAGCTGAACAGTACACATCGGAGCCAACCGGCAGGCTAGCCTGCGGCAGCGCCGCACGAGCATAGCCCCAATCGGTACGACACACCCACCGACGCGATATTCGGGCTGTAATGGCGCGCCTAACAAGGCAAACGCTCAATTCATACGCCCGTTTGATTTGGGTGTGCACACCATCAGGGAAAACCCTGCGCTTGTCAATTGGCCTCTTTTCGTCGATTTCCCGACGATTTCTGCAGGCCTGGTCATTCGTGGCCTCCAGCCGGTTTCGATAAACAGCGTCAATAATGCACTATTGCGAGCGTTTTCCTGCTTGATACGGGCACTCCCGGATGCCTAGCCAAATCGCTACGCTCCGGGTACAGTCGTCTCACTTTCAGCTGGCACAGCGCCACCTGAAGGCAATACAAAAACAAATCGAGCCCCACGATGGGCCACACGGAGTCGCCAATGTCGAGCCGCCGTTCGCTTGCATTTCCCCTGAGCGCCCTGCTCGTTTTTCTCTTTACGCTGCTCTCCCCGCCCCTGCTCAGCGCCGCACCGGCCGATGATCTACTGCACTTGCACCAGTTGCGCCTGGCAACGCAAAAAAGCCTGGGCGACTTCTACATGTACAACGGCATGGAAGGTGATCAACGCTACGCGCGGATGATTGGCGAATCCCTGCAGGCAGGCCAAGCGCACCTGGACGGCCTGGGCGAAATGCCCGGGGATGCGAGCAAGGCGCTGCGCGCGCAACTGCAAACCAATTGGCAAAGTTATCGCAGCGGGCTCCAGACACTGATGGACGCCATGCGCAGCAAGGGCTTCACTGACCTGCAACCCGTCGCCGATCTGGCCGAGAACAACCAACACATCATGGCCATTAGTCAGGAGCTGTATCAGAAGATTCAGCAAGAAAGCGGTTTCAGCGTACCGCAGCTGACGCAGAAGAGCCGTGAGCAAAGCCTGCTGATGCAGAATATCGCGCTGGACTATGCTTCACGCAGTGCCTCGGTCGGCGCCAGCTTCTTCGGGGGCGGCGAAGAACGCGCCATCGATGAGCTGGCAGGCGAATTCGCCAGCAAGTTGGACAATCTCAGCACCGCCCAGCAGAACACTCCGGAGATCAGCGCAGCGCTGAACTCCATCGGCACCAAATGGCGTTACATCGAGAAATCCCTACGTAATTACAACGAAAACACCGTACCTTTCCTGATCAGCAAGTATTCCGACAGCATCATCGAAGGCCTGGAAGGTGTTGCGGCCCAGTACGCTGCCTCCCAGCATTGATGCCCCAGATTTCCGGCCTGCCTGGCCCAACCATTGCCCGGTGCTCGCACCGGGCTTTTCTTTGCCTTATTTAACGACCAGTCGCCCTGCCCCACACAATGGGGCCATACTTGATACAGAGCCATTTGCCCCCTTGAGGAGAACTCACCATGCCCTACCAGCACATTCTGGTCGCCGTCGACCTGACCGAGGAATGCGACCCTGTAGTGGTACGCGCGCAGAAACTGGCGCAGGCCAGTGGCGCCAAGATGTCCTTGGTGCATATCGTCGAACCGATGGCCATGGCCTTTGGTGGTGACGTGCCGATGGACCTGTCGATGCTGCAGCAACAGCAGTTCGAGCAGGCCCGCGAGCGCCTGGACAGCTTCACCGGCAAGTATCCCGAACTGACCGCGGACCAGCGCCACCTGGCTTATGGCCAACCGCGCCAGGAAATTCACCGCCTGGCTGAAGAACAGGGTTGCGATCTGATCGTGGTTGGCAGCCATGGCCGCCACGGCCTGGCGCTGCTGCTGGGTTCCACAGCTAATGACGTGCTGCATGGCGCGCCCTGCGATGTGCTCGCAGTGCGCCTGAAGAAAGGCGAAAAAGGCGCTTGAGATCGCGTCGCGGCTAAAGCCCCTCCCACACAGTAGCTGCCCCGTGGGAGGCGCTTCAGCGGCGAGCTTGTTGGCTTCGGACTACTCGAACGATTCGCCCGCGCTCATGACCAGCGGGCGAATCTTCTGCAGCTGGGTTTCCAGCGACACCGTCATGCTCGATGACATCGAGAAGAAGGTCAGGAAAGCCTTGAGGTTGGAGTCGCCTTCACAGGTGTCGTGAATACGCTGCCAGAAGGCCTGGTTGACCAGTTTCAGTTGCTGGAACAGGCGCACCAGCCCCTTCAGCTCCCAATCGGCCAGACGCCCCTCGCGCATATTGAAGTACTGCCGTGACAGGTACAGCGATACCGCACGCAGGATGAATTCCTGATTATTGGCAAACGGCAGATGGTGCTGCGCCATGGGTTTCAGGCGCGCCAGCACTGGGCAGGCGCTGGTGGCCATGATCACGCCTAGCAACGCACGCAGCCCCTCTTCCAAGCCGACATGCTTGGTGTACTCACGCTCCGGCGTGCGTACCCAGACGCTGGCTTTTTTAAATGCCGGCAGGCCACGAAAATCCTCGATCACCCGATGCAGATCGACCGCAGCCGGACAATGGCTGAACTGGTCGCGACTCAGTGGGCAATTGCTGCACTGCTGATGTTCAAGGCGCGTCCAGGCGGGAGCCTGTTGCGCCTGAATGGGGTCATACTCGCGATTCAGCTCGATCCGGTAGCTGAACTGATGATTGTCGTCGAGAGTAATGCGGTACTCGATGGCCATTGCCCGCTCGTTCCTTCGTCAGCCTTCCAGCTCTGCCCAGCGCTCGAGCAACGCGTCCATTTCCGTCTGCAAGCGCTCGAGACGCGCCAATACTTCCGTGGTGATCTGCGCCGGCTGCTGATAGAAGGCAGGGTCGGATACCTGCTCCTGTACCGCAGCCATTTCCTGCTCCAGAGCATCGATCTGCCCGGGAATCGCTTCCAGCTCGCGCTGCAGCTTGTAGCTTAGTTTCTTCTTCGCAGGCTCTGCGCTCTCTTGAGCGGGAGTCACTGCAGCCGGGGTCGGCGCTTCGACGATGGCCGTGGCCAGCTCGGCCTTGCCGGACTTGCTTTCACCCACGCCGAGCAAACGCGGCGAGCCGCCCTGGCGCAGCCAATCCTGATAGCCACCCACGTACTCGCGCACCTTGCCTTCACCCTCGAATACCAGGGTGCTGGTCACGACGTTATCGAGGAAAGCACGGTCGTGGCTGACCATCAGCACGGTGCCTGGGAAGTTGAGCAGCACTTCTTCGAGCAGTTCCAGGGTTTCTACGTCCAGATCGTTGGTCGGTTCGTCCAGCACCAAGAGGTTGGCCGGCTTGCTGAACAACTTGGCGAGCAACAGTCGTGCCCGTTCGCCACCCGATAGCGCTTTGACAGGGGTACGAGCACGTTGCGGACTGAACAGGAAGTCGCCCAGATAGCTCAGCACATGGCGGTTCTGGCCATCGATAGTGATGAAGTCACGACCCTCGGCGACGTTGTCGATCACCGTCTTTTCCGGTTCGAGCTGGTGACGTAATTGGTCGAAATACGCCACTTCCAGTTTGGTGCCGACCTCGATGCTACCGCTGGACGGCTGCAGATCACCGAGCAGCAGCTTGAGCAGGGTCGTCTTGCCGGTACCGTTGGCGCCAAGCAGACCGATACGGTCACCGCGCTGCAGGACCATGGAGAAATCCTTGACCAGGAAGGGACCGCCGGCGTGAGCGAAGCTGACGTTCTCCGCCACCATCACCTGCTTGCCGGACTTGTCCGCCGTATCGAGCTGGATATTCGCCTTGCCCTGGCGTTCGCGGCGCTCGCTACGTTCCGCACGCATCGCCTTGAGCGCGCGCACGCGCCCCTCGTTACGGGTACGGCGGGCCTTGATGCCCTGGCGAATCCACACTTCCTCCTGGGCCAGGCGCTTGTCGAACAGCGCGTTGGCGGTTTCCTCGGCAGCCAGTTGCTGCTCCTTGTGCACCAGGAAGCTGGCGTAGTCGCCGTTCCAGTCGATCAGGCCACCACGATCCAGTTCGAGGATGCGCGTAGCCAGGTTCTGCAGGAAGGAGCGGTCGTGGGTAATGAACAGCACGGCGCCGCCAAAGTCTTTCAGCGCATCTTCCAGCCAGGCGATGGCGCCGATGTCCAGGTGGTTGGTGGGCTCGTCGAGCAGCAGCAGATCCGGCTCGGACACCAACGCCTGCGCCAGCAGCACGCGACGGCGCCAGCCGCCGGAGAGCTCGGCCAGGGTCTTGTCCGCCGGCAGTTGCAGGCGGCTCAGGGTGCTGTCGACCAGCTGCTGCAGGCGCCAGCCATCTTTGGCTTCCAGCTCCTGCTGCACGTGCATCAGTTGCTCGAGGTCGTCATCGCCATGGATGTTCTGCGCCAGGTGGTGATAACGCGCCAGCAGCTCGCCAACACCCGCCAGGCCTTCGGCGACCACATCGAACACCGTGCGCTCGTCGGCGCGCGGCAGTTCCTGCGGCAGCTCGCCAATCTTCAGCCCCGGTGCACGCCAGATCTCGCCGTCATCCGGCATCTGGTCGCCCTTGACCAGGCGCAGCATGCTCGATTTGCCAGTGCCATTACGGCCAATGATGCACACCCGCTCACCCCGCGCGATCTGCCAGGACACTCCGTCAAGCAGGGGCATGGCGCCATAGGCGAGGGATACGTCGGCAAACTTGAGCAGGGTCATGGGCATCTCCAGAAACAGGCGGCGCATTCTACCCGAGTTACAGGTTGGCTGTGGCCGTTTCCACCCCAGCAGCGGGCACCTCGGCAAAGCACTCGCAATAGCACTGCGCCATGCATTTTTTCTGCATGTGTCCATCTGGCGCGACGGCATTCACCGCGCCCCGCTGAAGCGCTAAGCTAAGGGTATGCAACGATATGGAACCTGTTGCCCCCACTCTCTGCTTGCCCCCTGGAAATGCCATGCGCGGTCGCCTTCTTTCTGTAGTTTCCTGCCTGATTTTCACCACTACTGCTGGCCTGGCCAGTGCCGAAGCCGCCAACCTGGCGCAGCAGCGCCAGTACTACGATGAAGCCAAGCGCGCCCTGGCCAAGGGCGACAGCGGCCCCTATCGCCAGTACGCCAGCGCCCTGCGCGACTACCCGCTGACGCCATATCTGGCCTATGACGAACTGACCAACCGTCTGCGATCAGCGAGCAATGCGGAAATAGAAAAGTTTCTCGCCGAACATGGTGACCTGCCTCAGGCCAGCTGGATGAAGCTGCGCTGGCTGCGCGCGCTGGCCGAGCGTGGTGACTGGAAGCCCTTCCTCGATCACTACGATGCCAAGCTCAACTTCACTGAGCTGGATTGCCTGTATGGCCAGTACCAGCTCAGCCACGGCCTGACTGCCGAAGGCAACGCTACCGCCGAGAAGCTCTGGCTGGTGGGCAAATCCCAGCCCAACGCCTGTGATCCCCTGTTCGAACGCTGGGCCGCCAATGGCCAGCTCACCGAACAGCGCCGCTGGCAGCGCACCAAACTGGCGGTGGAAAGCGGCAACTACGGCTTGGCCAACTTCCTGATCAAGGGCATGCCAACGCTTGGCGAGCGCGGCAAGCTGATGGTCGAGGTCGCACAGAAACCGCAACTGCTAAAAAACACCGCGCGTTTCGCTCCAGCCGATGACGCCATGAGCGATGTGGTCGGCCTCGGCCTGCGCCGCCTGGCCCGGCAGAACCCCGAAGACGCCCTGGCCCTGCTCGACGGCTACGCCCAGCGCATGAAGTTCTCCTCGGACGAACAGGTCGCCATCGCCCGCCAGATCGGTCTGCGCCTGGCACAACGCTTCGACCTGCGCGGCCTGCAAGTCATGGCCAAGTACGACCCGCAACTGCGTGACAACACCGTCAGCGAATGGCGCGCGCGCCTGCTGCTGCGTCACGGCCGCTGGGAAGAGGCCTATCAGTTGACGCAGAAGATGCCGTCCGATCTGGCCAGCATCAACCGCTGGCGCTACTGGAATGCGCGCAGCCTGCAACTCGCGCAACCCAACAGCCAGCAACCGGCGGCGCTGTTCCAGGCCCTGGCCAAGGAGCGTGATTTCTACGGTTTCATGGCAGCGGATCAGGTCAAAGCGCCTTACGCCTTGAACAACCAGCCGCTGGCGCTCGATCCCAAGGTCGTACAGAAAGTCCGTAACACCGCCGGCATCAAGCGCGCCATGGAGTTCCACGCACGCGGCCAGATCGTCGATGGTCGCCGCGAGTGGTATCACGTCAGCCGCCTGTTCAGCCGCGATGAACTGGTGGCCCAGGCGCGCCTGGCCTACGAAATGGAGTGGTACTTCCCGGCCATCCGCACCATCAGCCAGGCCCAGTACTGGGACGACCTGGAAGTGCGCTTCCCCATGGCCCATCGCGACGAATTGGTCCGTGAAGCCAGGCGCCGTGATCTGCACTCGAGCTGGGTGTTCGCCATCACCCGCCAGGAGAGTGCCTTCATGGCCGATGCCCGCTCCCACGCAGGCGCCATGGGCCTGATGCAACTGATGCCGGGCACTGCCAAGGAAACCGCACGCAAGTTCGGCATCCCCCTGGCGTCGCCGCAACAGGCGCTCAACCCTGACACCAACATCCAGTTGGGCGCCGCCTATCTGAGTCAGGTATATGGTCAGTTCAATGGCAACCGCGTACTCGCCTCGGCCGCCTACAACGCCGGGCCCGGCCGCGTACGCCAGTGGCTGCGCGGCGCCAATCACCTCAGTTATGACGTCTGGGTGGAGAACATCCCGTTCGACGAGACCCGCCAGTACGTGCAGAACGTGCTGTCCTACTCGGTGATCTACGGCCAGAAGCTCAACGCACCGCACCCGCTGGTGGCGTGGAACGAGCGCTTCTTTGAGGATCAGTAAAACAAAAGCCCCGATCGGACTGGGTGTCTGATCGGGGCTCGCTGCTCCATACGCCTGGGCCGGACCGCGCTTCGGTTCAGTGCCGCGTGAGCCTCAGCCCAGCGACCGTACGCAGATCACGTGGCGCGCATGGCGCACCCTACTCCAGAATTTCAACCGGCATACCGATCTGTAGCTCACCCACACCTCGTGGCAACAGGTTCTGCCCGAAGAACACGTCACCGTCGCGTTCCCGATAGGTCTTGAGCGTGGCCAGCGGCTCACGCTGGGCGTTGCGCTCGCCGGTCTGTGGGTCGATGGTGGTGAGGATACAGCGCGAGCAGCCCTTGGCCACGTCGAACTCCACCTCGCCAATGCGGATGCGCTTCCAGCTGTCTTCGGCGTAAGGCTCACTGCCGGTGACGACCAGATTGGGGCGAAAACGCAGCATCGACAGCGATTGCCCGACGCGCTGAGAAAGATCGTCCAGCGACGCCTGGCCGATCAGCAGCAGTGGGAAACCATCGGCAAAGGCCACGCGATCGCCCGGTTGCGCATAGGCGGTATCGACTTGGCGTGTGCGGCCTTCCGGCACCTGCACCAGGCGACAAGACTTACCCAGCATATCGCTGAGCCAGGCAGCCGCTGCATCGCCCGCATCCGGCACGCGCAGGCTGTCACGCCAGACGATGACGCCACGCAGGTCCTGCTCGGGATCGGGCAACGCCACGGACAGATCCTCACGCCCCGGTGAACTCAGAGTCAGCCCACCGCGCGCATCGCACAGAGCGCTCAGCTGACTCATCTGCGGTAGCAGGCGTTGGGTGATGAAGCGGCCGTTGTCGGCATCGACCAGCATCCAACGCCGATCCCCCTGCAGGCCGAGACCGTCAACCGCACTGCGCTGCAGCACTTCGCCGCGGCCGGACTTGAGCGGATAACGGTATAGCCCCGAGAGACTCAGCATGCGTCAGGTTCCTGTTGGCAAAACGCCGCTATACGAGGTGACGGCGACGCTCACAAGCAACAAAACTCGGGAAATTATGCAGATCAGTAACGCTCGCTCGGTCACCAGCGGCCATCGACGCGCGGCGGGTTGCACCCGCCCTCCAGCGACTTTAGCTGGGCTCGTCCAACTCGAGGCGTTGACGTACCACGTCGACGAGCTTGTCCGGCTGGAATTTGGAGAGGAAGTTGTCGCAACCGACCTTCTTCACCATCGCCTCGTTGAAGCTGCCGGACAGCGACGTGTGCAGCACGACGTAGAGGTCCTTCAGTCGCGAATCGTTGCGAATCTCGCTGGTCAGGCGGTAGCCGTCCATCTCCGGCATTTCGGCATCGGTGAAGATCATCAGCAGCTTGTCGGTCATCACTTCGCCGCTATCCGCCCACTTCTTCAGCAGGTTCAGGGCTTTCAGACCATCGCCCGCCATGTGCAGGCGCATGCCCAGTTGGGTCAGGGTATCGCGCAGCTGGCTCAGCGCCACGCTGGAGTCGTCCACCAGTAGCACTTCACGACCGCGCGCCTTCTCCAGCAACGGATCGGCAAGTTTCTCTTCGGAGACCTTGGTGCTCATCGGCACGATCTCGGCCAGCACCTTTTCCACGTCGATGACCTCGACGATCTGCTCGTCGACCTTGGTGATCGCAGTCAGGTAATGCTGGCGACCGGCGCCACCGGGCGGCGGCTGGATCGACTCCCAATTGAGGTTGAGGATGCGATCGACGCTGCCGACCAGGAAGGCCTGCACCGAACGGTTGTACTCGGTGACGATGATGGTGCTGCGCTCATCCGGCACCAGCGGGCGCATGCCGATGGCCTGGGACAGATCGATCACCGGCAGGGTCTGTCCGCGCAGGTTGACCACACCGCAAACGAAGCGGTGACGCTGCGGCATCAACGTCAGTTTGGGCATCTGCAGGACTTCCTGCACCTTGAACACGTTGATGGCGAACAACTGCCGACCGGCCAGGCGGAACATGAGAATTTCCAGGCGGTTCTCGCCGACCAGTTGCGTGCGTTGATCTACTGAATCGAGGATGCCAGCCATCATGCGCTCCGAGGTATATAGATTGAGTCTAGTCTGCCGTTCGGGTTATCGGCGAACTGCCGGCATACTGAAGCCTTGCTGGCGCGCCGCCATCATGCCTCAGCCCTAGGCGCCTGACCAGCGAGCAATGGCGAATGTCTGGGTAGATGCAGACGCAGCGCGCCAGGTTGTGCGCTGAAGCGCAAACGCTTGCTTTCCATCGGCTCGCCATCGAGGTTCAAATCCAGCCCTTCCTGCGCCTCCACTTCCAGCCAGGGCAGCCGCGCGCTGACCGCGACGCTCTGCACACCATGCATCCCGCCCGAGAGCAATGTGCCCAGGGTGCTCACCACATCCTGCGCCGCCGGCACGATACAGACGTCCAGCAGGCCGTCGTCAATGGTCGCCTCTGGACAGAGCAGATGACCGCCACCGGCCTGGCGCCCGTTGCCGATGCCCAATGCCAGAAATTCGCCCTGCCACTCGAAATCCGGCCCGTGAAACCGACCGGCGGCCGCGCGCACTTCGGAAAAGCGGCTGAGCCCGGTGAGCAGATAGGCGGCGCCACCCAGGACTTTCTTGAGTTCCTCCGGCGTGTTGGCGGTGACGTTGGAGCCGAAACCGCCCGTGGCCATATTAAGGAAAGCGCGTTCACCGGCCATGCCCACGTCAACGGCCACCGGCTCGACCTCCAGCAGTGCCAGCGCGGCAGCCGGCGTCAGCGGTATGCCAGCAGCGTGGGCGAAATCATTGGCCGTGCCCAGCGGCAGCAGAGCCAGGCTCGCATCGCCCTGCGCCTTGACCAGCGCTTCGACCACATCACGCAGGGTGCCATCACCGCCACCGGCAATCAGCGTCGGGTAACCAGCAGCCAGCCCTTCCTCGACCAGCCGCTCGGCGTCCCCGCCTTCCCAGGTCAGGCGCACGGCCAAATCCCAGCCACGCTCACGCAGGCCGCTCACGGCCGTCCTCACCTCTTCGTTCAACGCCTGCTTGCCATGCAGGATCAACCAGGCTTTGCGTTCGCGCATTGCACTGCTCCTTGAAGGAATCAGCGAAAGCCTAGTGCCTGGCCTTCGCGAAAATTAATCAAACTAATAGATATTAAATCCGTAAATATTGCGCTTTTAAATCGATTACACGGAATAGATCATAGCGTCATCGACATTGCACGGGGCTGAACCCATGCACGACTGGAGGATTGACCATGATCGATGTACGTCCGTTCGAACAACTCGGTGGTGCTCATCACGGCTGGCTCAACGCCCGTCACCACTTTTCCTTCGCCGAATACTACGACGCCGAGCGGATGAACTGGGGCCGCCTGCGCGTGTGGAACGACGACGAGATCGCTCCACATTCAGGCTTCCCGCCGCACCCGCACCGCGACATGGAGATCATCACCTACGTTCGCGAAGGTGCCATCAGCCATGAGGACAACCTGGGCAACAAGGGCCGCACCGAGGCTGGCGATGTGCAGGTAATGAGTGCTGGGACCGGTATCGCTCACAGCGAGTACAACCTGGAGGATGAAACCACCAAGATCTTCCAGATCTGGATCCAGCCGAACCAGGCCGGCCTGCCCCCCTCCTGGGGCGCCAAGCCTTTCCCGAAAGGCGACCGCTCGGGCTCGTTCGTCACCCTGGCCAGTGGTTACGAGGAGGATGTCGATGCATTGCGTATCCGCACCGACGCACGCCTGGTGGCCGCCACGGTCAAGGCCGGACAGAGCGCCGAGTACGCCCTGCAGCCGGGTCGCAAAGCCTACCTGGTGGGCGCAACGGGTGCATTCAGCGTCAACGGCGTGAACGTCAAGGCACGTGATGGCGTGGCCATCGCCGATGAAGCGTTGATCCGCATCGAGGCGCAGGAAGACAGCGAGATCGTGCTGGTAGACGTCGCCTGACGGCAGCCTCAAGCGGCAAGTAGAAATAGCGTAGGGCGTACTCGGCTTTGGCTTCCTGCGTCGCTCTACCTCCTGCATCCATGCAGTCGTCGCGAAGCAGTACGCCGCTGGATTTGTGTAACACCGAGGAGCGGCGGACTGTTCGCTTCGCTCCTGAGTACGCCCTACGTCCCTACGCCCACCGCATGCTCTACGCCGGATAACCGGTGATCTTGCGAATGCGCTGGTACAGTGGCTTGAGCTGTCGGTACATGCGCTGATAGACCTGCGCGTAGAGCTGCTGGTAAACGTGCTGGGCCTCCGGGTTCGGCTGGAACACCTGGCCAACGCGGGTCATGGCGGCGATGGCCGTCGGATAGTCCGCATGCAGCCCCAGACCCACCGCGCAGTTGATCGCAGCCCCCAGCCCGCTGGTTTCGTAGAGGTGCGGTCGCTCGGCCGGCAAGCCGAAGATATCGGCGGTCAGCTGCATCGCCGCATCGCTCTGCGAACCGCCACCGGAAACGCGCAGGCGCTCGATACGGGTGCCTGAACGTTTTTCGATACGTTCCTTGCCCTGACGCAGCGCATAGGCCAGGCCTTCGAGAATTGCACGGTAGATATGCGCGCGGGTGTGCACATCACCAAAACCGATGATCGAGCCCTTGGCTTCCAGCCCCGGCTCGCGGATGCCCGGCGTCCAGTACGGCTGCAGCATCAGGCCCATGGAACCGGGTGGCACGGCGTTGACCAGCTCGTCGAACAGCGCCTCGGGCGACACGCCCAGCGCCTCGGCACGCTGTATCTCGCGCAGGCCGAATTCGCGCTTGAACCAGCTGACCATCCAGAAACCGCGATAAATCATCACCTCGGTGTTGAAGTGATCCGGCAGCGCTGCCGGATAGGGCGGAATAAGGCGTACGGTTTCCAGATAGCGACTGCGCGTGGTGTTGATGGTCGCCGTGGTGCCATAGGACAGGCACGCCGTGCTGGGCTCCAGCGCACCGGAACCCAGCACCTCGCAGGCCTTGTCGGCGCCAGCAGCAATCAGCGGCAGGCCTTCCGGAATACCGGTATGGCGGCTGGCCTCGGCGCTGATCTGACCCAGTCGTGCCCCCGGCTTGAACAATTCAGGCAGTTGCTCACGGCGTACCTTCAGCGCTTGCCACTTCCAGTCACCGGACGCAGCCCAACGTAGGCGCTTGTAGTCGAACGGCAGGTAGGCCACGCAACTGCTGGTGGAATCGACGAAGCGGCCACACAGGCGATGAGTGAGAAAGCCCGAGAGCAACAGCACCTTGTGCGTGCGTGTCGCAATGTCCGGCTGATGCTGGGCGACCCAGTTGACCTCGGCCTGGCCACGGAAATGATCGACCGCCTCGTCGGCGCGCACCAGCTTGAATAGCCAGCCCCACAGGCCTTGGATACGTTCAGTCACCTCGGCACGGCGCTGATCGAGCCAGAGAATCGCTGGGCGCAGTGGCGCACCCTGCTCGTCGACATGAATGATGCTGCCGCGCTGGGTGGTAACGGCCACTCCCTTGATCAGGCTGCGGTCTATATCCACATGCTGCCACAGCAGGCGACAGGCCTCACCGAGGCTGGCCCAGTAGTACTCCGGATCCTGCTCGGCCCAGCCTGGCTGGCTGGAGAAATAGGGGTCGAGCTCGACCTTGCCCTTGGCCAGCAGGTTGCCCTGAGTATCGAACAGCAGCGCCCGCACGCTCTGGGTGCCGTTGTCGATGCTCAGCAGGTAGCTTGGTTCGCTCAAGGTGTGACCTCTGCTTGGAATGCACGGTATTGCTGTAGGAGCGAGCTCTGCTCGCGAACGGGGATGGCGCAAAAGCTTCGCGAGCAGAGCTCGCTCCTACGGAAAGTCGGCAGCGCCATCATGAAGTCACCGGCAGGCTGTAACAGCGCCGCCACAACGCCAGGTAATCCGTCTCTTCCTGCTGCCAGCGCGCATCGCTCCAGCCCAGGCGCGGCTGGCACAGCGCGCGGATGCGCGGCAGCTCGGCACGGCCACCTTCGGCCAGCAGCAGGCCCAGGCGCGTGCGGCGTAGCAGCAGATCGTCCAGATGCAGCACCAGCTCCCCTTCGGCAGCCCAAGCCAGTTCGGCCCACAAGGTATCGGTACCGGCGACGCAATCAGCGCCGATTTCGTCGATCAAACGCAGTACCTCACCCAGCTGACGACCATGACGCCCAGCCAGACGGCGTTGCTGCGCCGGGCTCAAGGTCGGCATCGGTGTCGGCGTATTCGCAGCGAAGACCGCGCCGCCTTGATCATCCACTGGCTTGCCAACGAAACCCGCGCAGGCACGCAGCACCTCGAGCGCCAGCAGGCGGAAGGTGGTCAGCTTGCCGCCGGCCAGCGTCACGCTGCCCGGCTCGATCCACAGCGCGTGCTCACGCTTTTCATCGGAGGGTTTCAGTACGCTGCCACCATCGCTCACCACCGGACGCACGCCCGCCCAGGTTGACAGCACGTCGGCGCGGCTCACCTGCGCAGCCGGGAACTGCTGGGCGCAGGCGGCCAGCAGGTAGTCGACCTCCTCGGTGCTGATGGCGGCTTCATGATCGAGCTCGTCAGCATGATCCAGATCGGTGGTGCCGATCACCGTCGCGCCCTCCCAGGGGAAGACAAATACCGGCCGGCCATCGGCCGTGTGCATAAAGCTGAAGGCATGCACCACCGGCAGACGCCAGCTCGGCAACAGCAGATGGCTACCGCGCAGCGGACGAATGCGACCATTGCCAGGCTGGCGCAAGCGATCGGCCCAGGCACCGGTGGCCTGGGCCACGGCGCGGCTGCGCAGACGGTATTGCTCGCCCGTTTCCACATCCTCGGCGAGCACGCCGACCACCTGCCCCGCTTCACGCAACAACTCGACCACACGCATGCCATTGAGCGCCTCGCCGCCTTCGGCACGCGCCTCGCCCAGCACGCGCTGCACCAGGCGGGCATCATCGGTCACCGCATCGAAGAAGCGCGTGCCACCGAGCAGGCCGTCCTCGCGAATGCCCGGCGCCAGGTAACGCAGCTGCTGCAGCGGATAGAACAGGTGATTGCGCTTGCCGGCCAGGGCGTCGTACAGGCTGAGCAGGCCGCCAAAGACCTTCGGCCCGGGAAAACCGCCGCGGTAATGCGGCATGACGAAGCTGAGCGGCTCCACCAGCCCCGGCGCCTCGCCGAGCAGGCGCTGGCGCTCGCGCACCGAGTCGCGAGTCAGCCCCAGTTGGCCCTTGGCGACATAACGCAGGCCACCGTGCACCATCTTCGACGAGCGACTGGAGGTGCCCCAGGCAAAGTCGCGCTGCTCCAGCAACAGGCAGCGCCAGCCACGCCTCGTCGCCTCACGGAAGATGCCGGCGCCGCAGATGCCGCCGCCGATCACCAGCAGATCCCAGTCGCGCGCGGCCAGCTCAGGCAGCGCGTGCGTGCGCCAGGTGGCGTTCCAGGGTTCCATGCTCAGTCCTGCAGCAACACGCCAGGCGCCAGGCGCTGGTCGGGGTCGAAATGCGTGGCCAGGCTGCGCAGCGTGGCCATGCCCAGCTCGCCCTTCTCTGCTGCCAAGTAAGGAGCGTGGTCGCGACCGACACCGTGCTGGTGGCTGATGGTGCCGCGATTCTCGGCGATAGTGCGGCTGGCCGCTGCTTTCAAGCGCTGCCAGCGCGCCATGGCCTCGGCGTAGTCACTGCCGGGGCGGAACACGTAGGTGGTGTAGATGCTAGAACCTTCGCCGTAGACGTGCGACAGGTGGGTGAACACGTGCACCCGCTCGCCCTCACCGGTCAGCTCGTCACGCAGACTGGCCTCGACCTTGTTCAGCAGGCTGTCGACGTTGGACCAGTCGGTGGCGGTTTCCAGGGTGTCCACCAGGTAGCCGCGCTCCCAAAGACCATGACGCAGATAAGGGAATCGGAAGCGGTTCTGCTCCCACTTCTTGCCCAGCAGGGTGCCGGTGAACACGCCTCCAAAACCTTTCAGCAGGCGCCGCGCCTGTTTCAGCGAGGCGGCGTTCTGCACCCGGCTGCCGGTGACGCCGAAGGTGAGCATGCACTTGCCGTCGCGGGCGCCTCGCAGGGCCAGGTATTTTTCCAGCAAGGCAATCTGCTGCGGGTGGCCGGCCAGGGCCAACTGAGTACGGGTTTCGATGGCGTTGGACAGGCGCAGCATGGACAGCGGCACGCGCGCCTGGGCCAGGCTGCGAATGGCGCTCAGCGCCTGCTGCCAGTTGGGCAGGAACACCGCGTAGAAACGCTCCTGCTCGGCCAGGCGACTGATGCGCACGCGCACTTCGGAGATCACCCCGAAGCGCCCTTCCGAGCCCATCACCAGCTCGCGCAGATCGGGCCCGGCGGCCGACGCCGGGAAGGTTGGAATCTCCAGGGTGCCGGCAAAGGTTTCCAGCTTGCCGCCAGCGAACAATTGCTCGATGCGCCCGTAGCGCAGCGACTGCTGGCCGCTGGAGCGGCTGGCGACCCAGCCACCGAGGGTCGACAGTTCCCAGGACTGCGGAAAGTGGCCCAGCGTGTAGCCGCGTGCGCGCAGCTGGCTTTCTACCTGCGGGCCATTGGCGCCAGGGCCGAAGGTGGCGATCAGGCTGTCCTCATCGATATCCAGCAGGCGCGTCATGCGCTCCAGCGACAGGGTCAGCACCGGGCGCTGGCCGGCCTGCGGGTTGATGTGCCCGGCCACCGAGGTGCCGCCGCCGTAGGGGATCAGGGTGACGTCATGCTGTTGCGCCCAGGCCAGCAGCTCGCGGATCTGCTCGGCGCTTTCCGGGCAGGCGACGCCATCGGGAAACAGGCCGAAGTCACCGGAGCGCATCGCCAGCCAGTCCGGCAGGCTCTGGCCACGGGCGTGGCGCACGCGCACTTCGGCGTCCTGACAGATCAGTGGATGCGGCGCCAGGCGCGAGGCTGGTACACGCGCCAGCACATCCTGCAGGCTGGCGTCGGCCAGACGCTGGCCCGACCCGACCAGCTCGGCGAGAAAGGCCTCGCCATGGGCCGGCAGTTCCACTTCGGTCGCTTCGTCACCCCATCCGTTCCAGCGTCGCATCGCATCCCCCATTCCGATCAGCACTTATGGCTGCCTATACTAGCCAGCCGCCGATTTCCGTCACTGTCGAATCGGGACAGGCGCTATCGCCAATCAAGACAGGCATCGCAGAACAAGAAGAATCCATGGAAAACCTCGGCTATACCTCGGTTCCCGCCCTGCTCAAGTACCTGCGTCAGGCCGAACAGCTCGGCCTGGACATAGACCGCGCCCTGTCCGCTGCCGGGATTGCCACGCAGGACCTGGCCGACAACGGCAAGCGCATGCCGAGCGAAGTGCATGAGCGCCTGCTGGCGCATCTGATCGAGGTGTCCGGCGATCCCCTGTTCGGCCTGCACTCGGCGCGTTTCGTCCAGCCCGGCTCGTGGAGCGTGCTTGGTTACATCGCCATGAACTGCGCCACCCTGGGCGAGGCCATGGGCCGCATCGTGCCCTACGAAAAGCTGGTGGGCGACATGGGCACCAGCCGTATCGAGGCGGCCGAGGATCACGTACGACTAATCTGGAGCTGCCGTCATCAGGCACCGGACGTGCGCCGCCACATGGTCGAGAACGTGCTCGCCTCCTGGCTGCTGTACGCCCGCTGGATCGCCGACTCCGAGCATTCGCCGCGTGAAGTGTGGTTCGAGCATACGCAACCGGCAGGCACCGACCTGACTGAATACCAGCAGCTTTTCGGCTGCCCGGTGCGGTTCGAACAGCCCTGCAACGCCCTGCTGGTGCCGCTGGACTACCTCGGCGTGCCGCTGCGCCAGGCCGACGCCAACCTGCTGCGCACCCTGGAAGAACATGCCCTGACCCTGATAGCAGGGCTGGATGACGACGAGCCGCTGCCGCGCCGGGTAAAGAATGCCCTGCGCCTGCTGCTCAAGGACGGCCTGCCGCGCAAGGAACGTGTGGCGGAAAAGTTCGACATGACCGTGCGCACCCTGCAGCGCCACCTGCAGCAGGCCGGCACCAGTTACCAGCAGATACTCGACGAGCTGCGCCAGGAGCTGGCCGAGCACTACCTGCTACGCAGCGACCTGGCGATCCAGGACATCGCCTGCTACCTCGGTTTCACCGAGTCACGCTCGTTCCACCGCAGTTTCAAGGGCTGGACCGGGCAGACGCCGGGTGAATTTCGCGAGAGCCGACGCCGCGAGGGGGTACTTGGTTAGTTCGCCCTCACAGGTGCCCATCTTGTGGGCGAAAACCCAACCGAGCTGCAGAGCACGGAGCCAAGCGCTCCGTGCACCGGCGCTACGCTGCACGTGAACTCAACGCTTGCGCAAAATCACACTGCCGATCGAATAACCGGCACCAAAGGAGCTTAGAACACCCAGGCTACCCGCCGGCAGGTCATCCTGATTCTTGTGCAGGGCGATCACCGAGCCGGCCGAGCTGGTGTTGGCGTAGGTGTCGAGGATCACCGGTGCCTCGTGCGGCTCGGCGTCGCGGCCGAGCAGCTTGCGCGCGATCAGCAGGTTCATGTTGAGGTTGGCCTGGTGCAGCCAGAAGCGCTTGACGTCGCTGACGTTGAGCTGGTTTTCCGCCAGGTGTGCGGCGATCAGCTCGGCGACCATCGGGCAGACGTCCTTGAACACCTTGCGGCCTTCCTGCACGAACAGCTTGTCGCGGGCGCCCACGCCCTCTTCCGCGGCGCGGTTGAGGAAGCCGAAGTTGTTGCGGATGTTGTTGGAGAACTGGGTCAGCAGCTTGGTGCTGACCACGTCGAACTGATGCTCGGAGGTAGCCAGGTCGGCACGTTCGATGATCACTGCGGTGGCGGCGTCGCCGAAGATGAAGTGGCTGTCGCGGTCGCGGAAGTTGAGGTGACCGGTGCAGATTTCCGGGTTGACCATAAGGATGGCGCGGGCCTGGCCGGTCTGAATCGCGGTGGTCGCAGCCTGGATGCCGAAGGTGGCCGAAGAGCAGGCCACGTTCATGTCGTAGCCCCAGCCGTTGATGCCCAGCGCGGCCTGCACTTCGATGGCCACCGCCGGGTAGGCGCGCTGCAAGTTCGAGCATGCGACGATCACCCCATCGATATCGGCGACGGTCTTGCCGGCGCGCTGCAGCGCTTCCTTGGCGGCGCCCACAGCCATTTCGCAGAGGATGCCCCACTCGTCGTTGGAACGTTCGGGAATGCTCGGCACCATGCGCTGCGGGTCGAGAATGCCGGCCTTGTCGATGACGAAGCGGCTCTTGATGCCCGACGCCTTCTCGATGAAGCCGCTGCTGGACTCGCTCAGCGCCTCCACCTCACCGCGGGCGATGGCCTCGGCATTATCGGCGTTGAACTGCTGCACATAAGCATTGAAGGATGCCACCAGCTCGTCGTTGGAAATGCTGTTGGCCGGGGTATAGAGGCCGGTACCACTGATGACGACGTTATGCACGCTCATTCCTCTTCTCGGCCGCTGGCGGCCTCAGGCAGTAGGCCGGCGACAATGGCGCCAGCCGAAAATCGGGGGACTAGGGCCAAGCTCTTGCGACGGTTGGCTCCGGGCCACTGAGTGTGCCACAGGGCGATGGGGTTCGTCCTTAGCCCTTGAGAGTGTCTAGGCGGACAGAACATGACCCAATATAGCTGCTTGGTCTAAAGTCTTATCTCGATCTACGTACCTGGAGCTTGAATGAACCTTTCTCTGCTCAGCCGCTATGCATTTTTTGCGTTCTGCGTGCTGTTCACCCTGGCCAGCCTGCCCTTCCTCGCTCATGAATGGATATGGCCGTTCACTCTGCTCGGCGGCGTGCTCAGCCTGATCGGTATCGGCGATCTGTTGCAGACCCACCATGCGGTACGGCGCAATTACCCGATCCTGGGCAACATTCGCTATCTGGTCGAAGGCATTCGCCCGGAGATTCGCCAATACCTGCTCGAAGGTGACGCTGAGCAACTGCCCTTCTCCCGCGCGCAGCGCTCGCTGGTGTATTCCCGCGCCAAGAACGAAGGCGCTGACAAACCCTTCGGCACCTTGAGTGATGTGTACCAGAACGGTTTCGAGTTCATCAGCCACTCCATGCGCCCGGCGCCGCTGACCGATCCGTGCAGCTTTCGCGTGGAGATCGGCGGGCCGCAATGCAGCCAGCCGTACTCGGCCTCCCTGTTCAACATCTCGGCGATGAGTTTCGGCTCGCTCAGCGCCAATGCGATTCGCGCCCTCAACGAAGGAGCGAAACTCGGCGAGTTCTACCATGACACCGGCGAGGGCAGCATCAGCCCCTACCACCGCGAGCACGGCGGCGATCTGGTCTGGGAACTGGGCAGCGGCTACTTCGGCTGCCGCACCTCGGACGGCCGCTTCGACCCCGAGCGATTCGCCACTCAGGCCGCCAGCCCGCAGGTGAAGATGATCGAGATCAAGCTCAGCCAGGGCGCCAAGCCGGGCCACGGTGGCATCCTGCCCAAGCACAAGATCACCGAAGAGATCGCCAACACCCGCGGCATTTCCATGGGCGAGGATTGCGTCTCGCCGTCGCGCCACAGCGCCTTTTCCACTCCGGTCGAGCTGCTGCAGTTCATCGCGCAATTGCGTGAGCTGTCGGGCGGCAAGCCGGTCGGCTTCAAATTCTGCCTGGGCCACCCGTGGGAGTTCATGGGCATCGTCAAGGCCATGCTGGAGACGGGTATCCTGCCTGACTTCATCGTCGTCGACGGCAAGGAAGGCGGCACCGGTGCGGCGCCACTGGAGTTCACCGATCACCTGGGCGTGCCGCTGCGCGAGGGGCTGCTGTTCGTGCACAACACCCTGGTCGGCAGCAACCTGCGCGACAAGATCAAGCTCGGCGCCAGCGGCAAGATCGTCAGCGCCTTCGATATCGCCCGCGTGCTGGCCATCGGCGCCGACTGGGCCAACTCGGCGCGCGGCTTCATGTTCGCCATCGGCTGCATCCAGAGCCAAAGCTGCCACACCAACAAGTGCCCTACCGGCGTGGCCACCCAGGACCCGCTGCGCCAGCGCGCTCTGGTGGTCGAGGACAAGGCCCAGCGCGTCTACAACTTCCACCGCAACACGCTCAAGGCACTGGCCGAAATGCTCGCCGCCGCCGGCCTCGATCACCCGGCACAGATCGATGCCAAGCATCTGGTGCAGCGCCTGTCGGCGACCGAGATCAAATTGTTCGCCCAGCAGCATGTGTTCCTCGCACCGGGGGAACTGCTCAGCGGTGAGATCAGCGGCGAGTTCTACCAGCGCATGTGGCAGATGGCCCGCGCCGACAGCTTCGAGCCGGCGCCGGCTTAAAACCGGCGACGGGTCAGATAACTCCGCACCTGAGCGACACGCTGCTGTAGCGAGCCGCTCAGGCGAGTAAAACCCCAGCCGCGCCTCAGCAGTTCCTGCTCGTACCACTGGTTCTGCCGGCGGCGAAAGGTCTCGTCCTGGCGGGTGCCGTCCTGCACGAAGGGGAAGTCATCGGCGCACAGGAACAGGTGGTGATAACGCCGCTCGGCCAACTGTTCCAGCTCGGTCTCGGCCCGGCCGAACAGCTCGCGACAGTAGAACAGCGTGGTCAGCGGCGTGGTGTCGCAAACCAGGTAGCGCCGGCACTGCCCGGCCAACGCCTGCTCACGTGCGGCCTGGGTACGGCCGATGCGCAGCAGATCGTCATAGGCGAGCACACCGCCCTGCTCTTCCCAGAGTTCGCGGCCATATTCCGCGGCGTGACGCGTACCCAAGGCCTCGGCCAATGCCAGGGCGAGGCTGCTCTTGCCGGTGGACTCGCCACCGAGCAAGGCGATGCGCTCGATGAAATCGCCATATACCTGCGGCGCCAGGTAGTGGCGCAAGCCATGGATATCGGCGCGCAGACGCGTCCCGGAGACCGGCACCTGGATACGCGCACGGTCGATCTCAACATGTTCCACCGGCCGCTGGAAACGCGCCGCCAGGTGCGCAGCGAAACCGTCGCCATAGGCCTCGCTGGTGAACACTGCATCCACCGGCTGGCCCAGCACGGCGATGCAGAACGCGGCGACGAATTCGCGCTGCGCGGCATCCGCCTCGGACTCGTGGGGCAGATCCAGCAGCCTCAGACCTGCCTGCCGTTGGGCAGTCACCCATTCGGGCGTCACCACCCAGCTGCGCAGTTCGGGAAAGCGCAGCCGCAACCAGTTCGCCCGCCGTTCAGGCTCACAACCTGCCAGTTCGGGGCGCGCCCAACTGAGCAGTACCACTTGCTCGCACTGGGCCTGAGCCTGCTGGATCAGCCATTCATGACCCAGATGCAACGGCGCGAACTTGCCCACCACCAGGCCGACGGCGAATCGCTTGCTCATGTCAGGCCATCTCAGCCTTCAGTTCCCGGCGCCAGCGATACAGGCCATACCAGGCATTGCACCAGAACAGCAGGTAGATGAAGGCGGTCAGGTACAGCTCACGCGAGGCGAACAACGGCACCGCGAGGGTGTTGACCAGCAGCCAGCCGTACCAGGTTTCCAGCTTGCGGCGCATCAGCAGTAGCTGCGCCAGTACGCTGAAGGTCAGCACCAGCGAGTCGATGAAGGGCGCGTAGGCGTCGGTAAAATGATGCAGCAAGGCGCCGTATGCGCCCGCCACGGCCACCGCGAGCAGCAGCGCAAGACCCTGTCCGGTCGCGCTTGCACGGCTGATCGGCAGCGCCTCGCCCTGGCGACCGCGCCGCCAGCTCCACCAACCCAGCAGGCTGGTGGCGATGAAGAAGATCTGCAAGGTGACATCGGCATACAGCTGCACGCTGAAGAACAGCCAGCCGAACAGCACACAGCCGACCAGGCCAACGGCCCAGGTGTGCACCGAATTGCGCGCAGCCAGCACGACCGAAACCAGATAAAAAAGGTTGGCGAAAATCTCCAGCGACGACGGCATGCACGCATCCTTATGAACATGGAATCAGCCGCGCAGCCTACCACGTGACGCACGCCACAGCCGTGCATGCGTCACCTGACAACGGGGCCTATCCATGCTCTGATAAGCCTCCCCTCGCACTCCAAAGGACTGGATCGCCCCATGCCTCTGCTCGCTCTGCTGGTCATCGCCTGCCAAGTCACCTGCGGCCTCCACGTGGTGCGCAGTGGCCAGGAACGCTACTGGCTGTACCTGATCATCGCCCTGCCCGGCCTCGGCTGCCTAATCTACTTTCTCGGTATCATGCTGCCGGATCTGCTCGGTAGTCGACGCGGCCGGCAGACACTCAACCGCCTGCACGACAGCATCGACCCGCAGCGCCATCTGCGCGCGTTGCGCGACGAATTGGAGATTCGCGACACCCGCGATACTCGCGTCAACCTGGCCGATGAGCTGCTGCGCATGGGCCACGCCGAAGAAGCGGCCACGCACTACCAGACAGCCCTGCGCGGTATCCACAGCGACGCCCCGGACATCCTCCTCGGGCTGGCCAGAGCACGTTTTGCCCAGGGCGACTTCGCCGGTTGCCAGGCAAGTCTCGATCAGCTGATCGCCCACAATCCGGACTTTCGTTCCACCGACGGCCACCAGCTGTATGCCCGCGCGCTGGAAGGCCAGGGCAACGACCTCAAGGCCGAAGAGGAATACTGCGCCCTCGGCAGCTACTGCGCCAGCCCCGAAGCCAATTACCGCTATGCCCTGCTGCTGCAGCGACTGGGACGTCAGCGCGAGGCCATCGAACTGCTGCAGCAGATCCAGACTCACGCCCGCCGCTCCGCCCGGCATTATCGAGTGCTACACAAGGAGTGGCTGGACCTGAGCCAGAAGGCGCTGCTCGAGCTGCAGCGCGGCTGAGCAGCCTTACTCCCAGGCCTCCCGCTCGCCCGTCCAGACATGCAACTCGCGCTTCTGCGCCCCCGACCATAGCCAGCCGCCGCGCGCACCGACCAAGGTGCTGACGGCATGCTGGCGGCCGAAGCGGTTGTGCCGAGCCAACAGCAGGGCGATATCACGCAACACCGCCAGTGTGTTGCTGTTGGACTGGAACAGCGGCGTCAGCAAGCGGCTGGCCTGACGGTAGTAGCGCAGGTGATCACGGCGCGTATCACCGTAGCGAGTGAAGATGGCGTTCCAGTCGAGCGCGCGCTGATGCTGGTCACCGGCATTGCCGAGCGCATCGGCCAGTGCAGCCGCATCGACCAAGGCCATATTGGCGCCCTGCCCCAATTGCGGGCTCATGGCGTGGGCGCAATCACCGATGGCCAGCACACGACCATCGTTCCAGCGTTGCATGCGCACGTCCGCATAGGCCGCCAGGGTCAATTGTGCGGGGTCATCGATCTGCTGCAGATAGGCCTCCGAAGCCTCGCCGGCGAGGTTGCGCACGCGGGTTTTCCAGGCCTGCAGGCCGCTCTTGCGCCACGCTTCATGTTCACTGAGCGGCAGGCTCCAGAACAGGCTGGTCAACGACTTCTCACGGGCTTGATGGGTACAGCCGGTCGGCATCAGCCCGAACATTTCCCGGCAGCCGCGATACCACTGACGCAGCTCGCCGGATTCAGTCGCCGCTGAGGTCGGCAACATGCTCCACAGCGCACCCCACGGATAGGGCCGCGACCACTGCCGCACCTGCATCTGCGCTCGCAGGGTCGAACGCGTGCCATCGGCCAGAATCAGTGCGGCGAAATCGCCGAGGGGTTGTTCACTACCATCCGCTTGCTCCTGCAGCAGGCGAACATGGCCGCTGGCCTGCTCGAAGCGGCTCACCACCACGCCGGTTTCCACCTGCACACCGGCACGCTGCGCGGCCTTGAGCAACGCCGTCATCAACACGCCGCGGTGAATACCAAGGCCGAAACTGCCTGGCTGCCAGTCGTGATAACGAGTGTCGAGGATTACCCGCCCCTGGCAACTGGTGCCGTACAGGCGGCTGACCGGAGCCCCTAGTGCGGTGCATTCGGCGAGCAGTCCCAGGCGTTGCAGTACAGCCAGACCGGAAGGCTGCAAAAGGATACCGGCGCCCACCGGCTGCAGTTGCTCGACCCGCTCCAGCACGCGCACCGCATAACCCTGGCGGGCGAGGAATATCGCCGTGGCGAGACCCGCGGTACCCGCCCCTACGATGGCTATCGGCAATCCATTCACGTCCATGCTCCCTGTTTTGATGCAGGGAATACTAACCGCCTGGCGTCACTCTCGATATGACCGCTCGCACAGCGGCAAAGCGGTCAGGGCTTGTCCGGGTGAATATCGAAGCCGCCCTTGTTCTGGCTGACGATGCGCAGGTGCTGGGTTTCCCCGGCTTTCACCGGCACCGCCACTTCGCGCAGCAAGCGGCCCATGCCGCACAGGGTGTCATCCATGCGATCCGGCGTGATGCCGACCACGCGCGTGCCTGGCGGCACCTGGAAGGCTGCGACCTCGCCGACGCCGATGCGCGCTGCGACCTTGCGATCCACTTCGATGGCCACGTAGCAGCCGCCCCCCATCATCCCAAAATCGCGGTTGACCACGATCTGCGCGCCGTTCGCCTGCGCCTCCTGAAACGCCAGCAGGCGATCTTCCGGTACCGGTTTGACGTTCTCGGGGTCACCCCGATATGACGAACAACCGGCCAACAGCAACAGCGGTAGAGCGATGAGGATCGAACGCATGAAGCCCTCCATGGGCAGATAAGTGCTGCCTGAGTATTGGGGTTGACGAGCCGGCGGGCAAGGTATCGATAACATCGATGCCCAATAGCAAAAGCATCGATTTCTGTAATGATCGGCGCAATGTTTTCATCTCTCCCGACCCGGCGCCAACCTTTCCAGGCGCCACAGATCGGAGATACGCAAGATGAAATTCGCCGCCTTCAACGCCACCCTCCTCGCCGTTCTGGCCCCCTTGGCCATCGCCAGCGAGAAAGCACCTGCCACTCCCAAGGTCGAAGTGCAGGAATACCAGTACGGCATGCAGCTGGACATCGACACCGTCCTGCAGCGCACCGACAACAGCCGCAAGAGCGGTGTCGTGCCCAGCGTCATGGTCTACCGTGACAGCAAGGGCGAAGTGCACGCCGTGCGTTTCGTGGAGTGGGGCGGCCTGAGCAACCAGAACGGCTAAACCACAGGTTGCCTGATGCCCCGTCCGAGTCACTCGTCCGGGGCAGTGCCGTTTCAGCCTTGCAGGCGCTTGACCAGTCGTGCCTGCAGCGCTTCTAGCTCGGCCGGATCGGCCTTGTTGGCCGCGTGAATACCCAGCCCCTCGCCCTCGAAGCGCGGAATCACGTGCATGTGGATATGGAACACCGTCTGCCCGGCAGGCGCGCCGTTGAACTGCGCGATTTGCACACCAGCCGGCTGCAACTCATCGACAACGGCCTGGGTGACCTTCTTCACCACGGCCATGACCTTGGCCAGGCTGGCGTCGTCGATTTCCAGGATATTGCGCGCGGCCGCGCGTTTGGGAATAACCAGACTGTGGCCCTTGGATTGCGGGAACAGATCGAGGAACGCCAGTACATCATCGTCCTCGTAGAGTTTGTAGCAAGGCAGGTCGCCACGAATGATCTGGGCGAAGATGTTCTGGGAATCGTAAGTACCGTGCAGGCTCATGCCGATGGGCTCCGTGCCGGGTGGATGAAAACCCGCACCATACCGCCTCGTTCACGTACAGGGAACCGGGCAGGATTGCTCGAGTCGATGACTACTAGCAGGCGCATCGAGTTCCTTCACTGCCGCCACTCGTGTTTTGATCGCCGTTCCCAAGGCCAACTGGATATGGAAACCACATGACCGACCTCAGCCTATTCCACATCACCCGCAAATGGCCTGCCCAGCATCCCGAGCACCTGCAGCTGTATTCGCTGCCCACGCCCAACGGCGTCAAGGTCTCGATCATGCTGGAAGAAATCGGCCTGCCCTATGAGGCGCACCTGGTCAGCTTCGACAGCAATGACCAGTTCAGCCCCGAGTTTCTCTCCCTGGCGCCGAACAACAAGATTCCCGCGATTCTCGACCCCGACGGGCCGAATGGCCATCCGCTGCCGCTGTTCGAGTCCGGCGCGATTCTGATCTACCTGGCGGAAAAGACCGGCAAGCTGCTACCGCAGGATGCCGCTGCACGTTACGAGACGATTCAATGGCTGATGTGGCAGATGGGCGGCCTGGGGCCGATGTTTGGCCAGCTCGGTTTCTTCGTCAAATTCGCCGGCAGCCATTTTGAAGACAAGCGTCCACGTGACCGTTACGCCGCTGAATCGGCACGCCTGCTGGGCGTACTCGACCAACACCTGCAAGGCCGTGACTGGATCGCTGGCGAATACAGCATCGCCGACATCGCCGTATTCCCCTGGATTCGCACCCTGGCGGATTTCTACCAGGCCGGTGATCTGGTGCAACTCGAGCGCTTCACCAACGTGCGCCGCGTGCTCGATGCCTTCCTCGCCCGCCCGGCGGTGCAGCGCGGCCTGAACATCCCCGCACGAGGCTGATGCAGTTGTGGGAGTCGGCCGCCGACTCCCACATCGTTTCTCTCGCACTTGCCTTAGGTAGTTGCAGCCACCTTTTTCTCGGCACTGCGCTGATCGGCCTGCCCGCCCAGATACCAACCCAGCAGTCCCCACAGCGCCGCACTGGCAGCCCCCACCAACGCCACCAGCCAGGCGCCCTGGGCCAGCATGTCCAGCAGGCTCTTGAGCCAACCACTCATGGCGTCGCCCGCGCGATAGATCACGGTGTCGATGAAGTTTTTCGCCTTGTACTTGCTCTCGGCATCCAGCGGCGCGAAGAGCATCTCCCGCCCAGGCCGCACGAAGGCATATTCACCGATACGCCGGACGATCATCAGCGCCGCCAGCATGGCGAAGCTCGGCATCAACGCCAGGCCGATGAAACCGACACACACCATTAGCGGCACACAGGCCAACAACACTCGCACGCCCATACGCCGCGCGATACGCCCGGTGATGAACAGCTGGGCAATCAATGCGCCAGCCTGCACCACGAAGTCGATCACGCCGAATACGCGAACCTGCGCCGCACGATCCGGGAACAGCTCGGCCACCAGACGTGCCTGCTCGAAGTAGAGAAAGGTGCTGGCCGTGGCCAGAAGAATCACGAAGCCGGCGATGCCCAGCAAATAGGGCGAAGCCAGTACTCGGGTCAACCCGCTGAACGGATTGCCCGGCACGGGCCGGCGTGGGCTCTCGGCCTGAACCGCACCGGCACGCCCCGCACCACCCTGCTCTCGCCAGCGCATCAGCACCTGCTTGAGCGTCAGCGCGACAGCCAGCAATACAGCGGCCAGCAGAATCAACCCGGCCTGACCAAGCGTGCCGATCAACAGCGTACTGAGTGCGGGTCCTGCCAATCCGCCGACACTGGCTCCCGCTGCGATGAAAGCGAACAACCGCTTGGCCTGTTCGCTGTCGAATACATCCGCCATCAGGCTCCAGGCCACCGACACGACGAACAGGTTGTAGACCGAGATCCACACGTAAAAGCTACGCGCCAGCCATACACTTTCATCAGCGCTGAAAAACAACAGGGCGAACAGCACGAGGTTCAGGGTGAAGAAACCGTACACCCAGTCGATGAAATGAATCCGCGGCACCCGCGAACTGAGCCAGGCGAACAAGGGCACCGCGATCAGCATCACCACGAAGGTGGCGGTGAACAACCATTGCAGGTTCTCCACGCCGGAGACGATGCCCATCGCCTCGCGGATCGGTCGCAGCATGAAGTAGCCCGAGAACAGGCAAAAGAACAGGGCAAAACCGGCCAGCGCCGGCCACAACTCGTTGCGCTGCGCGTTGATGGCCACGGCCACGCGCTGCGCCATCGTTGACAATGACATGGGAAATTCCTCGAACGGGCGCGCCAGCACGGCGCGCCGGCATCACTCAGCCGTATCTGACGCCAGTCAGACGCTCGGCTACCGACCATAGGCGCGCCGCAGCGTCCGCATCGGCTGCCGCATCCGGCACCTTGGCCAGGCCTAGCGGGCCGCGTTTTTCCTCTTCGCCGGTCGTGCCGTAATAACGACCGCCCTCGGCTTCGGCCGCCGTCGCCGCGAACAGCGATGACAGCGCACCTTGCGCTGCCGAGTGATACACGTCGCGGTCCTTCGCCCACTCGCGGACGAACTCGCTTTCCAGTCCAGGCCCGCGTTTGACCAGCTCGGTGACAGCCACGCCAGGATGCGCAGCGACGCTGCGGATGCCCCAGTCATTGGCCAAACTGCGCCGTTGCAACTCGAAGGCCAACATCAGGCAGGCAAGCTTCGACTGGGCGTAGGCGATCGCAGCAGCCTGCGCCGGCCACGGCATTCTCTACACCTTCGAGGAATACATCGCAGCGCCCCTGGCCAACGGCCAACTGCAACCCTTCATGCAGGACTGGTGGCAGCACTTCAACGGCCCGTACCTGTACTACCACAGCAGGCGCCAGGTGCCGGCGCCGCTGCGTGCCTTCGTCGACTACGTGAAGGACTTGAACAACGCCGACCATTGGTCTCAAAGCCCGATATAGAGCGGCCGCCAATACCCAAGCAAGGCGCTGGGAGATTATAATTGCGCGCTTGCTTCCCCCCTCCTCTAGGTCACTCATGAACAGCTCTGCATCAGGCGCCGCGACCACTCTGTCGCCGGGCGCGATCCTTCTCATTCAACTCGCCCTGGCCCTTGGCGGCTTCGCCATCGGCACCGGCGAGTTCGCCATCATGGGCCTGATGCCCAACGTCGCCGCCGACCTTGGCGTCAGCGAGCCGCAAGTCGGCCACGTGATCAGCGCTTACGCCCTCGGCGTGGTGGTCGGTGCACCGGTGCTGGCCCTGCTCGGCGCGCGCCTGCCACGGCGCATCCTGCTGCTGTTGCTGATGGGCTGCTTCGCCCTCGGCAACTTCGCCAGCGCTCTGGCACCCAGTTATGAGCCGCTGCTGATTTTCCGCTTCATCGCCGGCCTGCCGCATGGCGCCTATTTCGGCATCGCTATGTTGGTGGCGGCCTCCATGGCGCCGCCGCACAAACGCGCCAAGGCGGTGAGCCGGGTGCTGGCCGGCCTGACCGTGGCCATCCTGATCGGCAACCCGCTGGCCACCTGGCTCGGCCAATTCATGAGCTGGCGCTACGCCTTTGCCCTGGTCGGCATCATCGCCATCACCACCATCGCCATGGTCGCGATCTTCCTCCCGGCTGACGCCAACGAGCAGCGCAGCAGCCCATCGGGCGAGTTGCGCGCCTTCAACCGCGCGCCGATCTGGCTGGCCCTGGGCATCGGCTCGATCGGTTTCGCCGGGATGTTCTGCGTGTTCAGCTACATGGCGCCAACCCTGCTTCATGTCACCCAGGTCGGCCCCGGTTGGATTCCTCTGGCAATGGGCGTATTCGGCGCCGGCTGCATCGTCGGCAACAGTGCCGGAGGCTGGCTGTTCGACCGCCTGCGCCTGCGCGCCGTGGCCTGGATTCTGGCCTGGAGCACACTGGTGCTGCTGGTCTTCCCGTTCGCCGCGCACAGCCTGTGGACGATCCTGCCGGCGATCTTCGCCCTCGGCACCATGATCGCCCTCGGCCCGGCGCTGCAGACCCATTTGATGGACGTTGCCACGGGCGCGCAGACACTCGCTGCCGCGTCCAACCACGCCGCGTTCAACGTCGCCAACGCGCTGGGCCCCTGGCTCGGCGGCCTGGCCATCAGCGCCGGTATGGACTGGACGGTGACCGGCTACATCGGTGCTGCGACGGCGATCGGCGGCCTGCTTTTGTTTGCCTGGGCGTGGCAAGTGCAGCAGAAAAACGCAGCGATCTGAACAGGTGCGTGAGGTGACTCGGGCAAGGTATCTTCTACCTCCCGAGCCACCAACGAACCCGCCCGATGATTGTTCAGCGTTTACGCATCGCCCTGATCGCCACCACCTTGTTCACCGCCCTGAACGCCCACGCACAGGTGGAAGTCGAAGCCAATGCCGGCATGCTGGCGGCAAAGATTTCCGAAGAGATCGTTCCAGGCGACTACGAAAAACTGCTGCAGGGTTTGCGTGCCAATCCAGGCCAGCACAAACGCAAGATCGTCCTGCTCGACAGCATCGGCGGCAGCGCCCCGGAGGCCATCCGCATGGGTCGCCTGCTGCGCGAAACCGGCTTCGAGGCGCTGGTGCCTTCAGGCGGCATGTGTCAGGGCAGCTGCATCTATTTGCTGGCGGCTGGCAGCAAACGCACGCTCAACGGCCACGTTGCCCTGCGCCGTCCACCCTTCCCCGCTGGCGACTCGGCATTGGCGCAGGCCGCCCATGGCAGCCAAGCGTTCAGCCCGGCCAAGTACTTTCGCGACATGGGCGTCGACGTAAGCCTGGCCGAAGCGATCTACCAGGCCCCGCCAGGTCGCTTGCGCCTGCTGAGCCAGGATGATTTGCGACGCTATCGGCTGAAATAGCGATACGGTCTTGCGGGGATAAAGCCCCGGCATCGCGCGATGCCGGGGCTTTTTTCAGATTCTTAGCAATCTCGTAGAGGGATGTCCATGGCACACCGGGCTGCCAATTAAGTGTTAGCTGGTGATGACTTGGCATTCTCCATTAACGCGCCGCCTGACCTGATGGGTTTCGCCCCTTACGGGCGAGTCACTTTCTCTTGCTTGCCCAAGAGAAAGTAACCAAAGAGAAGGGCACCCCACCATCCGGCCCCGGCTACGCCGGGGTTCCCTCGCTCCATCACCACTCCAGGGGCACGCCGTGAAGGGCCATCCCTGGCCCATCACGGCTCTCGCGACATCCATGTCGCTCAACCCCTTCCACGGTGATTCTACTCGGCCTCCTGAAGGGGACTTGGGCGTCGTCTGTGAGATCGCACTTCAAGAGCAAAAGCCAAACGCTGCCGACGTTGGTCTTCCAGAGATGTCGCAAGCTCGCGACCTGGTCCCCTTCAGGAGGCCGAGTGGAGGTGTTGCATAGGGGGATGAGCCGCATGGATGCGGCGAAAGGCTTAAAGGGCCATGGACGGCCCTTGTAAGCCGGCCCCCGGAGCGGAGCCGGAGCGAGGAAACGCAGCGAAGCGGAGTAACAGCCGCAGGCTAGCCCGTAGGGTGAGCAAAGCGAATCAAGTTTCGCGTAGCGAAACCCGGATGTCGGGGTGCCCTTCTTTGGCACACCTTTCTTGGGCAAGCAAAGAAACGTAGCGCAGTAACAGCCGCAGGCTGGCCCGAAGGGTGAGCGTAGCGAATCAAGGTGTGGCGCCCGTAAGGGGCGCAACCCAAACGTTCAGTGGGCTCGGTAATGGATAGTGCTAAGCCCGTGAGCAATACGCACACAAACTTAGCAGTCCAGTATCAACTCGCACTTTCCCCAAACTAGGCAAAGAACCTTTTCTCATCAGAACAGGAAGGTCAGTGCCAGGTTGAACAGCATCGCCGCAACGAAGCCAATGGGCGCGGCGCGCAGCAGCAGCTGCGAGAACAGGGTCGAGCGAACCTTGTCGTCCGTGCAGGAGCCCAGCAGCAGACTGCCGCCGGAGGAGAACGGCGAGATCGAGGTAGCCTGGGCACCGACCACGATGGCGATGAAGAGGATCATCGGATCGATCGACATCGACGCCGAAAGCGGCAGCACCATGGGAAACAACGCCGGCGTCACGACGCCGAGCGTACTGGCGAAGATCGACATCAGCGCAGCCACCACGCCGAAGGCCACCGGGATCATCAACGGCGGGATATTGCCGCCGATCCAGGACGCCAGGGCGTCGATGGTGCCGGCCTTGATCGCGACGGTAATCAGCATGCCGACGCCGCAGATCATGATCAACGTGGCCCAGGGCACCGAGGCGATGGCCTTGCGCTCGTCACCGAGCTTGAGCAACAGGGCGATCACCGAGAACACGCTGGCGATCAGGCCGATGTCCACCTTGCTGTTGATGAACTTGATCGTGGCATTGTCCGGGAAGGCCAGCAGCGCCAGCGGTGCAGCGAGCACCAGCACCATCATCAGCACGGTCAGCAGCAGGGTCAGCTTTTGCTCGCGGTTGAAGGCCTCCGGCAGATCGGCGGCGAGTACCGCGTTCTTCAGATTGCGGCCATGGCCACCGAGGAAGACGAAGGCAGAAATCACCAGCACCGGGATGATCGCCGTGCTGGCGAAGATCGCCAGGGCATTCACGAAAGCCTCGCTTTCGGGCATGCCGGCGCCGGTCATCAGGCCTCGGAAGATGATGCCGCTCTGACTGGAAACGAAGTTCGCCCCGGCCAGCGCGCCGTAGTTCACCGCCATACCACCGAGAATCAGGCTCATGCCAGTGCGCTGGCACAGCAGCAGGGTCAGCGGCGCCATGAAGGCCAGCACGGTGTAGTAACCGGCGCCCATGGCGGCGATCACCCCCGAGGTCAGCAAAATGGCATAGGGCAGCATGTGCGGCACGCCACGGCAGCGATACAGCAGATGCCCGGCGAGTTTTTCCAGGGTGCCGTTGACGGTGGCGAAGCTGTAGAACAGGCAGACCGAAAAGATCACGAAGAAGATCTTCAGCGGCCACATATTGATGATGTCGCCCGGGCTCATGCCCATGCCAAAACAGCCCAGCAGGTAGGCGAAGGCAATGGCGAACAGGCCGATGTTGATCTTGGTGGTATACCCCAGCGCGACGGCGAGGACGATCGCGGCGACGACGAGCAAGCTCATCATGATGGTTTGACTCCTTTTGTTGTTCTGATGTGAGCAGTGGTTACGCTGAGGCGAAACCGAACAGGGTTGCGGGGTTGTCCACCAGAACGCGACGGCGCTCCTCGGGGTTGGGCAGCAGAGCCTCGAGCAGCGCGAATTGCTGATCGTAGCGGGTCTGCGACTCGAACTGGGTGTTGGGCCAATCGCTGCCCCAGAGGAAGCGACCGACGCCGCCACAGGCCTCACGCAGACGCGCTTCGATGGCCTGGGCACGACTCAAGTCAGACTGGCTGCGGTAGGCCGCCGACAGCTTGATCCATACCGGCGCCTGGCCCAGCAGGTCAAAGAACACGGCATGCTGCGCAGCATCCAGTTGCACGCTCGGCGCAGGCAGGCCGAAGTGATCGATCACCACGGTGACGTCGGATTCGAGAATCGCCGGCACGATCAGCGCCAGGTCGTCGAAGCCGCGCTGGATCTCCACCTGCCAGCCTCGGCGCGCCAGACGGCGGAACAGACCACTCCAGGCCGGGCCGGTGTAATCCTCCAGCGCCTTGCCGATCAGGTTCAGGCGCACGCCCACCACGCCGGCAGCGGCCAACTCGTCCAGCTCGGCATCGCTGACCTGCGCATCCACCACCGCCACGCCACGCAGGCGCTCAGGGAAGCGTTGCAACGCCTCGACCATGTAGTGGTTGTCGGTGCCGAGAAAGCTGGGCTGGATCAGCACCCCCTGGGACAGGCCACAGGCGTCCAGGTGGGCCAGGTACTGCTCCACGGTGGCGTCATAGCTGGGGCTGTAGCGGCGGCCGGGAACCATGGGCAGGTCCTGGCGAAAGATGTGCGCGTGGGTGTCGATGCCGGTGATAGCGGCATAAGGCATGGGCGTCATGAAGCGATACCTCTGTCGATTCTTGTACGAGCCGCCGGTACAAGCGACTCCTTCTTGTAAGTCATATATTCATATACATGACTAGATGACTAGATGACTGTATCTACAGAGATCGAGCGCTGTCAATCTGCTGGCCAGTGGTAAAGTGACGGCCGGTCGACTTTTGGATGTGAGGTTTATGAGCACCACGGCTCTGGGACAGGACGAGCGCCTGCCGCTGTATCAGCGGTTACGGGACGAAATGCTGGGCAAGATCGCCGCAGGCGAATGGCTGCCCGGCGAAGCCATCCCTACCGAAGCGGAGTTGACCCGCCATTACGGCGTGGCCATCGGCACGGTGCGCAAGGCGGTGGAAACTTTGGTCAGCGAGGGCCTGCTGCTGCGTGCTCAAGGCCGTGGCACCTTCGTGCGGCGGCCGAACTTCGATGGCTCGCTGTTTCGCTTCTTCCGCCAGGTCAGCGCCAGCGGCCAGTCGCAGGTGCCGCAAAGCCGTATCCTCGAATGCCGTCTCGAACCGGCTGATGCTGCAGCACGCCAGGCACTGCAGCTGGCTGAGGGCGAGCGCTGCGTGTTCCTCCAGCGCCTGCGCCTGATCGACGGCCGCCCGCTGTTCCATGAACGTATCTGGCTACCGCTTTCACGCTTCGGCGCTCTGCTGGAGCTCGCGCCGGACGACTTCCCGCAATTGCTCTATCCCTTCTACGAGCAACGTTGCGGCCAGCGCATCGCTTCGGCCCAGGAGACCCTCACCGTCTCCTGCGCCGATGCCGAACTCGCCGCCATTCTGGATGTGGCCGAGGCCAGCCCGAGCGTGGTCATCGAACGCACCGCCTTGGGCTACGACCGCACGCCGCTGGAATATCGCCTGTCACGCGCGGCGGCGGAGAACTTCCGCTATCAGGTGGAAATCAGCTAAACACCCGCCTCCAGATGCAACACGCCCGGGCAAGCCCGGGCGTGAGATGCGATACAAGCTGGGTTCGTCAGAACAACCCGAGTACCCAGGCCGCGCCGAACAGCACCAGCGAGAAGCCCCACATCCACCACAGCGAGTAGCGGATGTGCCGGCCCAGATCCAGCCCGGCCAGACCCAGTGCCAGCCACAGCGCCGGCGAGAACGGACTGATGAAGGTGCCGATGATGTTACCGATGGTCAGCGCATAAACCACGCTGGCCGGCTCGACGCCCTGGGCACCGACCACTTCCAGCGTTACCGGCAGCAGGCCGAAGTAGTAGGCGTCGGTGCTCAGCATCAGCTCCATTGGCAGACCGAACAGGCCCAGCACAATGTGCATCTGCCCTACCAGCGGTGCCGGTAGCACACGCGCCAGGTCCTGGGCGATGGAGGTGAGCATGCCGGTGCCGGTGAAGATGCCGAGCATCGAGCCAGCCGCCAGGATGATCATGCCCATGCTCAGGGCAGCCGGGGCATGCGCCGAGATACGCTGCATCTGCGCCTTGCCGCCCGGGTAGTTGATCAGCAGCGCCAGGCACAGGCCGATCATGAAGATGTAGCCGGCCGGCAGCACGCCTGAGAACAGCGATACCAGCACCGCCAGGAACAGTGCGGCGTTGGCCCAGAGCAGGCGCGGGCGCTCCAACTCGCGCTCCTCGGCGCTTGGCTCATGCAAGTCAGTACTGGTTTCCACCAGTACACCTTCATCCCCGCTCCTGCCGGCGGCGATGCGACGTTGCTCACGCCAGCCCAGCAGCGCCGCCAGGGCCACCAGCAGCACCACACCGATGCCCTGCACGGCAATCAGTGGACGCCACAGTTCGGTAACCTCGATGCCGGTCACGGCCGAGGCACGGCCCAGCGGCCCGGCCCAGGGCAACATGTTGAAGATACCGGCGCCGATCGCCAGCAACAGCAGCATCAGGTACGGGCTCATGCGCAACTGCTTGTACAGCGGCAGCAAGGCGGGAACGGTAAGCAGGAAGGTGGTGGCACCAGCGCCGTCGAGGTGCGCCAACATGCCGATCACCGCCGTGGCGACGGTTACCGCGATCACGTTGCCGCGGGTCAGGCGCACCATGCCATTGATCAGGGGCCTAAACAGGCCTGTGTCCTGCAGCACGCCGAAAAAGGTGATGGCAAACACGAACATAGTGGCAATCGCCGTCACGCGGCCGATGCCATCGGTGAAGAAACCGGAAATCGCCTCTGGGCCAAAGCCCGCGGCCAGAGCGCCCAAAAGCGGCACCACGATCAATGGCAGAACAGGCGACATGCGCCCGATAAGCAGCAGCACAACCAGGCTGCAGATGGTCAACAGGCCAATCAAGGTCAACAAACCGCTTTCTCCTCTTTTTCTTGTAAAGCACGCAAAAGGCGCGTGCGGAGGCTAAGAGGCGAACCTTTCAAAAACCTTTAAGCGGCGAACATGCGCGATGGCAAATGTCAGGGAATATGTCTCGGAGTAGGGGCGACAGCGCTGCCATGACTACCGCAGAACGCGGCGCAGGGGTCTATGCGACCAGTGTGCTGATCAGCGAAAACGGTTACCCGCATGACAGCGAATTGCTCGAAGGCTATGCCCGTGAACTGTCCCTCGGGGTGTTGATGACCAACCACGGGGGTCCGTCCGGCGGCTGGGCCTGCGCCGGGCGCAGCGCGTTCTGGGCGCCCGGTGGGCAGCAGGTGGTAAGCGCGGTCGGCACGGGTGACTGCCTGGTGATCGCGCGCCGTCGCCAAGGCATCTGGCAAGGTCAGATGCAGGAGTTGTCGCTGGACGACTGATCAGGCCGCTTTGAACGCCTTCACTCGCTCCAGCCAGGTCAGGTCGAGCCGCGTCTGCTCGATATCCAGTCCCTGCTGCTCCATCGCCTCACGATGGCTGTCGATCTCGCGCACCATCTGGCTCAGCTCGCTGGAATTGCCATCGAGCTGATGCATCTGGGTCACCCCCAGGTGGTAAAAGCGCAGCAGTTTCATCGCGCTGTCATCGCCCTGCGTCACGCCAGCCTTGACGTGATGCATGACGTTGGTGACGCGCATCAGACTGCGCTTGAGCCGCCAGCCGTAGACGGCAGGCGCCATGAACGGCCGCGGCCAGAGTTGCTGACGCACCAGGACGATGGTCAGGCCGAGCCCCACCACCACACCCAGCAGGTTCCACTTGAAGTTGTCACCACCGGGCGTGCCGAACACCTGCGTACTCAGCGTGGCGCAAAGCATGGCCAGCGCCACGAAGATGACCGCGATAACCGCAGTACTGCGCCGGGTCTGCTGGCGGTAATGGGCTGGATCAATGGCTTGAATTTCGAACATGAAGCGCACTCTCGGAGCTGACGATGTGGGGCGCCAACATGCACCATCGCGCCACGTCGGTCGAGCCCGACGATGGCCACAATTGCGACAGGATTCAACCCTCAAGCACCCTGCTTCAACCATTCACTGGGGCTCGCCCCCACCTTGCGGCGAAATGCGCGGGCCAGGGCCGAGGGGCTTTCGTAGCCGATCTCGTCGGGGATCAATGCCATGGGCCGGCCCTCGCGCAGGCGCTTCTGCGCCAGGCTGACGCGCCAGCCCACCAGGTAATCGGCCGGTGTCGTACCGACCACATCGTGAAAGTGCGCGGCGAAACTGGCGCGCGACATACCAGCCAGTGCCGCCAGCTCGGCCACCGACCAGCCATGCTGCGGTTTCTCGTGCAGCTGATTGAGCGCACGGGCCAGGCGTGGCTCGGCCAGGCCCGCCATCATCCCCGAGGCCAGCTCGCGGCTGTTCATCAGATGACGCAGCAGCTGGATCACCATCAACTCGAACAGGCGGTTGAGCACCTGCTCGCGCCCGCAATCGTCTCCCGCCGCCTCGGCGGACAGCCAGTCCAGGCAGCCGCTCAGGCTCGGCAATTCACGCAGTTGTTTGATGATGGCACCAGGCAATGGATTGTCGATGCCGCCATCGAAAGCCAAGGTGGCGCAGACCAACTACCTCAACAACCTGTCCGAAACCGTTGTCGACTTTCCGCCCGTAGCCGTCTGACAAGACAGGAGGTGCGCCATGCAAGCCGTCACTCTTTACACCACCGCGTACTGCCCTTACTGCATCAACGCCAAGGCGCTGCTGACACGCAAAGGCGTGACCTACGAGGAAATCGACGTGAGTCGCGCGCCCGAGCGGATGGCGGAGATGCTACAGCGCAGCAAGCGCCGCAGCGTGCCGCAGATCTTCATCGGCGAACGCCACGTCGGCGGCTTCGATGACCTCGCCGCACTGGAGCGCGGCGGCAAGCTGGATGCGTTACTGCAGGCCTGAGTGTTAAAGGCCGGCCTGATGGTCGGCCTACTCCTTTTCGCCAAAATGGTCGCCTTCGCTCTCATGTTGTGGGCCATCGCGGCCGATACAGGAGCGGCAACATCAGCCGAATAGGCTGAACATTGCCCTGCGCCCTATCTCGAAATGGAGTTTTCCCATGCGTCTCGACGCCCTCTCTTTGAAATCCCGCCTGATCATCGCGGTGGCGATTCCCTGCATCGCCCTGCTACTGGTGGCGCTGACCAGCCTGAGCAGCATGTCCAGCATGCATCGGGACACGGAGGTTCTCTATATCAATACTGCCGCACCGATGCGCGCCATGGCCGAGGTAGCCTCACGCATTCCGCGCATGCGCGTCGGGCTCGACATGATGCTCCTGCAGGAAACTCCGCTGCGCGACGAACGCGGTGTGAAATCCCGCGTGCAGGATGCTCGCAACGAAGATGTGCCGGGCATGCGCGAGGCAATGCGCCAGGCCGTGGCAGCGCAGGTCAACCCGGAGCGCAAGGCGCAGGCGCAACAACTGCTCGATCAGTTCGAAGCCATGGTCAGCAACGAACTGAACCCGATGCTCGCCGCCTTCGATGCGGGTGACATGGCCAAGGCGCAACAGATCTACCGCGACCAGTACGCCAAGACCTACGGCGTGATGCGCCAGGGCGCCAACGACCTGCTCGATGCCCTGCTCAAACAGGCCGAACAACAGAACCTGCATAGCGCACAGAGCTACGACGATGGACTGATCCGCCAGATCGCCATCATCGCCATCGGCCTGCTGGTGTCGATCATCATGTCCTGGTTGATCGTGGTGCAGCTACGCCGCCGCGTGAAGGTGCTGCAAAGCAGCCTGGGCCAGGCCGCAGACAACCTGGCCCTGGACACTCGCATCGAACTGACCGGCCAGGACGAACTGAGCGAGATTGCCCGCAGCTTCAACCAGTTCATCGACAAGGTGCACGGCGCCATGCGCCAGCTCGCCGACAACTCGCGCCAGCTTTCGGGCATGGCCCGCGACGTGGCCGAGCGCGCGCGCCTGACCCAGAGCAACTGCACCGCGCAGAGCGACCGCACGGTACAGGTGGCCACCGCCATCAACGAGCTGGGCTCGACCGTCAACGAGATTGCCCGTAACGCCGAGAACGCCGCAGAAGTCGCCCGCGAAGCGACCCAGCACGCCAGCGACGGCAGCGCCGTGGTCAGCCAGGCGCATCGCCAGGTCGATGCCCTCAACGGCGAACTGGAACAGGCCGCCAAAGTAATCGAGGCCCTGGCAGCCCAGACCGACGCCATCAGCACCACGCTCAACACCATTCGCAGTATTTCCGAACAGACCAACCTGCTCGCCCTCAACGCTGCCATCGAGGCGGCGCGTGCGGGCGAACAGGGCCGTGGTTTCGCCGTGGTGGCGGACGAGGTTCGTACCCTGGCCAGCCGTTCCGGCGCCTCCACCGAGGAGATCCAGCAGGTCATCGACCGTCTGCAGAACGAGTCACGCTCGGCGGTCGAAGCCATGGCCAAGGGCCAACGGCAGAGCGCGCTGGTGGTGGAGTACGCGAGCAAGGCGTCGGCGGCGCTGGAGCAGATCAACAGCCATATCGGCCAGATCAGCGATCAGAACATCCAGGTCGCCACCGCCACCGAAGAACAGTCCAGCGTGGTCGAGGACATCAACCGCAATATCGTCGACATCAACGAACTGACCGTCGGCACCACCCATATCGCTGATCAGCTCAACCAGGCCAGCAGCGACCTGCAGGCGCTGTCGAGCCAACTGGATGGGCTGGTGGGCCGCTTCCGCCTGTAAGGCTCAGCGCAGATCCTCGTCGATACGCTGCAGCAGGTAATCGTAGAAGGGGTTGGACGTCGCCCGCTGCAGACTGTCCAGCCCCACCAGCAGCACGCCGTGCTCACCGCGCGGCGCCAGCGTACCCAGCGCCACGCCATAGTCTTCGCCCGGTGCAGGATCACTGCCATACAGCGGATCGCTCGGCGGGAACGGCAAAGCCACGTGCGACAGCGAGAACAGCTGGCGCGGGTAATCCACCCCCAACGACACGCGCTGCACCTGCTGGCTACCTGCAGCGATGCGCCGGGCTTCCACCGCACGCCCCTGCTCCGGCGCCACGCCAACCACGGTGAGGTCGTAGTCACGCTCGGCCGGTGGCAGTAACTGCTCCAGCAACCCGCTCATGTCCGTGCGCAACAGCGAACTGGCTGCCTGCGAGCGATTGATATCGAACACCACCAACTCGCTGCCATTGGCCGGCAGGCGCTCGAACAGCTGGCGCACAACGGCCGGCGTACTCACCGTACTGTCAGCCAGCGACTGGAAGGCCAGCACCGGCGGCAGCCGTGACAGACGGCCATCGGCCTCGGCAACGTCGAAGGCGCTCTGCACCTCATGGGTCAGCTCATAGGTCTGCCGCGCCGCATACACCGGGAAGGAGTTGTACTTGAACGGGTTGAACTCCGGCAGCACGTTCATCCAGGCCGACTTGGCGAACGCCGGCAGCACCGCGGGTAGGGCCGCCAGCCCGGCGTAACGGGCGTAGCTGGTGACGCCGATCATCGGCGAAATCAGCACCAGGCGTTGCGGCATGGCTAGGCGCTCATCTTCCAACGCCGCCAGGCTGTAGCGCAGCGCCAACGCCCCGCCATTGGAATAGCCAACCATATACAGCGGCCCGTCCGGCACCTGGCGCCGCGCTTCGCGTACAGCCAGACGCGTGGTAGCCAGCCATTGCTCCCAATGCGCAGCGGTAAGCGCCGCCGGAACCGTGCCATGACCAGGCATGCGCGGCACCACGGCGAGCAGGCCCTGCTCGCTCAGGTGCTGGGCGATGTGGCGAAGGCTGTAGGGCGAGTCGGTCAGGCCGTGCAGCAACACCACCACACCTCGCGCCGGGCCTGGCGGCGACAGGATGAAGGAGCGGTTCCAGTCACGCGGCAAACTGCCGGAGTAGACCGGGCTGTTGCTGGCATAACGACTATAGGCCGCCGTGCCGGAGGCCGTGACCGGCTCGATCAGCTCACGTTGCAGGCGCTCGAACAGGGCCGCCTCGGCAGATACGTAGGTCTGCCAGTCGCCCTCGTCCAGCTCGCTGACCTCCAGCTCCTGTGGTACCAGGCGGTGCCAGGGTTCCAGTTCGGGCAACGACGATAGTCCGGCGATACGAATGCCGAGCAAGGCCACCACGATCAACAACAGCACTACCAGCGTCCAGGCCATCACGTTGCGCATGCGCGGTAAACGCATCCAGCGCCTCCCTCGAAATCTCTGGCCAGGAAAATCCGTCCCGGCGACCGGCTTGGGGACTGTAGTGCAAAGCCGCCCCGAATCACCACCAGCTTGCCTAAAACATATGGATTTCCGTATATTCGCAAACCCGCATATAAAGACCAGCCCAATGTCCGAGCACCTTTCCCCGCCCGCGCTGTTCAAATCCCTGGCCGATGAAACCCGCGCCCGCGCCGTACTGCTGATCGCCGAGCAAGGCGAGCTGTGCGTGTGCGAGCTGGTCTGCGCGCTGGGCGACAGCCAGCCGAAGATCTCCCGCCATCTGGCACAACTGCGCAACAGCGGCCTGCTGCAGGATCGTCGCCAGGGCCAGTGGGTCTACTACCGCCTGGCGCCCGATCTGCCGCAATGGGTGCGCGACGTGCTGGCCACTACCCTGGCCGCCAACCGCACCTGGCTGGAGCAGGACACCAGCCGCCTCGCCAACATGGGCGACCGCCCTACCCGCCTCGCCACCTGCTGCTAAGAACATCGCATGCTCATCGCCGTCGCCATCTTTCTGTTCACCCTGATTCTGGTCATCTGGCAGCCACGAGGCCTGGGCGTCGGCTGGAGCGCCTCGCTTGGCGCCGTGCTGGCCCTGGCCGCCGGCGTAGTCAGCTTCGCCGACATCCCCACTGTGTGGGACATCGTGTGGAACGCCACGGCGACCTTCATCGCCGTGATCATCATCAGCCTGCTGCTCGATGAGGCCGGCTTCTTCGAGTGGGCGGCGCTGCACGTGGCGCGCTGGGCCAATGGCAGCGGCGCGCGCCTGTTCGCCTTCAGCATCCTGCTTGGCGCGGCGGTGTCGGCGCTGTTCGCCAACGACGGCGCGGCGCTGATCCTCACCCCCATCGTGATTTCCATGTTGCTGGCGCTGCGCTTCTCGCCGACTTCGACCCTGGCCTTCGTCATGGCCGCCGGCTTTGTCGCCGACACCGCCAGCCTGCCGCTGGTGGTGTCGAACCTGGTCAACATCGTCTCGGCCGACTACTTCGACATCGGCTTCGGCGCCTACGCGGCGGTGATGGTGCCGGTGAACCTGGTCAGCGTCGCCGCCACCCTGCTGGTGCTGTGGCTGTTCTTCCGCCGCGACCTTCCGGCGCGCTACGAGGTGGCGGCGCTGCAGGCGCCGAGCCAGGCGGTCCGCGACCTCAGCACCTTCAAGGTCGGCTGGGCGGTGCTGCTGGCACTGCTGGTCGGGCTGTTCGCCCTGGAGCCGCTGGGCATCCCCATCAGCGCTGTGGCCGCAGCCTGCGCCGCGCTGCTACTCGCCGTCGCTGCCCATGGCAAACGCATCGCCACCGGCAAGGTGCTGCGCGAGGCGCCCTGGCAGGTGGTGATTTTCTCCCTCGGCATGTACCTGGTGGTGTACGGCCTGAGCAATGCCGGCCTGACCGCCGAACTGACGCGCCTGCTCGACACCTTCGCCGGCTATGGCATCTGGGGCGCGGCGCTGGGCACCGGCCTGCTCAGCGCGCTGCTGTCGTCCTTGATGAACAACATGCCCAGCGTGCTGATCGGCGCGCTGGCCATCGACGCCAGCCAGGCCAGCGGCGCGGTGCGCGAGGCGATGATCTACGCCAACGTGATCGGCTGCGACCTGGGGCCGAAGATAACCCCCATCGGCAGCCTGGCCACCCTGCTCTGGCTGCATGTACTGGCGCGCAAGGGCATCCGCGTGACCTGGGGTTACTACTTCAAGGTCGGCATCGTGCTCACCCTGCCGGTGCTGCTGCTCACCCTTTCGGCCCTGGCCCTGCGCCTGAGCCTCTGACCTGGAGCCTTCCGATGAAAGTCCTGTTCATGTGCACGGCCAATAGTTGCCGCAGCATCCTCTCCGAAGCCATGTTCAACCACCTGGCGCCCAGCGAACACCAGGCAGTGAGTTCCGGTAACTTCCCGCGCGGTGAGGTGCTGCCGCGTACTCTGGTCACCCTGCGCGAAGCCGGCATCACTACCGAGGGCCTGAGCAGCAAGGGCAACGACGCCTTCGAAGGCTGCCCGCCGGATATCGTCATCACCGTCTGCGACAAGGCGGCGGGCGAAGCCTGCCCGGTGTACTTCGGCCCGGCGTTGAAAGCCCACTGGGGCCTGGAAGATCCGTCCCACGTGGAAGGCGACGAGGCCAGCATCGACGCCGCCTTTCACGCCACCCTGGCGCATATCGAACGGCGCTGCCGCGCCTTCCTCGCCCTGCCCCTGGCGGACATGAGCCGCGACGAGCTGCAGCAAGCGCTCAACCATATCGGCCAGGAGTGAAACCCGTGACAGGCGCTGCAGTGGCGACTGTCGCGGCTAAAGCCTCTCCCACAGATTGGAGAAGCGACCAGCGCCCCTGATAGGCTGCGCGCATGAACCTCGTTGCTCGCCTCCAGACCCTCATCACCAACGACCCTCGGCGCCTGCGCATCCTGCAGCAGGTGCGCGGGCTCGACTTGCCCGATTGCTGGGTGGCCGCCGGTTTCGTGCGCAGCGCGGTCTGGGATCACTTGCACCAACGCAGCGATTCGCCGCTGCCAGAAGATATCGACGTGATCTGGTTCGACCGTTGTCAGCCCTCTTCTGCTCGCGATGCTGAGCTGGAGACGATCCTGCGCCAACAGGACGAATCGCTGCAGTGGTCAGTGAAGAATCAGGCACGCATGCACCTGCGCAATGGCGATGCGCCTTACACCTCGGCCACCGAAGCGATGCGGTATTGGCCGGAGACCGCGACGGCGGTGGCCGTCAGGCTCGATGAACAGGACAGGCTGGAGGTCGCTGCGCCGCTGGGCCTCGAGGACCTGTTCGACCTCGTCGTGCGACCGGCGGGGAGATTCAAGGGCAAAAAGCAGCCGATCTACCAGCAACGACTGCGCGGCAAGAACTGGCTGGCCACCTGGCCGAAGCTGAAGGTGCTGACGGGTGGATCACGCCTTACCGATCCACCGGCTGGTGGATGTAAAGAGCGACATCCACCCTGCGACAGAAACACCGAGGTAGGCGCCTCAGCGGCGACAATCGCGGCTGAAGCCGCTCCTACAAAGTTGACTACATGCCCACCGGCGGGGAATGTGAAGCGCGAATCCAACCCACGACAGAAAACCCGTGGGAGGCACTTCAGCGGCGACAGTCGCGGCTAAAGCCCCTCCCACAGGGCCGAGGTCAGATACCGGCAACCACCGCACAGATGCCCTGCGCGCTATCGGCGAACTGGCTGCACAGGTGATTGATGGAGGCCACCAATACCTGTTCGGGCGACGAGATGAAATCCACCGACATCATCACGCTGAGCATGGTGATGCTGATGATGGAGAAGGTGAACAGCTTGCGTGCCCACACCCGATCATCCGCCGCCTTGTAGCCCGACACGCCCATCCACAGCCAGTAGGCACCGCTCAGCGCGGCGACCACGAAATAGCTGTAGCCGGCATAGCCGCTGAGCGTCAGCATCAGGGTCGCGACGACGAAAGCGGCGATGTACAGCACGATATGCCGCTTGGCCGCCGAGATGCCCTTGATCACCGGCAGCACCGGGATGTTCGCGGCCTGGTAGTCATTGAAACGGAAAATGGCGATGGCATAGGAATGCGGCATCTGCCACAGGCTGAAGATCAACAACAGGATGGCCGCGCCAGTATCGAACTCGTTACTGACCGCGCAGTAACCCACCACGGGCGGTGCCGCCCCCGACAGGCTGCCAACCAGGGTGCCGTATACCGAGCCACGCTTGAGCCACAGGCTGTACAAGCCGACGTAGACCACGAAGCCCATCAGCACCAGCATCACCGCCAGGGTGTTGCTCGCGGCATACAGCAACGCCACGCCAGCCACCCCGAGCACGCACGCATAGACGATGGCGTGCGCAGGGGAAACCAGCCCCTGCGCCAGAACCCGGTTACGGGTTCGTTCCATCTTCTGGTCGATATCCCTATCGATGTAGTTGTTGAACACGCAGCCTGAGGCAATCACCAGCGAAACCCCCAGCGCCGTTGCCAGGTACAACGCCAGGTTCACATCGCCACGCGAAGCCAGGAAGAAACCGCCAGTAACGGAAATCAGATTTCCGAAGACGATGCCCGGTTTGGCGAGGTTGAGGTACTGCTTCAGGAGGGCCAGCATCAGTTGATCATCATGTGATAGTGCATGCTCCACATGATCCAGACCGACAGGCCGACCACGAGGGCAATGATCACCACGGTGAAGAGCATCGAGATGATGTTCCAGCGACCTTCGGCATCGGCCTTCATGTGCAGGAAGTACACGAGGTGGACAATCACCTGGACGAGGCCGAACAGCACCACCGCGATCAGGGTAACGCCACGGCTCAGGCCCAGCATTTCAGGGTGCATGACCAGCGCGAACGGGATCACGGTGAGGATCACCGACAGGATGAAACCGATCAGGTAATCCTTGAACCCCACGTGGCTGGCATGTGCAGCGTGGTTGTCTTGGTGAGCCATTTACAGCACCCCCAGCAGATAGACGACGGTAAAGACGCAGATCCAGACCACGTCGAGGAAGTGCCAGAACAGGCTGAGCAGACCAACCCGCGTCTTGTTCGTGTCGGTCAGGCCACGGCTGCCCACCTGGAACATCAGGATGAGCATCCACAGCAGGCCGGCACTGACGTGCAGACCGTGAGTGCCGACCAGGGTGAAGAACGCCGACCAGTAGGCGCTGACCTGCGGCCCGGCACCTTCGTGGATCAGGTGACGGAACTCGTACAGCTCGATGGCGATGAAGGTCGCACCGAGCAGGAAGGTGACGCCCAGCCAGCGCAGCACCGCGGCCTTGTCGCCGCGGTAGGTGGCCAGCATGGCCATGCCGTAGGTGATACTGGAGAACAGCAGCGCGAAGGTTTCCACCAGCACCAGATGCAGGCCGCCACCGAGCATTTCCTTCGCGGTGGGGCCACCAGCGAAGGAGTTGCTCAGCACCGCGAAGGTGGCGAAGACGGTGGCGAAGATCAGCAGGTCGGTCATCAGGTAAACCCAAAAACCGAACAGCTTTATTCCACTGGTGTCATGGTGGTGCTCATGGCCGTGGCCATGAGCGTCGTGTGGATAGTGGGGTTCGTAAGCGGTCATGGTTATGCCTGTACGACTGCGTTTGCTTTGGTTTGATGGTGCGCCTGCTCGATCCGCGCGATCTCTTCGGGCTGCACGTAGTAGTCGATGTCATCGTCGTAGGAACGCACGATGAAGCTGACCACGGCGCCGACCAGGCCGACGATGGCCAGCCACCAGATGTGCCAGATCATGGCGAAGCCGAAGGCCAGGACGAACGTCGAGACGACCAGGCCGTTACCGGTGTTCTTCGGCATGTGGATCGGCTCGTAGTGCTCGGGCGCGGGCATCAGCTCGACGCCGTTCTTCTTCGCCTCATAGAAGGCGTCGATCTTGTCGGCCGTCGGAATCACCGCAAAGTTGTAGAACGGTGGCGGCGAGGACGTCGCCCACTCCAGCGTGCGGCCATCCCACGGGTCGCCGGTGACGTCGCGGTTTTCCTTGCGCTTGAGGTAGCTGGTGAGGAACTGCACCACGGTGAAGATGATGCCGAAGCCGATCAGCACCGCACCGACCACGGCCACCTGCACCCACGGCACCCAGTCCGGGTTGTCGAAGTGGTTGAGGCGACGGGTCATGCCCATGAAGCCCAGCACGTACAGCGGCATGAAGGCGAAGTAGAAGCCCACCAGCCAGCACCAGAACGAGTAGCGGCCGAAGCGATCGATCAGCTTGAAACCGAAGGCCTTCGGGAACCAGTAGATGATGCCGGCCAGGTAACCGAATACCGCACCACCGATGATCACGTTATGGAAGTGCGCGATCAGGAACAGGCTGTTGTGCAGCACGAAGTCGGCAGCCGGTACCGCCATTAGCACACCGGTCATGCCGCCGATGGAGAAGGTCACCAGAAAGCCCAGGGTCATCCAGGTCATGGCGTTGAGTTGCAGGCGACCACGGAAGATGGTGAACAGCCAGGTGAAGATCTTCACCCCGGTCGGGATCGCGATGATCGCCGTCATGATGCCGAAGAAGGCATTGACGCTGGCACCGGAGCCCATGGTGAAGAAGTGGTGCAGCCACACCACGAACGACAGGATACCGATGGCCACGGTCGCCCAGACCATCGAGGCATAGCCGAACAGGGTCTTGCGCGCGAAGGTCGCCACCACTTCCGAGAACACACCGAACGCCGGCAGGATCAGGATGTACACCTCGGGGTGACCCCAGACCCAGAACAGGTTGGCGTACATCATCGGGTTGCCGCCCAGTTCATTGGTGAAGAAGTGGAAATCCAGGTAGCGGTCCAGCGACAGCATCGCCAGGGTCGCGGTCAGCGGAGGGAAGGCGCCGCAGATCAGCACGCAGGTCACCAGGATGGTCCAGGTGAAGATCGGCATCTTCATCAGGCTCATGCCCGGTGCACGCATCTTGAGGATGGTGGCGATGAAGTTGACCCCCGTCAGCGTCGTGCCCAAGCCCGATAGCTGCATGCTCCAGATGTAGTAGTCCATCCCCACGCCGGGACTGTACTGGATGCCTGACAACGGCGGATAAGCCACCCAGCCGGTCTTGGCGAACTCGCCCAGGCCCAGCGACAGGTTGATCAGCAGCGCGCCGCCGACGAACAGCCAGAAGCTCAGCGAGTTCAGGTAGGGGAAGGCCACGTCACGTGCGCCGATCTGCAGCGGCACGACGATGTTCATCAGGCCGGTGACCAGTGGCATGGCCACGAAGATCAGCATGATGATGCCGTGCGCGGTGAAGATCTGGTCGTAGTGCTCGGGCGGCAGGTAGCCCTGGCCGTCACCGTGGGCCATCGCCAGGTGGGTGCGCATCATGATGGCGTCGGCGAAGCCACGCACCAGCATGACCAGCGCGACGAGGATGTACATCACGCCGATTTTCTTGTGGTCCACCGAGGTGAGCCACTCGCTCCACAGGTAGCCCCACTTCTTGAAGTAGGTCACCGCCGCGAACAGCCCCAGACCGCCCAGCGCCACGATGGCCAGGGTGATCATGATGATTGGCTCGTGGTACGGAATCGCGTCCAGAGTTAGTTTTCCAAACATATTCACTCCTGCACCTCCGCTGCTTCGTGCATGGCCGTGCTGTGGGAATCTTTCAGGGTCACGTACTGCCCGATCACCTTGTTGAACAGGTTCGCCTCGACCTGGCCGAAGTAACGGATCGGGTAGATCGGGTAACGGTGATGGACCATCTCGCCAGGCTCGCCCACCTGCTTGAAGGCGGTGAAGTCCATGACCTCAGGCGACTGCTTGACCTTGTCGACCCACTGCGCAAACTCGTCGTCGCTGACCGAGTGAGTGGTGAAGCGCATGGCCGAGAAGCCTTCGCCGCTGAAGTTGCCGGACTGGCCGAAGAACTCACCCTGCTCATTGGCGATCAGGTTGAGCTGAGTGCGCTGGCCGCCCATGGCGTAGATCATCCCGCCGAGCTGCGGGATCGACAGCGCGTTCATCACCGTGTCGGAGGTGATGTGGAAGGTCACCGGGGTCTTCTCCGGGATCACCAGCTCATTGACCACGGCCACGCCCTGGTCCGGGTAGATGAACAGCCATTTCCAGTCGAGCGAGACGACTTCGATGTTCAGCGCCGGCTTGTCCGATTCGATCGGACGATAGGGGTCGAGCGAGTGCGAGGTTTGCCAAATGATGACCGCCAGAACGGCGACGATGATCAGGGGAACGCCCCAGACGACCAGCTCGATCTTGTGCGAATGTGCCCAGTCGGGCATGTAGGTGGCCTTCTCGTTCGACTCGCGATAACGCCAGCCAAACAGGAAGGTCATGATGATCACGGGTACCACCACGATCAGCATGAGTCCGATGGAGATCAGGATCAGATTGCCCTGCTCGACACCGATCTGCCCTTTCGAGTTGAACAGTGCCCAGTCACATCCACCGAGCGCCGAGAAGGCAATCGCCATCACCAGCCAGCGCACACAACGATGGTATTTCTCTTCTTTCATGTCACGACCTTCAACTGAGTGAGCCCCACAATCGGCTTCAGTTGCCGTGCGGCCCATCGAGTAAAAGGCCGGCAGCGAGAACTCAGAGCTTGAGCATCCGTGCAAGCGAAGCGGTAAACCGTGGGAAGCGCGGATGTTGCAGGCTATGACGGCCTCATACAATTCATTAGCGGCCTACTTATGAGCGAACTTACAGCATCTTTTCGACATGTTTAGAAACATTTACGCAAAGATTTGAAACACTTTGCAGCAAGAAGCCGGCAAAGAATCGCAGGGGTGCGACAAATGATCACAGCCCCGTTTTAGAGCTGTTTGTCAGCAAATTGACAGGAATCATTGCAAGGAAAGATGCCGTCAGCTGACCGGACGGCCAGCCTTGACATTGAGGAGATTTCGAGGTTTTCGAATTCTGGCGATAGGCGGTTGGGCCTAGCGAAAGGCTGGGCCGCAGAGCGGCAGACAGAAAGAAATCAGGGATGGTTGGCGCTGTAGCCCGGACGCAATCCGGGGCGATTGAGCGCGGCCAAAAGCATCGCGGCTGAAGCCGCTCCTACCCCTATTCCGTAGGAGCGGCTTCAGCCGCGATTGCTTTACCTGCTACCTAAGCCACTACTTCCAAGCGCAATAACACCCCACCGCCAACCCACTGGCCAGCGACACATGGCGCCCCTGGGTCAGCGCATCGAGTACCGGCTCGACGAAGCTGTTGCTGGAGTTGCACACCAGCCCTTCGCTGTAAGGGCCGGCATAGGCCAGGTTGCCGTCGCGATCCCAGATCGCCAGAGCCGGGCTGGCCGGCAGCGACTCCATGCCCTCGATACCCGGCAGAGGCTTCATCCGCCCCCGCAGAAACGGCGCGATCTCGCCTGTGCTGCCCGGCCTCTGCACGCTGTAGAACTCGACATCGGCATTGCGGTGCAGGCCGATCAGGTAGCGCAGGTGCGCGTCGGTTTCCCCGTTGCAGGGGCAATCTGGGTCCCAGAAGTGCACCACACGAATGGGGCCAGGGCCAGCCAGCTCAGGCGGCAGCTTCAACTCGCCCTGACCGAAGATCACCGTCTGCTCAGCATAGGGCCGCAAATACGCCGCGCCGCTAAGCCACCAGATCAGCACAACACTCCCCAGCGCCAACACACAGAAGCCCACCACTAGATGCTTGAAGCTCAGGCGTTGCAGCAGATTCATGGCTGATGGCCGAACTTGCGCAGGAACTGTTTTTCCATTTCCTGGCAACTCTCCTCGGTAAAGCTGCGTTCGGTGGCCTGCGCGCTCTTCCAGCAGGCCTCGATGGCCGCGCGCTCGCCGGCTTCGATCTCGCTGTCCTGCGGACGGGTCATGATGTAAATCAGCCCGGCGAAAATCAGTACGACAAAGGCCAGGCCGACCAGAAACAGGCCCAGACAGCCACGGCGCCCCAGCCCGGAATTTTCTTCACTTGCGCTCATCTTTCTCGGTTTCCGCATTCATCAGTGGGTAGCTCGCCCCAGTACCGGGGCGAGCGCCGATCATCAACCTTCAACCAGCGTCCACTGCTTGCTCAGGCGCTTGTCCGACACCGCCATCTTCGTGCCCAGTTGCTGGGCGAACAGCGACACACGGTATTCCTCCAGCATCCAGCGATACAGCGTGAGCTGCGGGTCGCGCTTGCCTTCCTGGGCATGTTTGCCGGTACGCGCCTGGTACTGCTCCCAGTAGCCAGTCAGCTCGCCGGTCCACACGCGGTCGCGCTGCACCTGCGCACCGACCTTGTCCAGGCGCTGCTCGATGGCCTTGAGGTAGCGCGGGATTTCCTTGAGCCATTCGCCCGGCGTTTCGCGCACGAAGCCGGCATAGACCAGATTGGCCAACTGCTGCTTGATGTCGTTGAGCGCCATGGCCTGGGCCAGGTCGATCTTGCCCTTGAAGCGCTTCTGCAGGCCGTGGTTGAGCTTGAGAATCTCCAGCACCAGGCGGGCGATGCGTTCGGCATGCGCCGTCCAGTCGCCGCGCTTGCGCTCGGCCAGCTGCGCCAGAGCCGCACCGTCGCGCGGCAGCATGGCTTCGCCGTCAAGGATGCAGGCATCCAGGCTGGCCAGCAGAATGTCCTCGACCAACGCCTCGACGCGGCCGATATCGCGATACAGCAAACCCAGCTCGGTCAGCCCCGGCAGCTTGCCGCGCAGGAACTTCGCCTGCTCGGCAAGCTGCTGCAGCAACAGCCGTTGCAGGGCGCGGCGGTGCTGGAAGTCGGCCTCGGCCTGGGTCGGGAAGCGCCCTTCCTTGACCACTCCAGCCTCCTCCACCAACGCCGGATAAACTGTCATGGAGAGGCCGGCGATCTTCTGCTGGGCCTTCTCGGCCACTTCGGCGAAGGCCTTGGCCTCCACCGTTTTCGGCTTGTCGCTCTGCTGTGGAATAGCCAATGCCGCCTGGCTGGCCTCGGCGAAGCGTGCGGTCAGCTCGGCCAGGTCACGGCCTTCGCCGAGGAACTTGCCACGGGCATCCACCACCTCGATGTTCATCTTCAGGTGGTTTTCCAGGCTCTCGGCGGCTTCCGCCCAGGCCTCGTCGGAGACCCGTGCGCCGGTCATGCGCAGCAGCTCCTGGCCCAGGGCGTGCGGCAACGAACCCTGGCCGAACACCAGCTTGTCCAGCGCCGCGCCGACGAAGTCCGGCACCGGCACGAAGTTCTTGCGTAGTGCCTTGGGCAGGCCGCGCACCAGGGCAATGCACTTGGCTTCCAACAGTCCCGGCACCAGCCATTCCAAACGCTCGGGCTGCAGTTGCGGCAACAGCGGCGCCGGCACGCGCAGGGTCACACCGTCACGTGGATGGTTGGGCTCGAAGTGATAGCTCAGCGGCAGTTGCAGCTCGCCGATGCGCAAGGTGTCCGGGTACTGCGCGGCGGTGACTTCCTTGGCATCGCGGGCCAGGGCGTCTTCCTCGCGCATGATGAGCAGTTGCGGGTCGGCGGCGCTGCCCTTCTTGTACCAACTCTCGAAACTGGCGGCCTGGTAGATGTCCTGCGGGATGCGCGCCTCGTAGTAGCCGAACAGGGTTTCCTCGTCGGCGAGAATGTCGCGGCGGCGCGACTTGGCCTCCAGCTCGTCGAGGCGTTCCAGTAACTGACGGTTGGCAGCCAGGCAGCGCACGCGGCTGTTGATCTCGCCACGCACCAGCCCCTCGCGAATGAACATCTCGCGCGCCACCGGCGGGTCGATGGGGCCGTAATGCACCGGGCGGCGACCGACGATGATCATGCCGTACAGGGTGACCTGCTCGTACGCCACCACCTGGCCGCGCTTCTTCTCCCAGTGCGGTTCCAGATGGTTCTTCTTCACCAGATGCGCCGCCAGCGGCTCGATCCAGTCCGGCTCGATCTTCGCCACCATGCGGGCGAACAGCTTGGTGGTTTCCACCAGCTCGGCGGCCATGATCCAGTTGGGCTTCTTGCGCCCGATCACGCTCGACGGGTGAATCCAGAAACGTCGCTGGCGCGCGCCGAGGTAGTCGCCCTCCTCGGTCTTCTGGCCGATCTGGCTGAGCAGGCCGGCGAGAATCGCCTTGTGCACGGCAGCGTAATTCTTCGCCAGCACCGCTGCCTCGCTGGCCTCGGCCTGCTGACGGGCGATGGCGTTGACGCGGGTGTCCTTGGTCGGCTGCGGCGTGTTCGCCACTTGCTCGCCCTGCGCCTCCGAGCGGTTCTGGCTGCCTTTGCCCAGCAGTTGCAGATCACGGGCGATCAGCACCAGTTGTCGGTGCGCATCGCGCCACTCGCGCAGGCGCATGTAGTTGAGGAAGTTCTTCTTGCACCACGTACGCAGCGGATTGCTGCCCAGCTCCTGGCGTTTCTCCTCGAAGCCGCGCCACAGGTTGATCAGCGCGGCGAAGTCCGAATCCACATCCTTCCACTGCGCGTGCGCCTGGTCGGCGGCCTGCTGGCGATCCATCGGTCGCTCGCGTGGGTCCTGCACCGACAGCGCGGCGGCGACGATGAGGATTTCTTCCAGGCTGCCCTGCTTGGCGCCCTCCAGCACCATGCGCCCCAGGCGCGGGTCGATGGGCAGACGCGCCAACTGGCGGCCAAGAGGCGTGAGCTGGCTTTCGCGGTTGACCGCCGACAGCTCCTGCAACAGGTTGAAGCCGTCGCTGATGGCCTTGCCGTCTGGCGGCTCGATAAAGGGGAAGTCCTCGATGCTGCCCAGGCGCAGGTGCAGCATCTGCAGAATCACCGCCGCCAGGTTGGTGCGCAGAATCTCCGGGTCGGTGAATTCAGGGCGACCGAGAAAATCCTCCTCGCTGTACAGGCGGATGCAGATGCCCGGCTCGACCCGCCCGCAACGGCCCTTGCGCTGGTTGGCGCTGGCCTGCGACACCGGCTCGATGGGCAGGCGCTGCACCTTGGCGCGGTAGCTGTAGCGGCTGATGCGCGCGGTGCCGCTGTCGATCACGTAGCGAATGCCCGGCACGGTCAGCGAGGTTTCGGCGACGTTGGTGGCCAGCACGATCTTGCGCCCGGCCATGGGCGCGAAAATCTTCTGCTGCTCAGCCGGCGTCAGCCGCGCATACAAAGGCAGCACCTCGGTAAAACGCAGGTTGGCCTTGCGCAGCACCTCGGCAGCCTCACGAATCTCGCGCTCGCCGGGCAGGAACACCAGCACATCGCCAGGGCGCTTGCCCACGCTGCGCTCGTGCTCGGCGATCTCGTCCAGCGCGGCGAGAATGCCCTGGTCGATGGACAGGTCATCGAGCAAACGCTCGCCCTCTTCGTCCACCTCAGCCGCCAGCGGGCGATACCAGGTTTCCACCGGGTAGGTGCGACCGGACACCTCGATGATCGGCGCATCATTGAAATGTTTGCTGAACCGCTCCAGATCGATGGTCGCCGAGGTGATGATCAGCTTCAGATCCGGGCGACGCGGCAGCAGGGTCTTCAGGTAGCCGAGCAGGAAGTCGATGTTGAGGCTACGTTCGTGCGCCTCGTCGACGATGATGGTGTCGTACTTTTCCAGAAAGCGGTCGTGCTGGGTTTCGGCGAGCAGGATGCCATCGGTCATCAGCTTGATCAGCGTGCTGTCCTTGCTCTGATCCTCGAAACGCACCTGATAACCAACCAGCTCGCCCAGCGGCGTGCCGATCTCCTCGGCCACCCGTGTCGCCACACTGCGCGCCGCCAGACGGCGCGGCTGGGTGTGGCCAATCAGCCCATGCACGCCCCTGCCGATTTCCAGGCAGATCTTCGGCAACTGCGTGGTCTTGCCCGAACCGGTCTCACCGGCGATCACCACCACCTGGCTCTTCTCCAGCGCGGCCTTGATCTCGTCGCGCTTGGCGGCAATCGGCAGCGCATCGTCGTAGCGCATCGCCGGGATGCTGCTGCGCCGCGCCGCCACCTTGTCGCTGGACGCCTGAAAACGCTCCAGCCACTGCGCCAGCTTGGCCTCGTCGGGATGCTTCTGCAACTCATGCAACTGCCGGCGCAAACGATGGCGCTCGGCGATCATGATGTGGTCGAGGTTGTTCTGCAGCGTGGCGAGGTCAGTCATCTGGATCGAGGCAATCAGGATAAAGGCGAGATTGTCGCAGATTACGGCTTATGGGCACCTCTAAAAACCCGATTCTGACCTCAACACAAGGCGTGAAGAAGTGCCCAGCACAAAGAATATGCGGCCAGTACCTATCGCAACACGGGTAATGCAGGCCGGAGACACCGGCCTGTTGTCATTTTCACGCCATCTCCAGCAGGCTCGACATCCTTTTCAGGTTGTACACCGCTGATTTGATCGTCAAACCAAACTGCGCGCGTGCCAATCCGATGCTGCGGATCGTCTTGCCGCCCATCTGCGCCAGACTGGCAAATATGTGTTCAACCCGAGCCCGTGGGCTACTTCCGCTTCTGCCCGGTAGTTGTCCCTCAATCCCACCGCCAACTGTTTCGGTTTGCAAGCGACCTGTACTGGCTAATCGAGCCCATGCAGCACACAGTGCACCACACCCCAATCCTCCAGAATCTCATTATCACCCTGCACAATAGGCAAATAGTCGCGTCTTGAGCGACAAATACAGTTCGGTTGGGCTATAAAAACTCCTAGGTTGGCGTCCAGAGCCAAGCAACCATTTGATCTATATGAGGAAGGAACCGCATGGCCCTGAGTGACTATTGGAAGGGACCTGAACACCGTCGGCGAGCCGATGATCTCGACCTGCAACTGTCTGACCTTCAGGCGCGCTATCAGCAGCTACAGGCACTCACCAGGCAGATCGGCGCCATGGAAGCGGTAGAGATCCAGAATCTGATCGCTCAGGAGAAAAGAAAGCTGGCGGCCGTGCACCAAGAGGTTCAGCGCGCTGAGCAGAATGCAGCAGCGCTCGCGCAACGCTCTTCTGATTTGCAGAGGGAGATCCTCGTCTGGGAAGAGACACTGCTTCTTGAAAGCTTTGCGCTCTATGAACCCAAGTTCAAGTTGAACTCCAGCCATGAGTACAAAGCCCGACTGGTCAAGGTCCGCGAGCTGCAGAAAACCTTAATCAAAAGTGGAACGGCCGCGAGTGGAAACACCAACTGGGAGGTAAATGGGAGCAAGGTAGAGGGCCGGAAACTGGTCAACGATATGATCAAGTTGGTGCTCCGATCATTCAACAACGAAGCTGACTACTGCGTCGACAACGTAAAGTTCGACAACGTAGAGCTGGGCGAAAAGCGCATTCTCAAGTCTTTCGAAACCTGCAACCGTCTCGGCAGGGTGATGTCCGTCGAGCTATCGCGGAAGTACCTGAGCCTCAAGATTGACGAACTGCACCTTGCCCATGAGTTCCAGATCAAGAAGCAGGAGGAAAAGGAAGAAGCCAAGCGCGCCCGAGAAGAACTACGGGAGCAGCAGAAGCTAGAGCAGGAAATTCGCGCCGCTCGGGAGAAGATCGCTAAGGAGCGCAAACACTTCGCGACTGCAATGCGCGAACTACAGGCTCGCCTAGACAAGGCACAGTCGGAGGAGGAACGCGCCCCGCTTGTGACAAAGTTGGCAGAGATTGAAGCGGGCCGTGTTGCGCTGGAGAGCGAAGAGAGACTTATCGACTATCGCGAACAGAACGCCAAAGCTGGCTATGTTTATGTGATCTCCAACCTCGGGGCATTCGGGGAAGGGATATATAAGATCGGTATGACCCGCCGCCTCGAGCCAATGGATCGCGTCGATGAGTTGGGTGATGCGTCGGTGCCGTTCTGGTTTGACGTGCATGCGATGGTCTTCTCGGATAACGCCCCAGCATTGGAAGCGAAGCTGCATGAACGCTTTGCGGCCGGTCGGTTAAACAAGGTCAACGGGCGCAAGGAGTTCTTCCGCGCCGACATTGCTGAAATAGAGGCAGTCATTCGAGAAAACTACGATGCTGCTGTCGAGGTCACCCACGAAGCTCCAGCAGAGCAGTATCGAGAAAGCCTACGGATGGAATTACCCAAGGCTGCGGTTCAGCAATTCGAGCGAGTTGCAGCACAGAGATGAATCCCACCGGTTTCGTACATACCTTCAAGCCTCAAATGGACGTCCTCTAAGCCACGACATGACCGGCCGCTCCCGGCCGATAGCAGCTGCTCCACACCGCATCAACGCAAAAAGGGGACAGATTTATTTAATCCAATGAACGCCTTCAACCGCATGGGTGTCAGCTTTCGCTTGGCCCTGCTGCGAAGGCGTAAACCAGAAAGGGGTGGAGCCGTTCAATCCGCCCCTTCCCAGTTGTTCCCTCTCAGGCCACCGCAGCCGCCACCGCCCTGGAACGCCAGGCAAACCCCAGCACCATCAGCAGCCCCAGCCCGGCCATCGCTGCACCGGCCAGTGAAATCGCCGGGTAGCCCAACCCCGACTTGATCACCGCTCCGCCCAGTGCTGCGCCGATGGCGTTACCAAGGTTGAAGGCGCCGATATTCACAGCCGAGGCCAGGTTGGGTGCGGCCTTGGCTGCCTCCATCACGCGCATCTGCAGCGGCGGCACGATGGCGAAGCTGGCGATGCCCCAGATCAGGATGGCCACGGCTGCCGGCAGCGGCCAACGCATCAGCACGGTGAAGGCCAGCAAGACCAGGATCAGCGCACTCAGCGAGACGATCAGGGTGCGGTCGACGGAGCGATCCGCCGCCTTGCCACCCCACACGTTGCCCAGCGTCAGGCCGATGCCGTACAGCACCAGCATGGCGGTGATGAAGGCGGTGGACGCCTGGGTCTCGCTGCTGAGGATCGGTGCGATATAGGTGAACACGGTGAACATCGCGCTGGAGCCGATTACGGTCAGCGCCAGTGCCGCCAGCACCGGGCCACGACCCAGCACGCGGATTTCCGCCAGCACGCCGTCGCTCTTCGGCAGCGGCACGTTGGGCAGCGCGAACCATAGCGAGACCATCGCCAGCACGCCGAGCCCGGTGATGCCCCAGAACGCCGTGCGCCAGCCAAACACTTCACCGAACCAGGTCGCCAGCGGTACACCACCGATAGTCGCCAATGTCAGGCCCATGAACATCGCTGCCACCGCCCCTGCGCGCTTGTCTGGCGCGACCACACTGGCGGCAACGATGGAGCCGACGCCAAAGAAGGCACCGTGGTTCAGCGACGTCACCACGCGGGCGATCAGCAGGCTGTAGTAGTCAGTCGCCAGGGCCGACATCAGGTTGCCCAAGGTGAAGATGGCCATCAGGCCGATCAGCAGGTAGCGTCGGGGAATCTTGCCGGTGGTCAGGGTCATCAGTGGCGCGCCAAGCAGCACGCCCAGCGCATAGGCGCTGACCAGCAGGCCGGCAGCGGGAATGGAAACGCCGAGATCGCTGGCGATGCCCGGCAACATGCCCATGGGGGCGAACTCGGTAACGCCGATGCCGAAGGCACCGATGGCGAGTGCAACGAGTGGTGGATTGATACGCATGGAAAGGCTCCTCATCTATGCCGCGAATGCTACGATCCAGCCTTTACCGGCGGTAGATGGTATTTCTGGCAAACACCTTTGCTTACGGAGCACAAATGGACATAGGCGGCCGATCAGGTGACATGGTGGTGTTCGCCACCGTGGCGGAGGAAGGCAGCCTGTCGGCCGCTGCACGCGCACTGGGGCTGACACCTTCGGCAGTCAGCCGCATCATCGCGCGCACCGAGCAACGCCTCGGCACGCGTCTACTTCTGCGCACCACCCGCGCGATCACCTTTACCGCCGAGGGCGAGGCGTATCTGCGCGGCGCCAGGCGCATCCTTGCCGATATGGCGGAGGTCGAAGAAGCCATTGCCGATCAGGGCGTGCCACGGGGGCGCGTGCGCGTCAGCGCTGCGCTCGGCCATGGGCGGATGACCATCGTGCCGCTGGTGGCGGCGTTCAGCGCGCGTTACCCGAACATCACCGTTGACCTAAGCCTGGGCGACGAGGTGGTCGATATTCTTGGCGGCCAGGCTGACGTGGCCGTGCGCTTCGGCCATCTGCCGGACAGCCCGTTGACCGCCCGCAAGGTCGGCGAAACCGGCCAGGTGGTGGTGGCCTCCCCCGATTACCTGCAACGCCATGGCACGCCGCAGCAGCCGGAAGACCTGCTGCAGCACAACTGCCTGCGCTTTAATTTCCGCCGCGCCGAACCCAACTGGCCTTTTACCCGCGACGGCCAGGCATTCTCCCTGAAGGTTTGCGGCAACATCGAATGCAGCAGCGGCGAGGCGCTGGCGCAGTTCGCCCGGGTCGGCGCCGGCATCGCACGCATCGGCGAGTTCAGCGTGACCGAGGACCTGCAGCGCGGTGATCTGGTGCCGCTGCTGCAAACCTTCAATCCCGGTGATCGGGAGCCGATTCATGCGGTGTTCGTGGGCGGCTCGGCGATGCCGGCGCGGGTGCGGGTGTTCGTGGATTTCCTGGTGGAACATCATCGGATGTGAGCAGCGGCGGGGTCAACACTGATCCCAGATTTCGATGCCTAGCTCAGCATCGGGCGGACATGCATTAATCCGCTCTTGAAGCACTTCGGGCGTGAAGTAAAGCGCCGGGGACATTCTTCGGTTTGCCGGCAGCCTCGGCAGTATGTCGCTGGCCGAGCCCCTGTACAGGCTGGGGAAGTTGTCAGAGCGGGTCTGCGTGAGCTTCCCGGCTTCGGCCAGTTCATCGACCCACCGCGGCCACCCAGCCTCCCAGAGCGCCAGGGTGTTTTCCCCTCGAACCGACTCAACGTCGGGGTGCATATAGATCCGCATCTGATAGCTCATTCAGCGTACTCCCTCGCGCTCAACCAACCCCACCAACAACTTGCCATGCAATTCATGCAACGTGCGCTGCTCGTCAGCGGTCAATCCTGAAAGCACGCGCTGCAGGTTGGCCACATGGCCTTCGAGCATGCCGTCGATCAGTTCGAACCCAGCCGGCGTCAACGCCACCAGCACACCACGGCGGTCACTGGGGTGTTTGCGCCGTTCGATCAGCCCGGCCTTTTCCAGGCGGTCGATACGACTGGTCATGCCGCCCGAGGAAATCATCGCACTCTCGTACAACGCTGTCGGCATCAACGCGTAGGGCTCACCCGAGCGACGCAGAGTAGCGAGCAAGTCGAACTCACCGGCCTGCAGCCCATGTTCGGCGAAGAACGGCAGCAGGTGATCGCGGCTGATCACCTGGTTCAGCTCAGCCAGACGGCCAATCACCGCCATGGAAAAACCATCCAGATCCGGGCGCTGTCGAAGCCATTGCTCGGCAGCCAATTGTGCGCGGTCTTGCATATCGCCCTCGCCTTATCTTGATATCAAGATACTTTTTAAAAAGAATGTTTGCATCGTAACGCATCCATCCTCAGGAGACAGCTGCATGCCCGGCTCCCAATTTCGTCCCGTTCTCGCCTTGTCACTATTGCTGACCATCGGCGCTCTGACGGGACTGACCAGCATCCTGGTGAAACTGGCCGGCAACGTTGGCTGGCCAGCCATGGCCTACCTGCTCTGGAGCTTGCTGGGCGGCGGCTTGCTGCTGTTGCTGTTCACCTGGATACGCGGCGAGAGCCCCGGCATCAGCCCAGGGTTGCTGGGTTACTACCTGGCCTCGGGGCTGCTCAGCATCGCGGTGCCGAATGGTTTGCTGTTCAGCTCCATCGGCCATGTCGGCGCCGGCTTCGCCTCGATGTGCCTGGCCTTCCCACCGCTGATCACCTACCTGCTGGCCCTGGCCCTGCGCATGGAGGGGTTGAGCCGCATTCGTCTGCTGGGCATCTGCATCGGTCTGGCCGGCAGCCTGCTTTTGGCACTGGGCAAGCTCAACGCCGGTGACAGCCCCCTGCTGTGGGTACTGGCGGCGCTCTGCGTGCCGGTGTTTCTGGCGCTCGGCAACATCTACCGTGCCCGCTACTGGCCCAGAGTGTGTAAAAACACTTTCGCATCTTGGGTGCCTCAGCCCAGTGTTCCTGGGCGAGGCGGTTTCCCAAGCAAATAGCCGCGATCAGCGCCAATAGCGCGTCAGAGCGTTTATGAAGCGCTTTGGCACCTCTTGGAGCAGCAAAAGCTGAGGCTTTTACGCCGTCATCGCCTTCAACAGGCCTTCGGTGCCGATGATTTTCATCACCCGTTTCAAGTTGTAGGCGAGCACATTCAAGCTCATCTCCGCACTCACCCCGTTCAGCTTTCGGGTCAGGAAGTGCGTTGCGCCCATCCATTGCTTGAGCGTACCGAAGGGATGCTCAACAGTCCGTTTTCGAACCCGCATCATCTCTGGTGCTTGGTTCAACCGGCGCTGCATTTCCTCCAGCACTGCTTCATGCTCCCAGCGCCTTACTCGACGATTTGTGCTTGGTGTGCACTGGGTTTTCAGCGCACAACTCTGGCACTTAGAACTCCAGTAACAGTGCATATTCATGCCTTTCTCAACGCTGGAGAATCGCCAGATCAGTGCCTCTCCCGCCGGGCAGGTGTATTCGTTTTTCGTCGGGTCATACACGAAGGCATCTTTATTGAATCGGCCATCAGCCTTGGCGCTTGAAGTCATTGGCTTAGGCACGTAGGCCGTGATGTTTGCGTCGTGACAGGCAAGGATCTCTTCACCCTTGAAGTAGCCTCGGTCAGCCACCACGGACAGCGTTTCTGCGCCGATGGCTTCACGAGCCTGCTTCGCCATTGAACTGAGTTGGTCGCGGTCTGAACCGCTGTTGGTGACCTCGTGAGCAACGATCAGGTGGTGCTGCGTATCGACAGCCGTCTGCACGTTGTAGCCGACGATACCGCTGCCGCGCGTCATCATCGAACGGGCATCCGGGTCGGTCAGCGAAACCTGTTTATCAGGGGAATCGTTGAGCTGAGTTTCGATCCCTTGAAGCTCTTTCATATGCGCTTTTAGCTTGGCAATCTTATCTTCCAGGCTGGCAGTGTCTGGCGCGGAGGCGCTAGGAATCTGTCGATCAGCCGCATCGAGCACAGCCAAATAACGGCTGATGCTCGCCTCGATTTCTTCCATACGCCGCTTCAGTTTGGCGCTGGTGAAATTGCGGTCACGGTTGTTCACTGCCTTGAATTTGCTGCCGTCGATGGCAACCAAGTTTTCGCCAAACAACCCCAACTGCTGGCAGAGCAAAACGAACTGGCGGCAGACGCCGCGAATGGCCTTGCTGTTATCTTTTCGGAAGTTGGCGATGGTCTTGAAATCGGGCATCAATCGCCCGGTTAACCACATGAGTTCGACGTTGCGCTGAGCTTCTCGCTCAAGACGCCGGCTCGATTGAATGCGGTTTAGATAGCCGTAGATATAGATCTTCAGCAGGATCGAAGGGTGGTAAGCCGGTCTTCCGGTTTCGGCTGGAATGACGCCATCAAAACCTAGCGTGGCTAGGTCGAGTTCATCGACGAAAACGTCAACCACCCGAACCGGATTGGTATCGCTGACGTAGTCGTCGAGGCTTTCGGGAAGTAAGGTGCTTTGACCTCGGTGTTCACCCTGGATAAACCGTTTCATGGGCGTCCCATACGCTGAGATTCTCGGAAATCATAGCAAGGGTTTACCGGTGCGTTTTTACACACTCTGGGCCGCAAGGCGCCAGCCCGCTGTCCCTGGCACCCGGCATGCTGCTCGGCGGCGCACTGCTGCTGGTGCCGCTGGGCCTATTCGGCATCGACCTCGCACCGCGTTTGCAAGGTACTGCGGCCGTGGGCCTGCTGGTCTTGCAAATGCTGCTGTTCGCGGCGGTCTATGCGCTGTTCTTCGTCCTGCAGAACCTGGCCGGCACAGTGTTTCTCAGCCAGATCGGCTCGGTGGCGGCGATCACCGGCGCCGCCATCGCCATCGGCCTGCTCGGCGAACAGGGCAGCCTGTCGATGCTGCTGGCGGCGCTGTGCATCGTCGGCGGCGTGCTGCTGGTGGCCTGGCGTGGCGCGAAGGAGGCACAAGCATGAAGCGCCAGCGCGTAGGGCGGATCGGGACGCCGACCGCTCGTAGCGGAGCGAATAGTCCGCCGATCAGCGCCCTCGCACGCATCAATCGTCATAAAGCCCTTCCTCCGTCTCCGGGCCTCCCGCCCAGTCCAGGGGATAGCGTCCACTCTCAACGTCTCGGTGAAAAGTGGAATAGGGCCAGTCACTTACCCGCTGCACCAAGCCATGCTTGAGCGGGTTGATGTGGATGTAATCGAGATGGCGGCAGAAATCCTCATCGTCACGAATCAGGTGCTCCCAGTAACGACGCTGCCAGATGCCGCGCTCACGGCGGCGTAGCAGAATCTTCGAGCGCCATTCCTCAGCCGGCACATCACGGGAAAAGATCATCTTGATCAGGCGCCAGCGCAGTGCGAAATCAGCCTCGCCCTGCGGAAGCTCGATCAGGCAGTGGAGATGGTCGGGCAATACCACCCAGCCATGGATCTGGAACGGGTGGCTGCGCCGGACGATACGCACGGCCTCGCGCAAGACGCCGATATTGCGGACAAGCAGATCGTTACCATGGCGAACACGCAGGGCGTGCGTGAAGAAGTAGGTGCTACCCGGACACCAGACGCGGCGGTAGTTGGGTATGAGACGTCGTCCTTGACGGTCTTGATGAGCAAGAATCTAGACGACAGGTTGCCTAAATACCTCAACCTTTAACGGCGTACTGCTTCGCGACGACTGCATGGATGCAGGAGGTAGAGCGACGCAGGAAGCCAAAGCCGAGTAGGCCCTACGGTCCAGCGCGTAGGGCGGACTCAGGAGCGAAGCGAACAGTCCGCCGGGCCACTCGGCGCACCCCACAGGCAGGTGACGCAATGAAGAACGCCACCCGAAGGTGGCGTTTTCATCAGCAAGCTCGAATCACTTCTTGCCCAGCTTCTTCAGCTCTTCGTCGCGCAGCTCGCGGCGCAGGATCTTACCGACGTTAGTGGTCGGCAGCACGTCGCGGAACTCGACAGCCTTGGGCACCTTGTAGCCGGTGAGGTTGGCGCGCATGTGCTCCATCACCTGCTCCTTGGTCACGCTCTCGCCCGGTTTGACCACCACGAACACCTTGATCGCCTCGCCGGATTTCTCGTCCGGCACACCGATGGCCGCGCATTGCAGCACGCCTGGCAGGGTGGCGAGCACGTCTTCCAGTTCGTTCGGGTAGACGTTGAAGCCGGACACTAGAATCATGTCCTTCTTGCGGTCGACGATGCGCAGGTAGCCATCTTCCTGGATCAGGCCGATATCGCCGGTCTTCAGCCAACCGTCGGCGTCGAGGATTTCATCGGTGGCTTCCTGGCGCTGCCAGTAGCCCTTCATCACTTGCGGGCCCTTCACGCACAGCTCGCCGATCTCGCCGATGGCCAGCTCCTGACCCTCGTCATTGATGATCTTGCACAGGGTCGAAGGCACCGGAATGCCGATGGTGCCGAGCTGGATGGCGCTGAACGGGTTGACCGTAGCCACCGGGCTGGTTTCGGTCATGCCGAAGCCTTCGCAAATGGCGCAACCGGTGACTTCCTTCCAGCGCTCGGCCGTGGCCAGCTGCAGGGCCATGCCGCCGGAGACGGTGAGCTTCAGGCTGGAGAAGTCCAGCTTGCGAAAGTCCTCGTTGTTGCACAGGGCAACGAACAGGGTATTGAGGCCGACGAAGCCGGTGAAGCGGTACTTGGCCAGGTCCTTGATCACCGACGGCAGGTCGCGCGGGTTGGTCAGCAGGATGTTGTGGCCGCCGATCAGCATCATCGCCATGCAGTGAAAGGTGAAGGCGTAGATGTGATAGAGCGGCAGCGGCGCGATCAGCACCTCGCAACCTTCATTGAGGTTGGCGCCCATCAGCTCCTTGACCTGCAGCATGTTGGCCACCAGGTTGCGATGGGTGAGCATGGCGCCCTTGGCAACGCCAGTGGTGCCGCCGGTGTACTGCAGCACGGCGATGTCGTCGTTGCTCGGGTTGGCTTCGCTGAAGCCCTGGCCGCGGCCCTTGGCCAGGGCGTCGTTGAGCTTGACGGCCTGCGGCAGGTTGTAGGCCGGCACCATCTTCTTCACATGCTTGATCACGAAGTTGACCAGCAGACGCTTGAAGGTCGGCAGCATGTCGCCAACTTCGGTGACGATCACGGTCTTGACGCCGGTCTTGGGTACGACCTGCTCGGCCAGGTGGGCCATATTGGCCAGGCAGATCAGCGCCTTGGCGCCGGAGTCGTTGAACTGGTGCTCCATTTCCCGCGCTGTATACAGCGGGTTGGTGTTGACCACCACCAGGCCGGCGCGCATGGCACCGAAGACCACGATGGGGTATTGCAACACGTTGGGCAGTTGCACGGCGATGCGGTCGCCGGGCTTGAGATCGGTGTGCTTTTGCAGGTAGGCGGCGAAGTCCCCGGAGAGTTTGTACATCTCGCCGTAGGTGAGCGTCTTGCCCAGGTTGCTGAAAGCAGGCTTGTCGGCGAAGCGTTGGCAGGACTCTTTCAGTACCGCAAGGATGTTCGGGTACTGGTCGGGATTGATTTCGGCAGCAACCCCAACGGGATACTTGTCCTTCCAGAAGTTTTCGGTCATGGAAGCCCACTCCTAAGCAACAGCTGATCTTCACCGCGCGAAGGCGGTTGTTTGTTGTGTGTATAGCTCGCTTTCCCGCTGACCCCAGGGCCCGGAAGCGCGCCGAGAGTAGCAGCTTTGCCAGAGGCCCACCAGCACCAAGCACGGCCCACGCAGTCGCAAAAGTGACCAAAAAAGACCAAAAAGTCACGACCTGTATTTTCCGCCGATAATCCGCGAAAAGCCTCTAGCTCGCATATTGCAGCGTTTGGAGCCTAGCGCGTAAGTGTGACCGATGCAGTGCGGTAGCGCATGCAACAGGCTTTGGCGGTTACGAAATCACAACAATTGGACTGCCGATGGCAGCGGGAGGCGGGAAGCCCCTTCTCTACCGCGAGAAGGGGCTCTGGAGTCAGGCGATGTCGCGCAGCTCGCGACGCAGGATCTTGCCAACCGGGGTCATCGGCAGCGAGTCCTTGAACACGATGTGCTTGGGCACCTTGTAGCCGGTGAAGTTTTCCTTGCAGTAGGCCTTGAGCTCTTCCGCGGTGACACCGCCGTCACGCGGCACTACGAACAGTTTGACCGCCTCCCCGGACTTCTCGTCAGGCACACCGATGGCCGCGCAGCTGGCGACTTTCGGATGCGCCATGACCACATCTTCGATCTCGTTGGGATACACGTTGAAACCCGAGACGATGATCATGTCCTTCTTGCGGTCGACGATGCGCACGAAACCGTCCAGGTCGATCACGGCAATGTCGCCGGTCTTGAACCAGCCTTCGGCATCGAGCACTTCGGCGGTGGCTTCTTCACGCTGCCAGTAACCCTTCATCACCTGCGGCCCCTTGATGCACAGCTCGCCGCGCTCACCCGTCGGCAGTTCGTTGCCGTCGTCGTCGATGACCTTGAACGCCGTGCCCGGCACCGGAATGCCGACGGTACCCAGACGCGCCTTGTCACCGTAGGGGTTGGTACTGGCCACCGGCGAGGTTTCGGTCAGGCCATAGCCTTCGACCACGGTGCAACCGGTCATCTGCTGCCAGCGCTCGGCGGTAGCTTTGACCAACGCGGTACCACCGGAGTTGGTGACCTTGAGGTTGGAGAAGTCGAGGTTCTTGAACTCGGGGTTATCCATTAGCGCGACGAACAGGGTGTTCAGACCCAGCAGCGCGGAGAACTTCCACTTGCCCAACTCCTTGACGAAGCCGGGGATGTCGCGCGGGTTGGTGATAAGTACGTTGTGGTTACCGTTGACCATCATGCACATGCAGTTCGCGGTGAATGCATAGATGTGGTACAGCGGCAGCGGCGCGATCATGATCTCCTGACCCTGCTTCATCAGCGGCGTGCCGTCCGGGCCGAGCTGCGACAGGCAGGCATCGACCTGCAGCATGTTGGCCACCAGGTTGCCGTGAGTGAGCATCGCGCCCTTGGCTACGCCGGTGGTGCCGCCGGTGTACTGCAGCACGGCGATGTCGTCGTGGCTGGCCTTGACCGGCGCCAGCGCCTGGCCATGACCCTGCTTGAGCACCTGCTTGAAGGCAATGGCCTGGGGCAGATGGTAGTCCGGCACCATCTTCTTGACCTTCTTCACCACGGTGTTGACCAGCCAACCCTTGAGGCTCGGCAGCAGGTCGCCCATCTTGGCTTCGATCAGGTAGTCGATCTCGGTATCCGGCAGCACCTCCTGCACCAGTTTGCCGAACATGTTCAGGTACACCAGCGCACGCACACCGGCGTCCTTGAACTGGTGGCGCATCTCACGCGCGGTATACAGCGGGTTGGTGTTGACCACGATCAGCCCGGCGCGCATGGCGCCGAATACCGCAATCGGATACTGCAGCACGTTGGGCATCTGCACCGCGATACGATCGCCCGGCTTGAGGTCAGTGTGCTTTTGCAGGTAGGCGGCGAAGGTCGCGGAGAGGCGATCCAGCTCGGCATAGGTCAGCGTAACGCCGAGATTGCTGAAGGCCGGACGGTCGGCAAAGCGCTTGCACGAGCGTTCGAATACTTCGATCACCGACTTGTAGCTGGACAGGTCGATATCGTTGGGCACGCCAGGGGCGCGTTTGTCGTTCCAGAAATCAGGTTGCATTGTTCTTGTCCTCTTCCCCTGAAGTGATCTGACTGCCCGGAAAGTAGCAGCTTAGGGCCGAGCCGCAAATAGCTCGAAGGCGTCATTGATGGGCTGAATTTCGCAATAAATGCAGTGATTCGTAACCGATCTTTACCGCTGCGAAGAAAACCGGGGAGCTATGCCTGTTGATGACCAAGGTGCACAATGCCGCCAACTTCCGGCACAAGGATTCGCCATGCGCCACAACGCCTTTCCCCTGGCTACCCAGGACGGTCTGCACCTGCACGTCAACCATTGGCACGGTGATCAGCCACCGCGCGCGGTGGTCATGCTGTCCCACGGCATGGCCGAACACAGTCTGCGCTATGCACGCCTGGCCGAAAGCCTGGTGGCCGCCGGCTTCGACCTCTATGCACTGGACCAGCGCGGCCACGGCCAGAGCGCCGCTCAGGGCACGCTCGGCCACTACGCCGAGGAAGGCGGCTGGGACAAGGTGGTCGGCGACCTGGCCTCGCTCAATCACCATATCCGCCAGCGCTACCCGCAAGCACCGATCTTCCTGTTCGGCCATAGCATGGGCAGCTACATCGGCATGGCTTATCTGATGGGGCACAGTTGCAGCCTGCAGGGCGCCGTGCTGTCCGGCTCCAACTACCAGCCCGTGATGCTGTACAAGGCCGCCCGGCTGATCGCTGGCTTCGAACGCTGGCGTCTGGGCCCCAAAGGCCGCAGCAAAGTCATCGATTTTCTCTCCTTCGGCTCGTTCAACAAGGCCTTCAAGCCCAACCGCACGGCCTTCGACTGGCTCAGCCGCGACCCGGCCGAAGTGGACAAATACGTGACCGATCCGCTGTGCGGTTTCGTCTGCACCACGCAGTTGTGGTGCGACCTGCTCGATGGCCTGCAGTACATCACCCCGGTCGAGAACCTGGCGCAGATCGATGCCGACCTGCCGCTGCTGGTGATCGGCGGCTCGCGCGACCCGGTCAGCGACGGCAAGCGTCTTGGTGATCTGGCGGGCGCCCTGCGCGAGGCCGGCGTGCGCGACGTGCAACTGAAGATTTATCCCGAGGCCCGTCATGAGCTGCTCAACGAGAGCAATCGCGACGAGGTCACCGCCCACCTGATCGATTGGCTGCAGCAAGCGCTGAGCCATGGTCGAAGCCCAATCAAGGAGTGTCCATGACCCAGGTAACCAATATCCCCTACGAAGCTCTCGAAGTCGGCCAGCAGGCGAGCTTCGAAAAGCAGGTCGAAGAACGCGACGTACAACTGTTCGCTGCGGTATCCGGCGACAACAACCCGGTACACCTGGACGCCGCCTTCGCTGCCGAGACCATGTTCAAGGAGCGCATCGCCCACGGCATGTTCACCGGCGCGCTGATCAGCGCCGCCATCGCCTGCAACCTGCCTGGCCCGGGCACCATCTACCTCGGCCAGCAGCTCAAGTTCACCCGCCCGGTGAAGCTTGGCGACACACTCACCGTGAAGCTGGAAGTGCTGGAAAAACTGCCGAAGAACCGCGTGCGCATCGCCACCCGCGTGTTCAATCAGGACGGCAAGCAAGTGGTCGACGGCGAAGCCGAAGTGCTCGCCCCGAGCGCCGAGCAGACCGTGACCATGCCGCCGATGCCGCAGGTCACCGTCAACTGAGGCGCTGCAAGCTGGTGCGTGGCTACAGTGCTGCGCACCACTTTTGTTCTACACTCACAAATCTTGAACGACCTTGCGCTGCCATAAGTGCGTTTCTTTGTGCATATCGCACAAGCCCCTTTGATCACCTTGCCAAGCAGACTGCTGCACTGCTTTCTGGCACGTCCCCTGCTATCGCCAAGGCCTCACCCTCTTACCGGAGCCAGGTCCATGAGCCATGCCACCCCCGATAGCGATTACCCCCTGAGCGAGGTGCCCAGCGGCGCACGCCAAGGGCTGTTTTCCACCGCCATCCTGCTGTTCGGCTTCACCTTCTTCACCGCCACTATGTTCGCCGGCGGCAAGATCGGCATGGCCTTCGACTTCACCACTCTGCTCTGGGCTGCGGTGATCGGTAACCTGCTGCTCGGCCTGTATGCCGCCGTGCTGGGCCTGATCGCCTGCCGCAGTGGGCTGAACTCGGTGCTGATGGGCCGTTTCTGCTTCGGCGAGGTGGGCAGCAAGCTGTCCGACATGCTGCTCGGCTTCACCCAGATCGGCTGGTACGCCTGGGGCACGGCGACCATCGCCATCGTCCTGGTGAAGATTCTTGGCCTGCCCGAAAGCCTGACTATCCCGCTGATGGTGCTGTTCGGCTTCGGTTTCTGCGTCACTGCCTTCATCGGCTACAAGGGCCTCGATCTGCTCTCGCGCGTCGCCGTGCCGGCCATGCTGGTGCTGCTGGTGGCTTCGCTGTGGATCGCCACCCGTGATATCGGCGGTATGGCCGGGCTACTGGCAGTCCAACCCAAGGAGAGCATGAGCCTGAGTATGGCCATCACCCTGGTGTTTGGCACCTTCGTCAGCGGCGCCACCCAGGCCACCAACTGGACACGTTTCGCCAAGAGCGGCCGCGTCGCGGTGCTGGCCAGCCTGTTCGGTTTCTTCATCGGCAATGGCCTGATGATCATCGCCGGGGCCTATGGCGCCATCGTCTATCAGCAACCGGACGTGGTCGAAGTGCTGGTGCTGCAGGGGCTGTCCATGGCTGCCGTGATCATGCTGTTCCTCAATCTGTGGACCACTCAGGACAACACCATCTACAACTTCGCCGCCGCCGGCTGCAACCTACTGCGCACCGGCAAACGCAAGACCGTGACCCTGGCCGGCGCGGCCATCGGCACCTTGCTGGCTATCGGCGGCATGTACGAGATGCTGATTCCCTTCCTGATCCTGCTCGGCTCGATCATCCCGCCGATTGGTGGGGTGATCATGGCGGACTTCTTCTACGGCCACCGCGCGCGCTATCCGAAACTGGCCGATGTAAGTCTGCCGACGTTCAACTGGGTCGGCCTGGGCGCCTACCTGATCGGTGCACTCAGCGCCTACTTCTCGCCCTGGGTAGCCCCGCTGGTGGGCATCGCCGTGGCTGCCGTGGCCTACGTTGTGCTGTTCGAACTGAACAGGGCCCTGGTCGGCCGCCAACAGGTCGCCGGCGCGTGAGCCTGACCGTCGCCGATGTACTCGCCCTGCCCGACCTGGCCAGCATGCACCTGCGTGCCGGCCAGGCCGGGCGCGACAATGCCGTGCGCTGGCCCTACGTGGCCGAGAACGAAGGCATCGCCGACTGGGTGATGGGCGGCGAGCTGATCTTCGTCACCGGCATCAACCATCCGCGTGACGAAGCCAACCTGCTACGCCTGGTGCGCGAAGGCCATGAGCGCGTGGTGGCCGGCATGGTTATCCTCACCGGCGCCGAGTTCATCCAGGCCATCCCGCCCAGCGTCATCGCAGAAGCCGAGCGCCTGAACCTACCACTGATCGAGCAGCCCTACGCGCTGAAGATGGTGGTGGTCACCCAGGCCATCGGCACCGCGCTGGTACAGGCGCAGCAGCTCGGCCGCTCACGCCAGTACGTGCTGGAGCAGGTGCTCGAGGGTGACTACCAGTCACTCGAGGTGCTGCTGCAACGCGGTGACAGCCTCGGCCTGGCACTGCATGTGCCGCGTCAGGTGGCACTGCTGCGCCTCGACGGCAGCGAGCAACTGTTCGGTGACCTGCCCGACGAAGACGCCGAACGTCAGCTACAGACTCGCCAACAACTGCTGCAACGGCGACTGGAGCAGAGCCTCGGCGAACTCGGTAATGCGCTGCCGCTGGTCAGCCAGGGCCGTCACTGGATCTCCCTGCTGCCCTGCCCCGATGCCCACGCCGAAGCGCGTAATCGTCAGGCCATGACCGTGCTGCTCGATGAACTGCGCCCGCAACTCGGCCCGCTACGGCTGTTCCTTGGCCTAGGCAGCGCCGGCTGCGAGGCGCCGCGTTTCGCCCAGGGCCTGGGTGAAGCACGCCAGGCACTGGCCGTGGCGCAGCGCTTTCCCGAGCGCCTGGGCCTGTGCAGTTTCAATGAATTGGGCGTGCTGGAGCTGCTCGGTGCGATCCGCGACCGCAGCCTGCTCGATCGCTTCGTCGAACGCGTGGTCGGCCCGCTGATCGGCGACGACACACGCCACCAACCGGTGCTGATGCCGACGCTGGAGGCCTGGTTCGCCGAGAACGGCAACCTGGCCCTGGCCGCGCAACGCCTGAACGTTCACCGCAATACCCTGAGCTACCGTCTACAACGCATCGAAGCGCTGACCGGCTGCTCATTCGAAGATCCGCACGACCGCCTGAACATCAGCGTTGCGCTGTTGATCCGGCGCCTGTCGTCGCCTGCCTGAGAGGAAACCTGATGATCATCCACAATGCCCGCCTGCGCGGCCGAGACGGCCTGCACCGCATCACCCTGGACGGCGAGCGCATCGCTGCCATCGACGCCCAGCACGCCTTGCCCCCCATCGCCGAGGGCGATCTGAACGCCGCCGGCAATCTGGTCGTGCCGCCCTTCGTCGAGCCGCACATCCACCTCGACGCCACCCTCACCGCCGGCGAGCCGGCCTGGAACATGAGCGGCACGCTATTCGAGGGCATCGAGCGCTGGGCCGAACGCAAGGCGCTGGTCACCCATGAAGACACCAAGACCCGCGCCAAGAAGACCATCGACATGCTGGTCGACCATGGCATCCAGCACGTGCGCACCCACGTCGACGTCACCGACCCGACCCTCGCTGCCCTCAAGGCCATGCTCGAAGTACGTGAGGAAACCCGCCACCTTATCGACTTGCAGATCGTCGCCTTTCCGCAGGAGGGCATCGAGTCCTACGCCAATGGTCGCGCGCTGATGGAGCAAGCCGTGGAACTGGGCGCCGATGTGGTCGGCGGCATCCCGCACTTCGAGAACACCCGTGACCAGGGCATTTCGTCGATCAAGTTCCTCATGGACTTGGCCGAGCGCAGCGGCTGCCTGGTGGACGTGCACTGCGACGAAACCGACGACCCGCAGTCGCGCTTTCTCGAAGTGCTGGCCGAAGAAGCTCGCGTGCGCGGAATGGGCGCACGTGTCACCGCCAGCCACACCGTGGCCATGGGCTCCTACGACAACGCCTACTGCTCCAAGCTGTTCCGCCTGCTGAAGATGAGCGGCATCAGCTTCATTTCCTGCCCCACCGAAAGCATCCACCTGCAGGGCCGTTTCGATACCTACCCGAAACGCCGGGGCCTGACTCGCGTGGCGGAGATCGACCGCGCCGGGATGAACGTCTGCTTCGGCCAGGATTCCATCGTCGACCCCTGGTACCCGCTGGGTAACGGGAACATCCTGCGCATCCTCGAAGCCGGCCTGCATATTTGCCACATGCTCGGCTACGAAGACCTCAAGCGCAGCCTGGATCTGATCACCGACAACTCGGCGCGCGCACTGAACCTGGGTGAAGGGTATGGCCTGGAAGTGGGGCGCCCAGCCAACCTGCTGATCCTCTCGGCGCCGGACGATTACGAGATGGTGCGCAGCCAGGGGCATGCACTGGTGTCGGTGCGCCACGGCAAGGTGCTGATGCGCCGCATGCCGGCACAGATCGAGCGCGCCTGACGCTGAAACGAGGGAAGGGCTTTAGATCGGGTGGATGACGCTTTTTTCATCCACCATTGCGTCGGTCCAAGCGGTGGACAAGCTTCGCGTTGTCCACCCTGCTAACTCATGCGAATAGTGACCGTAGGAGCGGCCTCAGCCGCGATTCACCTTGAAGAGCTCGCGACTGAAGCCGCTCCTACAACTGAAAACCGCCCTATTCCACCCTTACGCTGGCGGTCATGCCGGCGCTCAGCACCATGCCCTCGGGTACCTGATCGAGCTTGATGCGCACCGGAATGCGCTGCGCCAGGCGCACCCAGTTGAAGGTCGGCTCGACATTGGCCAGCAGTTGCCCATCCGGGCTGGCGTTGCGGTCGGTGATGCCACGACTGATGCTTTCCACCTCGCCGCGAATCTGCTGATCACCGCCCATCAGCCTCACCTCCACCGGCGCGCCAACCTGTATGCGCGGCAACTTGGTTTCCTCGAAGTACGCCTGCACGTAGAACGATTCGGTATCGACCAGCGCCATCACTGCTTGCCCGGCATTGATGTAGTTACCCTGCGCTAGCACCAGATTGGTGATCTGCCCATCACGAGGGGCATGCACTTCGCTGCGTGCCAGATTCAGCTCGGCCACACGCAGATCAGCCTGCGCTTCGCGGTATTCGCTGCGCGCCATCTCGGCGTTGATCTGCGCGTTCTCCAGCAGCTCGGCACTGATCGCCTGGGCACCCAGGCGAGAGCGGCGCGAAGCTTCGTGCTCGCGCAGGCTCAGCTGCTGGCGGCGAATATCCACCACCGCCTTGGCTTTCTCCATCGCCGCCTGATAGCGATCGCGGTCGATGCTCATCAGCAGATCCCCCGCCTTGACCTGCTGGTTGTCGCGCACCTTGAGTTCGACCACCCAGCCGGACACGTCCGGGGCGATGGTCACCACGTCGGCGCGCACCCGAGCGTCGCGCGTCCAGGGCGAGTACATGTAATGCTGCCAGATCCAGGAACCGGCGAAGATCGCCGCCGCCACCATGGCCAGGGTGATGCCGACTCGAATGGTCGAACGCATGCTTTCTTCTCCTCAATGCGCCAGGGCGACCATCACGGCCGCCAGAACGCAGACATACAAGGCACAGTCGAACAGGGCTTCGTGCCAGATCCAGCGCGACAACCCAACGCGCTGCAACCCCAGGCGCAACACGCCGGTCAGCAGCAGCGCCAATACCGCGTAGGCCGCCATCGGGCTCAGCAACACGCCGCCCAGCGACCATTCATGCAAACCCATGCGCACCTCCCTCCATAACCAGCGTACGACCTGCTGCGCGTCGGCCCTGCTGCGTTAAAAACAGGCTCAGACTGCTCATTTACCGCTTGTAAACTCCGCGTCTTCGCCTGTTTTTGCCTTGCACGGCTCTAGCTCGCTAGGCCCTACACAGGTTCTGAGTTGGCACCAGTGACGCCAGCCGTTCTGCAGCTGCAACAGAGCCGCCTCGGCCAGACGTTTGTCGATGCTCGGCGTGCAGGCGCGCAGCGCCTCTTGCAGTTCGACCACCGCTGCGTTCAGGTCATCTTCACCGCCTGGTGCAGGACCACGCTCCAACGCGTCGTCGAGGCGCTCCAGGAAACGCTGCTGCGACCGCGCCAGGCCAGCATCGGCATTGGCCAGGCACTTGCGCAGATGCAACAACTCGTCGCCCAGGTCGAGGCCGGCCACGCCGTCGTCCCAGCGGCTGCGCGCTTGATCCGGCCGCGCCGGATAGTGCCGTGCCAGCTGGATCAGGCGATCAGCCATACGCCCGCCGAACCAGTTCTCGGCGCGACCCAGGTCACGACGGGTCAGACGTCCCAGGTCGCTCAGGATCGCCTGCATCAGACGCCGGCCATGCCAGACCGGATTGCGCAACACCACCAGCTTGAACGCCATCACCGCGCAACCCACGCCCATCAGCATTCCGGGCGCCTCATTGAGGAAGAACTCGACGTTGTAGCCGACACCCGGCGCCGGCAGGCAGAGCACGATGAAGTGCAGGCAGAACGAGGTCGAGGTCGCGGCCGTCGCCGGTTTGGCCATGCCCAGCACGCCGAAGAACAGCGGCACGCCCAACACCATGCAGAGCATCACGAAGCCGTCTATCTGTGGCATCAGGATCTGGCCGACGAAGAAAGCTACCGGCAGCGCGTAGAAGATGCCGCGCAGGAACATCATGCCGATCTGCGGCGCCGCTTCGAGGCGGGCGAACAAGCTGCAGACCACGCAGGCCAGCAGCAGCGCACCGGTGGCGTGGGTCCAGCCGGTGGCCAGCCAGAACGCCGCCAGAACCAGAAAGGTCAGCGCGCTGCGCGAGCCATAGACCAGGGCGGTCTGCCAGTCGTAATGCCAGGATAGGGCGCGCGGTGCATCGGCCGGAGCCCTGCCCTCCTCGACCGAGCGCAACGCGTGGCTGGCTTCCTCGACACGCAACAGCAGCACCATCAAGCGTTCCAGACACAGTTGCTGGCCACTGCTCAGTTCATCGTCCTGCGCGGCCTGGCGCAGTTGCTCGACCAGCTCCAGCAGGCCCGCTGGCTGCTCCTGCTGCAAGCGCTCGTCCACCACCTGCAACCAGGGCGCGACCGCCTGCGCCTCGACACCACTCAGTTGCCGCCACTGCCGCGCCACTCCACGGGCCAGACGTAACATACCGAGCAGATCACGACTCAACACCCGCAACGCCACGGCACGCTGGCGACCACGGGCACCCTCGAACCAGGCGTGCTCGCGCTGGGCGTCGACGGCGACGATCCGCGCCAGCACCTCCAGCAAGCCCTGTCGCGAATCAGCCTCACCCGCCAGCGCCTGACGCGAAGCCGCAACGCCGGCCTGCCAGGCGTTGCGCGCCTGCTGTGCCAGTTGCCGCTCGACGCGCTGCGGCCAGAGCAAAGCGCTGCTCAGGGTGGCGCAGATGATGCCCAGGCAAATTTCCGTGCAGCGGGCGATGGCTTCATCGAACACCACATGCGGCTTGCCGATGGCCGGCAAGGCGATGATCGCCACAGTGTAGCCGGCCAGCACGAAGGAGTACGACCAGGCGCTGCGCAACATGGTCGAGAACGCTGTACACAACGCCAACCACAAGGCGAACGCCAGTATGAACAGCAGCGGCGCCTGGGCGAACAGCCCCATCATCACCACGGCCATAAAGGTGCCGACCAGCGTACCGAGCAGCCGCGCCAGGCCCTTTTGTACCACCATGCCGGACAGCGGCTGGGCGACGATGAACGCGGTCATCAACGCCCACTGCGGTTGCTCCAGGCCGAAACGCAACGCACACCACAACGCCAGACCGCCGCCGAGCAGGGTCTTGATGGCAAATTGAACGGCTTGCGAGCTTGGCGCGAGAAACGCCAGCAAGGAATCACGCACGATGGCTACCTGAAAAAATCTCAACTCTGAACATAGCTGTAGCGATTGGGTTCCGCCTCCGTGCGAAACTCAATTATTAGCTAGCTAAGTATTTATGTCCAGAAGGCGCCATACGCCCAGGCAGGCAACATGCAAATAAAAAAAGGGCGACCGAAGTCGCCCGAATTGCCTTGCGTGCCCAGTGAACTGGAAGGGTTAGCTCTGCTTGCGCTTGTGAGCATCCTTCCAGATGAAGTAACCAACACCCCCGAAGAACGCGACCATCAGAAGAACGGTGCCGACTCCGGCGAGAACCACTGTATCGACGAACATGGCTGCCTCCTGTTGTGCCTGTCTGTCTGGGATGGCTTCACGTTATCAGCGCTGGCAGCGGGAAAATTGATCTGGATCAATGGCTGACGAGCAGGCGCGATCAGGCCGGAGGGAATACTGACCCAGGTCAAGAAATCGAGGGGGTGCGAGGCGGGAAGCACGGTCTGGCAGCCGTGCATGACGAACAAACGGTGGGAGTTTCAGCGCTTCTTGGGCTTGCTCTTGGACTTCTTCTTGGCCTTGCCGATCGGCAAGACCTGCTCGAAAACCTGGCGCATCTCGTTGAGGCGCTTGTCGTTGAGATCGTGGATACGCTTGTCGCGCTCGGCGGCGAAATCGATCAGCTTGTCGTCATTGCTCATAGCGGAAACCGAATCAGGCGAAAGGTCAAGTTCAGGCGTGGCGCGCAGGCTTGCCGCGTCTTCGCCACTTGATGTTGCCAATGATGCTGGGTCGGCCCGCGCATGACCAGTAGCGAAGCGTGTTCCAGCGTCAGTGAATGTTCGATACGCGTACTGCCGACGCGGCGCAGATCGAAACGCCGGCTGCCGCCCAGATTGAGCGAGGCGATCAGCGGATCACGTCCCAGCTCCGGCTCTGCATCGCTGTGCCAGCCCATGGAGTCCTGGCCGTCGCGGTAATGGTTGAGCAGTACGGCGTTGAGCGGCTGCCCGACTTCTTTCTCGAGCCGTTGACGAATCTCGCTCAGCAGCGGCGTCCATGGCAAGGGCTCGTTAATCTTCCCCGAGTAGCGGTAGCGCGCATCGGGATCGCCATACCAAGCCGTTAGCCGCGGTGTTCGATGATAGCGACCATGGATGAACAACTCCGGTTGCTGCCAGGGCGTCTGTTCAACCAGCGTATGCAGCCAGCTATCGGCGAGCGCGGGTTCGATCCAGCCGGGGAGGTAGTCCAGCTCGGCATCGGCGAGTGCGGGCAAGGGGTCGGCGAACAGCATGACGATCTACGCACAAAAGAATGAAAAGAGTTTCTCAGACTTCCACATCCACCCAAAGTCCTTGTCGCGGAAGATCGCCCAGCGTCTGCTCTACCTCTTCTGGCTCGGCCTCGGCCAGCTGTTCCGGAGTGTAGCCACGCCGCTGACGGCGGCGCTGCTCTTCGCGCAGCAGCTCCTCGGTTTCCTGCGGGTGCCGCTTGTCCAGGCTAAGCGCACTTTCCTTGGCGCTGCCATCGGCCGGGGTCACCGGAGGAATCTCGGGCTTGGGCTTGATCACGTCCTGCGTGGCAGTGACTGGCACCAGGCTATGGGGGATAGGCGGTAGCACGTTACAGCACCTCCGTTGGTCAGGCTGTCGGCCCCGTCATCCGCGACTTTAGCCTGTGCTCGCTACACTTTCGACTGGCGGACGCAATGATAGTGCCATGACCGCTTTGGCCATGGCGCGGCATCCGTTACCATAGCCGGCTTTTTCACGCGGGAGACAGACAGGCATGGCGCAATATCAACCGGGGCAACGCTGGATCAGTGACAGCGAAGCGGAATTGGGTCTGGGCACCATCCTCGCCGAGGAAGGCCGCCTGCTCACCGTGCTCTACCCGGCCACCGGCGAAACCCGCCAGTACGCCACGCGCAATGCCCCGCTGACCCGCGTGCGCTTCGCCCCGGGCGACGAAATTACCCATTTCGAGGGCTGGAAGCTCACCGTACAGGAAGTCGAGGACGTCGACGGCCTGCTGGTCTACCACGGCCTCGATGCCCAGCATAAACCGGTGACCCTGCCGGAAACCCAGCTGTCGAACTTCATCCAGTTCCGCCTGGCCAGCGACCGCCTGTTCGCCGGCCAGATCGACCCGCTGGCCTGGTTCGCCCTGCGTTACCACAGTCTGGAACACAACAGCCGCCTGTTGCAGTCGTCGCTCTGGGGCCTCGGCGGTGCGCGCGCCCAGCCGATCGCCCACCAGTTGCACATCGCCCGCGAAGTGGCCGACCGCATCGCCCCGCGCGTACTGCTGGCTGACGAAGTCGGCCTGGGCAAGACCATCGAAGCCGGCCTGGTGATCCATCGCCAGTTGCTCTCCGGCCGCGCCAGCCGCGTGCTGATCCTGGTTCCGGAAAACCTGCAGCACCAGTGGCTGGTGGAAATGCGCCGGCGTTTCAACCTCGACGTCGCCCTGTTCGACGCCGAGCGTTTCATGGAGAGCGACGCCAGCAACCCCTTCGAGGATTGCCAGCTGGCACTGGTCGCCCTGGAGTGGCTGAAGGACGACGACAAGGCCCAGGACGCGCTGTTCGCCGCCGGCTGGGACCTGCTGGTGGTCGACGAAGCCCACCACCTGGTCTGGCACCCGGAACAGGCCAGCGCCGAATATTCGCTGGTCGAGCAACTGGCCGAGGTCATCCCCGGCGTGTTGCTGCTCACCGCCACCCCGGAACAGCTCGGCCAGGACAGTCACTTCGCCCGCCTGCGTCTGCTCGACCCAGCCCGTTTCCACGACCTGGAAGCCTTCCGCGCCGAAAGCAGCCAGTACCGCCCGGTTGCCGAGGCCGTGCAGGAGCTGCTCGACCAGGGCAAGCTCAGCGCCCAGGCGCGCGACGCCATAGGCAGTTTCCTCGGCGATGAGGGCCGCGAGCTGCTCGATGCCGTAGACAGCGGCGATGATGACGCCCGCGCCCGCCTGGTGCGCGAACTGCTGGACCGCCACGGCACCGGCCGCCTGCTGTTCCGCAACACCCGCGCCGCCGTGCAAGGCTTCCCCGAGCGCGAACTGCACCCCTACCCGCTGCCGAGTCCGGACGAATACCTGGAGCTGCCGATCGGCGAGCATGCCGAGCTGTACCCGGAAGTCAGCTACCAGGCGCAGGACGATGTCGACGAAGAGCAACGCTGGTGGCGTATCGACCCGCGCGTCGAGTGGCTGATCGACACCCTGAAGATGCTGAAGAAATTCAAGGTGCTGGTGATCTGTGCCCACGCCGAAACCGCGCTGGATCTGGAAGACGCCCTGCGCGTGCGTTCCGGCATCCCGGCCACGGTGTTCCATGAAGGCATGAGCATCCTCGAGCGCGACCGCGCCGCCGCCTACTTCGCCGACGAAGAATTTGGCGCGCAGGTGCTGATCTGCTCGGAGATCGGCTCCGAAGGCCGCAACTTCCAGTTCGCCCATCACCTGGTGCTGTTCGACCTGCCGGCACACCCGGACCTGCTCGAACAGCGCATCGGCCGTCTCGACCGGATCGGCCAAAAGCACCGCATCCAACTGCACGTGCCGTACCTAGAGAACAGCCCGCAGGAACGCCTGTTCCAGTGGTACCACCAGGCGTTGAATGCCTTCCTCGCCACCTGCCCGACCGGCAACGCCCTGCAGCACCAGTTCGGCCCGCGCCTGCTGCCGCTGCTGGAAAACGGTGACGATGGCCAGTGGCAGCAACTGGTAGACGAAGCCAGCGCCGAGCGCATCCGCCTGGAAGGCGAACTTCACAGCGGCCGCGACCGCCTGCTGGAGCTGAACTCCGGCGGCGCCGGTGAAGGCGAAGCACTGGTCGAGGCGATCCTCGAGCAGGACGACCAGTTCACCCTGCCGATCTACATGGAAGAGCTGTTCAACGCCTTCGGCATCGACAGCGAAGACCACTCCGACAACGCCCTGATCCTGCGCCCCAGCGAGAAAATGCTGGATGCCAGCTTCCCGTTGGGTGACGACGAAGCGGTGACCATCACCTACGACCGCGAGCAGGCCCTGGTCCGCGAAGACATGCAGTTCCTCACCTGGGAACATCCCATGGTGCAAGGCGGCATGGACCTGGTGCTGTCCGGCTCGATGGGCAACACTGCCGTCGCGCTGATCAAGAACAAGGCGCTCAAGCCTGGCACCGTGCTGCTGGAACTGCTCTACGTCAGCGAAGTGGTCGGCCCGCGCAAACTGCAACTGGGGCGTTTCCTGCCGCCAGCGGCGCTGCGCTGCCTGTTCGACGCCAATGGCAACGACCTGGCCGCCAAGGTTGGTTTCGAGACGCTCAACGACCAGCTCGAAAGCGTGCCACGCGCCAGCGCCAACAAGTTCGTCCAGGCCCAGCGCGATGTGCTGGCCAAGCAGATAAACGACGCTGAAGCCAAGGTCATGCCGCGCCATGTCGAGCGCGTCGCCGAGGCCAAACGCCGCCTGATCGCCGAACTGGACGAAGAACTGGCGCGCCTGGTCGCCCTGCGCGCGGTCAACCCGAGCGTACGTGACAGCGAGATCGACGCCCTGCGCGAGCAACGCGAGCAGAGCCTGACAATGTTCGACAAGGCCGCTCTGCGCCTGGAAGCGATTCGCGTATTGGTGGCGGGCTAAGCACGCCCGCTCCGTAGGGTGCGCCATGCGCGCCGAGCGTATGCACCGAAGAATCTCGGTGCATACAGCGCACCCTACGGATCGCCTAGCTCCTCCAGCCTCCTCTGCAGAAACTGTCGATCCGGGCCCTGTTGCGCCAGCGCCAGGGCCTGACGGTAGGCTGCAATCGCCTGTTCTCGGCGGCCCAGTCTGCGCAGCAGATCGGCCCGCGCCGCATGGACCAGGTGGTAACCGTCCAAATCGCCCATGGCCAGCAGACGATCGATCTGCTGCAGCCCGGTCTCAAGCCCATCACGCATGGCCAGCGCCACGGCGCGGTTGAGCTCGATCACCGGCGACGGATACAGGCGCAGCAGCTCGTCGTACAGGCCGACGATTTGCACCCAATCGGTGTCTTCCAGACTGGCCGCCTCGGCATGCACCGCGGCAATCGCCGCCTGCAGACTGTAAGGACCGAAACGCCGTAAATGCAGGGCCTGCAGGACCAGGGCCTCGCCTTCGGCGATCAGCTCGCGGTCCCACACGCTGCGATCCTGCGCCTCCAGCAAGATCACCTCGCCATCAACCCCGCTACGTGCCGCACGACGCGATTCATGCAGCAGCATCAGCGCCAACAGCCCCTGCACCTCCGGCTCTGGCAGCAGCTCCTGCAGCAAACGGCCCAGGCGAATCGCCTCGTCAGACAGTTTGCTGCGGGTCAGCGAATCACCCGAGCTGGCGAAGTAGCCTTCGTTGAACACCAGATAGATCACCCGCAACACCGCCTCCGGACGCTCGGGCAGTTCGCTACGCCCCGGCACCTCGTAAGGGATGCGCGCGTCGCGAATCTTCGCCTTGGCCCTGACGCTGCGCTGAGCCAGGGTCGAAGGACTAGAGAGGAAGGCGCGAGCGATCTCCTCGGTGGTCAGGTCGCACACCTCGCGCAGGGTCAACGCCACCTGGGCATCGCTGGCCAGCGCCGGGTGGCAGCAGGTAAAGATCAGGCGCAGGCGGTCGTCTTCGAGCAGCTCGCTCTCCTCGGCGACGCCCTCATCTGGCAGCTCGGCCTGTTCGTCCAGCGGCTGAAAGCGGCGCTGCCGACGCAGGTTGTCGATGGCCTTGAAGCGCCCGGCAGAGACCAGCCAGGCGCGCGGGTTGTCCGGAACACCACTCTGCGGCCACTGCTCGACCGCACTGCGAAAGGCCTCATGCAGCGCCTCTTCGGCCAGGTCGAAATCGCCGAGCAGGCGAATCAGGGTGGCGGCGACTCCTCACGGTACAGCCGCGCGATCAGATCGGTGACAGGTGGCGATATCGACATGCGCTTCTCCTCGACGAATACCTACGTTGCCCAATACTGCTCGTGACGTCGAGGGGCGGCACAATCCGCCACTCGATTTGGCACCCATCGTATTGGCAGCCGCACGGCCGCTGGGCATAGTCGCGCCATTCCAATATTAACGAAGGGAGTCTTGCTATGCGTTGGTTGCTGCTCGGCCTGGCGGGTGCTGCGGTATTTCTTTATGGCCGGATCACCGGCGATGCGCAGCTCAGCCTGCTGACCAAGGGCATCCCGGTGATCGCCCTGCTGCTCTGGCTGCGCCAGGCACCGGCTGGCACCTACCGGCGCTGGATTTGCATCGGCCTGGTATTTTCCCTGGCCGGCGACATCCTTCTGGACTGGCCCGGCGACCTCTTCGTGTTCGGCCTCGGCGCCTTCCTGATCGGTCACCTGGCCTATCTGCGCGCCTACGTCTCCGATAGCCGGCTGCCGGCCCTACCCGCCTTGCTGCTGGCGCTGATCGCCGGTGGCGCGATGTTCGCCATACTGGCCAGCAGCGGTCTGGGCGAGCTGCTGATTCCGGTGGCCTGCTATGCCACCGCGATTTGCCTGATGCTCTGGCGCGCCCTGGCCCGCATCGGACACCCGGACCTACAGCCGCGCTCCACCTGGCTCGCCGCAGTTGGTGCGGCGCTCTTCGTGCTGTCCGACAGCCTGATCGGTATCGACCGCTTCGTCACCAGCTTCGACGCCGCACCCTACGCCATCATCCTTACCTACTGGCTTGGCCAGTGGGGCATCGCCGCCTCGGCCTTTCGACGCACCAAGGCCTAGAGCTGTTGCTGCGGACGGACGAACAATCGGGAAAGCCCTGACTATTGCCCGCACTTGGCCAGGCTTTGTACGAAAAGTGCCTGCGCTCGGTGATGCTTCGTTAAAAACTGGTTCAGCAAGCCGCTTACGGCTAACGCGCTTCAGCGCGGCCCGGAGGGCGAGCGCAGCGAGTCATGCTCATTTACAACTCGTAAACTTCGCTTCCTCACCCGTTTTTGCCTCGCCTGACCATCGCTCGACGACTTTTCGTACAAAGCCTAAAATGCCGGCCTTTTCCGCTAGCTATTGCGACCGCCGTGAGCCAAGAACCTGATCGTCTATTCGCCCAGCCTCTGCCCGAGGTGCCCGATTTCGTCTTCAACGAGGACGTGGTACGGGTCTTCCCTGACATGATCAAGCGTTCGGTCCCCGGCTACCCGACTATCGTCGAGAACATCGGCGTGCTCGCTGGCCAGTTCGCTCAGCCGCAGACCACCCTGTACGACCTCGGTGCTTCGCTCGGCGCGGTGACTCAGGCCCTACGCCGCCACGTGCGCGTCGATGGCTGCAAGGTGATCGCCGTGGACAACTCGCCGGCCATGGTCGCCCGCTGCAGCGAGTACCTGCATGCCCAGGACGCCATGTTCCAGGAGCTGCTGCCGGTGGACGTGATCGAAGCCGACATTCTTGCGCTCGAACTGCAGTCAACCTCACTGGTCACGCTCAACTTCACCCTGCAATTCATCCCGCCAGAGCGGCGCCTGGAGCTGCTCACACGTATTCGCCAGGCCCTGCTGCCCGGTGGCGCGCTGATCCTCTCGGAGAAACTGCGCTTCGAAGACACCGCCGAGCATGAGCTGCTCACAGAGCTGCATGTAGCCTTCAAACGTGCCAACGGCTACAGCGAGCTGGAAATCGCGCAGAAACGCAGCGCCATCGAGAAGGTGATGCTACCCGACAGCCTCCAGCAGCACCGCGAACGCCTGCTGGCTGCCGGTTTCAGCAAGGTGGTGCCCTGGTTCCAGTGCCTTAACTTCGCCTCGCTGGTGGCCCTGCCATGATGAGAGACCTAGATCTCGACGCGCTGCAGGCGCAACTGGCCGGTACCCCGCTGCTGGACTGGGCTTGTGAGCTGCCCGGGCAACTCGATGCCAAGCTGGCCATCGGTCACGGTGACCTGCCGCGCTGGTACGGTGCCGTGCAGGCACTGCCGGATCTGCAGGTAAGCGAGGTGGAGCTGGTGCAACGCTTCGCCTTTGGCGGTGCCAGCGACGAAGCAACCCGCGCACAATTGAAGACCGCCCTGCAGGGCTTGATTCCCTGGCGCAAGGGGCCATTCGAATTGTTCGGTGTGCATATCGACACCGAATGGCGCTCGGACTGGAAATGGCAGCGTGTCGCTCCGCACCTCGACCTGCGCGGAAAACGCATCCTCGATGTCGGTTGCGGCAACGGCTACTACATGTGGCGCATGCTCGGTGCAGGCGCAAACAGCGTGGTCGGCATCGACCCCAACTGGCTGTTCCTCTGCCAGTTCCTGGCGATGAAGCGCTACCTGCCGGATCAACCGGTGTGGCACCTGCCACTGGCCTTCGAGGAGCTGCCAGCCAAGCTTCAGGGCTTCGACACCGTGTTCTCCATGGGTGTGCTGTACCACCGTCGCTCGCCCATCGATCACCTGCTCGATCTAAAGGATGCCTTGGTCAAGGGCGGCGAACTGGTGCTGGAAACCTTGGTAGTCGAGGGCGACAGCGAGCAGGTGCTGGTACCGGAAGACCGCTACGCACAGATGCGCAACGTCTGGTTCCTGCCCTCGGTGCCGGCGCTGGAGCGCTGGCTGCGCCGTGCCGGTTTCGAGGACGTACGCTGCGTCGACGTCAGCACCACCTCGGTGGAAGAACAACGTGCCACCGAGTGGATGCGCTTCCAGTCGCTACCTGAATTCCTCGACCCTGCCGACCACAGCCGTACCGTCGAAGGCCTGCCGGCACCGACCCGCGCCGTGCTGGTCGCGCGCAAGCCCTAGGCACAGCGAGTCTCGTAGGGCGGGTGCAACCCGCCAGACTGCAATTGGCGGGTTGCACCCGCCCTACGGTCGCAGCCAACGCGCACGCCGCTGAGCGATCAAAAGCAGCGGTTCACCGGCGCCCTGCTCTACCACACCACGGGCACCGCCCAGGCGGATCCTTCCCTCGATGTTCTGCGCCAGCAGACGACGCATGCGCCGACGCCAGAACCAGGCGCCAACCCAATCGACGATGGCGTTCTGCAGATCCTGCGGCCACATGGCCGGCATGTAGAACTCGGGCATGGCCGGGCGCGTGCGCTTCGGTACGCCGAACGATATCGGCGACCGTGTGCTGCCCGGCGTACTCATGCTGTTCGCCCGCAGCCATCCGGGTGTGGAGGTCGAGGTTAACGTGGGGCGCAGCGTGGATCTGGTGGCCAAGCTGGATGCCGGCGAGCTGGACCTGACCCTGATCAACGCCGGCAACGACGGCCTGGATGATGCGCGCGGCGAAGTGATCTATTCGGAGGAACTGGTCTGGGCCGGGCGTGACGGTGGCCTAGCCATGCAGCGCTCGCCATTGCCGCTGGCACTGGCCAAGCCCGGCTGCGCCTGGCGCCGCACCGCGCTCGATGCGCTGGATCGACAAGGGCTGGCGTACCGTATCGCCTATTCCTGTGAGCAGTGCGCCGGCCAGGAAGCGGCAATGACCGCCGACCTGGCCATCGCGCCTTTCCCCCGCAGCCTGGTCAAGCCGCCGCTACGCCGACTCGGCGCAGAACAAGGCTTGCCCACCCTTGGCGAGTACCACATCAAACTGATTCTCGGCCATCAACGCAATGATGCCGTCGAGGCGCTCGCCAGGCAGATGGTTCAGGCTTTCAGCCAGGATTGAACGAAGTGGGAGGCGCTTCAGCGGCTATAGACCATCGAAAGTCGCGGCTGAAGCCCCTCCCACAAAGTACGCTAGCCGCGGTAAGCAGCGGCGACGATCAGCGCCTTCATCTCGGCGACGGCCTGCTTGAAACCGACGAACAACGCATGGGCAACGATGGCGTGGCCGATATTCAGTTCGTTGATGCCGGGAATCGCGGCGACAGCCTCGGCATTGTGGTAGTGCAAACCGTGACCGGCGTTGACGATCAGCCCGTGGTTCAGGCCGCAGATAACGCCATCGCGAATGCGTGAAAGCTCATGCGCAGCTTCTTCCGCGGTGTGCGCATCAGCATAGCGACCGGTATGCAGTTCGATGGCCGGCGCGCCGACGCGCATGGCCGCTTCGATCTGCCGCTCTTCGGCGTCGATGAACAACGACACCTCGCAACCGGCCAGCGTCAGACGCTCCACCGCCGCGGCGATACGCGCCTCCTGCCCGGCCACGTCCAGACCGCCTTCGGTGGTCAGTTCCTGGCGGGTTTCCGGTACCAGGCAGACATGCGCCGGACGGATCTGCTCGGCGAAACCAAGCATGAAATCGGTGATGCCCATCTCGAAGTTCATTCGCGTCTGCAGCACGTCGGCCAGCACACGTACGTCGCGATCCTGAATGTGCCGGCGGTCTTCACGCAGGTGCACGGTAATGCCATCGGCGCCGGCTTCTTCGGCGTCCAGCGCGGCCTTGACCGGGTCCGGGTAGCGCGTGCCACGAGCCTGGCGCAGGGTGGCGACGTGGTCGATGTTCACGCCGAGCAGAATACGATTGGCCTCAGTCACGCTTGGACTCCTTGAGCGTCATGAAAAGTTCGCGGCTGACCAGGGGCCTGCCGCCGAGGTGAGGTGCCAGCGCCTGACGCATCAGACGCTTGGCGGCAGCCAGCGCGCCTGGGGTCTGCCAGTCGGCTTCGGCCATGGCCAACAGTTCGCGGCCCTGGAATACACCGGGTTGCAGTTGTACCACCGGCACCAGGCCTATGTCCTGCTGCCAACGGTAAAGTGCAGTCGGATCGATGGGTTGGTCGTGCTGGTCACGATCCAGGGCGAAACCATAGCCCAGCTCGTCCAGCAGACGCCATTCGAACGCACGCAACAGCGGCTCCAGCGCCCGGCCGGCAGCCAGTGCCTGCAAGGTGAGGCCATAGTGTTCGAGCATCACGGGGTGCGGGTCTTCGGCCGGCAGCAGGCGGATCAGCAGTTCGTTGAGATAGAGCCCTGAGAACAGCGCCTCGCCGGTCAGCAACAGAGGAATGCCGGCGCTTTCCAGGCGGCCGACGGTCTTCAGCTCGCCCCGCCCGCGCAGCTCCAGCTCCAACGGCGCAAAAGGCCGGGCGATGCTGCCGACCTTGCCGCGTGCGGCGCGTAGCACGGCACGCACGCGGCCCTGGGCGGTAAAGAAATCCACCAAGGCGCTGCTTTCCTTGTACGGACGGCTATGCAGAACGTAGGCGGCAGAAGTCATGTGGTTAACCGCCAGAATGCGCCATGAGCAACAACGAGGATGCGTATGGCGCCTCGATCAATCCAGGTAACCCAGCGAACGCAGGGCGCGTTCGTCGTCGGACCAGCCACCTTTGACCTTGACCCAGAGGTTGAGCATCACCTTGGAGTCGAACATGGTTTCCATGTCCTTGCGCGCTTCCTGGCCGATGCGTTTGATGCGCTCACCCTTGTCGCCGATGATGATCTTCTTCTGTCCGTCGCGCTCCACCAGGATCAGACCATGGATATGCAGGATACGGCCTTCCTGTTTGAATTCCTCGATCTCTACGGTGATCTGGTACGGCAGCTCGGCACCGAGCTGGCGCATGATCTTCTCGCGGATCAGCTCGGCCGCCAGGAAGCGGCTGGAACGGTCGGTGATCTGGTCTTCCGGGTAGAAATGCTCGGACTCCGGCAGGCGCTCGCCTACCAGCTTCTCCAGGGTGTCGAGGTTCTGCCCCTGCAGCGCGGAGATCGGTACGATCTCGGCTTGCGGCAATTGCTCGGCCAGCCAGCCCAGGTGCGGCAGCAGCTCGCTCTTGTCTTCCAGGCGGTCGGATTTGTTCACCGCCAGCAGGATCGGACATTTGACGTGCTGCACCTTCTCCAGCACCAGTTGATCTTCGTCGGTCCAGCGCATGCGGTCGACCACGAACACCACGACATCAACGTCTTTCAGCGCGGTGGAGGCGCTACGGTTCATGTAGCGGTTGAGTGCCTTATCGTTCTGCTTGTGCAGGCCGGGCGTGTCGACGTAGACGGCCTGAATCTCGCCCTCGGTCTTGATCCCGAGCATGTTGTGGCGGGTGGTCTGCGGTTTACGCGAAGTGATCGCCAACTTCTGCCCGAGGATGTGGTTGAGCAGCGTCGACTTGCCCACGTTGGGCCGGCCGACGATGGCGACGTAGCCGCAACGGGTCACAGGTGCATCAGTCATTGCCATTCTCCACCCCGAGGGCGATCAGCGCCGCAGCCGCAGCGACCTGCTCGGCGATACGCCGGCTGCCGCCCTGGCCCAGGGTCTTTTCATTGAGCAGGGAAACCTGGCACTCGACCATGAAGGTACGGCAGTGCGGCTCGCCCTGTACGTCCACCACCTCGTAACGAGGCAGCTCGCAGGCACGCGATTGCAGGAACTCCTGCAGGCGCGTTTTCGGGTCCTTGTTGGTGTCGACCAGGGTCAGGCCATCCAGCTCGCCGGTCAGCCAGTCCAGCACGCGCTCGCGTGCTGCATCCATACCGGTGTCCAGATAGATGGCGCCGATCAGCGCCTCCAGAGCATCGGCCAGGATCGACTCGCGACGAAAGCCGCCACTTTTCAGCTCACCAGAGCCCAGGCGCAGGTATTCGCCCAGCTCGAAACCGCGCGCCAACACGGCTAGCGTCTCGCCCTTGACCAGGCGTGCGCGCAGGCGCGACAGCTGGCCTTCGCGGGCTTGCGGGAAGCGCTCGAACAGCGCTTCACCGGCGACGAAATTGAGAATGGCATCACCGAGAAATTCCAGCCGCTCATTGTTGCGGCCGGCGAAACTGCGATGGGTCAGGGCCAGGACCATCAGGTCCTGATCCTTGAAGCTATAGCCGAGCTTGCGCTCGAGGCGGGACAGATTGGGAGTCACGGCATCCGTACACGAAATTCTTTGTCGAAATTCACCACCAGATCGAGGTTCTCGATCAGCGGCTCGCGTTTTTCATACTTGAGGTGGACCAGAAACTCATTGTTCTCCACCTTGACCTGCAGAGCGTCGCGCATGTTCAGGTCACGAATGTTGTTGACCTGCATGCCTTTGCTCACATGGTTGTAAAACTCACCGACGGTGCGTACATCCGACGCCTTGTCGGTTTCCACCGAAGTGATGATCTTCTCCAGCGACATGTAGTCGAGATAGTGGGGCATCACCTTGAAGGCAGTGCTGGCGAAGAATGCCACCACGGCCAGAACCACCAGCCAACCCAGAATGGAAAGCCCCTGCTGCGAGCGCGCGAAAGTCATGTGTATCCCCAATAGACGGTCTTGTTGGAAAGCCTGACGGCTAGACTATTTATAGCCTGTGGCGCTGCATTGAACAGCGCGCCAGTGCTCAATGAATCAGGCCGACCCGAGAGAAGTTGGGCAGATTGCTGGTCTTGGGTTCCGGCCAGCTCATCCAGATGGCGAAGGCCTTGCCGACGATATGGTCGTCTGGGACCATGCCCCACAGCTCCTGAGGAATATGACGATCGCGCCAGTAACGGCTGTCGTTGGAGTTGTCACGGTTGTCGCCCATCATGAAGTAGTGCCCTTCCGGCACCACCCATTGGCCGCCGGGCTCGCGGCGCATGCGGGTCATTTCCTTGCGGATGGTGTGTTCGACCTGGCCCAGACGCTCCTGATAGAGCATCGCACCACCCAGGCTGCCCGGCTCCTCACCGATCAGCTTCTCGGCCACCGGCTCGCCATTGATCAGCAGACGCTTGCCCTGGGTGTACTCGATGCGATCACCCGGCAGCCCCACCACGCGCTTGATGTAGTTGATGGTCGGGTCGCTGGGATAGCGGAACACCATCACATCGCCGCGCTGCGGGTTATCCACCTCGATGATCTTCTCGTCGATCACCGGCAGACGAATACCGTAGGCGAACTTGTTGACCAGGATGAAATCGCCTACTTCCAGGGTCGGCTTCATCGACCCGGAAGGAATCTGGAAAGGTTCCACCAGAAACGAGCGCAGCACCAGCACGATGGCCAGCACCGGGAAGAAGGATTTGCCGTACTCGACCAGCAAGGGCTCCTTGCTCAGACGTTCCAGCACCCTGTCGTCAGGATCGTCGACCCGTCCCTGGTACGCCGCAATCGCCGCACGGCGGCGCGGAGCCAGAAGAATCAGATCGATCAGGGCCAGGAAGCCGCAGACGGCGACCGCGATAACCAACAGGAGCGGGAAATTGATCGACATAGAGCCTTAGCTATCCAACCTGAGCACGGCGAGGAAGGCTTCCTGTGGGATTTCCACGTTACCGACCTGCTTCATGCGTTTCTTACCGGCCTTCTGCTTCTCGAGCAGCTTCTTCTTACGGCTCACGTCGCCACCGTAACATTTGGCCAGTACGTTCTTTCTGAGCGCCTTGACAGTGGTCCGCGCGATGATCTGACCGCCGATGGCTGCCTGGATCGCCACATCGAACATCTGCCGAGGAATCAGTTCCTTCATCTTCTCGGTCAAGGCACGGCCCTTGTAGGCCGCGTTGTCGCGGTGAACGATCAAGGCCAGAGCATCGACCTTGTCGCCGTTGATCAGTACGTCCAGCTTGACCAGATTGGCAGACTGGTAGCGGTCGAAATGATAGTCCAGCGACGCATAACCACGGCTGGTCGACTTCAGACGGTCGAAGAAGTCCAGCACCACTTCGTTCATCGGCAGGTCGTAGCGAACCTGAACCTGCGACCCGAGAAATTGCATGTCGCGCTGCACGCCACGCTTCTCGATGCACAGGGTGATGACGTTACCCAGGTGTTCCTGCGGCACCAGGATGGTCGCGGTGACTATTGGCTCGCGGAAGTCGGCCACTGCCGAAACGTCCGGCAACTTGGACGGGTTGTCCACGGTGATGGTTTCACCCGTCTTGAGCTCGATCTCGTAGATTACACTCGGCGCGGTGGTGATCAGGTCCAGGTCGTACTCGCGCTCCAGGCGCTCCTGGATGATCTCCATGTGCAGCATGCCGAGGAAGCCGCAACGGAAACCGAAGCCCAGGGCATCGGAGCTTTCCGGCGCGTACTGCAGCGATGAATCGTTGAGAGTCAGCTTCTGCAGGGCATCGCGGAAGTCCTCGAAATCGTCTGAGCTGACCGGGAACAGGCCGGCGTACACCTGCGGCTGGATCTTCTTGAAGCCCGGCAGTACTTCGACCTCTGGGGTAGAGGACAGGGTCAGGGTGTCACCCACCGGCGCACCATGAATGTCCTTGATGCTGGCGATGATGAAGCCCACTTCACCGGCTTTGAGATCAGCAGTAGCGGTGTGTTTCGGGGTGAATACACCAACGCTGTCGACCAGGTGCACCTTGCCGGTGGACTTGACCAGAATCTTGTCGCCCTTCTTCACGCGGCCCTGGCGCACGCGCACCAGCGAGACCACGCCCAGATAATTGTCGAACCAGGAATCGATGATCAACGCCTGCAGCGGCGCATCGATCTCGCCGGTCGGCGCCGGAATGGTCTGCACCAGGCGTTCGAGCACCTCGTCCACGCCCATGCCGCTCTTGGCGCTGCAGGCCACGGCGTCGGTGGCGTCGATGCCGATGATCTTCTCGATCTCGTCCTTGACGCGGTCCGGGTCGGCCTGCGGCAGGTCCATCTTGTTCAGCACGGGCATTACTTCCAGCCCCTGCTCGATGGCGGTGTAGCAGTTGGCAACCGACTGCGCCTCGACGCCCTGCCCGGCATCGACCACCAGCAATGCACCTTCGCATGCCGCCAGCGAGCGCGAGACTTCGTAAGTGAAGTCGACGTGGCCGGGCGTATCGATGAAGTTCAGTTGGTAGGTCTTGCCGTCATTGGCCTTGTAGTGAAGGGTGACGCTGTGGGCCTTGATGGTGATGCCGCGCTCACGCTCCAGGTCCATGGAGTCCAGAACCTGAGCCTCCATTTCACGCGCGGTGAGACCGCCGCACATCTGGATGAAACGGTCAGCCAAGGTGGACTTGCCGTGGTCAATGTGGGCAATGATGGAAAAATTGCGGATATGACTCAGGTCACTCACAGATCAACACTCAAAGAAGGCACAGGCAAGACGCTTGCCGAAAATAGCCGCGGATTGTACCCGATCCCTCGCGACCGCGTCACGCCTGCACAGCGCTGGTGCAGATACGAAAAAGGCGCCCGAAAGCGCCTTTTTCAACGTACCCGACTTATTCAGCCAGCTTGAACGTAATGAAGCTGGCACGCCCCTGACGTAGCACTCGCATGGACACCGAACGATTCTTCGGCAGTTCCTGCGCCACCTGGGTGAAGGTGCTGGTTGAATCGATGGCCTGATTATTCAGGTGAGTGATCACATCGCCCGGACGCAGGCCAATCATGGCTGCAGGGCCGTTGAGCACTTCCTTCACGACAACCCCGCCTTTGAGGTCGAGGCCTTTCTTCTGCTCGGCAGTCAGCTCGACCACCGTCACGCCCAAACGATTGTTGCTGCGCTCGGCACCCTGCGCCGAACCCGCCGAGGCAAGCTCCTGACCTTCTTCAGGCAGCGTACCGACCGTGACGCTGAGTTTCTTGCGCGAGCCATCACGCACCACATCCAGTTCGGCCTTCTCGCCTGGCTTCAGCCCACCAACCAGGTGCGGTAGATCGGCCGACATGATGATCGGTTTGCCATTGAGGCTGAGAATCACGTCGCCCACCAGCAGGCCGCCCTTGTCCGCCGGGCCGTCTTCCAGCACCTGCGCAACCAGCGCGCCAGCCGGTTTCTCCAAGCCGAAGGATTCAGCCAGATCCTTGTTCACTTCCTGAATCACCACACCGAGCCAGCCACGAGTGACCTTGCCGTCGGCCTTGAGCTGGTCGGCGACCTGCATGGCCACTTCCATCGGAATGGCGAAGGAGAGCCCCATGAAGCCGCCGGAACGGGTGAAGATCTGCGAGTTGATACCCACTACTTCACCTTGCAGGTTGAACAGCGGGCCGCCGGAGTTACCCGGGTTGATCGCCACATCGGTCTGGATGAACGGCACGTAGCTGTCGCTCGGCAGGTTACGCCCCTTGGCACTGACGATACCGGCGGTCACCGAGTGATCGAAGCCGAACGGCGAACCGATGGCCAGCACCCACTCGCCGACCTTCAGCTCGTCGGACTTACCCAGGCGCACCACAGGCAAATCCTTGCCCTCGACCTTGAGCAGCGCGACATCGCTGCGCGGATCGGCGCCAATCAACTTGGCTTCCAGCTCGCTGCGATCGGAGAGACGCACGATGATCTCGTCAGCATCGGCGACCACATGATTGTTAGTCATGATGTAGCCATCCGGCGAAATGATGAAACCAGAGCCCAGCGATTGCGCCTCGCGCTGGCGGCCGCCCGGATTACGCGGAGCCTGCGGGATGCTGCGCTCGAAGAACTCGCGGAACATCGGCGGCAGACCTTCCAGATCAGGCATCCCTGGCTGCCCGGCAACGGCGCGCTCGGGCATCTTCTGGCGGGTACTGATATTGACGACCGCAGGCGAAGCTTCCTCTACCAGATTGGTGAAGTCTGGCAGGCTGGCCTGAGCGAACAGACTTTGCCCCCAGAGCAAGGCAACCGCCAGCAGCGGCGCAATGGACTTGAGTTTTCTCATCGAACTACGACTCCCCATGTAAAACTCGGACACTCTCAACCCGCCGCTGGAACAGACACCAGCAGCGCACCTAGGACAACGGGCTGTAATAAGGGGTTCTCGGCAACGCGAGCAGCGCGCCAGCGAACCAATAGCCAACTGGCAAGCAGACCACTCAGGCCGGCGAAGATCACCAGAGGCTCGGACAGACCCAGACCGTCCGCCAGCAGCGCAGCGGCGAACAGACCCAGAAGAGGAAGCAGATAAACCAGAAGAGAACTGCGCACCAGCAGATCTTCGCGCACACCGATGATCACGGTGTCGCCGACGGCCAGAGGCGTTTGACTGAGGGCGCGCACGTAACCGCGCTGCCGACCTACGCCGAGACGATCCATCAACCCCTGACCGCACGCCGCATTGGCCGAACAACTCGAGCAGGTGCTCTTGCGTAGCGTCTCGACCCAGACAGCGCCGGGCTCAAGCGCCACTACACGCCCCTGCTCTTCGATCATTGGCTAGCCTGTTCAGGCACTCCGGCACGCATGGACAGGGCGATACGCTCGGCAGTACCCAAAGGAATCTCACCGACCACGGTAACCATCACGTCACCTGCATCGGTGCTCATGCGCCGCGAAACGGCAACGGTCGGCCCCAGCTGGCTGCGCGCATCATCAACAACGCTGCCTTTCAAGGGCTCAAGGAAAACCGAGAATCGTGCCAGACCATCGCCGTACATCATGTAGGCGACAGAGTTATCAGAAGAAGGATCACGACGTAGCTGCGCGGCAGTCAAGGTAAAGCCTGGAGGCAGCCAATCCGAACGCCAGCTGCCTTCGGCCATGCTGTCGGCAGCACGCAAACGTACCGGACGACATCCCGAACTCGGTTGCATGGCGCTCGCCACGGGGGCGGAGGTATCCAGCTGAGCGAACTGGAATCGCTCCAGAAGCTGACCGCGCTCGTTCAAGAGCAGAGATTTCAACGGCAGGCCGGTTTCTCGATCCAGGTGTAACTCGAAGCCGTAACGGTGCTGATCCTTGGGCGCCAACACCAGAACGTCGGCAGGACGATTGGCGATGCGCGACTGACCGGCGACACGAATGTCGTACCAGTTGCTCAGTTGCTCGGCATCCAGCTGACGGGCAGGCCAGGCTTGCCCCTCACTGACCTGATCGACCAACGCGCCACTGACGCACTGAGCCTGACCATCGACCTTGAATACTTCCTGGGCAGGACCATCGAGCTGCAGAAGGCGCTCGCGAACTTCGCCCCCTTCTTCCACCTGATGCCACACGGCATGGGTGGAAAAACTCCCATTGCGCTCATAGATGAACGTACCCTGGAAGCTTTGCTGGCGCTCTGCCGCAGCGAGGCGCCCGAGCAAGTCCTGCACCTCGGAGGCCTGAACCGGCAGAGCCAGCAGACCACCGAGAAGGTAGAGGGGAATCGCGCGCATGTGACTCCTTAGCGCTTAGCGGTTTTCCAGACTTGCAGCCCGAGCATAAGGCAGAGCGGTTTCACCGCTACCCATCACGGCTTCCTGCGCATGTTGACGCAGGTAGTTCGGCAGACGCTGCTCATGCCAGCTGGCAGTGCCAGCTTCAGCTGCTTCGCCGACTTCCTCGCTGCTGTTGTAACCAGCGAGCAATGCAGGACCTTGCACCTGAGGTACCGAAAGCACCGGAGAGGCTTCCTGCTGAGCCAGTTGAGCACCGCTCAGGTCATCCTGGTTATAGAAGCGCACACCCGCCAGCACTGCAACAGTCACCGACGCTGCTACGGCTACACGCCCGACGCTACGCCAGATGGGTGCTTTGCGTGTTGGAACTGCTTCGTCGGCCAGCGCCGCAGACACCGCAGATGCGATATCCAGTTGCGGCACCAACAGTTCACGATGCATGGCTGCACGGGCGACCTGGTAACGCGACCAGGTGCCACGTAGCTCGCCATCTTCGCTGGCTGCGAGCACACGCCGCAGTTCCAGTTCGTCCGCTTCGTTATCCATCACCGCGGACAGCGATTCCTGCAGGGTTTCACGACTCATGGCGTTCCTCTCTTGGCTGTCGCCGCTGCCTTAGGTTTCCTGCAGCAGAGGCTGCAGGGACTTATCAATTGCCTCACGTGCACGGAAGATCCGTGAACGCACTGTTCCTACCGGACACTGCATGACACCGGCAATGTCCTCGTAACTCAGACCTTCAAACTCACGCAAGGTCAGAGCCGTGCGTAGGTCATCTGGCAACTGGGCGATGGTTCGATGCACGGTGGCTTCGATCTCGTCGCGCAGCAATGCCCGCTCCGGTGACTCGATGTCCTTGAGGCCGTGATCGCCATCGTAGAACTCCGCGTCATCGCTACTTACATCACTATCCGGTGGCCGCCGACCGCGGGACACCAGATAATTCTTCGCCGTGTTGATGGCGATGCGGTACAGCCACGTATAGAACGCGCTGTCCCCGCGAAAGTTTCCAAGCGCTCGGTAGGCTTTTACGAACGCCTCCTGAGCGACATCCTGAGCCTCGTGGGTGTCGTGCACGAATCGCACGATCAAACCGAGGATCTTGTGCTGATACTTCAGCACCAACAGATCGAAGGCACGCTTGTCACCACGCTGCACTCGCTCGACCAGTTGCTGATCATCTTCCTGGGTTAGCATGCACGCTCCTCATTAGGCTTGGAGGAGGCTTGCGCCCGTAAGCGAATCAGCTTGCCAAGATAGACTCGGGTCTTACGCAAAAGTTCTCCCCTCCAAGCAAGCTTCCCGCAAAGATTACTTTTCTCTGCCGGGAATGGCGCCAGCGGAACCTTTCCGCTCGCGCAAATAATCTTATCGCCGCTCATTTCCCACACCCTCCGCTGACTTCAGATGCAGGCACGCGCAAGCGCTCTCCCTTATATGGGCGACCCTCTATGGAACCTTAATGACTAAGAAAGTTCCCGAGCACCACGGTCGGTCATAAGCCACCTATTGTGCCGCTGCCCCTCTCTATATACTAGGGCTCGCTTTCACGCGGAACTCGGACATGAGCCAACACTTCCAGCACGACGTTCTGGTTATCGGCAGCGGTGCCGCCGGCCTGACCCTCGCCCTTACCCTTCCAACCCACTTGCGCATCGCGGTCTTGAGCAAAGGCAATCTTGCCAACGGCTCGACCTACTGGGCGCAAGGTGGTGTAGCGGCAGTCCTGGACGACACCGACACGGTCGAATCCCATGTCGCCGACACCCTCGACGCAGGCGCCGGCCTGTGCCGCGAAGACGCAGTGCGATTCACGGTAGAACACAGCCGCGAAGCCATCCAGTGGCTGATCGACCAGGGCGTGCCTTTTACCCGCGACGATGAAACCGCGCGCGAGGATGGCGGTTTCGAGTTCCACCTGACCCGCGAAGGTGGCCATAGCCATCGACGCATCATTCACGCAGCCGACGCTACCGGCGCAGCGATCTTCAATACGCTGCTGGAGCAGGCCCGGCAACGCCCGAACATCGAACTACTGGAGCAACGCGTCGCCGTCGACCTGATCACCGAACGCAAACTCGGCCTGGATGGTGAGCGCTGTCTGGGGGCTTACGTACTGGATCGTGCTCGCGGTGAAGTGGACACCTTCAGCGCGCGCTTCGTGATTCTCGCCACCGGCGGCGCAGCCAAGGTCTACCTCTATACCAGCAACCCGGACGGCGCCTGCGGCGACGGCATTGCCATGGCCTGGCGGGCCGGCTGCCGCGTCGGCAATCTGGAGTTCAACCAGTTCCACCCCACCTGCCTGTATCACCCACAAGCCAAGAGCTTCCTGGTCACCGAAGCCGTACGTGGCGAAGGCGGCTTGCTCAAGCTGCCCAATGGCGAACGCTTCATGCAGCGCTTCGACGAACGCGCCGAACTGGCACCGCGCGATATCGTCGCCCGCGCCATCGACCATGAAATGAAGCGTCTGGGTGTCGACTGCGTCTATCTGGACATCAGTCACAAGCCCGCCGAGTTCATCAAGAGTCACTTCCCCACCGTCTACGAGCGCTGCCTGGGCTTTGGCATCGACATCACCAGGCAGGCCATCCCAGTCGTCCCCGCAGCGCATTACACCTGCGGCGGTGTGGTGGTCGATCAGCATGGCCGTACCGACGTACCAGGCTTGTATGCCATCGGCGAAACCAGCTTTACCGGCCTGCATGGCGCCAACCGCATGGCCAGCAATTCGCTGCTCGAATGCTTCGTCTATGCGCGCTCGGCCTGCGCGGATATCACCGAGCAGTTGAACACGATCGAGATGCCCAGCGACCTGCCGGACTGGGACGCCAGCCAGGTGACCGACTCGGACGAGGACGTGATCATCGCCCACAACTGGGACGAGCTGCGCCGCTTCATGTGGGACTACGTCGGCATCGTGCGCACCAACAAGCGCCTGCAGCGCGCGCAACATCGCGTGCGCCTGCTGCAGGACGAGATCGATGAGTTCTACTCCAACTACAAGGTCAGTCGCGACCTGATCGAGCTGCGCAACCTCGCCCTGGTCGCCGAGCTGATGATCAGCTCGGCCATGCAGCGCCATGAGAGCCGCGGGCTGCACTACACCCTCGACTACCCCGAGCAGTTGGCCGAAGCCCGCGACACTATTCTGACGCCGACGCCCCAGGCTCAGCCCAGCGCCGCCGGCTGAACTTCAGACGCAAACGCAGGCGCCGGTGCTGCTCCGGCGCCAACGCGTCACACGGAATGCACGAGCCGCGACTGAAGCACTGGCCTGGCAAGCGATAGCGCAGCACCACGACCAGCGGCAAGGCCAGGCTGTCAGGACGTAGTTGCACCGCCTGCCAGCCAGTTGCAGCGCTGTATAGATGCCAGCCGAATCCATCACGGCGCAGTCCGGTGATGGCCTTCGGCGCCGTCAGCAGAACGTGTCGCGGCAGCACCCAGGCGGCATGCGCAAGGCACGCCACGAATGACAGCAGCTTCGACCAGGTGGGAATGTCGGCCAGCCACGGCGCCAGCAAGGCCAACGCCAGGACCGACAGATAGAGCCTCAGCAGCCAGCGTGATGGCTGCCAACGGCACTCGAAAACATCACTTGGGTTGGACACGGTCCAGGATCATGCGCACGATGTGACGCAGATCGGCATCCTCGGGCTCGCCGCGCTGCATGAACCAGCCGAACATGTCCTGATCCTCGCATTCCAGCAGTTTGCGATAGCGCGCCTGGTTCTCGACATCCAGGCTCGGGTACACCTCCTTGACGAAAGGTACCAGCAGCACATCCAGCTCCAACATGCCACGGCGGCTATGCCAGAACAGGCGATTCAGTTCACTTTGCTCAACCATGCAACGGACTCCTCGAACGAGGCCGGCAGTATAACGGCGAATTGCGTCGCTGTTCACCGCGACGCTGCGCAATTGCGCTGACAAGGCCCTGCCCTGCCCACTATGATGATGCCCCTGACCTTTATTCAGTGACTCGATTTGCATCATGGCCGATAGCGCTTACTTCACCCTCCTCGATCACGAAGGCCTGCTCGCCGTTCGCGGCGCGGACGCAGCCAAGTTCCTGCAGGGCCAAGTGACCTGCAACCTCAATTACCTCAGCGCCAGCCAATCCAGTCTTGGCGCCCGCTGCACGCCCAAGGGCCGCATGTTGTCGAGCTTTCGCATCGTCGCGGTGGAAGACGGCTATCTGCTGGCCATGGCACGCGAACTGATCGAGTCGCAGCAGGCCGATCTGCAGAAATATGCGGTGTTCTCCAAATCCAAGCTCAGCGATGAAAGCGCCGCCTGGGTCCGTTTCGGCCTGGCCGGCGGCGACGCCGTGCTCGGCGAGCTTGGCCTGCAATTGGGCTCTGCCAGCGACTCCATCACCAGCGCTGGACCGTTAATTGCCGTGCGCCTGAGCGATGGCCGTGCCGAGTTGTGGGCTCCGGCCGCCGAAACAGAACAACTGCAAGGCCGCCTGGCCGCCGCGCTGCCGCAGGCGCCGCTGAACGACTGGCTACTGGCTCAGGTTCGTGCCGGCGTGGGCCAGGTGTTCGGCGCCACACGTGAGCTGTTCATTCCGCAGATGATCAACCTGCAGGCCCTCGGCGGCGTAAGCTTCAAGAAGGGCTGCTACACCGGCCAGGAGATCGTCGCGCGCATGCAGTACCTGGGCAAGCTCAAGCGTCGCCTGCAGCGGCTGCGCCTGGTCGGCTCCGAGCTGCCGGCCGTCGGCATCGAATTGTTCTCCCCGGTCCATGGCTCCAGCGTCGGTGAAGTGGTGCTGGCGGCCCAGGCCGGCGACGCCATCGAGTTGCTCGCCGTGCTGCAGGAAGATGCCGTGAACGACGGCCGTATTCACCTCGGCAGCAGTGAGGGCCCGACGCTGACCCTGCTCGATCTGCCTTATCAGCTGGATGCCGACCAGGAAATCCAGCGCTGACTAAACTTCCCCGGCGCCGCATCGGATCGCCTAAGAGAGCTATTTCATGAGCAAGCTTGCCGAAAAAGTCCAACAGGAACTGATCCACGCCATCGAGAACGATGAGCTGGTACTGCCCACCTTGCCCGAGGTGGCATTGCGGGTGCGTGAAGCAGCGGAAGACCCGGATGTGGGCATTCCGCAGATCAGCAAGGTAATCGGTAACGACGCAGCCCTCACCGCGCGCATCATCAAGGTGGTCAACAGCCCGCTGCTGCGCAGCAACAAGGAAATCACCGACCTGCAGATGGCCGTCAGCCGTCTGGGCATCAATTACACCTGCAACCTGGCCACCGGCCTGGCCATGGAGCAGATGTTCCAGGCCACCAGCGACGTGGTCGACCGCAAGATGCGCGAGGTGTGGAACAAGAGCACCGAGATCGCCGGTATCTGTCACGTGTTGTGCCGTCACTACACCCGCCTGATGCCGGACCAGGCCACCCTCGCCGGCCTGGTGCACCAGATCGGCGTGCTGCCGATCCTCACCTATGCCGAAGAACACAACGAACTGCTGGCCGACTCCATCAGCCTCAATCACGTGATCGAGCAGATTCACCCGATCATCGGCGACAAGATCCTGCGTACCTGGGAGTTCCCCGAGCCCATCGCCATCGTGCCGAGCCAGTATCTGGATTTCACCCGCGACTCGGCCAAGGTCGATTACGTCGATATCGTTCAGGTCGCCACGCTGCAAAGCTACCTGGGCAGCGAGCACCCCTACACCCAGCTGGACTGGAGCAAGGTACCGGCATTCTCCAAGCTTGGCCTGGACCCGCAGGTCGACATGCAGGCCGACGAAGACCTCTCCGCCGCCATGGAAGCAGCCATGAGCATGCTGCAGTAAAAGCATCTCGCCATGGATGGCAAAAAATTGTCGGGAGCAATTTTTGACGTCGCTGCGCGACGGCCCGAAGGGTGATCTACAGGGACGCAGATCACAAAATGCCTCTACACTCGAGCCATTCGCTTGAGGAAGTAGAGCCATGCGTTACGCATTTCTCCTGCTCGTCCTGATGCTCAGCAGCGCCCAGGCTGCCGAGCAGGTGCGCCTCACCAACGGCGAATGGCCGCCGTACCTCGGGGAAACCCTGCCCCACCATGGCGTGGCCTCACGCATCGTCGCCGAGGCATTTGCGCTGCAAGGCGTCGAAGTGCAATGGGAATTTCACCCCTGGGCACGCTCGCTGAAAATGGCCGAACAAGGTACGCGCGACGGCAGCGCCGTCTGGCTTGCCAACCCCGAACGTGAACAACACTTTCACATCAGCGAGCCAGTGGTCGAAAGCGGTTACTACCTGTTTCATCGCAAGACCCACGCGTTTGACTGGAACGATGTCGCGGATCTGCGCGGCCTGCGCATTGCGGGTACCCGTGGCTATGACTACGGCGAAGCCTTTCAACGTGCCGAAGCGGCCGGAGAGCTCGAGGTGGTACGCCTGACCGGTGATGAACAGGGCCTGCGCTAGTTGCTGGCCGGGCGCATCGATGTGTTTCCCGTGGACAAGGTGGTGGGCTTCGACCTGCTCTATAAGAAATTCAGCGCTGCCGAACGCCAGCGCCTGAGCTTTCATCGCAAGCCTCTGCGCAGCGACAGCCTGCACCTGCTGCTGTCGCGAGAGGTACCGGGCAACGCCGAGCTGATGCAGCGCTTCAATCGTGGCCTGAATCAATTGCGCGACAGTGGCAAGGTTTCCCAATATCTGCTGGAGATTCAGCAGCCGCTAAGCCTCAGCCACTGACAGAGGAAACTCGACACGCACCCGCAAGCCATGCGGCTGCACCTGATGCAGGCTGATTCGAGCCTGATGGGCGCGACAGATCTCGCCGACGATGGCCAAACCAAGGCCCGCACCATTACCCAGGCTGCTGCGCCGGTAGAAACGCTCGAAAACCTTCTCATGCTCGGCCTCGGGAATACCCGGACCGTCGTCTTCGACCTCAAGCACCGATGGCGTCAGTGCGCGGATGATCAGGTTGCCACCGGCTGGTGTATGCGCCAATGCGTTATCCAGCAGGTTATTCAGCAATTCGTTGAGCAACGTCGGTTCGCCATCGATCCATACCGACTGGTCGGCCTCCAACGCCAGCGCGACGCCACGGGCGTGAGCCAGTGGTGCCATAGCCAGAGCCATTTCACGCGCCAGCTGGCTGAGGTCGATACGCTGCGCGCCGCCTTCAGTAATAGCTCGCGCACCACTCTCGATACGTGCCAGCGACAGCAGTTGATTGGCCAGCAACGTCAGGCGGTCGCCCTGCTGCGCCACCTGCTCCAGCGTGCTACGCCATTGCTCGGGCTGCTCGGCACGCAAGCCTAGAGTGATACGCGCTTTCAGCGCCGCCAGAGGCGTTCTCAATTCATGGGCGGCATCGGCAATGAACTGCGACTGCCGCTCGAACAGTCCCTGCAGGCGCTGGTTAAACTGGTTCAGTGTTTCCACCAGCGGCAGCACCTCACGTGGCAACCCGCCGTCCGGCAGCGGCTGCAGGTCATCGCTGGCCCGCTCAGCCACTTCCCGACGCAGCGCTTCCAGCGGCCGCAGCGCCAGATTCACCGCCAACCACACCAGCAGCAGCGCGCTGACCGACAGCAACCCCATACGCCACAGGGTGCCGATCAGCAGCTCACGAGCCATGCGCTCGCGCGCGCCCTGTGTCTCCGCCACCCGGATTTCAGCGATGCCATTGAGCTGCGGTTCGCTGACTGGCTGCAGCAGGCTGACCACACGCACACCCTGGTTGCGGTACTCGGCGTCGTAGAAGTGCGCCAGCGCCGGATAATCGTCAGTACGTGGCGTGCCCGGCGGCGCTGGCGGCAGGTCCTCATAGCCGGAAACCTGATTACCCTGAAGGTCGAGCACCTGGTAGTAGATGCGTCCGGCGCTGTCGTAGGCGAAGGTATCGAGCGCGACATAGGGAATATTGGCGCGCAACCGGCCGTCCTCGGCATACAGACCATCGGCCACCGCGCGCGCCGATGCAAGCAGCGTACGGTCATAGGCGGTATCAGCTGCGCGGCGCGCACTCCAATAGGCACTGAAGCTGCTCAGCAGCAGGATCAACGACAACAGCAGCGCCAGACGCCGTAGCAGACGCCCACGCAGACTGACACCACGGCTCATGCCTCGACCGCTTCCAACAGGTAGCCGAGACCACGGAAGGTGACGATGCGTACGGCACTGCCCTCGAGCTTCTTGCGCAGGCGGTGGATGTAGATTTCGATGGCATCCGGGCTGGCGTCCTCATCAAGACCGAACACCTGAGCCGCCAGTTGTTCCTTGCTCATCACCCTGCCCGGTCTGGCGATCATAGCTTCCAGCACCGCCTGTTCGCGGGCAGTGAGACTAAGAGCCTCGCCCTCGAGACTGAAACGGCGGGCGCCCAGGTCGTAGACCAGATCGCCACAGCGCTGCAATTGCTCACCACCGAGCACGCTACGCCGCAGCAACGCCTTGACCCGCGCCTCCAGTTCGGTGAGTTCGAAAGGTTTGGCCAGGTAGTCATCAGCACCGAGATTGAGGCCATGGACGCGATCCTTGACCTCGCCACGCGCGGTCAACATCAGTACCGGCAGGGTCTGGCCACGGTCACGCAGGCGCGCAAGCACGGCAAATCCGTCCAGGCGTGGCAGGCCTATATCGAGAATCGCCAGCGCGTAGTCCTCGCTGGACAGTGCCAGATCAGCGGCGACGCCATCATGCAGCACATCCACCGTCCAGCCGGCTCCTTTCAGCGCCTGGGCCACGCTTTCCGCCAATTGCGGATGGTCTTCGACCAGCAGAATCCGCACCGCCACCTCCAGCTGCAGCTTCGTTAAAGGCGCGCAGTGTAGCGCCGCCACGACTGCTGTGAATTGCTCAAATGCCAAAGCAGCATTTGTTTGTTTCCCTGCGTGACCCGCCATGACGTAACAACACACCATCATGAAAATCTTTCGGCTATGAAAGCCTAGTGAAAGCTTGCCCTCATAGCATCGTTTCAAGGTGGCTCGATCCACCTGCTCAAGCGACCTGGCAGTGGTGCCAGGTGGCGACAAGAACAAAAACGGAGACCACATGATGCTCGCAGCCTCACGCCAGGCCCTGCCGCCTGTCCGCCTGCTCTGCCTGGCCATCGCCGCTACCGGCGCTGCCCCCCTCGCCAACGCCGCCTTCATCGAAGACAGCAGCGCCAGCCTCACCGCTACCAACATCTACCTGAACCGCGACTTCCGCCAGTTCGAAGGCCAGAACAAGCGTGAAGAATGGGGCCAGGGCTTTCGCCTCGACCTACAGTCCGGCTTCACCGAAGGCACCGTCGGTTTCGGTGTCGACGCCATGGGCCTGCTCGGTATCAAACTCGACTCCGGTCGCGGCCGCACCGGCACCGATCTGCTGCCGCTACATGACGATGGCCGCTCCGCCGACGAATTCAGCCGCCTGGGCCTGACGGGCAAGGTCAAGGTCTCTGCTACCGAGCTGCGCTACGGCTCGCACGTGCCAGAGTTGCCGGTGGTCAAGGCCAGTGACAGCCGTCTGCTGCCGCAGGTATTCGAGGGCGGTCTGCTGACCTCCTCCGAACTGGAAGGCCTGACCTTCACCGGTGGTCGCCTGGACAAGGTCATCGACCGCGCCTCGACCAACTCCGAGGAGATGGTGCTCAACGCCAAGAACAACCGCTTCGCCTCCGGCATCGAAGCCGACCACCTCGACCTCGCCGGCGTCGACTACAAGTTCGCGCCTGGTTTCACCGGTCGTTACTACTTCGCCGACCTGGATGACATCTATCGCCAGCACTTCTTCGGCCTGCTCAGCAGCCATAAAGTCGGCGCCGGCACCCTGAGCAGCGACGTGCGTTACATCGTCAGCCGTGACAGCGGCGCAGCCAATGCAGGCAAGGTCGACAACCAGGCCTTCAACGCCATGGTCAGCTACGGCCTGGGGGCGCACAAGTTCGGCCTGGGCTTCCAGGACATGAGCGGCGACACCGGCTTCGCCTATATCGATGGCAGCGATCCGTTTCTGGTCAACTTCGTGCAGATCAACGACTTCGCCAACGCCGACGAGCGTTCCTGGCAGGCCCGCTACGATTACAACTTCGCCAGCATCGGGGTTCCCGGCCTGACCTTCATGACCCGCTACATCCGTGGCGATGACGCCCGTGTTGCCGGTTCCGATGACCGTGGCGGCGAATGGGAACGCGACATCGAGTTCAAGTACGTGGTGCAAACCGGCCCGCTCAAGGACCTCTACGTACGCGTGCGCAACGCCAGCTTCCGCTCCGACTTCGCCCGCGACGCGGATGAGAACCGCGTCATCGTCGGCTATACCCTGCCGATTTGGTAAACAACAACAAGACACACGAGGAATCATCCGTCATGAAATCCGTACTGACCCGCGCCGCACTGGCGACTGCCTGCCTGGCCTTCGCCAGCCAACTGCTGGCCGCCGAACCCAAGCGCCCCGAATGCATCGCTCCGGCCAAACCCGGCGGCGGCTTCGACCTGACCTGCAAACTGGCCCAGAGTGGCCTGAAAGACGAAGGCCTGCTCAAGGCGCCAATGCGCGTCACCTACATGCCAGGCGGTGTCGGCGCCGTGGCCTACAACGCCGTGGTCGCCCAGCGCGCCAAGGACCCGGGCACCATCACCGCCTTCTCCTCGGGCTCGCTGCTGAACCTGGCACAGGGCAAATTCGGTCGTTATGACGAAAACGCCGTACGTTGGCTGGCCGCAGTCGGTACCGACTACGGTGCGATCACCGTGCGCGCCGACTCTCCGTACAAGAACCTCGACGATCTGGTTCAGGCCCTGAAGAAAGATCCTTCCAGCATCGTCTTCGGCGCTGGTGCCACCATCGGCGGGCAGGACTGGATGCAGACCGCGCTGATCGCCCGCCTGGCCGGGATCGAGCCGAAGAACCTGCGCTATGTTGCCTTCGAAGGCGGCGGTGAAACTCTCACCGCCATGCTCGGTGGCCATGTACAGGTCACCAGCAGCGGCCTGGGTGAAGTCACCCCGCAGCTGGAAGCGAAGAAAGTACGCATTCTCGCGGTGCTCTCCGATGAGCGCCTGCCGGGCAAGCTGGCCGAGATCCCGACCGCCAAGGAACAGGGCTACGACATCACCTGGCCGGTGATCCGCGGTTTCTACATGGGCCCGGAAGTCAGCGACGAGCAGTTCAACTGGTGGAAACAGCAGTTCGACACCCTGCTGGCCAGCGAAGAGTTCGCCAAGCTGCGTGAACAACGCGACCTGCTGCCATTGTCGGTTACCGGTGATGACCTCGATACCCTGGTGCACAAGCAGGTTGCCGAGTACAAGACCCTGGCCGGTGAATTCGGCCTGATGCAGGAATAAGTGCATCAGCGGGTTCGGCGTCGCCCGACGCCGAACCCGCCATTGAACTGCACCGCCGTTCAATTCTGTCCCTACGCAAGAGACCATTGCTATGTACGTTCGCCTGTTCGCTGCGATCTGGCTGCTGTTGTGCGCCGTTCTCGCAGTCATCGCCTGGGGTTTCCAGGCCCCCTTCGCCTACGACCCTGTCGGCCCAAGGGCCTACCCGCTGTTGCTGCTGGCGCTAATGGCTGCTGGTGCCGCCTGGCTGGTATTCAAGCCAGGCCCGCAGACGGAGACGCTCAGCCGCCAGGCGCTGCAGCGTGCAAGCTTATGCATCCTCACCCTGCTGGCCTATGCCCTGCTCTTCGAGCCCCTGGGCTTCGTCCTCAGCACTGCACTGGCCACCTTCGTCCTGGGCCTGCTGTTCACGGGCCGTGTGCTGCCGTGCCTGATTAGCGGCGTCCTGATGGGCGTGCTGCTGTATGCATTGTTCGATTATGCGCTAGACGTTCCGCTGCCACTGGGCGTGTTCGAAGCGTTGGTGGAGAGCTGAGATGGAAACATTACATTTTCTGATGCAGGGCTTTGACGTCGCCACCCGGCCGACCAACCTGCTGGTTGCCCTGTTCGGTGCCTTCGTTGGCACCATCGTCGGTCTGCTGCCAGGCCTGGGCCCGATCAACGGCGTCGCCCTGCTGCTGCCATTGGCCTTCGCCCTAGGCCTGCCGCCGGAAACCGCACTGATTCTGCTCGCTGCCGTCTATCTGGGCTGCGAATACGGCGGGCGTATTTCCGCCATTCTGCTCAACGTGCCAGGCGACGCCGCCGCGGTGATGACCACCCTCGACGGCTACCCACTGGCACGTCAGGGCAAAGCGGGTATCGCCCTGTCGTTGTCGGCAGTCAGCTCCTTCACCGGCAGCATGATCGCCACCTGCGGCGTGGTGCTGTTCGCGCCGATCCTGGCGAAGTGGGCGGTGGCATTCGGTCCTGCCGAGTACTTCGTGCTGATGATCTTCGCGATTGCCTGCCTCGGCGGCATGGTCGGCGACAAGCCGGTCAAGACCTTGCTCTCGGCCCTGATCGGCCTGGCACTGGCCACGGTAGGGGTCGACTCCACTACCGGGGTCTACCGCTTCACCTTCGACAGCGTCAGCCTGTCCGACGGCATCCAGTTCGTCATCGTGGTGATCGGTTTCTTCAGTGTCAGCGAAATTCTGCTGATGCTGGAAAACACCCACAACGGTCAGAAGGCCGTGAAGGCCAGCGGCCGCGTGCTGTTCAACTTCAAGGAATACTGCTTCACCTTCTGGACCATGATTCGCAGCTCGGTCGCGGGCTTCGTCATTGGCGTACTGCCGGGGGCCGGTGCGACCATCGCCAGCGCCATGACCTACATGACCGAAAAGCGTCTGGCGGGTGACAAGGGCAAGTTCGGTGAGGGCGACCTGCGCGGCCTGGCCGCTCCCGAGTCAGCCAACAACGCTTCGGCCTGCGGCTCGCTTATCCCGATGCTGACCCTTGGCGTACCCGGTTCGGGCACCACCGCGGTGATGATCGGTGCGCTGACTCTGTACAACATCACGCCTGGCCCGCTGCTGTTCGAACAGCAGCCCGACGTGGTCTGGGGCCTGATCGCCTCGCTGTTCATCGGTAACGTCATCCTGCTGGTGATGAACATTCCGTTGGTCGGCCTGTTCTCACGCATGCTCAGCGTGCCGAACTGGGTGCTGGTACCCGCTATTACCGTGATCAGCATGGTCGGTGTCTACGCGGTGCACAGCACCACCTTCGACCTGGTATTGATGATCGCGCTTGGCGTGTTTGGCTATATCCTGCGCAAGCTGGATTTCCCACTCTCGGCCGTGATTCTCGGCTTCGTACTGGGTGAGATGATGGAGGACAACCTGCGTCGCGCGCTGTCCATCTCCGCTGGTGACCTGGGCATCCTCTGGGGCAGCCCGATCACCCTGGTGCTGTGGGCGCTGGTAGCGCTGATGCTGGCCCTACCGGGCATCCGCTGGATGCGTCGCCGCAAGCAGATCAAGGCTGGGGCTGATGCCACTGCCGCGTGATCTTTGGGTAACGCCGCTGGCCGGAGTGGTCGGCGGTTACCTGGCCAGCCTCGCCGGCTGGCCTTTGCCGTGGATGGTCGGTTCCCTGCTGGCGGTCATCGCCGTGCGCTGTCTGGCCGACCGCCCCTTCAGTGAACTGCCCGGCGGGCGCAAGGCCGGCCAGTGGCTGGTGGCCAGCGGCATCGGCCTGCATTTCACCAGCGACGTGCTGGAACAGGTGCTCAGCCACTTGCCCGTTATCGTCATGGGCGCTTTCGGCACGCTTCTGCTCAGCCTGATCGGCATCGCCATCCTGCGCCGTGCCGGCGTAGACCGCGCTACCGCCTTCTTCGCCAGCATGCCTGGCGGCGCCAGCGAGATGGTCAACCTGGCCCTGCGCCACGATGCCCAGCCCGCGCGCGTGGCAGCAGCGCACAGCCTGCGCCTGCTGCTGGTGGTGCTGCTGATTCCAGCGTTGTTCACCTGGGGCCTGCCCGACGTCAGCGCGCCACCTCGTGCACCGGTGGACTGGACCTGGCTGATTGGTCTGCTCGCCGCAGGCGCTGTGCTGGCAATGCTCTGGGGACGTCTGAAACAACCCAACCCCTGGATGCTTGGCCCGCTGACTGCCTGCGCCGTTGCCAGCGCCGGTTTCGATCTGCATCTGGGCCTGCCGCAAGGCCTCGGCCAGCTCGGCCAGTGGCTGATTGGTTGCGCCCTGGGCTGTCACTTCGACCGCGCCTTCTTTCGCAGTGCGCCGGGTTTTCTCGCCCGCGTGCTGCTGTTCACCCTGCTGGCCATGCTGGCGGCTGCCGCACTCGGCGAGGTACTGGGCTGGCTGGCAGGTGAAGACCACCTGTCACTGATGCTCGGCATGATGCCCGGTGGCATCACCGAACTATGCCTGACCGCCGAAGCCTTGCAGCTATCGGTAGCGCTGGTCACTGCCCTGCAGGTGCTACGGCTGTTTCTGGTGATGTTCCTCGCCGAACCCTTATTCAAGCTCTGGAACAGGAACCACGCGTAGGGCAGATCGGAACCCCGACCGCTCGGAGCGCCAGCGAACAGTCCGCCGCTTGGGCTGCGAGCTTGCGCCCCCTGCGGCGTACTGCTTCGCGAGTACGCCCTACGCGACTGTGGAAGACGCTTTCGGCTCTGGCATCCTGCTTCGCTCTGCCTCCTGCATCCATGCAGTCGTAGCGGCGAAAAGCTCGCGGCTGAAGCCCCTCCTACGAGCGGAAGCTACCACTGCAGCTGCAACTCGCTCTCGAACACACGCACTTGACCACTGACCGGATCGACGAAGCGCAAGCCGCGCGCCAGCAGCTTGAGCGGCTTGCCGTAGTCATCCGGCTGATTACGCGACTCCAGCAACTGTGGATAGAAATCGTCGCCGACGATGGGCGCACCGAGCCCGGCCAGATGCACGCGCAGTTGGTGCTTACGCCCGGTTACCGGCGACAAGCCGTAACGCCACAGTTCGCCGCGTCGTTCCAGCACCTCGATTCGGGTTTCGCTGTTGGCCTCGCCAGCGACCTCCTGCATGCGAAAGAACGGCTCACCATCGACCATGCGTGAACGGTGCAGGTAGGGGAACTGCAGCTGCGGCAATGCAGGGGCGATGGCCTCGTAACACTTCTCCACCGCGCGCTGGCGAAACAGTGCCTGATACTGGCCGCGACTGGCCGGGTTGACCGAGAACAGCACCAGGCCGGCCGTCAGCCGGTCGATGCGGTGGATCGGCACCAGGTCGGGATTGCCGGTGCGCTTGATCAGGCGTGCCAGGAGCGTCTGCTCGACGTACTCACCAGCCGGCATCACCGGCAGAAAATGCGGTTTGTCGGCGACGAGCAGGTGCTCGTCATGCCACAGCACCTGCTCGTCGAAGGGAATCGGCGTTTCGTTCGGCACCTCACGGAAATAGCGCACCTTGAGCCCGACGCGATAAGGGTGCGTGGCATCGATAGGCGCACCGGCCGCATCCAGCACCCGACCGCGCGCCATACGTTGCAGCCAGGTGGCGCGGTCGATGGCGGGAAAGTGATCGCACAGGCAATCGAGCACCGTCGCCCAGCGGCCCTGGGGCAAATGAAGCGTGCTGGGACGCATGGCGGGGCTGGGCATTGCAGTAGCTGCTCGACGGTTTATGAAGGGGCGAATTAGGCCGTACTCGTGCGGCTCAGTCAAAGCCGGAGCATGCCGCAACAGCAGCCGAACAATGAAAGCCTGCGTGCTATGCCCCCCTCATCCGGCGCTTCGCGCCACCTTCTCCCAGAGGGAGAAGGACAGCAGGGAGGAAGTCGCTGCGCGACTTTCATGCTAACGGCTTGAGCCAGGGTCGCGCTGTGGCTATGGTGGCCGCTCGTATCTGGAGAGACTCATGTCCATCACCCGCTCCCTGCTTACCAGCGTCGCCCTCCTCCCCCTCCTGGCCGCCTGCCAGGTCTACACCGGCAAGCCGGAAGGCCCACCGCCAGCGACTCGCCTGCAAGGTCAAGTCCAGGTCGAAAATGGTCAACTGGTGTTCACTCCCTGCCAGGAACAGCGTCGCTTCGTGCTGGTCGATGGCGACACCACCGGTATCGAGCGCGAAGTCATGCAACTTGGCAGTGATAGCCAGGCCAGCCTGTTCGCCGATCTGGCCGGGCGCCTGGGCAGCAGCCAGGGCAAGGGCAGCGATGGTCGCTTCGAGGTCAGCCAGATCTATCGCCTGCAAGGTGAAGGACACGGCTGCGACGACCTCAACTTCAAGCGCCTGACGCTGCGCGCCAGCGGCAACGAGCCGTTCTGGCAAGTGGAAGTCGGTAGCAAGGGTCTGGTACTGAACCGCCCTGACCAAGAGCCGTTGGCCCTGCCTTATCTGGAGGAACAGCTGCCGGACGGTCGCCTGAGTTTCAGCAGCGAAGCCAACGGTCAGCGTCTGGATCTGTGGGTTGCACCGCAGCGCTGCGTCGACGGCATGAGCGGCGCGGTCAACCACCTCAGCGCCGAACTGCGCCTCGACGGCCAGGTGCTGCGTGGCTGCGCGCACTTCGGCGCCATGCGTAACTGAGCCGCGCCAATGCCGGTGGCCTCGCCACGTGTCACCGGCATGGATCGCTCAACGGGGTGCTAGCCCAAACTCCCGGCAAAACGCCGCACGTAATCTTCCCGCTCAAAGGCCTCGACCACAAAGTCGATGAAGCTGCGTGTCTTGCCCGACAGCAACTGACGGCTGGGCTTCGCCGCTATCGACCTTGGCGAGCTGGCCGAAGGTGGGCGCCTGATGCAATTCCCCGGTGGGCCGTTGCCCTCGCTCGAACTGTTGCAGTTCGGCTGAGCTAGCGGGAGACGAAAATGAAGGATTCCGTAATGCTCCATACCGATTCATCTGCTGACACCCGATCCATGTCTGCTGCGTGGTGGGCCGTCATCTCTCTTGCCCTGGGCGCCTTCGGCCTGGTCACGGCGGAATTCCTGCCGATCAGCCTGCTGACACCGATGGCCGCGGACCTGGGCGTCTCCAACGGCGCGGTGGGCCAGGCCATCACCGCCACCGCCGTGGTCGCCGCATTCGCCGGACCACTGGTGGTGCTGTTCTCGGGCCGGCTGGATCGGCAGAAGATCGTCTGGGGGTTGATGGCCATGCTGGTGTTCTCCGGCATCCTTTCGGCCTATGCCTCGAATATCACGGTGCTGTTGGTCGCGCGTGGGCTGCTGGGCTTCGCCCTCGGCAGTTTCTGGGCCATGATGGCAGCGCTTGCCCTGCGCCTGGTGCCCGCGGACAAGGTGCCACGGGCCATTTCGATCATCATGATGGGCATCTCGCTCGCCACCATCTTCGCTGCCCCGCTGGGTGCCTACCTGGGGGAACTGTGGGGCTGGCAGGCAACCTTCCTGGCGGCGTCCGGTATTGGCGTGGTGGCGCTGGCGATCCAGATGCTGACCCTGCCCAAACTGCCGGCCGCGGCAGCGCCGGGCCTGGCGTCCTTCAAGGCAGCGCTGACGCGGCGTGCGGTCGTCGTCGGCATCGGCACCGGGCTGCTGGTCATTTCCGGGCACTTCGCCGCGCTGACCTTCATCCGCCCCTTCCTCGAGGAGGTTCCCCGCCTGGATGTCGCGACCGTCTCGCTTGCCTTGCTGGCCTTCGGTGTCAGCGGCTTTTTCGGCAACCTTGCCGGCGGCGCCGTCGCCGCGCGCAGTCCGGCCTGGGCAGTGGCCAGTTGCTCGTTACTGATCGCTGCCGTTGCACTCACGCTGATCCTTTTCGGCACACAGGCCAACATTGCCTTCGTCGCGATTGCGCTATGGGGTTTCGCCTTCGGCGCCTTCCCGGTATCGATCTCGATCTGGAACGCGCGCGCCGCCATCGATCACGCGGAAAGCGCTGGTGCCCTGCTGTCATCGACCTTCCAGGTCGCCATTGCCGCAGGTGCGGTTCTGGGAGGGCTGATCATCGACAGCCTCGACTCGCAAGCCGTGATCGTCTATGCCGCGACAGCGGCCTTCGCGGGCGCTGCCCTGATGTTCATTCGGGGGCGCGCGATCGAACGCCAGCGTGGCTGAGCCCGTACTGGCGCAGCTTTCAAAACATCATTCACCTACGCTCAACGGAGCAAAGCCGTCAGTCGTTCGAGATTGCCGGCCCCCTCCATCCGGGCAGCGAATCCCGTACAATCGCGCCCCTTCTTCACATTGCCGGATCACCACCGGCCAACCAGGACACCGCCCATGCTTCGCCTGACCGAACTGAAACTGCCCCTCGACCATGCCGATGATGCCCTGCGCCCGGCTATCGTCCAGCGCCTGGGCATCGCCGACAATGACCTGCTGACCTTCAGCGTGTTCAAGCGCAGCTACGATGCGCGCAAGAAGTACGGCGACATGCCGTTCATCTACACCATCGACTGCGAGGTGAAAGACGAAGCCGCCCTGCTCGCTCGCCTGAGTGATGACAAGCATGTCGGCCCGGCACCGGACATCGCCTACAAACCAGTGGGCAAAGCTGAAACGCCGCTGGACGAACGCCCGATCGTGGTCGGTTTCGGCCCCTGCGGTATCTTCGCCGCGCTGATCCTGGCGCAGGCAGGCCTGCGCCCTATCGTGCTCGAGCGCGGCAAGGAAGTACGCCAACGCACCAAGGACACCTGGGGCCTCTGGCGCAAGAACCAGCTCAACCCGGAGTCCAACGTGCAGTTCGGCGAAGGCGGCGCAGGCACCTTCTCCGACGGCAAGCTGTACAGCCAGATCAAGGACCCGCATCACCACGGGCGCAAGGTGCTGCAGGAGTTCGTCAAGGCTGGCGCGCCGGACGAGATCCTTTACGTCAGCAAGCCGCATATCGGCACCTTCCGCCTGACTGGCGTGGTCGCCACCATGCGTGAAGAGATCAAGGCTCTCGGCGGCGAAGTGCGTTTCCAGGAGCGTGTCAGCGACCTGCTCATCGAAGACGATCAGCTCACCGGCGTAGTGCTGGAAAGTGGCGAGCAGATCCTCAGCCGCCATGTGGTGCTCGCCCTCGGTCACAGCTCACGTGACACCTTCCGCATGCTGCATGCCCGCGGCGTGTACCTGGAAGCCAAGCCCTTCTCGGTCGGCTTCCGCATCGAACACCCGCAGTCGCTGATCGACCGCGCTCGCCTGGGCAAGTACGCCGGCCACCCGAAACTCGGCGCTGCCGATTACAAGCTGGTGCACCACGCCAGCAATGGTCGCTCGGTCTACAGCTTCTGCATGTGCCCGGGCGGTACTGTGGTCGCCGCCACCTCCGAGCCGGAGCGCGTGGTCACCAACGGCATGAGCCAGTATTCGCGCAACGAGCGCAACGCCAACGCCGGCATCGTCGTCGGCATCACCCCCGAACAGGACTACCCGGGCGGCCCACTGGCCGGCGTGGAACTGCAGGAGCGCCTGGAATCGCACGCCTATGTGCTCGGCGGTCGCAACTACGAGGCGCCCGGGCAACTGGTCGGCGACTTCATCGCTGGCAAGCCGTCGAGTGCGCTGGGTGAAGTACAACCCTCCTACAAGCCTGGCGTAAAGCTGGGCGACCTGGCTCCGTCGCTGCCGGATTTCGCCATCGAGGCCATCCGCGAGGCGCTACCGGCCTTCGGCAAGCAGATCAAGGGTTTCGACCTGGCCGATGCGGTACTCACCGGCATCGAAACGCGCACTTCATCGCCGGTGCGCATCACCCGTGGCGATGATCTGCAGAGTCTGAATCTCAAGGGCCTGTATCCGGCCGGGGAAGGCGCCGGCTACGCTGGTGGCATCCTCTCTGCTGGCGTCGACGGCATTCGTGTGGCCGAAGCAGTGGCCAAGGATATGCTTGGGTTGAATAGCTAAGCCCTATTCGGATCACGCACCCCACAGGGTGGGTTAGCGGCGCCAAGCCTGAGAATGTCCGATCAGCGCCATCGCAGTGCGCCGCGTAACCCACCAGGCGATAGTCCTGCGTTGCGCCAATGGTGGGTTACGGCGCAATGGACCGTGCGGACTCATCAGGATAGGTGACAGGCACCTAACCCACGGATATCTGTCAGTCGCGATAGCGCGCAGCCGTAGAAGCGTCAAAGGCCCTCGCGGCGCAGGCAGCACAGCGTCGAACGCCGCGAGCCATTCGGACGACGCGCCGGGTCGGCATAGGTCAGCAGCTCACTGAAACCGGCCTTGCGCATCATCCCTGCCGATGCGGCATTCTCTTCGTGGCGATCGATATAGACGTCGCACACGTCCCGACGCCATAAGTCCTGCACCGCCTCCGTGAGCAGATGAGCACCAAGTCCGCGACCCGCGCAGTCGCGATGCACCACCGCCTCGCAGATATAGCCATGCAACTGCCCGGCACGCGCCGCAGGTTGATGAGCGGCGAAATCCTGCGTCAAACGATAGCTGACGAACCCCAGCAGTTGCCCCTGCTCCTCGGCCAACACCGCCAGCGTCGCGTTCGTCTCAATATCCTGCAGATGTTGGCGAACTTCGACTTCAGGTAAATGATTCCAGGGATTGGGCCCGTGCTCGAGAATCAACGCGCAGAGCGCTTCGATATCCTTGGCAACGGCCTGACGAATGACCAGCTCGCTCATGCACCCAACGCCCCCTGAACTTGATTTCAGAGCGCAGTCTAGGCCTGGGAATTGCCTGGCGACAGTGACAGCCAGGCACAAGAAGTACCTGACAGTGAATCAGTGATCATCGTCCCACGGCTGACCACGGGTCTGCTCGGACAGCTCGACCTTCTGCTGCATAGCCGCCTTGGACAGGATGTGCGCACTGACCGGCGCAGTGAGGAACAGGAACAGCGTGATCAGCAACTCATGCAGGCTGAGGCTGCCGGTGTGGTGAGCGAAGAACAGCATCGAGGCGATCAGCGTACCGCCGACCCCCAGCGTGGTGGCCTTGGTCGGACCATGCAGACGGGTAAAGAAATCCGGCAGGCGATACAGCCCGATGGCACCGACCAGGGCGAACAGGCTGCCCAGGATCAGGCAAGCGCAAATCAATAGTTCCAGCCAGAACGGCATGGTCATTCCCCCCTTAATCGATGATGTCGCCGTGCAGCAGGTGTTTGCCCACCGCAACCGTACCGACGAAGCCCATCACTGCGATCAGCAGTGCGGCTTCGAAGAACAGGTCCGAGGCCAGCCAGATGCCGAACAGCACTATCAGCGCCAGCGCGTTGATGTACAGGGTATCCAGGGCCAGGACGCGATCCACCACGCTTGGCCCTTCGACCAGACGCGCGACATTGAGCAACATGGCCAGCGTGTGGATGCCCATGCACAGAAAGACTACGTTCTCGAGCATTCGAAAATCTCCAGCAGCGGCTTTTCGTAGCGACTCTTAACCTCGGCGATCAGCTCGTCGCGATCCGGCACGTTGAGCCCGTGCAGCAGCAGTGTCTTGTGGTCAGAGCTGAGGCCGGCAGAGACGGTGCCAGGCGTCAGCGAGATGATGCAGGCCAGGGCCGACAGGACGAACTCGTCCTCTATCTCCACCGGTACCTCGACGAATGCCGGTTCAAGACGCGATTTCGGTCCGAGCACCAGCTTAACCACCTGCAGGTTGGCCACCACGATGTCGTAGAACACCTTGCCAATGAACAGCAGCAGACCCAGGGGCTTGCGCACTTTCGGCACGGTCAGCAGGAAATCGCCGCACAGGTGCACGATCGACCAACCCAGAAACAGCCCGAGCAGGATATGCCCCAGGTTGAGGGTGTTGACCAGCAGCAGCCAGAGCACTGTCAGCACCAGCATCATCCGCGGGTGGGGGAACAAACGCCTCATGCCGCACCTCCGCCAATGATCGACAGATAGGGTTGCAGATCGAGCAACTGCGCGGCGGCAGCCTCCAGATACGCCATTATCGGGGCAGCAGCGATCAGCAGTAGCGGGCTGGCCAGCAACAGGCCCAACGCCGCCAGCAGGCTGATACGATCAGCCGGCTCGGCTTTCGACGGCGACGCATCCGCGCCATGGCCCAGCCAGAACAGGCTGGTACCGGCGCGGCTCAGCGCAACCAAGGTCAACAGACCGCCAATCAGAATCACCGGCCACAGGCTCCAGGCCTGCCAGCCTGGCTCGGCCGCGCGTAGCAGCAGCATCTTGCCGAGGAAACCAGAGAACGGCGGCAACCCGGCCACGGAGATGGAGGCAAAGAAGAACATGCAACCCAGCACCAACGGCTGACGCAGCACACGCTCCTGCTGCAGATCGCCACCGGCGCTGTCACGCTGGGCGACCACCAGGCCGGCCAGCAGGAACAAAGCACCGCTGATCAGCGTGCTATGCACCATGTAATAAAGCGCAGCACTCAATGCCGCGACGTTACCCATGGCGAAGCCAGCCATCAGCGTGCCCACCGAGACCACCACCAGATACGCCAGCAGCGCCTGCAACTGTCGCGCACCCAGAGCACCAATCACACCGAAGGCAATGGTCGGCAGCGCCATCCACCAGAGCAGCTCATGGCCTAGGTTGGCCAGCGGCCCAGCCTCTTCGCCGAACACCAGGGTGAACACGCGGACGATGGCGTAGAAGCCAACCTTGGTCATGATCGCGAACAACGCCGCCACCGAAGCGGGCGCCGCGGCATAGGCGCGTGGCAGCCAGAAACACAACGGCAGCACGGCAGCCTTGAGGCCGAAGACGATCAGCAACAGGTAGGCCGCGGCCTTGATCAACGGTGCATCGGCGACATCGGCGCTGGCTACGCGCGCTGCCAGGTCCGGCATGTTCAGGGTGCCGGTCAGGCCGTACAACAGGCTGACGCCGATCAGGAAGAACGACGAGCCCAGCAGGTTGAGCACTACGTAATGCACGCCGGCCTTGACCTGATTGGCACGGTTGCCATGCAGCAGCAGCGCGTAGGACGAGATCAGCAGGATCTCGAAGAACACGAACAGGTTGAACAGGTCGGCGGTCAGGAACGCACCATTGATGCCCAGCAACTGGAACTGGAACAGCGCATGGAAGTTCGGCCCACGCTCATCATCGCCACGGCAGGCGTAGACCAGGGCAAAGCAAGCCAGCAATGAGGTGAGCAACAACAGCGCAGCGTTGAAACGGTCGAGCAGCAGCATGATGCCGAACGGCGCCACCCAGTTGCCCAACGCATAAACCTGCAACTGCCCCGCACCAGCTAGCAGTACCAGATACAGACACACCGGCAGCAGCGCCAGGCAGCCGATCAGGGAAATACCCCGCTTCACCTCACGCGACCAGCCGTGGCCGACCAGCAACAACGCGCCGAAAAACATCGGCAGCAGAATGGGGAGGATGATGGCGTGACTCATGCGCGCGGCTCCTCGCCATCGACGTGATCGGTTTTCAGCTCACCCATGCCACGTAGGGCCAGCACCACGACGAACGCAGTCATGGCGAAGCCAATGACGATGGCGGTCAGTACCAGCGCCTGCGGCAGCGGGTCGCCGTACTCGGCGCTCTTGCCGATTACCGCCGGCACGCCCGTGCCGAGCCGGCCCATGGCGAAGATGAACAGGTTGACCGCATAGGAGATCAGGGTCAGCCCCATCACCACCGGGAAAATGCGCGCCCGCAGCAGCAGGTAGACGCCGCTGGCAGCCAACACCCCGAGGGTAATTGCGAATACTGCCTCCATATCAGATGACCTCCTTGCACGACTCGTCCTGACTGACATGGCCGATATTGGAAAGGATCAGCAGGGTGGCGCCGACGACGGCCAGATACACCCCGAGATCGAAGAGGATCGCGGTCGCCAGTTCGATTTCGCCAATCAGCGGAATATGGAAATGGCCAAATGCCGAAGTCAGGAACGGCGAGCCGAAGAGCCAACTGCCCAGACCAGTCAGCCCGGCGATCAGCACGCCCCAGCCGGCGGTGGCGTGATAACTGAATTTCAGGCGTTCCTGAGTCCAGGTCACACCATGGGAGATGTACTGCAGAATCAACGCCACCGAGGTGATCAGGCCGGCGATGAAGCCGCCGCCCGGCAGGTTATGCCCGCGCAGGAAGATGAACGCCGAAATCAGCAGCGCCATCGGCAGCATGGCTCGCGCCAGGTTGTCGAGGATCATCGGATGCGCATCGGTCGACCACGGACGACCGTTCTTGTCGTGGGTCGGATGCGGCAGGTGCAGGTCATGCAGCAACGCGTAGATACCGATGGCAGCAATCGCCAGCACGGTGATCTCACCCAGAGTATCGAAGCCGCGGAAGTCCACCAGGATCACGTTGACCACGTTGGTACCGCCGCCCCCGGAAACGCTGTTCTCGAGGAAGAACGAGGAAATGCTCTGGTAAGGACGGGTCAGCACGGCGTAGGTCAGCATCGCCACCATGGTGCCGCTGCCCAGCGCCAGGATCAGATCACGCAGGCCACGCAGGCTGCTGGACTCGGCAGGTGTGCGGTCGGTCATGAAGTACAGGGTGAGCATCAGCAGGATGATGGTCACCACCTCCACCGACAATTGGGTCAACGCCAGATCCGGGGCGGAGAAGCGGGCGAAGGCCAGTGCCACCATCAGACCAGCAGCGCTGAGGATCATCAGCGCCACGAGGCGGCGGCGGTGGAAAAACACGGTGAGCACCGCAGTCACCATCAGAATCAGCATGCCAATGGTTGTCAGCGGATCGATTGGCGTCATTGGCACGCTACCGGTCAACTGCTCAAGCGGCGACAGCGCGATTACCACCAGGGTCAGGGCACTGCCCAGCATCCAGGCCAGGTAGCGCTGCAGCGAACCGCTTTCCAGCAACGCGGTGATACGGACGGACAGACGCGTCATGTAGCGCACCACCTGGTCGAAGGCGTCCTTGGCATCGAGGCTAGGCAGGCCTTCATACCAGCGGAACAGCGGCTTGCGACAGGTGTAGACGATGATCCCGCCGAACAGCGCGACGAAGCTCATCAGCAGCGGCAGGTTGAGACCGTGCCAGACCGCCAGGCTGTACTCAGGCAGTGTGCCACCCAGGGTAGAGGACGCGGCGGCGGCCAGCAGCGGCGCGACCGTATAGGCCGGCACGATACCCACCAGCAGGCAGATGAACACCAGCACCTCGACCGGCACCTTCATATAGCGCGGCGGCTCATGCGGCGGGTATTTGGGCAGGTCGATCGGCTCGCCGTTGAAGAACACGTCGTGAATGAAACGCAGCGAGTAGGCCACCGAGAACACCCCGGCCAAGGTCGCGGCTGCCGGAATCACCCAGTTGAAACCGCCCAGCAGGTGCTGGTGCAGGGTTTCGGTGAAGAACATTTCCTTGCTCAAAAAGCCGTTGAGCAGCGGCACGCCAGCCATGGCCGAGGCCGCCACCATCGCCAGCACCGCCGTATGCGGCATGTACTTCCACAAACCGTTTATCCGCCGCATGTCGCGACTGCCGGTCTCGTGGTCAATGATGCCGGCGGCCATGAACAGCGAGGCCTTGAAGGTCGCATGGTTGATGATGTGGAACACCGCCGCCACGGCGGCCAGCTGAGTATCCAGGCCGAACAACAGCGTGATCAGGCCCAGGTGGCTGATGGTCGAATAAGCCAGCAGGCCTTTGAGGTCATGCTGGAACAGCGCCATGAGCGCTCCCACCAGCAACGTGGCCAGGCCGGTCAGGCTGACCATGTAGAACCACCACTCGGAGCCAGCCAGCGCCGGGTACAGGCGTGCCAGCAGGAACACCCCGGCCTTGACCATGGTCGCCGAGTGCAGATACGCCGATACCGGCGTAGGCGCCGCCATCGCATGCGGCAGCCAGAAGTGGAAAGGGAATTGCGCCGACTTGGTGAACACGCCCAGCAGTACCAGTACCAGCGCCAGCGGATACAGCTCGTGCGCACGGATCGCGTAGCCGGCGGCCAGCACCTGAGACAGCTCAAAACTGCCTGCGATGTGACCGATCAGCAAGATACCGGCGAGCAGCGCCAGACCACCGCCACCGGTGATTGCCAGCGCCATGCGCGCGCCTTTGCGGGCATCGGAGCGTGAGCCCCAGAAACCGATCAGCAGGAACGACGACAGGCTGGTCAGCTCCCAGAACATCAGCATCAGCAGCAGGTTTTCCGACAGCACCACACCGAGCATGGCGCCCATGAACAGCAGCAGGAAGGCGAAGAAGCGCCCCATGGGCTCGGTCTTGGCCAGGTAATAGCGCGCGTAGAGGATGACCAGCAGGCCGATGCCGAGAATCAGCAGGGCGAACAGAAAGCCCAGGCCATCGAGGCGCAGACTGAGGTTCAGACCCAGGTGCGGCAGCCACTCCAGCTTGACCCGCAGCACCTCACCGGCGAAGACCGCCGACTGATAGTTGAACAGCAGCACCAGCGCCACGATGGGTGCCAAAGCCGCAGCTGCGGCGCAGGCCGAGCGTCCGAGCCGGTCGGCCAGCACCGGCAGAAACAACCCAAGAAATGGCAAGGCGACAATCAGCGCAAGCGCCATCGGAAAACCCCTTAAACAGGCACGCCAGGTCAGCTGACCCAACGCCGAGAATTGGAGTCGCAACTCCCTGACGGTGATAGTTCATGCACCACAACGGTTCAGCTAAGTCGTTGTCGGCACAAGCATAACGGCCGATTATCCATAACTATCAACGCAACGTCATGCATTGAATTATCGTTGAACACACTTGGTAACATGCAGGCTGATGCAAGCGCTGCTGACGGCCGACCACCACTATAGCGAGGCCACAAAAAATTGCCGCGAGCGTTTTTGTCCGAGCCTGAGGAGTTGCCGTCAGAGATGGCAGACAACAAAAAGCCGGAGCAACCTAAGTTGCTCCGGCTTGCTTGTCACGATCAGTGGGTAACGCGGCTGGTACCGTTGACCGTCATCACGCGCACACGCTCGCCAACACGGAACACTTGGTTCGGCTCGACTTCCTGGACGTAGGCGCGCATGGTGCCATCGTCCTCACGCACGGTGATCTCAACACCCTGAGTACGGGTTATGCCTTCTTCAGCAGCGGCGCCCAACAGACCGCCAGCGACGGCACCGACCACAGCCAGGACCGCGCTGCCGCGCCCACCACCGAGGCCACTACCACCGATACCGCCAACCACAGCACCTGCACCAGCACCGATCGGAGTCTTGGTCCCTTCGATCTTGACCGGGCGCAGCGATTCGATGGTTCCCATGCGTACTGTTTGCACCGCTCGGGCCTCATCGCGGCTGTAGGTATCGCCAGTCAGGCTGGACTGACAGCCCCCGAGGGCCAACACCGCGGCCAGCGAGGTAATGAGCAGAGTGGGTTTACGCATAGCAATTCCTCCAGAGGTATCTCAATCCATTAGACGCCGGGCGAGCGTAACTGTCACGACGGAGCCTGAACAATAGTTATTTCAGACAGATCAGGTTCAGCGAGGTTCGCCCTATCAGGATCGAGCGAGGCGCCAGAGACGGGCGATATCCGTGGTGCGAGCCTGCAACTCAGCCGCCGCACCGGCCATCGCCTGCTCCAGGGACAACGGCCCCGGTGCCAGGCTGAATGCAGCTTCGATACCAGCGTCGTACAGCGCCTGATAGTTGTCGCCCAGACTACCGGACAAGGCGATGACCGGTACCCCTGCCGCACGCGCCACGCGCGCTACCCCGACCGGGGTCTTGCCATGCAGGGTCTGGGCATCCATACGCCCCTCCCCGGTAATCACCAGATCCGCGTTCTCTACTGCGGCAGCGAGGCCGGACAGCTCGGCCACCAGCGCGATACCGGGGCGGAAGCTTGCCTTGAGGAAGGCACGCGCAGCGAAGCCGAGACCGCCCGCCGCGCCCACACCAGGGAACTCGGCGTGGTCCTCGCCCAGCGTCGCCGCCACGATACGGGCGAAGCGACCGAGCGCCGTATCCAGCTCGGCGACATGCTCAGGCGTCGCCCCCTTCTGCGGACCGAACACCGCAGATGCGCCGCGAGGCCCGCACAAGGGATTGTCGACATCAGCAGCGACCTCGATCTGCACCCTGAGCAGACGCGCGTCGAGCCCACTCAAATCAAGCTGGTCGAGACCGGCCAAAGCCGCGCCACCCGGCGCCAGCTCGCGCCCCTGGACATCGAGAAAGCGCATCCCTAGCGCCTGTAACAAGCCTGCACCGGCGTCATTGGTGGCACTGCCGCCCAGCCCCAGGATGATGCGCGCAGCACCGGCATCCAGCGCCTCGCGGATCAGCTCGCCAGTGCCGAAGCTGCAGGCCAGACGAGCATCGCGCTGTTCACGTGGCACCCAGTGCAAGCCACTGGCAGCAGCCATCTCGATGACTGCCGTGCCCTGCCCCAGCCAACCCCAATGCGCCTTGACCGACTCACCCTGCGGGCCACGCACCTCACACTCGCGGCGCTCGCCGCCGACGGCAGCGAGCAGCGCATCGACCGTGCCTTCGCCGCCATCGGCCATTGGCCTCAGCAAACATTCGGCCTCGGGAAAAACCTGCTGCCAACCGCGGGCGATGGCGGCGGCCACGTCGGGCGCGCTGAGGCTCTCCTTGAAGGAGTCAGGAGCAATGACGATTTTCATGATAGGTACCTCGAAAGGAGGCAGGCGACCTTCTGGTCGCCTGCTGGTTACAGACCGTTGAAAAACGTAGGCGAGGCAGTCAGTGCAAGGCAAAAACAGGCGAAAAAGCGGAGTTTACGAGCTGTAAATGAGCATTTTGAGCCTGTTTTTAACTCAGCAATGGCAACGCAGGTAGTTTTTGAACGGTCTGTTAAAGCGGGATTACAGCAAAACCAGACTCAGCAGCCAGACAGCGGCCATACCGGCGATACCCTGGATCAGGGTCGCCATGGTTTGGGCACGGTAAGCGGTCGCCACTTTCATGCGGCTGAACTGGGTGACGACCCAGAAGAAACTGTCGTTGGCGTGGGAAACGGTCATCGCACCCGCACCAATGGCCATCACCGTCAGCACGCGGCCCATCTCGCTGTCGAGGCCCAGGTTGCCCAGCAGAGGCGCAACCATCGCCGAAGTGGTGACCAGCGCGACGGTGGAGGAGCCTTGGGCACTCTTCAGCGCAGCAGCCACCAGGAACGGCATGAACAAGCCGATACCCAGTGCCGACAGGGTGTCGCCCAAGTAGCCGGTCAGCGCGGTGGCCTTGAGGATGGCACCGAAGGCACCACCGGCACCGGTGATCAGCAAAATCGGCGCCGCCTCTTTCAGGCCATGAGCGACGTAGTCATGGAACTGCTGACGCTTGCCTTCGCCCTTGAGCAGCGAGCACGCCAACACCAGACCGACCAGCAGCGCGGCAACCGGCTGACCGAGGAAACTCAGCACATCGAAGAAAACGCCAGTGCCGAAGGGCTTGCTCGGGAAAGCAGCGACCGAGCCCAGGCAGATCAGGATGATCGGCACGAAGATCGGCGAGAACGCCTGCCAGGCGCTGGGCAGCTTGCCGTAGCGAGCGCGCAGTGCATCAAAATCGACGTTATCGGCGAGCAGCTCGCTTGGCGCTTCTTCCAGCAAGTCGTGATCGTTCTGCTTGAGGAAACGGTTAGCCCACAGCATACCGGCCACGGCGGTGATCGCAGCGACAAGCAGACCGACCAGGATCACCAGACCAAGCGAGGTTTCCAGGCCCAGGTTGCCGGCGGCAGCGATCGGGCCGGGTGTTGGCGGCACGAAGGTATGGGTGGCATACAGGCCGGTAGCCAGGGCCACGCTCATGGCCACCACGGACACCTTCATGCGTGCAGCCAGGGCATTCTTCAGCGAGTTGAGAATGACGTAGCCGGAGTCGCAGAACACCGGAATCGATACCAGGTAACCGATGATCGACATGGTCAGGGTGGGGAAACGCTGGCCCAGCAGACGAATCACCGTCTCGGCCATGGTAATGGCGGCGCCGCTGCGCTCGAGGATCACGCCAATGATGGTACCGAGAACGATGACGATGCCGATGTAACCGAGAATGCCGCCGAAGCCGGCAGTCATGGTCTTGATGATTTCGCCGCTAGGCAGCTGATAGGCAAAGCCGGCGATCAGCGCAGCAGCCAGCAATGCCAGGAAGGGGTGCAATTTCAAACGGGTAGTGGACAGCACGATGAATGCAATCAGTGCCACCAGGATCAGGACCAGGCCCATGACCAGTCTCCTCATTGTTGTTATGGCGGGCGCAAGGCCCGGATGGGAATGCCGACAGGCGCCACATTGTGGCTCAGCCTGCACCAGCATCGCCCTGTGCGCCAGCACCAAAACAACAAGAGCTGAGTGCAATTGGCTGTGCAATCGCACAAAGCCAGCACCCCGTATTCACCAGCGAAGATGAATTACCGAACGCTCAACGGCGCTGTCGCGGCAGGCTCCAGCAAGCCCAGCCCCAAAGATAGCTGCAGGCGCTGATCCAGCCGATTGAGATCCAGACCACTGAGTTCGGCGATGCGCTCCAGGCGGTAGCGCAACGTATTGCGATGAATGCCCAACTCCTGTGCACAGGTTTGCACCTGGCCGTCATGCGCGCACCAGGCTTCCAGCGTGGCCCTTAGCGTGCCTTGCGGGTCCTGCATCAGCACCTGCCGCAACGGCGCCAGCCAGCCCTGCAGTAACCAGCTGTGGCGCTGGGCATAGAGCAGCGTCGGCAGGCGCAATTCGTCCAGGCGTAGCAGGCGACGATCGGGAAAGCGCGCTTGGCCATAGGCCTGAAGATCGCGCAGGACCAGGCTGGCCTGGCGCAGCTCGGTCAGATCATGCAGCGGATCGCTGAGCGCCAGCGACCCTACCCCCCACTCGCGCTCGTCAGCCTGCTGGAGCCAGGCACGATCATCACGGGTGGCGTTGTAGGGCCGGCACCAGAGCAGTTCATGGCGCCCGAGCGGCGCCACCAGATGTTCACTCTTGCCCCCCAATGCGGCGAGCAGACGCGCCTGACGCGGCAGCGGATCGCCCTCACCATCGAGTTGCAGCAGACACATCTGTCGTGGCCAGGTCAGTTGCAGGCCCAGACGTTCGGCATCGACCTCGAGACTGGACAGACGCAGCATGGGATCGAGCAACTGTCGCAACCAGGCCTCCTGCTGGTGCCGCTGCCAATGCCGCTCGGCTTGTAGCACGCGATGCTCGACCAACATTTCCGCTGCCATGCGCACCAGTTCGGCATAGGGCCGCACGATCTCGGGGTCGCCCGTGATACCGAGCACGCCAATCAGGCGCTCGGCATGCAGCAACGGCAGATTGACACCTGGCTTGACACCTCGCAGGCACGCCGCCGCCTGAGCGTCGATCTCCACCACGCGACAATTGGCCAGCACCAATTGCGCCCCCTCATGACGGGTGTGCAGCCGGCTGGGGTCACCGCTGCCGATGATCATGCCCTGGGCATCCATCACATTGATGTTGTGCGGCAGGATGGCCATGGCGCGGTCGACAATGTGCTGCGCCAGGGTAGAGTCGAGTTCGAGCATGAAAAACGGCCTCGCGAATGAGGCCGTCATTGTAGGCGCGCCAGCGACGCTTCACGAGGTATCCCTCGCAGCGCCGGCAAAACCTTCAGCTAGCCAGGATTTACTCCGCAGCAGGTGCTGCAGCGCTCTCCACGGCCTTGTCGTCCGCTGGAGCTTTCGCCTTGGCCTGATTGCGCCGAGCTTCGGCACGGTGCCGCCTGGCCTGCTGCTTGGCATGCAGCGCCTGCGCCGCCGTCACCATACCAACGGGCTGGCCTTGCAGATCCAGACGCGGTGCATTTTCGGTCATGGCAGCCCAGTAACGACCACCGCGGCACCAGGCGGCAATACCCGCTTTGAGCTGCTCAACGGTGATACCGAGCAACTGCAGATGTTGCTCGGCGTCCTTGAGAATGCCTTCCTTCAACGGCACCTTGGGCGCCGGATTGACCGGGAAGGCCAAGGGGAAGTGCTTCTGCAAGCGCCAGATCGCCTCGACGGTAGGATCCTGCTCACGCGCCTTACCTTTGGGCGGCTGCTTGCGTTTTTGCGGCTTCGCGCTTTCGGTCTTTACCTGCTGTACCTGCTGCTTCTCGGCGCGCAGGCGGTCACGTAGCTCGGCTAATTGTTCAAAACCCATCGTTCGGTTCGCAGCGTCCTGGTTGGTTCGTGGCGCAAGGGTATCTTATGTGCTCGTTTCGTACAGCCTTATTGGCGAACAGCATGCTCGACGGTAGCTGATGGTCAGGGCGCCAACCGCTCACGAATCCAGGCTTCACCCTTGAACCGATAGTTGAGGCGGTCATGCAGGCGGCTTGGCCTGCCCTGCCAGAATTCGATGCGCTCGGGCAGCAGGCGGTAGCCGCCCCAGTGCGGTGGACAGTGTGGCGTCTGGTTGAGGAAGCGTCTTTCGGTTTCCGCCAGCAGGTTTTCCAGCTCGGCGCGGTCGCGAATCACCTTGCTCTGCGGCGAAGCCCAGGCGCCGATGCGGCTGCCCAGCGGGCGTACCTGGAAGTAGCCGTCAGATTCGGCCGGGGTGACCTGCTCGACGCGGCCTTCGATGCGCACCTGGCGCTCCAGGCTGGGCCAGAAGAAGGTCATGGCGGCGAACGGGCGCGCCGCGAGCTGGCGGCCCTTGGCGCTGTCGTAGTTGCTGAAGAAGGTGAAGCCGCGTTCGTCGAGCCCCTTGAGCAGTAGCACCCGGCAGTGCGGGCGGCCATCTTCGTCGACAGTGGCCAGGGTCATGGCGTTGGGTTCGACCGGCAGTTGCTCGGTCTTGACCGCGTCATCGAACCACTGACGAAACAGGGCAAAGGGTTCCAACGGGGCCTGGGCTTCGCTCAGGCCATCGCGGGTATAGTCGCGGCGCATATCGGCCAGGGTTTGGGTCATGGCAATTCCTCAGGGCAGGGCCAGAAACCAATCCGTTGGATTCGAGTGCCTGCCCGCTCAGGGTGGAAATGCCCGCAAGCTTACTCCGACTTGCCCACTTTTCCTTGATCTGCAGCAGCTACCTTGGGTGCATCCTTGAGCTCCGCCTTGGCCGGTTGGCTGTACTTGGCGATCAGGCCCTGCATGGTGTCACGCGAGGTCAGGAGGATTTCCACACGGCGGTTGAGCGCACGGCCGGCCGCGCTGTCGTTTGCCGCACGGGGTGCGTCGGAGCCCAGGCCCATGACCTGCAGGCGATTCTGCTTGAGGCCGCTGAGACGAAAAATCGAGGTCACGGCACGCGCGCGCTGCTGACTAAGTTCGCGGTTCTTCGCATCGTCACCGCTGGTGTCGGCATGGCCGAGTACGACCACGGCGACATCCTCGTCGGCTTCCAACAGTTTGGCCACGCGAGTGATCGGGCCCAAGCTGACCGGCAGCAGCATCTGCGGGCGATCCGGATTGAACGAGCCCTGCACCGGAGCGGTGACCACCAGCAGGTTCTCGCGGCGTTCGAACTCGAAGTGGCTGCCCTTGACCGCTTCACGCAGTTTCGGCTCGTACTCGTCGAGCCAGGCGCGAGTCACTTGAGGCGGTGGCATCACTGCCGGCTTGGCGACTTCCTTCTTTTCCGAGCCGGCGCAGCCCGCGATCAGCAGGCAGCAGGTAAAGGCAAAAATCTTGTTGGCACGCATGTAGCCCCCGGGGTCAAACAGATCTAATGGTCGATTCGTTATCAGGCTGTTGAAAAACTACCTGTGTTGCCATTGCTGCGTTAAAAACAGGCTCGTGCGCGAGTCCGATCAAAATGCTCATTTACAACTCGTAAACTGCGCTTTTTCGCCTGTTTTTGCCTTGCACTGGCTACCTCGCCTACGTTTTTCAACGGCCTGTTATGGTTGGTACTGAACGGTTGGCGCAAGTTTAGCCGTTTCAATCAGATACAGTCCGCAATCTGTCGCGCAAGTTTCTGCGCGCGGGGGTCCATCAAGACGAACGGTCCTAGATTGTTGGTAACGAAACCGAATGCCAGGTCTCGTTCCGGGTCGGCAAAACCGCTGGAGCCACCGGCGCCGGGATGGCCGAAGGCTTTTGCCCCCATGCCATAAGTGGCGTTGGCCACATCGGCTTGATCGAGCATGCAACCCAGGCCGAAACGCGTGCGGGTCAGCAAGGTCTTGTCGTCACCGACACTGTGCTCACGGGTCATTTCACCCAGCAGCTCGGCATCGAGCAGGCCGCCGTCGAGCAGACCGGCATAGAAGCCCGCCAGGCTGCGCGCGTTGCCGTGACCATTCGCGGCCGGCTGCTGCATGCGCCGCCACTCCGGCTTGTTGGTACTGGTCATGATCGACGGCGGGTTGGTGAACGAGCGCGTGCTCATGGCTTGGGCGTCACTCATCATCACCTTGAGCAGACGCTGCGCTGCAGCGTCGCCAAGATTGCCCTTGCCGCGAGCGATATGGGCGACGCGATCAAATTCACTGTCAGCCAGGCCGACGTGGAAATCCAGCTCCAGCGGCTTGGCGATGCGCGCAGCGATGCTCTCGCCAGGGCCACGGCCTTCGACACGGCGAATCAGCTCACCGATGAGCCAACCATAGGTAATCGGCGCGTAGCCATGACCATCACCCAGCGGCCACCAAGGCTCTTCAGCCGCCAGCGCATTAGTCATGGTCTGCCAGTCGTATAGCGCCTCGGCGGGCAGTGCCTGGCGCAACGCCGGCAAGCCGGCCTGGTGGCAGAGCAGGTGACGCACGCTGATACGCTGCTTGCCGGCGGCGGCGAACTCAGGCCAGTAGCGCGCCACCGGTGCATCCAGGTCGAGCTTGCCCTCACCCACCAGTTGCAGGGCCACCACAGCAGCGAAGGGCTTGGTGCAGGAGAACAGATTGGCGATGGTGTCGCTGTGCCAGGCCTGCTGGCCGTCCTTGTCCATGACCCCGGCCCACAGGTCGACCACGGTTTCCCCGCCGACCTTCACGCACAGGGCCGCGCCCCGTTCCTGTGTGTCCTCGAACAGAGCGGCAAATGCGTCCCTCACCGCTTCGAAGCGCAAGTCGAAATAGCCCTGAATCTGCACGCTGCTCTCCTGTTTCACCGCTTATCTCAATACTGCCAATGATGGCAGCCACCCATCATGCAATGTTCTGAAACTTCATAAAATAGCGATGTTCGATTGGTTTTTCCTATGATGAAACAAATGCGGCCTGATATGACCAATACGCCCTGAATAGCGCAGCTAAGGTGCGTACGTAGTCGTCAGGCCGCCTTGGATTCGACGCTCGGCACAGGAGAAACGAGTGCTCTACCTACTGTCCCTGATCGCCCTGGCTGCCATCATGGCACCCGGCCTGACGCGCCTGTTGGGTGCTCGCACAGGTTGGCTGCTGATGGTGGCGCCGCTGGCGGCCTTCGTCTGGTTCGTCCAACAGATTCCGCTGATCGCCGACGGTGGCGCGGTGATGCAGAGCCTGAGCTGGATTCCGGCACTGGGCATCAACCTGAGCCTGCGCCTGGACGGCCTCTCGCTGGTTTTTGCCCTCTTGATCAGCGGCATCGGCAGCCTGATCGTGCTCTACGCCGGCAGCTACCTGTCCAGTCATGTCCACCTCGGTCGCTTTCACGCCTACCTGCTGGTGTTCATGCTGGCGATGCTCGGCCTGGTGCTGGCCGACGACCTCGTGGCGATGTTCGTATTCTGGGAGCTGACCAGTATCGCCTCCTTCCTGTTGATCAGCTTCCAACATGAAAAGGCCGTCTCGCGCCGGGCGGCGCTGCAGGCGCTGCTGATCACCGGCGGCGGCGGACTGGCCCTGCTGGCGGGCCTGATCCTGCTCGGCGGCGCCACCGGTAATTGGCAATTCTCCAGCCTCAGCGTCGAGCAGATCGAAGGCCATGTGCTGCTGCCGGCGATCATCGCCCTGGTGCTGCTGGGCTGCTTCACCAAGTCGGCGCAGGTGCCCTTCCACCTGTGGCTGCCCAACGCGATGAACGCACCGACGCCAGTGTCGGCCTACCTGCACTCGGCAACCATGGTAAAAGCCGGCATCTATCTGCTGGCCCGCCTCAACCCGGTGCTCGGCGGCTCCGTCGGCTGGGGCACGCTGCTGATTACCTTCGGCGCGGCCACTGCCGTGCTCGGCGCCTTCCTGGCCTTCCGCCAGACCGACCTCAAGCGCTTGCTGGCGTACACCACGGTCACCGTGCTGGGCCAGCTGACCATGCTGATCGGCACCAACACCAGCTATGGCCTGCAGGCGTTCGTGCTCTATCTGGTGGCGCACTCTCTCTATAAAGGCGCACTGTTCATGGCAGTCGGCGCCATCGACCACGCCACCGGCACCCGTGAACTGGCACGCCTTGGCGGCCTGATCCTCTTCATGCCACTGACGGGTGCGGCGGTGGCCCTGGCGGCGTTTTCCAACGCCGGTCTGCCGCCTTTCTTCGGTTTCATCGCCAAGGAGTTCAAGTACACCGGTCTGATCGAGATGGGTCATATCGGCTGGGCGGTGACGCTGGTGATGATCCTTACCAACGCCCTGCTATTTGCCGCTGCCGGCCTGGTCTTCCTGCAGACGTTCCTCGGCAAGCGTGGCGACTACCCACGCACGCCGCATGAAGTTGGCCTGCCGATGTGGCTGGGGCCGATGCTGCTGGCTATCGGTGGTTTCCTGCTCGGTGCCTGGAATGCCTGGCCGGAAACCTGGCTGGTGAATAATGCGGTACAGGCCGTGGCACGTGGCCCGGTGGATGTGCACCTGTATCTGTGGGGCGGCATCACCCCGGCGCTTGTGGCCAGCTTGCTGACTGTGTCGCTGGGCGTGCTGTTCTATGTGATGCGCGACCGAGTGCGACAAGTGCTCGATCGCGCCAACGCGGCCTGGAACGTCAGCGGCGACCTGATCTGGGATCGCCTGCTCAAGCGCGTATTCCATTTCGCTGGGTTGCTCGCCGCGCGCTTTCAGCATGGCTCGTTGCGCCAGCATCTGGTGCTGCTGGCCCTGGCAGTCGGCGGCCTCTTGGCGGTTGGCCTGTTGCCTGCTCTGCCGCAACTGCTGCGGGGCAGCTACAGCCCCATCTCACCGCTGGGCTTGGCCGGTTGCCTGTTGGCTCTGGCTGGTGGCGTGGCAGCAGCCTTCCTGCCTGGCCGACTGACCTTGCTGGCGGCGTTGGGTGCTTGCGGTCTGGGTCTGGCGCTGGTGTTCGTCTCGGTCAATGCACCGGACGTGGCGATGACCCAGCTGATGGTGGAAACCCTCAGCCTGATCTTCCTCGCCCTGGCGTTTCGCAAGATGCCCACAGTGCCACCCAGCGGCGCACGCGCACCGTGGAAGCGACGCCTGCATGCCAGCGTGGCGATTCTCTTCGGCCTCAGCGTGACCGGCGCCCTGCTGCTGGCGGTAAGCCTGCCACTGCCAGGTGAAATCGCCCAGTGGTATCAGGCCAACAGCTTGCCGGGTGGCCACGGGCACAACGTGGTCAACGTGATCCTGGTGGACTTCCGCGCCTTCGATACCCTGGGCGAAATCCTCGTGGTCGCCCTCTCCGCCCTGGCTGCGGCCAGCCTGCTGGGCACAGGCCGGCGCTTCGGTAACGAGCATAGCGGTGAAGATGCCTTCACCTCGCCGCTGCTACGCCAAGGCCTGCGCCCGCTGGCCTGGTTGATGATGGCCGCGTCGCTGCTGGTGCTGTGGCGCGGTCACAACCTGCCCGGCGGAGGTTTCATTGGCGGCTTGGTGGCGGCCTGCGGCCTGATCCTGCTGGTGCTGACCTACGGCCACGGGCAGATTCGCCAGGTGCTGCCCGTTGCGCCTGCGCAGCTGATCGGTATCGGCCTGGGTTGTGCGGCGGGCGCCGGCATTCTTGGCCTGATCGCAGGCAGCGCCTTTCTTACCGGCCTGTGGACCTTCCCCGGCGGGCTGCCGCTGGGTACGCCCTTGCTCTTCGATATCGGCGTTTTCCTCACCGTGTTCGGCTCCGCCCTGCACATGATCGACAAGCTCACGGGAGTTCGCCAGTAATGGAATGGCTAGCCGCAATTACTACCGGAGGCCTGGCGGGTCTGGGCCTGTGGATGCTCCTGGATCGCAACCTCAAGCGCGTCGTGCTGGGCGTGGTGGTCCTGGGTAATGCAATCAACCTGGGGGTTCTCACCGCTGGGCGCTTCTTCGGCGAACGCCCGGCATTCGTCGAGGCTGGCAACGCAGTCAGCACCGCCAACCCGTTGCCGCAGGCGCTGGTACTGACCGCTATCGTCATCGGTTTCAGCCTGTTCATCTTCGCCCTGGCGCTGCTCAAGCGCACCCGCGAACTGCATGGCGACAAGACCACCGACTCGGTCAGCTCGATCACCGAGCAACCGGCACCGGACTGGCACGACAGCGAGCATGAACACGACGCCCATGGCGCGGAGGCTCGCCGATGAATCACGCGTTACTCGTTGCACCGATTCTCATCCCCCTGTGCAGCCTGCTGCTGGCGATCATCCTGCGCCGCCACCTGCTGGCCGTGCGCGTGCTCAGCCTGAGCGGCGCCGCCCTGCTGCTGGCCGTCGGCCTGGTGCTGGTCTGGCAGGCCGCGCAAGGCGTGGTGCTCAGCGGTCAGGTGGGCAACTGGGAGGCTCCGTTCGGCATCAGCCTGGTGATCGACCGATTGTCGGCGGTGATGATCGCCATCAGCGCCCTAGTGGCGCTAGTCACCCTGCTCTATGGCGTGGCCAAGGACAACGACAGCAAGATCGGCCGCGACTTCCACCTGTTCATCCAGGGGCTGCTGACCGGTATCTGCGGCGCCTTCATTACCGCTGACATCTTCAACCTGTACGTCTGGTTCGAGGTGCTGCTGATCGCCTCCTTCGCCCTGATGGCGCTTGGCGGTGGCAGCCGCCGGCTGGCCGGCAGCATGACCTACGTGGCCCTGAACCTGTTCGCCACACTGATCTTCCTGCTCTCCGCCGGCCTGGTCTACGGCGCCAGCGGCACGCTGAACATGGGCGAGCTGGCGGTGATCATGCGCAGTGGTGAGGCGCCAGCGGGGGTGACGCCGGCACTGCTGCTGATGCTGCTGTCGTTCGCCATCAAGGCTGCGCTGTTCCCGGTGTTCGGTTGGCTGCCGGCGACCTATCACGTCGCCCTGACAGCCGTTTCGGCGATGTTCGCAGGACTCTTGACCAAGGTCGGCGTATACGCGCTGATTCGCCTGGTGACCCTGCTCTGGCCGGAGCATGGCCTGCCGCATCAACTGCTGCTGTGGGTCGCCTGCGCCACCATGCTGGTGGGTGTGCTCGGTGCGGCGGCGCAGACCGAGGTGCGGCGCATCCTGTCGTTCCACATTGTCAGCCAGGTTGGCTACATGATCCTCGGCCTTGCCCTGGCCACCCCGCTGGCGCTGGCCGGCGCGGTGTTCTATCTGATCCACCATATCGTGGTGAAGGCCAACCTGTTCTTCATCGGCGGCCTGGCGGCGCGCATCTGTGGCTCCGAGCGGCTGGCCGACATGGGCGGGCTATATAAGCGCATGCCCTGGCTGGCGCTGCTGTTCGCCATTCCGGCGCTGTCGCTCGCGGGCATTCCACCGCTGTCCGGTTTCTGGGCCAAGTTCCTGCTGGTCAAGGCCAGCCTGGATGCCGCTGCCTGGTGGGCGGCGGGTATTGCCCTGCTGACCGGCGTATTCACCCTGCTGTCGATGAACAAGATCTGGAACGAAGCCTTTCTCAAGCCCCATCCAGGAGGTGAAGAAGCGCTGCAAACGGTTACCGGCATACGCGCGGCCTGGCTGGGCATGAGTGCCCTGGCGCTGCTGACCGTGTTGATAGGCCTGGGCGCCGGTCCGCTGATCGACTATGCCGTGGCAGCCGCCGCGCAGCTCGCCGACCCGCAAGCCTATCTGCAACCCTTCACCGGCGCAGGAGGTATCTGATGCTGTTTGTCATCCATTTGCTGGCCAGCGCTGGCCTGGCATGGAGCCTCGGCGCCGGCCATCTGGGCGGCGGCCTGCTGGCCTTCGCCCTGTTGTACCTGATCGCCCGCCTGCTGGGGTTGGCCTTCCGGCGCCTTGGTCGTTACGCACGCAGCCTGGAACATGGCGTGAGTTTCTGCCTGTGGTTCATCGCCCAGGTATTTCTCGCGACCTACCACGTCGCCATTCTGGTGCTGGCGCGCCGGGTCGACGTGGAACCAGCAGTGCTTGCCTACCCGGTGACCCGCCGCGAAGTGGACAAGGTCACCCTGCTCGGCACGCTGCTGACTCTGACCCCCGGCACCCTGGCCCTGGATTATGACGAGGAGCAAGGCCTGCTCTATATCCACGCACTCGATGCACGTCGCCGTGAAGACGTGACCGAAACCCTCATCGAGCTGGAACGCCGCCTGTTGGCCTGGCTCGATGCCGGCAAAGCCGAAGGAGTAACGCCATGACCCTGCACCTGGCCGGCGCCGCCTGGGTATTGCCCTTGGCTGCAGCCATGCTCGCACTGAGCGGTTTGATCAGCCTCTATCGCCTGCTGCGCGGCCCGAGCCGCCCGGATCGGGCGGTGGCCATCGATGCCCTCACCCTGCTGGCGGTCGCCGCCATGGCACTGCTGTGTCTGATGCGCGGCGAGGCGCTGTTCATCGACGTCGCCGTGCTGCTGGCACTGGTGTCGTTTCTCGGTACGGCAGCCTTTGCCTTCCTGTTCGACGATGCCCACAGCCAGATGCCGGAAAAAAGCGAGGAACGCCCATGAACGAAGTACAGGCCTGGCTGGCCTCGCTGTTGGTGCTGAGCGGCGCGGTGATCTCTCTGCTTGGTGCGATTGGCGTGCTGCGCCTGCCCGACAGCTACAGCCGCATGCACGCCGCGAGCAAGGCCGGCGTGCTCGGCGCCGTCCTGTTACTTGGCGCAGTGGCTCTGGCCAGCAGTGGCGAGCTGGCCCTGGAGGCCTTTATCGGCCTGCTGATTCTGCTGGCCAGCGCACCGCTGGCCGCTCACGCCATCGCCCGCGCCGCGCACCGCGCCGGCATTCGGCCGACGCTGGGGCGGTTGGGCGATGAGCTGGAGCAACGCAACAGGGGCGGTGAATAAGTCAGTCAGTCGATCTGCCGACGGAATGGCGGCAACGCATTGAGAATGGCCTTGCCGTAGCGCTGGGTAACCACACGCCGATCCAGCAGGGTGATGGTGCCGCGGTCGGCCTCGGTGCGCAGCAGGCGACCGCAAGCCTGTACCAGGCGCAGCGAAGCGTCCGGCACGGCGATTTCCATGAACGGATTGCCACCGCGCGCCTCGATCCACTCGGCCAGCGCCGCCTCCACCGGATCATCCGGCACGGCAAAGGGTATCTTGGCGATCACCACGTGCTCGCAGTAGGCACCCGGCAGGTCGACACCTTCGGCGAAACTGGCAAGGCCAAACAGCACGCTTTCCTCACCTGAATCGACGCGTGCCTTGTGCTTGTTCAGGGTCTCCTGTTTGGACAGGTTGCCCTGAATGAACACCCGTTTGCGCCAGTCACGATCCAGGCCATCGAACACGTCCTGCATCTGCTTGCGTGAGGAGAACAGCACCAGCGTTCCGCGACTGCCCGCCACCAGGTCTGGCAGCTCGCGAATAATCGCTGCCGTATGCACTGCAGCCTCGCGCGGGTCGGCCTTGAGATCAGGCACACGCAGCAGGCCGGCATCGGCATGATGGAAGGGGCTCGGCACGATGGCGGCGACCGCCACCTTGGGCAGGCCCGCACGCATGCGATAGCGGTCGAAGGTGCCCAGCGCGGTCAGCGTCGCGGACGTCACCAGGCAGCCATGGGCGACATTCCACAGGTTACGGCGCAGCGTCTCGGCGGCCAGGATCGGGCTGGCGTTGACCTCGATATCGAACAGTGCTCCGCTCTCGGCCAGAGTCAACCAGCGCGCCATCGGCGGGCTTTCTTCAGGGTCTTCGGCGGTGAAAGCCAGCCACAGCTCCCAGTTGCCCTTGGCGCGCGCCATCAGGCTGCCGAACAGCGGGTACCACTCCTCGGCCTGGTGGCTGGCGATGCCCACGGCGCCCTCGCCATCCATAGCCTCCTTGAGCAGCTCGGTAACCCCGGTGAACAGGTCGTTGAGCTTGGAAAAGCCCTTCTTCAACTCCAGCCCCAACTCGGTCAGGTGCTCCGGCACCACGCCGCCGACGAAGCGGTGACGCGGGCGTTCGCGCCCTTCCATGTCCTCGCCGGCCTTGAAGTCGGCAATCTCTTCACAAACAGTGAACATGAATTGCTGCTGGGTCTTCAGCTCGCGGGCCAGCTCCGGCACCTGTTCGATCAGCCGGCCGAGATCCCCCGGCAACGGGTTCTGCGCCAGCAGCTTGGTCAGGTTCTTGTCGATCTGGGTCAGCCAGTCGGCGGTCGAGCGCAAGCGGGTGAAGTGAGCGAAATGGCCGATGGCCTTGTCCGGCAGGTGATGGCCTTCGTCGAATACGTAGATGGTTTCACGCGGGTCGGGCAACACTGCGCCACCGCCGAGGGCCAGATCGGCCAGCACCATGTCGTGGTTGGTGACGATCACATCGACCTTGCCCATGCCCTCGCGCGCCTTGTAGAAGGCGCACTGTTGAAAGTTCGGGCAATGCCGATTGGTGCATTGGCTGTGGTCGGTGGTCAGCTGCGCCCAGCGCACGTCCTCCAGCTCCTCCGGCCAGCTGTCGCGGTCGCCGTCCCATTTGTTGCCGGCGAGCTTTTCGATCATCGCGGTGAACAGCTTCTGGCCCTGTTCATCCACATCGATGCGAAAACCTTCTTCCTCGAACAACTGCGCGGTAGCGCTCTGCGCGGCGCCATCCTGCAGCAGGTGATCAAGCTTGGACAGGCACAGGTAACGGCCACGCCCCTTGGCCAGGGCGAAGCTGAAGTTCAGGCCGCTATTGCGCAAAAGGTCGGGCAGATCCTTGTGCACGATCTGCTCCTGCAGCGCTACGGTGGCGGTGGCAATCACCAGACGCTTGCCGGCGGCCTTGGCCGTGGGAATGGTGGCCAGGCTGTAAGCCACCGTCTTGCCGGTACCGGTGCCCGCCTCGACCGCCACCACGGCAGGATCACCCAGACGCTTGCCCTCGTCATCGGTCTTGATGGTGCCGAGCACCTTGGCGATCTCGGCGATCATCAGCCGCTGGCCGTAACGCGGTTTGAGCGATTTGGCCTCGAGAAAGCGCGAATAGGCGCCCTGGATCTGGGACTTGAGTTCGGTACTGAGCATGGATTCTGAAACGAAAAAGGCTGGATAAATTTTCAGTATTCGCGGAGCGGTCGCTATCATAGCGCGCCTGTCGATCTGGCGCAGACTCGCGTGCCAATCGAATCAACCAAGCTGCCAAACGGACCCTCTGGAGATACCGCATGACACCTTACGCACCGCTCTATGCGCTACACCTGCTGGCCGCCGTCGTCTGGGTCGGCGGCATGTTCTTCGCCTGGATGATTCTGCGCCCGGCAGCTGTGGAAACACTGGAGCCGCCAGCACGCCTGCGCCTGTGGCTGAGTGTGTTCAAACGCTTCTTCGTCTGGGTCTGGCTGGCGGTACTGATCTTGCCTGTGACCGGCATGGGCATGCTGCACATGGGCTACAGCGGCTTCGAAGCAGCGCCGCGCTATGTACACATCATGATGGGCTTGTACCTGGTGATGCTCGCCCTGTTCCTGCGTATTCAAGCACTGCAGCTACCGGAGCTGCGGCGCGCCGTGGAAGCCGAGAATTGGCCGGCAGGCGGCGAGGTGCTGGGGCGAATTCGCAGGATCGTAGGCAGCAATCTGTTGATCGGACTGGCACTGATGACGCTGGTGGCCATGCGGCCGTCATTCTGATCGATGACGCAGCCCTCGCTGACAATGAGCGAACGAGGGCTGGGTCGGGTCAGAAACGAAACACCTGCACGGCGCCACTGCGACCTGCAGCGCCTTCGCGCCCAGGCTGACCGGGCTTGCCATCGGCTGCACCCTCTACGCCATAGACCAGGCAACCCTTGGCGGCCCCGCCACGGCCGGGGCGCCCCGCCGATCCGGCTACACCACCCGCGCCGCCATCTAGCAGCACCTGCATGCGCTCGACCTCGACTTGGTGCGGCACTTCCAGAACCACATTGCCGCCCGGCGCGCCATCATGACCATCGGTACCGTCCTGGCCATCGTAGCCTGCGCTGGCCTGGCCCCAGGTACAACCACCCGGCTGCCCATGCGCGCCATCGAGCCCGGCATAACCCGGTCTGCCTTGCCCACCTCGTACATCCAGAGTCAGCGATTCGAATGTCAGCTTGTGCAGCTTGAGCTTGATCTCCCGCCCAGGAGTGGCCGGCCGGGTGTACGTACCAGCGGCGCCCTTGGCACTGATCCAGGCGCCCGGGCCGATATCGGCATCCTCAACCACCAGACGCAGTGGCTGATCGCTGGGCGCTACGCCAATACGTGCGTCGCGGCCCATCAGCAACTCGCCGATATGCAGCTCGGTCACCGTCGCAGGAATCATCAGGGTGGCCTGATCCGCCACCTCCAGTCGCTCAAGCTGCAGACTGCTGCTGGCGACCGGTAAGCGCATCAAGGTATTGGAAGGCACCTTGACCTGCGTAGCAGCAAGTGAAGTACCCGCGAACAGGCAGAGCAACAGCGTGAAACTACGCATGAGTAGCCTCCTCAAACGCTGCTGCCATGCATTCGGATTTGTGCTCTACCTTCAGCGGGTAGAGGTGGAAAATGCCGAACAGCAGGACCTGCAGACGATCCAGCCAGGGGCTAGCGCGACCGGACAGGAGGTCTGAAAACAGCCACAGTTGCACGCCATGCAGCAACGCAAGAAAGGCCGCGAGCACATAGACGAGTTGTTCGAACGGGGTACCGAAACGCTTGGCCAGCGCCGCCCCGAATACCAGCCAGAAGGCCAAGGCCAGTGCCTTGCCCATCGTCAACAATGTTTTCATCCCCGCCCTCTTGCGCAGCTATTTTCTAATTAGCGCTGCACGTTACCCCCTCGCAACAATGACCACCAGAGCGACGAATATTTTTTAACGACTTTGTTTATCACCCGCGAACGCCAGAGTGCCGCGCTGCATCGGTCATGAGCGCGGCTCACTATCAGCAAGTAAGTGCACGCACAAGGAAGATTCCGCGCAAGCCGCGGTCAGCGGCAGATTCCACACAAGAAAAGGCCCGACCGATGAAAATCGGCCGGGCCTTTTCGGGTGACGCCTTATCCGGTTGAGCGAAGCGCCTTACGGCTGAGCTTCGACCTCGGCTTCTACGCGACGGTTGATGGCACGGCCATCAGCAGTGGCGTTGTCGGCAACCGGGCGGCTCTCGCCATAGCCCACCGCCTGCACACGGCCGGACTCGACACCGTACTGGTTGACCAGAACGTCGCGAACGGCGCTGGCGCGGCGCTCGGACAGACCCTGGTTGTAAGCATCGCTGCCCACGGAGTCGGTGTGACCTTCAACCACAGTGCTGGTCTGCGGATACTGTTTCATGAAGTCGGCCAGGGCTTTGATATCGCCGTAGCTTTCCTGTTTGACCTGAGCCTTGTCGAAGTCGAACTTGACGTCCAGTTCGACACGAACGGCTTCGGCCGGCTCGGCAACGGCAACCTCCTCGACAACGACTTCCTCGACAACGGCAACCTGCTGCGCTTCAGCACCGTGTACCCAGCAATAGGCTGCGGCCATACCGGCACCCACCAGCGCACCACCACCTGCCCAGGTAGAACTTTCGATTGCCCCTAACGCCGCACCACCCACACCGCCTACAGCTGCGCAGGTGGGCCAGTCGGTTTTCTGCAAGCCGGCACAGCCGGTCAGCAGGGTACTAGCCAGAATCAGGGGTACTGCGTTCCTTGTGATACTCATACTTTAGGTCTCCAATGTTCATCGGCCCATAACCGACTCGATAGTAGTAAAGACAGGAGTTGTACAATCCGCCAGCTATAGCAGCTTCTGCGGATAATTTTCTCTCACTCTAGGCCTGATACCGACACCACGTTAGTCTTTGCAGACTTTTCGAGGAAGTTCGATGACCGCCAGCCTTAGCACCCGTACTCCACAGCAAGCCATTGCGGCACTGCTTGCCCGCTATACCCCCGAGAAACTGCTGTTGCTCGGGGCAAGCGAACTACCCGCAGTCAGCGCCTTTCAAAGCGCCCACCCGCAGTGTCAGGTCACCACCGCACCTGCTGCCCCCCTGGCGCCTGAACTGGCCGCACAGCGCTTCGACCTGGCAATTCTGGTCGACTGTCTGGAGCACTTACCCAAACGCGATGGACTGCAACTACTGGGCGGCATCCGCAATCTCAATGCCAGCCGGGTCGCCGTATTGCTCGACCTGAAGGCATGTGGTTGGCAGGAAACCGATCTTTTCGCCCTGGCTTTGCAAGCCAGTGAGCAGTTCCAGCGCGAGGGACAGACCCTGCATCTGTTCACCTATGATCTGCTTGATTACAAGCAAGTTCCCGACTGGTTGAACGCAAAGTTCTGGGCCAACCCGGAAATGTTTGGGAAGTACTGGTGGTAAACCCATGAATATCAAGGGCTTACCTCACTATGAACACCATCCAAGCTATGCCAGAGCAGGGCCAAGTGTCACCAGCCTGTCACCAGCCTTGTCACCAGCGCCCCTTTCAGGCGCTCTCTGTGTGGCACTACAGACGCTCAGGCATCTACTACCTCAGGGTTCGCCCTCGGGGCTGCTCTGCCCGTAGTCTCACCATCTCTCTCCGTTCCACCGATAGGCCAACCGCTATGCAGTTCTCCAAGGACATCCTCAAGACACTGGCTGTCTTCCACCTCGACCGCCCTGAGGCTTCGTGGGAGGACCTCAAGGAGCGCCTAAAGGAGATCGCTGAGGACGCCCTACAGGGCCATAGCGAGGACTCACGGGGCCTCTACATGGAGCTTTACGACCAGATGAGCAACCACCTCGCTGAGGCTGCCTCGGTTGGTCAGTTCAATGTGAGCCAGCAACGGGCCATAGGTACGGGCCAACGAGTGCTCAGGGCTGCTCAGGAAAGGCTGGATGGACGCCCGCAGGAACTCACGGCCATCATTGGGGAGCTATCTTGTAGCACGCCAGTGGCCCCTTCCCTGTCCCTATCTGTATTACCATCCAATGACCCGCTAACCTTCGAGGGCCTCTCTGAGATGTTCCTGAAGGAACGCCAAGGCAACGTATCAGACAAGACTCATGGCACCGTAACGTCGAACTGTAGGACCCTCTCAGGGCTTCTCGGAGACCTCGACATCAGGACCCACACTCGGGCAGACATGGTGGCGCTCAAAGAGAAAGTCGTGGAGGGCCGGAAGCCTCTGACCATCAACAAGCTCCTGGGTCAGCTATCCACGGTCATGGACTGGGCTGTGAACAATGGTCTTATTGAGCGCTCATTCGACAAGGGCCTGAAGATCGAGCGAGGCGCCGAGAGTGACCGCAAGCCGTTCTCTCGGGATCAGATAGCAACCGTTATGGCCCATGCCAATGGTCTGCCAGCGAACGATTGGAAACGCTGGGCAATATCGCTGGGGGTCCTCACGGGGCTTCGCATTGGGGAGCTTTACCAGCTCACTCAGGAGGACGTGAAGCAGGTGGATGGCATCACCGTCATCGACATCAACAAGGATGAGAGCAGCGGCAAGACCCTGAAGAATGACTTCTCCATTCGACAAGTCCCGCTGGTCGATGGGGCCTATGGGTTCTCCCTCGCAGCCTTCCTTGAGTGGGTCGTATCGGAACCCGGTAGGCTGTTCAAGCAGAAGGAACACTACTTCAACAAGCCTCTCAATGAGGCTCTCAGAAATCCTCTGGGGCTGAAGGCTGGCAGTGACTTGTCATTCCACTCGTTGCGACACTCCATCTCCGGGCTAATGTTGGCCGCTGTGACTCCCGACACCATCATGCAGGCCGTCACTGGGCATAGCGGGGGGAACATCACCAAGGACCTCTATGCGAGGACCCAGAGGCTGCCCGTAGGGGTGGTCCATGAGGCGCTCGTGAAGGCGTTCTCACTTGTGAAGGACCATTCAGCATGACATTGAAGTGGCACATAGCTATCATCGACGCCAACTTGAAAGGAGTCTGTCCATGCGTTTTGCGTCCTCTATTTGTCTTGTTGCGAGTGTTGTTCTATCGGGCTGTTCGAGCCACTCATCTAACCTGCAAGTGGGCAATGACCAGTCCTATGCAAGTTTGAGCGACCAGCGTGAAGCAGTACGCTCGATTAAGGTCACACAATCAGTGCCCTCGAATGCTGAAGTTATCGACATCGTATCGGCTGGTCGGTGTCACAGAAGTTTTGTCGAGCAAGCACCGAGCGAGTCCACGGTACTTACTGATTTGAAGATCGCAGCATATGCCAAGGGCGCCGATGGGATCGCGGATGTATCAATCGAAAAAAGCTCTGGCCTGAATCGTAATTGCTGGTATGTGCTCGGTGGAACTGCAAAGGCTTACTTGGTTCCCCAAAAGACTCAGTAGTTGTTCAGCGGTCTACCGCTTGCCGGTAGGCCATCTTTGAAAAGCGCAATTTCATGGGCATCGAGCTGGATGTCCTCGTGGGCCACCCTGAGCATGACCTGCTGTTCGTGGCGACTCAGGTGGCCCGAGCGGCTGGCTTGAAGTCACCACACTACGCCGCCAGTGTCTGTGCATCAACTGTGGGCCACGCTGGGGCAAGGATGGTGGGGTCTTTGGAAATCCCCAAGGGCATCAAACCGAAAGGAATGCAGGGGTCTACTTGGATTTTCCCAGAGAGCACCGTCTACCGGATGCTCATGAGAGGGTCTACGGAAAAAGCAAAGACCTTCCAAAAGTGGCTCGCTGAGGAAGTCCTCCCGACCATCCGCAAGACCGGCCAGTACAACGCTGCTGAGTCGAGCGACCCGATTGCCTTGGGCATCATGGATGCTGGTGACGCAAAACCCCTCACTATGGCTGCACGTTCGCAGCGGCCATCTGAGGACCACTTCCATGACCCTGCTCACCCAACCCGGACCACTACACCGCCACGTCGATCACGAAACCGGAACCATCCTCCACATTAACCCAATCTCTGGCGAGGTCATCCGCCGCAAGGATATGGTTCGACCCGCAAACCTCGAAGCTCAGTATCAGGCATGGGCCGCTGAGCGTCGTGCCGATGAGTCCCTCTTTAAGGACCACCAGAGAGCAGCCAAGGGCCTTGCCAGCGCGCCCGAAGGGGAACCCACCGAGACCCCAAGCGATGAATCCAAGCGAGGCCGTGGCCGTCCTAAGACCACCTTCGTCAATCCCGTCGCAGCCTACATGCACCTCCTTGCGGTTCCCGATCCGTTGTCATGGGTAGACGACATCATTACCGGGTCGATCATCACCAGTGCCGGAGTCACCAACGGGAAGATCAACGTCAAGGCCCGAGCGGTCATCGGTGCGTTGTTCCTTTCGGAGATCACTGCGGACGCCTGCAAGACCAATGAGTATTCCTTGAGAACCGCCCAGAGGATCGCCAAGGCTGCCCGACACGCTGCCCATGGGATCGTTTCGTATGTGGACAGGCACCCAAGCATCAAGGCTGAGATTGTGGCAGAGGTAGGCGCAGAGGCTCTATTTCGGGGCTTGGCGACTTAACGCCGGATATTATAAAGATCATCTCCGAGGCCATCGCTTCGCCTGATTGACCAGCTAATCGACCAGCCCAAGAGGGAGAGGGGTAATTGATATTACACCCCTCATCTCTCATTCATCTCAAAGGGCATCTTAAAGAACATCGCAAAGGAGACCTCCTACCATGTCGAACATCACCTGTCCAGCTAACTCACAACTCACCGATCAGGATATGCCTGTCTTGTCCATGGTCTTCCCTCGACCTGCTCGAATCCAGCTCATCGAGTTACGTCGAATCCTCAATGACCACCGTTCAAGCTTCAGGACCTATAAGGAAGGACAGGTCACTTTCAACATGGATGGTCTGGCCCAACGGGTCCTCGCTAAGTGTCCCGCGAAGACGCTCGACCGTTTGAACCAGCTACTTGAACAAGGGCTGTGTCTTCAAGCTATCGCCTCGACCCACTTGAGGATTCCATTGGGTAGCCCCGAAGGAATTTTGCTTACAGCTTGAAGACATCTGTCAAGACTGTCGCAAGTGCCTTCACTATGGCCAAAGCAGGAAGGTCGGCAACAAAAGTAATTTTCTTTGCCTTCTTTGCGCAGTCGACGCTACAGCCAAACTCAATGATGTCTTCAGGTCCGTCATATCCAGACTGTCATTTGCTGGAGTTAAGCATATCATTTAGTCGCTCAGTGCGGCGGGTAGCAGCATTCCCCTGCATGACTGAGTAATCTCTGAGCTTTAAATCCAAAATAAAACGACTATACCTAATGTGTTGATTTTTTTTGTTGTCAATCCATTTGGTACTGGCACTTGTAATGTAATCGCTAATTAATACGGAGCTGTAATGCAGGAGGTCGCTCCGTGATGGGGAGTCAGAAAAATATATGGATTTGTACTTTTCTTTCTTCATAAAGGTATTTTTAAGTATTGGGGCTATTGAAGCTCCGTACTTCTTTTTCAGATCGGCTTGAACCAGCTCGTATATTTCTTTTGTGTCGGAATAATTTTCTCCAACGTAATCAAAAAGTATTCGGTTGACCTCGTTATTCTCGTTTAAGCATACGGAGGTTTTTAAAATAACGGAGCCAATTTCTCTGTACTTTACAAATGGTAGGCTTTCGCATTCGGTTACGATACTTGCATCCATGCCCTTAATGGGTATTTCATAGCCTTCGGCGTTAAATTTTAAATAGTTTACTCCAAATACTTCCCCTTTTTCATCTTGGAGGTTTAGGTATCGAATCTTGGCCTGTTGTTTGATTTCGTTGACTTGCTTTTCTGTCCATCCATCATAGCCAGGTGCGTAGTGCGTGCACCCGCTTAATGCCATAGAGTGCGCGATTAAAACAAAGCTCGAAGCGAGGAGTTTTTTATGTAAATCCATTTAGGTCGATCTCGTGAGTTAAATGTGCGCTATCTGTTTGGTGTTAAGTATGGCATAAGGCCATTCCGTGGCGCCACCGAGACAAAGCCAACTTACAAGCAGGACATAACCGAAATATTGAAGATGGGCATTAGCCAGACTGTAGGGACCTCGTTGAGTGACTTCGTGATCCTGCTGCCAGTGTCTCTGGTGGCCGTGCTGGAGCGTGCTGCTCAACGGGCTGGTCTGGGTTCTATCGAGGAACTCATTGGCGCAGGCGTTCAGCCGTACAACGGCACCGACCATGGCATCTTCATGTTGCCCAAGCTGTTCACCAGCCTGAGCTACCGTGAGCGCCAAGACGGCAACATCTGGCGCATCGAGGCGATCCGCAACCCGAACGCCCAAGGCTGGGACATCGAGATCATGGCTCTGGTGGACATCATCGCCAATGGCATGGTCCGTGTGACGCTGACTGCTGATGGTCTCCAGACCGAGGCTGTGGCGTTCCCGTTGGTCACCAATGTGAAGCTGACCTAAGGGAATCCCTTAGATGCCCCGTAAGGCCAACCCTGAGAGGGACCGGCAGGGGCATGTTGGGGCCTTGCCGTCACTTCAGGCTGTGTCGTCGGTGTATTTCGGAGGGTGCAATAAGGCTTGTTGGATCACGCTGGGAACCGACTGCGGAGTAATGTTTTTGTTTTTGCAATAGTCAGAATTGATCCAGTCTGACAAGAGCTTTGCCCCCTTGCTGGCATTGCAAGAGACACAGCAAAGAGCAATGTTCTCCCTCGTGATGATTCTCGCGTCATTGGTGATGTGCTCCCACGAGGATTGGGACTTTCTTGTGCCACAAAAGCCGAACTCAATGCCGCAATAAACACAGCACACATCCCGCTTAATGATCTCTCTTTCTAAGCTGTCGGGTATGTTCCATTTGTTCATAGCCAATCATGTCCTGAGTTGATTGGGCATCAGTGTGCCACCACCGACTCACTCTCATCTGAAATTTTCTTGCCCGTCGCTGGGCACACCAACATCAACCGCAGAGTCTTTCTGTTTGCTTCTTCATGCCACCGTCCAGAACCCTTGTCGTGGGTCTCTGCGCTGGGCTGTGGGAGCGAACTTGAGGAAGCAAACAAAAGGAGAAACGACCAATGACCAACACAACAGCAACCATCTTCGAGAGCATCTCCAAGGCCGAAGCGGTTTCACCAACGACCCTCAACGGTCTGCCCGGTATGTCATCCTTGGAGATCGCAGAGATCACCGGCAAGCACCACCGTCACGTCCTTCGGGACATCTCCAAGATGCTCAGTGAGCTGGAGCTGGACGTGAACCCAAATCTGGGCGCACCTCAACACGTAGGCACCCAGTACCGAGATGTTCAAGGGAAGCTCCGTCCACTGACCATCCTCGACAAAGAGCTGACCTTTACGCTGCTCTCCCGGTATTCCTTCAAGTTGTCCAACATGATCGTCAAACGCTGGCTTGAGCTTGAAGGCTCTGGCTTTGAACGTGTGTCGGTACAGGCCGCTGTGGTTCACCTGATCGAGCGTGAGAAGGACAACTATCGAATCGCAATGAGGGACATCAGGGCCGCTGCAAGGCGTCTCAAGGCCCGCTGAGGCCATTACCCACCAATACAAGGAGAACCCCATGGACTACTTACAGGCCATCTTCTGGGCCTGTCTGGTCGTCCGTGTGGCCCTTTGGTTGTGGTCGCGTGGTCGCCGGTAGGTCCTTTGAGAATCTGACAGAAAAATCTGAATGACCACCTATTCAAACATTCCCGCGCAGGTTCCCCCGTGTGCCCTCGCAGGCAGGCGCATGGGCGCGATAAGGACCCCAGTTAATTCGCCCTTGCGGTCTCGCTGTCTGTCACCAACACTGTCACCAGCTTTGTCACCAAATTCCTTGAGGTCCTCTATGAAGCCCGCTACGCTTGGCCTGCCACCATGCCCCTCTCAGTTCTGGGCTAATCCACAAAACTTCGGCAAATACTGGTGGTAGAGCGATGAACCCAATCGATCCCAATTGCCCCTGCGGTAGCGGCAACCTGCTGAGCCAGTGCTGCGGTCGCTATCATGCGGGGGCCCACGCCCCCAGCGCGGAACTGCTGATGCGCTCGCGCTACACCGCTTATGTCCTGGGCCTGGTGGACTATCTGGTCGCCACCACTTTGCCTGCCCAGCAACAGGCGCTCGACCACGACGCGATGGCTGCCTGGAGTGCGCAGAGCACCTGGCTGGGCCTGGAAGTCGAAGGCAGCGAGGTATTCGGCGGCAAGCCGGAACACGCCCAGGTCACCTTCGTCGCCCGCTGGCACGATGACAACGGCGAACATCGTCACCGCGAATGCTCCGCTTTCGTTCAGGTGGACGGACGCTGGTTCTTTCTCGACCCGACGGCGCCACTGAAGGCCGGACGCAATGACCCGTGCCCCTGCCAGGGTGGGCAAAAGTTCAAGAAGTGCTGCAACAATGTACTCCTTTCTGCAATTGCCAAGACCCAGAGCTGACCAAAGCACAAGCCCAATGGTTGGTAACGTAACTAGGTAGAGAGCCTGCATAGTGGGCTTTGTCGCTTTTGGGTAGCCCTAAATGTGGCATCGCCTAGCTTTATCACGGCATACTGCCACTACAAAAATCTGCAAAGGAATGCCCTATGGCTCTCATCCAGTGCTACGAATGCGATAAGACTGTTAGCAATGCTGCGACGGCCTGCCCACACTGTGGTGCTCCTGTTAAAAACGTCACTGGGCAACCCTCGCCGCCTACTCAAGAGCGTTGGAGCGAAGCACCACGAGCAACGAAGTCTCGTAAAGTTAGCCTCGCTTTAATAGTGGGAGTTATATTCGCCCCCTTCATATTTTCGTGGCTGCTGGTTAGAAAAGGATATTCGGTAAATGCCCGAACCGCAGCATTTGTATGGCTGGCGGTCTATATGATTCTGCCTTTTCTTCCTAGCAACCAAACTTCGTATAACTCAACCTCCCCGGAAAGCTTTGCCGCGCGAGAGGCAAGGGACACCGCTAGAAAGAGAGAAGAAGAGGCCAGGCTACTTGCCGCAGCAACAAAACAACGCGAAGAAATATCAGCCCTTAAGCTTTATCACGCAGAAGACCTTGTGCGGGCTTATGAAGAAAACACAGTAGCTGCCGATAAAGTCTTCAAAGCTAGAAAATTTAAAGTTTCCGGCACTGTATCCGATATAAACACGGATTTGTTTGGCGACCCCTACATCACCCTAGAAGCAAGCTCTAGGATATTCGGGAAGCCTCAATTTAAATTCAGCAAAGACCAACTAGATGAGCTGGCCACACTGCGAAGAGGAATGCAGTTAGTGCTTGTGTGCCAGGGCAAAGGTGATGTAGCAAAAACACCCATGGCCGACAAGTGCATGCTCATTAAGTAACCTTTACTTTTTCAGAAATCTAGCCCCGCCTAAGTGCGGGGCTTAACTTTTACAGCAACTGGAAAATATTTAAAAAGCTCTTGACTTTCCGAAACAAAGCTTGACACCATAGATATTCGTGCTATTCTAATAGTGAGGGATAGATTTTTCTCGCAATGAGAAAAAGCAACTTTCTTTACCACTTCCCCTCCTAGCAAAATTCCAGATTTCCAATCGACAGCCCGTCCTCTAACGGTGGTTTGGGAGAGCCCGTGACTGTTGCACACGCTGTCGAATGCAACACTAATTCCCCTGTTCGGGGTCACAGCCTCTCGCCCTGCTGGGCGCACACTGCAAGCGCCTACACCTTTCTTACGGCGAATGGGCAGTGGGGCGAAAGCTGTAGCTCCAACTTATAAACACCTCCTCCTCCTGTGTGTTTACATCGGGCACTTCTGTGCCCTTTGTTTTATCTCATTCCATTGCAGCAATACATGCACCTAATTTTTTAAGGAGACGTACCCCTATGTCCGAAACAATCATTTGCCCAGTCTGTGGCAACCACTTTATCAAGCGTCGTAAGAACCATGTCAGATGCAGCGCGAATTGCAACCTGATCGCCCACAGAGCACGCCAGAAAGCTCTACGCCCTACAGTACCAAGTAACGCAGAGCTGGCGGAAATGCTAGCCGAGCTAACACTGGCAGTACACCAACTAAAAACACAAAACCAAACCACAGGAGTAACACAATGAACCAGACAATCAGCCATGAATTCGACCAAGCAGCACTAGACAAGCTTATCGAAAACCACCTGTCTTTTTATAAGAGCCGAGAAGCTACGCACAGCCAACGCGGTGCAGTGGAGTACGTCAGTGTAGATAACCCGACACAGATGCTACATGCCTACGCCGAAAAGATTAGCGCTGGTTACACACTACACGAAAGCTTCCCGGTAAATGCTCACATGATGAACGGGACGGGGTTTTATTCGTTTTATGTGGTGAAGCCTGCATGCGCTCAGGCCGAGGATATTGCAGCAATCACAGACGCAGTAACTGCCGAGTACAACGAACAGCGTCGTGCAGCTTATGAGGCTCATAAAGCCACTATCGTCGCTGTGTCGTTAGAGATGGCTCGACGTGCAGAAGCCAAGAAAGCCGCAGAAGCTGAAGCGAAGTTGATCGCCAAGCTTGAAAAAGAAGCCGCTCAGGCACTTGGAGATTTTGCTTGATGCTCGCAAACAAGAGACTCAAATGCTTGGGTGAAAACCAATATCTGCACCGCGTGCCGATACAAAGTTGGCACGCCCCTACCCCAGAACACGACGAACGAGAATGTTTGAACTGTTCGAAGCCACATAAAACCGGCACTGAGTTTTGCAGCTATTGGTGCCGAGTAGATTACAAAGCCGCTGCATAAGCGGCCAACCCCAGAGGATAAAGATATGAAAGTTTGCACTTGCCGCAACTGCGGCCATGTCTTCACCGCAACCAAGATTTACCCGTTCTGCTCGGGTGCTTGCCGTCGCGCTTACACATTAATCAATCCAAAACCAACAGTGAACCTAGAAGGAACTGCCAATGTCCACCGAACACAAAACAAAGTTTAAGTACAGCCACAAGTGCCACAACCCACTATGCGGAATTGAGTACGGCACAAACTCAAAGGCAAGCAAAACCTGCTCTGATAAATGTAGACAAGCTTTCAGCCGATCCAAGAAACAATCGCAAGATACCAAACGCCTTTACAGATTTGAAACTTCCCCCTTTGCTCACTTCCTCGCTAAACAATGCATCCGTGCTACCACTGTCCAAGTCGTTCCCCAGTCATTAGAACTACTTCGAGAGCTGCATCATGTTAGTAAGCTGACCAGAAAGGCAGACGGCTACGGCAGTACGGAGCGTTACGCCCTTTGTCACTTGTACCCAGTACGCGGCAAACATGCGGTCGGTACGCTACACCCGAAGAACCTTGTAGTCTCTGATCGTGCATTAAACGCCGAACATAAGAACAGCCTCCCCGCTCAAGGTATTGGCGACTCGATTCTTAGATGCAATCTAGAGCCACGTTGGCAAGTACACCCGGATGCATCCGTGAAAAGCACTATCACTAAGCTGGTGCAGTATCTGGGACAAGATTTCTGTCAACTTGTAGCAGTGAAGTTAAGTTTACAACCTGAAACTCGCACACAGTACTTAGACAAGCTCACCTCACACATGCGTCACCCAATAATGCTGGCCGCAATCGAAGCCGCTGGCTCATTGGAGAAAGTCAAGACTAAACACCTATCACAGATTCTTGTGGCTATCACAGGCAAGAGCACTGGCGGATTCCATGCTGATGATTGGGGCATGAATGTAGGCGAAGTTTTCCTAGCCGAGAGCCAACGCCTAAGCAAGTACTACCCACACCTTGCAGAAGCTCATGACAAGTTTCTCCCATTGCATACACAGCTAATCGAATCCGGCACCTACAACAGCGCTCACTATGTAGACTTAGCCACTCCTGATGATCTTGCCAAAGTTAATCTAGTTTCCCGCCTAACCTTCGATCTTTTCCACGGTGCAACATCGCTGGAAGCCTACTGCCATGCAGTAGGCATGGAAGTGTCACACTCTTTGAAGAGGATACATAGGAGACGTTTACGTCGACACTCCCCACACTGTACTTCCCCCATGTCTATATCCCTGCGTCACGTCATGCGTGACAGCCTCTCTCCCTCTTTAAGGAAAAACATATGTCCACTGAAAACTTTTACGCTGCTGGCCAGCGCCAGTTTCCAACCCTGGAACAACAACAGGCGTGGTACGCCTCTTATAAAGAGACAACCCCGTTAGTACGCCTAGCCGCTGACGATCCTAGCGACGACTGCGAACCAGCTCTCTACGTAGACCAGCTATTTGCGGCTTCAGGGATTGCCCTACGTGGCGAGTACAAGCCGCACATTAGACGCGGCCCAGGAAGGCCCAGAAAACACCCCGTAAAACCATGAGTGTTGGCGCTGATGGAAAATTGACCCACCCTGCCGATTGAAATTTGACCCAGGGCGGATTGCTGATTTTGTTACCAGCAACTGTGGATAAGTCTACCAGCGCAGCTGCTTTTGAACCCACTCCCTCGCTGTCCCAGTTCAGCTGTTGAAGACCTGCCACATGCAGCCATGCAGCAGGCCGTCGTCACCATGAAATCAGAACGACTCATCGTCCTCCGGTTCCTGGCCGCCCTTACGCTTTCGCTCCCGTGATTTGATCTTGGCCTGGGCCGCCAAGCTACTGTGTTGCAGGCGATAGGACTCGTTACCGGTTTCGACGATGTGGCAGTGGTGGGTCAGCCGATCCAGCAGGGCGGTGGTCATCTTGGCGTCGCCGAACACGCTCGACCATTCGGCGAAGCTCAGGTTGGTGGTGATCACCACGCTGGTGTGTTCGTACAGCTTGGACAGCAGGTGAAACAGCAACGCACCGCCAGCCTGGCTGAACGGCAGATAACCCAGTTCGTCGAGGATGACCAGATCCATGCGCAGCAGTGCCTGGGCGATCCGCCCGGCTTTGCCGTCGTGTTTTTCGCGCTCCAGCAGATTGACCAGATCGACCGTGGAGTAGAAGCGCACGCGCTTACCGTGCCGGGTGATGCCGGACACGGCCAGCGCGGTGGCTAGGTGGGTTTTGCCGGTGCCTGGGCCACCGATCAGCACCACGTTCTGCGCGGTGTCGGTAAAGCTCAGGTTGGCCAGCTCGCTGATCAAGCGAGCGTCGGCGCTGGAGGCGCTGAAGTCGAAGCCGGCCAGATCGCGGTGCATCGGCAGCTTGGCCATGTTCATCTGGTGGCTCACCGAGCGCATGGCGCGATCTGTGTGCTCTTGTTCCAGCAGGTGTTCGAGCAGCCACTTGGACGAGGCTGTGTTCGACTCACCCTGTGCAGTTAACTCCGCCCAGGCCGTGGCCATGCCGTGCAGGCGCAGCTCCTTGAGTTCCGCCATCAAATCACGCATGACCGACCCCCTCGGCCTGGCCACGCAGGCGGTCGTAGCGCGCCGTGTTAGCGACGGGGGCTTCCTTGAGCGACAAGTGGGTTTCGACGCTGGGTGGTGGTTCGGATGCTGTCAGCCGTGCCACGACATTGAGGATGTGTTCGGCGCTCAGGCTGCCGCTCTCCAGTACCAGCTCAACGGCTACCAGCACGGCATCGAGTCCGGCGACCGGTACGGCAGCCAGGACTTGCGCCATGATCCGGTCACCGCCGGCATGACGCCCCAGACCGTGCTTAAGCTGACGCAGCGGCGCTGGCAGATCAGCAAAGGGCGCGCCGTTGCGCAGCCAGCGCACCGGGCTTGCGTTCGATCAGCGGGAGGTAGTGCTGCCAGTCATAGCTGACCTGGTCGCGATCCAGCAAGCGGACATGGCTGGCGATCAGCGCGTCGTCAGCCACCACCTCGATTCGCGTCGGATACAAACGGCTGCTGACCCACTTACCCGCGTACTCACATGGCACCGAGTAGCGGTTGCGCCCGACGCTGACCAGGCAGGTGCTGGAGACCCGCGCAGGCCGCTCGACGTAACCGTCGAATGGCGCTGGCACAGGCATCAGTTCAGCGCGCTCCAACTCCAGCACTTCGGCTACACTCAGCCCGCTGTATTGAGGGTGCGTCAGCTCGTTCCAAAGCGCGCGGCAGCGCTGGCCCAGCCAGGCATTGAGTTCCTCGAAGGAGTGAAACTGGCAGTCCTGGGCGTCTAGCCAGATGCGCCTACGGCTGTCTTGCACGTTCTTTTCAACGATGCCCTTTTCCCAACCAGCGGCGACGTTGCAGAAGTCCGGATCGAACAGGTAATGCGCGCACATCACCGCAAAGCGTGCATTCACCGCCCGGCCTTTGCCCTTATTGACCTTGTCGACGGCGGTCTTCATGTTGTCGTAGATGCCCCGGCGCGGCACGCCGCCCAAGGCGCCGAACGAGCGTGTATGGGCGTCAAATAACATCTCATGGCCCTGGCTCGGATACGCCACAAGCCAGAACGCACGGCTGGCACACAGCTTCAGATGTGCCACCTGCATACGCCGGTAAATGCCGCCGACCAGCAAGCCTTCCTCGCTCCAGTCAAACTGAAACGCCTCGCCAAGAGCAAAGGTCAGCGGCACAAAGGCCTGCGACGCCTTGCCCTGTCCCCCTCGCCAGGCACGGATAAACGCGGTGAGCTGGCTGTAGCCACCGTCATAACCTTCGGCTTTGATTTGCGCCAACAGCGCCTTGGCACTGCGCCGCTGTTGCTTGGGGCGCAGCGAATCGGCTTTTAGCGCCTGCTCTAGCGTGGCGTGAAAAGGGCTGAGTTTGTTAAAGATCGCGCGGCGTTGGTACACCGGCTGCTTGGCCTCAGGTGCTCTGACCCACTTGCGAATCGTGTTGCGCGCCAACCCGGTGCGCTTGGCTATCTCATGCAGCGACAGCTTGTCGCGGAAATACATCCGCCGAATTTTGCCCATCATTTCCATACTGATCACCCTGTGTTCTCCTGCTCAAAAATTGAGCAGAAGCAGTTGAACACCTGGGTCAGTTTTCAGTCGGCAGAACAGCCTCTACTGGGTCAGTTTTCGGTCAGCGGCAACAGTTAATCCTGCTTTCTGCTTCAGTTGAAACGCCCCGCGAGGACACTCAACAAGGAGAAAGCCATGCACAAGAAAAGTCGTATCGCTCTTATCCTGGCCGGCCTGCTAGCAGGCTGCGCCAACCAGCCCGGCGGGCTGCAAGGGGAAACGCTGGATCTGGGTGACAGCCAGCGCGTCAGTCGCCTGTTCGCCTACCCGAACAACTGCAGCGTGATTGCTACCGCGACTGGACGCAGGAACAGACGGTTGAACACTACCTGCAACAGAGCCTGACGCGCGATGGTTACCCCCAGGCCAACGTGCGCGTAACACGCAACGGGGAGCGCATTCATGCCATCTTCGACGGCGCGCCAACGGACTACGGCAAGCCGCTGCTGCAATTGCTCGATACCGGTGACCTGGCCTATCAGGGCGCCAGCCAGCTGAATCGTGACGGTAAATGGCAGTACAACTGGTACTTCTTCCTGCCCCTGGGCATGGCCCTGGAGAACCGCAAGAGCGTCGAGTTGCTGCACTTCCCGCCGGACTACTCACTGACCCAGGCTCAGGATTACCTGCGTTCGAGCACCACAGACCGCTGGGCCTCTCTGTTCGGTTTCAATGGTGTACAACCAGAACACACACCCGCTTATCAGACCATCGTCGACTTCGCTCCGATTGCCGCCCCAGCCAGTGCTGGCAGTGTTCTGGAAGGCGTCTATGGCTACTTCACCAGCTATCAACGGCGCATGGTCAGCGAGCTCAGCGTCGGCCCGGGAAATACCAGTCTGCCGATGGTCGCCTTTGGTGCGCCGGTGCGCAGTTGGATCACTCAGCAATACGGAGTGAATCTGCCGGTGCTGGGCCTCGGCCAGATAGAGGCGAGGCCTGGACAGCAGGTCCCCGTGCTCGGCGCCAATCATCCAAGCTATATCTGGTATGCGGCCGATCCTGCCAACAACAAGGGCAGCGAGGCCGCCGCCAACGCAGCAGGGATCAAGGTCATGGGGCAGGATCTGAGCGCCGCCTGCTGGCAGGCCAACATGGGCCGGCAACCGGCAGTTGATCCGCTGCAAACGCTCAATACCTGCACAGAGAAATGGCAGGTGACGGAGAAACTGCAAACCTGCGAGCCGTTCTTCACCAGCGTGCGTAACCTCAAACTGAAGAGGCCGCAGCCAAGTGCAAGGCGGGCTAGCAGCCCTGAGCGCAAAAACGCCGTGGTTGCCTGGGCAGCTCACGGCGCTTGATTGCCTGCAGGACAATCAATCCTGCAGTTTCAGGTGCGAAGTATCCGGCGCAGGAGCGGCAGCTGCAGGCTTGGCTTGCCCCATATCGCTACCGACGGGGGCCAGACTGAACTGCGAAAGATCGACCTGTGGTGCTGCAGCGTCGGGTCTGGCGTCTTGCAGATTGCTGCCCACCGGAGCGATATCGAAATCCGGGGCATCAACATCACTGAACGCGGCCATGTACTCATCTCGTGGAGCGACCTGCAGGCGACCCGGCCTTGTCGCAGCGGGGATGACTACCGGCGCAGGTTCCGACTGTACGGGCGGTGGAGGAGCCAGCTCGATCTCCTCGATCACCACATCCATATCGACGACCTCGACCCGAGCGCCGGCCCGCTCCAGGGTCGCACGGTATTTTTCCGCGGCAGCGGCATCGAGGTTGTTCTTGATCACGATGCGACGCCCAGAGAACAACTGGGCAATGCGCTGAGCATCGGCCTGGAACAACTTGGCCATATTGGCTTTGACCAGCTCGGGCTGGGCGCCCGGCACTAGTTGCCCGGAGAAGGCGATCTCGTAGCGACTCATGGTCACACTCCTGTCCTATTCGCCGCTCAGTATGGCGCAGGTTCCTTTGCCCCGACACTGCAGGCTTCTCATTCATGCTCTCCCGAACCTCGACAGCACCAGACCACCCGACTAACTCATTGAAAATAATGAGTGCTTACCCGTTGCAGCCAAGCGCTTGCTTGTTACACTGAGCCGCAACGGGGGTATGAAATGCTTTCTCAGGCGCAAATGATAAGAATTATCATCCTATTGATGTTTTTTGGCCTGCTTTCAGGCCTGACAGGATGCTCCACCTGGATGACAGGTGGCTTCAAGGACCCGGACGTCCAACTCATCAAAGTTGATGTGGTCAAGGCCAGGCTGCTCGAACAGGAGTTCCGCCTGCGCTTTCGAATCGACAATCCCAACGGCGTCAGCCTGCCGGTGCGTGGGCTGGACTACAACGTCCATCTAAACGGCATCCAACTGGCCGAGGGCTACTCCAACGAGTGGTTCACCGTGCCCGCTCACGGTCGTCACACTTTCGAAGTACCGGTGCGCACCAACCTCTGGCGTCATGTGCGACAGATCGTCAAAGCGCTGGAAAAACCGAACGAGCCAATTCGCTATAGCCTCAAGGGCCAGGTAAAAACCGGTATGTTATTCGGCCGCAGCGTGCACATGGCGCGTAATGGAGAGATAATTCCCGGCGATTTCATCCCCGAATAACCTGCATGAGTAACACCATGAGCAACCAACCCCACGTCCACGGCCCTGACTGCAACCATGACCACGATCATCACGATCACGACCATGTGCACGGCCCGCACTGCAACCACGGCCATCAGGAGCCCGTGCGCAACGCGTTGAAGGATGTCGGCCGTAACGATCCTTGCCCGTGCGGCAGCGAGAAGAAATTCAAGAAGTGCCACGGCGCCTGAACCGCGCATGGATGCTCTGAGCCTCACACTACTCCTGACCGGCCTGCTGCTGATCGCGGCGCTGGCCGCCTATGCCTGGCACCTGTGGCGCCGCGTATGGGCAAACCAGCGCGCGCGCGACGAAGCACAGCAAGAACGCCAACAACGTATCGGCGGCGATCTGAACATTCTCGCCAGCAGCCTGCTCGACGAGCAGTTGCCGCTGATCGAAGGAGCCATCCGCATCAAGGTGCTGCTCGACAACTATGACAGTGCCTTGAGCAATGACAGCCGTTGCCAGGTGTTCCATCTGCTCTTCGAGGCTACCGCCGAGGTCCCCACGCACGCGGGCTGGAAAGCGCTGGACAAGGCCGAACGGCGCCGCTTCGAGAAACGCTTCACCGAGCTGGAACTACAACACAAGGCCGCCGCGCGTGTCGCTGCACGCTGGCTGCTGGATGAAGGGTTGAAGAGGCCTCAGGCGAGCGTCTGAGAGCACTTTCAGCGCAGCATTGCCAGCACACAGCAGACTTTCAACAGTTCTCAGGCCTCTTGCCAGAGAGGCCCCAGCCTCATTACCTTGGCGCCTTTGTGGCCGGTCCCTGCGTGACTGGCCTCGACCGTCCGCACACCAAGGAAATTCGCCATGCGCACGCTGGCCTGCCTGACTCTCGCCGCCTCACTGACCAGCCTTGCCGGCTGCCAGTCCCTGCTCAACAGCCGTTATGCCGACAGCGTGCCACCCACCCGCGGCGTCGAGCGCATTCAGGGCGTGGCAGAAAGTGCATCGGTGCGACGCAATGCTCTCGGCATGCCACTGATCGAATCGAGCAATTTCCACGACGCCCTGTTTACCCTGGGCTACGTGCATGCAGGTGATCGTCTCAGCCAGATGGTCGGCATGCGCCTGCTGGCTCAGGGCCGCCTGGCCGAAATGGCAGGGCCCGGCGTGCTGGAAATGGACCGGTTCATGCGCGCGGTCAACCTGAAAAAGAGTGCGGAAATTCTCTACGCCGACGCCTCGCCACGCTTGAAGCGTTTCTTCGAAGTCTATTCGCGCGGCGTCAACGCCTACCTGTTCCGCTATCGCGATCGCCTGCCGATGGATCTGGCCGAATCCGGCTACCGTCGCGAGTACTGGAAGCCCGAGGACTCGGTGCTGTTGTTCTGCCTGCTCAACTTCGGTCTGGCGGTGAACATGCAGGAAGAGATCGCCGCGCTGACCATGGCCCAGCGCGTGGGCACCGACAAGCTGCCCTGGCTGCTGCCGATCTACCCAGACGAGCCGCTGCCCTTCGCCGAAGCAGAAAAACTCGCCGGTCTCGACCTCAAGGGCCAGCTACCGGGCCTGCAGGCGATTTCCCGCACCGCGGCGCAGATCGCCGAACAGCACATGCTCGGCGTCGCCGCCTCGAACAACTGGGCCATCGCCCCGCAGCGCAGCCGTGGCGGCAAGAGCCTGCTGGCCAATGACACACACCTGCCGCTGAGCATGCCCTCGCTATGGAGCTTCGTGCAGATCCGCTCGCCCAAATACCAGGCCGCGGGCATCTCCCTGGCGGGCGTACCGGCAGTAGTAGCCGGCTACAACGGCAAGCTGGCCTGGGGCATGACTATGGTCATGGGTGACAACCAGGACATTTATCTGGAGCGCATCAAACGCGAAGGCAGCCGCCTGATGTACCAGGCCGACGGCAAATGGCTGCCGGTCGCCGAACGCCAGGAGACCTTCTTCATCAAGGGCCAACGCCCGATTCGCGAAACGCTTTACGAGACCCGTAACGGTCCGCTACTCAACTCGGTGCTGGGCGAACGCAAGCATATGCTGCAGCCCCTGGCTCTGCAGAGCGGTTACGGCCTGGCGCTGAAAACCACGCAGTTCGAACGTGACCAGAGCCTCGACGCCTTCTTCGACCTGTCGCGCGCGCAGTCGGTGGACCAGGCCTTCGAAGCGACGCGGGAAATCCGCGCCATGCCGCTGAACATCGTCTTCGCCGACGCCCAGCACATTGGCTGGCAGGTCACCGGCCGCTACCCGAACCGCCGCGAAGGTCGCGGCCTGCTGCCCTCCCCTGGCTGGGACGAGCGCTACGCCTGGGATGGCTTCGCTGACCCGATGCTCCACCCCTACGATCAGGACCCGCCGCAAGGTTGGCTGGGTACCGCCAATGAGCGCAGCGTGCCGCCCGGCTACGGCATGCAACTGTCCAGCTCCTGGTACTACCCGGAGCGCGCCGAGCGCATTGCCGAGCTGGCCGGCAATGGTCGTCACGATGGCCGCAGCATGATCGCCATGCAGTACGACCAGACCTCGCCCTTCGTCGCCAAATTGCAGGCCATGTTCAACGACCCGGCCATGCACGACTCGTTGCGCCAGGCCATCGCCGCCCTGCCGGCTGGGCAACGCGCACGTGCCGACGAAGCGCTGAAACGCCTGCTGGCGTTCGACGGCAAGCTCGCTGCCAGCTCTGCTGATGCCGCCATCTACGCCGCCTTCCTGCATGAGAGTGCGCGACATATCTTCCTCGACGAACTGGGCCCGGAAGACAGCCCGGCCTGGCAGGCATTGGTGCAAACCGCCAACACCTCCTACTCGGCGCAGGCCGACCATCTGCTCGGCCGCCCCGACAGCCCGTTCTGGAACGACATCCGCACGCCCGAACAGGAAGACAAGCCGACTATCCTTGCCCGCAGCCTGGCCGCCAGCATCACCCTGCTGGAGAACCGCCTCGGCACGGAGCGGCGCAACTGGCAATGGGGCAAGCTGCACACCTACGAGTGGGTGACCGATACCACGCGCATGGCGCCCTACATGAGCGCCAGCCAGCGCACCAGCATCAATGCCTTGAAAGGTTATCTGGATCGCGGCCCCTATCCGGCCGGCGGTGACCACAGCACGCTGAACGTTTCGGCCTACGCCTGGGGCCAGGATTTCAATACCTTCCTGGTCCCGGCGATGCGCATCGTGGTGGATTTCGCCGCCGACGAGCCGTTGGTCGGCGTCAATAGCTCAGGCCAGTCCGGCAACCCGGCCAGCCCGCACTATGCCGACGGCATCGACTCATGGCTCAAGGGCGGCTACATGAGCTTTCCGTTCAAGTCGGAAAACCTGGACAAGGTCTATGGCAACCAGCGCCTGCTGCTGATGCCGGCCAAATGACGACCGTTCGTCGGGGTGCTCTGAACCATTTCTGCGGCCCCCGACTCTGAGTAATCGACTTACTCCATAGATCATCGTTTTAAGGCGCCTCTGGCGCCTTTTCTTTTGCCTGCAAAAAAGATGGCATTTCTACATCACGAAATGAACTTTCTCGCCAGAGCAGGTTCAGAACCTATGCATCGATTGAAATGCTCCCCTGGCGCCTCTGGCGCCTATTTTTTTGCCCGCAGTATTCCCCTGAGTCGCTACGGGTACACGAAGGTTGCTAGGCCAGCAGGTTGCGGTCGAAGACGAACACTTCAGCCGCCAGCGGGCGATGCTCCAAAAGATTTTGTGGCCGCCCCATCTTCGGGTAGTTCTTCTCGCCGGTCTCGCTGATCCAGCCCTGGGTCTTCATCCGTTCCAGCCGTCCGCGCAAGGTGGTGTGCTGTACCGGCTCGCCCAGGCAGGCCTGGAAGGCCCCAAGTGCTTCGGTCACGGTAAAGCGCGGCGCCAGCAGATACAGCGGCAGCGAGCTATAAACCGACTTGCCCCGCAGACGCTCGGCCGCCAGACGCACCAATTGCGAATGATCGAACGGCAATGCCTGCTGCGCGGAAGTGACGGCGGCCAGCTCGACGAACTGCAGATGCTCATCCTGCGGCACGACGTCAGGCGCCAGCAGCGCCAGGTAACAGGTGCTCAGCGACCAGCCACGCGGATCACGCACGCCGTTGCCCACCGTGGTCACCTGTTCCAGGTACTGCGGTTGCAGACGCGCCTTGTCCGCCAGGGCACGAGCGGCGGCGGCATCCAGGCTGGCATCGGCGCGACGACCATTGACCAGCACGCCTGGTAGCGCCCACTGCCCCATATAGGGCTCGCGCTGGCGACGCAGCAGCAGCACCTGCAATCTGCCCTCTTCGCTTAGACGCAAGGCGACGATATCCACCCCGGCCAGCACTTCCACTGCACTCATCCTTCCATTCACCTCCGCCATGGACTTATTTCATCTTGACCAATAATTCGCCTTCTTTCACGTATGAATTGGTAAAAACGCTTGACTACATATTTCATCAGATGAAATATGTAGTCACCCAAGCGCAGTAAGGAGGCGCACCATGAAGATCGCCAGCTTCGACGTCGACGCCCAGAAAGGCTTCACGCCACTTTGTCCCAACGAGCTGCCAGTTCCCGAGGGGGACCTCATCGTCCCCGAGCTCAACCAACTGGCAGAGCGCGCTCAGTTGCGCGTCGGCAGTAAGGATGCCCACAGCCCGCAAGCCGCCTGGGTGGTGCCGGACCACGCACAGATGCTGCAAGCGCTGCCGCTGGCCAATGCCGATCTGACCTGGGTCAGCCATTGCGTCCCCGGCACACCTGGCTTCGAACTGCTCGACGGCTTGCCTGCGCCACTGGACTATGACTACTTCGTGTGGAAGGGCGTGGAGCCCGACCTACATCCTTACGGCGCCTGCTACCACGACCTGGCCGAGAAGCGCAGCACGGGCGTGATCGAATTTCTTCGGCAAAATGGCGTCGACCTTGTATTGGTTGGCGGTCTGGCGCTGGACTACTGCGTCAAGACCACCTCCCTGCAACTGCGCCGCGCCGGCTTCGAGGTAATCGTGTATCTACCGGCCTGCCGAGCCATCGCCAGCGAAACCGCCGAAACTGCCTGTATCGCCATGGGCGAGCACGGCATCACACTTGCCGCCAGCCTGGAACAGCTGGACAGCGTCATAGCCAAGGAGAACCCGCGATGAGCGAGAGCATCTTCGCCGAGCGCACCGTGCAGAACCTGCTGGACACCGACTTCTACAAGCTGACCATGATGCAGGCGGTGCTGCACAACTACCCCAACGCCGAAGTGGAATGGGAGTTCCGCTGCCGCAGCAGCGAGGATCTGACGCCCTACCTGGCCGAGATTCGCTACCAGATCGAACGTCTCAGCGAGCTGAGTCTAAGCGTCGACCAGCTCGCCTTTCTTGACAGCATTCCCTTCATCAAGCCCGACTTCATCCGCTTTCTGAGTTTGTTCCGCTTCAACCTGCGCTACGTGCACACCAGCATCGAAGACGGCCAGTTGAACATCCGCCTGCGCGGTCCCTGGCTGCACGTGATCCTCTTCGAAGTACCGCTGCTGGCCATCGTCAGCGAAGTGCGCAACCGCTATCGTTACCGCGAAGTGCTGCTCGAACAGGCCGCCGAGCGCCTGTACGAGAAGCTCGATTGGCTCAAGGCCGAAGCCTCGCCGAGCGAACTGGCCGGCTTCCAGCTGGCTGATTTCGGTACTCGCCGGCGCTTCTCTTACCGCGTGCAGGAGCAGGCGGTGCATATCCTCAAGCGCGACTTCCCCGGGCGCTTCGTCGGCACCAGCAATGTGCACCTGGCCCGCGAGTTCGACCTCAAACCCATTGGTACCATGGCCCACGAATGGTTGATGGCACACCAGCAACTCGGCCCGCGGCTGATCGACAGCCAGATCGCCGCACTCGACTGCTGGGTGCGCGAATACCGTGGTTTGCTTGGCATCGCCCTGACCGACTGCATCACCATGGATGCCTTCCTGGCCGATTTCGACCTGTACTTCGCCAAGCTCTTCGACGGCCTGCGCCATGACTCCGGCGACCCACTTGTATGGGCGGAAAAAGCTATCGCCCACTACGAGAAACTCGGCATCGACCCCAAAAGCAAGACCCTGGTGTTCTCCGACGGACTCGACCTGCCCAAGTCGCTGCAGCTCTACCGTGCACTTTCCGGGCGAATCCACGTAAGCTTCGGCATCGGCACCAACCTGACCTGCGACATCCCTGGCGTCACTCCGATGAACGTCGTGATCAAGATGACCGCCTGCAATGGTCAGCCGGTGGCGAAGATTTCCGATACGCCTGGCAAGACCCAATGCCGCGACGAGAATTTCGTCAGTTACCTGAAACACGTCTTTCGCGTGACCCAGTGAGGACCCAGACATGAGCAACCGCCAAGCCGAAATCGCCGCCGCCCTCGACGTCGTGCCACCGTTCGCCGACGACGCTGCGTTGAGCGCTGAGATCGAACGGCGCAAGACCTTTATCAAGAACACCCTGAAGAATTCCGGCCTCAAGGTGCTTGTGCTGGGTATCAGCGGTGGCGTCGACTCGACCACGGCCGGGCGTCTGGCTCAGCTCGCGGTCGAGGAATTACGCGCCGAGAGCGGCGATAGCGCCTATCGCTTCATCGCCGTGCGTCTGCCGCACAACACCCAGCATGACGAGCATGACGCACAGGATTCACTGCAATTCATCCGTGCCGACGAGAACACTACAGTCAACATTGCTGATAGCGTCCACGGCCTGGCCCAGCAGGTCAGCCACCTGGAGCAACTAAGCCATGTCCGACGCGACTTCGTACTGGGCAACGTCAAGGCCCGCATTCGCATGGTCGCCCAGTTCGCCATCGCCAACGCCAACAACGGCCTGGTGATCGGCACCGATCATGCCGCCGAGGCAGTGATGGGCTTCTTCACCAAATTCGGTGATGGCGCCTGCGACCTGGCCCCGTTGTCTGGCCTGGTGAAGAAACAGGTACGCGCCATCGCCGCACATCTGGGCGCACCTCAGCATCTGGTGATGAAAACGCCGACTGCCGATCTGGAAGAACTGCGCCCGGGCAAACCGGACGAGGAAGCCCATGGCGTGACCTATGCCGAGATCGACGCCTTCCTGCATGGTGAGACCGTCAGCGTCGAGGCCTATGCCACCATCGTGCGCACCTACGACGCCACCCGCCACAAGCGCGAGCTGCCGCTGGTGCCTTGATCGCAGAGGGCAGAAACGAAGAAGCCGGGCAATGCCCGGCTTCTTCGCATCAGGAGGTTCGATCAGGCCTTGGGCAGGGTTACACCGGTCTGCCCCTGGTACTTGCCACCGCGATCGCGATAGGACACCTCACAGGCCTCGTCGGACTGCAGGAACAGCATCTGCGCCACACCTTCGTTGGCATAGATCTTCGCCGGCAGGTTGGTGGTATTGGAGAACTCCAAGGTCACGTGGCCTTCCCACTCCGGCTCCAGCGGCGTGACGTTGACGATGATGCCGCAACGCGCATAGGTGCTCTTGCCCAGGCAGATGGTCAACACGTCACGCGGAATACGGAAGTATTCGACGGTACGGGCCAGGGCAAAGGAGTTAGGCGGAATGATGCAAACGTCGCTCTTGATGTCGACGAAGCTCTTCTCATCGAAATTCTTCGGGTCGACGATGGCCGAATGGATGTTGGTGAACACCTTGAATTCATCAGCGCAGCGTACGTCGTAGCCGTAGCTGGAAACACCGTAAGAGATGACGCGGCTATCGTCGGCACCGCGTATCTGGCGCTCGACGTAGGGCTCGATCATGCCGTGTTCCTGGGCCATGCGGCGAATCCACTTGTCCGATTTGATGCTCATGGCGAGGTGTCCTGAGTGGGCTATTGCAAGAAAAGTGAGCGCATCTTACCGATGCAGGCGCCACGCTTCAAAGAGCGCAGCCTCCAGCGCCGGAGATTATTTGCAAAAAAGGTGCATCGACTATTCGCACTTGGCGATAAAAACACGTATGGTGTCCCCACTGTGCTGCATGTGTCACCGCGAATCGCTACTTGATGCCTAGATCTCGATCCAAACATCGTCCGACTCCTAGTACTCGTTGCACTCAGTCCCGGCCTGGGCTTTTCCAGGGCTGCTATTACTTTTGTTAGGAGACATCACATGTCCAATCGTCAGACTGGCACCGTTAAGTGGTTCAACGATGAGAAAGGCTACGGCTTCATCACCCCGCAATCCGGTGACGACCTCTTCGTACACTTCAAAGCCATTCAGAGCGATGGTTTCAAGAGCCTGAAAGAAGGCCAGCAAGTGACTTTCGTGGCCACCCGTGGTCAGAAAGGCATGCAAGCTGAGGAAGTTCAGGTTGTCTAACCTGAGCTGACCTGCTTGAAAAGAGCCCCGCCTAGTGCGGGGCTTTTTTATGGGTGTTTGCACGCCCTGTAGGAGCGGATTTATCCGCGATTCGCGGCTGAAGCCGCTCCTGCAAAAGCAGGAAAGGCTGCCAGAGCAGCTTTTCGTAGGAGCCCCGCCCCGGGGCGAAGCTTTTCAAATGTGCGCCGCTCTGATTCGCGGCGGGGCGCCGCTCCTACAAATTCGATACTCCGACGCTTGAACTAAGTCGGGTGGTAGAGCTGCGCAGGATGCCCACGTCGCAGGGCAATTGGAAAGCCAAGCCAGAACCGAGTCGCCTGCATTGCCCTCTCCCGCCCTTCGGGCACCCTCTCCCATAAATGGGAGAGGGTCATCAGAAAGCCGCTGCGCGGCTGCTGTTAATCCTCGCTGATCTCGATGCTCGGCATCGCCGGTTTACCCGCCAGGGCGATACGTGCTCCGACCTTGCGCGCCAGGTCCTGATAGATCATGGCGATCTGGCTTTCAGGGTCGGCCACCGTGGTCGGTTTGCCGTCATCGGCCTGCATGCGAATGGCCATCGACAGCGGCAGCGAGGCCAGCAGCTCGACGCCATATTGCGCAGCCAGCTTCTCACCGCCGCCCTCGCCAAACAGGTGTTCGGCATGGCCGCAGTTGGAGCAGATGTGCACGGCCATGTTTTCCACCACGCCCAACACCGGGATGTGCACCTTGCGGAACATCTCCACGCCTTTCTTGGCATCGAGCAGCGCCAGGTCCTGCGGCGTGGTGACGATCACGCTGCCAGCCACCGGCACCTTCTGCGCCAGGGTCAACTGGATATCGCCGGTGCCCGGCGGCATGTCCACCACCAGGTAATCGAGATCGTTCCAGGCGGTCTGCGTGATCAACTGCAGCAGCGCACCGCTGACCATCGGCCCACGCCAGACCATCGGTGTGTTGTCGTCGGTGAGAAAGGCCATGGACATCACCTGCACGCCATGAGCTTCGAGCGGCACGAACCATTTCTGATCCTTGACCTGCGGGCGCGTGCCTTCGGCGATGCCGAACATGATGCCCTGGCTGGGGCCGTAGATATCGGCATCGAGAATGCCGACCCGCGCGCCTTCACGCGCCAGCGCCAACGCCAGGTTGGCAGCGGTGGTGGACTTGCCCACCCCGCCTTTGCCCGACGCCACGGCGATCACGTTCTTCACACCGGCCAGGGCCGGCACCTGCGCCTGGCCCTGGTGCGAATCGATCACGCAGTCGACCTGCACCCGCGCGCTGTCGACACCATCGAGATTTTCCAGTGCCATCTGCAGCATCTGCGCCCAACCGTTCTTGAACAAACCAGCGGCATAGCCCAGCTCCAGACGTACGGAAACACGCGCGCCCTGGATGTCGATCTCACGCAGGCAACCGGCGCTGACCGGGTCCTGATCGAGATGGGGGTCGGTGAACTGACGCAGACAGGCTTCGACCGCTTCGCGGGTGACGGCACTCATGCATGAACTCCAGAAGGCAGCGGAAAAACAGGCCGGCATCATAGCAGCAGCACCGCACCATGCGCGGCACATCGAGCATGCTTACCTGCAGCAGGTGGCTTGCAGCCTGCCGCTGCTTTATAGTTGCCGACTTCCCTCGTTTTACCAGTGCAGCCGATCACCATGACCGAAGCCCGCAAGATTCTCGTTACCAGCGCCCTCCCCTACGCCAACGGTTCGATCCACCTCGGCCACATGCTCGAGTACGTGCAGACCGACATGTGGGTGCGCTACCAGAAGCTGCGTGGCAACCAGGCCATCTATGTGTGCGCGGACGACGCACACGGTTCGGCCATCATGCTGCGCGCAGAAAAGGAAGGCATCACACCCGAGCAGTTGATCGATGGTGTACGCGCCGAGCACATGGCCGACTTCGCCGACTTCGGTGTGGACTTCGACAATTACCACTCGACCCACTCCGACGAGAACCGCGAGCTGTCGGCGGCCATCTACCTGGCGCTGCGCGACAAGGGGCATATCGCCACCCGCGCCGTGACCCAGTATTTCGACCCCGAGAAAGGCATGTTCCTCGCCGACCGATTCATCAAGGGCACCTGCCCGAAATGCGGCACCGAGGACCAGTACGGCGACAACTGCGAGAAATGCGGCGCGACTTACTCGCCAACCGAGTTGAAGAACCCACGCTCGGCCATCTCCGGCGCGGTACCGGTGCTCAAGGAGTCGCAACACTTCTTCTTCAAGCTGCCGGACTTCGAAGCCATGCTCAAGCAGTGGACGCGCTCCGGCGCGCTGCAGGAAGCGGTGGCCAACAAGATCGCCGAGTGGCTCGACGGTGGCCTGCAGGAGTGGGACATCTCCCGCGACGCCCCCTACTTCGGCTTCGAGATTCCGGACGAGCCGGGCAAGTACTTCTACGTCTGGCTGGACGCGCCGATCGGCTACATGGCCAGCTTCAAGAACCTCTGCAGCAAACGCCCGGAGCTGGACTTCGACGCGTTCTGGGGCAAGGACTCGACCGCTGAGTTGTATCACTTCATCGGCAAGGACATCGTCAACTTCCACGCTCTGTTCTGGCCGGCCATGCTCGAAGGCGCCGGCTACCGTAAGCCCACCGCGGTCAACGTGCACGGCTACCTGACGGTCAACGGCCAGAAAATGTCCAAGTCGCGCGGTACCTTCATCAAGGCGCGCACCTACCTGGACCACCTGAACCCGGAATACCTGCGCTACTACTACGCCTCCAAGCTGAGCCGTGGCGTGGACGACCTCGATCTGAACCTCGAGGACTTCGTGCAGAAGGTCAACTCGGACCTGGTCGGCAAGGTGGTCAACATCGCCAGCCGTTGCGCCGGCTTCATCCACAAGGGCAACGCCGGCCTGCTGGTTGCCGCCAACCCGGAACCCGAGCTGTGGGATGCCTTCCAGGCCGCCGCGCCGAGTATCGCCGATGCCTACGAGGCGCGTGATTTCTCCCGCGCCATGCGCGAAATCATGGCGCTGGCCGACCGCGCCAACGCCTGGATCGCCGACAAGGCGCCCTGGGCACTGAACAAGGTCGAAGGCAAGCAAGCCGAGGTACAGCAGATCTGCGCGCTGGGTATCAACCTGTTCCGCCAACTGGTGATCATGCTCAAGCCGGTGCTGCCGAAGCTGGCCGCCGAGGCAGAAGCGTTCCTCAATGTGAAGCCTCAGTCCTGGGCCGACCTGGCGCTACCGCTGGCCAACCACCAGTTGAATCCGTTCAACCCGCTGCTGACCCGCATCGAGCAACCGAAAATCGAAGCCATGATCGAAGCCTCCAAGGAAGACCTCGCCGCCGAAGCGCCCAAACCACAAGGCAATGGCGAACTGAGCAAGGACCCGCTGGCTGCCGAGATCAATTTCGACGCCTTCGCTGCCGTCGACCTGCGCATCGCCCTGATCGAAAAATGCGAATTCGTCCAAGGCGCCGACAAGCTGCTGCGCCTGTCGCTGGATATCGGCGACGAAAAGCGCAATGTGTTCTCCGGCATCAAGTCCGCCTACCCGGACCCGAGCAAGCTGGAAGGCCGCCTGACCCTGTACGTCGCCAACCTGGCACCGCGCAAGATGAAGTTCGGCGTCAGCGAAGGCATGGTCCTGGCTGCCGGCCCCGGCGGTGAGGAAATCTACCTGCTCAGCCCGGATAGCGGCGCCAAGCCAGGCCAGCGCGTCAAGTAACTCCAGCGCCAGGAGGCAATGATGAAACCATGGATGGTCGTCCCCCTTCTGCTGATTCTGGCGGGTTGCTCCGATCAATCAGGCACACCGCTCGGCGGTGCCCTGCAGGGTGAACGCAACAAGGCCGGTAGCTACCTGGCCTATGAACACCATGTAGGCATCGAGCTGGCTGCAGAGCAGATCGGCGAGCGGATCGCAGCCACCCGCGAAGCCTGCCTGGCGGAGCGTTTCGGCGCCTGCAGTCTGATCGCCGCGCAGCAGAGCAGCGGCCGTGCACCACGTGGCGAGCTGACCCTGCGTATCGCGCCGGATGGTGTCGAGGCCATCACCGCACTGGCCAGCGAGGGTGGCGAGCTGACCAGCCGCACCACCCGCGCCGAAGACCTGGCCCTGGCCGTTGCCGACAACCGTCGCCAGAATGAGCAACTGCTACGCCAGCAACAGACCCTGCAGCAGTTCGAGAAGCGCGATGGTCTGACCGTCGCCGACCTGCTGGCCCTGGCCCGTGAGCAGGCCGCCCTGGAAGTGCAACTGCAGGCACTGGCGCAGGAAGCTGCCCAACAGCAACGCCGCCTGGATACCAACCTGCTGACCCTGAACTTCAGCAGCCCCTACGAAAGCTCGCCGTTGGGCCGCATCGGTGACGCCTTCTCGCGCCTGACGGACAACCTCGCCGAAGGCACCGCCAACCTGATCGAGTTCATCGGCTACAGCCTGCCCTTTCTGATTGTGCTGTTCCCTGTGGCACTGGGTTTGCGCAAGCTGTGGCGGCGCCTCACCAGCCGCTGAAAAGAGCCATACTGCATGTGACGCGAGGTCGCCGAGGGCAGGCAATTCGCCGCATCCGGCTTGTATGGCCGGAGCGGCTTCCCGATAATAGGCGCCCTTTTCCTATGGCCTTTGCGCACTCGACGGCAACCCGATGACCGAACTCGTCCTGATCATGGTCAGCGCCATCCTGGTCAACAATTTCGTGCTGGTGCAGTTCCTCGGCCTGTGCCCGTTCATGGGCGTGTCGAAGAAGATCGAAACCGCGATCGGCCTCTCCCTGGCCACCACCTTCGTGCTCACCCTGGCGGCCATGTGCAGCTACCTGGTGCAGCAGTACGTGCTCAAACCGCTGGACCTGGAATTCCTGCGCACCATCAGCTTCATCCTGGTGATCGCCGTGGTGGTGCAATTCACCGAGATGGTGGTGAACAAGACCAGCCCACTGCTCTATCGCGTCCTGGGCATTTTCCTGCCGCTGATCACCACCAACTGCATCGTTCTTGGCGTCGCCCTGCTCAACGCCAACAAGGCCGAGTTCACCTTCATCACAGCCACCGTCAACGGCTTCGCCGCCGGCCTGGGTTTCTCCTTGGTGCTGGTGTTGTTCGCCGCCATGCGTGAGCGCATCGCCATCGCCGACGTACCCAAATCCTTCCAGGGCGCAGCTATCGGCATGATCACCGCAGGCTTGATGTCGCTGGCGTTCATGGGCTTCTCCGGGCTGATCAAGCTATGAGCCTGGTTCTGGTCGCCGTTCTCGCCCTGCTCGCGCTGTGCCTGATCGCGGGCGCCATCCTCGGTTTTGCCGCGGTGCGCTTCAAGGTCGAGGGTGACCCCATCGCCGAGCAGATCAACGCCCTGCTGCCGCAGACCCAGTGCGGCCAATGCGGCTATCCCGGTTGCAAACCCTACGCCGAGGCCATTGCCGGCGGCGACAAGATCAACAAATGCCCACCCGGCGGCGAAGCCACCATTGCCGCCCTGGCCGATCTGCTCGACGTCGAAGCAGAACCACTGGACGCGGTGGAAGGCGAAAAGCCGCAGATGGTCGCGTTTATCCGCGAAGCCGAGTGCATTGGCTGCACCAAATGCATCCAGGCCTGCCCGGTGGACGCCATCGTCGGCGCGGCGCGGCAGATGCACACGGTGATCGTCAGCGAGTGCACCGGCTGCGACCTATGCGTCGAACCCTGCCCGGTGGACTGCATCGACATGATCGAAGTTGGCAGCAGCGTGCAAAGCTGGAAATGGGACAAGCCGCTGGCACCCGGCCAGTTGATCGCCAGTGACCGGGAGCAGGCGGCATGACCGTGCAGGAAAAGTTCTGGGAAATCCCCGGCGGTATCCATCCTGCCGAGCGCAAGGAGCTGTCCAACCGCACACCGATCCAGCAGGCCCCGCTGCCCAAGCGCCTGCTGTTGCCACTCGGTCAGCATATCGGCGCTGCCGCCGAACCCTGCGTGGCGGTCGGCCAGCGCGTGCTCAAGGGCGAGAAGATCGCCAATGCCAATGGCTTCGTCAGTGTGCCGTTGCATGCGCCGACTTCCGGCAGCATCGCCTTTATCGGTGAGCAGCCTTATCCGCATGCTTCCGGCATGCTGGCGCCGGCCATCGTCATCGACAGCGATGGCCTGGACGAGTGGATCGAGCTGACGCCGCCAGCCGACTACCGCAGCCTTGAGCCAGCCGAACTGCTGACGCTGATCCGCGATGCCGGCATCAACGGCCTGGGCGGCGCCGGCTTCCCCACAGCGGTCAAGCTCACTGCACGACCGACGCAGAAGATCCACACGCTGATCATCAACGGCACCGAATGCGAACCCTATATCACCGCCGATGACGTGCTGATGCGCGAGCGCGCTGCCGAGCTGGTGGCCGGTATCGAGGTACTGGCCCACCTGATTCAGCCGCAGCAGGTGTTGATCGGCATCGAAGACAACAAGCCCGAGGCCATCGACGCAGTACGTGCTGCCTGCGCCGGCCGCGACTATCAGGTGCGAGTGTTCCCGACCAAGTACCCGTCCGGCGGCGAGAAACAGCTGATCCAGATTCTCACCGGCGTCGAGGTACCCAGCGGCGGCCTGCCCGCCGATATCGGCATCCTCTGTCAGAACGTCGGCACCTGCGTGGCCATCCACGACGCCGTGCTGCTGGGCAAACCGTTGATCTCGCGTATCACCACGCTGACCGGCGAAGCGCTGGCGCGCCCCGGCAATGTCGAGGCACTGATCGGCACGCCGGTGGGCGAACTGCTGGCGTTCGCCGGGCTCGACCCGAGCAAGATCAATCGCCTGATCATGGGCGGGCCGATGATGGGCTTTACCCTGCCATCGCTGGACGTGCCCCTGATCAAGACCAGCAACTGCCTGCTGGCCAGCACCGCCGCCGAACTGCCGCCACCACCGCCGGCAATGCCCTGCATCCGCTGCGGCGAATGCGCCGAGGCTTGCCCGGCCAGCCTGTTGCCGCAACAACTGCACTTCTTCGCCCTTGGCCAGGAGCACGAGCAGCTCAAGGCACACAACCTGTTCGACTGCATCGAATGCGGCGCCTGCGCCTACGTCTGCCCGTCGAGCATCCCGCTGGTGCAGTACTACCGTGTGGCCAAGGCGGAAATCCGCGAGCTGGAGCAGAAGCAACTCAAGGCCGAACACTCCAAACAGCGCTTCGAGCAACGCCAGGAACGCCTGCGCCGCGCAGAGGAGCAGAAGGAAGCCGAACGCAAGGCCCGCGCCGAAAAAGCCGCCCGCGCCAAGGCAGCACAGGCTGACGCACCACCTGCTGCCGCAGCGGCGCCGGCCGATGAAGCGCTGAAGAAGCTCAAGATCGAAGCCAGCATGGCCCAGGTCGCGTTGAGGAAGGCAGAGAAACAGCTGGCCGCCCACGACACGCCGGAGCTGCAAGCGCAAGTCAACGAGCTGCGCGCCGCAGCCGAAGCTGCACAGAAGGCCCTGGCCGAGGCCCAGGCGACAGCCCCTGCCCCCGCGCCCAAACCGGCTGGCGATGAAGCGCTGAAGAAGGCCAAGATCGACGCCGCCATGCTCAAGGCGCAATTGCGCAAGCTGGAAAAAATCGAGAACCCGGACGACGAGCAACAGGCCGAAGTCGCCCGCGTGCGCCAGCAACTGGAAGCCGCCGAGAAGGCCCTGGCCGAGCTGGACAGCCAGAAGCCCACAGCCCCTGCCAAACCCGCTGGCGACGAAGCGCTGAAAAAAGCCAAGATCGAAGCCGCCATGCTCAAGGCCCAACTGCGCAAGCTGGAAAAGATCGAAACACCGGACGACGAGCAACAAGCGGAAATCGCCCGTGTAAGCCAGCAGCTCGAAGCCGCCGAGAAAGCCCTGACCGAGTTGCAGAGCCAGGCGCCGGCACCAGCCGCCAAACCCGCCGGCGACGATGCGCTGAAAAGAGCCAAGATCGAACTGGCGATGAAACGCGCCGAACTGAAGAAGGCAGAAAAGGCCGGCAGCGACGACACCGCACTGCAACCGCTGCGCGATGCCCTGGCCGCCGCTGAACAAGCGCTGCACGCCGCCGAAGCGGCCTCGGGCAAACCGGCACCGGATCTGGTGCGCACCGAACGCCCCGGCGTGGATGCTGATCTGAAAGCCTTTAAAACCGAAGTGGCCTTCGCCCGAGCAGACCTGCGCAAGCTGGAACGTGACGACAACACCACTGCCGATGCACTGGAGCAGGCGCGCACACGCTTGAGCGAAGCAGAACGCAAGCTGGCCGAATACCAACCCTGACAGCCGCCCCGGATTGCATCCGGGCTACAAAAAGATACCCCGTCGCGCCGGAGCACCTGGGCGGCACAGACAACCGTAACCCGGATGCAATCCGGGAACCGCGCCCAACAAGGCGCCGCTACAGTAACGACCGGAGCGCCGATGGCCCTGCCCCGCATCACATCGCCCCACGCCACGGGCAGCAACCGTACCCAGCAGGTCATGCTGCAGGTGCTGCTGGCCACCGTGCCGGGCATCCTCGCCCTAACCTGGCTGTTCGGCGCCGGCACCCTGTTCAATCTGGTCTGGGCCAGCCTCTGCGCTCTGGGCTTCGAGGCTGCGCTGCTGGCGGCACGCAAACGCCCGATCGCGTTCTTCCTCAAGGACTACAGCGCCCTGGTCACCGCCGTGCTGCTGGCCCTGGCCCTGCCGCCCTACTCGCCCTGGTGGCTGACGCTGATCGCCTGCGGCTTCGCCATCGGCTTCGGCAAGCAGCTCTATGGTGGCCTCGGGCAGAACCCGTTCAACCCGGCCATGGTCGGCTACGTGGTGGTGCTGATCTCCTTCCCCGTCGACATGACCAGTTGGCCCGCGCCGCATGGTGTCGCTGCACTGGACGGCATCAAGCACATCCTCGGTATCGTCAGCCTGCCGGATGGCTGGGCCCAGGCAACCGCGCTGGACGCGCTGAAGGTGAACAAGAGCCTGACCATCGACGAGCTGCACGCCAGTAACCCGGCCTTCGGCCATTTCGGCGGTGCCGGCAGCGAGGCGGTCAACCTGGCGTTTCTCGCCGGCGGCCTGTATCTGCTGCACAAGCGCCTGATCACCTGGCATGCACCGCTGGGCATGCTCGCCGCGCTGTTCGTCATGAGCCTGCTGTTCTGGAACGGCAGCGGTTCGGATTCCAACGGCTCGCCGCTGTTCCACCTGCTCACCGGCGCCACCATGCTTGGCGCCTTCTTCATCGTCACCGACCCGGTGTCCGGCGCCACCAGCAGTCGCGGGCGTCTGGTGTTCGGCATCGGCGTCGGCGTGCTGGTCTACGTGATCCGCACCTGGGGCGGCTACCCGGATGCGGTGGCATTCGCCGTGCTGCTGATGAACCTGACGGCGCCGACCATCGACTACTACACCCGGCCACGCAGCTACGGCCACCGCAAGCCCAATAGCGGCTTCAAGTTGGGAGAATGAGCATGCTGCCGGAAATCAGCCGCTCGATGCTGAAAAACGCCCTGGTGCTTGGCCTGTTCGCTATCGGCACCGTCGGCACCGTCGCCCTGCTGCAACAGGGCACCGCCGAGCGCATCGCCAATGCCGAACGTGAAGCGCAGGTGCGTGCCCTGGCGGAAATCCTGCCGGCCGGCAGCTACGACAATCACTTGCTGGATAACCGCATCGAGCTCAACGCTCCCGAGCTGGGCCATCGCAGCCCGCAGTCGGCCTACCTGGCACTCAAGGGCGGTGAGCCCAGCGCGCTGATCCTGCCGGTGACCGCTCCGGACGGCTACAGCGGGGCCATCCACCTGCTGGTGGGCATCTTCGCCGATGGCCGCCTGGCTGGCGTGCGCGTGCTCAGCCATAAGGAAACACCTGGACTGGGGGACAAGATCGAACTGGCCAAGAGCGACTGGATACGCGGCTTCGAAGGCAAATCCCTGAAAGACCCTGGCGAAGAGCGCTGGGCGGTGAAAAAGGATCGTGGCGACTTCGACCAGTTCGCCGGCGCCACCATCACCCCGCGCGCTGTGGTCAAGGCCGTGCACGGCGCCCTGCGCTACTTCGACACGCACCGCGCCCAGTTGCTGGGCCAGGTGGAGGATGAACGATGACCAGCTACCGCGAAATCAGCCTCAATGGCCTGTGGAAGAACAATCCCGCACTGGTGCAGTTGCTCGGCCTTTGCCCGCTGCTTGGGGTGAGCAACTCCACCGTCAACGCCTTGGGTCTGGCCCTGGCCAGTGCCGTGGTGCTGGTGTGTTCGAACACCGCCGTGTCGCTGGTACGTGGCGTGGTCAACACGGCTGTGCGTCTGCCGGCCTTCGTCATGATCATCGCCGCGCTGACCACCTGCATCGAACTACTGATGCAGGCCTACACCTACGAGCTGTACCAGATCCTCGGCATCTTCATCCCGCTGATCACCACCAACTGCGTGATCCTCGGTCGCGCCGACGGCTTCGCCGCCAAGCACGACCCGGCCCGCGCCGCCTACGACGGCCTGATGATGGGCCTGGGCTTTGGCACCGTGCTGGTGCTGATCGGCGCCATCCGCGAACTGCTCGGCACTGGCGCACTGTTCGCCAACATGCACCTGCTGTTCGGGCCCATCGCCGCCGATTGGAAACTCACCCTGGTGCACGATTACCGCGGCTTCCTGCTGGCCATCCTGCCACCGGGCGCGTTCATCGTTCTGGGCCTGCTGATCGCCGGCAAGAACCGCATCGATCAGATCGCCGCCGAGCGAGCCAAGGCCGCCGCGCCCGAACTACCCGCCCAAAGCCGCCGCGTTCGCGTTACCGGAGTCATCGAATGAATGCTGCCAAGCGCCAGGAAATCTTCCGCCGCCTGCACGAAGACAACCCCGAGCCGAAAACCGAGCTGGCCTACAGCACCCCCTTCGAGCTGCTGGTAGCCGTGACGCTCTCGGCTCAGGCCACCGACGTCAGCGTCAACAAGGCCACGGCCAAGCTGTTTCCCGTGGCCAACACGCCGGAGGCCATTTATGCCCTGGGCGTTGAGGGTCTTTCCGAGTACATCAAGACCATCGGCCTGTACAACAGCAAGGCGAAGAACGTCATCGAGGCCTGCCGCCTCCTTATCGAGAAGCACGGCAGCGTGGTGCCGGACAACCGCGAAGACCTCGAAGCGCTGCCCGGCGTCGGCCGCAAGACCGCCAACGTGGTGCTCAACACGGCGTTTCGCCAGTTGGCCATGGCCGTGGACACGCATATTTTCCGCGTCAGCAACCGCACTGGCATCGCGCCAGGCAAGAACGTGGTCGAGGTAGAAAAGAAGCTGCTCAAGTTCGTGCCCAAGGATTACCTGCTCGACGCCCACCATTGGTTGATCCTGCACGGGCGCTACGTCTGCACCGCGCGCAAACCGCGTTGTGGCGCCTGCCGCATCGAAGACCTGTGCGAGTACAAGGCGAAAACCTCCGACGATTGATCGACCATAGAATCCGGCGATCTCCTGATTGAAAAAATCTTTTTTACCCGCTCAATTTTTGTCGCTATAAGGTGCGCAAATGGCCCCAGTCACTGGCCTGGAGTGGAATAGATGAGCACTGACAAAGAAGACCTCGAACTGGACGAAGACTTTGTCGCGGAAGAATCGGACGATGCCGAGCCTGCGGTGGAAGTCGCCAAGACCAACCTGACCAAGCGTCGCATCATCGACAACTTCCTCGAAGAGCGTCGCCTGCACAAACAGCTGGCCGAATACGATTTCGATATCTGAGTATCGAGTTGCACAGAAGAAGCCCCGCTGATTCAGAGCGTGTGAAAACGCACTGACGCCAGAAAAATCCAACGCCCCGACTGGTTCGGGGCGTTGGTGTTTTTGATGCTTGGAAATGGAAGGCGGGATTTACCCCAACAGCTCGATCAGCCGACGGGCACCCATCACATTGATGGCACGCTTCAGGTTGTAGGCGTTGACCGCCAGGGCCATTTCCGTCCGAGCGCCCTGCAGTTGTCGGAGCAGGAAGCGACCATTACCCAAAATCCATTGCTTCAGGTTGCCGAAGGGATGTTCGACGATGGATCGGCGCCTGACCATCATCTCTGGATGCGCCTGCATCCGCTGATGCATGCGCTCGAATGCGGCCTCATGGACATGCCGAGTCACGTGTCGACGTTTAGCCTTGGTGCAGCGTGATTTCAATGGACAAGCCGTGCAGTCGCCGCGTAGAGCATAAATGCGCTGTAGGCCGTTTACCTGCTTGAGCGGTAACCATTGGCCTGCAGGGCATTGGTACTGGTCGTTTTCTGCGTCGTAGCTGAAGGCGCTGCGATCGAATAGCGGCGTGTCGTCGCCCTTGTTATTTATGCCCCGATTCTCCGGCACATAGGCCGTAATCCCAGCATCATCACACGCTTGAAACTGCTCACCATTGGAGTAGCCGGCATCGGCTGTAACCGTCAGCTCTTCCTGCGCCAGGATCGCCTGGGCAGCCTTGGCCATAGGTTCCAGTTGTTGGTTATCGCTGCCATCCTGAGTGACAGCATGATGCACGATCAGCCCATGCTCGCCATCCACCGCGTTTTGCACGTTATAAGCCACGCGAGCCCCCTAGTGGGTACGCATCATGCGCGCCTCGCTCTCACCCACGACGAACTGCTCCAGCCCCTGTACCTCCATCAACGCCTGGGCTGTCAGGTTATCGGCATGTCGGCTCTCCAGCTGCTGCAGCGCAGCCTTGACCGCACTGCGATCAACCACTTCAGCGGCCTCACTGCGGTCAGCCTCGTCCAGTTCGGCCAGATAACGGGCGATCTGCGCCTCCAGCTTGCCTTGTTGACGCTTGAGCTTCGTCAGGCTCAGATGCTTGCGTTGCGACGCTACCGCCTGAAACTTGCTGCCATCGATGGCCACGAGTTGCCCGCTGATCAGCCCCACCTGGCGACAGAACCGGACGAAGGTGCGGCAGGTCGCCTGAAAAGCAGCGCTGTTGTCCTTGCGAAAATCAGCAATGGTCTTGAAATCCGGTGCCAATCGGCCCAGCAGCCACATCACCTCGACATTGCGTTGGCACTCAGCTTCCAGGCGCCGGGAGGAGCGGATGCGCTGGAAGTAACCGTACAGATAAAGCTTGAGTAGATCCGCTGGATCATAGCCAGGACGTCCAGTCTTGAGTGGTTCGGCCTTGCTGAAACCCAGAGCCTGCAGATCCAGGCGGGCGACATAGGCCTCGATCACCCGTACCAGGTGATCCTCCGGCACCAGCTCCTCCAATGTGGGAGGAAACAGGCTGCTTTGCTGACGACCTTCGCCCTGGATGTAGCCCATAAACGACAATGCCCCCATCGACTGATGGAGGCATTGTCTTCAGCTTGCTCTCAGACTGCTAGGTTTTCACACAGTCTGTGATTGCGGGGCTTTTCGTATGTCGCGATCAGACGCGGCGAGACGGGGAAAGCAGTTCGATCTTGTAACCGTCCGGGTCCTCGACGAAGGCCAGGATGCTCGTGCCGTGCTTCATCGGGCCCGGCTCGCGGGTGATCTTGCCGCCACGGCCGCGAATATCCTCGCAGGCCTTGTAGACATCCTCGACTTCCAGAGCGATATGGCCGTAGCCGGTGCCGAGCTCGTAGTGCTCGACGCCCCAGTTGTGGGTCAGCTCGATCACGCTGTTGTGCGCCTCGTCGCCGTAGCCGACGAAGGCCAGAGTGAACTGCCCATCCGGATAATCCTTACGGCGCAGCAGGGTCATGCCCAGCACTTCGGTGTAGAAGGCAATGGACTTGTCCAGATCGCCGACGCGCAGCATGGTGTGCAGCAGTCTCATCAGGTTGTACTCCTAAAAAGCAGAACCCCGGCACATGGCCGGGGTTCTTGTGGCGCAGGTGGCTGAGCTTAGACCAGCTTGCGACCCTTGCCTGCAGCAATACGCATACGCAGAGCGTTGAGCTTGATGAAGCCCGCCGCGTCCTGCTGGTTGTAGGCGCCGCCATCTTCCTCGAAGGTCGCGATATTGGCATCGAACAGCGAATCGTCGGACTTGCGGCCGGTGACGATGACGTTGCCTTTGTACAGCTTCAGGCGGACCACGCCGTTCACATTGGCTTGGGAGGCGTCGATCATCTGTTGCAGCATCAGACGCTCCGGGCTCCACCAGAAACCGTTATAGATCAGGCTGGCGTATTTCGGCATCAGCTCGTCTTTCAGGTGAGCCACTTCGCGGTCGAGGGTGATCGACTCGATAGCGCGGTGGGCCTTGAGCATGATGGTGCCGCCGGGGGTCTCATAGCAGCCACGGGATTTCATGCCGACGAAGCGGTTCTCGACGATGTCCAGACGGCCGATGCCGTTCTCGCCGCCGATGCGGTTCAGTTCGGCCAGCACGGTGGCCGGGGTCATGGCTTTGCCGTCGATGGCGACGATGTCACCGGCCTTGTAGGTCAGCTCGATATAGGTGGGGGTGTCCGGCGCCGCTTCCGGCGACTTGGTCCAACGCCACATGTCTTCTTCGTGCTCGGTCCAGGTGTCTTCGAGCACACCACCTTCATAGGAGATATGCAGCAGGTTGGCATCCATGGAGTACGGCGACTTCTTCTTGCCGTGACGCTCGATCGGGATGGCATGCTTCTCGGCGTAGTCCATCAGCTTCTCGCGCGACAGCAGGTCCCACTCGCGCCACGGGGCGATGACTTTCACGCCAGGCTTCAGCGCGTAGGCGCCCAGCTCGAAACGCACCTGGTCGTTGCCCTTGCCGGTAGCACCGTGGGAGATGGCGTCGGCGCCGGTCTCGTTGGCGATTTCGATCAGGCGCTTGGCGATCAGTGGACGGGCGATGGAAGTACCCAGCAGGTACTCGCCTTCATAGACGGTGTTGGCGCGGAACATCGGGTAGACGAAATCGCGGACGAACTCTTCGCGCAGGTCGTCGATGTAGATTTCCTTGACGCCCATTGCCTGAGCCTTGGCGCGGGCCGGCTCGACCTCTTCACCTTGGCCGAGATCGGCGGTGAAGGTCACCACTTCACAGTTGTAGGTATCTTGCAGCCACTTGAGGATCACCGAGGTGTCCAGGCCACCGGAATAGGCCAGAACTACCTTTTTGACGTCCGCCATGCCATCACTCCACGGGTTGTACGGTAAAACCCGTGATTCTACTGGCCTCGCGCCTCAATTTACAGGGGCGCGACAGCTTGTGATGACGAAGCGACGGGAAGAATCGGCTTTTTTGCTAGGAGGGCGTACTTCCGGCCGGGTCAACCGGGGGGCTTGGTGGAGCGGTCTGCGGGGCGCTCTGTACCGGGGCGTCCGACGCTGGCATACGATCCAGGCGCAGGGTCGCACGGCGATTCTTGGCGCGATTGGCTTCGTTGTTGTTCGGCACCAGCGGGTAGCGCTCGCCGTGAAAGCGCATGGTGATCTGCTCGACCGGTATGCCGCCGGCCACCAGATACTCCTGCACGGCCAGCGCGCGGCGGCGTGACAGGTCACGATTGGTCAGGCGATTGCCGCTGTTGTCGGCATGGCCGTCGATCTGGAAGCTGTTGATGGTGGGGTCAGCCTTGACGAAGTCGAGGACGATATCGAGCTTGGCCTTGGCCATCGGATCGAGATCAATGCCGCCACCGGGAAAGCCGATCTGCGCCTGGCGAATCTGATCGAAATTGACCGGCAGCAGCTTGGCGGTACAGGCCTGGTAATCATCATATGCCTTGTGAAACTTGACCGGCAGCAGCCGCACTTCCAGGTTATCGCCGCTATTGAGCGTGCGATGACGCACCACCGGGCTGCGCCCTTCGAGCAAGCCGGTTAGCAGGCGCGAGCCCTGCTCCTGCGAGCTGTTGAACGGCACCTCGCCATTACCGACGCTGACCACCCCCAGGTTGATATCGCCGCGCCCTGGCTGCCAGGGCGCCGCTGCAGCGAGCAAGGTCGCCGACCCCGCGCCCATCCAGCGCTCACGCGCCTTGAGACGAAAAGTGACCTGTTCGCCAGCACGGCGCACGAACTCACCACTGCCGAAATTGCTGATCGGCTGACTCAGGCGACATTCGAACTGATCGCCCTCGACCGTCCACTCCACCTTCTCCAGCCGTGTCTGGAAGCTGATGGCATGCGCTGGCAGGCACAAGGGCATGCCAACCAGCAGGCTGATCAGAAGGAAATTGGGCGCACGCACGACAGGCTCCACGACGGTTCACGGCATTCTCACGGGGTATCGGTCAGGCGCGCGGAAACTTGACACCCTGCGTGCGATTGTCGCGTCGGCGCGAGCGCGAACAGGCGCTTTTCAGTTACCATGCGGCCACGTTTTACCCGCCTGGAAGCCTCCATGTCCGACCGCCTGACTCTCCTGCGTCCCGATGACTGGCACATTCACCTGCGCGATGGCGCGGTGCTGCCACATACCGTCGGCGATGCCGCGCGCACTTTCGGCCGCGCCATCATCATGCCCAACCTGGTACCGCCGGTACGCAATGCCGCAGAGGCCGATGCCTATCGTCAGCGTATTCTCGCTGCACGCCCGGCTGGCAGCCGCTTCGAGCCGCTGATGGTGCTCTACCTCACCGACAACACCAGCCCCGAGGACGTGCGTGCGGCCAAGGCCAGCGGTTTCGTGCATGCCGCCAAGCTCTATCCGGCCGGCGCCACCACCAATTCCGACTCGGGCGTAACCAGCATCGACAAGATCTTCCCGGCCCTCGAAACTATGGCCGAAGTCGGCATGCTGCTGCTGGTACACGGCGAAGTGACTCGCGCCGAGATCGACGTGTTCGACCGCGAGAAAGCCTTCATCGACGAGCACCTCACCCGTGTGGTCGAGCGCTTCCCCACACTGAAGGTAGTGTTCGAGCACATCACCACCCGTGACGCCGTGCAGTTCGTCGAGGCCACCTCGGCCAACGTCGGCGCCACCATCACCGCGCATCACCTGCTGTACAACCGCAACCACATGCTGGTCGGCGGTATTCGCCCACACTTCTATTGCCTGCCGATTCTCAAGCGCACCGTGCACCAGGAGGCCCTGCTCGACGCCGCCACCAGTGGCAACGTCAAATTCTTCCTCGGCACCGACTCGGCACCGCACGTCAAGCATGCCAAGGAAGCCGCCTGCGGCTGCGCCGGCTGCTACACCGCCTATGCGGCCATCGAGCTGTATGCCGAAGCCTTCGAACAGCGCAACGCGCTGGACAAGCTGGAAGCCTTCGCCAGCTTCCACGGCCCGGACTTCTACGGCATGCCGCGCAACAGCGACAGCATCACCCTGGTGCGCGAAGAGTGGACCGTACCGGCCACCCTGCCCCTGGGCGACAACAGCGTCGTGCCGCTGCGCGCTGGCGAAACCCTGCGCTGGAAATTGCTGGAGGCTCAGGCGTGAGCGAAGACAACTACGACGACGAACTCGAGCCGAGCTTGCCGTCCGGCCCGCGCACGCCGATGGCGGCACGCTTTCGCGGCTACCTGCCGGTGGTGGTGGATGTGGAGACCGGCGGTTTCAACTGCGCCACCGATGCCCTGCTGGAAATCGCCGCGACCACCATCGCCATGGACGAGAGCGGCTTCCTCTACCCGGATCACACCCACTTCTTCCGCATCGAACCGTTCGAAGGCGCCAATATCGAACAAGCCGCGCTGGAATTCACCGGCATCAAGCTCGATCACCCGCTGCGCATGGCCGTCAGCGAGGAGCACGCGCTGGGGGAAATCTTCAAGGGCCTGCGCAAGTCGATCAAATCGGCTGGCTGCAAGCGCGCGATCCTGGTCGGCCACAACAGCAGCTTCGACCTGGGTTTCCTCAATGCTGCGGTGGCACGGTGCGGTATCAAGCGCAATCCCTTCCACCCCTTCTCTAGCTTCGACACCGCTACCCTCGCCGGTCTCGCTTATGGCCAGACCGTGCTGGCCAAAGCCTGCCAGACCGCTGGTATCGAGTTCGACGGCAAAGAAGCGCACTCGGCGCGCTACGACACCGAGAAGACCGCTGAGCTGTTCTGCGGCATCGTCAATCGCTGGAAGGAAATGGGCGGCTGGGACGAGTTCGATCAGTAACACGCAATCTCTCGCGTACATTAAAAAACCGGCCCAGGCCGGTTTTTTAATGTCTGGCCAACGGCCGAAAACCGTTCGTCAGGCACTGCGAGCATTCGCAATAGATCTTTGACAAGCATTCTCATTAACATTAGTATCCGACCCATCGAACAGAACCACCAAGACGAGCCTTGCTTATGTACGTCTGCCTCTGTGAAGGTGTCACCGATACTCAAATCCGCGATGCGGTCTACGAGGGCTGCTGCAGCTATCGTGAAGTACGCGGCACACTCGGCATCGCCAGCCAGTGTGGCAAGTGCGCTTGCCTGGCCAAGCAGGTCGTGCGCGAAACCATCGCCGAAGTGCAAAGCAGCCAAGCCTCGCTGGCCTACCCTGCAGGTTTCGTCGCAGCCTGAAACACGCCCCCGAAAATGAAAAAACCGGATCTCAGCATCCGGTTTTTTTTCATCCTCGAACAGCCATAGGATTACGTCAGGCCGTCGCGCTCCAGGTGGTCGAGGTCCACCGCCTCGCCCGGCTTGGCGTGCAGCTTGGCACGAATATCCTCGAAGATCGCGTCGTACTCGGCATGCGCCGACATGATCGGGCTATGGTTGGCGGGCAGACCATGCTTGGCCGTCAGCCGTGAAATCACGCTGGCGAAGTTGAATGCGGTATCGCGATGCATCTCAAAGACTTCTTCGAACGCCTTGCCGTCGATCTCGCCTACCAGGCGCCCGTGCAGCATGGGCCCCTCCTGCGGGTCCTCACGCACTTCATAGTAGAAATCGATGCTGTAACCGGGTTGACCGCTCTGGCCAGGAGGATTGCTGCGATGCAGATGGCCGGGTTCGAACATGGGTTCATTCCTTTGTCTTGATGCTGCGCGCACCCGGACGGGCGTATCCGCAGAGTCTAGCCCGCGACCCGCAGCCCTGCATGCATCATTTCAGTGCAAAGCCGAACTACCTGCCCTCTCCTGTACCAGCACCCAGGGCGCCACCACCACCGCCCACAGTTGCGGATCACGCGTGAGCAGATCTTCGGCACGTGAATCTTCGAACTTGCACAGCAGGCCTTGGTTCATCCATTGCGCAACTCGAACCTGATCGTTCTCGGCCACGGCCTGCGCGACCGCCACCAGATCCTGATTGCCCTCGACCCAGAGCAGCGCGCCACGAGCGAAGAATGGCTGCAGTTCCTGCCAGCGAATCGGCGCTGTCTCGCCGAGCAGCTTGGCATAGAGGGTGCTAGATTGATCCGTCATGGTGTGTCCCGTGTCGATGACTTTGAATGGTGGCGCGCAATGATAGCGCCGGCGGCATCCCAGGCAACCGCACGACGTTCAGCAGCCAGCCCAGGCCACGCCGTATTTCTATACATTCCTTGCAATTTAGCGACACCCCCGTGTTTCGCCTCCAACTGCCGGCTTTTCAAGGCGCAAATGCGCGCTCTACACTGTTCCGGTACAGTTGCCGGAGGCACTACCGGGGTTACAGACCCGGTTCTGCAGCTTCGGCCGCAAGAACTACAACAACGAAAACATAAGAGTGGAGCACTCATGAACAAGGCTAAGCAGATTTCCAAGCTGTTCGCGGCAATGGCACTGGCGGGGGCGGCCAGTTATTCGATGGCAGCCGACAACATCAAGATCGCCCTGGCTGGCCCGGTAACCGGCGCAGTTGCCCAGTACGGCGAAATGCAGTTCATCGGCGCCAAGATGGCCATCGAGCAGATCAACAAGGCTGGCGGCGTGAATGGCGCCCAGCTCGAAGGCGTGGTCTACGACGACGCCTGCGATCCCAAGCAGGCCGTTGCCGTGGCTAACAAGATCGTCAACGACGGCGTCAAGTTCGTGGTTGGCCACCTGTGCTCCAGCTCCACTCAGCCGGCCTCGGACATCTACGAAGACGAAGGCATCCTGATGATCACCGCGGCCTCCACCAGCCCGGACATCACCGCTCGCGGTTACGAACTGGTGTTCCGCACCATCGGCCTGGACAGCCTGCAAGGCCCGACCGCAGGCAACTTCATCGCTGACCACATCAAGCCGAAGACCGTTGCCGTCATCCACGACAAGCAGCAGTACGGTGAAGGCATCGCCACTGCAGTCAAGCAGACCCTGGAAAGCAAAGGCGTGAAGGTTTCCCTGTTCGAAGGCATCAACGCCGGCGACAAGGACTTCTCCGCACTGATCGCCAAGCTCAATCAAGCGGGCGTCGATTTCGTCTACTACGGCGGCTACCACCCGGAACTGGGCCTGCTGCTGCGCCAGACCAAAGAGCGCGGCCTGAACGTCAAGTTCATGGGTCCGGAAGGCGTCGGCAACTCCGAAATCTCCGCCATTGCCGGCCCGGCTTCCGAAGGTCTGCTGGTAACCCTGCCGAAGTCCTTCGACCAGGATCCGAAGAACCAGGCGCTGGTAGAAGCCTTCAAGGCCAAGAACGAAGACTCGAGCGGTCCGTTCGTGTTCCCGGCCTACGCTGCTGTTCAGGTGATCGCCGAAGGCATCGAGAAAGCCGGCGACACCGATACCGCCAAGGTAGCAGCTGCGCTGCGCTCCAACAGCTTCGACACTCCCACCGGCACCCTGGCCTTCGACGAGAAGGGCGACCTGAAGGACTTCAGCTTCGTGGTGTACGAGTGGCACCAGGACGGCACCAAGTCCGAAGCCAAGTAAGCTTCCCGTCTGAGCCAAAGCCCACTGCGCGAGCAGTGGGCTTTGTTTATTAGAAGAATTCCGGCCTCGCGCTGCGCCACAAGCGCCGCTTTACGCAAGCGCCCAGGAGTTAGGCAATGCCTGATCTTTATCACTACCTGCAACAGTTGCTCAATGGCCTGACCATTGGCAGCACCTATGCCCTGATCGCCATCGGCTACACCATGGTCTACGGCATCATCGGCATGATCAACTTCGCCCACGGCGAGGTTTACATGATTGGCTCGTACGTAGCCTTCACCGTTATCGCCGGCCTCGCCATGTTCGGCCTGGAAGCAGTGCCCTTCGTGATGATCGCGGCCTTCGCCGCCACCATGATCGTCACCAGCGCCTACGGTTACAGCATCGAACGGGTGGCCTATCGCCCCCTGCGCGGTGGCAACCGCCTGATCCCACTGATCTCCGCGATCGGTATGTCGATTTTCCTGCAGAACGCCGTGTTGCTTTCGCAGGACTCCAAGGACAAGGCCATCCCCAGCCTGCTGCCGGGCAACTTCATCCTTGGTGAAAGCGCGGCCAACGGCGTGGTGGTGTCCTACATGCAGGTGCTGATCTTCATCGTCACCTTCGTCACCATGATCGCGCTGACCCTGTTCATCTCGCGTTCGCGTCTGGGCCGCGCCTGCCGCGCCTGCGCCGAAGACCTGAAGATGGCCAACCTGCTCGGTATCAATACCAACAACATCATTGCCCTGACCTTCGTCATCGGTGCGGCACTGGCTGCCATCGCCTCTGTACTGCTGGGCATGAACTACGGCGTGATCAACCCGCACCTTGGCTTCCTCGCCGGCATCAAGGCCTTCACCGCTGCGGTACTCGGTGGTATCGGCAGCATTCCTGGCGCGGTGCTCGGCGGCCTGCTGCTGGGCGTGGCTGAAGCCTTCGGCGCCGATATCTTCGGTGATCAATACAAGGACGTCGTGGCATTCAGCCTGCTGGTGCTGGTGCTGCTGTTCCGCCCGACCGGCATCCTCGGCCGTCCTGAGGTGGAAAAAGTATGAGCACCGCCATTACCAAGAATCTCAAATCCGCGATTTTCAGCGCCCTGCTGGTGCTGATCATCTCCTACCCGGTTCTGGGCCTGAAACTCTCCACCGTCGGCATCAGCCTGCGCGTGGAAGGCGCCACCGCCTTCGAACTCTGGTGTATCGGCGGCGCTGCTACGCTGATTTTCCTTTGGCAATTGCTGCGCGACCGGCTGACCCCGGCCTGGGCCAAGCTGCCCAAACTGCCCAGCGGTTCCGGTGAGATCGGTAACTTCCTCACCCTGCCTTCCACCCAGCGCTGGATCATTCTGGCGATGGTCATGGTGGCACTGGTTTGGCCGTTCTTCGCCAGCCGCGGCTCGGTGGATATCGCCACGCTGATCCTGATCTACGTGATGCTCGGCCTCGGCCTGAACATCGTGGTCGGTCTGGCCGGTCTGCTCGACCTGGGTTACGTCGGTTTCTACGCCGTAGGCGCCTACAGCTACGCGATCCTGGCTCACTACTTCGGCCTGGGCTTCTGGATCTGCCTGCCGCTGGCCGGCATGATGGCGGCGCTGTTCGGCTTCCTGCTGGGCTTCCCGGTACTACGCCTGCGCGGTGACTACCTGGCCATCGTGACCCTCGGTTTCGGCGAGATCATCCGTATCCTGCTGCGCAACCTCACCGAGTACACCGGCGGCCCCAACGGCCTGAGCATCGCCAACGAGAACAAACCGACCCTGTTCGGTCTGTCCTTCGAGCGCCGTGTGCCGGCCGATATGCCGACCTTTCATGGCTACTTCGAAATCGCCTACAACTCGCAGTACAAGGTGATCTTCCTCTATCTGATCGCCCTGCTGCTGGTGCTGCTGACCCTGTTTCTGGTCAACCGCCTGCTGCGTATGCCGATCGGCCGTGCCTGGGAAGCGCTGCGTGAAGACGAGATTGCCTGCCGTGCGCTGGGCCTGAACCCGACCGTGATCAAGCTCTCGGCCTTCACCATCGGTGCCAGCTTGGCCGGTTTCGCCGGCAGCTTCTTCGCTGCCCGTCAGGGCCTGGTGACGCCGGAGTCGTTCACCTTCATCGAGTCGGCGATGATCCTCGCTATCGTCGTGCTGGGTGGCATGGGTTCACAGCTGGGCGTGATTCTCGCGGCCATCATCATGGTGATGCTGCAGGAGATGCGTGAGCTGAGCGAGTACCGCATGCTGTTCTTCGGTCTGGTCATGATCTTCATGATGATCTGGCGCCCGCAAGGGTTGCTGCCGATGCAACGTCCCCACCTGGAGCTGAAGCGATGAGCCGCACGATTCTCGAAGTAAGCGGCCTGTCCATGCGTTTCGGCGGCCTGCTGGCCGTCAACGGGGTGGGCCTGAACGTCAAGGAAAAGCAGGTGGTCTCTATGATCGGCCCGAATGGTGCCGGCAAGACCACCGTGTTCAACTGCCTGACCGGCTTCTACCAGCCGAGCTCCGGCAGCATCCGCCTCAATGGCGAAGCGATCGAAGGCCTGCCCGGCCACAAGATCGCCCGCAAAGGTGTGGTACGGACTTTCCAGAACGTACGTCTGTTCAAGGACATGACGGCGGTGGAAAACCTGCTGGTGGCCCAGCATCGCCACCTCAACACCGGCTACCTGGCCGGCCTGTTCAAGACCCCGGGGTTTCGCCGCAGCGAACGCGAGGCCATGGATTTTGCCGCCTACTGGCTGGAGCAGGTCAACCTGGTGGACTTCGCCAACCGTAGCGCCGGCACCCTGGCCTATGGTCAGCAGCGTCGCCTGGAAATCGCCCGCTGCATGATGACGCGCCCGAGCATCCTCATGCTCGACGAGCCGGCCGCCGGTCTCAACCCGCGTGAAACCGAAGACCTGAAAGCGCTGATCAGCGTGCTGCGTGACGAGCACAATGTCACCGTGCTGCTGATCGAGCACGACATGAAGCTGGTGATGAGCATTTCCGACCACATCTACGTGATCAACCAGGGCACTCCCCTGGCCGACGGCACGCCGGACGATATCCGCAACAACCCGGACGTGATCAAAGCCTATCTGGGGGAGGCGTAATCCATGCTCAGCTTCAACAACGTCTCAACCTTCTACGGCAAGATCCAGGCGCTGCACGATGTAAGCATCGAAGTGCAGAAAGGCGAGATCGTCACCCTGATCGGCGCCAACGGTGCCGGCAAGTCGACCCTGCTGATGACCCTGTGCGGCAACCCGCGCGCCACCAGTGGCAGCATCCGTTACATGGGTGAAGAGCTGGTGGGCATGGACACCCCGGAGATCATGCGCAAGAGCATCGCCATCGTGCCGGAAGGCCGTCGCGTGTTCGCCCGTCTGACCGTCGAGGAAAACCTGGCCATGGGCGGCTTCTTCGGTGACAAGGCGGACAATCAGGAGCAACTGGACAAGGTCCTGCACCTGTTCCCGCGCCTGAAGGAACGCTTCGCCCAACGCGCCGGCACCATGAGCGGCGGCGAGCAGCAGATGCTCGCCATCGGCCGTGCCTTGATGAGCAAGCCTAACCTGCTGCTGCTCGACGAGCCGTCGCTGGGTCTGGCGCCGATCATCATCCAGCAGATCTTCGACATCATCGAGCAACTGCGCAAAGACGGCGTGACCGTGTTCCTGGTCGAGCAGAACGCCAACCAGGCGCTGAAGCTGGCCGATCGCGGTTATGTGCTGGAGAACGGCCATATCGTCATGCGCGGTAGCGGCGAAGAGCTGCTCAACGACCCCAAGGTACGCGACGCCTACCTTGGCGGCTAAGCGCACCCTGCGACATCGGAACCGCCCTTCGGGGCGGTTTCTTTTTATCCGTGGGAGTGCCACGGCCCGCATTGACTGGATCGCCCGCAAGCGGGCTCCTACAAACAACAAGACCACCGCCTCCTGTAGGAGCCGGCTTGCCGGCGATCATGGTCTGCTGGCGAACTCTTAAGCGAATATTTCCACCCTCTTGCGTCAAATGTACCGGGTATTAGTCTCAACAACTCTGCCCTCACGAGCCCAGATCATGCGCAAGCCTCTGCTCCTGCTATTGGCCATCACCCTGCTGCTGGGCGCGTGCAGCCGTGTCGGCCTGGCCTATCGCAACCTCGATTGGCTGATCCCGTGGAAGCTGGGCGACTACGTGGCGCTGACCAGCGAGCAGAGCGCCTGGTTCAAACCCCAGCTGCAAGAACATTTGGCCTGGCATTGCAGCGTCGAGCTGCCGCGCTATCTCGACTGGCTGCAACGCAGTCAGCAGGCACTGAGTAGCAGTGACAGCGAGCTGATGGCCAGCCAGTTGGCCGACTTCGAACAAGCCATGCAGCGCATCGCTGTGGAAATAACCCCCAGCACCATCGAGCTGCTGCGCGGCCTCAGCCCGCGTCAGGTCGATCAGCTGTTGGCGGCCATCGACGAGCAAAACGCCAAGCTGCGTGAGGAGTTTCTCGAGCCGTCCGTGCAGGAGCAGATCAGCCGGCGCGCCGAGCGCATGGAGGAGCGCCTGCAACCCTGGTTCGGCACCTTGAACGCCGAGCAGCGCGAGCGGGTGCAGAGCTGGGCACAGGGCCTAGGGGAACAGAACCAGATCTGGCTGGAAAACCGCATGGCCTGGCAACAGGCACTGCGTGAGGCGCTGGAAGTGCGCCGTGGCGACGACTTCGCTGCGCGCATGACTGCCCTGCTGCAACAGCGCGAGCGCTTCTACACCAGCGCCTACCAGGCCAGCTTTGATAAGAATCGTCAGGCCATGGCCGAGATGATCGTCGACCTGGTCGCCCAGGCTGACTCAAAACAGATGGCGCGAGCCGACAAGCGCCTGAAAAGCCTTCATGCCGATCTGGCTGCGCAGCAGTGCAAAGCTGATCAGGCAGTTGCGCGGCGCTAAGCAGGCCTCGTCGGCAGCGGGCTCAGAGCGCCGGCAAGCGCCAGTCGATGGGCGTCATGCCATTCTGGCTGAGGAACTGATTGCAACGGCTGAAGTGGCCGTTACCAATGAAGCCGCGATGCGCCGACAACGGTGACGGGTGCGGCGAGCGCAGCACCAGGTGCTTGGTCGGGTCGATCAGGCGCTGCTTGCCCTGAGCGTGGCTGCCCCAGAGCAGGAACACCAGCTTGTCCTGATGCTCGCTGACCACTTCGATCACCCGGTCGGTAAAGAACTGCCAGCCCTTGCCCGCATGCGAGCCAGCGTTGGCGCGCTCGACGGTCAACGAGGTGTTGAGCAGCAGCACGCCCTGATCGGCCCAGCTCTGCAGGTAACCATGGGCCGGAATGTCGATGTTCAGGTCGCGCTTGAGCTCCTTGTAGATATTCACCAGTGACGGCGGCGTCTGCACGCCCGGCTGCACGGAGAAGCACAGGCCATGGGCCTGACCGGGACCGTGGTACGGGTCCTGGCCGATGATCACCACCTTGACCTGATCCAGCGGCGTGGAATTGAGCGCATTGAAGATCAGTGGGCCCGGCGGATAGATTTCCTTGCCGGCCGCCTTCTCCGCCTGCAGGAACGCACGCAGCTCGCTCATGTAAGGCTTGTCGAACTCCTCACGCAGCGCGTGTTTCCAGCTGGCTTCGAGCTTGATGCGATCGTCGGTCATGCGGTTTTCCTGCAGGGTCAAAACAAGTGCAGGCACGCTAGTGAAGGGGGCCGGGCAAGTCAAGGCAACAGCTGTGCATCGGCTTTAGGCCAAGGCTCTGCTAGCATCTCAATACGCCGCAGCGGTTCCACGGAAGCCCCGCCATCATGTCGCTGTCCCCCGAAGCCATCCGCTTCGCCCTGCTCACCCGCTTTCTCAAAGGTCAGGCCAAAGTGCCGCAAATGCCGGAAGCGGCCATGCGCATTCGCCAACTGCTGGACGACCCACGCACCTCGCTGGAACAACTGGCGCGGGTGATCAACAGTGATCCCCCGCTGGCCGCCTATCTCATGCAGTTCGCCGAAAGCCCGTTGATTCGTGGGGCGCGGCCCTGCGTGTCGATGCGCGACCTGCTCGCCCGAATCGGCACCCGCCAACTTGGCACGCTGATACTGGGGTTCACCGCGCGCAATCTCTTCGCCAGCGAAGAAAAAGCCCTGCAGCAAGCCTTTCGCCAGCGCTGGCGCAAGGCTCGCGAACGTGCCGCGTTCTGTGCCGCCCTGGCGCAGCGCTGCAACCAGCCACTCGATGAAGCCATGCTCGCTGGCCTGCTGCAGGATATCGGCAGCCTGCCATTGCTCGCGGAGCTGGAGCATTGGCCGGATTTCCCGCGTGATGCCGAGCCGTTGGATGGGCTCTGCGATTACCTCTCCGGAGACATCGGTGCGCTGGTGCTGACGCGCTGGCAGGTACCGACCACGCTGATCGAGTGCGCCAGGCAACGTAACAAATGGCTGCACGATCACGACGGCAAAGCCGACCTGACCGACCTGGTGCTGCTGGCCAGCGCGTTGCAGATACAACCGGCGAAGCTGTCCGAGCCCCTGCCCGCGCAGCGCCGACTGGGGCTTGAACAACCACTGGCCAGCCTGCGCGAAGAGCTACTGGCCGAGCAACAGCTGTGGCTGCGCATGCTGGCCTGAGCGCCTATGGCCGATAGATCACGTTGCCTTGAATACCCAGGCGGTACTCATGGCGCCCCTGCCACGAGCGAGATATGCCGGGCCCTCCCCTACCCCTGATGCAGCGCCCGGTAATGACTGGGCGCCATGCCCACCACCTTGCGAAACAGCCGTGAGAAGTAATAGGGATCGTCGTAGCCAAGCTGCTCGGCGACCTGACGCACTTCGGCATCGCCACGGTCGAGCAGGCGACAGGCCAGGGCCATCTTCAACTGAATGAAATCCTGGATCGGCGCATGGCCGGTCAGCGCGCGGTAGGTCTTGGCGAAGTGAAAGCGCGACAGCTTGAACTGTGCAGCCAGCTCATCGAGGTTGAGGCTGCCGTGTAGGTGCTCGCGCATCACCGCCTGCACCGCCTCGATATCCAGCACGCGCCCGGACTTGAGGTTGACCCGCGCCGGTAGCACGGCCAGCGAGCTGAGCATCGCCTGCAAACGGTGCGCAGCATGAATGAAGGGCAAAGCGTTGAGGCCCTGGCGCTGCAAACCCAGCAACGCCTCGAAGTCTCCGATCAGCCGCGGCTGCACGCCGATACGCCGCAGCGTTTGCGTGCCCAGTAGGCGCAGGAAGTCTTCGCCAAAGCTGCCGTCGAAGTGCACCCAGTAGATCGTCCAGGGGTTATGCAGGTCAGCGCCATAGGCATGCGCAGCGTCCTTGGGCAGCAGCAACAAATCGCCAGCAGCGACCTCAAATCGTCCATCCGATGTTTCCAACCACCCCTTGCCCGAGCGGCAGTAGATCAGCAGATGGTCATCCGGTTGCGCGCGGCGCATCTGGTGACCGGTTGCATCGGGGTAGAAGCCGATGGCCAATGGATAGCACCCAGCGCTCAAGGCATGGCGCGCCAGCAGGCGGCGCAGGCGCGGTGGCGTGATGAAGCGTTGCCCACCGACAGGCAACGGCCAATTGGAGGTTTCCACCCGCATTCCCACCACACCACTCCTTGCCAGCCTGATCGAATGACAAGATCGTCCATCCCAAGCCCAAGATCGTCAATCCACAAACGGGCATCCAATGGCTATAAAAGGTCCCATACAAGAACAACAGGAGGCGACCATGCCCCGCACGCTACCGCAACTGATCGACGGCCAATGGCAAACCAGCCAGGCTCGTGAGCTGATCGAAGTCACCGATCCGAATACGCAGGACGTGATCGCCCTCGCCCCCAAGGCCACTGCCGAGGAAATCGAGGCTGCGGTGGCGGGCGCGCAGAAAGCCTTCCTCGCCTGGCGCGAGGTGCCGGTCTCGGAGCGCGCCCGTCTGATGCTGCGCTACCAGCACCTGCTCAAGGAACACCACGACGAGCTGGCGGAGATTCTCGCGGCGGAAACCGGCAAGACCTTCGCCGACGCCAAGGGTGACGTCTGGCGCGGTATCGAAGTGGCCGAACATGCAGCCAATATCGCCAGCCTGATGATGGGCGAGACGGTAGAGAACGTCGCCCGCGAGATCGACACCGCCAGTTGGATCCAGCCGCTGGGCGTGTGCGTCGGCATCACCCCGTTCAACTTCCCGGCGATGATCCCGCTGTGGATGTTTCCGCTGGCCATCGCCTGCGGCAATAGCTTCATTCTCAAACCCTCGGAACAGGACCCGATGACACCCAATCGTCTCGCCGAGCTGTTCCTCGAAGCCGGCGCGCCGGCCGGCGTACTGCAAGTGCTGCATGGCGGGCGTGAGCAGGTCGATGCGCTGCTGGTGCACCCGCTGGTACGCGCGGTGTCCTTCGTCGGCTCAGTCGCGGTGGGCCAACATGTCTACCGCACCGGCACCCAGCACCTGAAGCGTGTGCAGGCCTTCGCCGGGGCCAAGAACCATATGGTGATCATGCCGGATGCACCCAAGGATCAAGTGATCAGCAACCTGCTCGGCGCCAGTTGCGGCGCCGCCGGGCAACGCTGCATGGCCATCAGCGTGGCGGTGTTCGTCGGTGAATCGAAACAATGGATCGATGAGCTGGCCGAACAGATGGCCGCGCTGCGTCCTGGTCATTGGCAGGACAGCGGCGCCGCCTACGGCCCGCTGATCAGCCCACAGGCACGCCAGCGCGTGTTGCACCTGATCGAACAAGGCAAGGACGAAGGCGCCGAGTGTCTGCTCGACGGCTCGCAGTGCACGGTGGAGGGATATCCGAACGGCAACTGGGTCGGGCCGACGCTGTTCCGTGGCGTGACCACGGAGATGGGCCTGTACCGCGAGGAAATCTTCGGCCCAGTACTGGTGTGCATGGAGGTTGCGACCCTGGAAGAGGCCATCGAACTGGTCAACGCCAGCCCCTACGGCAACGGCACCAGCCTGTTCACCAGCTCCGGCGGCGCTGCGCGGCATTTCCAGCACGCGGTTGAAGTCGGCCAGGTGGGTATCAACGTACCGATTCCGGTACCGCTGCCATTCTTTTCCTTCACTGGCTGGAAGGGCTCGTTCTACGGCGACCTGCACGCCTACGGCAAGCAGGCGGTACGTTTCTACACCGAGACCAAGACCGTGACCAGTCGCTGGTTCGACCACACACCGCTTGAGGCCGGGCCGAACATGACCATTCAACTGAAATGAGAACGGCGTTCTTATTAGACGAAAAGACGATCACGAGAACTGGACAAGCGGCGTAAAAAGACTCTGCAGAACAAAAACAAGGAGAACTGCAATGCGCCACCTGTCCGCCATCCTGGCCCTGTGGGCCGGAATCACCGCCTGTGCGCAGGCTGCCGAGCCGATCACCCTCGGCCTCAATTACCCGCGCACCGGCCCGTATAAAGAGGAGGGACTGGCGCAGATGCGTGGAGCCCTGCTGGCCATCGATGAAATCAACGCCGCAGGCGGTGTCCTCGGGCGGCCCTTGCGCCTATCCAGCAAGGACACCGCTTCGCGGCCGGCCAAGGCCGAGAAGAACGTCGACAAGCTGGCCGCCGAAGGTGCGGCGATGCTCTTCGGTGGCGCCTCCAGCGCGGTCGCCATCGCCGCAGGCAAGCGCGCCAAGCAGCACGGCCTGCTGTACTTCGGCACCCTTACCTACTCCAACGACACCACTGGCAAGGATGGCCATCGCTACATGTTTCGCGAGTGCAACAACGCCTGGATGAGCGCCAAGGTACTCGGCCAATACCTGAGCAAGACCCTGCCGAACAAGCGCTACTTCTATGTTACCGCCGACTACACCTGGGGCCACACCAGCGAGGCATCGCTGCGCCAGGCCACCGCCAGCGACAATGCCGCCCAACACGCCAGCGTACGCATCCCCTTCCCGGGCGCGCGCCTGGCCGACTACCAGGACGCGCTGACCCAGGCCGCCGCCAGCAACGCCGAAATCCTTGCTCTGGTGCTGTTCGGCGAGGACCTGGTGCGTGCCATGCGCGTCGCCAAGGACCTGGGCCTGACTGAGCGTATGCAGATCGTCGCGCCGAACCTGACCCAGAGCATGGTCGAACAGGCCGGCCCCAATCTGATGGCAGGCGTGATCGGCACCGAGCCCTGGACCTGGCGCGTACCGGCGCTGGAGAAATCTGCGCGTGGTGAAGCCTTCGTCGAAGCTTTCAAGACCCGCTACGAGATGTACCCATCCAGCTCCGCTGCCTCGGCCTACAGCATCGTCCAGCAGTGGGCCGACGCCGCTACACGAGCCAAGAGCCTCGACAGCGAAACGCTGATCAAGGCACTGGAAGGCCACCGCTACACCTTGCTCAAGGACGAACAGCAATGGCGTGCCTTCGACCACCAGAACCTGCAGACGGTCTACGCCGTGAAGGTCAAGCCGCGCGACGAGGTCCTCAAGGACCCACTCAAACAGGACTACTTCGAAATCGTCGACCGCCTCGACTCCAGCAGCGCGCTGCCCAGCCTCGCCGAGTGGCAGGCCGAGCGCCGCGCCGGCGGCCAACCTCTGACCTTGCAATGAGATGCCATGGACTTCGAACTCAGTGATGAACAACGCCTGCTGACCGACAGCGCCCGCGCCTTCGCCGCGCTGGAGCTGGCGCCCCACGCCGCCGGGTGGGATCGCGAGCAGCACTTCCCGGTCGAGGTGATTCGCCGCGCTGCCGAGCAGGGCTACCTGGCCCTGTATCTGCGCGAAGAGGACGGCGGCCTGGGCCTGTCCAGGCTGTCCAGCTCACTGATATTCGAACAACTGGCGGCCGGCTGCGTCGCCACCACCGCCTACCTTACCATCCACAATATGGCCACCTGGATGCTCGCCAGCTTCGCCGACCAGGCGCTTAAGGATGCCTGGTTGCCGGGGCTGATCAACGGCCAGTCGCTGGCCTCCTACTGCCTGACCGAGCCGGACGCCGGCTCTGACGCCGCCCATCTGCGCACCCGCGCACGGCGCGATGGCGACGACTACGTGATCGACGGCAGCAAGTGCTTTATCTCCGGGGCAGGAAGCACACAGGTGCTGATTGTCATGGCGCGCACCGGTGAGGATGGTGCCAAGGGTATTTCCTGCTTCCTGGTACCTGCCGATGCGCCCGGCGTGCGTTACGGACGCAACGAGGACAAGATGGGCTGGAAGGCGCAGCCGACCCGTACCATCACCTTCGAAGGCGTACGCATTCCCGCCAGCCACCGCATCGGCCCAGAGGGCGAAGGCTTCGTCTATGCCATGAAGGGCCTCGATGGTGGCCGCCTGAATATCGCCAGCTGCTCGCTCGGTGCGGCCCAGGCAGCGCTGCAGCAGAGCCTGCGTTACGTCGAGGAACGCAAGCAGTTCGGCAAGGCGCTCAGCGAATTCCAGGCCCTGCAATTCAAGCTGGCCGACATGCTCACCGCCCTCACCGCCAGCCGGCAGATGGTGCGCCTGGCCGCGCACAAGCTCGACCATGTCCACGGAGAGGCCAGTCTGTACTGCGCCATGGCCAAGCGCTTCGCCACCGACCAGTGCTTCGATGTGTGCAACGAAGCACTGCAACTGCACGGCGGTTACGGCTATCTGAATGACTATCCGCTGGAACGCTGGGTACGCGACGCCCGCGTGCACCAGATACTTGAAGGCACCAACGAAATCATGCGGGTGATCGTCGCCCGCCGCCTGCTTCTGCAGGGCGGCATGCTCGATCGTCTGCTGTAGTAATAACCCCAATTAGGTGCGAGCGATGTTCGCGAGCAGAGCTCGCGCCTACGGCAATGATGAATATCGAGGACGACCATGAGCACTGCACTGGAAACCTACAAACCCGGCATCTTCGACCTGACCCACAAGCTCACCGTGGAAAAACACGGCCATACCGCGCTGATCACCATCAACCATCCGCCGGCCAACACCTGGGACCGCGACTCACTGATCGGCCTCAAGCAAGTGATCGAACATCTCAACCGCGACGACGAGGTGTATGCACTGGTGGTGACCGGCCAGGGGTCGAAATTCTTCTCCGCTGGCGCCGACCTGAACATGTTCGCCGATGGCGACAAAGCCCGCGCTCGTGAGATGGCGCGGCGCTTTGGCGAAGCCTTCGAAACCCTGCGCGATTTCCGCGGTGTATCCATTGCCGCAATCAACGGCTACGCCATGGGCGGCGGCCTGGAGTGTGCACTGGCCTGCGATATCCGCATCGCCGAACGCCAGGCGCAGATGGCCTTGCCGGAAGCATCCGTGGGTCTGTTGCCTTGCGCCGGTGGTACCCAGGCGCTGCCCTGGCTGGTCGGCGAAGGCTGGGCCAAACGCATGATCCTCTGCGGCGAGCGCATCGACGCCGAGACCGCCCTGCGCATCGGCCTGATCGAGCAGGTGGTGGACACCGGCGAAGCACGCGGCACTGCCCTGCTGCTGGCATCCAAGGTGGCGCGACAAAGCCCGGTGGCAGTGCGCACCATCAAACCGCTGATCCAGGGTGCACGCGAGCGTGGCTCCAACACCTGGCTGCCGGAGGAACGCGAGCGCTTCGTCGACCTGTTCGACGCCGATGACACCCGCGAAGGGGTCAACGCCTTCCTGGAGAAACGCGATCCGCAGTGGCGCAACAAATAAACCGTAGGAGCGAGCTCTGCTCGCGAATCAGCTCGTGGACGTCGCCTTTAACGTCCACCACAACACACGCGGTGGATGGATAAAGCGCCATCCACTCTACGCGGGAAACACGCATGAACCTGCAATTCGATGAACGCCCCAGCCTGCATGGCTACCGCATCGGCATCGCCAGCCTCGACGCCGAGAAGAGCCTTAACGCCCTTTCCCTGCCGATGATCGAGGCACTCGACGAGCGCCTCAAGGCCTGGGCCGAGGATCCAACCATCGCCTGCGTCATGCTGCGCGGCAATGGCCCCAAGGCCTTCTGCGCCGGCGGCGACGTGGTACAACTGGTCAATCAGTGTCGTGAACAGCCAGGCGAAGTACCGGCCCTGGCGCGACGTTTCTTCGCCGACGAATACCGCCTCGATCATCGCATCCACACCTTCCCAAAACCCTTCATCTGCTGGGCCCACGGCCATGTGCTGGGCGGCGGCATGGGCCTGATGCAGGGCGCGGGTATCCGTATCGTCACGACAAGCAGTCGACTGGGCATGCCGGAAATCAACATCGGCCTGTACCCGGATGTCGGCGGCAGCTGGTTCCTCGCCCGCCTGCCGGGTCGCCTGGGCCTGTTCCTCGGTCTTACTGCCGCCAGCATCAATGCCCGCGATGCGCTGGACCTGAATCTGGCCGACCGCTTTCTGCGCGATGACCAGCAAGAGGCTCTGCTCGAAGGCCTGGTACAACTGAACTGGCGCGAACAAGCCGACCTGCAACTGCACAGCCTGCTGCGTGCGCTGGAGAACGAAGCCCACGGCGAACTACCGGCTGCCCAGTGGCTAACACGTCGCGAACGTATCGATGAGTTGCTCGACGTTGCCGACCTGCCGGCTGCCGTGCACGCGCTCAGCGCACTGCAAACGGATGACGACGCCCTACTCGCCCGCGCCGCCAAGACCCTGGCCCATGGCTGCCCGCTGACCGCACACCTGGTCTGGGAGCAGATCCGCCGCGCCCGCCATCTGTCGCTGGCCGAGGTATTTCGCATGGAATACGCCATGAGCCTTAACTGCTGCCGCCACCCGGAATTTCCCGAGGGCGTACGCGCCCGCCTGATCGACAAGGACCAGACGCCGAAATGGCATTGGCCGGATGTGGCCGCGATCCCAGACGCAGTGGTCGAGGCGCACTTCGCACCGGCCTGGGAAGGCGAACACCCGTTGGCAGATCTGTAAACCCACTTGCAGGAGCGAGCTCTGCTCGCGAAGTTTCTGTCATCGCCCAAGTTCGCGAGCAGAGCTCGCTCCTACGCCATAAGAAGGAGAGCCGTCATGACCCAGATCGCCTTTATCGGCCTCGGCAACATGGGCCTGCCCATGGCCCGCAACCTGCTCAAGGCGGGTTACCCGCTGAAAGTCTTCGACCTGCAGCGCAGCGCGGTCGACACCCTGGCTGGCGAAGGTGCCGTGGCGGCCGATAGCGCAACCGACGCCATCGATCAGGCAAAGGTGGTGATCAGCATGCTGCCGGCCAGTCGTCATGTGGAAAGCCTGTACCTGGGCGATGACGGCCTGCTTGCGCGGATGCCCGCCGGCACGCTGGTGATCGACTGTTCGACCATCGCCCCAGAGTCCGCGCGCAGGGTGCACGCGGCCGCCCGCGAGCGCGGTATCGCTTTGCTCGATGCGCCGGTCTCCGGTGGTACAGGCGGTGCGGCGGCCGGTACCCTGACCTTCATGGTGGGTGGTGAAGCCCAATCGCTGGAGAAGGCCAGGCCGATGCTCGCCGCCATGGGCAAGAACATCTTCCACGCCGGCCCCGACGGCGCCGGGCAGGTGGCCAAGGTGTGCAACAACCAGGTACTCGCAGTGCAGATGATCGCTACTGCCGAAGCCATGGCCATGGGCGTGGCCAACGGCATGGAGCCGGCGGTGCTGGCCGAGATCATGCGACAGAGCTCGGGCGGCAACTGGACGCTGGAGAAGTACAACCCCTGGCCTGGGGTGATGGAAAACGCGCCAGCATCGAAGGGCTACAGCGGCGGTTTCATGGCCGAACTGATGGCCAAAGACCTCGGCCTGGCCCAGGAAACCGCCAGCCACAATGGCAACAGCGCGCCGATGGGGGCCCTGGCACTGCAGCTGTACCGCCTGCTGCTCAAACAGGGCAAGGGCAAGCAGGACTTTTCGGTGGTGCAGCAGCTGTTCGTGGATTAGCCCACATCGACGCAAATACCGCTTGCACCAAAAGTGTCCTGACACACCTCAGAAAGCTGAGAAACGCCACAGGTGCATGTCGACACACGGCAGTTTGAGGGAGCCTTACCAACGCCGCTCCCCCCTGCTGCGGTGTTCGTCACCGTGGCTACGGCCATTGGAGAAACGCTGCTGGGTCTTGCGCCCGGTGTCCCAGCCACGCTGAATCTGTCCGCTGCGATATTCCTGGCGACGATGATCGCGGCGGTAGTCATGTCGTGGCTGATCGTAGCGTTTGTAGCTGCCACTGTGGCGCTGCTCATGACCGTAATGGCGCGGCGGCGTCGGGTAGTACTGATGCCGGCGATCTTCGTAGTAGTAGCGCGGCGTTACGTAAACCGGTGGCGCATGGTGATCACGGCGGTAGCCGTCATGATAACGATAGCCTTGGTGATAGCCACGCTCGTAACCCTCGCCATAGACGGCACAACCGGACAGCAGCAGGAACAACGCAGACAACAGCATCTTGAAGGGCATGGCGGCCTCCTGTGACCGCTGAGACGACGCCGACCGATGTCGGCCTCCGGGATGAGAATCCCTGAGGCATCTGACAGCATCGCGGGCGAGAGGTGCGACTCACTTCGTCGGTATTAATCATTGGCGCAACATGCAGATGGCACGCCACGCGTTTACCCGCGCAGCAGAGAGTCGCACCAACCGTGCACAGCAGAGTTCATCCGCCCATAACAGCAGCGAGCATGACTACAACTAGCGCGCTCCCCCTCCAGCAAGCTAGCATCACGCCCTACAGGCTGTTGAAAAACCACCTGCCTTTTTCAACAGCCTGCCAACCTGCTGCGGATCCACCCCATGCTCCTGCGCCTCCAACGGCATACGCCCACCTCATCGCCACTACTGCGCCAATCCGGCATGTTCTGCCGGGGCAAAGGCGAGACATTTATTGTGCCGGGGAACAATACCGCCCAGCCAAACGCTACAAACTGGCTGAACAGCAGCGCCGAACAATGCTGTCCACTCACAAGCCAGCACCTGTATCGCCTGCTCAGCCGCATGCTGTCGCACGCCAAGCAGGACGCGCACAGCCGCATCTGCCTCGATCTCTGATGGACAGGCAACACTGCCCGCTATGCGGCAAGAGCAACCAGTGCAGTGTCGCCGCCGGGCGTGACGAGCCCTGCTGGTGCTTCGACGCGCAAATCGACCCGGCCGCGCTGCAACGCCTGACGCCCGAGCAACGCGACCAGGCCTGCCTGTGCCCGGCCTGCGCTGGTGCGCTGAAAGCCACTGAGCCCCGCGAGCGCGATTGAGCCATGCGCCTGGACCGCTTCCTCAGCAACTTCCCGCGCTTCAGCCGCCAGGACAGCCGCCTGCTGATCAGCGCCGGCCGCCTGCGTGTGGACGGTGCGGTGGTTCACGACCCGCGCCATGAGGTGCGCGACTTCCAGCGCGTCGAGCTGGACGACGAGCTGCTGCAAGCCGGACGCAGCGCGCGCTACTGGATGCTGCACAAACCGGTCGGCGTGGTCAGCGCCACCGAGCACGACGAACATCGCACCGTCCTCGATCTGCTCGACGAGCCGGACAAACACGACCTGCACCTGGCCGGGCGCCTCGACCTGAACACCAGCGGCCTGCTGCTGATCACCAACGACGGACGCTGGTCGCGGCGCATCACCCAGCCGCAGCAGCGCAAGCCCAAGGTCTACCACGTAACCACCGAACAGCCGATCACCGCCGAATACGCCGAGGTCTTCGCCCAAGGCCTGTACTTCGCCTTCGAAGACCTCACCACCCTGCCCGCCCAGCTCGACGTACTGAGCAGCCACCAAGCACGGCTGACCCTGTTCGAAGGCCGTTACCATCAGGTCAAGCGCATGTTCGGTCACTTCCGCAATCGTGTCGTCGCCCTGCACCGCGAAAGCATGGGCGAAATTGTCCTCGACCCGCAGCTCGCCCCCGGCCAATACCGCGCACTGACGGATGCGGAAATCGCCAGCGTTTGATTGTCGCCCTGCGCCTGAATCTGACTACCCGACCAACGGCAGCGCCAATCGGCTACAAAGATGTGACTCACCCTTGCGTGGCTGCAAGGCAACTGCTTGAATCGAACCATAAGTCTTCAGGTGACCATTCGGTCACAGAAAGACAGTAATGTGTTTTTCGGTTGATGGCGCTCTGCGCCGACTGGATTCCTGCCTGGTAACACCGCCCTCTCCAAGGCCCTGAAAAGCCTGGAGCGCTCGCCTGTTTCGATCCTAACTGATTGAAATTCCTATACTTATAAAAATCTCCAGCCTGACATCATGCTGTCACGCTCAGGCGCTTTTCTAACTGCTCAATCCAGCGCGAACGGTCGCCCGCTCGCCTTGCTCATTTGCGCCAGGAGGAAACGACATGAGGCCAGAAACCGCAGTCGTCGAGATCAACAGGAAGCACAACGTACACACGGAGTTCTACGGCAATCCGGCAGCAAGCAAGACCATCATCCTGGTCAACGGCTCTCTGGCGACTACCGCCTCGTTCGCGCAAACGATCAAATACCTGCAGCCGCAGTTCAACGTCGTGGCCTTCGACCTGCCCTATGCCGGCCAGTCGAAGCCCTACAACAGCGACTTCACGCCCATCAGCAAGGAAGACGAGGCGGCGATCCTGCTGCACCTGATCGACCTCTACGGTGCCAACTACCTGATGTCCTTCTCCTGGGGCGGCGTCGCCTCCATGCTCGCCTTGGCCCAACGCCCAGCGACGCTGGAGAAGGCCGCCATCTGCTCCTTCTCGCCGATCCTCAACGTGCCGATGCTCGACTACCTGCACAAGGGCCTGCGCTTCCTCAACACCATCGACCGCGACAACGTCGCCCTGCTCGTAAACAGCACCATCGGCAAGCACCTGCCGTCGCTGTTCAAGCGCTTCAACCACAAACACATCAGCACCCTGGATGAGCACGAATACCGGCAGATGTACGCGCACATCAAGCAGGTGCTGAGCATGGAAGCGAACTGCGGCAAGGAATGCCTGCAGGCCATCGACATCCCGCTGCTATTCGTCAACGGCGACCGTGACGAATACACCTCGGTGGAAGACGCCTGCCTGTTCGCCCAGCACATCGACCACGCCCAGTTCGCCGTGATTGACGACGCCGGCCACTTCCTCGACATGGAACACAAGGCCGCCTGGCTGCAGAGCCAACGCGTGCTGCTGGACTTCTTCAACGCCCCCAGCAAACGCCTGCAACTGCCAGTCAAAGGCGACCTGCGCGACCTCCAGGCGATGGCGGTGTGACAGGCACCGAGCGTGGAGCGGATGCGTCTATCGCCCTGCTCCGCGCTTTATTCTCAGGTCGAGTTCCGGTATAAAGGCACCCGCTGCGGGTGTCGTATAATGGTAATACCCTAGCTTCCCAAGCTAGAGCCGTGGGTTCGATTCCCATCACCCGCTCCAGACAGCCAAGCAAAAGCCCCGTCATCACTGACGGGGCTTTTTCGTTTCTGGCGTTTGAAGGGCTTGACCGCAAGGGTTTGAGCCGGGAAAGATGGCGCTTTGCGATCAGGCAGAAAAGGCGCTAGGCAGGAAAAATAAATCTGTCCCCTTTTTTTCCAAGCTCATAGAGCTAGAAATCAAAGCTTTCAAAATAAAAAAGCACAGTGACCATAAAGTGAAAGATAAATTCCCAGGACACTTCATTAAGCCAGCAAAAACCCGCGACGAGTGGGGGGACTGCATCGTCGTACTAGACACAAACATACTACTGAATTTGTACAGATACTCTGACGAAACAAGAGACTCATTCATAAAAACACTAGAAAAACTAAAAGACAGGGTATGGCTACCGTATACAGTAGCAGCAGAATATATAGACAGACGACTAGGCGTGATATTTGATCAACAACAAGAATACGAAAATGCCGTAAACGACATCAACAAATTAAAAAGCAAACTAGAGAATGCAAGGCAGCATCCTTTCATATCTAAAAATACGATGGCCAGCGCCACCAGAAGCTTAGACAAAGTAATTAACGAATTAGAAAACAACAAAAGCATACACACAAAAAGAATAACCTCTGATGAAATACAAGATTTCCTAGCAGAAATGCTAAATGGAAAAATAGGCGATGAAAATACGCCTGAGGAATTAGAGAAAATAATCACCGAAGGCGAAATCAGGTACAAACAGAAAACACCACCTGGCTACAAGGATAGTAAGAAGCAAGGCGACGAAGACACATTGAAAGCCAGATGTAGACCATACGGCGATCTCATAATCTGGAAATCAATCCTCTGGAAAGCCAACAAAGACAAGAAGACTGTCGTATTCGTTACTGACGACGGCAAGGAAGATTGGTGGCTTATATTTAAAGGAAAAACACTCAGCCCAAGACCCGAACTTATAAAAGAGTTCAAAGAAGAAACCGACCAGACGCTACACATGTATCTTCCAGAGAGGTTCTTAGAGCTTGCAATCGAAAAGAATCAGGAAATGCCATCAGAAGCAGTACTCGATGAAATTCGAGACACGAGATTAAAGGAGCTAAACCAACACTTCGAAAACCTCAAGACATTAAACATATCAACAGCGGCAACGGAGAATGCAGCCGAAAGCCTTTCCAGGGCAGTAGATTTTTTCAACAAAAATGTACACAGCAAAAAAACTCACTGGAGCTCAATACTTAAAAACGACATAACTTTCCTAAAAATAAGAATCGCCGAGAACAACGCTAAGTTGAATATGCTTTTCTCTAGACTGGACAGCCTTAAAAAAGCGGCTAGAAATATGGGAGCACACGACACAACCAGTTCAAAAGAAGAGAAGGAACGTCTCGTTCTAATAGAATCAGAACACAAAGACGTAATTATAGAGATTTCTCGGCTTACAAGTGAAAGAGAAGAAATGATGGAGAGGTTAGATTCTCTATCTAGAAGCCTGCCGCCTGACGAGCTAGATGCTTAGCAAGATAAAGGCAAAAAAGGGACAGATTTATTTATAGCGCAGCGCAATCAGCCTGAAAATAAATCTGTCCCTTTTTCGGTAATCACCCGCTCCAGACAGCCAAGCAAAAGCCCCGTCATCACTGACGGGGCTTTTTCGTTTCTGGCGTTTGGGGAAAAGGGGACTGGGGAAAAGGGGAAAAGGGGAAAAGGGGACAGATTTATTTTTAGACCAGTGGCGCTGTACCATAAATAAATCTGTCCCCTTTTCCTTAAAAATTAAGGACAAAGTTGATTGGCTACAGACTTAAGCTCTGAAAGATAAAACTCTAATCTAGTTTGACTTCCACCTCTCGGAGTGCTGTCTAAAAAAGAGCCTACCTTATGCACCTCCTTCAGCCCACGCCTAAATGAAGCTGATAAATTACTATCTGCAAGGGCAGCTTGCATTACCTTTTGAGATGCACCACTTCGATGTGCAAGATAGTTACGAATTGCCTTTGTAGCCTCCAACAAGCTTGAATGCCCAGGGGAAAGGCTGGTGAAATAATTCTTATAAGGCATATCCAGCCACTGACCAGCCTTGGCTTTCAAATCTGCAGACGTAGCAAAAGTAACATTCCAGTCTTTAGGATCAAGAATTTGACGTATTTTTTCTAACGTCAAGTGCGATGCGATATCAACTTGAGCAAATGTAGTTGCGCGCTTGGCATACTCATCAGCAGCAGAGATATCCATTTTATTGGTGAGACTACCAATGAAAGGGCCAGACTTCTTATTTATATAGGCGACAAATATATCACTAATAAAACCCTCCAAAAGAACTGATGCACCCAGAAAAGTATATTCAGCCAGGAGATTTTGATTGCTTATAGGCAGAGATACATTTGAGACATTATTAACCACAGCCTCTACATCAGACAAACCAGCAAGAAAGTCATTTTTTATATTACCCGGAGCAGCTGTGCGCATATACCCAAACCCAAGTCAAAATTAAAATTTTCTCTGATACACCAATACAAAACAAAAACCGCTGATCAGCTATTTTCTTTATCTACAGGCTGAGTATCTATCACTATAAGATTTACAGACTCAGGAAGAACTTTCTGAATTTCAGCCACAGAATAGCCTTTTGCATGTAGCTTATAACCCGCCTCTGTGTGAATTATTATTTCTCGACTTTTTCGCGCATCAATCCAAGCCACTATAACCTTCGCAATAGAATTCCAAGGCATCGCATCCGATAGAGCGGTAATAACTTCTACCAAACCAGAAGCTTGAGGCCTAGAGTTAAACGTATGGATCGGGCCGTGAGGGATATTAGCCTCGTCCAATGCAGCCAGAAAGGAACCGCCGCCATGTTTGAATAGAGTCAACCTGATCGAGCTATATGTTCCGTTGCTCATGAGCATTCCTTTAATAAGTTAAAATAAATAACGATAAACAGTAAATTTATCAATTAAATTGCAACTTTTTCGCATACACACCTCTAGCTGTAATAGCAAAAAGCTAGCGTTAACTAAAAAGCATGTCTAGTTAATGTGTCGAAAAAGTGTCGAAATCACTGCAAGGGATAGCGGAGAAAAGCCGTCTTGGGCAGGCTGCAAGGCCAGTAAAGCCGGGCGTTGCGGATCACTGCGAGGCGTCGGAAAGGGTTCAATCCCCCCAACACTAAACTAACCCAAACCTCTCACCTATTTCCCCGGAACTTCTGCCCCCCAACGCCACCAGAACCCTATATGTCTTTTTTCTGGAGGCCCCTGGCGATGGAACAGTGGAATATCTGGCTTGAACGCGACGTCTGGCTCAACGTGGCGATTGTCCTGGTCGCCACGGCGCTGATCTACAGCGTGCTGCGTACCCTGGTGAACACCCTGCACAAGCGCCTGAAGGCTGAGTCGGCGGACCAGGAGAGCAGTTGGTCGCACTTCATCGCCATGGTCATCGGCCGTACCAGCCGCGTGCTGTTGTTGGCGTTTTCCCTGCTGTTGGCGTTGCGTCTGGCGGACTTGCCGCTCGCCTGGCAAAGCGCGCTGAGCCATACCTGGTTCGTCGCCCTGGCCCTGCAGGTGGCTTTGTGGGTCGATACCGGCGTGCGCCTGTGGTCGCGCAGTCTGGTGATGGGCAAGAGAGGCGGCTACTACAACCCGGTGATGACCACCATCATCAGCATCATGATCCTGATCGTGGTGTGGTCGGTGATGCTGCTGTCGATCCTGGCCAACCTGGGAGTGGATATCACCGCGCTGGTGGCCAGCCTGGGTGTCGGTGGTATCGCCGTGGCGCTGGCGGTGCAGACGGTGCTCAGCGATGTATTCGCGTCACTATCGATAGGCGTCGACAAGCCATTCGAGATCGGTGATTTCGTGGTGTTCGGCGAAGTCGCCGGGTCTATCGAGCATATCGGCCTGAAGACCACACGCATTCGCAGCCTCAGCGGTGAGCAGGTGGTGTGCGCCAACGCCGATCTGCTGCGCCAGATCGTGCACAACTACAAGCGCATGGATACCCGCCGCATCGTCTTCAAGTTCGGCATCAACTACGACACGCCCAGCGCCAAGGTGCGCCAGGTATCTGAAAAGGTCGGCGATATCATCCGCGCCACGCCCAAGGCCCGCTTCGACCGCGCGCATTTTCTCGGCTTCGATGAAAGCCAGCTGACCTTCGAGGTGGTATATATCGTGCTGACCTCGGACTACAACCAGTACATGGACATCCAGCAGGAGATCAACCTGCAACTGCTCGATGCCCTGCGCGAGCTGGACGTGCGCTTCGCCCTGCCCCGCCGCGATCTGCGCCTGGTGGGCGAGAGGATGCCGGTACTCAAGGTCGATGGCCTGCCGCAGCCGGCCCAGAGCGAGGGCAACGATTCGGATCAACGCCTGCCGAGGTTCAGCTGACGGCAAGGGCGGGAGGGCGCGAGAGCTGCTTGCAGGTTGACGAGCCGAGCAGCAACCAATGCGCCATTCCGCCCGCCATCAAGGCTTCTAGCCATCATCCAAGCATTTGAAAAACCTGACATTTTCATCTTCACATCGACAGCGGTGACGGCTACCCTGCCGCCCCATGATTCGACGTCTACTGCCCCTGCTCTGCTGTTTCACGACCCTTTACCTGCACGCCGCACCCGCCACTTTCGCCGAGGCCAAACGCCTGGCCTGGCCGCTGTATGAGCAGCAATCCACCGAGTTCTATTGCGGCTGCAAGTACAGCGGCAATCGGGTCGATTTGCGCTCCTGTGGTTACACGCCACGCAAGAACGCCAATCGCGCCCAGCGCATCGAGTGGGAACATATCGTCCCGGCCTGGGTGATCGGCCATCAGCGCCAGTGCTGGCAGAAAGGCGGGCGCAAGAACTGCGCAGCCAACGACGTGCAGTTCCGCAGGGCCGAGGCCGACCTGCACAACCTGGTGCCGAGCATCGGCGAGGTGAATGGTGATCGCAGCAACTACAGCTTCGCCTGGCTGCCGCAGAAGCCGCATCAGTATGGCCGTTGCGAGACGGTGGTGGACTTCAAGGCACGCAAGGTGATGCCGCGCCCGGCCATCCGCGGGATGATCGCGCGCACCTATTTCTATATGTCCGACCGCTACAAGCTGCGCCTGTCGAAACAGGACCGGCAGCTCTACGAAGCCTGGAGCAAGGCCTACCCGCCCAAGGTCTGGGAGCAGCAGCGCAACCAGCAGGTGGCCTGCGTGATGGGCTGGGGCAACCCCTATGTGAGCAAGGTGGATATGAGCCGCTGTGCGCGCAAGCGGGCGTAGGCAAACCGGACGCCTGCCTCGTAGGGCGGACTCAGGAGCCTAAGCGAACAGTCCGCCGGGCCATGCCACGTCCGGGCCCGGTAAGCCCCAACGGCGGCGTAACTTGGCCCAGATGCACAACCGCATCGCGGCTGAAGCCGCTCCTACGGGTTTGCGTCGCGGCGCTCTATGCCAACCGCTGCAACTCGCGACGCACCATGTTGGCGAATTCCGGTGGGCTGAGCTGGTACAGCTCCTGCGCCACCCAGGGCAGCCAGCGCCCCTGCAGCTCGGCCTTGCGCGCCAACAGGCGCTGGGCCTCGGCTTCGGCGCGGGCCTGGTGCTCGCGGTGGTAGTCGGCGCGGCTTGGTTTTTCTGTGTTCACGGTGCAGCCCTTTTCCTCATATCGAGCAGAGCAGGCATAATCGCCGCCTGTTCGCCCATTTCGACCGTAATCAATGCGCATCCACGTCAGCTTCATCGACCGCGTCGGCATCACCCAGGAAGTCCTGGCGCTGCTTGGCGGGCGCAATCTGAACCTCGATGCGGTGGAGATGGTACCGCCAAACGTCTACATCGACGCACCGACCCTGAGCGCGGCGGTGCTCGAGGAACTGCGCGGCGCCCTGTTGCAGGTGCATGGCGTGCAGAGCGTGGAGGTGGTGGACATTCTGCCCGGCCAGCGTCGCCGCCTGCAGCTCGATGCGCTGCTCGCGGCCATGCCCGATCCGGTGCTGGCGGTCGATGACCGCGCCACCGTGCTGCTGGCCAACCCGGCGCTGGTGGACATGTGCAACCGCCCGCCCGAAGGCCTGAGCATCGCCGCGCTGTTCGCCGATGACGCGTTGCAGCAATCGCTACTCGCCGCCGGCTTTCATCAGCCTCTGCGCGAGGTGCATTTCGCCGGTCAGCCGCTGCTGCTCGATGCCCAGCCGATCACCGAAGACGGTCGCCTGACCGGCGGCCTGTTGACCCTCTATGCCCCGAGCCGCATGGGTCAGCGTTTGGCTGCGCTGCATCACGACCATGCCGAGGGCTTCGATTCTCTGCTTGGCGAGTCGGCACCAATCCGTGCGCTCAAGGCCCGCGCGCTGCGTGTGGCGTCGCTCGATGCGCCGCTGCTGATCCACGGCGAAACCGGTACCGGCAAGGAGTTGGTGGCACGCGCCTGCCATACCGTCAGCGTGCGCCGCAATGCGCCCTTCCTCGCCCTGAACTGCGCCGCCCTGCCAGAGAACCTGGCCGAGAGCGAGCTGTTCGGCTACGCCCCCGGCGCCTTTACTGGCGCTCAGCGCGGCGGCAAGCCGGGGCTGTTGGAGCTGGCCAACCAGGGCACGGTGTTTCTCGACGAGATCGGCGAGATGTCGCCCTATCTGCAGGCCAAGCTGCTACGTTTTCTCAGCGATGGCAGCTTCCGCCGCGTCGGTGGCGACCGTGAGGTGAAGGTGGACGTGCGCATCCTCAGCGCCACCCACCGCGACTTGGAAAAGATGGTCGCCGAGGGCAGCTTCCGCGAGGACCTGTTCTACCGCCTCAACGTGCTCAACCTGGAAGTGCCGCCGTTGCGCGAGCGCGGCCAGGACATCCTGCTGCTGGCCCAGCATTTCATGGCCCAGGCCTGCGCGCAGATCCAGCGCCTGCCCTGCCGCCTGGCACCGGCCACCTTCCCTGCGCTGCTGGCCGGGCGTTGGCCGGGCAACGTACGCCAGTTGCAGAACGTGATCTTCCGCGCCGCCGCGATCTGCGACAGCAACTGGGTGGAGATGGACGACCTGGATATCGCCGGCACCGAAGTGGCGCCGAGGGTAGAAGGGGAAGTCGCCAGCCTGGAACAGGCCATGGACGAGTACGAGAAGGCGCTGCTGGAAAAGCTCTACGACAGCCACCCCTCCAGCCGCCAGTTGGCCGCGCGCCTGGGCACCTCGCACACCGCCATCGCCAAACGCCTGCGCAAGTACGGGATACCGGGCAAGCACTGACGCACTCGCTTCCGTAGAGTGGGTTAGGTGCCTGTTTTGAGCCTTGATAACACCGCAGATTCCGATGCGCCATAACCCACCATCGGCGCAACGCAGAAGACCGCCCGGTGGGTTACGCAGCGCACCATCACCGCGCTGTCAGATCGGTCATCGATCAGCGCCGCTAACCCACGTTTCTCGGCGTTGAGTCAGATCGGCGTGGTGCTGGTCGGCACCTTGATTACCCCGCACGCCACACGCGCACCGCCGCCGCCCAGAGGTTGCGGGTGATCGGCGTGATTGTCACCGCCGGCGTGGATCATAAGCGAACGGTTGTGCAGGTCTTGCAGGCTCTTGAGTCGCGGCGCCAGCACCGACTGGCTGGCGTTGCCATCTTCGGTGACGAGCAAGGCCGGCAGGTCGCCGAGATGGGCGTCTTCTTCCCAGGGAAAACCGTGGCGGCCGGCGTTCTGCGGGTCCCAGTGGCCGCCTGCTGCGCCGGCTGGTGTCAGCTTGCCGTCTACTTCGGCTGCATTGCAGTTGGCCTCGGTATGCACGTGAAAGCCATGCACGCCCGGCTCCAAGCCCTGCAGATTCGGAGTGAAGACCAGCCCATAGGGCGACTGGCTGATGGTCACGCTGCCGACAGGCGCGCCTGTGCCGTTTTCGCTGGCCTGTTCGAGGGTCACGGTGACCGTCTCGCTAGCCTGCAGGCTGGTGGCGCCGAGCAGTGCGAATGCCAGGGGGATAAGGGGTCTCATGATCGGTCTATCTCCTTGTTTATAAAGCCTCCCAGTTACCGACCCCAATGCCCTTGAGCGGTTCCAGCCAGATGACGTATCGATATCATTACACCGTAACGATTAAGCAACAATCGAGCGAAAGCCGCTCCGCGCCTGGTGCGACTTCGGCTTTTCCACTTGCGACGCACGATTTCGTAACGATAACGTTCCGGGTTACTACTAGAGAATATCGAGAATATATTTAAGTTATTGATTTTATTGGTATTTTTATCATTGGCACTCACATTGCAATCACCTCTTCACCTGCCCGCCACCTAGAAGCGGACACCTTTACCTCTGAGGATTTGACATGAGCGAGTTGCGTTTCACCGCCGATCACGAATGGCTGCGTCTGGACAACGATGGTCTGGTTACCGTCGGCATCACCCATTACGCCCAGGACGCTCTCGGCGACGTGGTGTATGTGCAACTGCCGGAAGCCAAGTCCTACGCCCAGGGCGAGGAAGTGGCCGTGCTGGAGTCGGTGAAGGCCGCCAGTAACATCGCCATGCCGCTGGACGGCGAGATCGTCGAGGTCAACGCTGACCTGGAAGGCAGCCCGGAGCTGGTCAACGAATCGCCGCTGGACAAGGCCTGGTTCTTCCGTATGCGCCTGGCCGACAACGCCGTGCTGGCCGATCTGCTGGACAAGGCCGGCTATGATCGTCTGTTGAACGCCAACGCCGACGCCTGAGTGACCGCCATGACCAAGCTCGATACCCAGAACGAATTCATCGCCCGCCACATCGGCCCGCGCGATGCCGACACCGCCGCCATGCTCGAACTGCTCGGCTACGATTCGGTCGACGCGCTGACCGGTGCCGTGATCCCCGAGAGCATCAAGGGCACCAGCATCCTCGGCGAGCAACCGGGCCTGTCGGAAGCCGACGCCCTGGCCAAGATCAAGGCCATCGCCGCCAAGAACCTGCAGTTCAAGAACTTCATCGGCCAGGGTTACTACGGCACCCACACGCCGAGCCCGATCCTGCGCAACCTGCTGGAAAACCCGGCCTGGTACACCGCCTACACCCCTTACCAGCCGGAGATTTCCCAGGGCCGTCTGGAGTCGCTGCTGAACTTCCAGACCCTGGTCAGCGACCTCACCGGCATGCAGATCGCCAACGCATCGCTGCTGGATGAAGCCACCGCTGCCGCCGAAGCCATGACCTTCTGCAAGCGTCTGTCGAAGAACAAGGCTGCCAACACCTTCTTCGTTTCCCTGCACTGCCACCCTCAGACCCTCGACGTGCTGCGCACCCGTGCCGAGCCGTTGGGAATCGACATCGAAGTCGGTGACGAAGCCGCCATCACTGACGCCAGCGCCTACTTCGGCGCCCTGCTGCAGTACCCGGCAAGCAACGGCGACATCTTCGATTACCGCGCCCTGGTCGAGCGTTTCCATGCCGCCAACGCCTTGGTCGCCGTAGCTGCCGACCTGCTGGCTCTGACCCTGCTCACCCCGCCGGGCGAGTTCGGCGCCGACGTCGCCCTGGGCAGCGCCCAGCGCTTCGGTGTGCCGCTGGGTTTCGGTGGCCCGCACGCTGCTTACTTCGCCACCCGCGACGCATTCAAGCGCGACATGCCGGGCCGCCTGGTCGGCATGTCGGTCGACCGTTTCGGCAAGCCGGCCCTGCGCCTGGCCATGCAGACCCGCGAGCAACACATCCGCCGCGAGAAGGCCACCAGTAACATCTGTACCGCCCAGGTGCTGCTGGCCAACATCGCCAGCATGTACGCCGTGTACCACGGCCCGAAAGGCCTGACCGAGATCGCGCAGCGCGTACACAGCTTCACCGCCATCCTCGCCCTGGGCCTGACCAAACTGGGCCACAGCGTCGAACAGCAGCACTTCTTCGACACCCTGAGCATCAAGACCGGCGCCAAGACCGCCGAGCTGCATGCCAAGGCCCGTGCTGCCGGCATCAACCTGCGCGAGATCGACGCCGAGCGTCTGGGTCTGTCGCTGGACGAAACTACCGACGAAGCGGCTGTAACAGCCCTGCTGAACCTGTTCGCCGGCGAGCAGGCTGCCCCTGCCGTCAGCGACCTGGCCGCACAGATCGCCAGCCGCCTGCCACAAGGCCTGCTGCGCCAGTCGGCGATCCTGCAGCACGAAGTGTTCAACCGCTACCACAGCGAAACCGAGCTGATGCGCTACCTGCGCAAGCTGGCCGACAAGGATCTGGCGCTGGATCGCAGCATGATCCCGCTGGGCTCCTGCACCATGAAGCTCAACGCCGCCAGCGAGATGATCCCGGTGACCTGGCCGGAGTTCGGCAATCTGCACCCATTCGCTCCGGTCGAGCAGGCCGCGGGTTACACCCAGCTGACCACTGAGCTGGAAGCCATGCTCTGCGCCGCCACCGGCTACGACGCCGTGTCGCTGCAGCCTAACGCCGGTTCCCAGGGCGAGTACGCCGGCCTGCTGGCCATCCGTGCCTATCACCTGAGCCGTGGCGACGATCAGCGCGACATCTGCCTGATCCCGCAATCGGCCCACGGCACCAACCCGGCAACCGCCTCCATGGCCGGCATGCGCGTGGTGGTGACCGCCTGTGACGCACGCGGCAACGTCGACATCGCTGATCTGAAGGCCAAGGCCGAAGAGCACAAGGATCGCCTGGCCGCGATCATGATCACCTACCCGTCCACCCACGGTGTGTTCGAGGAAGGTATCCGCGAGATCTGCCAGATCATCCACGACAACGGTGGCCAGGTTTACATCGACGGCGCCAACATGAACGCCATGGTCGGCCTTTGCGCTCCGGGTCAGTTCGGCGGCGACGTGTCACACCTGAACCTGCACAAGACCTTCTGCATCCCGCACGGTGGTGGCGGCCCGGGCGTCGGCCCGATTGGCGTCAAGTCGCACCTGGCGCCGTTCCTGCCGGGCCATGCGCACATGGCACGCAAGGAAGGTGCCGTCAGCGCCGCGCCGTTCGGCAGCGCCAGCATCCTGCCGATCACCTGGATGTACATCACCATGATGGGCGGCAACGGCCTCAAGCGTGCGTCGCAGATGGCCATCCTCAACGCCAACTACATCGCCCGTCGCCTGGAAGAGCACTACCCGGTGCTGTACTCCGGCGAAGGCGGCCTGGTGGCGCACGAGTGCATCCTCGACATCCGCCCGCTCAAGGACAGCAGCGGCATCAGCGTCGACGATGTGGCCAAGCGCCTGATCGACTTCGGCTTCCATGCCCCGACCATGTCCTTCCCGGTGGCCGGCACCCTGATGATCGAGCCGACCGAGAGCGAGTCCAAGGAAGAACTGGATCGCTTCTGCGATGCCATGATCGCCATCCGCGAGGAAATCCGCGCGGTCGAGCAAGGCCGTCTGGACAAGGACGACAACCCGCTGAAGAACGCCCCGCACACTGCCCTGGAGCTGGTTGGCGAGTGGCACCACGCCTACAGCCGCGAGCAGGCCGTGTACCCGCTGGCGACCCTGATCGAGGCCAAGTACTGGCCGCCGGTCGGCCGCGTGGACAACGTCTACGGCGACCGCAACCTGGTCTGCGCCTGCCCGTCCATCGAGGCGTATCAGGACGCGTAAGCACGGTGAACGTCCCCTCTCCCACTTGCGAGAGAGGGGACGGTTCAGTAGCTAGCCTCCCCTATTTTCGGCTCCCCTTACCGGGGCGAGCCTGTTCATCCCGAGAAAAACGATAAAGAGGGCCTCACCATGTTCAGCAAGCACGACCAACTGCAGGGCTATGACGACGCCCTACTCGCGGCGATCCAGGCCGAAGAACAGCGCCAGGAAGACCATATCGAGCTGATCGCCTCGGAGAACTACTGCAGCCAGCGCGTCATGCAGGCGCAAGGCAGCGGCCTGACCAACAAGTACGCCGAAGGCTATCCGGGCAAGCGCTACTACGGTGGTTGCGAGCATGTGGACAAGGTCGAGGCACTGGCCATCGAGCGCGCCAAGCAGCTGTTCGGCGCCGACTACGCCAACGTCCAGCCGCACTCCGGCTCTTCGGCCAACAGCGCCGTGTACCTCGCACTGCTGAACGCGGGCGACACCATCCTCGGCATGAGCCTGGCCCACGGCGGCCACCTGACCCACGGTGCCAAGGTGTCGTCCTCGGGCAAGCTCTACAACGCCGTGCAGTACGGCATCGACGAGAACGGCCTGATCGATTATGACGAGGTCGAGCGTCTGGCCGTCGAGCACAAGCCGAAGATGATCGTCGCCGGCTTCTCGGCCTACTCGCGCGTGCTGGATTTCCCGCGTTTCCGCGCCATCGCCGACAAGGTCGGCGCGCTGCTGTTCGTCGACATGGCTCACGTTGCGGGCCTGGTCGCGGCGGGCCTGTACCCGAACCCGGTGCCGTTCGCCGATGTGGTCACCACCACCACGCACAAGACCCTGCGCGGCCCGCGTGGCGGCCTGATCCTGGCGCGCAAGAACGAGGAGATCGAGAAGAAGCTCAACTCCGCCGTGTTCCCCGGTGCCCAGGGCGGCCCGCTGATGCACGTGATCGCGGCCAAGGCGGTGTGCTTCAAGGAAGCGCTGGAGCCGGGCTTCAAGACCTACCAGCAGCAAGTGATCGACAACGCACGCGCCATGGCGGCGGTGTTCGTCGAGCGCGGCTATGACGTGGTTTCCGGCGGTACCGACAACCACCTGATGCTGATCAGCCTGGTCAAGCAGGGCCTGACCGGCAAGGCTGCCGACGCGGCGCTGGGCGACGCTCACATCACCGTGAACAAGAACGCCGTGCCGAACGACCCGCAGTCACCGTTCGTCACCTCCGGCATCCGCATCGGTACCCCGGCGGTGACCACCCGCGGCTTCAAGGAAGGCGAATGCCGCACCTTGGCCGGCTGGATCTGCGACATCCTCGACGACCTGGAAAACCCGGCCGTGATCGAGCGCGTGCGCGGCCAGGTCGCCGACCTGTGCACCACCTTCCCGGTCTACGCTGACTGACACACAACGTACAACGGGCCGCACCGCGGCCCCAACCGGTGCGCGCGGCGCACCCAACAGGAAATCGACATGACCACTGAAACTCTCGCCAAGACTCCGCTGCACGCCCTGCACCTCGAACTCGGCGCGCGCATGGTGCCCTTCGCCGGCTATGACATGCCCGTGCAGTACCCGCTGGGCGTGATGAAGGAACACCTGCACACCCGTGAGGCCGCCGGTCTGTTCGACGTCTCGCACATGGGCCAGATCCTGCTGCGTGGTGAGAACGCTGCACGTGCTCTGGAAACCCTGGTGCCGGTGGATATCATCGATCTGCCGCTGGGTACACAGCGCTACGCCATGTTCACCGACGCCCAGGGCGGCATCCTCGACGACCTGATGGTCGCCAACCTGGGTGACGACACCCTGTACCTGGTGGTCAACGCCGCCTGCAAGGATCAGGACCTGGCGCATCTGAAGAAGCACATCGGCGAGCAGTGCCAGATCGAGAGCCTGTTCGAGGAGCGCGCCCTGCTCGCCCTGCAAGGTCCGAAGGCGGCTGAGGTTCTGGCCCGCCTGGCACCGGAAGTGAGCAAGATGACCTTCATGCAGGTTGCCCGTGTGCGCCTGCTGGGCAGCGAATGCATCGTCAGCCGCAGCGGCTACACCGGTGAAGACGGCTTCGAGATTTCCGTCGCCGTCGACCAGGCCGAAGCCCTGGCTCGCAGCCTGCTGGCCGAGGCCGAAGTCGAGGCTATCGGCCTGGGCGCGCGTGACTCGCTGCGCCTGGAAGCCGGCCTGTGCCTGTACGGCCATGACATGAGCAGCGCCACCACGCCGATCGAAGCCAGCCTGCTGTGGGCGATCTCCAAGGTGCGCCGCGCTGACGGCGAGCGTGCCGGCAACTTCCCGGGCGCCGAGCGCGTATTCGAGCAACAGCAGAAAGGTGTAGCGCGCAAACGTGTCGGCCTGCTGCCGCAGGAACGCGTGCCGGTGCGTGAAGGTGCGGAAATCGTCGATGCCGACGGCACCGTGATCGGCCAGGTAAGCAGCGGCGGCTTCGGTCCAACCCTTGGCGCGCCAGTGGCCATGGGCTACGTCAATGCCAGCCACACCGCCATCGACAGCGACGTCTGGGCCGTGGTTCGTGGCAAGCGTATTGCCATGAAGGTCGCCAAGACCCCATTCGTGCCACAGCGCTACTATCGCGGCTGATTTGCTCACTTTCCCGCTTGAGGGAAAGGGCAATGGCGTAGGGCGGGTGAAACCCGCCGTAGGGATCTGGCGGGTTGCACCCGCCCTACGCGCCGCCAATCTCGTAGCCCGAATGCAGTCCGCGGATGCCCTGAAAAGCTCCCCGATTGCATCCGGGCTGCGTCGTTTCTACCCCCTGATCCGCTCGTAAGGCACCCGCTCGCGCCCGGAACGCAGCGTCTGTGCCCACCAGTTCAACTGCACCAGCGTATGCGCTAACGCCGAGTTGGCGGGCCGTGGTTCGCTCAACTGGCCCTGCTCATCGAACTGCTCCCAGGCATTGGTGAAGCACACCGAGCTACGCACGGTCATCGCATGCAACTCCGCCAGCACCTGACGCAGTTGCTCCACCGCGCGCAGCCCGCCGGACACCCCGCCATAACTGATGAACCCCACCGGCCGCGCTTCCCAGGATGCCGGCACCTCGTCGATGAACTGTTTGAGCGCCGCCGGATAGCCGTGGTTGTACTCCGGGGTGACGATCAGAAAGGCATCGGCGCGCAGCAACTGCTGCAGCGACTGATGGCGTTGCGCGGCGAGCTCCTGCGCCTCGCCGGGCTGGCGAAACATCACGGCCGGGTCGACCAGGCTCAGCTCGAGATGGACGCGCACCGCTCCCTCCACGAACGCCCGCTGACTGTCGGCCAGGTAGCCGAGCGCAGTGGCGTGGCGGTTTCCACGCTGCATTTCTACGAGACCAAGGGGCTGATCCACAGCCAGCGCAATGCAGGCAATCAGCGGCGTTATCGGCGTGATGTGCTGCGCCGCGTCGCGCTAATCAAGGTGGCGCAGCGCCTGGGCATTCCCTTGGCGGATATCGGTGTGGCGCTGAGCACACTGCCTTGCGATCACATACCCACGGCAGCGGACTGGCAGCAACTGTCGGCGCAATGGCAGCGCGATCTGGACGCGCGTATCGAGCAAATGACGCGACTGCGCGACCAGCTCACCGGCTGTATCGGTTGCGGTTGCCTGTCGATGCAGGACTGCCCACTGCGCAACCCCAGCGACGAACTCGGCGCACAGGGTGCTGGCGCGCGTTTGCTCGAAACGGATTAATCGTCCAGGCAGTTGCGCCTGTTGCTGAACACCTCGCGGCGGATGTCGCGCACATCCAGGGAGATCGCCGGCACCTGCGGCAGGCGCTCGACCAGTGCGCGCACGACGCGCCGCGACAGCGCCCGCTTGTCGTCATCGCTGCGCCCGGCCAGCACGTAGAAGATCAGGTGCACGAACATTCCCTGCTCGCCGCCGACGCAGTGGTGCTCGTACAGACTCAGACGCACCTTGACCTCGCCGGGTTGGAACAACCCCGTGGCAGCCGCCTGGTCATGCACCAGTTGCACCAGCTCCTGCGGCGCGATCAGCTCACTCACCTCGCGGGCGGCTTCGATCAGGCAATGCGGCATGGATAAACCCTTGATGTAAGTGAATTTGTCATACGTTATCACACAACAAATTCGATACCAGATGGTTTACCCGCTCTGCGCTGAACACCCTCGATATAGCCGATAGTGGCGCTACACAGGGAAAGCCCACTCAGACTTTCGTCTAGCCATACGTTGACAAGCGACAAAAAGGCTGTCGATAATCCAGCAAGTTGTATGACGACATATGACAACGATAACAACAATAATCAGGGCCATAACATGACTGTCCTCGCCTCTCCCTCAGCGCAGCAGCTCCTCGCCTGCTCGGCATCCATCGTTGCCACACGCCATAGCACCGGATTCGCCGGGGGCTGACGTCAGCCACCAGCAATGACCGGCCGCGTTCGGCCGGGCTATCGCCCTCTACGGGGCAAACACAACATTCCCATCATGCAGGTCCTGATGCAGACCGGCAGGGGATGGTTCGTTCAAAAACTGGGAGCACAACAACAATGACCGCACGCAACATCATTCCATTGGCCCTGCTCGGCAGCACGGCTCTGGCCCTGGTTATGCCGACCGCCACGCACGCCGCCGGCTTCGTCGACGACGCCAAAGTCACCCTCGGCCTGCGCAACTATTACTTCAACCGCAACTACCTGAATAACACCGATCCGCGAATTCAGGGCGAACTCCAGGGCCAGGCCGAAGGCTGGACTCAGAGCTTCATTCTCGATGCCCGTTCCGGCTTCACCGAAGGCACCGTCGGTTTCGGCCTGGATGTGCTCGGCCTTTACAGCATCAAGCTGGACGGCAACCGCGGCGCTGCCAACACCAACCTGATGCCGATTCACGACGACGGCCAGGCTGCTGACCAGTTCGGCCGTACCGCCGTGGCGGCAAAAGCCAAGATTTCCAAGACCGAACTGAAGGTCGGTGAGTGGTTCGCCGTACTGCCGATCCTGCGTGCAGACGACGGTCGCTCGCTGCCGCAAACTTTCCAGGGTGCCCAGGTCACTTCCAACGAGATCGACGGCCTGACCCTGTACGGCGGCCAGTTCTGGAAGAACAGCCAGCGTCACGATGCCAGCCGCGAAGAAATGGCGTTCAACTCGGGCACCCCTGCCGGTCTCGTCAAGGGTGATGACTTCAACTTCGCCGGTGGTGAGTACCGTTTCAACGGCAACAACACCATGGTCGGCGTCTGGCACGCACGCCTGGAAGACGTCTATCAGCAGAGCTACGTGCAACTGACCCACAGCCAACCGGTCGGTGACTGGGTACTGGGTGCCAACCTTGGCTATGTCACCGGCAAGGAAGAAGGCGCGGCCAAGGCCGGCAATCTGGACAACAAGGTCTATCAGGGCGCACTCACTGCCAAGACCGGCAACAACAGTTTCATGGTTGCCTACCAAAAGCTCAGCGGCGACACCAAGTTCATGCGTATCGACGGCGCCAGCGGCGGCACTCTGGTCAACGACGGCTTCACCAACAGCTATGACAACCCGGAAGAACGCTCCTGGCAGATTCGCCATGACTACAACTTCGCCGGCCTCGGCATTCCGGGTCTGACCTTGATGAACCGCTACGTCAGCGGTAGCAACATCGACGTCTACACCAATGGCGTGAAAACCCGCGAGAACGCCGAGGAATGGGGCCGCGAATCCGAGCTGGCCTATACCATCCAGGAAGGCACGTTGAAGAACCTGAGCATCCGCTGGCGTAACTCCGATGTGCGTCGCGACGCGGGCCAGGATCTGCACGAGAACCGTCTGATCATCAACTATCCGCTGTCGATTCTGTAATACCGGACTTCACTGCGTCCTATTGACTCCTGTGTGTTAACGGCACTTTACGCCCGTCCTCGTGACGGGCTTTTTTTGCCTGTCTCCCAGGCCCCTCTCGGGCTGGGACCTACGCCGCTGAATGGCTGTAGGGTGCGCCGTGCGCACCGGCTTACACGCCATCAGCCGGCACGCCCAGTTTCAGCGCAAACGCCCGACCATCTGCGCCAGCACGGTCAACACATCCTGCCCCAGCTTCTGCGAGCGCGCGCCATTCCAGCCGGTGCGTGGCTGCGGACTATCGTCATGGTCCTTGAACGGCATCTCGATGGTGAACGACAGGCAATCGAAGGCCTGGCCGACGGCGTTGCAGGCCAGGGTCAGGTTGGCCTGGCCCGGCTCATCACGCGGATAACCGAAACGGGTCTGGAACTCGGCGCCGATAGCAACCAGACGACTGCGGAAGTCTTCTTCCAACGCTGCCAGCCGTGGGGTGTAGCCCGGATTGCCTTCGCAACCGGCGGTGAACACATGAGGAATTTCCTCGTCGCCATGAATGTCGAGGAACAGGTCGACGCCAATACGTCGCATATGCTGCAGCACGAACAGCACCTCGGGGCTGCGCTCGGAGCTGGCGGACTGCCAGGCACGATTGAGGTCCTGCCCGGCATAGTTGGTGCGCAGGTGACCGCGATAGGCGCCGTCCGGGTTCATGCTCGGCACCAGATAGAACTCGGCCTCGCGCAGCAAGGCGACAACCTCGGCATCCTGCGGGTTCTGCAGGCGCTCGATCAGTCCTTCCATGAACCATTCGGCCATGTGCTCGCCCGGATGTTGTTGGGCGATGATCCATAGTTTGCGCGGCGCGCCTGTCTGGCCACCGATACGCAGCAACTGGATATCACGGCCTTCCAGGCTTCTGCCGCTGGCCACCAGTTCAGCGCCGCGCTCCAGCGCGTTAACAATCAAACGTTCATGCCGCGCTCGCGGGTAGGGCTCGAAATAAGCGAACCAGACACGTTCATGCTCGGCCTGCAACTCGAAGTGCAGCTGACCGTCCTGGTAACGGGTCGGCACGCGAAACCAGTCCTGCTGGTCGTAACTGGCCACGGCCTGGTAACCGTCCCAGGCGCGGTTGTAGGCCGACTGCCCGGCATTGGTCAGGCTGAAGCCGTGGCGTTGCCCTGGCTGGAGGCCCTCGACCTGAAAGTGAAACCACTGGAAATGGTGGCTATTGAGGTCCGGGCGCATGGCCAGCAAGACGCGCTGCGGGTCACTGGCGTCGATGACCTGGATGTTGCCACTGTCGAAATCCGCACTGATTTTCATGACTGCCTCGTAAGCGAAATCAGCGCTCAGGATTGCAGTTCATGGCGCGAGTGTGAAGTCGCACCGCGACAGACTGATCAACGACAGCGAACTATGGTGGCCAGGTTCAGCCTAATAGCGACTTGCCCTGTTTCTCGCCTACGGAGTTTCTGCCATGCCCAGCCCGATCAACCTGCGTCACGCCACCACCGCCCTGGTCGCTCTCGCGCTACTGGCGGGCTGCGCCGGGCGTGAACCCGATTCCAGCGCGCCGGAAGAACAGCCGCAGGTCGACCAGCCCATCACCCAGACCGAACAAGACCAACTGCGCCAGCAAGCCCAACGCGGTGATCTGGAAAGCCAGTTCCAGCTCGGCAGCAGCTATTTCGTCGGCCAGCCGGAAAAGAACATCAAGCAAGCCGAGTACTGGTGGAAGCAGGCCGCAGACAAGGGTCACTCCATGGCTGCGGTCAGTCTTGCCTACCTCTATACCGGGCGTGACGCACCGGAGTTTGCCAACCAGCGCGACATGCTCAAGTACCTCAACCAGTCAGCCGCTGCAGGCAACCCGATGGCGCAGCATGTGCTGGGCAACCTTTACCGACGCGGCGAAGGCGGCGTAGCACGTGACCCCGACCAGGCCCAGCGCCTGTACCAGAGTGCCTGCCAGCAGAACTACGAGCTCTCCTGCACGGCGCTGGGTCGTCAGTAACGCTGCCGCAGAGCCAACTCGCGCGCGAGCCCTGTTACAACACAGCATGGCCAACGCGCAGCAGGCTTTGAACGGGTTATCAGGGCTGCTAGTCGAACAGCGCATTGCCGCTTTCCATATCACAAGGCGCGGAGAAGTGCTCGTGGAAGATCAGCCAGCGACTGCCTCGGCGGCGCAGGCACTGAGTCACGCGCATCCAGCAGGTTTCCAGTTCGCCCTTGTCATTGGTGCCGCCGCAGTGCAGCAGGTAATGAGTGACGCCAAGATCGCCCTCGGCGGTGAACGAACGTCGGCTCGTGCGGTTCGAAACGCCCTTCGCCGCTGCACATTTCCATGCAGGCCTGCCAATGCGCCTGGTATGCCGGGCGCCCCTGGAAGCGCAGCGGCACCACAGCATCGTAGGCGACCACGCCTTCCACGTAGTGACCCATGATGCGTGCCACAGCCTTGCTGCGGCAGGCGTCGGTTCGACTGTTCAGTGCATCTTGCAGTTCATGCTGACTCATATCGATTTTCCTTCGTGCGTGGATTGGGTGACTCAATGGCCAGCAGCCGGGTCGACATCCAGTTGGCGAACCGGCCGCACTTCCACGCAGCCGACACGGGCGGCGGGGATATCTCCAGCCAATTGGATGGCCTCGTTGAGATCCCGTGCCTCGATCAGATAGAAGCCGGCGAGCTGCTCCTTGGTTTCGGCGAAAGGGCCATCGGTAATGGCCAGCTTGCCGCCACGCATGCGCACCGTGGTGGCGCTCTGCACCAACTGCAACGCCTCGGCTGCAAGCATGCGCCCGCTCTCCTGCACACGCTGGGCGTAGGCGGGGGCTTTCGGGGGAGCTGTGCAGCTCCTGTTCGTTGGCGTAAACAAGGCAGAGGTATTTAATGGCGCGCTCCAGTTCCTCAACGGTGGATACTGGATAGTCGAACGCAGCGAGCGCGTTTCGACATTGGCCGGAAAAACATCGTCGAGGCCGACGAACGGTCGGGGCCGCCGCGCGCATCAGACTCCGAACTGCACCCTGCGCAGGGGCGAGTCGAAGCCAACCTCACCCTACTCGGGGACTTCGACGCTGACGTGAATGGCGTCGTGGCGCCAGAACTCCAGGTCGCAGTCGATGATGCGCCCGTGCTGGTCGCGGTTGACCCGGGTGATGCGCAACGCCGGACTGCCCGGCGCCACCTTGAGGCTGGCAGCGGCCTCGGCATGTAGCGCAGTGGGCACCATGTCGAAACGCACGCGGCCATAATGAATGCCGTACTCGCAGGCATAGAGGTCGGTCAGCGAACGCGTCAGGTCGAACTCGAGAATGCCGGGGAAGTAGGCCGGATTCAGATAGTGCTCGACATACAGCACCAGACGTCCATCGATACGCCGTGCGCGGCACACCTGATAGACGCTCGACAACGCCGGCAACTCCAGCACCTGGCAGATCTGCGCGGGGGCCGGCATCAAGCGCGCACTCAGGACGTCGGTAGCCGGCACTCGCCCCTGCTCGGCGACCATGGCATGAAAGTGGGTGCGCACCAGGGGGTTGTAGGCCACCCGCGTAGGTGAAACGAACCAGCCACGGCGCTCCTCGCGATAGACCAGCCCCTGCGCCTCCAACTGACCGAGCGCCTCGCGCAGGGTAATGCGCGTGGTATCGAACAACTCACTGAGCTTGCGCTCGGCCGGCAACTTGCTGCCAGAGGGCAACAAGCCCCGGTCGATCTGCTCCTGCAACGCGCGGCAGATGATGGTGACAGCACGTGGCGCGTCTTCGCGCATCAAAACTTCCCCTTTTGGACTAGTCCAGCCCCATCACAGGGCAAAAATCGCTCGCTCAGATGGGTTACAAGCCTAGGCAGTCTAGATGACTGATAGATGACAGCCATGCAGCAAGCACGCGGCATGCCACTGCCAGCACCCTTCGCAGCCCGCGAAATCAGCTACTTATCCATGGTCTACGCTTGTGAAGCGCGCCAGCCGCTTACACCTAGACATCTGCCTCACCATGGCTGGACATAAAACTGTCATTGAAGGCGCTTAGATTGGCTCGGGTATTGCTGATCTAGACCAACACTCTCACTGCAAAGGAGTTTCCAATGAAACAACTGCTGCTGGCTTCACTGATGGGTTCGGCCATCGCCCTGGCGACTTCCGCCATGGCCGAAGGCACCGACTTGCAGGCACTGGAACAGGCTGCACGCGCCGAAGGCGTGGTGAATAGCGTGGGTATGCCCGACAGCTGGGCCAACTGGAAAGACACCTGGGCGGATCTGGCCAAGCTCTATGGCCTCAAGCATCAGGACACCGACATGAGCTCGGCACAGGAGATCGCCAAGTTCGCCGCCGAGAAGGACAATGCCACCGCCGATATTGGTGACGTCGGCGCCGCCTTTGGTCCCATCGCCGTGCAACAGGGCGTGACCCAGCCGTACAAGCCGAGCACCTGGGAGCAGATCCCGAGCTGGGCCAAGGACGCCGATGGCCACTGGATGCTGGCCTACACCGGCTCCATCGCCTTCATCGTCAACAAGCAACTGGTCAAGGATGTACCGAAATCCTGGGCCGACCTGAAGAACGGCAAGTACCGTGTCGCCATCGGTGACGTCAGCGCTGCAGCCCAGGCCGTGAACGGCGTGCTGGCTGCCGCCATCGCCAACGGTGGTGACGAGAAAAACATCCAACCGGGCCTGGACTTCTTCGCTGCCATCGCCGAGCAGGGCCGCCTGTCGCTGTCCAACCCGACCATCCAGACCCTGGAGAAGGGTGAAGTGGAAGTCGGCATCGTCTGGGACTTCAACGGCCTGTCCTACCGCGACCAGATCGACCCCAACCGCTTCGAGGTGCTGATCCCGTCCGATGGTTCGGTGATCTCCGGCTACACCACCATCATCAACAAGTACGCCAAGAACCCCAACGCGGCCAAGCTGGCGCGTGAGTACATCCTCTCCGACGCCGGCCAGATCAACCTGGCCAAAGGCAATGCCCGACCGATCCGCGCCGAGCACCTGACCCTGCCGGCCGAGGTGCAGGCCAAGCTGCTGCCCAACGAGCAGTACGCCAAGGTCAAGCCAATCGCCGACGCGACTGCCTGGGAGGCCACCTCCAAGGCACTGCCACAGATGTGGCAAGAGAACGTGATCATCAATATGGAATAACCCGGGCTCGGTGGTAGGCGCTTCAGCGGCGACAGTCGCGGCTGAAGCCCCTCCCACAAGCTGCTCCCGCAGCCAATACCTGTAGGAGCGGCTGGGCGGCATTCCGCTTCAGCCGCGAAACGCTTCCATCGTTTTCAGGATTCCCCATGCCTTCCAAGGTCATCCTCGTCGTGCTCGACGGCCTCAGCCACTCGGTCGCACAACACACCATGGGCCATCTGCACGCCTGGTGCGACGCCGGGCGCGCGGCCTTCTACCGCCTCGACTGCGAGCTGCCGGCGCTGTCGCGCCCGCTCTACGAGGCCATCCTCACTGGCGTGCGCCCCATCGACAGCGGCATCGTGCACAACGATGTTTCGCGCCTGTCGCGCGAACGCAGCCTCTTTCATTACGCCCGCGATGCCGGTCTGAGCACCGCCGCCGCGGCCTATCATTGGGTCAGCGAGCTGTACAACCGCTCGCCCTTCGTCGCCGTGCGCGACCGGCATACCTGCGATGAATCGCTGCCGATCCAGCATGGCCACTTCTATTACGCCGACCACTACCCGGACTCGCACCTGTTCGTCGACGCCGAGAGCCTGCGTTTGCAGCACACGCCAGACCTGCTGCTGGTGCACCCGATGAACATCGACGACGCCGGCCACAAGCACGGCCTGGACAGTTCCCAGTATCGCAACGCCGCACGGATGGCCGACGTCCTGCTGGCGGACTACCTGCAGAACTGGATCGATGCCGGCTATCAGGTGCTGGTCACCGCCGACCACGGCATGAACGTCGACCGTTCGCACAATGGCCTGCTGCCGGAAGAGCGCCAGGTGCCACTGTTCGTCATCGGTGATGCCTTCAGCCTCGATGCCAATGCGCGCCCACGCCAGCTCGAGCTGTGCGGCAGCATCTGCCAGTTGCTCGGTGTCCCGCACGACAAACCCTACTGCGCGGAGTTGCTGAAATGAGCGCGCCACCCTCCCTGCGTCGCTGGCTGCCGCTGTTGTGCCTGCTGCCCTTCACCCTGTTCTTCGTGGTGTTCCAGGTGGCGCCGCTGGTGTGGGTGGCGGTCAACAGTCTGAACAGCCCCGCTGGCTGGGGCCTGGGCAATTTCGAGAAGATCTTCGCCTCCAGGTTCTATATGCAGGCGATAAAACACAGCCTGGAAATCGCCTTCTGGTCGAGCCTGTTTGGCATGGCCATCGCCATCCTCGGTAGCTACTCGCTGCGTCAGGTGGACTCGAAGCTGCGCGATTTCGTCATCGCCTTCTCCAACATGACCAGCAACTTTTCCGGGGTGCCGCTGGCCTTCGCCTTCATCATCCTGCTCGGCTTCAACGGCGCGCTGACCCTGCTGCTGATCCAGCTTGGCCTGATCGAGAGCTTCAACCTCTACTCGAAGAACGGCCTGATCGTGCTCTACACCTATTTCCAGATTCCGCTCGGCGTGCTGCTGCTCTACCCGGCCTTCGATGCCCTGCGCCAGGACTGGCGTGAGTCCGCAGCCTTGCTCGGCGCCGGCACCTGGGACTTCTGGCGCCATATCGGCCTGCCGGTGCTGACCCCGGCCCTGCTCGGCACCTTCGTCATCCTCCTGGCCAATGCTCTGGGCGCCTACGCCACGGTGTATTACCTGACCACCGGCAACTTCAACGTACTGCCGATCCGCATCGCGGCGATGGTCTCCGGCGACATCTCGCTGGACCCGAATCTGGCCAGCGCCCTGTCGATGATCCTGGTCGGGCTGATGGTGCTGATCACCGCCGTCCACCAGTTGCTGCTGAAAAGGAGCCAGCATGTCACGCGCTAACAGGCCGTTTAAAAACGTAGGCGAGGCCGCCGATGCGAGGCAAAAACAGGCGAAAAAGCGGAGTTTACAAGCTGTAAATGAGCATTTTGAGCCTGGTTTTAACGAAGCAGCGGCAACGCAGGTAGTGTTTAAACCGCCTGTGAAAGCCCCCACCGCCAGCCTTTACCACCGCATCGTGGTCTGGCTGCTGTTCCTCATCCTGCTGCTGCCGCTGGCCGGTACCCTGCTTTACTCGCTATCCACCAGTTGGTCGGCGACCATCCTGCCGGACGGCCTGACGCTGAAGTGGTACGCCGCGCTGTGGAGTGATGAGCGCTTCCTGCGCGCCTTCGGCCAGTCGCTACTGGTGTGCTTCGGCGCCCTGGCGCTATCGGTGGTGCTGATCCTGCCGCTGATGTTCGTGGTGCATTACCACTTCCCCAAGCTCGACACGCTGATGAACGTACTGATCCTGCTGCCGTTCGCCGTGCCGCCGGTGGTGTCCTCGGTGGGCCTGCTGCAGCTCTACGGCTCCGGGCCGCTGGCGATGACTGGCACGCCGTGGATTCTGCTTGGCTGCTACTTCACCATTGCCCTGCCGTTCATGTACCGCGCCATCGCCAACAACCTGCAGGCGATCAACCTGCGCGACCTGATGGACGCCGCTCACCTGCTCGGCGCCAGTACCTGGAAGGCGGCCTTCCTGGTGGTGCTGCCGAACCTGCGCAAGGGCCTGATGGTGTCGTTGTTCCTCTCCTTCAGCTTCCTGTTCGGCGAGTTCGTCTTCGCCAACATGCTGGTGGGCACCCGCTATGAAACCCTGCAGGTGTACCTGAACAACATGCGCAACAGCAGCGGCCACTTCAACAGTGCGCTGGTGATTTCCTACTTCTTCTTCGTCCTGGTATTCACCTGGGCGGCCAACCGTTTGAACAGGGACAAGGCATGAGCTTGCTGAGCATCCATAACCTGCATAAAAGCTACGGCGACACCCGTATCTTCAGCGACATCAACTGCGAGATCGGCCAGGGCGAGTTCGTCACCCTGCTCGGCCCCTCCGGCTGCGGCAAGTCCACCCTGCTGCGTTGCATCGCCGGGCTGACCGACGTCGACGGCGGGCAGATCAATCTCGGTGGCGAAGACCTGGTGCCGCTGCCGCCGCAAAAACGCGGTATCGGCATGGTGTTCCAGAGCTATGCGCTGTTCCCCAACATGAGCGTGGCGCAGAACGTCGCCTTCGGCCTGCGCATGCAGAAAGTGGCCAGGGACGAAAGCGAGCAGCGCGTGCGCGAGGCACTGGCCATGGTCGAGCTGGGCGACTTCGCCGCGCGCTATCCGCATCAGCTCTCCGGCGGCCAATGTCAGCGCGTGGCCCTGGCCCGCTCACTGGTCACCCGTCCACGCCTGCTGTTGCTCGACGAGCCGTTGTCGGCTCTCGATGCACGTATCCGCAAACACCTGCGCGAACAGATCCGCGCCATCCAGCAGGAACTGAACCTGACCACCATCTTCGTCACTCACGATCAGGAAGAAGCGCTGACCATGAGCGATCGTATTTTCCTGATGAATGCCGGCCAGATCGTCCAGAGCGGCGACGCCGAAACTCTCTACACCGCGCCGGTGGATGCCTTCGCCGCCGGGTTCATCGGCAACTACAACCTGCTCGAGGCCGATGCCGCCAGCCGCCTGTTGCTGCGCCCGGTCAACAGCCGTGTAGCGATCCGCCCGGAGGCGATCCAGATCGGTGGGGTGGGAATCGAAGGCACCATTGTCAGCCACAGCCTGCTGGGTAACGTCGTGCGCTACCGGGTCGAGGCCCGCGGCGTGCAACTGCTGGTGGACGTGCTCAATCGCTCCGCCGCCGACCTGCACCACAATGGCCAGAGTGTCAGCCTGGCCATTGGTGCCGATGCAATCCGGGAGGTGGCGTGATGGCCCTGGCGATTTTCGACCTCGACGAAACCCTGATTCACGGCGATTGCGCCAGCCTGTGGACACAGGAAATGGTCAAGATCGGCTGGGCCGATGGCGACTCCTTCCTGGCCCACGAGCAGGAGCTGATGCGCCAATACGCCGCCGGCACCCTGGCCATGGAGGACTACATGGCCTTCACCCTGTCGCCGCTGGTTGGCCGCACGCCCGAGGAGGTCGCCCATGTGGTCGAGCCCTTCGTCGAGGACGTGATCGAGCCGATCTTCTACAGCGACGCCAGCCGCACCCTGGCCACGCACCGCGCCGCCGGCGACCGCTTGCTGGTGATCTCCGCCTCGGCGCATTTTCTGGTAAGCGCCATCGCCGAACGCTTCGGCATCGACGAGGTGCTGGCCATCGATTTGGAGCTGCAGCATGGCTTCTACAGTGGTCGCACCGAAGGCGTACTGACCTATCGCGAAGGCAAGGTGACACGTCTGCATGCCTGGCTTGCCGAGCAGAACGAAAGCCTCGTTGGCGCCAGTTTCTACTCCGACTCGCGCAACGACCTACCGCTGCTGCAGTTGGTCGACAAGCCCTTCACCGTCAACCCCGACCCGACTCTGCGCGCCCATGCTGAGCAGGCTGGCTGGCCGATTCTCAATTGGCGCTGATCCTGTCGTAAGGTGTGGCGGGGCCGCCCCAGTTTCAAGGTGCGCATGGCGCACCCTACCCGGCCCAGTGACGCCCTATTGGCTCATGATCCCTTCGCAGGCCTCGATCAACGCCGCCGCCAGTTCCCGTGCATAGCCGGGCAACTGGTTGCGCGAATGCAAGGCCACTTCCACCGGCGCCACCGGGGCGAAGCCTTCGGCCTCACCCAGTTCGCGGTGCGCAGCGGTGATCAACCGGCGCGGCAGCAGGGTCAGGCCCAGGCCACCTTCGGCCGCGGCGCTGACGCCGGGCAAACTGCTGCTGACATAGGCGATACGCCAGGGCTTGCCCATGGCATCCAGCGCGTGAGTCATCTCCAGGCGATACAGGCCGTTGGGTGGGAATACCGCCAGCGGCACGGGGTTACGCGCCAGCACCGGGCGCGCTCGGCTGTCGAGCCAGGCCACCGGCTCAGCCCAGCTGGCCAGGCCCTTGGCACTGCCGGCGCGCTGCTTGATCAACGCCAGGTCCAGTTCGCCGGCATTGAACGCGCGCCAGACGTCATGACTGAGACCGCTGGTGATCTCCAGGCGAATGCCCGGATGCGCGTCGGCGAAATCGGCCAGATAAGGGGTCAGGCTGTTGGCGGCGAAATCGTCCGGCACGCCGAGGCGCACCTCGCCCTCCACCGCACTTTGCCCCAGCGCCAACATGGCTTCGTCCATCAGTGCGACGATGCGGTTGGCGTAACCCAGCAGGCGTTCACCCTCGGTGGTGGTCACTACGTAGCGGCCACTGCGATCAAGCAACTCGGCGCCGAGCTGCTCCTCCAGGCGCCGCACCTGCTGGCTGACCGTGGACTGGGTCAGGTGCAGGCTGGCAGCGGCGCGGGTGAAGCCACCGGTCTGCACAACGGTCAGAAAACTGCGTAATAACACCGGATCGAGCATAGCGCCACCCATCATGAAACCCACTGACAGGCATTCTACTATTTAATTTCCGAATCCAGCCGCGAATTCCTATAGTGCATGGGAGCCAATTTTCCGCTCGGGGATCGAACCCCGAGCCCTTCACCCGCCGAGGCAACCTCTCGATGAGCAAATCGCCCTACTACTACGCACCGCATGGCGGTCACCCGGGTCAGGATCAACTGCTGACCGACCGCGCCATGTTCACCGAAGCCTACGCCGTGATCCCCAAAGGCGTGATGCGTGACATCGTCACCAGCCACCTGCCGTTCTGGGACAACATGCGCATGTGGGTCATCGCCCGCCCGCTGACCGGCTTCGCCGAGACCTTCTCGCAATACATCGTCGAAGTCGGCCCGAACGGCGGCAGCAACAAGCCAGAGCTGGACCCGACCGCCGAAGGCGTGATCTTCGTCGTCGAAGGCACCTGCGACCTGAGCCTCAACGGCACCCAGCATGCCCTGCGTCCTGGCAGCTACGCCTTCATCCCGCCAGAAAGCGATTGGTCGCTGCGCAACAACGGCAGCGAAGCCGTGCGCTTCCACTGGCTGCGCAAAGCCTACCAACCGGTCGAAGGCGTGCCGTATCCGGAAGCCTTCGTCACCCACGAGCAGGACATCGAGCCAATCGTCATGCCCGGCACCGAAGGCCGCTGGAGCACCACGCGCTTCGTCGAGATCAGCGACATGCGTCATGACATGCACGTCAACATTGTCAACTTCGAGCCGGGCGGCGTGATTCCCTTCGCCGAAACCCACGTCATGGAACACGGCCTGTACGTGCTGGAAGGCAAGGCGGTGTATCGCCTGAACCAGGACTGGGTCGAGGTCGAGGCTGGCGACTTCATGTGGCTGCGCGCCTTCTGCCCGCAGGCCTGCTACGCCGGCGGCCCGAGCCGCTTCCGCTACCTGCTGTACAAGGATGTGAACCGCCAGATGCCGCTGACTCTGGGCGGTCTGAAGCGCTGAGCGCGCCGCCCCAGGGACGGGGCGTAACTGTGGGAGCGAGCTCTGCTCGCGAATCGCTTGGATTGCGATATTCGCGAGCAGAGCTCGCTCCTAAGGATGTCTTTAAACGCAAAGGCCACCCGAAGGTGGCCTTTGTCGTTCCAGCGTTGCGATCAGCTATGGCGGATCAGGTGGTCGAAGGCGGATAGCGAAGCCTTCGAGCCCTCGCCCATGGCGATGACGATCTGCTTGTACGGCACGGTGGTCACGTCACCGGCGGCGAAGACACCGGGGATGTTGGTAGCGCCCTTGGCATCGATGACGATCTCACCGAAGCGGCTCAGCTCGACGGTGCCCTTGAGCCAGTCGCTGTTGGGCAGCAGACCGATCTGCACGAAGATGCCTTCCAGCTCGACGGTGTGCAGCTCCTCGGTGGTGCGATCCTTGTACACCAGGCCGGTGACCTTCTGGCCGTCACCCTTAACCTCAGTAGTCTGCGCGCTCTTGATCACGGTCACGTTCGGCAGGCTGTTGAGTTTTTTCTGCAGTACGGCGTCGGCACGCAGGGTGTCGGCGAATTCCAGCAGGGTCACGTGAGCGACGATGCCGGCCAGGTCGATGGCTGCTTCGACGCCAGAGTTACCGCCGCCGATCACCGCCACGCGCTTGCCCTTGAACAGCGGACCGTCGCAGTGCGGGCAGAAACATACGCCCTTGGCCTTGTACTCCTGCTCGCCGGGTACACCCATCTCGCGCCAGCGCGCGCCGGTGGAGAGAATTACGGTCTTGGCCTTGAGCGAAGCGCCGTTCTCGAACTTCACTTCGTGCAGGCCGCCTTCGCTGCTGGCCGGCACCAGAGCCGACGCACGTTGCAGATTCATCACGTCGACGTCGTATTCTTTGACGTGTTCTTCCAGCGCACGCACCAGTTTCGGGCCTTCGGTTTCCTTGACCGAGATGAAGTTCTCGATGGCCATGGTGTCCAGCACCTGACCGCCGAAGCGCTCGGCAGCGATAGCGGTGCGGATGCCCTTGCGCGCAGCGTAGATGGCCGCTGCGGCGCCAGCCGGGCCACCGCCGACCACCAGCACGTCGAAGGCTTCCTTGGCACTCATTTTCTCGGCATCGCGATTGGCGGCGCCGGTGTCGATCTTGGCGAGGATTTCCTTCACGTCCATGCGACCGGAAGCGAAGACCTCACCGTTCAGGTAGATGCTCGGCACGGCCATGACCTGGCGACGCTCGACTTCTTCCTGGAACAGCGCACCGTCGATGGAGACGTTGCGGATATTGGGGTTGAGCACGGCCATCAGGTTCAGCGCCTGAACCACGTCCGGGCAGTTCTGGCAGGAGAGCGAGAAATAGGTCTCGAACTCGAACTTGCCTTCGATGCTCTTGATCTGCGCGATGGTGTCGGCATCCAGCTTGGAAGGATGGCCGCCCACCTGCAGCAGTGCCAGCACCAACGAGGTGAACTCGTGGCCCATGGGGATACCGGCGAAGGCAACGCCGGTGTCTTCGCCCGGACGATTCAGGGCGAAGGACGGACGGCGGGCATCGTTGCCGTCAGTCTTGAGAGTGATCTTGTCGGTCAGGCCGACGATGTCTTGCAGCAGCCCAAGCAGTTCCTGGGATTTTTCGCCGTCATCGAGGGACGCGACGATCTCGAACGGCTGGGTGACCTTTTCCAGGTAGGCCTTCAACTGGGCTTTAAGATTGGCGTCCAACATGGCGGAAATTCCTCAAATATGAAAATTCGGGCAATAAAATGCCCGGACGGATCGCGCCCGGGCATCGGGCACCACAAGGGCCGGTAAATGGCCCAAACAGCGCAGAGTTGGTCCTTTCCGACCTGAGACAGGCCGGAAAGGAAGTCGGCAAATTTAGATCTTGCCAACCAGGTCCAGCGAAGGAGCCAGAGTCTTCTCGCCTTCCTTCCACTTGGCCGGGCAAACCTGACCCGGGTTAGCGGCGGTGTACTGAGCAGCCTTCAGCTTGCGCAGGGTCTCGGAAACGTCACGAGCGATCTCGTTGGAGTGAATTTCCAGAGTCTTGATCTGACCTTCCGGGTTGATGATGAAGGTGCCGCGCAGAGCCAGGCCTTCTTCCGGGATGTGCACGCCGAAAGCGTTGGTCAGCTGGTGGGTCGGGTCACCGATCAGCGGGAACTGAGCCTTGCCAACGGCCGGCGAAGTTTCGTGCCAGACCTTGTGCGAGAAGTGAGTGTCGGTGGTCACGATGTAGACCTCGGCACCAGCCTTCTGGAACTCGGCGTAGTTGTTGGCAGCGTCTTCGATTTCGGTCGGGCAGTTGAAGGTGAAGGCAGCCGGCATGAAGATCAGCACGGACCACTTGCCCTGCAGGCTCTGCTCGGTGACTTCGATGAACTCACCGTTGTGGAAAGCATTGACCTTGAACGGCTGAACTTGAGTATTGATGAGGGACATCTCTGACTCCTTCTGAGGTTTCTGTGAGGGTTGAAATCTACGGTCGCTATATTAGCCACCTAACGGAAAAAAGCTTATTGATTACGGGCATGATATCGATTGAATGCACCAATCGATAGCACAGCCCACGCCAGGCGCAGGCTGCAGCACTGGCTCAGGCCAGGCTGGGGTCAATCAGCAGCGCCAGTTTACCCGCGACCTGGTTACCGGCGAGTGTCTGGAATGCTGTTTCACTGTCTTCGATGGCAAAACTGCGCTCAAGTTGCGGCTTCAGACGCCCTTCCGCGAACAACGGCCAGACCTGTTGCTGCAGATCGCGCAAGAGGTCAGCCTTGAACTGATCGTCGCGATTGCGCAAGGTCGAACCAGTCAGCTGAATGCGCTTGCCCAGCACCTGGGCCAGGTCCAGCGAGGCCTCGCGCCCGCCCATCAGGCCAATGTTGATCCAGCGTCCGTCCAGCGCCAACAAGGCCAGATTGAGCGCCGCATACTGCCCGCCGACCGGATCGAGAATCACATCGAACGGCCCGAAGTCGCGCAGCGCGTGCAGATCCTCACCACGCAGAGCACCGCCCTGGGCACCGAGCGCCTCGCAATAGGCCAGTCGTTCTGGCGAGCCAACGCTGACCCAGCATGGGCTGCCGAATGCCTTGCACAGCTGAATGGCAGCCGAGCCGACACCGCTGGCGCCAGCATGCAGCAGGACTTTCTCACCCGGGCGCAGGGCGCCGAGCTGGAACAGGTTAAGCCAGGCCGTGGCGTAAACCTCCGGCACCACAGCGGCCTCGACCAGGCTCAGCCCCTCGGGCACCGGCATGGCGTGGCGTGCATCGAGCACCACCTCCTCGGCCATACCACCGCCAGCGAGCAGACAGCAGACACGATCACCCACCTGCCAGGCGCTGCCGGCGCCGACTTCGACAACCACACCCGAACATTCCAACCCGAGCGCCTGGCTCGCGCCTGGAGGTGGCGGATAGAGCCCGGCGCGTTGCAACAGATCAGCCCGATTGAGCCCAGCGGCGGCCACCTTCACGCGAATCTGTCCTGCGTCACAGGTCTGCGCCGGTTGTTCCAGCCACTGTGCACGCCCTTCGACGCCTTGCAATGCCTTCATGCTGCCTCCATAGTGCAAGTGAACCGAGCCCAGCGCTGACCGCTGGGCTTTTGTCTAGCGCCAACGGAACCTGGCGCCCTCAGATACGGCCTAATATGCGTTATCACCTGCCACTACGTCGAATCAGCATGAAGCGATCTCTAGCAAGCACCGCCCTCGCCCTCGTACTCGGCTTCAGTGCCCTGCCGCTGGCGGCCAAGACCACCACAGCGACCAGTTGGGACTACCTGCAGCCGGACCGCGACCAGGTGATTGCCAGCCTCAACGTAGTGGAACTGCTCAAGCGCCACCACTACAACAAGCCACCGCTCAATGACGAGCGTTCGATTCAGATCTATGACAACTACCTGAAGTTGCTCGATCCGTCTCGCAGCTATTTCACCGCAGCTGATATCAGCGAATTCAACCAGTGGCGTACCAAGTTCGATGACCTGCTCAAGAGCGGCGACCTCGAGCCGGGCTTCACCATCTATCGCCGCCACCTGACCCGCATGGAAGAGCGCCTGAACTACGCGCTGGCGGAACTCGGCAAGGGCGTCGACAAGATCGACTTCACTGTCGACGAGCAGTTGCAGGTCGATCGCGAGAAAGCACCCTGGGCCAAAGATCGCGCTGAACTCGACGAGCTGTGGCGCAAACGCGTCAAGGACGAAGTGCTGCGCCTGAAGATCGCCGGCAAGGAAACCAAGGACATTCAGGAGCTGCTGACCAAGCGCTACAAGAATCAGTTGGCGCGTCTCAAGCAGACCCGCGGCGAGGACGTGTTCCAGGCTTACATCAATGCCTTCGCCACCACCTACGACCCGCACACCACTTATCTGTCGCCGGATAACGCAGAAAACTTCGACATCAACATGAGCCTGTCGCTCGAAGGCATCGGCGCCGTCCTGCAAAGCGATAACGAGCATGTCAAGGTAGTGCGCCTGGTGCCTGCCGGCCCGGCCGAGAAGAGCAAGCAGATCGCTCCAGCCGACAAGATCGTCGGCGTTGCCCAGGGCAACGACGATATGGTCGACGTGATCGGTTGGCGCCTGGACGAAGTGGTCAAGCTGATTCGTGGCCCGAAAGGTTCCACCGTACGCCTGGAAGTGATCCCGGCCAGCAATCCACCCAGCGACCAGACCAGCAAGGTGGTCACCATCACCCGTGAAGCGGTCAAGCTGGAAGAGCAAGCAGCCAAGAAAAAGGTCCTGGAACTCAAGCATGATGGTCGTGACTACAAGCTTGGCGTGATCGAACTGCCAGCCTTCTACCTCGACTTCAAGGCCTTCCGCGCTGGCGACCCCAATTACAAGAGCACCACGCGTGACGTCAAACGCCTGCTCGATGAGCTGCAGGCCGAAAAAGTCGACGGCGTGGTCATCGACCTGCGCAACAACGGCGGTGGCTCGCTGCAGGAGGCCACCGAGCTGACCAGCCTGTTCATCGAGCAAGGCCCCACCGTACTGGTGCGCAATGCCGACGGCCGCGTCGACGTGCTCGCTGACGAGAACAAGGGTATCTACTACACCGGCCCGCTGGCCGTGCTGGTCAACCGCCTGTCCGCGTCGGCCTCGGAAATCTTCGCCGGCGCCATGCAGGACTACCACCGCGCGCTGATTCTCGGTGGCCAGACCTTCGGCAAGGGCACGGTGCAGACCATCCAGCCGCTCAACCATGGCGAACTGAAACTGACCCTGGCCAAGTTCTATCGCGTGTCCGGCCAGAGCACCCAGCATCAGGGCGTGATCCCCGACATCCTCTATCCAGACGTCATGGACACCAAGGACATCGGCGAAAGTGCCCTGCCCGCTGCGCTGCCCTGGGACAGCATCCGCCCGGCGATCACCCCCGAACTGGACCCGATCAAGCCCTTCCTGACCGAGCTGAAAGCCCGTCACGATCAGCGCACCATCAAGGACCCGGACTTCGTCTTCACCCGCGATCGCCTTACCCTGGCCAAGAAACTGATGGCAGAAACCACCGTCAGCCTCAACGAGCAAGCCCGCCGTGCGCGCCAGGCCGAAGTCGAAGCCAAGCAACTGGCGCTGGAGAACAACCGCCGCCAGGCCAAGGGTGAAGAGCCACTCAAGGAGCTGGCCAAGGAAGACGAAGATGCACTGCCAGTCGCCGATGAGAAGAGCACGCCGGAAGACGACGCCTACCTCTCGGAAAGTGGGCGCATCCTGCTCGACTACCTGGGCCTGAACCCCTCATTGGCGCTGCACTGAGACGACTCATCGAGCGTCATCATATCGTCATCGAACTGTCGTGAAATGAAGGGCCGGCCATAAGCCGGCCCTTCGTTTTTCTACAGATCGAGAACATCATGACCGTCACCGAGCAGTTGAGCGCGCTGGGCAACATCCTCGCTCACGGCGACCTCAGTAGCCTGTTCCAGCCTATCGTCTCGCTGTCCGAACAGCGCATCCTCGGCTATGAGGCACTGACCCGTGGCCCTTCCAACAGTCCACTGCACTCGCCATTGACGCTGTTCGCTGTCGCCCGTCACGCAGAGCGCCTGAGCGAGCTGGAAATGGCTTGCCGCATGAGTGCCTGCAGAGGCTTCAGCGCACAGGGCCTGGACGGTAAGCTGTTTCTCAACGTCTCGCCGGAGTCGCTGCTCGACCCCAGCCACCAACCAGGGCGCACCCTGAAATTGCTGCAGGCTTTCGGCATCCCACCCAGCCAGGTGGTGATCGAACTCACCGAACAGTCGCCCACCGAAGACTTCGCCCTGCTCGACAACGCCCTGCACCACTACCGTGCCATGGGCTTTTCCATCGCTCTGGACGACCTCGGTGCTGGTTACTCCAGCCTGCGCCTGTGGTCGGAACTGCGCCCGGAGTACGTGAAGATCGACCGCCACTTCATCGATGGCATTCATCAGGATGCAGTGAAGCGCGAGTTCGTCGGCTCGATCCTGAAAATGGCCGAAGCGTCGCGGGCCCAGGTGATTGCCGAAGGGATCGAGCTGCCCGAAGAACTGGCTGTACTGGCGGAAATGGGGGTCGACCTGGTGCAGGGCTACCTGCTCAGCAGGCCGCAGGAAAAACCGCCACGCGATGCCCGCCAACTGCTGCCCCTGGTGCAAAGCAATCAAGCCAGCCTCGGTGAAGACAGCCATGACCTCAGTGCCCTGCTCAACGACCAACCCGCAGTCGACCAGCACACAGCCATCGCCGAGGTATTGGACGTCTTCCGTGCCCAGGCCAACCTCAACTCCCTGGCGGTACTGGATGCGCAGCGTCAGCCGGTGGGTATCGTCCACCGCCACTCGCTGTCCGAAGCGCTGCTAAAGCCCTTCGCCACCGACCTGTTCGCACGCAAACCCATCAGCCGCCTGATGAGCCAGGATTTTCTTGCCGTGGAGCTGACGCAGTCACTGCAGAAGGTCAGTCGCCTGCTCACCAGCCGTGCACGCCAGCGTATCGAGGAAGACTTCATCATCATCCAGAACGGCCGCTATCTGGGCCTGGGCAGGGTCATCGACGTGCTCAAACTGATCACCGAGCAAAAGCTGCAGCAGGCGCGTCACGCCAACCCGCTGACCCTGCTGCCAGGCAACGTGCCGATCCAGCAATGCCTGAGTCGCCTGCTGCAACAGCAGCGCGAAGCTGCGGTGTGCTACGTGGATCTCGATAGTTTCAAACCCTTCAACGATCTCTACGGCTACGCCAAGGGCGACGAGGTATTGCTGTGCCTGGCGCAATGCCTGAACGATCGGGTCGACCCGGCACGCGACTTCGTCGGGCATATCGGCGGCGACGACTTCATGCTGGTGCTCGGCTCCCCCGACTGGCGCGAAAAGCTCGGCAAACTGATCGAGGAATTCCAGAATCAGTGCCGACGCTTCTACCGTGACGAGCATCTGCAGGCCGGCTGCTTCATCGCCCACAACCGCCACGGGCAACGCCAGGAGTACGCGCTGCTGTCACTGTCAATCGGCGTGGTACACGTGAGAACGGAAGACTGCGCGCAGCTCGATGCCTCGCGTCTGGCCGAACTGGCCTCCGATGCCAAGCGCCAGGCCAAGGCCGTGCCTGGCTACAGCCTGCATATACTCGAAGGCTCAGCGGCCTGAGGGAAGCCCCTGGTTGGCCATGGCGGCATAGCGCTCTGCGGCTTGCGGGTCCGGCTCAAGTCCCGGGGCACCGTCGCGGTAGAGCAGGCTCAGGCGGTTGGCAGCCAGAGGATGACCGGCAGCCAAGGCCATCTCCCACCAACGCACTGCTTGCGAGGCATCCGGCGCTTGCCGTGTGTCGCCCTGCAACGCCTGCACGCCTAACTGATAGGCGGCCTTGCCGTCACCGCCATTGGCCGCCAGTCTCAACAACCTCAGCCCTTCCTCGCGGGCACCGAGGCCCTGGCCGCGAAACAGCAGGATATGCCCGTAGAAACTCTGCGCAGCGGTGTCACCGAGATTGGCCATGCGCCCGTATTGGCCTTGCATCCATTGCCACAGACGCGGCTGACGCAACGCCGCCGGCCAGTGAAACAGACGCCGGGCCAGCCAGTAGCCCAGTTGCGCGCGCAGTTGCCAGAGCCACCTAGACATCGGCGGGGTAGTCGAACTCGAACACCCTGACCACCTCGGCAGCGTGCCAGGAGGCGGCTGCCACGCCATCGGAGGCGCCGCTGAAACGTCCCAGACGTGTCACGCAGTCGAAGAATCCGGTACGCGGCAGCCGGCTGGCGCCCTGGCTGATCACCAGTGAGCTGCGCAGCGGTCGTTCGGCGCGTGCATCCAGTGCAGCCAGGTGCTCCAGTGCCGCGGTCAGGGTCTGCATGGCTGGCGTCGGCAGATCGAGACGTTCGATCAATGCCCGGTAGGTAAGCAGGTGGCGCTGACGACGGGCGTCGTCCAGCTCGGTCAGCAATGCCTGCCAGTGTTGGCGACTGATACGCACGCTCAAGACCAGCCCTCCACCAACCCCAGCTCCCAGGCCAACGAACGCAGAATCGCAGCGTCGGGTTGACGTTCGCCACTTTCGATCATGGCTAGATAGTGAGGGCTGATACCGACGCTGCGAGCCAGCGCTTCCGCGCTCAGGCCCTTGGCTTCGCGCAACGTTTGCAATTGCGCCAGAGGTGCGCGATTGGCTGCAGGCGTTGGCGATGGCGCAACGGTCGCGGCAACCTCCTGGCGACCTGCTGCTTGCAACAAGGCCTGATAATCGGCCCAGGGCAGCACGGCGTATTCCGGCTCGCCGTCACGGGCAATGATTTGCACACTCATGAGTCTCTCCGTTGGAAAGCAGGGCCGACAGCCTCGACCCCTTCCTTGCAAGCGGCCATCTTAACAGGCGTCTGCCGCCGGGGCGTGATCCATGCTGCCAAGGTAGCAAGATGCGGTACTCGCCATGACCGAGTGAGTCGGCAACCCGCCGGACGCATGGCCCGAAAGACTCAGTGACTCAGCCGGCAGGCCCCGCAATGGCCGAACGAATCATCAGGAATGCAGCGGATCGACCCGCTCCGCAGCCGGTAACTGCTCAATCAGCGCCAGGCGCTCCGGACTCTGCCTGTCGCGCCACGCCTTGAACGCTTCGAGCTCGCCATGCCAGGTGCGCATCACCCAGGCCAGCACGGCCAGGTCATCGACGAAACCGACCCCAACCAGCCAGTCGGGAATGGCATCGAACGGGGTGATGAAGTACAGCAGAGCAGCCACCACCATCAACAGCGCCTGACTGCTGATCTGCCGGTACTCACCCTTGAACCAGGCCAGGCTGAGTGCACGCAGCAGTTGCAGGTCCTCTTTGAGGGCGGCGAAGCGTTGTCCTTGCGGTGTGCGCTTGTCTGCCAGATCGCGGAGCAACTCCGGTAACCGGCCTTCACGCAGAAAGCGGGCAGCCAGCGGCAGGTAACGCGTCAATTTCCAGGGAGTTTTCATTCGGCCTCCTCGGCAAGCCAGGCAGTATCAGGGCTCACCTCGCTTATCCACCGAAGCTGTGGATAAATCTGTGCAAAGTCTTTCGACAAGCTTATCAAAGCCCCGTGCCACGGGGCCTCGAGTTAGATCGGATATTTTTTATACAGCATATAAAATCCATGAAAATCAACAAGTTGCTGATTGACACGAGCACGACTCAGTTGTAGCTCAGACTTGTTAGGAATGTTTCGCATGATGTGCATAAGCGTAACACCCTGACCACCACATCCTGGTTTACACCGCCCCAGAAACGACAACGCCCCGTCAAGACGGGGCGTTGTACAGCAGTACCGAGTGTTACTGCTCGGTCGGCTCGGCGGCGGCCTGATCCTTGATGCCGATCAGTTCCAGATCAAATACCAGTACCGAGTTGGCCGGGATGGCTGGAGACGGGCTCTGCTCGCCGTAGGCCAGCTCGCTGGGGATGTACAGTTTGTACTTCTCGCCAACATGCATCAGTTGCAGACCCTCGACCCAACCCGGGATCACGCCGCCGACCGGCAGGTCGATGGGGCTGCCACGAGCAACGGAACTATCGAACACGCTGCCGTCGGTCAGTTTGCCTTCGTAGTGAACGGTCACTACGTCGCTTTCCTTCGGCTGGGCACCGTCGGTTTTCTTGACTACTTCGTACTGCAGGCCAGAAGCGGTGGTGACAACACCTTCGCGCTTGCCGTTCTCTTCAAGGAATTTCTTGCCGGCTTCAGCGGCTTCCTTGTTCAGCGCAGTCATGCGCTCTTCAGCACGGTTCTGCAGGAAGGAGAAGGCCTCGACCATATCTTCGTCCTTGATGCGCGGCTCCTTCTTCGCCAGCGCGTCCTCGATACCCTGAGCGACGGCCTTGGAATCCAGATCGTCCATGCCTTCCTCGGACAGACTACGACCCATGTTCAGGCCGATGCCGTAGGAGGCTTTTTGCGCCGGGCTCTTGAGTTCGACTTCGCTGGTTTGCGAATCGCAACCGGCAAGCACCAGGCCCACCAGAGCGACTGCTGCCGCCAAACGATGCTGTTTCATGCTTGTTCCTTGTAGATGCGCCCGAAGGCCGTCGTGTGAAAGCGCGAGCTTATCAGTACGCCGCGATCACTGGCTACGGCATAGGAGCCGAGCAATGCGCATAAGTTCAAGCAAACAAAGGATTTTTTCGAAGATTTCAGCGGATGCCGAAGAGTTGTCACAGGAGGGGATGAAGCGAGGAGAAGAATGGCGCAGCGGACGGGACTCGAACCCGCGACCCCCGGCGTGACAGGCCGGTATTCTAACCGACTGAACTACCGCTGCGCGTAACTGCAAGATTGGTGGGTGATGACGGGATCGAACCGCCGACCCTCTGCTTGTAAGGCAGATGCTCTCCCGGCTGAGCTAATCACCCTTCACTCTCGAAGTGGGGCGCATTCTAGAGAGCGATCCGGGCCTTGGCAAGCCCTCTTCGCAAAAAAATTTACCGGCGCAGCAAGAACTTAGGCGAGACCAGCGAATTTCCTCAGTGGCTCATTGTCAGGGTTGGCCTGAGCACGCCAGCGGAGAATAATGCGCGCTCTGTGCCGGCGGACCGATCATGATCCTGTTGATGGCCCGCCACCTTCATCCGTCGCTGCGCGCCGGCTCGAGAGAGCCTAAGGATGGCGCCACCCTGCGACTTCATCATCAATGGAGAATCACCCGCTCATGTGGTTTCGCAACCTGCTGGTTTACCGCCTCACCCAGGACATTCCTTTCGACGCCGAAGCGCTGGAGACCGCACTGTCCAGCAAACCGGCACGTCCCTGCGCCAGCCAGGAGCTGACCACCTACGGCTTCACCGCTCCCTTTGGCAAAGGCGCCGATGCCCCGCTGGTGCATGTCAGCGGCGATTTCCTGCTGATCGGTGCACGCAAGGAAGAACGCATCCTGCCGGGTTCGGTAGTGCGTGATGCGCTGAAGGAGAAGGTCGACGAGATCGAAAACACCCAGATGCGCAAGGTGTACAAGAAAGAGCGCGACCAGATCAAAGACGAGATCGTCCAGACCTTCCTGCCGCGCGCCTTCATCCGTAAATCCGGTACCTTCGCCGCCATCGCGCCGAAACAGGGCCTGATCCTGGTCGACAGCGCCAGCGCCAAGAAAGCTGAAGACCTGCTGTCTACCCTGCGTGAAGCCATCGGCTCGCTGCCGGTGCGCCCGCTGTCAGTGAAGATCGCACCGACCGCCACCCTCACCGACTGGCTGAAGAACCAGAGCGCCGCCGAAGGCTTCTTCGTGCTCGACGAGTGCGAGCTGCGTGACACCCACGAAGATGGCGGCGTGGTGCGCTGCAAGCGCCAGGACCTGACCAGCGAGGAAATCCAGCTGCACCTGTCCACTGGCAAGCAGGTCACCCAACTGTCGCTGGCCTGGCAGGACAAGCTGTCCTTCGTGCTCGACGACAAGCTGACCATCAAGCGCCTGCGCTTCGAAGACGTGCTGCAGGAGCAGGCCGAACAGGATGGCGGTGACGACGCCCTGGCTCAGCAGGACGCCAGCTTCATCCTGATGATGATGACCCTGGTGGAGTTCCTGCCGGAGCTGTTCACCGCGCTGGGCGGCGAAGAGATTCCGCAGGGGATCTGATGACCCGCAGGGTGGATCGGGGCGCGCAGCTGACGACCTTTTCATCCACCGCTCGGATCGACGGTGGACAAGCTTCGCGCTGTCCACCCTACCCGCTCAGACCAGCGACTCGAGGCTCTCGGTAAAGACACTGGCGCCCTGCTCCGCCGTGCTGAAGTTGTGGCGCATGAAGGCGAACAGCTCGCGCCCGCAACCACTGGCCGGAGCAGGCCGCGCCGCCGGCTGGCGCGAGGCGAACTCGGCCTCGTCGACCTGCAGCAGCAGTTCACCGCTCTGACCATCGACGCGAATCAAATCGCCATCGCGCACCCGCGCCAGCGGCCCGCCATCGAAGGACTCTGGGCAGACATGAATCGCCGCCGGAATCTTGCCCGAGGCACCGGACATGCGCCCGTCGGTGACCAACGCCACCTTGAAACCACGATCCTGCAGCACGCCCAGGTATGGCGTCATCTTGTGTAGCTCCGGCATACCGTTGCTGCGCGGCCCCTGGAAACGCACCACGGCGACGAAATCGCGCTCCAGCTTGCCGGCCTTGAACGCTTCGACCAGATCCAGCTGATCCTCGAACACCAACGCTGGCGCCTCGACCACCTGATGCTCGGGCGCCACCGCGGACACCTTCATCACACCACGGCCGAGATTGCCCTGCATCAGGCGCAAGCCGCCTTCAGCCGAGAACGGCCGCGCCACGGGACGCAGCACGCTTTCCTCCAGGCTCTCGGTCGGTCCGTCGCGCCAGACCAGCTTGCCGCCCTCGAGGAAGGGCTCGCGGGTGTAGCGCGACAGACCGCGCCCAGCCACGGTATTGACCTCTTCATGCAGTAACCCGGCGTCGAGCAGCTCGCGGATCAGGAAGGCCATGCCGCCGGCAGCCTGGAAGTGATTGATGTCGGCCTTGCCATTGGGATAGACGTGCGCCAGGGTCGGCACCACTTCGGACAGATCGGCCATGTCCTGCCAGGTCAGCAGAATGCCGGCGGCGCGGGCGATGGCCGGCATGTGCAGGGTATGGTTGGTGGAGCCGCCGGTGGCATGCAGGGCGACGATGGAGTTGACCAGGCAGCGCTCGTCGACAATCTCGCCGATGGGCATGAACTGACCGCTCTGCTTGGTCAGACGCGTGACCTGCTGCGCGGCCTCACGGGTCAGCTCATCACGCAGCGGCGTGCCCGGATTGATGAAGGATGCGCCCGGCAGATGCAGGCCCATCACCTCCATCAGCAGTTGATTGGTATTGGCCGTGCCGTAGAAGGTACAGGTGCCCGGCCCGTGGTAGGCGGCCATTTCCGCTGCCAGCAGCTCGTCGCGGGTTGCCTTGCCTTCGGCGTAACGCTGACGCACATCGGCCTTCTCCTTGTTGGACAGGCCCGAGGTCATCGGCCCGGCCGGTACGAACATCGACGGCAAATGACCGAAACGCAGCGCGCCCATCACCAGGCCCGGTACGATCTTGTCGCACACACCCAGATACAACGCGGCGTCGAACATGTTGTGCGACAGCGCCACCGCAGTGGACATGGCAATCACCTCGCGACTGGCAATGCCCAGTTCCATGCCCGGCTCGCCCTGCGTCACACCATCGCACATGGCCGGTACGCCACCGGCGAACTGGCCCACCGAACCCAGGTCGCGCAGGGCCTGCTTGATCTGCTCGGGAAAGGTCTCGTAGGGCTGGTGCGCCGACAACATGTCGTTGTAAGCAGAAACGATGGCCACGTTGGCGGCATCCATCAGGCGCAGGGTCTGCTTGTCGTCACCACTGCAACCGGCGACACCGTGAGCGAAGTTGGCGCACTGCAGCTTGCCACGCTGCGGCCCTTCGCTGGCGGCGGCACGGATCATCTCCAGGTAGCGCTGGCGCGTGGCGCGGCTGCGCTCGACAAGACGTTCGGTAACTTCAACAACGCGGGGGTGCATGGGGAATCTCCAGGCTAGCTTCTAGCGTCTGTTCGTATTTACAACAAAATACTGCCACTCAGCGGGCTTGATTTCTATAGCAATGGGAATAATCTTGTAATTACAACAACAAATTGACGAGACCCTCACCATGACACTACGAATCGCCATCAATGGCTTCGGCCGCATCGGCCGCAACGTGCTACGCGCACTCTATACCCAGAATTATCGCCAGCACCTGCAAGTCGTGGCCATCAACGACCTGGGCGACAGCGCGATCAATGCCCACCTGCTGCAATATGACAGCGTCCACGGCCATTTCCCTGAAGAAGTTAAAGTCGACGGCGAAAGCCTGTGGATCAAGGGTGATCGCATCGCCGTCAGCGCCATTCGCAACCCGGCAGAGCTGCCCTGGAAAACCCATCAGGTCGATGTGGTGCTGGAATGCACCGGGCTGTTCACCGAACGGGACAAAGCCGCCGCGCACCTCGCCGCCGGAGCGCGCAAGGTGCTGATCTCCGCACCGGCCAAGGGCGCCGACGCCACCGTCGTATTTGGCGTCAACGAGCAGGTGCTGACGCCTGACATGCAGATCATCTCCAACGCATCCTGCACCACCAACTGTCTGGCGCCGGTGGCGCAGGTGCTGCACCGCGAGCTGGGCATCGAGCAGGGGCTGATGACCACCATCCACGCCTACACCAATGATCAGAACCTGTCCGACGTTTACCACAGCGACCTGTACCGCGCGCGCTCGGCGACCCAATCAATGATCCCGACCAAGACCGGTGCCGCCGAAGCCGTCGGTCTGGTGCTGCCGGAGCTGGCTGGCAAACTCACCGGCATGGCGGTTCGAGTGCCGGTGATCAACGTCTCGCTGGTCGACCTGACCCTGCAGGTCAAGCGCGAGACCACCGCCGAGGAAGTCAACGCCCTGCTCAAGGCTGCCAGCGAGAGGTCTCAGGTGCTGGGCTACAACGCGCTGCCGCTGGTGTCCTGCGACTTCAACCACAACCCGTTGTCATCGATCTTCGATGCCAACCACACCAAGCTCAGCGGCAAGCTGCTCAAGGTCATGGCCTGGTATGACAACGAGTGGGGCTTCTCCAACCGCATGCTGGACAACTGCCTGGTCCTGGCCCGCCTGCACTGAACGAGGAGGCTCGATGAGCCGCATCAGCTTCACCCATGCCCAATTGCCGGCGCGCAAGCGTATTGCCCTGGTGGCGCATGACCACTGCAAAGGCTTCCTACTGGACTGGTGCGAGCGTCAGCGCGACAAGCTGGCGCGCCATGAACTGGTGGCCACTGGCACCACCGGCCTGCTTCTGAGCAAACGTCTGGATCTGCCGGTGGAAAGCATGATCAGCGGACCGCTGGGTGGCGACCAGCAGATCGGCGCGCGCATCGCCGAGCAACGCGTGGACATGCTGGTGTTCTTCTGGGACCCCTTCGAACCACAGCCACACGACCCGGACATCAAGGCCCTGCTGCGTGTGGCGGCGGTGTGGAACATCCCGGTAGCGTGCAACGAGAGCAGTGCCGACTACATGCTCAGCAGCAGCCTGCTGGAGCAACAGCACGAGTATCGCATTCCCGACTATCAGGCTTATCTGGCGGCTCGCGGGTAGGGTGTCGCGGGGCCGCCCAAGCCATCATCATTCAGGTGCGCATGGCGCACCCTACGTGAGGCCGCCGTTATCCTCTAAAAATCCACCTTGCCCCGCCCCGCCTTGATCGCGCCGCGCTTGCTCTTGCCGTCCAGGCGACGCTTCTTCGAGCCTAGGGTCGGTTTGGTCGGGCGGCGTTTCTTTTCCACCTTGCCGGCACTGCGAATCAACTCGGCAAGACGCTCGAGGGCGTCGGCGCGATTCTGCTCCTGGGTGCGGTACTGCTGCGCCTTGATGATCACCACCCCGTCGGCGGTGATACGACTATCCGCAAGCGTCAGCAGACGCTCCTTGTAGAAAGGCGGCAACGACGAGGCCTGGCTGTCGAAGCGCAGGTGCACGGCACTGGACACCTTGTTGACGTTCTGCCCACCTGCGCCCTGGGCGCGGATGGCGGTCAGTTCGATTTCTTCATCGGGAAGGTGAACACTGTTGGAGACGATCAGCATGGCCACGAGTTCTTGGAAAGCATGACCATCAGGATACCCGCCATAACTGTAATCTTTGCTTGAAATTTCCCCACGGCATTCGCGCGGTGGCTCGGCTAACGTAGCGGCCTGTCTTTTTTCGGAAGCACTCGATGGACTCCATAACCCAGGCGGTACTCGGCGCCAGCATCCAGGGCGCGTTGCTCGGCCGCTGGCAGGGGCGCAAGGCGCTGCTCTACGGCGCGATGCTCGCCACCGTTCCCGACCTGGATGTGGTCATGGAATACGGCGATGCCGTGGCCAACATGACCTACCACCGCGGTTTCAGCCACTCGCTGTTCGTCCTCAGCGGCTTTGCCCTGCTGCTGACCTGGCTGGCCAGGCGCTTTCGCCCTCACCCGGGTTACTCGGCCAATCGTTTATTGCTCACGCTGTGGCTGGTGCTGATCACCCACCCGCTGCTGGACGCCTTCACCAGCTACGGCACCCAGCTGTTCTGGCCGCTGATGCCAACGCCCACGGCCTGGTCGAGCCTGTTCATCATCGACCCGCTGTATACCCTGCCGTTGATTGCAGCGGTGCTGATCAGCCTGTTCACCGGGTTGCGCGAGCAGAGTTGGCGCGTACCGGCCGTGGCGCTGGCAGTCTCGACGCTGTACATCGGTTTCAGCCTGGCCGGCAAATTCATGGCCGAGCAGCGCGTGGAGCGCGAGCTGGCGCGCCAGGGCATCCAGGCCGAACAGCTGTTCACCACACCGACGCCACTCAATACGCTACTGTGGCGCGTCATCGTGCTCGATGGCGAGGACTATCACGAAGCCCTGGTCGGCTGGTTCGACGACCAGCCACCGCAACTGCAACGCCTGCCGCGCGGCACGCACCTGCGCGAGCAGTTGACGGCTTCGCCCATGCACCAGCGGCTGGAGTGGTTCACCGGCGGCGTGCTGCGCTACGACCAGGTCGGCGACCGACTGATCGTCACCGACCTGCGCCTAGGCATGACAGGTTTTCATCCTTTCCGCTTCGACTTTGCCCACTTGGAGGACGGCCAATGGCAGGTGCATGAACGCATCGACCGACTGCCCTTCGAACGCGGCGAGGTCGAACACCTGGCACTGCTGTTCAAACGCATCTGGCAACCGCAGCTGGAGATTCCATTGCTGGCCTGGGCTGGTGAGTTGCAGAAACCGCTTTTAACTGAGACTCGCTTGCACTAACGGCGTTACTATCGGCGTTTCCTCTGCCGAGGCAGGACGCCTGCAATGTTGTTTCGCCGCTTCGAATCCCTGATCGACGTCTTCAAACCCAGCCCTGACGTCGCCCCGCCCGCTGGCATGCTGCGCTTCTACGGTCACTACCTGAAACAGGTGTGGCCGCTGATGCTGGCCGTGCTGGTGATCGGCTTCTTCGCTGCCCTGATCGAGGTCGCGCTGTTCGCCTTCCTCGGCCAGTTGATCGACATGGCCCAGGCCAGCACGGATGCCAGCAGCTTCTTCAGCGAGCACCAGAGCGAGCTGCTGTGGATGCTGTTGGTGGCGCTGGTCATCCGCCCCGTGGTGTTCGGCCTGCACAACCTGCTCACCCACCAGGCGGTCAATCCGGGCCTGACCAACCTGATTCGCTGGCAGAACCATCGCTACGTACTCAAGCAGAGCCTGAGCTTCTTCCAGAACGACTTCGCCGGGCGTATTGCCCAGCGCGTGATGCAGACCGGCCCCTCGCTACGCGACTCGGCGATGCAGGTGATCGACGCACTGTGGCATGTGCTGGTCTATGCCGGCAGCGCGCTGTACCTGTTCGCCGCCGCCGATCTGCGCCTGGTGGTGCCGCTGGCATTGTGGATCGTCGGTTACAGCGCGGCGCTGTGGTACTTCGTGCCGCGCATCAAGGCGCGCTCGGCCGCCGCCTCCTCGGCGCGCTCGAAAGTCATGGGCCGGGTCGTCGATGGCTACAGCAACATCGCCACGCTCAAACTGTTCGCCCACTCGCAGGAAGAGGAAAGCTACGCCCGCGAAGCCATGCAGGACCTGCTCGACAAGTTCCGCCTGCAGTCACGCACCATCACTGCGCTGGACTTTCTCATCACCTGCCTCAATGGCGTGCTGATCGTCGGCACCGGTGCGCTGGCCCTGTGGCTGTGGAGCCAGTCGCTGATCACCACCGGCGCCATCGCCCTGGCGCTGGGCCTGGTGATCCGCATCAACAACATGGCCGAATGGATCATGTGGGTGGTCAACGGCATCTTCGAGAACGTCGGCACCGTGCAGGACGGCATGCAGAGCATCGTGCAGCCACGCCAGGTACTTGACCGCGCCGACGCCAAGCCGATCCAGGTGCAGCAGGGCAGCGTGCGCTTCGACGACATCCATTTCCACTACAGTAAGCGCGGCGGCGTGATCGCCGGCCTCAGCATCGATATTCGCCCCGGCGAAAAGATCGGCCTGGTCGGTCCGTCCGGCGCCGGCAAGTCGACCCTGGTCAACCTGCTGCTACGCCTCTATGACCTGGAAAGCGGCCGCATCCTGATCGACGATCAGGATATCGCCACGGTGACCCAGGAGAGCCTGCGCGCCAACATCGGCGTGGTGACCCAGGACACCTCACTGCTGCACCGCTCGATCCGCGACAACCTGCGCTACGGCAAGCCGGCTGCCAGCGACGAGGAGCTGTGGGAGGCGGTACGCAAGGCCCGCGCCGATGCCTTCATCCCCACCCTCGACGACAGCCAGGGCAGCCGTGGCATGGATGCGCAGGTCGGTGAACGCGGCGTGAAGCTGTCCGGCGGTCAGCGCCAGCGCATCGCCATCGCCCGCGTGCTGCTCAAGGACGCGCCGATCCTGGTGCTGGACGAAGCCACCTCGGCACTGGATTCGGAAGTGGAAGCGGCCATTCAGGAAAGCCTGGACAGCCTGATGGAAGGCAAGACGGTGATCGCCATCGCTCACCGCCTGTCGACCATCGCACGGATGGATCGCCTTGTCGTGATCGACCAAGGCCAGGTCATCGAAACCGGCACCCACGCCGAGCTGATTGCCCAGGGCGGCCTGTATGCACGCCTGTGGCAGCACCAGACCGGAGGATTCGTCGGGGTGGAGTAAAACTGTGGGAGGGGCTTCAGCCGCGACTCGCCGCTACGACTGCATGGATGCAGGAGGTAGAGCGAAGCAGGATGCCAGAGCCGAAAGCGCCTCCCACAACAGCCAGATTACTCCGCAGCCGGCTTCTTGCGCTTGAGCGGCGCGCTGCCATCTTCACTGACCAACGACGATGGCTTGCCAGCCGGGCGTGGGCCGGTCTTGCGCTTGGATGCGGTAGCCTTTTTCGGGTCTTTCTTCTCGGTCTTTTTCTTCTTGCTGCCGGCGGCCTTGCCGGACGCCTTGAGGTTCTTCGGCCCCTGGTAGACGCCTTTCAGCTCCTTGATGGTGCGACGCTCGAAACGCTGTTTGAGGTAGCGCTCGATGCTTGACATCAGGTTCCAATCGGTGTGACAGATCAGCGACACCGCCAGGCCTTCGCCCCCGGCGCGGCCGGTACGGCCGATGCGGTGCACGTACTCATCGCCGGAACGCGGCATGTCGAAGTTGATCACCAGATCGAGGCCTTCGACGTCCAGGCCACGCGCCGCCACGTCGGTGGCCACCAGCACCTTGACCGCGCCCTGGCGCAGGCGCTCGATGGCCAGTTTACGATCCTTCTGGTCTTTCTCGCCATGCAGCACGAACGCCTTGACCCCGGCGGTCACTAGCTTGCCGTACAGGCGGTCGGCCTGCACACGGGTGTTGGTGAAGACGATGGCCTTGTCGTAGGCCTCGTTGGTCAGCAACCAGTCGACCAGCTGTTCCTTGTGGTAGTTGTGGTCGGCCGTGATGATCTGCTGGCGGGTACCCTCATTGAGCTGGCTGACGCTGTTGAGCATCAGGTGCTGCGGCTCCTTGAGCACCTTGGCGACCATCTCGCGCAGGCCATTGCCGCCGGTGGTGGCGGAGAACAGCAGGGTCTGGTGTGGCCCGCAGGCTTCGGCCAGACGCTGGGCGTCTTCGGCAAAGCCCATGTCGAGCATGCGGTCAGCCTCGTCGAACACCAGCACTTCGACCTCGTCCAGCGGCAGATTGCCGGCGTTGGCGTGCTCGATCAGGCGGCCCGGCGTGCCGATCAGAATATCGATCTTGCGCATCATCGCGGCCTGCACCTTGAAGTCCTCGCCACCGGTCACCAGACCGGCCTTGAGGAAGGTGAACTGGCCGAAGCGCTCGACTTCCTTGAGCGTCTGCTGGGCCAGCTCGCGGGTCGGCAGCAGGATCAGCGCACGAATGCTCAGACGCTGCTTGGAGTTGCCGTCACCGAGCAGGCGATTGAGCAGCGGCAGAACGAAAGCGGCGGTCTTGCCGCTGCCGGTCTGGGCAATCACCCGTAGGTCCTTGCCCTCCAGCGCAGGCGGAATCGCTGCCGCCTGCACCGGAGTCGGCTCGACGAAATTAAGCTCGGCCACGGCTTTCAGCAGGCGTTCATGCAGGGCGAATTGGGCAAACACGGGGGCACTACCTCAGAGAAATCGACAAAACGGTGCATAGCCTAACGGTTTCCGCCGCCGGGGCCGAATTTCTTTGCATGAAACTCGCGTTCAGGCGACGACGGGCGGCCGCTTGGCGGCGCCGTCCGGCTATAGGCGAACGGGAACCGAAGCGACTCGCCCACCATCTAATCGGCATCATCCTCCAGGGAGTGCCGCCATGCTAACCAAACCCCAGGCAACGCTCAGCATTGGCCTGTGCATCTTGCTCGCCACCTCGCCAGTACTGGCCAACCCGCCCCCCGGTAAAGGCAAGCCTGGCCATCAGCATGATGGTGGCGTGCAGATCGACCTGCGCGGCCCGAGCGTGGATATCGGCCAGGTGCGCATCGTGCTCGGTGAGAATCGCCAGTTGATCGGCCCCACTTCATCACTACCGCCAGGCATCGCCAAGAACCTCGCTCGAGGCAAGCCGCTGCCTCCCGGCATCGCCAAGAACTTCGATAGCCGCCTGACTTCGCGCCTGCCCTATTACGAGGGCTACGAATGGAAGCAGATCGGCCGTGACGTCGTGCTGGTCGCCATCGCGACCGGGATCGTCTACGAAATCCTGCGTAACGTGCTGGACTGATCAGCGAACGCGCCGACGAGTGGCACGCCCTCTGTCGAACTTGTTCTGCGGCCATCGATCTATCTGTCAGATAACCCGAGTGCGGAGGCACCATGAACGCTTCGCTGATCTACCACGTCACGTCGAGCCTCGACGGCTATATCGCGCGCCCCGATGGCCGCATCGACTGGTTCGATTCGCCACGGGAGGCCGATGAAGAGTACGCCTTTCAGTACTTCTACTCCGGCATCGATGCCCTGCTGATGGGCCGCGGCACCTACGAGGCGTTGCTCAAACGGGGCGGTCCCTGGCCTTACCCCGGCAAGCCCTGCGTGGTGCTGACTCGCCTCGCGCTACCGCGCGCCGCGGACGAAATCCAGCTGACGCACTGCACACCGGCTCAAGCCGTAGCTGCACTGAACGAGGCCGGTTTCCAGCGCATCTGGCTGGTCGGCGGCAGCCTGCTGGCGGGTAACTGCTACACCGCCGGACTGATCGACGAGGTGGTGATCAACCTGGTACCGCACCTGCTCGGCGCCGGTATTCCACTGCTGGCCACCGGCATGGAACGCAGTCTGACGCTGAGCGAGCAACGCCGCTTCAACAACGGCACGTTGCAAGTGCACTACCAGGTGCAGAAGCAGGCCAGCATACCAACGCAGATACCCGCGGCGCGAATCAACGCGGCCTGATGCTCTCGCGCTGCTGCTTGCGCAGCAGCCGGGCACTGTCCCAGCCGACCAGCAGCACAGCCGCCCAGATCGGCAGGTAGGTCAACCACTGCCCCGCATCGAAAGTCTCGCCCAGCACCAGTAGCGCCACGGCGAACAACAGCACTGGCTCGACATAGCTGAGAATGCCGAACAACCCCAGGGGCAGCAGCCGGCTGGACGCGATGTACGCAGCGAAGGCCAGCGTACCGATCAGCGCCATCACCGGCACCAGCAACCACAGCAGCGGCCGCTCAGCGAATGCGCCAACCGGCCCGTAGGCAACGATCAGCCAAATCGCCAACGGCGCCAGCATCAGCATCTCCACCACGAAACCGGATAGCGCATCGAGGCGCATCCAGCGGCGCAGCAGGAAGTAGGGCGGATACCCCAACGCAGTGATCAACGTCAGCCAGGAGAACGCCTGGGTGCGCCACAGTTCATGCAGCACGCCGAGCACGGCACAGGTCACTGCCAAGCGCTGCAGCGGACGCAGGCGCTCGCCGTAGAACAGCCGACCGGTCAGCACCATTGCCAACGGCAGCAGGAAGTACCCCATGGACACTTCCAGCATATGCCCGGCCAAGGGCGCCCAGAGAAACAGCCCCCACTGCACGCCAATCAAGGCGGCCGCCAACGGGCAGGCAGCCAACAACAGCGGCTCGTGGCGCAGACGCACGAAGGTCTCGCGCAGCAAGGTGGTCTGCCCTGCCAGCAGCACCAGCAGCAGAACCAACGGAATCGACCAGAGCACACGCTGAGCGAATATCTGCACGCCATCGAGTGGCGTCAGCCACTGGACGTAGCCAGGCAGCACGGCGAACAGCACCGAGGCGCCAACCGATAGCGCTACTCCACGTCCGGACAGTTGCATTAGCGCACCTCGGCAGGCGTGCGACGCGTACGCCCCAGATTGACCAGCGGTAGCGACGCCGCAATCACCGCACCGCCCAGAGCCAGGCGCAGCAGATCGGCGTCGTGATTCCAGATCAGCAGATTGACCAGCAAACCGGCCGGCACCAGCGCATTGTTCATCACCGCCAGGGTGCCGCCATCGACCAGGCTGGCGCCTTTGTTCCACCAATACAGTCCCAACCCGGACGCCACCACACCAAGCCAGACCAGCACGCTCCACTGCAGTGCGTTGCTAGGCAGACGCTCGCCGTTACCCAGCAGCAGGAACGCGGGCAGCGCAATCAGCAAGGCGCCCAGATAGAAGAAGCCGAAGCGCCGGTACTGGGGCTCGCTCGAGGGGTGTTTGAGCAGCAGATGCTTGTACAGTACCTGCCCGGCAGCGAAGGTGAAGTTGGCGACCTGCAGCAACAGGAAACCGAGCAAAAAGCCGCTGCTGATACCGTCGTAGCGGATGATCCCGGCGCCCAGCACGGCCACCAGCGCGGCGACCAGCGCCCAGGGGTTGAATCGACGATTGAGGGCATCCTCGATCAGCGTCACGTGTAGCGGCGTGAGGATGGTGAACAGCAACACCTCCGGCACCGTCAGCACCGAGAAACTCAGGTACAGGCAGACGTAGGTGATGCCGAACTGCAGCGCGCCGATCAGCAGCATGCCGCGCACGAAGGCCGGGGCATGGCCGCGCCAACGGGTAAGCGGCACGAACAGCAGACCGGCGATGACGATGCGCGTCAGCACCGCGAAGTAGCTGTCGACCCGACCGGCCAGGTACTCACCGATCAGGCTGAAGGAAAACGCCCACAGCAGGGTCACGATCAACAGATAGCGCATGGTCACCTCAGGAACAGGCGGCGACCTTAGCGCGTTCATCGCGGGCGTACAATCGACAGTAGGCGAACCCCACCGGCCTTACGTGCAAGCCGTCGCCACCGGGCAAGAGCGTGTCGCCAGACCCACGTAAAAAAGCCGGTCATTGCTTGCGCAATGCCCGGCAGAAGCGCCCAGGAGCCCAGGCGCCAGGAGAGTTTCGGGTCAGGCCACTTCAGCCAGCTTGGCTTTGGCCTGGGCCAGGCCTTTCTCGCTGAACTCGGCGCCCAAGTTCATGCCTTCGGCATGAATAAACTGCACATCGTGGATGCCGATGAACGCCAGCGCCTGACGCAGGTAGGGCTCCTGATGATCCAGGCCACTACCGGCGTAGATACCGCCACGAGCCGTGAGCACGAAGGCACGCTTGCCGGTCAGCAGGCCCTGCGGGCCGGTTTCGGTGTACTTGAAGGTGACGCCAGCGCGCAGCACATGGTCCAGCCAGGCCTTGAGGGTGCTGGGGATGGCGAAGTTGTACATCGGCGCAGCCAGCACCAGCACATCGGCGGCCAGCAGCTCATCGGTCAGTTGATTGGAGCGGGCCAGGGCAGCTTTCTCGGCGTCGTTCTGCTGCTCGCTCGGGGTCATCCAGCCACCCAGCAGCGTGGCGTCGAGGTGCGGTACCGGCTCTGCCGCCAGATCACGCACCTGGACCTGATCAGCCGGGTGCGCAGCCTGCCAATTGGCGATGAATTGCTGGGTCAGCTCGCGGGAGACCGAACCTTGCTGGCGGGCGCTGCTTTCGATTACGAGAATACGGGACATGTCTGAGGCTCCATCGAGGTGAACAAGAGTCGATGGAGCAGAGAATAGAGATGCGACTCTCGATAAAAAAGCGTAAATATCCGCTTACATATATCGACTAATTTGATTTATCGACTGGTCGCATCTAGGCTCCATCACTTCAGGTTGCAGGTCAGCTTGATCCGCAGACGAATCACGCTACGGGTGAACTTGACCGCCATGTTGTTGCTGGCGCCAGGCGCCAACACGGTACGCCGGATGCGCGGTGCCTCGGGGCCATTTTGGAACACGGCACTGCACTCGGCTTCACTCTGGCCGTAGTTGTAGAGCATCAGCGCCGCCATGTTGTGGTCGATTTCCTGAGTGGTGGCGGAGACCTCGGCGCCGTTGAACTGTTTTTCCACCTCGATGGGGTAGGCATGGGCAGCCAACGGCATACAGGCCAGCAGCAAGCAGATTATTTTTTTCATCGGTGCTCTCCAACATGGGATCGCCAGTGTAGGTGGAGATCGTCGGCGATAACAGCCGACTCAGGCAGGATGATGTGATGAAAGCTCCTCGCGTAACCCTGGATCAATGGCGCACGCTGCAGGCCGTGGTGGATCAGGGCGGCTTCGCCCAGGCCGCCGAGGTGCTGCACCGCTCGCAGTCCTCGGTCAGCTATACCGTGGCACGTATGCAGGAACAGCTCGGTGTACCACTGCTGCGCATCGACGGTCGCAAGGCCGTGCTCACCGAAGCCGGCGATGTATTGCTGCGCCGCTCACGGCAACTGGTCAAGCAGGCCAGCCAGCTGGAAGACCTGGCCCACCACATGGAACAGGGCTGGGAAGCCGAAGTGCGCCTGGTGGTGGACGCCGCCTACCCCACCGCCAACCTAGTCCGTGCCCTGACCGCCTTCATGCCGCAAAGCCGCGGCTGCCGCGTACGCCTGCGCGAGGAAGTGCTGTCCGGGGTCGAGGAAGTGCTGCTCGAAGGCACCGCCGACCTGGCCATCAGTGCGCTGAACATCACCGGTCACCTGGGTATCGAGCTGGGTGAAGTGGAATTCGTCGCAGTCGCCAACCCGGAACACCCACTGCACCGCCTGCAACGCGAGCTGAGCTTTCAGGACCTGGAAGGCCAGATGCAGGTGGTCACCCGTGACAGTGGTCGCTTGCAGCCGCGTGACGCCGGCTGGCTGGGCGCGGAACAGCGCTGGACAGTGGGCAGCCTGCCGACCGCACGCACCTTCGTCAGCAGCGGCCTGGGCTTCGCCTGGCTGCCACGCCACCTGATCGTCCGTGAACTGCAGGAAGGCCTGCTGAAACCCCTGCCCCTGACCCAGGGCGGTCTGCGCAAGCCGCGCTTCTTCCTCTACAGCAACAAGGAGCGCGTACTCGGCCCCGCCACGCAGATTCTCATCGAGCTGATCAAGAACTTCGACGCGGCGCCGCTGGACGCCGCCTTCGCCGCGCCGCAGTCGCCCAACTGAGAGCCCGCCCATGTCCTACTTCGACAACGACGGTTGCCAACTGCATTACGAAGACTACGGCCACGGCACCCCCCTGTTACTGGTGCACGGCCTGGGTTCGAGCACGCGCGACTGGGAATACCAGATCCCGGTGCTCGCCCAGCACTACCGGGTCATCGCCCTCGACGTGCGCGGCCACGGCCGCTCGGACAAGCCGCGCGAGGCTTACCGCATCGCCGATTTCGCCGAGGATGTCGCCGCCCTCATCGACCATCTGCAGCTTGCACCCGTGCATCTGGTAGGCATCTCCATGGGCGGGATGATCGGCTTCCAGCTTGGCGTCGACCACCCGGAGCTGTTGCGCAGCCTGACCATCGTCAACAGCGGCCCGGAGGTGAAGGCCAAGAGCGCGCGCGACTGGCTGGAAATCGGCAAGCGCTGGACGCTGTCGCGCCTGCTGAGCCTGGAGACCATCGCCAAAGCGCTGGCCAAGCTGCTGTTCCCCAAGCCGGAACAGGCAGAGCTGCGGCACAAGGTCGAAGAACGCTGGCCGCAGAACGACAAGCGCGCCTACCTCGCCAGCCTCGACGCGATCATCGGCTGGGGCGTGCGGGAACGCCTCAAACGCATCACCTGTCCTACCTTGGTGATCACTGCCGACCGCGACTACACACCCGTTGAACGCAAGCGCGAATACGTGGCAGAAATGCCCAATGCGCGCCTGCTGATCATCGAAAACTCGCGCCACGCCACACCATTGGATCAACCGGAACGCTTTAATAACGCCCTGCTCGCCTTCCTCGGCGAGACCGCCAACAAGGAAAACTGACCATCATGCTCAAGCAACTCGTTCTCGCCACCGGCGCCCTGCTGCTGTCCTCCAGCCTGCTGGCCGCGGAAAATCCCAAGGTCCTGCTGACCACCAGCCTGGGTGAAGTGGAAGTAGAACTGGCCGCCGACAAGGCGCCAATCAGCACGCAGAACTTTCTCAAATACGTCGACAGTGGCTTCTACAACGGCACTCAGTTTCACCGCGTGATTCCTGGGTTCATGGTTCAGGGCGGTGGCTTCGATGCCGACATGCGCCAGAAAGACACCAACGCACCGATCAAGAACGAGGCCGACAACGGCCTGCACAACGTTCGCGGCACCCTGGCCATGGCCCGCACGCAAGTGCGTGACTCGGCCACCAGCCAGTTTTTCATCAACCACAAGGACAACGCCTTCCTCGATCACAGCTCGCGCGACTTCGGCTACGCCGTTTTCGGCAAGGTGACCCGCGGCATGGACGTGGTAGACAAGATTGCCCAGGTGCCCACTGGCAACCGCGGCATGCACCAGAACGTACCGCGCGAGCCAGTGCTGATCATCGACGCCAAGCGTCTGTAAAGCGCGCCGTGCGCACGGCGCTCCAGCGAGTAATACCCCGATGCGCACGGCGCACCCTACAACTGAAACGACAAAGCCGCCCATGGGGCGGCTTTGTCTTTTAACGGAGGCGCTTATTTTTCGACGAAGGCGCGCTCGATCAGGTAGTCACCCGGCTCACGCATGCGCGGGGAAATCTTCAGGCCGAAGCTGTCGAGCACTTCGCTGGTCTCGTCGAGCATGCTCGGGCTGCCGCAGATCATGGCGCGGTCGTCCTGCGGGTTGATCGGCGGCAGGCCGATATCGGCGAACAGCTTGCCACTGCGCATCAGGTCGGTCAGACGGCCCTGGTTCTCGAACGGCTCGCGCGTCACGGTCGGGTAGTAAATCAGCTTGTCCTTCAGTGCATCGCCGAAGAATTCGTTCTGCGGCAGGTGCTCGGTGATGAACTCGCGATAGGCGACTTCGTTCACGTAGCGCACGCCGTGAACCAGGATCACCTTCTCGAAGCGCTCGTAGGTTTCCGGGTCCTGGATCACGCTCATGAACGGCGCCAGGCCGGTGCCGGTGCTGAGCAGATAGAGGTGCTTGCCGGGGTTGAGGTCATCGAGCACCAGCGTGCCGGTGGGCTTCTTGCTGATGATGATCTCGTCGCCTTCCTTCAAGTGCTGCAGCTGCGAGGTCAGCGGGCCGTCCGGCACCTTGATGCTGAAGAACTCCAGGTGCTCTTCCCAGTTCGGGCTGGCGATGGAGTAGGCGCGCATCAGCGGGCGGCCGCTGTCTTGCTGTAGGCCGATCATCACGAACTGACCATTCTCGAAGCGCAGACCCGGGTCGCGGGTGCACTTGAAGCTGAACAGCGTATCGTTCCAGTGGTGGACGCTGAGCACGCGCTCGACGTTCATATTGCTCATGATGATTTCCTCGAAGAACTTCAGCGCCAAAGGCGCGATTGCGCGGCATTCTATTCGCGGCAACAATATCTGTTAAGTGGATTATCAAGATATAGGTTATCGGTTATATCGATATGCGATTTACTCTCAGACAACTTCAGGTGTTCGTTGCCGTGGCGCAGCATGAAAGCGTCTCGCGTGCCGCGCAATCGCTCGCATTGTCGCAGTCTGCGACCAGCACTTCGCTGACCGAACTGGAACGCCAATCCGACTGCCAGTTGTTTGATCGCGCCGGCAAGCGTCTGGCGCTCAATGCCCTGGGCCGACAGCTACTGCCCGAGGCCGTGGCGCTGATCGACCAGGCGCGCGAAATCGAACGCCTGCTGGGTGGCAAGAGCGGTTATGGCTCGCTGAACGTCGGCGCCACCCTGACCGTGGGCAATTATCTGGCCACCCTGCTGATTGGCAGTTTCATGCAGCGCCACCCCGAATGCAGGGTGAAGCTGCAGGTCCACAACACCGCCCATGTGGTGCAGCAAATCGCGCATTACGAGCTGGACCTGGGCTTGATCGAAGGCGACTGCCAGCACCCGGATATCGAGGTGCAGCCGTGGGTCGAGGACGAACTGGTGGTGTTCTGCGCGCCGCAACACCCGCTGGCCCAGCGCGGCAGTGCCAGCCTGGAAGAGCTGACGCACGAAGCCTGGATTCTGCGTGAGCAGGGCTCAGGTACACGACTGACTTTCGATCAGGCCATGCGTCACCACCCGCGCAATCTGAATATCCGCCTGGAGCTGGAGCACACCGAGGCAATCAAACGCGCCGTGGAATCCGGCCTGGGTATCGGCTGCATCTCACGCCTGGCGCTGCGCGACGCCTTTCGTCGCGGCAGCCTGATGCCGGTGGAAACTCCGGAGCTGGATCTGCGCCGGCAGTTCTACTTCATCTGGCACAAGCAGAAGTACCAGACAGCGGCGATGCGCGAATTTCTCGAGCAGTGTCGTGCGCTGACCGCCGGCGTCAGTCGCAGCGATCAGATCGTTCTGCCGCCGATCGTCTGAGCGTCAGCCAAGCAGGATGACCGCCCAGACCGAGGCGATCATGCCCAGCGCCACGAACTGCGCGGCGCTGCCCATGTCCTTCGCGTTCTTCGATAGTGGGTGGCGCTCCAGAGAAATGCGGTCGATAGCCGCCTCGATCGCCGAGTTGAGCAACTCGACGATCAGCGCCAGCAGACACACAGCCACCATCAGCGCACGCTCACCGCGGCTGACGTCAAGAACGAAGGCCGATGGAATCAGCACCAGATTGAGCAACACCAGCTGGCGAAAGGCTGCTTCGCCGAAGAACGCGGCGCGCAGGCCATCGAGCGAATAGCTGGCGGCGTTGAGGATACGTTTCAGGCCGGTCTGGCCCTTGAATGGCGACATGCGCCTTACCCCTTCTGGACGAGGCGCGCAGCTTACTGCATCCGCAGCGCGAGCACCTATATGCGAGATCGCGAGCTAAAGGTATGCAAGGCGAAAGCGAGTGAGACTGCGCAGTTTACGCGCTGTATATAAGCAGGCCGGGCCTGCTTTCAACGCAGCGCGATGCGCAGCTTACTGCGCGGGGATCGACTCCATCTGCTGCAACAGCAACGCCGCCTGAGTGCGGGTGCGCACGCCCAGCTTGCGAAAGATCGCCGTCACATGCGCCTTGACCGTCGCCTCGGACACGCTCAGCTCATGGGCGATCTGCTTGTTCAACAGCCCTTCGCAGACCATGGTCAAGACGCGGAACTGTTGTGGCGTGAGACTGGCCAGGCCGGCACTGGCCGCCTTGGCCTCGGCGGAAACCGGCGCACCCTCCTCGGCCAGCGGCGGCCACCAGGTGTCACCATCAAGTACATGGCGCACCGCTTGCTGCAGGGTTTCCAGCGGGCTGGATTTGGGGATGAAGCCACTGGCCCCGAATTCGCGGGAGCGGTTGACCACGGAGGCTTCTTCCTGAGCAGAGATCATCACCACAGGGATCTGCGGGTACTGCCCACGCAGCAGTACCAGACCAGAAAAACCGTAGGCACCGGGCATGTTGAGGTCAAGCAGGACCAGGTCCCAATCACTCTTGGCGGCCAGGTGGTTTTCAAGCTCTGCGATGCTGGCAGCTTCTACCAGATGCACTTCAGGCCCCAGGCCCAGGGTCAGGGCTTGTTGCAGCGCGCTGCGAAACAGCGGGTGGTCATCAGCAATCAGGATTTCGTAGGCGGCCATTGGCAGATCCTGTTCTTGTTATAAGTGGCACTGAGGTGAGTATGGCAGTGCTCTTCGCCTGACGACCCGCTCAAGCCTGCTCAATGAGCATCACAGACTCCCCGCTCGGACCGACGACGGCGCTCAGCATGCCGAGCTGTGACGGGGTGGTCAAGCTCAATGCTTTGCGGCAGGATGCGCAACTTTCCCGCCGAGACGCCCCAATGCGAAGCCAAGCCCTGCGCGCCGACCTGTTAATGCTGATTACCGCGATGATTTGGGGCAGCGCCTTCGTCGCCCAACGTCTGGGCATGGATAACATCGGCCCCTTCCTTTATACCGGCCTGCGCTTCACCCTCGCCTGCCTGGTTCTGTTGCCGGTGCTGGCGTTGCTGCAGCGTCGCCAACAGCGGCCTGCTGCACCACTGAATCGCAACCTGCTGGTGGGTGGTGTGATCATGGGGCTGGCGCTGTCGCTGGGGATCAACCTGCAGCAGGTCGGCCTGCTGTTCACTACGGTGACCAACTCCGGCTTCATCACCGGGTTGTACGTGATCGTGGTACCGATTCTCGGCTTGCTGATCGGCCAGCGCAGCAGCGCCGGCATCTGGTTGGGCGCCAGCCTGGCAGTGGTCGGCATGTTCCTGCTCAGCGTCGGCGAAGGCTTTACCGTGGCCTCCGGCGACTGGCTGCAACTGGCCGGTGCCTTCGTCTGGGGCGTGCATGTGTTGCTGGTAGGATTCTTCGCCAGCCGTCACGACCCGCTGCGCCTGGCCTTCATCCAGTTCGCCACCTGCGCGGTGATCAGTCTGGCCCTAGCCCTGGTGTTCGAGACCGCGACGCTGGACGGCATTGTCAAAGCTGCCCCGGCCATTCTCTATGGCGGCGTATTCGGCGTGGCGATCGGTTTCACCCTGCAGGTGGTGGCGCAGCAACATGCCATCGCCTCGCATGCAGCGATCATTCTCTCGCTGGAGGCGGTGTTCGCTGCCATCGCCGGCGCCCTGTTGCTCGGCGAAGTGCTAGCGCTGCGTGGCTACCTGGGTTGCGCGCTGATGTTTGGCGGGATGTTGCTGGCTCAGCTGTGGCCCAAGCCACTGCAAAGTGAACTCAGCGGTACGTCTGCAAACGCTGGTGCAGAGCGTCGTTGAGATCCAGCGGCAAACGCCGTTTGGCGGCCAGATAATGTTGGCTGAACACATCGAGATAATCGTCCAGCGCCTCGCCGGCACGCAGGTCGCCAGCCAACTCCAGGCACATGGCGGCCACCTCGGCAGTGCACAGGTGCTCGCCACGGGTAGAACGACGCAGGCGATAACGCGATAGCTGCGCTGGCGTCAGGCTCAGCACCGGCAGCGCGTCCAGATACGGGCTCTTGCGAAACATCTTGCGCGCCTCGGTCCAGGTCGCGTCGAGTAACACGAACAGCGGACGCTTGCCGGGCGCCAGAGTCACCTCCTCCACCACGCGCTGCGGCGCCACGTACTCGCCGGGAAAAACCAGATACGGCTGCCACTGCGGATCAGCCAAAAGCTCCAGCAGCGCCGGATCGACGGCCGTGCGCGTCCAACCAAAGGCGTGGGTTTCAGGCACCACGTCGGCAATCAGCCATCCGGTATTGCTCGGTTTCAGCGCCTCGATGTCATGCATCACCAGGCACATGGCGGCATTGGCCTCGACCTGCGGGCGCCAGGCACACAGGCAATGGGTCGGCTGCACCCGACAGTGCAGGCAACGCTCGGCACGCGAGCCACGGGCAACGAAGGGTTTGAGGCTGCGCGCCAGGCGCTCTGTGCGCAGGCGGGCGACGGCATGTGGGGCTGGATGAGTCATGGAAGGCGCAACGGCGATTGGGCGCGCGATTCTAACACCTCACCCGCACCGCTGGCGGGCCAGAACCAGTAGACTGCAACCGTCACAGATCAATGGCCACTGCCGCGAACATTCACGACCGTGGCCTGTCCAAGGCTGTCCACGCCTTCAGGAGTTACATCACATGCTGCGTTACATCCTTCCTGCCCTCGCACTCAGCCTGATGCTTGCCACCGCCCAGGCCGCCTCTCTGAAGGAAATGGAGCTGACTCGTACCCTGGAGCAGGTCGCCCGACAGAGCAGTGAGGGCACGCCACGGGCGATCAACGAGGACATTCTCGATCAGGGCTATACCGTGGAAGGTCACACGCTGATCAACCACCTCAGCGTGCGCCCGGCGCATGCGGCAAACATGCGCGGCAACCCGGACATCGTGCGCAGCCAACTGGCGGCCAGCGTCTGCCGCAATCAGGGCTATCGCAGCCTGCTGGCCCAAGGCGCGCAGCTGCGTTATCAGTTCAGCGAGTACCGCAGCAACCTTCCGGTTACCGTCGAAACCTTCGACAAGGGTGACTGCGGCCTGTAAGTGCTGGCCAGGTTCAGCCTCGCTACGCCCGGCGCTGGGCGTCATCGGCGCGCAACTCGGCGAGCAGGGCCTCCATGTAGCGTGAGCGTCGCCTACCCCCTTTGAGGCGACGCACGCACTCCACCTGCAGACTCAACTGGTTGATTCGTGCCGCCTCCTGCAGCATGCGATAGAGGTCGGTGTCGAGCTCCACAATCAGCCTGGGCATACCTGCCCCTCCCTTGCAATTGCCCCAACCCGATCATTCAGCGCAGGATATTAGGATCTCCCGTGCCGGCCAGCGCGGCCCGTTCCTCGGTAGTCAGCCAGGCATCGACCGCTGTGCCCAGCACTTCGGCGACACTCTGCAACACATGCGCCCAGGTACAGCCGTTGGCGAACAGCATGCCGGCTTCGTCGAAGGTGCCGCCACGGTTGCGATAACCCAGTGCCCGACAGAACGTGCCCTCGCCCAACACCGTGGACAAATGGCCCCGAGCCACCTCCGGGCGCATATGGCTGAGCAATACGCGCCGCCGGTACGCAGCGGGGAACAACGCTTCATGCTCTGCAGGCGTAGCCAGCGCCGGTACTTCCCAGGCATCACGCGGCGCCCGAAAACGTCCTGGCTCCTGCAAGTAAATCAGACGCCAGGCCACCGCATGCTGACTCAGACGAACGGCAGCACGGCGCATCGCGTGCAACTGGTAACTGCCGCTGGCGATCAGCAGCACCGGCTCGCCCTCGCCCTCGGCAGCCACCAGCAAGGCACCATCACGGGCCAGCTGTTGCGCCTGCGCCGCCGTGAAGCTGCAGGGCTGCTCGCGCTTGGCCACCACCAGGCAAGCCAACCTGCCGCGCTCCTGATAGATGCCTGGCAGCAGCGCCAGCAGCGAATTGTGGTCGGCCGGCAGCAGCACGCGCATGACATCGTGCATCTCGCCCAGCAGCGCCTCACAGAAGGTGGTGTCCTGGTGCGATTGCTGGTTCTTGCCGTTCTCCCAGGTGTGCGAAGTCGCCACCAGCGGCCAACCCAGCCAGCCAGCCGAGCGCCCGGCCTCTTTCTGCTGGCGGGCGAAGATCAGGCTCTGACGCACCGCGCCGAGCATCTTCACGCAGAACGCCTCGTAACTGGCCACCAGGTTCAGACCGCCCTGGTTGGCCAGACAGGCGGAAACCACGGCCTCCTCGTTGAGCGCCGTGATCACCGCGCCATGCACTGATTCCAGCTCGCTTTCCGGCTGGCTGACACGGTGCTTGAGCGCCTTCAGCACGCCACCCAGGCGGTTGCTGGCCAGTTCGTCCGGGTTGCCAACACGGGCGCGTAACTGCGGATTGGCCCGTACCAGATCGACAAAGTAGCGATCCAGCGCACTCATGGGCGAACAGGCCTTGTCGTGAAAATGCAGCGCTGGCTGTACCGGCTGCGCGGGTTGACGACGGGCCAGTGGATTGTCTCGTTCAGGCTCACGCCCCTTGCCGGCAGCGAACAGGCTGCAGGCCTCAGCCAATGCCTGCGGCTGCACCCACAACGCCGCCGCATGCTGGTTGAACAGTTCGCGTGCGTGCGCATCGAGCGCCGGGCTTGCCGGTAGCGGCAGGTTGTGCGCGGCATTGCTGCCAGCTCCATAGAAGCCATAGCCCTTGGTGGTTTCAGCAATGCCGTAGGGCATAGGCAGGGGATAGTCGATCAGTTCGCGATTGCGCTCATCGACCCGATGCGCCAGGCGCTGCTCCATTTCCCACAGCGCACAGACGAAAGCTGCCGGGTCACGTCCATCGAAGCTCAGCGGATCGAAACCACAGCCGCGCAGGTGCCGGCGAAAGCCCTCCAGCCCCTCCAGCGTGCCGAGTTCGGTACGCTGCTCGATACGCCGACCGTTGGCGATCATCAGCGGCAGCGCCACACCACAATCCTCGGCACGCCACCAGCGCGGCATCCAGTCGCTGCCGCGCTGCTCCTCGGCGGCGCCATCGGAGAGGAACGCCACCAGTTTTTCGCCCGGCAATGGCAGATGCGCGTACTGCAACTCGGCAAAGCCCAGGTAGCCGCCTTCGGCGATACCACCAGCGGTGTGCGGATTGACATGGCTGCCCAGCGGCACGCCAGGGCGGCCGTCCGCCGCCTGCGCATAGCTGTAGAAATCTGCCACCAGGCGGCTCATGCCCGTTTCATCACAGGCATAGCGCTCAGCCTGCTCGGGATGCTGGTTGCCGGTCAGCAGGTTCAGCGCCTCGATTGCCGCCACGCAATGGCCCTGCCCCATCAACCAGCCACGTGTCTCGGCGGTCAGGGCATTGAGTGCCAGGTAACCGGCGTAGGCAGGCACCATGTTCAGCGCGCCACCGGTATGACCTTCCGGCACCGGTTTGAAGTCCTCGGCCTGCAGCGGCTGACCATCGAGCCGAACGCGCTGGGCATAGGTCATGTGCACCACCAGCCAGAGGCCGGCTGCGGTCAGCGAATCCAGGGCGCGAAACAGGCGGTAGACGCTCGGCAAGTCGGGCTGCAAGCCGCTCTGCACCAGCTGATGGGCCAGACGAAAGACCGCAGCGCTGGTCTGCGGGCTATGCTGAACAGGTCCGTGGCCCGCCTGCCAGTGGGCGAAGTCGGGGTATTGCTGGGCGTGTTGAGCCAGAGTCGCGGCATCGGGCAATAGCTGAGGCATGGGTCATCTCCTGAAAATTCGCTTGCAGTTTAGGCACCCGGAGCCCTACATCGAGTGACCTGCATCAAACCACGCGGCGCTTCAAACCAGCAGACTCGCCACATCATCACAACAAGGATAGAACCATGGCCCTGCTCACTTTTCTCGGTGCAATCCAACAAGTTACCGGCTCCTGCTACCTGGTGGAGAGTCGCGACGGGGCCAAGGTCCTGCTCGAATGCGGCATGCACCAGGGGCGCCGCCAGGAAGAGGACCAGAACCGCAGCGCCTTCCCCTTCGACCCGCGGGAGCTGGATGCGGTGGTGATCTCCCATGCCCACCTCGATCACAGCGGGCTGCTGCCACGCCTGGTCGCCGAGGGTTATCGCGGCCCGATCCACGCCACTGAGGCCAGCAGCGAACTGCTCGAACTGATGCTGCTGGATTCGGCCTTCCTCCAGGAGAAGGACGCCGAGTGGGAGAACCGCTGGCGTGCCCGCCAGGGCAAGCCGGCGATCACGCCGCTCTACACCATCGCCCATGCCGAGCAGGCGCTCAGCCAGCGCCGCGCGCATGCCTACGGCACAACGATCGAGGTGGCCAAGGGCGTGCAGGTCACCTTCCACAATGCCGGCCACATTCTCGGCTCGGCCATCGTCGAAATGCAGGTGCAGGATCACCACCTGCAGCGTCATCTGGTGTTCTCCGGCGACCTGGGCAATACCTGCTCGCCACTGATGCAGGCGCCGACCCAACTGAACAAGGCCGACGTACTGCTGATGGAGTCGACCTACGGCGACCGTGATCATCGCCCCAGTGACGAAACCCTGGAGGAGCTGGCCGAGATTCTGCAGCAGGCGCACAAGGAAGGTGGCAACGTGCTGATCCCCTCCTTCGCCGTCGGCCGCACCCAGGATCTGATCTACTACCTCGGCCGCTTCTATCAGGAAGGCCGCCTGCCGCAGCAGGCGGTATTCCTCGACAGCCCCATGGCCATACGCGCCAATGCCATCTACAGCCGCTTCCATGATCAGTTCGCCGCCGAAGACCGCGCTGCACTGGCTGCCAAGGGTGTCACCCGGGTAGAGGACTGGCTACCGATCCTGCGCTGCACGCCAACGGCGGAAGAGTCCATGGCGATCAACCGGATCAAGAGCGGCGCGATCATCATTGCCGGCGCCGGCATGTGCAACGGCGGGCGTATCGTCCACCACTTCAAGCACAATCTGTGGCGCGAGAACTGCCATCTGGTCTTCCCCGGTTTCCAGGCCAAGGGCACGCTCGGCCGCCTGATCGTCGACGGCGCAGAAACGGTCAAAGTGCTGCACCAGCGCATTGCGGTGAAAGCCAGGGTGCACACGCTGGGCGGTTTTTCTGCGCACGCCGGTCAGTCGCAGCTGCTCGACTGGGCGAGCCAGTTCGAGCACCACCCCGAGCTGTACCTGGTGCACGGCGAGCTGGATAAGATGCAGGCCCTGCAAGCCGCCCTGCGCGAACGCCTGAACTGGATCGCCAACATTCCCGAACCCGGTGAGCAGATCGCCCTGTAACCGGCGCTTACGAAAAGCAGGCAGCGAAACGGCAACCTGGCTGTGGCAAGTGTCATGAAACGCCATAATCACGGAACCGGTACGGGCGCGAGCCGCATCAGCCTCTCGCCCGTCTCAGAACAGGAGAGCCTTCATGCCTTACGAAGCGGACGACTATCTGTCGCGCCACGTGCAAACCAGCGAAGTCGACCTGACCCGCAAGGTCGACGAACTGGTGGCACTGGCAGCCCCCGGCAACAGCCCGAACCTGCAGCTGTACCGGGAAATGCTCAGTACCGTGATCCATATGGCCCAGGCGGACCGCAACCGCTGGGACGCCAAGATCATGCTGCAGACCCTGCGCGAGATGGAAAATGCCTTCGGTGTACTGGAACAGCTCAAGCGTCGGCGCAAGGTCACCGTCTTCGGCTCGGCCCGCACGCCAGCCGATCATCCGCTGTACCTGCAGGCTCGTGAACTGGGCGCACGGTTGGCGCAGCGTGACCTGATGGTGATCACCGGCGCAGGCGGCGGCATCATGGCCGCCGCCCATGAAGGCGCCGGCGTGGACAACAGCCTGGGGTTCAACATCACCCTGCCCTTCGAACAAACGGCCAACTCGACGATGCGCGGCAGCAACCACCTGCTGTCATTCCATTTCTTCTTCCTGCGCAAGCTGTTCTTCGTCAAGGAGGCCGACGGTCTGGTGCTTTGCCCCGGCGGTTTCGGCACGCTCGACGAGGCGCTGGAAGTGCTGACCCTGATCCAGACAGGCAAAAGCCCGCTGGTACCGGTGGTATTGCTCGATCAGCCGGGTGGCAGCTACTGGAAGGACGCCCTGGGCTTCATGCGCCGCCAGCTTGAAGACAATGGCTACATCCTGCCCAGCGATCTGAACCTGATGCACCTGGTGTACAGCGCCGAAGAAGCGGTAGATGAAATCGTCCACTTCTATCGCAACTTCCACTCCAGCCGCTGGCTCAAGGATAGCTTCGTGATTCGTCTCAACCACCCGCTCAACGAGCAGACACTCGCGCGACTCGACGAGGAATTCAGCGGACTGTGCAAGAGCGGTGGTTTCACTCAGCAGCCCCATTGCGAGCTGGAAAACGACGAGCCCGAGCTGTGCCACCTAACGCGCCTGGCCTTTGCCTTCAACGGTCGTGACTATGGCCGCCTGCGTGCGCTGCTAGACGTGGTCAACGAGCCGGAGAACTGGGCAAGCTGAAGTAGCCCGGATGCAATCCGGGCTACGTGTTTGCCTCCCCCTCTCCCACTTGCAGGAGAGGGAGCAGACCGTGCAAGGACAAGGCAAGTCGCTTGCCTAAGCAGGCGCTACAGCGTGTGAGTTGAAGCTGGTCGCTGCTCCTCTCAGGCGTTACCCGCGACCTTCATTCGCGCAGCCTGGGTGAAATCCAGCATACGCTTGAGCGGTTTGATCGCCTTGGGGATCAGTGCCGGATCAACATGAATCTCGCCAGACCCCTGACGCAAGCCGGTCAGCACGCGCTCCAGCGTATTCATCGCCATCCACGGGCAGTGCGCGCAGCTGCGGCAGGCGGCACCATTACCGGCAGTGGGCGCCTCGATAAAGGTCTTGTCCGGGCACAGCTGCTGCATCTTGTAGAAGATGCCGCGGTCGGTGGCGACGATGAAGGTCGAGTTGGGCAGGGTCTGCGCCGCCTTGATCAACTGGCTGGTGGAACCCACGGCATCGGCCAGCTCCACCACGTTCTGCGGCGACTCCGGGTGCACCAGAATGGCGGCGTCCGGGTACAGGGCTTTCATGTCCAACAGCTGCTTGGACTTGAACTCCTCGTGCACGATGCAGGCGCCGTCCCACAGCAGCATGTCGGCGCCGGTCTCGCGCTGGATGTAGTTGCCCAGATGCTTGTCTGGCGCCCAGATGATGGTCTCACCGTTGTCCATCAGACTCTCGACGATCTCCAACGCGCAGCTGGAGGTCACCACCCAGTCGGCGCGCGCCTTCACGGCGGCCGAGGTGTTGGCGTAAACCACCACGGTGCGCTCCGGGTGCTGGTCGCAGAAGGCCGAGAACTCATCCACCGGGCAGCCCAGGTCGAGCGAACAGGTCGCCTCCAGGGTCGGCATCAGCACGCGCTTTTCCGGGTTGAGGATCTTCGCCGTCTCACCCATGAACTTGACCCCGGCTACCACCACAGTCTGTGCCGGATGCTGATTGCCGAAGCGAGCCATTTCCAGGGAGTCGGAAACGCAGCCACCGATTTCCTCAGCCAGCGCCTGGATGACCGGATCGCAGTAATAGTGCGCTACCAGCACCGCATTCTGCTTCTTCAGCTCGGCGGCGATTTCACGGCGATAGAAAGCTTCCTCCTCGACAGTCAGCGGTTTGGGCTGCTTTGCATCGAGGTGGGCCTGGACCAGAAGGCGTTCGGAAATTTGCGTCATATCATCGAACCTGCGGCGCTCTTGAGCGAGCTGCGAGTATACCCCCTGGCTGCCCATCGCCACAGGCAGGGCAACATCGGCAAGAGGGCTTTTCCGAGAGCAAAAAAAAGCCAGTCTTGCGACTGGCTTTTGCGATCTGGTGGGTCGTGTAGGATTCGAACCTACGACCAATTGGTTAAAAGCCAACTGCTCTACCAACTGAGCTAACGACCCAACGCGAGGCGCATGATACTGATTTGGTTCAGGAAATCAACACTTCGCGAAAACTTTTTCACACATAGCGCGTAGCGTCAGGCACCCCGGCTGCGGTGAAACCGGCTGCACGCAGGCGACAGCTGTCGCACTTGCCACAGGCGCGGCCGTCATCATCGGCCTGGTAGCAAGATACCGTGAGTGCGTAATCCACGCCCAGGCGCATACCGGCCTGGATGATCTCGCCCTTGCTCATCTGCTGCAGCGGTGCGCGAATGACAAAGCCCTGCCCCTCCACACCCGCCTTGGTTGCCAGGTTGGCCATACGCTCGAAGGCGTCGACGAACTCGGAGCGGCAATCCGGGTAGCCCGAGTAATCCACCGCGTTGACGCCAATGAAGATATCGCGCGCCTCGAGCACCTCGGCCCAGCCCAACGCCAGCGCCAGGAACACCGTATTGCGTGCCGGCACGTAGGTGGCGGGAATACCTTCAGAGGGCGATTCGGGCACGGCAATGCTGCTATCGGTCAATGCCGAACCGCCGATGCCGTTGAGGTTCAGGCCGATCACCTTGTGCTCGACCACTCCCAGCTGCCGCGCCACACGCTCGGCTGCCTGCAACTCGGCTCGATGGCGCTGCCCGTAATCGAAACTCATGCTGTAGCAGCTGTAGCCTTCGGCCTTGGCCATGGCGACCACGGTGGCCGAGTCCAGGCCACCGGAAAGGAGGATGACCGCTTTCTTCTCGTTCATATTCAGTGTCCCGGCTCGTCGTTCCAGAGAATCTTGTGCAGTTGCAGTTGCAGGCGTACTGGCAGGTTATCGGTCACGATCCAGTCGGCTAGCGCACGTGCATCGACCTGTTTGTGACTGGGCGAGAGCAGCACCTCGCCGGCACGCGCGGCCAGGTCATACTCGATCAGTTTGGATGCTGCCCAGTCGTAGTCTTCACGCGAGCAGATGACGAACTTGACCTGGTCATTACGAGTCAGCCACTGGACATTCTCGTAGCGATTGCGCTGCACTTCGGCAGAGCCCGGGGTCTTCAGGTCGAGCACCTTGCTGACGCGCGGATCGACTGCCGATACATCGAGCGCGCCACTGGTTTCCAGTGATACCTCGTAACCGGCATTGCACAGATGCGTGAGCAAGGGGATGCAGTTCGGCTGGGCCAGCGGCTCGCCGCCGGTTACGCACACGTAGCGCGGCCGATAGGCAGCCACTTGGTCGAGGATACTGTCCAGGGTGACGACCTCGCCGCCACTGAAGGCGTAGGCGGTATCACAGTACTGACAGCGCAGGGGACAGCCGGTCAGGCGCACGAATACCGTCGGCAAGCCGGCGGTACGCGTTTCCCCCTGCAACGAGTAGAAAATCTCGGTGATGCGCAGGGTTTCTTGCATGGTAGCCACGGGCGTGATGACGAAACAGGCCATCCGCCTCCGTTGCGTGAAAGACAGGAACGCCGGCGTCGGCCGACATTCGACAAGGCATGGCGACAAGGACATCAGCCGAGCTGAAACCCCGCCTCGCATGCGAGCGCGCATTCTAATGGATCACGCGAAGCCAGATAAGAAAAACCCGCGACGGGCGCGGGTTTATTCATCGAGTGTCGATCTACAGCCGTTGCAGGTCGCGCTGAGCCAGCTGGGCGGCCGAGCTACCCGGGTACTGCGCGATGACTTGCTGAAGAATGCCACGAGCCTTGTCGTTGTGACCCAGGCGACGTTCGACATCGGCCAGCTTGAACAGTGAATCTGGCACCTTGGCGTGACTCGGATAAGCCTGGCTGACCTTGGCAAAGGCTTGACCGGCTGCCTGCAAGTCACCCTTGGCCAGATTCACCTCACCCAACCAATACTGGGCGTTACCCGCATATTGGCTGCTGGGATAACGGTTGAGAAAGGCGGTGAACGCCTGCGACGCCTTGTCGAAATCCTTGGCCTTGATCAGGTCGAAGGCGGCGTCGTAATAGAGTTTTTCCTTGGCCGGATCACCCGGCTCGGCGCCGGCCTGCTGCTGTGCGGCAGGTGGCGTCGGGGTGCCATTGGCGTTTACCGCGCCATCGGCTGAATTCTGTGCGGGAGCTCCACCGGCAGCACCGGAAGAAATGCGTTGATCCAGATCCTGGTAACGCTCCAGGCCTTCCTGCTTGAGGCGCTGGATTTCATTCTGCTGCTCTTCGACCATGCCCCGCAGTTGAGCAATTTCCTGCTGCATCTGCTCGAGTTGGTTGAACAGCATACCCTGCGCAGAAGCGGGTGCTTGCGCACCCGCTCCGGCAGAGGAGCCGGCCGTACCATAACCCGCCGGTGGATAGCTGCTGCCCTGTTGCATGGAGCTGCTTTCCAGTACGGGAACCTCCGCCATCGCCGCGAGCGGCAAGGCGAGTGTCAGAAGGGTCAGGATACGGCGGCAATCTCGCATGGCAGCTTACTTACGCAGCTCTACGCGACGGTTCTGAGCCCAGGACTGCTCGTCGTTGCCAGTGGCAACCGGACGCTCTTCGCCGTAGGAAACCAGTTCCAGCTGAGCCGGGGAAACGCCCTGCAGAACCAGGTAGCGTTGAACGGCCTTGGCACGACGCTCGCCCAGAGCCATGTTGTACTCACGGGTACCGCGCTCGTCAGCGTGGCCTTCCAGAACGACGCGAGCGCCGTTGCCTTTCAGGTCCTTGGCGTGTACGTCCAGAGCGCGCATGGCTTCGGCTTTCAGGTCGGAGCTGTCGTACTCGAAGTAGAAGGTGGTGATAGCGCGCAGAGCAGCTTCTTCGCTCAGGCTGCCATCAACAGCGCCAGTGTTGGCACCGTAGCCAGCGTTCGGGTCAACAGCACCTTCGCCAGCAGCGTCGCCGCCTTTGGAGGAGCAACCTACAGCAACGGCGAGAGCCAGGGACAGTGCAGCGAACTTACCGAATTTCAGCATTTCCATCATATAACTCCTAATGAACCCCAGTTGTGTTAAGCAAAAAGGTGTAGCGCCGCATCAGTTCAGGTAAGGGGACCAAGAAGGCTCTCGAACTTCGCCTTGAGCGGTAGGAAGAGGGAGCCTCACGCGTCCATTGGTGGACGCCAACATCAAGACTCCCCGGCCCTGCTGGCGGGTGGCGTAGATTAGCATGGTGCCATTGGGCGCAACAGTGGGCGACTCATCCAAACTTGTGTCTGAAAGTATGCGCAAACGGTTGGTTTCCAGGTCCTGTGCAGCCACTTTGAACACGGTGAAGCCGTCCTGACGATGAATCATCACCAGGGTCTTCTCATCAGCCGACAATTTCGGGTTGGCGTTGTAGTTACCGACGAAGGTCACACGCTCCACTGCCCCGCTATTGATATTGGTCTTGTAGATCTGCGGACGACCCGCACGATCCGAAGTGAAGTACAGCGTCTGACCGTCCTTGCCCCAGAAGGGTTCGGTATCAATGGCGTAATGGTTGGTAATGCGGCGCATCTGCCGGCTGCCCATGTCCATCACATAGATTTCCGGGTTGCCATCGCGAGACAGCACGAAGGCTAGGCGGTTGCCGTCTGGCGACCAGGCCGGTGCACCGTTGAGGCCTTCGAAGTTGGTGATCTGCTCACGACGACCGGTGTCGATGTGCTGCACGAAGATGCGCGGGCGACGCTGCTCGAACGAGACGTAAGCGATACGGCGGCCATCCGGTGCGAACGACGGCGACAGGATCGGCTCACGCGATTGCAGCAGGGTTACCGCACGGGCACCGTCGTAGTCGGAACGCTGCAGGGTGTAACGGGTGTTGTTGGTGCCCATGCGCTCGGCAGTGACGTACAGCAGGCGCGTGGAAAACGCCCCCTTGACGCCGGTGAGCTTCTCGAACGACTGGTCGGCGATATGGTGAGCCATGTCGCGCATCTGATCGGTACCACCACCGACATTTCCGGTCATGATCTGCTGCTCGGTGTTGACGTTGAACAGCGCGTACTGCACCTGCAGCCGACCACCATTGGGCACGATGTTGCCGACCAGCACGTACTGGGCGCCCAGTGCCTTCCAGTCGCGGTACATGACCTCGCTGGCCTGGGCTGGCAGGCTGATCATGTTCTGCCGAGGGATCGGCTCGAAATAGCCGGAGTTGCGCAGGTCGTTACCGATGATCTGCGACATGTCTTCAGGCAGTACCGAACCACCTTGCCAGCCGAACGGCACCACGGCGATGGGGATCGCACGATCAGCCCCACTCGTCACCAAAATATTTTTTTCTTCTGCCCATGCACTTAATGAAATGCAAGTGATCAGCAAGAAAAGTATTTGCGAGAGCTTTTTCACAGCGACAGATCCTCGGGTGTGAACGTCATTTTGAATGAGCGATAAGGCGCAAAGTCAGCAGCCGGAATTCCCCTCATCTCAGGAATACGGCCCACGGCACGCACCGCTGAGATAGCTGAACTATCAAATGCGCTGTCTCCACTGGATCGAGACACGGATGCATTAGTGATAGTCCCATCCGGTAGCATATTTATCTGGACAACGACACTCATGCCATTACGCGCCGAAGGCGGACGACTCCAGCTTTCAGAAACCAAACGCCGAATCAAATCGTCATAGCTACCGGCGACTTGATCACCATGCGTATCGGCAATTGTTTGCTGCCTCTCTACGTTGTCCGACAGCAAATCGGCCAGCGCCGCAGCCTTCTGATCCTCGGCCGCCTTGCGCCGGGCCTCTTCGGCCTTGCGCTTGGCATCCTCGGCAGCCTTCTTCTTAGCAGCTTCGGCAGCAGCCTTTTTCTTCGCCTCTTCCGCCGCTTTCTTTTTCGCGTCCTCGGCAGCCTTCTTCTTGGCGTCCTCTGCGGCTTTCTTCTTCGCCTCTTCCTCGGCGCGCTTCTTGGCGATATCGGCCTGGCGTTTCTGCTCGGCGGCCTTATCGGCCTCGGCTTTCTTCGCCGCCTCGGCCTTTCGAGCTTCTTCGGCCTGCTTTTGTTCCTCGGCTTTCTTGGCTGCGGCTACCTTCTGCGCTTCGGCCTGGGCCTGCTTCTGCTCTTCGGCTTTCTTCTGTTCCAGCCTTTCGGTCTCGAACTGCGGCGCCGAGGTCTTCTGCGCTTCGCCTGCAACCTTCTGCGTGGTCTGCGTGGTGGCCTGGCTCTGCGACTGCAACTGATACAGCGTAGCCTGCACCACTGGGCGCGCCGGTGGCAGCTCCGGGGTGAAGGCGAAGCTGACGAACAGCATGGCGAACATCAGGACATGCAGACCCACCGCCCAAACCACGGGCCAGAAGTAGCTTTCCGATTGCGAACGCTCGGTTTGCTGCATCAGGGAGCCTCGGTAATCAGTCCGACGTTGCCCACGTCGGCCTGCTGCAGACCGCCCATGGCCGACATCACGGTGCCGTAATCGACCGTGCGATCACCACGCACGAATACCTGCACCTGCTTACCCTGACGACGGTTCTCGGCAATGATCGCCGACACAGCCTGAGTCATCTGCTCGAGGGTCGAGGCACGCTCCTGCTCGGTATCGACGTCGACCTCGCTACCCATGTTCCAGTAGTAGGTCTTGTCAGCCTTGATGGAAATGGTCAGCACCTGGGCGTCGTTGTCCTGCGGCAGCGCTTCACTGCTGACCTTGGGCAGATCGACCTTGACGCCCTGATTGAGCATCGGCGCGGTGACCATGAAGATGACCAGCAGTACCAACATCACGTCGATGTAGGGCACCACGTTCATCTCGGCGACCGGTTTGCGTCTGTTGCGAATTCTCGCCATGGTTAAAACCTGTCCTCTTCGCTCGCCTTAGTCTTCCGAGGTGTGCACTTTACGGTGCAGGATGGCCTGGAACTCGTCGGCGAAGGTGTAGTAACGGCCGATCAGCATTTCGCTGCGGGCAGAGAAGCGGTTGTAGGCGATGACCGCCGGGATTGCTGCGAACAGGCCGATGGCGGTAGCGATCAGCGCTTCTGCAATGCCCGGCGCCACGGTAGCCAGAGTGGCTTGCTGCACCTGAGCCAGACCGCGGAAGGAGTTCATGATGCCCCATACGGTGCCGAACAGGCCGATATAAGGGCTGGTGGAACCGACGGTTGCCAGGAACGGCAGAGCGGTCTCCAATTTTTCCTCTTCACGGGAGATGGCCACACGCATGGCGCGCGCCACACCGTCCATCACCGCATCCGGGTCGACGCCCTGCTGCTGACGCAGACGGGAGAACTCCTTGAAGCCGGCACGGAAGATCTGCTCCAGACCGGAATCCGGGTCCGGGTTGCTGCCCGCCTGGCGGTACAGTTTGGACAGGTCGATGCCGGACCAGAAGCGGTCCTCGAAATTGTCCAGCGCACGCTTGGCGGCGCGGATGGCATTACTGCGCTGGAAGATCATCACCCAGGAAATGACCGAGGCGGCCACCAGAGTCAGCATGACCAGCTGAACCACAAAGCTGGCGTTACTGATCAGACTCCACATCGACATATGGTCAACGGCGTTAGCTTCCACGCTTACTCTCCTGCTGCAATTAAACCCGGCGCCTGCGTCCCGGCGAACGCGTGTCGCAGGGTTTCGGGGATAGCCCGGGGTTTCAAGTTGTCGGCGCGCACACAGGCCACCAGAAACTGCCCTTCACAGAGCAGCACATCATCCGTAGCCCGCCTGACCTGTTGACGAAAGCGCAGGCTGGCACGGTTCAATTCGATCACATCGGCGCTGATCACCAGCTCGTCATCCAGTCGCGCCGGCGCGTGATAGCGCGCCTCGGCCGAATGCACGACGAACAACAGGCCCTCACCGGCAAGCGTCGACTGGGCATAACCCAGCTCACGCAGGCGCTCGGTGCGAGCCCGCTCCATGAATTTGAGATAGTTGACGTAGTAGACGATGCCGCCTGCATCGGTGTCTTCGTAATAGACCCGGCAATGGTGGCTGAACGGCTGGACTCCGTTTTGCGCGCGCATACTCTAGTCCCCGGCCTGCTGCTTGCCAATCCGGGCTGGTAACAATTTTTTCGTCATTCGTCACCTGCCGCGAAAAGATCGCCAGCGACCTGCTCGCCAGCGCGCTTGGGGATGTTCAGCCCGAAGTGCAGATAGGCATGACGAGTGACCACGCGCCCGCGCGGCGTGCGCATCATGTAACCCTGTTGAATCAGATACGGTTCGAGCACGTCCTCGATGGTATGGCGCTCTTCACCTATCGCTGCCGCCAGGCTATCGAGCCCCACCGGACCGCCGTCGAATTTCTCGATCATGGCCAGCAGCAGGCGACGGTCGGAATGATCGAAACCGCGTTCGTCTACATCCAGCAGATTCAGCGCCTGATCGGCGATCAACTGTGTGATATGGCCGTTACCGCGCACTTCCGCGAAGTCGCGCACACGGCGCAACAGACGGTTGGCGATACGCGGGGTGCCACGCGCGCGACGGGCGATCTCATAGGCGCCCTTGGCTTCGATGGGCAGGCCGAGAATCCCAGCGGAGCGCGAGACGATGGTGGCCAGATCGTCGATGCCGTAGAACTCCAGGCGCTGGACGATACCGAAGCGGTCACGTAGCGGATTGGTCAGCATGCCGGCACGAGTGGTGGCGCCAACCAGGGTGAAGGGCGGCAGATCCAGCTTGATCGAGCGGGCCGCTGGGCCTTCGCCAATCATGATGTCGAGCTGGAAATCCTCCATCGCCGGATACAGCACTTCCTCGACCACCGGCGACAGGCGGTGAATCTCGTCGATGAACAGTACATCGCCGCTTTCCAGGTTGGTCAGCAGCGCAGCCAGATCGCCCGGGCGTTCTAGCACCGGGCCAGAGGTGCTTTTGATCGAGCTGCCCATTTCTTCAGCGATGATATTGGCCAGGGTGGTCTTGCCCAGCCCTGGCGGGCCAAAGATCAGCGTGTGGTCGAGCGCTTCGGCCCTACCCCGCGCAGCCTGAATGAACAGCGCCATCTGTTCACGCACGACGGGCTGACCGATGTAATCGGCCAGGCGCAGCGGGCGAATGGCCCGGTCCTGCTGCTCTTCGCGCTCACGTGGACTGGCGGTAATCAGGCGATCGGCTTCGATCATCAATAGGGTTCCACTAAACCATGCCGCGCAGGGCGCGTCGGATCAAATCTTCACTGCTCATGCCATCTTCCTTGACGGCAGCAACGGCTCGACTGGCTTCCTGCGGTTTGTAACCGAGGGAGATCAGGGCGCTGACGGCGTCATTCTCCGCGCTTGAGACTGCCTGAGCCAGTTGAGGTTCAACCACCAAGGGCGCAATGGACGGGATCGACTCCCAGGCCTTGAAGCGATCCTTGAGCTCGACCAGCAGACGCTCTGCAGTTTTCTTGCCGACTCCAGGTACCTTGACCAGCGCTGCGGTGTCCTGAGCCTGCACACAACGCACCAACTCATCGACCTCCAGCCCCGACATCAATGCAAGCGCCAGCTTGGGGCCGACACCATTGAGACGAATCAGCTCGCGAAACAGCTCACGCTCGCGCTTTTCGAAGAAGCCATACAACAAGTGCGCATCTTCACGCACCACAAGGTGAGCATGCAGGGTTACCGGCTCGCCCACCGCAGGCAGACGATAAAGGGTCGTCATCGGTACTTCCAGCTCATAACCGACGCCATTCACATCCAGAAGCAAATGCGGCGGCTGCTTCTCCGCCAGGGTGCCGCGCAAACGTCCGATCACCGCTGTTTCCTTTGATTCGATTACAAACGAAGGCGACCACCGCGCCGCTTGGCGCCGGCCAGCCCATGAGGAATGAGACTCTGTCGATGGTGCGCATGGCACAAGGCGATACCCAGGGCATCGGAAGCGTCGATCTGCGGCTTCTGCACCAGTTTGAGCAGGTGCATGACCATCATCTGTACCTGCTGCTTGTCCGCTGCCCCAGTACCGACCACGGCCTGCTTGACCTGAGTGGCCGTGTACTCGCTGACTTCCAACCCGGCTTCCACTGCGGCGACGATGGCGGCGCCTCGCGCCTGCCCGAGCTTGAGCGCCGAGTCGGCATTGCGCGCCATGAATACCTGCTCGATGCCCATGGTCACCGGGCCATGGGTGCGAATTACCTCGCTGACGCCGCGAAAGACGATCTGCAGGCGCTCAGCCAGCGGCCCGTTGCCGGTACGAATGCAGCCCGACGCCACGTACTCGCAACCGCGCCCGGTATCGCGCACCACGCCATAGCCGGTAATACGCGAACCCGGGTCGATGCCTAGAATCAGGGTCATATCAGCAACTGTCTATTTATCCAGTTGGCGAGTATACGGGGCTGCCAATGCGCCGTCACTCGTGACGCACCGGTGAAACCAGAGAAAACTGCAGGGTGGGCCGGGCAGCAATCCGCTTCAGCCCATCAAGGTCGCGCTGCATGGCGGGCTTGCCCGGCCCACCCTGAGCATCCGGGCGATAAGCTGCTTAGCTCAGCTGCTCCATGATCTCGTCGGCCACTTCGGCGTTGTGGTAGACGTTCTGCACATCGTCCAGATCTTCGAGCATGTCGATCAGCTTGAATACCTTCTGCGCGGTTTCCAGATCGGCGATCGGCGCACTGATCGAAGGGATCATGGCGATTTCCGCTTCCTCGGCCTTGAAACCAGCTGCGCTCAGCGCTTCGTTGACGGCATGAAACTCGGTGAAGCTGGTCGACACCAAGCCTGAACCGTCTTCGCCCATTTCCACGTCGTCAGCACCAGCCTCCAACGCAGCTTCCATCAGGGCATCCTCATCGACGCCCGGCGCGAAGCTGATCTGACCCTTGCGGTCGAACATGTAGGCGACCGAACCATCAGTGCCCAGGTTGCCACCGCACTTGGTAAAGGCATGGCGCACTTCGGCGGCAGTACGATTGCGGTTATCGGTCATCACCTCGACGATGATCGCCACGCCGCTTGGCGCGTAACCTTCATAGCTGAACTCGACGACGTTGTCGGCTTCATTGTTGCCGGCACCGCGAGCGATGGCGCGGTCGATCACGTCACGCGACATGTTATTGGTCAGCGCCTTGTCCACGGCCAGACGCAGACGCGGGTTGTCCGCAGGAATCGGGCCACCGTGCTTGGCGGCGACCGTCAGCTCACGAATCAGTTTGGTGAAAATCTTGCCGCGCTTGGCGTCTTGACGCCCTTTGCGATGCTTGATGTTGGCCCACTTGGAATGACCGGCCATAACTCACTCCATCTATACGGTTTTCACTATTCCCGGGGCGAGAGCGCTAGAGTCTCCACACCCCATAACGAAGAAGCCTGGGATCTCCAGGCTTCTTTTGCAGGCTTATTCGGCCTTGGGTTGCTCGCGCAGGCGGATATGCAGCTCGCGCAAAGACTTGTTGTCGACGATGCCCGGAGCCTGAGTCATGACGCAGGCCGCGCTCTGGGTTTTCGGGAAGGCGATCACTTCTCGGATCGACGAAGCACCGGTCATCAGCATCACCAGACGATCGAGGCCGAAGGCCAGGCCACCATGGGGCGGCGCGCCGTATTTCAGCGCATCGAGCAGGAAGCCGAACTTCTCCTGCTGCTCTTCTTCGCTGATGCCGAGCACACGGAAAACGGTCTGCTGCATGGCCTTGTCGTGAATACGGATCGAACCGCCACCCAGTTCGGTGCCGTTGAGCACCATGTCATAGGCGCGCGACAGCGCGGCAGCCGGGTTGGCCTCCAGCTCTTCGGGGCTGCAGCTCGGCGAAGTGAACGGGTGGTGCATGGCGGTCAGGCTGCCGTCATCGTTCTCCTCGAACATCGGGAAGTCGACGACCCACAGCGGCGCCCACTCGCAAGTCAGCAGGTTGAGGTCATGACCCAGCTTGATACGCAGCGCGCCCAGGGCCTCGCTGACGATCTTGGCCTTGTCGGCGCCGAAGAACACGATATCGCCATCGACAGCGCCAACGCGATCGAGGATGACATTGATGTTGTCCAGCGGGATGTTCTTGACGATCGGCGACTGCAAACCGTCAACGCCAGCAGCACGCTCGTTGACCTTGATGTAGGCCAGGCCTTTGGCACCGTAGATGCCGACGAATTTGGTGTAGTCGTCGATCTGCTTGCGCGGCATGCTCGCCCCGCCCGGAACGCGCAGCGCGGTGACGCGGCATTTCGGGTCGTTGGCCGGGCCGGCGAAGACCTTGAATTCGACGTCCTTGAGCTGATCTTCCACATCCACCAGTTCCAGCGGAATGCGCAGGTCCGGTTTGTCCGAACCAAAGCGGCGCATGGCTTCGGCCAGGGTCATATGTGGCAGTTCGCCGAATTCGACGTCCAGCACTTCCTTGAACAGGTTGCGCACCATAGTCTCGGTGATGTCCATGATGTCTTTTTCATCGAGGAAGCTGGTCTCGATGTCGATCTGGGTGAATTCCGGCTGGCGGTCGGCACGCAGGTCTTCGTCGCGGAAGCACTTGGCGATCTGGTAATAGCGATCGAAGCCCGCGACCATCAACAACTGCTTGAACAGCTGCGGCGACTGCGGCAGGGCGAAGAAACTGCCGGCGTGGGTGCGGCTCGGTACCAGATAGTCGCGCGCACCTTCAGGAGTAGCGCGGGTCAGGATCGGCGTTTCGACGTCAAGGAAGCCGTTGTCGTCGAGGTAGCGACGGATGCTCGAAGTGATGCGCGAGCGCAGCTTGAGCTTCTCGGCCATTTCCGGACGACGCAGATCGATGAAGCGATAGCGCAGGCGGGTTTCTTCACCGACGTCGGTGTATTCGTTGAGCGGGAACGGCGGGGTTTCCGCCTCATTGAGCACTTCCAGCTCGTAGCCCAGCACTTCGATGGCACCGCTGGCCATGTTGGCGTTGCGCGCGCCTTCCGGACGCAGGCGCACCTTGCCGGTGATCTTGACTACATATTCGCTACGTACACGGTCGGCCTTGGCGAAGGTCTCGGCACGATCAGGATCGAATACCACCTGAGCCAGGCCTTCACGATCACGGATATCGAGGAAAATCACCCCGCCATGGTCACGGCGACGGTGTACCCAGCCGCAAAGGGTGATTTCCTGGCCATCCAGGCTCTCGTTCAACTGGCCGCAATAGTGGCTGCGCATCATGATCGTGTTTCGCTTCTCTGAGGTCTTGGATAGGTCAGGCAGCCCCCAACGCCCTAGGCAGGAGCTACACCGCAGCGAACGTCCAACCGCACGCCGCGCTTCGATAAAGAGCGGGATTATATAGCGTAAATCGTCATGACGCAGCCGCCCGGCAGACACCTTCCATAAATGAACAGCGCCGCCTACCCAGACACCGACCATGGACCAAGGCCCTCGCAACGAGCAGCCCCAGCGCTCTGCAGGAGGATTTCCGCCCTGCCCCAGCCAAGCAGCTTCAGCGCAGCAAGCATTTTGCCGCATACAAGATTGACGCCCAGCCAGGGGGCAAGCTTTATTGGCCCCAGCTGAACCGTCCGCTATCAATAGCCTCTAATCATCGCTTTCATTGATATAAGCCAAGATCACCCCGACGCCCTACGTGTTAAGCTCTCACCAACACTGCGGGATAGACACCCTGGGCTCACCTGAAAGGAGAAAAGCCATGGAAATCAATATCGGAATCGCCGAACAGGATCGCGCCGCCATCGCCGAAGGCCTCTCGCGCCTGCTGGCTGACACCTACACCCTGTATCTGAAGACCCATAACTTCCACTGGAACGTCACCGGTCCGATGTTCAACACCCTGCACCTGATGTTCGAAGGTCAGTACACCGAGCTGGCGCTCGCGGTTGACGCTATCGCCGAACGGATCCGGGCACTGGGCTTCCCGGCGCCGGGCACCTACGCCGCCTACGCCCGCCTGTCCTCGATCAAGGAAGAGGAAGGCGTACCCAGCGCCGACGATATGATCAAGCAGTTGGTACAAGGCCAAGAGGCTGTCGTACGCACTGCGCGCGGCATTTTCCCGCTACTGGACAAGGTCAGCGACGAGCCGACTGCCGACCTGCTGACCCAACGCATGCAGGTGCACGAGAAAACCGCGTGGATGCTGCGCAGCCTGCTCGCTGCTTGAGATGCTCAGAGGCCCGGTAATCCGGGCCTTTTCTTAGGCATGCAGCCCTGCCCTGATCTATGCTCTGGCCAATCGTCATTGAGTTTCCGACATTCATGAGCCAGCCAGCCAAACCGCCCAGCATCATCGACTTGTACCCGGAGGAAACCCGCGAAGCGGCGGAACTCCTGAAGCAAGCCGTGCCATTGATGATGCGTCACGACATCCCACCAAACCCGGTGCACTATGCGCTGTGGTACACCTACAGCAGAGGCAGTGAACCCGAGCTCAACCGCCGCCTGGACAAGGTGGTCGAAGACTTCGACGTGTTCCCGCCGGAAACCGCCAGCCGGCTGTTCCGCGACTACATTATCCGCGGCGAGCTGGAAGAAGCTCGCGCAGGCCAGCAGCAGGTAATCGAACTGGTCGATGACATCGAAGGCGACGTCTCACGCAGCGTGATCGGTGGCCAGCATTACCAGCAAAGCCTGAGCCATGGCCTGAGCGCACTGCAGGAGCCCATCATCGATGACCTACCCAGCGTGCTCAGCGAACTGCAGGAAAGCACCCAGCTGATGCAGGACCAGCAGGAAAAATTCCTCTATCGCCTGCGCGCCGCACAGCAAGAAATCACTCACCTGCGCAGCCAGTTGGAGCGCGCCCATCTTGCGGCAACGCTCGACAGCCTGACCCGCGTATTCAACCGCCATGCCTTTACCCGCTTACTGGAACGCGCACTGGACGAATCACAACAGGGCCTGGCCCTGGTGATTCTGGATATCGACCACTTCAAACAGTTCAACGACCAGTACGGCCACCCACTGGGTGATCGCGTACTACAACACGTCGGACAATTATTGCGCGACCTTCTGCCACCACAGGCCTTTGCCGCACGCTACGGTGGCGAAGAGTTCTGCGTGGTGCTGCGCAACTGCGCTAACCTCAACGAAGTTCTCGATTTCGCTGAGCAACTGCGCCACAAGATTCAGTCGCTGAGAATCAAGGTCAGGCGCACAGACCAGGTTCTGGACAGCATCACTGCCTCCTTCGGCTGCGCCATGGCCGCCGAAGGCGACACATTCGAATCGCTGCTCACGCGCGCCGATGACGCCCTTTATCAGGCCAAACGCGCCGGGCGCAATCAGGTTCACCCGATTACCAGCGAAACGATGCTAAGCGCTTGATTTGAGAAGCCCTCGGCTTTGCTGTTAAATAGCCTCGCGCGCCGCGTTACCATCCTGCGGCGCCACCAACCTTGTTTACAGGCGCGCCACGGCCGTTCAGCTGGCCGTTAGCAACGTGCGCTCTCTCCGTAGCACCGTGAGTCATCATTCGATCAGTGAGTTCATCAAAGATGTTGAAGATTGCCCATCTCGTGACAGGGTTCGCCGCCCTACTGCTGTCTGCCGTACCCGGTTTGTCCACTTCCTTTCTTACCACGCCGGATGCCATCTATCTGGCCCTGACCGGCTTGCTCAACCTGCTTGCCGCATCGCAGCAACAGACTCTCCCCGCCGCGCGCCAACAACTACTGGGGCTGTCCTCGGCTCTATTGATATTGGCTGCCGTGGTACAGAGCTTGATCCTGCTTGCCCCGCTGCCCAGCATCGGCAGCCAGCCCGCCATCTGGCTGCCGCTGCTGACCCTGGTTATCGCCGTGGCGCTGAGCCTCGCAGCACAACTGAGCAGGCAGCCGCGTAGCGCAGAGCAACGCCCGTCCGCACCACAAGCTAGCGCCAGCACCAGCGCGCCCCAGGATGATCGCGAGACCGGCACGGTCAAGTGGTTCAATACCTCCAAGGGCTTCGGCTTCATTTCCCGCGACTCGGGTGACGATATCTTCGTTCACTTTCGCGCCATTCGTGGCGAGGGCCACCGCGTCCTGGTCGAAGGCCAACGCGTGGAGTTCTCGGTCATGCAACGTGACAAAGGTCTGCAGGCGGAAGACGTGATCGCAGCAGCTCCCTCGCGGCGCTGAACAGCGAGCAAAGAAAAGCCCGGGAAACCGGGCTTTTTCATATCAGTAGTGCGGCGGCGGCGCTTCGTCTTCGGCAATACCCGCCTGACCATTCAACTCCTCCTGGCGTCGCGCCAGAACCGTCAACTGCAACTGCATCCGCTCGATGCGCTTGCTCTGCTCGACCAGCTCATCGTTCAGCGCCTGAATGGTGTCATCCTGAAAAGCCAGACGGCTCTCCAGCTCCATGATTCGCGATTCGAGGCTCATGCAAAGGCTCCGGCGAAGTGAAAGCCATCAGCCAACACCGAACGCAGTTTATCGACGACCTGACCCGCCTGCTGCTCATTATAAGGCTGCGCCGGATGCCGCCCCCATACCGGAGCAGGCCAAGAAACATCCTCCCGCCGACGCACGATCACATGCATATGCAACTGGCTGACGACATTACCGAGCGTGGCGACGTTCATCTTGTCGGCCGCGAAGATGTCCTTCAGCGTTTCGGCCAGAAGCGTGGTTTCCTGCCACAGTTGTCGCTGATCATCAGCGTCTAGCTGAAACAACTCACTGACCTCCTCACGCCGAGGAACAAGGATGAACCAAGGGTAATTGGAGTCATTCATCAGCAGCAAACGACACAGGGGAAAGTCCCCGATCACCAGACAATCCTGCTGAAGGCGTGAATCCAGAGCGAACATGATGAGCCTCCTTCATTAATAAAGCGTAACCCCAGCGAGAGGGGAGCAATGGCGCGCAGCATACGCTGGCTCAGCCGAGAGTTCACCCGACGACTACGCACCAACCCAAGGCAGCTTGAACACATACGCACCGCAGGCGTGCACCATTTTGTTTCTTCCCGTAATGGACAATGCCAAGCGTTACCGGTTAATGCGCAGTCAATGAGCTAACGGCACCTGCTGACAGCTAACCGCAGGCCTCGACAACCCCTGACGAATCAGCACCAAAAGCAGCGCCGGCGCTACCGCGAGCACTACCCTGCGCCTAAAAATCAAGGTTTTAGCAAGACAGGGAGGTTTTGAGCACGACTTTTGCTAACTGTGAAAGCAATGCCCGGCAAGCCGTGCAGTCGATCAATCAAGCGGTCCCAGGCACCTCAGAACCGCGGAAGCGTCGGCGCGACGAGACGCAAGTGCAGAACTATAGATTTGCGACATTTTCTTCACGCGATGCGACACAAGCATGAACGAAGTCGTAACGAATAGACTGCAACTATCGCCAATATTGGCTGCGTGCTATAAGTTATCGCCGACACAAAAAGAAAGAGCTGTCCATATAACAAAACAGTGGGCAGCGCAACTCTTCTAAACCCAAGGAGCAATCACGATGCAAGTGATGAAGTGGAGCGTAATCGCCCTGGCAGTAGCCGCGGGCACCAGCCAAATGGCCGTGGCGTCCAGCCAGTCTGAGTCGAATGGCTTTGTTGAAGACAGCAGCTTCAACATCTTCAACCGTGCCCTGTACTTCAACCGCGACTTCCGCAATGCTGCGCCTGGTGCGCAAAGCTATGTAGAAGAAACCGGCCTCGGCATTCGCCTGCTGTTCGAATCCGGCTTCACCCAAGGCACCGTTGGTGTTGGTGTTGACGCTCACTCGCTGAGCAGCATCAAGCTGGACAGCGGTCGTGGCCGTCATAGCACTGGCCAGTTCGGCACCACTGGCGACGGCCGCGGTGATGACACCCAGACCGAAGTTGGCGGCGCTATCAAGTTCCGCATTTCCGATACCGTTCTGAAGTACGGCAACCAGTTCGTCGACAACCCTGTGTTCTCCACCGACGACAGCCGCATCCTGCCGGAAGTCGGCACCGGCACCCTGCTGACCAGCAATGAAATCAGTGGTCTGGAACTGACCGCAGGCCGCTTCACCGCCCTCAACAGCCAAGAATACACCGGCCGTGACAGCGCGGGCCTTAAAGAAATCAACTTCCTCGGCGCCAGCTACAGCTTCACCGACGACTTCAGCGGTGCAGTCTTCGCCTCCGATGCCGACGACGTCTTCAAGAAGAAGTACCTGAACCTGAACTACAACCTGCCACTGGCAGAAGATCAGGCTCTGAACTTCGACTTCAACTTCTACAAGACCGACTACGACAAGCGCACTTACGGTGAAAGCGGGGACAACAAAATCTGGAGCTTGGCCGCCGCCTACAGCCTCGGCGCTCATCGCCTCACCCTGGCCCACCAGCGCTCCAGCGGCGACGCCGGTTACGACTATGGCTACGACGGTGGCGGCGCCATCTACCTGGCCAACTCCGTGCAAATGCGCGACTTCAACGCCAAGGACGAAAGATCCTGGCAGGCTCGCTATGACCTGAACATGGCCACTTTCGGCATTCCGGGCCTGAGCTTCATGGCTCGCTACGTCAGCGGCAGCAACATCGATAATGGCCCGGGCAGCGACCTGAATCGCTGGGAGCGCAACATCGAAGGCAAGTATGTCGTTCAAGAAGGCGCTGCGAAGGACCTGATGTTCCGCGTTCGCCAAGCCACCTACCGCGCCGACGACGGCTTCGAGGGCGGCAAACTGGACGAAGTACGCCTGATCGTCGAATACCCGCTGAGCGTTCTGTAACTTCAGCGCTACTCGATAGCGGTATAAAAGAAACCCGGCCTAGGCCGGGTTTCTTTATTTATGCCTCGGCACTTTAAAGAGGCAAAGCATAAGTCCCCGTCACATGTGCTACCAATTTATTCTCATTATCAAGCGAATATAACGAGACTTCGCAAACTGCCTGGCGCCGGCTCAAGCGCAGTATTCGCGCCTCTGCCAACAAATCCACCGGTTTGGGTTTGACCAGAAAGTTGATATTGAGATTGGACGTCACTGCCATCTCCACGCGGCCGAGACGCCCCAGCACCACCGCATACATCGCCGCATCCCCCAGCGCCATGATGGTCGGTCCGGAAAGCGTGCCGCCCGGACGCACCAATTTGGCATGAAAAGGCACGCGTGCCAGCACACCCTCCTCGTCCAGCCGGTCGATCCGCAGATCGATATCCTCGGCCATCGGCAGCCCCATACGAATCAGGTTCTGAACCTCAAGTGCAGTCAATCCCACTCTTTACTCCTCCCGGCACGCGCAGCAGCACTTTCGCGCCTGCACCCGTCCTGTACGCCACTGTATAGGCACCGTACAATGCCGGCCTATTCCAAGCCCTCGCAACCGACAGAACGGCCAAACATGCGTACCAGTCAGTTCCTGCTCTCGACCCTGAAAGAAACCCCTTCCGATGCCGTGGTGATCAGCCACCAGCTGATGCTGCGTGCCGGCATGATCCGCAAGCTGGCCTCCGGCCTGTACACCTGGCTGCCGATGGGCCTGCGCGTACTGCGCAAGGTCGAGACCGTGGTGCGCGAAGAAATGAACGCAGCCGGCGCACTGGAAGTGCTGATGCCAGCCATTCAGCCTGCCGAACTGTGGCAGGAGTCCGGTCGTTGGGTGCAGTACGGTCCCGAGCTGCTGCGGGTAAAGGATCGTCATGATCGCGAGTTCTGCGTCGGCCCGACCCACGAAGAAGTGATCACCGATCTGGCCCGCAACGAGCTGAACAGCTACAAACAGCTGCCGATCAACATGTACCAGATCCAGACCAAGTTCCGTGACGAGATCCGTCCGCGCTTCGGCCTGATGCGTGGCCGCGAGTTCATCATGAAGGACGCCTACTCCTTCCATGCCGACCAGGCTTCCCTGCAGGAAACCTATGACCGCATGCACCAGGCCTACTGCAACGTATTCAGCCGCCTGGGCCTGAACTTCCGCCCGGTACAGGCCGATACCGGTTCCATCGGCGGCACCGGCTCGCACGAATTCCACGTACTGGCCGACTCCGGCGAAGACGACATCGCCTTCAGCAATGTCTCCGACTACGCCGCCAACATCGAGAAGGCCGAAGCCATCCCGCGTGAGACAGCGCGCGGCGCTGCGACCGAAGACATGCGCCTGGTCGACACGCCCGACACCAAGACCATCGACGCACTGGTTCAGGGTTTTGGTCTGGCCATAGAGAAGACCATCAAGACCCTGGTGGTGCACGCTGCCGAAGAAGGCAAGCTGATCGCCCTGATCGTCCGTGGTGACCACGAGCTGAACGAGATCAAGGCTGCCAACCTGGAGCTGGTTGCCAGCCCGCTGCAGATGGCCAATGAAGCAGAGATTCGTGCGGCCATCGGTGCAGGCCCTGGCTCGCTGGGCCCGGTCAACCTGCCGATCCCCTGCATCATCGATCGCAGCGTAGCGCTGATGAGCGATTTCGCGGCCGGTGCCAACATCGAAGACAAGCACTATTTCGGCGTCAACTGGGAGCGCGACCTGCCGCTGCCTGAAGTTGCCGACCTGCGCAATGTCGTCGCTGGTGACCCTAGCCCGGATGGCCAGGGCACCCTGGAAATCAAGCGCGGCATCGAAGTCGGTCACATCTTCCAGCTCGGCACCAAGTACAGCGAGGCCATGAACTGCCAGGTGCTCGGCGAGAACGGCAAGCCTGTAACCCTGACCATGGGCTGCTACGGCATCGGTGTATCGCGCGTGGTGGCTGCTGCCATCGAGCAGAACTTCGACGAGCGCGGCATTCGCTGGAACGACGCACTGGCGCCCTTCCAGATCGCCCTGGTGCCGCTGCGCTATGAAACCGAGCAGGTTCGCGAAGCCACCGACAAGCTGTATGCCGAGCTGACTGCCGCCGGTTACGAAGTGCTGCTGGATGATCGCGACAAGAAAACCAGCCCCGGCATCAAGTTCGCCGACATGGAGCTGATCGGCATTCCGCACCGCGTGGTCGTCAGCGACCGTGGCCTGGCCGAGGGTAACCTCGAGTACAAGAGCCGCGCCGAAACCGAAGCGCAAGCGGTGCCGCTGGCCGACATTCTGTCCTTCCTGCAAGCCCGTATCAGCCGCTGATAACGCCTTACCGAGACATCATGCACACGAGCAACAACCTTCGCCTCATCGGCGCCGCCCTGTGCGGCGCCCTCTTTCTCAGCGGCTGCGCCAACCAGCTGCCGCAGCGTAGCGAGCATGAGGAGCGCGTCGAGCGCAAGCTGCTGGATCACCAACTGCAGATCGATGCCGGCGAACCCAAGGTTCTGGAGCTACCGCAGCGCCGCGTGCGTGTGCATGACCAGAAGAGCTACGAGGTCACAGCTTTCGAAGTGACCCGTCGCTACGACCGCTACACGCCTTACCAACCCTGGCGCGAGATCTATGAAGTGCCGATGGGGGCAGTCGCGGTGGTGGCCGGCGTGGGCGCCAACATACTCAACGTGGTGTTGCTCGGCAGCCTGCCGGAAACCGCGACCCGTGACTGGATCAGCTACGGCATGGCCGGCCTCAACCCGTTCATGAACGTCGAGTCCAACGGCCGCGCGGAACAGAACCTGGCAAGTATCGATGAGCTGCAGCGCGACCGTCGCATGGAATACACCAACCTGCCCTGGTCCGAGCGTCCTGTGCAGGTCAAGGCAGGTGATCAGCAGTTCGAGCTGCTCACCGACAGCAGCGGCGTGCTGCGCCTCAATCTGCTGGACAGCCCCTTCACCGAACAAGACATCACGCGCCTGAACACACTGCAGCTAAGCGTCGAAGACCGCCTCGGTGACGATGTCGCACGCGCCGAAACGACCCTCATGGTCAGCCACACCTTGCGCGGCAAGCTGAGTGAAGCGCATGACCTGATCTTCGACGACCTCGAGGGTGGCGATGTCGCCCAGTGGGTACACCGGGTCAAACGCCTTTCCGATCTGGGTCTGGAAGAGGAAGCCAGCGAGCTGGAGCAGAGCCTGATCGAGCTGACGCGCAACGATCCCGAATTGCAGGACGCCTTCCTCAAGGCTCTACTCAAGGACGCCGGACGCCTGGCCGCCGATCCGGCCAACTGATTCCGAACGACACGCCTCGGCCGATTGGTCAGTGACGGCCTTTCAGACCATCTCCAGCGGCTGCTTGCCACGTGGTGGCGCAAAGACCTCATCCAGCAGGTTCAAATCATCCACATTCAACGCGATGGCAGTCGCTGCAGCGTTATCGCGTAAATGCGCGCTGCTTGCGGCCTTGGGAATGGCAATCACACCGTCCTGCCTGAGTGTCCAGGCCAACGCTATCTGAGCAGCGGTAGCCCCATGTCGCTCAGCCACCTGCCGCATTACCGGCTCATGCAACAAGGCACCCGCCTGACTTAGCGGACAGTAGGCCATCAGCGGCATGCCGGCACGCTGTTGCCAAGGCAGCAGGTCATACTCGATGCCTCGCGCCTCCGAGTTGTACAGCACCTGATTGGCCTGGCATGCCGGCTGATCCAGCTCCAGCAGGTCATCCAGGTCGAAGTTGGAGACGCCCCAGGCGCCAATCTTGCCCTGAGCTCGCAGCCGCTCGAAACCTTCGACCGTCTCGGCAAGCGGATAGCGCCCACGCCAGTGCAGCAGGTAGAGGTCGATACGCTCACACCCCAGGCGCTTCAGGCTGCGCTCACAGGCGGCCTGAACACCCTGCAGACTGGCGTTGTGCGGGTAAACCTTGCTGACCAGGAACACCTCGTCACGACGACCGGCGATGGCCTCCCCCACCACCTGCTCCGCGCCACCCTCGCCATACATTTCGGCGGTGTCGATCAGGCTCAAACCCAGGTCCAGTCCTTCACGTAGCGCTGCCACCTCACGCGCGTGCTGGTGCCGGTCTTCGCCCATGCGCCAGGTCCCCTGACCTATCACCGGCACCTGTACGCCGGCTAACTCAATTCTGTGCATCGATTTCTCCCGTCAACTGCATGATCACAGCGGCTTGAGCAACAGCAGCAGGGACACCGGCTGAACACTCTCGGGGTGCAGCGGCTCCTGCAGCCATTCGAGACGCCAGCCGGTTTCAGCGATTAGCGTCAGCCAGGATTGCAGAGTGCGGAAGAACCAAGGCATGGGCGCCTGAAAGCCCTCGCCGAAGCCGACGAAGTCCTCCACCCGCCAACCGTCCTGGTAAGGCTCGCCATGACTGGCACGCCAGGGGTGAAGGGTCTGGATCAGCAAGCTGCCGCCAGGCACTAGCAACTTTTGCAGGCTGCGCAGAATCGGCTGCAGCGGCTCTTCGAGCAGGGCGAAGTTGCAGACCAATACCTCGAAACGTCCAAGTTGCTCGGCGTGTTCTTCCAGTTCGGCATAGCCGCAGACGCGATACTGACTACGCCCATCGCACGCAGCGCGAGCCGCCTCGATCAGCGGCGCCGAAGCGTCCACACCGACCGGTTCGATACCATATTCGGCCAGCCCGCGGCACAGCCAACCCTCGCCGCAACCGATATCCAGCACGCGTTTGGGTTGCAGCGCCAGCACAGCCTGGATGATCGCGGCATCGGTGACCAGGCGGCGACTTTCGATGCGCTGTTCACGCACTGCGGCAGCCCAGGCATCGGCATTGGCCTGCCAGCTTTGCTGGAGCTGTTCTCGATGGTCGCGCTGCATACCGATACCCTGCATTTGTGGGTTGCAGCGAGTCTAGCAGGCCAGCCCATCATCCAGGTACAACCCTGGCAATGAGTGGAAACGGCCAGCCAGACGGCGCGCAAGGGTCTAAGCTGATAACAAGACAGACGAGACAACCGCAGCCCAGCCGGCCCAAGGTCAGCATCCGGCAAGAGGCAATCTCGCGGCTTCGAATGATGCTGACAGGCCAGGCCGGTGATTTATGGGCGCATCATGGCAACGTAATCCGCAGCAACCTGACCTCGCCTCCTCGGCGAGCACGCAGGGCAGGACGAAGTCGGCCAATGCTGCAAGGCATCACTGGCGCCTGACACTCTATCTGTTACTGGCCCTGCTGGTGCTGGCGGTTACCGCCCTGCTGGTGTTCGAGTCACGCAGCGCCCACTTTCAGTCACGCGAGCTCAGTCGCTATGCCGCGAACCTGACGTACAAGGTCGAACCAGGCCCCAGCGAGCGCATCATCTACCCGACCGATGGCCCTTTTGACAAACGCCAGGGCTATGCCTACCTGCCACTGATGCTGGAGCGCCTGCAACAGCGCGATTATCAGGTCACCGAGCAGTCGCGCTTCTCCGAACAATTGATGGCCTACAGTCGCCGCGGCCTGTTCCCGCCCTTTACCGAGAAGAGCCAGAGTGGCCTGAGCATCAGCGATTGTCGCGGTACGCCGTTCTACGAATTTCGCTATCCGCAACAGGGGTACGCCGACTTCGCCAGCATCCCGCCGCTGGTGGTCAGCAGCCTGCTGTTCATCGAGAACCGTCAGTTGCTCGACCCCGCGCAACCGCTGGCCAACCCGGCGGTGGACTGGCCGCGCTTCGCCATGGCGGCACTGTCTCAGCTTGGCAAGATGCTCGACGTGCAGGATCAGTCTGCCGGAGGCAGCACTCTGGCCACGCAACTGGAGAAATACCGCCACTCCCCGGATGGGCTGACGCTGTCAGCCGGGGAAAAGTTGCGGCAGATGATTTCCGCCAGCGTGCGCGCTTATCAGCACGGCCCGGAAACGCTCGAAGCGCGTCAACGCATCGTCCGCGACTACCTCAATAGTGTGCCGCTGTCTGCAGCACCCGGTCATGGTGAGGTGAACGGCCTGGCTGACGGCCTGCGCATCTGGTACGGCGCCGACTTCGAGCGCAGTAACGCCCTGCTCGATCCGCTTCGCTCGCCCGACGCCAGCCTTGCCGAGCGCGGCCTGGCCCTGCGGCAGATGCTGTCATTGATGATCGCCCAACGCCGGCCCTCCTACTACCTCGCACAAGGGCGCCGTGACATGGAGGCGCTGACCGAAAGCCACATACGCCTGATCGCCAGCGGTGGTCTGATCGATGCTGACCTGCGCGATGCCGCTCTCACACAGAAACTGCAGTACCGCGACTGGCAGCAGGAGCCCAACCTTCGCGCCGTGGAAAGCGACAAAGGCATCAGCGTGGCGCGCTCGCGTCTGTCCAACCTGCTGGGCATGCCACTCTACGATCTTGATCGCCTCGACCTGTCCGCACGCAGCACCCTGCAACGCGACCTGCAACAGCAGACCAGCACCTACCTGCAGAACCTGGCCGATCCGGAGTTCGCCGGCAAGATCGGCCTGTTCGGCGAGCGCCTGCTGTCACCGGAGAAAACCGCGGAAGTGCGCTACAGCTTCACCCTGTTCGAACGCACCCCAACCGGCAGCCGGGTACGGGTGCAGACCGACAGCACCGACCAACCCTTCGACATCAACGAGGGCAGCAAGCTGGAGCTTGGCTCCACCGCCAAACTGCGCGTATTGGCCACCTATCTGGAGATCATCGCCGAGCTGCATCAGCGCCACGCGAACAAGAGCCCAGCCGAGTTGCGCCAAGTGGACATCGCCGAGCAGGACTACCTGAGCAGCTGGGCCGTGAGCTACCTGCAAGCCAACCCGGGGGCGGACCTGGCCAGCATGCTCGACGCCGCGCTGGAGCGGCGCTACTCGGCCAACCCGAACGAGCGCTTCTTCACTGGCGGCGGACTGCACACCTTCGGCAACTTCCGCCGCGAGGACAACGGCCGTAACCCGACCCTGCGCGAATCCCTGCGCGAGTCGATCAACCTGCCCTTTGTACGCCTGATGCGTGACCTGGTGCGCTACAGCACCTACCAGAACAGCGCCGAACTGCTCAAGGACGACAAGGACCCACGCCGCCAGGAATACCTGCAGCGTTTTGCTGATCAGGAGGGACGCACCTTCCTTCTGCGCTTCTGGCGCAAGTATCAAGGCCAGCCGGAGCCGCAGCGCCTGGAGACGTTCATCAGCGGCCTGCGCCAGACCTCGGTACGATTAAGCGCCGTGCACCGTTACCTGCTGCCGCAGGCTGACGAAGCCACCTTCGCCGCTTTTCTACGGGCGCAACTGCCCCAGGAGAAACTCACCGACCAACGCATCGCGCGCCTGTATCAGGACTACGGCCCGGGCGCTTACAGCCTGCCGGATCAGGGCTATATCGCCCGCGTCCACCCGCTGGAACTCTGGCTGCTGGGCTACCGGATCAGCAACCCGCAGGCGACTTTCAACGACGCTGTAGCTGCCAGCATCGACGAGCGCCAGGAAGTCTATGGCTGGTTGTTCCGTAGTCGACACAAGAGTGCCCGCGACAGCCGCATCCGTATCATGCTGGAGGTCGAAGCCTTCTCCGACATTCATCGGCGCTGGCAGAACCTGGGTTATCCCTTCCAGTATCTGGTGCCCTCGCTGGCCACCGCGCTGGGCAGCTCCGGTGACCGGCCAGCAGCCTTGGCCGAGCTGATGGGTATCATCCAGAACGACGGCATTCGCCAGCCGGTGCTGCGCATCGACGAACTGCATTTCGCCGCCGATACACCTTATGAGACGCGAGTCGAACGGGATATACACGTCGGCAAGCGGGTGATGCAGTCCGAAGTGGCTGCGGCATTGCGCAATGCCCTCTCGCAAGTGGTGGAAGGCGGGACCGCGCGGCGCTTGCAAGGCACTTTCCAGTTACAGGACGGCCATAGCCTGACGCTGGGCGGCAAGACCGGCACCGGCGACAACCGCATCGAGAGCGTCGGCCCTGGCGGCCGGGTAATCAGTTCGCGCGCGATGAACCGCACGGCGACCTTCGTGTTCTTTCTCGGCCCGCGGCACTACGGCACCCTGACAGCGTTCGTACCAGGACGCGAGGCCGAACGCTTCACCTTCACCTCAGCGTTGCCGGTACAGGTGCTCAAGGGCATGGCGTCGATCCTTGCGCCCTACCTCGAACCCGGCAGCGCCACCCTGTGTGATACGCCGATGAGCCCACCACAGATCAGCCGCCGGTAATACCTGGTAACCACAGTGGCCGGCCCCCTGGCGAAACCCGGCATCGGATGTGCAGTCCATGGCTGCATTATCCGTTGCCGTTCATGAGTATGCCGATGCCCTCACCCTGGTTAGCCCTGCTGCGCCGCCGTCGCCTGAGCCTGATGTTTATGGGCTGCCTACTGGTATTGCTACCGATCGGCTGCGCCAAGCTGGAGCAGACCGAGCGCGAACTGGTGTTTCGTATCGAGCCCGGCACCGCCCGCTGGTTCAGCGGCCTGCCAGCTGGCGTCGAGGACGTGCAACTGCAATCCCCCGACCTCACTGCCGATGAGAGCCTGCATGCCTGGTGGTGGCCGGCTCCACGCAAGGATGCACCGACGCTGCTCTATCTGCATGGTTCACGCTGGAACCTGACCGGTCAGCTGTTTCGCATCGAACAGTTGCATGCCATGGGCTTCTCGGTCTTGGCGGTGGACTACCGCGGCTTCGGCGAAAGCCGTGGCGCCTTGCCCTCCGAGCGTAGCGTGTACCAAGACGCCCTGATCGCCTGGCAGCACTTGGTGCGCCTGCAGCCCGAGGCGAACAAACGCTTCATCTATGGCCATTCGCTAGGTGGCGCCGTAGCCGTCAACCTGGCGCACGAACTGGCAAGTGAAGAGGAAGCCGCGCAGGCCGCCGGCCTGATCGTCGAGTCCAGTTTCACCAATCTGGGCGACGTGGCGGCCGCGGTTACCAACACCTCGCTGCCGGTGCGCTGGCTGCTGTCGCAGGAGTTCGACTCGCTGAGCAAGATCGGCGATGTCGGCATTCCGGTGCTGATCGCTCATGGTCGCGATGACCGCTACGTACCGTCACGCTTCAGCCAGGCGCTGTTCGACGCGGCCAGCGAGCCCAAGCAGTTACTGCTGATCGACGGCGCCAACCACAACAACAGCCTGCGCATGGCCGGTAACAGCTACCGCCAGGCCTTGCGGGCTCTGGGGCTCGAACTTAACTGAAGTGCTGCAGATAGAGCTGCTCCACCTTGGCACGTGCCCAAGGCGTCTTGCGCAGGAAGGTCAGACTCGACTTGATGCTCGGCTCATGTTTGAAACAGCGCACGTCGACCTGATGGGCAAGACCGTCCCAACCGATGCGGTCCACCAGGGCGGTGAGAATCGCCTGCAAGGTCAGGCCATGGAGCGGGTCATTGCTGGTCATGAGAGCATCCGTTAACAAAAGTGCGCCTATCTTAGAGGCAGAAACGAAAAAGGCGATGACTGCCTAACAATCATCGCCTTCAGTTCAAGCCAGCAAGCTTACGCCGACTTGTACTCGCTCTCGGCCTTGTCGAAGCGGCTCAGCATCGACTGGCTCGGTGCCTGACCGATACGGCTGAAGATGACGATGGCCAGAGTGGCGAGAATGAAGCCCGGAATGATCTCGTACAGGCCCAGACCGATCCAGTTCTTCCATACGATCACGGTGGCAGCACCGACCAGCATACCGGCCAGAGCGCCGTTGCGGGTCATACCCTTCCACAGCAGGGAGAGGATCACCACCGGACCGAACGCAGCGCCGAAACCGGCCCAGGCGTAGGACACCAGGCCCAGTACGCGGTTTTCCGGGTTCGCCGCCAGAGCGATGGCAATCAGTGCCACCAGCAGCACCATGGCGCGGCCGACCCAAACCAGTTCGGTCTGCGAAGCGTCTTTACGCAGGAAGGCCTTGTAGAAGTCTTCGGTCAGCGCACTGGAGCACACCAGCAACTGGCAGCTCAGGGTGCTCATCACCGCCGCCAGGATGGCGGACAGCAGGATGCCGGCGATCCACGGGTTGAACAGCAGCTTGGCCAGTTCGATGAACACGCGCTCCGGGTTCTCGCCGACCGGACCAGCGACTTCCGGGTGCGCCGCGAAGTAGGCGATGCCGAAGAAGCCTACGGCTACTGCGCCGGCCAGGGTCAGGATCATCCAGGTCATGGAGATGCGACGGGCAGCCGGGATCGACTTGACCGAATCAGCGGCCATGAAGCGCGCCAGGATGTGCGGTTGGCCGAAATAGCCCAGGCCCCAGGCCATCAGCGAGATCACGCCAACGAAGGTCGCGCCCTTGAGCATGTCGAAGTTGGTCGCGTCGACCGCCTCGATGGCGACCATGGCCGGATCGAAGCCGCCAGTGGCGATCATCACCACGACCGGGGTCAGGATCAGCGCGAAGATCATCAGGGTGGCCTGCACGGTATCGGTCCAGCTCACTGCCAGGAAGCCGCCGATGAAGGTGTAGGCGATGGTCGCAGCAGCGCCGGCCCACAGTGCGGTCTCGTAGGACATGCCGAAGGTGCTCTCGAACAGGCGAGCACCGGCCACCACGCCGGAGGCGCAGTAGATGGTGAAGAACACCAGGATCACCAGCGCCGAGAAGATGCGCAGGATGCGGCTGTTGTCTTCGAAACGGTTGGTGAAGTAGTCCGGCAGGGTCAGGGCATTGCCGTTGTGCTCGGTCTGCACGCGCAGACGGCCGGCAACGAACAACCAGTTGAGGTAGGCGCCGATGACCAGACCGATGGCGATCCAGCTTTCGGAGATGCCAGCGACGAAGATCGCGCCAGGCAGGCCCATCAGCAACCAGCCACTCATGTCGGAAGCGCCGGCGGACAGTGCGGTCACGAAGCTACCGAGACTGCGGCCACCGAGGATGTAGTCGGAAAGGTTCTTGGTACGCAGATAGGCGATCAAGCCGATCAGCACCATGGCTGCGATGTACACCACGAAGGTGACGAGCATTGGAGTACTAGCTGTCATTTGGGGGGCTCCCGTCTCGTTTGTTGTTCTTGGGCACCGTGCCCAGCTTGGCAAAGCGCACCCGTTTTTGCGGATGCGGGCTCCGGTCTCTCTTCCTCGTCACACCGATGTCTGGTGCGCACGTTCAGGGGCAGATACCGGCGCAGTGAAATCTCCACCACTTCGTCACAGCATCGGCACGTGCCTGAGCACTTTCCCTGACCTCCCTGGCTTGCGCCTGCGGCCACCGAATCGCGTTACCACCCTACTTCGGCTGCATGCACTTCTATTATCGGTCTAGCCCAGCAAAGCTGGTCTGACCAATCGGCGCAGACAAAAACGGTCGTAACGAAAGTGAAGGGCGGAATTTAGTGGCAGACGTGAGCGGGCTTCTTGCTGAAAGCTCTGGAGTTTTTACAGAAATCTCCGACACGGGGAACTTCCGGCAAACAGCTGTTTCGGCCTTGTGCCGAGAACCTGATCGCTCGATCAGCCCCCGCTGGCCTGGCGAAAAGGCAGATAACTGCGCGCCTCCTCAGCGTAAACCCGCACGCCAGAGCGCTCCTGCTCGAGAAACTCGGCAACCGCAGCATGCAGCCCAGGATGGCAGAGATAATGCCAGGAGCGAGTGATGACCGGCTCGAAACCGCGAATCAGTTTGTGCTTGCCCTGCGCGCCAGCATCGAAGCGTTGCAGACCTTCGGCGATGGCCAACTCCATGCCCTGATAGAAACAGGTTTCGAAATGCAGCCGGTCGAATTCGGCCAGGCAGCCCCAATAGCGGCCGTAGAACGTGTCACCGTCGACCAGACTGAAAGCCATCGCCAGCGCACGACCATGCTGCGTGGCAAACACCACCCGAATCATCTCGGGCATACGTTCGGCCAGCAGGCTGAAAAAGTCCCGTGTCAGATAGGGCGCCTGACCACGCACGTGGTAAGTGTTGGCGTAGCAGTGATAGACGAAATCCCAGTCCGCCTCGCCCAGCTCATGACCCAGGCGCCTGTCGAATTCGATGCCCTGCCCCGTCACCTGCTCCCGTTCCTTGCGCATCTGCTTGCGTTTGCGCGAACTGAGCGTATCGAGAAAGTCCTGAAAATCACGATAACCACGGTTGTGCCAGTGAAACTGACAACCGATGCGCTCCAACCAGCCTTGCCGCTGCATCAGCACAGTGTCGCAAGCCGGGCTGGTGAAATTGATATGCAGACTCGACAAGCCTTCATCGCTCAATTCGGCTGCCAACGCATCGAGCATCTCGGCAGCCGCACCGGCGTCGCCGAGTAAACGCGCTCCGGTCACCGGAGAGAATGGCACGGCGCCCAGCAGTTTGGGGTAGTAGGCGATGCCGGCGCGTCGGCAGGCGTCAGCCCAGCCGTGATCGAAGACGTACTCGCCGTAAGAGTGCTGCTTCAGATAAGCCGGCAACGCTGCCTGGACCTTGCCGTGCCCATCGCACCAGAGCCGGTGCGAGGGCTGCCAACCACTGCGACCGCCAACGCTGCCGCTGTCCTCCAGCGCACTGAGAAAGGCATGACGCAAAAAGGGTTGTGGCTGCGCCAGCAGTCCGTCCCATACGTCCGCGGGCACAGCATGAAGCGAGTCGATGATGGTGAGGGCCATTAACTGAATCCCAGAAGCCAGACTGCAATATATCTCTAACAAGGCCCCAGCAAGATGACTGCCGGTTTATCAACCCACAACCCTAACGGGAGTCATCATGCGCAAATCCCTGCTCGCCCTGGGCATCGCCATCGGCCTCGCGGCCCCCTTCTCGTTCGCTGCACCAAGCATCGTCCATCCCTTTCATGCAGCACAGGCCGAGAACGCGCCGAATGAAGTGCACATGGCGGTGGAAATTCCCGCCGGCAGCATCACCAAATACGAGATCAACGAGGAGGGCCTGGTCTTCGTCGACCGCTTCCAGTCAATGCCGGTTACCTACCCCGCCAACTATGGTTCGCTGCCACGTACCCTGGGGGGCGACAATGACCCACTCGATGCACTGGTACTCACCCGCGAAGCGCTGCATCCAGGCGTGCTGATCAAATTCCGCCCTGTCGCAGTGCTGAGAATGATCGATGGTGGCGAGGCCGATGAAAAGATCATCGGCGTCCCCAGCAGTGATGTCGACCCGACTTACGACAAGATTCGCGATGTCGATGACCTGCCACTGATCGAGCGCCAACGTATCGAGGCATTCTTCCGCGTCTACAAGCAACTCCCGGAAGGCCGCAAGAAGGTCGAGCTGAGCGGCTACGGCAATGCCGCCGAGGCGCGACAACTGATCGAAGAAGCCATGCAGCGTTTCCAGAAGCAGAACCGATAGCCGTCTGGAAAGCGAAGCCCCAGCGGGTCTGGGGCTTTTTTCCGTTCGCTGTCACGTCCGGATATAAGCAACAAAAAAGCCCCGCCAATGACGGGGCTCAAGCAGGAGCAGAATCAGTGATGTATCAGAAAGCGTATTGCAGGCGCAGGCTCACAGCATCGCCATCGTCGTCGCCAGCAGCGTTGGTCACGTTGTCAGCCGACGCTTTCAGGTAGTTGGCGGAAACCTTGATCGCTTCGTTGGCGTACCAGTTCACACCGACAGTGTGGATCTTGGCTTTGGTGTCGATGATGTTCGACTCTTCGGCCTTGATGTTGTCGTAACGGTAGAACACTTCCCACGCACCGAACTGCTTGTTGTCCGGTTTGATGCTGTCGAACTTGCCACCATCGAGCTTGTAGCCGCGCGCTTCACCGGTCAGGGTGTAGGCGAGTTGAACGTTGTAGCCGGTGGCTTCACGGTCATCACGTGCAGAGCCTGACTTGGCGTCGATGTCACGACGCAGGTATTCGCTCTGAATCGAGAACGGCCCCGCAGCGAAAGCTGCCTCCAGGCCCCAGGCGCTATCACCGTCGAACTGGCCGGCGACGGCCGGAGCGAAATCAGGACGGTTGCCGTTCACACCGTCTTCAGTGGTGCCGCGCACGTTGAGGCGCGAACGGATGCGACCATCGAAGTCTTCGGTGCTGCGCTTGGCGTAGTTGACCCCGAAGTGCAGGACGTTACCGGCTTCGGCCATGGGGGCGAACACACCACGCAGGTTGTAGGTGTTGTTGTTCTTGCCGTTTACGTCTTCATTGCCCTTGGCACGGTTGAAGCCAGCCGAACCGTAGAACATGTCGCCAGCAACGCCGCTGACCTGCACGCCCATGCCGTCCTGCTTGTCGTTCACCCAGTCGGCCAGGTCATAGACAGCGGAACGCTCGATGGCAGTAATCCACTTGGAGCTGGTGGCTTTTTCGAGGCCGAAGTCAGGATCGAAGCGGCCGATCTTCACATTGACCGGTTTGAAACCGGTATAAGTGATCGAGGCCTCGTCCCACTTGCTGCTGCCGCTCTCGCCGAAGTCGACGTTGAAGGCGTATTTCCAGTCGGTGTAGGCAACACCGGAAATTTCCAGGATGGCGCGACGGAAGTAGGCTTCGTTGGCGGTATTGCCATTACGGGTATAGATGCCGTCGAACTGATCGAAGTCAGCCTGCAGACGACCACCGATCTTGAAACCGAACTGTTTGTCGGTAGTGGAAGCTTCAAAACCGCCTTTGGTCTTGATCACGATATCAGCGCCGTCAGTGGTGACGGTACCGGCGAAAGCCTGGGCGGAGACGGCCAGAGCCAGGGCGCTGGCTGCGAAACCGGCGAAGTGCTTACGGATCATCGAGGATTCCCCTGTTGGACTTTAAGTGTTGAAAACACCCGAGCAATGGGCTCGTTCGTGTTGGGGGGAATCTTGGCGAGGGGTTATTTCAGCGCAGTTGCCGATATATAAAGATTTGATGACAACGGAACTTTTTACTTCCGATGCTTATAAGCAGATCAAGAGGAATGCAACCGCGGTCCCAGCAGGATGATCGAAGCCCCCACCAGACACAGCGCAGCGCCCAACCAGTCGCTGAGCATTGGCCGGGTCTTCTCGATCAACGCCAGCCACACCAGCGAAGCGACGATATACACACCGCCATAGGCGGCATAAGCGCGGCCGGCGAAGGAGGCTTCGACGCGGGTCAGGATCAGCGCGAACAGCGCCAGGCTTAGCAGCCCGGGAGCGATCCACCAGGCGCTGCGATCGAGCCGCAGCCAAATCCAGAAGGCATAGCAACCGGCGATCTCGAACAGGGCCGCCAACAGAAACCATAGATAGTTGATCATTCTCGCCCCCTAACTGCGCAAGGCGCCTTCGCGCTCCCAGGCGCAACGCACGCGTAGCCCACCTTCCTGCGGACTATGAAAGCCGCTATCGGACTCCCAGCGAAAGGTATGCATACCGTTGAGTTCGGTTTCCAGATGCACCACTGCGCTGGCCCAGTACAGACGCTTGAGCAGCGCCTCGAAGGCTTCGATCCACAGGTTCCATTCGTATTCGATCGCGCCATAGCTGGCGCCGAAGTGGATCACCTGGGTCTGGTAAAGGCCGGCACCGGGTTGGTCGCAGAAGGAGAACATTTCACGACCAAGGAACGGCCAGAGCTCGCCGGCCGGCAATTCGGCCAGCACGCCATGATTGGTTTCACGGCGCAGGCGACGTTGCTCGGGGTCATCCGAGGGCCAGTCGCGGATACAGCCATAGACGATGGATTCGGACTCCACACCGGCACTCCTGAAAAAGCAGAACGCCTTCTAACACAGCACGCCTGGGCAAGAAAGGAACTGCTGCCAATTCTTCAGCGAGGCTGACGCCTGCTACGCCCCAGCAACCACGCCACCAGCGTCATCACCAGCGCCAGCGCAGTGAGCACTGCAAACGGCAGACGGTAGCTGCCGGACAGGTCGCGCGCCAAGCCGGTGAGAATGGGCGTCAGGCAACCCAGGCTGTAACCGGTGAACAGCATCATCGCCGTCCAGCGGCTGACAGCCATCGGCGAGCCGGCTTCGTACAGCGGCAGCACCAGCGACAGGGCGAAGGAGCCACCCAGCGAAAAACCCAGGATCACCGCCCACAGTTCCGGAACGAAACGCGGCATGAAGGTCACCATCGCCAGACAACCGCAGGTGACCGCACCGCAAGCCAACAGTAGCGGATAACGCGCGTTGTAGCGCTGCGCCAGCCAGGGCAGCAGGAACGAGCTGGGCAGCCCCATGAGCATGGCCAGACTGAGCAGCGAGTTGCTGCGCAGCATGCTCAGCCCCGCTTCGTGATAACGCGCCACAGCCCAGGTCGCGATGGCATAGAACAAGCCCGCTTGAATGGCAAAGAAGCAACTGATCAGCCACGCGCGCGGCTGCCGCCAGGGCAGACCACCGCTTTCCTGCTCATTGGCAGCACCCGCCTGGTTGGGCAGCCATAGCCAGAGCATGAACCCGAACAGCGCAGGTGCCGCCCATACCGCCAGGCCCAGGTGCCAGGCGTCACCGAACAACGCCGTGGCCGGCGCGGTGAGCACTGCGCCACCAGCCCCGCCTATGGCCATACCCAGTGAATACCAGCCCACCACGCGCCCCATCTGGCTGGCGAAGTGACGCTTGATGAATCCCGACAACAACGGCCCGGCGACCGCGATGGCAGCGCCCAGGGCAATGGCGCTGCCGATCAACACCGCACTCTGGTGCGCGGCCAGACGTGCCAGCAGCGCCAGACCGATCAGCCCAAGGCAGAGCACGATGGTGCGTTCGAGCCCCCAGCGCATGCCCAGGCGCGGCGCCAGCGGCGCGAGCAGGCCCATGCACAACACCGGCAAGGCCGTGGTCAGACTGATGAAGCTGCGACTCAGCGAAAGCTCTGCAGCGATGCGTTCGATCAGCGGTGCAAGGGAGGTGATGCCGGGGCGCAAATTGATCGCCGCCAGCACCAGGGCCACTAGCAGCAGGGCCCGAGGGACTGGTTTCACGAGGTATCCGAAGTCATTACGACAGGCAGGCCGGGGCGGCCACCCTACCCCCGGTGGCCACACCAGGCAAGCCTACCAGCGAAAATAGCTGACCCTGTGGTCAGCTGATCGATTTGACCTTGCCGCGCATCTTCTCGGCCATGCTGGCCATCTCGTCGTAAAGCGCCTGCGGGTTCTTCTGTTTCAGCGCCCAGGCCATGCGGCCCATCTCATGCGGCAGAATCAGGAAGCTGCCCTTGGCCACTTCGTCATGAATGTAAGTGGCGATATCTGCCGCGCTGATCGGCGAGCTTTCCAGCAGCTTGCCGACCTGAGCCTTCATCGCTGGAGTCGGGCCACGGAAGGAGTCCAGCAGGTTGGTCTGGAAGAAGGATGGGCAGACCACGTGCACGCCGATCTCCAGTTGACGCAGCTCTACCAGCAGACTTTCCGACAGCGCCACCACACCGGCCTTGGCGACGTTGTAGTTGCTCATGCCCGGCCCCTGCATTAGCGCCGCCATCGAGGCGATGTTGACGATCTTGCCCTTGCTCTTTTCCAGCAGCGGCAGGAATGCCTTGCAACCCTTGACCACGCCCATCAGGTTGATCGAGATCTGCCAGTCCCAGTCCTCCAGCGACAGTTCGCTGAAAAAGCCGCCAGAGGCGACACCGGCGTTATTGACGATGATGTCGATACCACCGAACTGCTCCTCGCAGGCCTGCGCCAGAGCGGTCAGCTGGCTGTAGTCACGCACGTCGCAACGTCGGGTGAAGCCATCACCGCCAGCCTCACGGACCAGTTTCAATGTTTCCGCCAGGCCGGCCTCGTTGACGTCGGCCAGCGCCAGTCGCCAGCCCTCGCGTGCCCACCGCAGGGCAATTTCGCGTCCCAGGCCGGAGCCCGCGCCAGTGATCATCATGCGGTTTTGCATAGCAGCCCTGCCTTCAATGTTTGGTTGCAATAGCTGCCAGTGTAGCGAAGGCAATAAAGCACCCGCGCCTTCATCAGACTTATGAATAGGCAGGGCAAATCGCGATCAAGCCTTATTGCGCCAGCGCCAGATCAGCCAGGCGTATACGCTCAGGTTGACCAACACCACGATCGCGCCCAGGTAGAGCTGGATTTTTGGCGTGAGCCCGGCCGGATAGATCAGCGGTATCAGGTAGTGCTCGATAAAGCCGCCGTCATAGCCGGCCTGCCCGGCCGCACGGCGTAACTGGTTTTCCCAGGGCGTCAGCGGACACCCCAGATGCAAACACTCCACCACGATGCCCCAGGCTACTGCAGGTATATGCAGCCAGATCAGGCGCGGCCAGCGCAGCAGCAACAAGCCACCTAGTAGCACGAACAGGATGAAACCCAGGTGCACCAGCACCAGGGCATCGGCAGCCATGCGCCAAAGCATTGCGGCTCAGTCCACCACGAACAGGCGTGCGCCAGACATCGTCGATGAACGATGAGCCTCGGCCCCATCAGCCACCTGATAACTCATACCAGGCTTGAGCACGAATACCCGGCCATCCTCAAGCGCGGTGGTCAGCTCTCCCTCCAGGCACAACAGCACATGCCCTTTCCGGCACCAGTGGTCGGCCAGGTAGCCCGGCGAATACTCGACCATGCGCACACGCAGCGCACCGAACTGGCAAGTACGCCAACGTGCAACGCCACGCTCACCCGGATGCTCGGTCGCTGGTATCGCAGCCCAGTCCGTTACGCCAAAGGGAATATCACTGATCTGCATCGCCCAACTCCACCGCAAGAGAGCGCCACCTTAACGCAGACACCCCGAGGCAAAATAAATAGAAAGAGACTCTCCAAGAACAAAAATCAATTGATCAACACTATCAAGACCATGCAAAGGCCACATTTCCCGACACTGACGAACAGGACTAGCCTCTCTTACATGACGAAATGATTCTCAACGAGGTGCATCATGCTCAAGACCCTGACCTTCACCATCATGCACTTCTGCATCGCCTTCGCCGTTACCTATGCCCTGACTGGCAGTGTCGCAGCCAGCGGCATGGTGGCGGCCATCGAGCCCCTGTGCAACTCGGTGGGCTTCTACTTCCACGAAAAGGTCTGGCAGCGTTTCGAACGCCGTCGTCAGCCTGCGGCAGAGCGCCCAAAGCATGCCTGGCTGCACCACCACGCCTGATTAAAAAGCCTGAAGTCAGTGGTCGCGCGCCTCCTGTTGCGGCTACGCATGTTTCCTTGAGATAAGGCAGGATAGTCTGGCACTTTGCCCCGCTTGCTGCTGTCATAAGCCAGCTGTTCAATCCAGACGCTCTCTTATTCAAAGGGACTTAACACATGCCCAGCCTTGCCCGACTCGCCGCCTTGCTCGGTGGCCTGGCCTTCTGTATCTCAGCGATGGCCGCCGATCTGGATGCGGAAAGCTACGGCTATCCATTGGCCAACCCGTTCGAAGCGACCATCGCCACCACACCGCCCGAGCTGCGCCCGGCGCTGCCGGCCGATGCAGACATCCGGCAGCGCGATTACTCGGTACGCCTGCGCCCGGATCGACAATTCGAGTTGCTGGAGAACTTCTGGCCAGTGACCCGGCTGCGTTATCGCCTGGCCGAGCAGAAAGGCCGCGCGCCGCTGATCTTCATCATCGCCGGCACCGGCGCACACTACGCCAGCGGCACCAACGAATACCTGAAGAAACTCTTCTACGGCGCTGGCTTCCATGTCGTGCAGCTGTCGTCGCCGACCAGCTACGACTTCATGGCCGCTGCCTCGCGCTCGGCCACGCCAGGCTACAGCCCGGATGATGCCGACGATCTGTACCGCGCCATGCAGGCCGTGCGTGCTCAGCATCCAAAGCTGGAGGTCAGCGAGTTCCTGCTGACCGGCTACAGCCTGGGGGCGCTGCATGCCGCCTTCGTCAGCCAGCTGGACGAAACCCGGCGTGCCTTCGATTTCAAACGCGTGCTGCTGCTCAACCCGCCGGTCAACCTCTACACCTCTGTCAGCAACCTGGACAAGCTGGTGCAGACCAAGGTGCAAGGCATCGACAACAGCACCAATTTCTATGACCTGGTGCTGGGCAAGCTGACTCGCTACTTCAACGACAAGGGCTACCTCGATATCAACGAGGCCATGCTCTACGACTTCCAGCAATCCAAGGAAAAACTCTCCGACGAGCAGATGGCGATGCTGATCGGCACCTCGTTCCGCTTCTCGTCGGCCGTTATCGTCTTCACTTCGGACCTGCTCAACCGCCGTGGCCTGATTACCCCGCGCGACTACCGCATCACCGAGAGCACCAGCCTCACGCCGTTCTTCCAGATGGCTCTGCGCTGCGACTTTGACTGCTACATCGCCGAACAGTTGATGCCCATGTGGCGTGCGCGTTATGACGGCGGCAGCCTCAACCAGTTGATCGACAAGAGCAGCCTCTATGCCCTGGAGGACTACCTCAAAAGCAGCGACAAGGTCTCGGTGATGCACAATGCCGACGACCTGATCCTCGGCCCAGGCGATATCGGCTTCCTGCGCCGCACTTTCGGCGACCGCCTGACCCTTTACCCGCGTGGCGGGCACTGCGGCAACCTCAACTATCGCGTCAACAGTGACGCCATGCTGGAGTTCTTCCGTGGTTAAGCACAGCACTCTTATCCTCGCCCTGCTGCTGGCCAGCGGGCAGACACTGGCCGAAGGCCAGGTCGACGCAGACGGCTTCACCAATCCGCTGCAGAACCTGCAATTCAACCCTGGGCTGGATCAACAAGAGTTCGAACGCGCCTCCAGTGACGCCCTGCAGGTCTATGACCCACTGGAGTCGTGGAACCGCCGCGTCTACCACTTCAATTACCGTTTCGATCAGTGGGTGTTCCTGCCCGTGGTCGACGGCTACCGCTACGTCACGCCGAACTTGGTGCAGACCGGCGTACACAACTTCTTCAACAACCTCGGCGAGATTCCCACGCTGGCCAACAGCGTGCTGCAGCTCAAAGGCAAGCGGGCGATGAACAGCACCGCGCGCTTGCTGTTCAACACCATCCTTGGGGTGGGCGGCGTCTGGGACCCAGCGACGAAGATGGGCCTGCCGCGCCTGAGCGAAGACTTCGGCCAGACGCTGGGTTACTACGGCGTGCCCGCCGGCCCGTACCTGATGCTGCCGCTGCTCGGCCCGTCGAACCTGCGCGACACCAGTGGCCTGGTGGCGGATTACAGCCTGGAGAATGCGGTCAACTACCTCGATGTGGCCGACGCCAGCCGCAGCAACCCCGGCATTACCGTGCTGCGCGTGGTCGATACCCGCGCCAATACCGGCTTCCGCTACGGCCAGCTGAACTCGCCATTCGAGTACGAAAAGCTGCGCTTCTTCTATCACGAGTCGCGCAAGTTGAAGATCGCCGACTGAGCAAGGGTTATGCATCGACTTTATCGATGCATAACCCGTAAATTTTCCACCCAAATATCGATTCAACGCGACTAGCATGGCGTCATTCCTACCTTTCAAGGAGCTCGCCATGACCTCGCAACGCCGCGTCATCAGCATCCAGCCTGGGCAACCCGCCTCCGACGGCGCCGGTGTGCGCCTCAACCGCGTGATCGGCGGCCCCGGCCTGGAGCGCTTCGATCCGTTTCTGATGCTCGACGAGTTTTCCACCGACAATCCCGACGACTACATCGCCGGCTTCCCGCCGCACCCGCATCGTGGCTTCGAGACCATCACCTACATGCTCGAGGGGCGCATGCGCCATGAGGATCACCTGGGCAACGTCGGTCTGCTCGGCAGCGGCGGCGTGCAGTGGATGACCGCTGCGCGCGGCATCATCCACAGCGAGATGCCCGAGCAGGAGTCCGGAGCCATGCGCGGCTTCCAGCTGTGGCTCAACCTGCCAGCCAAGGACAAGCTGGGCGAAGCGGGCTATCGCGACATTCCAGCCAGCGATATCCCGCGCATCAACACAGCGTCCGGTGCCGAAGTGGTGGTGATCGCCGGTGAGTTCGATGACGGCGATATCCGCCAGGCTGGCGCCGTGCAACGTCCGCACACCCAGCCTCAGCTGTTCGACCTGAATCTGCCAGCCGGCAGCCAGATCTCACCGCGCCTGGCCGATGGTCAGCGGGTGATGCTCTACGTCTACCAGGGTTTGCTGGAGCTGCCTGGGGCCAGCGCTCAACCGGTCAGTGCCGGGCACCTGGTGCGCCTGTCCGACGAGGGTGAGCTGCACCTGGCCAGCGCCCAGGGTGCGCGAGTGCTGCTGATCGCCGGCACACCGCTGAACGAGCCCATCGTGCAGTACGGGCCGTTCGTGATGAACAGCCGCGAGGAAATCGAGCAGGCCCTGCGCGATTTTCGTGATGGCGTGCTGGCCTGAGCTGAATCAGGCGGACTGGACGACCTCGGTCAAGCCGAGAAAACGGCAGAGGTCGGCCTTGCGCGTCATCGCGTCCTGGTAGCCTAGTTCGATCAGTTCGTTGCAATAGCCAGGCTCGAACAGCAAGTAACTGAGCACGCCCGCCCCACCCGCCTTGGTCGCACCCGGCCCGCGCAGAAACAGTCGCAGCGCCTTGGGCAGCTCACGCTGATGGCGCGCGGCGATCTGATCCAGCGGCTGGCTCGGCGCGATCACCAGCACATCCACCGGATTCAAGCCCAAACCGCGCGGGCGCCGCTCAGGCGGCACCAGCGCGCTCATCTGGTTGAGTCGTTCGAGCAGCTCGATATCGGTTTCCAGGTTGTCGATGAAGGTGCTGTTGAGCATATGCCCGCCGATCTGCGCCAGGCTCGGCGGACGGTTGGCAGGGTTGACCGGAGCAGGCACTTGCGGATCACCGTGCGCGTTGCCACTGACGCCAATCACCAGCACGCGGCTGGCGCCAAGGTGCAGCGCGGGGCTGATCGGGGCTGCCTGGCGCACCGCACCGTCACCGAAATATTCGCGGTTGATCTTTACCGGCGGAAAGATCAGCGGGATCGACGCGCTAGCCAGCAGGTGGTCGAGTTGCAACCGCGTCGGCACACCCACGCGGCGGTGGCGGAACCAGGGGTCGATGGTGGCGCGGCCTTGGTAGAAGGTCATTGCCTGACCGCTTTCGTAGCCGAAAGCCGTCACCGCCACAGCACGCAGCTGGCGATGACGCACCGCCGCCGCGATACCAGAGAAATCCAGCTCGCGCTCCAGCAACTCGCGCAATGGCGAACTGTCGAGCAAGGCCACCGGCACATCGCGCCCCAGACCGAGCAAGCTGTGGCCAACGAAGCGTGCCGCCTGGCGCAGCACGCCCGGCAAGTCGCTGCGGTACACCATGTGGGTATGAAAGCCTTGCCAGACCGAGGTCAGGCGCCGTACCGCCTCGCCGAACTGCAGTGCGCCACAGCCCAGGCTGACGGCATTGATCGCCCCGGCCGAGGTGCCAACTATCACCGGAAAGGGATTGTGCGAGGCGTCCGGCAGCAGGTCGGCAATGGCCGACAGCACGCCCACTTGATAGGCCGCCCGAGCCCCACCACCAGAGAGGATCAACCCGGTAACGGGCGCATCGGGACTGGCAATCACGGTCATCGGGCGATCCTGTTTTTCGTTGCAGTATAGATGGGCTACGCGCGCTTTCCGTACAGCTTCGGCTCGCCCTCGGGACGCGTCTTGAAGCGACGGTGCGCCCACAGGTACTGCTCCGGGCAGGCGCTCACCACCTGCTCGATCCACTGATTGATGCGCAGGCAATCGCCCTCTTCGCTGTCACCCGGGAAGCCTTCAAGCGGCGGATGGATCACCAGGCGATAACCGCTGCCGTCGGCCAAACGCTGCTGGGTGAAGGGCACCACGCGCGCCTTGCCCAGGCGAGCGAACTTGGTGGTGGCGGTAACCGTCGCCGCCTGGATGCCGAACAACGGCACGAAGATGCTCTGCTTGCGCCCATAGTCCTGATCCGGCGCGTACCAGATGGCGCGACCGGCACGCAGCACCTTGAGCATCGCTCGAATATCCTCACGCTCGATAGCGGTTGCATCGAGGTTGTGGCGTTCGCGGCCACGGCGCTGGATGTAGTCGAACAGCGGGTTGTCGTGCTCGCGGTACATGCCGTCGATGGTGTGCAACTGACCGAGCAGCGCGGCGCCAATCTCCAGGGTGGTGAAATGCACGGCCATGAGGATCACGCCCTGCCCCTCGGCCTGCGCCCGCTGCAGATGCTCGAGGCCTTCGACGTGCGCCAGGCGAGCCAGGCGCGCCCTGGGCCACCACCAGCTCATGGCCATCTCGAAGAAGGCGATACCGGTGGAGGCGAAATTCTCCTTCAACAGACGTTCGCGCTCGGCAGCACTCTTGCCTGGGAAACACAGCTCCAAATTGCGCGCGGCAATCTGCCGGCGCGAGCTCGCCGTGCGATACATCAGCCAGCCCAGTGCCCGCCCCAGCTTCAGTTGCAGCGCGTAAGGCAGCTGCACCACCAGCCACAGCAACCCGAACCCCAGCCACAGTGGCCAGAAGCGCGGATGAAGAAAATAGGCGCGAAAGCGGGGGCGATCCATGAGGCGTTTCCGATCACATACAAAGCCGCGCATTCTAACGCAGTTTCCCCCTCGCTCGGCGGCTTCGCTGCGAGCCATGCTGGTCACGGCGACCGCCCAGCGGCGGGACAGCTTCGCCTCCGGTCGGACTCGTCTGCTCAGGCGGCTTGCGGCATGCGGGCTATCTCGTTATAAGTCCGGGCATCTTTCGACTCGCCAGAAGGCCCATCGCATCACCATGAGCCAAGCCGACCTCCTCGCCCAAGACCCCGTATTCCAGCTCAAGGGCAGCATGCTCGCCATCACTGTGATGGAACTGGCGCACAACGATCTCGAACGCCTCGATGCGCAACTGACGGAAAAAGTCGCCCAGGCCCCGGCCTTCTTCAGCAATACGCCGCTGGTACTGGCCCTGGACAAACTGCCGGAAGGCGAAGGCGAACTGGATCTGGCAGAGCTGATGGCGGTCTGCCGCCGCCACGGCCTGCGTACCCTGGCCATCCGCGCCTCTCGCGAAAGCGATGTCGCCGCAGCCGAAGCCATGGATCTGCCAGTACTGCCGCCATCCGGCGCACGCGAACGCCCTCTCGATCCAGCGCCGAAAAAAATTGTAGAAAAGCCCGCCGAACCCGAGCACAAACCCAGCCGCATCATCACCAGCCCGGTGCGCGGCGGGCAGCAGGTCTATGCCCAGGGTGGCGATCTGATCGTGCTGGCGCCGGTCAGCGCCGGGGCGGAACTTCTCGCCGATGGCAACATCCATGTTTACGCGCCCATGCGCGGCCGCGCTCTGGCGGGCATCAAGGGCAACACCAAGGCACGGATTTTCTGTCAGCAAATGGGCGCCGAAATGCTGTCGATCGCCGGCCATTACAAGGTCGCCGAAGACCTGCGCCGCGACCCGCTGTGGGGCGATGCGGTACATGTCAGCCTGTCGGGTGACGTGTTGAACATCACCCGCCTTTAACGGATACTGCGGCCACTTTTTTACGGACACAAAAAGGCATCTGGAAGCCTCGATTGGCTGACGGATTCCCGCGTTTTATTCATTTTTAGGGTGAATCACCTTGGCCAAGATCCTCGTAGTCACTTCCGGCAAGGGTGGCGTCGGTAAAACCACCACCAGCGCCGCCATCGGTACCGGCCTCGCCCTGCGCGGCCACAAGACCGTCATCGTCGACTTCGACGTCGGCCTGCGTAACCTCGACCTGATCATGGGCTGCGAACGCCGCGTGGTGTACGACTTCGTCAACGTGGTCAACGGCGAAGCCACCCTCACTCAGGCCCTGATCAAGGACAAGCGTCTCGAGAACCTCTACGTGCTGGCCGCCAGCCAGACCCGTGACAAGGACGCACTGACCCTCGAAGGCGTCGAGAAAGTCATCAATGAGCTGTCGCAAAATTTCGAATATGTGGTCTGCGACTCGCCTGCTGGTATCGAGAAGGGTGCACACCTGGCGATGTATTTCGCCGACGAAGCCATCGTCGTGACCAACCCGGAAGTGTCCTCGGTACGTGACTCCGACCGCATGCTCGGCCTACTGGCGAGCAAATCACGCCGCGCCGAGAAAGGCGAAGAGCCGATCAAGGAACACCTGCTGCTGACCCGCTACAACCCCGAGCGCGTCACCAAGGGCGAAATGCTCGGTGTCGAAGACGTCGAGGAAATCCTCGCCATCCGCCTGCTCGGCGTGATCCCCGAATCCCAGGCCGTGCTCAAGGCGTCCAACCAGGGCATCCCGGTCATCCTCGATGACCAAAGCGATGCCGGCCAGGCCTACAGCGACGCTGTTGATCGCCTGCTTGGCAAGGAAGTCGCGCACCGCTTCCTGGATGTGAAGAAGCAGGGCTTCCTGCAGCGCCTGTTTGGAGGTCGAGAATGAATATTTTTGACTTCTTGCGTTCACGCAAGAAGGAAACCACCGCATCCATCGCCAAAGAGCGCCTGCAGATCATCGTTGCCCACGAACGTGGCCAGCGTACTCAGCCGGACTACCTGCCTGCCCTGCAGCAGGAGTTGGTGGAAGTGATCCGCAAGTACGTCAACATCGACTCTGACCAGGTACAGGTTGCACTGGAAAACCAGGGCAGCTGCTCGATTCTGGAGTTGAACATCACTCTGCCGGATCGTTAATCGAGTCCAGTTGCGCTCACGGCGGCTTCGGCCGCCGTGTTCGTTTGTAGCCATCAATAGCCCGTAGGAGCGAGCTCTGCTCGCGAATATCGGTGACCTGCATTTTTCGCGAGCAGAGCTCGCTCCTACCAGACCGTTGCGAACGCCCCATGCCGCTTAGCCAGATCGAAATTCTCCACCAGGACGCCGCCCTGCTGGTGATCAACAAGCCCACCCTACTGCTGTCGGTGCCTGGCCGCGCCGATGACAACAAGGATTGCCTGGTCACCCGCCTGCAGGAAAACGGCTACCCCGAGGCGCGCATCGTCCATCGGCTGGACTGGGAGACCTCCGGCATCATCGTCCTGGCCCGCGATGCCGACAGCCACCGCGAGCTGTCGCGCCAGTTCCACGACCGTGAAACCGAGAAAGCCTACACCGCCCTGTGCTGGGGCCAGCCGCAGGCCGACAGCGGCAGTATCGATCTGCCGCTGCGCTATGACCCGCCGACCAAGCCGCGTCACGTCGTCGATCACGAACTGGGCAAGCACGCCCTGACCCACTGGCGCATCGTCGAGCGCTGCGGCGACTGGTGCCGGGTCGAGCTCACGCCCATCACCGGCCGTTCACACCAGTTGCGCGTGCATATGCTGTCCATCGGCCATCCGCTGCTGGGCGATCGTCTCTACGCCCATGAGCAGGCCCTGGCAGCCCATGAGCGCTTGTGCCTGCACGCCAGCATGCTCGCCCTCACCCATCCGCAAACGGGCGAGCGTCTACGCTTCGAATGCCCAGCGCCGTTCTGACAACTCCCGCTCCTCACGCCCGTAGGGTGCGCCGTGCGCACCAGCAAAGGCGATCGGGCGATCTCAGACCGCAAACGCGCAGCGCACCTTACCCGCGGATAGTCTGAAACTATCGCCCCAAACAAGTGCGCAGCCGGCACAGCGCGATGCAAATTGGTTACACTCGCGCCATCGTTGCCCGGAGTCCCTATGCGCGAAGAACTGATCCAAGGCTTGCTCGATTTTCTCAACGCCTCGCCGACGCCTTTCCATGCCACCACCAGCCTGGCCATGCGCCTAGAAGCCGCGGGTTACCGCCATCTAGACGAACGCGCGCCCTGGCAGACCGAAGCCGGCGGCCGCTATTACGTGACCCGCAACGACTCCTCGATCATCGCTTTCAAGCTGGGCAAGCGCCCGGCCGTCGATGGCGGCATTCGCCTGGTCGGTGCCCATACCGACAGCCCCTGCCTGCGCGTCAAGCCGAATCCGGAACTACAGCGCCAGGGCTTCTTCCAGCTCGGCGTGGAAGTCTACGGCGGCGCCCTGCTCGCCCCCTGGTTCGACCGCGACCTATCGCTGGCCGGCCGCGTGACCTACCGCCGCGACGGCAAGGTCGAAAGCCAACTGATCGACTTCTACCAGCCCATCGCCGTGATCCCCAGCCTGGCCATCCACCTCAACCGCGAGGCCAACCAGGGCTGGGCGATCAATCCGCAGAACGAGCTACCACCGATCCTGGCCCAACTGGCCAGCAGCGAAACCGCCGACTTCCGCGCCCTGCTCGCCGAACAGCTGGCCATGGAGCACGACTTCAACCCGGACGCAGTGCTGGACTATGAACTGAGCTTCTACGACACCCAGAGCGCCGCCATCGTCGGTCTCAACCAGGATTTCATCGCCAGCGCACGCCTGGACAATCTGCTGTCCTGCTACGCCGGCCTGCTGGCACTGATCGAATCCGATGACGAGGAAACCTGTGTACTGGTCTGCACCGACCACGAAGAAGTCGGCTCCTGCTCCGCCTGTGGCGCCGACGGCCCCTTCCTCGAACAGGTGCTGCGCCGCGTACTACCTGGCGGCGATGCTTTCGTTCGCACTATCCAGCGCTCGCTGCTGGTGTCGGCGGACAACGCTCACGGCGTACACCCCAACTACGCCGACAAGCACGACGGCAACCACGGGCCCAAGCTCAACGCCGGCCCGGTGATCAAGATCAACAGCAACCAGCGCTACGCCACCAACAGCGAGACCGCCGGTTTCTTCCGCCACCTGTGCCTGGAAAACGAAGTGCCGGTGCAGAGTTTCGTGGTGCGCAGCGACATGGGCTGCGGCTCCACCATCGGCCCGATCACCGCCAGCCAGCTTGGCGTGCGCACGGTCGACATCGGCCTGCCCACCTTCGCCATGCACTCGATCCGCGAACTGGCCGGCAGCCATGATCTGGATCACCTGGTGAAAGTGTTGACCGCCTTCTATTCCAGCAGCGACCTGCCTTGAGGCCCGAGATGATCGAACATATCCGCAACAGCCTGCAGGAAGCCCAGCGCGCGCTGGAGGCCTTCCTCGCCAACGAGCAGACCCTGGGCAACATCCAGAAGGCCGCTGAACTGCTGGTCGAAAGCTTCGAGAACAAGGGCAAGGCGTTTTCCTGTGGTAATGGCGGCTCGATGTGCGACGCCATGCACTTCGCCGAGGAACTGACCGGGCGCTACCGCAAGAACCGTCCCGGCATCGCCGCCGTGTCGATCAGCGACCCCAGCCATATCAGCTGCGTGGCCAACGACTTTGGTTACGACTTCATCTTCTCGCGCTACATCGAGTCCCACGGCCGCGCAGGTGACGTGTTGATCGCCATCAGCACCAGCGGCAAGAGCCCGAACGTGGTCAAGGCCGCCGAAGCGGCCAAGACGCTGGGCGTGAAGGTGATCGCCCTGACCGGCAAGCCCGGCTCGCTGCTGGAAAGCCTGGCCGACGTGTGCATCTGTGCCCCGGGCGGCGACTTCGCCGACCGCGTACAGGAACTGCACATCAAGACCCTGCACATCCTCATCGAGCTGATCGAGCGCAAGCTCAGCCCGCAGAACTACGCCTGAGAATGGGTAGAGTGGGCCGGGCGGCGATCCGCTTCAGCCCATCGTCGGCTTACATGAGGCGTGGGCTGACTGGTGGGCTGAAGCCCACCCTACTCGACTGGGCGATATTCGCGTTGCGCCAATGCTGGGTTACGCCACTGCTGATGTGGTGGTGTGATCAACAAGGTGACAGGCGCCCCTCTCCTGAACTGCCAGCCCTGTAGGAGCGAGCTCTGCTCGCGAACAGCAGCAGCAAAAGTTTCGCGAGCAGAGCTCGCTCCCACAAAAGCGCGAGTCAGGCGGCGCGCAGGCGCTTCGGGGTCAGCCCCATGTAACGGCGCATCGCCGTGGTCAGGGCGCTCTGGCTGGAAAAGCCACATTCCTCGGCGATGCGTACCAGCGGCAGATTGCTCTCACGCAGCATTCGCGCAGCGCGGTCGAGACGGGTCTTGAGCAGGTACTGATGCGGGGTCAGGCCGACACTGTCCTTGAACAGGGCATGAAAGTGGCTGGGGCTCAGGCACATCTCCTGAGCCAGTTCGGCAACACTGATCCGCCGGGCCAGATGTTCAGCTATGTAGTCGTTCAGGCGTTGCAGATCCAGTGTCCCTTGCGGCTGCCTGCGCTGCTCGCCGAACAGGCGCAGGTGCAAGGCCCGCAGCAGGACGCCACCAAGAGAACGTGCGAGGATCGGGTCGCTGCCATAGCGTTCCAGTTCGGCGCCGGCATAGGTCAGAAGGTGCTGAAAATCGACATCAAGGGCGGGATAGCGCGGTGTTTCGAACAGACGGTGGAGCAGCTCCAGGTCTTCACTGGGGGTGTCCTGCTCGTCCAGATCCAGAATCAGCATGCGGTTGTCGCCCATGCCGGCGAACTGGTGAGCGGCGTCGCCTGGCACCAGACAGGCGCGCATGCGACAGACCTCCCCACCGCGGCCGCCGACTTCAAATTCGGCGCGCCCGATCAAGGACATCACCAGCTGATGATGATCGTGGGCATGTTCATGGGCCTGTTCATCCAGGCGGATCACACGGGCTTGCAACATCGCAAAAGACTGGCGGCACGAAACAAGGGTTGCACTTTACTCCTTTCAGAGGGAAAACGCCGCAACCTCCCATCAGCGAGATGGTTGCACCTATAGCAACCTGAAAGAAAACGCACCACTGCATACCATCAGGCGCCATTAACGTGCACTTACCAAGCGTTTATCAGACCATATTCCACAGTTGCGGCAACTGGCAGGAGAGTTGCCTCGAACCTGTAATCGGTACAACAAGCGAGCCCCAATGAGTGACGCAACACTGATTCTCCTCCTGCTGGCCCCGTTGCTGGCACTGGCCGATGGCCTGTTGCGACGCGTGCGAACGCGTCGTGACCACGCAGGCAAACAGGCGGACGCCGATATCGTACGGCGATGCCTCGACCTGCTTCAGGCATTGCAGAAACACCGCGGCCTGGGCGCACAGCAGGACGCCGATGGTGTAGCCCAGCGCAACGCGCTGGCGCACCAGCTAGACGGGCTCTGGCTTGGCTGGTCCGACACCGACCTGCAATTGCCGCCACTGCAGCAGCACTGGCCACGGCTACGCCGCAACCCAGCCGACTTCGATGCGCATTGCCGGCTGATCGAGGCATTGCTGGGCGTGATCGAACAGTTCGAAGATCGCCTCTACCGTCACCATCACCACCCTGGCGTTCGTGGTCTTGGCGAGTCCTGCCGCTCGCTTGAAGACCTCGCCAGGCTGCGCGGTCTGACCGTACGCGCGGCCAACTACCAACGCTGCCCGCCCGGTTTGCAGATGCAACTGCGCTTTCTCTGCAACCGGCTGTTCGACCAGGAACAGGATCCGCACCTGCTCGCCCTGCTCGAACGCCTGCAGAGCGACCTGATCGAGGCACCGCGAATTCGCCTCACCCCAGGCGAATGCTTTGCCTTGCTCACTCCGCTGATCGAACAGCGCCTGCTGGGCATTCGCCTGACTCTTGAGTGAACCGTTGAAATAACCCTGCGGTCGCCCCATGTCGCTCCCAACGTACACGTAAAGGTGCTCCATGAACGATCAGGACAACACCCCGGAAACCGTCGAAGTTCACGTCCAGGCCGATAGCACCGGCCTGGTATTGCCCGCGCAGCAGTTGCCGGACAAGCTCTACATCATCCCCATCCACAACCGCCCGTTCTTCCCGGCGCAGGTGTTGCCGGTGATCGTCAACGAGCAACCCTGGGGCCGAACCCTCACCCGTGTTGGCAACACCGAGCACAAGTGCATGGCGGTGTTCTTCGTCGACACCCCACCGGACGAGCACGGCGAGTTCGATCTCGACAGCCTGCCCGAACACGGCACCCTGGTGCGTGTGCACCATGTCAGCGAGGAAGGTGGCAAGCTGCAGTTCGTTGCCCAGGGTCTGACCCGTGTGCGCATCCGTGGCTGGCTCAGCCGCCGCGGCCCGTACCTGGCCGAAGTCGAATATCCGCAGGCGCCCAACGACCCGCGCGACGAGGTCAAGGCCTATGGCATGGCGCTGATCAACGCGATCAAGGAGCTGCTGCCGCTCAACCCGCTGTACAGCGAAGAGCTGAAGAACTACCTGAACCGCTTCAGCCCCAATGATCCGTCGCCGCTCACCGACTTCGCCGCCGCGTTGACCACCGCCCCGGGCCGCGAGCTGCAGGAAGTGCTCGATACCGTGCCCATGCTCAAGCGCATGGAGAAGGTGCTGCCGCTGCTGCGCAAAGAAGTCGAGGTCGGCCGCTTGCAGAAAGAGCTGTCGGCTGAAGTGAACAAGCAGATCGGCGAGCGCCAGCGCGAGTTTTTCCTCAAGGAACAGCTCAAGCTGATCCAGCAGGAACTGGGCATCAGCAAGGACGACAAGAGTGCCGACCGCGAGGAATTCCTCGCCCGCCTCGAAGGCAAGACCCTGCCGGCGCAGGCGCAGAAACGCATCGACGAGGAGCTGAACAAGCTGTCGATCCTCGAAGCCGGCTCGCCTGAGTACGCCGTCACGCGCAATTATCTGGACTGGTCCACCGCTCTGCCCTGGGGCATTCATGGCCAGGACAAGCTCGACCTGGGCCACGCGCGCAAGGTGCTGGACAAGCACCATGCGGGCATGGACGACATCAAGGAGCGTATTACCGAGTTCCTCGCCGTCGGCGCCTTCAAGGGCGAGATCGCCGGCTCCATCGTGCTACTGGTCGGCCCGCCCGGCGTGGGCAAGACCAGCATCGGCAAATCCATCGCCGAATCGCTCGGCCGGCCGTTCTACCGTTTCTCGGTAGGCGGTATGCGGGACGAGGCGGAGATCAAGGGCCACCGCCGCACCTACATCGGCGCCATGCCCGGCAAGCTGGTACAGGCACTGAAGGAAGCCGAGGTGATGAACCCGGTGATCATGCTCGACGAGATCGACAAGATGGGTACCAGCTACCAGGGCGACCCGGCCTCGGCGCTGCTGGAGACCCTCGATCCGGAGCAGAACGTCGAGTTCCTCGACCACTACCTGGACCTGCGCCTGGACCTGTCCAAGGTGCTGTTCGTCTGCACCGCCAACACCCTAGACTCCATTCCCGGCCCGCTGCTCGACCGCATGGAAGTGATCCGCCTGTCCGGCTATATCACCGAGGAAAAGCTGGCCATCGCCAAGCGCCACCTGTGGCCCAAGCAACTGGACAAGGCCGGCGTGCCGAAGGCGCGACTGTCCATCAGCGATGCAGCGCTGCGTGCAGTCATCGAAGGCTATGCCCGCGAAGCCGGCGTGCGTCAGCTGGAGAAACAGCTGGGCAAGCTGGTGCGTAAATCAGTGGTGAAGCTACTGGACGATCCCGAAGCGAAGATTCGCATTGGCGCCAAGGATCTCGAGCAAGCCCTCGGCATGCCGGTATTCCGCAATGAGCGCGTACTGGCCGGCACCGGGGTGATCACCGGCCTGGCCTGGACCAGCATGGGCGGCGCCACATTGCCGATCGAAGCGACGCGCATCCATACGCTCAATCGCGGTTTCAAGCTCACCGGCCAGCTCGGCGAAGTGATGAAGGAGTCGGCGGAGATCGCCTACAGCTACGTCAGCTCGCATCTGAAGCAGTTCGGCGGCGATCCGACCTTCTTCGACCAGGCCTTCGTCCACCTGCATGTACCGGAAGGGGCCACGCCCAAGGATGGCCCCAGTGCCGGCATCACCATGGCCAGCGCCCTGCTGTCGCTCGCGCGCAACCAGGCGCCGAAGAAAGGCGTAGCCATGACCGGCGAGTTGACCCTCACTGGCCAGGTGCTGCCCATCGGTGGCGTGCGCGAGAAAGTGATCGCGGCGCGGCGGCAGAAGATCCATGAACTGATCCTGCCGGAGGCCAATCGCGGCAGCTACGAGGAACTCCCGGACTATCTCAAGGAAGGCATTACCGTGCACTTCGCCAAGCGCTACAGCGACGTGGCCAAGGTGTTGTTCGACTAGACAGACAGATGTGGGAGCGGGCGTTGCTCGCGAAGCTTTTCAGCCTCGCCAATATTCGCGAGCAGAGCTCGCTCCCACAGCAAGCCGCGCATCTCCAAGGTCGCCACCGACAGGTCTATGCCGCTATGCTGGGCCAGGTTTCGTCGACTGGAGTTCGTCATGCACGCCACCTTGCGCCTGCTTACCCTGCCCGCCCTGGCCCTGCTTACGGCCTGCGCCCATCAATCCGGCACGCTGGAACTGAAGAAGGATCGGCAGTGCCCGCTGACGCTGAACAAGGGTCAGCAGCTGATTCTCAGCCTGCCCAGCAACCCCACCACCGGGTTTCGCTGGGACGTGCGTGATGCTGCGCCGGGCGTGCTGCAGAGCCTCGGCCCCGAGGTCTACAGCAACCCGGAAGACGCTGGGCTGGTGGGTGCTGGCGGCATCTCCACCTGGCGCTTCACCGCACGTGAGCCAGGCGAAGGTCGCCTGCTGCTGACCTACCAGCAACCCTGGGAGCCGAACGTGCCGCCAGCGGAAACCTTCGAGTGTGAAGTGCGGGTTAAGTGAGCAAGCCGAACACGGTAGAGCTTCTGTGGGAAGGGCTTTAGCCGCGACGACTTGACATCAATCGCCGCTAAAGCGCCTCCCACGGTTCCGTGCCACCATCTATTCATTGGCGGGTTGCACCCGCTCTACAGGCTGCAAACGAACAAGGGGCGCATGATGCGCCCCCTCATTTCTATCGTTTCGCGGCTGAAGCCGCTCCTACAATCAGAGGCGTACGCGACCTATGTAGGAGCGGCTTCAGCCGCGAATGGCCTCAGCTCTTGAGCCGGTAGCCGGTCTTGAAAATCCAGCCCACCAGCAGAATGCATAGCGCCAAAAAGCCCAGCACCATCGCCAGGCTGACGCCGACGTTGACATCGGACACGCCGTAGAAGCTCCAACGGAAAGCGCTGATCAGGTACACAACCGGGTTGAACAGGGTCACCGTCTGCCAGGCAGGCGGCAGCATGCTGATCGAATAGAAGGCGCCGCCGAGAAAGGTCAGTGGCGTGACGATCAGCGCCGGGACGATCTGCAGTTTCTCCCAGCCATCGGCCCAGACGCCGATGATGAAACCGAACAGGCTGAAGGTCAGAGCCGTCAGTACCAGGAACGCCGCCATCCAGATTGGATGCTGAATCTCGAAATCGACGAACAGCCTCGCGGTGAGCAGGATGATCAGACCGAGGATCACCGACTTGGTCGCCGCCGCGCCGACATACCCGATGAGAATTTCCAGATAGGACACCGGTGCCGACAGCAGCTCGTAGATACTTCCGGAATACTTGGGCATGTAGATGCCGAACGAGGCGTTGGAAATGCTCTCGGTCAGCAGCGCTAGCATGATCAGGCCGGGAATGATGAAAGCGCCGTAGCTCACGCCCTGTACCTGGGTCATGCTCGAACCGATGGCCGAGCCGAATACCACGAAGTACAGCGAGGTACTGATCACTGGCGTGGCGATGCTCTGCAGCAGGGTGCGCCAGGTGCGCGCCAGCTCGAACAGGTAGATGGCCTTGATGGCATACAGGTTCATGCGCGCGACTCCTCCAGCAGTGACACGAAAATCTCCTCCAGCGAACTCTGGCTCGACTGCAGATCCTTGAAGTCGATGCCGTGCTGAGCCAGGTCGCGCAGCAGTTCGGCGATGCCGGTGTTCTCGTGCTGGGCATCGAAGGTGAACACCAGGGCATGGCCCTGATCGGCCAGTTCCAGGCCATAGCGCGACAGCTCGGCCGGCACGCAGGACAGCGGCTGCTGCAGGTGCAGGGTCAGCTGCTTCTTGCCCAGCTTGTGCATCAGCACCTGCTTGTCTTCCACCAGGATGATGCGGCCCTTGCTAATCACCCCGATGCGGTCGGCCATTTCCTCGGCCTCCTCGATGTAGTGGGTGGTCAGGATGATGGTCACGCCGCGCTCACGCAGGCGCCGCACCATGTTCCACATGTCGCGGCGCAGCTCCACGTCGACGCCAGCGGTGGGCTCGTCAAGGAAGAGAATCTGCGGCTCGTGCGAGAGCGCCTTGGCGATCATCACCCGGCGCTTCATGCCGCCGGACAGTTCCATGATCTTGGCGTTGCGTTTGTCCCACAGCGACAGATCCTTGAGCAGTTGCTCCAGGTAGGCCGGGTCGGGTTTCTTGCCGAACAGGCCACGGCTGAACTTGACCGTCGCCCAGACGGTTTCGAACACGTCGCTGACCAGTTCCTGCGGCACCAGGCCGATCTGCGAGCGGGCCGCGCGGTAGTCACGGACGATGTCCTTGCCGCCGACCAGCACCTTGCCCTCGCCCGGATTGACGATGCCGCAGATGATGCTGATCAGGGTGGTCTTGCCCGCGCCGTTGGGGCCGAGCAAGGCGAAGATCTCGCCCTGGCGAATGTCCAGGTCGATGCCTTGCAGCGCCGGATGGCCGGACGCATAGATCTTGTTCAGTTGCTGGATGGAAATGACCGACTGCACGGTGGATGGCCCCTTGCCTGCGGAAAACGCAACAGTTTACAAGGCATGAGGCACCGACATCAGCGCGCGGAAGAAAAAACGGCGCACTTGTGGTGCGCCGGGGGTACTGCAAGGAGGTAAGGAACGATTGCACCGCTCGTGACGGTGCAACGATAGGCCAGGCAGCGATTGCCAACCCGGCGTATTCAGAACCGTAGGGCGGGTGAACCCCGCCGCCTCGGTTGGCGGGTTGCAACCGCCCTACAATGGAGTCAGCAACTCGCCGGTAGCGATGAAGGCGCGCAGGTTGTCCAGTACCAGATCGGCCATCTGCTGGCGGGTTTCGAGGCTGCCGCTGCCGACGTGCGGCAACAGCACCACGTTGTCCAGCTCGCGCAGCGCCGCCGGCACCTGGGGTTCGCGCTCGAAAACGTCCAGCCCGGCGCCGCCAATCACTTTGCCCTGCAACGCCGTGATCAGCGCGGCCTCATCGACCACCGAGCCACGCGCGACGTTGACCAGAAAGCCATCCGGGCCGAGTGCTTCGAGCACCTCGGCGTTGATCAGGTGATGGGTGGCCTTGCCGCCCGGGCAGGTCAGCACCAGGAAGTCCGCCCAGCGCGCCAGCGCCAGCAGATCCGGCTCGTGCTGGTAAGGGCTGCCCTCGACCGCACGGCGATTGTGGTAACGCACCGGCATGGAGAAACCGGAGGCGCGCAAGGCCACTGCCTCGCCGATGCGGCCAAGGCCGACGATCCCCAGGCGCTTGCCGCTGACCCGACGCGCCAGCGGGAAGCCCGAGGTGCTGCTCCAGGCGCCGCTGCGCACGAAGCGATCAGCCTCGGACAGGCGCCGCGCGCTATCGATCATCAGGCCCATGGCCAGGTCGGCGACGCAGTCGTTGAGCACGTCCGGCGTGGTGCTGAGCACGATGCCGCGATCACGCAGCAGATCCAGCGGATAGGGATCGTAGCCCACACCGAAGCTGCAGATGGCGCGCAGATTGGGCAGCAGCGCGAGCTGGTCAGCCGTGCAGCCGAAGCGTGCCGAGGACACCATGTAGATGAACTGCTCGCCCTGTTCACGCAGGAATGCCAGCGGCTCGGCCTGTTGCCACAGCGCGCTGACCTCGTACTCGTCGGCCAGCTCGCGGTTGAAACGCTCGCTCAGCGGGCCGATCTGCAGCACCTTGGGTTTGCTCATGGTTCCTCCTGTTTGGATCTTGCGATTTACAGCAATTTGCCCGGATTCATCAGCCCGGTCGGATCCAGCGCCTGCTTGACCCGAGCCATCAACTCCAGCTCCAGCGGCGCCTTGTAGTGCTGCGCAGCCAGGCGCTTGGACTGTCCCAGGCCATGTTCAGCGCTGATGCTGCCGGCATAGCGCAGGGTCTGGTCGTAGATCACGCGCATGATCGCCTCGGCCTGCGCCTTGAACGCGACATCCTCGGCGCCGATTGGCTTGCTGATGTTGTAATGCAGGTTGCCGTCGCCGACGTGCCCGTAGGCCACGATGCGCACACCGGGGAAGGCCTGCTGCAGTGCGGCATCGGTAAGTTCGATGAAGTCGGGAATACGGCTGACCGGCACGCTGATGTCGTGCTTGAGGCTCGGCCCTTCGTGGTTCTGCGCCTCCGAGATGCCTTCACGCAACGCCCACAAGGCGCGCACCTGCGCGTCGCTGGCGGCGACCACGGCATCCAGCGCCACGCCCTGTTCGAAGGCAGCACCGAGGCCCTCTTCCAGCAACTCGTTCAAGGGCGCGTTGGGCTGGGTGTCACTCAGCTCGATCAGCACGTACCAGGGATGCGTGTCGGCGAAGGGATCGCTGACACCGGCGACATGGCGCAGGACGAACTCGACGCTTTGCCGCGACATCAGTTCGAAGCCGGTCAGGCGGTCGCCACACAGCCCGCGCATCTGCCCGATCAGCTCGACCGCTGCCTGCGGACTGGGCAGCGCCACCCAGGCGGTGGTCAGGCTGCGCACGGCGGGGAACAACTTGAGCACGGCGGCGGTAATGATGCCCAGGGTGCCCTCGCTGCCGATGAACAGGTGCTTGAGGTCGTAGCCGGTATTGTCCTTGCGCAACCCGCGCAGGCCGTCCCAGATACGCCCATCGGGCAACACCACTTCCAGCCCCAGGGTCAGGTCGCGCATGTTGCCGTAACGCAGCACCGCGGTGCCGCCGGCATTGGTCGCCAGGTTGCCACCAACCGTGCAACTGCCCTCGGCGCCCAGCGACAGCGGGAACAGCCGGCCGACTTCGACGGCAGCCTCCTGCAACTGCTGCAGGATCACCCCCGCTTCGACGGTGATGGTTTCATTACCCACGTCCACTGCACGGATACGCTTCATGCGCGTCAGCGACAGCACGACCTGCGCGCCAGAGTCATCCGGGATCGAGCCGCCGCACAGGCCGGTATTGCCGCCTTGAGGCACCAGGGCGACGCCGGCCTGCGCGCACAGCCGTACCACGGCAGCAACCTCCTCGGTCGACGCCGGGCGCAGCACGGCAGCTGCCTGGCCACGGTAGGCGCCGCGCCAGTCGCTCAGGTAGCTCTGCATGCGCTCGGCGTCAGTGATCAGGCCAGCCTCGCCGACCGCCTCGCGCAATGCCTGGAGCAGATCATCGGACAGGCCACTCATCTCAGGTCACCGGCGCCGGGTTGAACAGCACTAGGTCGTTGTGCAGCCGCAGATGCTCGGCGCAGGTCTGCTTGCGACCGCTGGCCACGTCCAGATAGAGCTGGAAGATGTGCCAGCCCATTTCCTCCAGCGTCATGCGCCCGGAGACGATCTGCCCGGCGTCGACATCGATCAGATCCGGCCAGCGCTCGGCCAGTTGGGTGCGTGTGGCCACCTTGATCACCGGCACCATGGACAGGCCATAGGGCGTGCCGCGCCCCGTGGTGAAGATGTGCAGGTTCATGCCCGCCGCCAGTTGCAGGGTGCCGCAGATGAAGTCGCTGGCCGGCGTGGCGCAGAACCACAGGCCCTTGCCACGAATACGCTCGCCCGGCGCGACAACGCCGGCGATGGTGCCGTTGCCGGACTTGGCGATGGAACCCATGGCCTTCTCGACGATGTTGTTCAGCCCGCCCTTCTTGTTGCCCGGCGTGGTGTTGGCACTGCGGTCAGCCATGCCGCGCGCCAGGTAGCGGTCGTACCAGTCCATCTCGCGGATCAGCGCATCGGCCACTTCGACACTGGCGGCACGCGGGGTCAGCAGGTGGATGCCGTCACGCACTTCGGTGTTCTCACTGAACATCACGGTGGCACCGGCGCGCACCAGCAGGTCGGCGGCCACGCCGAGCGCCGGGTTGGCGGTGATACCGGAGAAGGCATCGCTGCCGCCGCACTGCATACCGACCACCAGTTCGGAAGCCGGTACGGTCTCGCGACGACGCTGGTCGAGCACCTTCAGGCGATCCTCGATCATGCCCATGATCTGCTCGACCATGCCGGTGAAGCCGGTGCCGGAATCCTGCAGGCGGAACAGCCAGTCTTCCTCGTCCATGCCGTTAGTGAGCTGGTCGCCATCCATCAACTGGTTGGCCTGCAGCTTCTCGCAGCCGAGGCTGATCACCAGCGCCTGGCCACCGAGGTTGGGGTTGCGGCTGATGTTGTACAGGGTGCGGATCGGCACCACGGCGTCCGGCGCGTTGATCGCCACGCCGCAGCCGTAGCTGTGCGACAGCGCCACCACGTCGTCGACGTTGGGGTACTTGGGCAAAACTTCCTTGCGCACGCGCTCGACCACGTGATCGAGCACGCCGACCACGCACTGCACGGTGGTGGTAACGCCGAGGATGTTACGGGTGCCGACGCTGCCGTCCGGGTTGCGGAAACCTTCGAAGGTGTAGCCCTCCAGCGGCTCGCCGGGTGCGGTCTTGATGGTCGCCTTGGGCAGGTTGTCCAGCACCGGCGGCTCGGGCATGCGCAGCACCTGCTCGGTGACCCAGCTGCCGGCTGCGATGGATTTGAGCGCATAGCCGATGACCTCGCCATAACGCACCACCTCGCCGCCTTCGGCGATATCCACCAGCGCCACCTTGTGGCTCTGCGGAATGCCTTCGATAGCCGTCAGGCCATCGTCGAACTGGCCGCCCGCGGCAACGCCCTGGTCATTGACCACCACGCCGACGTTGTCGCTCGGGTGCAGGCGGATGTAACGGGGCGAATCCTGATGGGGAATCAACTGCATGACGCTTGCTCCTGTTGTGCGCTCAGGATGCCGAGCCAGACGCAGCGTCCAACTCGACCCTGTGAATACGACCGACGATCAGGCCGAAGCTCACGACCGCCAGCAGGGAATTGAGACCAACATAGGCCAATGCCCAATCGAATGATCCGGTACGGCTTACCAGGTAGCCGATAACTATAGGGGTGGTGATCGCTGCCAGGTTACCGAAGGTGTTGAACAGCCCGCCGGACAAGCCAAGGATCTGCCGAGGCGAAGTGTCGGCCACCAGCGTCCAGCCCAGCGAGCCGAGGCCCTTGCCGAAGAAGGCCAGGGCCATCAGCGCCATCACAGCCGTGTCGCTCTCGACGAAAATGCACAGCACCACTGCGCTCGATAGCAGCAGACCGAACACCATCGGCAGCTTGCGCGCCAGAGTCAGCGAGTGACCGCGACGCAACATGCCATCGGACAGCAGCCCACCGAGCACGCCACCGGCGCAACCGCTGATGGCGGGCAAGGCGGCAGCGAAACCCGCGCCAAGAATGCTCATGCCGCGTGCCTGCACCAGGTACACCGGAAACCAGGTGAGAAAGAAATAGGTAATGGCGTTGTTGCAATACTGGCCAAGATAGATGCCGATCATCGTGCGTCGGCGCAGCAGCAGGCCCAGGTAGCCCCACTGCGAACCGCCACTGCCACCACGCTGCCCTTCCAGATCGATCAGCGCCCCGCCCTGTTCCAGATGGGCCAGTTCGGCTGCACCAATCCGCGGGTGCTGACGCGGGCCGTGCAGTTGTTTGAGCCAGACGAACGACAGCGCCAGCCCCAGACAACCGAGCACGATGAAAACCGATTGCCAACCCATGGTTTGCACCACCCAGCCCATCAAGGGTGCGAACAACGCCGTGGCGGCGTACTGCGCCGAACTGGAGATGGCCGTAGCGGTAGCGCGCTCGGCGGTGGGAAACCAGGAAGCGGTGATCCGCGCATTGCCGGGAAAGCATGGCGCACTGGCAAAGCCCACCAGCAGCCGCAGCAGAAACATCGAGGTGACCGCCCAGGTTGTCGGCAGCCAGCCGACGAAGCCCTGCAGCAGGGTCAGCACCGACCAGATGAACAACGCCAGGGTGTACACCGGCTTGGTGCCGAAGCGATCGAACAGCCAACCGCCAGGTATCTGCCCGATCACATAGGCCCAGCCGAACGCCGAGAAGATGTAGCCGAGCGTCACCGCGTCGATGCCCAGGCCGGCCTGCATCGCCGAACCGGCAACGGACAGACTGGAGCGATCGGCGAAGGTGATGGTGGTGACCAGAAACAGCATCAGCAAGATGCTGTAGCGCACACGACCCGGTTTGGCATCTGGCATCGGCAAGGCTCGCGAGACAGCAGGAAAGGCTCAGCCGGTAAGGGCGTAGGGTGGGCTAAAACGGAACGCCGCCCGGCCCACCCTACAAAGCCACGGCACGGCGTCGGGCTCGGCTCAACGAACCAGGCAGGGCTTCTTGTTATTGAAGGTCCAGTTGGGGATCAGGTACTGCATGGCAATGGCGTCGTCACGTGCGCCCAGGCCCTTGGCCTTGTACAGTTCATGCGCCTTGGCCAATGCATCCCAATCCAGCTGGACGCCGAGGCCCGGCGTCTTCGGCACCTGCACCAGACCACCCTCGATGCGCAGCGGGTTGCGCGTCAGGTACTGGCCGTCCTGCCAGATCCAGTGGGTATCGATGGCAGTGACTCGACCCGGCGCCGCCGCGGCGACGTGGGTGAACATGGCCAGGGAGATGTCGAAGTGGTTGTTGGAGTGCGAACCCCAGGTCAGGCCCCAGTCGTTGCACATTTGCGCCACGCGTACCGAACCGGCCATGGTCCAGAAGTGCGGGTCGGCCAGTGGGATATCCACCGATTGCAGGGAGATGGTGTGGCCCATCTGCCGCCAGTCGGTAGCGATCATGTTGGTCGCAGTCGGCAGGCCGGTGGCACGGCGGAACTCGGCCATCACTTCACGACCGGAGTAGCCGTTCTCGGCGCCGCACGGGTCTTCGGCATAGGCCAGCACACCATGCAGGTCGCGGCACAGGGCAATGGCCTCATCCAGCGACCAGCCGCCATTCGGGTCCAGCGTCACACGAGCATCAGGGAAGCGCGCAGCCAGGGCACGAATCGCCTCGACTTCGGCCTCGCCATGCAGCACACCGCCCTTGAGTTTGAAGTCGTTGAAGCCATAGCGCGCATGTGCGGCCTCGGCCTGGCGGACGATGGTTTCCGGGGTCAGCGCGGTCTGGTTGCGCACGCGCTCCCAGGTGTCATCGGCATCGCGCTCGTCGCGGTAACCGAGATCGGTCTTGTCCTTGTCACCGACGAAGAACAGATAACCGAGCATTTCCACCGCATCGCGCTGCTGACCTTCGCCGAGCAGTGCAGCCACCGGCACACCGAGGTGCTGGCCGAGCAGGTCGAGCAACGCGGACTCCAGTGCGGTGACAGCGTGGATGGTGATGCGCAGATCGAAGGTCTGCAGGCCGCGACCGCCGGAATCACGATCGGCGAAAGCTCGGCGTACCTGGTTGAGCAATGCGTTGTAGTTGCCGACCGGCTGGCCGACGAGGATCGAGCGGGCGTCTTCGAGGGTCTTGCGAATGCCCTCGCCGCCGGGGACTTCGCCGACACCGACGTGGCCGGCGCTGTCCTTGAGAATGAGGATGTTGCGGGTGAAATACGGGCCGTGGGCACCGCTCAGATTGAGTAGCATGCTGTCTTGACCGGCGACCGGTACGACTTGCAGCTCGGTGATCAGCGGAGTGCCGACAGCGGCAGGAATCTGTGAAGTCATGAGCGTTACCCTGTTGTTCTTATGCGGGTTCGACAATGGTTCAGCGCCGTCGCGCCCGGACTTCCGGGGCGCGGCCAGGCCGCTCACCACAGCGAGCGGCCCTCTGCGCTATTACTGCGCGCCTTGGGCTTCGATCAGCTTGGCCAGGGCTTCGTACTCGTCCGGCAGCAGATCGGTCAGCGGTGCGCGTACCGGACCGGCATCGTAACCGACGATCTTGGCACCGGCCTTGACGATGCTCACGGCATAGCCGGCCTTGCGGTTGCGGATGTCCAGGTACGGCAGGAAGAAATCGTCAATCAGCTTGCCAACGGTGGCGTGGTCTTCGGCTGCGACGGCGCGGTAGAAGTCCATCGCGGTTTTCGGGATGAAGTTGAACACGGCCGAGGAATAAACCGGCACACCAAGCGCCCTGTAGGCGGCGGCATAGACTTCAGCGGTCGGCAGGCCGCCGAGGTAGGTCAGACGCTCGCCCAGGCGACGACGGATCGACACCATCAGTTCGATGTCACCCAGACCGTCCTTGTAGCCGATCAGGTTCGGGCAACGCTCGGCCAGTTGTTCCAGCAGATTGGCGTTGAGGCGGCAGACGTTGCGGTTGTAGATCACCACACCGATGTTCACCGACTTGCACACCTGCTCGACGTGAGCGGCAACACCTTCCTGAGACGCTTCGGTCAGGTAGTGCGGCAGCAGCAGCAGGCCCTTGGCGCCCAGACGCTCGGCTTCCTGCGCCATCTGGATGGCAACGCGGGTCGGACCGCCAACACCAGCCAGGATAGGCACGGAATTCTCGCAGGTATCCACGGCGGTCTTGATCACGGCGCTGTATTCGTCCGGCGCCAGGGAGAAGAACTCGCCAGTACCGCCGGCTGCGAACAGAGCGGAAGCACCGTAAGGTGCCAGCCACTCGAGACGGCGCACATAACCAGCCTGATTGAAATCACCGGCAGCATCGAAGTCGGTCACCGGGAAAGACAGCAGACCGGAGGAGAGGATGGACTTAAGTTCTTGTGGATTCATTATGCGAACACCCTTTTAAAGCGAGTTGTGGGAATGACGTCAGCCGTAGCTGTAGAGATACGTTATCGTACAACAACAAAAAAAACACCAGTTTTTGTATTACCCGTTCGTCGAAGTTTTTATCGCCTTCGCCCAGCCTGCCCGCAAAACCGCTGCGCAAGCGTGAAAGCTCAGCGTAGAGCAGGCTCCATCATGGCGCTAGGAGAGATGGCAGCGCAATCATCATTAACCATGAGCAGCGTTGACAGGCCAGGAACAGGCTGGTACTAATTCCATCAAGTCATACGACAACCTATGACATTCCAATAAAAACAAACGAGGCCCTGGTCATGTCACAGACCTTCACTGCCGCCCCACCCTGCCACCGCACCGATGTCAGCAGCCGCCTGAACAGCGCAATCCGCGCAGGCCTCGTTGCCGTCTTTGCCCATGCTCTCACTTGCCACCGCGCGGATCGCACGATGATCCCGGTGCACGACTGAACCGTACCTTTGCCATTGCGGCCGAGGGCCGCACCAGTTTCGGAGCCCCAGCCAAGATGTACGAAGCCTCCCGCAGCAGCACCCCCCAGATCGTCGAGATGCAGGTCATTCCGGTCGCCGGCCATGACAGCATGCTGCTCAACCTGTGCGGCGCCCATGCCCCCTACTTCACCCGCAACCTGGTGCTGCTCAAGGACAATGCCGGGCGTATCGGCTGTGGTGAGGTTCCCGGTGGCGAAGGCATCCGCCAGGCGCTGGAGCGCTGCCGCGAGCTGGTGATCGGCCAATCGGTAGGCCGTTACAACCATGTGCTCAATTGCCTGCGCCAGGCCATCGCCGGCCCGGCCAAAGGGCCGCAGACCACCCAGCATCAGGTCACCTCCGAATCCGAAGCGCGTGTACTCAAGCAACCGCACGAGATCAACCTGCGCCTGGACAACGTGATCACCGCGGTCGAAGCCGCCCTGCTCGATCTGCTCGGCCAGCATCTCGACGTGCCGGTGGCCGAACTGCTCGGCAGCGGCCAGCAACGCGACAGCGTGCCGATGCTCGCCTACCTCTTCTATATAGGTGAACGCCAGCGCACCGACCTGCCCTATCTCGCAGGTAAAGGCTCGGCAGATGACTGGTATCACCTGCGTCATCAGGCCGCGCTGACACCGGACGCCATCGCCCGCCTGGCCGAAGCGGCGCATGCGCGCTACGGCTTCAATGACTTCAAGCTCAAGGGCGGCGTGATGCGTGGCGCCGAAGAAATGGACGCAATCCGCGCGATCAAGGCGCGCTTCCCCGATGCCCGCGTCACCCTCGACCCCAATGGCGCCTGGTCACTGGATGAAGCCATCGCCCTGTGCCAAGGACAAGGCCACGTGCTGACCTATGCCGAAGACCCTTGCGGCCCGGAGAATGGCTACTCGGGTCGCGAGATCATGGCCGAGTTCAAGCGCGCCACCGGCATCCCCACCGCCACCAACATGGTCGCCACCGACTGGCGGCAGATGGGGCACTCGTTGCGCCTGGAGGCCGTGGACATTCCCCTGGCCGACCCGCACTTCTGGACCATGCAAGGCGCCGTGCGCCTCGGTCAGGTCTGTGAAGAGTTCGGCCTGACCTGGGGCTCGCATTCGAACAACCACTTCGACATTTCCCTGGCCATGTTCACCCATGCCGCTGCGGCCGTGCCCGGCCGCGTCACGGCTATCGACACCCACTGGATCTGGCAGGAAGGCGAGGAACGTCTGACCCGCGAGCCGCTGCAGATCGTCGGCGGCCAGGTGCAGGTATCGGACAAGCCCGGCCTCGGTATCGAGCCGGACATGGAGCGGATCATGGCCGCCCACGAGCTTTACAAAAAGGTGGCCAACGGCGCGCGTGACGACGCCATGCCCATGCAGTACCTGGTTCCGGGTTGGCAATACGACCCGAAACGTCCCAGCCTCGGCCGCGACTGACTCGCGCGGCTTTTATCCCAACCCGGAGTATTCCAATGAAAAAAACATTCCGCGCCTCCCTCCTTTCTGCCCTGGTCGGCATGGGTGTCCTGACCACTCATTCCGCCACCTTCGCCGATGACGTGAAATGGCCGACCCGCCCCGTCCAGGTAGTGGTAATCGCCAACCCAGGCGGCGACACCGACTTCAACGCCCGCATGATGGCCAAGTACTTCAACGAGATCACCGGCAAGACCATGGTAGTGACCAACGTCGCTGGCGGCGGCGGCACCCTGGCGGCCGAACAGGTCAAAGGCGCTGCGGCGGATGGCAACACCATTCTGTTCACCCACCCGGGCCAGTTGATCGTCAACGAAGTGGCCGGCCTGACCGAAGACAGCTACGAGACCTTCGACGTTTCCTGCATCGCTGGCGTCGACAAGAGCACCGTGTTCGTCGCCTCCAAGCAGTCCGGCGTGACCAGCATGAAAGACCTGGTCGACAAGTCCAAGGCTAACCCGGGCAGCATCACCTACGGCACCGAGATGGGCAGCTTCTCCCACCTGCAAGGTCTGATGCTGGAGAAACTTACCGGCGCCAAGCTGAAGATGGTCGACGGCGGCACCGTCTCCGACCGCGTGGTCGGCATGCTGGGCGGCCGCTTGGACATGGGCGCCATCACCTACGGTTCCGTACAGGATTACGTGCAGGGCGGTCAGATGGTCGCACTGGGCCAGCCCAACGCCGAGCGCAACGCCATGCTGGGTGAAGTACCGACCCTCAAGGAGCAAGGCCTCGACATCACCATGGACAAGCCCTACGTAGTGGCCTTCCCGAAAGGCACCGACCCGGCGATCGTGAAGAAGATGTCCGACATCATGCAGCAGATCACCGAGCAGCCTGCCTACGCTGAAGACCTGAAGAAGTTCAAGCAGCCGGTCGCGTTCTTCGCCACCGAAGACGCCAAGCAGATTCTGGCCAAGACCCGCGAAGACTTCATGCAGTTCAAGGATGAACTGCGCAAGGCCAAGTAAGCCATACCGCAGCGCCGGCCCGACCGATTCGAGCCGGCGCTTCGCCTCAGAACATCGAGGTACACGATGAACACCCTGAACAAGAAAGAACTGATCATCGGCCTTGTCATGCTCGGCGCCAGCCTTACCTATCTGGTTCTGGCACAACAGCTGCCCGGGCATGATGGTGTCGATGCGGCCACGGTGCCGAAACTGCTGGCCGGATTCCTGTCTCTGCTTGGCCTGATGCAACTGGTCAGCGCCTTTGCCAAACCCAAGGCTGCTGCCGAACCCGCCGCCAGTCCGGCTCCTGCAGAAGCCGAAGAGCCAACTGTTGAAATTGTCGAGCCGAAGACCGTCATCAAGACACTCGGCCTGATCCTTGGCTACATGGCCCTGCTCGGCCCTGTGGGTTTCCCGATCATGACCGTGGTTTACCTGTATCTGCAGTTCCTCGTGCTGACCCCGGTAAACCAGAAAGCCAGGCACCTGACCTATCTGCTGATCGCCGTTATCTGCTCTGCGCTCATTTTCCTGCTGTTCCGCGAGGCCTTCGACCTGTTGCTGCCCGCTGGCCTGCTGAACAATTTCATCTGAGGATCGACCATGCTCGAATTACTGCAGCAAGGCTTCGGTGCCGTCTTTTCACTGAACATCATGATGCTGATGGCCGTCGGCGTGGCCATGGGCATCGTCTTCGGCGCCGTGCCCGGCCTGTCGGCGACCATGGCCGTGGCGCTATGCCTGCCGCTGACCTTCACCATGGGCCCGCAAGCGGGTCTGTCGCTGCTGGTGGCACTGTTCATTGGCGCCACATCCGGAGGCCTGATCTCGGCGATCCTGCTGAAGATTCCGGGAACACCTTCATCGATCGCCACGGTGTTCGACGGTGGCCCGCTGATGGAGCAGGGGCACGGCGTCAAGGCGCTGGGCGTCGGCATCGTGTTCTCCTTCCTCGGCACCATCTTCAGCATCGTCGCGCTGATGTTCATCGCTCCGCAGCTGGCCAAGGTCGCCCTGAGCTTCGGCCCGCATGAATACTTCGCCATCGCTGTATTTTCCCTGACCCTGATCGCCACCCTGTCGGCCGGTTCCATGGTCAAGGGCCTGTTCGCCGGTACCCTGGGCATCGCCGTGTCCACCGTAGGTATCGCCCCGGTCGAGGCAGTGCGCCGCTTCACCTTCGGCGTCAGTGAGCTCAATGGCGGCTTCTCGATGCTCACGGTAATGATCGGCATGTTTGCCGTGGCCGAGATCATCAAGCTCGCCGAAACCGGCCGCCATGCCGTACAGGGCAAGGCCAGGTCGGTGAGTATGAAGAACATCAAGGGCTTCGGTTTCTCGCTCAAGGAATTCCGCGAGCAACTGCCGAACGCCGGTCGCTCCGGCCTGATCGGTCTGGGCATCGGTATCCTGCCGGGCATCGGTGCGGGCACCTCGAACCTGGTGTCCTACATCATCGCCAAGAAACGCGCGAAAGACGGGCACACCTACGGCAAGGGCAACATCGGCGGCGTGGTCGCCAGCGAGACGGCTAACAACGCCGGTATCGGCGGCGCCATGATGCCGCTGTTGACTCTGGGCATCCCCGGCGACACCGTCACCGCGATCATGCTCGGCGGTTTCCTGATCCACGGCATCCAGCCCGGTCCGGTGCTGTTCATCAGCCAGGGCCCGCTGGTGTACACCATCTTCGCCGCGCTGATCGTCGCCACCTGCATGATGCTGTTCATGGAGTTCTACGGCCTGCGCCTGTTCATCAAGCTGCTCGACGTGCCCAAGCACATTCTGCTGCCAATCATTCTGGTGCTGTGCGTGGTCGGTGCCTTCGGTCTGTCCAGCCGCCTGTTCGACGTCTGGTCGATCCTGCTGTTCGGTCTGCTCGGTTACGCCTTCGTCAAGGCCGGTATGCCGGCGGCGCCGTTCATCATCGGCTTTATCCTCGGGCCTATGGCGGAAACCAACCTGCGCCGTGGCCTGATGCTGTCGGATGGCAACTTTGCCGACTTCTTCACCAACCCCATCGCCGGCACCTTCCTTGGCCTGGCGCTGGCGTTCGTGCTCTGGCAGGTGTTCAGCGCGCTACGTCCCAAACCCAGCGCGATCAACGAGATCCTGCGTACCTGATCCACCTCACCGCCCCCTCTGCTCAGGGGGCGGTTTCTTTTCCGTCCCGTTATCCCTCAAGCCCTCTAGAACGATGTCTACAGCGTCTTGAAGCAGATAATGGACGCCTGCATTGATCCAGGTCTAATCTAATCCATCACTTGATTGATACCCGGATTGAATCAATGTTCGACCTCACCCAACTGCGCTGCTTCACCACTCTCGCTGCAGAGTTGAATTTCCGCCGCGCTGCCGAGCGCCTGAACATGACTCAGCCGCCACTGAGCCGGCAGATCCAGCTGCTCGAACACCAGCTGGGCGTGGCGTTGTTCACCCGCAGCACCCGCTCGGTGGCGTTGACGGCAGCTGGCCGCGCCTTCTTCGTCGAAGCCCAGGCGCTGCTCGACCAGGCCCACCGCGCAGCGCAAAGCGCCAGACTGGCTGCCATCGGCGAAAGCGGCGCACTCAACATCAGCTTCGTCGCCAGCGCGGTGTATGACGTGCTGCCGCGCGCGATCACCACCGCCAAGCGCGAACGCCCCGGGGTGGATATCGCCTTGCTGGAAATGAGCACCTTCGAACAGGTGCAAGCGCTGCGCGCCCGGCGTGTGGACCTGGCCATCGTTCGAGCGCCCTTGCAACAACCTGGACTGATCAGCGAATGCCTGCTGCGCGAACCCTTCATGCTGGCTGCGCCCGCCGAACATCCACTGGCGCAGCACGAAAGGCCGACCCTGGAAATGCTCCATGGCCAACCCTTCATCCTTTATGCACATACCGCCTGGCAGCCCTTCAACGAACTGCACACCGGCCTGTTTCGCGCCAGCGGCATCCAGCCGGAGTTTGTTCAGGCGCTGGGCTCGACCCTGACCATCCTGTCGCTGGTCAATGCCGGCATGGGGCTGGCACTGGTGCCGCGCAGCGCCAGTGCCATCCGCTTCGAGCAAGTACGTTTCCGCGAGCTGCCGCTACCCGAAGGCATAAGTGGGGAGCTGCATCTGGTCTGGCGCGACGACAACGACAACCCGGCCTTACCGTCGATGATCGCAGCTGTGCGCCAGGCCGCGCACGACATCTATCCGCAGAGCTGACGCTTCAAGCGCGGTTGCCGACCTCTGCCTGCTGCACCGTCCAGCCGGCAACCTGCTCGCTCAGACTCAGACCCAGGCCCGGACGAGTCGGCACCAACATGCGTCCGTCGCGAATCTCCAGGCGCTCGTTGAACAACGGCTCCAGCCATTCGAAATGCTCGACCCATGGCTCGCGCGTGTGGCTGGCGGCAAGGTGCACGTGCAGCTCCATGGCGAAGTGTGGCGCCAGGGTCATGCCGGCCTGCTCGGCCAGGGTCTGCACGCGCAGGTACGGGGTGATACCGCCGACACGCGGCGCATCGGGCATGAGGAAGTCGGCGCCGCGCTGGCGAATGAACTCCCAGTGCTCGGCGGGGCTGGTGAGCATCTCGCCGGTGGCGATTGGTGTATCGAACAGGCGCACCAGCTCGGCATGACCTTCGGCGTCGTAGCAGTCCAGCGGCTCCTCGATCCAGATCAGGTCGAAGGGCTCCAGACGACGGCACATGCGCCGAGCAGTCGGGCGGTCCCATTGCTGGTTGGCATCGACCATCAGCGGGAAGCTCTCACCCAGATGTTCACGCACCGTGCTGACGCGGTGGATATCCAGCGCCCAGTCAGGTTGACCGACCTTGAGTTTGATGCCGCCAATGCCCTTCTCGCGGGAGATATCGGTGTTCTTCAGCAACTGATCGAGCGGTGTATGCAAGAAGCCACCGGAAGTGTTGTAGCAGCGCACCGAATCACGATGGCTACCGAGCAAACGTGCCAGCGACAGACCACTGCGACGCGCCTTGAGATCCCACAGGGCGACATCGAAGGCACCGATGGCCTGGCTCGCCAGGCCGCTGCGACCGACCGACGCGCCGGCCCAGCACAGCTTGTCCCACAGCTTGGCGATATCACTGGGGTTCTCGCCAATCAGGTTCGGCGCCACTTCCAGGGCATGGGCGAACTGACCGGGGCCACCGGCACGCTTGGAGTAACTGAACCCGAGGCCACGATGACCATCGCGGGTTTCGATCTCGGCGATCAGGATGGCAATCTCGGTCATCGGCTTCTGCCGGCCGGTGAGCACCTTGGCATCGCTGATCGGGTTGGCCAGCGGCAGCGCTACCGAGCGCAGACTGAGCCAGGTGATGCGGTCATCATCGGGGCGTGGGCTGAAATTATCGGTCATGACTCTTCCTCGTGATGAAAGTCGGCGCCCCGATGGGTCGCCAAAAATGGACAACCCGAGTCAGATTAAGATGATTGCGCAATCATTCAAGCATCGAGATCATCTGCTGTTCCCTGGCTGATCCGGCACCGCGACGACTAATCTAGACATTTCACAAATCTGCAACATTCGCCCACTACGCTGAGCGTGTCCCGCCACGCCTGGCTCCCGAGGCACCTCGTCATGTTCCTGCAAAAATCCCTGCGCGCGCAGATTCTCGCCCTGCTCGGCGGCAGTCTGGCACTGATCCTGATCACCGCCCTGGCCTGCTTCAGCTTTCTCTCCAGCGGTATTCAGTCCTACCGCGGCCTGCTCGATGGGCCGCTGGAATCTTCGCGCCTGATCGACGCGGCCAACGTCGAATTCAAGATTCAGGTGCAGGAATGGAAGAACGTCCTACTGCGCGGCCAGGACAGCGCCAACCTGCAACGCTACTGGAGCCAGTTCGAAGCGCAGGAGCGCAAGGTGCAGGATATTCTCGGCCAGTTGACCCTGGTCGCCGCTGCCGACCCGGCGTTGAAGACGCAGGTCGAGCGCCTGCGTAGCGAACATCAGGCGCTTGGTGGCAATTACCGCAAGGGCCGCGACGCCTTCGTGGCCGCCGGAGCCGATGCCAGAGCCGGCGATGAAGCCGTCAAAGGCATCGACCGCGCCGCCAGTGAGCAGATGACTGCACTGGTCGAGCAGTTACGCCAGAACAGCCTGAGCCAGGCCGAGCAGATCAACGCCAGCGCCGCGCGCACCATTCTCAGCGGCACAGTCGTGATGCTGGCTGCAGCTTTGGTCATCGCCGTATTCAGCCTGTGGCTGGTCAATCGCAATCTGATCATCCCCATCCGCCAACTGATCGGCCATGTCGACCAACTCAGCCAAGGCCGTTTCGGCCAACGCGTGGAAAGCACCCGGCAAGATGAACTGGGCCTGCTGGCGCGCGCCGCGAACACCCTGCGCGACTTTCTTGCCAGCACCAGCGAGCGCCTGCACCACAGTACGCAGAACCTCGACAGCGCCAGCAGCGAGCTGAACGCCATCGCCTCACGCATGACCGAGGGCGTCAGCGAGCAGTTCGAGCGCACCGATCAGGTCGCCACGGCCATGCATGAGATGTCCGCCACGGCGCAGGAAGTCGCGCGCCACGCCGCCGACGCCGCGCACGCGGCCAACGATGCCGACGACTCAGCACGTCAGGGCAGCACGGTTATGCAATCGACCATCGCCACCATCACCGACATTCGCGGCGAGATCGCCAACACCGCCGAGGTGATCCGTCGCCTGGAAAGCGACAGCGGGCGTATCGGCAAGGTGCTGGAAGTGATCCGCGGCATCGCCGAGCAGACCAATTTGCTGGCGCTCAACGCCGCCATCGAAGCCGCTCGCGCTGGCGAACAAGGCCGCGGTTTCGCCGTGGTCGCCGACGAGGTGCGCCACCTGGCCCAGCGCACCGCCGAGTCCACCGCAGAGATCAACCAGATCATCGACACCGTGCAGAGCGGTGCGCTGAATGCCGTGCGCGCCATCGAGAGCGGTCAACAGCGCAGCGAACAGGGCGTGACCCAGGTCACCGAAGCCGGAGCCATGCTGCAGCGCATCACCGAGGCCGTGGAAGCCATCCGCGACATGAACCAGCAGATCGCCACCGCCGCCGAAGAGCAAACCTCGGTGGCCGAGGATATCTCGCGCAACCTCACCGAGCTGACCGCCATCGCCAGCGCCAATCAGGACAACGTCGAACGTACGCAGAAAGCCAGCCGCAACCTGCATGACATGTCCGGGCAACTGGGCGAAGTGACTCGCCGCCTGGGCTCCTGACCCGATCTGCGAACCGGCATGGCACGCGTCTCCGCCTCCAGCATCTACCGCCTGCGCGCAGAGTGAGTAGCGAGGCGCGGGATCAACAGCATGCTGCGCCCCTCCAACTCGCCTGCGCGGAAGGCAGGCAAGGCTTCGCCCTGTCCGCTCCACCTGCTGAAAACAGGCAAACGACAAAAGGCAGCAATTAACCCTTGCTATTTATGTAATGGGAATTATTCTCAGTTACGTAATGACGGCCAAGGAGACCTGCCATGACCTACCTGATCGATGCCTGGCTGGACCGCCCGCATCCCTATCTGCGCATCCTCAACCGTGAAACCGGTGAAGTCTGCGCCATGCTCGAAGAAGAAGCCCTGGACGAACTGCGTGATCAGGGCGACCTGGATTTACACGAGCTCAGCTCCAGCGAACCCATCGTCCTCAAGGAACTGGTGCGCAGCCTGTTTCTGTACTGCTACGCCCGGGCATTGCGCCCATCCTGAAAGACAAAACGGCCCTTGTGCAATGCAGACGGGCCGTTCGTACGTAGCCTAGGGTGGACGACGCTTCACCCGTCCACCGTGGTCGCGATGGTGGACAAAAGAGCCTTGCCCACCCGACACGCGCCTGCCGATTTCACTTACAGGATGTCGAGCAGCTCGACATCAAACACCAGCACGCTGTGCGGCGGAATGCTGCCGACGCCCTGAGCGCCGTAGGCCAGCTCGCTCGGTACGTGCAGGCGCCATTTGCTGCCGGTGCCCATCAGTTGCAGCGCCTCGACCCAACCCGGAATCACACCACCGACGGGGAATTCAGCCGGCTGGCCGCGCTCGTAGGAGCTGTCGAACACGGTGCCGTCGATCAGGGTGCCATGGTAGTGAGTACGTACCTGGTCTTCGGCAGACGGCTTGGCGCCCTCGCCGGCTACCAGCACTTCGTACTGCAGGCCGGAAGCCAGTACGGTCACGCCCTCACGCTTGGCGTTCTCGGCCAGGTAGGCGCGACCTTCGCCGGCAGCGGCTTCAGCCTTGGCGGCCGCTTCGGCCTGCATGATTTCGCGGATGACCTTGAAGCTGGCGCCCAGCTCGGCCTCGGAAACGCGGCTGGCCTGGCCGGTGAAGGCGTCGGTCAGACCGGCGAGAATGGCGTTCAGATCGACCCCGGGCGGCGGGTTGTCACGCAGCTGACCACCGAGTTGACGACCGATGCCGTAACTGACGCGGCCTTCATCGGAGGACAGGTCGGGACTGAAGTTGAATTCGGACATGAAGGGCTCCGCTTGGGGTATCAAAAAAAGGTCGGCCAGCCTAGCATAGAACCGCACGCCCCCCACCCCCGCCATTGATATGCCGGCTCAAGGCAGCCACGGCTCCCTTGACCTGCAGCAATTACTACTACCTTTAGCTAAGCCCCCCTTAAGGAAAGCAGGATATCATATTGACATCACACTGTTCGCCCTTACATCACGCAGGAGCGTGCGTCATGCAAAACGGCTCTCGAGTCAGTCTTCGGACATGGATATGGCGCGCATTCGTACAAACTGCATTGATTCCGCTGATCCTGGTCGAGGCTGTCCTGATCAGCGTCTACCTGTTCACCAATGTGTCCATCCGTGACGCGCAGATATCACACCTGCGTGAGACCGCCCTCAATGACCTGCAGGCCGCAGCGAGCCAGGAGGCGCATCTGATCGAGAGCGAACTCGGTCATATCGCTCGCCTTACCAGCACCTACGCAGCCCTTACCCAGCAGACCCTCAACGACCGTCAGCCCATCGCCCCGGCAACCCTGGCGACGACAGCCAGCGGCGTGCGCTACAGCCCGAGCGATGAAGGTGGCGCGGCGTCCTTCTACTCCAATGCCACGCCACTGGACAAACAGGATCTGTACAAGGTGGCGCGCCTGACCCGTCTCGATCCGCTGATGCGCGAAACCGTGCGGCAAAACCCACTGGTAGCCAGCATCTATTTCAACAGCTGGGACAGCTACAACCACATCTTTCCCTGGTTCGACACACCTTCGCAGTATCCCCACGACATGGTGATACCGGACTACAACTTCTATTACCTGGTAGACGCCAAGCACAACCCCGAACGCAAGGTCGCCTGGACCGACGTCTACCTCGACCCGGCTGGCCAGGGCTGGATGATGTCGGCCATCGCCCCGGTGTATCGCGACGATTTTCTCGAAGGTGTGGTCGGTCTCGACGTGACCGTCGGCCAGATACTGGGCGAAATCGCCGAGCTCAACGTGCCCTGGCAGGGCTACGCGATGCTGGTCAGCCATGACCACAACATCATGGCGCTGCCACCGGCAGGAGAAGACGACTTCGGCCTGGATGAACTGACCACTCACTCCTACGACGAAGCGATCAGTTCGGAGCTGTTCAAGCCCGAGGATTTCAATCTCCGCAAACGCACCGACACCGTCGATCTCGCCAAAGCCATCGCGCAGCGTGACAGTGGCGTGTTGTCCATGCCTCTGAATGGCCGTCCGTACCTGATCGCCTGGGCCACGATTCCGGCTACCGACTGGCATCTGCTCACCGTGGTCGATGAGTCCGAGGTATTCAGCCAGACCAACGAACTGGCCAGCCACTACCGCAACATCGGCTACCTGCTGATCGCCGGCCTGGTGTTGTTCTACCTGGTGTTCTTCGCCTTCATGTGGGGCCGTGCCCGTGAACTGACCGAGCGCCTGCGCAAACCCATCGGCGGCATCGTTGCCATGCTTCGCGAAATCGGCCAGGGCAACTGGAAGCCCAAGCGCCCGGCGACCACCATCGCCGAACTCGAGGCGATCATCGATGATGTCGAATCCATGGGGCAGCGCCTGGAGCGCAGCGCCACCCAGCTTCAGCGCGCCAGCCACGAAGCCCAGGAAGCCAGTCGTGTCAAGAGCCAGTTCATCTCCAGCATGAGCCATGAGCTGCGCACCCCGCTCAACGCCATCCAGGGCTTCGCGCAATTGATGCGCATGCAACAGGCTCAACCGGACAAGCAGGACACCGACTACCTGGAAGAAATCCTGCTCGCCAGCCGCCACCTCAACCAGTTGGTGGGCGATATCCTCGACTGGTCGAGCCTGCAGAGCGACCAGCCACGCCTGGACATGACCAAGGTCGACGCCGTCGCCCTGATGAACGAGTGCGCCGACCTGGTCGCACCGGAAGTCGAAGCCCATGGCCTGGAACTCAAGCTGACGCTGCCGGAAACAGCCGTGCCGGTACTGGCGGACCAGCGGCGCTTGCGCCAGGTGCTGCTCAACCTGCTGTCCAACGCCATCAAGTACACCCCGTCCGGCAGTATCAGCCTGAGCTGCACCGAACATGATGACCGTGTACGGCTGATGGTCAGCGACACCGGCATGGGTATCGCCAGTGAGTTGCAACCGCTGCTGTTCGAACCCTTTCAGCGCCTGGGCCAGGAGAACGGCGCCATCCAGGGCACCGGAATTGGCCTATCGTTGTGCAAGGAATATGCAGCGCTGATGAATGGCGAGATGGGCCTGCACAGCGAGCCGAACAAGGGCAGCCAGTTCTGGATCGACCTGCCGCGCCACGTCACCCCGGTACAAGCTGAAGCAGTTGAATCGACGTCGCACCAGGCATGTGTCTATCACGGCGACCTGGACCGCACGAACCGTGAAATCGTCAGCCAGGCGCTGGCCGATATCGATCTGCAACAGTTCGAGGATGGCCAGCAACTGCTGGCGGCGCTGCACAACAGGTGCCCTGACGTGCTGCTGCTCAGCGTCGAACTGAATGGCCTGGACGGCCGCGACCTGCTCCGCGCCCTGCACCAGAGCGCCGAGCTGGCGGACCTGCCGGTGATTCTGCTGAGCCGTGAAGATCAGCTGCAGGAACTGGTCGGCCTGGGTGCCAGCGCCTTGCTCGGCGTGCCCATCGATCCTGATGAACTACACCAACTGGTCTGCGACCTGACCGGTAAGGAGGCTAACGATGCTGTCTAAGGACTTTCGCCAATCACGCGTGGTCATCGTCGATGATGTGATCGCCAACAGTCGCCTGCTGGAGTCCAGCCTCCGGGCCTTTGGCCTGCGCGACACCATCAGTTTCTCCGATTCGGCCGCCGCGCTGGACTGGTTGCAGCACAACCCCTGGAGCCTGCTGCTGCTCGATCTGGACATGCCGGCGCCGAACGGCTTCGACATTCTCCGCGCGCTGGCCGACCGTGATCGCAGCAGCAACCCGATCATCATCATTACCGCGCTGAACGACGCGGCCAGCCGCCGCACCGGCCTGGAACTGGGCGCCAACGATTATCTGAGCAAACCCGTCGACCTGCCCGAGGTGATCCTGCGAGTGCGCAGCAACCTGCAACTGAGCCAGGCCAGCCTGGCCCTGTACGAAGCCAACACGACCCTGGAACAACGCGTGCGCGAGCGCACTGCACAATTGAGCCAGAGCTATTCGGCGTTGGTACGCACGCTGTGCCGAGCATCGGCCTACAGAGACAGTGAGACTGGCAACCATATCGTGCGTATCGGTGAGTCAGCCGCGTTGATTGCCAAGGCCTATGGCATGAGCGCCGACTGGGTCGAGCTGATTCGTCAGGCGGCGCCGATGCACGATGTCGGCAAGATCGGCATCGCCGACCATATCCTGCTCAAACCCGGCGCTCTGACCGATGATGAACGCCGGCAGATGCAGGAGCACCCCGCCATCGGCCACGCCATTCTGACCGACCAGCACGCCTCTGAGCTGACCACGCTGGCGGCAGAAATCGCCCTGACCCACCACGAGAAATGGGATGGCAGCGGCTACCCGAGTGGGCTGCGTGGCGAACAGATTCCTCTGTCCGGACGCATCGTCGCCATCTGCGACGTCTACGACGCCTTGCGCATGCCACGCCCATACAAGGCGCCCTGGCCTATCGAAAAAGCCCAAGCGTTTATTCGTGAACAGTCCGGCAAGCATTTCGACCCAGAGTTGGTCTCGCTGGTGGAGAGCCTCTATGAGCAGATCGAGACCCTCCAGCACGACCTCAGCGATTGCCCGCAAGGAGACTGATCGACCTTGATTACTGCACCTGACGCCGAAGCTCTCTAGTTCTCTCTTCAATTTTCGAGTATTACCGCCATGAACTTCAGATCCATCTCCATAGCCCCTCGTGCTGCAATAGGATTTGGCTTGATCACATTGCTGGTTTTCGCCCTCGGCGGCTTCTCGCTGCTGCAGATGAGCAGCATGCATGACCGCTCTAATGAGGTAGACGACAACTGGGTCCCCAGCATCAATACCCTGGGCGACCTGTCTCAGGACGTCCTGCGCCTGCGCGCCGCCACCTTGCGCATGCTGCTCAGTGAGACGCCCCTGCAATTGCAGGAGAGCACCACGCTCGCGCAGAGCCTGCTCAGTGACCTGGAGCGCGTTCAGCAACGTTACGAGGGGCTGATCAGCTCCGCGGAAGAACAGGCGCATTACGATGACTTCAAGCGCTACGAGAACACCTACCTTGCGACCCGTACCCAGCTTGTCCAGCACCTGGCCAACAATGACCGGCCGGCCGCACTGGCCTTGCTCTACAACAGCCTGAACCCGCAAGCCGACGTGATGATCAAGGCGCTCAATGAGCTGATCATGCACAACCACGATGGTGCCTCGGCTGCGGCCAAGGCCTCCGATCAGGTCTACACCCAGGCCACCCGGGGCACGTTGCTGGTCATGGCCTTGTCGGCCATTGCCACGGTGATACTCGCCGCGCTGCTGACTCGCAGCATCGCCAAGCCATTGGCCGACGCGGTACAGGTGGCGGACTCGGTGGCCAGCGGCAATCTGACCCTGAATATCGACACCCAGGGCAATGACGAGCCGGCCAAGCTGTTGCAGGCGCTCAAGAGCATGCAGGGCAATCTGCGCGGCACCATCGAACAGATCGCCGACGCCTCCAATCAACTGGCATCGGCCGCTGAACAACTGAGTGCCGTCACCGATGGCACCGCGCGCAACCTGCACCAGCAAAGCCTGGAGATCGACCAGGCCGCCACCGCCGTCACCGAAATGAGCAGCGCCGTGGATGAGGTGGCGCGTAACGCCGCCAGTGCCTCCGAAAGCTCCAGCGAATCCGGGCGCATTGCCCGCCAGGGCAGCGAGCGCATCACTCAGACGCTGTCGTCGATCAACCAACTGGCCGCCGATGTCGATTCGACCTCAAGCAACTTCGGCCAACTGGCCGGCAAGATCCGTGGCATCAGCCAGGTACTCGACGTGATTCGCAGTATCGCCGAACAGACCAACCTGCTTGCCCTCAACGCCGCCATCGAGGCTGCACGTGCAGGCGAAGCGGGTCGCGGTTTTGCCGTGGTTGCCGATGAAGTGCGCGCCCTGGCGCACAAGACCGGGCAATCCACCCGCGAGATCGAGACCATGATCAGTACCGTGCAAGGTGACACCGAACAGGCGGTGCGCGCCATGGAATCGAGCAATGGGCTAGCCAAGCAGACGCTGGACATCGCCGAGGGCGCGGGAGTCGCGCTGGATCAGATCATTCAGTCGATTGCCGAGATCGGCGACCGCAACCTGGTGATCGCCAGCGCCACCGAACAGCAGGCCCACGTCGCCCGTGAAGTGGATCGCAACCTGATCAACATTCGCGACCTGTCGCTGCAGAACTCGGCTGGTTCGGAACAGACCAGCACCGCCAGCCGCGCGCTGTCGAGCCTGGCCGCCAACATGCAGGGCATGGTCGCGCGCTTTCAGGTCTGAGCCTTCGCAGCGGGTGCCCGGAGGTTACTCCGGGCACCCGCTCAACGCGAACGCCGACAGCGCTCGGAGCAGTAGCGCACCTCGTCCCAGCAGCGCGCCCACTTCTTGCGCCAGCTGAACGGCAGGCCGCAGACCGCGCAGGTCTTCACCGGCAACTCGCTTTTCTTCACAGCATCTCCCCGGCATCGAGCTTGGCCAGCAGGCGCTCGCCCCAGTCCCACAGCGCCTGCTGCTTGGCCTCGGTCATGCGCGCCAGGTTGCGGTAGACCATGCCAATGCGCGGGTTGCGTTCCAGAGGCTCGCGGTGGCGCATCAGAAAATGCCAGTACAGCGCGTTGAACGGGCAGGCCGATTCGCCGGTGCTCTCGCTCACCTTGTAGCTGCAGCCCTGGCAATGGTTGGACATGCGTTTGATGTACTGACCACTGGCGCAATAAGGCTTGGAGCCGAGGTAGCCACCGTCGGCATGCATCACCATGCCCAGGGTGTTGGGCAGCTCCACCCAGTCGAAGGCGTCCATGTAAACGGCCAGGTACCAGTCGCAGATGGCTTTGGGCGCGATGCCGGCGAGCAAGGCGAAGTTGCCGGTGACCATCAACCGCTGGATATGGTGCGCGTAGGCATGCTCCAGGGTCTGGCCGATGGCCTGACGCATGCAGTTCATCCGCGTCTTGCCGGTCCAGTAGAACTCGGGCAGCGGTCGTGAATTGCCAAAGCGATTGCCCTCGGCGTACTCCGGCATGCGCAGCCAGTAGATGCCGCGCACGTATTCGCGCCAGCCGATCAACTGGCGGATGAAACCTTCGGCGGCGTTCAGCGGCACGTCGCCGGCACGATAGGCGGCCTCGACCTCGGCGCAGATCCGCCGCAGATCGAGCAGGCCGATGTTCAGCGCAGCGCTAATGCGCGAGTGGAAGATAAATGGCTCACCATCGGCCATGGCGTCCTGGTAGTCACCGAAGTCTGCCAGGCCCTGGGCCAGAAAATACTGCCAGAGGCGTTCGGCCTGCTCGGCGGTGACCGGATAATCAAAACCCTCCAGGCTGCCGTAATGACTGGTGAAACGCCGCTCGACCAGCGCCAGCACATCACGGGTGATGGCATCCGGCTCGATACTCAGCGGCGCGGGTGGACGCACGCCTTTGGGCAATGCCTTGCGGTTGTCCGCATCGAAGTTCCAGGCACCGCCCTCTGGCGTGCCGTCCGGGTTGAGCAGCAGTCCGCTATCGCGGCGCATCTCGCGGTAGAAGAACTCCATACGCAACTGCTTGCGCCCCTTGGCCCAGGCAGCGAACGCATCGCGACTGCAGAGAAAGCGGCTGTCCTGATGCCAGTGGATCGGCACGCCACAATGACGCAGCGCCTGCTCCAGGCGCCAGTCGCCGCACTCGGTCAGATGCACCTCGGCAGGGTCGAGCCGTTGCGTCCAGCGCAGCAGCTCGCCCGGCAACGAGCCCGTGTTGTCCGGATCGTCCAGGGCCACGTAATGCACCTGCTGGCCCTGCTCACGCAAGGCTTCGGCGAAATGGCGCATGGCGCTGAAGATCAGGGCGATCTTCTTCGGGTGATGCGGCACATGACTGGCCTCCTCCATCACTTCGGCCAGCAGCACGTGGTCGTGCTCGCGGTCGATGTCCTTCAATGCACCGAGGCCATGGGTAAGCTGGTCACCCAGGATCAGAATCAGACGGCGCGCACTCACAGCGGCACGATCTCCATATTCGGGTGGCGGCGCAGATGGCCGAGCAGGATGTGATAGGTATCGAGATTGAAACCGCCACGACGCGCGGCCAGCAGCGGCTGGGCATGGTCGAGCTGGTCGACCGTACCGAGATGACGCCATTGATCGAGCACGTGCCACTGAGTGAGGCCGTGCTGCTCGTCGCGCTCGACCAGCGCGACCGGCCCGCTCCAGGGCCAGGCCTGGGTCTGCAGGCGCTCGGCACCGGCAAGCAGCCGCCTGTCATGGGCCGAGCGCGATTCCTCACCACAGCAGGCACCAGCACAGCGCCCCAGTTGATAGGCGAAGCAGGCTCCCTCGCCCTCCTCCAGCCCCAGCACACGCAGACACAGACGCCGCTCGCGCGCCTGCTCCAGTAGCCACTGACGCGCCTGATGACGCGAGCGGAACAGCCCAACATGCCTGAGCCCGGGCCTCAGTGCATGGTGCTGCAGCAGTTCGATGTGCAGCTCACCAGGCTCGCCCGCCAGCGCCCAGGTCAGCAGCTCGCGCTGCTTGCGCAGACGACGGTTGTACAAGGGTTGCAGGCGCTTGATCTCGGCAGACTCGAGCAGCAGCGCGCCCAGTTCACCGGCAGTGACTGCCAGCTGCACGTCGCGAATCTGCTGCACCATCTGCAGGCTGCGACGGTCGCGGTGATCGTTCTGAAAATGCGACATCACCCGGCGGCGCAAATTACGGCTCTTGCCCACATACAGTTGCGCACCGCCATCACCCAGGAAGTAATAAACCCCCGGACGCTCCGGCAACTGGGCGAAACGCTCTGCGGCCAGCAACGGGGGCCGCGCCGCACTGCGCAGTTGCTGCCCGAGAGTCGTAGGTGCGACCTGCTGCAGCAGGTGCTGAGCCAGCGTCAACACGGCCTCGGCATCCGGCACGGCGCGATCGCGGAAGAAACGCGTAATGCCAAAATGTGCACAAAGCGCATCGAAGCCGGCGCTCGCCAACTGCGGCAACGTCGCTCTGGCCAAGCGCAGGGTGCACAACTGCGGCGGACGCAGCGTCTTCCAGTCAGGCAGCACTCGGCGCAAGAACGCCAGGCTGAAGCGCAGGTTATGGCCCATCAGCACGCGGCCGCGAATGGCATCGGCTATCGCCCGCGCTTCGCTGTCGATGCGTGGCTGGCCACTTAATTCCAGAGGGTGTAATCCACTTAGACTGAGCAACTGCGGGGGCAACGCGACGCCTGGCTCGAACAACCAGTGCAAGCGCTCTGCGACACACCCCTCAGCATCGACCTGAATGATCGCCAGCTCCCAGATGGCATCGCGCGCTGGATGCACGCCCGTGGTCTTCACCTCCACAACTGCCAGGGCCCTGCCCTGCAGCGTGGCGGCTGCAGCGAACGTCGCCGTCACCAGCCAGAACGGAAGGCGATGGGTACGCGCAGGCTATTGTCAGCCGATGGCATGCCGCACATCTCATCATGTACCGAGCTGTGCACCAGGAAGAACGGCAGCGCCGGCATTTCCTGCAGCACGTCACGCGCATGTTCTACCGAACGCAGGTTAAGCGTACTGCCCTGGTCGGTAAGAATCGGGTGGGCACGTCCTTCCATCCGCGCTTCGAGCAGATAAATGCCACCTTCTAGGGAGATCAGATTGAGTTCGTCGACGCGCCCGGCTTGGGCGTGGGTGGACAGATCATTCAGGTTCATCAGGCTTGCCTCCGGCCTTAACTATACAAGAACTTATACAAAAACAATTCTTGTATAACAAAGAAAAAGCTCAAGCCCAGAAAGCAAAACGCCCGTCACGTTCGGACGGGCGGTTGTTAAGCGGCTTCCGATCAGTCCAAGTCAGTCGTGCTTGGTGACCTTGTCCAGATAGCCCATGGCGAAGGCCGAGCCAACGAAGGTCAGGTGAATGATCACGTACCATTTCAGGTACTCCAGATCGTAGTTTTTCGCATCCATGAACACCTTGAGCAGGTGGATGGAGGAAATCGCCACGATGGACGCCGCCACTTTCATCTTCAGCGAGCTGGAGTCCATCTTGCCAAGCCAGCTGAGCTTCTCGGTGCCTTCGTGAATATCCAGGCGTGAAACGAAGTTCTCGTAGCCGGACAGCATCACCATCACCAGGAGCCCACCGACCAGCGCCATGTCGATCAGCGACAGGAGTTTGAGGATCACGTCGGCTTCGGCCAGGGAAAAGATCTGCGGCAGGATGTGATAAAGCTCTTGGAAGAACTTGACCGACAAGGCGAGCACGGCGAGAGAAAGACCGAAGTAGATCGGCGCCAGCAACCAGCGCGATGCGTACATGGCATTTTCGATGAAGCGTTCCATGGAGGACTCACTGAAGGAGGGGAAAAATCGCGGCGAGTATACCCATCGGATTGCGCCAAAAGAAGGTGCACAAGCACTGTGGATAACCCCAGCACGGCGGCAACGCCCGGATTACCCGAACGCGCCATGATTCGGGCGCTTCAGCTCTGTCCGTCGGTTTCAGGATGGTGCTGGAAGGGCCCGGCAGCGCTGTGCCGCTCACCATTGACCCGGCGTAACTCGGCCTGCAAGTGCAGACGCCAGATCGGCGCTTCAGAACATTCGACGTAGCCCTGCAGAGCCAGACTCTCGGCAATCGCCGCCAGGGCATCCTCGGCGACGGAAGGCCCATAGAACGGACCTTGCGCCTTGATCGCGGAAGGCTGCGCCCCCGACATACCGGCGGCGCAAAGCAGTGTCCAACGTCCGTTGTCTCCTGCCAGTGGCCTGATCACGCATTCGATGCGAGTGACCAGGCCCAGGCATTGACGGGTGAGGCAGAGGCTGCGCGACATGGCGGCGACCCTCGCAGAATCCAGGCTTCAGCCTACACCCCGAGCCGCCGCACTGTGAAGGCCAAAGTTATCCACGCAATCTGTGGATAACTCTGTGCATGAGTAGTGAGCAACAATCAAGATGCACCTGCCCCGGGCGATCCGTGACAATCGTGCAATATTTGCTCAGCCCACAGTGCCTTCACCCTCTCCCTTCTTGCGCCGCGGCGCCTTGGCCGGTTTCACCGCAGCCGCCTCGGCTTCGGCCTTCGCCTTGTCCGCGTCAGCCGGCTTGATCTCTTCCTCCAGCCCGATCTCGGCGATATCGCGCAGACGTTCGACCACACGAGCGTTTACGCTGCCTTTGGGGAAGCGGCCCTTTTCATCCGGGTGACCAGCCGCCTCGCCGACCAGCAGGCTCAGGGCCTCGTCGACATGACGTACGGCGTAGACGTTGAACTGGCCGGCACGCACCGCCTGCAGCACACGGTCATCGAGCATCAGGTTGGCGACGTTGGAGTGCGGGATGATCACCCCCTGCTCGCCGGTCAGGCCCCGTGCCTCACAGAGACGGAAGAAGCCTTCGATCTTCTCGTTGACACCACCGACCGCCTGCACCTCACCGAACTGGTTGATCGAGCCGGTGATGGCGAAGCACTGCTTGAGCGGCGTGCGCGACAACGCCGAGATCAACGTGCAGACCTCACCGAGTGACGCGCTGTCGCCGTCGACGTAACCGTAGGACTGTTCCAGGGCGATGCTGGCGGAAATCTCCAACGGGAACTCCTGTGCGTAGCGGCTGCCGAGGAAGCCGGTGAGGATCATCACGCCCTTGGAGTGGATGGACTGACCGAGACTGACCTCACGCTCGATATCGACGATGCCACTGCCGCCGGGATAGACCGTGGCGGAAATCCGCGCTGGCACGCCAAAAGCCGAGTCGCCGACTTCCAGCACAGTCAGACCGTTGCACTTGCCCACCGCCGCGCCCGTGGTGTCGATCAGAATGATGCCGGCCAGCATGTCGTCGATGATCCGCGCCGACACGCGCCCGGTGCGGGTGGCCTTGGCCTTGAGAGCGCGCTCTATGTGACCGACATCGGTGAGGCCTTCTCCAGCGAGCTGGCGAATGAAGTCCGCCTCGCTGACCAACTGGAACAAATCGCCAATACGCGCCGACAGACGTCCCTGATGCTCGGCCAGGCGTGCGCTATAGGTAGCCAGACGCGCCACAGCAGCACCGGTCAGCGGCGCCATACCTTCTTCCGAGGTACGCGTTTTCATCAGTTGCGCGAACTGCTCCAGGCTTTCCTCGGCGAGCGGGATGTCCTCGTCGAAGTCGACCAGGACGCGAAACATCTCCTGAAAGTCGGGATCGGCATCCTGCAGCGCGTAATAGAGCTGACGCGAGCCGATGATGACGACCTTCAGTTGCAGCGGGATGACCTGCGGGTTGAGCGTGACGGCGGCGATGCGGCCGAGATCACCCAGCGGCGACTCCATCTTCAACTGGCGCGAATGCAGCGCACGCTTCAGCGCTTCCCAGACGAAGGGCTCACCCAGCATTTTTTCTGCCTCGACCACCAGATAGCCGCCGTTGGCGCGGTGCAGCGCGCCGGGGCGCAGTTGCCGGTAGCTAGTGTACAGCGCCCCCTGATCGGAGCTGTATTCGATACGGCCGAACAGATTGTCGTAGGTCGGGTGGGACTCGAACACCACCGGCGCACCGCCATTGGCATGGTGACCAACCACCAGGCTCGGGCAGTACATTTCCTCCAGCAGCTTGCGCAGTTGCGGGTCGGCCTTGTCGACATCCACCAGTTGCTCGACGGCAGTTTTCAGCAGGTTGACCTGCATGGCCTGGAGATAGGCGCAGACATCGGCATTTTCCGCGTACTTCTCCGACAACGGTGCCAGCAGCGGCTGCAGGGCAACGGTGATGGTCTCTTCATTGAGCTGACGCAGCAGGTTGCTCGACTCACGCTTCCACTGCGGCAGGCTGGCCAGCTCCTCGTTGAGGCGCTCTTCCAGCGTAGCGATATCGGCGTGGAAGCGCTCACGCTCGGCTTCGGGCAGTTGCGCGAACTCGGCTTCGTCCAGCGCCTTGCCGTCGGCCATCGGGGTGAAGGCGATATTGGTGCTGTCGCGGTACAGAGCCACGCCCTTCTCCAGCGACAGCCGCTCGATCACGTCCAGCGCCTGGTCGTAGCGCTTGTTGAAGCCGCGATCGATGGTGCTTTTCTTCTGCTGGTAAGTCGGGGTTTCGAACACCGCCGGGAAGGTGGCCAGCAGGTTGTCGATCAGCAGGTTGATGTCGGCGATGAAATCGCTCGCGGTGCCGGCTGGCAGCTCCAGCGCACGCGGCTCACGCGGTTCGTCGAAGTGGTTGACGTAAACCCGGTCGGCTGGCGTCTCCATGCGCTTGGCTTCAGCCTTGAGGTAACGCTGGACGAAGGAGAAGCGTCCGGTACCGGGCTCGCCCATGACGAACACGTTGTAGCCAGAACGCGGCATGGCCACGCCGAACTGCAGGGCTTCGACAGCGCGAGCCTGGCCCAGTACACCGCGGAAAGGTTCGAGGTCATCGGTACTGCTGAAGTTGAATTGCTCGGGGGCGAAGGGGCGGGTCAGTGAGTCGGGGGCAAGGCGCAAAGCATCGAGGCTACGCTTGGACATTGGCAATCCTTATAGCGGGCGGAAGTTTCCGCAAAACATGGGGCGATTCTGGGCCTGTGGCGCGAAAGGGATCAAGGCTTGATTCAAAAAATGAAGAGTGGCTCAACCGTGATGCGCCGCGCCCCCCCACAACGGACACCGGCCAGCACTTGTGCAAAATGCCGACGTCGACTGCCTTGACACCAGTCGACCGCGTGGCCAAAGCTCGGCCATCGCCATGACCAGAAGAACAGCGATCTTGAAAAGGATATTCGCGGTCCTTGCCCTGAGCTTCAGCCTTCCCCTGCACGCCGCCACGCTCGAACAACTGGCCAACGATCCTTACTGGATCGCCCTCGGCCACTATGAAACCGGCAAGCTCGGCGGCTGGCGCAGCTATGTCGACGACGACGATTTCTTTCTCGCCGAAGATGGCGACAGCGACCCGGCAGCCGAACTGCATGCGACCCTGAAGGCCCTGCACCAACCTGCCGAGCTGGGCGACCGCCACCCACAGTGCGTCTACCCGGCGCGCACCCGTTGGCTCAAGGCGCAGTTGCAACTCGATGACCTGCCCAGCCCCGACTGCGCCGAATATCGAAACTGGTTCGCCGACGTCAATCCACACAGCACGGTACTGGTATTCCCCGCGGCCTACCTAAATAGCCCGTCATCGATGTTCGGCCACACACTGCTGCGCATTGACCAGGCCGATATCGACAGCCACAACACCGCACTGCTCAGCTACGCGCTGAATTTCGGCGCGTTCATCGAAGGTAACGACAACAGCATCCTCTACGCCTGGCGCGGCCTGATGGGCGGCTATCCCGGCCTGTTCGCCCTGGTGCCGTACCGCGAAAAACTCAGCGAATACAATCGCCTGGAAAATCGCGACCTGTGGGAATACCGGCTGAACCTGACGCCGGAAGAAACCGCGCGCATGGTCGAGCACGTCTGGGAACTCAAGCAGGTTCGCTTCGACTACTTCTTCTTCGACGAGAACTGCTCGTACCGCCTGCTGGAGCTGCTGGAAATCGCCCGCCCTGGCATCGAGCTGACCGAACATTTCCCGCTGACTGCCATCCCCACCGACACCGTGCGCGCGGTCAAGGATGCCGGGCTGATCGAACGCATCGACTACCGCCCCTCGCGCGAGCGCGAACTGCTGGCCCGCGCTGAACCGCTGGAGCGCAACGAACAGGCCTGGGTCCTGCGCCTGAGCCAAGACCCGACGCAGCTCGACGACAGCGCCTTCCTCGCCCTGCCGGCGGAACGCCGTGCCCTGGTCCAGGACGCCGCCTTCCGTCTGGTGCGCTACCACGCCAACGATGAAGAACTCAGCAGCAACGCCCAGCGCAGCTTCCAGCTACTCGGCGCGATCAATCGCAACCCGCCGCCGCCATTGGCAGTCGAGCGCCCGCCGCTGCCTGAGGAAGGCCACGAATCACGCACCTGGCAACTGGCTGGCGGCAGCCGCGATGATCGCGCCTTTGCCGAGTACGGCCTGCGCATGGCCTACCACGATCTCACCGACAACCTCGACGGTTTCCCGCTCGGCGCGCAGATCGAGATCTTCCAGCTCAAGCTGCGCCAGTACGAGAACAACCACTGGCAGCTGCAACGCCTGGATCTGGCCAACATCCGCTCGCTGACACCACGCAACGCCCTGCTGCAGCCGCTGTCCTGGCAGATCGGCGGCGGTTTGGAGCGGGTGCCAGGCGAAGATGGCGATAGCCGACTGGTCGGCCAAATCAGCGGCGGCGCTGGCGCCACCTGGCAGTTGCACGACGACCTACTGGGCTTTGCCCTAGGCACCGCACGCCTGGAATACAACGAGGACTTTGCCGCCGTCATCTCTCCGGCACTCGGATTCAACAGCGGACTGCTCTGGCGCAACCCGCTGGGCAACATGACCCTGGAAGCTGCAGGCGATTACTTCCACAACGGCGAAGTGCGCCGACGTCTATCGCTCAACCAGCAATGGGAAGTTTCGCGCAACCTCGGCCTGCGCCTGAGCGCCCAGCGCGAATTCAGCCAGCTGGCCAGCCCGGTCAATGAAGTGAAACTGGAGCTGCGCTGGTATCACTACTAAAGGGCAGCATGCAGAAGGCGGGCTTCTATACTGAAATTTCCTTCACCCGTTTCAGGAGAGTCATCATGCGTCGCACGCTCATGTTTCTCGCCGCTACCCTGATCAGCCTGCCGTTGTGGGCCATGCACTGCCCGCAGGACATGGCCAAGATCGATGCACTGCTGCAAAGCGATCCACCGTCCGACCCCGAGGTGCTGGCCAAGGTCAAGGAGCTGCGCGCCGAGGGCGAAGCCCTGCACAAGGCTGGCGATCACACCGAGTCGGTCAAGGTACTCGGCGAAGCCCTGGACCTGCTGTCGGCCAGTGAGTGAGCGCTCAGAAGCCGCTGTAAAGCAGACCCAGCGCCACCTGCCTGACCTCTTGCAGATCCACCGGTTTGCTCAGACAGGCTGACGCTCCGCGGGCCCGAGCATCCTCGAACAAGCGGGCGTCGGCCACTGCGCTGATCACCATCACCGGCACATCACGCAGGCGAGGCTCGGCGCGCATGGCGTCGAGCACCTCGAGTCCGCTGCCGTCGGGCAAATCGATATCCAGCAGCACCAGCGCTGGTTCACTGTCCTGCAACTCAGCCAGCGCCCGCTGGCGGGAGCTAACGCCCCTGACTTCGGCAAATTCACGCAATGACGCCTGAAGGATCCTCATGCAGGCCGGGTGATCCTCCACGCACAGCACCTGTACCAGACTTTTCACGACCTGCGCCGGTACTTCGTCAACCTCGTTGCCCAGCCCTTCAGGGCTTGCCGCGCTGGGAATGTCGAGCCAGAAACGGCTGCCCACTCCCGCCTCGCTACGCACGCCGATCTCGCCATCCATCAGCGTGGCCAACTCGCGGCACAGCACCAGCCCGATACCGGTACCGGGAATATTCGAGCTCTCGCGACCAAGACGCTGGAATGGCTGGAACAGCTGCGCCTGCTGCTCGCCAGATAGCCCCGGTCCGGTGTCGTCGACCCACAGGCGCACGCAGTCGGCACGCACCTCGTAGCCCATGCGGATCATCCCGCGCGGGCTGTTGTACTTGATCGCGTTAGACAACAGGTTGAGCAGAATCTGCCTTACCCGGCGCGGGTCGCCCTGCACGAACAAGGGCGGATCGGCTGCCTCCATCACCTGCAGTTGCAGCTGTTTTTGTTGCACTTCGGGCTGCACCAGCTCGGCACAGCCCTTGAGCAGGCTGCCGATCTCGATTGGCTGGAATTGCAACTGCTGGCGCCGGCTCTCGATGCTCGACAAGTCGAGGATGTCATCGACCAGCGAGGTGAGATGCCGGCTGGCGCTGACGATCTCGCGCGAGTAGTCGGTCTCCAGCTTGGCATCGTGCTTGTCCTGCGCCTCCATTTCGATCAACTGGGCGAAGCCATGAATCGCGTTGAGCGGCGTGCGCAGCTCGTGGCTCATGCTCGATAGGAAACGGCTCTTGGCCTGGCTGGCGGCGAGTGCCTCGAGACTGGCGTGACGCAGGTCATCTTCCACCTGCTTGAGCCGGGTGATATCGACGTGCGTGCCGGCGATTCGCAGCGGCCAGCCGCTCTCGTCACGCAAAAGAACCTTGCCTCGGCTGAGCAACCAGAGGTACTCGCCACGGCAATCGAGATAGCGATACTCAGCGTCGAAATATTCCTCGCCATTATCGGCGAACAACTTGCGCAGATGGCGCAGGCGCTCCAGATCATCTGGATGCACGCGCTGGTTGAATTCGCTCAGCGTCAGATGCCTCGCACCCAGGCCGAAACGCCGCACGAAGCGCTCGCTGAGATCGATGGTGAGATCACGCGTATCGATCTGCCAGAGACTTTCAGTGGTGCTCTCCAGCACCAGTTGCAGGATGCTTTGTGCCTCCTGCCGCTCATGCTCACTGGCCTTGAGCTGCTTGCCGGCCTGCTGCACGGCATCGGCCAGGCGGCTGACCTCGGCGATATGGCTGTCCGGTGCGGCGGGCAGATACTTGCCCTGACCGAGGCTGGCGGCCATGTCGACGATGCCATTGATGGGCCTCGACAACTGGTCGCTCAGGTGGCGCGAGCGCAGCCACATCAGGGCGAAGAACAACAGATAGAACCCGGCCAGACCGGCGATCAGCAGATAACCGATCTGCATGTAGCGCTCGGCCAGCTGGTTGGTGTCATGGAAGATCTGCTCCTCGTCCACCACCAGTAACAGGCGCCAGCCGGTCTGTGGAATCTCGCTCCAGGCCACCAACTGCTTGCGGCCACCGAGCATCACCTCTTGCGCGCTGCCATTACCTTCATTCATCGCCTGCAACAGCGACGCCATGCCCTCGCGCTTGGTGAGGTTGAAGTCTTCGGGCTTGAGCACCTCACGGCGCACGGCTTCGTCGTAGGAATACTGGGTCAGCTCACGCAGACCGAAGTCCCGTTCCCCGGCCTTCGGCAACGCCATGATGTTGTGGTCATGGCTGACCAGCATCGCGTAGCCCTGCCAGGGCACGTTGAGCTCGGCGATTTCACCCAGGATCTGTCCGACGGTCACATCGAGACCGACCACACCTTCGAGAAAATCATCGCGATACACCGGAGCGATGGCCGACATCATCCAGCCCAGGCCGGCGGGGTCGAGATACACCTCGGTCCACATCACCTTGCGCTGCGGGTTGTGCTTGGCGTCGGCCAGGTAATAGAAGTTGTAATCGGGTATCACCATGTCGTGGGGATACTGCGCGGGCGTATCGAACCAGGGGTAAATGCGGTTGTAGCTATCCCAGGTGTTGAAATACAGGGCTGCCACCAGCGGGTTGGCCTGGCGGATCGAACTCATCAGCGGATCGAGCTGCGACAGGCGCATCACCTTGGCGTGATCCTGCTGTGCCAGCGGCGTGCTGTTGGCATAGAAGGAGGCCGCACGCCCGTCATCGCTGCGGGTATAGAAGACGCCGTCGGTCACAGCATGACGCTGACGCTCGAGTTCGTCAGCTTCAAAGCGGGTATCGAGCAGGGCCTTGTGGGTGGCATCACGGTACACCTGCACCAGCGACTCGATGGAGCGCAGGCGACCGTCGATGATCTGCCCCTCACGCAACGCCGCGCTAGCCAGGTCCTTTACGGCTGTCTCCTGCAGATGGCCGATCTGCGCATCGCGAATCGCCTGGTTGCTTAGCAGATACACCGCAATCAACACCGACTCCACCAGAATCAGCGGGATCAGTGCGCTTTGCACAAACGCGCGCCAGATCCACTGACGGAGAGGGTAGCGGCTAGAACTCGGCATTACGGCTCCTTTGCTGAGGGCGCAGGCAGATGCGAGGCGCCATCATAGCCTCCCCGGACGGAATCCGCAGTCGACGCTGAGGAACCTTTGCCGTACACTTCACGTCCTATCTGTAACCGAAAAGTTTTGGGGCCGATTAGGATTCGACGCCGGTAGCGAAGCTCGAGGTGCATGCCGACTTGGTAACAGAAGTCGTAAATAAACTGTTGCAACTTTCTATAGTTGCCAATGACGAAAACTACGAGGGCTACGCTCTCGCTGCGTAAGCGGCGCGACTAGTCCTTCTGGTAGCTTCGGCTCCAGCGATCACTAGGGGATGCCTGTAAACCTGAAGTGATTGTCATGCAGAACAGGATCGCCGCGTAGTACGTTGTGGACGAAGTGGCTAAAACTTACACAACTCGCCCAATGCACCCTGCCCGTCGGGCGGCTGAGGGTTAACTCAATAGACACGGCTAAGCATGTAGTACCAACAGTGGAGAACTGGCGGACGGGGGTTCAAATCCCCCCGGCTCCACCATTACAACATCTAAAGACGTCCACGGACGTCTTTTTTGTGGCTGAAACCCAGCAAATACGGGGCTTTCAGCGCCATAACCATCCAACAACGTCCAGCACAAGCCATGGCCAGCGGCATTCCAAATGGCATTCCAAGCCTACTGATGTTAATTTTTGGAATGCCAAATCACGTTCGGAACCACCATGTGCGCTCAAGCAACCCGTCTATCTGAACTCAGAGTGAAATCTGCCAAACCATCAGAAAAGGACTATGTCCTGTTCGATGGAGCCGGCCTACAACTGAGAGTGAGAAGCAATGGCTCCAAGCTGTGGAACTTCAACTATCGGCATCCGATAACGAAGAAGCGGATCAACATGGGCTTGGGAACCTTCCCCGAGGTTTCATTAGCACAAGCGCGCAAGAAAACTCTCGATGCTAGAGAGGTGCTTGCTAGTGGCATTGATCCGAAAGAGATACGTGATGCTGAACTGCAGGCTAAAAAAGCAGCGACAGAGCACACGCTCCAGAATGTAGCGACGTCCTGGTATGAGCTCAAAAAAGATGCGGTAACCCCCGCCTACGCCGAAGACATTTGGCGCTCGCTTACGTTGCACGTCTTCCCCGACTTGGGCGTTACACCGATCGCGTCCATAACAGCGCCGAAGGTCATCAGCCTTCTCAAGCCGCTCGAAACTAAAGGCAGCCTGGAAACCGTCAAACGCCTTACACAGCGACTCAACGAGATCATGACCTACGGGGTCAACTCAGGCCTGATACCCGCCAACCCACTTACCGGGATTGGTAGCGTGTTCAAAAAGCCGAAGAAAAAGAACATGCCGGCCTTACACCCCGATGAGCTCAAAGAGCTCATGGTTGCAATCGCGAACGCCAGCATAAAAAGAACCACTCGATGCCTGATCGAGTGGCAACTGCATACGATGACTCGCCCCGTTGAGGCTGCCACTACTCGCTGGGCTGATATCGATTTCGAGAAAAGGATCTGGACGATCCCGGCTGAGCGCATGAAAAAACGTCGCCCGCATACGGTGCCGCTTACAGATCAAGCATTGGCCATTCTTGAAGCGATCAAACCCTATAGCGGGCACCGTGAATACGTGTTCCCTGCTGACCGCAATCCGCGCACTCACTGCAATAGCCAAACGGCCAACATGGCCCTAAAGCGAATGGGCTTTGAGGGACGCCTGGTCAGCCACGGAATGCGATCAATGGCCAGTACAACGCTCAACGAGCACGGCTGGGAGCCTGAGCTGATCGAAGTAGCGCTGGCGCATGTGGATAAGGACGAAGTGCGCAGTGCCTACAACCGTGCGGACTACATCGAGCGGAGACGCCCGATGATGACCTGGTGGAGTGAGCATATTCAGAGGGCTGCAACCGGCAGTCTTTCAGTATCTGCAACCAAGGAGAGAAAAGTCGTTTCGATACGGTGACAAACTGTCGGCTATCGGCCAAAAGCAGCCGCTCACATCAGGCTGTTATCGTCCCTTTACAACGGGCGAAGATGTCTACGAAGTTAAGGTCGCCCTCCACTCATACTGAAACGCCTCTCGATGCGAGTGGATACTTCAACTTATGCCCGCAAGGCGTTTCAGGCTCTCAATCACATCTGCTGGCTCGCTATTACTCATAGCAGCTGCTAGACGCATTAGCACCTGGTCGCGACGCACCTGAAACTGCGGTAACGCATAAACAGCACCAATCAGTTCACGCAATGTTATTGGGACCCCCCAATACGCCTTAAGAGCAATAGCAAAGGGCTTGGCATAGTCGTCGCATGCCTGGATGACAGCGCCGTCGTCCAGATGGTTGCCACGCTCTGCCCATATTTGTACCTGCTGCAAAACACATAATTCCCCCAGTCGATGCAGTATTGCCGCTGCCTGCAAGGCACCATGCTCTACACCAGCCTGCCGGGCCAATTGCACGACCCTTTCAGCCAGTCGCTCCGAGGCATCCAGATGCTCTTGAATGAAGACAGAGAGCAGCAAATTTGTAGAACTGCTGGTCTGCCGCAGTGCCAGAGCAATTGCCAGATTGAGGCTAGTGCGCCCGCCTAAGCGCTTCAGTGCGTCTACCAAGCTGGCACAGCGCTGCTCTCCCAATAGATAGGCTGGGCTGTTGGCTGCAGCAATCAGATAAGTACAGAGAGCGGGGTCGTGTTGCCATTCCTTGGCCAACTCTCGAAAATCCAACGGAGTACCGAGGGCAGCCAGCATCAACCGATCCTTGACTTGGTGCATCAACGGTAAATCCAGATCCGCGGCGGACCGACCGGACAAGAATGTCGTCAGGTCCTCACGAACCAGTTCATGAGCCACAGTCGTATTATCTGCCGGCAGGAGGCTCTCCAGGCACTCCAGTACTTTTGGCACATCGAAGGGTTTGGTGATGTAAGCACTAATAGCCAACGGTCTGATTGCAAGAACGCTTTCACGATCCGCCCGACCAGTAATCATGACCAGCGGCGTTTCCTTGTCATGCTTACGAATCAACTTAAACAACGTCAGGCCAGAGTCATCGGGAAGGTTCCAGTCGGCCAGTATGAGTTGATATTTGTTGCTCTGCCATCCGGCATAAGCGCTTTTGACATCCCCGTAACAATCAACCTCTGCACCTGGCCTCTTACTCAACACCAGCTGCTTAAGCAAACCTGCCAACCAAGGGTCGTCATCCACAACCATCACACGCATTGACGTTTCTTCCCAATCCTTGAACCTTCAAAAAAGATAGGCACATGCCTAATGCCAGTCAGTTAAGCGTCGCCGCTGCGAATACGTAGGAGCGGCGCCCCGCCGCGAACCAGGGCGATGCGCAATTGAAAAGCTTCGCCCCGAGGCGGGGCTCCTACGAAAGGCCGCTTTGGTAATCTTATCTGATCGGCATTAGGCACATGCCCTGAATTGTCCCTACTGCCGTAGACACTCCAACCAGTGGTGAGACGAATCTACGCTAGACAAGTGCACGCTTCTGGTGAGTTAGCGACCACCGCAATAGCTCGCCATCCCCGCCTGGAGGACCCACCATGCCCTTCGACGAAGAACCCAAGGGCTGCTCAACTAGTGCTTGGCCAGACGAGGCTGGATGTCACTTTTCGATACATTGGGCTCAAGGTAGACGGCTCCTTGGAGATGGCGATGGAAAGGGTAGTCCGTCGCTAACCAGCCAATAGCAGCCACACTAAAATCGGTATGCTTAGCCATCCAATTAAGAAGCCTGAAATTTATATCTCAGCCAAACATACCCTATTCCGCCCCGTATTTTTTGCAGCGTAGAGTGCCTTATCGGCAGCGTCGATAAGCGCACTGGCTTCCAGCTCAACACATGATGCTATGCCTGCACTCAAGCTGGCATTGAAATCTCCCATCTCACTGGAGAAGCTTATTCGCGAGAACTGCTGACGAATTTGGTCCAGTATCTGTACTGCTTGAGCTCCACTGCACTCGGGCAGTACTGCCAGGAATTCTTCACCACCGTAGCGACCAATAACGTCGACTCTGCGGAGTCTTTGCCTGAGCAGATTAGCGAGTGCCCGAATCACGTTGTCACCAACACCATGACCGTATGAATCGTTGACCTTCTTGAAATGGTCAATATCCAGCATCACCACGCTTACAGGCTTGCCTGTACGCATTGCGCGCTCCTGCTCTACCGCAACCTGCTCCTTGATATCCGCATGCTTCAGCAGCCCCGTCAGGCTGTCTCGAGACAACGCATTGCTGAGTAGTCTTGCCCTCTGTGCCCTGGCAAACACTGTAGCGATAAGACTCTTATCGGATATGGGCTTGGTGACGAAGTCATCACCCGCCTTAAGCAAGGCACTCATTTGCAAGCCGATATCGGTTTCGGCCGAAAGATAGATGATCGGTATTCGGATCCAGTCATCGTTGAAGCGGATCATCTGGGCAAGCTCGGGCCCCGAGCTGCCGGGCATGTTCACATCCAGCAGCAGAACCTCTGGACTGAATTGAGCAATGGTCTCAAGTAGCTGGCTCGGCTCATTGACTACCTCAACCAGCATATTTGCCGCGCTCAGCACCAAGCGATAGTGATTGGCCAACTCATAGTCATCATCAACGATCAACACTCGATAGGGAGCCCCCCCTTGTTGGGCGAAACACCTATCAAGACAACTCTCAAGCTTGGCCACATCAACAGGTTTGCTGAAAAAACCGACGGCACCAAGGCGTGCCGCCTGTAGCTGAGTATCGAAGTCATCCTGCGTCGTCAGCACCAGCAACGGAGGCACCTGCGGGAGACGAGCAAGCAGTGAGGCCGCGTAATCCAATCCGCTCTGCTGAGCGGTGCCGAGATTGACGTCGACAATCAAAGCATCAGGACTCTGCCGCGCTATCGCCTCATCAAGTTCGGTAGTGCAGATAAAGTGGCGAGCTTGATAGCCGAACGTCGAGAGCGTTCGACGGATGCCCTCACCCACACTTTCTTCATCCTCGAGGATGTAGATGAGACGGGAGCCTTCGTTCGTGCCGCTGCTGCGCGGTAGCTCGATAGGGGCGGGAGCAGGATTCACCTTTACAGCTAGATCTGACGTGCACGCCAGTGCCTGGATATCATCAACAAAAGTGTCCAATCCCTTGCGCTGCAACTCTAGACTGCTTAGCCATTGCTGCGAGTGCTGTTCAAGCAATCGAGCTTGATCTCCCAGCTCCTTGAAACCGAAGGTACCTGCACTCCCCGCCAGCTTATGCAGCTGGTTGCGCAGAGCCTGTAGGTGCTCAAGCTGCTCCGTTGGATCAGAGGCACGCTGCAACTGCTGCGCCCTATCTGCCAGCTGCGGCAGTTCTTCCTTGAGGCGCTGTGCAAACTGCTCGCCCAACAGCTGTAACTGAGCTTGCAGGTCAGCCAACGGCTTCTGTCTATCCATTCGAGCGGCTCCAAATGGCGCGTATCTGACTCGCCAACTGCATCGGATCGAAGGGTTTAATGATTACGTCACGTGCGCCGAGACTCCGGTAATGCTCGACCTCTGCAGGCTGTACCTTGGCAGTCATAAAGGCGACAGGGACAACATTGACGTCCACCAGGTTGACCAATTGCTCAAGCGTCTGCGGGCCATCCATTCCGGGCATCATGACATCCAGCAGAATAAAATCCGGCGCAAAACCTGCCACTCTATCGATGGCGTCCTGACCGCTGCTGCAACTCAGTACCTCGAATCCGCCGACAGCCTCCAGGGCGACTTTGGCCACAGCCTGAATGGAGGGGTCGTCCTCCACATGCAATATGCGCTTCAGCTCAGGCATGATCATCCCCTTTGGTCGGTAGTAGGCGAGCGAGCACATTCAGGAATGCCTGTGGCTCTGTTCGGGATTTGGCCAATGCTGCCTCGACAAAACTCAGCTGTTCCGTCGAAAGCTCTGTCGAAGACAGTACCACTATCGGTAGTCCTTGATGGGCCTGATGAATCTCCTCAATGAGAGTGAAGCCATCACCATCTGGCAGGTGCAGGTCAAGCAGCACCAGATCCCATGAGCCAGATGCCAACTGCTGCCGGGCCTCCATGAGATTGCCGGCCCCCTCGCACGCAGCCAGGCTTCTAGCCTGCTCGGCAACCACCATGCGCAGATCAGGATCATCCTCGATATGCAGAATGCGAGGCTGTCCCCGCGTGCTGCCGAGTGCACGACGCAGGACGCTCAGTAGTCGATGCGGGTCGATGGGTTTATCCAGCCAGTCAACTATGTGCATACCCCCCTGGAGATTAAGTTGTCCTTGCTCGGCTGCCGCGGAGATGACAATGACGGGTAAATCCTTCTTGCGCAGTACACGCTGAATTTCCAACAGGATCTCAAAACCGTGGCCGTCAGGCAGGCGTAAGCCCAAGGTTACGGCAGCCACTTCGCGCGTTGCCAGGATATGCCTCGCCTCAGCCAGGTTTTCAGCCAGTGCTGCCTGATAACCACCGCCCTCAAGCATTAGCTGGAGCAGCCGGGCTACGTCAGGCTCATCCTCCACCACCAGGATGGTTGGACGCTGAATATCAGTGAGTGGATGGTTATCGACCAGCACCGGCAGCTCGAACCAAAATGTGCTGCCTTGGCCCTCACGAGAATCAAAGCCTACCTGGCCACCCATACGCTCAATAAGCTCTTTGGTTATCGCCAGGCCAAGTCCGGTGCCGCCCTTTTGCCGTTGATCACTGCTGTCTGCCTGGGAGAACTTCTGGAAAATGTGTGGGTGAAAATGCTCCGGGATGCCCCGCCCACTGTCTGTGACGCTTACTCTGACGCGCCCATCTCTAAGCGTACTGTGCAGCCGCACCGAAGCGCCGGAAGGAGAAAACTTGATGGCGTTTGACAAGTAATTGGCGAGCACCTGTTGCAGCCGAAGCGCATCGGCACGCACCTTGACAGGAAGCATGGGATCAAGCGCCAGCTGCACCCGATGTTGCTCAGCATAGGAGGCATTGCTGAGAAGGGCTTCATTGAGTTGCAGACCCAACTCGAGGTTGGTGAACTCGAAACTGAGCTTCCCGGCGGCGAGTTTGTCCATGTCCAGAAGATCATTGATCAGGTGGCATAGCCGCTGACTATTCTGCTGGGCGATCTCCAGCATGGGTAGCATGCTGTCCGGTACGGCGCCAAGCGCGCCGCCGGTGACCAAGCCCAAAGAGCCTGAAATCGAGGTCAGTTGCGTACGTAGCTCATGACTGACCGTGGAGACAAAATCACTCTTGAGCTGCTCGATGCGCTTCTGCTCGGTAAGGTCCATCGCGGTGCCGCTGGCACCGAGCACACGTCCGTCTGGCGAGCATCGAATCAGCGCTCGCAAAAGCACGGGCAGAGGCTGGCCATCCTGGCGTATCAATCGGCATTCGTGATTGAGGTAATGCTCTATTGCCCCTTCAGGAGCCGCAAGCCGGGCACGAAGCGCCGCAACATCGTCAGCGTGAACCAGTTGCACAAGGTCCCTGAGAGGCGGTTGAGGCCCCTGGTCGGGATACCCGAGCATCTGCCAGGCATGAGTCGAGGCAAAGAAACGGCCCGCCTCAGTGTCCTGGTCCCACCAGCCATCGTGGCCACCCCGCAATACGCGTTGAAGTCTTGCCTCACTGTGGCGCAGCTGGGATGTCATATCGTTAGCCAGGCCGATGGCTCGCTGCTGGCCATTGGCAAGAGCCTGCGTTAGAAAAAACAGCAGCAAGCTGATCACACCACCCAGAATCAGCAACAGGCCCTGCCCTTGCTGGAAGCGCCCGTAGAACCCAGGCTGCATATAGAAGCTCACAGTAAGTGGCTGACCAAACAACTCCAGCGGCTCGGTGCGTGAGGGTTTATCTGCCTGCTCAAGCCGCGGATGGCTGATGAAAATCTTCTGTTCGGGAGAGGCTATTGCTCCTGTGTAGAGGGCGAAGTCGATCTGCAAATCCCTACCATCGAGAACCGCTTGCATCAGATCGGTCATACGGTAAGGGCTATAGACGAAACCACGTATTGCTTCCCAGCGCTTGGCAGAAGAATTCAACGGCGCCCCGGGCCGATAGACCGGCACGTACATCAGCAAACCTGCTTGAGCAGGCCCCTTATTCTCCTGAACGAGCGTAACTTTGCTGCTCAGCTGGGGGAGACCGGTTTCAACCGCCCTGCTCATGGCTGAACGCCGCGTAGGCTCGGAAAACATGTCAAAGCCGAAAGCCGCCAGGTTTCGCCCTGTAAATGGCTCCAGATAGATGACTGAGGTATACAGATCGCGCTTTCCTGCAGGTTTAATGGCGAACTCAGCAAAGCCCTGTTTGCGCAGGCTCTCCTCAAAAATCTGCAGTTGATCCGGCTGCACGACCTGGCTGTAGCCAAGCCCAAGAATTCCTGGGTAGTTGGAATCCAGATCCAAACGTTGTACATAGCGCTGCCACTCATCGCGGCTGACGTCGTTGCTAGCGTCGAACAGACCTGCCCCTCCCAGGAGTATCTGGCGATGATTGTTCATCCGCTTCTCGATCGCCTCCAGCACCTCATTACCCAGTTGCTGAAACTCACGATCGGCTGCTTTCTCCTGGATGGCGCTAAGCGCGTACCAAGCTCCCAGAGTGCTCAATAAGCCGCACAAAAGAACCACGAGAGGCATCCATCGGGGCCCTTTGGCCAAAGCATGTTCAAGCATCGTCATAGCGTTTCATCCTGAAATAGAGCGGGTAGCTCAACCCAAAAAACAGAGCCGCCTCCGGGACGCGGATAGAAGCCGATGCATCCTCCCATGCGCTCAATCAGCTCCTTGCTGATCGCAAGCCCCAGCCCGGTGCCACCTTTCTGCCGACGGTCACTGGCATCGGCCTGGGAGAACTTCTCGAAAAGACGATCAACAAACTCGGCTGGAACGCCAGGCCCCTGATCGACCACCAAAATTCTGATCTGTCCGCCAAGCTCCTGAGCAGATAGAAGCACCTGACTGCCTGCTGGCGAGAACTTCAGGGCATTGGATAGCAGGTTGCTGAGCACCTGCTGTAAGCGCATTGGGTCCGCGGTGATTTGGGCTACCGGCCCTCCCGTGTAGGTAAGCTGCACATCATGCTGACGGGCGAACCCCTGATGGCTAGTAACACACTCGGCCAGGAAGCTGTCGATGTCCAGTTGCTGGGGGATAAAGTTCATCTTGCCTGCAAGCAACTTGTCCATGTCCAGCAGATCATCGATTAATTGCCGCAAGCGCTGAGAATTGCTCTGGGCGATCGACAGCATCTCTCGCATTGCATTCGGAACAGGACCCAATGCCTCACCGTTGATCAGCCCCAGCGAGCCCGCTATGGAAGTAAGGGGCGTGCGCAGCTCATGACTGACGGTCGAGACAAACTCGTTCTTCATCTGCTCCAGATGTTTTCGCTGAGTGATGTCGGTGATAAAGCCATGCCAGAGAATGCTGTCGTCGGCACGCGGCTGTGGCATAGCCCGACCTTCCAGCCATATGAGGCCCTTTATGGGATGCAGGAAACGGTACTCTCGGTGCCAGACGCTCAGGTGTTCCGCTGACGCCTGAATGCTGGCGGTCACGTCGAGAAGATCATCCGGGTGGATACGCGCGAAAACGCTGCTCGCATCTTCTCTCACCTCTTCGGGCTGCAGTCCGTAAACATCCCGTAGCCCCTCGCTGGCATAGGGGAAGCAACTGCGACCGTCGGAATACAGCTGGAACTGGTAGACCACACCGGGCAGTTGCTCGGCGATGTGCTGCAGGCGCTGCAGGGCTTCCTCGCGGTAGCTCAGGTCATTGAGGATGCAGAGATAGCCCATTTGTGCACTGCCATCCATGGCAATCGGCGCCAGGCTGAACAACACGGGAATGCGCTGCCCCTTGCGATGTCGTGCCCTCAACTCATGCAGACTGGCCTGCTCAGAGCCGCAGTTGAAAGACGGCCTGACGGGATCGGGTTGCAGCTGACGCTCCTCATCCGGTAGCACCAGCCCGAGACTCTGACCGACCAGGGTATCCACTTCGTAGCCCAGTAGAGGCAGAACCCCCGGACTGGCCTGCCGAATCACACCTGCCATGTCAGTGATCAACACCGCAGTCCCTACACTGCTCAAAATCGCCTTATGCAACGCCGCCTGCTCTTGCTGCTGCCGCGTCTGCAAGCGCAGTTCGAACAGGTTGATGGCCTGCTGCGCGAGCAGTTTGAGGGCGCCTTTCTGTTGCACGCTGAGTTGACGTGGCTGGCGGTCAATCACGCACAGGGTGCCCAGGTTACGGCCTTCACTGTCAGCGAGCGGCATGCCGGCATAGAAGCGAATATCCGGAGCGCCGGTCACCAGCGGGTTGTCCCTGAAGCGTGGATCCAGTAGGGCATTTTCCACTTCGAACAAGGTTTCGCCGTTGATGGCATGCGCACAGAACGCCAGCTCTCGCGGCGTTTCACGGGCGTCCAGCCCCTGCCGACTCTTGAACCACTGACGCTCGGCATCGACCAACGAGATCAGCGCGATAGGGGTTTCGCAGATCTGCGCCGCCAGTGCCGTGATGTTGTCGAACATGGCCTCGGCAGGCGTATCAAGCAGCTCAAATCTGAGCAGGGCGGCGAGGCGACTACTTTCATTCGACGGTGTAGGTGGATGCCCTGGAGACTTGCGCGTCGTCATTCCTTGACCACCTGACTGACAATGGGCAGCTCAAACCAGAAGGTGCTGCCCAAGTGTTCCCGTGATTCGTAACCAATGCGTCCCGACATAGCTTCGATGAGTTCCTTGCAGATGGCCAGTCCCAGCCCGGTGCCACCCTTCTGCCGGGCATCGCCCGCATCCGCTTGGGAAAACCGGCTGAATATCCGGCTCTTGAATTCGTCCTTAATACCAATACCACGGTCCCTGACACTAACCCTCAGCCAGTCGTGATCGACACTTGCTTTGAGAGTTACGACTGATCCGGGCGGGGAAAACTTGACCGCGTTGGAAATCAGGTTGGCCAGGATTTGCGCCAGACGCTGACTATCGAAGGCGACGTTGACCTCTACAGGATGGCCGACCAGCTCAAGCGCAACCTGATATTGATCAGCATAAGGCTGGTTGTGCGTGACGGCATCCTCAAGCAGCGGCCAGATGGGTTGCTCGGAGATGTCGTAACGCATTTTCCCGGCCATCAGTTTTTCCATATCCAGCAGATCGTTGATCAGCTCATGCAAGCGCGAACTGTTGGACTGAGCGATTTGCAGCAATGACTGCATCGCTGGCGGTACCTCGCCCAGGGCTCCGCCGTTGATCAGACCGAGCGAGCCCGTGATGGACGTCAGGGGGGTGCGCAGTTCATGGCTGACACTGGCAATGAACTCGCGTTGCATCTGCTGCAGACGTAAACGCTCGGTGATGTCCTGAATATGCAGTATGCACAGTGCTTCGCCGGTCACCGATTGCCCAAGCCAGGAGGCACTGCATTCGACGTCGACAGGGTTCTGCTCTGCATCCAGTATCCGTATCCACCAGCCCAGCCGCGCCTGTCCGGACTCTTGGGCGAGGTGTTGGCGCAACAGTTCACGGTCACTCGGCAGGCAGAAATCAGCCAGCACCGCACCCACTAACTCTTCGCGGCTACGTTCAAGAATTTGGCATAGCGCCTGGTTGACTTCCAAAAGCTGCCCCGTGGCTTTCAGCATTGCCATTCCTTGCGGAGCCAGGTCGAAGGCTCGCATGAAGTCCTGCTGACTCCTGCTCAGCGCCTGGGCCAGGCTTGCTCTGCGACGGTGCAGATGCATCATCCAGGCCGCCAGACAGGTGATGAGCAGGGCCAAGCTCCAGCCCAAAGCCCTGGCCAGGGTCAAAGCAACCAGCGGCTGAGATGTACTCGAAACCTGCAGTTGCCATTGTGCTCCGGCCAGCGATACCGGCAGGCGAACGTTGCCTGCCGAGGCTGCTGCGGGGACATCGAAGGGTAGGAGGGCAATCGCGAGATCACGCTGGCGCGCCAAGGCATCCAGGTAAGCCATGAGCCGGTCGTAATCAATCACCGTGCTGATCAGCCCCCAGTAGCGTTGGTCCTGCAAATACACCGGCACCCTGTAGACAAGACCTCTGCCGCCCTGCACCAGATTCAGGGGGCCATCCAGTTGCGGCGCCCTGTTTGCGATGATGTGCTGAACCCGCGGCCACTGCTCGGCAAAGTCGGGGTAGTAAAGCCCCAGAGCGGACTCATTTCCTTCAAGCGGGTAGAGGTAAGCAATCCGGTTATCCGGCGCCAATCCAATATTGCGGATATAGCGTCCCTGGGCGAATAGTCCACGCAGCCAGGGTTGCAGCTCGGTTGCATCCAGGCGGCCCTGCTTGGTCGGTATATAACTGGCCAAGCCGCTGGCGAGGTGCAGCGTGGCATTGAGTTCGGCCAACAGAACCGCCCTCATTTCGTAGCCCTGGGCACGCAGAAAACGCTGCTCTTCCTGATCCCTGTACTGGTTGTAGCGCCAGAGCCCAAGCTCTACCAGGCCACCCATTAGCAGCAGTGTCACCAGAAGCCATATACAGGTAATGACGCTTGGCTTGTAGTTGGGCCGGATCAAGGCTGTTTCTCCACGGGCAGCTCCACCCAGAAGACCGTCCCCTGGCCCTCGACGGACTCAAAGCCGATGGCTCCAGCCATGCGCTCAATCAGTTCCTTGGTGATCGCCAGCCCCAGGCCTGTTCCGCCTTTCTGCCGGGTATCCGTGGCATCAGCCTGTGAGAACTTACCGAAGATGCGCGCGCGAAAGGCCTCAGGGATCCCCATGCCAAAGTCACGCACGCTGATGCGCACCCGCGTTACGGCCAGGGCTGCAGAAACCTCAACATCAGCGCCCGGTGCAGAGAACTTGGCCGCATTGGAGAGCAGGTTGGCCATGACCTGATCAAAGCGCTGCCTGTCTACCCGTACCTCGACATCCAGCGGCGGCGGCTTCAAATGCAGAGCAACCGAATACTGCGCGGCATAGGGCTGGTTCTGTTCGATAGCCGTCTCCAGCAGCGGCCAGAGCCGCAGCGTGTGCAGATCAAACACCATTTTGCCGGCCACGAGTTTGTCCATATCCAGCAGGTCATTGATCAAACCTGACAAGCGCTGGCTGTTGCTCTGGGCGATACGTAACATTTCCCCCATCTGTGCAGGGACCTCGCCCAAAGCCCCGCCATTGATCAGGCCGAGCGCTCCGGCAATTGAGGTGAGCGGTGTGCGCAACTCGTGGCTGACGGTGGAGACGAACTCATTCTTCATTCGCTCGATTCGCTTGCGCTCGCTGATGTCGCGGATTACGGCGATAAAGCGACGCTGACCCTGCAGGGTGATCTGCGACACCGCGAGCTCCATGGTGAACAGCTCGCCATTGCGCCGCAGTCCAGGCAACTCAAAGGCCTTACCCAGCATGCGTGGCACGCCACTCTCGCGGTAGGCCAATAGGAACTCATCATGCTGATCGCGGTAGTGCTCGGGTATCAGCAAATTAACATTCTGCCCTGTCACGTCTGCTTTCGCGTAACCGAAAATCCGCTCAGCCGCCGGGTTGAAGGTTTCAATCAACCCGCTCTCATCGATGGTCACAATGGCATCGATGACGTTGTCCAGCAGGGTGCTGAGGTATTCTTCACGTTCCCGCAGGCGTTTCTCGGCCTCGAAGCGATCCGTAATGTCCTGAATCTGTGACACGAAGTGCAGGGGTACCCCCAGAGCGTCGCGTACCAATGAAACACTGAGCAGAATCCACAGCACGTTGCCGCGCTTGTCGACGTAACGCTTCTCCAGTTGGTAGTCGGCGATCACACCCTCCAGAAGCTGTTGCAGAAGTGCCAAATCCTTGGCCAGGTCATCGGGATGGGTAATGTGCTGAAAGTCGAGCTGCAGTAACTCCTCACGGCTGTACCCCAGCATGCGACAGAGGGCGTCATTGACCTCCATCCAGCGCCCGTCAAGGTCGACGATGGCAATGCCCTGGGGGGCAGTGTTGAATGCGCCACTGAAGCGCCGCTCGCTGATGCGCAGTGCGTCCTCGGCTGCCTTGCGGTCGCTGATATCCCAGATAAAGCCGGACACCCAGAGCAGATCACCGTTAGCGTCGTATTCACCCCGACCTTGCTCCCTCACCCAGACGCTGTGACCGTCTACATGCTTAAGCCGGTAGGTGAGCTCAAATTTTTCATGTCGCTCAATGGCCGCGACGGACTGGTAGGTGATGTGCAGGTCATCAGGGTGCACGACACTGGAAAAGCTGCGGACGCGGTTATCAATGAAGTCACTGGCCGGAAAACCGGTCAGAGAAGAGACTTCATCACTCATGTAACGCATGGTCCAATTGGCATCGTTCTCACAGCGATAGACGACACCGGGCAGATTAGCCACCAGTCCCCGGAAACGATTTTCGCTCTCCTGCAACGCTCTAGTGGTGGACTCCAATTCAGATATGTCACTAGCAATGCCCAGAAAACCGGATAGCGTGCCCTGCCTGTCGAATATGGCACTTACCGTCAGGTTCACTCTGCGCCGAGTGCCATCCTTGTGCACATAGGTCCATTGCCGCGTTTCGGGCTCTCCCTGCCGCGCCAGATGGACGAAAACCTCGAAACCACTGATCTCGCGACCTACGAGCTGTGAAAGCTCGCGACCTCGTTGCGTAACCTCATCACCCAGGTGGATTAACGCCGGGGTCTGGAGACCAACCACTTCCTCTGCCTGATAGCCCAGCAGGCGTTGAGCGCCCCGGTTGAACAGCGTAATCAGCCCATCCGGGTTGATGGCGATGACGCTGACGCCGGTTGCCGAGTCGAGAATGGCCTGGAGTTGGGCGCTGGTTCGATGGGCTTCATCCTGCTGCTCGCGCATATCGGTGATATCGGCATGAGTGCCATACATCATCAACGGCTTGCCTTCATCAGTCCAACTCACAACACGCCCACGGTCATGCACCCAAACCCAGCGCCCCGACTTGTGGCGCATGCGGCACTGATAGTCATAAAAGGGCGTTTCCCCACTGAAGTGGCGCTCCAGTCGGGCGCCTGACTCAAGGAGGTCATCGGGATGGGCGTGGTTCAACCAGGTGTTGATGTCGACGGGGGCCAGTTCCTCGAGGCGGTAGCCGATGATCTCCGCCCAGCGCTCATTGAAGGTGGTTTCACCCGTCTGAACGTTCCACTCCCATGTACCAATGTTGGTGCCATCGATGATGCACTTGAGGTGTTCGGCCTGCTCCCATGGGGCTGAGTCCGTTTTCTGCTGGCTGGAAGTGTCTCGCATTCAAAGCCCTACTGCTGGCAGATACAGTCAGTTAGGTTAGATGAACCTTGCGAGAAAATCGTCAGGTGAGTCTGCCTTAATTGCGGGCGCAAGGTGACGGCGAATCTTCGCAACAAGTGACTGCTTTTGGCCGACAGCTGCCCTATCGCAGCTATAGTTTCGCTCCCACGAAGCGGCTATTCGATTCCAAAAACTCTCAGTCACACATCACCGCAATGACATCCCCACCATGGAGTCTTCAACCATGTCATTGCACTGCCCGAGCTGCGGCTCTTCTCAGGTCTCTACGCACCTCACCGCCATGCGGATTGCTGCCTTCATCGGCATGCTGGGCGGTGCGCTGCGTGGTGCCGGTACAATCCTGCTTACCGGCCCGGCCATTGCCAGCAGCGGACTCGCCAAGCCTCCCAACGTAAACCTCAATGCCCTCTCATCGGCCATTCTCAACGGACTGGTTGGCGCTGCTGGTGGTTGTGCGATGGGCGCTCAGCTTGGCGAAAAACTCGACCGTCATGTGCTGGCCCACAACCTCTGCCTGAACTGCGGTCACCGCTTTAACCAGCCGGTCTGATCCGGCGCCCTTCTCTCTCATTCATCTCTAAATGCCGGTGCTGCGCCATGCGCAGCGCTTTATGCCGGCTATTGCTCAAAGGAAATTCATCATGGCTCATCAAGTCGAACAAATGGCTTACGTCGGCACCACTCCCTGGCACGGCCTGGGCAACAACCTACCTCGCAAGCAACCTATCGAGGTCTGGCAGCGTGAAGCCGGTATGGACTGGCAAATCCAGGAGTCGCCGGTACATTTCAAATCCGATGCTGTCGGTCACCTGGGCGCGATCCATTCCTTCCCGGAGCAGAAGGTGCTGTACCGCTCGGACACCAAAGCTCCGTTGTCGGTGGTCTCCAACCGCTACCACACCGTTCAACCGCGCGAGGTGCTGGAGTTCTATCGCGATCTGACTGAAGTGTCCGGCTATGAGCTGGAAACTGCGGGCGTGCTCAAGGGTGGTCGCAAGTTCTGGGCGCTGGCGCGTACCGGACAAGGCTCGTCGATCAAGGGCAATGATCAGGTCAACGGCTACTTGCTGCTGGCGACTTCCTGTGACGGCACCCTGGCTACCACGGCGACACCGACGACCGTGCGTGTGGTCTGTAACAACACCCTGACGGTCGCCCTGGACGGCACTAGCCGGGCGATCAAGGTGCCGCACAACACCCGCTTCGATCCGAAGGTGGTGAAGAAGCAACTCGGCATCGCCGTCTCGCAATGGGACGACTTCATGTATCGCATGCGCGCACTGGCTGAACGCAAAGTGCAATGGCATGAGGCTTTGGGCTACTTCATGAATGTGCTGTGCGAGGTCAGTCCGACCGGCCAACTGCCCGAGCAGTTACCCAACGAACGCGCCCTGCGCCGCGTGCAGGAGCTCTACGAAGGACGCGGGCGTGGTTCGGATCTGGAGTCGGCTCGCGGTACCGCCTGGGGCCTGCTCAATGCGGTAACCGAATACGTCGACCATGAGCGTCGTGCTCGCAGCACTGAGTACCGACTCGACTCGGCCTGGTTTGGCCAAGGTGCCCAGGTCAAGCAACGCGCTCTAGATGCGGCCCTGCAAATGGTCGCCTGATCAATCCTCATACATTTCATCCACTCCCTAACGCCCGATCAGTTCAGCGCTGATCGGGCGTTTTTGTGTCCGCAAGGTGAACACCATGAAAGCAACGTCATTGAATGGCAGCACCAGCAAGAAACGCCCTGCCCTGCGTCTGGTCAGCACCAAGGAGCTGCCGCGCGAGGACTGGTTGCAGATCCGCAAGCAAGGCATCGGCAGTTCGGATGCAGCAGCGGCGGTCGGTCTCAATCCCTACAAATCTCAATTGGAGCTGTGGCTGGAGAAAACCGGCCGCGACAGCAAACTGCCGAAGACCGACCCGCACGATGAAGAAAGCCCGGCCTACTGGGGCAACGTGCTGGAGCCCATCGTGGCCTGGCATTACAGCAAGCGCACGAAGCACAAGGTACGTCGCATCAACGCCGTGCTGCAGCATCCCAATCCGGAATTGCCCTGGATGCTGGCCAACATTGATCGCGAGGTGATCGGTACAGACGAGGTGCAGATTCTCGAATGCAAGACAGCCGGCATAAACGGGGCACGCCTCTGGAAAGAAGGCGTCCCCGAATATGTGCAGTTGCAGGTGATGCACCAGCTCGCCGTCACCGGTAAGAAGGCGGCCGATGTGGCGGTGTTGCTCGGTGGTCAGACGCTGGAGATCCATCGCATCGAGCGGGATGAGCAGATGATCGCTCGCCTGATCGAGTTGGAGCGCCGTTTCTGGCAGTACGTCGAAACGGATACCCCACCGCCCGCAGATGGCAGTGCCTCGGCTGAGCTGGCACTGCGTTGCCTTTATCCGCAGGACAACGGCCAGGTCGTCGACTTCAGTGGTAACGCCGGCTTGGCAGCGGCCTTCCTGGAACTGAAGGCTGTGCGTCAATCAATCTCTGAGAAGGAAAAGCGCGAAGCCGAGCTCAAGCAAATGCTACAGCAGGCCATGGGTGAATCCACCCGTGCGGAGTTCTCCAGCGGCTATGTGAGCTGGCGCAAAGCCAAGGACAGCAACGTGCTCGATGTCGAACGCCTGCTCCAGGAAAAGCCCTACCTGCAGGCCCGTTATCCGAAGCTTAAGGAAGGCAGTAGGCGCTTTCTGATCGGCTGATCGCTCTCTTCCACTCAATCCCTCCCCTTGGCCAGTCCATGCAGTTCGCGCTGCTGACTGGCCTTTTTTATTTCAAGGAGCGCCATCATGCTCAAAGGTCTAGCAATTACCCCGCCCGTGCTCGGGCGCATCTCCATCGGCAAGATCGTCGAGAAGAACGGCAAGCGCCTGCCCGAGAAAGACGACCAATTCACCATCACCTCTCAGGTACAAGGCAAAGACGGCTGGCTGCTGCACCCGCTCAATGACGAGTTGCGTCAGGGCAAAGACGACAAGCTGCGCAGCATCCCGGTGCGCTTGTTGTTCAACGAACCGGAGCTGAACTTCCGCGCCGACTACACCTTGTTTGATCGGCAGAACGGTCGACCGGTGTGTGTCGGTAATGGTGAGACCTGCAAGCGCATCGGTAAGGACGGCGTTCAATCGCTGCCCTGCCCATCACCCGATGCCTGCCCGCTGGCCAAGGGCAACGCCTGCAAGCCCTACGGACGAATGAATGTGGTGATTGGCGATGAGGATGCCCTGGGCAGCTTCGTGTTTCGCACCACTGGCTTCAACAGCATCCGCACGCTGATAGCCCGGTTGCAGTACTTCCGGGCCATCTCGGGTGATCGTCTGGCGTGCCTGCCGCTGGAGTTGCGTCTACGTGGCAAATCCACACGGCAGAGCCATGGCACGCCGATCTTTTACGTCGATCTGACGCTGCGCAGCGGCATGACCGTGGAGCAAGCGTTACTTACTGCGCGTGAATTGGATGAGGCGCGCCAGACGGCTGGTTTTGATCAAGCCGCGCTGGATGCCACCGCGCGTGTCGGTCTGGGCAACGGCATCTTCGAGGACGACGGCGAGGACAGCAGCGCCATTGCTGAAGAGTTCTTTCCGGACGGTCAGCCCGCCGCGTCGAAACCCGACAGCACCGTTCACACCCAGTCACTCGCTGAAAAGCTCGAAGCCCAATCCCAACAGCTCGAACCGTCAGCCTAACCACAGGCGGGCCGACTCGGCTCGCCATCCGGAGACACACCATGAAATTTCACAAGCTCAGGGCCGGTGAAGTCGCCGGCAGTTACCTGGTGGATTCGCCCGTCAGCGAAAACGACATCCTGCGCATGGCCCAACAGCTAGCTACTCAGCGACTGAGTAAAGGCCGCGCGCTGACTGATCCACACAAAGTCAGGGAACACCTGCAAGTGCTGCTGCAGGATCTGCCGCACGAAGTCTTCGCGGTGCTGTTGCTCGACAGCAAACACCGCGTGATCAGTTTCGAGGAACTGTTTCGCGGCACCCTCGACGCAGCCAGCGTCTATCCGCGTGAAGTCATCAAAACCGTGCTCGCACAAAACGCCGCTGCAGTGATCCTGGTGCACAACCATCCCTCCGGCGATCCCTCGCCCAGCCAGGCAGATATACGCCTGACGCAGACACTCAAAAACGCACTGGCCATGGTTGGCACCACCACGCTGGATCACTTCATCGTGGGGTCAGAAGGCATCGTGTCGCTGGCTGAACAGGGCTTGCTTTAACCACCCTTTGCTGCGGGCACCATCACGCCCGAGGAGCGATCATGTCCACACGCTGCTTGATCTGTGAATCATCCGCTGTGTTGTCCAACGAAGCGGTCGGCACGCTTGCCATGCTGGCCAGCGTCATAGGCGGTTTTATGAATGCGGCACGGCGACCGTCCGACCCAGAGGCTGCATCACCTGGAGTGGAGCCGTTCCACCTGGAACAGGTGCTGAGATTTGTGACGCAAGGGATTGAACTGGCTCAGCGGCAATGGGCTGAGAACCAACCCTTTCTGCAAGAAACCCGGCGCTTTCAGTTCATGCAACACGACTGTCTGTGCCTGCGTTGCGGGGCGCTGTTCAACCAGGCGCCCGCACCTGAACTCAATCCTGACTCAGGCGTTGGGTGAGACGCTCGATCATCTCCAGCACCAGTTGACGATCTGCTGGTGTGAGCTGGTTGAGCATCTGGCTGATACGCACGGCCTGGTCTTCAGGCCGGTGGCTGGCTTGGGTCAGCAGATCCGCAGCGTCACAGCCAAATATCTCAGCGAACTGCATCAGACGCTCGATGTTCGGCATCACGATGCCACGCTCGATACGCGACACCGCTTCACCACCAATCCCTAGCCGTTCGGCGACCTGCTCTTGAGTCAGTTCGCACAGCATGCGCTGCCTGGCAATCGCCAAGCCCACCACTTTGGCCAGGTTCGTTTCTTCAGACTTCGGCATACACCCTCCAGATCAACCTGAATGGTCGAATGCCATCCTCTTGACATGAAGGGCTTCAAAGGTTGTTATCCAACCCATAGAGTCGATAAGCATCCATCTAAGTCGACACTGCAAAACCCTTCATTGCGCAATAAGCGAGACCTTCACCATGACACAACTGACATTCGACGACTTGGCCACCGCCAAGTTGCCTCAACTCATCAGCCGCAAAGAGTCGTTTGAGGTCGTGGGCCTCAGCGGCAAATTGATCGAAGCCGTTCGCCTGGTCGAAAGCAAGATCGAGGTCACCGGACTGACCTGTCGCGTTTACACCGTAGGCCGCGTTGGCCTCGCAGCCGGCAGTTTTGCAGGAGGAGTCACGGGGGCATTTGGATTGCTCTCGGCGACCAGTATTGCCTTGCACAACCTGGTGACCTTCAACCCCGACTACGAGATCGAGAAGTACCCGGTGCATAACCGGATCGTCGTTCGCTACAAGAAAAAGAAGAAGTAACCCACCCCATACCGAGTGGCCAGCCGCTCACCATACGAAGGGAGTTCGATCATGAATCTGACCACAAACCCCAAACTGATTTTCGGCCTTGCTGCCACGCTGATCGCTGCCATTGTTGCCGCTGACCGAAAACTGACCCAGTAGAGGCTGTTCTGCCGACTGAAAACTGACCCAGGTGCTCAACTGCTTCTGCTCAATTTTTGAGCAGGAGAACACAGGGTGATCAGTATGGAAATGATGGGCAAAATCCGCCGGATGTATTTCCGCGACAAGCTGTCGCTGCATGAGATAGCCAAGCGCACCGGGCTGGCGCGCAACACGATTCGCAAGTGGGTCAGAGCACCTGAGGCCAAGCAGCCGGTGTACCAACGCCGCGCGATCTTTAACAAACTCAGCCCTTTTCACGCCACGCTAGAGCAGGCGCTAAAAGCCGATTCGCTGCGCCCCAAGCAACAGCGGCGCAGTGCCAAGGCGCTGTTGGCGCAAATCAAAGCCGATGGTTATGACGGTGGCTACAGCCAGCTCACCGCGTTTATCCGTGCCTGGCGAGGGGGACAGGGCAAGGCGTCGCAGGCCTTTGTGCCGCTGACCTTTGCTCTTGGCGAGGCGTTTCAGTTTGACTGGAGCGAGGAAGGCTTGCTGGTCGGCGGCATTTACCGGCGTATGCAGGTGGCACACCTGAAGCTGTGTGCCAGCCGTGCGTTCTGGCTGGTGGCGTATCCGAGCCAGGGCCATGAGATGTTATTCGACGCCCATACCCGCTCATTCAGTGCCTTGGGCGGCGTGCCGCGCCGGGGCATCTACGACAACATGAAGACCGCCGTCGACAAGGTCAATAAGGGCAAAGGCCGGGCGGTGAATGCACGCTTTGCGGTGATGTGCGCGCATTACCTGTTCGATCCGGACTTCTGCAACGTCGCCGCTGGTTGGGAAAAGGGCATCGTTGAAAAGAACGTGCAAGACAGCCGCAGGCGTATCTGGCTAGACGCCCAGGACTGCCAGTTTCACTCCTTCGAGGAACTCAATGCCTGGCTGGGCCAGCGCTGCCGCGCGCTTTGGAACGAGCTGACGCACCCTCAATACAGCGGTCTGAGTGTGGCCGAAGTGCTGGAGTTGGAGCGCGCTGAACTGATGCCTGTGCCAGCGCCATTCGACGGTTACGTCGAGCGGCCTGCGCGGGTCTCCAGCACCTGCCTGGTCAGCGTCGGGCGCAACCGCTACTCGGTGCCGTGTGAGTACGCAGGTAGGTGGGTCAGCAGCCGTTTGTATCCGACGCGCATCGAGGTGGTGGCCGATGATGCGCTGATTGCCAGCCATGCGCGCTTGCTGGATCGCGACCAGGTCAGCTACGACTGGCAGCACTACATCCCGCTGATTGAGCGCAAGCCTGGCGCGCTGCGCAACGGAGCGCCCTTTGCTGATCTGCCGGTGCCGCTGCGTCAGCTTAAGCACGGCCTGGGGCGTCATGCCGGCGGTGACCGGATCATGGCGCAAGTCCTGGCTGCCGTACCGGTCGCCGGACTCGATGCCGTGCTGGTAGCCGTTGAACTGGTACTGGAGAGCGGCAGCCTGAGCGCCGAACACATCCTCAATGTCGTGGCACGGCTGATAGCATCCGAACCACCACCCAGCGTCGAAACCCACTTGTCGCTCAAGGAAGCCCCCGTCGCTAACACGGCGCGCTACGACCGCCTGCGTGGCCAGGCCGAGGAGGTCGGTCATGCGTGATTTGATGGCGGAACTCAAGGAGCTGCGCCTGCACGGCATGGCCACGGCCTGGGCGGAGTTAACTGCACAGGGTGAGTCGAACACAGCCTCGTCCAAGTGGCTGCTCGAACACCTGCTGGAACAAGAGCACACAGATCGCGCCATGCGCTCGGTGAGCCACCAGATGAACATGGCCAAGCTGCCGATGCACCGCGATCTGGCCAGCTTCGATTTCAACGCCTCTAGCAGGGTGATGCCGGCGGCGCGCATTTCGGCGCAGGCGGTGTTGGCGCTTTCTTCGGCGATGGCCCTGCAGGCCGGCAGCAGCACGTCCACCACGAAGCCGGCGCGGCGCAGTTGCAGGGCAGTGGTCTTGACGCAGTAGTCGAGGGCCAGGCCACCGATCAGAACTCTGCCGACGTCCCGCTGCCATCGAAACTCGATGACGCCCGTGCTGCGTTGCTCGGCCAGGTCGTGGTAGCAGGCGCCATAGGGGTGCAGATCCGGCTCTACGCCTTTCCATACGAAGTAGTCGTAGTCGATCGGTGCCGGCAGCCCGTCAAGCAGCTCGAAGCCCGGGGTACCCGGCACGCAGTGGCTGACCCAGGACAGGTCGGCATTGGCCAGAGCCAGCGGCTGTAGCATCTGCGCGTGGTTCGGCACCACCCATGCGGCCTGAGGGCTGTGCGCATCCTTGCTGCCCAGGCGCAGGCTGGCCCGGCAGGCCAGCTGGTTGAGGAGCGGAGCGATGGCATCGCCGCCGGGAACCGGAAGCTCGTCCGGACACAGGGGGTAAATCCCTTTTGTGCATCGACGTCAAAGCTGGCGATTTTCATCTTGGCATTCCTCGTTGCCCTGGAGATGGCTACATACTCCATCTGATGAAATAAGTTGGCAAGCGCTTTTCTCTGCCAGGGGTGAAATTCTGTGAGTTATTCGTCAAGATGGAATAAGTATGAAGATTCTCAGGAGAAGGCATGAGTACTGCCGAAGTGCTGGCCGGGGTGGATATCGTGGCGTTGCGCCTGGGCGAGGAGGGGGAGCTGCAATTGCTGCTGATCCGCCGCGCCCAGGCGCCGTTCGCTGAGCAATGGGCATTGCCCGGCGTGCTGGTCAATGGTCGCTGCGCTGATGCCAGTCTCGACGCTGCTGCCGCACGCGCGCTGCAGGACAAGGCGCGCATCGCCCCGGCGCATCTGGAGCAGGTCGCCACCGTCGGCAACGCGGTCCGCGACCCGCGCGGCTGGTCGTTGTCGACCTTCTATCTGGCCTTGCTGGCGCCGGATGTCGAACTGCAGGGGGCTGATCTGCGCTTCGTTACCTTGAGCGAGGTGCTGGAGGGGCGCCTGGCACTGCCGTTCGACCATGCCCAACTGGTGCTCCAGGCAGCCGAGCGGCTTGCCGGCAAGGCGCTGTACACCGCGCTGCCGCTGTACCTGCTGGCGCCGCGCTTCACCGTCACCGAAGCGCTAAGCGCGTTCCAGGCCTGCCTCGGCCAGGCGGTGCAGCACACCACCCTGCGTGGGCGGCTGGAGAAGATGAAGCAGCAGGGCTGGGTGCTGGACAGCGGGGAGAAGAACCAGCCGAAGATGGGCCGCCCGCAGAACCTGCTGGAGCATCGGCCGCAGGCCGCCGGAGGGTTCATTTTCGATCGCAGCGTGCTGTCCTGAGGTGAATTTGGCCGGGCTGTCGGCTAAACTGCAGAAACTCCCGAAGTACAGTCGCCCGCGCCGACGGGCAGTGGAAGTCGCCACCATGAAGCGCCACCTCGCCGCCCTGGCTCTGCTCCTCAGCTGCATCGCCCTGCCGGCCGGCGCCGCCGGGCTCGCCGCCGAGCTGGTGGACGGCCAGGGCCAGCCGCTGGCCAACGCCGTGCTCAGCCTCAAGGGCGTGGGTGCTTCCGCGCGCAACGAGCCGGCGATCATGGATCAGCGCGACAAGCAGTTCATGCCCAGCGTGTTGGCCGTGCGCAGCGGCACCTCGGTGAAGTTCCCCAACAGCGACGACATCCGCCACCACGTCTATTCCTTCTCGCCGACCAAACGCTTCGAGCTGCGCCTGTACAAGGGCACGCCGAGCGAGCCGGTGCTGTTCGACAAGCCCGGCGTGGTGGTGCTCGGCTGCAATATCCACGACTGGATGGTCGGCTACGTCTATGTCACCGACGATCCCTGGTTTGCCGTCAGCGACGAGCAGGGCCGGCTGATCCTCGATGGCCTGCCTGCGGGCAGCTACCAGGTCACCTTGTGGCACCCGCAGCTGGAGAACATGCTGCCGCTGAGCGCCGGCACCCTCGAGGTGCCTGCGGCCGGGTTGAGCCAGCGTTTCCCGCTGCGGCTGGCTGGCGCTGCCGTGGCCCCGGCTGCGCCCAAGCCCAGTGCCTTTGGCGAGGCCTTCAGGAAGGCGGCGAGTGAAGTTCAGCCATAGCTTTCAGGCGCGCATCGCCGGGGTCCTGATCCTCCTCCTGTCGGTGGTGGTGGGCGCGCTGTACTTCTCGGTCAAGGCGGCCACCGGCGTGGCGGTGCAGAGCCAGCTGCGCGAGGACCTCGGCGTCGGTGGCCGGGTGCTGGAGCAGCTGATCGAGCTGCGCGGCAGCCAGCTGCGCGATGCGGTGCAGGTGCTGGCGGCCGACTTCGGCTTCAAGGACGCGGTGGCCAGCGGCGACGGCGACACCATTCGCTCGGCGCTGGCCAACCATGGCGCGCGCATCAATGCCGACGCCGTGTTGCTGCTGGCCCTGGACGGCGCCCTGCAGGTCAGCAGCGACCAGCGCATCGGCGCCGCGGCGGCCGAGCGCCTGGCCGGGCGGGTGGCCGAGCAGGCCGGGCAGGGCGCCCAGGTGTTCCTGTTGCCGGTGGAGGGCGAGGTCTACCTGCTGGTGGCCTCTGCTGTCAGCGCGCCGCTGCCGATCGCCCGGGTGGTGATGGGCTTCCACATCGACGAGAACTTCGCCCAGGAGCTGCGCGAGCTGACCCACCTGGAGCTGACCCTGGTATCGATTGAGCGCGGCGCGGCCACCGGCTGGATCAGCACCCTGCCTCCCAGCGTGCATGAGCACCTGCGCGAGGAAATCCTGCAGCAGAAACAGGACAGCGGCAGCCGCCTGCTGCAGGCCGGCGACCAGCGCTACCTAGGCGAATGGCGCAACCTGGCCAGCGCCGGCGATTACCAGGTGCTGGCGCTGCTGCACAAATCCCTGGACCAGGCCGAGCAGGCCTTCGCCTCGCTGGACCATGACATTCTGCTGATCGCCCTGGCCGCCTTCTTCGGCTCGCTGCTCGGCGCGCTGCTGCTGGCGCGCAGCCTGGCGCAGCCGGTGCAGGAGCTGGCGCGGGTGGCGCGACGCATCGGCCTCGGCGACTACTTCACCCCGATTACCCTGCAGCGCCGCGACGAGTTGGGCAGCCTGGCCCAGGCCTTCACCAGCATGCAGGAGGGCATCGCCGAGCGGGAGCGGCAGCTGGCCCACAACGCCCTGCACGATGCCCTGACCGGCCTGCCCAACCGCACCCTGGCGCTGGAGCGGCTGGGTAGCGCGATCAGCGCGGAGCGGCCCACCGCGCTGCTGCACATCGGCGTGGGCAACTTCCGCTCCATTCTCGACAGCTGTGGCGCCGATGGCGCCGACCTGGCCCTGCAGCAGCTCAGCCGGCGCCTGCAGGCTACCCTGCGCCCCGGCGACAGCCTGGCGCGGCTGGTCAACGACGAGATGCTGCTGATGCTGGAGAACAGCGACAGCGATAACGCCATCGCCGCGGCGGACCGTCTGTACCAGCTGCTGCTCAAGCCGATGCGCGTCGGTACCCTGGACGTGGTCCTGGACTGCAGCATCGGCATCGCCGCCTATCCCACCCATGGCAACAGCCCGGACGATCTGCTGCGCCGCGCCGCCATCGCCATGCAGGACGCCGCCCAGCAGTCCGGGCGCCTGGAGCTGTATCAGGAGGGCCGCGACGCCGCCCACCAGCGGCAGATCAAGCTGGTGCGCGATCTGCGCCACGCCGCCGAGCGCGGCGAGCTGATCCTCTATTACCAGCCCAAGCTGGATATACCCGCGCGCCGCGTGCACGAGGCCGAATGCCTGCTGCGCTGGAACCATCCGCATTACGGCATGGTGTCTCCCGGCGAGTTCATTCCGCTGGCCGAGCGCACCGGCAGCATCCAGCTGCTCACCACCTGGGTGATCGGCGAGGCGCTGCGCCAGCTGCATGAATGGAACGGCCATGGCCTGGTCATGCAGGTGTCGCTGAATATCTCCGCCGAGGACCTGGTCGATCTGCAGCTGGCCGAACGGGTCCAGCGACAGTTGGCGGAGCAGGGCGTGGCGGCCGAGCAGCTGGTGTTCGAGATCACCGAGAGCGCCATGATGCGCGACCAGCAGCGCGCCCTGGATGTGCTGCTGCGCCTGCGCGCCTGCGGCATCCAGCTATCGGTGGACGACTTCGGCACCGGCTACTCGTCCCTGGCCCAGCTCAAGCGCATGCCGGTGCAGGAGCTGAAGATCGACCAGTCGTTCATCCGCGAGCTGGACGAACACAGCGAGGACGCGGTGATCGTCCGCTCCACCATCGAGATGAGCCACAGCCTGGGCCTCAAGGTGGTGGCCGAGGGCGTGGAGCTCGCCCCTATGCTGGAGCTGCTGGCGCGCTGGGGCTGCGATACCGCCCAGGGCTATCTGATCGGCAAGCCGATGCCGGCCGCCGCCTTCGAGCAGTGGCTGCGGCAATGGCAGGGCTCCCAACTGGCAAAGGTATTCTGAGCATGCGCACACGCCTGATCCTTCTTCTCTGCGGCCTGCTGCCGGCCCTGGCCGGCGCCGAGCAGGGGCGCCTGCTGGCCACCGGCGGTGCCACCAGCATCGACGGTGCGGCCGGCGGCGGCATCGTGCCCTGGGCGGTGCTGGCCGGCTATGGCGAGGAGGGCGAGTGGGGCGCCACCAGCTTCCTGACGCGGGTGGAGACCGGCGACTACCGCCTGGACGTCGGCGGCCTGGCCGTGTCCTACGGCAATCGCGTCGAGCTGTCCTACGCCCGCCAGCGTTTCGACCTGGGCACCCTGGCCCGCGATCTGAACCTGCCGGACAACAGCCTCAGCCAGGACATCCTCGGCCTCAAGGTGCGCCTGTTCGGCGACCTGATCTACGACCGTCTGCCGCAGGTGTCCCTGGGCATCGAGCACAAACGGCAGAAGGACTTCCTGGTGCCCAGCCTGGTCGGCGCCCAGCGTGACGAGGACACCGAGGCCTATCTCGCCACCAGCCGCCTGCTGCTCGGTGCGGCGTTCGGCTACAACCTGCTGCTCAACGGCAACCTGCGCTACAGCCGGGCCAACGAGCAGGGCCTGCTGGGCTTCGGCGGTGACCGCCGCGACGAGCATTCGCTGCTCAAGGAAGGCTCCATCGCCGTGCTGCTCAACCCGCGCTGGGCGGTGGGGGTGGAGTACCGCGAGAAGCCGGACAACCTGAGCTTCGCCGGCGAGAACGACTGGTCCGACCTGTTCGTCGGCTACTTCCCCAACAAGCACCTGGCCGTAGTGCTGGCCTATGCCCGGCTCGGCGAGATCGCCGGCCTCGATCATCAGGACGGGGTCTACCTGTCCCTGCAGGGGAGCTTCTGATCATGCGCGGATTGTCGATCATCCTGGCTCTGCTGCTCGGTGCCTGCGCCGCCAGCCCACCGCCGCCCAAGGACGACAGCCTGTACCGCGGCCTCGGCGAGCTGCCGGGGATCACCCGCATCGTCGAGGGCATGCTGCTCAACGCCGCGCGCAATCCGCGCATCACCCATCACTACGACGACGTCGATATCGAGCGTCTGCGCGACAAGCTGGTGGAGCAGTTCTGCGTCGAGGCCGGCGGCCCCTGCGAATACAGTGGCGACAGCATGGAAGAGAGCCACAAGGGGCTGAATATCGACCGCGGCGACTTCAACGCGCTGGTCGAAGACTTGATCGACGCGATGGACGCCGAGGGTGTCGCCGTGCCGGTGCAGAACCGCCTGCTGGCGCGTCTGGCGGCCATGCGCGGTCAGATCATCGGGCGCTAGCAGCCTGTTGAAATTCGCCTACGGCCTGTCTGACTTTGCTGTGTAAGGTTTACGATATTGGCTCCAATCTGCCGGGAACCCCGTTTTCCATGCGTGGCGCCGATATCACTCAGGAATCCTTGTTCACTGTCGCCAAGCTCGATGACTTCGTGCCAGCGACTCACCCCCTGCGCGCCATCCGCAAGCTGGCAGACACCGCTCTGCAGCGGATGAGCGCCCTGTTCGACACCTTGTATGCCGACACCGGCCGCGCCTCGATCGCCCCCGAGAAGCTGATGCGGGCGCAGTTGCTGCAGTTGTTCTACTCGCTGCGCAGCGAGCGGATGCTGATGGAACAGCTGGGCTACAACCTGCTGTTCCGCTGGTTCGTCGGCCTGGCCATTGATGACCCGGTGTGGGATCACTCGGTCTTCTCGAAGAATCGTGACCGCCTCAATGCCCAGGCAGTGGCCGCCGGGTTTCTGAGCGAGGTGGTACGCCTGGCGGAGAAGCAGGGGCTGATCTCGGATGAGCACTTCTCGGTCGACGGCACATTGCTGCAAGCCTGGGCCTCTCAGAAGAGTTTCCGTCCCAAGGACGATACGCCAGACGATCAAGGCCCCGGACCACGCAATGCCCCGCCGGACTTCAAGGGGCACAAGCGCAGCAACGACACCCACGCCTCGACCAGCGATCCGGATGCCCGGCTGTACCGAAAGAGCCACAAGACCGGCGCGCAGCTGAGTTACATGGGGCATGTGCTGATGGAACACCGCAGTGGTCTGGTGCGCAGTGCTCATGTGACTCTGGCCTGTGGCCGTGGCGAACGCGAAGCCGCGCTGGCGATGCTGAGCAAGCTGGGTGGTCGCCGTCGACGCACCTTGGCTGCGGACAAGGCTTACGATACGGCAGACTTCGTGGCCGCCTGTCGTGCCCTCGGCGTGACACCCCATGTTGCGCAGAACACCAATGGTCGGCGCAGCGCCATCGATGGCCGTACCACGCGCCACGCCGGCTATGGTCTGAGCCTGAAGATTCGCGCCTGGATCGAAACCCACTTCGGCTGGCTCAAGGCGGCGGCCGGGCTGCGCCAGGTGAAGCAACGCGGACTTGAGCGTGTCGACGCGCTGTTCCAGCTGGCCATGGCGGCAAGCAACCTGGTGCGTCTGCCGAAGTTGCTGGCTACAGGCTCAATGGCATGAGCGCGTTGACGGGGAAGGTGCGCCTGGAGCACGCCAAATCGGGCTATTTCCATCGATTGGCGCCCTAAACGGGAAGTAAACGAGCGCGACCGCTGCTGCCAGAAGCAGTGGACGTAATCATCGCGGCGAATTTCAACAGGCTGCTAGCGCCGACGCACGCCTGATCAGCGAGCTGGCCAGCCTGGCCTTTACCGACACCGCGCAGAACGTGGTGCTGATCGGTGGGCCAGGCACCGGTAAAACCCACCTAGCCACCGCGCTGGCCGTGTCCGGCATCACCCGGCACGGTAAGCGCGTGCGCTTCTACTCCACGGTCGATCTGGTCAATCTGCTGGAGCGCGAAAAACACGACGGCAAAGCCGGGCGGATCGCCCAGGCACTGCTGCGCATGGATCTGGTCATCCTCGACGAACTGGGTTATCTGCCGTTCAGCCAGGCTGGCGGTGCGTTGCTGTTTCACCTGCTGTCCAAGCTGTACGAACACACCAGCGTGGTGATCACCACCAACCTGAGCTTCGCCGAATGGTCGAGCGTGTTCGGCGACGCCAAGATGACCACCGCCCTGCTGGATCGGCTGACCCACCACTGCCACATCGTCGAAACCGGTAACGAGTCCTATCGCCTGCAACACAGTAGCTTGGCGGCCCAGGCCAAGATCAAATCACGGGAGCGAAAGCGTAAGGGCGGCCAGGAACCGGAGGACGATGAGCCGTTCTGATTTCATGGCGACGACGGCCTGCTGCATGGCTGCATGTGGCAGGTCTTCAACAGCTGAACTGGGCTAGCGAAGGAGTGGGTTCAAAAGCAGCTGCGCTGGTAGACTTATCCACAGTTGCTGGTAAAAAAATCAGCAATCCGCCCTGGGTCAAATTTCAATCGGCAGGGTGGGTCAATATTCCATCAGCGCCAACAATCCGCGATCCGATTCGTCGCGACAAGCTGCTCAAGGCCATGCCCGTAGAGGAAGTCTGGGGAGTTGGTCCCCGCATGCGTTCGCACCTGGAAGGCATGCAAATCAAGACCGCTTGGGACTTGGCGCAGATGGATGCCTGGACACTGCGCAAGCGATTCAATGTCGTGGTCGAGAAAACTGTGCGCGAACTGCGCGGGGTGGCGTGCCTGGAGATCGAGAACGAGACCGAGCCAAAGCAGGAGATCTGCTCTAGCCGCTCGTTCGGCAAGCGCCTGCGTGAGTTAGCTCCCATCCAGGAAGCCGTGACCAGCTACGCCACGCGCGCTGCTGAAAAACTGCGCAAGCAGGAGTCGCTCTGCCGGCAGGTGCGTGTGAGTCTGCGCACTGGGATGTTCAACCCAACCGAGGCTAAGTACGCCAATGGCATCCTCTGCCAACTGCCCTATCCGACCGATGACAGCAGGCTGATCATCAAAACCGTCCAGGCTGGATTGCAGCAGGTCTTCAGAGAGGGCTTCAGCTACGCCAAGGCTCAGGTGATGCTGCTAGATCTGTGTCGCAGGAACGAATACACGCCGGATCTGTTTGCTCCCGAGCAGCCCGTGAAAACCGAGCGACTGATGAGCACCCTGGATGCGATCAACAATCGCTGGGGACGCGGAACGCTGCAGCCGGGACGCATCGCCAAGCCTGTCGAGTGGGCTATGCGCAGAGAATTGCTCTCCCCCGCATACACCACTCGCTGGTCTGAGTTAATGGTTGCAAAGGCCAAGTAGCCTTCCCATTCACTTATCTGAGACGAACACGGTTCAGATTGCCCTTACGCAGGCAGCGCGCCCCCGCAGGCTTCAAGCGCAGATGCTGATCATCTTTTGCTAGGTAATCCACAACGGTGTAAAGACGCTCACGTCTCGCCCAATCATCTCGATGGACCATACCTACACCGAGCCGGTCACCGTGCTTCGCCTCCTTGTTGTGATTGGAGCTGTCATAGCAGCCACGGCCACGCGTGATCTCTTGCCAAAGCTCGCCTATCTGTATTGCCTTGAAGACGTCTGCCCTGACCTTCGATCCGTCGAAAAAGAATGCCACATGGGCGTGAAAGCCCCGCCCATACCTACCCTCCCGCTCACCGCCATTCTCGTGACGGACACCAGGGTATTTCCCCTGCTCGATAGCGCAGATGTAGCCGATCTCGTGATCAAAAATAGCGTTGTAGCGAAGCTCATTGATGAGCTCGTCCAAATCACGAAAAACATGCTCAACCCTGAGCCTATCCTGCGCTGCAGCGCGGTAGTAGAGGTTTACCCTGACCACGAGCAAACGTGCGTGCCGTGTAAACATGCCATCGACATATCGACGGTTACCGCTCTGGAGCTTCTTAGCCTGCTGGCGCTGATCGTATTGCACGCGACGGTATTTTTGCCGGCGTGTCAGCACACGGATGCGTTCTGCAAGAGCTGATAGCGTCTGAACGGTATCACGGGGACGATCTGTGTCTTCATCATAGGAGTCCAGCCCAAATGGACCGAACTGGACTCCTACGTCTTGAACAGCCTCTCGGAAGACCTGTAGGTGAGAGCTGTAGCTGTAATCGTAGTTACCATCGAACAGACCGAGCATCTGTTCGATGTGGTTGAAGTATTGCTTTAACCCCTGCTCATGACGACGGATGGGCCTGTCGTATTTCTGGATAGTGAGCACCAGCTTCTCGATCAGGATCGATACCTGGGACTGGTTGAGGGGTTTGGAAGCATTACGCTTGAGCATGACGATGCACCTGTGTGGTTTGTCCACACCAAGTGCATTGATTGTTTTTAATTAGTAAGCGTCTGGCCAACACACCTCCCCGGTTCTTCCAGCTAGCGGCATGGTGTCCACCTGTTTTTGGTGGACACCATTTCAAGCCCTTTGCAGAGGATCTCCCGTGCCAGGCCAACGCCGCTCCTATCCCAAATCCTTCAAGGCCCAGATCGTCGAGGAGTGTACCCAGCCCGGCGCCTCGGTTGCCGGCGTGGCCTTGAGCCACGGCCTTAACGCCAATCTCGTGCACAAGTGGATTCGCCGCCAGCAGGCACAGTTGCCCGCGGTACCCTCAGGTTTTATTCCAATTCCTCTCGTCCCGAGCGTGCCGGCTACCCCGAGTGCGGCCGACAGGGCCATCCAGATCGCAATTCCCCATCGGGCCGGCAAACTGTCGGTGCAGTGGCCGGGCAACGACCCTGAAGGCTGCGCCCGCTTCCTGCGCGAGCTGCTGAAGTGATCCGTATCGAGCGCATCTGGCTCGCCACCGAGCCGCTGGACATGCGCGCCGGCACCGAAACCGCGTTGGCCCGGGTGGTTCAAGTGTTCGGTGCGGCACAGCCGCACTGCGCCTACCTGTTCACCAACAAGCGCGCCAACCGGATGAAGGTGCTGGTGCACGATGGCTTCGGCATCTGGCTGGCTGCTCGCAGGCTCAATCGAGGGCGCTTCGTCTGGTCGGGTAATTGGCAGGGACAGCAGTTGGAACTCAGCCCCGAGCAGTTGCAGGCCCTGGTGGTCGGCCTGCCTTGGCAGCGTCTTGGGCCGGATGCCGAGATCAGGCTCCTGTAGCCGGGGTGCAATTAGGCCAATGGCCTATCGCCGAGGGGGCCGACAATCAGCACACTCGGCGCCATGAGTCCTGCCGCTTTCGATCACCTGACACCCGAGCAACTGCGCCAACTGGCCGCGCAGTTGAGTCAGCGCGTCGATCACCTGGAAACGCTCAACCAGCGGTTGAACCACGAACTCGCCGTGCTGCGGCGCCACCGCTTCGCCCGCCGCAGCGAGCAGCTCAATGCCGACCAGCTCAATCTGCTGGACGAGATGATCGAGGCCGACATCGCCGCCATCGAGGCAGAGCTTGAAACGGCCCGACCAGAGCCCGCCAAGCGCGAGCCACGGCAGCAGCCCAAGCGAGCGCCGCTGCCGGCCGAACTGCCGCGCACGCTGATACTTCACGAGCCGGACAGCACCCAGTGTGCCTGCGGCTGCCAGCTCAAGCGCATCGGTGAAGACGTCAGCGAGAAGCTCGACTACACCCCGGGCACCTTCACCGTCGAGCGGCATATCCGTGGCAAGTGGGTCTGCGCCCAGTGTGAAACGCTGATCCAGGCCCCAGTGCCTGCGCAGGTGATCGACAAGGGCATCCCGACTGCCGGGCTACTGGCTCAGGTCATGGTGGCCAAGTTCGCCGATCACCTGCCGCTGTACCGCCAGGAAAAGATCTTCGCCCGCGCCGGGCTGGCCATTGCGCGTTCCACGCTTGCGCAATGGGTCGGCGCTTGCGGTGTCCAGCTGCAACCCCTGGTCGATGCCCTGCGCGACTGCCTGCTTCAGCAGGACGTCATCCTCGCCGACGAAACCCCAGTGCAGATGCTTGCCCCGGGCACAAAGAAGACCCAGCGGGCTTACGTCTGGGCTTATGCACCCAGCCCCTTCGCCGACCTCAAGGCCGTGGTCTACGACTTCAGGCCGAGCCGGGCCGGCGAGCACGCGCGCAGCTTCCTGGGTGACTGGCAAGGCAAACTGGTCTGCGATGACTTCGCCGGCTACAAGGCCAGCTTCGAGCAAGGCGTGACCGAGATCGGCTGCATGGCCCATGCACGGCGCAAGTTCTTCGACCTGCATGCCGCCAACCAGAGCCAACTGGCCGAGCAGGCCCTCCAGTACATCGGTCAGCTGTACGAGGTGGAGCGCGAAGGGCGAGAGTTGCTCGCCGCACAGCGACGGCAACTGCGCCAGGACAAAGCCAGGCCGATCATCGATGGCCTGCATAGCTGGATGCTTGGGCAGCGGCAGAAGGTGCCGGAAGGCAGCGCGATCGCCAAGGCACTCGACTACAGCCTCAAGCGCTGGGCAGCGTTGGTGCGCTACCTGGATGACGGCAACCTACCCATCGACAACAACTGGATCGAGAATCAGATCCGCCCCTGGGCCCTGGGGCGCGCCAACTGGCTGTTTGCCGGCTCGCTACGCAGTGGCCAGCGTGGCGCAGCCTTGATGACGCTGATCCAGTCAGCCCGCCTGAACGGACACGATCCGTACGCCTACCTGAAGGATGTGCTCATGCGCCTGCCGACGCAGAAGGCCAGTGCCCTGGCCGAGCTGCTGCCGCACAACTGGGTATCCGCCGGCAAGGTGTGATGCCCGTTCGCTTACTTTAATTACTCACACTGAGGTGCCTCAGCTGTTGCTGTGTAGGACAGCAACAGCGCTTCTCAGGCGATCATGAGGCTATCGCCTGAAGGGATGACGAGTAGGTGCTCTCAGGGATAGACGTATCGACTGGATGGTGGATAGCTATCAGGTTGATTGGTTGTGTGATCTATAAAACTAGAACCCGCAGCCATACAGACCACCTCACCCAGCAGACTGGAGAAATCCATTTGACTGTCGCCCAGTAAACTGAGGCGATTTCCTTGACTTGCATACCACCGACTTAGCTGAGTTTTTCAGGCTTCACGGCATAGAGACCGTGGCCAGCGGTAGCCACGGTCTCTATGCCTAAAGGGATCGCACTAACTACTCAGATCTCGCTCTTCGATTCGAGCCGAAATCCAGTCGTGTACCTCCTCCTCAACCCAACCAACACAACGATCACCGAGTGACACGGGCTTGGGGAATGTGCCTTCAGCGATGTATTTGTAGACCGTCGACCGGGCAAGACCAGTCGAGTTGGTGACCTCTTTCAAACGGATGATCCTCATGAACGGGCTCCTGTTATACGTTCAGAGGATTACCAGGGTTTGTAAAAAAGTACTTTGGCTATCGATTCCCAAGAGCCAACACTAGGCCAGGCCCTTGCTCCTCGTTATCAAACCAAAGGAGCCTTGCACCTCTGAGCTGTGGCCCCGAGAGCGTTGGATGCTGCGCTCTAATCTCTTGGATCACCTCAAGTACATATCTACAAATCAGAGTGACAACATCCCCCCGATGCGAACTGATCATCGGTTGCGGGCTATCAGCCCCCCACTTCGGTTCAGGTTGCCCAGGTGCCTCGACGATTGGCATGTAGTGATTCCATAGCTCCAGCCAAAGATCCTGCGCACCTGGTTGCCTTGATGAAAAGTCCTCACTGATCTTGCCCGACAGCAAAGCACGCACCAGAACGCGCATTGGAACCTCCTGCGTGTTCTCACTTTGCAGAACAGTCTCGACATACCCACAGATGAGCCAAGGAAACCAACGAGAGAAAAACTCAGCATCCGTAGCCGCCCAAAGAAAATGTATCCGCCCTTCAGGACGCTCAACCCAAGACATCATCGCTTCGAGTAAGGTTTTTCTTCTTCCCTCCAACCTGAGCTGTTCAAGCCTTCCGAATCGCTCTGCAACACCTGCAAGTGTCCACCCCCAAGCATCCGAAGCAGGTGGCAAAATCGGATAGAAACGGATTGGCTCAAGCCCTTGGAATACCTCATGAGCAAGGTTCATCACATAAAGGCTCTTGCGCTTGTAGGTAAGCAGAGGAGAGTTCCCACCTGGCACATAAGCGGCAATGAAACCAAGCGCAGCGAGACGACCGATACGGTGTTTTACACTGGCCAAATCAAGACCAGTCCATTTAACCAAATCGTGCATGCTGACCCCTTGCACAAGGCCAACACCGTCAGCCTTTGCGCACAAGACACAGGCTAACAAGCAATTAAGCACAGACAGTCGCCCGCTCTTCCTCACCGCTCTCGCTCTCGAGATATCCCGAGACTCGCCAACCACAGACTCCGAGCCTCCGTAACAACACGCGAGCAGTCGCAAGACCAGCTCAGAACCTGGCGCAGTCATCACAGGGTTTTCCCTCAGAAGCTGCCTGTATTGGTCTGAGAGCCGAAGCATTCTCCGAGGTCGCCCACGACCGGTGCTCACGCCAAAATCCAAGAAAACGCCTTCTTTCAGCAACTCAGCAGTTGCTGCTGCGAATTTCACATCAGCCATGCCAAAGATCTTTGCCAAGGCCTTGGTTCCCTGCCCCAGAAGCCCTTCTTCATCGGCTACCGAATCCCCTGGCTTACACACACGGGACACCAAACTCAGACAAACATACCGAGCTAAAGGAGATAGAACAGGCGGTAGGCCTTCAAGGATTGAGGTAACGGACATACGTTGACCTAGCTATGGCTTAAAACTGAATATAGCAGCACATTTTTACCTATATTTTCTATAAAAGATAACGCATAACAGATATGAATCTGTCACGTGTCACAATTTACAAAAACCCATAGGAGAACTAGGGTAGGACGGCGCCCCAAAGGAGAGGCAAACGACAATGCGAAAAAAGATCACCTTGGAAGAGTGGCTCAATGGGCTGAGTGCCAACGAGACCCGGTGGACTCACGAGTCGCTCGTAAGGAAGCGAGAAATGGGGCTGAGAGACGACCTGCCCACCAGCGAACTGAAGGAAAGAATCGGCGAGCACTTGAAGAAGAAGGGCAACGGTGAGCTGCTGTTCAAGCAGTTGAGAGCATCAATTCGCCAGAAGCGATATCGAGAGGCTGTCAAGAAAGAATCGCATACGTTCCGACTATCTGACGCAGAAGCGAAGGCGCTTCAGACGCTGGCGAGTGAGGCCAAAACAAATAGAACTGAAATAATCCGGAGACTCATTCGAAGCGAGCCAACTGCGGCCGAAAAACTGGGAAAGATGAAGGAGACCAACCTCAGAGCCCAGCGAGACCTCACGCTCAAGGGAAGAGATATGGAAAAGCTGGCCAAGATGGCCAAAGGTCTAGCGGATCAGAATGCACTCACCCTGGGTATGGCGCTTTCGATACTCACCTACCACAAAATCAAATGGGAGGAGCCATCGACTGTTGAGCTTCAGTTAGGTATGGCGTACTACTACCTCATCAAGGCTGAGATGGACAAGCTTTACGCTGAGCAGAAGAAGGAGCTCAAAAAGCAGCTGCATAACCTGGATCGCAGCATTCCTCGACCAGCCAAGGCAAAGGCATGACTCCATGGAATGGCATTCCAAAAAGCATTCCAGCCAAAGAATTAACCGGAATAACTACATAAAAAACAAAAAGATAGAGAATCTGTTCAGATTACCCCGGCCCACCAAATAAAGCCTGGAACCCGTCTAAAACGCGGGTTTCAGGCACGATTTGATGGCACTGGATTTCACACAGTCCAACTGTGAATCCAAATAGGTATGCCATCATGTCCAAGCGTCAAAGCAAAACCGGTGTTCAGCACCTGGTCTATCAAGCCAAAACTGGCTTCCAGTACTACTTCACCTTCCCGGGCTATATCGGCAATCACCCGCAGCTACCAGCACAAATCCGCTGGTCACTCGGCCATGATGAAGCGCTCGCACGCGATCTCGCCCAATATCTCAACCCGCGTTTCGAAGATCTGATGAGGCGCAGCAGCGCCGACACGATTGAGCTGGATCCTGAGGGCTTTCTGTCAAACCTGGCCATTGTTCACGCCGAAATCAGCCGTTTTACGGAGAGCCACCTGAAAATCTGGGCGCTCCGCCCTGCACCTGCCGTACTGGCTAACTCTGATCTGAGCGCCGGGCATGAGCGCCTGCTGAAAGAGTGCCAAGAGCACATCGTGCTCTATTGCAATGAACCAGGCGGGGAAATCCACTTCGCCTTGTATCCGAGCGAAGCCCTGCGCCAAGCCCTCAAATTCGGTTTCACCCGCTTTGACTGGCCGCTCGGCACTAACGACCCAGTCACCGCCAACGCGGCTGCCGCTTACATCTACAGCGCAATCACAGTGCTGGAAACCACCCCGATGGCTAAGAACATCTTCAAAACCGGGCATCCACTTATCACGATGCTGTCGTTCTACGAGTACCTGTGTTTTGCCCGCCCCGACCAGGGTCGCCATCTGCTGCATATTCCGCCGGGCCTTCCACGCTCCGCGCACAGCGTAATGTTTCACTTCAGCCGGATCTCGGGACAGCTCGACCGCCTAACCCTCTGCCAAAACTTTCAAATTCTTCAGGAAGAAAGCGGGCTCTATACGCTCCTTATTCCGCTGACCGGCGCGCGGCTCAATGGCGTGCCTTGCCACCCCGACAAACTGCGGGTCGAACTGCTGACTAGTTCACCGATCCTCGCGTCGATCCTGCTGCATTTCAGCCTCGGCCAGATCGACAAGATTCTGGTTAAAAGCTTCATCGAAGCCCCTTCAGCGGATGCCTACGAACGCGCCCTGCAAGAAATTCAGGACCTGATCCGGCGCATGCTTGGCCCCATCCCACCTGCAGAGCCCATGTACACCCTCCCCGACATGAGCGCGGCAAACGACGCCGTCACAGCACCCCAGGACGCCGGCACGCTTGCACTGCTGAATGCTCTCGGCAGTGTTTTGTCACCCGCCCAAAACGCAAAGCTACAAGCCTTGTTTGAGGCACCCGCCTCCAACGACCTGCTGATCCAGCCACCACTCACTCATGAGAACTGCCGGCACTTCGGCGCTCTCATCCGGGAGTTCGAAGAGCGCCAGGTACGCGAAGGGGCATGGAAGAATCCGCGCACCCGCATCACCATGCATGCTCGCCTGGAAGGACTTGCAGAGCTAGTCGGCGGTCATCGCCCACTCAGCACGCTGACCCGCGCGGACTTCAATGCTTTGCGCGATCAGTTGCGCAGCTACCCCAAAAATCGTCATCGCTTGCGCGCCACTCGCTATCAGCCCCTAAGTCAGATTATTCAGAGCGGCAAGTACGAGCCTTTGAATGCCAGGACAGCGAAGAAGTTTTTCGAGCTGGCACGCGCGCTCATCAGCTATGCGCACGACCAGGGGTATTTGAAAGAGAATCTGGCTGCCGGACTTTCATTCAGCACCAAAGGCGCAGCCGCGCCACGGAAGCGCACCTATACCCCCAGACAGATTGAGCAACTGCTAAATGGCCCGGTCTATACGCTCAAGTCGCCGCCGCGCTGGCGCCTGGATGACTACCGCTTCTGGCTACCCCTGCTCGGCCTCTACACTGGCGCTCGCCTGAGCGAGCTTTGCCAGCTTCGGCTCGGCGATATTCGTGAAGAGCTTGGCGTATGGGTAATCAGCATCAGCAGCTCCGGGGCGCGGCAGCTGAAAACTGTCGACTCGGAGCGCCTCGTGCCGCTACATAAGGTCATTCTTGAAGCCGGCTTCTTGGCGTTTCATCAGCAGCGCCTGGAGGCAAATGGCAGTGATCTGTCAGCGCCGCTTTTTGAAAATCTTCGCGTGTATGGCGACCTTTCGCCCGGGCACACAGCCAGTCGCTGGTACCGGGGCTCAGACAAAGATGACAAAGGCTATTTGGGACAATGCGGACTGGGCGATGACGAACTCACCTTTCATGGCCTGCGGCATACGTTCATTCAGCAGTTCCGTCGACAAAAGCTGGACATGCTGATCGGCAAAGCCTTGGTCGGCCACGCCGACCGCAGCACCACTGGCGGCTATGGCGATTGCTACCCGAGCTATGTGCTGAAAGAGGAGCTCGACAAGATCGACTTTGAGGCCTCGACTACGCACATCCACTACAGCCACTACAAGGCGCTGCAAGCCAAGCAAGGCGTCTTTCGCATCGGCCGCCCAGCTGGAGTCGACAAGGCCAAGGCCACCGGTTGGGCTGAAAAACGGCACTGGCAATCCCGCATCACCCGATAGCTGAGGCGGCGCGGGGAGATCGCCCTCCCCGCACTGAAAAAAAATCTATTGACAACTTGTCAATGGAGGCGGATAATTATATTATTTTGCAATTTTCATATTTACTGGTTACATAGCCAGTGATATTGTGGTGCCTCAATTAACTAGTGAGGCACCTATGAATGCTGTAAACACTCCGCACCTATCCGCTCCAATCCTCCACGGCCTAACCCTGGTGGCCGCCCCCGGGCATGAAAAAAGCTTGGAGCTGGCACTACCGCACCTCTCCAGTATTGCCGACGCGATTTATCGCTTTCATCACTCCCCGCTCCTCAGCGAATTTTTGGATACAGTTCTGGCTCGTTTCCTTCGCGAAAACGACTACGCCCCCAAGACTGCCTACATGATCCAAGCCCGGATGGCCAAGCTGAAGTCAGTACTCACCGAGGACAACCCACAGCGCCGAGTGTCGGAGTTGGGCAGTGCTGACATTGATGCGATCCGGGATAAGCTCCCGCTGCTACTCAGAAAAGGCAGCACCTCAGGAAGCCAGGGAGAAAACCTGCAGGCCTACTATCAGCTGTTCAATCGCATGATTAACGAGGCACTGAAGGGAAAGCTGATCGCCGATGAAGAGCTCAAAGCCGAGGGCTGCCAGACCACCAAAGCAAAGGTCACCAAGTTCTTTTTGGATTCCAATCTGGTCAGCCTCTTCAATAGCTGGCCCTATCAGAACTACGCGCCAGGCACACCGGCAGCGCAAGTTCGCCAAGACGCACATAGCTACTGCTTTTGGCTGATGCCGCTTGGGCTCTTCACCGGTGGCAGACTCAACGAAATCTGCCAGCTACGTGTTAACGATGTGTTCCATGACGCCCATGGCGTGCCCCTAATCAGTATCAACGCCCATGGCTTCAACAAGTCGCTAAAGAATGCGCAGTCGGAGCGCGAGATCCCAATTTGCTCGAAGCTGATCGAAATGGGCTTTCTGGACTTCGTCGAGGAACGCCGTCAGTCCGAAGGACCTGATGCTTTGCTGTTTTCAGAGCTTCGCTTTGACGAAAAGCACCTATATTCACGTGCTGCGAGCCGCTTCTTCTGCGGCCCAGTCACAGGAGCCGGCTTCATCGGACAGCATTGCCCAGTTGCACTCAGTGGCGGCTTCACTTTTAAAAGCTTTCGTCGCACTTTCGCGGTACAGCTTCAGAAGTCCGGCGTGCCAGCAACCGTTATTGCAAACCTGCTGGGTCATAACAGCGATATGCTCGAAGTCACCCGCGAGCACTACCTCGATAAGCCGCAGTCCGTGTTTTTGCTGGATACCTTGGAGCGATCCCTGAGCTACATCCTGCCCCTAGGCGCCATAAACTGGCAGCATTTCAAGAATTTGATGAGCAGCCAGAAAGGACGTAGCAAGCGAGGCCGGAAAGCCAAGAAAACGCTGCACTAGCCCCTTCATTCATAGCAGAAGGGCACCATCATCAGCTGGAGATGATGCGATGAAGGATCAATAAAGGCCGCCGTCAGTGCGGCCTTTTTGCATTTTTAGAAAGCTTTCAGACATCAGCGATACTACCAGCCTGTCGCAGAACGCTGATGCGACCAGAATGCCGCCGGCACTGGGTCATCACATACGGCTACCACCTTGGTTTTTTTGACCGGTGGCATATCACCTCATGTACTGAGACCCAATCGTGTATTAGCGACACCGCAATGCGACACACTTGGGCTGTCGCACGCTCACGCTGCGATACGCGCCCCCTGTCGCATGAACTGACTACGACACACCCAGCATGTCGCACATGCTCATTGCGACACCCATACCGTGCCTCAAGCGGTACCGGCAATGTGGTTGCAGATTTGCGACACAACCTTCGTGTCGCACGGTCTGGCCTGCGATATTCAGGGTGTATCGCAGAACATCAATGCGACACTCTCGGTCTGTCGCACGCGCGCATTGCGACACTCCAACCATGTCGCACTCAGTTGCTGCGATACACCATGCGTGTCGCACACACGTTTTGTGACACCCGGATCGTGCCACTAGTGGCACTGGAGGAAGCCGGGACTGACACCGTACTGGCCTCTAGTGGCGCAAAACGTGCCAAAACTGGCACTCCTTTTTTTGGTTATATTATCGCTGCAACCCTTGAAAACACTGACTTCGGTGACTTTTTTCATAACCAAATCACCACCGCATGGCGAGCATTTTGAATGAAGCTTCTTCTGCATGGCCATCAGCACTTTTTTGACGCCGAGCTCGTCACTGCGGCGCCACTAGCGCTGGCTACTTTTTGAATTTGATCGCAAACGGCATGAGCAGCTAAACGCCGCACCACCCGCAAGGCCGTCTTTTCAGCCCGGCCTGCCGGGCTGGCTAAGCTTTGACTTTGACAACAAATACACGGGAGGGGCGTACTTGAAGCAGCCGTCCAGGCGATTCTTCAAGTACGCCCCCTCCCCCCATACTTGAAATCTTCAAGTATGGGGCAGTTGGGCGTTTTGATCGTTTGTGAGGTCAGCGTAACGAATGTGAAGCGAAACCGAGCAAAGGAGCAAAATGGTCGACTGCCTTCGCGCAGCGACAGGCTTTGTTGTCAAAAAGCAGCTTTTCACTCGCCGCAGGTGAGTGGCTGGTCATTCGATGCGGAGCATGGCTTGGCATGACTTAGACCGAGACCGCCAACATACTTCCACCGCTTCCACGTCAGCTTACGCTTGGTCAAATCGACCTCAACACGCTGAGGCACAACTACATCCACGCCTCACACAGCGTCTCCGCCTGCGCCAGTACCAGCTGCGCCGCCTCCTCCTGCTGATCCGGCGGGTATTTGTATTTGCGCAGGATGCGCTTAACCAAAAGCCTCAGTTTGGCACGCACACTGTCTCGATTACTCCAATCGACCGTTACGTTCTGGCGCAGGCTGTCGGTGAGTTCATGGGCAATCTTGGCGAGAATCTCGTCACCCAGCTCACGTACCGAAGCTTCGTTATTAGCCAAGGCATCGTAGAAAGCCAATTCATCGTCATTCAGCCCCAACTGGTCACCGCGCTTGCTGGCAGCGGCGAACTTCTTGGCCATCTCGATCAGCTCTTCGATGACCTGGGCGGTTTCGATGGAACGGTTCTGGTAGCGCTTGATTACGCTATCGAGCAGTTCAGAGAACTTCTTCTCCTGGGCCAGATTGCTGGCGAACTTGCTCTTGATCTCGCCTTCCAGCAGGCGCTCCAGCAACTCAACGGCGAGGTTCTTCTCCGGCAGGTTGCGCACCTCGGCGAGGAACTCGTCATCCAGCAGGCCGATATTGGGCTTGTCCAAGCCAACCGCCGCGAACACATCAACGACATCCCCAGAGACAACTGCATTTCCGATGATCTGGCGGATGGCTAGCTCGCGCTCTTCATCGGTCTTTTTCTTGGCGCTGATCTCGCGCTTCGTCAGCAGCACCTTGATGGCCTGCAGGAAAGCCACTTCCTCACGTACCGCCTTGGCCTCGTCCAGGGTGCAGCACAGGGTAAAAGCCTTGCTCATGGCCAACGCATTGTCAGCAAAGCGCTTTTTGCCGTCCTCCAGCCCCAGCACATGGTTGGCAGCACCGGCCAGCAGCTTGTGCCCGCCGGTCAGGAAATCGCTGTAGTCAAAGCCGTGCAGCAGGCTGCGCAACACATCGAGCTTTTCCTCCAGCACCGCGTAGGCTTCGTACGCATCGACGGTGGGCCGCCCCCTGCCCTTGCTGGCGGTGTACTCCTTGAGCGCCGCCTTCAGTTCGTTGGCAATGCCGATGTAATCCACCACCAGGCCACCCTGCTTGTCCTTGAACACCCGGTTCACCCGGGCGATGGCCTGCATCAGATTGTGGCCCTTCATCGGTTTGTCGACATACAGGGTATGCACGCAAGGCGCATCGAAGCCAGTCAGCCACATGTCGCGGACTATCACCAGTTGCAGCGGATCAGCAGGATCCTTGAAACGCTTCTCCAAGCGTTTCTTCACCTGGCCGGGATAAATATGCGGGCGCAGCAGTGCCTTGTCCGATGCGCTACCGGTCATAACGATCTTCACCGCGCCCTTCTCCGGGTCCTCGTCGTGCCATTCGGGGCGCAGAGCGATGATCTCGTTGTACAGGTGCACGCAGATCTCGCGACTCATGGCCACCACCATGGCCTTGCCGCTTTGCGCCTGGTTGCGCTCCTCGAAGTGCGCCACCAGATCGGCCGCCACGCTCTTGATACGCGGCTCGGCCCCCACGACTTTTTCCAACGCGGCCCAGCGCGACTTCAAGCGCGACTGCTGATCCTCTTCCTCATCTTCGGCCAGCTCGTCGACCTCGTCGTCGATGTGCGCCAGCTCCGAGTCTTTGAGCGACAACTTGGCCAGCCGCGACTCGTAGTAGATGGCCACGGTGGCGCCATCTTCCTTGGCCTGCTGCATGTCGTAGACGTGGATGTAGTCGCCGAATACCGCCCGGGTATCACGGTCTTCGCTGGACACCGGCGTACCGGTAAAGGCCACGAAGGTAGCGTTGGGCAGAGCGTCGCGCAGGTGCTGGGCATAACCCACCTGATATCGAGCACTGGCCTCCGCCACCTTAAGGTCCGGCACCTTCAGCGAAGCACTGAAGCCGTACTGGGTGCGGTGCGCCTCGTCGGCCACCACCACGATATTCGAGCGTGCGGACAACACTGGGAAGCTGTCTTCATCCTCGCCCGGCATGAACTTCTGGATGGTGGCAAAGACAATGCCGCCACTGGGGCGGTTGGCCAGTTTCTCGCGCAAGTCACCACGGGTGGCCACCTGCACCGGCTGTTCACGCAGCAGATCCTGCGACAGCGAGAACACGCCGAACAACTGGCCGTCCAGGTCATTGCGGTCGGTGATCACCACGATGGTCGGGTTCTCCATCGCCGCTTCCTGCATCACACGGGCGGCGAAGCAGGTCATGGTGATGCTCTTGCCCGAGCCCTGGGTATGCCAGACCACCCCTCCCTTATGCGTGCCGCCGGGGCGCGAAGCGCTGACCACCTGTTGGATCGCCGCACGCACGGCATGGAACTGGTGATAGCCGGCGATCTTCTTCACCAGCCGACCATCATCCTCGAACAGTACGAAGTAGCGCAGGTAATCCAGCAGCGTCGCCGGCTGCAATACACCACGCACCAGCGTCTCCAGCTCGTTGAACTCACCAAGCGGATCAACCGTCACGCCGTCGATGGTGCGCCAGCGAGCAAACCGCTCCCAGTCTGCCGACAAGGAGCCCATGCGCGCCTCACTGCCATCGCTGATAACCAGAATCTCGTTGTAGTGAAAGACGTCAGGAATCTGCTCCTTGTAGGTCTGGAGCTGGTCGAACGCCTTGACCAGGTCGGCATTCACATCCGCAGGGTTCTTCAGCTCCAGCAGCACCAGCGGCAGGCCGTTGACGAACAGGATGATGTCCGGCCGGCGTGTATGTTTCGGCCCCTGGATGCTGAACTGGTTGATCGCCAGCCACTCGTTGGCTCGCACATCAGCCCAGTCGATCAACCGCACGAAATCACCGCGGGTCTCACCGCCCTTCTGGTATTGCACCGGCACACCGCCGACCAGCAGACGATGGAACAGGCGATTGGCCGACAGCTGCACCGGCACGCCCAACTCCAGGATCTGCCGTAAGGCGTCCTCACGCGCCGCCAGCGGGACCTGCGGATTGAGTCGAGCGATGGCCGTGCGCAGGCGCATGGTCAAGAGCACGTCGCGATAGCTCTCGCGCTCGGGGTTATCGCCGTCGTAGGCGATATTCGGGCCATACAGATGCGCGTACCCCACCTCACTGAGCCAGCCGAGTGTTTCCTGTTCCAATTGATCTTCGGTCATATCCGTCCTTAACGAGCCTTACCTGGCACCTCTGCAAGCTCAATACGATTCGCTTAGTCGATTACAGTCGCGGTAACGGACCATCTAACCTAAATTAACGGCTGCCTTGACTACCCCATCAATCACTTGCAATCGCCCTTGAGCGGCAAGCGCACCTATTCTCTCCTCAAGGATGCCCGCAATCTTCGATGTCGCTCGCCCGAAACCCAGCAGCCCGAGTGCACCAGAAATTGCATCTTCGCGCCCCATAGAGAAACCAAGATTTACCGTTTCCAGTAATGCCTGATCCAACTCCTCCGGAGCAACCCACTCAATTTTTCGCTCCGCCGATTCCAAATGAGCACGACTGCGAATCGGGACCGGCCGGCTATCCGCGCAATATAAAAAGCTGCCATGGCCACGGTACACGCCCTGCCGAACTCCGAGGCGAATGGCTTCATCCACAACGCTGGTAATCCTTGCACCTGCCCGGGCCACTCCATAGGCCTCCATAACCCGCCGCGTCACCTCACTGGCATGCACTGGTGCTTCAACCTCAACCACAGTCCGGATCATCTGCATCAATCGTTCTGGCTTTTCCTGGTGCAACTCGGTCATCGATACCACCGGAGTCAGTCGAGCCTTCACGTATGGTTGGCTTGAACTCGGTACTGTCTCTTCTGCCGGTGCTCCTCGAACAATCTCATGCTTCGGTTCTGGCGCCACCTGAGGAAGCGCATGACGCCCCTCCGCTATCCTCGCGCGGGCCGCCTCAATGGCCGCTACGGCGCGAATGATTTCCTGTTGGGGATTGCGGAACCAATCCGTACTCCAGATCCGGTGGAAGTTCCAGCCCAACCCTTCCAAAACGCCCTGCCGCAAACGATCTCGATCACGTGCAGACCGTGAGCTGTGATATGCAGCGCCATCACATTCGATAGCCAGAACATAGCGCCCCGGATAGTCAGGATCCTTGACTGCGATGTCGATAAAGTAGCCCGCGGTGCCTACCTGCGGCTCCACCTCGTAGTTCCTTTCCCGCAACGCCTCTATTACCTCCAGCTCAAACGGCGAATCTGCCGCCTTGCCTGTCTCTCGTGCGACTTCAAGCACACCCGTCTCGGCGTACTTGAGGAAGTTTTTCAACGCTCTCACTCCGAGACTGGCCCCCGCATCGAGCTCAAGCTCGTCAGCCCTGAAGTTGCAGAAAACACGCATCGCCAATTTGGCGCGAGTGATCAGAACATTGAGTCGACGGTGCCCGCCCTCGCGGTTCAACGGGCCAAACTCCCTGGCAATTCGGCCGGACTCGTTACGTCCATAGCCGATGCTGATGAAGATCTTGTCCCGCTCATCCCCCTGGATGTTCTCCAAGTTCTTGACGAAGAACGGCTCGCTCCCTTGCGAAGTGAAAAACGCCTCGGCCTCAGGCATCTGCCGGCGCAGCAACTCGATCTCAACCTGGATCAGGTCTCGCTGCGCCACACTAAATGCAGCAACCCCCAGCGATAGCTCTGGCGTTTGGATCGCGTGCTGCATAACGGCCTGCGCAACAGCCTTGGCCTCACCCTTGTTGGTGCGGGTTCGCCCCCGGTCATATAGCGCATCCGGCAGATAATCGAAGCTCACTCCACTGGCATGCGGATGCTGGCCCGCAGAGGGGAACACCACCAGCTTGCTGTCGTAGAACTCGACGTTGGAAACCGCGATCAACGACTCATGCCGGCTTCTGTAGTGCCAGCGGAGATAGCGCTCCTGGCTACCTGCGGCCTTAAACATGCTCAAGATGCTTTCAATGTCGGCGGTCGCCGCATCCTCGTCATCCAACTCGACATCACGGCTGAAGAAATCGGTAGGGGGCATCTGCCGGGTATCCCCGACCACAACCACCTGCTTACCGCGCATGATGGCGCCGAATGCATCGACAGCCTTCACCTGGGAGGCTTCGTCGAAGACCACCACATCGAACTCCAGCTTTCCTGGAGGTAGAAAGTTCGCGATCGACATGGGGCTCATCATGAAAACAGGCTTGATCTGCTGAATCGCCCGCCCCGCCTTCTCAATCAGCTGCCTGATCGGGATATGCCGGCGCTTCTTGTTCAGTTCAGCGCGCAGGACAGCCATTTCCCCAGGCTGATTGATATTGGGCATCCCCTCCCAGACCTGTTTAGCCAAGTGCGTTTGCGCATGATTGAGCGAAGCCAGATCGAGGGATTTGAACCGCGCGATCTGGTGCTCATGTTTAATGCGGTCGAACTGCTGCAACGCTGGTTTCTCGGCATAGACCCGCTGCACCAGCCCCGAATACCAGGAGAAGTCCAAAATGGCAGTTAGCTGCCTGGGCTCATCACTGCTGATGGCAATTTCTAGCAACTCGTCGAGCTTAATGTCGCGCACCTGCTGCGCCAGGACATTGAACCGCGCCATCTGGTAAAGCGCGGTCAGTCCTCCCTGCCACTGTCGTAAACGCTCCCCTAGAGCCGCCAGACCGAGCTTTCTCACGTCAGCGTTGGCGTTTTCCGCCTGCATGCCGGTCACCTCAAGCGCACTGAGTAGCGCCTTGTCCAACCCGGCAACATGCTGTTCTATTGCGCTTACCGCATCCCCCAAGCCACTGGCATCGGCATGCCCGGCCAGAAAGGCGATGATGCCTTGGGGAATCTGTCCATTTCCCAGATCGTCATGCAGCTTGATTACCCAGGCACTCAAACGCTCAAGTACTGCCCAATCCGTTTTCTGGCGCTGCCATTGGGCACCGAACAACGCGCTACCCAATGCCTCATGCTGGTCATACACCTTCTTGCACTGCTGATAGGTCAGTACCGAGTCCACCAGCTCCAGCATACCCGCATTGGTCTTGGGCAATGCTTCCCGAGCGAGCCCCTGCAGACGCGCCCGGGCTGCACGGAAGCGCCCCGAAAAGATCTTCCACCACTTGTCGCCGTACGCCTGAAGGCTCTGCCGGACATCCAGCAGGTCCTGCTCCCAAGCAGCGTCGATCAACTGGCTGTCATGCCGAGTGCGGCACGCCGTCATACGCTCTCCTGCCTCCAGCAGTTCGCGAATGACATCACGTCTTGACTGCCACTCACCTGTAGATAGCTGGACACCCTCCAGTCGCGGAGCCTCGGCAGCACGCCGAGCAGCCCGGCAAACCACATCCACATCTGCCAGGGTGGCGGGCTGAGTCAGCATTAACCGTTCAGAAAGTGCGGCAGCAGCCGCCTGCAATGCACTGAGATGGGAGCTCGCCAGCTGCAGTGCATCATTTGCACTGCTCTGCTCGATAGGCGAGAAGAAGGTGCGCTGACTTCCCCAGAAGACGTTCCGGTCGGGGCGCCCCATTTCCTCAAGGTGCAGCACCAGCTCCTCAACCAACGCTCGCCGCTTTTGCTGCTCGGCAAAACTCCAGGCCGCCATAGGCGCAAAAGAAATGACCGGCAACCCTGCATGAACTCGTTTCAGTTTCAGGTAGCGGCCGAGGACGTCAACAAAGGGCAAACCGCTTGCTCCTGCGGAGGAGCTCACAGCCTCGCAATACTGGTTAAGAGCATCTTGTAGCTCTTTCAAGCTCGCAAGATCCTCCTCACCGACCTTGGTCAGTGGTCGCCCCTGATCCAGAGTGCGCCCCAGTTCCTTGAGCACAGACTGCTTGGTGGCCTTGTGGCTATGCAACTCAAGGACAGCATCGCCCAGATGGCTCTCATCCAGACGACGCTTGACCACCTCGAGCGCGGCCATCTTCTCGGCAACGAACAGCACCGTTTTCTTCTGGCCGATCAGCTCCGCGATGATGTTGGTGATCGTCTGCGACTTGCCTGTGCCGGGCGGCCCCTGGATTACCAGATTGGAACCCTCGCGCACCTCCAGAATCGCCTCGGTCTGGCTACTGTCGGCGTCCTTCACAAAACGCACATCGCCCGGCTTGATCACCGAGTCGATGTTTACATCTTCTGGATACGCTGCGGGCCTATCCCCGAAGCCTGAGCCCAGCAGACGCATCATCACGCCATTGGCGTCCGGTTGTTTCTCTTCCGGCCAGCTCTTCGGGTCAAGATCCTTGAACATCAAAAACTTGCCGAAGGAAAAGAAACCCAGGGCGATCTCGTTACTGGCGACCTTCCAGCGTGACTGCTTGCTGATCACATCAGCCACTTCACCATAGAAGCGCTCAAGACTGCGCTCATCGGTGGCGAAGCTGTCCTCGTCAAACCCGCAGGCGGCCATATCCAGGCCGAAGTCAGTCTTCAGCTTGGCAACCAGAGAAAGGTTCGCCATCAGCTCGTCACCCGAATACTTCAGCTTGAAGGCATCTTTGGCGCCGCTGCGCTCAAGGCTGACCGGCAGCAGTATCAGAGGGGCCTTGCGCAGATTTTCCGAGCTATCCGCTTCGTACCAATGCAAAAAGCCCAGGGCCAGGAACAGCGTGTTCACCCCCTGCTCCTCGATAAAGCCTTTAGCCTCGGTGTGGATCTTCAACAGCTGCAGGAACAGACGCTCATCATCGATGGCCGTCTGCAAGCGGGTATCTAGATGGCGACGGGCCCTGCCTGATTCATCCTCATCGCCCTCGTCAGCGACGCTGGACCAGTCCAGGCTATCCAGTTCGTGCAGCAACTCTGCGTCACTGGCAGTGTCAGCCTCTGCTTCCTCCGGCTTTGTAGCCTTTGCCAGTTCAGCCAGTTTCTTGCGCGCCATCGGCGCAAAGGTCATGGCCTTTTCCTGGCGATAGAGAATGTTAAAAACCTCCTCGGACAGCTCATCGACGACCATCAAGGTCTTCGCTGTTTTGCGGAAGTTGAGCATGTTGTTGCGAAGCCCGATATCCAGCAGCTCTTTACGGCTGCTCTGTAGCTTCTGGCTGATCCCTGAGCTCATAGAAATCTCTTTAATCGCGTTTCGTGTATAGAAAGATGTGCCTAGCTGGCGCGAGCAAATGAGGCGAGGTTCAAAGGTAAAGTCGCTTTCTCCGCATCTACCAAGCAATCGGCATCCAGATCAAAAGGCAAAACCCACAACCGCATATCCTCGCCGAAATCAAACACCGGTAGCGCTGTCCGCAGACCCGACCAATACGGGTATATCAGCACCAGCTGGGGTACACCTTTATCTCGGTACTTATGACCGTAGGCAAAAAGCTGATAGAAATCGCTCTGACTCAAGTCGTAGTTCTTATCCGACTTATGGGTATCCACCCGCTTCCACTTGGTATCGAGAATCCACCGCTGTTCAGCCGTATCGATCAGCAGATCGGGCTTTAAACAGAACATCCGCCCCTGGTCATGCTCACACAGGTAGGCGCGGCTGGCCTGACTGGTTAAGCGCGCAGTAGGCACTAACTGCTTACGCAGCCAGCCCTCCACATAACACTCGAAGAGTTTCTCCATCGGGAACAGCAGACTCATGCCCCGCCACTCGCCACTCACTGCAATCGGCATCTGCTGGTTGAGGATCAGCTCACACCAGGGCTTTATTGCCTGATAATGCGCCATCAGCCGGTCACGGCTCCAGGCACGTAGGTCCTGGCTCAGCTGCTTGCTAGACGGCACCTCGGCCAGCATGGCGCGCAGCTCGTTGGCCAGACGCCAGTTGGCGGCATCCTGCGTACTCTTGGCCACCTGCTCCAGCGCCAGCTTGAGCAAACGGTTCTCGGCACGGTCTGGCAGGAACACGTCGTGACGAATCTGGAAGTGATGCTGGCGCCCCGGCGGCTGGCGCATCTGCGCCACCACGTTGAGCTGCCCACGGAGAAAACGCTGTTCCTCCTCGATACGCTGGTAGTCGAAGCGCACGCCACGCTTCACCAGCAGATCCAGCTCCGCGAGAAACTGCCCCATCACCCACTCGCTGAGTGGCGCATCGAACAGCTCCAGGCTGGCCACCGAGGCCTCACGGGGTTTTAGCTGCAAGGCACTTTGAATCAGCTTACGCAGCAGCCGCCGGCTCTTCAGCAAGCAATCGTCTTGCTCATGGTGCTTTGGCAGAATTTCGAGTCGCGTGCCACAGGGCGTTTCCAGCACACCCACGTAGCTGTCCCACTTTAGCGAGCTGCGCCCTTCAACCTGCAGCAGCGTGGCACCATTACGGTTAAAGCGGGCGCTTAGCTCACACAGCCAATCGAACGCACTGGGTGAGACCTGCGCCAAATCAAGCGACCAGCCAACCGCATCGGTGGTCAGCTGGCCGTACTCGCGAATGGTGATCTGCTGGCTGGCCACTGCAGTCAGCCCACAATGTTCTGATAACTGGCCAGGGAGCTGAATGCCTGATGATTCAGCTCCCAACGCTGATCCGTAAGTTTCTCAGCTACGCCACTACCAAACAGATCGGCAAGATTCAGCTCACTTTGCGGGCGACGAATAAAGGGGGCCGTGCCATTAGCGCTAGCGTTCTGGTCATTCAACACCCAACCGATACGCTGCCAATCCTCAAAGAAGTACTCCTGCAACAACGGCAGAATCTGGTTACGGAAAATCAGCTCCAAGCGTGCCAGCGAGCTGTCATCTTTCAGCGACATAAAGTAGGCATGCCCCAGGGCATGATCACGATCCAGCAGCACCTCAATGCGCTGATTCATCTTCTCCAGCAGTTGGCCAATGTTCAGCCCCTGCACCAGCACTTCCTTAAGCAAGTCAGGTCGCGGCGGCATCTCGCGGAACACAAAGCGTCGGCGCAAGGCGATATCCAAACCAGCCAACGAGCGGTCAGCCGTGTTCATGGTGCCGATCAGATAGACGTTATCAGGAACGCTGAATCGCTCCTTTGAATATGGAAGCGTGACCTCCAGATGCTCCTTTCGACCAGCCCGCTTTGATTCTTCAATCAAGGTGATCAGCTCACCGAAGATCCGCGAAACATTGCCACGGTTTATTTCATCGATGATCAACACATACTTCGGGCGCTCACGTTCTGCCGGCAGCTCAGCAACATACTCCGGCAAGCCGCACTCATCCCGCAGGTATTGCAGAATGCCCTGCACGTAAGACGCATTGTGCATGCTGCTCTTGTCGCCGGTGCGATGAAGCCGGCGGATATCGCCGAGCGCCGCACGATAGGGAAATTTCTGTTCCTGAGACTCCTCAGGGAAAATCCGAAACGTCTCACCGCCCACATACTCGAATGCAAAACGGCGCCCCCTGACGGTTTGCGCAACAATGCGTTCGCCCGTACTTTCCAGGCGATCCTTCAGGCGTTCAAAAGCCTTCTCAAAGGGGTCGTTTTCAGCACTTGCTCCTCTTTCAGCATCCGCACACAAGCGTTTGAGCACACCCGGCTCCACGCGATACTCCAGCTGACCTTCGTCGTCGCAGCCAGCACGCAGGCCCTCAACGAAATCCTCGTAGCTAAAGCTCTGGTGAAAGGTCACAAAACGCACGCGCCCCTCTTTCGCCAGCTGATCGAAACGTGTTTTTAGCCGCTCGCGCGCGCCCTCATCGTCCCCTTTATTCGCTATCATGAATCCAGGGTCGAGAATGGCCAGAGCATGATCAATAGTGGCGTAGGTTTTACCGGTTCCCGGCGGGCCAAAAAGGATCTGGTTAAGGCTGGGCTGCACGGTGCTAGCGCTTGGCGCATCTGCGACGGCGGCTGCCAACGGCATAGCGGAGTCTGAGCTCAAATAATCGTCCACTGTGCGCGCCTCTCCCTGTAAAGCCCGGCGATCATCGGTATCAAGCGCTTGATCCAATTGCTCCAGCCAGCGCTTTACCTCAGCCAGATCCGTGTGTTGCTCGGCCGACAGGCGCTCGGTGAACACATGCCCCCGATACTTCTCGTCAAACTGACCTTTACGCTGAAAACCGAGGTACGCCGTGTTGTTCTTGGCCACCAGGATCAGCGCATTTCTGCCAGAAGCGGTATCTGGCCGGCGCACACCGATGCCGATATAGATACGCGGCTCATCCTCACTTTGATTGCTGTGGTTGAGCACATAAAAGTCGCAGCGCGGGAATCGCTCACGAATGGCAGCGAGCACAGCCAACACCCAGTAGCGCACCTGCGGGCCATCGGCTTCCGCCAAAACGCGCTGCAGGGCGGCTTCGCTAATCAATCCTTCAATTTGCATACTGAAGCTCCTGGGCAGTGCTTTCCGAAATCTGCGCCATTGCTTCGGGCAGGCGCAGTTGGCCGGAGATCAGGCGGGGTAAGACGGTGTCGCGGAGTTGGGTGAGGGTTTGGGCTTGGCGGTTGTTTTCCAGCACGCGCTCATGGATCACTAGAGCTGCGTCCTCGTAAGCGCCCACCAATTCAACCGGCGGTAAGACGTACTTAAGTGAGTGGATGTGATTACGGTTTAACGTAGGCACTGCAGAGCCAGCGTTGAACGATCCAAAGTCGAGGAGCTTCAGAAGCTGAAACGCAAAACACGGTGTCGCCCGCTTAAACTCTTTTACCCACAGAGTTGTATTGAGTGGCCAGTAGTCTTCGAGTGTCAGAAAGACCTTACCAAGTACTCCCGAACGTCCAGTGATCACACCAGGGCCCTTAGCCATGGCGATGTGATGTGTACCACTAGGACCGCTGGCAGCAATCAAGGGGTATTGCCCTTCGGTACGCTCTGCCGCCGGGAGATCAAAACCACGCTGCAAAACCAATAAATCTTGGAGCTGCCCAATTTCCCATCCCTTAGGCACCAAGCCCAGTTCGGACTCTTCGAAGCTGTCAGGGAACAGGGCGGCGGTGGGGGCGTTCATGCCCTCCGGCTGGCAGCCTTCGGCCTTGGCGCGCACAGGGTCGAAATCGACGAACCAAGATTTGAACAGCGCCTGGGCGATGGCTTCCAGAGTGGCGTTGGTTTCACGTAGCAGGGTGATGCGGTCGTCCAGGGCACCAAGTATTTCTGCAATTTCTAGTTGCACCGAAAGCGGCGGTAATGTGATCGGAACAGCCGAAAGAATGCCTGTATTAAGGTTGGGCATCGTGCCCCCAACGGCATGTCGGATCAGCCATTCCTTCGTATCGGGCAGGCGTAAGCAGTAAGAAATGAATTTGGCATCAGCAATACTCTGATCTCCCAGCCGAACTTTGAGGCAACCTGTTCCACAGAGCCAGCCGGCCTCATGAGCACGCACCAAAGCATTCTTCGTCACATCACCACGGCGACTGAAAACTATGTCATCCAACTGCAGCTTATGCTGCTGAAGCCTCTCGACATCCTCTTGACCAATTCGCGCAATTCCTTCAACCGCGATACCACCATCGCCAATATTGGTCGGCATCACGACAGGTACCCCAATCTCCTTGTAGTCCGATGTGTGCAACTGACTACCAAAGGGGCCTGTCTGAATCGCTCCACCTTGAGCACTGCATATTGCTCCGAGGCTGGTTGGTTGCCACTCAGAACTCATACCCCAGCCCCCCCAGTTTCTGCCGGATCAACTGATCGAGCTCCGCCCCCTTCTGCATCTGCTCGCCCAACTGCCTCGTCAGCCGTTGCATCTTCTCGGCAAAGGCTTCGTCGTCATCTTCCACCTCTTCGGCACCGACATAGCGGCCCGGTGTCAGCACATGGCCGTGCTCGGCAATTTCCGCCAGTTTGACGCTGCGGCAGAAGCCGGCGATGTCCTGGTACTCGGCAATCTCACCGCCCATATCCAGCGGCTCGCCGCGCCACTTGGCAACGGTCTGGGCGATGCGTTCGATATCGGCGTCAGTCAGCTCGATCTGCACTCGGCTCACGCTGGTGCCGAGTTTGCGTGCGTCGATAAACAGCACTTCACCGGGGCGGGCGGTTTTCTGTTTGGCGAGGAACCACAGGCAGGCGGGAATCTGCGTGTTGAAGAACAACTGGCCGGGCAGCGCGACCATGACTTCCACTACGTCGGCCTCGACCATGGCTTTGCGGATCTCGCCTTCGCTGTTCTGGCTGGAACTCATCGAGCCGTTGGCCAGGACGATGCCGGCACGGCCGCTGGGCTTGAGGTGGTAGAGCATATGTTGCAGCCAGGCGTAGTTGGCGTTGCCTTGCGGCGGTGTGCCATACACCCAGCGCGGGTCGCCTTCCAGGCTGCCGTGCCACCAGTCGCTGATATTGAACGGCGGGTTGGCCAGCACAAAGTCGGCGCGCAGGTCCGAGTGCTGGTTGCGCACAAAGGTGTCGGCCGGCTCTTTGCCGAGGTTGAAGTCGATGCCGCGAATGGCCAGGTTCATCGCCGCCAGGCGCCAGGTGGTGGGGTTGGCTTCCTGGCCGTAGATGGACACATCGCCCAGCTTGCCGCCGTGGGCTTCGATAAATTTCTCGGATTGCACAAACATGCCGCCCGAGCCGCAGCACGGGTCGTAGACCTTGCCGTAGTGCGGGTTAAGCACCGCCACCAGGGTTTTGACGATGCTGGCCGGCGTATAGAACTGCCCGCCGCGCTTGCCTTCGGCGCTGGCGAACTGGCCGAGGAAGTATTCATACACCTGGCCGAGCAGATCGCGGGCTTTGCCGGTGTCATCACCAAAGCCGATGGTGGAGATCAAATCCACCAGCTCGCCGAGCTTGCCGTCTGGCAACTGAGCGCGGGCATAGCGTTTGTCGAGGATGTTTTTCAGCCGTGGGTTTTCCGCCTCGATGGCGGTCAGGGCATCGTCGATGCGCTTGCCGATATCCACCTGTTTGGCGGCGGCGCGGATCGACTCCCAGCGCGCCACTTCCGGCACCCAGAACACGTTGACCTCGCGGTAGTAGTCGCGGTCTTCCAGCTCGGCGTTAAGCGCCTCCGGATCATCGTCGCCCAGATAGTAGTCGTCGTTTTCATCCAGCAGCTTGTGCGTAAGCTCGGCGCGGCGGCCGGCGAAGCTGTCGGAGATGTACTTGAGGAAGATCAGCCCGAGCACGATGTGCTTGTACTCGGCGGCGTCCATATTGGCGCGCAGCTTGTCGGCGGTGGCCCAGAGGGTTTTCTCCATGGCCTCGATACTGGTGGCCTGCTGCTTGGGCGCTTTGGCTTTTTTCACCGCTGCGGCGGCTTGCACCACATAACCAGCAGAGACTTCTTCAGTGTTCACCGGAGCCATGCGCTCACGCGCCTTGTTCAACACCTGATCGGCCAGGCTGCTGCCCGAGGCTGGCGCGCGCAGGACCGAACCACCGCGGCCACGGCCTTTGACCAGTACCCCCTGTTCAATCAGGGCATCGCGAGCGGCCCAGAAAGCGTCTTCATTCAACTCTGGCAACTGCCCCTTCAAGCGCTCCAACAGCGACTGATTGCCAATGCTCGAACCATCCACCGGCACCAGGGCCAGCAGACCCTGCTCCAACTCATTCATGCACAACACTCCACGGTAGCCCGCCACTGAGGCGAGCCAGCCCAATTCAAACCTGGGTGACAATCAAGACGGGAATCAGAGGGGGCGCAGCGGCATGCGACGATTGCCGCAGCGCTTTAGGAAGGCCATCCCTGGATGCCGCGAACTGCCATATTTGCGATGACCGTCACCTTATCCATTGATAATGAAGGGGTAAAGCTGCGCCACGCAATTTTCAGCCCCGCGATGCAGCAAAGCCTCTGCTCAGCCCAACGTATTCAGCCACGGCTCGACGATAATCTTGCGCTCGGCAACACCCAAGGTGGCCACACCCTTATGCACCAGCGCTTTTTTGTCCCCAGTGTGCGGGTTGGTGACATAGGTATTGATGCTAGGCAACACCTGCGGATTGGCGCTCCAGTTCAGGTTGAAAGCGGCCAGTTTGGGGAACCAGTACTGGTTCGCGTAGGGCAGGTTGTCGTGAATCCACCAGGCCAGCGCCGTCCAGTCGCCGGTCTGGTCGTACCAGGGCAACAAGGCCGGCACTACGATGCAGGCAGTTGCCCCGAGGTGGCCTTCTGCATCCGGGTAGTCCCAGATATGCTCGGCGTAGTTGCTTTCGTTCTTCGCGCAGTTGTTGCCATCTTCCGCTCCCTTGGCATTTACCGCCGGCGAGCGATACGCCGAGCGAATGGCGATACGGCCGAAGCGGTCTTGCAGGGGCTCCAGCAACTGTTCGCAGAGCTGGCGGCCGGCCTCGATAGCGCGGTCGGGGAAGTCGGGGATATTCGGGATACCGGCGATCTGGCTGATTTCCGAGTAGAGGAAATCACGCATGAAGAAGCTCTCGGAGAGCCTGACCCGACCCAAATCTTCCAGGGCCTGCACCGATACTGGTTTATTCATCCTGATGTACTCCTTGTGACTAGTCATTCACAGCCAGAGGTTGTACCCAAACCTTGTTGATTTGTCTGCGGGTAATTAGCCGTTGTGATGTATCTGCCTCGCCTGCTCTTGGGCAAACTCAAGCTGGCGCTGTAATTGCTCGACATGTGCTTTTTCCGCCCGCAGGCCAGCAGTCAGCTCGCGTATTTCATCCTCTTGCTGATAAACCCGCATCAGCGACTGCTTCAACTGGGCCTGTAAGTTTTGCAAGCTGGCGAGCGCTTCACGCCGCTTAAGGAGCTGCCAATACAGGGCAATACCAGCTCCTTGCACAAGCAGCATGCAAATGCCCATAACGAGCCACGACATCCCAAGTCCAAACACGCTTTGCTCTCCCTTTACCAGCCCGCCCTGTTGCAGCGGGCTTGAACGACAGCATCAAGGTATGTAGCTTTAAGCGACACATCCAGAGTGTTTACCTGTACAGGTAAAGTTTTCGAGCAGATGGAGAGGCTATGAAGCGTAAGCAGGAAATCACGTCGGTTCGCTGGGATCTGGCACTGCGCTACCGTTTGATCGAGACGGTGGCCTGGTGGGAGGGGCGTCTGACTACAGGTCATCTGATGCAGAGCTTCGGCATCAGCCGGCAACAGGCGTCGAAGGACATCAACTCGTACATTTCCGAGTACGCGCCGCAGAACCTGGAATATGACAAGCATTTGAAGGGGTATGTACCGAGCAGCCACTTCAAGCCACTGTTTATTGATGACAGTGCCAGCGCCTACCTACACCTGCTCAACCAAAATCATGACCGCGCCCCTCACATCGAAGGGCTGGCATTGGCCTATGCGCATACCGAAGTGCTACAGGTGCCGGATCGCACCGTGCGCCCGGAATTGTTACGCCCCCTTCTTCGCGCCTGCCGCAACGGCCTACGCCTGGAATGTGAGTATGTTTCGTTCACCACGCCTGACGCTGAAACGCGTCTGATCGCCCCGCACACGCTGATCTACACCGGCATGCGCTGGCATGTGCGCGCCTATTGCGAGAAGAACAGGGATTACCGCGACTTTGTGTTAAGCCGCTTTCGTGGTGTGCCGGAGTTGATGGACGACAAAACCGAAAATACCCGCGAGCAAGACCCGGGTTGGACTACCCAGGTGCAGGTCATCATTGAACCCGACTCCCGCCTGAAGCCCGAGCAGCAAGCCATCATCGAAACCGACTACGGTATGCAGGATGGCCGACTGGTGATCGAAACACGCGGCGCATTGGTGCAGTACGTATTGCAGCGCTATCAGATCGATCCGACCAAGGTGCATGCCAAAGCGACGGCGCAGCAAATTGTGGTGGTGAATCTGGATGAGTTGCAGGGGTGGCTCTACCACTAGCCAGAGCCCTCTTCCACTAACGGGCTCTGCCGAAAAGAAAATAAGCCCGCGTCACATTTCGTCGCGGGCGGAGTCCAGCATGGCTGCTCACTCTCAAGGGAGCAGCACCATGGATAGCCTGATCAAGGAAAACCTCGAATCACTCCTGCAGGAAACCTCGAATACCAAGCGCTTAGGTCGTCGAATTATCAGCCTGGCTGGCTTTCTCAGCCATTCCGAACCGCCTGAACATTTGCAGGAGCAGTTGAACAATCTGTCGCGCTTGTTGATTCAGCAGGATGCATTCGACGCCTTGCTTGAACCCGTCACGTTAATGTCCAGGGCGGGGCAAACGCATACCTTGGACGCTCATGCCATGCGCGCGATGTTGGCGAGCCTTGAGGAGGCCCGCAAACAGATCGCAACACCGGAAGACATCAACTATGCCCAGCTGATCAGCTGGCTGGTAAGCCTGGCCGTTGCGCGCAAAATCATTCGCGTGAAGGCGACAGATAAAGGTTGAACTCGGCAGCTCTAACCCTAAAGCTTTCAAACAATCAGTTGCGGCAATGTCTTACCAGCCAGGCCGGCAATCCCCCAGTCCCCCTCCTCAAGGCTGAGTTGAGGGTTGATATGCATCACCCTCGCTCCAAACGCTGTGGGCAATAGCCGATAGCTCAGCGGCCGGATAGACAACGCCCGAGGTGACCAAATTCCCCTGACGCAGACCTCTTCGAGTCAGACGATTTAACCCGTCACGGCTCGCGACACATTACGTCGCAAGGTGTTGCAAGAATGCCTCCATGGTCAAAGGAGAACTCGCCATGCCAAAGCCCACCCGCAAATCCGGCCCCCACAGTCAAGACACATGCCCGCTGGCTATAGCGTGGATGTTCAAGTTGATGCTCGACTGTTCTGGCCATCGTGGCTTTATCAACCACTGCTGCTTCAGTGATGATGATGTCGCCCGTGAGCTGGGGGTCTACTGGCTGATTGAAGATGACGACAGTGATGATGAAGACGCGGTGCCGGTACCGGTCTTTCTCACCCATAGATCCGGGCCCTCAAAAAAAGCGCGCAAACCTAGCTTCCACGAACGCACGCTGGCCGCGCTGCGTGCGGAGCGCAAGCTTTTCGACAAAGCCTTCCCTAACCCCTCACTGCCAGACAACCTCCAGGCAAATCTGGAGAACCTCGCGCGGCTAATTGGCCTGGATGAAATTGAGCAGAAGCTGATCGGCTTCTGCTCACTGATGAATACGGACACTCTGCTGGACGACTGCTGCAACCAGCTCGGCTACATCGGCTTTAACCGCCTCACGAGGATTCTGAGCATCCTGCTGGACGTCCCGCAGAATGACATTCGCGTGCGGCTTTCGGCAGAGGGTCGTCTGGTGCAGTCGGGCTTGATTGAAACCAACCTGCGCAGCAGTGCGCGAAATCACCTGTCTGATTTGCTGGGCTTTAACAACAAAGACCTGCTGTTTTCAGTACGTCACCATCAGGGCAGTGCCATCGGACTCTTTCAGAGCGCCTTTCGTCCCGCCCCTGATAGCGTGTTGCGTGCCGACGACTTTACCCACCTCAGTGTGCCCCTGAGTATCGCCCGCCCCTATCTGCAACAGGTACTGGAGGAGAAGAAGCTGGGGGTGAACATTCTGATCTACGGCCCGCCCGGCACAGGCAAGAGTCAGCTCACCCGCATGCTGGCAAACGAACTATGCGCCGAGCTCTATGAGATTGCCTGCACGGATAACAATGGCGACCCGATTGATCGCCGCGGACGGCTGTGCGCCCTTCGCTCAGCGATGTGCGTACTCGGCCAGCAAAAGACGCTGCTGGTGCTGGATGAGATTGAAGACCTGTTCAGTGGCAGCAGCGAGCTGGCCATGCTGGCGGGCCAGGAGCGGCAGAAGGGCTGGATCAATCGCATGCTGGAGGAGAACCCCATCCCCTGCTTCTGGCTCACCAATAACATCCATGCCCTGGACAATGCCTATATTCGGCGTTTCGACCTTGTTCTCAGGCTGGAAAACCCGCCGCGGCGACAGCGTGAGAACATCATTCGCAGCGCCAGCCACAATCGGCTCAGCCAGCCGTTGATCGACAAGCTGGCGAACCATGAACAGTTGATGCCAGCCGTCATCACACGGGCGATGAGCGTGGCGAGTATTCAGGATCAGACAAACGCGACCAATCTGGACACCACTGTTGAGTTCCTGGTCAATGCCACGCTGCAAGCCCAGGGCTTTCCGCGTCTTGGCCAGGGTCGCATGCAGACCTTGCCTGCGTTTTACAGCCCAGAACTGGCCAATACCGATGTACCGCTCGATCAGCTCTTAGGTGGGCTGCGTAATCATGGCGAAGCGCGCCTGTGCTTTTACGGCCCTCCCGGTACCGGCAAGACCGCATTTGGTCACTGGCTGGCGCAGCAACTCGGCAAGCCACTGCTGACCCGCCGTGCATCCGACCTGATTTCACCTTATGTGGGAATGACCGAGCAAAACTTCGCCCGGGCATTTGAGCAGGCCAACGACGATGATGCGATCCTGCTGCTCGATGAGGTGGACAGTTTTCTGCAGGACCGGCGCAACGCACGGCATAGCTGGGAGATCAGTGCGGTAAACGAAATGCTGACACAGATGGAAAGCTACCGTGGCCTCTTTATCGCCTCCACCAACCTGATGGATAACCTCGACGAAGCGGCCCTGCGGCGTTTCGACTTGAAGATTAGTTTTGGCTACCTCACTGCCGAGCAAATCACTCAACTGCTTCGCCAGCATCTACACCAGATGGGCTTGAAGAAACCGGACAGCCTTAAGCTCGCCCGGCTACTCAGACAAAGTTGCCTTACACCGGGTGATTTTGCACTGGTGGCCAGACGCGCTCGCTTCAACCCCTTCACGGACGCCAATCAAGTGATTGATGCGCTGCTGGCTGAGAGCAGCCTGAAAAGCGCCAGCAATATGAGAGCCATTGGCTTTGCCGAGTGGTAGGTCCTGGAAGGTTCGGCAGCCGTGAGGTTGCTGAACCTACTGCTGATTTGTTGGTGTCAGGGCATCCCTATGATGCAGTTGCTTGGAATACCGGGGCTGGGCATGATGCCAATTAGACACTTCCAGACAAGGATGCCCGCTGTGCCATCAGCCACCAGCCGCAGCACACTGACCCGCCAATGGGAACTGCTCAAGCTGCTGCCGCCCAAGGGGCCTGGGATCACAACGCTTGAGTTACAACGCCTACTCGGTGACGCAGGGCACGAAACCACAAAGCGCACCATTGAACGTGATCTGGTAGAGCTTTCTAGGCTGTTCCCCCTGCAATGCAATAACAAAGGCATGCCCTACGGTTGGCACTGGATGCCCGGAAAAAGCGCCGAGCTTCCAGGCATCACCCTTGGTGAAGCCCTGACCTTGCGGCTGGTAGAAGGCAGCATTCGCCCCTTGATACCGGCTTTTATGCTGAAAACGCTTGAGCCGCGTTTCAACCTGGCCCGGCAAAAGCTGGAAGCCATGAGCGAAGAAAACCCTTCGGCTCGCTGGCTGGACAAGGTGGCCAGCGTGCAGCCAGAACTCACGCAAATCCCTCCAGAAATCAACGCCGACCTTCTCGACGTGATTCAGCAAGCGCTGATGAACGATACCCAGCTCAGCTGCCGCTACTACTCAGCCCACAAGAATCAATATCACAACTTCACCCTTAACCCACTGGGCTTGGTTCAGCGAGCCCACACTACCTACCTCATAGCCAGCGCCGAACCCTTCGACGACATCCGTCAGTTCGTTGTTCATCGTTTCGAAGAGGCACGTGGATTGCCGACTCAATGCTTCAAGCCGGAAGGGTTTGACCTGCAGGACTATGTCGATAGTGGCGCCATGCAGTTTGGAACCCACGAGAAGATCAAGCTCGAAGCCTGGATCAGCGCAGGACTCGCGCGCCTGCTGCAAGAGGCGCCCATATCCCACGACATGCTGCTGGTCACAGAAGATGAAGGCTCACGACTAACCGCCACGGTGAATGACAGCTGGGAGCTGAAGTGGTGGATTTTGTCCCACGCTGGATCCATTCAGATACAACAACCACTGGGTCTCAGAGACGAGATCCAGCAACGACTACGGGCGGCTCTAGAGCTGCATGAGCAAGTGCCTAACAGTTGATTGAAGGGTTCTACAGCAAGCTGGTGGTTGGTTGTTCGATGCATCACCGTCAGGATCGGCAGATGGTGATCCGAGCGGTGGAGATGGCAATCTGGCAGCGCCAGGGTGACTGGTCAGTGATCCTGCATTCGGCTCGCGGTAGCCAATTCACCAGTGCTGACTAGCAGCCCTTTCTGAATCGCAACACGCCGGCCTGCAGCATGAACGCAGTCTGGCATTTCGGCGACAATGCTGCCTTTGAAGGCTTCTTCGGTCAGCTCAAACGGGAGCGTGTTGCCCATCAGTCGTATCGAACTCGTGATGAAGCAAGCACGAGCGGATTTATTCGCCTGGTATATCGAGGAAGAGGAGTGGCCAAGCACTGCTCCCTCCCGGTTGCAAGACACTCCTTACCATCTACGCGAGCATAATCCGGGTAGATTATTCATGATTTATTTGAATTTAGAACAACTCGTATAAATGAGCGGAGCTCTGCAAAACCCTCGGTACGTGTATGGCATCGGTCGAGATAATGACCTTTAATGCCAAATTTAGTTGGCCCATCCCGGTCACACTGCTGTGAGTCTCCGATCATCCATGTCTCATGGGCAGCGACGCCGAGTTGGTCAATCACGTACCGGTAGATCCTAGTGTCTGGCTTCAGCGCTCCAACCTCGAAACTGTAGCCGTATCCGTCCAGGCCGGGAAAGAGACGTTCTATCGGCTCCCGGTACGGAAGGGCGAGGTTCGAGCAGATCGCGACTTTTATGCCCGCTGACTGCAGTGCTTCGATAGCTAGCAGTGCGTCCTCGTAGGGTTCGATACGCTGGAGCTCTGAATCTAGCTCTGCTTGAATCCGCTCCAGCTCAGAGGGCAAAAGTGCGATTCCGAAATGAGCCGCCGCCGCTTCAAGGCTCAGCGGATTCGTCATAATGATCTTGGCATCGTCAGCACGAACGCCTCGACCTCGCAGCCTACCAATCTTCAGTACCTGCCTGTAGGGATGGCAGCCTTTGTGGATTTTCAGGACAGTTCCAAAGGCATCGAGAATCACGGCTTTTACGCGGGGCACGGGTATTCCTATCTGAGCGTTAGGGACAACCTGATCTTCGCCGAATTGCCTGGCTTGTTCTACGCCTGTCCTGTTTTCCCCGGAGCAGCCAGCCAAGACCGAGCGACTGATGAGTACGCTGGACACCATTAACGGACGCTGGGGACGAGGGACGCAGCGGCCGAGGCGCCCGGCCAAAACAGCCGAACGGAGCATTCGACGGGAGAGATCTACTGAAGGTCGACGCCCGGTGAGCTCGACAATCAGCAATCAATGCGCATGGCCTTCGCACGAGATCGAGCGTATGCAGCATGTGTTGTTCGAACTTTCGATAAGTCTGCTTCGCACGCAGGCCTGACCTGAACAGCCTCGGCGCGGCCAAATCGTTTATCACCATATCGAGCAATAGAGTCCGTCGCTTGATGACCCATCACATAAGCAATTTCGACCCGCGACAGTCCCGATGCCTTGAGGTTTGATCCGAACTGGTGGCGCAACGTGTACATACTCGGCACCTTTTTACGAGGAAAGGTCTCAAGAGCCGCGCGATGGATCGCTATTCGGATTGAGTCCAAGCTCCTGCCTTGAGAATGGAAAGCCTCAAGAGCATTGCTTACCAGCCTGCAGAAATCCTCACTGGCTTCAAGCACTCGGTCAGCACCACGCAGACCGCCATGGCTGTGTTTCGCGCCAGGAATCACGATGCGATTGCCATTGACGCTGATGCCACTGAGTTCACAAGGGCGCGCGCCTGTCATACTGATCAACAAAAGGGCCCCCGCCTCAACCACCTGCTCCTTTGCTAACAGCTCCTTGACCCAGCGCCCAAGCTCTTCATCAGAAATTCTCTGCCGCCGAGCCTGCTGGCGTTTGCGAGGCAGGCCCAAAACGGTAACAGGGTTGAGTGTCCGATTGATTTCCTGGGCAATCCAGAAGTGATTCCGGAGCTTTTGATCCAGCGCGAGTGCATTGCGCAACCGCCTGAAATAGTCGGGCCGATATTCAGGCGCAGCCCTCAATAAAGCACCAATGATACTGACCTCATTTAGCTCACTGACCGGGATATCGGGCAAACGATTGGCGTAGAAGTGATTCGCTAGTGAGCGGTAAGCATTTTGGGTCTCTGTGTTCATGCTGATTCTTCTTTCTTATACGTACGAAGGAGCTCGCACATAACCAGCATGCTCAATGAGCAAAAGCTATCGCAACAGGATAATCAATTATTTTTACATAACGAAGATCGAGTGAGCGTCAAGGCAGACAGCCTTGTCCTGCGTGGACATAGGTTCGTTGATTGAAGATGAAACCTGACGTGTATATGTAACTGAGATATGGCGGCTATCGGTCGGCCCTGTTAAACAAATCCACTTCAATTCTTGTCCGCGAAAATAGGCAGTTTTAATTGAAATCTGAGCCAATTCCGGCATTGAAATAGCCTCATATTTCGCATAGCGACACATCAAGCGCGAGTTTTCGACTTCACGCCAGCGGACCTAGACGACACCGACTTTTTCAACAGAGTCGGCCAGCAGCGGAAGGTCGATTACGTGCCTGGTTACACAAGCAACCACGAGCCACGCACATTATCAGAGATAAGATTTAGAAAGCGCTGAGCGACTCAGCTGGGCTGCTTGCTCTTCCCTGGCCCACCAGCGCCTCTAAATCATCAACTCAAACTCCTCAGAGCCAGAGACTGTGATTCACAGCGCTCTGTAAAACAACTCCTGAACGTCTTCGGCGCACTCGAACGCGCAGCCAAGCGCCTGTTCCTTGGCCGGGGTCAGATAGCCGAGCACCTGCTGCAGCGCTTCCAGTCCCTGATCCAGGGTGTCGGCCTCCATCACGCTTCGGAGAACCTGCACATACCAGTTGTGATCAGAAAGCATGGTGATACGTGCCCGCTCGGCCTGCTGGAATACCCGAACAATAAGCCGGCCCTGAATCATCATGTACGTGACCTGGAGTTCGAGGCTGCTCCACAGTTCGTCGCTGTTCCTGAGCGCGAGCACGGTGGACAAGGTTTGCGCCAACAAGTACTGCCCCAGCAGTTCCGCACGGTCCGGGCTGCGATTCCCCAGGTGGGTTTCCACCGCATAGAAGGCGCCGAAACAGCAGTCGGTCAGTGCGGCGACGAGTTGCCGGCCCTGGGGATTACCCTCCATCTGCAGGCGGGAAACGACATCGCCGATCACGTCGTCGTACACAGCGGACAGCACGTCGTCCAGCACGCGGGGCAGTTGTGGTTCGTCGGCGGCCGACGACGGCCCCCGGTTGCACAGCGCCACGACCAGCTCCTTTAGCATATTGGTCATTACCAGCACTTCGTTTTCTGAAAACTGATCGAAGAACTGGAAGTCGTAGTCGTTGATGTAGAGGTTTTTCTCTTCACAACGGATGCTGCGGATTTCGCTGATCGGGAAGTGCTCGAGCTTTCTGAGCGTGCCTTTGGCCCAGACGGCCTGGGCGGTCACGACCAGGAAATCCTTGGCGGTCTGCAGGAAGGTGTTGTCGGCGATCATTAGGATATCGTAGGGCTTGATCTGCCCCGCCGAAATCTCGATGACTTTCTGGACCTTGTAGACCTTGATGGCAGGTGCGATCTGGATCTGTCGGGACAGCCGGTGCCGCTTTGCCACCGCATTGACGATCTGCAGGTGCTCCTGCTGGTAGCTGCCTTCGAAGGCCGGCTCGCGACTGGGCTCCGCGGCCTGCGGTGCGGGGGCAACGACTGCGGCCGGGTTGGCGCTGACGGGTGCGCCATCGCGCACGCCCGGCACCTGGTTGGCAACGGGATCCGCCACCTCAGCCACGGCGGCTGGCTCCATGTGTTCGACACGCTCCTGCAACTGCTGCGCCAGCTTTTCCATCAGTTGCAGCAGGACCTTAGGCTTCATGCCTGAGCCTGCCATGCCGAAGGCGCAGGCGTTGCCCAGCAGCAGTTCAGAACCTTTGACGGCGCGCAACTGGGCGGTGGACTTGAACTCGTCCCACGACATGTGGGTTTTCGCCGAGGTGGTGGTCCAGTCGTTTTTCCAGAACAGGCCTTCGGAGGTAAACGCCAGGCCATTCTTGGCCGACCCAAAGACGGTGGCGTCGACAATGGCATACACGTTGACCGAAGCGGGCATACCGTACGACGCATAGGCATTTTCAGCTTTCTTACGCGGGATGTCCGGGGTGACATAGAACCCCTCGCAATGGAAGTTCTGCAAAACTCCAAGTACCTGTTTTTCCATAACTGCCTCTCTCTGGATCAGCTCCGTCCGCCATCGTTGCGTACGGTGTTCGATGCATGTTCTGAGCGATACCCAGCCCGTGACTGCCTGCTGCCGCAGGCCGGCTCCGCGCGGGTCTGATTGACTTCGCCTGCCAGGCGGAGCCATCTGTCCACGATGCGCGTGGCACAGCCAACTCAGCGAACAGTGGCCGGGGCTCTTTGTAGTGTGTTTGCCAGGCGGTATTCATTCTTGAACCGGTCGTAAACTGGCCACCAGCCGCTCGCATTCGCCGTCGAGGTAGGTGTCGACGGCCACAACGTCGAGCCTCCCTTCCTTGTACCAGGCATTCAGTTCCTTGAGTGCCAATGTGCCGAAGCGTACCCAGGCGATGAGGTTGGAACGCAGCATGAAATGGATCATGTCGCCGCCCGAGCGAAGCGCTGCGTCGGCGCCATCGACGAGGCACAGCGTTCCGTGGGCCAGCAGTAGCATCCGCCGAAGCTCGGGATTGGCGGCGGAAGGGATGCACTGCTCCCAGTCCTTCTGGTGATAGAAGCGCTGCTTCACGACCCAGGTTACGCGAGTCAGCAATTCGCTGAACAGCACCGGAATCGCCATAGCCAACCCATGACGAAGGTCGTAGCCCTTTTCGAATACCTGAACGGCGATCGTTGCGAAGGTTTGCCGGTGCTTTCCAAACTCGCCGACGTTGATGAACTGTAACAGCGAGAAGAATGGAATGGGGATGCCCGATCCCCGCTGCTGCGCGCCAGACGAGCCGGCCATGTCGGAGAACAGATGCCCCAGCCAGTTCATGAAGCCGCAGAACAGCTTGGCAACCAGGTTCGATCCTTTGAGCTCGAAGGTGTCGGTATCGACGCTGATGAGCCGGCCACCATCGACAAAGTGGGCCGTACTGGTGAACTGATCCAATATCGAGAAGAACAAGCCAACCAAGTCCGGTGAATGCGCAAGACTCTTGATGTGGTGATTACGCGTGCTCATCTTGAACAGGTGGTCGACATCGCCACCATGCCGATGGTCGTAGTTGACTTTGAACTTTCCCTCCAGGAAGCCAATGGCGCTGGCTGTCGGATCACTCCCCTCGCGCGGCCCTTTCCAGCCGTTCCAGGAGGCGAATGTCTGCACCGCCTTGTCGGTCATGTCGTCCGTGAAGTGGGTGAGCGCCCCTTGCCCGGGAAGGCAGACGAACAGTATGTCGACCAGTCCGCCTATCAGGCCGCAGGTGCCTGCGATCATGTAGTCGTACTTGTCGCACTGGGCACCCTTGTACGAAAACTCCTCCTGGATGCGCTTTTCCAGCGCAATGCGCTGGCTGGCGCTCATCAGGTCACGGAACGGGTCCTGCCTGAACTCGATCTGGTGTCGCTGCGCGTACGCGGCCACCTGATCCAGGTACCCGCTCCAGTCGCCCCCATCGTCCATCTCGATGAAGTCGAGACAAGGGAGCGGCGCACTGATGCTGACAATTTTCTCCTGTACAAAGAGGCTGGTCTCGACGAGCAGCGCGTCTTCTTCGTCCGCGTCGAATATCACCTGGCTTTCTTCGATGAGCGTTCCCGCCTGGAACAGCATCAGTTCAAGATGCTGAAGACTCTCGGTCTGCGCCGCCTGCATGTCCTCCAAGGCACCATCGAGCAACCCTAGATGACGCTGCGCGGCGTCCGTCTGGTGCTTCTGCACCAGCATCGCCTGTGCCTGCTCCACCAATGGCTCCTTCTTGCTCATGAGAAGAGTCCGGTGAGCTTGTCCTTGGCCTTGCTGGCCACGTCTGCGGCACCACCGACGAGCACGTCGCCGACGTTGAAGTAGCCGACCGCTTCGAAGGCCCGAGCCAGGTTTTCCAGGTCCTTCGGCGAAACGCCTGGCTTGACCACCAGCTTGAGGGTCTCGACCTGCTGACCATCCTTCTCCTGGGTGAACGAGCGTTCTTCGTAGAATCCTCTGATGAAGCCGTACAGCTCCGCCTTGGTCGGTTCCTTGGCGAGAGTCTTGAGTTTGGCGTCGTCCAGAAAGCGAGCGCAACGCAGTTTGGTGGCACTGCTCTGCGCCGCCTCGGACTTGCTGGTGAGCACGGCCCCGGCACCGGTCATCTGCCCCATCATGGCCATCAGGCGCTGGATCTTCTGGCCTTGTTCACCGTGATCAGCCAGGGCCTGGGTCAGCCGCTCGGTGATGTGATTGATGTCCTGGATCAGCAGGGAGATGGTTGCCTGTGTTTGCTTGATGACCTCGACCAGCATCAGCTCCCGTCGTTTCGACCGTGTCAGCTCGTCGGCTCCGGTCAGTTTGCGCACCCCAGCATACGCGCCCACACCGATCAGCACGGCGACGCCGATGCCGGTGGTCATGCCCGACAGGCCTAGCAGGCCACCCACCCCCAGGGTGGCCAGGCCCGACGTCAGCCCCGCAGCCGACATGCCGATCACCGAGCCGGAGAGATACACCGCCGCCAGCGGCGTACCCACGGCGGCCGCCTTTGCCGACAGCAGCTTCAGCGCGCTGACGATCTGATCGTCCGTAACGTCTTCCTTGAGCATGCTATGGTCATTGCGGATGGCGGTCACAGCAAGATCGATCTCGTCGTCGGTAATCTGCAGGAGCGCGCGGTTGTTCTGCAGGAAGCCAAATACCTCCAGCGAGTTTCCGCCAGTGGAGAAGTACAGATTGATCAGGTCTTTGGTCAGCGAGATGTGCAGCGGCCTGATCTGCCCACGCGGGCAATGACTGTCGAGCTCTGCAAGCAGCGTCTCGATCGGCACCGCGGGTTTGAAAGCGGTCATGTAAGTGCGCACGCTGAAGCGCGACTCGGGGCTGAGATTCAGGCGCGTCATCAGCAGAAGGATCTCTGCGAACTCCTTCTCGTCGATGACGGCGTCGTTGTCATAGGCCATGTTCACCATGACCTTGAGGTAGGCCACCTTGACCGCCTCGTCCATCTCGTCGATGGGGATCAGCTGCTTTTCGTCCTGAAACTCGCTGAAGTTGTCGATGACGCCCTGCAGCACCGACGCCAGCGCCGCGTAGTCGCAGTCCGTCAGGTCCTTGATGACCAATTGACTGTCGTCCTTGCGCTGGATGATCAGGGAGTATTCCAGCTTGTCCAGGTTCTTCCCCGTATACAGTTGGGCGTACTTGGCGCTGGAGATCGCCTCATAGGGGAACTGGATAGGGTCGGCGAAACCAGAGCGGTAAATCAGTTGCTCGCCTGTGAACAGCAGACCGTCCTTGCCGGTGCCGAACAGCGTATTGTCGAATAGCGCCACAACGTTTCCCGGCAGACCGCTGTATCTGAATGCCTTGACGGCATTGTTCAGCTTTTTCTCATCGATCCCCGGAGCGATGGAAATATTCTTGGCAGAGATGGAGCCGAGGTTTTCGCGAAGATAGGCGCTAACGCTCATGGAAGGTCCTTTTTAGGATAAGCGAGTCGTGACATGCTAACTCGCAGGATGGCTGAATGCCATTATCACTAAGGCGATTGCGTCTCTTGCTCAGGCCAGTCAGGCCTGTGCACTCTCACGCGCCCCATGGGAGCGCTTGAGCTCGGAATACTCGCGATAAAGTTCGTAACCTTTCTTGATCACCACCACGAGCCCGATGGCTGCCAGGAGATTTTTCATAAGTCGTTCCCTACGGGTTTGTTTGAATTGTTGGGGTTGATGGGCCGTCCCTACTAGAACAGGTCAACCTAGCGCCAGAGCTGCTCGACATTAAAGCGCTCTACCCGAACGGCGACCTGCAACCCCATCACCTAGTTCGCAGCTCGGCACTATGAATTCGCTGCTCATCTAGTTGCAATCGCAGGAATGCGCCGTGCTCCTTTCACGCTTCGCAGCCAGAGCAACACCATGGCCCCATAAAAATCAGAAGGACAAGTAACTCCACTCCAATATGCCACCAGGGCAGTGTGAGGAAATCCATGCCCCCTCACTCTGTCGAGACAGTTAAAGGACGAGCCAAAGATATGTAGACTTTTACGTCACACATATAGTGTCTACATGTACAGGTAAACAATCCAGGCAGGTGGAGGAGCATGAAACGCAGGAAACCAGTTAAAATGGTGCCCTGGAATCTGGCACTTCTCAATTGTTTGATCGAGACCGTCGCGCGTTAGGAGAGCCGACTGACCACGGGCTATCTAATGCAGAGCTTTGGCATCAGTCGTCAGCAGGCCTCGAAGGACATAAACACCTAAATCAACGAGCACGAGGCGCAAAACTTTACATACGACCCGATCATCTGGGGTATGACCGGCGCGGAACTTCTGGCTACTGTTCATTGATGGCAGCGAAAACTGCCTTTCTCCACCTTCAGGACCAGAACAATGAGTTGCCCGGCATCTGCAGATGCTCAATGATCGCTCCTAGCCGATTTCAACCAGTTATGCATGGCTGCCCCGTAGAGCAGTAGCAAGCATTGAATACGGTTCATCTGATTGAGATGAACCTCATCCATCTCCGCAGGCTGATGCTAACGGGTCACCCCAGGTCTGCCTCTAGAGCCTCTGCTAGGGCCTCCAATGCAGACTCCAAACGGGATGCCTCCCACGGATCAGAGGGGCACTGTTCCCGAGCGTCAACTTTTTGCACAAACCGGAGCAGAGCCTCGGCATCTGCGTTTGGCATCTCGAGCGTGATCGAGCTCATCTCAACCTCTCAATGCTCAAAGCGCCACCGGCCACGGGTAGAAGCAACCACTGCTCGATGACTTTCTTTCCTGAAGCCTGCTCTACTCCCTGAGCATATGCCCCCAACTGTGCGCTGTATTCGCTGGCCAACAGCTCCCAATGATCCGCAGTCAACTGACTGGACTTATGGTCAAACAGAACCCATCCGCTATCGGTTTCCAACAGCAAATCGATCCGGCCATTTAACACCTGACCAGTAGGCAAAATGCTCTGTAGTGGAATCTCGGCATATGGCCTCGCACCAGGCCAACGGCTGGACAACCATTCATGGAAAACCCTGATCTGTTGCAACACTGAATTGGCAGATAAGTACTCCGACACACCGAAGCCGGACAGGATGTTACTCACCTCAGCGTTAGACAAGGAGGCATGCGGAGTCGTAAAGGACAAGCCAATACACGCATGTACAGCCTCACCAAGCACACGCATATCTGCCCCTTTGGCTACAGGTATCCGTTCACCAATCCGACACTTCTCCACGATTGCGCATGGGGCGGGTTCTACAGAGGATGGATTGAAGATGAGCGGCAGTCGAAGGCCTGTATCGCCCATACCCTTGAACCAATAGAGAGCCTCAGAAGTAGCAGGCTTTTCATTGACCTGATCGCCCAACGGTTCAAGCTCCCAGTGGTCTGCCGCAATGCGCTCTCCAGTGGGCAACTCGATGGCACCGTTTCCCTTCCCCGGAAGTAACCACGGAGCCTCGACACAATCGAGCCATTCGCCGCTCAGCTTGCGGCTGGATCGCGCAAGCACCAAGAGATCCCGCGCTCTGGTCATGCTGACGTATAGAAGCCGCTTGGACTCTTCGATGGCAGTGGTTTTGAAACCAGCAGCCATCGGTGTAAGTGCGATACTGTCAGCGATGGCGACTTTTTTCTTCAGACCAAATGGCCAAGGCCAATAGCGGATGTATCTATCAGCCAGCGGGTTATGAGCATCGAAATTTGCCCCTGATTGCGCAGAGACTGACCAGAGCCGGCTCTTGATGTCCTTGGCAAGATCAGTGAGGACAACAACCGGCCATTCAAGACCTTTTGCGGCGTGATGTGTCATCACCTTGACCGCATCGATGGCCGGCTCAGCCAACATATCTTGCTTCTGCTGAGCAATCTCACCCAACCAAGTAATGAGCCCCGAAATAGAGGCCGCTTGCTGGCCACTACGGCAAACATCTTCATACTGACCAGCGAGCGCAATTAGGGCCTCCAGGTTGGCTAAGCGCACGCGGACACGGTCAGGCTCGGGCGTCCAACGCATCACCTTGTCCGCCAGGGAACAGGTAGCGATCACGGTTACTAAAGCTTCCCTAGGGGCAAGAAGCGGTAAAGCGGAGCGCAAACCAGCAATAGCTTCCAGTACCGGGTGAACCGGATGACCTTCGATGGCCTGCTCGAACCATTGCTCAACCTCGCCACCTTTGGCTAGGTACCTCAGCCGATCGGCCACCCATATTTCCGGCTCTAGACTGTCGGCCAGAGACACAATCTCAGCAGTGGCCAAAGTATCCGCCGGATCATTGAGACGGCGCAGGCAGGCCATGGTCAATGTAGCTTCGGGCGTAGCAAGCAAGCCTGCCTGAGCAGTGGCGACGGGAATACCCTGTGCGGACAAAGCTGCCGCAAAAGCATCAACCCCATCATTGGAGCGCGAGAGGATTGCAACATCCCCAAAGCGAACGGGGCGTGGTGACTTGCTCGATTTGTCGTAGATGGAGTAGCCGGAATCAATCAGTTGGCGAACCCCAGACGCCAACGCGGAAGCCTCTTGCTCAGCTTTCGTGCCACCGAGAATCCAGTTTGCGAGTGCTGGTTCGGGCAAGGGGTCTGTACGCTCAGGGCTGAGCTCAACTTCCTCCCTGGCCAAAGTGTCCTTAAAGGCGTGGGTAAAAACTGCGTTGACCGCCTTTACCAGCTCCGGACGTGAACGCCAGGATGATGGCAGGACCTCCTTGACAGCCCCCATATCCGGCAATGCCTTGAGAATGGCCTGCATGAGCTCCGTATCACTGCCCCGGAATCCATAAATCGCCTGTTTGATGTCCCCTACCCAATAGACCTTCTTGGCAAAGCTGGCGAGCTTCAAGAAGAGAGCGAGCTGGATCGGACTCGTATCTTGAAACTCATCGACCATCAGGAGATCGAGTTCATCGTCGAGTACAGCCGCTACTTCGGGGTGATCAAGCAGGCCGAGCAGTTGGTGCTCCTGGTCGGCAAAGTCCAGAACACCAAGTTCCTGCTTAAGGGCCTGATAACTCTCCAGAGCCTTGGCAGCAAGATTGAACATCAACTCAAGGTATCGGCGTAGGTCGTTATGCAACCCCGCGTGCTCGCCTGCTCGACCTGCCAAATCAGCAATTGGCTCGATGGTCAGGCGCAAGCTCACCTCGGGAGACTCTTCCGCGACCTTGACCCACTCGCCCCAAGAAGCTGTCTGCCGCTCCAGGCCACGAGCGAAGCCTTTGATCAACGCCAGGTAGGCATTGGTGTTCTTTTTGCCTCCAGACTGAGCAGTGGCTTCAATGGTCGGCAGTGCTGCGTGAATCGCCTTCAGCAGATCAGCACTGAGATCCTGCTTCGACGGCTTCGGGAAATAGCTCAACAGATCGTCTGCATTCGCCGATGCAAAACAAGGAACCTGAGCCGCTGGGATGTCATTGCTACGAATCTGGTCAACCAACTTCTTCAGGTCAGACTGCCAATGATCCTTGTATTTATCCCGGGGATCCGGCTCCAGTCCCAATCGGCGCACCAGGCTCAACAGCTCTTGCATTGCTGGGCTATCCAGCACCGTATCGATGGCATGACCTAGCAGAGCCTTGCTCTGCACCTCCTCCAGAACCTGCAGGTCGGTGGACATGCCGGCCTCAAAAGCAAAGCGCGCAATTAGCTGGCCGCAAACGCTGTTGACCGTGCCGATGCGAGCCTGCCCCATTGCATTGGCGAGACTGAAGTCCCCCTGATTGAGCAGATGCCCGCGCACGCGCTCCCGGAGCTCAGCCGCCGCTTTTTTAGTAAATGTGGTCGCAATGACACCCGAAGGACGGATATTGCCTGCGGTCAATTCGTCATGCAGAAGATCGGTTAGCCGGTGCGTCTTGCCACTGCCAGCCCCTGCACTAATGAAGGTGATATGGGCTTTCATTCTGCTCTCCATACTCAGCGCCCCCACCCGGCAAGCGTCCGGTAATCGTTATAAGCCTCATTGAGCGTTTCCATCGCCATGGCGTCCTCAGGCGCTTCTGAAGCATCGCTACCAGGAATCGCATCCAGTACGACTTCAAACTGGCCAGCCTGTATCTGCGCCACGCGCCAGCGCCAAGTTACAAGGAAGCGTTGCCACAACTGTGCTGTGTTCTCGCCATCAGTAGGCGACACCACGTCGGCATCCGGGAAAGCGCGATCGTCAGGCGCAAAGAGCCGTGCTTGATCAAGGATGTAGTAGCCAACCGATGGCCAGCGGCCGGTCTCCTGCCGCAAAAGTTCGGCATAGATGGCGAGTTGGAGATGGCGGTTTTGCCGCAGCTTTTCTGGGTACTTTTTTAGCCCGGACCATTTCATGTCGACAATAGCCAGCTCACCTCGGTCATTCTCCATCATGAGGTCAACCGATCCTGCCAGCTCGCCCCCGGCGAAATGACCAGAGACCTCCCTTTCCGGTGCAACCTGCACCATGCCAGCCTGGGAAACCTGCTCTCGCAAGCTCTGCATGGCTCGCTGCAAACGGTAGCGAAAGCTCTCCATATCAGCTCCCTTTCCGGGAGCCTTCAAACTGGCACCTTCCTGATCAATCAGCTCATCGAAGGAAGAATCGAACCACGCTTCAAACTCCTTGTCGGGCATCGTCAGCGCATCCTGGTGCAGGAAATACTGTTCAACTAATCCATGCGCCAAATTACCCAGCATGCGGAAATCCTCACCGAGGCTAACGATACGCGACGATTGCAGTCTGGCCGGGTATTGCAGCAACCAGTGATACGGATTGAAAAGCAGCTTTTCGAGACTGGAAAAAGACTCTTTGGGTCGCAAAGAGACAGATACATCGTCAGGCAGCTGCCACCAGCGTTTGGGAGCTGGAAGTGGCAGAGGTGTGACCAGCGACAGCGCTTCTCCACTTGAAGAGAGAAGCGTCTCCAAGGAAAGTATTTGGGGCTTTTCGACGACTGCTTCGATCATTTGCCAGAGAGGGTGCACTTCCTCTTCCGGTGGGGGCAGCACCAGCACCAGCTGCTCCTGAGCAGCCATTACGGGCCGCAACCAGCTGGCCGTAATTTGCTCTAGCCTCTCGGCAGCTAACGGCAACTCCACACCTGCCTCTTTCAGAGCGCGAATCTCACTGGCCGACCACGGATCATTGCCAGGCAGCGCCGGCAGCATCAACGGCGACCAAATCACTCGTGCAAACGACTCAGTAATCGCCCCTGGGTTACTCACCACCGCCCCCGCTCCGATCTCTGCGGGCCATAGCGGGTTGTCAGTACCGTTGGAGGTAGCTTGTGCAACAAGTTTTTGAAGCTGCCTCGGCCGGATAATCGTCTCCCCCTGGAGCTGCAATCCCTTAAGCGAATCCAGACAAGATTTGCACTGGCCGTATCCCGTCTGAAAAGCAAGTCGTCGAGCGATATCAGCTTCGCCGAGACGCAATCGGAAGAACTCCGCTAATCGCGCAACCCTATCCAGCACAACTTCTAACGGTGCGCCTGACTCGGAAGGGAATCGAGGGTGCTCAATCCAGAGAGCGATCTGTTCACGGACTTGACTGGCTCGCTCTTCGCCATAGTGCTCGTCGATTTGAGCCAGAGTACGTTGCCAATAGGCCCCGCCGATGCCTGGAGCGTCAGCAACCTTCTCGGCAAGGCGACGCCGAGCATATCCAGGGACAGGGCACACTGGATGAGTAAGGAATTGCACCAAAGACTGGAAGTGAAGCGGATCCCAGAGCAACTCCATAGCCAATGGCAAAACCTGCAGTGCAGGACGGAAAACACTAGCCTCCTTGAGTCCTTGTCGAGGCCGCCCAGTAGCGGAAAGCTGAGCATCAAGGCGTACGCCGTCGTGAGCGCAAACCATCAACGTCGGTCGATCCACCGCGAGTTGAGCAGCAAGCCAGTGGTTGGCCAGTGCCGGTGCCTCTGCCTGAACGACCAGTACAGTACCGTCGCCTTGCCATGCAAGCCTTGGAAGAACCTGGCCTTGCTCTGCGCAGTAGAGCTGTTTCTGGAGCATGCCCAGGAATCCCTGCCCCTGCCCTGCAAGCTCGCCCGCAACGACAACAGGCAACTCTGCAAGAACCTGCTGCCAGCGATACGGCAAGGTTTCAATCGAATCAACGAGCCGCACTTGCTCAATATCTGGTTTACGTTGCTGGAGTGCATTCAGCACAGCCTTAAGGCGCTGACCAACGCTTGGGGAAACAGCCTCACTGGCCAGCGCTTCAACCTCCCCTAGATCTCGCAAGCGCATTGGCGCCCCAGCGGGCATGGTGCCACTCCACCCATACAGGGCCCACTGATCCCTCCAGTCGAGCAGATAGGCCGCAGTGCCTAGAGGGTCAGTCGCGAAGCTGCGGTGATAGAAACGCTGCTCGGAATCAAGCTGTCGCAAGCAATCCTGGTACTGAACGATGCGCTCGGCCGACGAGGGCTGTAGCGCCAAGAGCCCTAGTTGAGTTTCGAGAATATTCAGAAAACCCAAAGGGCCAACCAACGCCGTACCGAGTGCATTGTCCGGCGCCGAAGGACGCTGGCCGTCGAGGTGCAAGCCAAAGGTTATGTGCTGTCCTTGCATAGGGGCTCCCTGTAATTGACCCTGGTCAGCTCGATTGAAGCTGACCTTTCTGAAACTTAAATGGCCTCAAGCCGGTAGGTGTCGGCGTCATCGATCAACTCAAAGAACAGCTCACCATCCGAAGATTGAGGCGTGTCAGATGCTGATGACCAGAACGAAGAATGCTGCCCCACATAAGCACAAAGCGCGGCTACCAACGGATGAGTATTCCAAAGCTCTGTCAGCTCACGCCGATACAAACCCGGCATAAACAGCGGCGCAAGCTTCTGCTTTTGCTCCAACGAAAGCTCAGCCAACTCCTGCCCATGCTGACTGATCCACTTGCTAATCAAACGAATGTCGCTGTGGTAGCGCGCATCTGTCACTTGAAGCTGAGCAATACGGATTTTCTGTGGTTCTACAACGACCCGGCAGGCAACGTATTCATCACCATCCACCAGCGGAGCACTGGCATTCTGCAAGGCGAGCTCAGGGGTTGGGCTGGCGTAAATGGCATGCCGGCGGGACGGCATATTCTTCGGCCGAAGAGACTCCCACAGGTTATCGACCACGTAGGGAACATTGCCGGGAACACGAATAGTCGACTGACCTCGAAAGCCCTTTTCTGCCTCAGCCAAGCGACTTGATGGAATTGCTCGAAACAGTTCCATGCTTCTTTACCCCAATAACCGAACCAAAGATTCAAAATACAGCGTAGATTTCAAGCGCATCATTTAGACGTCCAGTTCTGATCAGATCGAAAAATCCGCGCTCCACGTCAGCAACCCGATACTTCCCGGCATAGTAGGTACTGCTGATATGTCGGCACTCATCGCGCCAATGGTCGTAAACCTTTTCGTTGTGAACAGATATGGGGATGATTGTCGGATTAACCTTCAGCTGATCTAACGCCCGACCGATCGAGCGCCCAGGCACACCTAGCTTACTTATCTGCAAATCGAGCACGCAGAAATTCTGCGGATCAAGAAACATCAGCACTTTGGACACAAAGGAAATACCTGAGTAGCCGGGATAGCCAAGCTTTTTGATTCCGAGTAGAGACACAGTTCCCGCACGCTGAAGTGAGCAAAAGTCACCATAGGGATGAAGTGGTTTAATTTTTTTAAGAAAACTACTGAAACGATGCTGCCGATACCCTGCTCCAGTGTTCCCCCAATAGATGATGTTAGCCAGCCCCTGCTCCACATCCGCAGGAGCCCCCGACGTTAACGCCGTATAGATGATCGATTCAAGATGCTGAATGCTACTCGCCACTTGAGGGTTGGCCGTTGGCGTCCGGTTAAAATCGTAGTATTCAAGAGGGAATCCATAGCTGAGGATTGCCTGCTCTAGAACATGAATCTGGGTAGAACTTAAAGCCATCGGGTGCCGTCCCCTCTAGTCAAGAATTTACTATTTTCAACCATTGCTAGCCATCTCACTCGAGCGCCATTACCAATCGAGCCGCCGTTAATGTCTACATGCTGGAAGGCTGCCACCCACAATACACAACTCTTTAGCCCAAGAACTTCCCTGGGTAATCGCCAGATCCCTCCAGAAACGAAACAGCAGCCCATCAGGATCCGGCGGGGACTCAAAGGTAGAGAAGTAAAAATCGGTAAGCCGCTCAGTCGCCAACACCTGCCCTTTCATCGCAGCCCACTGCAACCAGTAGAGGCCAAGCGCGGGATCATACTCAGTTGACTCCTCATCCAGAGCCAGCCTGCCAAGTAAGAAACTCGCCATCACGTCATGCTCCACTACACCTCGCTTGTACCAACTGATTGCTTTGCCATGATCAGCGATGACGCTCTCGTCCCCGCGCTCATACAAGTTCCCTAATGCTTGCGCAGCACAGGGAATCCCAGCACCAAAAGCCTGCTCGTAATAGTCGATGGCCAAGGCCAGATTGGTGGCCAGCCCCTTCCCATAGAACGCCTGCTCGGCAAGGTTGAATAGTGCCTCGGCAGAGCCCATCACTGCTGCAAGCTTGAATAACCGTCGAGCCAGCGCAGGGATTGGTTTCAGCCGCGACCCATTTAGCCACAACCAGCCCAGATCATTGAGAGCCTCGGCATCGCCCTGCAAAGCCTGCCCGCGCAGCTCCGCATATCGGTGGCGAACTCTGATCGGATCAACCAAGCCAAGCAGTGGATTGGCTGCTTTGATTTGGTGATACGTCACGCCGGCCACCCCACTCAACTCCATTACTCGTAGCGATGGCATACCGATGCCGGCATACAAGCGAGTTAACTCATCAAGCTCGGCAAGCTCAACGTGCTCGGCACGAGGAAGAAGGTTGTCCATGAGATTGAACACATCTGCAGATTTGCTCATGCTACCGCCTCATCGGTGATCATGCCTGTGCATTCTCAACAGTTTTGCGACAGCTCATGTCGCATACAGACAAGGACGACAATTTGGACCAGCTACTCCGTCACGATCTGATTCTTCGCCTTCTCCCTGGAAAGGAAGACGCCATCAGCATCAACACCATTCGACAGCGGGTGGCAAGCCAAGGGATTGATGTCAGCATAAAAACCATTCAACGAGACATAGTTGATCTCGCACTGCAATACCCTCAGATACGCAGCAAGCCCATGGGAAAAGCCAATTTGTGGTGGGCCGAAAAGTCGTTGTCACGCCTGTACATGCTGCCAACCGATGCAATGAATCTCGTCATGATCATGAATCACGCAGCCCGATTTGGCATGGCCGCTCAGGTGCAGAAACTAGCGCCGATACGGGACTATGCAGTCTCCTTACTCAAGGGAAACCGCCCTGCTCAGGACTGCACTGGCAAGGTGATCAGCAACACTCGCTTCGTCGTGCTGGAGCCAAGCCCAGTAAATCCTGACGTGCTAGAAGTCATCCAACAGGCTCTACTGGAGGATGAGTCTGTCGAAGCTCTTTACCTAAAGCGCGGAGCCCACGAGCCACGCCTGCTTCACCTCAAACCCTTGGGGCTTTCCTACCAGGACTCCAACATCTACCTGTCATGCATTTTCAAGGGTTTGCCAAAAGGCCAAGTCGCCGCCCTCCCCCTGCATCGTTTTCAATCCGCCAAAGCCACCTGGGAGAATCTGGAAGCACCTAACGACTTCGATATCAACTCGAACGAAGCCAGACGAAGCCTTATCAGTCAGAGATCAGAGCATCCTGTTCGATTCAAACTGCGTGTTTCGCAAGCCCTCTATGAACGCCTGGACGAAAACGCACTCACCACCGATCAACAGCTACAACCGACAGCCGATGGCTGGTGGTTGATGACAGGCAGCCTGCATCTCAGTCAAGGACTGGACCTATGGCTGTTAAGCCAAGGCGAACACCTGGAGGTTCTCGAACCCATGGAGCTGAGAGAGCAAATCGCTACTTCGGCGAAACGGATGGCGGCGCTGTACGAAAAAAGCTAATGCGACACAGGCTGTCGCATACCCGAAGCACCCTGTCTCATGCCATCTAACCACGGAGACTCAGCGATGAAGACCTACTCTGCCTTCCTGCAACGCGTGACGCCCAATGCGGGACCGCGCGCCAACTTTACGATCACGGTACAGGCCGTCAGCTCCGAGATGGCACGAGTGACAGCCGAGGCCCAGTACCCCGGCTACAAATGCGTGAACGCCCCCGTGCAGGTGCGCTGAAGGTGCCCAAGCCACACGCAAGCAAATCGGGGCTTCGAGAGTATCTGTACTACCTGATCAACCAAGGAGAGACTCTCGAAAGCCCACACAGCGCCACGAGTCAGACAGCTGCACAAGAGAGCCCATGCCTGGTGGTGAACCAAGTTGGGCTGATTGCCGCTACGCAAGCGGAAGCTGACCGACTCAACGAGCGTATTGCAGGGGCCATGCATAAACATCTATCCAGCCCGGCAAGGCACCGCTTTACGGCTTATGGTTTGGATCAGGCATGGCGCCCGCAACACCTTTTTGATGAGATCCATTGGTTTCATGGCCTTTCTACCTGCACACCACCGCAAGAGCTTCTGCAGAGCCTGGGAAGCAGCGTGCACATCCATCGTTATGAACACAGCGAGACAAAACTACAGCCTGGATTTCGCATTTATCACTGGAGGTCAGAAAAGGACCTTACAGATTTTTGGGCAAGCTTATATCTCTCCCGGGAGATAGGCTGGCCATCAGGTCTGGACTGGGAAAGCTATTGCAGGTGGCAGCCACCTATTGAGTGCATTGCCACAGTGATCTCTGGCTGGGGCTCGACACCTAGGACTGCTCTGGATGCTCTACTAGCGTCCGTGGACGCAACCAATCCAATTCACTCGGAAGGTGAAATCCTGATCATTGAGGGCGGCATGGATACATGTCTTGGTGATTACGTCGATATTGTCAGAGCGCTGGAACGAAGCATCGAACTCGAATGCATAACCACTATCTGGGTGAGCCCGAACTATTCAGGCTTTGGCCTGAAGCTTCTGACGTTTCGAGCCCCATAACAAAGCAACGGCACCATCCTCGCCAATATTCGGGACAGGTTCTTCAGCCTGACTGGGAGGCAACGAATGAAAGAACTTTCAAGATGCTTTCGCCGAACACTGAAGACATGTCGACCGACAGATCAACACATCGCCTGGCACCAACGACGCCGACCTCGAATGCTCAGCAGCGCGGAGGAAGCCCTATTGACCGAGCTTCTACACCGACTTGAATCCGCCGAACTGTTACACACCTCAGAGAACGAATTATGGCTCGTCTTCTACCTCCCCAGCCCTGGACATCCGGCTGGACTGCGGACAATCAGTCTCCGTTGAAGCCTTCATCTACGACCTGACCTATGGAGGACTCATTGAAGGAGCGCCCAATGAGAGCCTCAATATCATGATCATGGAGCGCGCGCTGATTCGCCACGAGGCGTTATGGGGAGAACGCCAGACTTACATGATTCCACCTGCAGTGGATGTCAGTGATCCGGCACACCCTACCCTACCCCGACTCAACCTGCATGTATGGCTGACCAGCGCTGAGCCTATAACGCCAATGTTCGATGGCTCTCAAATGGTGGTCACCTGGTTTGTGGACGAGTGCCATACGCAACCTCTGGCGGAGGTGATTTCAAGCGCTATTCGACATCTGCCATGGAAGCATCTGGCACGCGACTTCGACCATTAGCGCACCACTCCAGTCAGTCAAAATCATTACTGCCTTCCTCAAAGCCTTGGTATGGTCTGGTTTTCAGTAAAGGGAGTTATTGCATGCACTACCAAGCTTTGAAGGAACGTCACCGCCAAGAGCGCGACCAACAGCATCCCAATCTCAGCCTACGACTGCATCGAGCACTGAGCTGGCTAAACCGAGCAGAACAAGCAGAAGACAGTGATGGCCGATTCATTTTTCTGTGGATCGCATTCAACGCTGCCTACGCCACCGATATCGACGAGCAATTGCGATTATCCGAGCAGGAAACCTTCAAAGCCTTTCTCGAAAAGCTTTGCTCACTTGATAGCACCAACAGCATCGAGAAGCTCGTCTGGTCGGAGTTCCCTAGCAGCATTCGGGTGCTGCTGGACAACCAGTATGTCTTCCAAAGTTTCTGGGATCATCAAAGCGGAAAAATCAGCGCAGAACAGTGGAAAGAACGTTTTGCCAGTGGAAAAAAAGCAGCAGCTTTAGCGCTGGCCAACCGCAACACACCAGCAGTACTCGGTGTGATGTTCAATCGGATCTACACCCTGCGGAACCAGCTCATTCATGGCGGAGCGACCTGGAATGGCCGAGTGAACAGGGATCAACTCCGAGACTGCTGCAGCCTGCTAGGCAAACTGGTGCCATTGATCATCCAGATCATGCTGGACAACCCAGACACACTATGGGGCGATGCCAACTACCCAGTGGTTGGCTGACGTTGGACGCCGGCTCATCTTGAATAGATGAATAACCATCAATCTATTTTTGAGGGAGCAACAGCAGCTACCTCGACAAGCGAAGGATTGCCGCCATGCAGAAGAAACTTAGAGACGAAAAGGGTGGTAGTAACCCTCCAGAGACCCCACCGCTACCCAATGGCGACCTATTCGCCGGCATCACTCCTTCGCGTAAGGGAGCAATCAGTGCTGCGCTTAGCGACGAGATAAATTCGCACCGGGCCAGGCTGGCACCGTTTTTCAATGGGCACGCCAAGCCTAACCCTTCGGTAAGTTTCGCCAACGACGGCACCGGCTTCGGCAAGTCCTACAACGTGTTCGACCAGTTCATCGAGCACGCAGCAGTGCGTGGCGAACGTGGTGGCCACCGCAACCTGTTCTTTATCACCCCGCACAAGGCACAGATAGACGTCTCTAAGGCAACCCAGGAGAAGGCGGCTGCTCAGGGCGTCAGTATCCTCAGCTTCCTGGCGGAACAGGACTTATCCGACCTAAATTTTGTCGGCTGGGTATCGGGTATTTGCAATGAAGATCTCTACGTCGGCTGGACTAGGACTCTCAAAACTGACTACTACCGCGAGACTATTGGCGAACTGAGTAGCGCGATTAGTGGACTCAAGATCACTGAGGCGGAGCAGACTCGATTCCTGAAGTCAGGGGTCACCGACTACCTGCGAGAAGCTGACCTTGAGCGTCGGATTGATGCCGCTAAAAGCCGGCTGCTCTATGCGTTGCAAGACTTGGCCAAGGCTGTAATCCGGGAAAAGATTGGCTCTGAGTTCCAGACCATTCACGAGCGTTTTCAGCGCGCCAAGGACGACCGTGATCGGGCTAAGATCCAAATCATCGATCACGTTCTACCGTTCGAGCGGGCCAAGGTGGGACCTACCATCTTCGTTGCCACCACCGCCCGATTCCTGAAACGCGCGTTCATCGGATATTTAGACAACAAGAAAGAACCCAATATCAAGAAGTTGGGCTTTGACTGTTGGCGCTGATGGAAAATTGACCCACCCTGCCGATTGAAATTTGACCCAGGGCGGATTGCTGATTTTGTTACCAGCAACTGTGGATAAGTCTACCAGCGCAGCTGCTGTTGCCCCCACTCCCTCGCTGTCCCAGTTCAGCTGTTGAAGACCTGCCACATGCAGCCATGCAGCAGGCCGTCGTCACCATGAAATCAGAACGGCTCATCGTCCTCCGGTTCCTGGCCGCCCTTACGCTTTCGCTCGCGTGATTTGATCTTGGCCTGGGCCGCCAAGCTACTGTGTTGCAGGCGATAGGACTCGTTACCGGTTTCGACGATGTGGCAGTGGTGGGTCAGCCGATCCAGCAGGGCGGTGGTCATCTTGGCGTCGCCGAACACGCTCGACCATTCGGCGAAGCTCAGGTTGGTGGTGATCACCACGCTGGTGTGTTCGTACAGCTTGGACAGCAGGTGAAACAGCAACGCACCGCCAGCCTGGCTGAACGGCAGATAACCCAGTTCGTCGAGGATGACCAGATCCATGCGCAGCAGTGCCTGGGCGATCCGCCCGGCTTTGCCGTCGTGTTTTTCGCGCTCCAGCAGATTGACCAGATCGACCGTGGAGTAGAAGCGCACGCGCTTGCCATGCCGGGTGATGCCGGACACGGCCAGCGCGGTGGCTAGGTGGGTTTTACCGGTGCCTGGCCCACCGATCAGCACCACGTTCTGCGCGGTGTCGGTAAAGGCCAGGCTGGCCAGCTCGCTGATCAGGCGTGCGTCGGCGCTAGAGGCGTTGAAATCGAAGCTGGCCAGATCGCGGTGCATCGGCAGCTTGGCCATGTTCATCTGGTGGCTCACCGAGCGCATGGCGCGATCTGTGTGCTCTTGTTCCAGCAGGTGTTCGAGCAGCCACTTGGACGAGGCTGTGTTCGACTCACCCTGTGCAGTTAACTCCGCCCAGGCCGTGGCCATGCCGTGCAGGCGCAGCTCCTTGAGTTCCGCCATCAAATCACGCATGACCGACCTCCTCGGCCTGGCCACGCAGGCGGTCGTAGCGCGCCGTGTTAGCGACGGGGGCTTCCTTGAGCGACAAGTGGGTTTCGACGCTGGGTGGTGGTTCGGTCGCGGCCAGGCGCGCCACGACATTGAGGATGTGTTCGGCGCTCAGGCTGCCGCTTTCCAGTACCAGCTCAACAGCCACCAACACCGCATCGAGCCCGGCGACCGGTACGGCAGCCAGAACTTGCGCCATGATCCGGTCACCGCCGGCATGACGCCCCAGACCGTGCTTAAGTTGACGCAGCGGCGCCGGCAGATCAGCAAAGGGCGCGCCGTTGCGCAGCGCACCGGGCTTGCGTTCGATCAGCGGGAGGTAGTGCTGCCAGTCATAGCTGACCTGGTCGCGATCCAGCAAGCGGACATGGCTGGCGATCAGCGCGTCGTCAGCCACCACCTCGATTCGCGTCGGATACAAACGGCTGCTGACCCACTTACCCGCGTACTCACACGGCACCGAGTAGCGGTTGCGCCCGACGCTGACCAGGCAGGTGCTGGAGACCCGCGCAGGCCGCTCGACGTAACCGTCGAATGGCGCTGGCACAGGCATCAGTTCAGCGCGCTCCAACTCAAGCACTTCGGCCACACTCAGCCCGCTGTATTGAGGGTGCGTCAGCTCGTTCCAAAGCGCGCGGCAGCGCTGGCCCAGCCAGGCATTGAGTTCCTCGAAGGAGTGAAACTGACAGTCCTGGGCGTCTAGCCAGATACGCCTGCGGCTGTCTTGCACGTTCTTTTCAACGATGCCCTTTTCCCAACCAGCGGCGACGTTGCAGAAGTCCGGATCGAACAGGTAATGCGCGCACATCACCGCAAAGCGTGCATTCACCGCCCGGCCTTTGCCCTTATTGACCTTGTCGACGGCGGTCTTCATGTTGTCGTAGATGCCCCGGCGCGGCACGCCGCCCAAGGCGCCGAACGAGCGTGTATGGGCGTCAAATAACATCTCATGGCCCTGGCTCGGATACGCCACAAGCCAGAACGCACGGCTGGCACACAGCTTCAGATGTGCCACCTGCATACGCCGGTAAATGCCGCCGACCAGCAAGCCTTCCTCGCTCCAGTCAAACTGAAACGCCTCGCCAAGAGCAAAGGTCAGCGGCACAAAGGCCTGCGACGCCTTGCCCTGTCCCCCTCGCCAGGCACGGATAAACGCGGTGAGCTGGCTGTAGCCACCGTCATAACCATCGGCTTTGATTTGCGCCAACAGCGCCTTGGCACTGCGCCGCTGTTGCTTGGGGCGCAGCGAATCGGCTTTTAGCGCCTGCTCTAGCGTGGCGTGAAAAGGGCTGAGTTTGTTAAAGATCGCGCGGCGTTGGTACACCGGCTGCTTGGCCTCAGGTGCTCTGACCCACTTGCGAATCGTGTTGCGCGCCAGCCCGGTGCGCTTGGCTATCTCATGCAGCGACAGCTTGTCGCGGAAATACATCCGCCGAATTTTGCCCATCATTTCCATACTGATCACCCTGTGTTCTCCTGCTCAAAAATTGAGCAGAAGCAGTTGAACACCTGGGTCAGTTTTCAGTCGGCAGAACAGCCTCTACTGGGTCAGTTTTCGGTCAGCGGCAACACCCTGACGATTCGGCGGCTCACCGCCCCCGCCGCCGACAATGACGCAGCCGCCGAGCCCACCGTTTGAACCACCGTGCGGACGCGGGTTCGATTCCGTGTATGGGGGAATTTAACTGGCGCTGGAAAGCAGATGGGTTTGATGTCCGTTTCCGGTGACAACCAAGGTTGGAAAACCTGTGTGCAGGCCTACAATCCAGCAGGCTTTTCGATGGAGTTCGCAGCAGCCCGCAGCGCTTCGATTGCGTACTTTCAAATAGCAGTTTGGTGCGAGGTGCCATCCCACCACCATTTTAGCTCTATAAATCAGGCGCTTAGCGTATAGCTACAGTGCCTTTTTTGTGTCTTTTGAGGCTGTTCTGGCTGGGTTATACCAGCTTTATGACAGCCTCCCTGCCCGCGGAGCCCATCCGCGGCTGTCGCCTCTACCTCAACAACCGACAAAACGTTTTCCGTCGCTTTTCCGGTTTGAAAACGCGCCACGGCGGTCTGTCAGAGGTATTAAATCTGTGTCGGCTTACACACAGAGACCCACACATACCGACACATGCCCCCCAAGAAATACCGGCTCCATCATGCCGGCCGAGGATCATCCGATTCTGGTCAGCCGCCCGCTGGTAGACCCGGTAATCAGCCGCACCCTTGGCCTGGTGCGCCGCCGCGGCTCTTCACTGTCACCAGCGGCCGAACAGTTCGTCGAAACCCTGCTGCGGCAATGGCCGAGCTATACCTCCATCGGCACCAGCAGCCTCGCCGAACCCGAAAGCTGAGCTATCGCCGGGCCGGCGTCGCACTCGCCGCCGGTCCGGCGCGCCTTCGTCGCCAGCCGCCAAGCAAGACAGGCCGCCGAAAACCCGGATAATGGCGGCCATTTTGTTTCGCTCGCTGGTATTGCCCCATGGAAATCAAGGTCAACTTTCTCGACAACCTTCGCCTCGAAGCCAAGTTCGATGACTTCACGGTGATCGCCGATCAGCCGATCCGCTACAAGGGTGATGGCTCGGCGCCGGGGCCGTTCGACTATTTCCTGGCCTCCTCGGCGTTGTGCGCGGCGTACTTCGTCAAGCTGTACTGCCAGACACGCGACATTCCCACCGAGAACATCCGCCTGTCGCAGAACAACATCGTCGACCCGGAGAACCGCTACGCGCAGATCTTCAAGATCCAGGTCGAGCTGCCGGCGGACATTTCCCAGAAGGATCGCCTGGGCATCCTGCGCTCCATCGACCGCTGCACGGTGAAGAAGGTGGTGCAGCAGGGTCCCGAGTTCATCATCGAAGAGGTGGAAAACCTCGACGCCGATGCCCAGGCGCTGCTGATGCCGGTGAGTGACACCACCACCTACATTCCAGGCAAGGATCTGCCGCTGGAGCAGACCATTGCCAACATGTCGGGCATCCTCGCGGATCTCGGGATGAAGATCGAGATCGCCTCCTGGCGCAATATCGTGCCCAACGTCTGGTCGCTGCATATTCGCGACGCGCAGTCGAACCTGTGCTTCACCAACGGTAAGGGATCGACCAAGGAGAGCGCCCTGGCCTCGGCTCTGGGCGAGTTCATCGAGCGGCTGAACTGCAACTTCTTCTACAACGACCAGTTCTGGGGCGAGGACATCGCGGGCGCCGAGTTCGTCCATTACCCCAACGAGCGCTGGTTCAAGCCGGGGCCGAAAGATGCGTTGCCCGAGGAAATTCTCGACGAACACTGCCTGGCCATCTACAACCCGGATGGCGAGCTGCGCGGCTCGCACCTGTATGACACCAACTCGGGCAACACCCTGCGCGGCATCTGTTCGCTGCCATTCGTGCGCAGGAGCGACGGCGAGACGGTGTACTTCCCGTCCAACCTGATCGAGAACCTGTACCTGTCCAACGGCATGAGCGCCGGCAACACCCTGGCCGAAGCCCAGGTGCAGTGCCTGTCGGAGATATTCGAGCGGGCGGTGAAACGCGAGATCCTCGAAGGCGAGCTGTGCCTGCCGGACGTGCCGCAGGAGGTGCTGGCCAAGTACCCGGGCATCGTCGCCGGTATCCAGGGCCTGGAGGAGCAAGGCTTCCCGGTGCTGGTCAAGGATGCCTCGCTCGGCGGTGAATTCCCGGTGATGTGCGTGACCCTGATGAACCCGCGCACCGGCGGCGTGTTCGCCTCCTTCGGCGCCCATCCGAGCCTGGAAGTGGCGCTGGAGCGCAGCCTTACCGAGCTGCTCCAGGGCCGCAGCTTCGAAGGCCTCAACGACCTGCCGCAGCCAACCTTCGACAGCCTGGCGCTGACCGAGCCGAACAACTTCGTCGAGCACTTCATCGATTCCAGCGGCGTGGTCTCCTGGCGCTTCTTCGGCGCCACGCCGGACTTCGAATTCGTCGAATGGGATTTCTCCGGCGAAGGCAGCGACTCGAATGAGCAGGAAGCCGCAACGCTGTTCGGCATCCTCGAGGACATGGGCAAGGAGGTCTACGTGGCCACCTATGACGACCTCGGTGCCAACGCCTGCCGCATCCTGGTGCCGGGCTACTCGGAGATCTACCCGGCCGAAGACCTGATCTGGGACAACACCAACAAGGCGCTGCTGTTTCGCAAGGACATCCTCAACCTGCACGCCCTGAGCGATCGCGATCTCAAGTCGCTGCTGCGCAACCTCAACAACGCCGAAGTCGACGACTACACCGACATCACCACGTTGATCGGCGTCGAGTTCGACGACAACACGGTGTGGGGCCAACTGACCATTCTCGAGCTGAAGCTGCTGATCAACCTGGCGCTGAAGAAATACGACGACGCCAAGGAGTTGGTCGAGGCCTTCCTGCAGTACAACGACAACACCGTCGAGCGCGGCCTGTTCTACCAGGCAGTCAACGCCGTACTGGAGATCCAGCTGGACGACGAGCTGGAGCTGGCCAACTACGAGCACAACCTGCGGCGCATGTTCGGCAGCGAGCGTATGGACGCGGTGATCGGCTCGGTGGACGGCAGCGTGCGCTTCCATGGCCTGACACCGACCAGCATGCAGCTGGAGGGCCTGGACAAGCACCTGCGCCTGATCGACAGCTACAAGAAACTGCATACCGCCCGCGCCAAAGCGGCAGGTCTGGCCAGTTGAACATGGCCAACGAGCGCCCAGTCCAGAGGGTCGCCGCACTGATGCTGGCGGCCGGCTACAGCCGCCGCTTCGGCGCCGACAAGCGGCGTGCAACACTGGCCGACGGTCGCTCGCTACTGGCGGCCAGCCTGGCACTGCCCTGCTCGATGCTCGAAGAAATCTGGCTGGTGTTGCGCCCGGACGAGTCCATCGCGGAGATGGGATTACCCGCCAGCATCAAGCTCGTCCAGCACCCGCTAACAGCCCAGGGCATGGGCCACAGCCTGGCGGCAGGTGCAGAGCATCTACTGGCCGAATCCAACGCTGACGTCTTGGCGATCTTTCTCGCCGATATGCCGTCGATACAGCGGGACAGCCTGGAAACCCTGATCGCCCACTCCAGCGCGAACACCATCGTGCTGCCCAGCTATCAGGGCAAGCGCGGCCATCCGGTGCTGTTCGGCCGCGCTTTCTGGCCGCAGCTCGCGGCGCTGAGCGGCGATGCCGGCGCCAAGCCTGTGCTGCAGCAGCACCCCGAGGCTGTGCGTATCGTCGAGCTGGACGATCCTGGCGTACTGCAGGACATCGACACCCCGGCAGACCTGTCTCAGTTCTAGGTCCGCCAAGGGGATTCACTCGCCACAACGCAGGCGGCGGGTTTCACCCGCCCTACTGCCCGGCCTGATGCAGCAGCACCTCGCTCAATGCCTGCGCCGCGCTGGATAGCTGATGCCCGGCCTGGTGCAGCAGGCCGACGCGACGCGACACCTGTGGCTCGCTCAGCGGTAGGCAGCGGGCGCCCAGCTCTTCCATCTGCTGCCGGCACAGTTGCGGCACGGCGCTGACGCCGAGGCCTTCGGCGACCATACGCCCGACCGTCACCAACTGATGACTTTCGAACGCTACCGGCAGCTTGCCGTGGCTGGAGATCACACTGTCTTCCAGCAGCAGGCGCACCGCCGAAGGCCGTTGCAGGGTGATGAAGGGCTGCTCCAGCAGCTGTGCCCAGGTCAGCGCGGACTGCTCGGCCAACTTGCTGGCGACCGGCACCACAGCGACGAAACGATCCTCGTACAGCGGCGTGAACTGCAGGCCATCGAGGGTTGCCGGTTCGAAGGCGATGCCCAGCTCGACGCGACCGTCGCGCACCATCTCCATCACCTGTTCGTTGATCACGTCGTGCACCGCCACGTTGACCCGTGGGTAGGCGTCGCGGAAGGCGCGCAGCGCCGCCGGCAGGCGGTTGCCGGCGAACGACGGCATGGCTGCCACCGCCACCTTGCCCATCTGCAGGGTGAAGTGCTGGTGCAGCAGATCCTCGGCGTTGTCCCAATCGGCCAGCAGACGCACGGCAATCGGCAACAGCGTCTCGCCTTCCGGCGTCAGCGCCACACTGCGGGTGGTACGTACCAGCAACTGGCCGCCGAGCGATTGCTCCAGATTCTTGATCGCCAGGCTCAGTGCCGGCTGCGACAGATGCAGGCGTTCACAGGCCTGGACGAAGCTCAGGCTCTGCGCTACGGCAAGAAAGGCGCGTAGCTGTTTGACGGTCATTAATTTACTTACCTGATCAATCAAGAGGAAAAACAAACTTAACAAATAAGACGGCAGCACTGAAGCTTGGTCTCACCCCAGATAAAAACAAAAGAGGCAGCCTCTAATGAGCGGACTCGACAAACGCGTCGGCAGCTATGCAGAAGCCCTGGACGGCCTGCAGGACGGCATGACTGTGCTGGCCGGCGGTTTCGGCCTGTGTGGCATCCCCGAGAACCTGATCGCCGAGATCCGCCGCCGTGGGGTGCGCGATCTGACCGTGGTGTCCAACAACTGCGGCGTCGACGGCTTCGGCCTCGGCGTACTGCTGGAAGACCGGCAGATTCGCAAGATGATCGCCTCCTACGTCGGCGAGAACGCCCTGTTCGAGCAGCAACTGCTCTCCGGCGAGCTGGAAGTCGAACTGACCCCACAAGGCACCCTGGCCGAGAAGCTGCGCGCTGGCGGCGCCGGCATCCCCGCGTTCTTCACCGCCACCGGCTACGGCACCCCGGTCGCCGAAGGCAAGGAAGCGCGCGAGATCAATGGCCGCCACTACATCCTCGAACCGGCCATCACCGGCGACTTCGCCATCGTCAAAGGCTGGAAGGCCGACCACTTCGGTAACGTGGTCTACCGCCACACCGCGCAGAACTTCAACCCGGTGGTCGCCACCGCCGGGCGCATCACCGTGGTCGAGGTCGAAGAGATCGTCGAGCCCGGTGAACTCGACCCTACGCTGATTCACACCCCCGGCATCTACGTCGACCGGCTGATCTGCGGCAGCTTCGAGAAACGCATCGAAAAACGCACCCTGCGCGCCTGAGGAGAGACCAGCATGGCACTGACCCGTGAACAAATGGCCCAGCGCGTCGCCCGCGAGTTGCAGGACGGCTTCTACGTCAACCTCGGCATCGGCATCCCGACTCTGGTGGCCAACTATGTGCCCGAGGGCATGGCCGTGATGCTGCAGTCGGAGAACGGCCTGCTCGGCATGGGCGCCTTCCCCACCGAAGAGGAAGTGGACGCCGACATGATCAACGCCGGCAAGCAGACCGTCACCGCGATCAAGGGCGCAGCGATCTTCGACTCGGCACAATCCTTCGCCATGATCCGTGGCGGCCATGTCGACCTGACCGTGCTCGGCGCCTTCGAGGTGGACGTACACGGCAACATCGCGTCCTGGATGATCCCCGGCAAACTGGTCAAAGGCATGGGCGGCGCCATGGACCTGGTGGCCGGCGCCGACAACATCATCGTCACCATGACCCACGCGTCCAAGGACGGCGAGTCCAAACTGCTCGAGCGTTGCAGCCTGCCACTGACCGGCAGCGGTTGCATTCGCAAGGTGCTGACCGACCTGGCCTACCTGGAGATCGAGAACAACGCCTTCGTCCTGCGCGAGCGTGCACCGGGCGTGAGCGTCGAGGAAATCGTCGCCAAGACCGCCGGCAAGCTGATCGTCCCCGAGCACGTCCCGGAAATGCAGTTCTAGGTTGACTACCGCCCTGCAGAGCGCCACCACGACTGGCGTTTTGCGGGGTGTTTTTATTTGGTGTTATCTGCTGCACTCCCTGTAGGAGCGGATTCATCCGCGAAGCTCTCCGTCCTACCGTACCCAGAGGATTACCCATGCAAGACGTCGTCATCGTCGCCGCCACCCGCACCGCCATCGGCAGCTTCCAGGGCAGCCTGGCCGACATCCCCGCGCCGGAACTCGGCGCCATCGTCATCAAGCGCCTGCTGGAGCAAACCGGCCTCGACGCCGCCCAGGTCGATGAAGTCATTCTCGGCCAGGTGCTCACCGCTGGCAGTGGCCAGAACCCCGCACGCCAGGCCGCCATCCACGCCGGCCTGCCCCATGCCGTACCTGCCATGACCCTGAACAAGGTCTGCGGCTCGGGCCTGAAAGCCCTGCACCTGGCCACCCAGGCCATTCGCTGCGGCGACGCCGAGGTGATCATCGCCGGCGGCATGGAGAATATGAGCCTGGCGCCCTACGTGCTGCCCAAAGCCCGCACCGGTCTGCGCATGGGTCACGCACAGATGCTCGACAGCATGATCGTCGACGGCCTGTGGGATGCCTTCAACGACTACCACATGGGCATCACCGCCGAGAATCTGGTGGAGAAGTACGGCATTAGCCGTGAAGCCCAGGACGCCTTCGCCGCTGCATCGCAACAAAAGGCCGTGGCTGCCATCGAGGCCGGTCGCTTCGACGCTGAAATCACTCCAGTGCTGATCCCGCAGCGCAAGGGCGACCCGATCGCCTTCGCTCGTGACGAGCAGCCACGCGCCGGCACCACCGCCGAATCCCTGGCCAAGCTCAAACCCGCATTCAAGAAGGACGGCAGCGTCACCGCCGGCAACGCCTCCAGCCTCAACGACGGCGCCGCTGCCGTGCTGCTGATGAGCGCAGCCAAAGCGCAGGCGCTGGGTCTGCCCGTGCTGGCGAAGATCGCTGGCTATGCCAATGCCGGCGTCGATCCGGCGATCATGGGCATCGCCCCGGTATCGGCTACCCGCCGTTGCCTGGACAAGGCCGGCTGGAGCCTGGCCGACCTTGACCTGATCGAAGCCAACGAAGCCTTCGCCGCTCAGGCGCTGTCCGTCGGCCAGGAACTGGGCTGGGATGCCGACAAGGTCAACGTCAACGGTGGCGCCATCGCCCTCGGCCACCCCATCGGCGCCTCGGGCTGCCGCGTGCTGGTCAGCCTGTTGCACGAGATGATCCGCCGCGATGCCAAGAAAGGCCTGGCCACGCTGTGCATCGGTGGCGGCCAGGGCGTAGCGCTGGCCATCGAACGCGAGTAAAGCGCGAAACCGTAGGGCGGGTGCAACCCGCCACTATCGGAACCGGCGGGTTTCACCCGCCCTACGGAGCAACACAACCACTCGCTCGGCTCCGGCCGGGCGTTGTCATTTCCACCCGCCAGGCACAACCGACCTGAATGCCTGGAACAGCCCTTACACAACCATAAGAAAGAGGCGTCATCGATGTTCAATACCCTCACCCGCATGAGCGTGAGCCTGGTACAGAAGTACCTGCCTTCGCCCTTCGTGTTCTCCGCCTTGCTCACGCTGGGCGTACTACTGGCTGGTATCTTCTCCACCGGCCAATCGCTACCGGCCATGGTGCAGCACTGGAGCGGCGGCTTCTGGACACTGCTCGGTTTCGCCATGCAGATGGCGCTGATCTTCGTCACCGGCCATGCACTGGCCAGCGCACCGATCATCAACCGCCAACTCGATCGCCTGGCCGGTATGGCCCGCACCCCCGGTCAGGCAATCATCATGGTCACCCTGGTGGCGCTGGTCGGCTGCTGGGTCAACTGGGGTTTTGGCCTGGTGATCGGCGCGGTATTCGCTCGCGCCCTCGCGCGCAAGGTCGACGGTGTCGACTACCCGCTGCTGGTGGCGTCGGCCTACTCGGGCTTCCTGGTCTGGCACGGCGGCCTGGCCGGTTCGGTGCCGCTCTCCCTGGCCACCGGCGGCCCGGATCTGGCACGCATCACTGCAGGCGTACTGACCGACCCGGTAAGCATCACCGAAACCCTGTTCAGCACCCTCAACCTGACCATCGTCGCGCTCCTGGTGATCGGCCTGCCGCTGCTCAACCGCGCCATGCACCCGCGCCAGGGCGCCAAGGTCGCCGACCCGGCCAAACTGGTGGAATCGCGTGCGGAACTGCCGTCCCGTGAAACCCCGGCGCAGCGCCTGGACGATAGCCGCATCCTCGGTCTGGCACTGGTGGCCATGGCTGGCATCTATCTGTTCAACCACTTCGCCACCAAGGGTTTCGTGCTTGGCCTGGACGTGGTCATCGCCATCTTCCTGTTCAGCGGCCTGCTGATGCACGGCACTCCGGAGCGCTACATGCGTGCGGTGGACGAAAGCGTGCGCGGCATCGGCGGCATCGTCCTGCTGTTCCCCTTCTACGCAGGGATCATGGGCATGATGATGGGCGCCAATGCCGACGGTATCTCGCTCGGCCGGCAGATCACCGAAGCCTTCATTTCCTGGTCCTCGGCCGACACCTTCCCGCTGCTGGCCTTCCTCAGCGCAGGCGTGGTCAACGTGTTCGTCCCGTCCGGTGGCGGCCAGTGGGCCGTGCAAGGCCCGATCATGCTGCCAGCCGCCCAGGCTCTGGGTGTTTCGCCGACCGTCACCGCCATGGCAATTGCCTGGGGTGACGCCTGGACCAACATGATCCAGCCGTTCTGGGCGCTGCCGCTGCTCGGCATCGTCGGCCTCGGCGCCCGCGACATCATGGGCTACTGCCTGATGATGCTGCTGTACTCGGGCGTGGTGATCTGCGGCGCGTTCTACTTCCTCGGCTAAGTGCTTTCAGGCCCGCTCGCCGTCCTGAGCGGGCCTTTCTCAACGCCAACGATCCAACAGATTCACCGCCAGCCGATCCAGCCATCCCCACAACCGCTGCTGCGCACGACGCCACCAGGGGCGCTGACGCCAGTCGTCGAGGGTGATTTCGCGGCTGACGCCAAAGTCCTCGATGAAGCTGGCCGTCACGGCCTGGGTAAAGTCCGGGTCGAGCGCCTCGACGTTGGCGTCGAGGTTGAAGCGCAGGTTCCAGTGGTCGAAGTTGCACGAGCCGACGCTGACCCAGTCGTCCACCAGGACCATCTTCAGGTGCAGGAAACGTGGCTGGTATTCGAAGATGCGTACCCCTGCCCTGAGCAACTTGGGGTAGTAGCGCTGGCCAGCAAAACGCACTGGAGGATGGTCAGTGTGGCGCCCGGCCAGCAACAGGCGCACTTCGACGCCACGGGCCGCTGCGCGGCGCAGGGCACGGCGGATTTTCCAGGTAGGCAGGAAGTACGGCGTTGCCAGCCAGACCCGCTGCTTGGCCCCGCGCAAGGCACGTAGCAGCGACAGCAGGATGTCGCGGTGCTGCGCCGCGTCGGCATAGGCCACACGCCCCAGGCCAATCCCTGCTGGCGGGCATTCGGGCAGGCTCAGCGCGGCCGGCTGATGGCTGGGGCGCCAGGAAAAACGCGCCAGCCAGAGTTGCTCGAACAACTGCTGCCAGTCGCCCACCAGCGGCCCTTCCATTTCCACCATGACTTCGTGCCAGGGGCTGCGGGGTTCCTCTGGCAGCCAGAACTCGTCGGTAGAACCGGTGCCGCCGACGTAAGCCAGGCGTTGGTCCACCAGCAGCAGCTTGCGGTGGTCGCGGTGAAAATTGCGGATGCCACGCCGCCAGCGCACCGGGTTGTACCAGCGCAGCTGCACGCCCGCGGCCGCCATCCGCTCACGCAGCGCAGCACCCAGCCCCGCCGCACCATAGGCATCGAACAGGCCGCGCACCGCCACGCCGCGCTCGGCCGCCCGGCACAGGGCATCGACCAGGCGCTCACTGCAGCGGCCGTCCTCGATCAGATAAAGCTCGATTTCCACCTGCTGCAGCGCGCCCTCGATGGCCGCCAGCATGCGTGGGAAGAACGCCGGCCCGTCCAGTAGCAACTCGAAGCGATTGCCGCCCCGCCAAGGAAAGATGCGGCCGCGCTTGTGCACGCTCAACGCGCCGTGAAGATCAGCACGGCGCCCACCGGCACCGACAGGCTGATGGCCGGCAGGTCAGCGACCTTGCGCAGCGCCTCGACGCCACTGGCCAGGGCGAAGTCTTCGGCGTGCAACACCAGCGGAGCCAGGGTCACCACCTGAAAGCGTCGATCATCCAGGCGAGTCACCAGTAGCTCGCTGTCCAGCTCGCGGCTGTGCTCGTTGAGGGTCAGTTGCAGCGGCAGGCGCAGTTCCAGCTGCGCGCCGGGCGCCAGGTCGGTGAGTTGTGGCAGGTTGACCTGAGCGCTGATGCGCGCCTCGGGCAGGCGCGAGGTATCGAACAGCAGGCTGCGCAAGCGCTCATCGCGCAGCGCGATACCGGTGCTTACAGAATCCAGACCCACCCGCAGGCGCGCACGCCCATCAGCGGCGATCTGCCCATGCAGGGTGAGAAAGCGATGCACCTCCGACTGGCTGCCGGAGTGGGTAGAAATGAACGACAGCCGCGAGGACTCGTTGTCCAGATACCAGTCGGCGTGGACGGGCAAGGCGGCAGCAAGCAGCAGGGCGAAAAACGAAAGGCGCATGGGGACTCGGAAAACGGCATGACCAAGCGGCAACGATAGTCGCCAGCGCAGGCCTTGCAAAGCCCAACGCACACAGCACCGTAGGGCGGGGGCAACCCGCCGCTGCCGAGGTGGCGGGTTTCACCCGCCCTACTTGCTCGGCAGCAACTGGCAGCCCTGCCGCTCACCCAGCCAGGCTGCGCTGTGGGTGCGGCCTAGGCCGCTGGCGGCCACACGCTTGGCGCTTTCGTCATCCAGCAGGCTGCTAATCGGCACGTACTGCACGACATAGCCTTCACAGTAGGCCGCCGGGTTACCGCTGACGTAACGGCAGGAGCAGTATTCCTTGGCCGTGTAGGCGCCGATGATGTCCGGAAACGCTTGCAGGTAAACGCGGTTCGGCCATGCCCAGGCCAGCAGCAGAATCAGCAGCAGTGCCAGCGCGCTGAGAATCGGGTGACGACGGATCATGGCTGCACCCCCACGGCGAAGGCCGCACGCACGCGCTTGAGCAGCTCGTTGTGCTGGAAGCTGCCATCGCGGTCATCGGCGTAACGCACCACCACCAGGTTTTCCTGCGGCATCACGTACACGCCCTGACCCCAATGTCCGAGCGCGGCGATGGTGTCGGCTGGCGCATCCGGCCAGGGCCGCGTGCTACCCGGCAGTTCAGCGTTGAGCCACCAGTGCCCGCCCGGCACCGCGTCGCCAGGCGCGAAGCCCTGTGGTTGATAGCCGGCGAAGGGCGTGGCGACAAAATCGACCCAGGCTGCCGGCAGCAACTGGCGCTCACCCCAACGGCCACCGCGCTGCATCAGCAGGCCGACACGGGCCAGGTCGCGCGCAGTCATGTAAGCGTAGGACGAGGCGATGAAGGTGCCGCTGGCATCGCGTTCCCAGGTCGCGCTGCTGATACCCAGCGGCTCGAACAATGCAGTCCAGGGATAGTCGGCGTAAGCCCGCTCGCCGACCATGCCACGCAGAGCTGCCGCCAGCAGGTTGCTGTCGCCGCTGGAATAACGAAAGCGCGTTCCCGGCGCGGCATCGGCCTCATGTGCGGCGGTAAACGCGGCCATATCATCGCGGCCACGGGTATAGAGCATGGCCACCACCGAGGATTTCAGCGGCGCGTACTCGTAGTCCTCCTGCCAAGCCAGGCCCGAGGCCCAGTTGAGCAGGTGACCGATCTTGATCTGCGGGTGGTCCGCCATCGGCGGGTAGTACTGCGCCACCGGTGCATCGAGCTTGAAGCGCCCCTCGCCATAGGCCACACCGAGGGTGGTGGCGAGCAGGCTCTTGGCCATCGACCAGGAGAGGTGCGGCGTCTGCGCGGTGGTCGGCTCGGCGTAGCGTTCGTAGACGATCTGCCCATCGCGGATCACCAGCAGCGCATCGGTGCGCACACCTTTGCGTTCGGCATCGTCGCGCGGGGCAAAGGCATAGGCCTCCAGCTTGGCGATGGCGGCGGACGGTGGTGCGGGTTGGCTCTGCCAGTCAGCTTGCGGCCAGCTTTCCGCCACGGCGGTGCTGACAGCCAGGCTGAAACCGAGCGCCAGGCTCAGTCGACGAAGCAAGGAAGTGGGCATGGGCGGCCTCGATCAGAAATCGTGGCGCACCCTAGCACGGCGATGATGACGGCTTGAAGCGACGAAACCGCCATCGCCAGCCTTCATTTGGGCAGTTGGTAATCCTCAGGCCCCATCAGATCGAGACCGCATTCGAGATTCTCGATCCAGTAGAGGAAGGCGCTGATCATTTCCGGGCCGACGAAGGGCCGGCCATGCTGCGGCACGATCATCGCCACGTCCATCTGCCGCACCATCGCCGCCCACAGCCGACAGGCCTTGTTACCAGCCATGTAACGCCGGTGGAAGCCTTCCATGTTCGGCACATGGTTGACGAAGTCGCGCACCGGCGTGGCGTCATCCACCAGCGAGGCGCCCATGTCGCCGGAGAAGAGAATCTTGCTCACCGGGTCGTACACCTGGAAGTTGCCCACCGAGTGCAGGAAGTGCGCCGGCACGGCCTTGAGCGAGCATTTGCCCAGCGGGATGCTCTGGCCTCGATCCGGCAGCGCGATGATGCGATCGAAGGTGTTGATGCCGCGGCTCAGCACCAGGTAGTTGGCGGTCAGGTGCGGCAGAAAACGCGCCCACAGCTTGGAGCAGATCACCCGCGCGCGGGTGTGCAGCAGCCACTTGTCCAGCGAGGCGATGATGTCCGGGTCCTGGTGCGAGGCGAAGATGTAGGTCAAGTCCTGCACCGGAATGTGCTTGGACAGCTCCAGCGACAGCGGCGTATAGGTCAGGTCGCCGCCTGGATCGAGCAGCAGGTACTGCTCATTGTCGGTGATCAGGAACTGGTTGGATTGCACGCCTTCGCCGCTGACCAGGTCATCGAACATCAGGCATTGGTGGCTGCCGTTATCGAACAGCACGATGGGCTCGCGGCGCATGGAAACCTCGTAGATGAATCGCGAGGCAACCTTATGCGCACACTGCCGAGAGGGTACTGATATGGATCAAGAGCCGGCGACAATCTGCCGCGCTTTCTCCAGGCGTTTGCTGCGCGCCGCCTCTGCAATGCGCAGCAAACCCTTGTCGCGCTGCCACAGCGCGGCCCAGTGCGTAGGCCCCGTGGCGAAAGCGTCATCCAATTCACCAGCCAGCGCCTGCTGTTGGGCGAACAGGCCGGCGAGCAGCAGATGAGTGGTGGCAGCATTGGGCGCTTGCCGCGCCACCTCGGCGCAGCCGGCCAACAGTGCCTGCAAACGCAACTGCAGGGATTCGGGCCAGGCGCTTTCGCGCCCGACACCGAACAGCCAGGCCGCCACTGCCGCGAGGACGTGCGCGTCTTCCAGCGTACGAAAGGGTTTGACGTAGTCGTCCCAGCCATCGCCTGCCAAACGCTCGCCCTGCGCCTGATCCAGATGCAAACGGGCATGGCCGATATCCGGCATCAGCGGCAAGGCAGGCAGCGGCTCGATGCGCACGCCGGGTGCGCCCTGGCGCACCACACCGAGGGCTAGACGCGGCGCCTGCCCTTCGCCTTCTTCGCGCGCCGCTACCAGCAGCCAGTCGGCGCATTCGGCGGCGGTGACAAAATCCTTGCGACCCACGATGTGCAGACCGTCTATACGCGTGTTCATGTCCGCCGGGCGGGTGCTGCGGTTCTCCGTCACACACAGCGCACCGGCCGTCCAGGGCGCCGCCGGCCACAGCACACGCAGCGCCGCCTGATAGCCAGCGAGAAAGGCCAGCCCAGGCGTAGCCGCCTGCAAACCGCCCACCAGCGCCAGTTCGAAGGGCTGTGGCGTGCCGCCCAGACGCGCCAGCAGGCGCGCATACCAGTCTTCCAGCCCGGCGTCGGCTGTCAGACGCTCGACCGGCTGAAACAGGCTCGACCAGGGCATCACAAACCTCCTCGCAGCAGCAGTCGGACACCTCTAAAAACTACCTGCGTTGCCATTGCTGCGTAAAAACAGGCTCAAAATGCTCATTTACAGCTCGTAAACTCCGCTTTTTCGCCTGTTTTTGCCTTGCACTGGCTGCCTCGCCTACGTTTTTAAAAGTGTCCACCTGAGCCGCCGTCACATAAGCATCAAAAAAGCTTCACGGTGGTGACACCGCAGCTACCTAGCCTGAGCTTGCCCAACAAGATCGACCGGCTGCAAGCATCCAGCCGGCACACGGAGGATCTGGCATGACTCAAACTGCTCGCCGACTGCAGGCCGAACGCCTGCAAGGCCCCGCCGCCCTGCGTGAAGCGCAGGCCTTGCGCTACCGCGTATTCAGCGCGGAATTCGACGCCAAGCTCAACGGCGCCGAACTGGGTCTGGACATGGACGACTACGACATTCACTGCCGCCATATCGGCGTACGTGACCTGGAAAGCGGCGAGCTGGTGGCCACCACCCGCCTGCTCGACCATCAGGCGGCGGCCGGCCTTGGCCGCTACTACAGCGAAGAAGAATTCGCCCTGCACGGCCTTGCCGGTCTCGAAGGCCCGGTGCTGGAAATCGGCCGCACCTGCGTCGATGTCGCCTACCGTAACGGCGCCACCATCGCCGTGCTCTGGGGCGAGCTGGCTGAGGTGCTCAATGAAGGCGGCTACCGCTACCTGATGGGCTGCGCCAGCATCTCCATGCAGGACGGCGGCATCCAGGCCCATGCGGTCATGCAGCGCCTGCGTGAACGCTACCTGTGCACCGAGCACCTGCGTGCCGAGCCGAAACACCCGCTGCCGCAGCTGGACCTGCCGGGCAACGTCATCGCCGAAATGCCGCCGCTGCTCAAGGCCTACATGCGCCTGGGCGCGAAGATCTGCGGTGAACCCTGCTGGGACAAGGATTTCCAGGTCGCCGACGTGTTCATCCTGCTCAAGCGCGACGAGCTGTGCCCACGCTACGCCCGGCACTTCAAGGCGGCAGTCTGAAACCCGGCTGTAGGAGCGAGCTCTGCTCGCGAACGAGAGTGTCCAGCATTCGCGAGCAGAGCTCGCTCCTACACATCAGCATGCCCCCAAGCATCGCCAAACGACTCTATCAATGGATAATGCCGCCACTCGTCCTCAAGCGGAGGCCTCGATGGCCAAACTGCGTCTGTCCCTGCGCCTCTTTCATCTGGCCCTGGTAATCGCTTTTGGCGCCCTGCTGGCCGGCATCGTCAGCCTGTTCGAGCGGGTAGTTCGGCACGACCTGATGCCGCTGCGCCAACGTCTGACCCGCTGGTTCCTGGCGCGCCTGGGCGGCGCCCTGCCGTTTCGCGTACGAGTGGAGGGGGAGCTGCCCACGCAACCGATGCTGTGGGTCGCCAACCACGTGTCGTGGACCGACATTCCGCTGCTGGGCGCCCTGCAGCCGCTGTCCTTTCTGTCCAAGGCGGAAGTACGCGGCTGGCCGCTGGCCGGCTGGCTGGCGCACAAGGGCGGCACGCTGTTCATCCGCCGCGGTGCAGGCGACAGCAGCCAGGTGAGCCAGCAGCTCACCCGCCACCTGCAGCAGGGCCATCACCTGCTGATCTTTCCCGAAGGCACCACCACTGACGGCCTGGCCCTGCGCACCTTTCACGGTCGTCTGCTGAGTAGCGCCATCGACAGCGGCGTGGCGCTGCAACCGGTGGCCATCCGTTATTTGCGCGATGGCCAACCCTGCCCGGTGGCGCCGTTCGTGGGCGACGACGACATGCTCTCGCACCTGCTGCGCCTGCTCTCGAGCTCGGCCTGCGAGGTCGAGATCCGTCTGCTCGCGCCGATCCCCAGCGAATCACGCAGCCGCAACGAACTGGCCCGGCACAGCCAGGCCATCATCGCTAGCGCCCTGCAGTTGGATACAACCGAGGCGCAACCGGCCGCAGCGGCCTAGGCGGTACGATCAAGGCGTCGCTGTCGAGCGAGGCCAGCAAGCGACTGGCAACGCTGCCCAGGAAGAAACGCGACGCCCCTTCGCGGGCATGGGTGCCAAGCACCAGCAGGTCCGCACCAGACTGACGCAAGGCCTCGCCGATCACCCCTTCCGGCGAGCCGATCTGCACCAGCAGGCGCTCGTGACTCAGGCTCACGCCGACTGCACTGAGGCGCTCCACCAGTTGCTGACGCTGCAGCTCGCGCTGATTCTCCAGCACCTCGGCGCTGATACCCGCCTCCATCATCGCGCCCGCTACAACCGGCTCGACCGCGCTGGCCACATGCAGGTCGTCCAGGCTCGCCAGACCCAGCTCACGCACCCGGTTCAGGGCTTGCTGCGAGGTGCGCGAAAGGTCCATCGCCAGCAACGCATGACGGTATTCATGGGTCACCGGACCATTGACCCGCAGCACCGGCAGATGACTGCTGCGCACCACCCGCTCGAGCGTGGTGCCGACGAAGAAGTCACGCAGCGCCGACTTGCGATGCGCGCCCACCACCAGCAGGTCGGCGCCCATGCCTTGCGCGCTTTCGACAATGACCGAGGCGGCTTCACCAGTGCCCACGATCACCCGCGGCACACTGCCCGCCTGCTCGCCGAGGCGTTCGGCCTGCGACTGCAACAGGGTTTCGGCCTGCTGCACCTGACGTTGCACGTGCGCAGCCGGCGCATCGTCATCGATCACGTGCAGCAGGGCCCATTCGCCACCACCTTGGCGGCGGATCAATTGCACGGCGCGCTGTACCGCGTGCGCCGAACGTTCGGACAGATCGGTCGCTACCAGAATCTTGATCATCTCGTGTTCCTCCATGGGTTTAACACCGCGTTACATTCAAGCGCCTCGCTACCTCGTACTCCTTGATGCAGGTCAGGTCCGACGCGCTAAAGCGGTCTAGGTTAGTAAGGACTGCGGGGTGCGCCGGCCGTTGGCGATCGACAGGCGCAGCCGGCCCAACCAAGGAGACGCGCCCCATGGGCAATCCCCCCTCACAACATAGTGACCACGCCTGGCACGGTTTGACTGCACAACAAGCGCTCGACGAGCAGCGCAGCAGTGCCAGCGGCCTCAGCCAGGAGGAAGCCGAGCAGCGCCTGCAGCGCTACGGCGCCAACCGCCTGCCGCCGCCGCAACGCCGTGGCCCGCTACTGCGCCTGCTCTATCAGTTCCACAACGTGCTGCTCTACATGATGCTGGTCGCAGCGCTGATCACCGCCCTGCTCGGCCATTGGCTCGATACCTCGGTGATCCTCGCCGCCGTGCTGATCAACGTGATCATCGGCTTCATCCAGGAAGGCAAGGCGGAGAATGCGCTGGACGCTATCCGCAGCATGCTCTCCCCCCACGCGATGGTGCTGCGTGGCGGTGAACGCCATGAAATCGATGCCGAGCGCCTGGTGCCCGGCGACATCGTGTTGCTGGTATCCGGCGACAAGGTGCCAGCCGACCTGCGCCTGACCAGCGTGAAGAACCTGCTGGTGGAAGAAGCGGCGCTGACCGGCGAATCGGTGCCGGTGGAAAAATCCGTGGCGCACTGCAACGCCGATGCCCCGCTCGGCGACCGCCGCTGCATGGCTTATTCCGGCACCCTGGTCAGCAGCGGCCAGGCCAGCGGCGTGGTGGTAGCGACCGGTGCCAACACTGAACTCGGCCGTATCGGCGCCATGCTGCAACAGGTGCAGGCGCTGTCCACGCCGCTGCTGCGACAGATCGAACAGTTCAGCCGCTGGCTGGCGGTGATCATCCTGATCCTGGCCTTGGCCACCTTCATCCTCGGCATCCTCTGGCACGGCCAGAACCCCGGCGAGATGTTCATGATGGTGGTGGCACTGACCGCCTCGGCCATCCCCGAAGGTCTGCCGGCGATCATAACGGTGATCCTCGCCCTCGGCGTGCAGCGCATGGCCGGCCACAACGCCATCGTCCGCCGCCTGCCGGCGGTGGAAACCCTGGGCTCGGTGACGGTGATCTGCTCGGACAAGACCGGCACCCTGACCCGCAACGAAATGACCGTGCAACGAGTGGTCAGCGCCAGCCGCATCCTCGATGTCTCCGGCGTCGGCTACGCCCCGGAAGGCGCCTTTCATCAGGATGGTGCGCTGCGTGAGCCTGACGCCGCCCTACTGGAAGTCGCCCGCGCCGCGCAGTTGTGCAACGACGCCCGCCTGCAACAGGATGATGCCGGCCACTGGCGGCTGCATGGCGACCCGACCGAAGGCGCACTGCTGACCCTGGCGCTGAAAAGCGGTGTGGATGGTCAGACCCTGCACGCGCAACTGCCGCGCAGCGATGCGATCCCGTTCGAGTCCGAACACCGCTTCATGGCCACCCTGCACCATGACCACACTGGCCATGGCCTGGTTTACCTCAAGGGCGCCCCCGAGCGCGTGCTGGAAATGTGCGCTAGCCAGCGCAGCGCCAATGGCGGCAATGCGCCCCTGGACGCCGACTACTGGCGGCGCCAGGCCACCGACCTGGCTGCCCGTGGCCTGCGCCTGCTGGCCCTGGCCAGTAAACAGGCCGCAGCCGAGCAGCGCACGCTCAGATTCGACGACGTCGAAAGCGGGCTGACTCTGCTCGCGCTGGTCGGCATCATCGACCCGCCACGCGAGGAGGCCATCGCCGCTGTCGCCGAATGCCAGCGTGCCGGCATCCGGGTAAAGATGATCACCGGCGACCATGCCGAGACGGCCCGCGCCATCGGTGCACAACTAGGCATCGGCGTCGGCCTGCCGGCGATGACCGGCGCCGAGCTGGAACTGCTCGATGACCGCCGTCTGCGCGAGGTGTTGCCCGGCGTCGAGGTATTCGCCCGCGCCAGCCCCGAGCACAAATTGCGCCTGGTACAGGCCATGCAGGACAGCGGCGAGGTCGTGGCCATGACCGGCGACGGCGTGAACGACGCACCGGCCTTGAAGCGCGCCGACGTCGGCGTGGCGATGGGCAACAAGGGCACTGAAGCGGCCAAGGAAGCAGCCGAAGTAGTGCTGGCCGACGACAACTTCGCCACCATCGCCGGGGCCGTGCGCGAAGGCCGCGCGATCTACGACAATCTGAAGAAATTCATCCTATTTTCTCTACCGACCAATGGCGGCCAGTCGCTGATCGTGATCTTCGCCATTCTGTTCCAGGTGGTGCTGCCACTGACGCCGGCGCAGGTGCTGTGGATCAACATGGTCACCTCAAGCACCCTGGGCCTGGCGCTGGCCTTCGAACCCAGCGAGCGCGGTTTGATGCAGCGCGCCCCACGCGCGCCGAACGAGCCCCTGCTGTCCGGCTTCTTCGTCTGGCGCGTGGTGATGGTTTCTGTACTGATTGCCGGCGCGGGCATCGGCCTGTTCCTCTGGGAGCTGAAGCTTGGCAACAGCCTGGAAAGCGCCCGCACCATCGCAGTGAATGCCGTGGTGATGTGCGAAATCTTTTACCTGTTCAACAGCCGCAGCATCTTCGGCTCAGTGCTCAACCGCGAAGCCCTGCTGGGCAACCGCGCGGTACTGGTGACCATCGCCATCTGCCTGGTGCTGCAGCTGCTGTTCACCTATGCACCGCCGCTGCAGGGGGTATTCGGCTCGGTCGGCCTGAGCCTGGAGGAATGGCTGCGGGTACTGCTGGCAGGCCTGACACTGTTCGCCGTGGCGGAGCTGGAGAAATGGGTGGTGCGGCGCTTTGGCCTGCATGCCCAGGCGGCCTGAACCGCTGGAGGAGAGGTTGCAGTGATGGTCGTCGCGGCTGAAGCCCCTCCCACAGCGCTCGACGCGAAACCTGGTGGGAGGCGCTTTGGCGGCGACCGTTGAAGCGGCGAAATCCCCGGTGCGCACGGCGCACCCTACGGTTCAGACTCGGTTCACATGTAGGGTGCGCTGCGCGCACCGCCGCTACCTCGATGCGTTCAGTTCGGCCTCGGCGAAGGCCATCAGTTCGGGGTAGAAGGCGCGGAAGTCTTCGCTGAGCGGCTCATATAACTGCTCCAACTCAATCAGGCTGCCGTCGAGCAACTGCGGTTTGGAGAGGCGCCGCTGCATGCCGGCAATCACCTGCTCCAGCACCGCGAACTCGCGGTAGCTGCCGAGCCAGTCCTGCGCGGCCATGCGCGGTGCCATCAGTGCCAAGCGCCCGGGCAACTCGGGCTCGGCCGCCAGCACGCGATATACCCGACCAGTGAAGTGATCCAGCGGCTGCGACGCGTACGCCGACCAGTCACGGGCCAGGCAATGATCGAAGAACAGATCCAGCAGCATGCCGGCTGTTCTTCGCCGCTCGACAGGAAAGCGCGCCCGTGCGCGGGCTTGCAGTGGGTGGCTGTCGGTGAAGGCATCGATGCGCCGGTGCAGACGAATGGCCGCCTCGATTTGTGCCGGCCAACGCCCGCTCAACGGGCCTTTGACGAAATCGCCGTAGAGGCTGCCGAGCAACTGCGGTGGTGCGTCGCCACCAAGATGAAGATGGGCCAGATAGTTCATCCCGCGAGCTTACCGCCGTGAGCAGAACAATCGAAGCCGTTGATGGAGACTATTGGAACAATCAATCTGTATATCGCTCAGAGACGATATAAGGTTCGCCACATGACGATACAGACCCACACCGCCATGGAAATCGACCTCGACGCCATCATCAAGGCTCTCGCCCATCCGGTACGCCGTGACATCCTCGACTGGCTGAAGGAGCCCGAGCTGAACTTCGCCGAGCAGGATCACCCGCTGGAGATCGGCGTGTGCGCCGGCAAGATCTTTCAGCGTACGGGGCTGTCGCAGTCCACCGTTTCTGCCCATCTGACCACTCTGCAACGCGCCGGTCTGGTGACCAGCCGCAAGGTTGGCCAGTGGCACTTCTTCAAGCGCAACGACGAGCTGATTCAGGTATTCGTCGAGCGCCTCGGCCAACAACTCTGATTTGACCTTTCCTCCGGAGAAACCACCATGCCTACACTGTTCGACCCCATCCAGATCGGCGACCTACAGCTGAACAACCGCATCATCATGGCACCGCTGACCCGCTGCCGCGCCGACGAAGGCCGTGTGCCCAACGCGCTGATGGCTGAGTACTACACCCAGCGCGCCTCGGCTGGGCTGATCATCAGCGAAGCCACCGCTGTCACGCCGATGGGCGTCGGCTACCCGGACACTCCCGGCATCTGGTCGGATGAGCAGATTCGTGGCTGGAGCAACATCACCCAGGCAGTCCATGCCAACGGCGGCAAGATCGTCCTGCAGCTGTGGCACGTCGGACGCATCTCCGACCCGATCTACCTGAACGGTGAACTGCCGGTGGCGCCAAGCGCCATCCAGCCTGCCGGCCACGTCAGCCTGGTGCGCCCGATCAAGGAGTTCGTCACCCCACGTGCTCTGGAGACCGAAGAGATCGCCGATATCGTCGAGGCGTATCGTCAGGGCGCCGAAAACGCCATGGCCGCCGGTTTCGATGGTGTGGAAATCCACGGTGCCAACGGCTATCTGCTCGACCAGTTCCTACAAAGCAGCACCAACCAGCGCACCGACCGCTACGGCGGCAGCGTCGAGAACCGTGCGCGCCTGCTGCTGGAAGTGACCGATGCCGCCATCTCGGTATGGGGCGCCGGTCGCGTCGGTGTGCATCTGGCGCCGCGTGCCGACGCTCACGACATGAGCGATGCCAACCGTGCCGAAACCTTCGGCTACGTCGCCCGTGAACTGGGCAAACGTGGTATCGCCTTCATCTGCGCCCGTGAGAAATCCGGCGACGACAGCCTGACACCGCAACTGAAGAAGGAATTCGGCGGCGTGTTTATCGCCAACGAGCGCTTCACCAAGGATCAGGCCAATGCCTGGCTGGCAGAAGGCAATGCCGATGCCGTGGCCTTCGGCATCCCCTTCATCGCCAACCCGGACCTGCCGCAGCGCCTGGAGCAGAACGCCGCGCTAAACGAGCCGCACCCGGAAACCTTCTACGGTTCCGGCCCGGTCGGTTATATCGACTATCCGCGTCTGTAAGATCGCAGCTGAGGCACCTCCGGCAAGCGATATCCCGTGGGAGGGGCTTCAGCCGCGACCAATAAATGAACAAGCCCCGCATTGCGGGGCTTGTTCATTTAGCGAATTGCCTTAGCGCTGATTGATCTGCTGCTGCAGATTCACCACCTGGCTCTGCAGGGTATTGATGTTGCGCGTCATCTGCGCGCGGAAGGCATCGAACTCGGCAGTATTCGGGCCGGCACTGGCAGCCGGGCGATTGTCCAGCTCGCTACGCAGCACCAGCAGGTCCTGCTCAAGGCTGCGGATGGCCTGGGCCGGATTACCCTGTTTTTTCAGCGCCTCGATATCGCCGCCGAGCCCCTTGATACGGGTATCGAGCTTGGCCAGTTCGGCCTGGGTTGCCTTGGCATCGCCTTGCGCGGCCTTCAGTGCCGCCTGCTCGGTGGAAAGCGCCTGCAGGCGCTTGTCGAAATCGGCGCTGGCGCCGATTCCGCTCTTGAGCTCTGTACCCAACTGCTCGACGCGCTTGTCCAGCGCAGACTGCGCCGTGGCGCTCTGCTGTTGCTGCTTGCTCAGCTCGGCCAGACGCGTTTCCAGCTGCTTGACCTGCAGCTTGAGCGCCTCGCTACCGCTGGTGACGTTGGATTCGGTCGCCACCACCTTGCCGGAAATATCCTGAATGCGTCCTGCCGCCTCCTCGCTGATGCGAGCGAAGCTCTCCTGGGTCGCCACCAGGCGCTGCTCCATCAAGCCGATCTGCTGCAGGCTCCACCAGCCCAGGCCAGCCAGAGCGAAACTCAGTGCACCCACCAGCGCCCACAGCGGCCCGGTACTGGCGCCCTTGACCACTGGAGCCTTGCTGCTGGTAGCGCGGCTGCTGCGCGGCGCGGGCTCTTCGCGCGGCTCGGCAAACTCCTCGCGGCGCTCCGGGGTCAGGCTGGGCAGATTGTCGAGTTCGTCGTTGGCGTCGTTGCGCATGGTCGGACCTATGGTTGGAACGAATAAACAGAAATGCCGCGCAGTATACCGATTCGCCATTACACCATCAGCGTCGCGCCAAGCAGGTGCGCGATGCACCGAGGAAGGGCGCGACAGGGCCATCGACTCGCCTGCAACCCAGCAGTTCCGCAAAACATGAACTGGTACGCAGTTTGCTTTTGATCCTGTCGTGAACGCGCCGATAGAGCGTCGCTAACGAGCCAGCAGGCGGCCTGAAAAGTTCTGCAAAGCAATACAGCACACGTTCGTGTTACAGCCGTTGGGAATAGGCTGCTCAGGTCGCGGAGGGCGTGGAACGCCGAAGCCCGTGACCCTTCAACCAATCGGGGGAAGTGGCAATGGAACTGAACAAAGAAGTACTGGACTGCATGAAAGCGCTGCGTCGCCGTCTACGCGAAGAGCAGGACGTGGATATTCGCATGAGCCAGCCCAACGCGGTCGTCGCCATGCTCGATGGCAGCCTTAAATCCGACAATGAAGAAACCCGTCGCCTCGGCCAACGCCTGGCTGAACTGTCTGATCAACCGCAGCGTGCCACCGTGACGCCACTGGCCGCAGTCGAGCTACCGGTCGGCACGCCAACCGGCTCGGTACGCGTCTATCGCGGCCAGCGCATCTACGCCTGAGGCCCCATCTGCGCCTGCCACCAGGTGCAGAACTCATCCAGCGCATCCCACAGGCTGGCTCGGGGCGCGTAGCCAAGGAACTCGCGGGCGCGATCGATGTTCAGGGAAAAATCCCTGGCCATCACCGCCACGCCGAGGCGAAACAGACTTGGCTCTGGCCGCCCGGGCAGTACCCGGCATACGCCTTCGTTGAGCGTCGCCGCAGCATAGGCCAGCGGGAACGGTACATGCCGCGTCACTGGCGGCAGCTCCAGGCGACGCAACACATAATTGACCACGTCCCACAGCGGTACCGGCGCGCCATTGCTGATGTTGTACACCTGGCCGAGCGCCGCCCCGTCCACCTGCAGCGCGCTGAGCAGGGCATCGTTGAGATTGTGCACGTTGGTGAAGTCGACCTTGTTCAGGCCATTGCCGATGATCGCCAGGCGACCCTTGCGCTGCATGCCGATCAAGCGTGGGAATATGCTGGTATCGCCCGCGCCGGTGACGAAGCGCGGACGCAGGGCGATCACCTCCAGACCAAACTCCTGAGCAGCGAACACCTGCTGCTCGGCCAGGTACTTGGTCTTGCCATAGTGATCGGAGAAGCGTTCGGGCACCTGCTCCTCGCGGATATCGACATGGGACTTGCCATCGAAATAGATCGACGGCGAGGACAGATGCACTAGGCGCTGGACCTTCTGCTTGAGGCAGGCGTCGACGATATTCTCGGTGACCGTGACGTTGGCTTGATGAAAGTGCGCGTAATCGCCCCATACGCCAACCGCGCCGGCGCAGTGCACCACGGCCTCGACATCCTGGCACAAGGCCTGCGCCAGCTCAGCATCACCGAGGTCGCCCTGAACGAACTCGGCGCCACGCTTGATCAGGTGCTGCACACCTTCTGCGCGGCGGCCATTGACCCGCACGGCCAGCCCTTGCTCGAGCGCAAAACGAGCGAAGCGCCCACCGATGAAGCCACTCGCGCCGGTGACCAGAATCTTCATCGTCATCCCCTACCCTTGATTCTTGTAGTTGCCGCACTCTAGCAGTGCCATTGTCGTAGCACGCTGTCGGCGGCGGCCATAACTACGACCCGGCGAGCCGCTCACGGGTGCAACGGCACCAGCACCGACGCGGAGTGACGACGCAGTTGCTCAGTCAATTCGCCGAGCAATTCGCCGCCATTGCGCCAGTGGTGCCAGTACAACGGCACATCGATGCAGTGCTCGGGCACCAGGTCCACCAGCCTGCCGCCGGCCAGCTCTTCTCGTACCTGCAATTCCGGCACCAGGCCCCAGCCGAGGCCGCCTTCGGTCAGGCGCACGAAGCCTTCGGACGAGGGGCACAGATGATAGGCGAAGGCGCCAGTGACACCGAGGCTCGCCAGGTAGCGATGCTGCAACTGATCATCCGGGCCGTAGACGATGGCCGGTGCCCGCGCCAGGGTTTCGGCGCTGACGCCTGCGGCAAAATGCCGGGTGATGAAGCCCGGGCTGGCCAGCGCGCGATAACGCATCGCGCCCAGCGCCAGGCTGCGCGCACCCGCTACTGGGCGCTCGGCAGCACACACGCAACCGGCTACTTCACCGGCGCGCATGCGCTTGAGGCCCACTTCCTGATCTTCCACCACCAACTCCATCAGCACTTGCTGGTCGGCGCAGAACTCGGCCGTCGCCGTCGCCCACCAGGTCGCCAGGCTGTCGGCGTTGATGGCGATGCGCAGGCGCTCGGGCAAGGCCTGCTCGTCCAGCCCTGGCACCTGGCCCTGCAGGTCGCGCTCGAGCAGGCGTACCTGCTGCACGTGGTTGAGCAGACGCCGGCCAGTTTCGGTTGGCGCTGGTGGCGTCGCGCGGACCAGCACCGGCTGGCCGACCCGTGCTTCGAGCAACTTGATGCGCTGCGACACCGCCGACTGCGACAGCCCCAGCACCTGCGCAGCACGCTCGAAGCCGGCCTGCTCCACCACCGCCGCCAGCGCAGCGAGAAGTTTGTAATCGAACAATCGATTTCCCTAATGAGTGATCAGCAATATTGGTTTCTCTTATACATCCAGCCACCGCAGACTCGCCAGCATTCAGCCCAATCAGGAGCCCGCCATGTCTGGCGAAACCAACCTCGCACGCCTGCTGCAGAGCATGACGCCGCGGCTCAATCCCGGTCAGTACGTGTTCTGCTGCGTCCCGGCCGAGCATGACTGCAGCGGCCTGCAGCCCATCGCTAGCCTGCGCGAAACCGAAGGACTGAGCCTGGTACTGACGCGCGAAGTCGCCGACGCCCATGGCCTGCACTACGACTACATCGCTGCCTGGATCACCCTTGAGGTGCATTCGTCGCTGGCTGCCGTAGGCCTCACAGCATCCTTCTCTGCCGCCCTGGCGCAAGCGGGGATCAGTTGCAACGTGGTCGCCGGCTTTCATCACGACCATATCTTCGTGCCCAACGAGCGCGCCGAAAAGGCGCTGTCCAGCCTGCGCGCTCTGTCGGCGGCGTCGATACCGGAGTCAGCGTGATGTGGCAGAGCTATAGCAACGGTCTGTTGGTGGCCATCGGCCTGATCATGGCCATCGGCGCGCAGAATGCCTTCGTCCTGGCGCAGAGCCTGCGCCGGGAACACCATCTGCCGGTGGCCGCCCTGTGCATCGTCTGCGATGCCCTGCTGGTGGCTGCTGGTGTGTTCGGCCTGGCCACCCTGCTGGCGCAGAGCCCGACCTTGCTGGCCATCGCTCGCTGGGGCGGTGCTGCCTTCCTGCTCTGGTACGGCAGCCAGGCGCTGCTGCGCGCTGCGCGCCCGCAATCACTGCAAGCGGCAGGTAGCGAGCCGCGCTCATTGCGCGCGGTGATGCTCGCAGCACTGGCGGTCACCCTGCTCAACCCGCATGTCTATCTGGATACCGTGCTGCTGATCGGCTCGCTCGGCGCCCAGCAACCAGAACCTGGCGCCTATGCCGCAGGAGCTGCCAGCGCCTCCTTTCTCTGGTTTGCCACCCTGGCACTTGGCGCCGCCTGGCTTGCGCCCTGGCTGGCCAGGCCACTGACCTGGCGCCTGATCGACCTCGGCGTGGCGGCGATGATGTTCGCGGTGGCGGCGCAGTTGATCTTGGGAACGCTTTAGGCCCTGACTTTGCCTGACACGCACAAACGCTGCACTAAACCGCCCGCCATCCGGACGGGTGAACGTCTCGTACCGCCGTTAGTCCTCCCCCTGCAGCGACTAATCCTTAGTCATACCGCCCCCACCTCAGCCGGAAAAGATAGCGCAGTCCGCTTCCGACGACCGGGAGCCACACTGCTGCAATCCTGCGGTCTATGCTGAACAGGTGTAACCCAGTCGCGATCGTGATCGACGCCTTGACCTTCCCAGCGCGGAGCCCCCACATAGGGGTAGCACCAAGGTTGCACCATGATGACGCAGCTTATCGGCACGCTGGATAGCACGAGTGCGTGCTAGCGCGCCAACGTCCACGCTGCGAAATGCATTCATGCTCTGAAACCGCCATATTCAGGCGCTATAGCGGCAGACACGTAGACAAAATTAACGTCCATCGGGATGCCGAGCTAATTGGTTGCACCTAGTTGCACCAAGCACCGAAGCGGGTTTAATCTCCCGCAGCTTTTTTGTTGCCCGCCATTCATGGCGGCACCGCTTCGGGCCGTCGCAAGCGACGTCAAAAACTGCTCCGGCAGTTTTTACCGTGCATAACCTGACAATAAGTAGGACTCCCCATGGCTACTACCACTCTTGGCGTAAAACTCGACGATGCCACCCGCGAACGCCTGAAAAAGGCCGCCGCGCAGATCGACCGCACGCCGCACTGGATGATCAAGCAGGCGATCTTCAATTATCTGGAGCAAGTCGAGAGTGGCCTGACGCCCGCCGAGCATGCCGGCCTGGCCGCAGCCGCCGGTGAAGAAGCCCTGGAATCGCTGACCGAACAGGGTCTGCAGGTGTTCCTCGATTTCGCCGAAAGCATCCTCCCGCAGTCGGTGCTGCGCGCCGCCATCACCAGCGCCTACCGCCGCCCGGAAACCGAAGTGGTACCGATGCTGCTGGAGCAGGCGCGCCTGAACCCGGAGCAAGCCGAGGCCTCGCAGAAGCTGGCCCTGGGCATCGCCGAGAAGCTGCGCAACCAGAAAAACGCCAGCGGCCGTCAGGGCCTGGTGCAGGGCCTGCTGCAGGAGTTCTCGCTGTCATCGCAGGAAGGCGTGGCCCTGATGTGCCTGGCCGAAGCCCTGCTGCGCATCCCCGACAAGGCCACCCGCGACGCGCTGATTCGCGACAAAATCGCCAACGGCAACTGGAGCCAGCACCTCGGCCAGAGCCCGTCGATGTTCGTCAACGCGGCGAGCTGGGGCCTGCTGATCACCGGCAAACTGGTCTCGACCCACACCGAAGCCGGCATGACCTCGGCGCTCAACCGCATCATCGGCAAGAGCGGTGAGCCGGTGATCCGCAAGGGCGTGGACATGGCCATGCGCCTGATGGGCGAGCAGTTCGTCACTGGCGAAACCATCGCCGAAGCCCTGGCCAACGCCTCCACCCTGGAAGCCAAGGGCTTCCGCTACTCCTACGACATGCTCGGTGAAGCCGCGCTGACCGAGGAAGACGCCAAGCGCTACCTAGCCTCCTACGAGCAGGCCATCCATGCCATCGGCAAAGCCTCGCACGGTCGCGGCATCTACGAGGGCCCGGGCATCTCGATCAAGCTTTCCGCCCTGCACCCACGCTACAGCCGCGCCCAGTACGAGCGCGTGATGGACGAGCTGTACCCGACCCTGCTGGGCCTGACCCAATTGGCCAAGCAGTACGACATCGGCCTCAACATCGACGCCGAGGAAGCCGACCGCCTGGAGCTGTCGCTGGACCTGCTCGAGCGCCTGTGCTTCGAGCCGAGCCTGGCCGGCTGGAACGGCATCGGCTTTGTCATCCAGGCCTACCAGAAGCGCTGCCCGTACGTGATCGACTACGTCATCGACCTGGCCAAGCGCAGCCGCCACCGCCTGATGATCCGCCTGGTAAAAGGCGCCTACTGGGACAGCGAGATCAAGCTGGCCCAGGTCAACGGCCTCGAAGGCTACCCGGTGTACACCCGCAAGCCTTATACCGACGTGTCTTACCTGGCCTGCGCACGCAAGCTGCTGGCCGCGCCGGAAGCGATCTACCCGCAGTTCGCCACCCACAACGCCCATTCGCTGTCGGCCATCTATCAGTTGGCCGGGCAGAACTACTACCCGGGTCAGTACGAGTTCCAGTGCCTGCACGGCATGGGCGAGCCGCTGTACGAGCAGGTGGTCGGCAAGATCGCCGACGGCAAGCTGAACCGCCCGTGCCGCATTTACGCGCCAGTGGGCAGCCATGAAACCCTGCTGGCCTATCTGGTGCGCCGCCTGCTGGAAAACGGCGCCAACACCAGCTTCGTCAACCGCATCGCCGACCACAGCATCTCACTGAAAGACCTGGTGCTCGACCCAGTGCTGCAGGTCGAGCAGATGGCCGCGCAGGAAGGCACGATTGGTCTGCCGCACCCGCGCATCCCGCTGCCGCGTGATCTGTATGGCAAGGAGCGGGTCAACTCGTCGGGCCTGGATCTGGCCAACGAACACCGCCTCGGCTCGCTGTCCTCGGCGCTGCTGTCGACCGCCAACCACTGCTATCTGGCCGAGCCGATGCTCGGTTGCGATGGCGCCAATCCGGGCGAGCCGGAGCCAGTGCGCAACCCGGCCGATCACCGCGACCTGGTTGGCCATGTGCGCGAAGCCAGCGTCAAGGATGTCGACAGCGCCATCCTCTGCGCCCTAGCCAGCGGCCAGATCTGGCAGTCCACCCTGCCGGCCGAGCGTGCCGCCGTACTGGAGCGCGCCGCCGACCTGATGGAAGCCGAGCTGCAGCAACTGATGGGCCTGCTGGTGCGTGAGTCCGGCAAGACCTTCGCCAACGCCATCGCCGAAGTGCGCGAGGCGGTGGACTTCCTGCGTTACTACGCGATCCAGGCACGCAGCTTCGGCAATGACAGCCACCGCCCGCTGGGCCCGGTGGTGTGCATCAGCCCGTGGAACTTTCCCCTGGCGATCTTCAGTGGCCAGGTGGCCGCTGCACTGGCCGCCGGCAACACCGTGCTGGCCAAGCCGGCGGAACAGACGCCGCTGATCGCTGCGCAAGCCGTGCGTATTCTGCTCGAGGCCGGCGTACCGGCTGGCGCCGTACAACTGCTGCCGGGTCGTGGCGAAACCGTCGGCGCGCGCCTGGTGGGTGACGAGCGTGTGCGCGGGGTGATGTTCACCGGTTCCACCGAAGTGGCCGGCATCCTCCAGCGCAACATCGCCGGTCGCCTGGATGCCCAGGGCCGCACCATCCCGCTGATCGCCGAAACCGGCGGCCTCAACGCCATGATCGTCGACTCCTCGGCGCTGACCGAGCAGGTGGTGATGGACGTGGTCGCTTCCGCCTTCGACAGCGCCGGCCAGCGCTGCTCGGCCCTGCGCGTGCTGTGCGTGCAGGACGACGTGGCCGACCGCGTGCTGACCATGCTCAAGGGCGCCATGGCCGAGTACACACTCGGCAACCCGGAACGCCTGAACACCGACATCGGCCCGGTGATCGACGCCGAAGCCAAGGCTGGCATCGACACCCACATCGCCAAGCTGCGCGAGAAAGGCCGCAAGGTTACCCAACTGGCGCGCGTCAACGGTGAGGAGATCAAGCGCGGCACTTTCGTCGTGCCGACCCTGATCGAGCTGGACAGCTTCGACGAGATGAAGCGCGAAATCTTCGGCCCGGTGCTGCACGTGGTGCGCTACCAGCGCGCGGACCTGGGCAAGCTGCTGCAGCAGATCAACGACAGCGGCTACGGCCTGACCCTCGGCGTGCACACCCGCATCGACGAGACCATCGCTCAGGTGGTCGGCACCGCCAAGGTCGGTAACCTGTATGTGAACCGCAACATGGTCGGCGCCGTAGTCGGCGTACAGCCCTTCGGTGGCGAAGGTCTGTCCGGCACCGGCCCGAAAGCCGGTGGCCCGCTGTACCTCTATCGCCTGCTCTCGACCCGCCCGCAGGAGGCCGTCGCCCAGTACCTGCAACAGGCCGAGGTGCAAGCCCTGCCGGTGCCGAGCGAGCTGGACAAGGTGCGCAGTGCCTTCGCCGACTGGGCAGGCAAGCAGGAGCCGGCCATCGCCGCACTGTTCGAGCACTACCGTGCGCTGTCGCAGAGTTACAGCAGCCACGTGCTGACCGGCCCGACCGGCGAGCGCAACAGCTACACCCTGCTGCCGCGCGAGCACGTACTGAACCTGGCCGACGAGCGTGGTGACCTGCTGACTCAGCTGGCTGCCACCCTGGCCGTCGGCAGCCGGGCGATCTGGCTGGAAGGCCAACGCGCGCTGTACGCCGAACTGCCGAAGGAGGTGCAGAAGCACATCCAGCTGGTGACCGACTGGAACAGCGTCGACGTGGAGCTGGACGCCATCCTGCACCATGGCGACTCCGACCAGCTGCGCGCAGTCAGCGAGCAAGCCGCGCAGCGCAAGGGTGCCATCGTCGGTGTACACGGCCTGAACAAGGGCGAGACCGACATCGCTCTGGAACGTCTGCTGGTGGAGCACGCCCTGAGCGTCAACACCGCTGCGGCTGGCGGCAACGCCAGCCTGATGACCATCGGCTGATCGCAGCCGATAACGCCGCGGAAAGCTGGCTGAAAGCTTTCCACGGCATGCTGTAACCACATGACGCAACTGCCTGCAGGGGCTACCCGCCCGGCGTCATGCTCCTCCCTTTGACCTTCGGGTCTGCGCCAGCCTATCCGGCCGGCGCGTCGAGCGGGGCCAAACGCCCCGTTCGTTCCCTCCCTCCTCGCTATTCCATCTCGCCTGGCCATCATTGCGTAACGAAAAGTTCGGACTATGGTGTCAGTCGGAGCTGCAGTCCTGATGCTCGTCAGGGGCTCGACAACGCTTAAGGAATGGATGTGCGTTGACGAATCCTGAGCTATTGATTCAGGTCAGGATGCAGTGCTCGCCAAACGCGCTCAATACTCAAGTCCCGCTGTGACAAGGAGGTAATTGAGATGTCTGATTCGACGCAAAAACTCCGCCTTGGCGCGCTGATCGCGCTGGTCGTCGGCTCCATGGTCGGCGGCGGTATCTTCTCGCTTCCGCAAAATATCGCCGCCAGCGCCAGCGCCGGCGCTACCCTGATCGGCTGGCTGATCACCGGGGTCGGCATGCTGACCCTGGCGTTCGTGTTCCAGTCCCTGGCTAACCGCAAGCCCGAACTCGACGGCGGGGTGTACGCCTACGCCAAGGCCGGTTTCGGCGACTACATGGGCTTCTCCTCAGCCTGGGGCTACTGGATCAGCGCCTGGATCGGCAACGTCAGCTACATGGTGCTGCTGTTTTCCACTTTGGGTTACTTCTTCCCGGTATTTGGCGAAGGCAACACCCTGCCGGCAGTGATCTGCGCCTCGGTGCTGCTCTGGCTGCTGCACTTTCTGGTGCTGCGCGGGATCAAGGAAGCGGCCTTCATCAACACCGTCACCACCATCGCCAAGATGCTGCCGCTGGCGCTGTTCATCGTCATCGCCGCCATCGCCTTCAAGCTCGACGTATTCACTGCGGACTTCTGGGGCCGCGGCAATACCGAGCTGGGCAGCGTGATGGATCAGGTGCGCAACATGATGCTGGTCACCGTCTGGGTGTTCATCGGCATCGAAGGCGCGAGCATCTTCTCCGCTCGCGCCGAGAAGCGCAGCGATGTCGGCAAGGCCACGGTGATCGGCTTCGTCGGTGTGCTTCTGCTGCTGGTTCTGGTCAATATCCTGTCCCAGGGCATCATGGCCCAAGCCGAACTGGCCGGGCTTAAGAACCCATCCATGGCCGGCGTGCTGGAGCAGGTGGTCGGCCCCTGGGGTGCACAGTTGATTTCGATCGGCCTGATCGTCTCACTGGCAGGCGCCTTGCTGTCGTGGACGCTGCTTTGCGCCGAGATTCTCTTCGCCAGCGCCCGCGACCACACCATGCCGGCGTTCCTGCGCAAGGAGAACGCCAACCACGTTCCGGCCAACGCGCTGTGGCTGTCCAACGGGCTGATCCAGCTGTTCCTGATCATCACCCTGTTCAGCGCCTCCACCTACCTCAGCCTGCTGTACCTGGCCACCTCGATGATCCTGGTGCCGTACTTCTGGTCCAGCGCCTACGCGGTATTGCTGGCGGTACGCGGCGAGACCTACGAGAACGCGGCCGGTGAGCGCAACAAGGATCTGCTGATCGCCGCCATCTCCACCCTGTACGCGGTGTGGCTGGTGTATGCCGCCGGCGTGCAGTACCTGCTGCTCTCGGCGCTGCTCTATGCCCCTGGCGCGATCCTCTTCGCCAAGGCCAAGCGCGAGCTGGGGCAGCCCATCTTCACCGGCGTCGAGAAATTGATTTTTGTCGCCGTACTGATCGGTGCCGCCATCGCCGCCTACGGGCTGTATGACGGTTTCCTGAGTCTGTGAGAGAAGGAGTTCGAAATGTCCAAGAAAGCCCTCGGCGTTCATTCCGAAGCCGGCAAACTGCACAAGGTGATGGTCTGTTCACCAGGCCTCGCCCACCTGCGCCTGACCCCCGCCAACTGCGATGAACTGCTGTTCGACGATGTGATCTGGGTATCCCAGGCCAAGCGCGACCACTTCGACTTCATGACCAAGATGCGCGAACGTGGCGTCGAAGTGGTGGAGATGCACAACCTGCTGGAAGATACCGTCAGCGACCCCAACGCGCTGAAGTGGATTCTCGACCGCAAGATCACCCCCAACAGCGTCGGCCTCGGCCTGCAGAATGAAGTGCGCGCCTTCATCGAAGGACTGGAGCCACGCAAGATCGCCGAGTTCCTCATCGGTGGCGTATCCGGCGCCGACCTGGTCAAGCACAAGGATTCCGAGGCAGCGAAGATGTTCAACGCCTACCTCGGCGAAGCCAGCTTCATCTTCCCGCCGCTGCCCAACACCCAGTTCACCCGCGACACCACCTGCTGGATCTACGGCGGCGTCACCTTGAATCCCATGTACTGGCCAGCGCGCCGTCAGGAAACCCTGCTCGCCAGCGCCATCTACACCTTCCACCCGGACTTCGCCAATGAGCCCTTCGAGATCTGGTACGGCGACCCGGACCAAGAGCACGGCTCAGCCACCCTGGAAGGCGGTGACGTCATGCCCATCGGCAATGGCACCGTGTTGATCGGCATGGGCGAACGCAGCTCGCACCAGGCCATCGGCCAGGTAGCGCGCGCACTGTTTGCCAAGGGCGCGGCCGAGCGGGTCGTGGTCGCTGGCCTGGGCCGCTCCCGCGCCGCCATGCACCTGGACACCGTATTCAGTTTCTGCGACCGCGACCTGGTGACCATCTTCCCGGAAGTGGCCAACAGCATCGTGCCCTTCATTCTGCGTCCGGACGAGAGCCGCCCAGGCGGCATCGACGTACGCCGCGAGGACAAACCCTTCGTCGACGTGGTTGCCGAATCCCTCAACCTGAAAAAACTGCGTGTAGTGGAAACCGGTGGCGACGCCTACGAGGCCGAACGCGAGCAGTGGGACGACGGCAACAACGTGGTCTGCCTGGAACCCGGCGTGGTCATCGGCTACGACCGCAACACCTACACCAACACCCTGCTGCGCAAGGCCGGCGTCGAGGTCATCACCATCAGCGCCAGCGAACTGGGACGCGGCCGTGGCGGCGGCCACTGCATGACCTGTCCGATCATCCGCGACCCCATCGATTACTGATCACCCAGCCCACCCCTCTCCCCCCGAGAGAGGGGCCGGGGGTGAGGGGCGTCCCTCGCACAGCATTCTCAACGGAGAAAGAACCATGGCGTTCAACATGCACAACCGCCACCTGCTCAGCCTGATGCACCATAGCACCCGCGAGCTGCGCTACCTGCTCGACCTGTCACGCGACCTCAAACGCGCCAAGTACACCGGCACCGAGCAGCAGCACCTGACCCGCAAGAACATCGCGCTGATCTTCGAGAAGACTTCGACCCGCACCCGCTGCGCCTTCGAAGTGGCAGCCTACGACCAGGGGGCCAACGTTACCTACATCGACCCCAACTCCTCGCAGATCGGCCACAAGGAAACCATGAAGGACACTGCCCGCGTACTCGGGCGCATGTATGACGCCATCGAGTACCGCGGCTTCAAGCAGGAGATCGTCGAGGAGCTGGCCAAGTATGCCGGCGTGCCGGTGTTCAACGGCCTGACCGATGAGTACCACCCGACGCAGATGCTCGCCGATGTGCTGACCATGCGCGAGCACAGCGACAAGCCGCTGCACGACATCGCCTACGCCTACCTGGGTGATGCGCGCAACAACATGGGCAACTCGCTGCTGCTGATCGGCGCCAAGCTCGGCATGGACGTGCGCATCGCCGCGCCCAAGGCACTGTGGCCGAGCGACGAGCACGTCGCCGCCTGCAAGAAATTCGCCGAAGAAAGCGGCGCACGCATCCTGCTCACCGAAGACCCGAAGGCAGCGGTCAAGGGCGTGGATTTCGTCCACACCGACGTCTGGGTGTCCATGGGCGAGCCGGTGGAAGCCTGGGCTGAGCGCATCCAGGAGCTGCTGCCCTACCAGGTCAACGCCGAGATCATGAAGGCCGCCGGCAACCCACGGGTGAAGTTCATGCATTGCCTGCCGGCCTTCCACAACAGCGAAACCAAGATCGGCAAGCAGATTGCCGAGCAGTATCCGCACCTGAAGAACGGCATCGAGGTCACCGAAGAGGTCTTCGAGTCACCCTGGAACATCGCCTTCGAGCAGGCGGAAAACCGCATGCACACCATCAAGGCCATTCTGGTGGCGACCCTGGCTGACATCTGACGCTGCACGCTTGTCTCCCCTCTCCCATTAATGGGAGAGGGGGCGGGGAGAGGGCCTGGCTGGCAGCACCGTTGTGTAGCCCGGAGAAATCCGGGAACGACCTGTTCCACTGCCCCGGATTGCATCCGGGCGACGAACACGAACAAGGAGAACACCATGCGACTCGTCATCGCCTTGGGCGGCAACGCCCTGCTTCGTCGCGGCGAAGCCATGACCGCAGAAAATCAACGAGAGAACGTGCGCGTCGCCTGCGAGCAGATCGCCAAGGTGGCAGATGGCAACGAGCTGGTCATCGCCCACGGCAACGGCCCGCAGGTCGGCCTGCTGGCCCTGCAGGGCAACGCCTATGACGCGGCCAATCCTTATCCGCTGGACGTGCTCGGCGCCGAAACCGAAGGCATGATCGGCTACATGATCGAACAGGAGCTGGGTAACCTGCTGCCCTTCGAAGTGCCCTTCGCCACCCTGCTCACCCAGGTGGAAGTGGACAGCGCCGACCCAGCCTTCAAGAACCCGACCAAGCCCATCGGCCCGGTCTACAGCAAAGAGGACGCCAAGCGGCTGGCCGCCGAGAAAGGCTGGAGTATCGCCCCGGACGGCGACAAGTTCCGCCGCGTGGTGGCGAGCCCGCGCCCGCAGCGCATCTTCGAAATCCGCCCGATCAAATGGCTGCTGGAGAAGGGCAGCATAGTGATCTGCGCCGGTGGCGGCGGCATTCCCACGATGTACGACGGCAACCAGTTACGCGGCGTCGAGGCGGTGATCGACAAAGACCTGTGCTCGGCGCTACTGGCCGAACAGCTCAATGCCGACCTGCTGGTGATCGCCACCGATGTTGACGCTGCCTATATCGAGTGGGGTAAGCCCGGACAGAAAGCTATCGCCGCCGCTCACCCCGATGAAATCGAAAAGCTCGGCTTCGCCGCCGGTTCCATGGGTCCGAAAGTGCAGGCCGCCTGCGAGTTCGCACGCAATACTGGTAGCAGCGCGGTGATCGGTTCGCTGGAAAATATCGAAGCCATCGTCCAAGGTCGTTCAGGCACACGCATCAGCCTGGACTGCAACGGCATCGTCTATCGCTGAGAGGGCACGATCATGTTCACTCCCGGTCACCTGCACCGCGACAATCACGACCGCCCCGAGCATATGCGCCTGCTGCCGCCCTTCTCGGTGGACTTCTACTACGAAGTACGCAAGGACCCGCAGCAGGGGCCGATGCTGCATATGCGTCTGGTCGGCGACGTGGACGGTCGGCACTTTGAGGAAGCGTTCGAACTGCATCGCGATGTCGCCTTCAACTTCGCCAGCGTCGCGACCCGCATCGCCGCCCGCCATGGCCTGCCTCCCAACTCCAGCCCGGTGATGCGTGGCCACGACGAGTACGACAAAGTGTTCGCCGATATCCGCAGCAAACTCAATGTCCAACCGGGCGAGCCGGTCAACCTCGATCACATCCTATGACGTAGCCCGGATGTAATCCGGGGCTCTCGCTCATTTCCCGAATTGCACCCGGGCTACGCGCAGAAACAACCATTTATCGTCACTCCCGCGAAGGCGGGAGCCCAGATGATTCCTAGGTTCTGGATGCCGCCTGCGCGGGTATGACGGCGCTTTCAGATGCGTTCGTTCAAACAACGTAACACCCGCTCCGCGCGACCTGAGCAGCCCCACAACGCCCTGCCCGTTTTCACGCCTGCATCGTCCAGCCATGCACACCCATCGCCGCCTGGCGCCCTGCCTCCGAGCGGGTCGGGTGCGGGTGGCAGGTCAGCGCGATGTCCTCGGCCGAGACGGAGAACTCCATGGCCACGCAGTACTCGCCGATCAACTCGCCAACGCTCGGGCCGATCATGTGCACGCCGAGAATCTGGTCGGTGTTGGCATCGGCCAGAATCTTCACGAAGCCTTCGGTCTCGTGGTTGATCTTTGCCCGGCTATTGGCAGTGAAGGGGAACTTGCCCACCTTGTAGGCGCGGCCCTCTGCCTACAGCGCCTCCTCGCCGCCACTTCCGGGCGCGTGTAGATCACCCCGGGTATGACCCCGTAGTTGACCTCTGCCGCATGCCCGGCGATGCGTTCGATGCAGGCCACTGCCTCGTCTTCGGCCTTGTGCGCCAGCATCGGCCCGGAGGTGACGTCGCCGATTACCCACACGCCCGGCACGCCGCTCTGGTGCCTTTCGCTGGCGAGCATGCCGCGTTTGTCGGTGTTCAGGTCGACGTTCTCCAGCCCGAGCCCTTTGGTATACGGACGCCGACCGATGGCCACCAGCACGTAGTCTGCTTCCAGCACTTCAGCCGCGCCGCCTGCCGCCGGCTCCAGCGTCAGGCTCACACCGGACTTGCCTGGTTTTGCGCCGGTAACCTTGTACCCAGCTTGAAGCTCATGCCCTGCTTACCCAGTGTGCGTTGCAGGGTCTTGGCCGTCTCACCATCCAGGCTTGGACAGATGCGGTCGAGGTATTCCACCACGGTCACCTCGCTACCCAGCCGACGCCATACCGAGCCAAGCTCTAGGCCGATCACCCCGGCGCCGATCACCACCAGGTGCTTCGGCACCTCGGGCAACGACAGCGCGCCTGTAGAGTCGAGGATGCGCGCGTTATCGATGCTTACGCCCGGCAACGGCGTCGGCTCGGAGCCGGTGGCAATGACGATGTTCTGCGTCTCCAGCAGGCGCTCGCCGCTTTCGCTCAGTTTGACCTGTACACGCCCGGGGCCGTCGATACGTCACCAGCCCTTGACCCATTCCACCTTGTTCTTGCGAAACAGGAACTCCACGCCCTTGGTCAGCGCTTCGACGCTGCCGGCCTTCTGCTTCATCATCTGCACCAGGTTGAGCGTCGGCGTGACCTCAACACCCAGGGCACTGAGCTCACCACCGGCAGCGGCCTCGCAGAGTTCGGACGCATGCAGCAACGCCTTGGACGGCATGCAACCGACGTTCAAGCAGGTACCACCGAGGGTTTCGCGGCCCTCCACACAGGCCTCCTTGAGCCCCAATTGGCCGGCACGAATCGCCGCGTTGTAACCGCCAGGGCCGGCGCCAATGATGACCACGTCATAGCTGTTCATTGCTTTGTCCTCGAATCAAGGAAGTTTGCCGGCCACCGCAGCCGTGACGACCGGGCGGGTGCGCGCGGAAGGCCGGATCATCCATGTCGGTCGCTCCACCGCCTTGGCTGAAGGGCGTCTCTATGATGTCGACGAACGCCTGTATGCCGTTGCCTCCACCATTTGCCTGATTCTCGATATGAATGCGCCGCGCCAGAACAGCGACGCCAGTGTAAGATGACAAGCATCATTTGATAGACAGACGAGGCCCGCCATGCGCTATTCGGAAGACCACAAGGCCAAGACTCATCAACGCATCATCGAAGAAGCGGCCCTGCGTTTTCGCCGCGATGGAGTCGGGGCCACCGGCCTGCAGCCACTGATGAAAGCGCTCGGCCTGACCCATGGCGGTTTCTACGCGCACTTCAAATCCAAGGACGACCTGGTCGAAACCGCGCTGCAGCACGCCGTACAGACGCTGGAAAGCAGCACAGCCGAGTCGCTGGAAGGGGCCGAAGCGCCGCTGCAGACGTTCATCCAGCATTACCTGTCCAGCCTGCATCGCGCCAACCCTGGCGCTGGCTGCCCACTGCCGACCATATCTGCAGAGCTCGGCCAGCGCGGTGAACCCAGTGCCACCAGCGATGTGATCGTGCGCAACCGCCTGGCGCTGATCGAGAACAACCTGAAAGGCGAACACGCGAAAGACGAAAGCGTGCTGATGCTCTCGGCCATGGTCGGCGCCCTGCTGCTGTCGCGCAGCGTCAAGGATCCTGAGCTATCCGACCGCTTGCTGAAAACCACCCGTCGCCTGCTGATCGAGCAGGCGCAGGACGCGTAGTGACAAGGCTATGCCTGAGTTAACCGTGCACCCGTAGGAGCGGATTTATCCGCGAAATTCGCGGCTGAAGCCGCTCCTACAACGTCACTCACGTGCATATAGCCAATAACGAGACTGCTTCGGACTCACTTGTAACGTGCCGCCGCCTGGCTGTGCGAAAGGTTCGGCCCCAGCGCGGCGCGGGCAGCGACGAAGGCATCCCAGTCGGCTGCATTCGGCAGCGAGGGTATGGTCACCAGTTCACCCTGATCGAAACTAGCCAGCGCAGCATCGACCATCTCGCCCACTTCCATGATCATCGACGGCGGCAGAGCCGACGCATCGGTTCCGCTGCGCTCCCAGATTTCGGTGGGAGTCACGCCTGACATCACCGCCTGCAGCTGCCCCCCCCCCGAACCACGCAATTCGCCAGCCAGGGTCTGGGTCATGCTCAGCACATAGGCCTTGGTCGCGCTGTACACGGCGTTGAACATTTCCGGTGTCAGCGCCACCACCGAGCCGAGGTTGATGATGCCGCCACGCCCAGCTGCTGAGAAATTGCCAGCTGCCGCGGCCGCCAGACGGTTGCGCACCAAGTTATGGCTGTTTTTGTCCTTTTGGTCAGAAAAAGGTGCATCGAAGGCACTGGAGCGAACCTGAAAATTCCGCGCATCCTTTTGATTTGCAAGGGATATGCACAATCAAGAGAATTGGCGCCGTTTTTGCTCTAGCAGCACCAGCCTGACCAGACGGACAGGTTTAAAACCGCCGGGAGCGACTTTTGACGTCGGCTCCGCAAGGGCGACCGCCATGAATGGCAGGCAAAAAACCATAACGACACGTCTTAACCACCAGGAGCTTCCATGAATCGCACTCTCTCTTCGCTGGCACTGGCCGGCGGTTTGCTGGCGGGCGGCCAGGCCATTGCCGGTGACCTGATGCAGTGGCAGAACAACAGCCTGACCTACCTCTATGGCCAGGACTTCAAGATCGACCCGGAGATTCAGCAGACCGTCACCTTCGAGCACGCCAGCGGCTGGAGCTTCGGTGACCTGTTCCTGTTCGTCGACGTGATCAAGTACAACACCGACGCCACCAACGGCGCGGGTGACGGCCATACCTTCTACGGCGAATTCAGCCCGCGCTTCTCGCTGGGCAAGATCACCGGTGCCGACTTCTCCTTCGGGCCGATCAAGGACGTGCTGATCTCCACCACCTACGAGTTCGGTGAAGACGACGTCGAGTCCTACCTGATCGGCCCTGCGGTCGACCTGGACATCCCCGGCTTCGATTACTTCCAGCTCAACACCTACCTGCGCACTACCGACGGCAGCCGCCCCGGCAGCAACGTCTGGCAGATCACCCCGGTGTGGAGCTACACCATCCCCGTCGGCGAATCGGACATTCTCATCGACGGTTTCATGGACTGGGTGGTGGACAATGACCAGAACCGTCGCGGCGAGTACCACGCCAACCTGCACTTCAACCCACAGATCAAGTACGACCTGGGCAAGGCGCTTAAGTGGGGCGAGAAGCAGCTCTACGTGGGTATCGAATACGACTACTGGAAGAACAAGTACGGCATCAAGGACGGCGGCGACGTCAGCCAATTCGTTGGCCCGACCGACCAGAACACCGCCAGCCTGCTGGTCAAAGCGCACTTCTGATCATCTGCCCCCTGCCTGAATGGCCAAGGTCGCAGCCACTTGCGACCTTCTGCCAATGCCATCGACCAGCCGGGCGTGGTTAGCTGCACGGCATCACCAGACCTTCACCCAAGGATGGACGATGCCACCGCGTATCCTGCTGCTTACCTGCCTTGCCATGCTGGCGTTCGCCGGCAACTCACTGCTGTGCCGCCTCGCACTGCGTGAAACCGACATCGATGCCGCCAGCTTCACGGCGATCCGCCTGTTCGCTGGCGCGCTGACGCTCTGGCTGTTGCTCAGGCTGAGGCAGGCCAGACAACCCGTCGCCGGTAACTGGCCAGGCGCACTGGCACTGTTCACTTACGCCGCGACGTTTTCCTTCGCCTATCTGCAGCTGGATACCGGCATCGGCGCCCTGCTGCTGTTCGGCTCGGTGCAATTGAGCATGCTGCTCTGGGGCTTGCTGCGTGGCGAACGCCTGGGGCTGGGCGCCAGCCTCGGCACGGCGCTGGCGACGGCCGGCCTGCTGGCGCTGCTGCTACCCGGCGCCAGTGCGCCACCACTGCTGGCGGCCTTGCTGATGCTGCTGGCCGGCATCGCTTGGGGAGCGTACTCACTGCTGGGGCGTGGCCAGGGTGATGCGCTGGCCGTGACCGCCGGCAACTTCCTGCGTGCAGCCCCCTTGGCCCTGCTGCTGGCGCTGGTGCAGCTGCCACATCTCGACAGGGACGGGCCAGGCCTGTTCTACGCCGTGCTGTCCGGCACCCTGACCTCCGGCGTTGGCTACGCCATCTGGTACAGCGCCCTGCCAGGACTACGCGCCAGCCAGGCCGCCACGGTGCAACTGAGCGTGCCGATTCTCGCCACTCTCGGCGGCAGCCTGCTGCTGAGCGAAGCGTTGTCTCTGCGCCTGACCTTGAGTGCCGTCGCCGTGCTCGGCGGCATCGCACTGGTGCTGGGCAGCCGGCAACGTGCCGGGAGCTAATGGCGCGCACTGCGGTCTTCTATCCTGAACCCATCAAGTCCAGGGAAGATCGTCATGCCTCGCCTGCTCCGTCTCTGCCTCATAAGCCTGCTCGCAGCCACCCTGGGCGCCTGCGCCAGCCTGAGCAATCGTGATCCGCTACGGGTTGATCTGGTCGGCCTGGAACCTTTGCCCGGTCAGGGCCTGGAAGTACGTTTCGCGGTCAAACTGCGAGTGCAGAACCCCAATGACAGCGCGGTAAGCTTCAACGGCATGGCGTTGGATCTGGACGTAAACGGCCAACCGCTGGCCAGTGGCGTCAGCGACCAGAGCGGCAGCGTGCCACGCTTCGGCGAGACGGTACTGAGCGTCCCGGTGAGCATTTCGGCGTTTTCAGTGGTGCGTCAGGCCTGGGGCGCGGCCGGCTATCAACCCGGCCAGGAAGTGCCCTACGTGCTTCGCGGCAAACTCGCCGATGGCCTGTTCGGCACGCGTCGCTTCAGCGACAGCGGCACCCTGAACTGGCCGCAACCGCCAAGCCCCTACTGATGTAGGGACCAGCGGTGCGTTTGGCGCGGATCAGGCAGCCTGACGGCTGTTGCGCGAGGCGACTCGGCGGTGACAGGCGTCACCGAAAGCCTGGAAGATCTTCACCGAATCCGGGTTCAGTGCAGCCTGCCATTCCGGATGCCACTGCACCGCGAACAGGAAGGGCGACAGGCTCGGCGCATGCACCGCCTCGATCAGACCATCCTCGGCGGTCGCCAGCACTTCCAGCCCCTTGCCCAGGTTGCGAATGGCCTGGCCGTGCAGGGAGTTGACCTGAATCTCGTCCTTGCCCATCAGCTCGGCGAACCAGCTACCGGCTACCGGGCGCACACTGTGGCTGGGCGCGTACTGCACCTCGACCGGGTCATCAGGATTCTCGCGATGGTCGTTGAAACCCGGCTCGGCGTAGACCTTCTGGTAGATGTCGCCACCAAGCGCCACGTTGATTTCCTGCATGCCGCGGCAGATACCGAAGATCGGCAGACCGCGGGCGATGGCGGCACGGATCAACGGTAGATCGAACAGATCGCGATCGCGGTCCTGGCCTTTGTTCGGCGTCTCGTTTTCCTGGCCATAGAGCGCCGGGTCGATGTTGCTGCCGGCACCGGTCAGGTACACGCCATCAGCCATGTCCAGATACTGCTCGAGGTCGTCGATGCCACAGCAGGTGGGCACCAGCACCGGAACGCACCCGGAGAATTCGACCAGGGGCTGGATGTATTTGTGGGTCATTACCTGATAGTCGTGGCCCTTGCGCTCTTGAGCGCCCATGGACATCAACACGACGGGCTTGCGGAGATTGTTCTTGCTGGGGGTGTTGCGGATCTTGTTGTCGGACATACGTCACCTTGGGACAGGCCGGGCCTATCGTTGCTGTGCAGACCGCTGGCCAGCAGAACATTCTGCTGTAGCACGTGCGGCCTGTTTGGCTAACCCCGCGCACCGAGACTCATCCTGAGCCTGAGTGCCGCCTTCCGACGGCGGCTCGAACCGGGTCAACTCCATCCAGAGAGGGGCTGCAGCGATGCTGCCCGTTACCCGGTTCGGCAACGGAATCTGCAGCCAGCCTGCCCGAGCCGTAAAATATGTCAAACAAATCTGCTCGATATTTTCTGGTACCTCATTGTTGGCATATCAAGTAAACGCCCATAAAAAGGCGCTTAAAGGGAAATACAGGTAAACCACCTCCCGCTGATAAGTCCAATATTTAAAACACCCATATCTCGGTGGCTTCACGTCCTAGAGCGGCGCCCGCGAACAAAACCCTATATAATCTGCGGTTTATTCCAGCTCACCGAGGACAAGCCTTGACCACTCTGCCGCCCTGCCCCAAATGCAACTCCGAATACACCTACGAAGACGGCACGCAGCTGGTCTGCCCCGAATGTGCCCACGAGTGGAAAGCCGGCGAGAGCGCCGAGAACAGCGATGACGCGCGCGTGATCAAGGACTCGGTCGGCAACCTGCTGCAGGACGGCGACACCATCACCGTGATCAAGGATCTCAAGGTCAAAGGCTCGTCGCTGGTGGTCAAGGTGGGTACCAAGGTGAAGAACATCCGCCTGGTCGACGGCGATCACGATATCGACTGCAAGATCGATGGCATCGGTGCGATGAAGCTCAAGTCCGAGTTCGTCCGCAAGGTCTGATTTACACCTGCCCTGAGCAACTGGTGTCGATGCTGCTGGACGGAGGCTCGACACCATTGCCGGCGATCCCACCCAGCGAGCGCGCCCAGGGACAGGGGCGCGTGCTACTGCACCGGCAGGAAATTCAGCAGGAACAGGCTCTGGGCGTAGTTGGCGCCCATCCGCCGGTAACGCTCTTCCAGCACATGGGTGAGCAGATCGAGGCGCGCCACCATCTTGCCGAACTCCACTGCATAGCTGAGGTTGTTGCCCTGCTCGGAGAACTCGTTGGATAGCAGCATCGGCTGGCCCGTAGCGTCACGCCGTTGCGAGAGCATCCAGCCGGCCTTCTCAAGATTGCGCGCGGCGTTGTGGATGAACTGCGCATTGAAGCTGTCGGTCAGGTAGAACTCGGTGCGCCCACCGTGAGCCGTCACCAGCATGCTGCCAATGGCATAGGTGAAGGCCGCTACGCGGTCGCCCTGAAATGCCGGGCTCAGCGAATAATCCAGCGCCGCAACATCACGTCGGCCGCCCAAGGTTGGCCAGTCCTGGTTATGTTCGATGGCGTACTGGATAGCGCGCTCGGCAGCAGCGGCGTCGGGCAGGGAATTCTTGCGCCATTCGCGTGGGTTACGTTGATACAGCTTGTTCATCAGCCTATAGAGGCTGTTGAGGTTGTTACGCATGGCCAGGGTAGCCATGCGATCAACGTCCGTCTGCAGCACCTCAGTGGGTTTGAGCGGATTGCGCGTGTGCAGGATGGAATCGTTATCCAGACGACCACTGCAGCCGCTGAGCAGCAACAGCACAGCCAGCACCGACAGCACTAACCGCGGCAAAAATACCGAGTTGTTGATTGGCCTGCCGTGTGCAGCAGACGCTGGCCTCGCTCCCATGCAGAGGTTCCCTGGCTGGCACGCGCCCCAATGGCGCGCGCAACACTCAGAACCTCAGTAAAGCGCAAAAATTCCACGCTGCCTGTGCCCTGGCGCATAAATCGTGCCGATCAACGCACGACACGGCAGGAAAATGCGCCTGCTCAGGCCACATTAGCGGCCCATTGCTCCAACCGCGTGACGCTTGCGCGGTACGGCTTGAGGCTCTTGGCCAGGAGGATGATCGACGTCGACACTGCCAGGGTGGTGACGATCAGCAGCGAATAGCGCAGCGCGGCGTCATCGGCGAAGACGAAGTCGGTGACCAGCGCCACAGCGGTCGGCCCCACTCCCAGGCCGATCAGGGTGATGACGAACAGATAGATGGCCGACGCCTGGCCGCGCATCGAATTGGGCATGATTTCCTGGATCGCCGCTGGCGCCACGCCGAACGGCATGCTCAGGCAGAACACCGTGGGGGCCATCAGCACGCTGGCCCAGAATGCGCTGTCCACCAACGGATACAACACCACCATGGGCAAGGCACCCAGAGCCGCGTAAAGGCCGACACGCATGTTGGCATCGCTGCGCCCGCGCTTGGCCATCCAGTCAGCCAGTCGCCCACCGAAGACGATCCCCAGGCAACCGAACACCGCAACGATACTGCCGTAGACGATGCCGACCTGGCCGGCATCCCAACCGTGGGTACGGATGAAGAAGGTCGGTATCCAGGCGGCGCTACCGTAACCGGCGAAGGCCAAACCGGCGAAGCCGAAGTTGTGCAGCAGCACGGTACGTCGATTGGCACGAATGTAGCGCCCCACTTCGCTGAGCGGCACCGCCACCCCAGCACCGGCGCCACGCCGAGCAGGCTCCTTGACCGCGAACATCAACAACGTGAAGAGCACGCCGGCACCGCCGAGAATGAGGAAGATAAGCTGCCAGGGACGCACCTCACCCAGCATCGGCAACGTAACGTCGCCCTGCGCCGAGGCGAACTGAATGACCAGGCCGCCAACCAGAAAGGCCAGGCCCGAACCGAGGTAGACGCCCATGGAGTAGACGCTGATGGCCGTGGCCCGGCGCTCGGCGGGAAAGCTGTCGGCAATCAGCGAATAGGCCGCGGGCGACAACGCCGCCTCGCCCACACCCACGCCGATGCGGCACAGGAGGAACTGCCAGTACAGCTTGGCCATGCCGCAGGCGGCGGTAGCGGCGCTCCAGAACAGAATGCCGACCGCGATCAGCCCGCGCCGGCTGCGGGTATCGGCCACACGGCCCAGCGGAATGCCGCACACGGTATAGAACAGAGCGAACGACAGGCCCATCAGCAGGCTCATCTGCGTGTCATTGATCGCCAAATCGCGACGAATGGGCTCGACCAGCAAGTTGAGAATCTGCCGATCAACGAAGGACAGGACATACGCCACCATCAGGATGGCAACAGTGGTCCAGGCTCGGGCACTGGAGGGATAGCCGTTATTGTTGTTATGCACGGACGCTCTCCTCGGCACCGCAGAACGCGATGCGCGACGGTTGAAAGAAGCGCCAGCTTAGGACGATATAAACGGCAGTGAGTATCGCTCGAAGGTGTTATCAGATCGGCGAATGCTTCATACCCGCCGAGGCGAATGGCTCGCCCCGACGGTCAACAGTCCCTCAGACCATAACGGGCGCGCGCTCGCACAACACCTTCAATGCCGCCGCCCAGTCAGGATGATCGTTCAGGCAGGGGACCAGCTGCAGGCTTTCGCCACCGGCTTCGACGAACTGCTCGCGGCCACGGTCACCGATCTCCTCCAGGGTTTCGATGCAGTCGGCGACGAAGGCCGGACACATCACCAGCAGTTTCTTCACGCCCTGCGCCGCCAGCTCGTCGAGACGCGTCTCGGTGTAGGGCTCGATCCACTTGGCGCGCCCCAGGCGCGACTGGAAGCTCACCGACCACTGTTCCGGGCGCAGGCCCATGCGCTGAGCGAACAGCTCGGCGCTGCGCAGGCATTGCGCGCGGTAGCAGTTGGCGAGTACCGCGGGCGAAGCGCTGCGGCAGCAGTCGTCGCCTTTCAGGCAGTGACCGCTGGGATCGAGCTTGTGCAGGTGACGTTCCGGCAGGCCGTGGAAGCTCAGCAACAGGTGATCGAATTCCTGCTCCAGGTAAGGCTTGGCACTGGCGATCAGGGCGTCAAGATACTCCGGCTGATCGTAGAACGGCGGCAGCGTGGACAGACGCATGTCCAGCCCACGCTCACGCACCACCCGCTTGACCTCCTCGATCACCGTGGTGGTGGTGCTGTCGGCAAACTGCGGATACAGCGGCGCCAGGGTCACCTCACGAATCCCCTGCGCGGCCAGACGCTGCAGGGTCGACTCGATGGAAGGCTCGCCATAACGCATGGCCAGTTCCACCGGGCCCTGGGTCCACTGAGCCTTCATCGCTTCCCGCAGACGGCGGCTGATCACTACCAGCGGCGAACCGTCTTCCCACCAGATCGAGGCATAGGCGTGCGCCGATGCCGCAGGACGCTTGATCAGAATCAGCGACACCAGCAAACGACGCAGCGGCCAGGGCAGGTCGATGACATAGGGATCCATCAGGAACTGATTGAGGTAACGGCGAACATCGGCTACTTCGGTGGACGCGGGCGAACCCAGGTTAACCAGCAACAATGCGTGATCGGTCATGCGAAATCCTAGCTATTGATGGCCCAGCAGATCGGCTAGTGCCACATCCAGATGGGTGAAACGAAAACTGAAACCTGCCTCCAGCAGACGTGTCGGCACGGCGCGCTGACCGCCCAGCAGCAGCTCGGACATCTCGCCGAGTGCAGCGCGCAGAACGAAGGCCGGCGCCGGGAAAATGGTCGGGCGGCTCAGCGCCTGGCCCAGCGCTTTGCTGAACTCGGCATTACGCACCGGTAGCGGCGCGCAGGCATTATAAGGACCGCGAGAATCTCCGTGCTGTAAGAGAAAATCGATCAGGCCGATTTGATCGGCGATATGAATCCAGGGCATCCACTGCCGGCCATCACCAATCCGGCCGCCAACACCAAGCTTGAACGGCAACAACAAACGCTTGAGCATGCCGCCGTCAGGGCTCAGCACCAGGCCGGTGCGCACCAGCACCACACGAACCCCCAACTCCTCGGCGCGTTGTGCAGTTTCTTCCCAGGCGCCACACAACTGGGCGGCGAAATCATCAGTGACCGGCGGCGTATCCTCACTCAGCTCACGTTCACCGCCGTTGCCGTACCATCCCACCGCCGAGCCCGACAACAACACCGCTGGACGCTGTGTACGCCCCTGCAGCCAGGCCAGCAACTGCTCGGTGACCCCGATACGGCTGGACCACAGCAGCGCCTTGCGCTTGCTGCTCCAGGGGCGGTCAGCAATGGGCGCGCCGGCCAGATTGATCACCGCATCCAGTGGTTCTTCACCCAGCTCTTCAAGCCGGGCAATGCCTCGAACATCGGCCCCGCAGAGACGCGCCACCTTGCTTGGCTCACGACTCCAGACAGTCAAGCGGTGGCCCTGCTCGCTCCAGTGCGCGCAGAGCGCTCGTCCGATCAGACCGGTGCCGCCGGTCAGCAGGATATGCATGGCATCGTCCTCGCATGGCAATGGAAGAAACTTCACCTTTAGTCTGGTTCATGACGCGCATACCTGTCGCGTTTGTCCTAAACCTAAAGCAAGGGAGCGCCGCTTTCGGCGACAGCTGTACATGAAAACACTCTTGTATAGCTTTTGTCCAAACCTTAGCCTGTATAGCATTCAGCGCTGACGAGGTAACCATGAACGCACCCATCGCCATCATTGGCACCGGCATCGCGGGGCTATCCGCCGCCCAGGCCCTGCACGCCGCCGGCCAGGATATCGAACTGTTCGACAAGAGCCGTGGTAGCGGCGGGCGCATGGCGAGCAAGCGTAGTGACGCAGGCAGCCTGGATCTCGGCGCGCAATACTTCACCGCACGCGACCGCCGCTTCGTCGAGGTGGTGCAGCAATGGCAGGCGCGTGGCTGGGTCGCCGAGTGGCAACCGAGCCTGTACAACGCCCAGGACGGCCAGCTCAGCGCCTCACCTGACGAGCAACTACGCTGGGTCGGCAGCCCGCGTATGAGTGCCATCACCCGTGCCATGCTCGGCGCCCTGCCGGTCAAATTCAGTTGCCGTATCACCGAAGTGTTCCGCGGCGACCGCTACTGGAGCCTGCTCGATGCCGAAGGCAACAGCCACGGCCCCTACAGCCATGTGATCGTTGCTACGCCCGCCCCCCAAGCCAGTGCCCTATTGGCAGCCGCGCCGAAACTGGCTGGCACCGCAGCGAGCGTGATCATGGAGCCGACCTGGGCGGTGGCGCTGGGCTTCGAGCGCCCGCTTGATACCCGCGTGGAAGGCTGCTTCGTGCAAGACAGTCCGCTCGACTGGCTGGCGCGCAACCGCAGCAAACCCGGCCGCGACAACCACCTCGACACCTGGGTGCTGCACGCCAGCAGCGCCTGGAGCCGACAGAATCTGGATCTGCCCAAGGAAGCGGTGATCGAACAGTTGCACGGCGCCTTCGCCGAGCTGATCGGTTGCGCCGTGCCGGCCCCAAGCTTCACCCTCGCCCACCGCTGGCTCTATGCCCGCCCGGCCCAAACCCACCAATGGGGCGCGCTGGCCGACGCCGACCTGGGCCTGTACGCCTGTGGCGACTGGTGCCTGTCGGGCCGCGTCGAAGGTGCCTGGCTCAGCGGCCAGGATGCTGCACGCCGCCTGCTCGAGCACCTGCAATGAGCACGCCCGACAAGCGTCGTCTCAACCCACGCAAACTGCTGCTGTCGAAATGGACGGCCGCGCAGCCGCAGAATCGCGAGCGTCATTTCCTGGTGACCGAACTGATCCGCGACGAGCAAGACAACGTCCTCGGCGTCGAGCTTCAGGCGGTGCTCACACAACGCAGCCAGCGGCTCGACTGGCGCCAACTGCAAGATACCGAGCGCTGGCTGCAAGGTTGGCGCTGAACCCAGGGCGATGGCCTGTGATGCCCCCACGGGCAGACACCGCTTGCCCGCACAAGAAACCAACACCAAACCTATACAAATAATTTGACTTGTATAACCACACACCTATGATAGACACAAGTTGTACATGGATTGCTTCATGTACAAGGTCTAACGAGGTCAAGTTATGCAAGCGAGCAAAGCCAAACTGGGTATCAGCGCCTGCCTGCTGGGCGCCGAAGTCCGCTATAACGGCGGCCACAAGCTGTCGCGCCTGTGCAGCCGCAGCCTCACTGAACACTTCGATTTCATCCCGGTTTGCCCCGAGGTCGGCATCGGCATGTCGATCCCGAGGGAACCGATTCGTCTGGTTGGCGACCCACATGCGCCGCGTGCTGTCGGCACCGTCGACCGCGCGCGCGACGTCACCGCTGCCCTGGCCGCCTACGGCGAGCGCATGGCCAACGAGCTGCAAGGCATCAGCGGCTACATCTTTATGCAGCAGTCGCCCTCCTGCGGCCTGGAGCGGGTCAAGGTCTACCAGGAAGGCGGACGCCCGAGCGAGCCGGGCCGCGGCATCTTCGCCGCCGCCTTCTGCGCGCGGCACCCGGATCTGCCGGTGGAAGAAGACGGTCGCCTCAACGACCCGGTCCTGCGCGAGAACTTCATCACCCGCGTATACGCCCACGCCGAATGGCAACGCCTGCTGCTGCAGGGGCTGACGCGCCGTTCACTGATCGCCTTCCACTCGCGCTACAAGTACCTGCTGATGGCCACCGATCCGGTGCGCTACAAGTCGCTCGGGCGCATGCTCGGCGACCTCAGCCAGCACGACCTGGGCGAGTTGGCGCCGCGCTATTTCAGCGAACTGATGAGCGCGCTGAAGAAATGCGCCACCCGTGGCACCCACAGCAATGTGCTGCAGCACCTTAGCGGCTACCTCAAACGCACCCTGAGTGCCGACGAGAAGCAGGAGATGCAGCAACTGATCGGTCAATACCGCGAGGGTATCGTTCCGCTGGTGGTACCGCTGACGCTGCTCAAGCACCACTTCCGCCGTCACCCGGATCGCTACATCGCCGAGCAGGCGTATCTGCAGCCGCACCCCGAGCCACTCAGCCTGCGCAACGCGCTGTGATGCCATGACCAGCGAAACCATCGCCGAAGAAGAAACCGGCCACGACTACCGCCAGGCGCTCGACGAGGGCTACCTGCCGATCCGCGAGGTAGCCCGCAGCACCGGCATCAACGCCGTGACCCTGCGTGCCTGGGAACGCCGCTATGGCCTGATCGTGCCGTACCGCACACCCAAGGGGCACCGCCTCTACTCGCCGGCCAACCTCGTGCGCATCAACGCCATTCTCGCCTGGCTGGCGCGCGGCGTTGCAGTCGGTCAGGTCAAGGCGCTGCTCGACCATGAGCAGGTGCCGCAAGCCACTACTACCGATACCTGGTCACGTCAGCGCAACGAATTACTCGGCTGCATCGCCCAGCTCAACGAGCGACGCCTGGATGACCGCTTCAATTCGGCACTGGCGCTCTACCCGGCCAGCACCCTGGTGGAACAGCTGCTGTGGCCACTGCTGGGTGACTTGCGTCAGCGCTGGCAAGGCCAGTTCGGCGCACGTGCCGAGCAAGTGTTCTTCCTCTCCTGGCTGCGCAGCAAGCTGGCCACCCGTATCTACCACTGCAATCGCCAGGTTGGTGGCGCGCCGCTGCTGCTGATCAACCTCGGCGAGGCACCGATGGAGCCGGGCCTGTGGTTGTGCGCCTGGCTGGCCAGCGCCAGTGATTGCCCGGTAGAGGTCTTCGATTGGCCGCTACCGCCCAACGAACTGTTGACGGCGCTGGAGCACATCGCCCCGCGCGCCGTGCTGCTATACGCCGAAGAAGCCCTGGACGGTGCCCTGGTGCGCCGCCAGCTACCCCGGCTGGCCGAACAATGCCAAGTGCCGCTGTTGCTCGCTGGCCCCGCCGCCCACATTCACCGCGACTCGTTGACTGATCTGGAATCGGCCAGCGACCCGCTCAACGCGCACGCCTGGCTATTGCGCCGTGGCTTGCTCGGTGCCCAAGAGGTCCCCCCATGCAGCAACTGATGTGGTTTCGCAGCGACCTGCGCACCCAGGACAACACCGCCCTGAACCACGCCATGAGCAGCGGCGCGACCATCGCCCTGTATCTCGTCACGCCCGGCCAGTGGCAGCGCCATGACGACGCCGCGAGCAAGGTAGACTTCTGGCTGCGCAACCTGGCGCAGCTGAGCAAGGCCCTGGCGGCGCTCAATGTGCCGCTACTGGTACGTCACTGCCACGACTGGAGCGAGGCGCCGCTGCAGGTCGCCGAGGTCTGCCATGACCACGACATCAGCGCCGTGCACGTCAACGAGGAATACGGCATAAACGAAAGCCTGCGCGATCAGCAGGTCTGCGCCTACCTCAGCCAGCAGGCCATTGCCTGGCACAGCCACCTCGATCAACTGTTGTTCAAACCTGGCAGCGTACTGACCCGCTCCGGCGGCTACTTCCAGGTCTACAGCCAGTTCCGCAAGGTGTGCTACGAGCGCCTGCACACAGCCCTGCCAGCCTTGATCGCCCCTCCGAAGGCACAAACGCCGCTGGCCATCAGCAGTGACGTCGTCCCCGAAACCGTAGAGGGTTTCGCTACACCCAGCGACAGCCTGCGCCTGCTCTGGCCCGCCGGAGAGAACACTGCGCTGCAGCGCCTGGAGCGCTTTGCCGACGAGCAGGTGGCCTACTACAAGGATGAACGCGACTTCCCCGCCAAACCTGGCACCAGCCAGCTGTCGGCCTATCTGGCCGCCGGCGTCGTATCGCCGCGGCAATGCCTGCATGCCGCACTCGCGGCCAATCAGGGTGAGTTCGACAGTGGCAACCCAGGCATCGTTACCTGGATCAACGAACTGCTCTGGCGTGAGTTCTACAAGCACACACTGGTCGGCTATCCACGAGTATCGCGCCACCGTGCCTTCCGCCTGGAAACCGAGGCTGTGCCATGGCGCCACGCCCCCGAAGACCTGGCCGCCTGGCAAGAGGGCCGCACCGGCTTGCCGATCATCGATGCGGCCATGCGCCAACTGCTGGAAACCGGCTGGATGCACAACCGCCTGCGCATGATCGTCGCCATGTTCCTGACCAAGAACCTGCTGATCGACTGGCGCGAAGGCGAGCGTTTCTTCATGCGCCACCTGATCGACGGCGACCTGGCCGCGAACAACGGTGGCTGGCAGTGGAGCGCCTCCACGGGCACCGACGCAGCGCCCTACTTCCGCATTTTCAACCCGATCAGCCAGTCGCAGAAATTCGATCCCGATGGCCAGTTCATTCGCCAATGGGTGCCGGAACTGGCCGGGCTGAACAAGCGTGATATTCATGACCCGTCCGCACTCGGCGGCCTGTTCGCGCCCGCCGGCTACCCTCGCCCGATCGTCGATCTGGCGCGCTCACGTGAACGCGCCCTGGCCGCGTTCAAGAACCTCTCTGCGCGGGAGGTTCCGGCATGAGTGCATTTCTTCACGACTTCGCCGAGCGTTTCGCCGCGCTGAACAAGGACAACCTCAATCTGCTCGGCGAGCTGTACAGCGACGATGTGCTGTTTCGCGACCCGCTGCATGAAGTGCATGGGCTGACGGCGCTGCGCCGCTATTTCGCCGAACTCTACGCCAACGTCGAAGCGCTGCGTTTCGAGTTCCATGGTTTCGATCAGGTCGCCGACGGTGAAGGCTACCTGCGCTGGACCATGCGTTATCGCCACCCACGCCTACGTGGCGGCGAGGAAATCGTCGTAGAGGGCTGCTCGCATCTGCTCTGGCGTGAGCGCGTTTATCAACACCGTGACTACTTCGATGCTGGCGCACTGCTCTATGAACATCTGCCAGTGCTCGGCAGCGTGATCGCCTGGTTGAAGCGGAGGCTGGCATGAAACGTATCTGGCTCACTGGCGCCAGCAGCGGTATCGGTGCCGCACTGGCCGAGGAGTTGCTCAAGGGCGGCCATCAACTGGCGCTGAGCGCACGCAGCAGCGGCCCATTGCAGGATTTCGCCGCGCGCTATGGCGAACAGGTGCTGGTCGCTCCCGGCGACCTGACCGACGCCGAGCAGGTGCGCGCGATTGGCGAGCGCATCGCTCAACAGTGGGGCGCGCTGGATTGCGTGATCCTCAACGCCGGCACCTGCGAATACATCGAGGTGCGCCAGTTCGAGGCCGCGATGATCGAACGCGTGGTCAGCACCAACCTGTTCGCCGCCAGCTACTGCATCGAGGCCGCCCTGCCCTTGCTGCGCCGAGGCAACCGCCCGCACCTGGTTGGCGTCGGCAGTTCGGTCACCTTCCTGCCGCTGCCACGCGCCGAGGCCTACGGTGCGTCCAAGGCGGCGATGCGCTACCTGATGCAAACATTGCGTATCGACCTGGCGGCAGAAGGCATCGACGTCACCCTGGTCAGTCCCGGTTTCGTCGATACCCCGCTGACGCAGAAGAACGACTTCCCCATGCCCATGCGCTGGCCGGTGGAACGCGCCGCACGGCACATCGCCGCACGCCTGGACAAGCGCCCGCACGAGATCGCTTTCCCCACCCCCTTCATCGCCATCCTGAAACTGCTCGGTAGCCTGCCCAGCAGCCTGCAACTGGCCATAGGTCGCCGCTTGGCGCGTAACGAGGACAACGCATGAAAATCGCCATCGTCGGCAGCGGCATTGCCGGCCTGACCTGCGCCTACCTGCTCAACCGCCAGCACGACATTCAGGTGTTCGAGGCCAGCGACTGGATCGGCGGCCACACCCATACCGTCGACGTGCAGGTGGACGGCCGCAGCTATGCAGTAGATACCGGTTTCATCGTCTTCAACGACTGGACCTACCCCAACTTCATCCGCCTGCTGGGACAAGTCGGCGTCGGCTTCAAACCCACCGAAATGAGCTTCTCGGTCAGCGACCCGGCCACCGGCGTGGAATACAACGGCCACGACCTCAACACCCTGTTCGCCCAGCGCCGCAACCTGCTGTCGCCGGCGTTCTGGGGCATGCTGCGCGACATCCTGCGTTTCAATCGCCAGTCGCTGGACGACCTGGCCAACAGCCGCATCGACGCCGACACCACCCTCGGCCAGTACCTTGAGCGCAACGGCTACGGCCGCCGCTTCATCGAGCATTACATCGTGCCGATGGGTTCGGCCATCTGGTCGATGTCGCTGGCCGACATGCTCGGTTTCCCGCTGCAGTTCTTCGTGCGCTTCTGCAAGAACCACGGCCTGCTCTCGGTCAGCGACCGCCCGACCTGGCAGGTGATCGAAGGCGGCTCACGCAGCTATGTGGCACCGCTGACCGCCAGCTTCGCCGAGCGCATTCGCCTCAACTGCCCGGTCAGCCGCGTCGTCCGTGATCAGGACGGCGTCATCCTGCACAGCGCAGCCGGCAGCGAGCGCTTCGACAAGGTGATCTTCGCCTGCCACAGCGACCAGGCCCTGGCCCTGGTCGAGCAGCCCAGCGAACAGGAGCGGGACATTCTCGGCGCCCTGCCCTACGCCAACAACGACGTGGTGCTGCATACCGACACGCGCCTGCTGCCCAAGCGCAAGCTGGCCTGGGCCAGCTGGAACTATCGATTGGGCGGGCCGACCGATCAGCCGGCAGCCGTCACCTACAACATGAACATTCTGCAGGGCGTCGAGGCAGACACCACCTTCTGCGTCAGCCTCAACCAGACGGCCGCCATCGACCCGAGCAAGATCCTTGCACGCTTCCAGTACGCCCACCCCCAGTACAGCCTGGCCGGAACCGCCGCCCAGGCGCGCTGGGAAGAATTGCTCGGCGCCCAGCACACCTATTACTGCGGTGCCTACTGGGCCAACGGCTTCCATGAAGACGGTGTGGTCAGCGCCCTGCGCGTGGCGCGCGCCTTCGGAGAGACGCTGTGATGCACAGCGCGCTGTACAGCGGCTGGGTGCAGCATCGTCGCTTCGCCCCGCGCGCGCATGCCTTTCGCTATCGCATGGGCCTGCTGTACCTGGACCTGAGCGAGCAGGCGCAGCTGTTCGCTCTCTCCAAGCTGGCCGGACGCGGCCGCTTCGCACCGTTCGCGTTTCGCGAGAGCGATTACCTGCCCGAGTCCACCCGCCAGGGCGTGGCGCTGCATGACGCGGTGCGCGATCGCGTGGAGCAGGCACTGGGCACACGCCCGCAAGGTCGCATCTGCGTGCTGACGCAGCCGCGCAGCTGGGGCCTGGCGTTCAATCCAGTGAGCATCTTTTACTGCCACGACGCCGACCAGCGCCTGATGGCAATTCTCTGTGAAGTCAGCAATACGCCGTGGCGTGAGCGTTATCACTACGTGCTGCCGGCAGAGGGCGAAGGCCGTCACCAGGTCAGCGTAGACAAGGCCTTTCATGTCTCGCCTTTCCTGCCGCGCGAGCTGCAATACCGCATGAGTTTCAGCGCCGTCGGCGAACGCCTTGGCGTGCACATGGCCGACTGGCAAGGCGATACTAAGATGTTCGATGCCAGCCTCAGCCTGCACCGCGAAGCTCTCGACCGCGCCAGCCTGCACCGCTATCTGCTCAGTTTCCCCTGGATGACCGGCAAAACCCTGGCCGCCATCTACTGGCAGGCGATGCGCCTGCTGTTCAAGCGCATCCCGATTTTCGACCACAAGCCCGCGGAAGGCAGCTTCCGTGTAGCCCGCCCGCAAGCGAAGGACATGCCCCATGAAGAGCTCTAGCCTGACCGCAACGAGAAGCCTGGTACGCAGTGGCAACGGCATTGGCGCCGGTCTGTTGCGGCGCGCCGTGATGCGCCAACTGCAGAACCTGCACCACGGCCTGCTGGTGATTCATGAAGCGGGGGACAGCCTGCATTTCGGTGACCCGCAGGCTCCTCTGCGCGCCGAAATCACCGTGCATGACCCTGCGGTCTGGGGTCTGGTGGCGGGCAATGGCTCGATCGGCTCGGGCGAAGCCTACATACATGGCTACTGGAGCACGCCGGACCTGACTGCGGTGATTCGCATCTTCGTCGCCAACCTCGACGTACTGGATGCCATGGAAGGCGGCCTGGCACGCCTGGGGCGCCCGCTGATCCAGGGCCTGCACTGGCTCAACCGCAACACTCGGCAAGGTTCGCGCCGCAACATCGCCGCGCACTACGACCTGGGTAACGACCTGTTCGAACAGTTCCTCGACCCGACCATGATGTACTCCGCGGCGATGTTCACGAGCGAGGAGGACACTCTGGAACAGGCTCAGCTCAACAAGCTCGAACGCATCTGCCAGAAGCTCGTACTGCAACCGTCCGACCATCTGCTGGAAATCGGCACGGGCTGGGGCAGCATGGCCATCTACGCCGCGACCCATTACGGCTGCCGGGTGACCACAACCACACTGTCGCGCGAGCAGCACGCCCACACCGAGCGACGCATTCGCGAGCTGGGCCTGGAGGATCGCGTCACCCTGCTGCTGGAGGACTACCGCGACCTCGATGGCCAGTACGACAAACTGGTGTCCATCGAGATGATCGAAGCCGTCGGCCACCGATTCCTGCCCACCTATTTCGAGCAATGTTCGCGCCTGCTCAAAGCCGATGGGCTGATGTTGCTGCAGGCCATCACCATTCGTGATCAACGCTATGAGCAAGCCTGCAAGTCGGTGGACTTCATCCAGCGTTACATCTTCCCCGGCGGCGCCCTGCCTTCGGTAAACAAGATGCTCGATGTCGTAACCCGACACACCGACTTCAACCTGCATCACATGGAAGATTTCGGCCTGCACTACGCGCGCACCCTGCGCCTGTGGCACGACAACCTGCGTCACGCGCGGCAGCGCCTGGAGCAATTGGGCTACGACGATTACTTCTATCGCCTGTGGGAGTTCTACCTCTGCTATTGCGAAGGCGGCTTCCTCGAACGCACCATTGGCACCGCGCAATTGCTGCTGGCCAAACCGGCCGCTCGCCCTGCGCCTCTGTTAGGAAATTTCGATGCCTAAGCTGATCGCCAATGCCCTCCTGTTCCAGCTCGGCTGGCTAGTCTGCGTCTTCGCAGGCGACAGCCCCTGGCTGCTGGTGGTGGCGGCAATCATCGGTGTGCACCTGCTGTGGGTCAGCAGTTGGGCTGCCGAAGGCAAGTTGCTGCTCAGCGTGTTTCTCGCCGGCAGTGCGCTGGACAGCTTTCTGCTCAACCTCGGCGTGTTCGACTTCGGCGAGGAGCGCCAGCTGATCCCTCTTTGGCTGGCCTTGCTCTGGCTGTTGCTGGCCAGCACCCTCAATCACTGCCTGGCCTGGACTGCCCAGCCCTGGTGGCGAGCCAGCCTGCTCGGCGCGGTTGCCGCGCCGCTGTCCTACTACGGCGGCGCCAAGATCGCCGGCGTCGAGCTGCCGCTGGGCACCTGGCCAACCCTGGCGATTTTCGCAGGTGTCTGGGCGGTGGTGATGCCGGTATTGCACGGCTTCGCCAAACTCTACCGCACGCAATACGAACAAAGCCTGCGCAGCCGCCAATCGGCCTGACGGCTAGCCTCCGCAGGAACGGCGCCCCGCCGCGAACCTGAGCGGCGCGGCCCCAAAACGCTCGCCCCGAGGCGGGGCTCCTACGACAAGCACCAATGCCCGCCGCGAACCAGGCGTCACGGCCCAAAAACGCTTCGCCCCGGGGCGGGGCTCCTACGTAAAGTGGCTTGCGGCCTGCGACACTGTCCGCTGCACCTTGTCAGCCCAAGCCCCCGCGTATCCACTGCATGGCGTACACTGCCACGCCATGAGCCAGACCATTGCCCATACCCAACTGCCCACCGAACCCGAGATCAGTTGCAGCACCTGCGCAGCCTGCTGTTGCCAGCTGGAGGTGATGCTGCTCGGCGACACCGGCGTGCCGCAGCGCTACATCGACACCGATGACTGGGGTGGCGAGGTCATGCGCCGCCTGGACGACGGCTGGTGCATCGCACTCGATCGCGACACCATGCGCTGCACCATCTACGCACAACGCCCGCTGATCTGCCGCGAGTTCGAACTCGGCGCTGCCGAATGCCTGGAAGAACGCCGCGGCATTGCCACTGCCTACAGCCAGTAACATTTTATGTATGAACTTTAATGCTGATTAAGTGCATTTCTATAAATACATAACGATCAACCATGAAGGAACACCCTGGCTCAACACCGAGCCATTTCAGTGCGCCAGCACCAATCCAGTGCATTACTTGGCCGCACTTTATGGTTTGATATCAAAAAAATAGAATAAAAGCGTATTTATTATTAATTAGTCGAACCTATCGCCGTCCCGCACACTTTCGGTGCTCTCTCCTTCGCCCCCGCCACGCTCTCGCAAACCCGCCAACAGCCCGTTACGAGCGACAGGAGAGGCACGCCTGAAATTTCTCAGCAAGACGGAATCATGATGGCTACCCTTGCGACTGCCCCTCACTATTACAACTACGAGATCGTTCGCCGTTTCACCCTCACAACCCTGTTCTGGGGCATCCTCGGAATGGCCATGGGTGTATTCATCGCGGCCCAACTGGTCTGGCCCGAATTGAACTTCGGTATTCCATGGCTCAGTTTCGGACGCATCCGCCCCGTCCACACCAATCTGGTGATCTTCGCCTTCGGCGGCGGCGCGCTGTTCGCCACCTCGTTCTACGTGCTGCAACGTACCTGTCGAGTACGGATCATTTCCGACGGTCTGGCCAACTTCCTGTTCTGGGGCTGGCAGGCAGCCGTGCTGGCGATGATCGTCAGCTATCCGCTGGGCATCACCTCCTCCAAGGAATATGCCGAGATGGAGTGGCCGATCGCCTTGTGGGTCACCCTGTTGTGGTTGATCTACGCCTACCTGTTCTTCGGTACCATCGCTCGCCGCCAGGTGCGCCACATCTACGTGGGCAACTGGTTCTACGGCGCATTCATCATCGTCACGGGCATGGTGCATGTGGTCAACCACATCGCCAAACCGGTCTCGCTGCTCAAGTCCTATTCGGTGTACTCCGGCGCCACCGATGCAATGATCCAGTGGTGGTACGGCCATAGTGTGGTCGGCTTCATCCTCTCGGTAGGCTTCCTGGGGATGATGTATTACTTCGTGCCCAAGCAGGCCGAGCGGCCGATCTATTCCTATCGCCTGTCCATCGTGCACTTCTGGGCGATCATCACCCTGTATATCTGGGCCGGCCCGCATCACCTGCACTACACCGCTCTGCCGGACTGGGCGCAAACCCTCGGCATGGCCATGTCGGTCATCCTCCTGGCGCCAAGCTGGGGCGGCATGATCAACGGCATGATGAGCCTGTCCGGCGCCTGGCATAAGCTGCGCACCGATCCGATCCTGCGCTTTCTGGTCGTTTCGCTGGCCTTTTACGGCATGAGCACCTTCGAAGGCCCGATGATGGCCATCAAGACCGTCAACGCGCTGTCCCATTACACCGACTGGACCATCGGCCACGTACACGCGGGAGCACTGGGCTGGGTGGCGATGATCTCCATCGGCGCGCTCTACCACATGCTGCCCAAGCTCTACGGCCGCACGCAGATGCACAGCGTCGGCCTGATCAATACGCACTTCTGGCTGGCGACCATCGGTACCGTGCTGTACATCGCCTCGATGTGGGTCAACGGCATCACCCAAGGCCTGATGTGGCGTGCGGTGAACGAGGACGGCACCCTCACCTACTCCTTCGTCGAGGCGCTGGAAGCCAGCCACCCCGGCTATGTCGTGCGCCTGCTGGGCGGGGCGGTCTTCGCCAGCGGCATGCTGCTGATGGCCTGGAACACCTGGCTGACGGTGCGCAGCGGCGAACGCATCGATGCCGTGCACTCCACCCCGGATGTTGGAGCCGCCGCCCATGCCTAACGCCCTGATCCTGCCGGTTCTCGCCACGCTGGGTTGCCTGCTCGGTTGCTGGCTGAGCTGTAGCATTCCGTCGACGCTCGACCAGGCCAGCCTGCTGCCCTTCGCCGACGATCCAGAAGCGGCGGCGCGCATGACGCAAGCCACGGGCCGCCCTTGCAAGGTCACCACGCAGCCACTCGAAGAGCCCGGCAATCCGACCGAAGAGTCTCTGCTCGCTTGACGTTCCTTCGCCCACGGACGGGCGTCCAGAAGTGCCGCTTGCGGCACCCTCAGGGCTTTTCAGTAGTGAAGGGCCCTCTTTTTTGACCGGATACCATGAACACACCATCACGCCTGCACCAATGGTGCATCGCCTTTCTCCCCGAGGCTCCACACACGCGGCCACGCGAATGGCTGCGCGCGGCACTCGGCGCCAGCCTGGGTTTTGTCTTCACCACCTGGCTATGCGGCCAGCTTTTCGGCCCGCAGCTGGCCGTGCACTTCTCCGGCCCGCTGGCCGCCTCGGCGGTACTGCTGTTCGCCGTCTCTTCGGGCGCACTGGCGCAACCCTGGTCGATCCTCGGCAGCTATCTGTGCGCCACGCTGGTCGGTGTGCTGGTCGGTCATCTGCTCGATCACAGCCTGCTTGGCGCCGCCCTGGCGATAGGTCTGAGCCTGTTGCTGATGTGCCCGCTGCGTTGCCTGCACCCGCCAGGCGGTGCCATCGCCTTCTGCGTCGTATTCGCGCCCGTGGCACCGGGTATACCCGCCTGGCACCCAGCCATGACGGTGGTGATCGCCGCGCTGGGCCTGCTGAGCAGTGCTCTGATCTATAACAACCTCACCGGCATGCGCTACCCGCGCCAGACTGCGCCAGCAGCCGATGCACACCATACCCGCGACCCGTTGCCCGGCGAGCGCGTAGGCATCCGCGATACCGACCTCGACCAGGCGCTCGACGAACTCGGCGCCTTCGTCGACGTGACTCGCGAAGACCTGGCGATGATCGTCAAAAGCACCGAGCGCTATGCGCTGCGCCGCAGCATGGGCGATATCCGTGCCGGCCAGGTGATGTCACGCGACCTGATCTGCGCCACGCCGGGCACCAGCATCAAACAGGGCCTGCACCTGCTGCGCCACCACCACCTCAAGGCGCTGCCAATCCTCGACCATAACCAGCAACTGGTCGGCATCGTCAGCCTCAGCGACCTGATCGCCCCCCTGCATCACCGCCCGGCCAAGCGCCTTGGCCTGTTCAAGCGACGCCCTCGCCCACGCCTGGGGGAGCTGATGAGCAGCCCGGTACGCTGCACCGATGTCGATACGCACGTCGTCGACCTGATTGGGGTGTTATCTGATCGCGGCCTGCACTGCCTGCCGGTGCTGGAGAACGAAAAGCTGGTGGGGATCATCACCCAGACCGACGTGATTGCGGCGTTGCAACGAGATCTGTTGGCCCACTTCGATTGAGGCAGCGACCTGCTGCGATCCAAGCTCGCTCCCCCTAATGCGGCTGCTCATCGAAAAGTGCCAGAGCAGCCCTTACACTGCCCGTCTGCCCATCTGCCCGCTTGCTGAGCACCGCCACGACATGGACATCGATCTGACCCGCACCTTTTTGGAAATCGTTCGCAGCGGCAGCTTCATCGCCGCCGCCGAACGCCTGCACGTTACCCAGACAGCCGTCACGGCGCGCATCCAGAAGCTCGAAGGTCACCTCAACTGCACGCTGTTCGTACGCAACCGAGCCGGGGCCAAGCTGACGGCCGACGGCGAAGCCTTCGTCGCCTATGCCAACCAGATACTGCAAACCTGGGAGGCGGCGCAGCGCGACCTGCCCCTGCCGGATGGCTATCACAACGTCATCCACATCGGCGGCGAGGTCAGTCTGTGCAACCCGTTGATGCTGCGCTGGGTCAGCCGCATCCGCACCCACATCGACCAGTACGCCGTGCACTCCCATATCGGCGCTGGTCAGGAGCTGCTGCGTCAGCTTGAACTGGGCGTGCTCGATGCAGCCTTGGTTTATCAGCCGAACTACTGGCCGGGCATGCAAGTGGAGCAGTTGCTGGAAGAAAAGCTGATCCTGGTGCGCGCGAAGAATCCCGAACCCTATGTGTACGTCGACTGGGGCGAGGCCTTCCGCCTGCAGCACGACAGCGCGCTACCGGATCGGGCAAAGGCGCCAGTATCGTTCAACCTCGGGCCGCTGGCCCTTCAGTACATTCTCGAGCACGGCGGTTCTGGCTACTTCCGCACGCGAGTGGTGCAAAGCTACCTGGACAAGAAAGTGCTCAAACGCGTGCCGCGCGCACCCGAGTTCAGCTACCCGACCTACCTGGTGTATTCCCGCGAGCGCGACTCGGTAGTGCTGCAGCAGGCGTTCGATCTACTGCGCGGAATCATCGCCGAGGACACGGACTGGTCGCAGCGCTGGGACCCGATGATCTAAGTACCATCTGAAACGAAATCGCCCCTCGTATAGAGGGGCGATTTCTTCATAGCCATGTCAATGACTGTTCAGAAGCTCATGCGGTAATGCACGGTGTAGGCTTCTGCGCCATCGTTTGGCTTCTTCAGACCGGCGTTGGAATAGTGGATCGCACGCAGGCCGATTTCCTGCCCGGCGAAACGCAGGCCGACGCCGATGCGGTCTTCGAACTGAAACGACGAACCCAGTTCGTTGCTTTCCAGCTCGGTGCTGGAGAAAGCGGCAACGCCGATACCGGCTTCGATGTAAGGACGCACGTTCTGCCCGGCGAACTCGTAAACGAATACTGGCGCGAAGGAAACGCTGTGGTTGCTCGCCGTGTCGTCACCGTCCCAGTAGGTGTAACCCAGGTCCCAGTAGCCAGTCAGACGGCCGTAGCTACTCTCCAGCCAGCTGTGGTTCCAATCCCACTGCGCGCCCAGGCGATAAACCATCGTTGAATCACCGCTCTGACCAATAGCCGCGGTTACATCCGCAGCCTGTGCAGCCCCCATAGTTCCGAACGTGAGGGCTGTTGCTGCGGCAAAGGCGTACAACTTCTTCATGAGTCATTCCTTTTTAGCGAGGGTTTTTATCAGGCTGTGACAAAAATATAGAAGCATCCGATAACAGGGATAGCCTGATCGGAAAAAAATTCACTATATGGAAAGAACCTGGGCCTTTTCACCCAGTAAAATCGGCAAAACCCGGCGAAGTTGCGCTGGCTCCCCACTGCTCCAGTAACGCGTTTCCCTGGCCTGCAGCGTCGCCAGCTGATCGTGACGCGAGAGCAGGCGTTGCAACTGCCGCGCCACTGCCGCACCGGTATCGATCAGCGTTACCGACGCCGGCACCAGCTCACTCAGCAATGGACGCAGGAAGGGGTAATGCGTGCAGCCGAGAATCAGCGTGTCACAGCCCTCGGCCAACAGCGGCGTGACATAACCTTGCAGCAACTCTCGCGTGGCGGGCGCCTGCAGCTCGCCCGCCTCGATGCATTCCACCAACCCCGGGCAGGGCTGAGTGATCACCCGCACGTCATTGGCGAAGCGATCGAGCAGCGCGGCGAACTTGGCGCTCTTCAGCGTACCGGTGGTCGCCAGCACGCCGACCACGCCACTGCGCGTGGCTGCCGCGGCGGGCTTCACCGCAGGCTCCATGCCGACGATGGGCAGGTTCGGATAACGTTCGCGCAACTCTGCAGCCGCAGCGGCAGTCGCGGTATTGCACGCCAGCACCAACGCCTTGGCACCTTGTGCCAGCAGATGTTCGGTAATCACCACACAGCGCTCGCGAATGTACTCCGGGCTTTTCTCGCCGTAGGGCACATGGCCGCTGTCAGCGACGTAAAGCAGCGACTCGTTCGGCAGTAGCTGACGAATCTCGCGCAGCACCGACAGGCCGCCAACGCCGGAGTCGAACACGCCAATCGGCGCCTGCGACTGATTCATCTCAAATCATCCTCGTAGGCGCGAGCTTTGCTCGCGAATGGTGCTGTCGACGCAAGAAGCTTCGCGAGCAGAGCTCGCTCCTACAGTTCTGCAGCCTATTCTTAACGCCCACCGCACACCTCGCAGGCCGGATCGCGCTTGACCCGCAACTCGCGAAAACGCGTACCCAGCGCGTCGATCAGCAGCAGGCGGCCCACCAGCGGCTCACCGAAACCGGCCAGCAACTTGAGCGCCTCCAGCGCCTGCAGGCTACCGACCAGGCCAACCAGCGGCCCGACCACACCGGCCTCGCTGCAGGTCAGCTCGGCTTCGCTACCGTGGCCGTACAGGCAGTGGTAGCAGGGGCTGGCTTCATTGCGCGGATCGAACACCGACAGTTGCCCTTCCAGGCGGATCGCAGCACCGGAGACCAGCGGTTTGCCGGCCGCGACGCAGGCGGCATTGACCGCCTCGCGGGTGGAGAAATTGTCCGAGCAGTCCAGCACCAGATCGACACCACTGACCGCGGCGGCTAGCGAATCGGCGTCCAGCGCCTGACGATGCGGCACCAGGGTGACCTGCGGGTTGATCGCCGCCAGGCGCGCCATGGCCGAGTCCACCTTGGCCTGGCCGATGCTGGCGGTGTCGTGGGCGATCTGCCGTTGCAGGTTGGTCAGTTCCACCGTATCGAAGTCAGCCAGGTGCAACTCGCCCACACCGGCAGCAGCCAGGTACAAGGCCACGGGCGAGCCCAGCCCGCCCATGCCGACGATCAGCACACGCCCCTGCTTCAGGCGCAGTTGGCCTTCCACATCGATCTGTTTCAGCAGGATCTGCCGGCTGTAACGCAGCAGTTCATCATCGCTCAGCATCTGATCACTCACGGTCGAAACGTCCCAAACTGATGCGCTCGTGGTCGCCCAGGTCACGCCGGCTCTCGACCTCGACGAAGCCGCCCTCGCCAAGCAAGCTGCGTACGTCCTCGGCCTGGTCGAAGCCGTGCTCCAGCAGCAGCCAGCCTCCGGATAGCAGATGGTCCGGCGCGGCCTGGATGATCGCACGAATATCGTCCAGGCCGTCGCTGCCGGCGATCAGAGCGCTGCTCGGCTCGAAACGCACGTCACCCTGTTCGAGATGCTGGTCGTCCGCACGGATATAAGGCGGGTTGCTCAGGATCAAGCCATAGCGCTGTCCAGCCAGGGCGGAAAACCAATGGCTGTGCAAGAACGCTGCGTTAGCCAGTTGCAGGCGCTGACGATTGCGCTCAGCCAGGGCCACGGCGTCCTCGACACGATCCACGCCGGTCACTTGCCAGGCCGGGCGCTCGCTGGCCAGGGCCAGGGCGATGGCGCCAGTGCCAGTGCCCAGATCGAGCACGGCCAGCGGCGTGGCGGGCAGCAGCTCGAGCGCTGTTTCAACCAGCAGCTCGGTGTCAGGACGTGGGATCAGGGTATGTGGCGCCACCTCCAGATCGAGGCTCCAGAAGCCCTGATGACCGAGGATATAAGCAACCGGCTCACCCTCGCGGCGGCGCTGCAGATTCGCCTGGAACAACGCCAGTTGATCGGCCTCCAGCTCGCGCTCCGGCCAGGTGCGCAGGTAGCTGCGTGGCTTGCTCAGCGCGGCGGCCAGCAGCAACTCCGCATCCAATCGCGGTGTGGGCGAGTCGGGCAGGTCAGCGGTGTCGAGCAGGGATTCGATGGTGGCCATGGTTCATCCTGGCGGCATTCTTCTCCCCTCTCCCGCTTGCGGGGCTTGAGCGGAAATAGCGAAGCATCGCTTCGCCCGCTCAAGCGCCCTGAACTCTGCGAGGGGCTGGGGCGCAGAGCGGGGGCCGGGGGAGAGGGTGTACCATTGCGCCCCCTCTCCCTACCCCACCCCCCGAGGGGAGAGGGGACTGTTCGGCGCTAAGTTAGCGCTTGCTGTCAGTTCCTCCCGGATTGCTCCGGGCTACGGTGCGCACGGCGCACCGCAACGAGATCAAGCGAAACTCAATCGCCCAGTGCCGCCAACTGGTCGGCCTGATATTCGGCCAGCAGCGGCTCGATCACCGCTTCCACGCCACCGGCAATCACTTCATTGAGCGAATACAGGGTCAGGTTGATGCGGTGGTCGGTTACCCGACCCTGCGGGAAGTTGTAGGTGCGGATGCGCTCGGAGCGATCACCGGAGCCCACCAGCAGCTTGCGCGTTTCGGAGATTTCCTTGTGCGCCGCCGCTTCCTGTTGATCCTGCAGCTTGGCCGCCAGCCAGGCCATGGCCTTGGCGCGGTTCTTGTGCTGCGAGCGCTCTTCCTGACATTCCACCACGGTGCCGGTGGGAATGTGGGTGATGCGGATCGCCGAGTCGGTGGTGTTGACGTGCTGACCACCTGCGCCGGAGCTGCGGTAGGTATCCACACGCAGATCGGCTGGGTTGATCTCGATGGCGGCCTGTTCGTCCGGCTCCGGCAGCACCGCCACGGTGCAGGCGGAAGTGTGGATACGCCCCTGCGACTCGGTCTCCGGCACGCGCTGCACGCGATGAGCACCGGACTCGAACTTGAGCTTGGCGTAGACGTTGTCGCCCTCGACACGGGCGATCACTTCCTTGAAGCCGCCGTGCTCGCCCTCGTTGGCCGACAGCACCTCGACCCGCCAGCCCTGCCTCTCGGCATAGCGCGAGTACATGCGGAACAGGTCGCCGGAGAAGATCGCCGCCTCGTCACCGCCAGTACCGGCGCGGATTTCCAGGTAGACGTTGCGACCGTCGTTGGGGTCCTTGGGCAGCAGCATGCGTTGCAGCTTGTCTTCGAGACTGGCCAACGCTTCCTTGGCCTGTGCCACTTCTTCCTCGGCCATCTCGCGTAGATCCGGGTCGCTTTCCTTGAGCAGCGCCTGAGCGCCTTCGAGGTCGCTCTGCACCTTGCGCAGCTCACGGAAGGTCGCGATCACCGGCTCGATTTCGGCATATTCCTTGGAATATGCGCGGAACTGCGTCTGCTTGGAAATTACCTCGGCATCGCCGAGCAGCGCCGTGAGTTCCTCGAAGCGGTCGCTGAGGTTGTCCAGCTTGTTCAACAGTGAAGCTTTCATTGCAGACCTTTGTCCTGCGGCGCGCTCTCGTCGAGGGCGAACAATTCCTGGGCCAGGCTGAGCGCGTCGACGCGCCCCTCGGCGGTGAGTTTCTTCATGCGTACGCTGGGCGCGTGCAGCAGCTTGTTGGTCAGGCCTCGCGCCAGTTGCGCCAGCACGTCCTCGGGATTGCTGCCATTGACCAGCATGCGCTGGGCCTTGGCCAGTTCCTCGTCGCGCAGGCGTTCGGCCTGCTGGCGGTAGGCCTTGAGCACATCGACCGCGGCCAGCTCGCGCAGGCGCTGCATGAAGCCGTCGGTGCCGGCAGCCACCAGTTCCTCGGCAGCCTGCGCTGCGCCCTGGCGGCTCTTGAGGTTTTCCTCGATGACTTCGTGCAGGTCATCGACGGTATAGAGGTAGACGTCATCCAGCTCGCCCACCTGCGGCTCGATATCGCGTGGCACGGCGATGTCGACCATGAAGATCGGCTTGTGCTTGCGCTTTTTCAGCGCACTTTCCACCGCGCCCTTGCCGAGGATCGGCAACTGGCTGGCAGTGGAGCTGATGACGATATCGCTGTGCGCCAATTCGTCGGGAATGTCCGACAGCAGCACGGCATGGGCACCGAATTGCTCAGCCAGCTGGCTGGCACGCTCCAGGGTGCGGTTGGCGACAACGATGCGCTTGATGCCCTGATCGTGCAGATGGCGCGCTACCAGGCTGATGGTCTCGCCAGCACCGATCAGCAACGCCTGGCTGCGGTGCAGGTCGGCGAAGATCTGCTTGGCCAGGCTGACCGCGGCGAAGGCCACGGAGACCGGGTTCTCGCCGATGGCGGTGTCGGTGCGCACGGTCTTGGCGGTGCTGAAGGTGGCCTGGAACAGGCGCCCGAGCAATGGCCCGACGGTGCCGGCCTCACGCGCCACGGCATAGGCGGACTTGAGCTGGCCGAGAATCTGCGGCTCGCCCAGTACCATCGAATCCAGCCCGCATGCCACACGCATCATGTGCCGAACCGCATCGTCCTCGCTGTGCACATAGGCGCAGGCACGCAGTTCGTCGACGCTCAAACGGTGATAGTCGGCCAGCCACTGCAGCACTTCGTCGCTGCTCAGCTGATCCTGCTCCAGGTACAACTCGCTGCGGTTACAGGTGGAAAGGATCGCTGCCTCACGGCTGGGCGTCAGCCGACACAGCTGCTGCAACGCCTCGACCAGTTGCTCAGGGGTAAAGGCAACGCGCTCGCGCACCTCTACCGAGGCGGTCTTGTGGTTGATACCGAGGGCGATAAAGGCCATGCAGGGTCGCTGAGGGGCAATACGGGAGCCGGCAATTGTCCTACTTCGCCCCCGAGAGAACAACTCCCGCGACCTATTGTCCCAATAGACAGTTCGCCGCATCGTCCTGGCCAGTGGGCTTGCTCCAAGGCTTGTGTCATGATGCCGCGAACGTCGCAGGGCACGCGCCAGCACGGCCCCCGCCCCGGAATAACGCACGACAAGGCACTATGAACAGACCCCTCGCGTTGCTCACTGCATTCGCCTTCCTCAGCGGCTGCCAAACCTTCGCCCCCAGCGAGCCGGACGGTACACCGCCGGTACAGGAAGCCGACCAGACCACCCAACTGGAGCCGAGCGAGTACGGCTCGTTCAGCCAGGAAACCCTGTTCGCCCTGCTCACTGCGGAGCTGGCCGGGCAGCGCAATCGCTTCGATATTGCCCTCGGCAACTATGTGCAGCAGGCACAGATCACCGGCGATGCCGGCGTCGCCGAGCGCGCCTTCCGCATTGCCGAGTACCTCGGCGCTGAACAGCCTGCGCTCGATAGCGCACTGATCTGGGCCCGTAACGCGCCGAGCAACATCGATGCGCAACGCGCCGCTGCCGTGCAGTTGGCCCGCGCCGGCCGTTACGACGAATCCATGACCTTTATGGAGCAGGTGCTGCAGCGCCAGGGCGACACCCACTTCGATTTCCTCGCCCTGTCCGCCGCGGAAACCGACCCGGACACCCGCGCCGGGCTGCTGCAAGGCTTCGACCGCCTGCTGAGCAAGAACCCGGACAACAGCCAACTGCTGTTCGGCAAGGCCATCCTGCTACAACAGGACGGCCGTGCCGAAGAGGCCTTGGAACTGCTCGAAGAAAGCGCTGCGAGCACCAACGAGGTGTCGCCGATCCTGCTGCGCGCTCGCCTGCTGCAGAGCCTCGACCGCGGCAAAGAGGCCATGCCACTGCTGCAGAAAGGCATCCGCAACAACCCCGAAGACAAGCGCCTGCGCCTGACCTACGCGCGCCTGCTGGTCGAGCAGGATCGCCTCGACGACGCCAAAGGCGAATTCTCCAAGCTGGTGCAGGAAAACCCCAACGACGACGACCTGCGTTTCTCCCTGGCCCTGGTGTGCCTGGAAGCCGAAGCCTGGGAAGAAGCCATCGTTTATCTGGAAGAGCTGGTCGAACGCCGCAGCCATGTCGATGCCGCGCACTACAACCTTGGTCGCGCTTATGAGGCGCTGAACGACAACGACAGCGCCCTGCAGGAATACGCCCTGGTCGGTCCGAGCAACGACTATCTGCCGGCCCAGCAACGCCAGGCCGAGCTGCTGTTCGCCCAACAGCGCATCGACGAAGCCAGCGCGCGCCTGGCCCAGGCACGCGACGCGCAGCCCGATTACGCCATCCAGCTGTACCTGATCGAAGCCGAAGGCCTGAGCAATCGCCGCCAGGTCGAGCCGGCCTGGAAAGTGATCAACGAGGGCCTGGAGCAGTACCCCAACGACCTCAACCTGCTCTACACCCGCGCCATGCTCGCGGAAAAGCGCGACGACCTGGCCCAGCTGGAAACTGACCTGCGCTACATCATCCAGCGCGAGCCGGAACACGCCATGGCACTCAATGCCCTCGGCTACACCCTGGCCGACCGCACCACGCGTTATGAAGAAGCGCGCGAGCTGATCGAGAAAGCGCACCAGCTCAACCCGGACGACCCGGCGATTCTCGACAGCCTTGGCTGGGTCAACTACCGCCTGGGCAACCTCGACGAGGCCGAGCGCCTGCTGCGCCAGGCCCTGGAGAAATTCCCCGACCACGAAGTCGCCGCACACCTGGGCGAAGTGCTCTGGGCCCAGGGCAAACAGCGCGAAGCCAAACGCGTCTGGCGCGACGCCTTCGCCGATGCGCCAGACAGCCCCATTCTGCGTGACACGCTGTTGCGCCTGACCGGTTCCGAGACTCTTTGATGCTTCGTCACCTACTCGTATTCAGCCTTATCGCCCTGCTTGCCGGTTGCGCCGGCCTTACCTCGCGCGAAGCGCTGGAAGGCCAGGGCGACCCGGCCAAATGGAAGGCTCACAAGCAGCAGATCACCCAGCTCGATGGCTGGCAAATCAACGGCAAGATCGGCATTCGCGCCCCGCAAGACTCCGGCAGTGCCACACTGTTCTGGCTGCAGCGCCAGGATTACTACGACATTCGCCTGTCCGGTCCACTCGGTGGCGGTGCCGCCCGCCTGACTGGCCGCCCGGGTGACATCCTGCTGGAAGTGTCCAACCGTGGCCGCTACCGCGCCGAATCGCCGGAAGACCTGCTGCGCGAACAACTGCGCCTGGACCTGCCGGTGTCCAACCTGCTCTGGTGGATTCGCGGCCTGCCCGCCCCGGAAAGCCGCAGCCGCATCACCCTCGATGGCGAAAGCCACCTGGCGCAGCTGGAGCAGGACGGCTGGAAGGTCGAATACCAACGCTACACCGAGCAGAACGGCTACGCCCTGCCGGAGCGCCTGAAGCTCTACGGCCAAAACCTGGAAGTGACCCTGGTGATCAAGGACTGGCAGCCGCGTCAGCTCGGCCAATAAGCCAGCGGCACAACCTGTGGGAGGGGCTTCAGCCGCGACAGCTTGCCCAGCGCCTCCCATAGCACGCAGCCGCGTGGATAGGCCACGCGGCGGACCACTCCCTCTCCCATTTATGGGAGAGGGCCGGGGAGAGGGTGATTTGCCGCCCCTCTCCCCCGCCCCTCTCCCGCAAGCGGGAGAGGGGAGACAAGCCCCTAACACGACTCTTCAGCGCACCCCATGACCAACACCGCCATCCCCACCCACGCCGAACTGATCCTGCCCGCCCCTGCCAAGCTCAACCTGATGCTGCATATCCTCGGCCGTCGCGCCGACGGCTATCACGAGCTGCAGACCCTGTTTCAGTTTCTCGACCACGGCGATGAACTTGGCTTCAGCGTCCGCCAGGATGGCGAAATCTGCCTGCATACACCCATCGACGGCGTGCCACATGACAGCAACCTGATCGTGCGCGCCGCCAGGCGCCTGCAGGAAGCTTCAGGCACCGCGCTGGGCGCCGATATCTGGTTGGACAAACGCCTGCCCATGGGCGGCGGCATCGGCGGCGGCAGTTCGGACGCTGCCACCACCCTGCTCGGCCTCGACTATCTGTGGAACACCCAATTGGGCGAAGATCGCCTGGCCGAACTGGGTCTGGCCCTGGGCGCCGATGTGCCGGTATTCGTGCGCGGTCGTGCGGCCTTTGCCGAGGGTGTTGGCGAGCGCCTGACGCCCGTCGAACTGGAGGAACCCTGGTTCCTCGTCGCCGCACCGCAAGTCTTTGTAAGCACAGCAGAAGTTTTCGGCTCGCCCGAGTTGACACGGGATACGCCGCCCATTAAAGTTCGCAGCCTTCTTGCGGGGGGTGGTCGAAACGACTGCCAGCCGGTCGTAGAGAAGCGTTACCCTGAAGTTCGTAACGCTTTGATCTTGTTGAACAAATTTGTTCAGGCTAGATTGACCGGCACTGGAGCTTGCATATTTGGGAGCTTCCCAAATAGGGACGATGCTGATAAAGTCGCCCGCCAACTTCCAGGCACTCTGCCGAGTTTTGTCGCTCAAGGTCGCAACATTTCGATGCTGCACCGCAGGCTCCAAGCATTGGCCAAGAAGTGAATGCTCAGCATTCGGTTATACGATACAGGGGCGTCGCCAAGCGGTAAGGCACCAGGTTTTGATCCTGGCATGCGTTGGTTCGAATCCAGCCGCCCCTGCCATAACCTCCTCCGGGAGGCATCGCAAACCGAGTCAAGCAGCATTCGATACTGAATATAGGGGCGTCGCCAAGCGGTAAGGCACCAGGTTTTGATCCTGGCATGCGTTGGTTCGAATCCAGCCGCCCCTGCCATTTTCCATACCCATCCAGGTATACCCCCAGCCGGCAGGTACTGCGCGTGTCCAAGATGATGGTCTTCACGGGGAACGCAAACCCCGATCTGGCGCGACGGATCGTTCGTCAGCTGCACATTCCCCTCGGCGATGCGTCGGTCGGTAAGTTCTCCGACGGCGAAATCATGATCGAAATCAACGAAAACGTCCGCGGTAAAGACGTCTTCCTGATTCAGCCGACCTGTGCACCCACCAACGATAACCTGATGGAACTGGTCGTGATGGCTGATGCCTTCCGCCGTTCCTCGGCGACTCGCATCACCGCAGTCATCCCCTACTTCGGCTACGCCCGTCAGGATCGCCGCCCGCGTTCTGCACGTGTGGCGATCAGCGCCAAGGTAGTGGCCGACATGCTCACCGTGGTCGGTATCGACCGCGTGCTGACCGTCGACCTGCACGCTGACCAGATCCAGGGCTTCTTCGACATTCCGGTGGACAACATCTACGGCTCCCCGGTCCTGGTCGACGACATCGAAGACCAGCGCTTCGACAACCTGATGATCGTCTCCCCCGATATCGGCGGCGTCGTTCGTGCCCGCGCCGTGGCCAAGAGCCTGGGCGTCGACCTGGCGATCATCGACAAGCGTCGTGAGAAAGCCAACCAGTCCGAAGTGATGCACATCATCGGTGACGTCGAAGGCCGTACCTGCATCCTCGTCGACGACATGGTCGACACCGCCGGTACCCTGTGCCACGCCGCCAAAGCGCTGAAAGAGCGCGGTGCCGCCAAGGTCTACGCCTACTGCACCCACCCGGTGCTGTCCGGCCGCGCCATCGAGAACATTGAAAATTCGTCGCTGGACGAGCTGGTGGTCACCAACACCATCCCGCTGTCCGCTGCAGCGCAGTCTTGCTCGCGTATTCGCCAGCTCGACATCGCCCCGGTCGTCGCCGAAGCGGTTCGCCGCATCAGCAATGAAGAATCGATCAGCGCGATGTTCCGCTAAGGAACCCGCTGACGTTAAGCGCCCCGCCTCGTGCGGGGCTTTTTGCCCTACCGCCCGAGGCTGGTCGCAAGCCACAAGGCGGTTTGGTTATTTTGGAGAAGTGAAATGACTGTTGAATTTGCCCTGAATGCCGAAGTGCGTTCCGACCTGGGGAAAGGTGCGAGCCGCCGCCTGCGTCGTAACGTGTCCATGGTGCCTGCCGTGATCTACGGTGGCGACAAAGCCCCGCAATCCATCAGCCTGCTGGCCAAAGACCTGGCCAAGCTGCTGGAAAACGAAGCTGCCTTCAGCCACGTCCTGAGCCTGGACGTTGCCGGCACCAAAGAAAACGTACTGATCAAAGCCCTGCAGCGCCACCCGGCCAAAGGCTTCGTTCTGCACGCTGACTTCCAGCGCGTCGTTGCCGGCCAGAAACTGACCGCCCACGTACCGCTGCACTTCATCAACGAAGCCAGCTCCGTTGGCGTCAAGCAAGGCGGCGGCGAAGTTCTGCACGCCCTGAACGAAGTCGAAGTTTCCTGCCTGCCGAAAGACCTGCCGGAATTCATCGAAGTCGACATGGCTGCAGTCGCTGTTGACCAGACCGTTCACCTGTCCGACATCAAGCTGCCGAAAGGCGTTGAGCTGGTTGCTCTGGCCCACGGCAGTGACCTGCCGGTAGCCAGCATCCATCTGCCGCGCGTTCGTGAAGAAGCTGCCGGCGAAGGCGCTGCCGAGTAATCGTCAGCAGCTGGCCCGGCATGCGATCACGCCGGGCCATGTTCACGAAAGGGCTCCTGTATGACTGCCGTACAACTGATCGTTGGCCTGGGTAACCCGGGCCCCGAATACGACCAGACCCGGCACAATGCAGGGGCCCTTTTCGTTGAGCGCGTGGCCGCCAGCCAGCGCGCCAACCTCTCCGTAGATCGCAAATATTTCGGCCTGGTGGGCAAATTCGTCCATCAGGGGCGCGAAGTTCGTCTGCTTATCCCCACCACCTACATGAACCGCAGCGGCCAGTCCGTGGCGGCCTTGGCCAATTTCTTCAAGCTCAAGCCTGAAGAGATCCTGGTGGCTCACGACGAACTCGACATGCCTCCCGGCGTCGCCAAGCTCAAGCAGGGCGGCGGCCACGGCGGGCATAACGGCCTGCGCGACATCATCGCCCAGCTCGGTAACCAGAATAACTTTCATCGCCTGCGGCTCGGCATCGGCCACCCGGGGCACGCCAGCCTGGTCTCCGGCTACGTGCTCGGACGCGCCCCACGCAGCGAACAGGAACTGCTCGAGCAGAGCATCGACTTCGCCTTGGACGTCCTGCCGGAAATACTCGCCGGCGACTGGACCGTGGCCATGCGCAAACTGCATAGCCAGAAGGCCACCAAGTAACCACCTTTCCCCCGAGGGACACACCATGGGATTCAACTGCGGCATCGTCGGCCTGCCCAACGTCGGCAAGTCCACCCTGTTCAACGCCCTCACCAAGTCCGGCATCGCCGCAGAAAACTTCCCCTTCTGCACCATCGAGCCGAACAGCGGCATCGTGCCCATGCCCGACCCGCGCCTGGATGCCCTGGCCGAGATCGTCAAGCCCGAGAAGGTCATCCCCACCACCATGGAATTCGTCGACATCGCCGGCCTGGTAGCGGGCGCGTCGAAAGGTGAAGGCCTGGGCAACAAGTTCCTCGCCAACATCCGCGAGACCGACGCCATCGCCCACGTGGTGCGCTGCTTCGAAGACGAGAACGTCATCCACGTGGCCAACAGCGTCGACCCCAAGCGCGACATCGAGATCATCGACCTCGAACTGATCATGGCCGACCTCGACAGCTGCGAGAAGCAACTGCAGCGCGTAGCTCGTACCGCCAAGGGTGGCGACAAGGAATCCGTGGCGCAAAAGGCCCTGCTGGAAAAGCTCATCCCCCACCTCACCGAAGGCAAGCCGGCGCGCAGCCTGCTCAAAGACCTGGGTGACGACGAGAAGCGCCTGGCCAAGACCTTCCACCTGCTCACCACCAAGCCGGTGATGTACATCGCCAACGTCGCCGAAGACGGCTTCGAGAACAACCCGCACCTCGACGTGGTGCAAGCCATCGCCGACGCAGAAGGCGCCATCGTCGTGCCGGTGTGCAACAAGATCGAAGCCGAGATCGCCGAACTGGACGATCTCGAAGAAATGCAGATGTTCCTCGAAACCATGGGCATGGAAGAGCCGGGCCTGAACCGCGTGATCCGCGCCGGTTACTCGCTGCTCAACCTGCAGACCTACTTCACCGCTGGCGTGAAGGAAGTGCGTGCCTGGACCGTCAAAGTCGGCGCCACCGCCCCGCAGTCAGCTGCTGCGATCCACACCGACTTCGAAAAAGGCTTCATCCGCGCCGAAGTCATCGCCTACGACGACTTCATCCAGTACAAGGGCGAAGCCGGCGCCAAGGAAGCCGGCAAATGGCGCCTGGAAGGCAAGGACTACATCATCAAAGACGGCGACGTGATGCACTTCCGCTTTAACGTTTGATCGTTGTAGGCAGTGCATAAACAGAACCCCGCAAAAGCGGGGTTTTTTGTTTTTGGGGTGGGAAATTGTTGGGTTGGGGGGCGAGCTGGGATTATGAATCCGCTACGAACCGCCCCGCTAAGCCAGATAGCTGTTGGCGCTGATGGAAAATTGACCCACCCTGCCGATTGAAATTTGACCCAGGGCGGATTGCTGATTTTGTTACCAGCAACTGTGGATAAGTCTACCAGCGCAGCTGCTTTTGAACCCACTCCCTCGCTGTCCCAGTTCAGCTGTTGAAGACCTGCCACATGCAGCCATGCAGCAGGCCGTCGTCACCATGAAATCAGAACGACTCATCGTCCTCCGGTTCCTAGCCGCCCTTACGCTTTCGCTCCCGTGATTTGATCTTGGCCTGGGCCGCCAAGCTACTGTGTTGCAGGCGATAGGACTCGTTACCGGTTTCGACGATGTGGCAGTGGTGGGTCAGCCGATCCAGCAGGGCGGTGGTCATCTTGGCGTCGCCGAACACGCTCGACCATTCGGCGAAGCTCAGGTTGGTGGTGATCACCACGCTGGTGTGTTCGTACAGCTTGGACAGCAGGTGAAACAGCAACGCACCGCCAGCCTGGCTGAACGGCAGATAACCCAGTTCGTCGAGGATGACCAGATCCATGCGCAGCAGTGCCTGGGCGATCCGCCCGGCTTTGCCGTCGTGTTTTTCGCGCTCCAGCAGATTGACCAGATCGACCGTGGAGTAGAAGCGCACGCGCTTGCCATGCCGGGTGATGCCGGACACGGCCAGCGCGGTGGCTAGGTGGGTTTTACCGGTGCCTGGCCCACCGATCAGCACCACGTTCTGCGCGGTGTCGGTAAAGGCCAGGCTGGCCAGCTCGCTGATCAGGCGTGCGTCGGCGCTAGAGGCGTTGAAATCGAAGCTGGCCAGATCGCGGTGCATCGGCAGCTTGGCCATGTTCATCTGGTGGCTCACCGAGCGCATGGCGCGATCTGTGTGCTCTTGTTCCAGCAGGTGTTCGAGCAGCCACTTGGACGAGGCTGTGTTCGACTCACCCTGTGCAGTTAACTCCGCCCAGGCCGTGGCCATGCCGTGCAGGCGCAGCTCCTTGAGTTCCGCCATCAAATCACGCATGACCGACCTCCTCGGCCTGGCCACGCAGGCGGTCGTAGCGCGCCGTGTTAGCGACGGGGGCTTCCTTGAGCGACAAGTGGGTTTCGACGCTGGGTGGTGGTTCGGTCGCGGCCAGGCGCGCCACGACATTGAGGATGTGTTCGGCGCTCAGGCTGCCGCTTTCCAGTACCAGCTCAACAGCCACCAACACCGCATCGAGCCCGGCGACCGGTACGGCAGCCAGAACTTGCGCCATGATCCGGTCACCGCCGGCATGACGCCCCAGACCGTGCTTAAGTTGACGCAGCGGCGCCGGCAGATCAGCAAAGGGCGCGCCGTTGCGCAGCGCACCGGGCTTGCGTTCGATCAGCGGGAGGTAGTGCTGCCAGTCATAGCTGACCTGGTCGCGATCCAGCAAGCGGACATGGCTGGCGATCAGCGCGTCGTCAGCCACCACCTCGATTCGCGTCGGATACAAACGGCTGCTGACCCACTTACCCGCGTACTCACACGGCACCGAGTAGCGGTTGCGCCCGACGCTGACCAGGCAGGTGCTGGAGACCCGCGCAGGCCGCTCGACGTAACCGTCGAATGGCGCTGGCACAGGCATCAGTTCAGCGCGCTCCAACTCAAGCACTTCGGCCACACTCAGCCCGCTGTATTGAGGGTGCGTCAGCTCGTTCCAAAGCGCGCGGCAGCGCTGGCCCAGCCAGGCATTGAGTTCCTCGAAGGAGTGAAACTGACAGTCCTGGGCGTCTAGCCAGATACGCCTGCGGCTGTCTTGCACGTTCTTTTCAACGATGCCCTTTTCCCAACCAGCGGCGACGTTGCAGAAGTCCGGATCGAACAGGTAATGCGCGCACATCACCGCAAAGCGTGCATTCACCGCCCGGCCTTTGCCCTTATTGACCTTGTCGACGGCGGTCTTCATGTTGTCGTAGATGCCCCGGCGCGGCACGCCGCCCAAGGCGCCGAACGAGCGTGTATGGGCGTCAAATAACATCTCATGGCCCTGGCTCGGATACGCCACAAGCCAGAACGCACGGCTGGCACACAGCTTCAGATGTGCCACCTGCATACGCCGGTAAATGCCGCCGACCAGCAAGCCTTCCTCGCTCCAGTCAAACTGAAACGCCTCGCCAAGAGCAAAGGTCAGCGGCACAAAGGCCTGCGACGCCTTGCCCTGTCCCCCTCGCCAGGCACGGATAAACGCGGTGAGCTGGCTGTAGCCACCGTCATAACCATCGGCTTTGATTTGCGCCAACAGCGCCTTGGCACTGCGCCGCTGTTGCTTGGGGCGCAGCGAATCGGCTTTTAGCGCCTGCTCTAGCGTGGCGTGAAAAGGGCTGAGTTTGTTAAAGATCGCGCGGCGTTGGTACACCGGCTGCTTGGCCTCAGGTGCTCTGACCCACTTGCGAATCGTGTTGCGCGCCAGCCCGGTGCGCTTGGCTATCTCATGCAGCGACAGCTTGTCGCGGAAATACATCCGCCGAATTTTGCCCATCATTTCCATACTGATCACCCTGTGTTCTCCTGCTCAAAAATTGAGCAGAAGCAGTTGAACACCTGGGTCAGTTTTCAGTCGGCAGAACAGCCTCTACTGGGTCAGTTTTCGGTCAGCGGCAACAGCCAGGGAACAGCAGGGCATAGGCTCCAGTGATCGGTCGCAGTTCTTCCAGCAGGGCAATGGCTTGGCGGCAGAGTGGCACCAGGTGTTCGCGGCCCTTCTTGCGGCCTTTGCGTTCTACCGGGATCGTCCACACCTGTTTGGCAAAGTCGAACTCTGACCACTGGGCTTCGCGTAGCTCGCTGGGGCGGACGGCCAGCAGGGTTAGCAGGCGCAAACCTATTTGCACATCCTTGGCGTGTGGGTAGGACTGAATTGCCCGGAGCAGCGCGGGCAGCTCGTCCCGGGAGACGTGGGCATAGTTCTCGGCTTTGCCGGAGGAAAGGAACTTGTGTATGCCCTCAAGCGGATTGTTCACGGCCCGGCCGGTAACCCTGGCCAGGTCGTACACGTCCTTGCAGTAGGCACGCACCCGGCTCATCTGCTCGAGGATGCCTTGCTGCTCCATGCCGCGCAGCAGCTCCATCCACTCCATGGACAGGATCTCTGTGTAAGGGCGCTTGCCGAAGGTGGGGAACACATGGCGCTCAAGCGCACCCATCACCCTCGCAGCGGTTCCGCTGTCCCATCCACCAAGGCGCGAGGTGTGCCACTCCCGGGCTAGGTGCTCGAACGTGTTGTTGGCAGTCGCCAGTGCCTCGGCTTTGCGCGCTTGCTTGCTGGCAAGGGGGTTGCGCCCGGCAGACGCATCGGCCTTCAGCTCAGCGGCCTTCTGTCGGGCGAGGGCGCCGCTGACTTCCGGGTAACCACCCAACCCCAACCATGACCATTTGCCGTCCGGTTTCTTGTAGCGCAGCTCCCAGGACTTGCCGCCGTTGGGCTTCACCCTGAAATACAGGCCGGCACTGTCCAATTCGCGGTAGGCAGCTGCCTCCGACTCGAGGCTGGCCAGCGTGGTATCTGCCAGGGGGCGGCGCTTGATCTCCGAACGCTTCATTGTGTGTATGCCTCGAGTTCAACTTTTGTCGAAGCATACACAGGGGCATACACGGCGGGAAGGGCTAGGGGTAGATAAGTAGATACAGACAGAGACAAGAAAGCCCGCACAGGGCGGGCTTCTTGGGGTGTTTCGTAGACTGCTGTAGACAGCTAGAAGGAGGATATGGTGGCTACACCGGGACTTGAACCTGGGACATCAGCATTATGAATGCTGCGCTCTAACCAACTGAGCTATGTAGCCAACGGCGCGCATTGTCCGCGTCTCGCCTATCGCTGTCAACCCCAGATCATCGATAAATTTACGTTTTATCAAGCGGTTAGGCTTCGCGGGTGGCGACTCGCTGAATCGCTCGTTTCTGAGCCTGCGGCTCGCCCCTCAACCGCTTAGACGGTGCTTGCGGGGCTGTCGGGCGATGCCGGAAAATCCGCGTCCAGCAGGCTGCAGCGCCGCCGCGCGCTGGCCCATGAACCAGGAGAGCACCTTGAGAGCGAGAGACGACTTCGACGATCTGCGGGCGGAGCGTGATATGCCGACGCATTACCGCAACGAACCCAACCGCCATGCCGGGCTGTGGAAGCAGATCGCTATTGGCATCGTCGTCGGCTACAGCGTGTTGGGCATCCTCAGCGCGGTTGCCTGGATGCTTGTCGCCCAGGTTGCGCTGAGTGGTATGTCGATCACCCTGCCTTAACGCCCGCACCATTGCCCTTCACAGGGCACGCCATCGTTGTCGCCGTCCATCTTGGTGTCGGGACAGTTGCGCAGGAAGAAGGTGGCTTCGTCGCAGGAGGTCATCTGCGAGCAGTGGGTGCGGCCATCGCAGCGATATTGCTTGCTGGCGACCTGGGTTGTAGGTTGGCTGATCGTGGGTGAAGGGCGCAGGCTGTCCAGCGAGAAGCTGGACGAGCCGGGCTGAGTGACCACCGGGTTGTCCATCACCGAGCCATCGCTGGCGATGTTGCTGATGATCGGGCTGCCAGGCTTGCTCAGGTAGAACTGCCAGAAGGCGGCGCCCAGCAGCAGAATGATGATCAGCTTCTTCATTGCACAGTCCCTTGCCGGTTTCGGTGGTTGCCAGTATTGGCTCGCCGCGCGGACAAATCCAGAGCGGAGCATTGGCACTTGCCATCCCCTGCCCGCCTCTTCATCCTGCCCCATTGTTTACCCAGCGAGTCCTGTCATGACGCCCATCCAGAATCTCGGCCTGGCGCTATTCGTTGTGCTTTCCATCGGTTTCGCCATCGGCCACAAGACCGAATGCAGCGATGGCCGCGTGGTTGAAACCTATCTCGCCAAAGGGTTGGCTTCGCAGTTGCTGGGGCATGATCTTTGCCAGCAACCCTGAACAACCGTCATTAAGGAATGATGTGATGAAACAGTTCGCCTTGCTTGTCAGCCTTGGCTTTCTCGGCGCTTGCGCCAATCTGGGTTCGCAGCCACCGGTGCCGGTCACTTCGCCCGTGGTGCAGGCCTTTCGCGATATCTGCCTGCAGACGGCGCCGAGCTTTGCCGAGGCGCATCGCGTGGCGCGGCAGTATGGCGTCACCGAGATGACCGATATGGGCTTCGCCACCATCGGCTTCAATGCGGACAAGAGCCTGAGCATTCAGGTGAAGGTCAGCCATGAATGCGTGGTGACCAGTGAGGCGCAGGAGGATGACACCCTGACTCGCCAGTTGCTCAGCGCCGCGGCGATCAACGCCGGCACCACGGTGCCGCGCAAGGTACCGGTGAAGCTGATGATCGCTGGGCAGCCGTTCATCCTGATGCACGATCGCGAAGGCGGTGAAGCCTTCGTGATGCTGAAGCCGGAATGAAGGGATCGCCGTAGGGCGGATGACGCCTTTTTCATCCGCCGCCGCTGAAAGGTGGATCGGTGAAGCGTGATCCACCCTACGCGGCTGCCATCCTCTCCCCAGAGCCGCGTTCGGCGGGGTGCCGGCAGACTTACGGCGTTTTCAGCCCTCTCCCCCAACCCCTCTCCCATAAATGGGAGAGGGGAGCAAAGCGCGCAGGACCTTGAACGGCATTACGCTGATCGGGGTATTTTCAGGCGCTTTTGCCTGGTCGCGTGGCCAGCAGCAGGCCGCCGAAGATCATCGCGGCGCCCAGCCAGTGGTAGACCTGAAGGCTCTCGTTCAACAGCACCCAGCCCAGCAATGCGGTGAATACCGGCATGACGTAGTTGGTCAGCGCCGCCTTGGCCGCACCGATCACGCGAATACCGTGGTTCCAGGCCAGGTAGGCCAGCAGCGAGGCGAACACAGCGGTGTAGGCGACGGCCGAGAGGTTGGCGACGTTGAACGCCAGGTGCGCGCCCTGGCTCAGCTCGTAGAGGTAGAACGGCAGGATCAGCGGCACGCCGAGCAGGATGAATGCCCCCAATAGCGCCAGCGGCGGAATCGGCTGCAGATATGCCGCCCAGCGCCGCAGCAGCAGCGAATACAACGCCCAGTCGACCACGGCCAGCAGCATGATCAGGTCACCCTGATTGAACGACAGGCTGGCCAGGCGGCTCCATTGCCCCTGGCTGATCAACACCGCCAGCCCCGCCACGGCCACCAGCATGCCCCACCAGGCACGGCGCGCCGGCCATTCGTTGAGCAATAGCCCGGCGCCGATGAAGGTCACCAGCGGCAGGCAGGTGTTGACCAGCGAGATGTTGATCGCCGCAGTGGTCTGCGCAGCGCAGTAGAGCAGTGAGTTGTAGCCGGCGATGCCCAGCGCCCCGAGCACTAGCAGGCGCCAGCCTGCATGACGGAGGGCTGCGCGGTGACGCCACAGCGGCACGGCAACGAAGGGCAGCAGTAATGCCAACGCCAGGCACCAGCGCCAGAACGACAGGGTGAACGGCGCGATTTCACCGGCAAAGGCGCGCGCCACCAGGGCGTTGCCGGACCAGCAAAGGTTGGCCAGCAGCAGGCCGAACAGCGCCAGCGGGCGCGAATGATTGAGTGCGTTCATAAGGCGAGCACCGCGCCAGTGGCGCGGCCTTTATCTGGGCGAGGGTTGGACGGTTGAGCACGGTCACCGAGCAGGCAGTGCTGAGCGATCATTGCGTAGCTTCCGAATCAGGCGGCTTTGCACCATACGGAGGCACGCAAGGCTTGGCAAGGTGGCGGCCCCTCGGGGGCGCCGTGCGCACCAAGCCAACGGAGTCATGACGTTCAGCCGGGCGCGCCCGGAAACTATGGGCGCGTTGTGCGAGCGTGAAGGCCGAGTAGCGCGTCACTCCCGGTGCGCGCGGCGCACCCTGCGGCCGTCAACGCTGACTGCGGCGGCGCAGCGGGCGGCTTAGCAACCAGAGAATCAGCAGCACGCAGGCCAGAATCACGGCACTGGCGCCCCACTGCATCGGCCCGGCCAGGCGAAACATATCGGCCGGATGCAGGCTCGGCGCGCGGATCATGCGCGCCTCGGCCGCCGCGCCGGTGGTGGGAATGTCGGCCAGACCGTCACCGTCGATATCCGGCAGGCTGCGTATATGGTCGAGCAACACCTGCCATTCCTTGAGTTCCTGCACGCCTTCTTTATCCGGGTCCTGGTCGACGATGGCGTCTTCGATACGCGGCAATGGGCGGCCCTCGGCGTCCTTGGGGATGACGTCGAGCAAACCCTTGGTCAACTCCGGCACCAGCCAGGTGAAACTGCCAACGTAGCTGGTGGCACCGATGCTGTAGAGACGCGTGTCGTCGAGATCCAGGTCGCGGTAACCCTTGACCGCATCACCGATCTCGATGCGGCTGACGCGGTCGAACGGCACGCGCCAGGGGTTGTAGGTAAAGCGCACGCCGGAAACGCGCGGGTAATAGCTCTGGCTATCACGCAGTTGATAGGCGAGTAGCAGCACTTCCAGCAGCGACTTGATTTCGCGCGCGCTGATGTAGGCCTTGATCATCGGATAACCGGGCTCGTCGTCGAACTCGCCGATGCCCAGCGGGGCGATGCGGAACAGGTCGGAGACGTCCTGCACACCGTTGCGACCCTTGAGCAGGTCATCGCGGATGGTGCCGTTGCCGGTGAACGCCAGGTCGGCATCGACGGCATGACGCAGCGCATCGGTCACCAGGTTGGCCAGGGTCTGATCGGTGAAATCACGGCCCAGACTCTGGTCGACCTTGGCCAGCGGCTGGTCGAATCGGTAGCCCTTGGGCGTGAGCATGCGCTCGCTGACCACCTGCTTGAAGTCTTCCACCTTGGCGGTGATGGCGGCATCGCCGGCGATACTGTCGTTGACCGGATGCAGGCGGTAGTCGCGCACACGCGGTACGCCGTCGTCGCCGAGGGTCATGCGCAGTTCGCCGAGGTACTGGATTTCCGAACCGGCCTGCACCACCGGGGTATGCCCGTTGACCAGCACCGGCTGCGGCAGAGCCACATGCGAGTGGCCGCCGACGACAATATCGATGCCCGGCACCTGCTCGACCAGCTCCACTTCCTCGCCGCGCCAGCTGCCATCGGCCTGCTGGGTAACGCCCATATGCGACAGCAGGATGACCACCTCGGCGCCCTCCTCGCGCAGCTTGGCCACGGTATCCCTGGCGGTGGCGACCGGGTCGGCAAAGGTTAGCGGCTTGATCATCGGGCTGACGGCCACAGCATCGTTGCCGAGCAGGCCAAACAGGCCGAAGCGGATGCCACCGCGCTCGATCAGCTTGTACGGCAGGATGCGCCCGGCGTCGGCGTGTGCCTGGAGGCTGTCGTCGGCCTTGCTGGTCGGATCGAAACGCATGTTGCTCGACAGCAGCGGCACCAGCGCGTCGCCCTTGGCCTTGTGCGCGGCGCTGATCATCGCGGCGAGCCCGGCCGGGCGGAAGTCGAATTCGTGGTTGCCGATCACTGCCGCGTCGTAGCCCAGCTCACTCATCAGGCGCAGTTCGCTGCCCATCTCGCGGGCGATGGTGTGAAACAGCGTGCCCATGGTGAAGTCACCGCCGTCGAGCAGCAGCAGAGGCTCTTCGCCGGCTGCCGCTCGGCGTTCGTTCAACAAGGTGGCCAGGCGCGCGACGCCGCCAACGGTGTCGTCATCGTTCACCGTCGCCGGGGTGTATTCGTTGTTCGGGCCGAAACCGAGCAGGCGCGACTGCCAGTCGTTGCTGTGCAGGATGGTGAAACTGCGCTCGGCAGCGGCCAGCGGCGTGGCGGCCAGCAGGCCGGCGAGCAGGAGTGAGGGGAACAGGCGCATGGACGATCCTTGACGATGACTGCGCACAGTATGGAGCAGGCCCTGGCGCCAGACAGCGACCAATCGAGACGCCTTTTGTCGCCAATCGAGTCAGGCATTCATTGCCCCAGATCAGCCCCCAAGCCAGACGGCGGGACTAAGCTGTAATCAGGACTGCAACGTGGAGAAGCGCCATGGACCACTATCACCTGATGCTGATGCTGCTGATCGGTGGCTTTCTGCTGTTGGGCGTCGGCTTCAACTTCCGCGAGCACGAATGGGGCGTACGCGTGCTGGGTTTGGGCGTATTGCTGATGTTGGTGCCGATTGCGTTGCGGGTGCATCTGGCGCTGGCGTAGAGCTCAGGGCACCGTAGGGTGCGCCATGCGCACCGAGCGATGTTGATGATGTCGCTGTCTATTCGAGCGCGGTGTAGCGAAGGGCCGGTGCGCGCGGCGCACCCTACGGGCGCTGCCAACGCTCGGCGGCGCTCTGGTCGCTGCAGCGGCCTTCGACCCAGCATGGGCCCTGGCTGGTGTCTTCCTTCTTCCAGAACGGCGCGCGGGTTTTCAGATAATCCATGATGAAGTTGCAGGCATCGAACGACGCCTGGCGGTGGGCGCTGCTGGTGCCGACGAAGACGATGGGTTCGCCCGGCTCCAGGCGACCGACGCGGTGGATGATCTCGATGCCCAGCAGCGGCCAGCGCTCGCGCGCCTCATCGGCGATCTTGCCCAGAGCCTTTTCGGTCATGCCGGGGAAGTGCTCGAGGAACATGCCACCGACTTCGCGGCCATCATTGAAATCGCGCACGTAGCCGACGAAGGTGACCACCGCGCCGATGCCGAGGTTGGCGGCATGCAGGGCGTTGAGCTCGCTGCCGGGATCGAAGGGTTGGGCTTGGACGCGGATGGTCATGAGGATCTCGTTTGCAAAGGACGCTGGTCAAGAGCAGGCGGCTTGGAGAGATTGGTGGGCTGAAGCCCACCCTACGGTACCTGCGTCAACCGCCGGTAACGGTGGGGAAGAAGGCGACTTCATCGCCCTCGGTCAGCGGCTCGTCGAGGCTGCAGAGCTCCTGATTACGCGCGCACATCAGGTTCTGCTCACCCAGCACTTCCCATTCGCCACCACGGGCCACCAGGTGCAGGCGTACGTCGTCGAGGGTGGCGAAGTCGCCGCTCAGTTGTTCATCGTCACGGCCCAGGGCTTCACGGTAGCGGGCGAAGTATTGCACGCGGATCATGCTTGTTCCTCCAGCTTGTAGTGACCGCTCTTGCCGCCGAGCTTTTCCAGCAGGCGTACCTGCTCGATGACCATGCCGCGATCCACGGCCTTGCACATGTCATAGATGGTCAGCGCGGCGACGCTGGCGGCAGTCAGTGCTTCCATCTCGACACCGGTTTGCCCGGACAGTTTGCAACGGGCAGTGATATGCACGCTGTCGTCGCCTTCGGCGCGTAGCTCGACCTTGACGCCGGTGAGCATCAGCGGGTGGCAAAGGGGGATCAGGTCACTGGTTTTCTTCGCGGCCTGGATGCCGGCAATGCGCGCCACGGCGAACACGTCGCCCTTGGGGTGCTCACCAGCAACGATCATCTGCAGGGTGGCGGGCAGCATGCGCACGCGCGCTTCTGCGGTGGCTTCGCGGAAGGTGGTCGCCTTGTCGGTGACGTCGACCATATGCGCGCGGCCTTGGGAATCGAGGTGGGTCAGCACGGGAAAGCTCCTGGCGGGAATCGGCGGATTGTAAACCTGCAGGTCAGGATTTCGTAGCCCGAATGAAATCCGGGCCGGAGCGGCAAAAATACCCGGATTTCATCCGGGCTACTGACTGCATCCGGCGACACAACTGTAGGAGCGGATTTATCCGCGATCATCGCGGCTGAAGCCGCTCCCACGGGACCTGCAGAAATTCGTTGATGCAGACTAAAACGCCCCTGCTCTTGCGAGCAGGGGCGCCGGTGTTTAACAGCTACAGGGTTACATATGGGTTTCCGCGTACTCCGCGAGGATCGAGCGCGGTACGCCTTGCAGGGTGATGTGCACGCCGTGCGGGAAGTCCTTGAAGCGTTCGGTGAGGTAGGTCAGGCCCGAGCTGGGCGCGGATAGGTAAGGGGTGTCGATCTGCGCCAGGTTGCCCAGGCACACCACCTTCGAGCCGTTGCCGGCACGGGTGATGATGGTCTTCATCTGGTGCGGGGTGAGGTTCTGGCATTCGTCGATGAGGATCAGGCTCTGCTGGAAGCTGCGCCCGCGGATGTAGTTCAGCGACTTAAATTGCAGCGGTACCTTCTGCAGGATGTAGTCGACGCTGCCGTGGGTGCTCTCGTCCTCCATATGCAGCGCTTCGAGGTTGTCGGTAATCGCGCCGAGCCAGGGCTCCATCTTCTCCGCCTCGGTACCGGGCAGAAAGCCGATCTCCTGGTCCAGCCCCTGCACGCTGCGGGTGGCGATGATCCTGCGGTAGCGCTTGCTGACCATGGTCTGCTCGATGGCCGCGGCCAGCGCCAGGATGGTCTTGCCCGAGCCGGCGGCGCCGGACAGGTTGACCAGGTGAATGTCCGGGTCGAGCAGCGCGAACAGCGCCAGCGCCTGATGGATGTCGCGGGGTTTCAGGCCCCAGGCTTCCTGGTGCAGCAGCGGTTCCTGGTGCATGTCGAGGATCACCAGTTCATCGCCCTTGATCGCCTTGATCCAGCCGACGAAGCCCTGCTCATCGAGGATGAACTCGTTGACGTGCACGGCCGGCAGGTTGTCGGTCAGTTGCACGCGGTGCCAGGTACGGCCGTGATCCTGACGGGTGTCGACCTTGCTCACGCGATCCCAGAACGAGCCGGGCATGTCGTGATACCCCTTCGACAGCAGCGAGACGTCATCGACCAATTGGTCGGTGTGATAGTCCTCGGCGTCGATACCACAAGCGCGCGCCTTCAGGCGCATGTTGATGTCCTTGGTCACTAGCACCACGGACAGCCCGGGGTTGCGCGACTTCAATTCCACCAACTGGTTGATGATCTTGTTGTCGTTGAGGTTTTCCGGCAGCCAGGTCACCGGCGCCGCACTTTTACTCATAAGGATGGAAAGACGACCACAGGGGCCGCTCTTGCCGCGCTGGATGGGTACCCCGTACTCGACGTCCTCAGGTTCGGCACCGGCGAGAATCTGATCGATCAGGCGGATGGCCTGGCGACATTCGGCGGCAACGCCATGCTTGCCGGATTTCAGTTTGTCGAGTTCCTCCAACACCGTCATCGGGATGGCGACGTGGTGTTCTTCGAAGTTGAGCAAGGCGTTGGGATCGTGGATCAGAACATTGGTGTCGAGGGCGTAGAGGGTTGGAGCGGTGGGCTTGGAGCGTCCGTGGTCATCCATACTCGGTCACCTTCTTGTAGTAGCCAGGCGACGCAATACCTGGGCGGTGCTGCGCCGGACAGAGACCGCCGACTTTTTCAGGTCGGGGCCGAAAGGTGGCAAGCAAGGTGAGGGCCAATGGCCGCCACCTGTATGCAGGTTTCGGCGGTCTTGCTTTTTTATTACTCCAATTCACATGACAGAAAAACGTTTTTTTTTGTCATGCAGGTTTATTTGCAGACGCGACAGATAGTGCTTGGCGAGCCGCCAGCACCCCGTTACAGTCCGAAGTCCTACCTGCTGTCACTCCCTTCTCTACCCCGCCCCCTCTTGCAGCATGCCGCGCCAATCAGGTGCAGGTAACGCTCCGCCTGTGCTCAATTGCCCGCGAACGCTTCGCGAGCAGGGCTCGTGCCTACCACGCGTTGCTCAATCACCCCGATAGGTGGTCTTGCCGCCCCCTGACCTCTAGAATCGCCGTCACGCTTTCTGGAGATTCCGCACATGCTGATGGTGATTTCACCGGCCAAGACCCTCGACTACGAGACGCCACCCGCCACCCCGCGCTTCACCCAACCCGAACACCTCGACCACGCCCAGGAACTGATCGCCCAACTGCGCGATTTCAGCCCGGCGCAGATCGCCGAGCTGATGCATCTGTCGGACAAGCTTGCCGGCCTCAATGCCGCGCGTTTCGGTAGCTGGGAGCGGCCGTTCAACCCGTCCAACGCCAAGCAGGCGCTGCTGGCGTTCAAGGGCGACGTGTACACCGGGCTGAACGCCGAGGATTTCTCCGAAGAGGATTTCGACTTCGCTCAGACTCACCTGCGCATGCTTTCCGGCCTGTACGGCGTGCTGCGCCCGCTGGACCTGATGCAGGCCTACCGCCTGGAAATGGGCACCAAGCTGGCCAACGGCCGCGGCAAGGATCTGTACGCCTTCTGGGGCGAGCGCATCAGCGGCTGGCTCAACGAAGCGCTGGCGGCCCAAGGCGATGACGTGCTGCTCAACCTGGCCTCCAACGAGTACTTCGGCGCGGTCAAACGCAAGGCGCTGAACGCACGCCTCATCGACACCGAGTTCAAGGACCTGAAGAACGGCCAGTACAAGATCATCAGCTTCTACGCCAAGAAGGCCCGCGGCCTGATGGCGCGCTACGTGATCAAGGAGCGCCTGACCAACCCTGAAGGCCTGAAAGACTTCAACTATCAGGGCTACCGTTATTCAGCCGAGCATTCCAAGACCGACAGTCTGGTTTTCCTGCGCGACCAGCCGCAAGACTGACCCCTCCTCCAGCCAAGCCCATGCACCGCTCATCGGTTGTCGCATGGGCTTGGCCGCTGCGCTTGCCCTCTTCCGCCTCTCTCTCGCCTGCCGCTTCGCTGCAGCGCGAGCGTTGCGCTTGCCCGTGGTTCCTGCGGCCACATGCCTGCACCTGAAAACCTGCTTGGCGTCACACTTTCAGCGCAACTGCACTTCTTCGCGAACTTATTGCACGGCTTAGTTATCCGATAGTTTCAAGCATATTAATGAACATATTGCCATCATGCATTTTGCAACTTGCCATTATATTGCAATCAAATTAGCCGTTCAGCTCCGGTTCAGCTTCAGGACGAACGGTAGGAACTATCCGAAAGGGCCGCTACTCATACAGCCCGTAACACATTTCAATACATAACTTTCTGAACACTTGAACCTGCCAGATAGCGAATTAAGTTTTGCCGAACAGTTTCACCCAAAAGAAAGTTTGTGCGCGCCAAAGGGAGAGATGGCAACCCGCCACAGTACCGACATAGAGGCCTCAAGCGAGGCGACAGCGACAACATCAAAGGGCCAGCCTTCAATATAAAGGCCCGCACTTGGTGCCACTTCCGGCGCCCACTCTACTTATGCCTGAATGAACTCAAACCTATTAAAACGGTGAGTTCACGGACGAGCTTTGGCCATAAGGCCAGTATTTAAAACTGCATCAAACGGACGAGGTTAATACCATGCGAATCAGTATCTTTGGTTTGGGTTATGTAGGTGCCGTTTGTGCCGGCTGTTTGTCGGCACGAGGTCACGACGTGATTGGCGTGGATATCTCCGCGAACAAGATCGACCTGATCAATAACGGCAAATCGCCCATCGTTGAACCGGGCCTGGAAGAACTGCTGCAACAAGGTCTGCGTCAGGGCCGCCTGCGTGGCACCACCGACGTTGCCGCTGCCGTTCTGGAAAGCGATGTGTCGTTCATCTGCGTCGGTACGCCGAGCAAGAAGAACGGCGACTTGGAACTGAACTACATCGAAGGCGTGTGCCGCGAGATCGGTTTCGCCATGCGCGACAAGAAAGAGCGCCACACCGTAGTGGTTCGCAGCACCGTACTGCCGGGCACCGCGAAGAACGTGGTACTGCCGATTCTCGAAGACTGCTCGGGCAAGAAGGCTGGCGTCGACTTCGGCCTGGCGGTGAACCCCGAGTTCCTGCGCGAGAGCACCGCGATCAAGGACTACGATTTCCCCCCGATGACCGTCATCGGTGAGCTGGACAAAGCCTCCGGCGACCTGCTGGAAAGCATCTACAGCGAGCTGGACGCACCGATCATCCGCAAGGACATCGAAGTCGCCGAGATGATCAAGTACACCTGCAACGTCTGGCACGCGGCCAAGGTCACCTTCGCCAACGAGATCGGCAACATCGCCAAGGCAGTCGGCGTCGACGGTCGCGAGGTGATGGACGTGGTCTGCCAGGACCACAAGCTGAACCTGTCCAAGTACTACATGAAGCCTGGCTTCGCCTTCGGCGGCTCCTGCCTGCCCAAGGACGTGCGTGCGCTGAACTACCGCGCCAACAGCCTGGACGTGGAAGCGCCGCTGATCGGTTCGCTGATGCGCAGCAACGCCGCCCAGGTGCAGAAGGCCTTCGACATCATCGCCAGCCAGGATTCGCGCAAGGTCGCCCTGCTCGGCCTGAGCTTCAAGGCCGGCACCGATGACCTGCGTGAAAGCCCGCAGGTGGAACTGGCGGAAATGCTCATCGGCAAGGGTTTCGACCTGAGCATCTACGACCGCAACGTCGAATACGCCCGTGTCCACGGGGCCAACAAGGAATACATCGAGTCGAAGATCCCGCACGTTTCCTCGCTGCTCAACAGCGACCTCGAAGACGTCGTGGCCAAGGCCGACATCATCGTTCTGGGCAACAGCGACGAGCGTTTCGCCAAGCTGGCTGAGCAGGCGCCGAGCGGCAAACGGGTGATCGACCTGGTCGGCTTCATGCCCCACGCCAGCAATGGCGTGGCCGAAGGCATCTGCTGGTAAGGGCCCGAGCGTACCTGCGCGCCCAGCGCGCGCAGGTACTCGGAGACGCATATGGACAAGCTCAAGAACGACCTCAACCAAGCCAGCGGCTGGATGCTCTATCTCAGCCTGCTGATGCTGCTGGCACTGGCCCTGCCACGCACGGTGTTCGACCCCGAAGCGCGAGATTTCATCCTGCTCATCGGCATCGTCGGCATCTGGCGCTATTCCATGGGCGCCATGCACTTCGTGCGTGGCTGCCTGTTCCTTTACCTGGTGTACCCCTGGTATCGCCGCAAGGTTACAAAACTCGGCAAGGACGCCGACCCCTCTCATGTGTTCCTGCTGGTCACCAGCTTTCGCATCGAGGCGCTGACCACCGCCATGGTCTACCGCTCGGTGATTCGCGAAGCCATCGACTGCGGGTATCCCTGCACCGTGGTGTGCTCGATCGTCGAGCTCTCCGACGAGTTGCTGATCAAGAACCTCTGGGCTCAGGCCGAGCCGCCGGCGCATGTCACCCTGGACATCGTACGCATCCCCGGCACCGGCAAGCGTGATGGTCTGGCCTATGGTTTCCGCGCCATTTCCCGGCAGATGCCGGACCGCGATGCGGTGGTGGCGGTGATCGACGGCGATACCGTGCTCGAGCCGGGCGTGGTGATCAAGACCGTGCCCTGGTTCAAGCTCTTCCCCAACGTCGGCGGGCTGACCACCAACGAGTTCTGCGAGGTACGCGGCAGCTACCTGATGAGCGAGTGGCACAAGCTGCGCTTCGCTCAGCGCCACCTCAACATGTGCTCGATGGCGCTCTCCAAACGCGTGCTGACCATGACCGGGCGCATGTCGGTGTTCCGCGCCAGCGTGGTGACCGACCCCGAGTTCATCCGCGACGTGGAAAGCGATCACCTGGAACACTGGCGCCTGGGGCGCTTCCAGTTCCTCACTGGTGACGACAAGTCCAGCTGGTACAGCCTGATGCGCCTGGGCTACGACACCTTCTACGTGCCGGATGCGGCGATCAACACGGTCGAGCACCCGCCGGAGAAGAGTTTCATCAAGGCCAGCCGCAAGCTGATGTTCCGCTGGTACGGCAACAACCTGCGGCAGAACTCGCGCGCCCTGCGTCTGGGCATGGGCCGCCTCGGCGCCTTCACCAGTCTGGTGCTGTTCGACCAGCGTGTGTCGATGTGGACCTGCCTACTGGGCCTATCCGTAGCGATCATCGCCAGCATCAAGTACAGCCTGATGTACCTGCTGATCTACCTGCTGTGGATCGGCAGCACGCGGCTGATCCTGACGCTGCTGCTGATGCTCTCCGGGCACCGCATCGGCCCGGCCTTCCCGGCGCTGCTCTATTACAACCAGATCGTCGGCGCCCTGGTGAAGATCTACGTGTTCTTCCGCCTCGACCAGCAATCCTGGACGCGCCAGAACACCAAGCTCAACCGCCGCCTGTCCAGCTTCGCCAACTGGTTCAACAGCTGGTCGTCGCGTGCCATGACTTTTTCTGCTGCCTCCGTCTTCATCGCCGCGCTGCTGGCGCTGGTATGACCGTACTCGAATAGGAATTAGCCACCATGAACTCCGTCGCCAATCTCAACGTCGTCCATGAGTCCGAGGCCCAGCGCCAGCACGCCCGCGTCAAGCTACCGGGGCGCCTGCGCTACACCAACGCCAAGGGCGAACGCATCGATGCACGCCTGCAGGATGTCTCTGCCGGCGGCTTCAGCTTCACCAGCGAAAGCGCCACGCACAAGGTCGGGGACTTCCACCGCGGCCAGTTGCAGTTCCAGCTCGACAGCCTGGTACTGGGCCTGGACATCGAATTTCAGGTCACCTCGGTACAGCCCGAGCACAACCGCGTCGGCTGCCAGTTCCACGGCCTCGGCGCACGTGAAACCGCGGCCCTGCGCCACCTGATCAGCAGCCACCTGGCCGGTGAGCTGGTCAACGTCGGCGAGGTGCTGCACATCCTCCAGCGCGACAACTTCACCAAGGCACGCAAGAACGGCGCTGGCGGTGGCATGGGCATGTTCGGTCGCCTGCGCGCCGTGACCTTCAGCGCCGCGATCTTCGTGATCGGCCTGGCCGCCTTCGGCTACATCGGCAAGTCGATCTACGGCCTGTACTTCGTCACCCACGCGCAGTCGGCACAGATCAGCCTGCCGGCGCTGCAGGTGACCATGCCACGCGAGGGCAGCGTGCAGAGCCTGGCGCAGCCCGATGGCATCGTCGAGAAAGGCGCACCGATCGCGACCTTCACCACCAGCATGCTGGAAATGCTCAAGGGCCATCTGGGCGACGACCAGCTCGAACCGAGCCAGATCGAAGCGCTGTTCGCCCGCGAGATGCAGGGCACGCTGACCAGCCCGTGCAACTGCAAGATCGCCCGCCAACTGGTGGCCGACGGCCAGTTCGCCAGCAAGGGCGACGTGATCTTCGAACTGGTCCCGCAGGATGGCGTGACCACCGTCAGCGCCAACTTCCCCTACCGTCACCTGGAGCAGGCACGCCCCGGCACGCCGGTGACCTTCAAAGTCGCGGGCGAAGACCAGGCGCGTCACGGCGAGATCGTCAGCAGCGCGCTGCATGATGGCGGCCTGAGCTCGGATATCCGCGTGGTGATCAAGCCGCAGGACACCCTGCCGGCCAGCCTCGCCGGTCAGCCAGTGGATGTGGTGATCGACCGTGGCCCGTCGCTGGGCTGGCTGGTCGACCGCGCTGTCGCGGCAGGTCGCTAAGGAGGTCACGCCGTGAGCATGCCCCTCCTTCGCCCTGCCCTGCTCGGCCTCGCCGTCAGCGCCACGCTGGCTGGCTGCGCCGGCCTGCCGGATGAGCGCCTGGCCCGCGAAGCCCTGCAGAGCGGTGACCAGCAGACCGCCGAATGGCATTTCCGCCAGCTCGCCGAGATGGGCTACAGCGACGCGCAGATCGGCCTGGCCGACATCTACGCCGCCAATGGCCAGACCCAGGATCTGGATGAGGCCGAGCGTATCTACCGTCAGGCACTCGACGGCTCACCGCGCGCCAAGGCGCGCCTCGGCAAGCTGCTGGCGCGCAAGCCCGGCAGCAGCCTGGCCGAGCGCCAGGAGGCCGTCGAGCTGCTGGAGAGCGCAGCGCAGGCTCACGAGCCCAGTGCGCTGCTGCCGCTGACCGAACTCTACCTGTTCTACCCACAGGACTTCCCCGCCATGAACCTTGCGCAACGTATCCAAGACTGGCGCCAGCAGGGTCTGCCCCAGGCAGAACTGGCGCAGATTCTTCTGTACCGCACCGATGGCACCTACGACCAGCACCTGGGCGAGATCGAGCGTATCTGCCAGGCACGCCTGGCCAGCAACGACGCCTGCTACGCCGAGCTGGCCACCGTGTACCAGAAGCAGAACCGCGAAGACGACCGCCAGGCGCTGATCGACCAACTGCTCGCGGGCTACCGCGCTGGCAATGTTTCGCCCAACCAGGTCGAGTCCGTGGCTCAAGTCCTCAGCGACCCTGAGCTCGGCCAGCCGCAACCGCAGCAGGCACAGGACCTGCTCGAGGCCATTGCGCCGAATTATCCGGCAGCCTGGGTCAGCCTGGCGCGTCTGCTCTATGACTATCCGGGACAAGGCGATATCGACACCCTGCTCGGCTATCTGGAGAAGGGTCGCGAGGCGGCCCTGCCGCGCGCCGAACTGCTGCTCGGGCGCCTGTACTACGAAGGCAAGCTGCTGCCGCAGCAGCCGAAGAAGGCCGAGGAGCATCTGCGCAAGGCCGCACCCAGCGAGCCCAGCGCCAATTACTACTTGGGCCAGATCTACCTGCGCGGCTACCTGGGCGAGGTCTACGCCCAGCAGGCGCTCGATCACCTGCTCAGCGCCGCGCGCGCCGGCCAGCTCAGCGCCGACTTCGCCCTGGCGCAGATGTTCAGCCAGGGCCGCGGGGTCAAGCCCAACCCGGTCAACGCCTATGTCTTCAGCCAGCTGGCCCTGCCGCGCAACACGCCACCGACCTTCGAGCTGGCGCATGAAGTGGCCGAGAGCCTGACCCCGGCACAACTGGCCGAGGGCCAACGCCTACTGCGCGAGGAGCGTGATGCCCGCGGCATCGTCCTGCAGCAGCAGGCCGCCCTGCAGGTCAGCCAGCCATGAACAAGGATGCACGCATGCAGTTGAACAAAATCGTCAGCCAGCTGGGTCTGAGCGCCAGTCTGCTGGCCGCGAGCGCTGCCTGGGCGGCGGATGCGCCGAAGAATTTCGGCCTGGATGTGAAGATCACCGCGCAATCGGAAGACGACCGCGACCTCGGCACCCGCTCGGGTGGCGACGTCAACGGTATCGGTCTTGACCTGCGCCCCTGGGTCTACGGCGAGCGTGGTGACTGGAGCGCCTTCGCCATGGGCCAGGCGGTTACCGCCACCGACACCATCGAAACCGACCCGCTACAGGATGACGGCGAAGGCAGCGAACAACGCAGCGACGCGCGCCAGCCGGACAAGAGCTACCTGGCCATGCGCGAATTCTGGGTCGATTACGCCGGCCTCACCGCCTACCCGGGTGAACACCTGCGCGTCGGCCGTCAGCGTCTGCGCAGCAACGAAGGCACCTGGTGGGACACCAATATCGAAGCCGTCAATTGGCGCTTCGATACCACTCTGCTGCAAGCCACGGTCGGCGTTGCCGAGCGCTTCTCCGATTACCGCACCGACCTCGATGACCTGGCGCCCGAAGACGAAGATCGCCAGCACTTCTTCGCCGGCCTCGACTACCAGTGGACACCAGGCCACCGCATCGGCGCCAAGCTGCACCACAGCCGCGACGACGGCCGCCTGGCCAATCCTGGCGAGCGTGTCGACGAACTGAGCAAACGCTACACCGGTGACCTCACCTGGTTCGGCCTGCATGCCGACGGCGGCTTCTTCGAGCGCAATTCGCGCAATCGTCTCAACTACTGGGCGCAGCTGACCTGGCTGCAAGGCGATACCGATCAGCTGCAGCAGGAAGTGGTCGGCAACGACCGTATCGCCACCGGTTCGCGCAGCCAGGATGTCGACGCCTGGGCGATGGACCTGGGCCTACGCTACAGCCTCGATGACAACTGGAAGATCGGCGCCGCCTATGCCCGTGGTAGCGGCGGTGGCGATGAAGGCAAGTCGCGCCAGTTCATGCAGACAGGCCTGCACAGCAACCGCGCCAACTTCACCGGCGTCGAATCGCGTCTGCACCGTTACGGCGAGGCCTTCCGCGGCGAACTGTCGAACCTGCAGGTGGCCAGTGCGTTCAGCTCCTGGCAGCTGGGCGAGGACTACGACGCCAGCGTCGTCTATCACCGTTTCTGGCGCGTCGATGGCGACCAGGACGTCGGCGACAGCGGCATCACCGCACCGCTGGTAGCCGGCGAGAAAGACATCGGCCAGGAAGTCGACCTGGTGCTGACCCGCTACTTCAAGCAGGGCCTGCTGCCGGCCACCGTCGCCGAACAACTGGATGATCGCTCGGCCCTGGTACGCCTGCGCGCCGGCGTGTTCCTGCCGGGCGACGCCTACGGCAGCGGCACCGATTCGGTGATGCACCGCGCCTTCGTCGACTTCATCTGGCGCTTCTGAGGGATCGGACCATGCAACCCAACGGCTTAGCCCTACCCCTGCTGCTCGGCGCGCTGTGCCTCACCGCGCCCCTGGCCCAGGCCAACCCGACGCAGCATCAGTTCGACTACCGCGTGCGCAGCGCCCCGGCGGACGAACTGCATATGGAAGCGCCCAAACTGCCGGACCTGTCCGGCTACACCAAGGAGGCCGTGCTGGCCAAGATTCCGCGTGAACAACGCGGTCAGGTGGTGGTGCGGCGCATGCTGCGCCAGGACGCGCTGAAGGACTTCACCGGCGGCAACGAACGCCTGCGCGAATGGATCAAACGTCAGCAGGGCATGCCCCAGGCGATCTTCATCGAAGGCGGTCTGGTCACCGCCCAGGATCTGGCCAAGGCGCTGCCTGACAGCCAGTTCGCCGAGCAGGAGCCAGGCGTGTACCTGGCTCGTCTACCCATCGTGGTGGCCGAGGGTGCCGCGCTGCACATCGGCAAGGAAACCCGCGAACTGCGCCTGTCGCAGGAGCGCGGCTCGTTCCTGGTCAACGACGGCCTGATGTTCATCACCGACACCCGCGTTACCGCCTGGCGCGAGGCAGACAACGGCCCGGCGACCATGCGCGACAACGGCAAGGAGTTCCGCCCCTTCCTGGTGTCCTGGGGCGGTAGCGAGCTGTATATCGCCAGCAGCGTGATCACCAGCCTGGGCTACAGCAACTCGAAGTCCTACGGGGTATCGATTACCCAGTACACGCCGAACATGCACGAGCGCCTTCAGCGCGACGAGCCGACCGGCTGGCTGATCGATTCGGAGTTCGTCGATCACTGGTACGGCTTCTACTGCTACGAAGCGCAGAACGTGGTGATCAAGGGCAACACCTACCGCGACAACATCGTCTACGGCATCGACCCGCACGACCGCTCGCATGGCCTGATCATCGCCGAGAACACCGTGTTCGGTACCAAGAAGAAGCACGGAATCATCATCTCGCGCGAGGTCAACGACAGCTGGATCATCAACAACGAGAGCTACGACAACAAGCTCTCCGGCGTGGTCATCGACCGTAACAGCGAACGCAATCTGATCGCCTACAACCGCGTGCACGGCAACCACTCCGACGGCATCACCCTGTACGAGAGCGGCGACAACCTGCTGTGGGGCAACCATGTACTGGGCAACCGGCGCCACGGCATTCGCATCCGCAACAGCGAGAACATCCGCCTCTACGAGAACGTCTCGGCGATGAACCAGCTCACCGGTGTGTACGGCCACATCAAGGACCTGTCCGACACCGACCGCGACCTGGACCTCGACCCGTTCGATACCAAGATCTCGATGATCATCGTCGGCGGCACTTTGGCCGGTAACGGCTCCAGCCCGATCAACATCGACTCGCCGCTGTCGGTCGAGCTGTACCGCGTGAAGATGCTTGCCCCGCGCAAGAGCAGCGGCATCCAGCTCGCCGGCATCCTCGGCGAAAAACAGGACGAAATCCTCGACCTCATGGTGCGCCAGCGCCTACCCGTGCTGATCGATCCGATCGAGCCCGAGAAACTGACCAATTGATGAGGCCAACGATGATCCCATCACCCTTCAAGTCCCTTTCCCTGGCCGTGGCCTGTGCCCTGGCCAGCACCGCCCTGCAGGCGCAAGAGCGCCAGGCGCCGCAGTATCAGGTCGAAGACTGCTGCTCGCTGTGCCCGGCTGCGCACGACGCCAGCCGCTACACCACCAACTACATGAAGAACTTCGTCACCCTGCTCGATGCCGAGGAAGGCTGGCTGTTTCGCAGCGTCGAAGACCTGCGCACCGAGTTCGGCACCAGTGAAGTCGGCTACCAGCGCCTCAAGGAGCTGCGTGACGGCCTCAAGCAACGCGGCGTGGAGCTGGTGGTGGTCTACCAACCGACCCGCGGCCTGGTCAATCGCAACAAGCTGTCGCCCGCCGACTACCAGCGCTTCGACTACGACAAGGCGCTGCGCAACTACCGCCAGGCGCTGAGCCGCTTCGAGCAACTGGGTATCTGGGTGCCGGACCTGACCCCGCTGACCGACGAAAACAGCGACAAGGAGTTCTACTTCCGCCGCGACCAGCACTGGACGCCCTACGGTGCCGAGCGCACCGCACGGCTGGTGGCCGAGACGGTCAAGCGCATCCCCGGTTTCGAAGATATTCCGCAGAAGGAATTCGTCACCGAACGCATCGGCCTGATGGGCAAGACCGGCACTATGCAGAACGTCGCCAGCCAGCTGTGCGGCACCGGCTACGCGGTGCAATACGTCGATCAGTTCATCACCGAACCGAAGGACGCCAGCGATGGCGACGCGCTGTTCGGCGACGAGAGCAGCCCGAAGATCACCCTGGTCGGCACCAGCCACAGCGGCAAGAACTACAACTTCGGCGGCTTTCTCGAAGAGTACCTGGGCACCGACGTGCTCAACGCAGCCTTCCCGGGTGGCGGCCTGGAAGGCGCGATGCTCGAGTACCTGGCCAGCGATGCCTTCCAGAACGACCCACCGCAAGTCCTCATCTGGGAGTTCTCGCCGCTCTACGACCTGGCTTCCGACCGCATCCACCGCCAGCTGATGGCCAGCCTGAGCAATGGCTGCAGCGGCCAGACCGAGGTGCTCGCCAGCGAGAAGCGCCTGCATCCGGGCAGCAACGAAATCCTCGTCAATGGCGAGAACAAGCTGCTGACCCTGGCCGGCAATCGCCACCAGCTCGACCTGCGCTTCAGCGACCCTGCGGTCAAGCGCGTCGACGCCACCATCTGGTACCTCAACGGCCGCCGCGAACAGCTCAAGCTGGAGAAACCCAACACCGTCGATACCGACGGCCGTTTCACCGTCGAGCTGCGCGACGAGCCGGGCTGGGGTGAGCAGAACTTCTTCGCCCTGGAAATCCAGAAGCCCGAAGACAGCGCCGACGACCTGAAAGTCCAGGCCAGCCTGTGCCAGCGCCCGAGCGGCACTAGCCAGCAAGTCGCGCAGCACGACTGAGGAGGCCACCATGCCCATACGACTCGCTCCCTTGCCCCTGATGGCCGTGCTGCTCAGCGGCCCGGCCTTTGCCGAACTGCAACCGCCAGCGGGCTACTACGCCGCCGTCGGCCAGCGCGACGGCAAGGCGCCCACCTGCCCGGCGGTGCCGCAGCCGTATACCGGTGAGCTGCAGTTCACCAGCAAGTACGAGGGCTCCGACAAGGCGCGCGCCACGCTCAACCGCCAGGCGGAGAAGAACTTCCGCAAGCAGACCGAGGGCATCGTCCGCCTGGAGAAGGAAGGCGGGCGGATGATCACCAGCTACATGCGCACCGGTCAGCCGGAGCGCCTGGAATGCGCCATCGAATGGCTCGACCAGTGGGCCAGTGCCGATGCGCTGGAGTCCGAGCAGTTCAACCACACCGGCAAGTCGATGCGCAAATGGGCGCTCGGCAGCCTGGCCGGCGCCTGGCTGCGTCTGAAGTTTTCCGAGTCGCAGCCACTGGCCGCCTACCCGCAGCAGAGCGCACGCATCGAGGCCTGGTTCACCCGCCTGGCCGAACACACGGTACGCGAGTGGAGCGACCTGCCGCTGCGCAATATCAACAACCACAGCTACTGGGCCGCCTGGTCGGTGATGGCGGTGGCGGTCATCGATGATCGTCGCGACCTGTTCGACTGGTCCATCAGTCAGTTCCGCATCGCCGCCAATCAGGTCGATGACGAAGGCTACCTGGCCAACGAGATGCGCCGTAGCCAACGCGCCCTGGCCTACCACAACTACGCCCTGCCACCGCTGGCGATGATCGCCGCGTTCGCCGAGGCCAATGAAGTCGACCTGCGCGGCGAGAACCATGGCGCCCTGCAGCGCCTGGCCGAACGCGTACTGCAAGGTGCGCGCGACCCGGCTGCGTTCGCCCAGCGCACCGGTTCCAAACAGGACATGAGCGAGCTGCGCAAGGACTTCAAGTACGCCTGGCTGGCGCCCTACTGCAGCCTCTACGCCTGCAGTGAAGAGACCCGCGAACTGAACCAGGAGATGGGGCCGTTCAACAGCTTCCGCCTCGGTGGCGAGGTGACGCAGGTGTTCAACGGCCGTAGGGCGGACTCAGGAGCGCCAGCGAACAGTCCGCCATAGCGTTTACCAGAGATTCACCGGCGTACTGCTTCGCGAGTACGCCCTACGGCGAGGACAACCGGAGCAACCGGCAGGTCCGCGTAGGGCAAGCAGTCCGCCAACGTATGCAACAAAACAAACCCTCCGCTCGCGGGGGGAACGGGGGGCGCTGCCCCGGCTGTTCACGGAGAAGCACGGATGGTCTTTTCATCCAACGTCTTTTTGTTCCTGTTTCTGCCGATCTTTCTCGGCCTGTACTACCTGTGCCCGAATCGCGGGCGCAACCTGCTGATCCTGATTGGCAGCTACGCCTTCTATGCCTGGTGGCGGGTGGATTTCCTTCTGCTGTTCGCTGCGGTAACGCTGTGGAACTACCTGTTCGGCCTGCGCATCCAGGCGCATGCCGGCACACAGGCGGCACGCCGCTGGGTGGTCGCGGGTGTGATCGGCAACCTGGCCACACTGGGCTACTTCAAGTACGCCAACTTCGGCGTGGCCAATATCAACGCCGTGCTCGAATCGATGGGGATGGAGCCCTTCGTCCTCACTGCGGTGATCCTGCCGATCGGTATTTCCTTCTACATCTTCCAGTCGATCAGCTACCTGATCGACGTATACCGCCGCGATACCGAACCAACGCGCAACCTGATCAACTTCGCGGCCTTCATTGCCCTGTTCCCGCAACTGATCGCCGGCCCCGTGCTGCGCTACAAGGACCTGGCCGACCAGTTCACCGACCGTACCCACAGCCTCGACAAGTTCAGTGAAGGCGCCACGCGCTTCATGCAGGGCTTCGTCAAGAAGGTATTCATCGCCGACAGCCTGGCGCCGCTGGTGGACCACTGCTTCGCCCTGGAAAACCCCAGCACCGGCGATGCCTGGCTGGGCATGATCGCCTACACCGCGCAGCTCTACTTCGACTTCTCCGGCTATAGCGACATGGCCATCGGCCTGGGCCTGATGATGGGTTTCCGCTTCATGGAGAACTTCAACCAGCCCTATATCAGCCAGTCGATCACCGAGTTCTGGCGGCGCTGGCACATCAGCCTGTCCACCTGGCTGCGTGACTACCTGTACGTACCGCTTGGCGGCAACCGTCATGGCACGTTCAACACCTACCGCAACCTGTTCCTGACCATGTTGCTGGGCGGTTTCTGGCACGGCGCCAACTGGACCTTCCTGATCTGGGGCGCCTGGCACGGCATGTGGCTGGCCATCGAACGCGCCCTCGGCGTGAAAGCCGCACCGATTGTGTTCAACCCGTTGAAATGGGCCTTCACCCTGCTGCTGGTAATGCTCGGCTGGGTGATCTTCCGCGCCGAGAATCTGCAGGTGGCCGGACGCATGTATGCCGCGCTGTTCAGCTTTGCTGACTGGCAATTGAGCGAGCTGACCCTGGCGCGCATCACCGGGCTGCAGATGGTCACGCTGGTGCTGGCCTGGGTAGTGATCGCCGTCAACGGCGCCCGCCAGTTCCTCGCCAGCCGCAACCATGAGCCGGGCCTGACCCTGGCCAGCGCCGGCATCGCCCTGCAGGCCGTCGACCTGCGCCTGGTGGTCATGCGCGGCGCCCTGCTGCTGTTGTTCTGCGTCTCGCTGCTCAAGCTCTCGGCGCAGAGCTACTCCCCCTTCCTGTACTTCCAGTTCTGAGCGGAGGCCGACAATGAATCGCCCCATCAAGACCCTGTATGTCGCGCTGTTCGCCCTGCTGCTGTTGCCGGCCAGCCTGCTCGCCCTGACCAAGCTCACCGACTACCACATGCCAGCGCAGCCGAGCGTGCTCGACGGCGGCCTGGCCAAGAGCTTCGAGCGTCACTACGACGAGAACTTCCCGCTCAAGCAGGCCGGCATCAACCTCTGGGCCGCCGTGGAGTACCTCGCATTCGGCGAGGGCCGCAGTGGTCTGGTGATCGGCGAAGACGGCTGGCTGTATTCGGACGAAGAGTTCGATCCGGTGGTCGAGGGTCAGCGTCAGCTGCGCGACAACCTGGCGCTGATTCGTGGTGTACAGCGTCAGCTCGAGGAGCGCGATATCCAACTGATTCTGGCCATCGTCCCGGCCAAGACGCGTCTGTACCCGGAGCACACCGGTAGCCATCGCCCCAGCGCTCTGCAGCGCAGCCTGTACCCGCGTTTTCACCGCGCGGTGCGCAACGCCGGGATCGCCGCGCCGGATCTGCTCGCACCGCTGCAGGCAGCCAAAGCCGACGCCCCGGTGTTCCTGCGTACCGACACCCACTGGACCCCGGAAGGCGCCGACGTCACTGCCAAGGCGCTGAGCGATGTGGTGCACAGCGCCATGCAACTGCGTGGCGAGCCACAACAGTTCGTCACCGAAACCGTGGAAACCCGTACGCACGAAGGCGATCTGACTCGCTTTCTGCCGCTGGCACCGCTGTTCGAAAACCTGATGCCGCAGGCCGACCGTCTGCAACAGCGCGAGACTCAAGCCGCCGAAAGCAGTAGCGACGACCTGTTCGGCGACAGCGACCTGCCGGTGACGCTGGTCGGCACCAGCTACAGCGCCAACCCGGCCTGGAACTTCGCAGGCGCCCTGCGTGAGCACCTGCAGCGCGACCTGGCCAACCACGCCGAGGAAGGCGGCGGCCCGCTGGTACCGATGCTCAAGTACCTGCAAAGCGACGAGCTCGAGGACCACCCGCCACAGCTGGTGATCTGGGAATTCCCCGAACGTTATTTGCCGATGGCCAGCGACTTCACCGATTTCGACCCGCAATGGCTCGCCGCACTCAAAGACGGCGGCGAGCGCCAGGGGCTGGCTGCTGCCAGTCACTGATTCATCCCCCAAGGAGGACTATCCGATGACAACTCAAACCACCCTACGCCGCTTCACCCTGGGCGCCTGCGCCCTGGCCCTCGGCCTCGGCATGTTCCAGGCACAGGCCGATGACGGCGCCCTTTACGGGCCCAAGGCACCGAAAGGCTCGGCCTTCGTCCGCGCCTACAACGCCAGCAGCGCCGAACTCGATGTCAGCGTCGGCCAGACCCAGCTCAAGCAGATCTCGCCGCTGGGCTCCAGCGACTTCAAGTTCCTTCCGGCCGGCAGCTATCAGGCCCAGGTCGGTAACGCACAGATGGCGGTGGATCTGCAGGCCGCGCGTTACTACACCCTGGTCAGCCAGACCGGCGCCGAGCCGCGCCTGGTCGAGGAGCCGCCCTTCACCAGCCGCCAGAAAGCGCTGCTGCGTGTACAGAACCTGACTGACAGCACCCTCAGCCTGAAGACCGCAGACGGCAAGACTGCCGTGGTCGCCGACGTCAAACCTGACGGCCGTGGCGACCGCGAGATCAACCCGGTGAAGGTTGGCCTGGCGCTGTTCGACGGCGAGCGCAAGGTCGCCGACCTGAAACCGGTCACGCTGGAACGCGGCGAAGTGGTCAGCCTGTTCGTCACCGGTGGTCAGGGCAAATTGTCTCCGGTGTGGGTCAAGCGCCCCATCGACGGTTGATGCAGTGAGTTTCTAGAACAAGGAAAACGGCGGGTACACGCCGCACCGACACGACACGGGCAAACCACTTGATCAATCGTTCAGGAGAGACACAACCATGACCCCCATCATCCTATCCGGTGGCAGCGGCTCGCGACTCTGGCCTCTTTCGCGCAAGCTCTATCCCAAGCAGTTCCTCGCCCTGACCGGTGAGCAGACGCTGTTCCAGCAGACCCTGCAGCGCCTCTCCTTCGACGGCATGCAACCGCCCGTGCTGGTGGCCAACCAGGAGCACCGCTTCATCGTCCTCGAGCAACTGGAGCAGATCGGTCAGCAGACGCAAATGCTGCTGCTCGAGCCGTTCGGCCGCAACACCGCCCCCGCCGTGGCCATGGCCGCCCTGCAGCTGGTCGCCGAAGGTCGTGACGAATTGATGCTGGTGCTGCCGGCCGATCACGTACTGGACGACCAGCAAGCCTTCCGCCAGGCCCTGGCACTGGCCACCGTGGCCGCTGAAAAAGGCGAGATGGTGCTGTTCGGCGTACCAGCCGACCGCCCGGAAACCGGCTACGGCTACATCCGCGGCCAGGCCGACGGCGACCTGCCCGATGGCGTGGCGCGCGTCGCCCGCTTCGTCGAAAAACCCGACGCCCAACGCGCCACCGAGTATGTGAACAGCGGCGACTATTACTGGAACAGCGGCATGTTCCTGTTCCGCGCCAGCCGCTTCCTCGAAGAGCTCAAGCACCACGACGTGGACATCTACGACACCTGTTTGCTGGCCCTGGAACGCAGCCAGCGCGAGGGCACCCAGATCACCATCGACCCGGCCACCTTCGCCTGCTGCCCGGACAACTCCATCGACTACGCGGTGATGGAGAAGACCAGCCGCGCCTGCGTGGTGCCGCTCGCCGCCGGCTGGAACGATGTCGGCAGTTGGTCGTCGATCTGGGAAGTGCATGACAAGGACGACGCCGGCAACGTGACCAAGGGCGACGTGGTGCTCGAGGACAGCCGCAACTGCCTGATCCACGGCAATGGCAAACTGGTCTCGGTGCTGGGCCTGGACGACATCGTCGTGGTGGAAACCAAGGACGCCATGATGGTGGCGCACAAGGACCGCGTGCAGGACGTCAAGAAACTGGTTGGCAAGCTCGACGAGCAGGGTCGCTGCGAGACCCAGAACCACTGCGAGGTCTACCGCCCTTGGGGCTCGTACGACTCGGTAGACATGGGCGGCCGCTTCCAGGTCAAGCACATCACCGTCAAACCGGGCGCGCAGCTGTCGCTGCAGATGCACCACCACCGTGCCGAGCACTGGATCGTGGTGTCCGGTACCGCCAAGGTGACCTGCGACGATAAAGAGTTCCTGCTCACCGAGAACCAGTCCACCTACATCCCGATGACCTCGGTGCACCGCCTCTCCAACCCGGGCAAGATCCCGCTGGAGATCATCGAGGTGCAGTCCGGCACCTACCTCGGTGAGGACGATATCGAGCGCCTGGAAGATGTGTACGGTCGCAGCGATGCAGTAGCAGTCGGCGCCGCACACTGAATGAACCGTGGGAGGGACTTTAGCCACGATGTCGCTCGCGGCTAAAGCCCCTCCCACTGCTCATGCCTGCCTCCAAAGCTGTCACACCCTGCGACAGCCCACGCGGTTACCCTGACAAAGCACCTTGTGTAGGATGAACGCAGACTTCGCAAAAAGGCTGCCCTCATGCTGTTCGGTGTCGTACTCGTCATCACCTGGCTGATCCTGCTGATTCGCTACCCGACCAAGGCCCTGCCTGTGTCCATGGCCGCGCTGGTCGGTCTCGGCCTGGTGGCGACCTGGGTGCTCTGGCAGGAAAACCAGGACGAGCGCTACCTCGCTCATGTCGAATTGCGCCTGAGCTACGACCCGCAGCGCTGCCCCGCTGATCGCCCACTGGCCATCGACCTGAAGAACGGCAGCGACGCCGCCCTGCTGGAGCTGCGCTGGGAAGTCGCCGCCTACCGCCCAGGCAACGCCACCAACCTGGCCCAGCGCCTTTACGAGTCGCCACGCTATAGCGGCCCCGGCGAGCTGCTGCCGGGCGCCAGCTGGAGTGACTGCATGCCCCTGCCCGACCTGCGCAGCGGCTATCGCCCGGCTACGCTGGAGTTTCGCGCCGAGCGCCTGCAAGGCAAATTCATTCGATAACCTGTAGGAGCGAGCTCTGCTCGTGAAGCTTGCCGCGTCATGCGCGTTCGCGAGCAGAGCTCGCTCCTACAGCTCGACATCCGTTGCCAGCCCCGTAGGGCGGACTCAGGAGCCTAGGCGAACAGTCCGCCATCACCTCAAGCCAAGCCTGCTAAGCTGCAGCCCCATTCGCGTCTCAGGGAGTCCCGCGCATGCCTCAACCCAGCGTTCTCATCACTGGTTGTTCCAGCGGCATCGGCCGCGCCCTGGCCGACGCCTTCAAGGCGGCTGGCTACGCGGTGTGGGCCACGGCACGCAAGTACGGTGACCTTGCAGCGCTCGAGCAGGCGGGGTTCCACGCAGTGCAACTCGACGTCAACGATGGCAACGCGCTGCAGCAGCTAGCCACACGCCTGAGCGAGGAGATAGGCGGCCTTGATGTGCTGATCAACAACGCCGGCTACGGCGCCATGGGTCCACTGCTCGACGGCGGCGTCGAAGCCATGCAGCGGCAGTTTGAAACCAACGTGTTCTCCATTGTCGGCGTCACCCGGGCGTTTTTCCCGCTGCTGCGCCGTAGCCGCGGCCTGGTAGTCAATATCGGCAGCGTGTCCTCGGTACTGGTAACGCCTTTCGCCGGTGCCTACTGCGCCTCCAAGGCAGCGGTGCATGCCTTGAGCGACGCCCTGCGCATGGAGCTGGCGCCCTTCTCCATCGAGGTGATAGAAGTGCAGCCAGGCGCCATCGCCTCCAGTTTCGGCGCCAATGCCAGCCAGCAGGCCGAGGCGCTGATCCGCGAGGATTCGCCCTGGTGGCCGCTGCGCGACGGCATCCGCGCCCGCGCTCGCGCCTCGCAGGACAACCCGACCCCGGCCAACGACTTTGCCGCGCAACTGCTGACCGCGGTGCAGCGCGACACACGCCCACGCCTGTTGCGCCTGGGCAACGGCAGCCGTGCCCTGCCGCTGCTCGCCACACTGTTGCCCAAGGCGCTGCTGGAACGGGTTCTGCGCAAACGTTTCGGCCTGGCGCAGCAGCTGTGAGCCAGCGCCTGCCCGTGCGCTACTACGCCGTTGCGGGGGTGATCGCCGCCGTGCTGCTGAACCTGCTGCTGCGCACCTTCGTGCGCCTCGGCGGCGTGTTCACCACCTTGCTGATCGCCGCCGCCATCGCCGCCGGTCTGGCACTGGTGTTTCACTGGCGAAGCGGGCGCGCGCCGAGCAACGCCGAGCGCTGGCGCTTCACCCTGCTCTATGGCGGCGTGCTCGGGCTGCTCTATCTGGGCTTGCTGGGCATGATGTACCTGCAGGACACGCCCAGCCCCATGGGCCTGTTTCTATTCAGCCTGCACTACCTGTGCTACCCGGTGCTGGCCTGGCTGGCGTTTTCGCCACGTTATGGCCGCTGATTCCGCCAGGAAACCATCTGCATGCTGCATACCCTCGCCGTCGCCAACTACCGCTCGATCAACAGCCTGATCCTGCCGCTGGGCCGGCTCAACCTGATCACCGGCGCCAACGGCAGCGGCAAGTCCAACCTCTACCGCGCCCTGCGCCTGCTGGCGGAAACCGCACAAGGTGGCGTGGTCAACGCGCTGGCGCGCGAAGGTGGGCTGGAGTCGAGTTTCTGGGCCGGGCCGGAGAAGATTTCCCGGCGCATGCGCAGCGGCGAACTGCCCGTACAGGGCGGCCCACGGCAGAACGTGATGCGTCTGCGTCTGGGCTTTGCCGGCGAGGATTTCGGCTATGCCATCGCCCTGGGTCTACCCGAGCCAAGCAGTTCGGCCTTCGCTCTCGACCCGGAGATCAAGCGTGAATGCATCTGGGCCGGCGCCAGCTATCGCCCCGCCTCGCTGTTGGTGGATCGCGCCGGGCCCATGGTGCGCATGCGTGAAGGTCGCAGTTGGCAGGTATTGGCCCAGCACGTGCCGAACTACGACAGCCTGTTCGACCAGATCGGCAACGACCCAAATTGCCCGGAAGTCTTCCAGCTACGCGAAGCCATCCGCCGCTGGCGCTTCTACGATCACTTTCGCAGCGATGCCGAGGCGCCCGCGCGCCAACCGCAACTGGGCACGCGCACGCCGGTGCTGCACCACGACGGCCGCGACCTGGCTGCAGCACTGCAAACCATCCGCGAGATCGGCGACCGCGACGCCCTGAACGCTGCCATCGACGACGCCTTTCCCGGCAGCCGACTGCATATCGACTTTCAAGCGGGCGGGCGCTTCGCCGTGGAACTGCGCCAGGAGGGCTTGCTGCGCCCGTTGAGCGCCGCAGAACTGTCCGACGGTACGTTGCGCTACCTGCTGCTGGTCGCCGCCCTGCTCACGCCACGGCCGCCCTCATTGATGGTGCTCAACGAGCCGGAAACCAGCCTGCACCCGGATCTTTTGCCGGCACTCGGTCGCCTGATCATCGCGGCCTCGAAGCAGACCCAGGTATGGGTCGTCTCCCACGCCAGCCGCCTGATCGCCACGCTCAAGGAAAGCCCCGACTGCAACACCCTGGAGCTGGACAAGCAGCTCGGTCAGACCTGCATCCGCGGCCAGGGCATGCTCGACGAGCCGCCCTGGCATTGGCCGGATTGAAACCTGCGGATTGATACGAACAACCTGTAGGGTGCGCCGCGCGCACCGACTTCTGATCGCTATCAGCTACGGTCCTGCAAAGCGCGGTGCGCACAGCGCACCCTTGTGTTCTCACAGCCCGTCGAGATAGCGCTCGACATCCAGCGCGGCCATGCAGCCGGCACCGGCCGAAGTGATCGCCTGGCGATAGACCGAGTCGGCCACGTCACCGGCAGCGAACACGCCAGGAATGCTGGTCGCGGTGGCATTGCCCTCGCGCCCGCCATTGACCACCAGATAACCGTCCTTCAGCGCCAGCTGGCCTTCGAACAGGCTGGTATTGGGCGTGTGACCGACGGCAACGAACAGTCCATCCACCTTCAGCTCGCGATAGGCACCGCCGTATTGCTTGAGGCGTACGCCGGTGACACCGCTGGCATCGCCCAGCACTTCGTCGACCTCGGCATTGAGCTGCAGCTCGATCTTGCCCTCGGCGACCCGCTCCTGCAGTTTGTTCTGCAGGATCTTCTCGGCACGAAAGGCGTTGCGGCGATGGATCAACGTAACCTTGCTGGCGATATTGGCCAGGTACAGCGCCTCTTCTACCGCCGTATTGCCGCCGCCAACCACGGCCACCTCACGGCCGCGATAGAAGAAACCATCGCAGGTCGCACAGGCTGATACGCCACGGCCCATGAACGCCTCTTCACTGGGCAGCCCCAGGTAACGCGCGCTGGCACCGGTAGCAATGATCAGCGCGTCGCAGCTATAGGTGCCGCTGTCGCCAACCAGGGTGAAAGGCTTGCCGGCCAGATCCACGGCGTTGATATGGTCGAAAACGATCTCGGTCTCGAAGCGCTCGGCATGCTCCTGCATGCGCTGCATCAGCGCCGGGCCGGTCAGGCCATGCGGGTCACCCGGCCAGTTGTCCACTTCGGTGGTGGTGGTCAGCTGGCCACCGGCCTGGATACCGGTGATCAGCAGCGGTTTCAGGTTGGCGCGCGCGGCATAGACGGCAGCGCTATAACCGGCAGGGCCGGAACCCAGAATGATGACGCGGGCATGACGAACGGCAGACATCACTAACTCCTTGCAAGCCCACAGGGCCGGCAGGCCAGAATAAAAAGGGACTCTCGAAGCACTAGGGGAAGGCTTGGAATGTTGAGAGCCCCGCAAAAAGCGCACCTCTAAAAACTACCTGCGTTGTCATCGCTGCGTTAAAAACAGGCTCAAAATGCTCATTTACAGCTCGTAAACTGCGCTTTTTCGCCTGTGTTTGCCTTGCGCTGACTGCCTCGCCTACGTTTTTAGAGGCGCCCTAAAATGAAACTGTGCGCAAGGCTATCGAGGCGGCTGGCGAAGCGGAAATATCCATTGCCAATTCAGCGAATAGAATCCGCCTATGGCCGTCGGGTTGAACCCTACCCATGGCTGAACTTTCACCGCGCAGGCAAAGTCGGTATGGTCGCGCGCATCAACCACTCAGGAGACCGCCATGCCCGCCGCTCCCGTCCTGTCCGGCCCGCAATACCTGCGAGAAGGCCTGAGGCTGGTACTCAGCCCCGGCCTGCGTCTGTTCGTATTGCTGCCGCTGGCGATCAATCTGATCCTGTTCGTCAGCATGATCAGCTTTGCTGTGCAGCAATTCAGCGGTTGGGTCGACACCTTCATGCCCACCCTGCCGAGCTGGCTGAGCTTTCTGCAGTACATCCTCTGGCCGCTATTCGTGGTGCTGGTACTGCTGATGGTGTTCTTTACCTTCACCCTGCTGGCCAACATCATCGCCGCGCCCTTCAACGGTTTTCTTTCAGAGAAGGTCGAGGTGGTGGCGCGTGGCGAGGATCACTTCCCACCGTTCAGCTGGGCCGAGCTGGCGGCCATGGTGCCGCGCACCATGGGCCGCGAGATGCGCAAGCTAGGTTACTTTCTGCCACGCGCCATCGGTCTGCTGATCCTCAGCTTCATCCCGGTGGTTAACCTGGTCGCCGCGCCGCTTTGGCTGCTGTTCGGCGTGTGGATGATGGCCGTGCAGTACATCGACTACCCGGCGGACAACAACAAGATGAGCTGGCAGGACATGCTCGCCTGGCTGCGCGAGAAGCGCTGGCAAAGCCTGAGTTTCGGCGGCATCACCTACGCCGCGCTGCTGGTGCCGGGGCTGAATATCCTGATGATGCCAGCTGCCGTGGCTGGGGCGACCTTGTTCTGGGTACGCGAGCGCAGCTAACCGTCCATCACAAAAGCGCAAACAAACCGTCACAGTCATTACATGGCACAGGCAGAGACTGCGTATATGAACGCACCGTCTCTACATATCGCGCTGATCAGCGAAACCTTCCCGCCGGAAATCAACGGCGTGGCCAACACCCTCGGTCGCCTGGTCGACGGCCTGCGTAGCCGTGGCCACCGCGTGCAACTGATACGGCCGCGCCAGGACATCGACCACGCGCAGGACGCCGACGATGACCTGCTGCTGACCCGCGGCTGGCCGTTACCTGGCTACCCCGGCCTGCAATGGGGCCAGTCGTCGCTGCACAAGCTGCTCAGGCGCTGGCAGCGGCAACGCCCGGACGTGCTTTACATCGCCACCGAAGGCCCGCTGGGGCTTTCGGCATTGCGCGCGGCCAGGCGCCTGGCGATCCCGGTGGTCAGCGGTTTTCACACCAATTTCCAGCAGTACACCGGGCACTACGGCATCGGCCTGCTGACCCGGGCCATGACCAACTACCTGCGCTGGTTTCACAACCGCACGCAACTGACATTGGTGCCGAGCATTGGCCAAAAGGTCGACCTCGAACGCCGCGACTTTGAACGCCTGGCCCTGCTCGCCCGCGGTGTCGACAGCCAGCTGTTCCATCCGCGCCGGCGCAGCGACGCCCTGCGCGAAAGCTGGGGCCTGGGGCCGGATGATCTGGCCGTGCTGCATGTCGGACGCCTGGCTGCAGAGAAGAATCTCGGCTTGCTGGTCAAGGCCTTCAAAGCCTTGCGGCAGGCTCATCCACAACGCCGTATGCGCCTGATTCTGGTGGGGGACGGACCACTGCGCGCCAGCCTGCAGGCGCAGCTGCCGGAGGCGCTTTTCTGCGGTCTGCAGCGCGGTGAAACGCTGGCCGAGCACTACGCGTCAGGTGACCTGTTTCTGTTTCCCAGCCTGTCGGAAACCTTCGGCAACGTGGTGCTGGAGGCCCTGGCCTCGAGCCTCGGCGTGGTGGCGTTCGACCAGGCAGCGGCCGCCCAACATATCCATCACGGCCACAACGGCCTGCTCGCCCGTCCCGGTGACGAGGCAGGCTTCTGCGAAGCCGCCTGTGAATTACTGGGTGATGCGGAGGTACTGCGGCATATCCGCCTCAACGCCCGCCGACATGCCAGCCATCTGAGCTGGGACGGCATCGTCGCGCTGTTCGAACAGCACCTGCGCAGTGCCATGCAACCTCAGATCAGCGTTGAAGCAGCGCTTGCCGGTAGGGCGGGTGAAACCCGCCATTGAGACAATCTGGCGGGTTGCACCCGCCCTACGTGATCACATCCACTCAAGACACGCAGGCGTAAAAAAGCCCCGATGTGCCGGGGCTGAAACGGGGCGTCGGATCGCGACGCCCGATAGAAACGGACTCAGACCAGCGTGGTCAGCGCATCGCGGCTGAACGGCAAGATGTCGTGCTCGCGGCCTTCACGCACCTTCAGCGCCCAATCCGGGTCGACCAGCAACGCGCGGCCCACGGCGACCAGATCAAACTCCTCCTTGTTCAGGCGCTCGAGCAGGTTTTCCAGGCTGGCCGGCTCGGCCACCTTGTCGGTCTTGACCATGAACTGCAGGAACTCGCCATCCAGACCGACGCTACCGACGGTGATGGTCGGCTTGCCGGTGAGCTTGCGCGTCCAGCCGGCCAGGTTGAGGTCACTTCCTTCGAACTCCGGCTCCCAGAAGCGACGGGTCGAGCAATGGAAGATGTCTACGCCAGCGTCGGACAGCGGTTTGAGAAAGGCCTCCAACTGCTCCGGGGTCTGCACCAGGCGCGCGGTGTAATCCTGCTGCTTCCACTGCGAGAACCGCAGGATGATCGGGAAGTCCGGGCCGACTGCGGCGCGCACAGCCTGGATCAGCTCGATGGCGAAACGCGAACGCGCCGCCAGGTCGCCACCGTAGCCGTCGGTGCGCTGATTGCTGCCTTCCCAGAAGAACTGGTCGATCAGGTAACCGTGGGCGCCATGGATCTCCACGCCATCCATGCCGATGGCCTTGGCGTCGCGCGCAGCCTGGGCGAAGGCAGCGATCACCTCGTCGATATCGGCCTGGGTCATGCCATGCACGACCACCTGGCCGTCCTTGACCTTCTCCATCGGGCCAAAGCCAGGAACGTTGGCATCCGGCTCGGTGCCCAACTTGCGCACGTTACCCACGTGCCAGAGCTGCGGGACGATCTTGCCGCCTTCGGCATGCACCGCGTCGACCACCTGCTTCCAGCCAGCCAGGGCGTCTTCGCCGTAGAAACGCGGCACGTTCGGATAGCCATTGGCGGCCTTGTGCCCGACCGTGGTGCCCTCGGTGACGATCAGGCCTACACCCGCGGCAGCGCGGCGACGGTAGTACTCGACGACTTTGGCGTTGGGCACGCCACCGGGCGAGAAGGAGCGGGTCATCGGCGCCATGACCACACGGGTCGGCAGCTCCAGGTTACCGAGGCGGAACGGGGCGAACAGGGCTTGAACGGGAGCGCTCATGATCTTTCCTCTAGGGTTGAACGGTAATCAGGCCTGCAGCAAACGCTCCAGGCGGGTGACGAAAGCTTCCAGCGGCTGCAGGTTGCGACCCACCTTGAGGCGAGCCAACACGCCCTGCCAGGCGTCGCTGATAAAGGTAGCGAGGTTGCCGCAATCCTCGTCGGCCGGCAGTTCACCGGCGGCCTGCGCCTGCTCCAGGCAGTCGCGCAGAATGTCCACAGACGCCTGCTGAATCGCCGCGACCTCGGCGCCGATCGCCGGCAGCATCTCGCTCATCTCGAAACTCAGGCTACCGATGAAGCAGTGGTACTGCGGCGTCTCCTGGCGAGCGAAGTGCGCCAGCAGGTCAAGGTAATAAGCGAGGATGCGTGCACGCGGGCTCAGCGCCGGATCGTTCAGCGCCTGGGCATAACGCGCCAACCGCGGCCGATAGATGAAGGCCAGCGCCTGCAGGGCGAAGTCTTCCTTGCTGGCGAAGTAGTGATAGAAGCTGCCCTTGGGAATCCCGGCTGCCTGGACGATTTCCAGTACGCCGGTGCCGTGGTAGCCGCGACGCGTCATCACCGCCGAGCCCTTGCTCAGGATCAGGTCGCGCTTGTCGAGTCGAATGCTGTTCATGGCGCCGAGCATATGACCGGTCGTCTCGCTCAGCACAGCACTATTGATATTGGTGATTGAGGACTAGAAAACGTAGGGCGGGTGCAACCCGTCGCTAGCCGGTCAGGCGGGTTGCACCCGCCCTACTCAAGCTCAGGACTGCAGCCAGATCAGCGAGGCGAAACGCCCGGTGCGGGCACTGCGGCGATAGGAGTAGAAACGCGGGTCGTTGTAGCTACACAGTCCACCGCCGCTGACCGAGGTCACGCCGATGGCGGCCAGGCGAATGCGCGCCAGTTGGTAGATATCAGCCATGAACTTGCCAGCGTTGGCGCCGGGCACAAACGCCGCAGCAGCCTCGGCATGCTGTTGCACGAAGGCCTCGCGCACTTCAGCCCCAACCTCGAACGCAGCCGGGCCGATGGCCGGGCCGAGCCAGACCAGCAGCTCTTGCGGCGCGACATCCAGGGCTTTGACTGTCGCCTCCAGCACACCACCAGCCAGCCCACGCCAACCGGCATGGGCCGCTGCCACGCGGGTACCGGCGCGGTCACAGAACAGCGCTGGCAGGCAGTCGGCCGTCATCGCTGTGCAGGCGATACCCGGTGTGCTCGTCCAGTTGCCATCGGCTTCAATGACCACCGCCGGATCGGCCTCTGCCACAACAATGCCATGTACTTGGCGCAGCCAGGCTGGCTGGCAACCCAGGGCATCGACCAGATACTGACGATTACTCGCCACCGCAATCGGGTCGTCCTCGACATGATCGCCCAGGTTGAAGGTATCGAACGGCGCCGCACTGACGCCGCCGCTACGGGTGGTGACGCAAGCACGTACGTTGGCGGGCGCAGGCCAGTCGGGCGTCAGCCAGTCGTGGACGCTCACCCGACGAACGCCTCGCGATCCTGACGCAGCAGGGTCAGCAGCCAGACCAGATCACCCGGCAGTTCCGACTCCCACTTCATGCGCTGGCCGGTGGCTGGATGATCCAGTTCAAGGAAACGCGCATGCAGGGCCTGACGCGGAAACTCCTTGAGGCTCTGCACCAGAGTCGGGCTGGCAGCTGGCGGAATGCGGAAACGCCCTGCGTAGACAGGGTCGCCCACCAGCGGATAGCCAACGTGGCTCATGTGTACGCGAATCTGGTGGGTGCGCCCGGTTTCCAGCTTGACCCGCACATGGGTGTGCGAGCGGTAGCGCTCGAGCACGCGGTATTGGCTGATCGCCGGCTTGCCGCCATCGGTCACCGCCATGCGCTGACGCTGGCTGGAGCTGCGCCCAATCGGCGCATCAATGGTGCCGCCAGCGGTGATCACACCGATGCTGATGCATTCATAGATGCGGCTGACAGAGCGCTTCTGCAGTTGCTCGACCAGATTGGTCTGCGCCTGCAGGGTTTTGGCCACCACCATCAGGCCAGTGGTGTCCTTGTCCAGACGGTGGACGATACCGGCACGCGGCACATTGATGATGTCCGGCACATGGTGCAGCAGCGCATTGAGCAGAGTGCCGTCGGCATGTCCGGCTGCCGGATGCACCACCAGGCCTGCGGGCTTGTCGATGACCAGCAGGTGTTCGTCTTCATAGACGATGTTCAGTTCGATGTCCTGCGCGATCCACTCGCCCTGCGCTTCTTGCTCGGCATCCAGTACCAGCGTCGAGCCGGCATGCACGGTGTCACGCGGGCGCGCCACTGCGCCATCGACGGTCAGGCGACCTTCCTTGATCCAGGTGGAAAGGCGCGAACGGGAGAACTCGCCAAACAGCTGCGCAGCCACCTGGTCGAGGCGTTGACCGCCCTGTTCAAAGGGGACGATGGCCTGGAGTTGAATCAGCTGCTTGTTTATAGAAGTCATCTTCGGCAACGGCGGGAGCCTGGCCTTTGGTTTCGGCGACAGGCTTGTGGTTAAATACGGCGTCTTTGCCCCAGGGGTTTCCGGGGGCGCTCATCATAACAGGACGGCCGCGCGGCCGTCACAGGGACGCAAGCCGCCATGCAAGTGAAACACCTGCTGCTGATCGCCATCCTCGCCCTTACCGCCGCCTGCTCTTCCAAGCAGCCGGAGGTCGATGAAAACCTCAGCGAGGTGGAGCTGTACCAGCAGGCCCAGGCCGACCTGGACAACCGCAGCTACACCCAGGCCATCTCCAAACTGAAGGCGCTGGAGTCGCGCTATCCGTTCGGGCGCTACGCCGAGCAGGCGCAGCTGGAACTGATCTACGCCTACTACAAGAATGCCGAGCCGGAAGCCGCCAAGTCCTCCGCAGAGCGCTTCATCCGCCTGCACCCGCAGCACGCCAACGTCGACTACGCCTACTACCTCAAGGGCCTGGCCTCGTTCGACCAGGACCGCGGTCTCCTGGCCCGCTTCCTGCCGCTGGACATGACCAAGCGCGACCCGGGCGCCGCGCGCGACTCCTACAACGAGTTCGCGCAGCTCACCAGCCGTTACCCGACCAGCCGTTACGCCCCGGACGCCAAACAGCGCATGATCTACCTGCGCAACCTGCTGGCCGCCTATGAGATCCACGTAGCCCACTACTACCTGACCCGTCAGGCCTACGTCGCTGCCGGCAACCGTGGCCGCTATGTGGTGGAAAACTTCCAGGAAACCCCGTCGGTCGGTGATGGCCTGGCGATCATGACCGAAGCGTATCAGCGTCTGTCCCTGGACGACCTGGCTGCCACCAGCCTGGAAACCCTCAAGCTCAACTACCCTGACCATCCGAGCCTGGAAAGCGGCGAGTTCGTCCCGCTCGAAGAAGAGGCCGACAACCGCTCCTGGCTGGCCAAGGCCACCCTGGGCCTGATCGAAACCGACACGCCGCTGCCGCCGGGCGAAACCCGCGCCAGCCAGGACGTGATTCGCCAGTACGAAGACGCCGAGCAACAAATCCCGTCCGAACTGCAGCAAGACGCCAAGACCGGCGAAACCGCCAAAAAGCGTTCGATCTGGAGCTACCTGACCTTCGGTCTGTTCGACTGATCGATGCACGACAGAACAAGGGAGGCCTCGGCCTCCCTTTTTTGTGCCTGCGGATTTCATCCAGGCTCAGTGCCGCCGCTCTGACTTGCAGCTCGCCGCCCCGGAATCAGCTCACAGCCTGCCACCGCCCCTCTGTGCCGATGGTCTCAGCTTGGCTAAACTGCCGGCTTTAACCGGATAAAAGAGCACACCATGGGCCTGTTCCGCCTGCTGTTCTGGGTTGCCGTGATCTTCGCCGCAATCTGGATCTGGCGTCGTTTCATCAGCAAAGCCAAACCTACTCGCCCCACCGAGGACGCCGCAGCCCCCATGGTGCGATGCGAGAACTGCGGCGTGCATATTCCCAAGACCCAGGCACTGAGCCAGGATCAGCGCTGGTACTGCAGCCAGAAACACCTTGAGCAAGGCCCACACACCGGTGATCGCTGACACCAGCGTACAGAACAGCAAACAAGGGCAGCGCATCCTCAGGCTCTACCACTTCTATCGCCTGAGCATCGGCCTGGCGCTGATCCTGCTAATTTCCAGCAACCTCGACGAGCAGTTGCTGGACGTCGTGCATATCGAGCTATTTCGCACCGGCAGCTGGGTCTACCTGATCCTCAACATCTTCATCGCCGTGCTGGTGCAAAAGCCCAAGCACCTGGTGCAGCTGTTCAGCCTGGCGCTTGTCGACGTGATCTTTCTCTCGGCCCTGTTCTATGCAGCCGGCGGCACGCCCAGCGGCATCGGCAACCTGCTGGTGGTCGCCGTGGCCATCGCCAATATCCTGCTGCGCGGCCGCATCGGCCTGCTGATCGCCGCCATTGCCGCGATGGCGCTGATCTACCTGACCTTCTATCTCAGCCTCAGCCGCCCCGCCGCCGCCGCGCAGTACGTACAAGCAGGCGCACTCGGTGCGTTGTGCTTCGCCGGCGCTCTGTTCATCCAGGGCATCACACGCCGCCTGCAGGTAAGCGAGAGCCTGGCCGAACAACGTGCGGCCGATGTAGCCAACCTCGAAGAGCTCAACGAGCAGATCCTGCAGCGTATGCGCACCGGTATCCTCGTGCTCGACACCCAACATCGGGTGCTGCTGACCAACCAGGGCGCAAAGCAGTTGCTCGGGCGCGGTGAACTGACCGGAAAGATCATCGATCCGCACTGCCCCGAACTGGTCAAGCGTCTGCAGCAGTGGCTGCACAACCCAACCCTGCGCCCGGACAGCCTGCAGGCCCAGGTCGACGGGCCGGTGCTACAGCCCAGCTTCATTTCCCTTCAGCGCGGTGACCAGCAGCACACCCTGGTGTTTCTCGATGACATCTCGCAGATCGCCCAGCAGGCGCAGCAGCTCAAGCTGGCCTCGCTCGGCCGCCTGACCGCAGGCATCGCTCACGAAATTCGTAATCCGCTCGGCGCCATCAGCCACGCAGCGCAGCTACTGCAGGAATCGGAGGATTTGCACGGCCCGGATCAGCGCCTGGCGCAGATCATCCAGGACCACTCCAAACGCATGAACCTGGTGATCGAAAACGTCCTGCAGCTCTCCCGCCGTCGCCAAGCCGAGCCGCAGTTGCTCGACCTCAAGTACTGGCTGCATCGCTTCGCCAGCGAGTTTCGCAGCTCGGCCCCCGCCGACCGCCAGCTCCACCTGGAGGCACGCGGCGGCGGACTGCAGACTCGAATGGATCCGCACCAGCTCAATCAGGTGCTGACCAACCTGGTGCAGAATGGCCTGCGCTACAGTGCTCAGAAGCACCGCCTTGGCCAGGTCTGGCTGCGCCTGTTCCGCGATGCGGAAAGCGACCTGCCGGTACTGGAGATTCTCGACGACGGCCCCGGCGTGCCGCCCGAGCAGGAACCGCACATCTTCGAGCCCTTCTACACTACCGAGAACAAAGGCACCGGCCTTGGCTTGTACATCTCGCGCGAGCTGTGCGAGAGCAACCAGGCTCGCCTCGACTATAAACCTCGTGAAGGTGGCGGCAGTTGCTTTCGCATCACCTTCGCCCATCCGCGCAAACTGAGCTGAACATGAACCGTCAGAGAGCCCTGATCGTCGACGACGAGCCCGACATCCGCGAGTTGCTGGAAATCACCCTCGGACGCATGAAGCTGGACACCCGCAGTGCCCGCAATGTCAAGGAGGCGCGCGAGTGGCTGGCGCGCGAGCCGTTCGACCTGTGCCTGACCGACATGCGCCTGCCGGATGGTACCGGCCTCGACCTGGTGCAGCACATCCAGCAGCGCCACCCGCAGGTTCCCGTGGCGATGATCACCGCCTACGGCAGCCTGGACACCGCGATCAACTCGCTCAAAGCCGGTGCCTTCGACTTTCTCACCAAGCCGGTGGACCTCGGTCGCCTGCGCGAATTGGTCGCCACAGCCCTGCGCATTCGCGCGCCCGAAGGCGAGGAAACCCCAGTCGACAGCCGCCTGCTAGGCGACTCCCCGCCCATGAAGTCGCTGCGCAAGCAGATCCTGAAGCTTTCGCGCAGTCAGGCGCCGGTTTATATCAGCGGCGAATCGGGCAGCGGCAAGGAGCTGGTTGCCCGCCTGATTCATGAGCAGGGCCCACGCATCGAACAACCGTTCGTGCCGGTCAACTGCGGCGCCATCCCCTCGGAGTTGATGGAGAGCGAGTTCTTCGGCCACAAGAAAGGCAGCTTCACCGGCGCCATCGAAGACAAGCAGGGGCTGTTCCAGGCGGCCAATGGCGGCACCCTGTTCCTCGACGAGGTCGCCGACCTGCCGCTGCCCATGCAGGTGAAACTGCTGCGTGCGATTCAGGAAAAAGCCGTGCGCGCAGTCGGCGGCCAGCAAGAAGTAGTTGTCGATGTGCGCATTCTCTGCGCCACCCACAAGGACCTTGCCGCGGAAGTCGCTGCTGGCCGCTTCCGTCAGGACCTCTATTACCGCCTCAACGTGATTGAGTTGCGCGTACCGCCGCTGCGTGAACGTCGCGAAGATATCGCCCAGCTGGCTGACGTGATGCTCGCGCGCCTGGCCGATGGCACCGGCCTGGCCGCCGCCAAACTGCACCCCGACGCGCTGGAAAAACTGAAGAGCTATCGCTTCCCTGGCAACGTGCGCGAGCTGGAGAACATGCTCGAACGCGCCTATACCCTCTGCGAAGACGACCAGATCACGCCCAGCGACCTGCGCCTGGCCGATGCCAGTGGTCCCAGCAACGAGGGCGGCGAAGCCAGCCTGGCGCAGATCGACAACCTTGAGGACTACCTCGAAGACATCGAGCGCAAGCTGATCATGCAGGCGTTGGAAGAAACGCGCTGGAACCGCACGGCGGCGGCTCAGCGCCTGGGCCTGACCTTCCGCTCGATGCGCTATCGCCTGAAGAAGCTGGGTATCGACTAACCACGGATAACGCGCGTGTAGGAGCCGGCTTGCCGGCGATCACGATCGCAGCTTCAAACCCCGCAACCTTTGATGCGGGGCTGACGGCCCACTACTGCAACCGCCCTGTTGGCGCATAAGGCGCCGGGTCGATGATCGGCTCACGCCCAAGCATCAGATCAGCCAGCAACTGGCAGGACGCTGGCGCCAGCACCAATCCGTTGCGGAAATGCCCACAGTTCAGCCACAGGCCTGGATGCGTAGACACTTCTCCAATAAAGGGAATACCTTCCGGCGAGCCGGGCCGCAAACCGGCCCAATGTCCCACCACCTCGGCACCCTTGAGTGCAGGCAATAGTTCCTCTGCCGATGCCTTGAGGCTTTCCAGCGCATTATCGGTCGGCGTCTTGTCGAAGCCGGCGTATTCCAGCGTGCTGCCAATCAGGATATGGCCATCACGCCGCGGGATCGCATAGCGCCCCTTGGCCAATACCATGCTTGGCAGAAAATCCTCGGCGCACTTGTAGAGAATCATCTGCCCCTTCACAGGTTCAACTGGTAACTCCAGCCCAAGCGTCTTGAGCAACTCACCACTCCAGGCACCGGCCGCTAGAACCACGCGCTCGGCACGAATCTCGCCACCAGCGGTAGTCACGCCCCGAATCTGCCCATTCTCCTGAATGAAACCAGTGACCGGGCAATGCTCACGCAACTCCACATTCGGCATGGCCGCCAAAGCGGCTCGCAACGCCTTGACCAACCTGGGGTTACGCACATTGGCCACACCTGGCATATGAATGGCGCGCTTGAAGCCATCGCCCAGCACAGGCACCTGCTGATACGCCTCAGCGATATCCACCGCAAACAGCTCACGGCCCTGACGCCGAGCCCAGGCCAGCGCCTCGGCTTCATCATCCAGATCCAGCCAATACAACCCGGTGACATGCACCTCGGGATCGACACCCGTCTGCGCCAACAGACGCTGACCCAGACCCGGGTAGAAATCCTGCGACCAATGCGCCAAGGCCGTGACCGCTGCGCTGTAGCGCCAGGGATAGAGCGGCGACACGATGCCGCCGCCAGCCCAGGAGGATTCGCCGCCAACCCCCTGACGATCCACGAGCAAGACCTCCTCACCCGCTGCAGCCAACAAGCTGGCAGACAACAAACCTAAAGCACCGCCCCCGACCACTAACACTCGCCCCACATCGCCCTCTCATTTGCCAAGACAGTCAATCACGACTAAACCTTTACCTGTGCCAGGAACGCACGCAGCAGAACATAAAGGACTATACCCATGAAACGATCCTCACAGTCGGCGTTCAGCCTCTATGAACTTCTTGTCGCGCTGGCACTGGTCAGCATCGGTACCTCGATAGCCATCCCCAGCCTCGCAGCGCTACAACAAAAAAGCGAACGCGAGGCACTGCGCAATCACCTGCATGCATCACTTCATCATGCCCGGCTACAAGCCGTACTGCACAGGACAAGCGTAGAACTGTGCGGCTCCCGCGATGGAGTGACCTGCGGCAGCGACTGGGGTCAGGGTTGGCGCATACAGCTGATGCACACCCCGGATCAAGCCCTGCAAATCCAGCAACACCGCAGCAGGACACCGCTGCGCTGGGCGGGCTTCGACTCGCGCATACGCTTCCATGCCAACGGCACCAGCCCGTCCAGTAACGGCCGTTTCTTTCAATGCAAAGGCAACGTTGTTGCCTGGCAACTGATCCTCAATCGACAGGGGCGCGTTCGCCAGGCAAGCCATCTGGAAAACCTCGAAGAGGCCCATCGCTGCCAGGGTTGAACACACGCTGTAACCAGTCATCCGCTCCAGTCAGCCAGCCGTCCTGCGATGGCAGACAGACAAGGGACGTTATCGCAGTATTCGCTCGGACGTCCCTTAGGAGCAAAACATGTCACACCACCCTGACATGCGAGGATTCAGCCTGATCGAACTGATGATCGTGCTGGCATTGCTGGCTATCGCAGTAGGTATCGCAATACCCAACTTCGCCCGCCTGGTTGCCAACAACCAGATCGAGGCGCAGGCGCAGACACTCAACAGCCTGCTGCAATTCGCCCGCTCGCAAGCGGTGGTGCGCCGCACCTCGATACGGCTGCGTAACGATAACGCGAATAACTGGATCGTCGAAAACGCTGCAGATAACACGGCCCTGCGGCAGGAAAGCTTCAACCCGCAGCATGCCAGCATCACCAGCAGCCTGGCGCCCATTACGCTGACCTTTACGCCAAACGGCACAGCCGAAAGCGCTGATTTCGTCATCTGTCGCGACGGTAACGCAGCATTTGCCTATCGGATCGAAGTACAGCCCAGCGGCAGCACACGGCTGTTGCCGCGCGGCAAGAACAATCAAGGCAATGACCTGGGAGACTGCCAACCATGACCCAGCGCAACACACAACGCGGCTTCAGCCTGATCGAAGTACTGGTCACCCTGGTTCTGCTCACCGTTGGCATGCTCGGCCTGGTGGCCATGCAAGGCCGTGGCATCCAGTTCACCTCGGACTCGGTGGCACGCAACAACGCCGTCATGCTGGCGACCGAGATCATGGAGAAAATCCGCGCCAATCCGGACGCCCGCGACAACTATCTGATTGACGAGCTTGCAGCCGAGGGCGAATGCGAGGGCGGCCAGGTGGACGCGACCGACGTTGCCGAGCAACTCACCTGCTGGAGCGAGAAGGCGCGCATGCTGATGCCCGGCACGGCGGGCGACGATGACGACGCCGCAGCCGTACGCAATGCCTTCTACGTTTGCCGCTCGGTACAACCTGGCGTCTGCGCCGCCGGCGCCGGTTCGACGGTCGAAGTTCAGGTGGCCTGGCGCTCCAACGGCGAGACCTGTGGCAACGGCGCCGATCCCTTTATCTGCACCTTACGCCTGCGCGGAGAACTTTGACCATGCACAAGCAACACGGTCTTTCCATTATCGAGATGATGGTCGCCCTGCTGATCAGCAGTTTCCTGATCATCGGCATCACCCAGGTTTACCTGGACAACCGCGAGAACACCCTGTTTCAGCAAAGCCAGGGACAGAATATCGAGAGCGCGCGTTTCTCCATCCTGCTGCTGGAACAAACGCTGGCCAAGACCGGCTACCGCCGTCGTCCAGATGAAACCATGGAGGCCGCCTTCCCTTCGGCAAGCGGCGGTGCCTGTGACGGTATGGCTGCAGGGCAAGTAGTCAAACGAGTAAGTGCCAACTCATTTTGCATTCGTTACCAACCCGCCTTCCCCAATGCCCGCACCTGCAGCGGCGACAATATCGTCGGTATTCCGGCCAGCCCTTATATCGAGGCTGACCCGGTAACAGAGATCTTCAACCTCGCTAACGGCAACCTGACGTGCAATGGCCAAACCATTGCCACCGGAATTGCAGGACTGGGATTCGACTATGGCGTGAACTATAGCGAAGAAAAGCGTATCACCGAATACGTTCCTGAACCTGCCGAGAACGCCAATATTCGTGCCGTGCAGTTCTCCGTTATGGCAGCAAGTCCAACCGAAATTAGCAAGAGTGCTGGCAGCCACGTTTATGAATATTGGTTCGGCAACCAGCCTAACGACAAGCGCCTCTACACCATGCTATCCAGCAGCGCCAGCATGAGGAATCTGATGCCATGACACAGAATCGCCACCAACTTCTGGGCCAACGACGCCAGCAACAAGGTATTAGCCTGCTGATTGCCTTGGTATTCCTGCTGGTCATCACTGTTCTAGCCATAGCCAATATGCGCGAGGTCAGTCTGGAGTCACGAATCACCGGCAACATGATCGAAAGCAAACAACTGCTGAATGTTGCCGACTCCACGCTTCGCGATGGTGAGCGACGGGTGGTCGAATTTGGCCCGCAGGAACCGACGGATGACTGTGCAGGCCTGGCTCCGAAAAAGCTCTGCCTACTCAACCGCGACCCTACCTATGCAATCAATGCAACAGATGTCCAGGTTTACTCACCAAATGACGGCACCGAACTCTACGGCACCGCTCAGTGGTACGCACAGATTGCACCAGGGGGAGAGCTGCAGGGCGAATCCGAAAACCCGGAATATGGAAACATGTTATTAGGTATCGGGGTATTCCGCTACGAAGTCAATGGTACTGCCGAAAACAACAATATCAGTAGCGCTGTTCGCTCAACTGTAGCCCTGAACTCAAAGGGTTTGATCGAGAAAAACTAAGACGCCGTCAGCGATTACTTCAGGACAACGCCATGCACAAGCCCACACTTTCAAGCAAATCACTGCTCAGCACTCTAGGCTTTTTTCTCTATTTCGGCTGCACCTTTTCAGTCGGCGCCGCAGCGCTCAATATCAGCCAGAAGCCGTTGATTCTCAACGAAACAGTAGCCCCAAACCTTATTCTTACTCTCGACGACTCGGGAAGTATGCGCTGGGCGTTTGTACCAGACAGTATTAATGGGTTGCACAGCACACGCCGAGCAAAATCGGCCGACTTCAACCCGATGTACTACAATCCATCGGTAACCTATCGCATCCCCACACGCTATGATAGCGACGGCGACGTCTCAGCAACACCTTATTCCACCAGCTTTACAGCCGCATACAATAATGGCTTTAATACTGGCCGAGGAGCATACGACCTTAGCAATTCATATCGAGTCACTTGGACATACGACCCAAAAGGAACGCTACCAACCAACACCTCTTATGGTTACAACAGCACAGCGAACCGTTTCGGAGCAAACCCTGCCTCCGACTTCAACTTCGACACAAACACCTTTAACCTAAACCTCAGCAACGGACAAACTTCGGCTGTACTCACAACAGGCAACACAACATATACTGTCACACGAAACAGTAACAGCAGCTGCACCGCAAGCATCACCTCATACCCTTTACTCAACGTCTACTGCACCATCTCCAACACAAGTGCAAACAGCGCCACCTTCCGGGTTAGAACCACTGACACACGGACAAGTGGAGTTCCAGCTTACTACTACCTCTACGATGAGTCCCTGGCCAACTGCAACGCTAGCAAAACCAACGAAAACTGCTATCGGCTGGTCTTTGTTTCCGCCACCTCCGGAAAGCTTCGAACCGATGACAGCGCTGCTGGCACAGATGAACGCCAAAACTTTGCCATCTGGTATTCGTTTTATCGCAACCGTGCATTGGCGACATTGAGCGCCGCTCAAATCGCATTCTCCGACTTACCGGCAGAGGTTCGACTAACCTGGCAAAGCCTGGGCAACTGCACGAACTTCAACGGCACCAGCAGTGCTTGCAAGGACAATCGGTTGCGCGAATACACCAGCGCACATAAAGGCCAGCTATTTTCCTGGTTTCAAGATCCTCCATTCGATCAAGGCACACCACTACGAATAGCGATGCAAAGAGCTGGCGAATTCCTTAAGAGCCCGGTTGCTTGGCACAAGTATCCAAATGACTCCAGTCAAACCAACAATGCCGGCAACACTTATGCCTGCCGCCCCAGCTATCACATCATGATGACCGACGGCATATGGAACGGCGGGTATAACTCGCCCACCAACACCCTACGCGCAGACCACAGTAACTTTACTCTACCTGACGGCACCAGTTACAACGGAAGCCGCCACCCTTTTGCAGACGAGACAGAACAAACACTTGCTGACTTGGCAATGCACTACTGGGCTACGGATCTCAACCCAAATCTCTCCAACAGCCTTAGTCCTTATGTTCCATTCAAAAACGAGATTACGGCGACTCAATACTGGGATCCTCGGAACGACCCAGCGACCTGGCAGCACCTGGTCAACTTCACCATGGGCCTAGGCCTCACAAGCGCCTTGAATCAAGCAGGACTGGAATGGGATGAGGGAAAAGGCACATTTGGCGGTACAGGCTATAACAACTTGGCAAGCGGCACCAAAAACTGGCCTGCCGCAGGTTCAGACAGTGTCAATAACGTCTATGATTTGTGGCACGCGGCAATCAACTCGCGCGGAGAGTTTTTCAGTGTCGACAGTCCAGACGCTATGGTGCAAGCCTTCAAAGACATCCTGAATCGCATCGCCGACAGAACCGCCTCCGCCGCACGCCCCGCAGTATCGGCATCCTTCGTGTCTGATAATGATGGAACCAGCATTCAAAGCAACGTCTACGCGACGCAATTCTCCAGCCAGGACTGGAGTGGCCAACTGATCAAAACCCTGGTCGCCGGTAACGGCGAGCAAACAGTGCTTTGGAATGCTAAAACAGCCAACCAGAGCATCGACCCAGCCACTCGCAAGGTCATGATGGCAGACACCGGCAACTCAACAAATAAGCTGAAGAACTTCACCTGGAACAATCTGGGCTCTATGCAGAACCTGCTAAGCATCGACCCGGAAAGCTTGGTTGGAGCCAGCGATACTCGAGGTGCTGACCGTGTCGCCTATATTCGTGGAGACCGCAGTAAAGAGGGCTCAGCCAGTCCCTTGTTCCGCACCCGTAGCACTGTACTGGGCGACATCGTCAACTCCAGCCCAGTCGTTGTCGGCACTCCTGGCTATCTAGCTTATCTGGCCGACGCGATCGAAAACCCTGGCGGCGACAATAGCAGCTATAAAAGCTACGCTGCATTCCGCACTGCAAACCAAAAATCGGCTCGAAAGGAAATGATCTATGTAGGCGGTAACGATGGCATGTTGCACGGTTTCAATGCAGCAACCGGCCAGGAAGAGTTTGCCTTTATCCCGACCGAAGTAATCAAGAACCTCTATCGCTTAACCGGCCAAAACTATACCGGTGCGGAACACCGCTATTTCGTCGATGGCTCACCTATCGTTCGCGACGTTTATTTCGGCGACGGTAACGGCGAAGGTTGGCGCACAGTACTAGTCGGCACCCTTCGTGCCGGCGGCAAGTCTTTGTTTGCATTGGACATCACCGATCCAGAAAACATCAAACTGCTTTGGGAGTTTGACTCGACTACCGACACTGATCTTGGCTACACCTTCGCTCAACCGGAGATCGTGCGGCTACATTCGGGACAGTGGGCAGTGCTGATGGGTAATGGTTACAACAGCACCAACGACAAGGCTGCCTTGATGATCATCGACATCAAAAGCGGCAACCTGCTGAAGAAGCTCACCGTACCCGACGTCGTCGAGAATAACGTAACTTTACCGAATGGCCTCTCCAGCGTACGAGGCGCAGACAACAACGGTGATGGACTAGTCGATTATGCCTATGCCGGGGATCTGCAAGGAAACCTGTGGCGCTTTGATCTGCTACCGACTGAAAGTACGCCAGCCGGGACAGACCCCTTCTCGCGGACACTGGAAGCCCTCGAGAATGTCACCGTCGATGACTTCAAGATAGCCTACGGTGGCAAGCCATTATTTACTGCAAAAGACTCGAAGAGCGGTGTATTGAAACGCCAGGCGATCACCATTCAACCCTCTCTGGTTCGCCACCCGAGCTCTTACGGCTATCTGGTTCTAGTAGGTACCGGCAAGTACATCGAGAACAGCGATGCGAATGTCGATACGAGTCGAGCCATGACCCTTTATGGCATCTGGGATCGCAACACCAAGCGCCAATCGACCACTGACAATACGCCTAGAGCCACTGACCGCAGCCAACTGCAGAAACAGCAGTTTACCGATCAGGTCGATGGCGCCGTGATCGGCGACGAAAACCAAAGCGCGCAGAATGACATCCGCTTGCTTAGCCAAAATCAGGTTCAATGGTTCAAGACACCGACCCCGAATGACCCGAATCCTCCCGTAGCCCCGAAAGACGATGCTTCAGTCAACCTGTGGGGCTGGGCATTGGACATGGCAGTGGAAGGCTCCGGAGGGCAGAAGCTGACCGGCGAGATGATCATCAACAATATGGCTGCACGTGGCTCGACGCTGTTCCTCAGCAGCCTCACCCCAAACCAGGATCCTTGCCAGGCCGGCGCTGACACTTGGTTCTATGCAATCGATGCATTTACCGGCGGCCGTACCAAATTCAACGTGCTCGACCTTAATAACGACAAGATGGTGAGCCCACTAGACGCTTATGGTGATGCGAAGAGCGTGGTCTCCGGCGTACGCTTCCCGGCAGTCGGCGGTTTCACTCTGGCACCGGGCAACAAAGTATTCGGCAGCGACGGCGCCTCCGACCCGGCCACCGTCGGTGACGACCCCAATAGTAGCGGCCGCCAGAGCTGGCATATCGTGCCGGAGGAGTTTCAATGATTACGACTCAACAGCGCGGTTTTACGCTGATCGAACTCATGATAGTGGTGGCGATCGTCGGCATCCTGGCGGCAATCGCTATCCCCAACTATCAGGAGTACATCACGCGCAGCAAAAGGGCCGAGGGTATGGCGCTGCTGCAAGAGATGGCCGCACGCCAGGAGCGGTTTTACGCGCAGAACAACGGCTACGTGACCAATAACGCCAATATCGGCCAGTTGGTCAGTAATGCCGCGCAAGTCGTCGGCGCAGGCGCCGCGGCACGAATACGCTCGGAGAACGACTACTACCGAGTAGGTGTGGCCAGCGCAGCGGGGGATGGGGGCTACACCCTGACAGCCAGCCCAAACGCACCAACTTTCAGCGATGCTGCCTGCGGCAATCTCACCCTGAGCGCCATCGGCGTCAAAGGCCGCAGCGCCAGTGGCTCGGGCGCCAAAACCGTAGAACAGTGCTGGAAATAATGGCTTGATCGGCGGGAGCCACTGGCCCCCGCCTACTCGTTCACACCTGCCTGACCCGCAACTCCTTGGGCATGGAGAACGTCACGTTCTCCGGCCGCCCATCCAACTCCGTCTCCCCTTCCGCCCCCCAGGCGCGCAGTTGATCCACCACCCCACGCACTAGAACCTCCGGCGCAGAAGCACCAGCGGTGATACCAACACCCTTCACCCTTTCGAACCATTCGCTTTTGAGATCCTCGGCGCCATCGATCAGGTAGGCCGGCGTGCCCATGCGTTCGGCCAGTTCACGCAGGCGGTTGGAGTTGGAACTGTTGGGGCTGCCAACGACCAGCAGCACGTCGCACTCGCTGGCCAATTGCTTGACCGCATCCTGGCGGTTCTGCGTGGCGTAGCAGATGTCGTCCTTGCGCGGGCCACCAATAGCGGGGAACTTGGCGCGCAGCGCGTCGATCACTTTGCTGGTGTCATCCATGGACAAGGTGGTCTGGGTGACGAATGCAAGGTTCTCGGGGTTGCGCACCTGCAGTTCGGCGACGTCGACCTCGTCCTCGACCAGGTAGATGGCGCCGCCGTTGCTGGCGTCGTACTGGCCCATGGTGCCTTCGACTTCCGGGTGACCTTCGTGGCCGATGAGGATGCACTCACGGCCTTCCCGGCTGTAACGCACCACTTCCATATGCACCTTGGTCACCAGCGGGCAGGTGGCGTCGAACACCTTGAGGCCACGTCGCGCCGCCTCGTCGCGCACGGCCTTGGACACGCCATGGGCACTGAAGATGACGATGACATCATCCGGCACCTGATCCAGCTCTTCGACGAATACCGCGCCGCGCGCGCGCAGGTCCTCGACCACGAACTTGTTGTGCACCACTTCATGGCGCACGTAGATCGGCGGGCCGAAGACTTCCAGGGCGCGGTTGACGATTTCGATGGCACGGTCGACGCCGGCGCAGAAGCCACGGGGATTGGCGAGTTTGATATGCATGCTGGCTGTCTCGGTATTGATCGGGGATCGCACGACGCTATGGTTCGATCCCGGAAAGGTACAGCCTGCGCGGGATCAGGGCAGGCTGCAACAAGAGCTTCGCGGCTGAAGCCGCTCCTACAAGAGCGGCAGCACGGGCTAGAGCGCCTTGACTTCGATGATTTCCACATCGAAGTCAAGCACCTTGCCGGCCAGCGGGTGGTTGAAGTCGATGGTGACCTGCTTGTCGTCGAACGCCTTGACTACACCCGGCAGCTCGGCATTGGCGGCGTCGTTGAAGATCACCAGCAGGCCTTCGGAGAGCTCCATGCCCTCGAACTGGCTGCGCGGCATGATCTGCACGTTCTGTGGGTTGGGCTGGCCGAAGCCCTGCTCCGGTTGTACCTGCACGCTGCGCTTGTCGCCAGCCTTGAAGCCGTACAGCGCCTGTTCGAAACCAGGCAGCAGGTTGCCGTCGCCGACTTTGAAGGTCGCCGGTTGCTTGTCGAAGGTACTGTCGATCACATCGCCGTTTTCCAGCTTGAGGGCGAAATGCAGGGTCACTTCCCTGTCCGGACCGATGCGTACGTCTGTCATTGCGCAGCCTCCTTCGCGGACTTGTCGCTCTTGAACATATCCAGCGCCAGCAGGATGGCGCCGATGGTGATGAAGGTGTCGGCCAGGTTGAATGCCGGGAAGAACCAGCGGCTCTGCCAATGCACCAGAATGAAGTCGACCACATGGCCAAGCACCACGCGGTCATACAGATTGCCCAGCGCGCCGCCCAGGACCATGGCCAGCGCCACGGCCAGCAGGGTCTCGTGACGCTTGAGGCGCTTGAGCCAGATCACCAGCACCACGCTGACGACTATGGCGATGGCGGCGAATAACCAGCGCTGCCAGCCCGCGGCATCGGCCAGAAAGCTGAAGGCCGCGCCGGTGTTGTAGGCCAGGGTCCAGTCGAAGTAACCCGGAATGACTTCGATACGCTGATACATGCTCAGCGTGCCCTCGAAGATGTCCTTGGTCACCCGGTCGACCACCAGGATCAGCACGCTCAGCACCAACCAGGGCAGATGCCCGAAACGCGAGGACTCAGGCATGCTTGCGCACCTCTCCCTCGCCTTCGATGTTGCTCACGCAACGGCCGCACAGCTCCGGATGTTCAGCATGACTGCCGACATCGGCGCGGAAGTGCCAGCAACGGCCGCACTTGGCGTGGGCGGACTTGAGGATCTTCAGCTTCAGGCCTTCGACCTCGGTCACCACCGCATCGGCCGGCGCATCGGCCAGCGGCGCGGTCTGCGCCGCCGAGGTGATCAGGGCGAAACGCAGCTCGTCGCCGAGCTTGGCCAGGTCGGCCTGTTTGGCCTCGTCGCAGAACAGGGTGACCTCGGCCTGCAGGCTGGCACCGATGGCCTTGGCCGTACGCAGGTTCTCCAGCTCTTTGTTGACCGCGGCCTTGACCTCCATCACGCGGTCCCAATAGGCGCGGTCCAGTTCGAAGCCTTCCGGCAGGCGCTGCAGACCGGTGTACCAGGTATTGAGCATCACCGACTCGTTGCGCTCGCCCGGCAGGAACTGCCAGATTTCCTCGGCGGTAAAGGCCAGGATCGGCGCGATCCAGCGCACCAGCGCCTCGCTGATGTGGAACAGCGCGCTCTGGCAGGAGCGGCGTGCCACGCTGTCGGCGGCGGTGGTGTACTGGCGGTCCTTGATGATGTCCAGGTAGAAGCCGCCCAGCTCCTGCACGCAGAAGTTGTGCACCTTGGAATACACGTTCCAGAAGCGGTAGTCGGCGTACGCCTCGATGATCTCTTCCTGCAGGCGCAGGGCCGCGTCGACGGCCCAGCGGTCGAGGTCGAGCATCTGCTCGAGCTGCAGCAGATCCTTGGCCGGATCGAAACCGTTGAGGTTGGCCAACATGAAGCGCGCGGTGTTGCGGATACGCCGGTAGGCATCGGCACTGCGCTGCAGGATCACCTTGGACACGGCCATCTCACCGGAGTAGTCGGTGGAGGCGACCCACAGGCGCATGATGTCGGCGCCCAGGCTGTCGTTGACCTCCTGCGGGGCGACCACGTTGCCGAGGGACTTGGACATCTTGCGGCCGTTCTCGTCGACCACGAAGCCGTGAGTCAGCAGCGCCTTGTACGGCGCGTGACCATCGATGGCGCTGCCGGTCAGCAGGGAGGAGTGGAACCAGCCACGATGCTGATCCGAACCTTCGAGGTACAGATCGGCGCGCGGGCCGTCGGTGTGACCCATGTCGTGGGAGCCGCGCAGCACGTGCCAGTGCGTGGTACCGGAGTCGAACCACACATCGAGGGTGTCGTTGATCTTGTCGTAGTCAGCTGCTTCAGCGCCAAGCAGCTCGGGGCCGTCGAGTTTGAACCAGGCTTCGATGCCCTCTTGCTCGACGCGCTTGGCGACCTCTTCCATCAGCTCGACAGTGCGCGGGTGCAGCTCGCCAGTGGCCTTGTGCAGGAAGAACGGGATCGGCACGCCCCAGTTGCGCTGACGCGAGATGCACCAGTCAGGACGACCGGCGATCATGCTGTGCAGGCGCGCCTGGCCCCAGGCCGGGACGAACTGAGTCTGCTCGATGGCTGCCAGCGCACGCTCACGCAGAGGCGCACCTTGCTTCGGCTGGGTATCCATGCCGACGAACCATTGTGCGGTGGCGCGGTAGATCAGCGGCGTCTTGTGACGCCAGCAGTGCATGTAGCTGTGCTGGATTGGCTGATGCTTGAGCAGCGCACCGACTTCGGCAAGCTTCTCGACGATGGCCGGGTTGGCCTTCCAGATGAACTGACCGCCGAAGAACGGCAGCTCCGGGGTGTATACGCCATTGCTCTGCACCGGGCTAAGAATGTCGTCATTGCTCATACCGTAGGCTTTGCAGGTACGGAAGTCGTCCTCACCATAAGCCGGCGCCGAGTGGACGATGCCGGTACCGGCGCCCAGCTCGACGTATTCGGCCAGGTACACCGGCGAGAAACGCTCGTAGAACGGATGACGGAAACGGATCAGATCCAGTGCGGCGCCCTGCGCGGTCGCGATCACCTGACCTTGCAGACCGTAACGCTGCAGGCAGGACTCGACCAGTTCTTCAGCCAGCAGCAGGAGACGCTCGCCGGTGTCGACCAGCGCGTAGGTGAACTCCGGATGCACGTTGAGCGCCTGGTTGGCCGGGATGGTCCAGGGCGTGGTGGTCCAGATGACGATGGCGGCCGGTTTGCTCAGCTCGCTGAGGCCAAAGGCGGCGGCCAGCTTGTCTGCATCTTCGATTGGGAAGGCAACGTCGATGGCATCGGACTTCTTGTCCTGATACTCCACCTCGGCCTCGGCCAGCGCCGAGCCGCAGTCGAAGCACCAGTTCACCGGCTTCAGGCCCTTGAACACGAAGCCCTGCTTGACCATCTCGGCCAGGGCGCGAATCTCGCCGGCCTCGTTGGCGAAATCCATGGTCTTGTAAGGGTTGTCCCAGTCACCCAGCACGCCGAGGCGGATGAAATCGGCCTTCTGCCCTTCGATCTGCTCGCCGGCATAGGTGCGGCAACGCTCACGGGTCAGGTCCGCCGGCTGATTCTTGCCGAAGGTGGTTTCGACCTTGTGCTCAATCGGCAGGCCATGGCAGTCCCAGCCTGGGACATAGGGCGCGTCGAAGCCGGCCAGGGTCTTGGAACGGGTGATGATGTCCTTGAGGATCTTGTTCACCGCATGACCGATGTGGATGCTGCCGTTGGCATAGGGTGGGCCGTCGTGCAGGACGAACTTCGGCCGATCTTCGCCAATCTTGCGCAGCTTGCTATACAGACCAATCTCGTTCCAGCGCTGCAGGGTCTGCGGCTCGCGTTGCGGCAGGCCGGCCTTCATCGGGAACTGGGTATCGGGCAGGTTCAGCGTAGCTTTGTAGTCGGTCATTTCGGGCTCTTCATCAGCGGGTGGCTCTGCCAATATTCACGGGCAGCGGCGATATCAGCGGCAATCGCCGCCTTCAGGGCCTCCAGCGAGGCGAAACGCTGCTCATCACGCAGCTTGTGGTGGAAAGCCACCGAGAGACGCCGGCCATACAGATCGCCGGCAAAATCCAGAAGATGCACTTCCAGATGGGCGCTGCCGTCACCGGCAACGCTGGGGCGCACGCCGATATTGGCGACACCCGGTTGAATCACGCCATCGACTTCACAGCTCACCAGATAAACACCGGTCAGCGGAACCTTGCGCCGCTTGAGCTGGATATTGGCCGTTGGTGCATCGAGCTGGCGACCGAGCTTCTGCCCGTGCAAGACCCTGCCGGCGATGCGGAACGGCCGGCCGAGCAAGGCTTCTGCCAGTTCGAAATCGCCATCGGCCAGGGCCTGACGCACGCGCGTGCTGCTGACTCGGCCACCGAGCACTTCGACCGTGGTCGAAGCATCGACGCTGAAGCCGTAACGCTGGCCGGCGGCCTTGAGAAATTCGAAATCGCCGGCGCGGTCGCAGCCGAAGCGGAAATCGTCGCCGATTTCCAGATCCTTCACGCCAAGGCCATCAACCAGCACACGCTGGACGAACTCGGCAGCCGACAGCTCGCGCAGGCGGCGGTTGAAGGCCAGGCACAGCACCATGTCGACGCCTTCGGCGGCCAACAGGGCGAGCTTGTCACGCAGGCGGGTCAGACGCGCCGGCGCGGTGTCCGGGCCGAAGAATTCACGCGGCTGCGGCTCGAAGATCACCACACAGCTGGGCACGGCCAATTCCGCAGCACGCTCACGCAGGCGCGCCAGGATGGCCTGGTGCCCACGATGAACGCCGTCGAAATTACCGATGGTGACCACACAGCCCCGCGCCTGGGGCTGCAGGTTATGAAGACCTCGAACCAGCTGCATAGCACGCTTCTTGTTCACAAAGTGGCCGATTATACGCACAGCACGCCATGCACAACAGGCATCGCGATGGGTGAAATCGCTACAACGCCCGCCGGGCAAAATCACGCGGACGGAAGCCCAATATGAGCAGCATGCCGAAGTAGGCAATCAGCCCAGCGGCCACCAGCGCGCCGAGACGCAACAGGCGCACGAGCATCTCCCCTTCTGCCCAGACAGGCATCACCTGCAACAGCCCCAGCAACACAGCGACCATCACCGCCACCGCAACCACCAGCTTGAACAGGAACAGCCCCCAGCCCGGCAGCGGCTGGAAGATATCGGCGCGGCGCAGTTGCCAGTACAACAGGCCGGCATTCAGGCAGGCCGCCAGGCTGATCGCCAGCGCCAGGCCGACGTGCGCCATCTCCAGGCCAAACACGAACAGCGCATTCATCACCTGGGTGGCCAGCAGGCTGATGATGGCAATACGCACCGGTGTCTTGATGTTCTGCTGGGCATAAAAGCCTGGCGCGAGGATCTTGATCAGAATCAACGCCAGCAGGCCGACCGAGTAGGCCACCAGCGCCCGCTGGGTCATCAGCGCATCCTCTGCACCGAACTTGCCGTACTGGAATAGCGACACCACCAGCGGCTCGGCGAGAATCGCCAGCGCCAACGTGCAGGGCAGTACCAACAGAAAGCACAGGCGCAGCCCCCAATCGAGCAGACGACGGTACTCGTCGCGATTCTTGCTGGCGTAGGTCTTGGAGAGTGCCGGCAGCAAGATGGTGCCCAGCGCCACGCCCAGCACACCCGAGGGCAGCTCCATCAGGCGGTCGGCGTAATACATCCAGGACACCGAGCCAGCCACCAGGAAGGAGGCGAATATCGTGTTGATGATCAGCGAAATCTGACTCACCGAGACGCCGAAGATAGCTGGCCCCATCTGTTTGAGCACGCGCCAGACACCCAGATCACCGAAACTCAGGCGCGGCAGCACCAGCATGCCGATCTTTTTAAGGTGCGGCAGTTGCCAGAGCAGTTGGGCCAGGCCGCCGACCAGCACCGCCCAGCCGAGAGCCATGATCGGCGGGTCGAAATAGGGCGTCAGAAACAGCGCGAAGACGATCATGCTGACGTTGAGCAGCGTCGGCACGAATGCCGGCACCGAAAAACGGTTCCAGGTGTTGAGAATGGCGCCCGCCAGCGATGACAGGGAGATCAGCAATATATAAGGAAAGGTCACCCGCAGCAGATCGACGGTCAGCTCGAAGCGCTCGGCCTCATCGGCAAAACCCGGCGCCGTGGCCCAGACGATCCAAGGCGCTGCGAGCACGCCGATGGCCGTGACCAGCGCCAGCACCAGGGTCAGCAACCCCGATACATAGGCAATGAAGGTGCGCGTAGCCTCCTCGCCCTGTTGCATCTTGTACTCGGCCAGAATCGGCACGAAGGCCTGAGAGAACGCCCCTTCGGCAAAAATACGGCGCAGCAGGTTGGGCAGCTTGAAGGCCACCACGAAGGCGTCCGACGCCACTCCGGCCCCAAAGGTGCGGGCGATGATGGTGTCGCGCACGAACCCCAGCACGCGCGAAACCATGGTCAGTGAACTGACGGCAGCCAGGGACTTGAGGAGATTCATGGGGTATTTCGGCTTCCATAAAGAGGTGCAGTAGCGGACAATCCGCCGCCCAACGAAGGCGTCGAGTGTAGCGAGCCACCACTGGTCAGGCCAGCACAGGAAAGCGTCATCAGACTTGACAGCAGGCAGATGGATCGGCATGATTCGCGGCCTTATTTGTCGTAACCCCCCAGTTTTCGAGGAGCTTGACGGTGGCCAACTCACCTTCTGCCAAAAAACGCGCCAAACAGGCTGAGAAGCGCCGTAGCCATAACGCCAGCCTGCGCTCGATGGTTCGTACTTACATCAAGAACGTAGTCAAGGCTATTGCTGCCAAAGATCTCGAGCTTGCCAAAACCGCTTACACTGCAGCCGTTCCGGTCATCGACCGCATGGCTGACAAAGGCATCATCCACAAGAACAAAGCCGCTCGCCACAAGAGCCGCCTGAACGCGCACATCAAGGCGCTGGGCGAAGCTGCTGCCGCTTAATCGCGACAGGTTCTTGAAAAACCGGCCCTGGTGGCCGGTTTTTTATTGCCCTAAATTCAAGTCCGCAGCCGTGCAGCCATGAAAAATGCCCGCCTCCTTGCGGAATGCGGGCATTTCTCGAAAACAGCAAAGATCAGCCGCGAGCAGCCTTGATCACTTCGATGTAAGGCTCGGCATTGCGCTGATCCTGAATCAGCGCAATGAAATCATTGCCCTGTGCATCGGTGGCCGAGAGATCGTAGCCTTCAGCGACGAAGAAACCCATGAAACGCTCGAAGTCATCGATACGCAGACCGCGATAAGCCTTGACCAGCTTGTGCAGCGAAGGCGGCGTGGCGTCCGCTGGCTCCACCGCAAGGAACAGCTTGATCGAGTCGTCGCTGATTTCTTCGCCAATCACCTGCTTCTTGTCTTTACGCATCGCCCGCTCCCGCCAGCATTACAGAGGGCCGGCAGTGTACCGCCGAGCCGCGCGCGGCTCAACGCGCAGCCGTGCAGGCTAACACGCGATCAATCGACACAACAGCCGACCTAGGTCATGCCGCGCCCGACGAACTCGCTCCTATAATGCGCCAAGCCACTAGGGAGCCTAGCATGTCACGTCTATCGTTGCCGCTGTTCGCCGCCTGGCGCCAGACCCTGCGCGCGGGCTACTCCTGGAAGGCCTTGCGCGGCGACCTGAGCGCCGGCCTGACGGTGGGCATCATCGCCATTCCACTGGCCATGGCACTGGCTATTGCCGTGGGCGTGGCACCGCAGCACGGCCTTTATACCGTGCTGATCGCTGCACCGCTGATCGCCCTGTGCGGCGGCTCGCGCTTCAATATTTCCGGCCCCACCGCCGCCTTCGTGGTGATCCTGCTGCCGATCACCCAGCAGTACGGTCTCGGCGGCTTGCTGCTGTGTACGCTGATGGCTGGCGTGATCCTGATCACCCTGGGGCTGCTGCGCGCCGGACGCCTGATCGAGTTTGTGCCCTATCCGGTAACACTGGGCTTTACCGCCGGCATCGGCATCGTCATTGCCGTTCTGCAGATCAAGGATCTGTTCGGCCTGCACTTCGCCGGCACACCCCAGCACCTTCTGGAACAGGTGAACCTGCTGATCCGTGCCTTGCCCAGCCTGCAACTCGGCGACAGCCTGGTGGGCGCCGCGTGCCTGGCGACACTGCTGATCTGGCCACGCCTGGTACCGAAGATTCCTGCACACTTGGTCGCCCTGGCGATTGGTGCGTTGCTGGCACTGGCCCTGGAGCGCCTGGGGCTGCCCGTGGCGACATTGGGCGAGCGCTTCAGCTATCAGCTCGACGGCATCGAATATCCCGGCATCCCACCTTTCCTGCCGGACCTGTCGTTACCCTGGAACCTGCCGGGCGCCGGCGGCCAGCCGCTGGTGCTTTCATTCGAACTGATCCGCCAACTGCTGGCGCCGGCATTCGCTATCGCCATGCTCGGCGCCATCGAGTCATTGCTGTGCGCGGTGGTAGCCGACGGCATGACCGGCAGCAAGCATGACCCCAACGCCGAACTGATCGGTCAGGGTCTGGGCAATCTGGCTGCACCGTTCTTCGGCGGCATCACCGCCACCGCTGCCATTGCCCGTACCGCCGCCAACGTGCGTGCCGGTGCGTTCTCCCCACTGGCGGCACTGGTTCATGCGGGCGTGGTACTGGCGGCGATTCTGTTACTCGCGCCGCTGTTCAGCTATTTGCCCATGGCCGCCCTGGCAGCGCTGCTGCTGATCGTGGCGTGGAACATGAGCGAACCCCACCATGTCGTCCACACCCTGCGTATCGCGCCACGCAGCGATGTGCTGGTACTGCTCACTTGCCTGGCACTAACGGTGCTGTTCGACATGGTGCTGGCCGTCGGCGTCGGCCTGCTGCTGGCGGCTGGGCTGTTCATCAAGCGCATGAGCGAGCTGACCGATACCGCGGCGCTGAATCGGCAGCAACGTCAGGCCTTGCTGGATCTGCCCGAGCACGTGCTGGCTTACGCCATTCGCGGCCCGCTGTTCTTTGGCGCGGCAGAAAAGGCGTTGAGCGTGCTGCGGCGTTTCACGCCGGGAGTGAAGATAGCCATCGTCGATATCAGCGCCGTGCCACTGCTGGACATGACAGCCATTGCCGCGCTGGACAACGTGCTGCGCGATTACCGCCAGCAGGGTGTGGCGCTGATTCTGAGCGGGCCGACGGCGCAGGTGCGCCTGCAATTACGTCGCGCCGGCGTACATCGCCGCGAGGGCGAGCTGGCCTATGTGCGGGACCTGCCGCAAGCACGAGAAAAGGCGCTGCGCTGGTTGGGAGAGGCCTGAGGCCGTGACCGGATTTCATCCGGGCTTCGCGCCCGACGGCGATCTGTAGGAGCGGCGCCCCGCCGCGAAGCTGGGCGGCACTGACATCAACAGCTTCGCCCCGGGGCGGGGCTCCTACGGAAAGCAGGTGTGTGAACCTGGTATCAGGCTTACAGCCCCTTGACCGCGTAGATGCCAGCGGCGTTGCGCCAGTAGCCCTTGTAGTCCATGCCATAACCGAAGATATAGCGGTCGATGCACTGCAGCCCGACGTAGTCGGCTTTCAGGTCCGGACGCGCCTTGCGGTCATGCTCCTTGTCGATCAACACCGCGGTATGCACGGCACGTGCACCGGCATGGCGGCAGAAATCGATGATCGCACCGAGGGTGTGCCCTTCATCGAGGATGTCGTCGACGATCAGCACATCGCGGTCGATGAAGGAAACTTCCGGCTTGGCCTTCCAGAACAGTTCGCCACCGCTGGTTTCATTGCGATAACGGGTCGCGTGTAGATAGGACGCCTCGAGCGGGAAGTTCAGCTTGGTCAGCAGTTTGCCGGAGAAGATCAGGCCGCCGTTCATCACGCAGAACACCACCGGATTGCGCTCGGCCAGCTCGGCGTTGATCTGGCTGGCAACCCTGTCGATGGCCGCTTCCACCTCGGCTTCGGTGAACAGGCAGTCGGCTTCCGCCATGATTTGGCGAATGTGCGCGAGATCGGCGGACATGGTGTGCTCTCTCTTGATCGGACTGATGAATGGCGGCGAACAGCCTGAAAGCTGATCGAGCCGTCAAATAAAAGCGGGCAAAGGTACAGACCCGTGCAGCACTTGCCAAGTATCGACTGACCAGCGTAGCCGATGCACAGCGCAGGGCATCGTGACTCATCAGTCACCCACCACTTGGCATGAGCAATGCTTTAATCTAACGCGATTTTTCCCAGAGCCCCGTTGGAGATCCCAGCCCATGCCCACTCGCGAGATCCGCCACCCGCTGATCCGTCACAAGATCGGCCTGATGCGCCGCGCCGATATCAGCACCAAGAATTTCCGTGAGCTGGCCCAGGAAGTGGGCGCCCTGCTGACTTATGAGGCCACCAACGACTTGCCTCTGGAAGCCTACGACATCGAAGGCTGGGCGGGCACCGTGCAGGTGGAGAAGATCGCCGGCAAGAAAATCACCGTGGTGCCTATCCTGCGCGCCGGCATCGGCATGCTCGACGGCGTGCTCAGCCTGATTCCCGGTGCCAAGGTCAGCGCAGTGGGCGTCGCGCGCAACGAGGAAACCCTGGAAGCGCACACTTACCTGGAAAAGCTGGCGCCGGAAATCGACTCGCGCCTGGCCCTGATCATCGACCCGATGCTCGCCACCGGCGGTTCGATGGTCGCCACCATCGACCTGCTGAAAAAAGCTGGCTGCAAGGACATTCGCGCCATGGTCCTGGTTGCCGCTCCCGAAGGCATCAAGGCAGTCGAGCAGGCTCATCCGGACGTGACCATCTTCACCGCCTCAATCGATCAGTGTCTGAACGAACACGGCTACATCATTCCGGGCCTGGGCGATGCCGGCGACAAGATCTTCGGCACCAAGCAAAAGGACGCCTGACATGTCGCAAACGGAATTCAACGATCCACTGTGGCGCCAGGGCATCTCCGGCGCACAGATGCTGTTCGTGGCCTTCGGCGCGCTGGTACTGATGCCACTGATCACAGGCATGGACCCCAACGTCGCGCTGTTCACTGCCGGCATCGGTACCCTGCTGTTCCAACTGGTCACCAAGCGTCAGGTACCGGTGTTCCTGGCCTCCAGCTTTGCCTTTATCGCGCCGATCCTGGCAGCCAAGGGCGAGTTCGGCCTACCCGCCGTGATGGGGGGCGTGATCGCCGCCGGCCTGGTCTACATCCTGCTGTCGGCGCTGGTCAAACTGCGCGGCCCCAACTTCATCGACCGCCTGCTGCCTCCCGTAGTGATCGCGCCGGTGATCATTTCCATCGGCCTGGCGCTGTCGCCGGTCGCGGTGAACATGGCAATGGGCAAGGCCGGTGATGGCAGTGTCGAGCTGGTGCCCTACAGCACCGCGATGATGATCTCGATGCCGGCACTGATCACCACCCTGCTGGTGGCCGTGCTGGGCCGGGGCATCTTCCGCCTGGTACCGATCCTGGCCGGCATCGCGGTCGGCTGCGCCATCGCTGCCGTGCTCGGGGTGATCGACACCAGCGCCGTTGAACAAGCCGCCTGGCTCGCCGTACCCAACTTCATCGCACCGGAACTGCACTGGGGCGCGATCCTGTACATGGTACCAGTCGCTCTGGCGCCAGCCATCGAGCACATCGGCGGCGTGGTCGCCATCGGCAACGTCACCGGCAAGAACTTCGTCAAGAAGCCGGGCCTGCACCGCACCCTGCTCGGTGACGGCCTCGCCACCTCGGCAGCCGGCCTGTTCGGTGGCCCGCCCAACACCACCTACGCCGAAGTGACCGGCGCGGTGATGCTGACCAAGAGTTACAACCCGAAGATCATGACCTGGGCCGCGGTATTCGCCATCGCCCTGGCCTTCATTGGCAAGTTCGGCGTGGCCCTGCAGAGTATTCCGGTCCCGGTAATGGGCGGCATTCTGTGCCTGCTGTTCGGCTCCATCGCCGTGGTCGGCCTCAACACCTTGATTCGCCACCAGGTCGACCTTTCCGAAGCGCGCAACCTGATCATCGTCTCGGTGACCCTGGTATTCGGTATCGGCGGCATGGTCATCGGCGGCAAGGAATTCGCTCTGTCGGGGATTTCCCTGTGCGCCATAAGCGCGCTGCTGCTCAACCTGGTGCTGCCTGGTGGCGCAGGCTGGAAACAGCGGGAGCCGGAGGAAACCTGATTCCGCCGACCAATAAAAAGCCCGCGAGCAGATCGCGGGCTTTTTCGTTTACCGGGGGCGGTTACCAGCCGACACCGAAGCCAAGGGTATAACGGGTTTCGTCCAGATCCCCCTCGGCACCGCTGACCATATCCTTCTCGGCCTTCATGTTCAGCGACGCCCAATCGGTCACCTTGTAACGCAGACCAACTTCGGCATCCAGGGTGTAATCGGCAACCCCTTCAAGGGGTTTACCCAGCTCGCCGACACTGAACAATTCGACGGTCTTGCCGATCAGGTAGCGGTTGTAGTCCCACTTCACGCTCATCGCATAGAAGCGGTCCTGCTCACCGTTGCTGTAGCGGTAATCGCTGCGGTTGGCCAGGGTGGCGATGGAGAACGCACCCAGCTCGTCATCCCAGAACTGGTAACCAGGGCCGGTACCGAGGGTACGCTGACGCTGCACTTCCTCAATGCGGTCGCGCTTGTACTCGAAGCGTCCCTGCCAGAACCATTTCTCGGTGAGGAAACGGTCGAGCGCGTATTCGGCGCTCCAGTTGTCGGTGCTGACGACGTCGTTCTTCAGCTCGCGGTTATAGTCGGCAATTGCGTTATGCCGCCAAAGACCGTGACGGGCCTGGGTCTTGATATCGACGTCGTAGTCGTCGGAGTCACGCTCGCCGCGCTTGTAGTCCAGACCAAGGTCGATATTGCCCTTCCAGGTGAAATCCTCCACCAGCGGTTTGGGCTTCATGATCTGCTCGATCTGCGTCAGCTCGATGGTCTTCGGCGCTTCGCCGTTGGCCAGGGTCACCTTGCCAGGTTCGGCAGCCAGCAGCGACTTGGCGCGCTCGCCATCCACCGGACCTAGCTTGACCAGCAGCTCGTGATCACTTTCCAGGGTGGCGATTTTCTTCCAGTCCAGCGGGATGGAGCCGCCATAGTCGGTTTCCAGCAGCAGCTTGCTGCCGTCGAAGAAGCGGATGGTGCCGGAGAGACGGTCTCCATTCTTCAGCCAGACGGTATCGGCGAAGGCGGCGGAACTGCACAGAGCGATGCTCAGGCCTAGCAGGGACAGCGATGTAGAGCGCGACATAAGTTGGGCAACGGCGTTGGTGGACGAAAGCCGGGCATTATCCGCAACCCCGGCGCCAGAGCAACAGCTGACCGGGCCTGATTCGCAGAGTTCAGCTTTTCCCGTCGAGCGGTGCTCTGTAGAGGGGCGTCACCAACCGACGCCCACGCCGATCAGGTAATGCCGGTCCGACACCGTACGCCCCTGTCCACGCAACTGGTCCAGTTCATACAAAAGAGAAAGGCGCGCCCACTGATTGAGCCGATAGCGCAAGCCGAACTCACTATCAAGCACGTAGTCGATCTCATCGATTTGCGGAACCTGCAATTCGGCATTGGCGTAGAACTCCAGTCGCGTGCCCCACAGCAGGCGCTTGTAATCCAGTTCCAGCGACGTCGTGTTGAAGGCCAGGTCGGCTATATCAGACTCAAGGCGTACACGGTTGAACTGGCCGATCAGGTCAAAACGCCCCAGCTCGTCATCCCAGAAACGATAACCCGGGCCGGTGCCGACGATGCGCTGACGGTCGATGGCTTCGAACTCGTCCTCAGCCTGCTCCACGCCAACCCGCCAGAACCAATGCTCGGAGAGAAAACGATCGAGGTCGTATTCCAGCTCCCAATTGTCCTCGACCTTCCTGTCGTTCTTGGTTTCGCGCTCCAGTTCGCCACTGAGCACATGGCGCCAGCGCCCGTGTTCGATCCGGGTGTCACCCTTGAGCTTCCATTCATCGACATCGTTCTGGTTGCGCTTCATATCCAGCTTGGCGTCGAGGTTGCCCTCCCAGAGGCGGTCTTCCAGCACTGGCCGCGGCGGAATCAGCCGTTTGATCTGCGCCAGCGGCAGGATGTACTGGCGCTCCCCCTGCACTCGGACCATGCCCGCCCCGGCTGCTGCCAACCTTTCGCTGCGTTCGTTGTCGAAACCGCTGCGGCGCACCAGCAGGGGTTTGTCCGAGCTGAGGGTATCGATATCCTTCCAGTCGATCAGCACCTGGCCGGCGTATTTGGTCTTGAGCGCCAGCTTGCCGCCATCGAGCAGGATAATCTCACCGCTGAGGCGGTCACCGTTGTTCAGCCAGACGGTATCGGCCCAGATCGGGGCTGCCAGGGTAGAAAGGAACAAGGCGAGTAGTACGCGCATGATGAAGGACGAACCCTATGGGCAAGACGAAACCGCCAGAGTCTGCATGGCCGGCACCACCACCGGCAAGCGTGGAAGCGCGTCGCGAGGCGCTGTATCTGGTATTGGCACAGGTGCCTGAGGGCAAGGTCGTCAGCTATGGCGAACTGGCGCAGTTGGCAGGACTGGGCCGCGCCGCGCGCTGGGTCGGCCGCACGCTGAGCCAGTTGCCGGATGGCACCACACTCCCCTGGCATCGGGTTATCGCCGCTGGCGGGCGCCTCAGTCTGGCTGCCGGCAGCCCCTCTGGTAACGAACAACGGGCACGTCTGCGCGCGGAGGGCATCAACATCCTGAACGAACGTGTGGATATGCGTCTTCACGGCTGGCGCCCGATGGAGCACAGCAGTTAGAGTGCGCCCTACGAACCACCCCTGCCCAGATTCGAGCCTGATGCCACGCAAATCCTGGCGAGACGCCCTCGCCACCTACGCCAACCCCGCCACACTGGCTCTGCTGCTTCTGGGTTTCGCCGCCGGCCTGCCCTACATGCTGGTGTTCTCGACCCTTTCGGTATGGCTGCGCGAAGCCGGAGTAGCACGCGAGACAATCGGTTTCGCCAGCCTCATCGGCCTGGCCTACGCCTTCAAATGGGTGTGGGCGCCCATGCTCGACCAGTGGCGCCTGCCGCTACTGGGCAAACTTGGCCGGCGCCGCTCCTGGCTGGTGCTGTCGCAAGGCCTGGTCGCCATCGGCTTGATCGGCATGGCCTATTACGATCCGCAGACGCATCTGTCGACGCTGATCGCCCTCGCCGTGCTGGTGGCCTTCGCATCGGCCACCCAGGACATTGCCATCGACGCCTACCGCCTGGAAATTCTCGGCGATGAGCATCAGGCTGCGCTGGCCGCCGCTTACATGACCGGCTACCGCGTCGCCGCGCTGCTGGCAACAGCCGGTGCGCTGTACTTTGCCGAAGGCTTCGGCTCGACCGCCAAGAACTACCAATTCAGCGCCTGGACCGGCACCTACATGGTCTTCGCCCTGCTGATGCTGCCAGGCCTGCTCACCTCCATCTGGATGCGCGAGCCGCCAGCACCGCCACACATCCATGTCGCGCCGCCCAAGCACGGATTTTTCCACCAACTGCTGGCGATCAGCGCGGTCATCATGCTGATCATCGCCGTGCCGACCATGTTCATCCAGTTCTATCAGAGCGATCTGATAGCGGTGCTGCTCGGCGACGTCAGCATGCAGGAACTGCTCTATAACGACCGCGCCTTCCTGCGCGCCCTGCTCTACAGCACTCTGGCCTGCGTCTGCGCATCCGGGCTGTTCTGGGGCGGGCTGGCACCGGTGCTGAAAACGGCTGCCGCCAGGTACGGGTTCTTCCACCAACTGCTTTCCGTACTGCTGCTGATCATTCTGCTGATAGCCATCCCGGCCATGGTCACCCAGTTCTACGAAAGTGACCTGATGCTGGTGTTCCAGGGCCAGATAAGCCTGCAGGAGCTGCTCTACTACGACCGCGCCTTCCTGCGTGCACTGCTCTATACCCTGCTCACCGGCCTGTCCATCTCCAGCCTGTTCTGGGGCGGCATGGCCCCGGTGCTCACGCCGGTCAACGACTTCATCGTGCGCTATCGCTGGCAGGCGCTGCTGCTGCTAAGCCTGATCGCCACCTATCGCCTGTCCGATACGGTAATGGGCGTGATGGCCAACGTGTTCTACATCGACCAGGGCTTCACCAAGGAACAGATTGCCAGCGTCAGCAAGATTTTCGGCCTGGTGATGACCCTGCTCGGCGCCGGTGTCGGCGGTCTGTTGATCGTGCGCTTCGGCATCATGCCGATTCTGCTGATCGGTGCTGCCGCATCGGCGGCCACCAACTTGATGTTCATGCTGTTGGTGGGCATGGGTCCGCACCTGAACATGCTGATCGTCACCATCAGCTGCGACAATTTCAGCGCAGGCCTGGCTACCTCGGCGTTCGTGGCCTATCTGTCGAGTCTGACCAACCTGAAGTTCTCCGCCACCCAGTACGCCCTGCTCAGCTCCATCATGCTGTTGCTGCCGCGTCTGATCGGCGGCTATTCCGGCGTGATGGTGGAAAGCCTCGGCTACGCGCACTTCTTCCTGGCCACAGCGCTGATGGGAATACCGACACTGCTGCTGATCATCGTCCAGTGGCGGCGTGACAAGCGCCAGCCGTTGCCGGATGCGACGCCACCTGCGCTCGACAAGGCCTGATTGGCAGACAGAAAAAAGCCCCGGATCGACAGACTGTGTGAAAACCTAGCAGTCTGAGAGCAAGCTGAAGACAATGCCTCCATCAGTCGATGGGGGCATTGTCGTTTATGGGCTACATCCAGGGCGAAGGTCGTCAGCAAAGCAGCCTGTTTCCTCCCACATTGGAGGAGCTGGTGCCGGAGGATCACCTGGTACGGGTGATCGAGGCCTATGTCGCCCGCCTGGATCTGCAGGCTCTGGGTTTCAGCAAGGCCGAACCACTCAAGACTGGACGTCCTGGCTATGATCCAGCGGATCTACTCAAGCTTTATCTGTACGGTTACTTCCAGCGCATCCGCTCCTCCCGGCGCCTGGAAGCTGAGTGCCAACGCAATGTCGAGGTGATGTGGCTGCTGGGCCGATTGGCACCGGATTTCAAGACCATTGCTGATTTTCGCAAGGACAACAGCGCTGCTTTTCAGGCGACCTGCCGCACCTTCGTCCGGTTCTGTCGCCAGGTGGGGCTGATCAGCGGGCAACTCGTGGCCATCGATGGCAGCAAGTTTCAGGCGGTAGCGTCGCAACGCAAGCATCTGAGCCTGACGAAGCTCAAGCGTCAACAAGGCAAGCTGGAGGCGCAGATCGCCCGTTATCTGGCCGAACTGGACGAGGCTGACCGCAGTGAGGCCGCTGAAGTGGTTGATCGCAGTGCGGTCAAGGCTGCGCTGCAGCAGCTGGAGAGCCGACATGCCGATAACCTGACAGCCCAGGCGTTGATGGAGGTACAGGGGCTGGAGCAGTTCGTCGTGGGTGAGAGCGAGGCGCGCATGATGCGTACCCACTAGGGGGCTCGCGTGGCTTATAACGTGCAAAACGCGGTGGATGGCGAGCATGGGCTGATCGTGCATCATGCTGTCACTCAGGATGGCAGCGATAACCAACAACTGGAACCTATGGCCAAGGCTGCCCAGGCGATCCTGGCGCAGGAAGAGCTGACGGTTACAGCCGATGCCGGCTACTCCAATGGTGAGCAGTTTCAAGCGTGTGATGATGCTGGGATTACGGCCTATGTGCCGGAGAATCGGGGCATAAATAACAAGGGCGACGACACGCCGCTATTCGATCGCAGCGCCTTCAGCTACGACGCAGAAAACGACCAGTACCAATGCCCTGCAGGCCAATGGTTACCGCTCAAGCAGGTAAACGGCCTACAGCGCATTTATGCTCTACGCGGCGACTGCACGGCTTGTCCATTGAAATCACGCTGCACCAAGGCTAAACGTCGACACGTGACTCGGCATGTCCATGAGGCCGCATTCGAGCGCATGCATCAGCGGATGCAGGCGCATCCAGAGATGATGGTCAGGCGCCGATCCATCGTCGAACATCCCTTCGGCAACCTGAAGCAATGGATTTTGGGTAATGGTCGCTTCCTGCTCCGACAACTGCAGGGCGCTCGGACGGAAATGGCCCTGGCGGTCAACGCCTACAACCTGAAGCGTGCCATCAATGTGATGGGTGCCCGTCGGCTGATCGAGCTGTTGGGGTAAATCCCGCCTTCCATTTCCAAGCATCAAAAACACCAACGCCCCGAACCAGTCGGGGCGTTGGATTTTTCTGGCGTCAGTGCGTTTTCACACGCTCTGATCGACCGGGGCTTTTTCATTTCAGCGCGCCTCACTCGGCCTTGGCTAAATGCACCACCCGCTGCGGGAACGGAATACCAATACCCGCCTCGGTCAGACGCTCCTTGGCCAGTTCGGTGAACTCGAAGGTCACCGGCCAGAAATCACCAGTCGCCACCCATACGCGCAGCGAGATGTTCACGGCGCTTTCACCCAGCCCGGTCACGAATACCACGGGCGCGGGGTCAAGCTGCACACGCGGGTCCTTGGCGATATCAAGCAGCACTTCACGGGCACGCTTGATATCGCTGGAGTAGTCGATGCCGATATTGATGTCGGCGCGCCGACGCGGCTCACGCGAGTAGTTGGTGATATGGCCGTTGGACAGCGCGCCATTGGGCACGATCACCACCTTGTTATCCGCCGTTTTCAGCGTGGTGTGGAAGATCTGGATGCTGTCGACGCTACCGGAAACGCCTTGCCCCTCGATCCAGTCGCCCGCGCGGAACGGGCGAAACAGCATGATCAGCACGCCACCCGCGAAGTTGGCCAGGCTGCCCTGCAGCGCCAGGCCGATGGCCAGACCCGCCGCACCGATCATGGCGATGAACGAAGTGGTCTCCACACCGATCATCGAAGCCACGCTGATCAGCAGCAGAATACGCAGCACGATGCTGACCAGGCTGCCAATGAAGCTGCTCAACGCGCGGTCCACCTTACGCGCTGCGAGCATGCTCTCGATGCTCGACGTCAGCCGGCTGATCAGCCACCAGCCGATCAGCAGAGTGATCACTGCCAGGGTCAGCTTGCCGCTGTACTCCAACACCACCGGCAGCCAGGCCTCGGATATTTTCACCAGTTCCTCGACGTTCATCTCCATAGGGTGCTCCTGTTTTCTCGTATATGAAACGAAACCGCCATGGCAAGCCATGGCGGTCAGAATGCTATCAACCTAGCCTGCGACGCCTCAGCATCACAAAGGTTCAATCGCGGAAGTTGTTGTACTGTAGCGGCATGCCGAACTCGTGACCGCGCAGCAGGGCGATGGCTTCCTGCAGATCGTCACGTTTCTTGCCGGTCACGCGTACCTGCTCGCCCTGGATGGCGGCCTGCACCTTGAGCTTGGCGTCCTTGATGTGAGCGACGATCTTCTTCGCCAGCTCCTTGTCGATGCCTTCACGAAAGGTGACTTCCTGCTTCATCACCTTGCCCGAGGCATAGGGCTCCTTGGTTTCCATGCACTGGCAGTCGATCTTGCGCTTGACCAGACTGCTGCGCACGATGTCGAGCATCTGCTCGAGCATGAATTCGGCTTCGGCGGTCAAGGTCAGCGCCTTGTCCTTGCTCTCGATGCTGCACTTGCCGCGCAGGTCGAAACGGCGGTCGAGTTCCTTGATGGCGTTATCGACCGCATTGGTCAGTTCGTGTTTATCCAGTTCGGACACGACGTCGAACGAAGGCATGAGTGGGCTCCTGATGGACGGCGCGATCCTCTTCACGGAGTGAACGCGCCTGACTTGACGATAACTATGGCGGCCTCATTATAACCAGTCTGATAAACGCCGTTTGGCGTCCTTACCTCCTGCCTGCGAGCCAGTACCATGCCCAACCCCCATCTCAGCATCCTGGTGGTGGACGACGCCAAGTTCTCCAGCGCCATGATTGGCCGTGCACTGAGCCAGGCTGGCTACCAGGACGTGCGCTTTGCCAGCAGCGCCAGCGAAGCCCTGCAGCAGCTGGAGCAGCGCCCGGCCAGCGTATTGCTGGCCGACTGGCTGATGCCCGAGATCGACGGCCTGGAACTGACCGCGCGGGTACGCCAGCTGGATGAGACGGCCGATCACTACACCTACATCATCCTGCTGACCGGCAAGGAAGGCGAAAACGTGCTGGGCGAAGCCTTCGACCGTGGCGTCGATGACTTCATCAGCAAGGCGGCCATGAACGAGCAGCTGGTGCCACGTGTGTACGCCGCCGACCGGTTGTGCAATACCCTGCAGCGCCTGCTGCACGAAAACCGCATGCTCACGCAGAATGTCGCCAGCCTGGAGCGCCGCAACCTGGTCGACCCGCTGACGGGGCTGGGCAACCCGCGCTATTTGCGGCAGAAGCTCTCCGACAGCTTGCGCCAGATCGAATCACGCGGCGGCGCCGTCTGCTACCTGTTGATAGGCCTGCCCGAAGCCACGCAGCTGCGTAGCCAGTATGGAGAACGCTTCTTCAACGAGCTGCTGCGCAGTGCCGCCCGCCGCCTGCAGCAGCTGGTCAGGCCGCTGGATGTGCTGACCCGTCTGGATGACAACCATTTTGGCCTGATCACGCTGCTCGAGGATCTGCAGGAATGCTCGCCGAGCAGTTTCAAGCGTCTGCACGAGGGGCTGAACCTCAAGGCATTCAAGACCAGTGAAGGCTTCATCACCCTCAAGGCTGGTATCAGCCTGGTCGGCATCGATGCAAAGGCACTGCCCAACGACCCCGAGCAACTGATCCTGCATGCACAAAAGCTGCTGGCCGAGTCCTACGCCAGCGGTCGCGTCGCAGCCATGCGCCTGCCTCTGCCGTGACCTGGCACATCCTCGGCGCCGGTAGCCTCGGCAGCCTGTGGGCTGCGCGTCTGGCCCGTGCCGGTCTGCCGGTCAGGTTGATTCTGCGCAACCGGCAACGCCTCGCGGCCTACCAGCAGGCCGGCGGCCTGACCCTGATCGAAGCGGGCCAGGCCCAGCAGTACGCCATTGCCGCGGAGTTACCACAGGCCGACGCGCCCATCCATCGCCTGCTGCTGGCTTGCAAGGCCTATGACGCGCAAAGCGCGGTGGCGACCATCGCCGAGCGTCTGGCCCCGGGCGCCGAACTGCTGCTGTTGCAGAACGGACTAGGCAGCCAGGATGAAGTCGCCCAACGCCTACCCAGACAGCGTTGCCTGTTCGTCTCCAGCACCGAAGGGGCCTTTCGCCCTGCCGACTTTCAGGTGGTTTTCGCCGGCAACGGCTACAACTGGCTGGGCGACCCGAACAATCCCCAGCCGCCAGCCTGGCTGGACGACCTGCAGCGCGCCGGCATCGCCCACCAGTGGAGCACGGATATCCTCGCGCGCCTGTGGCGCAAGCTGGCGCTCAATTGCGCGATCAACCCGCTCACTGTGCTGCACGACTGTCGCAATGGCGGCCTGAGCGAACACCCGGCCGAAGTCGCCATCCTGTGCACTGAACTCACGGAGCTGCTGCAGCTCTGTGGCCAACCGGCTGCGGCGGACAACCTGCACGAGGAAGTGCAACGGGTGATTCATGCCACCGCGGCAAACTACTCCTCCATGCACCAGGATGTAGCCCTGGGTCGCCGCACCGAGATCAGTTATCTGCTTGGCTACGCCTGTGCCGCTGCGCAGCGCCATGGGTTGCAGTTGCCGCACCTGCAGCATGTGCAACAGCGCTTGCTTGAGCATCTGCAAGCACGTGGCCTGCCAGTGAACTAGCGGGCCAGGCCGTGGCAATGACAGCCCTGGCGCGCTAACCTGCCCGCTCTACTCGCCACAGCGATAAGCTCATGAGATTGCGTCAGCGCCTCGAAAACCTGCCGGTTGGCCGCAAACTGCTTGCCGCGCTGCTGGTGCTGCTCGCCGCGGTGATGCTGGTGGCCAACCTGGCGTTCATCAGCGCAGCCTACTGGATCACCCAGGAGAGCATGGCGCCACAGGCCCTGCACACTCTGGGTCGACTCATCGCCAGTCCGACACTGAGCAAGGAGGCCCTGCACTCATCAGCCTCGGCCGAGGCCGTGCTCAAGCGCCTGGACGATTATGCGCCGCTGCGTGCAGCGGTCATCTATGACAGCAACGGCAACAGCCTGGCACAACTGCAGCGAGGGGAAAAACTGCAGCTGCCACAACAGCTCAGCCAACTGCAGAACTGGCGTGACACCGCCTTTCGCACCAACCTGCTGGTTGACCTGCCGCACCCCAGCGGTCGCCCCGGAGCGCTGCTGCTGGTCGCGTCCAGCGAGCTGCCCAGCGTCTTCTATACCGGCACCCTGACCGCCAGCCTGGTAATCCTGGCGTTCAGTGTGCTGCTCTGGCTGCTGGTGGCCAAACAGATCAAACGCCTGGTAACCAAGCCCATCCGCCGCCTGGAGGAACTGTCCCGCCAGGTTACCCGCGAAGAAAACTATGCGCTGCGCGCCAACCGCGGTCACCAGGATGAAATCGGTAGCCTGGCCGACGCCTTCAATACCATGCTGATGCGCATGGAAGCGCGTGAACAGCAACTCAAACGCGCGCGCGACGACGCCCAGCAGGCCTTCGATCAGGCACAGAGCCTGGCCGAGGAAACCCGCCACTCCAACCGCAAGCTGGAGCTGGAAGTCCAGGTGCGCAGCAAGATCGAGAAGAAGCTCACCGGCTTCCAGAATTACCTCAACAGCATCATCGACTCCATGCCTTCGGCGCTGATTGCCCTCGACGAGCAGCTGTACGTAACGCAGTGGAATCAGGAGGCCAGCACGCTATCCGGCACGCGCCTGGAAGAGGCTCTGAACCAGCCAGTGTTCCTCGCCTTTCCACCACTCAAGCCGTTCCTCCCCCAACTCAAGCGCACCGCCGAACAGCACAGGGTGGAAAAGATCGAGCGCGTAACCTGGCACAAGGACGAAGAGCCCCATCACTACGCCCTGACCTTCTACCCACTGATGGGTGGTGCCGGGCGCGGTGTGGTGATCCGCATCGACGACATCACCCAGCGCCTGGCTCTCGAAGAAATGATGGTGCAGTCGGAAAAGATGCTCTCGGTCGGCGGCCTGGCCGCAGGCATGGCACACGAGATCAACAACCCGCTCGGCGCCATCCTGCACAACGTGCAGAACATTCGCCGACGTCTGTCACCGGACCTGGAGAAGAATCTCGAACAGGCCGAACAGGCGGGTGTCAGCCTGGCCGCCATCCAGCACTACATGGAAGCGCGCGAGATACCGCGCCTGCTCGACGGTATCCAGCAGGCCGGCCAGCGCGCCGCCAAGATCGTCAGCCACATGCTCAGCTTCAGCCGACGCAGTGACCGCCAGCTCTCGCCCTGCGATCTGCCGGCGCTGATCGACCAGGCGCTGGAGATCGCCGGCAATGACTTCGACCTGGCCGACAGCTTCGATTTCAAGACGCTGGAAATCGTGCGCCAGTTCGACCCGCTGCTGGGGCCGGTAGCCGGTACCGCCAACGAACTGGAACAGGTGCTGCTCAACCTGTTGAAAAATGCCGCCCAGGCCATCCACCAGCGCGACGAAGAGGCCGAGCCCGGCCGCATCATCCTGCGCACCCGACAAGCCGGCAACTGGGCAGAAGTGCAGGTGGAAGACAACGGCACGGGCATGAGCGAAGCCGTGCGCAAGCGCATCTTCGAACCCTTCTTCACCACCAAGGAGGTTGGCCAGGGCACCGGACTCGGCCTGGCGGTCTCCTATTTCATCGTCACCAACAACCACAAAGGGCAAATGGAGGTGCACTCCACGCCGGGCCAGGGCACCTGTTTCACCCTGCGCCTGCCACTGGCTTCGCTGCCCGAGCACACAGGACTCTGAACCATGGGCTTTCGCCTTTCGAAGATCTACACCCGCACCGGCGACAAGGGCGAAACCGGCCTCGCCGATGGCCGTCGAGTCGGCAAGGACCATCCGCGCATCGAAGCCATCGGTGAACTGGATACGCTAAACAGCCAGCTGGGCCTGCTGCTCGCCGGCCTCGATGAAGCCGCAGCGGCCAGCCCCGGCCTCAAGGAGATCAGCGAGGTGTTGAGCCCCTGCCAGCATCGCCTGTTCGATCTTGGCGGCGAACTGGCGATGCCCGAGTACCAAGCCCTGCAGCCAGAGGAAATCGAACGTCTGGAGGCTGTTATCGATCGCTGGAACGATGAGGTCGGGCCGTTGGAGAACTTCATCCTGCCCGGCGGCTCCAGGCTGATCGCCCAGGCTCATGTCTGCCGCAGCTTTGCCCGCAGCGCCGAGCGCCGTTGCCAGCATCTCAATGCCGTTGAGCCGCTGCGCGCCGAGGGCCTGGCCTACGTCAATCGCCTATCCGACCTGCTGTTCGTGGCTGCCCGTCTGATTGCCAGGCGCCAGGGCGTGGCCGAAGTACTGTGGAAAGCCGCAGACAAGCCGTAGAAGTGCGCCAGACCTATAGCGAATTCATTCGCGGTCATCGCAGACTCGGCGCCATCCGCTCTTCGCGGATAAATCCGCTCCTACCGACCGTGCATACAGGGTCGTAGGGCGTACTCGCGGAGCAGTACGCCATTCTGGAATACGATGATGGGTTGCAGAGCCACCGGCGGACTGTTCGCCTAGGCTCCTGAGTCCGCCCTACGGCCAGAATGCGCGGATGCCCGCAACGCCCTGGGCGCCAATCTGCCAGGCGCGCTCGATATCGGCCGGGCCGATACCGCCCAACAGGTAAGCCGGCAGGTTGAAATGGGTCAGCATCTCGCTTGCTGCCTCCCAACCCAGCGGCAGTGCTTCGGGATGCGTTGCGGTCGCCTGCACCGGCGACAGGGTGACGAAATCCACACCCATCTGCGCTGCCAACGCCAGCTCCTCGGCACTGTGGCAGGAGGCTGCCAGCCAGCGATGCTCCGGGAAAGGCCGGCCGCCAGCGGCATGCTTGCGCAACTGCTCGGCAGTCAGGTGCCAGCCTGCCGCCGGAAAGTCGCCCAGCCATTCCAGCGGTCCCTTGAGCATCAGTTGCGCCTTGCCGGCGCACAGGCCCTGCACGTCGACAGCCAGGTCGCGGTACTGCGGGTCGAACATGTTCGGCGCACGCAGCTGAATCAACCGGACACCCTGCGCCAGGGCACTGCGGATGCCGGCCAGCAGCTCGCTCGGTTCCAGGCCGTCCGGGGTGATCAGGTAACGATCTGGCAGGCGCGCGGCGGCGACTATGGGCTTGTTGGCAGCGGGAAACTCGTACTCCGGAAGTTGCCGCTCGCTGACCCAGGCCAGCGGCTGGCCTTCTGCGCCATGTGGCTCACCGCTGAAGGTCAAGACTTCCCAGACGTCCAGCAACACCTGCTTGTCCGGGTAATCGTGGCGAATCTGAATCAGCGCACGCGCCGCTTGCGGACGGATGCCAAGCTCTTCCTGCAACTCACGGTCGAGGGCGACGCGCACTGCCTCGCCCTCTTCCACCTTGCCGCCGGGAAACTCCCACAGACCACCCTGGTGCTTATCCTGCGGGCGCTTGGCAATCAGGATGCGTCCATCGACACCCCGAATCACCGCTGCGGCGACATGAACACGCTTCACCCCTTTACCTCCTGCAATGCTGCCTGATACCAGCGTTGGAACGCCGGCCAGCGATAGATGGTTTCGACATAAGCCGCAGCTGCTGTCGGTAGCGCCACACGATAGCTGCGCAGTCGCGCGGCGACCGGCGCGTAGAAGGCATCGGCGATGCTGGCCTGGCCGAACAGATAGTTGCCGGTACTGGCGTATCGCTCACGGCAGCCAGCCCAGATCGCGCAGATGCGATCGATATCGGCCTGCGCCTCGTCAGGCAGTTCGGCCAGCGCCTTGTCCCGCGCCAGGTCCATGGGCAGATGACTGCGCAGCGCCGTGAAGCCGCTGTGCATCTCCGCACAGATACTGCGCGCCAGCGCGCGGGCCTGCCGCTCCTGCGGCCACAACTGCGCTTCTGGATAACACTCGGCCAGGTACTCGGCAATCGCCAGGGAGTCCCACACCGCCCCTTGCTCAGTCAGCAGAACCGGCACCTTGCCGGTGGGCGAATAACGCAACAGTTGTGCGCGACTGTCTGGCTGAAACAAACGCACCCGCAGCTCTTCGCAGTCGGCACCGGCCAGATCGACCGCCAGCGCCGCACGCAGAGACCAGGAGGAATAGTTCCTGTCACCAATCACCAGTTGCAGTGCCATCTCGCGTGTCCTCGCCTACGTTCCTGGAAATACCCCGAAGTCGATCGACGTTAAAAGCCCGCCCCCCGAATAGCAAATTCCCGCGCGTCATGGGGTCATGAGGCGCGGGAATAATGGACGGCCGGGACTGATCAGGTGCGGTATTCGGCGTTGATCTTGACGTACTCGTGGGACAGGTCGGTGGTCCAGATGGTCTCGCTGCAGCTGCCGCGACCCAGCTCGATACGGATGGTGATCTCCTCACGCGCCATCACCGCTGCGCCCTGCTCTTCGGTATAGGTGGTCGCACGGCAACCCTTGCTGGCGATGCAGACTTCGCCGAGGAAAACGTCGATCTTGCTCACATCCAGTTGCGGTACGCCGGCATAGCCGACAGCAGCGAGGATACGCCCCCAGTTGGGATCGGAGGCGAACAGCGCGGTCTTGATCAGCGGCGAATGGGCCACTGCATAAGCCACGTCCAGGCACTCCTGATGGGTGCCACCGCCGTTGACCTGCACGGTAACAAACTTGGTCGCGCCTTCACCGTCACGGACGATGGCCTGCGCCACTACCATGCACACTTCGAACACCGCCTGCTTGAGCTTGGCGAACAGCTCACCGGAGGCGTCGCTGATCTCAGGCAGTGCGACCTGGCCGGTAGCGATCAGCATGCAGCAGTCGTTGGTCGAGGTGTCGCCGTCGATGGTGATGCGGTTGAACGACTTGTTGGCCGCGTCGCGCACCAGATCCTGCAGCACACCCTGGGCGACCTTGGCGTCGGTGGCGATATAGCCGAGCATGGTAGCCATGTTCGGACGAATCATGCCGGCGCCCTTGCTGATACCGGTAACGGTGACGGTCACGCCATCGTGCTGGAACTGGCGGCTGGCACCCTTGGGCAGGGTGTCGGTGGTCATGATGCCGGTGGCGGCAGCTTCCCAGTTGTCGGTCTTGAGATCGTCCAGTGCAGCCTGCAGCGCGGATTCGATCTTCTCCACCGGCAGCGGCTCACCGATAACCCCGGTGGAAAACGGCAGCACGGCGCTTTCGGCCACACCGGTCAGCTCGGCCAGGCGGGCGCAGGCGCGGCGCGCACGGGCCAGGCCATCGGCGCCGGTACCCGCGTTGGCATTGCCGGTATTGGTCAGCAGGTAACGCACTTCGCCACCCAGGCGCTCGCGCGTGATCAGCACAGGTGCCGCGCAGAAGGCGTTGGTGGTGGTCACCCCGGCGATACGCGAGCCTTCGGCACAGCGCATCACCACCACATCCTTGCGCCCAGGACGCTTGATGCCGGCCGAGGCGATACCGAGCTCGAAACCAGGAACCGGGTGCAGGGTAGACAGCGGGCCAAGACCAACAGCCATGAGATGCGCTCCTTCAGATATACGGTGATCGCTTCGGCGACCGAATGAGATGGTAAAACGCCGCGAGCGGCTGGGCCGTTCGCGGCGTTGTCAGGGCGCTGGCAGCATAGCCGAAGCGCCCGCCACTGCAAGCGGTCCGATCAGCCGATCTGACCGTGGCAGTGCTTGTACTTCTTACCCGAACCGCAAGGGCACGGCTCGTTACGGCCAACCTTCTGCTCGGCACGTACCGGAGCGGCGGCCATCGCAACGTCGCCTTCTTCGCCATCGTTCTCTTCAGCCGCCAGTGCCGAGGCCTCGGCGTGCTGGAACTGCATGCGCTCGGCCATGGCTTCGGCTTCGCGGCGCAGACGAGCTTCTTCTTCGGCCGGATCTTCGCGCCGCACCTGAACGTGGCTGAGCACGCGGATGGCATCGCGTTTGATCGACTCCAACAGCTCCTGGAACAGGGCGAAGGACTCGCGCTTGTATTCCTGCTTGGGGTTCTTCTGCGCGTAGCCACGCAGGTGAATCCCGTGACGCAGGTGATCCATGGTCGACAGGTGGTCTTTCCACAGATCGTCCAGCACACGCAGCAGAATCTGCTTCTCGAAGGTACGCAGAGCCTCCGCGCTGGCCTGGGTTTCCTTCTCGTTGTAGGCAGCCAGCAGTTCGGCAAGGATGCGCTCACGCAGGGTTTCTTCGTACAGCTTGTCGTCTTCATCCAGCCACTGCTGGATCGGTAGCTTGATGCCAAAATCGCTCTGCAGGGTGGACTCCAGACCGGCGACATCCCACTGCTCCGGCATAGACTGCGGCGGAATATGGTTGTTGACTGCGGTGGTCAGCACTTCCTCGCGGAACTCGGCGATGGTGTCGCCAACGCTCTCGGCAGCCAGCAGGCTGTTGCGCATGTGGTAGATCACCTTGCGCTGCTCGTTGGCCACGTCGTCGAATTCGAGCAGTTGCTTACGCATGTCGAAGTTACGCCCCTCGACCTTGCGCTGTGCCTTCTCGATGGCGTTGGTGACCATGCGATGCTCGATGGCCTCGCCGGACTGCATGCCGAGGGCCTTCATGAAATTCTTCACCCGATCCGAGGCGAAGATACGCATCAGGTTGTCTTCCAGCGACAGGTAGAAGCGGCTGGAGCCCGGGTCACCCTGACGACCGGCACGACCACGCAACTGGTTGTCGATACGACGCGATTCGTGGCGCTCGGAGGCGATCACATGCAGGCCGCCGGCTTCGATCACCTGCTGGTGACGCTTCTGCCACTCGCTCTTGATCTGCGCGATTTGCTCGTCGGTGGGGTTTTCCAGCGCTGCCACTTCCACTTCCCAGTTACCGCCGAGAAGAATGTCGGTACCACGACCCGCCATGTTGGTGGCAATGGTCAGTGCGCCCGGACGACCGGCCTGGGCGATGATCTCGGCTTCCTTGTCGTGGAACTTGGCGTTGAGAACCTTGTGCTCGATGCCTGCCTGATTCAGCAACTGACTGACGTACTCGGAGGTCTCGATGGTGGCGGTACCCACCAGGATCGGCCGGCCCTGGGCCTGGCAATCCTTGATGTCGGCGATGATCGCCTGGTACTTCTCTTCCTGGGTCAGATAAACCAGGTCGTTGAAGTCCTTACGCGCAATCGGCTTGTTGGTCGGGATGACCATCACGTCCAGACCGTAGATCTGACGGAACTCGAAGGCCTCGGTGTCGGCGGTACCGGTCATGCCGGACAGCTTGTTGTAGAGACGGAAGTAGTTCTGGAAGGTGGTCGAGGCGAGGGTCTGGCTCTCGGCCTGGATATTCACCCCTTCCTTCGCTTCGATGGCCTGGTGCAGGCCCTCGGAGAGGCGGCGGCCCGGCATGGTACGGCCGGTGTGCTCGTCGATCAGGATCACCTGACCGTTCTGCACGATGTACTCGACATTGCGATTGAACAGCTTGTGCGCGCGCAGGCCGGCGTAAACATGGGTCAGCAAGCCAAGGTTGTGCGCGGAATAGAGGCTCTCGCCTTCAGCCAACAGGCCTGCAGCGGTAAGCATCTCTTCGACATACTGGTGGCCAGCTTCGTTGAGCTCGACCTGGCGGGTTTTCTCGTCGACCTTGTAGTGACCTTCCTGAGTCACCACGCCTTCCTCTTCCTCGATGTGCTGCTTGAGGCGCGGGATCAGCTTGTTGATCTCGATGTACAGCTTGGAGCTGTCTTCAGCCTGACCAGAGATGATCAGCGGGGTACGGGCTTCGTCGATGAGGATGGAGTCGACTTCGTCGATCACGGCGAAATTCAACTCGCGCTGGAATTTGTCTTCCAGGCTGAAGGCCATGTTGTCACGCAGGTAATCGAAACCGAATTCGTTGTTGGTGCCATAGGTGATGTCGGCGGCGTAAGCAGCACGTTTCTCTTCAGGCGGCTGGAAGGGGGTGACGATACCCACGGTCAGGCCGAGGAACTCATACAGCGGACGCATCCAGTTGGCGTCGCGGCGGGCCAGGTATTCGTTGACCGTGACCACGTGCACGCCCTTGCCGGACAGCGCGTTGAGGTAGACCGCCAGGGTACCTACCAGGGTCTTGCCCTCACCGGTACGCATCTCGGCAATCTTGCCCTCATGCAGGGCCATACCGCCGATCAGCTGCACATCGAAGTGGCGCATGCCCATCACTCGCTTACCGGCCTCACGGGCCACAGCGAAGGCTTCGGGAAGCAGCTTATCGAGGGTTTCGCCCTGAGCCAAACGGCCCTTGAACTCTTCGGTCTTGCTACGCAGTTGCTCGTCCGACAGGGCGATCATCTGCTCTTCGAGGACGTTGACGGACTGCACCGCCTTGACCAAGCGTTTGACTTCACGCTCATTCTTGCTTCCGAAAAGTTTTTTAAACAGAGGCGCAAACATATCGACAGGATCTTCCGGCGAATGGATGGAGGTCGGCGCAAATCGCGACCATGGCAGCCAGCATGGCTGCGGGCAAAGGGGGCATTCTACCCGGAAAACTCAGGGAGGAAAGTGACGTTGTCAGCCCGTTGCTGCCGCATAATGGCGCAGGCCACGCATCCCCGGTCAGCCAGGGACGCGGCGTAAAACTTTATATGGGGATGAATGCTGTCAATTCAAGGTCAGCCTGTTGCCCCGACTCACTCGACGCCGTTGGCGCGCGCGATATAAAGGGCAGGATTGACCTGTCGGCCATCCTTGCTGACTTCGAAATGCACGTGATAACCGGTGGAGCGACCACTGCGACCGACCTTGGCGATGGTCTCGCCGCGCTGCACCAGATCACCGATCTGCACAGTGTTGCTCTGGTTGTGGGCATAGAGGGTGACGTAGCCATCGGCGTGACTGATCTCAACCACGTTGCCATAACCGTTCTTCTTGCCGGAGAAGGTGACGATACCCGCCGCCACCGACACCACATCGCTCCCCGGCTTGGAGGCGAAGTCGACACCCTTGTGGACACTCACGCGACCGGTCAGCGGGTGCACGCGACGCCCGAAAGGCGACGACACATAACCTTGCAAAACCGGGCGACCAGAAAGTGTTTCAGCTTCACTCAGGCGACGCTCGCCAAGCAGCTGCTCCAGCACTTCCAACTGCTGCTCGCGGCTTTCCACTCGCAGCGCAAGGCTGTCAAGCGCGCTCATGAAAGGTGGCGGTGCATAGGCCGAAGCGCCCAGCGCATCTTCCGCGCCGCCCTGCCCGACACTGAGGGAAAAATCGAACTCGCCTGCGTCCAGCTCCGCCAATTCGGTCAGGCGCTCGCCCAGAGCATCGAGCCGCGTGAGGCGCGCCTGCAGCTCCGCGACATGCACGGCAAAGGCGTCGAGCTGACGTTGTGCGTCCTGGCGTACCACGCCAACCTGTTCACGCTGCAGATCGAGTGCTTCGGCCAGCGAGGTGTCGACCACCGGCTCGGTGGTCAACCACTTGGCGCCCATTGCAGCACCAGCACCCAGGCTGAGGACCAGCAGCAGGACAACCGACAGCAGCAACCAGCGCAGGTTTAGATGGATTGTTCGCGCCGAACCGTGACGGCTATTTAGCAGAATGATATGCATGGCTTCCCCTTTTCGCAGAGCACAGGCCGGCAGCACGCTCTGCTACCATGACGGCTCTGCAACTTAAGGCTTCCTGCCATGACGTTTCGTCCCTTGCCGGCTCAGGCACCCGCTAAGCTGTTACGCGAAGCCAAGCCCCTGAAAGCGCTGTTCGGTCAGGCGCAACGCCTTACTCACCTACAGCGTCTTGTCGATAGCCAGCTACAGCCTGCCGCCCGGGAACACTGTCATGTAGCCTCCTGGCGAGACGGCTGCTTGCTATTGATCGTGACCGATGGCCACTGGGCAACACGCCTGCGTTATCAGCAAAGAAGACTGCAACGACAACTACAGGCACTCGAAGAGTTCGCGACCTTAACGAAAATCATGTTCAAGGTGCAACCTCAAGGGGGCCAGAATCGTGGAACCGTTCGCACCCTGCACCTGTCCAATAGCGCCGCACAAAGCATCCAGGCGACAGCCGAAGGCATCAGCGACCCCAGGTTACGCGCCGCGCTTGAGCGCCTGGCCAGCCATACGCAGAAAGACGAATGACCCCTCATTCCGTTCGTCGGCAAACGTCTTTTTTGCCGCTTTCGCCAGATGATTGGCGCCATGAATCGTTGCAGCACTCACCACCGACTCAACCACGCGCCATAAAAAAGGCCACCCGAAGGTGGCCTCAATTGAAGCTGGAAAGAGAGTGTATTTACACCGCAGCAACCGGGCGCATGTAAGAGATCGGTGCGAGTTTGGCGTCCTCGAAGGTCACCATTTCCCAGGCATCAGTCTGCTCAATCAACGTGCGCAGCAAACGATTGTTGAGCGCGTGACCAGACTTGAGGCCCTTGAACTCGCCGATCAGGCTGTTACCCAGCAGGTACAGGTCACCGATGGCATCGAGAATCTTGTGTTTGACGAATTCGTCCTCGTAACGCAGGCCGTCTTCATTGAGCACACGATGTTCGTCGACCACGATGGCGTTCTCCACACTGCCGCCGAGCGCCAGGTTCTGCGATCGCAGGAACTCGATGTCACGCATGAAACCGAAGGTGCGGGCCCGGCTGACTTCCTTGACGAAAGACGTACTGGAGAAATCCACACTGGCGCTCTGCGTGCGATTGCGGAACACGGGGTGATCGAAGTCGATCTCGAAGCTCACCTTGAAACCGTCGAAAGGTACGAAGGTAGCGCGCTTATCGCCCTCCTCCACAGTCACCTCACGCAGGATGCGGATGAACTTCTTCGGCGCTTCCTGCTCCTGCAGGCCAGCGGATTGAATCAGGAACACAAAGGGACCAGCACTGCCATCCATGATCGGTACTTCGGACGCGGAGAGCTCGACGTAGGCGTTATCGATGCCCAGGCCTGCCATGGCCGAAAGCAGATGCTCTACCGTATCCACCTTGACATCACCATTGATCAATGTGGTCGACATGGTGGTTTCACCGACATTCCCGGCCAGCGCGCGGATTTCCACCACGGGGTCGAGGTCGGTACGACGAAACACGATACCGGTATCCACCGGAGCCGGCTTCAGGGTCAGGTAAACCTTCTCCCCCGAATGCAGGCCAACGCCGGTGGCACGGATGATGTTTTTCAGGGTGCGTTGTCTGATCATGGCTTGGCCGCTATATCGCTAGTTGCGAATTGTTTTCAACAATGGCTGGAAATAATAGCAGAACCGACCTTTGCTGAACACCAATCGCCCATATGCTCCTGATAAATTCCATCAATCAGCCTGGCGACGCAGGAAAGCCGGGATATCCAGGTAATCGAGATCATCCTGGGTATTGAGCTTGGCTGCAGTGGCGGCGCCACCGTGGCTCTGGCGCTGCACAGTCGGACGCTCGTAGTCCTTGTAGTTGACCGACTGCTCGCTGCGCGGCTGCGCGGCAGGCTGCTGGGCAACCGGCTGGCTGACGGCGACCTGAACGGTGTTGTCGACCACCTTGACCGGCTTCTCCATGCGCGCGCCGAGACCGGTAGCGACCACGGTGACATGCAGTTCGTCGCGCATGTCGGCGTCGATCACGGTGCCGACCTTGACGGTGGCGTGCTCGGAAGCGAACTGCTCGATGATGCTACCCACGTCGGAGTACTCGCCCAGGGACAGGTCAGGACCGGCGGTGATATTCACCAGGATGCCGCGAGCGCCCTGCAGATTAACGTCTTCCAGCAGCGGGTTGCGGATGGCCGCTTCGGTGGCTTCACGCGCACGGTTCGGACCGCTGGCGCAGCCAGTGCCCATCATCGCCATGCCCATTTCGCTCATCACGGTTTTCACGTCGGCGAAGTCGACGTTGATCATGCCCGGACGCTTGATGATGTCGGAGATACCGCGCACGGCACCGGCCAGCACGTCGTCAGCCTTGGCGAAGGCGGACAGCAGGCTGGCGTCCTTGCCGAGGATGGTCAGCAGTTTTTCGTTGGGGATGGTGATCAGCGAGTCGACGCTCTCGGACAGCGCGCGAATGCCTTCATCGGCGATGACCATGCGCTTCTTGCCTTCGAACGGGAACGGGCGGGTGACCACGGCCACGGTGAGGATGCCCAGTTCCTTGGCCACCTCGGCGATGACCGGCGCAGCACCGGTACCAGTACCGCCACCCATGCCGGTGGTGATGAACACCATGTCGGTGCCTTGCAGCACTTCAGCGATGCGCTCGCGATCTTCCAGCGCGGCCTGACGACCGACTTCCGGATTGGCGCCAGCGCCCAGGCCCTTGGTCACGCCCGGGCCGAGCTGCAGCACGGTACGTGCGCCAATGTTCTTCAGCGCCTGCGCATCGGTGTTGGCGCAGATGAACTCGACACCCTCGATGTTGCTGACCGCCATGTGATTGACTGCGTTACCGCCGCCACCACCGACACCGATTACTTTGATAACCGCGCTTTGCGGAATGTTATCTACTAGTTCGAACATGATCCCTCTCCTTCCTTTCTAGTTGTAACGCCTACTGCAAATTTAGAAATTGCCTTGCACCCAACGCTTGATGCGTTCGAGTACCGGGGTTTTGTTTTCGTCCTGGTAAGGACTGCCCACCGACATGGAAATGCCGTCGTTCTGCTTCTGCAGCCCGTACAACAGCAAACCCACACCGGTGGAATAAATCGGGTTGCGCACCACGTCGCCCATACCCTTGACGCTGTGCGGTACGCCCAGTCGAACCGGCATGTGGAAAATTTCCTCGGCCAGCTCCACCGCGCCTTCCATCTTCGCAGTGCCGCCAGTCATGACGATGCCGGCGGGAATCAGGTCTTCGTAGCCGCTGCGGCGCAGCTCGGCCTGCACCAGGGTGAACAGCTCGTCGTAACGCGGCTCGACCACTTCAGCCAGGGACTGACGCGATAGGTCACGCGGCGGACGATCACCGACGCTAGGCACCTTGATGGTTTCGCCAGCACCGGCCAACTTGGCCAAGGCGCAGGCGTAGCGAATCTTGATTTCCTCGGCGTACTGGGTCGGCGTACGCAGGGCCATGGCGATATCGTTGGTAACCTGGTCACCAGCAATCGGAATCACCGCGGTGTGGCGAATCGCACCTTCGGTGAAGATGGCGATATCGGTGGTGCCGCCGCCGATGTCCACCAGGCACACGCCCAGTTCCTTCTCGTCCTCGGTCAGTACCGAATAAGCGGATGCAAGCTGCTCGAGGATGATGTCGTCGACTTCCAGACCGCAGCGGCGCACGCACTTCTCGATGTTCTGTGCGGCATTCACGGCGCAGGTGACCACGTGCACCTTGGCCTCCAGGCGCACCCCGGACATGCCCAGCGGCTCGCGCACGCCTTCCTGGTTATCGATCACGTAATCCTGCGCCAGGGTGTGCAGCACGCGCTGGTCCGCGGGAATCGCCACGGCCTGCGCGGCGTCGAGCACACGTTCGATGTCAGCCGGGCTCACTTCACGATCACGGATGGCGACGATACCGTGGCTGTTGAGGCTGCGGATGTGATTGCCGGCGAGGCCGACGAAGGCCGAATGGATGCGGCAGCCGGCCATCAGCTGGGCTTCTTCAACGGCGCGCTGGATCGAGGCCACGGTGGACTCGATATTGACCACCACACCCTTCTTCAGCCCGCGCGACGGATGAGTGCCGATACCGACGATTTCCAGCTGGCCGTCGGCCGTCACCTCGCCCACCAGCGCCACCACCTTGGAGGTGCCGATGTCCAGGCCAACGATCATCTTGCCGCTCTGCGCGCTATTCATTAGTCCTGCCTCTCCTCAATTCACTTTCTGCTCGGCCGCAGCCGGCTCCACCGGCTCACGCAAGGCCACGGCCAGGCCGTTGGCATAACGCAGGTCGATGCGCGCGATGTTCGCGCTCTGTTCCTTCAGCTCCCGCTCGTAGATGGCGGCGAACCGACGCATTTTTTCCACCACGTGATCACGTCCCAGCAGGATGTCGATACGCTGGCCGCTGGCATTCTCGGTGGCCGAGAGGAACCAGCTGCCACGTTCACGCAGTTGCAGCCCGACCACGGTGAAGCCCATCGGCCGCAGCAACTGGCTGAGCATCTGGTATTGCTGCATCACCTTCGGCTGCGCCCGCTTCGGGCCGGACAGCTGCGGCAGGTGCTGGTAGTTGTCCAGCTCCTGCGGCGCGAAGGCCTGGCCCTGGTTGTTGAGCAGCGCCTCGTCACCCCAGCGGGCGATGGGCAGTTGTTCTTCCAGACGCACGTCGATCTGATCCGGCCAGACGCGACGCACTTCGGCGTGGGCAATCCAGGGCATGCGCTCAAGCTCTTCGCGCATGCCGCGCAGGTCGACACTGAAGAAGCTCGCCTCGATGAATGGCGCGATCCGCCGCTGCACCGCCTGCTGGCTGACGTAGGCCAGATCACCCTGCACGCTGATGCGCGCGATCGGGCGGTCGGCGTAAGGCAGCAGACGCTGCGCACCTTCATAGGCGCCAAAGCCCAGCCCCACCAGCAGCAGCGGCCAGAGCAAACGCCCGACCCAGGAAAAATCCGGCTTGGGCATGCGCAGGCGCATCGGCTCCTTGGCCACCAGGCGGCTGGCGCCACGAGGCGCGGGCTTACCGCGCAACGGAGCCCTCAGCGTGTCCTGATGACGTAAAGCCACTGTCATGACTTAACCCCTCGCCTCGACGCTGTCGGCCAGGATCGCCAGCACCAGTTGCTGGAAATCCAGGCCGGCGGCGCGCGCGGCCATAGGCACCAGGCTGTGATCGGTCATGCCCGGTACGGTGTTCACTTCCAGCAGCCAGAACTGGCCACTGGCATCCTGCATCACATCGGCGCGCGCCCAGCCCTGAGTGCCTACGGCCTCGCAGGCACGTGCGGTGAGCGACTTCAACTCGGCTTCCTTCTCCGCGGACAGGCCGCAGGGAATCCGGTACTGGGTGTCATCGGCCAGGTACTTGGCGTCGTAGTCGTAGAAGGTGTGCGGTGTACCGAGGCCGATGGGCGGCAGCACTTCACCACGCAACACGGCGATGGTGTACTCGGGCCCGGCGATCCACTGCTCGACCAGCACCTGGCTGTCGTAGCGGGCCGCGTCCTGCCAGGCAGCGACCAGCGCCTCGACGCTCTCGACCTTGGCCATGCCGATGCTCGAGCCTTCGTGGGCCGGTTTGACGATCAGCGGGAAGCCCAGTTCAGTGGCGGCAGCCTCGCAATCGACCTGCGAAGTCAGCACGGCATGGCGCGGCGTCGGCAGGCCGAGGCTGTGCCAGACCTGTTTGGTCCGCAGCTTGTCCATAGCCAGCGCCGAAGCGAGGATGCCGCTACCGGTATAAGGAATGCCGGCGCACTCAAGCAGGCCCTGCATTGAGCCGTCCTCGCCACCGCGGCCGTGCAGCACGATGAAGGCGCGGTCGATCTTCTCGCTGTTCAAACGGGCCAGGAAATCATCACCCACGTCGATGCCGAAGGCGTCCACGCCAGCCGCCTGCAGGGCGCTGAGCACGGCATTGCCGGACTTCAGCGACACCTCGCGCTCGGCGCTCTTGCCGCCGAACAACACGGCGACGCGACCGAAAGCCTTGGGATCGAGGGTACTGTGCAAACTCATTTCGACTCCCCCACGAACAGTGGGTGCTTGATCAATTGCGGTGCTACCGCGCCAATATCACCAGCCCCCTGGCACAGCAGGATGTCGCCGGCACGCAGCAGCGGCTTGAGCAACGGTGCCAGGTCGGCACCGCGCTCGACGTAGATCGGATCGAGCTGGCCGCGCTGCCGAATGCTGTGGCACATCTGCCGGCTGTCGGCACCGGGAATCGGCTCCTCGCCGGCCGGGTAGACCTCCACCAGCAGCAGTACATTGGCTTCACCCAGCACCTGCACGAAGTCGTCGTACAGATCGCGGGTACGGCTGTAACGGTGCGGTTGATAGACCATCACCAGACGACGCTCCGGCCAACCGCCACGTACGGCCTTGATCACCGCGGCCACTTCACGTGGGTGATGACCGTAGTCATCCACCAGCATCACACTGCCGCCGTCCACCGGCAGTTCGCCGTAAACCTGGAAGCGCCGACCGACGCCCTGGAAGCCGGACAGGCCAGCAACGATGGCGGCATCGTCGATGCCTTCGTCAGTGGCGATGGCGATGGTCGCCAGCGCATTGAGCACGTTGTGATTGCCCGGCATGTTGACCGACACATCCAGCGGCTCGCAGTCCGGGCGCAGCACGGTGAAATAGGTGCGCATGCCTTCCTGGCGCACGTTGATCGCACGCACATCGGCGTCTTCGGAGAAGCCGTAGGTCACGGTCGGACGGCCGACCTGCGGCAGCAACTCACGCACCACCGGATCGTCCACGCAGAGCACGGCCAGACCGTAGAACGGCAGGTTGTGCAGGAACTCGATGAAGGTCTTCTTCAGCTTGTTGAAGTCGCCGCCATAGGTGCTCATGTGGTCGGCGTCGATATTGGTGACCACCGAGACCATCGGCTGCAGATGCAGGAAGCTGGCGTCACTCTCGTCGGCTTCGGCGATCAGGAAACGGCTGGAGCCGAGCTGGGCATTGGTGCCGGCTGCATTCAGGCGCCCGCCGATGACGAAAGTAGGATCGAGGCCGCCAGCAGCGAACACCGAGGCCAGCAGGCTGGTGGTGGTGGTCTTGCCATGGGTGCCGGCCACCGCGATGCCATGGCGGTAGCGCATCAATTCGGCGAGCATCTCCGCACGTGGCACCACCGGAATGCGCCGCTCCAGCGCGGTGGCGACTTCCGGGTTGCTGGTGTTGACGGCGCTGGAAACCACGAGCACGTCAGCCTGCTCGGCATTCTCTGCGCGATGCCCGATGAAGATGGTGGCGCCGAAGTTTTCCAGGCGCTCGGTCACGGCCGAGGCCTTGAGATCAGAGCCAGACACTTCGTAACCCAGGTTGAGCAGCACTTCGGCGATCCCGCACATGCCCACACCGCCGATACCGACGAAATGAATGCGGCGGATACGGCGCATACGCCGTACTTCGGCCTTGACCGCTGCAGGCGACTTAGCCACGCATCACCTCCTGGCAGATGTCGACCACCGTGCGGGTGGCATCGGGCTTGGCCAGGCGACGCGCGGTGGCGCCCATGACATTGAGTTTTTCCAGGTGCATCAGAACCTCGGTGAGCTGCGCGGCAAGCGTGTCCGCGTCAGTGGCATTTTGCGCAAGAAGGACTGCGGCGCCCTCCTTCGCCAGGTATTCGGCATTGCGGCTCTGGTGGTCGTCGATGGCGTGCGGCAGCGGCACCAGAAACGACGGCAGACCCGCGGCGGCCAGCTCGCTGACAGTCAACGCGCCGGCGCGGCAAACCACCAGATCGGCCCAGCTGTAGGCACGAGCCATGTCCTTGATGAAGGGCGCGACCTCGGCTTCGACCGCAGCATCGCGATAACGCTCCGCAGTGATCTCGGCATGTTGTTTGCCGGCCTGGTGGAACACCTGCGGACGGACGTCAGCGGCAATTTTCCCCAGCGCGGCCGGCAACAATTTGTTCAGTGGCTCGGCCCCCAAGCTACCGCCGAGGACCAGCAGTTTCGGCTTGCGACCGACCAGCGGCTCGCGCGGCGTTTCCAGGAACAGCTCTTCACGCACCGGGTTACCGGTGGTACGCCGCTTGTCGGATGCACCGAAGGTGTTCGGGAAGGCTTCACAGATACGCGTGGCAATGCGCGACAACAGGCGGTTGGCGGTACCGGCTACGGCGTTCTGCTCATGAATCACCAGCGGTACGCCGGCCATGCGCGCGGCCAGGCCGCCCGGGCCAGTGACATAGCCGCCCATGCCCAGCACGCACACCGGCTGCAGCTCGCGCACGATGCGACGTGCCTGCAGCAGCGAGCGCAGCAACTGGAACGGCGCCTTGAGCAACGACAGCTTGCTCTTGCCACGCAGACCGCTGACGTTGATCAGGTGCAGCGGCAAGCCGGCTTGCGGCACCAGCTCGTTCTCGATGCCACGCGGCGTACCCAGCCAGTGCACGCTATAGCCGCGTGTCTGGAACTCGCGCGCGCAGGCCAGCGCCGGGAACACGTGGCCGCCGGTGCCGCCAGCCATGATCAGGACATTACCGCGCATGGGCGACCTCCTTGTTCGGCTCGGCGAAATCCTCTTCGCTGAACTCGATATCCTCGTTGCCCAGTACGTTGCGCCGCTCCCATTCGATACGCAGCAGGACTGCCAGGCTGACGCAGCAGATCACCAGCGACGAGCCGCCGTAGCTGAGGAACGGCAGGGTCAGACCCTTGGTTGGTAGCAGGCCGGTGTTCACGCCGATGTTGATCAGGAACTGGCCGATCCACAGGAAGGACAGGCCGTAGGCCACATAGGCGGAGAAGAACTGCTTGGCCTTCTCGGCCCACAGGCCGATGTACAGGCCGCGCACGCAGACGAAGACGAACAGTGCCAGAGTCGCCAGCGCACCGACGAAGCCCAGCTCCTCGGCCAGGACCGAGAAGACGAAGTCGGTGTGCGCTTCGGGCAGATAGAACTGCTTCTGGATACTGTTGCCCAGGCCCACGCCGAACCACTCGCCACGACCGAAGGCGATCAGCGCCTGAGTCAGCTGGTAGCCCGAGCCATACTGGTCGGCCCAGGGGTCGGTAAAGGTGATCAGACGCTGCAGGCGATATTCCTGAGTCTGCACCAGTACGAACACGGCGCCGACTGCCAGGGCCACCATCAGGCCGAAGCGCAGCATGCCGACACCACCGAGAAACAGCATGGCCATGGCCGAGCCCATCATCACCACGGTGGCGCCGAAGTCCGGCTCCAGCAGCAGCAGACCAGCCATCGGCAGCAGTACCACGAACGGTTTGAAGAAGCCCATCCAGCTCTCGCGCACCTCTTCCTGACGGCGCACCAGGTAGCCGGCCAGGTAGACGACGACGAAGACCTTGGCGATCTCCGAAGGCTGCACGTTGAACGCGCCGAAGCCGATCCAGCGCCGCGCACCGTTGACCTCGCGACCAATGCCGGGAATCAGCACCAACACCAGCAAACCGAACGCCGCCAGCAGCAGCATCCAGCCATAGCGCTGCCAGAAGCTCATCGGAATCATCAGCACGATGCCGGCGGCGCCAAGACCGATGACCAGATAAATCAGGTGGCGAATCATGTGATACAGCGGGTTGCCGGACAGCGCCGCTGCCACTTCCGACGACGCCGAGGTGATCATCACCAGGCCCAGGCCGAGCAGGCCGAGGCAACCCGCGAGCATCGGGAAATCGACATCTAAACCGCGACCGAACAGCGGCGAGGGACGCACGCGCAGGAAGCCAAGCATCAGCGCAGCCCTCCCACGGCCTGGGCGAACAGCCGCCCGCGTTCTTCAAAATTCTTGAACATGTCGAGGCTGGCGCACGCTGGCGACAACAGCACGGCGTCGCCGGCCTCCGCCAACTCGCTGCAACGCTGCACGGCCTCGTCAAGGGTCTCGACCCGCACCAGCGGCGCCGCATCGCCCAACACATCGGCAAGGCGCCCGGCATCACGACCGAGCAGCACCACCGCACGGCAGAAGCGCGCGACCGGATTTTTCAGCGCCGAGAAGTCGGCGCCTTTACCGTCACCGCCAGCGATCAGTACCAGCTTACCGGCGATATCCGCGCCCAGGCCTTCGATGGCTGCCAGCGCCGCACCGACGTTGGTCGCCTTGGAATCATCGTAGTAGCTCACGCAGCCGCGCTCACCGACCCACTGGCAGCGGTGCGGCAAACCAGCGAACTGGCGCAGAGTGGCGAGCATCGCCTCCATCGGCAGGCCGACGGCATGGCCGAGCGCCAGCGCCGCCAGGGCGTTGGACTGATTGTGCGCGCCGCGGATCTTCAGCTCGCTCACCGGCAGCAATGCATCGAAGCGAAACGCCAGGGACTTCTCGCCGTTCTCTTCGAGCAGGCCGAAGCGCTTGAAGTCCGGTTTGCCCAGGCCGAATTCCCAGCAGGTCACTTGGTCGGCGATCAGCGGACGCGACAGTGCGTCGTCACGGTTGATCACCACCTGACGGGCGCCGCGGAAGATTCGATGCTTGGCCAGGTGATAGGCAGGCAGACCGCTGTAGCGGTCCATGTGGTCTTCGCTGATGTTCAGGCAGGTGGCCACTTCAGCGTTGAGCTGATCGGTGGTTTCCAGCTGGAAGCTGGACAGTTCCAGCACATACAGCTCGACGTCATCCGCCAGCAGGTCCAGCGCTGGCGTACCGAGATTGCCGCCCACCGCCACGCGCTTGCCAGCCGCAGCCGCCATCTCGCCGACCAGGGTGGTGACGGTGCTCTTGGCGTTGGAACCCGTGATAGCGATGATCGGCGCCTTGGCATGGCGAGCGAACAGGTCGATATCGCCGGACAGTTTCACCCCACGCGCCGCCGCTTCGGCCAGCGCCGGAGTCGCCACCGCCAGGCCGGGGCTCACGTACAGCTCCGAGGCGCGGCAGAGGAAGTCCACATCCAGCTCGCCGCAACGTACTTCCACCTGCGGGTAATCACGCTTGAGCGTCTCCAGCTCCGGCGGGTTCGCGCGCGTATCGGCCACGGCAAAGCGCACGCCCTGCTGCGCAAGGAAGCGCACCAGGGACATGCCGCTCTTGCCGAGGCCGACAACGATGCGGAACTGGTCGGAAGCGATCAATGACACGCTCATTACCTCAGCTTCAGGGTGGCCAGGCCGATCAGCACGAGAATCACGGTGATGATCCAGAAACGGACGATCACACGCGGCTCAGGCCAGCCCTTGAGTTCGAAATGGTGATGGATCGGCGCCATGCGGAACACGCGCTTGCCGGTCAGCTTGAAGCTGGCGACCTGGATGATCACCGACAGGGTTTCCATCACGAACACCCCGCCCATGATGAACAGCACGACTTCCTGGCGGACGATCACGGCGATAGTGCCCAGCGCAGCGCCGAGCGCCAGCGCGCCGACATCGCCCATGAACACCTGCGCCGGGTAGGTGTTGAACCACAGAAAGCCCAGACCGGCACCGACCAGCGCGGCGCAGAACACGATCAACTCACCGGAACCCGGCACATACGGGATCAGCAGGTATTCGGCGAAGTTCACGTTGCCCGACAGGTAGCAGAAGATCCCCAGCGCACCGCCGACCATCACGGTCGGCAGAATGGCCAGACCGTCGAGACCGTCGGTTAGGTTCACCGCATTACTGGTACCGACGATAACGAAGTAGGTCAACACCACGAAGCCGGCGCCCAGGGGAATGGCGACATCCTTGAGCAGCGGCAGGATCAGGGTGGTCTCCACCGGGCTCTGCGCAGTCATATAAAGGAAGACAGCCGCAGCCAGACCGAACACCGACTGCCAGAAATACTTCCAGCGGCTCGGCAGGCCACGCGAGTTCTTCTCGATCACCTTGCGGTAGTCGTCGACCCAGCCAATGGCACCAAACGCCAACGTCACGGCCAGCACCACCCACACATAGCGGTTGGACAGGTCGGCCCAGAGCAGGGTACTGACGGCGATGGCGGTGAGGATCAGCGCGCCGCCCATGGTCGGCGTGCCTTTCTTCGACAGGTGCGACTGCGGGCCATCGTTGCGCACGGATTGGCCGATCTGACGCACCTGCAGGGTGCGGATCATCCACGGGCCGAGCCACAGCGACAGCGCCAGGGCGGTGAGCACGCCGAGGATGCCGCGCAGAGTCAGGTACTGAAAGACCGCGAAGCCCTTGTGAAACTGTTGCAGGTACTCCGCCAGCAGCAGCAGCATTTAGTGAATCTCCCCAGATACGCCACACAGCGCCACCACGACCTTGTCCATGGCAGCGCTGCGTGAACCCTTGATTAGTAGTGTGCTGCCGGCCTGCTCGGCGCGAAGCGCTTCGATCAGCTCGGCTTGATCGACGAAGTGACGGCCTTTTGAGCCAAACTCCTCGACCGCAAAACGCATCAGCGGGCCGACGGCATACAGTGCATCGACCTTGCCCGCAGCATGGCGACCGACATCGCGATGGCCCTGTTCAGCCCACTCGCCCAGCTCGCCCATGTCTCCCAGCACCAGAACGGTGCGACCGGAGAAGCCGGCGAGTATATCCACCGCCGCACACATGGACACCGGGTTGGCGTTGTAACTGTCATCGATGACTCGCACGCCGTTCGGCGCCAGCTGCGCTACGGCGCGGCCTTTGACCGGCTGCAGGTTTTCCAGGCCCTCGACCATGGCGACCAACGGCATACCCAGGGCATGAGCGGCAGCACAGGCAGCCAGCGCATTGGCCACGTTATGCTCGCCCAGCAGGTTGAGTTGAATGCGCGCGCTACCGGCCGGGCTACGCAGGGTGAAGCCCTGGCAGCCACGCTCGTCGCGGGCCAGATCGCTGCCGTGAAAGTCCGCGCGGGTGTCGCGCAAGGCAAAACTCAGCACCTTGCGTCCGGCTGCACGGCGCTGCCAGGTGACGAAGGCCTTGTCGTCAAGGTTGAGCACGGCCACGCCATCCTTCGGCAGGCCTTCGAGGATCTCGCCCTTGGCCTCGACGATCTTTTCCGGGCCACCGAACTCGCCGACGTGGGCATTACCGGCATTGGTGATGATCGCTACCTGCGGCCGGGTGAGGCTCACGGTGTAGGCGATTTCACCCACATGATTGGCGCCCAGCTCGATCATCCCGGCGCGATGCTCCGGCGCCAACTCCAACAGAGTCAATGGCGCACCAAGATCGTTGTTGAGGTTGCCGCGAGTGGCCAGTACCGCACCGTTCAAGCCGGCACGCAGGATGGCGGCGAGCATTTCCTTGACGCTGGTCTTGCCACTGGAACCCGTTACGGCAGCCAGCGGGCCGGTGAAAGCCTGACGATTCAGTGCCCCCAGTTGACCGAGCGCCAGGCGGGTGTCGGCCACCAGCAATTGTGGCAACGGGGCATTCGCCACTTCACGCTCGACCAGCGCGGCGACCGCGCCCTTGGCAGCGACTTCGGCCAGATAGTCATGACCGTCGAAGCGTGGACCGGTCAACGCCACGAACAACTGACCTGCAGCGATGGTGCGACTGTCGCTACCAACGGCGGAGAACGCCACATCGGCGCCGATCACGCGCGCGCTCAAGTCGGCGGCGACTTCGCTGAGCAGCCAAGGCTTAAGCATGAGTCGCCTCCCAGGCCGCCAGAGCCTTGTTCGCTTCGATCAGGTCGGAGAACGGCTGACGCACACCCATGATTTCCTGGTAATCCTCGTGGCCCTTACCAGCTAACACCAGCACGTCGGCGACTTCAGCCTGGGCGATCAGCCGTGCGATGGCATCGCCACGGCCGTGAATGAATTGCACCTGCTCCGGCGCGGCGAAGCCTGCGCGAATATCGGCAACGATCTGCGCCGGCTCTTCCGTACGCGGATTGTCATCGGTCACCCACACCACATCGGCCAAGCGCTCGGCAACCGCGGCCATCAGCGGACGCTTGCCGCGGTCACGATCACCGCCACAACCGAACAGGCAGACCAGGCGACCTTCGACGTGCGGACGCATGGCTTCGAGAACCTTTTCCAGCGCATCCGGGGTGTGCGCGTAGTCGACCACCACCAGGGGCTTGTCGCCGCCACCGAGGCGTTGCATGCGGCCAGCCGGCCCCTGCAGTTGCGGCAGAACCTTGAGAATCTCGTCGAGGCCGTAGTCCAGCCCCAGCAGCGCACCGACCACTGCCAACAGATTACTGAGGTTGAAGCGGCCGAGCAGATTGCTGCGCAGCACGCCTTCGCCACGCGGCGTCACCAGACGTGCGCGTACGCCGTGATCGTCGAAGTGCGCTTCGCTGCAATAAAGGAAGGCACCGGCATCATTCAGGCTGTAGCCGATCAGGCGCGACTCGTGCGCTTGCCCGGCCAGCTCACGACCGAAGGTGTCATCGAGGTTGATCACCCGGCAACGCAGATTTGGCCAGGCGAACAGCTTGGCCTTGGCCGCGCCATAAGCCTCCATGCTGCCGTGATAATCGAGGTGATCACGCGACAGATTGGTGAACACCGCAATATCGAACTCCAGCGCCGCGACACGGCCCTGGTCCAGACCATGAGAAGAAACTTCCATCGCTACAGCGCGAGCGCCGGCCTGCTTGAGCGAGGCCAGGGTGGCCTGCACGCCGACCGGATCGGGGGTGGTGTGTTTGCCCTGCTCCAGCGCGCCATGGAATCCAGTGCCCAGGGTACCGACGATGCCACAGGGCTGACCGAGCTGATCCAATGCCTGGGCCAACAATTGGCTGACGCTGGTCTTGCCATTGGTGCCGGTAACGCCGACCAGATGCAGGGCACGGCTCGGTTCGCCATAGAAGCGCCCGGCGATGGCAGACAGCTGTCCAGCGAGACCCTTGACCGGCACCAACACCGCACTTTCGGCATGCATGGGCGCAGCGCCTTCGGCCTCGAAGGCTACTGCCGCCGCACCGCGGGCGATGGCATCGGCGATGTGCACGCGGCCATCCTGCTGGGTGCCCGGCACAGCCAAGAACAGGTCACCCGGACGCACCTTGCGGCTGTCCAGGGTCAGTTCACGAATCAGCACGCTGCCCTCGGCAGCTGGCAACAATTGATTGAGCGGCATGGGCATCAGTTGCGCCCTCCCTGGCCAACAGCGGCCATCTTCTGCTCGGGTGGCGGCAGATTGTCTGGCGCAATGTTCATCAGGCGCAGCGAACCCGCCATCACCCGGCTGAACACCGGCGCGGAAATCAGGCCGCCGTAGTAAGCGCCCTTGCCGGGCTCATCGATGACAACGACCAGAGCAATGCGCGGATCCTGCGCTGGGGCAAAGCCGGCGAACAGAGAACGGTAGGAATTACTCTGGTAGCCCTTGGCACCAGCATTGGTCTTACGCGCGGTACCACTCTTACCGGCCACGTGGTAACCCGGCACCTGAGCACGGAATACGCCGCGCGGCGCCTCGACCACCTGCTGCAGCATGCCCTGCAGGGTCTTGGCCACGTTGGGCGACATGACCTGCATGGCGCTCGGCTTACTGTCCACGCGAATCATCGACAGCGGCGTCATGCCGCCGCCATTGGCCAGCGCCGCGTAGGCGTGCGCCAACTGCACGGCAGTCACCGAAAGGCCGTAGCCATAGGACAGCGTGGCGGTCTCCGCCTCACGCCATTTGCGATGGTTGGGCAGATTGCCGACACGCTCACCCGGGAAACCCAGGCCTGTATCGCGACCGAAGCCCAGGTTGCTCAGCACGTGATGGATATTCTCTCCACCCACGTCGAACGCGATCTTGCTCATGCCGACGTTGCTGGAGTTGATCAGGATGCCGGTCAGGTCCAACGCAGGGCCTTGAGTGCGGGAAACGTCACGAATGCTGTAGCGGCCGATCTGCAGAGTGCCGTTGCCGACCTGAACGATGTCGCTGGGTTTCCAGCGACCGGTCTCCAGCGCAGCGGACATCGACAACGGCTTGATGGTAGAGCCAGGCTCGAACACGTCGATCATGGCGCGGTTGCGCATGGCAGCCGGGGTCAGGTTGCGGCGATTGTTCGGGTTGTAGGTGGGATGGTTGACCATCGCCAGCACTTCGCCGGTCTTCACGTCGACCATCACCAGACTGCCGGCCTTGGCATCGTTTTCCAACAGCGCATTGCGCAGCTCACGATGGGCCAGATACTGCAAACGCAGGTCAATGGACAACGCCAAGGCTTTGCCAGCCTTGGCGTTCTGCGCAACCTGCACGTCCTTGATCAACTTGCCACGGCGATCCTTGAGCACCTGACGCTTACCTGGCACACCGGCCAGCCAGTCTTCGTAAGCCAGCTCCATGCCTTCACGACCGCGATCATCGATATCAGTGAAGCCGACGACATGCGCCGCCACTTCGCCAGCCGGATAGAAGCGGCGGAATTCTTCGATGGCATAAACGCCCGGCACTTTCAGGTCCAGCACGCGCTGACCGTTCTCCGGGGTCAGGCCACGCACCAGATACATGAACTCGCGTTCTTTGTTCTGCTCCAGACGTGCGGCGAAGTTGGCCGGGTCCTGCCCCAGGGCAGCAGCCAACGCTGGCCACTGCTCACGACCAGCCTGCAGTTCCTTGCCATTGGCCCAGAGCGTGGTGACAGGGGTACTGACGGCCAACGGTTCACCATTACGGTCGGTGATCAGACCGCGGTGCGCAGGAATCGGGATATGCCGCACGCTACGAGCATCGCCATGCGCTTTGAGGAAGTCATGATCGAGCACCTGCAGATCGAGCATGCGCCAGGCGATGGCGCCGACCATCAGCGCCAGCAACACCAGCACCAGGCGGAAGCGCCACGGGTAGAGTGCGCCTTCGAGCCCGATCATGGACGCACCATGCGCACGGCGGCAGGGTCGGGGATGTGCATTTTCAGCTGCTCGCTGGCCAGCGCTTCGATGCGGTTGTGTGCGGTCCAGGTGCTTTGTTCGAGAATCAGCCGGCCCCACTCGGCCTGCGTCTTGTCGCGCACGCTCAGCTCGCCGTACAGGTCATTGAGCAGTTGACGATTCCAATGCGCGCTGTAAGACACCGCCACTGCGGAAACCAGGATGGCGATGAACAACAGCAGCATCAGGAAGCTGCCGCTGGGCATGGACTTGATCAGCCGACGGCTCACCGCAACTTCTCCGCGATGCGCATCACCGCGCTGCGCGAGCGCGGATTGGCTTTGAGTTCGGCCTCAGCGGCGTAGACCGGCTTGCCGATCAGCTTCAGACGCGGCTCGAAGGCTTTCGGAATGATTGGCAGGTCACGCGGCAGCTTGTCCGCCTCGCCCTTGGCCTGACGCTTCATGAACTGTTTGACGATGCGATCTTCCAGCGAGTGGAAACTGATCACCACCAGACGGCCGCCTACTTCCAGCGTCTCGAGCGCTGCTTCGAGGCCGCGCTCGAGATCACCGAGCTCGTTGTTGACGTAAATGCGGATACCCTGGAAGGCGCGAGTCGCTGGATTCTTGCCCTTTTCCCAGGCCGGATTGGCGACAGTCAACACCTGCGCCAGATCAGCAGTGCGGGTGAATGGCTGCTCGGCGCGGCGCTGCACCACGGCACGCGCCATACGTTTGGCGAAGCGTTCCTCGCCATAGTCCTTGAGCACACGGGCGATTTCGTCTTCGTCCGCCGTGGCGATCCAGTCAGCGGCACTGACGCCGACGTCCGGATTCATGCGCATATCCAGCGGGCCGTCATTAAGGAAGCTGAAGCCACGCTCAGGGTCATCCAGTTGCGGCGACGACACACCGAGATCGAGAAGAATGCCGGAGACCTGACCACTGATGCCGCGGACAACAGCTTCCTCGCCAAGTTCCGCAAAACTGCGCTGCACAACGACAAAGCGGCCGTCTTCGGCCGCCAATGCTTCCCCGGTGGCTATCGCCAGGGGATCCTTATCGAACCCCAAGAGCCGCCCATCTGGTCCGAGTTTCTGCAGGATCAGCCGACTGTGTCCGCCACGGCCGAAGGTGCCATCCATATAACGACCATCACCGCGCACAGCCAGCCCCTCGACGGCTTCGTCGAGCAGCACGGTGATATGGCGGAAGTTGCTATCGGTCATGGTCACAGGATCAGGTCACGCAGGTCATCGGAAAGGGCGCCCGGCTGCTTGATGGCAGCGAGGTCGGCTTCGGCTACGGCATTCCAGGAGTCTTCATCCCAGAGTTGAAACTTGTTCAGCTGACCGACGAGCATCGCTCGCTTGTCCAGCTTGGCGTATTCACGCAAACGCGGCGGCACCAGAAAGCGGCCACTGGCATCCAGCTCGAGATCGACGGCATTACCGATCAGCAGACGCTGCAGGCGGCGGTTCTCTTCACGAAAGGAAGCCAGCTCACGCAGCTTGTTCTCGATCAGCTCCCACTCGGCCAGTGGATAAACGCAAAGACAGGGGTCAACGGCGTCGATGGTCACGATGAGCTGGCCACTGCAACGCGCAACGAGCTCGTCACGATACCGACTCGGCATCGCGAGGCGCCCTTTGGCGTCGAGACTGATGGCGTTAGCTCCGCGAAACACGGCTGCGCTTCCCCTGTAATTAGCTTTCCATGCCCAAAAAAACCCACTTCGTGCCACTTCTTACCACTTGCGCACACTATAGGAACGCGCACGCCCCACCGTCAAGGCGCTCCGGAAGGGAAAAATCCTTACAGGACGGAGATTTAGCGAACAAAAGCGAGGGAAAAAGGGATGCCGGAACCGGCTTTTTGCAGATAAATCTCAACCATTCCAGCCAGCTGAAATTCGAACTTAAAGTAATTTGTTAAGAGTAAGAATTTTTCGGTATCAAACAGGAGGGAGATAGAAGCACAACACGAGAAAGGAAGGAGGAGAGTCGATCTGTAAGCCGGGTTCTGTCGAGGACAGTCATTCCTCTACGACGTACATCACTGCACGCCTTTAGCAACCTACCCGGTTCCAGCGCGGGCCACGCCGATGGAACCCTATTTGGTCTTGCTCCGAGTGGGGTTTACCTAGCCACGGACTGTTGCCAGCCGTGCGGTGCGCTCTTACCGCACCTTTTCACCCTTACCGGCACCGAAGCGCTTAGGCGGTTATTTTCTGTGGCACTTTCCGTAGGCTCACGCCCCCCAGGCGTTACCTGGCACTCCGCCCTATGGAGCCCGGACTTTCCTCCCCCTTCTTGCGAAGGCAGCGACTGCCCGATCGACTCTCCGCCGGCAAGGGTACCGGGCGTGATGGCAAGCTGCAAGCTAGACCGATGGCGAACGCCCTAGGGTCTGTACGAAAAATCGCCGAGCGAAGGTCAGGCGAGGCAAAAACGGGTGAGGAAGCGGAGTTTACGAGATGTAAATGAGCATTCCGAACCCGCTTTTAACGAAGCATCACCGATGCGCAGGCACTTTTCGCATAGAGCCTAGGCCTTGCGCTCCAAGGCAACTTGATAAAGCAGATTCTTGCGCACTCCGGTGATCTCCGCCGCCAGCGCCGCGGCACGCTTGAGGGGCATTTCCGCCATCAGCAGATCGAGCACCCGCAGGGCTTCGGCACTGACAGCCTCCTCGCCCTCCGGCGCCTGCCAGCCTGCCACCAGCACTACGCACTCGCCGCGCTGCTGATTGCTGTCTGCAGCCACCCACTCGCTCAGCTCGGCCAGCGGCAGCCCCTGCAGGGTCTCGAAGGTTTTGGTCAGCTCACGTGCCAGCAGTGCGGGGCGATCACCGCCAAATACATCACGCATATCCTGCAGACATTCGAGAATACGGTGCGGCGCCTCATAGAAGATCAGCGTACGCGGCTCTTCCCGCACTTGCTCCAGACGCGCACGGCGCCCCGCCGCCTTGGCTGGCAGAAAGCCCTCGAAGATAAAGCGATCCGACGGCAGACCAGCCGCCGACAGCGCCGCGATCAAGGCACAGGCACCGGGCACCGGCACCACCGCGACGCCTGCGGCACGCGCCTGGCGCACCAGGTGATAACCCGGATCGGAGATCAACGGTGTGCCCGCGTCGGAAATCAGCGCCACATCCTCGCCAGCCTGCAGCCGCGCCAGAAAGCGGCCACCCTGATCGCGTTCGTTGTGTTCATGACAGGCAGCCAGAGGCGTTTCGATGCCGAAATGCTGCAGCAGGCGCGCCGAGTGCCGGGTATCCTCCGCCGCGATCAGCGCCACCTCACGCAGAATCCGCAAGGCCCGCGCGCTGATGTCATCCAGATTGCCAATGGGCGTGGCGACCACATACAGGCTGCCTGGCTGGACGCTTGCGACTGCGGGCTGACTCACTGGAAACACCTCGTTAATTGAAAGAGCGCTCATTCTAGCCGGTTCCGCCCCAGTGGCATCGCACGGATGTCGCCCCTTAGGTACAATCGCCGCTCGTTTTGCTCAAGTATCAGGATGACCCGATGATCGCTAGCCTGCGTCCTCTGTCTGCTCTTTTTCTGGCCGGCCTGCTCGCCGCCTGCGCCAGCTCGCCCTCCAACAATCTGGGCCAACTTCCGCGCACGCCACAAGCCAGCATCGAGCAGATGCTTCAGCAAGCCGCCGAGAGCAAACCGGAACAGGCTGCCCTGCTACGCCTGTCGGCAGCCGACCAGAGCTACCAGCAGAATGACGTGGCACGCGCCACCCGCATTCTCGAGCAGGTCGACATCGCCAGCCTGCAACCCGCTCAACAGATCTTCGCCAGCACCCTCAAGGCCGAGCTGGCGATGGCCCGCAAGCAACCCAAGAGCGCGCTGAAAGCCCTGCAACACTCCAGCTTCGAACGCCTCGCAGAGCTGCCGGTCGAGCAGCAGATCCGCACCCAGCTGGTCCGTGCCCGCGCCCTCGAAGCCGACGGTCAGACCCTGGCCGCCGCCCGCGAACGCGTATTCATCGCCCCCCTGCTGAGCGGCCAGGCCGCCCACGACAACCACGAGAATATCTGGGCTCTGGTCTCCACCCTGCCGGCGCAAACCTCCGCCGGGGCCGACAGTGACCTGGCTGGCTGGCTGGAGCTGGCCCAAGTGACCCAAAGCAGCGCCACACTGGAGCAGCAGCAAGCAGCCATCGACCAGTGGGTCGCACAGAACCCGCAGCACCCGGCTGCCGAACAACTGCCCGAGGCCCTCGGCAAACTGCGCGAACTGGCCAGCCAGCCACTGACCCGCATCGCCCTGCTGCTGCCACAGGAAGGCCAACTGGCCAGTGTTGCCCGCGCCCTGCGTGACGGCTTCCTCGCCGCGCATTACGAAGCCCAGCAAGCTGGACAGAATCCGCCAGACATCAAACTGTACGACAGCTCCCGCATCGGCTCGCTGGACGCTTTCTACCAGCAGGCACAAGCCGACGGCGTGCAACTGGTAGTCGGCCCGCTGGAAAAACCGCTGGTCAAGCAGCTCAGCGACCGCGAGCAACTGCCAATCACCACCCTTGCCCTGAACTACAGCGATGCAGGCCAGGAAGGTCCGGCACAACTGTTCCAGTTTGGCCTGGCCGCCGAGGACGAAGCCCGCGAAGTGGCTCGCCGCGCCTGGAACGACGGCATGCGCCGCGCCGTGGCCCTGGTGCCGCGCGGCGACTGGGGCGACCGTGTACTGGATGCCTTCCGCCAGAGCTGGCAGGCGCAGGGCGGCACACTGATCGCCGCCGAGCACGTCGATCAACCGGTCGAGCTGGCCCGCCAGATCGCCGATCTGTTCCAGCTGCGTGAGAGCGAAGCCCGCGCCCGCCGTCTGCAAAACACCCTGGGCACCAGCCTGGATGCACAGCCGGCGCGCCGCCAGGACATCGATTTCATCTTCCTCGCCGCCACCCCGCAACAGGCTCAGCAGATCAAACCGACCCTGGCCTTCCAGTACGCCGGCGACGTGCCGGTCTACGCCACCTCGCACCTGTTCACCGGTGCTCATAGCCAGGCCCAGTATCAGGACCTGGAAGGCATCCGCTTCTGCGAAACCCCCTGGCTGCTCGATACCCACGCACCGCTGCGCCAGGAGGTCAGCAACCAGTGGCCGCAGGCCGGCGGCAGCCTCGGCCGCCTGTATGCCATGGGTGTCGACGCCTACCGCCTGGCACCACGCCTGAGCCAACTCAAGGCACTGCCGGAGTCGCGTATCGACGGCCTGTCGGGCAGCCTCAGCCTGAACGCCACGCAGCGCATCGAGCGCCAGCTGCCCTGGGCCGAGTTCCGCGGCGGCCAGGTGCAACGCCTCCCCGACAGCATCAATTGAGCGCACACAACGATCTGGGACGAGCCGCCGAACAGGCGGCTCGCCAGCATCTGGAACGTAACGGCCTGCAACTGATCGAACAGAACTGGAGCTGTCGGCGTGGCGAGCTCGATCTGGTCATGCTCGACGGCGATACAGTAGTATTCGTCGAGGTCCGCGCCCGTCGCCACAGCGCCTGGGGCGGCGCCCTGGAGAGCATCGATGCGCGCAAGCGTGGCAAGCTGGTCATCGCCGCCGAACTCTTCCTTCAGCAACACTCACGCTGGGCCCGCTACCCCTGCCGCTTCGATGTGGTCGCCATCAGCACTGGCGGCGCCACTCGCCTCGACTGGATCAAAAACGCCTTCGATGCCTGACGGCCGTACATTCAAGGTTTAACCGATGGACATGCAATCCCGAATCCGCCAGCTGTTCCAAGCCAGCATCGACACCAAGCAACAGGCCATGGACGTCCTGGCACCCTATATCGAGCACGCCAGTCTGGTGATGGTCCAGGCCCTGCTCAACGAGGGCAAGATTCTCACCTGCGGCAACGGCGGCTCTGCCGGTGATGCCCAACATTTCTCCTCCGAGCTGCTCAACCGCTTCGAGCGTGAACGTCCGAGCCTGCCGGCCATCGCTCTGACCACCGACAGCTCGACCATTACCTCGATCGCCAACGACTACAGCTACAACGAGATATTCTCCAAGCAGATCCGCGCACTCGGCCAACCCGGCGATGTGCTTTTGGCGATATCCACCAGCGGCAACTCAGCGAATGTCATCCAGGCTATTCAAGCTGCACATGATCGCGAGATGACCGTGGTCGCCCTCACCGGCCGCGACGGCGGCGGCATGGCCTCGCTATTGCTGCCGGAAGACGTCGAAATCCGTGTTCCAGCCAAAGTCACCGCACGCATTCAGGAAGTCCATCTGCTGACTATCCATTGCCTCTGCGACCTGATCGATAGTCAATTGTTTGGGAGTGAAGAATGAAGCGTTCTGCCCTGATTCTGGCCGCTCTGGCCGTTACCCTGACCCTGGCGGGCTGCGGCAGCCGCAGCATCGGCAACAAGATCGATGACCAGTTCCTCGGTCCGGAAGTCGCATCACGCATCAGCAATGCGCACGCCGACCTGTCCACCCCGACCTCGCGCATCATAGTCACCAGCTATAACGGCGTGATACTGCTTGCCGGGCAAACCCCGCGTAGCGAACTCAAGGATCGCGCCGCTCAGACCGCCCGCGGTGTACAGGGCGTGAAGAAGGTCTACAACGAACTGCAGGTGCAGCAACCCGCCTCCCTGCTGGCACGCAGCAACGATTCGCTGCTGACCACCAAGATCAAGACGCAAATGCTGGCCGACAGCAGCGTACCGAGCGCACGAGTCAAGGTCGTCACCGAGAACGGCATCGTCTACATGCTCGGCCTGGTCACCCGCGAAGAAGCCAACGCCGCTACCCGCGTGGTACAAAGCGTGTCGGGTGTGCAGCGGGTCGTGCGCCTGTTCGAATACACCAACTGATCCAAACGCAGAAACGACAAGGGCGCCCATGGGCGCCCTTTTCATTGTTTACTTGACCACTTTCAGACTCGGCCGGCCACTGGGACGCGGCGGCTCGTCATCAGACGGCCCATCATCGTCCGGCCCCGATTCCTCGGGGCTGCCCGCCATCGACGGCTCCATGTCGAAAACCATGCCCTGGCCATTCTCCCGCGCATAGATCGCCAGAATCGCCGCCGCCGGAATGTAAAGGCTGTGCGCAACGCCGCCGAAGCGCCCTTCGAAACTCACCGCCTGATTGTCCATGTGCAGGTGACGCACCGCACTGGGCGACGCATTGAGCACGATCTGGCCGTCGCTGGCGAAGCCCGGCGGCACCTGCACCCCCGGATACTCGGCATTGACCAGAAGATGCGGCGTGCAATCGTTGTCGACAATCCACTCATAGAGGGCGCGAACCAGATAGGGACGACTGGAATTCATGGTTTCCTCCTTCTTAGCGCATCGCGCGCTCGGCAGCGGAAAGACTGGCCTGAAAGGCCTCACGAGCGAACTGACGCTCCATATAGTCGAGCAGCGGCTTGGCCGGACGCGGCAGTTCGATACCCAGAACAGGCAGACGCCAGAGAATGGGTAACAGACAGCAATCCACCAGACTCAGCTCTTCGCTGAGAAAGAATGCCTTGTCTGCGAATAGCGGCGATACACCGGTCAGGCTTTCGCGCAGCTCCTTGCGCGCCAACTGACGCTCGGCCTCCTTGCTGCGCTTGTCGAGAATACGGTCGACCAGCACACACCAGTCACGCTGGATACGATGCATCAGCAGACGACTGTTGGCGCGAGCAACCGGATAGACCGGCAGCAGTGGTGGATGCGGATAGCGCTCGTCCAGATACTCCATCACCACGGACGATTCGTACAGCGCCAGGTCACGATCGACCAGCGTAGGCACACTGCCGTAGGGATTGACCTCGGCAAGCTTGGGCGGACAACGGCCCTGCTCGACATCGATGATCTCGACGCTGACACCTTTCTCGGCGAGCACCAGACGCACGCGATGGGAATAGTGGTCGGCGGGGTCGGAGTAGCAGGTCAACCTATTGGTCACCGCCATGGCGATCCTCCTCGCTTTTTTTGATTTTGTAGAAACACGAAAATTGCCAAGGGCAATTCTTGAAGTTGCAAGTAACACACCGCAAGGTGGCCACCCGGAATGACAGGGCACAAAAACCTGCGCGCCCATAAGGGCGCGCAGGTATATGCAGAGAACCGCAACGGTTTAATGCACGTCCTTCCAGTACTCGCGCTTGAGCAGGTAGGCGAACACGAAGAAGAACGCCAGGTACAGCAGCACATAGGTGCCGATACGCTGGGACTTCAGCTTGACCGGGTTGGCCGAATAGGCCAGGAAGGTCACCAGGTTCTTCACCTTCTCGTCGAACTCGGCCTCGCTCAGCGCACCGGTGTTCGCCTCGACGGTCAACTGATCACAGGCCTCGTGCGTGATCGGTGCACCGGTCAGCGGGTCGAACTGCTTCTTGCCGTCGGTGACGACCTGAACCTGCTTGCAGCCGATGACCTGGTTACCTTGCAGGCCAACCAACACGTTGGGCATACCCACATTCGGGAACACCTTGTTGTTGGCGCCCAGCGGACGACTCGGGTCTGCGTAGAAGGTGCGCAGGTAGGTGTACAGCCAGTCGTTACCACGTACACGAGCAACCAGGGTCAGGTCGGGCGGAGCAGCACCGAACCAGGCTTTGGCGTCGTCCGGCTTCATGCCGATCTTCATGTGGTCGCCGATCTTGGCGTCGTTGAACACCAGGTTGTCCAGCATGATTTCGTGCGGGATGCCGAGGTCATCGGCAACACGCTCGTAACGCTGGTACTGGGCCGAGTGGCAGCCCATGCAGTAGTTGGCGAAGGTACGCGCGCCGTCCTGCATGGCAGCCTTGTCGGCCAGATCGATGTCGACCTTGTCCAGCGGGTAGTTGCTGGCAGCGCCCATGGCCAGAGCCGGCAGCGCAGCGAAAACAAATGCAGCGAAGAGCTTTTTCATCAGCCAGTCACCCTTTCCGGAACCGGTTTGGTCTTCTCCATCCTGGTGTAGAACGGCATCAGGATGAAGTACGCGAAGTACAGGAAGGTGCACACCTGCGACAGCAGAGTACGACCCGGGGTCGGAGCCAGCACACCCAGTACGCCGAGGATGACGAAGGAAATGCAGAACACCACCAGCCAGATCTTGCTCAGCCACCCCTTGTAGCGCATGGATTTGACCGGGCTACGGTCGAGCCAGGGCAGCACGAACAGCACCGCGATGGCAGCGCCCATGGCAATAACGCCGAGCAGCTTGTCCGGTACCGCACGCAGGATCGCGTAGAACGGGGTGAAGTACCAAACCGGGGCGATGTGATCAGGTGTTTTGAACGGGTTGGCCGCTTCGAAGTTCGGCTTCTCGAGGAAGTAACCACCCATCTCCGGGAAGAAGAACACCACGAAGCAGAACACGAACAGGAACACCACTACGCCGACGATATCTTTCACGGTGTAGTAAGGGTGGAAGGCGATGCCGTCGAGCGGTACACCGTTCTCGTCCTTGAATTTCTTGATGTCGACACCGTCCGGGTTGTTCGAACCTACTTCGTGCAGCGCCAGGATGTGCAGCACGACCAGGCCGAGCAGGACGATCGGCAGCGCGATCACGTGCAGGGCGAAGAAGCGGTTCAGGGTGATGCCGGAAATCAGGTAGTCACCACGGATCCACTGAGTCAGGTCATCGCCAATCACCGGAATGGCACCGAACAGCGAGATGATCACCTGGGCGCCCCAGTAGGACATCTGGCCCCACGGCAGCAGGTAGCCCATGAAGGCTTCGGCCATCAGCACCAGATAGATCAGCATGCCGAAGATCCACACCAGCTCACGTGGCTTCTGGTAGGAACCATAGAGCAGGCCACGGAACATGTGCAGGTAGACCACCACGAAGAACGCCGAAGCGCCGGTGGAGTGCAGGTAGCGCAGAATCCAGCCGTACTCGACGTCACGCATGATGTATTCGACGGAGGCGAAAGCACCCTCAGCCGAAGGCTCGAAGCTCATGGTCAGCCAGATACCGGTAACGATCTGGTTGACCAGCACCAGCAGTGCCAGCGAGCCAAAGAAGTAGAAGAAGTTGAAGTTCTTCGGTGCGTAGTACTTGGAGAGATGATCTTCCCACATCTTGGTGGCGGGGAAGCGCGCATCCACCCATTCCATGAATTTGCTCATCAGGCCTTCTCCTGGTCCACACCGACGACGATGATGTCATCCGTCTCGTAGCTGTATGGCGGCACCGGCAGGTTCAACGGCGCCGGCTGCGCCTTGTACACGCGACCGGCGAGGTCGTAACGGGAACCATGGCAGGGGCAGAAATAGCCGCCAACCCAATCCGGCCCCATATCGGCCGGTGCCACTTCCGGACGGAAGGACGGCGAGCAGCCCAGGTGGGTGCACAGGCCAACCAGGACCAGCAGTTCGGGCTTGATCGAACGGGTCTTCTTGTCCACGTACTCCGGCTGCACGGAGGCAGCGGATTCGGGGTCAGCCACGCTACCTTCGATCTTGGTCAGGTTGGCCAGGATCTCCTCAGTGCGGCGCACGATGAATACCGGCTGACCGCGCCACTCAGCAACCATCTGCTGACCCGCCTCGATCTTGCTGACGTTCACCTTCACCGGTGCACCGGCCGCCTTGGCCCTTGCACTGGGGAACCATGACCCCACGAACGGAGTCGCAGCACCTACCGCCCCTGCAGCACCCACCACGGAGGTGGCTGCAACCAGGAAGCGACGCCGGCCTGCATTCACGCCGTCATTGCTCATTCAGTCGTCTCCCATCAGCTTTGTGGCCTGTTGTTCAGGCCTCTACTAAGTAAAAATCGGGCCGCGCAAAAAATTCGCCAAATGGTAAAGAAAAGCCCCTTTTCTGACAAGGTAATTACCCCCGAAGAGGGCGGCGAAAGCCTTGGAGGATGCGGCTTACACGTATGCGGCACGTTGTCGCAGCATTTTGCCATGCCCATAAAAAACGCCCAGCTCCGTAAGGAAACTGGGCGCTTTTGGAAGCGTAGTCGCGATTAACGCTTCGAGTACTGCGGACGCTTACGCGCTTTACGCAGACCGACTTTCTTACGCTCGACTTCACGGGCGTCGCGAGTAACGTAACCAGCTTTACGCAGCGGGCTGCGCAGGGTTTCGTCGTACTCGATCAGAGCGCGAGTGATGCCGTGACGGATAGCACCAGCTTGACCACTGACACCACCACCAGCAACGGTGACGAAGATGTCGAACTTCTCGACGGTCTCGGTCAGCTCCAGCGGCTGACGCACGACCATGCGAGCAGTTTCGCGACCGAAGAAGGTGTCCAGGGTGCGATTGTTGATCGAGATGTTACCAGTACCCGGACGCAGGAAAACGCGCGCGGTTGCGGTCTTGCGACGGCCAGTGCCGTAATTTTGAGTCGCCGACATAATGAACTATTCCGTTAAATCTTCAGTTCTTGGGGCTGCTGAGCGGTGTGCGGGTGAACAGCACCCTTGTACACCTTCAGCTTACGATACATGTCGCGACCCAGCGGGTTCTTCGGCAGCATGCCTTTGACCGCAGTCTCGATCACGCGCTCAGGAGCACGAGCGATCAGCTTCTCGAAGTTGATCTCTTTGATGCCGCCCGGGAAGCCGGAGTGGGAGTAGTACATCTTGTCGCTGGTTTTGGCACCAGTCACACGCACCTGCTCGGCATTGATTACGACGATGTAGTCGCCGGTATCAACGTGAGGAGTGTACTCAGGCTTGTGCTTGCCACGCAGACGGCTCGCGATTTCGGTGGCCAGACGACCCAGGGTCTTGCCAGCAGCATCAACGACGAACCAATCGCGTTTTACTGTTTCCGGTTTAGCAGTAAAAGTTTTCATTCTTTATAGCCTCAGGGGCCGCCCAGCAAAAATAGACGGCGGATCTTACTGGATAGTGCGTACTTTGACAAGTCAAAGGCAGCCGCATACAGACGCTATCGGGGGCTCGGGTCAGCGCGTCCACAATACGGCAAGATTCTTCGGCAGGCGGCGCATCACTTCCACCGCAGAAAGAGGTGCCGGATTATCCTGATTGCGAAAAAAATTTCAACCTGCTTGTATGACTCTTTTGCCGAAGGAGCACCTCATGGAATACCGCAAGCTAGGCCGAACCGATCTCGATGTCAGCGCACTGTGCCTGGGCACCATGACCTGGGGCGAGCAGAACAGCGAGAGCGAAGGCCATGCCCAGATCGAGCGGGCCAAGGCCAGCGGCATCAACTTCATCGACACCGCCGAGATGTATCCGGTCCCGCCGCGCGCCGAAACCTACAGCAAGACCGAGCAGATCATCGGCAGCTATTTCAAACAGCGTGGCGACCGCGCCGACTGGATTCTGGCCAGCAAGATCGCCGGCCCCGGCAATGGCATCAGCCATATCCGCGACGGCCAGCTGAAGTTCAACCGCCAGCACATCGTCACCGCCCTGGATGCCAGCCTCAAACGCCTGCAGACCGATTGGATCGACCTCTATCAGTTGCACTGGCCGGAACGGCCGACCAACTTCTTCGGCCAGCTTGGCTACAAGCACCGGGAAACCGACTTCACACCACTCGAAGAAACCCTGGAAGTGCTCGACGAACAGGTCAAGGCCGGCAAGATCCGCCATATCGGCCTGTCCAACGAAACGCCGTGGGGCACGATGAAGTTCCTGCAACTGGCCGAGAGCCGCGGCTGGCCGCGCGCGGTATCGGTACAGAACCCCTACAACCTGCTCAATCGCAGCTTCGAGGTGGGCCTGGCCGAGGTGGCGATTCGCGAGCAGTGCGGCCTACTGGCTTATTCCCCCCTGGCATTCGGCATGCTCAGCGGTAAGTACGAAGGCGGTGCACGCCCGGCTGGCGCACGCATCAGCCTGTTCAGCCGCTTCGCCCGCTACACCAATCCGGAAGCCGAAGCGGCCTGCTCACGCTATGTCGCCCTGGCTCACGAACACGGCCTGGATCCAGCGCAAATGGCCCTGGCGTTCGTCACCGCGCAGCCATTCGTGACCAGCAACATCATCGGTGCTACCAGCCTGGAGCAACTGGACAGCAACCTGGCCAGCGCCGAGCTGAAGCTCTCCGAAGAAGTGCTTGCAGGCATCGAGGCGATCCACAAAGCGCAACCCAACCCCGCCCCTTAAAAGAGTGAAGGCTGATCACGCCTGGCATCGCGTCGCGAGGCCAGGCGATCAGCCAGTCGGGTCGGCTCGGGCAAGCGGTGACGCCGGACACAGGCCATGACCAGTTCCGGCGCACGCTCGAGACTGACCCGATTGCCCGGCGAGACGATCAGTGGCCGCACGCGATCCTTGCTGCGCAACACCCAGCCAATTCGCTCGCCTCTCCTGCTCAGGAGCTCGACGCGCGAACCTCGCAACTCATCCAGCTCGGCGTGATGCCCCGTAAGAACCTTCTTGGCCACGCCAATGGTCGGCAAGCCGCTGACCACACCCAGGTGTGCAGCGATGCCCAAGCCGCGCGGGTGGGCGATGCCATGGCCGTCGACGAAGACGATATCCGGTACGTGCGGCAGATCAGCCAAGGCCCGCAGCAAAGCAGGCAATTCGCGAAAGGACAGCAGCCCCGGCACGTAGGACATGCTGGTGGGGATGCGCACCACGCATTCGGCCAAAGGCTGCAGAGTATCGGCGTCCAGCAGCACTGCGGCAGCGCGGGTGATGGCGCCGCCCTCCTCGAAGCCTACATCCACGCCCGCCACACGCCGTAGCGGCGGATAGTCGTCTTCCAGGCGTACTTGCCGAGCCAGTTGCGTCTGCAACTCGCGGGCAGCCGCTGGGCTACCGTCCCAGCCCGCAAATGGGGAGGCGGCCAGATCGCTAAATCGGGTCATGAGGCTCTCCAGGCATTTCTGCCTTGGAGCCGCGGGGCTGCGCCTGAGTTCGCCCCGCGAACCGCCGCCCAATCACACCAGCGAGCGGGAAATGATCTCCTTCATGATCTCGTTGGTGCCGGCATAGATGCGCTGCACGCGCGCGTCAGCCCAGGCTCGCGCAATCGGATACTCCCACATGAAGCCGTAGCCACCATGCAGCTGTACGCACTCATCGAGCACCTTGCACTGCAGGTCGGTGGTCCAGTACTTGAGCATCGCCGCCGTCGGCACGTCGAGCCTGCCCTGCAGGTGCAATTCCAGGCAGCGGTCGATGAACACCCGTCCAACCTGAATTTCCGTCGCCATCTCGGCCAGTTTGAAGCGAGTGTTCTGAAAATCCGCCACGGCCTTGCCGAATGCCTTGCGCTCACGGGTGTAGTCCAGCGTCCACTTGAGCGCCGCCTCGGCCGAAGCCAGGGCGCCGATGCCCACCGTCAGGCGCTCCTGCGGCAGCTCCTGCATCAGGTAGGCGAAGCCCATGCCGGCCTGGCCCAGCAGGTTCTCCTTGGGTACGCGCACATCCTGGAAGAACAGCTCGGAGGTGTCCTGCGCCTTCATGCCGACCTTCTCCAGGCGCTTGCCCTTGGAGAACCCGGGCGTGTTGGCCTCGACCAGGAACAGACTGGTGCCCTTGGCGCCTGCCTTCGGGTCGGTCTTGGCCACGACGATCACCAGATCGGCCAGCCAGCCGTTGGTGATGAAGGTCTTCGAGCCGTTGATCACGTACTCGTCGCCATCGAGCACAGCGGTTGTCTTTACACCCTGCAAGTCGGAACCGGCGCCCGGCTCGGTCATGGCGATGGCCGTGACCATCTCGCCGCTCACCAGTTTGGACAGGTAATGCTGCTTCTGCGCCTCACTACCGTAGTGCAGGATGTAGGGCGCGACGATATCCGAGTGCAGGGAGAAGCCAATGCCAGTCAGCCCCAGGCGCCCTATCTCCTCGATCACCACGGTGCTGTAGAGGAAATCGGCTGCCATGCCGCCGTACTCTTCGGGGATATGCGAGCAGAGCATGCCGGCCTCACCCGCCTTGTTCCACAGCGCGCGATCGACATGACCGTCTTTCTCCCACTGATGGTGATGGGGAACGGCCTCCTGCTCGAGAAACTTGCGCACGCTGTCGCGAAACAATTCATGGTCGGAGCTGAATATTGTTCTGGGGATCATGGCGCTACCTGTATCCGAGGCAAAGAGAAAAACAAGGCCTCGACTTTAGCCAAGCAACCGCTTGGTCACACTGGACACAAACGCCAAAAAATAAGACGATCCAGCCGTCGCATGACCACTTAGCCTTGAATAAGAACAAATACCTATGGTTATCCCGCAGCCGCGTACGACCTTGCGTCGTGTCAGCATTCTCGCCACCGATGGCGTCTTCGCTTCCACCCTGATGCAGGCCAAGGACTTCTTCCACATGGCCGGCATCCGTTATGCCAAGCAACAGGGGCTTGGCTTTGCGCCACCGTTCGAGATCCACCTGGTCAGCCCGGACGGCCTGCCGGTGAACAGCTTCAGCAATGTCCGCCTGCCGGTGGACGGCGGCCTCGACAGCTGCGACGTGATTATCCTGCCCGCCTTCTGGGACGACTTCGACGCCCTGTGCAAGCGCTACCCGCAGGTACTGGACTGGCTCAAGCACCAGCACGCCGATGGCACGGCGATTTGCGGCGAGGCCAGCGGCGTATTCTGGATGGCCGAAGCCGGCCTGCTCGATGGCAAGGAGGCGACTACCTACTGGCGCTTCTTCCGCGAATTCGCCGAACGCTTTCCCAAGGTGCTGCTCAATCAGGAAAAACACCTGTCCGACGCCGACAACCTGTACTGCGCCGGCGGCGTCACCTCGGCCTGCGACCTCTATATTTATCTGATCGAGCGTTACTGCGGTGCCGGCGTGGCCCAGGGCGTGGCACGTGACATCCTCTACGAAGTGCAGCGCAGCTACACCCCCGGGCGCATAGGCTTCGGCGGGCAGAAGCTGCACCAGGACGTCACCGTACTGCAGATCCAGCACTGGCTGGAAGAACACTACGCCGACAAGTTCCGCTTCGAGGACGTGGCACGCGAACACGGCATGAGCATCCGCAACTTCATGCGCCGCTTTCAGGGCGCCACCGGCGACAAACCCCTGCACTACCTGCAGCGTCTGCGTATCGAAACAGCCAAGAGCCTGCTCTCCTCCACACGCAAGAGCATCAAGACCATCAGCTACGAAGTGGGCTACGACGATGCGAGCTTCTTCGCCCGCCTGTTCCGTCAGCACACCGAATTGTCACCCAACCAGTACCGCCGCCAGTTCCAGCAGAAAGACAACCAAACATGACGGCCGCCCTGCCCAGTCAGGCCGCAAGGCTTCAAGTAGTGGGTAAAGCGCCAGCCCACCCTTGGTTAGGTTGGCGCCCTGCCGCAGCGCCCTATGATCGACGGTGAACATAAAAACAACAGGTTCACCGCCATGCGCCGTTTATTGATTGCCCTGCTTGCCACCTATAGCCTCAGCGTTGTGGCGGCCGATAACTGGAAATCCTTTCCCCTCGACCAGAGCGCCTATGACTACAGCGGCGACAAGCTGCGCCAGGCCTGGCCGCGGCTGACACGCGGCTTCGGTGACTATCCCTTCCCTGACGCCGACTGGGTGGTGAGCATGGCCAGCCAACATCCACAAGCCCTGGGAAAAACCGTGGCGGCCGGCACCGGCTTTAGCGGCAAGCCCGAGGAGGCCGAAGCCTGTGCGCAGAAACTGCAGGAGGTCTGGCGCCTGATGTTTCGCGGCGACTTCGCCCAGGCCAAGGAACAGGGTATGGCACTAGGCGTCGGCGGCCAGATACCGGCGATGTTCGCCCAGGTGATCTACGCCATGTTCCTGGTGCCCGATCAAACCGAGAAACATCGCCTGCTCGAAGAGGTGATTGCCTATACCGACGACGCAGGCGAACTGATACAGGCCGATATCGTCGCGCAGTTCGGCCGCGTCTACGCCAAGGCACGCCTGGGTGAGGAGCTCTCAGTGCCGGTGGTACTCAAGCGTGGCTACACCTCGCAGATTCCCCAGGAGCTCGACGCCCTGCTCGCCAAACAGCCCAAGCAACCCTTCGCCCTGGCGCTGTACGGCGGATACGAAGCTGGGGTAATCCGCAAGGTCGGCAAACTGGTGGGCAAGATGACCTACGGCGTCAGCACAGACAACATGGAACAGTACTTCCAGCGCAGCTTCCAGGCCCGCGACGACCTGCCCATCGGCCATTACGAATATGCAAATGCGCTGAGCTATGTGTACGGCGATGACGAAGAAGACAAGGTCATCGAGCACCTTAAACGCGCCGTGGCAATCAAGCCGATCAGCGCCATGGAGGCACTGGAAGTGGCGCATGCGCAGAAGACTCTCGCCCAGCACCAGCAGAAGCTGGCGAAGAACTGAAAGGCCGTCCGCAGGCTGCGCCGCGCACACTGAGCAAGTCGAGAATATCCTAGGCTTCGGTGCGCATGGCGCACCATACGGGCATGTAGCACCGATGAAAAAGGCGATCTTGTGGGTCGCCTTTTTCATATCGCTTTCCGTCAGGGCCTGTGTGGGCGCGAGAGGAATTCGTGCGATTGCATTTCCAGCAGGCGGCTCAGCGTGCGCTGGAACTCGAAACTCAGGCGACCACCGGTGTAGAGATCCTTGAGTTCCACTTCCGCGGAGATGATCAGTTTGACGTTACGGTCGTAGAACTCATCCACCAGGTTGATGAAGCGCCGCGCCATGTCGTCCTTGGCCACGCTCATCTGCTCGACGTTGGCCAGGATCACCGCATGGAAGATCTTGCCCAGCTCGATGTAGTCGTTCTGGCTGCGCGGGCCGTCGCACAGCTCGCGGAATTCGAACCAGGCCACGTCTTCGCAGACCCGCACGGCGTGGATCGGGCGGTTCTCGATCATCAGCGCCTCGTTCTCCACCATGTGGGTGCAGTCAGGCAGCAGGCTGCGGAAGCTGGTCAGCAGACTCTCCTCGGCAGCTGGGCCGAGCGGGAAGTGGAACAACTCAGCCTGTTCCAGCGCGCGCAGACGGTAGTCGACGCCACTGTCGACGTTGACAATGTCGGTGTGCTGCTTGAGTAGGGCGATGGCCGGCAGGAAGCGCGCGCGCTGCAGGCCGTCCTTGTACAGGCCGTCCGGCACGATGTTGGACGTGGCCACTAGGGAAACGCCGTTCTTGAACAGCTCTTCCATCAGCGTGGCGAGAATCATGGCATCGGTGATGTCGCTGACGAAGAACTCGTCGAAGCAGATCACCCGCGCCTCGTCGGCGAAACGCTTGCCGATGATGGTCAGCGGGTTTTTCTCGCCCTTGAGGGTCTTCATCTCCTCGTGCACACGCTTCATGAAGCGGTGGAAGTGCGTGCGCATCTTCTGCTCGAACGGCAGCGCGTCGAAGAAGGTGTCGACCAGGTAGGTCTTGCCGCGCCCGACACCACCCCAGAAATACAGGCCCTTGACCGGCCCCTGCGGCTTCTTGCCGAACAGCTTGCCCATCAACCCGGATTTGCTCTGGTCGCGCGCAATCAGCTCGTCGTACAGACGCTGCAGATGGCGGACAGCATTTTCCTGGGCCGCATCATGGAAGAAGTCGGGCCGCTTGAGATCGGCCTGATAACGCTCTAAGGGGGTCATGATTCGTTAGCCGGGCAAGTAAAAACGGGGGCGTCACTTTAGCGACGCCCCCGTTGATTGGCAATCTTGCCGTGGGCGGCAACCGCCGCCCGGTATGAAGCGGCTATCTCACTCCTGCGGCGCCAACGCCTCACGCAGGCGGGCGATGGCATCTTCCAGCGCCTGACCGTCAGCGAACTCGGGGCTGCTGGCCACGCTCTCGCCATCGATCCACACCGCGAACACCTGGCCTTCGACGCGCACATCCAGCGGCTCGCCGGCTTGCAGGCGTTTGTTGATAATGCCGGCCGACTTGCCATCGGCGAAGGATTTCGACAGCAGCAGTTGCTCGCCATCGGCATCCAGCAGACGGAAGCGGAAGCTGCCATCCTCATCGCGGAAGCTGACGAAGCGTGCACTCTTGGCGGCTTTCTTCTTCTCGCCAGTAGCGACTTGCACCTGCTCGCGGAACGAACGCAGGCCCACCGCCTCGCGCAGCTCGCCAAGGAACGGCGTGGCGATCTTGCGCGCCTTGGCGGCTCCGGCAAGGAGAATATCTTCCAGGTCGGCCGGCCGAGCGATCAGCGCGTTGTAGCGCTCGCGCGCCTCGCCCAGGGTGTCTTCGAGCAGCCGGTACAGGCGATTCTTCGCCTCGCCCCAGGCCAGACCGCCTTCCAGCTCGGCCCGGAATTCGGCCTGCTGCGCATGGCTGGCGAACGCCTGGTACAGGGTGAACAGGTGCGAACCCTCGGCATCCTTCGGCTCACCGGGTAGCTTGGAGTCGGTAACGATGCGCGCCACGGCGTCCTTGAGCTGCTTGGCAGTGCCGAACAGCGGGATGGTGTTGTCGTAGCTCTTGCTCATCTTGCGCCCGTCGAGGCCTGGCAGCGTCGCCACTTCCTCCTCGATCACCACCTCGGGCAGGACGAACAGGTCCTTGCCCTTGCCGAACAGGTGATTGAAGCGCTGGCCGATGTCGCGCGCCATCTCCACGTGCTGAATCTGGTCACGACCGACCGGCACCTTCTGCGCGTTGAACATCAGGATATCCGCGGCCATCAGCACCGGGTAGCTGAACAGGCCCATGGTCACGCCGGCGTCCGGGTCCTCACCAGCTTCAACGTTCTTGTCCACCGAAGCCTTGTAAGCGTGGGCGCGGTTGAGCAGGCCCTTGCCGGCGACGCAGGTGAGCAGCCAGCACAGCTCGGGAATCTCGGGGATGTCGGACTGGCGGTAGAAGGTCGCCTTGTCGGTATCCAGCCCCAATGCCAGCCAGGTGGCCGCGATTTCCAGACGCGAACGCTGGATGCGCGCCGGGTCATCGCACTTGATCAGCGCGTGGTAGTCGGCGAGGAAGTAGAAAGAGTCCATCTGCGGATCGCGGCTGGCGACGATGGCCGGACGGATGGCGCCGGCATAATTGCCCAGGTGCGGCGTGCCGGTGGTGGTGATACCGGTAAGGATACGGGTGGTCATAGTAATTCGCTTGTCTTGCTGCAATGACGTGGTAGGCCTTCATTTGCCGTCACTCCCGCGAAGGCGGGAGCCTGGGTGCTGCGGCCTTCTGGGTTCCCGCCTGCGCGGGAATGACGGTTTTTTATAAACGCGGCAGAAGGATGTCCTTCAAGTCCGTCAGCTTGCCGTGAAAAAAGTGACCGCATTCTGCCACTTTCAGCAGCTCGTGGGCACGCCCGAGATTGGTCGACCAGTCGTACACGGCCTGTGGTTCGACCACCTCGTCGGCATCAGGCTGTATCACCACCAGCGGGCACTGGCTGGCCGGCGGCACCTCGGCAGTCAGGCGATGCACCGCCGGCGCCACCATGAACAACTTGCTCGGCACCTGGCCTTGCGCCTCCAGGCGCGCGCCCAGCGCTGCGGCGACGAAGCCACCGAAGGAGAAACCCAGCAGCGTGACAGGCAGGTTCGGGTATTCCTCCTTGAGCCAGGCCGCGACGGCATCGGCATCGTCGACCTCGCCGGTGCCCATGTCATGGCTACCGGAACTGGCGCCGACGCCGCGATAATTGAATCGCAATGTGTGATAACCACAGTCACGCGCGGTGCGCTGCAGCGTGCTCACCACCTTGTTGAGCATGGTACCGCCCTGTACCGGGTTGGGGTGGCAGAGCAGCGCCACGCCTCGGGCGTCCGGCACCTCCAGCAGAAGGGCTTCGAGTTGACCCACGGGGCCTTGAATGAAAAGAGGGGTTTCGCGACTGAGCAACACTGAACTCCGTGACCCCGCAACGGGTCGACTCGTCTAGCAAACTGCCTGCGAGGTAAACGTATACAGCGCAGGTTCGAGCCGCTAACGTAAAGCAAAGCCGTTTTGAGAGGAAGGACTCGTGGAACAGACCGTTACAGCCTGGTTGATACCCGCCCTGACCCTGGTGGTCGGCATCGCCGTGGGCTTTCTGCTCGCCCGCCTGGCCCCCAATGCTGCACCGGGCCGTACGCAGCGGCAGATGGATGAAATGCAGGCACGCTTCGAGGCCTACCAGAGCGAAGTGGTGACCCACTTCAACACCACCGCCAGCCTGGTGAAGAAACTCACCCAGAGCTATCAGGACGTGCAGGAGCACCTGTCCGACGGCGCCAACCGCCTGGCCCTGGACGAGCTGACTCGTCAACGCCTGCTGGCCACCCTGAATAGCACCGAGACAGGCGAGAAGCGCGAGCGCCTGACCCCGCCGAAGAACCACGAAATGCCCAAGGACTACGCGCCGAAAAGCGACGGCCCCGGCATGCTGGATGAGAGCTACGGGCTGAAGAAGTAACCCATCAGCCAGAAACACCGAGCCCCGCCATTCAGAGCGTGTGAAAACGCACTGACGCCAGAAAAATCCAACGCCCCGACTGGTTCGGGGCGTTGGTGTTTTTGATGCTTGGAAATGGAAAGCGGGATTTACCCCAACAGCTCAATCAACCGACGGGCACCCATCACATTGATGGCACGCTTCAGGTTGTAGGCGTTGACCGCCAGGGCCATTTCCGTCCGAGCGCCCTGCAGTTGTCGGAGCAGGAAGCGACCATTACCCAAAATCCATTGCTTCAGGTTGCCGAAGGGATGTTCGACGATGGATCGGCGCCTGACCATCATCTCTGGATGCACCTGCATCCGCTGATGCATGCGCTCGAATGCGGCCTCATGGACATGCCGAGTCACTTGTCGACGTTTAGCCTTGGTGCAGCGTGATTTCAATGGACAAGCCGTGCAGTCGCCGCGTAGAGCATAAATGCGCTGTAGGCCGTTTACCTGCTTGAGCGGTAACCATTGGCCTGCAGGGCATTGGTACTGGTCGTTTTCTGCGTCGTAGCTGAAGGCGCTGCGATCGAATAGCGGCGTGTCGTCGCCCTTGTTATTTATGCCCCGATTCTCCGGCACATAGGCCGTAATCCCAGCATCATCACACGCTTGAAACTGCTCACCACTGGAGTAGCCCGCATCGGCTGTAACCGTCAGATCTTCCTGCGCCAGGATCGCCTGGGCGGCCTTGGCCATAGGTTCCAGTTGCTGGTTATCGCTGCTGCCCTGAGTGACAGCATGATGCACGATCAGCCCATGCTCGCCATCCACCGCGTTTTGCACGTTATAAGCCACGCGAGCCCCCTGGTGGGTACGCATCATGCGCGCCTCGCTCTCACCCACGACGAACTGCTCCAGCCCCTGTACCTCCATCAACGCCTGGGCTGTCAGGTTATCGGCATGTCGGCTCTCCAGCTGCTGCAGTGCAGCCTTGACCGCACTGCGATCAACCACTTCAGCGGCCTCACTGCGGTCAGCCTCGCCCAGTTCGGCCAGATAACGGGCGATCTGCGCCTCCAGCTTGCCTTGTTGACGCTTGAGCTTCGTCAGGCTCAGGTGCTTGCGTTGCGACGCTACCGCCTGAAACTTGCTGCCATCGATGGCCACGAGTTGCCCACTGATCAGCCCCACCTGGCGACAGAACTGGACGAAGGTGCGGCAGGTCGCCTGAAAAGCAGCGCTGTTGTCCTTGCGAAAATCAGCAATGGTCTTGAAATCCGGTGCCAATCGGCCCAGCAGCCACATCACCTCGACATTGCGTTGGCACTCAGCTTCCAGGCGCCGGGAGGAGCGGATGCGCTGGAAGTAACCGTACAGATAAAGCTTGAGTAGATCCGCTGGATCATAGCCAGGACGTCCAGTCTTGAGTGGTTCGGCCTTGCTGAAACCCAGAGCCTGCAGATCCAGGCGGGCGACATAGGCCTCGATCACCCGTACCAGGTGATCCTCCGGCACCAGCTCCTCCAATGTGGGAGGAAACAGGCTGCTTTGCTGACGACCTTCGCCCTGGATGTAGCCCATAAACGACAATGCCCCCATCGACTGATGGAGGCATTGTCTTCAGCTTGCTCTCAGACTGCTAGGTTTTCACACAGTCTGATTTTGCCGGGCTTTTTATTGGGCGCGGTTGTGGGCTACGCGGGACGTTAGGAGCGAATTCATTCGCGATCATCGTAAGCCCATATCGCGAATGAATTCGCTCCTACAAAAGACACCCCACAAACGAAGAGCCCCGCTAATAAGCGGGGCTCTTCATGCAGCATCGCGAATGTCAGATCGCGCCGCGACTACGCAGCAGATCCAACACCGCCTTGACGCCCTCGTCGACCGACTGCGACTGGGTGTCGATCACCAGATCGGCATCCAGTGGTACATCGTAAGGGAAGCCCTCGCCTGGGATGTTGTCACCACCGGCCGCGTACAGCCCCTGCGGATCACGTTCGGCGCAAATCTGCGGCGACGCCTGCACATAAACGGTCAGCGCACGCTCGCGACCGATCAGCACCTTGGCCTGCTCACGCCCTTCTGCATCCGGGGCGACGAAGGCGGCCAGGGCAATCATCCCCGCCTCGTTGAACTGACGCGCCACGTGCGCGGCACGGCGCCAGTTCTCGGCACGCCCGGCGCGATCCTGCGGCAGGCCCTTGTTCAGGTCATGACGCAGATTCTGGCCATCGAGCACATATACGGCGCGGCCCATGTCAAACAACTTGCGCTCGACGGCATAGGCCAGGGTGCTCTTGCCGGCGCCAGAAAGCCCCGTGAACAACACGGTAGCCGGCTGCTGGCCAAAGCGCGAGGCGCGCTCCTCGGTAGACACATGGGCCAGGCGGCCGTGCTGTCCGCCGCCATGAGAGACCGGGTCGGCAATGATCATGCCGGCGCCGACGGTACCATTGGTCAGGCGGTCGACGACGATGAACGCACCGGTGGTGCGGTTGTATTCGTAGCCATCCAGAGCAATCGGCGCATCCAGTGCGATCTTGACCCGACCGATCTCGTTGAGTTTCAGCTCGCTGGCGCCCCCCTGCTCCAGGGTGTTCACATCCACACGGTGAACGATGCTCGGGATCGACCCCGGTACATAGCTGGTGGCGCGTTTGATGTCGTACTTCTTGCCCGGCAGCATCGGCTCTTCGCCCATCCACACCAGCATGGCCTCGAAGCTGTCGGTGACCTGCGGACGATTGTCGGCATGCACCAGCATGTCGCCGCGCGATACGTCGATCTCGTCTTCCAGGGTCAGGGTTATCGCCTGGCCCGGACCGGCGTGTTCCAGCTCGCCCTCGAAGGTGACGATGGACTTGACCTTGCTGGTCTTGCCCGACGGCAGCGCCATGACTTCATCGCCCTTGCGCACGATGCCGCTGGCCAGGGTGCCGGCAAAACCGCGGAAGTTGAGGTTGGGGCGGTTGACGTACTGCACCGGGAAGCGCAGGTCCTCGAAGTTACGATCGCCCGCCACCTCCACGGTCTCGAGAATCTCCATCAGCGACTGCCCGGTGTACCAGGGCGAGCGCTCGGACTTGTTGACCACGTTGTCGCCCTTGAGCGCCGACATCGGCACGAACTCGAGGGTGGTGGGGCGCAGACCGATCTTCTCGGCGAAGGCCAGGTAATTGGCCTTGATCTGCTCGAACACGCCCTGATCGAAGTCCTTGAGGTCCATCTTGTTGACGGCCACAACGATGTGTTTGATGCCCAGCAGGGACGCGATGAAGCTGTGGCGCTTGGTCTGGGTCTGCACGCCGTAACGGGCATCGATGAGGATGATCGCCAGGTCGCAGGTGGATGCACCGGTGGCCATGTTGCGCGTGTACTGCTCATGGCCGGGGGTATCGGCGATGATGAACTTGCGCTTGGCGGTACTGAAGTAACGGTAGGCCACGTCGATGGTGATGCCCTGCTCGCGCTCAGCCTGCAGGCCGTCAACCAGCAGCGCCAGGTCGATGTCATCGCCGGTGGTGCCGACCTTCTTCGAATCCTTGGTGATGGCTTCCAGATGATCTTCGTAGATCATCTTGGAGTCGTGCAGCAGGCGGCCGATCAGCGTGCTCTTGCCGTCGTCGACGTTGCCGCAGGTAAGGAAGCGCAACAGTTCCTTGCGCTCGTGCTGGGCCAGGTAGGCGAGAATGTCCTGGCTGATCAAATCGGATTGGTGACTCATGGTGCGCGATCCTCAGAAATAGCCCTGACGTTTCTTCTCTTCCATCGAACCAGCCTGGTCGTGGTCGATGACCCGGCCTTGGCGTTCGCTGGTCTTGGTCAGGAGCATCTCCTGGATGATTTCCGGCAGCGTGGTCGCGGTGGACTCCACGGCGCCGGTCAGCGGGTAGCAGCCGAGGGTGCGGAAACGCACCATCTTCTTGGTGATGCGCGACTTCTCTTCATCGGACAGATGCTCGAGGATGCGCTCATCATCGATCATGATCAGCGTGCCGTTCTTCTCGATCACTTCGCGCTCGGCAGCGAAGTACAGCGGCACGATTGGAATCTGCTCCAGGTAGATGTACTGCCAGATGTCCAGTTCGGTCCAGTTCGACAGCGGGAAAACGCGGATCGACTCGCCCTTCTTCACCTTGCCGTTGTACACGTTCCACAGCTCGGGGCGCTGGTTCTTCGGGTCCCAGCGGTGCTTGCTGTCGCGGAAGGAGTACACGCGCTCCTTGGCACGCGACTTCTCTTCGTCGCGACGCGCGCCACCGAAGGCGGCGTCAAAACCGTACTTGTCCAGCGCCTGTTTGAGGCCTTCAGTCTTCATCACGTCGGTGTGCTTGGCACTGCCGTAGGTGAAGGGATTCATGTCCTGCGCCACACCATCGGGGTTGATGTGGGTGATCAGGTCCAGGCCCATCTCGCTGACCATCTTGTCGCGAAAGCTGTACATCTCCTGGAATTTCCAGCGGGTGTCGACGTGCATCACCGGAAACGGCAGTTTGCCTGGGAAGAATGCCTTGCGGGCCAGATGCAGCATCACGGCTGAATCCTTACCGATGGAATAGAGCATCACCGGGTTATCGAATTCGGCGGCCACTTCACGAATGATGTGGATGCTTTCCGCCTCCAGCTGCTTGAGATGGGTCAATTTGTCGAGCATGGCTACTCACGGATTGCTGTTATGGGGCCGGCGGGCCGTGGACGAGCGCGCACTCTACCACAGCACCTGCTTATACTCAGGGCGCCAGTTAGATCGAAACGTTCTAGCGTTATGCCTACCCGTCTGGATGATTCAGACCGGATTGGGGCAGTCGATGAACAGGTGTTCAAGGGCGAAGCGACGCGCCAGATAATCACCCAGCGCCTGCACGCCGTAGCGCTCGGTGGCGTGATGACCAGCGGCGATGAAGCTCACGCCATTCTCCCGCGCGCTGTGGAAGGTCTGCTCCGAGGCTTCGCCGGTCAAGTACAGATCGACCCCGGCCGCTACCGCCTGATCGATGTAGCCCTGCCCACCACCGGTGCACCAGCCGACGCGACGGATCAGCCCTTCGCCCTCCACCAGCAGCGGTTCACGCCCGAGCACCTGCTGCACGTGGCGGGCGAAATCGACGGCGCTCACGGGCTCGGTCAGCGAGCCGACGAGGCCAACAGTACGCGGATTTTCCGGCTCCAGTGGCCCTTCGACGACGATGCCCAACTGCCGTGCGAGCTGCACGTTGTTGCCCACCTCGGGGTGCACATCCAATGGCAGGTGATAGGCCAGCAGGCTAATATCGTTGGCCAGCAGCGCTTTCAGGCGACGCTGCTTCATGCCAGTGACACAGGGGTTCTCACCCTTCCAGAAATAGCCGTGATGCACCAGCAGCACATCGGCTTCGGCCTCGATCGCAGCCTCGATCAGCGCCTGGCTGGCGGTGACGCCACTGACAATGCGGCGGACCTGCCGACGACCCTCGACCTGCAGGCCGTTGGGGCAGTAATCACTGATGCGCGACGCATTAAGAAAAGCGTCAGCTTCTTCCACTAGCGTGGTCAGGACAATGGCCATGAAGATTCCTCACAAGCTGTTGCGGGCCGCTGCCTAATTGGCGAGCACCTCACTATAATGCGCCACCTTAAGGGCCGGATTTGGCCCCTGCAACTCTCAGGATTGTCTCGATGCCCCAGGCACTGCGTTTTCTCGGTTGGCCCCTGCTGGTTGGCGTGCTGCTCGCACTCCTGCTGATCCAGCGCTACCCGGAATGGGTCGGTTTGCCACGCCAGGAAGTGCAGCTGGTGCAGGCCCCGCTCTACAGCCGCCTGCAGGAAGGCCCGGTATCCTACGCCGAAGCCGTCGACACCGCTTCGCCTGCAGTGGCCAACCTGTACACCACCAAGCTGGTAAGCAAACCCGCTCATCCGCTGTTCGAAGACCCAACCTTCCGGCGCTTCTTCGGCGACAACCTGCCCCGCCAGCAGCGCATGGAATCGAGCCTGGGCTCGGCCGTGCTGATGAGCCGTGAAGGCTACCTGCTGACCAACAATCACGTGGTCAGCGGTGCCGACCAGATCGTCGTCGCCCTCAAGGATGGCCGCGAAACCCTGGCACGGGTGATCGGCAACGACCCGGAAACCGACCTCGCGGTCTTGAAGATCGACCTGCCCAATCTCCCGGCGATCACCCTCGGGCGCTCCGACAGGATTCGCATCGGCGATGTCACCCTGGCCATCGGCAACCCCTTCGGCGTCGGCCAGACCGTGACCATGGGCATCATCAGCGCCACCGGGCGCAACCAGCTGGGCCTCAACACCTACGAAGACTTCATCCAGACCGATGCGGCAATCAACCCGGGCAACTCCGGCGGTGCGTTGGTCGATGCCCACGGCAATCTGGTTGGCATCAACACCGCGATCTTCTCCAAGTCCGGCGGCTCGCAGGGCATCGGCTTCGCCATACCGGTGAAACTGGCGATGGAAGTGATGCAGGCGATCATCGAACATGGTCAGGTGATTCGCGGCTACCTGGGTGTCGAGGTGCAACCACTTACGCCGGAACTGGCCGAGTCCTTCGGCCTCGATGGCCGCCCTGGCATTGTCGTCGCCGGGGTCTATCGCGACGGCCCAGCGCAGAAAGCCGGCCTGCAGCCTGGCGACCTGATTCTCAGCATCGACGGCGAAGCGGCCAGCGACGGCCGGCGTTCGATGAACCAGGTAGCGCGCACCAAGCCTGGCGACAAGATTCGCATCGAGGTACTGCGCAACGGCAAATCGCTGGAGCTAACCGCGGAAATCGGTGTCCGCCCCCCCGTCAATAACAACTGAAAACATGAAAAAGCCGGCAGTAGCCTAATGCCAGTCAGTTAAGCTGACTGGCATTTTTATTTCTGGTCGGATACTTGGACGGCCGGGCTTGACCGCTCGCGGATAACTGCGATCCTCACGACGATGAGGTAGGACGTAGTGCGTGGCCGAGGCCTGTAGTTCGGCCAGGTAGCGAGGGATGTTGCCTCGCACCGCAGCGCTGCCCAAACGCTGGCGACCTTGCACGATTGCACTGGGTGCTACCAATGGCTTCTGCCCAGGCAGCATGATGCCCATACGGCTCGCGGCATCCCAGGCCGACATCCGGCGAAACAACGCCATGGCGATCACGCACCAGATCATGGCTTCAAGAGGGAGACGTCGCTTACGCAGGGTCGCCACTCCCGCCGTTTCCAGTGCGGTGCTAACTAGGTCTGGATCAAGCAGCGCCCCAGCTCGTCAAGGGAGTGGGTGGCAGAAGCCGCTTCGTGAGTCAGTGCCAAGGCGCGGGAAAGTCGCATAAAAAATCCGATGCTCAAAACAAGCATCGGATTTTCGTTTCAGCGCGCAGAAGGTCAAGCTGTAGTGCTTAACTGACTGGCATTAGCCCTAGGGGCGCCTTTTTGATTGCCGCAGAAGAATCAGCTCTTCTTGCGCACGTACAGCACTAGGTTGTGGTCAACCAGCTCGAAACCGTGCTCCTTGACGATCTCTTTCTGGCGCTTCTCGATCTCGGCGTCGAAGAATTCGATCACTTCGCCGGAGTCGACGCAGACCATATGGTCGTGATGGCCACTATCAGCCAGCTCGAATACGGCATGGCCGCCATCGAAGTTGTGACGCACCACCAGGCCAGCGGCCTCGAACTGAGTCAGCACGCGGTATACGGTGGCCAGGCCGACGTCCTCACCGGCCTCCATCAGCGCTTTGTAGACATCCTCCGCACTCATGTGGCGGTGCTCGGCGTTATCCAGCATTTGCAGGATTTTGACTCGTGGCAGAGTCACCTTCAGTCCAGCTTTGCGCAGTTCGTTATTTTCAACCATGGTCTGCTTTCTCATGGATGCTGCTTCGCAGCACCCTTCAATACGGGTATGATCCGGGGTTCAAGTTGCCCAAGATAGTGGAAGTCACCCTCCGATGCAAAAAACCAAGCTCTTGCTGACCAGCCTGTCGCTGACCGGGCTCTTCGCACTCGCCGGTTGTTCATTCCCCGGGGTTTACAAGATCGACATTCAACAGGGCAATGTCGTGACACAGGACATGATAGACCAGCTGCGCCCGGGAATGACCCGACGCCAAGTGCGGTTTATCATGGGTAACCCGCTGATCACCGACACCTTCCATGCCGATCGCTGGGATTATCTGTACAGCATCCAGCCTGGCGGCCGTCAGCGCCTGCAGGAACGCGTCAGCCTGGTGTTCGACGGCAGCGACCAGCTGGTTGGCCTGGCCGGCGACTTCATGCCCGGCGTAAGCCGTGACCAGGCGATCATGGGCGAAGGCGGCGACACCAGCAGTGCCCAGCCGCAAGCCAAACCACAGGATGAAACGCCGCCAGCGCCCGGCTCGTTGCTGGAGCAGATCCAGCGCGAGGTGGATCAGGTCGAAACCGTCCCGGTACCGACACCTGAGCCGCTGGACACCAATCCGCAGTAATACGCGGACACTAAAAAGCCCGGATCGAATCCGGGCTTTTTCGCATCTGGGCCTGCCTAGCCTACCGACTCGCCATCATCACGCCGGTTCTTCGCCCTCTTCCCTGGCCTTGGCTTTGGCTGCACGCTGCTTGCGTACCTCCTTCGGGTCGGCGATCAGCGGCCGATAGATCTCGACGCGCTCACCTTCCTCCAGCACTCGCTCTTCCGGTTTGCCTACCGCCTTGCCAAAAATGCCCAGCGGCGCCTGGCTCAGATCCAGTTCCGGAAAGAACTGCTGCATACCAGAGCGTAGTGCGGCCTCGCGCACCGTGGTGCCGGCCGGTACGGACAAGCGCAGCAGCTTCTGCCGCTCGGCAAGGGCGTAGACCACCTCAATGGCAATACTGGGCTTATCCATACAACTGCTTGGCTCGCTGGCAGAAGGCATCGACCATGGTATTGGCCGCCTGATTGAACAGCGGCCCCAGCGTGGCACGCACCAGCGGCCCGGCGTAGTCGAAGGTCAGGTCCAGGCTGATCTTGCAGGCCTTGTCACCCAGCGCCTTGAACTCCCAGACGCCATGGAGACTGGTGAAAGGTCCTTCCTGCAGATTCATCTCGATACGCTGCCCTGGCTGCAGCACATTGCGCGTGACGAAGCGCTGACCGATGCTGCCCTTGGCCACTTCGAGGCTGGCCAGCATATGCGTCTCGCTGACCTCCAATACCTCACTGGCGCGGCACCAGGGCAGAAACTGCGGGTAACCGGCAACATCGTTGACGAGATCAAACAGTGCCTGCGCCGGATAAGGCAGTAACGCCGAACGCTGAATTCGAGTAGCCATTTACTTGCTCAGCTCCGCGATGAAAACGATCAGGACGCCGATTGGCGCCACGACGCGAATCAGCCAGAGGGCCAAATTGAACAGCAGCGGGCTTCTGATGGACAGCTCGTCACGCACAGCGTCACGGCTCAACACCCAACCGGCGAACATGGCGAAAGCCAGACCGCCCAGCGGCAGCAGGATACGGCTGGTGAGGTAATCAATGCTGTCGAAGAAGGTCTTGCCGCCTTCGGCGCCCCACTGCAGCAGATGGAAACCATCCTCGGCGAAAACGAAGAACTTGGCCTCAGCCCAGAGGTTGAACGACAGCACCGTACCCATCCCCACCAGCCAGCACAGCAGCGCCAGCGCGGCGGTTACCTGCGCGCGACTGCGCCCGGTTTTTTCGACGAAGTAGGCCACGGCCGGCTCCAGCATGGAAATTGAGGAGCTCCATGCTGCCACGGCCACCAGTACGAAGAAGATCAACCCCATCACCTGACCAAAGGCGATATTGCCGAAGGCAATCGGCAGCGTGACGAACATCAGCCCCGGGCCACCACCCGGCTCCAGACCGGCGGCAAAGACGATGGGGAACAGGGCCAGGCCCGCAGTCAACGCCACCAGGGTATCGAGCACACCAACGGTCAGTACCGTGGCGCCGATCGAAGCCTTCTTCGGCATATAGGCGCCGTAGACCATGATCGAGCCGACACCCACGCTCAGGGTAAAGAACGCATGGCCCATGGCGGCGAGGATGCCGTCCTGCACCTTGCTCGGATCGAAATGAAAGAGGAAATCGAAACCTTCGCGGAAATGTCCGGTGGTGAAGCTGTAACCCAGCAGCACCAGCAGCAGCACGAACAGCAGCGGCATCATTATGCGCAGGCTGCGCTCCAGGCCTGCCACCACGCCCTTGGCGATGACGAAGCCGGTCCCCAGCATGAACAGGCTGTGCCACAAGGTCAGGCGCCACGGGTCGGAAGTCAGACCGCCGAACGCCGCACCTGCGCCATCGGCGCTGATACCGGTGAAGTCGCCACGCCCCATACCGATGATGTAATCCAGCGACCAACCAGCCACCACACTGTAGAAGGACAGAATCAGTAGAGCGGCGACCATCCCCATCAGCGCAGCCAGCGACCAGTGCTTGGAGGCTCCGGCTTCGATCGCCAGACTCTTCATCGCATTGACCGGGCTCTGCCGGCCGCGGCGACCGATCATGGTTTCTGCCAGCATGATCGGCACACCCACCAGGGCAATGCAGAACAGGTACATGACGACGAACGCACCGCCGCCATAGACCCCTGTCATATAGGGGAATTTCCAGATATTGCCGAGACCGACTGCCGAGCCGGTCGCCGCCAGAATGAATACCCAGCGACTGGCCCAGGCACCGTGAATCGAAACTTTGTCGCTCGCCATTACGGCCAAGACCCCATACTGCGGGAAAAAAGATCGCACATTGTCGGAGATTAGCGGCATGGGCTCAAGTTTGGCTCGGTAACGCCCCATGGCGCAGGCGCGGACGACTCCCTATAATGCGCGCCCTATGGCTAAGCAAAAGAAACATCCTCAAGGCACCATCGCGCTGAACAAAAAGGCGCTGCATGACTATTTCATCGAACACAAGTTCGAGGCCGGCTTGGTGCTGTCCGGCTGGGAAGTGAAGAGCCTGCGTGCCGGCAAGGCACAGCTGGTCGACAGCTACGTACTGCTCAAGGACGATGAAGCCTGGCTGATGGGTTGCCACATCGCGCCCCTGAAAACCGCCAGCACCCACGTCATCGCCGACCCGACCCGCACGCGCAAACTGCTGCTGAACAAGCGCGAGCTGGAAAAGCTGTTCGGCTCAGTACAGCAGAAGGGCTACACCGCCGTGGCACTGTCGCTGTACTGGAAGCAGCATCTGGTCAAATGCGAAATTGCCCTGGCCAAGGGCAAGAAGGACTTCGACAAGCGCCACACCGAGAAGGAACGTGACGCCGACCGCGAAGTTCAGCGCGCGATGCGCAGCAAGGGCAAGGAAGACTGAACATCCTCCCCACTTCTTAGCCCAGGTGATGATTGATCGCCTGGGCTCGTTGCTTCTTACAGGCCTAGCCGGCGCTGCGCACGCGCCACACGCTGGGCTTCCAGCTGCACTTCCGAGAGCACTTCCTGCACATAGTCGATGTGCTGGTTGGAAACCTCGCGAGCATCCTCCGCGCGACCTTCGATGATCGCCTGGTACAACTCGCGGTGCTGCCCGATCAACATGTCGCGGGTCTCCTCACGCTGGGCATACATGCCGCCGATGTTGGTCACCACGTTGCGCTTGAGCAAGTCGAACAGACCACGGATGGTGTGCAGCAGCACCGCGTTATGACTGGCCTCGGCAATCGCCAGGTGAAAGCGCGCATCGGCCGCCCCCTCCTCGGCACGAGTCACCTTGCCGACTCGCGCGTAGCAATCCTGCAAGGCTTCGAACGCTTCGGTGAGGCGCTGTCGGTCGATATCGGTGGCGCGCCTGGCCGCGTAGTAGGCGCAGGAGCCTTCCAGCGTATGGCGGAATTCCAGCAGGTCACGCTGGGCATCTTCCTTGTGCTCTAGCAGTTGCAGTAGCGGGTCGCTGAAGGTCGAGCCAAGCGATTCAGCGACATAGTTACCGCCACCCTGGCGACTGATCAGCAGCCCCTTGGCTACCAACTTCTGGATCGCTTCACGCAGGGACGGACGAGACACGCCGAACTGCTCGGCCAGCGCACGTTCTGCGGGCAGCCTCTCACCGGCACGCAAGGTGCCTTCGAGAATCATGGTTTCCAGTTGCGCGACGATGTCATCGGAGAGACGACGCTGCCGCACCTGACCTACTTCCATCACCCACATCTCCATTGGTTTGACCAGGCTGAAGGCCTCAGGAGGCAAGCCTATAGCGCGCCCTTTCGCTGAACAAGCAGGCACTCTACGACCAAAGTCTTAGCCACTCGATTTGACAGTCAATTGAGCAACTTTTAACCTGACCTCGCTTCACTGTAAATTGGTATTACCAATTTAACCAACAAGAACAACAAACCATCGAGATCACGCCATGACAGCCCTACGCGCTGTAAGCCTGCTCGATCACGCCTCATCCCTGCCGCGCCCGCTGCGCGCTCGTGTGGAGTAAGACCCAATGTCCAACGGAATTCTCGCCCTGCTGGCGTTCTCGCCGATTCTGCTTGCCGCCGTTCTGCTGATCGGCCTGCGCTGGCCGGCCAAACACGCCATGCCTCTGGTCTACCTGGTGACTGCCGCCGTCGGCCTGTTCGCCTGGGACATGACCCTCAATCGTGTCCTGGCCTCCACCCTGCAAGGCTTGTTGATCACTCTCGGCCTGCTGTGGATCATTTTCGGCGCCATCCTGCTGCTGAACACCCTCAAACACTCTGGTGGTATCACCGCCATCCGTGCCGGCTTCACCACCATCAGTCCTGACCGCCGCATCCAGGCCATCATCATTGCCTGGTTGTTCGGCTGCTTCATCGAGGGCGCCTCGGGCTTCGGTACACCGGCCGCCATCGCTGCCCCGCTGCTGGTGGCTATCGGTTTCCCGGCCATGGCCGCCGTGTTGATGGGCATGCTGGTACAAAGCACGCCGGTCTCCTTCGGCGCCGTCGGTACGCCGATCATCGTCGGCCTCAATACCGGCCTGGACACTGCCACCATCGGTGCGCAGCTGGTCGAGCAGGGTTCGTCCTGGGCGCAGTTCCTGCAGTTGATCACCAGTGAAGTGGCAATCATCCATGCCACCGTAGGCGTGGTCATGCCGGTCATCATGGCAATGATGCTGACCCGCTTCTTCGGTCAGGAGAAAAGCTGGAAAGCCGGTCTGGAAGTGCTGCCGTTCGCGATTTTCGCCGGGCTGGCCTTCGTCGTGCCGTACGTTTTCACCGGCGTCTTTCTCGGCCCGGAATTCCCATCGCTGCTGGGCGGCCTGATCGGCCTGGCCATCGTCACCAGCGCCGCCCGCTTCGGTTTCCTGGTGCCGAAAAAGACCTGGGACTTCGCCCCGGCGGACAAATGGCCGAGCGAATGGCTGGGCACCGTCGAGATGAAGCTGGACGAACTGACCGCCAAACCGATGAGCGCACTGCGCGCCTGGCTGCCCTATGTGCTGGTCGGCGCCCTGCTGGTGATCAGCCGTGTGTTCCCGGAAGTAGGCAACGCGCTGAAGGCCGTGGTGGTGAACTTCCCCGACCTGCTCGGCGAAGCCGGCGTCAGCGCCAACTTCCAACCCTTGTACCTACCGGGCGGCATACTGGTCGCGGTGGTTATGGCCACGTTCTTCCTGCATGGCATGAAGGCGCGTGACCTGGGCAAGGCGGTGAAAGAGTCATCCAGCGTATTGCTCAGCGCCGGTTTCGTGCTGCTGTTCACCGTGCCGATGGTGCGTATCCTGATCAACTCCGGCGTGAATGGTGCAGAACTGGCCAGCATGCCGATCCTCATGGCGCGCTGGGTGGCCGACAGCGTTGGCGGCATCTATCCGCTGCTGGCCCCGAGCATCGGTGCCCTGGGCGCCTTCATCGCTGGCTCCAACACCGTCAGCAACATGATGTTCAGTCAGTTCCAATTCGGCGTGGCCAGCAGCCTGGGTATTTCCAGCGCGCTGATCGTCGCGGTCCAGGCCGTGGGTGCCGCCGCCGGCAACATGGTGGCGATCCATAACGTGGTTGCAGCCTCGGCTACCGTTGGCCTGCTCGGCCGCGAAGGCAGTACCCTGCGCAAGACCATCTGGCCGACGCTGTACTACCTGCTGTTTACCGGCATCATCGCGATGGTCGCGATCTACGTACTGGGTGTGACTGACCCGCTGGTGCACTGAACCTCGTCACGCGAAAGCGCCCCGACCCTGTCGGGGCATTTTCCGTCAGGCTACGCTTTCTCTTTTCAGTAACAGGATGAGCCCATGATCATTTCTGCCTCTACCGACTATCGCGCCGCCGCGCAGCGCAAGCTGCCGCCTTTCCTGTTCCACTACGCCGATGGCGGCGCTTACGCCGAACACACGCTGCGCCGCAATGTCGCCGACCTGTCGGAAATCGAACTGCGCCAGCGCGTGCTGAAGAACATGTCCGAGCTGGACCTGTCCACCGAGCTGTTCGGCGAGAAGATGTCGATGCCGGTCGGCCTGGCACCGGTTGGCCTGACCGGCATGTTCGCTCGCCGTGGCGAAGTTCAGGCGGCCAAGGCAGCAGCGGCCAAGGGTATTCCCTTCACCCTGTCCACCGTGTCGGTGTGCCCGATCGAAGAAGTGGCGCCGGCCATCGACCGACCGATGTGGTTCCAGCTCTACGTGTTGAAAGACCGCGGCTTCATGAAGAACGCGCTGGAGCGCGCCAAGGCCGCCGGCTGCTCGACGCTGGTGTTCACCGTCGACATGCCCGTGCCCGGCGCACGCTACCGTGACGCCCACTCCGGCATGAGCGGCCCGAACGCCGCACTGCGCCGCATGCTGCAAGCGATGACTCACCCGCAGTGGGCCTGGGACGTCGGCCTGATGGGCAAGCCGCATGACCTGGGCAATATCTCGGCCTACCGCGGCAACCCGACTGGCCTGGCCGACTATATCGGCTGGCTGGGCGCCAACTTCGATCCGTCGATCTCCTGGAAGGACCTGGAATGGATCCGCGACTTCTGGGATGGCCCGATGGTGATCAAGGGTATTCTCGACCCGGAAGACGCCCGCGATGCGGTCACTTTCGGCGCCGACGGCATCATCGTTTCCAACCATGGTGGTCGTCAGCTCGACGGCGTGCTGTCCAGCGCCCGCGCCTTGCCGGCCATCGCCGATGCGGTCAAGGGTGACCTGAAAATCCTCGCTGACTCCGGTATCCGCACCGGCCTCGACGTGGTGCGCATGATCGCCCAGGGCGCCGACACCGTGCTGCTCGGTCGTGCCTTCCTCTATGCCCTGGCCGCTGCCGGTGGTGCGGGCGTGAGCAACCTGCTCGACCTGATCGAGAAGGAAATGCGCGTGGCCATGGTGCTGACTGGCGCCAAATCCATCGCCGAAATCACCTCGGACCTGCTGGTAAAGGAGCGCTGAGCCAATGACTGCCGCCGTCACGCCCGCCATTACCCGCGACGCTCTGCTGACGCGGATGCGCCAGATCGTCGGCAGCAGTCATGTGCTGACTGACGAACAAAGCACGCGGCGCTTCCGCAAGGGCCACCGCACCGGTGAGGGCAACGTCCTGGCAGTGGTACGCCCCGCTTCGCTGCTGGAGCAGTGGCGCATCCTGCAGGCGGCAGTAGCGGCCGACCGCATCGTCATCATGCAAGCAGCCAATACCGGCCTGACCGGAGGCTCGACCCCGGATGGCGCCGACTACGACCGCGAGATCGTGCTGATCAGCACCCTGCGGATCACCGGCGTACAACTGATCAACGATGGTCAGCAGGTGGTGTGCCTACCGGGCGCGACCCTGGATCGCCTGGAACAGGCCTTGGCGCCACTGAATCGCGAACCGCATTCGGTGATCGGCTCGTCCTGCATCGGCGCCTCGGTACTCGGCGGTATCTGCAACAACTCCGGTGGCGCCCTGGTGCGTCGCGGCCCGGCCTACACCGAGCTGGCGCTGTATGCGCAGGTGAAAGATGACGGCTCGCTGGAGCTGGTCAACCATCTGGGCATCGAGCTGGGCAACGATCCGGAGGAAATTCTCACCCGCCTGCAGAACGGCGACTACACACCGCAGCAGGTACGCAACGGGGACACCGCCAAGGCCTCCGATGCGCGCTACGGCGAGCATGTGCGCGACGTCGACGCCGACACCCCCGCGCGCTTCAACGCCGACCCGTCGCGCCTGTTCGAAGCCTCCGGTTCGGCTGGCAAGCTGTGCCTGTTCGCCGTGCGCCTGGACACCTTCCCGAAAGAGCCGAGCACGGTGTTCTACATCGGCAGCAACGACCCGCACGATCTCACCGAAGTGCGCCGCCACCTGCTAGCCAAGCTGCCACGCCTGCCGATTGCCGGGGAATACATCCATCGCACGGCATTCGACATCGGCGAGAAGTACGGCAAGGACACCTTCCTGGTGATCGACAAATTCGGCACATCCAAGGTGCCGGCCGCCTTCGCCATGAAGAGCCGCGTGGACGGTTTCTTCGAGCGCTTCGGCCTGCGTGGTGTGACCGACAAGGTGATCCAGGCCCTGATGAACCTGCTACCCAGCCACCTACCGCAACGCATGCGCGAGTACCGTGACCGTTTCGAGCATCACCTGCTGGTGCGCGTTTCCAACGACACGCTGGAACAGACCCGCAGCTTCCTGACCGAATATTTCACTGGCAGTGACAGCGGTGCCTATTTCGAGTGCGATGCCGATGAGGGGCGCAAAGCCTTCCTGCATCGCTTCGCCGTGGCCGGCGCCGCGATCCGCTACCGCGAGTCGCACCGCAGCAGTGTCGAGGACATCCTCGCCCTGGACATCGCTCTGCGCCGTAACGACCGTGAATGGGTCGAGACGCTGCCGCAGGAGATGGAAGAGCAGATCATCCACAAGCTCTACTACGGGCACTTCTTCTGCCATGTGTTCCACCAGGACTACATCGTCAAGAAGGGCATCGACCCGATCGCCATGGAACACCGCATGTGGAAGCTGCTGGACGCTCGCCAAGCCGAGTACCCGGCCGAGCACAACGTTGGCCACCTGTACGTGGCCAAGCCGGCGCTGGCCGGTTTCTACCGCGAACTCGACCCGACCAACACCTTCAACCCTGGCATCGGCCATACCTCGAAGAAGAAGCATTGGGGTGGTTGTTGCTAGGACGCTGAACCTTTATGCAGGAGCGGCTTCAGACTCGAACGAGGAAAATCGCGGCTGAAGCCGCTCCTACGGATTAGCCTAGGGCGGCCTCACGAGCGCAGCGAGCAGCCCGCCTGGCCATGCCAGGCCTGGCAGCACAACGACCGGCGTACTGCTTCGCGACGACTGCATGGATGCAGGAGGTAGAGCGACGCAGGAAGCCAAAGCCAAGTACGCCCTACGGGTTCTCCCCTTTTCCCTACGGCTACAAACGCAAAGGCCCGCCGATTTGGCGGGCCTATGTTTTAACGCGACACTCGATCAGGCGAATACGATCTCTTCGCCATCGACCTTGGCATGCACTACCGCCCCCGGGGCGAAATCGCCAGAGAGTATCTGCTGCGCCAGCGGGTTCTCGATCCAGCGCTGGATCGCACGCTTGAGCGGACGTGCGCCATACACCGGGTCGTAACCAACGGCGATCAGCTTGTCGAGCGCCTCTGGCGTCAGCTCCAGGCTCAGCTCACGCTCAGCCAGACGGCCACGCAGACGCTGCAACTGGATCTCGGCGATGCCGGCGATCTGCTCACGGCCCAGCGGCTCGAATACCACCACTTCGTCGATACGGTTGATGAACTCGGGACGGAAGTGGCTGCTCACCGCATCCATCACCGCCGCGCGCTGCGCTTCCTTGTCGCCGACCAACTCCTGAATATGCGCCGAGCCGAGGTTGGAGGTCATCACGATCACGGTGTTCTTGAAGTCCACGGTGCGGCCATGGCTGTCGGTCAGGCGACCGTCTTCCAGTACCTGCAGCAGCACGTTGAACACGTCCGGGTGCGCCTTCTCGACTTCGTCCATCAGCACCACCGAATAGGGTTTGCGGCGCACGGCCTCGGTCAGATAACCACCCTCTTCATAGCCGACATAACCGGGCGGTGCACCAATCAGGCGGGCAACGCTGTGCTTCTCCATGAACTCGGACATATCGATGCGCACCAGCGCCTCTTCGGTGTCGAAGAGGAACTCGGCCAGCGCCTTGCACAGCTCGGTCTTGCCCACCCCGGTCGGGCCGAGGAAGAGGAACGAACCACTCGGACGGTTCGGGTCAGCCAGCCCAGCGCGCGAACGGCGCACTGCGTTGGAAACAGCGACCACCGCCTCGTTCTGGCCAATCACCCGCTGGTGCAGCAGGCCTTCCATCTTCAGCAGTTTCTCGCGCTCGCCTTCAAGCATCTTGCTCACCGGGATGCCAGTCCACTTGGACACCACCTCGGCGATTTCCTCGTCAGTAACCTTGTTGCGCAGCAGCTGGTTCTCGCTCTTGCCGTGCGCATCGACCATCTGCAGGCTGCGCTCCAGATCCGGAATGATGCCGTACTGCAGTTCGGCCATGCGGTTGAGATCGCCCTTGCGCCGTGCGGCTTCCAGCTCGGTCTTGGCCTGCTCGATGCGTTGCTGGATCTGCGCTGAGCCTTGCACTTCGGCTTTCTCCGACTTCCAGATTTCCTCCAGGTCGGCGTATTCCTTCTCCAGCTTGACGATATCCTCTTCCAGTTTTACCAGTCGTTTCTTGGTCGCCTCGTCGTCTTCCTTCTTCAGCGCCTCGCGCTCGATTTTCAGTTGGATCAGACGACGATCCAGACGATCGAGCTCCTCGGGCTTGGAATCGATCTCCATGCGGATGCGGCTGGCCGCCTCGTCGATCAGGTCGATGGCCTTGTCCGGCAACTGGCGGTCGGTGATGTAGCGATGGCTGAGCTTGGCCGCAGCGATGATCGCGCCATCGGTGATGGTCACACCGTGGTGCACCTCGTAACGCTCTTTCAGCCCACGCAGAATGGCGATGGTGTCTTCCTCGCTCGGCTCATCCACCAGTACCTTCTGGAAGCGGCGCTCCAGCGCGGCGTCCTTCTCGATGAACTGGCGGTACTCGTCCAGTGTGGTCGCGCCGACGCAGTGCAGCTCCCCACGAGCCAGGGCCGGCTTGAGCATGTTGCCGGCGTCCATGGCGCCCTCGGCCTTGCCGGCGCCGACCATGGTGTGCAGCTCGTCGATGAACAGGATGATGCGCCCTTCCTGCTTACCCAGTTCGTTGAGCACCGCCTTCAGACGCTCTTCGAACTCACCGCGGAACTTGGCGCCGGCGATCAGCGAGCCCATGTCCAGCGACAGCAGGCGCTTGTCCTTCAGGCCATCCGGCACTTCGCCATTGATGATGCGCTGGGCCAGGCCTTCGGCGATGGCGGTCTTGCCCACACCGGGCTCGCCGATCAGTACCGGGTTGTTCTTGGTCCGGCGCTGCAGGACCTGGATGGTGCGGCGGATCTCGTCGTCACGGCCAATCACCGGATCGAGCTTGCCTTCTTCGGCGCGCTTGGTCAGGTCGACGGTGTACTTGTCCAGCGCCTGCCGCGATTCCTCGACATTGGGGTCGTTGACAGCCTGGCCGCCGCGCAGGTTGGCGATGGCATTTTCCAGGGCCTTCTTCGATACACCCTGGCCGAGCAGCAGCTTGCCCAGCTTACTGCTCTCGTCCATGGCGGCGAGCAGCACCAGCTCGCTGGAAATGAACTGGTCGCCCTTCTGCTGTGCCAGGCGGTCGGCCTGGTTGAGCAGACGTGCCAGGTCCTGCGACAGGTTGATGTCGCCTGTGGGGTTCTGCAGCTTGCCAAGTTGATCCAGTTCACGGGTCAGGCCCTGACGCAGGCTGTTGATGTCGAAGCCGACCTGCATCAGCAGCGGCTTGATCGAACCGCCCTGTTGCTCGAGCAGCGCCTGCATCAAGTGCAGCGGCTCGATGGCGGCATGATCCATGCCCACCGCCAGGGATTGGGCATCGGAGAGTGCAAGTTGCAGCTTGCTGGTCAAACGATCGATACGCATAAATGTCCTTCCTCCAGAATGGCGAGCCGGGACAACTTCCCCGAAAAAAGAAACTCGCTCAGATGCAGACTAGATAAGGACGATTACGCCGTATTCAAGACAAGGCGATTTGATCCAAGTCAAACCTGGTTACCGCCAGGTGACGTGCTGTTCCAGCGGAAAGCGCAGGCGCGGGTTGTACACACCCTTCTCGCCCTGACGCCCAACGGCCAGCAGCATGATGGGGATGGCCTGGCGCGGGATATCCAGCACACGACGCAAACGCGGCTCGTCGAAGCCCTCCATCGGACAGGTGGCATAGCCGTGACTCTGGAAAGCGAGCATCAGATTTTCTGCCGCCAGCGCCGTCGACTTCACCGCCCACAGGCGCATATCGGCCTTGCTGTTGGGCTTGCGCATCAGCGGCTTGCGTAACCCCATCAGCCGCACCAGTTGGCGCTTGAACAGGCCGAGTAGGCCCAGCGGCCCCTGGTTGTACTGAAACGGCGCGGTCTTGCTGTAGAAGCGGCGGATACGCGCCGGCACCTCGGCCTCCGGCCAGTAATCGATGACGTTGCGGCAGGCCTGACGCCAGGTGTCCGGGCGCGCCAGCACGGCAATAATCAAGGGCGCACGCGCAGCGTTCTGGCTCATGCAGACCGGGTGCAGCTGCGCCAGCAGCGCCGGGTCGCGAATCACCTGGAAGCTCCAGGGCTGCAGGTTGCAGGAGCTAGGCGCCAGCACGGCCAGTTCCAGGCAATCGCGGATCACCGCATCCGGCAGCAGCTCAGGGGTGAAACGGCGCACTGCACGGCGACTTTCGATCAGTGCACGCAGCTCGCCTGGTGAGGCCATGGCAGGCGGTTGCTCGTGGGGAAAGCTGGTCATGGGCGTACTCCTCGGCAGGTCGGCCGATTAAGCAAGCGGATGACGATGAGAACAAGGGGGCAAGGGGAAATGGCCGGGAATTTGGCCGATTAGCCTCACCTGCGCCCAGAATAGCGAGCGCAGGCGTTGCTACTTCAGAGGCCCAGGGCTTTTTCGATGACCTGGATCAAGGCCGGATCGTCCGGCGTGGTACGCGGAGAGAAACGCGCCAGCACACGACCGTCCTGGCCGACCAGAAATTTCTCGAAGTTCCAGGTGATATCACCGGGAAACTCGGCTCCCTCACCGGCCAGCAGGCGATAGAGCGGGTGACGAGCAGGGCCGTTGACCTCCAGTTTGCTGCCCAGCGGAAAGCTCACGCCGTAGTTGAGGCTGCAGAACGAACGGATCTCGTCCTCGCTGCCAGGCTCCTGGCCGGCGAACTGGTTGCACGGCACACCAAGCACGGTGAAACCATTGCCCTTGTACTGTTGATAGAGTTTTTCCAGCCCGGCGTATTGAGGGGTCAGGCCGCACTTGGAGGCTACGTTGACCACTAGCACTACCTGGCCCTTGTAGGGCGCCAACGGCAGTTCCTGACCGTCCAACGCACGCAGATTGAGATCGTGAAAAGCACTCATGACGAACTTCCTCAGCGAATTCAGTGCAACGGGCGCACGGCCCGGTAAATCCTGGAAGCGGCTGCAAGCGCACAGACCGCCATGCATGAAAAAGGCGCCCTGAGGCGCCTTTATCGCAAGCTTGAGCTTAGCAGCGGTTGCTCCACTCGGAACGACCGCAAGTCGCCTGACAGGCAACTTAGTGGTGGTGACCACCTTCGCCATGGATGTGACCGTGGGCCACTTCCTCTTCGCTGGCGTCACGCACGGCCACGACCTTGACCTTGAAGTTCAGGCGCTGGCCGGCCAGCGGGTGGTTGCCGTCGACAGTCACGTCGTCGCCGTCGATATCGCGGATGGTAACAATCTGAATGCTGCCGTCCGGGCCCGAAGCGTGGAACTGCATGCCCACTTCCAGGGTGTCGACGCCTTCGAACATGGCGCGGCTCAGGGTCGCGACCAGCTCGGCGCTGTACTCACCGTAGGCTTCTTCCGGCTCGACGGAAACGTCCAGCTCATCGCCAACCTGCTTGCCAACCAGAGCCTTCTCGAGACCGGCGATGATATTGCCGGCACCATGCAGATAGACCAGCGGCGCGCCGCCAGTGGAGCTGTCGATCACCTCACCGGCATCGTTGGTCAGGGTATAGTCGATGGAGACGGCCTTGTTGGCGGCGATCAGCATGGGGAGACCTTTTGCGAAAGATAAATGAACGAGCAAGTTTAACCAACGCCAGCCTGGATTGCGACCCAAGCCCGGACAAACGGGCCGTACGGATCGTTGATTTTCGTCAGGACGAGCACGGTGACTGGGTGGCAGTCTTATCCTGTGGCCATACTCAGCATGTACGCCACCGTCCACCCTGGCAGAATCGGCCCTGGGTACTCGATCCCGAGCAGCGCCAAGTCAGGCAGGGAAGCCTCTTCCCCTGTGGCTGGTGCGCCATGGATCGGTCGCACGATGAATCCAAGGAAGCTTAAATGTCTGCACGCAACATTCTGGTGATCAACTGCGGCAGCTCGTCGATCAAGTTCGCCTTGGTCAACGAAGCGCAGGAAACCTTCATGCTCAGCGGCCTGGCCGAGCGTCTTGGCAGTCCCGAAGCGGTGCTGCACTGGCAACAAGGCGAACAAAAGGACAGCCTGGTTCTGCCGGGCGCCGACCACCGGCTCGCCCTGTCTCATCTTTTACCTGTGGTACAGCAGGCCGCAGCCGGCGAGCTGCATGGTATCGGCCACCGTGTGGTACACGGCGGCGAGCACTTCCCCGGCGCCTCTCGCCTGGACGCTGCCAGCCTGCAGGCCATCCGCCAGGTCGCGCCGCTGGCTCCGCTGCACAATCCGGCCAACCTGCAAGGCATCGAAGCGGCGATGAAGCTGTTTCCCAACCTGGTGCAGGTGGCGGTGTTCGACACCGCCTTCCACCAGAGCCTGCCCGAGCACGCCTATCGCTATGCCGTACCGCAGGCGCTCTACGCTGAGCATGGCGTACGCCGCTATGGCTTCCACGGCACCAGCCACCGTTACGTCAGCCGCAAGGCGGCGCAGATGAGCGGCCTGGCATTCGACGCCAGCAGTTGGCTGGTGGCCCATCTGGGCAATGGCAGCTCCACCTGCGCCGTGGAGAATGGGCACAGCCGCGACACCAGCATGGGGCTGACGCCGCTGGAGGGCCTGGTAATGGGCACTCGCAGTGGCGATGTCGACCCCAACCTGCACGGGCACCTGGCACGTACCCTGGGCTGGAGCCTGGAGCGGATCGACAGCATGCTCAACAAGGACAGCGGCCTGCTCGGTCTATCCGGCCTGTCCAACGACATGCGCACGCTGGAGCAGGCCCGCGAACAGGGGCACGTCGGCGCGACCCTGGCCATCGAGGTGTTCTGCTACCGCCTGGCCAAATCGCTGGCCTCGATGAGCTGCGCGCTGCGCCGTCTCGACGGCCTGATCTTCACCGGCGGTATCGGCGAGAACTCCGCGCTGATCCGCAGCAAGACCCTGGACCATCTCGGCCTGCTCGGGCTGCGGCTGGACGCCCAGGCCAACGCACGCTGCGTGCGCGGCGTCGCCGGCGCCATTCACGCGGATGGTCATCCGCGCGTGCTGGTGGTACCGACCAACGAAGAGCGGCAGATCGCCCTCGACACTCTTGCCCTGCTCGACTGAGGCTATTTCATGCATACCTTCTTCATCGCCCCCACCGGTTTCGGTGTCGGCCTTACCTCCATCAGCCTCGGCCTGGTCGGTGCGCTAGAGCGCAGCGGCCTCAAGGTTGGCTTCTTCAAGCCCATCGCCCAACCGCATGCTGGCGACCTCGGCCCTGAGCGCTCCAGTGAGCTGATCGCCCGCACCCATGGCCTGAATTCGCCCAAACCACTGCCGCTCAGCCATGTCGAACGCATGCTCGGCGACGGCCAGCTGGACGAACTACTGGAAGAGATCATCAGCCTCTACCAGCAGGCGGCAGTCGACAAGGACGTGGTCATCGTCGAAGGCATGGTGCCAACGCGCCACGCCAGCTACGCCGCTCGGGTCAACCTGCACCTGGCCAAGAGCCTGGATGCCGACGTGATTCTGGTCAGCGCCCCGGAAGACGAGAACCTCACCGAGCTGTCCGATCGCATCGAGATCCAGGCCCAGCAGTTCGGCGGGCCCAAGGACCCCAAGGTGCTGGGTGTGATCCTCAACAAGGTGCGCAGCGACAACGGCATCGCAGCCTTCACCGAACGTCTGCAGGAGCTTTCTCCCCTGCTCAAGACCGAGAGTTTCCGCCTGCTCGGCTGTATTCCCTGGCAGGACGAACTGAACGCGCCGCGCACCAAGGACATCGCCGAGTTGCTCGGCGCACGCATCCTCAACGCTGGCGACTATGAGCAGCGACGCATGCTGAAGATCGTGCTCTGCGCACGTGCTGTCGCCAACAGCGTGCAACTGCTCAAGCCCGGCACCCTGGTGGTGACGCCGGGTGATCGCGACGACATCATCCTCTCCGCCAGCCTGGCTGCGATGAATGGCGTACCGCTGGCGGGCCTGTTGCTGTGCAGTGATTTCGCCCCCGACCCACGCATCATGGAGCTGTGCCAAGGCGCCCTGGCCAGCGGCCTGCCGGTGATGACGGTGAGCACCGGTTCCTACGACACCGCCACCAATCTCAACCGCCTGAACAAGGAAATTCCTCTGGATGACCGCGAGCGCGCGGAGAAGGTCTCCAACTTCATCGCAGGGCATATCGACCACGACTGGTTGAGCGCCCGCTGCGGCACCCCGCGCGAGCTGCGCCTGTCGCCCCCGGCCTTCCGCTACCAGCTGGTGCAACGAGCCAAGGCTGCAGCCAAGCGCATCGTCCTGCCCGAAGGCAGCGAACCCCGTACCGTGCAGGCCGCTGCCATCTGCCAGGCTCGCGGCATCGCCCGCTGCGTACTGCTGGCCAAGCCGGAAGACGTGCACGCCGTGGCCCGCGCGCAAGGTATCGAGCTGCCGGAAGGCCTGGAAATTCTCGACCCGGACCTGATACGCGGTCGCTACATCGAGCCGATGGTCGAGCTGCGCAAGGGCAAGGGCCTCAATGCGCCAATGGCAGAAGCGCAGCTGGAAGACACCGTGGTACTCGGCACCATGATGCTGGCCCTGGACGAGGTCGACGGTCTGGTCTCCGGCGCCATCCACACCACCGCCAACACCATTCGCCCGGCCCTGCAGCTGATCAAGACCGCACCAGGTTACAACCTGGTGTCCTCGGTGTTCTTCATGCTGCTGCCGGACCAGGTGCTGGTCTATGGCGACTGCGCGGTGAACCCGGACCCGAACGCCGAGCAACTGGCGGAGATCGCTCTGCAGAGCGCCAACTCGGCGCAGGCTTTTGGCATCCCGCCGCGCGTTGCCATGCTCAGCTACTCCACCGGTGATTCCGGCAGCGGCGAAGAAGTGGAGAAAGTGCGCGTCGCCACCCGCCTGGCCCGTGAGAAACGCCCGGACCTGCTGCTCGACGGCCCGCTGCAGTACGACGCGGCAGCCATCGAGAGCGTCGGCCGGCAGAAAGCGCCGAACAGCCCGGTGGCCGGCCGCGCCACGGTGTTCGTGTTCCCCGACCTGAACACCGGCAATACCACCTACAAGGCCGTGCAGCGCAGCGCCGACTGCATCAGCGTCGGCCCGATGCTGCAGGGCCTGCGCAAGCCGGTGAACGACCTGTCGCGCGGTGCGCTGGTCGACGACATCGTCTACACCATCGCGCTGACGGCCATTCAGGCGGCGGATCTACCAAGCTAGAGAGGCAACAGGATGCGCCGTGCGCACCGGCCGAAAAAGCCGGTGCGCACCGAGCGAACAAAACCTGATGGACATCACTGGCACTTGCAGGTCAGTGCACAACCGTTACCCTTGGCGCCGAACCAGCTCGCTGCACGGAACGCCGCAGCTCTTTCGACTGATACGGGGCGCAGCGAAAGCCCCTTTCTCAGGCTGCCCGCAGGGCGTGCAGCCTGCTTACGGAGGCGTTTGCCCGATGCTGCACTTTCTTCCCGCGCCGCTGCGTGGCCTGATCGCGAGCCTGCTGTTGGCTCTCAACACCCTGTTCTGGTGCTGGCCGCTGTTCTTCGTCGCTCTGCTCAAACTGCTGCTGCCATTCGCGCCGATCCAACGCGCACTGCGCTTCGTCATGCACGGGATCGCCGAGAGCTGGATCGGCGTCAACAAATTCTGGATGCGCCTGGTTGGCCATATCGAATGGAATGTCCAGGGCCTGGAGCGCTTCGATACTCGTCACTCCTACCTGGTCACCAGCAACCACCAGAGCTGGGCGGATATCCTGGTGCTGCAGTACCTGCTCAACCGACATATGCCGCTGCTGAAGTTCTTCCTCAAACAGGAGCTGATCTGGGTGCCGGTGATCGGCCTATGCTGGTGGGCGCTGGAGTTTCCCTTCATGAAGCGCTTCAGCAAGGAATACCTGGCCAAGTATCCGGAGAAGCGCGGCCAGGACCTGGCCACCACCCGCAAAGCCTGCGCGCGTTACAAGACCAACCCCGTGGCGGTGTTCAACTTCCTCGAGGGCACCCGCCTGACCCCGGCCAAGCATGCGCAGCAGCAGTCGCCTTTCAAGCACCTGCTCAAACCCAAGGCTGGCGGCATCGCCTTCGTGCTTGATGCCATGGGTGAACAGCTGCACGCCATCGTCAACGTCACCATCCACTATCCGCATGGCGTCCCAGGCTTCTGGGACTTGCTCTGTGGGCGCCTGGATGCCGTGCAGGTGACTTTCAGGCAGGTCGATATTCCGCGCGAGTTCATCGGCCGTAACTACGATCAGGATGACGACTACCGCCGGGCCTTCCAGCAATGGGTCAATCGTCTATGGGAAGAGAAGGACGCGGAGCTCGCCAACCTGCACAGTTCGGCGTAATCCAGACCTTCGGGGGCACCGTGCGTACCGCCCCGATTCCGCACCCCACGGGTATGCGTCGCTGTACCGATCAGGGGGACGACAGGGGCAACTTGCTCCAATCCAGCAGCGCCGGCACCTGCATCGCGCTGCTGGGCGGCACGCCTGGCGCCACCAGGAAACCCTGCATGATGCTGCAGTGGTGTTGCGTCAACCACTCACGCTGCGCCTGGGTTTCGACGCCTTCGGCGATGACCTCCAGACCTAGGTGATGGCCGAGATCGATGATGGTACTGACCACCGCCGCATCACGGGGTGAGTCGAGCATGTTGGAAATGAAGAGACGGTCGATCTTCAGCGTATCGAGTTCGAAGTGACGCAGGTACGCCAATGATGAATAGCCGGTGCCGAAATCATCGATGGCAATCTTCACCCCCAGCTCGCGCAGATGACGTAACTGCGCCTGCGTCAGCTCCAGATCCTGCATCAGCGCGCTCTCGGTAACTTCCACCTCCAGTTGGCTGGGCTTCAGACCGTGAGCGTCGAGTACACGCTGTAGATCGGTCACCAGTTGCGGCATGCCGAACTGCACCGGGCTGACGTTGAGGCTGAGCACCATGTCCTCACCGAACTGTTGCTTGAACACGGCCAACTGCCTGGCGCCCTCACGGAAGATCCATTCGCCGAGACGGTTGATCAGGCGGGTTTCTTCGAGCAGCGGAATGAACACGTTCGGCGCCACGGTACCGGCGACGCGATGCTGCCAGCGTAGCAAGGCTTCAAAGCCGCGCAGACGTCCGCTATCCAGATGGAACTGCGGCTGATAAACCAGTACGAAGTCATCGTTCTCGATGGCGTGACGCAGGCTTTCTTCGAGCATCAGCCGCGAACGCGCACGCCCGTTCATCTCCGGTGAGAAGAAGCGGTATTGCTGGCGACCGGCGCGTTTGGCTTCATACATCGCCATGTCGGCGGAACGCAGCAGGCCCTCCACGCTCTGCCCGCATTCAGGAAAGCAGGCGATGCCAACGCTGGCGCCGAGGGTGAAGTCCACACCATCGAGGGTGTGTCGCACCGAGACCAGCTCGATCAACTTCTCCGCGACCTTGGCGGCGTCCTCGGGGTGGCCGAGGTTGTCCAGCAGCGCGGTGAATTCGTCACCACCGATGCGCGCCAGGCTGTCATAGGGACGCAAGCAGGCCTTGAGCTGCTCACCGACACGGCGCAGCAACTGATCGCCGACATCATGGCCGAGCGAGTCATTGATGCGCTTGAAACCGTCCAGGTCCAGGTACAACACCGCGACGCGCTGACCGCTGCGCTCGATACGCGCCAACACCGACTCCAGTGCCTGATGAAAGCCGCGACGATTGAGCAGGCCGGTCAGCGCGTCAGTGACCGCCTGTGACTCCAGTTGCGCGTGCAGATTACGCACCACCGACATATCCAGCGCGATCAGCACCATCGCACGTTGCGGCCGCGGCAGTGGTGAGCAGGACAGCGCCACAGGCAGGCAACCACCCTTGAGCGTGCGCAACATCGCTTCGTGCACGCGATAGGTCGCCTCGCGCTTGAAGTGCAGGTAGAACTCGGACTGCTGCCAGCCGCCTTCGCTGGCTGGATTCTTGAGAAACGACAGCAGATCGACGCCCTCAAGATCACCTACCTCGCCATCGAGCATCTGCGCCATCGCGGGGTTGGCGAACTGAATGCGACCATCCTCGCCGACCACCAGAATACCCTCGGCGGCATTGGCCAGCACCGAGGCGTTGAATGCCCTGGCGCGCTCAAGCTGCTGGGAAAGAGTCTGCAATTCACAGCGATTATGCTCGTGCTCCAGCAGGCTCTGAATCTTGTGGCGCAACACACTGGGGTCGAAGGGCTTGAGCATGAAGTCCACGGCACCGGTGCTATAACCACGCAATACGGCATCGTGGGTCTGGGCGATGGCGGATACGAAGATGATTGGCGTCAATCGCGTACGCGGGTTGCCACGCATCAGGCGGGCGACTTCGAAGCCATCCATACCCGGCATCTGCACGTCGAGCAGCACCAGCCCGACATCTTCTTCGAGCAGACAGCGCAGGGCCTCTTCACCAGAGCTGGCGCAACGCAGCAGCCACTCGCCATCCTCGAGCAGCGCCTGCATGGCCTCGAGGTTCTCCATACGGTCATCCACCACCAGCAGAACCTGCTTGGCGGGTACAGCGGCGTTCTTACTCTGCGCCCGGGCCATCATCACTCCACTGTCCATCTGGCCTTGCACCACTTACTCCTGCCATCAGGTTAGCCCATCGCCAGGCGAAGGTATGGTCGGCATACCCAGCCAGCGCTCCAGCAATGCCAGCAGCTCATCGCGTTTGATCGGCTTGGCCATGTAGTCATCCGCGCCTGCGGTGATGCTCTTCTCGCGGTCACCCTTCATGGCATGAGCGGTAAGCGCGATGATCGGGATGACGCATCCATGCTCCTGCTTGAGTAGGCGCGTGGCGGTATAGCCGTCCATGTTGGGCATGGCCATATCCATGAGGATCAAGTCGAACGGCTCACGCTGGTAAGTGGCAATGGCCTCGATGCCGTCCTTGGCGGAACTGACGCGCAGCCCCACTTCATCCAGCAACGCCGTCAGCGCATAGACGTTACGCACATCGTCATCCACCAGCAGGATAAGTTTTCCCTGCAACGGATTGAGCCGTGCCTGGGCCGGTTGCGGCGCACGCACATCACCGAGGAAGCCCTGTACCGCCTGGCATAGCGCATCGGTGTCATCACCATGCTTGCGCACCACCACGGCGCTGTAGCGGCGCAGGCGCTGCAGGGTCTGTTGCGTGACGTCCACACCGGTATTGATCACCACGCGCGTGCCCTGCAACGGGCGCACCTGGTTGAGGCTGTCCAGCAGAGCGAAACCATCCTGATCCGGCAGGTCGAGATCGATCACCAGCGCGCAGAACTGCCCCTGCGCATAAGCCTCGCGCGCCTGCTCGCCATCGGCGCAGGCGACGACGTGGAAGCCCAGCTCCGTCAGTTGCTCGCGGTAGTGCTCGCGCTCTACCTCGACATCCTCCACCAACAGCAATGCCTGCTCGTGTTGTTCACCGTGCTGCAACTCGATGAACACCTGCTCCAGTTCATCACGGCCGATGGGTTTGACCAGATAGCGAGTGCCATCATCGTTCCAACCCACCGGTTGCGGTACACAGGAAATGATGTGCACCGGCGTATGCCGATGGTTCGGCTGGGCGCGCAGACGACGGAACAGCTGCCAGCCACTCAGATCAGGCAGCAGGATGTCGAGGATCACCGCGTTGAACGACTCCTGCTGCAACAGCCCCAATGCCTGCAGACCAGTACGGCAATGCACGCTGGAAAACCCATGGGAGTGAGCCTCCTCGGCAATCACCGCAGCAAAATTGGCATCGTCCTCGACGATCAGCAGCGGCGGGCCGTCACCTGCGCGCTGCGGCCCCTCCACCGGGGCCTCGACGCTAAGCGGTCCAGCCTGCACCGGCAACCTGACGGTGAAGGTAGACCCCTGCCCCGGCGCACTTTGCAGGCTGATATCGCCATCCAGAGCCAGCACCAGCTGACGGGTGATGGCCAGCCCCAGCCCAGTGCCGCCGAAACGCCGACTGGTGGAGCCGTCGATCTGTTGAAAGGCTTGGAACACCTGTTCATGTTGCGCAGGGTCGATACCGATACCGGTGTCACGCACGCTGAAACTCAGCAACTCGCCCTCATCATCTTGGCGCCCCTGGCTACCGACAGTCAGGGTGACCTCGCCCTGGTCGGTGAACTTCAGCGCGTTGGACAGCAGATTGCGCAGTATCTGATGCAGGCGCACGCGGTCGGTGTGAATGACGCGTGGTACCCCGGCCTCCAGCTGGGTGTGCAGACGCAAGCCCTTGAGCTCGGCCATCGGCCGCAGGCTGGCATCGAGTTCCACCAGCACGTCCTGCATGTTGATCGGCTCGAGCTTTAGCTGCATGCGCCCCGACTCAACCTTGGCCAGGTCGAGTACATCGTTGATCAGTTGCAGCAGATCACTGCCAGCGCGGTGCACGATATCAGCATGTTTGCTCTGCTTCTCGGCCAGATTTCCCGCCAGGTTCTGCCGCAGCTGGTCACTGAGAATGAGGATACTGTTGAGCGGCGTGCGCAGCTCATGGGACATGTTGGCGAGAAACTCGGACTTGTAGCGGTTGGCCAACAGCAGTTGTTCGGCCTGCTCACGCAGTTTCTGCTCGGCAGCCTTGCGCTCGCTGATGTCGATGATCACCGCCTGCACCAGGTTCTCGTCGCCACTGCGAATGGGTGACAAACCAACCTCCAGAGGAATCATGCGACCCTCACGATGCTGACCGAACAGTTCACGATTGCTGCCCATGCGGCGCTGCTCGGGCATCGCCTGATAGCCCCGCCGCATTGCTAAATGGCTGCCACGCTGCGCGTCGGGCAGCAACATTTCCACCGGTTCGCCGAGCAGCACCTGACGCTCGTAGCCGAACAGCAGCTCGGTCTGCCGATTGACCATGGCAATGCGTCCCAGGCCATCGACCAGCACGATGGCATTGGGCGAGGCCTCGACCACCAACCGGAAGCGCTCCTCGGCCACCTTGCGCGCACGCAGGTCCACCAGGTTGATCAGGTAGCTACTGCCTTCGTGCAGCGGATTGAGGCTGATGCTGACCGGAAGCGACTCGCCGCGCAGCGTCCGCACCATGCGCTCGTCACTCTCGGCCAACTGTGCCTGCAAGTCTTTCGGTGAATCGATATTGGGCAGGACGCGCAACACGGTCTCACCCGGTAAGGCATTGAGCGGGCAATCGAACAGCTCGGCGGCGCTGCGATTGGCCATTTCGATGCGCCCCCTGTCATCACAGAGCAGAGTCGCCACCGGCAGCCGTTCGACCAACAGACGAAAGCGCTCTTCGCGCTCGCGCAGGGCCACGGCAGCCCGCTCACTGATCTGCAGTTTGCGCTCGCGCTGATGGAGAAAACCGCCGACCAGAATGGACAGAAGCAGTGTCGCCGCCAAACCAGCCCAGAGTCCGAGCGTACCGGTACGATCGACCAGACCGCGCTCGTACTCGGGTGTGCCGATGACCTCCAAGTCCCAGGTACGGCCGTACAGCGGCAACTCCATGTTCTTCTGAAAACGCGGCTTCCAGCCGTTAGCATGGGGTTCGCCGCCCCGCAACTGAGCATCCGATGCCTGCAGATCCCTCAGCAGAATGTCGAAACGCCGTGCCTGACCACCCAGGATGCCCTCGATCAAATCGTGGCTACGAAACGCGCCATGCACTGTTCCCAGCAGCGCAGCGCGACGCTGCTCAACCGTATTGAGTGGCACGCCAGGACGAAAGACCGGAAGAAACAGCAGCACACCCTGCTGCACGTTGACATCGATTTCCTGGCGTAACACCACCGGCCCACTCAGGCTGGCATCACCGCTCTCAAGGCTGCGCTCGATGGCCTGAAGGCGGATCGCCTCGCTGAGCATGTCGAAACCAAGTACGCGCCGGTTACGCCAATCCAGAGGACTGACGTAATCGATGGGCAAGTAGTACTCGCGCTCCCCCTCGGGAAACACCTGATAGTCGAGGCGCTCATCCGCTTTCAGCTCGGCTCGAAAATCGTCCAACTGCGAGTGGCTCAGGTAGCGCGACCAGGCGACGGCCTGTATTCCCGGATAACGATCCTGCAATTGCAGCTGATCCAGTGCCCGCTCCCACTCAATGGGAGAAACCCGGTCACTCCCGTTCATCAGCCCCGAAACGCCACGCAGGACCATTTCATAAGCCTGCATGCGCGCCATCACTCGCTGACCAATATCCTGCGCCTCAAGCGCAAAGCGATGCTGACTATCTTCCCGCTCACGTTCCTGCAGGGTATTCCACTGCCAATAAATCAACCCACCCAGCCCGATAAACAGGCCAAGTGCAGCCAGCAGCGGTGTCCAGGGCCTTGGCGGCCGCTCGACAGCTCTGTCGTCCATTCGCGCTCCTTCGGTCATCCAGAACCAACGCGCACGGGGCATCCGCGCGCGGACATCACAGAACCACAGCAAGCATTCTAGTCAGGTTTTGAATGAGTGGCCTTTAGCCACAAAAGACAAGACGGGCGGTCACGAAGACTGTCGGAAACACCCTCTAGCACCTAGCCGAAAGACGTCAGCAGCGGTGCTTGTCAAACGACATAAAAAAGCCTCCCAAAGGGAGGCTTTGTTCAACGCAATGCGGCCTTAGAGCGGACGCAGGTTGATCTCGACGCGACGGTTCTGCGCACGGCCAGCATCGGTGGTGTTGCTGGCAATCGGCTGGCTCGGACCTGCACCATAGGCAGAGATGCGCTGACCCGGTACGCCGTTGGCGGTCAGGTAGTTGGCCACGCTCTGGGCGCGACGCTGCGACAGACTCTGGTTCAGCTCTTGCGAACCGGTGCTGTCGGTATGACCGACGATGTTCACGCCGTTCTTGTCGAACTCCTTGAATACCAGCACCAGCGAGTTGAGGGTCGGGTAGAAACTGCTGGAGATATCCGCCGAGTTGCTACCGAAAGTGATATTGCCCGGCATGATCAGTTTCAGATCATCGCCATTACGTTGTACCTGTACACCAGTGCCCTGCAGGGTCTGACGCAGCTTGGCTTCCTGGGTGTCGACGTAATAGCCATAACCACCGCCGGCAGCGCCACCAACAGCCGCACCGATCAGTGCCCCCTTAGCGCGGTCTTTCTTGCTCGAGGTCGCAGCGCCGATCACGGCGCCGGTGGCCGCGCCGATGCCACCGTAGACGCCGGCTTTGCCAGCCTGACTTTCGCCGGTATAGGGGTTGGTGGTGCAGCCAGCCAGCATGGCCATGAGCGCAGTTGCTGCGATCAGATTACGTCTGGTCTTCATAGGGATTCCTTAGGATTTCTTCTGGTATCGGGCAGACATGCCACAATCTTCGAGCCGCCAAGGCGCGGTGAAGTTCCGCCCTAGCTTATCAGCCCGGGCGGATAGGGACTGCGATCCAGAGCAGTTCTGCCCGGTACACGCGCGTTACTGCACGCCCGGCAACGGTCGCAATGTCACCTCGACACGACGGTTCTGCGCACGACCATCTGCCGTGGCGTTGCTCGCTACCGGCTGGTCCGGCCCCATGCCACGAGTGCTCAGACGGCTGGGGTCGACACCCTGCGCCAGCAGGTAGTCGGCCACGCTTTGCGCACGGCGCTGCGACAACGCCATGTTGTGACTTTGCGAGCCAGTGCTGTCGGTATGACCGACGACCTCGATACTGTTCTGGTTGTACTGACGGAAGGAATTGGCCAGGTTATTCAGCGGCTGGTAGAAGCTACTGGCGATCTGCGCCGAGTCGGTAGCGAAGGTGATGTTGCCGGGCATGATCAGCTGGATCACATCGCCCTGACGCTGCACCTCGACCCCGGTGCCTTGCATGCTGCGACGCAGCTCTTCTTCCTGCTTGTCGGCGTAGTAGCCGTAACCTGCCGCAGCGGCGCCGGCTACAGCAGCGCCGATCAGCGCGCCCTTGCCACGGTTGTCATGGTTGATCAGTGCACCGGCAGCCGCGCCAGCCAGCGCGCCGATGCCGCCATAGGTGGCAGTGCGGTTGGAGCTCGGCGCGCTCTGATCATAAGGATTTTGCGAGGCGCAACCGCCAAGCAGCAGCGCAGAGGTGCAAAGGGCAATAACGGGCAGGCGGAACATGAAGGCGTCTCCATGAACGGTGGATGATAGTTATTTGAGTCATCATGCCGCCATTAGTGCCCGGTCACGCGCGAATAAAGGGGTTCTCGCGCATCTCATCGCCCAGCCGAGTGTCCGGGCCATGGCCGGTAACCACAGTGGCATCCTCATCGAGGCTATACAGGCGCCGCTTGATCGAGCGTTCGATAGTGGCGTAATCACCGCCCCACAGATCGGTACGGCCGATACCGCGCCGGAACAGGGTGTCACCGGCGATCAGCAGTTTGGCGTCCTCGAACCAGAAGCTCATTGAGCCTGGCGTGTGACCCGGCGTATGCAGCGCCACACCGCAACCGCAGGCCAGTTCCTCATCATCGGCCAGCCACTTGTCCGGCGCCGGCACGGGCGTGTAAGGCACACCGAACATGCTGCATTGCATCTCCAGGTTGTCCCAGAGGAACTGGTCCTCCTTGTGCAGGTGCAAGGTCGCGCCGGTCTTCTCCTTCATCTGCCCCGAGGCGAGGAAGTGATCGAGATGGGCATGCGTGTGGATGATGCTCACCACCTTCAGGCCGTGAGCTTCCAGACGCGCCATGATCAGATCGGGATTACCGCCCGGATCGACCACAATGGCCTTCTTGGTCAACGGATCGCCGATGATCGTGCAGTTGCACTGCAAAGGCCCGACGGGGAAGGTTTCGCGGATCAGGGCGGGGCGTTCGGCGGTGGTCATCAGGAGGTCTCGTTACGGTAATCGCCAGGCAGTTTACCGGTCCATTTACGAAATGCACGACGGAAGTTGGACGGGTCGCTAAAGCCCAGCAGATAGGCGGTTTCATACAATGACAAATGTGTGGTGCTCAGGTATTGCAGGGCCAGGCGATTGCGTACCTCGTCGAGCACCTGCTGGTAGCTGGTGCCCATCCGGGCCAGATGTCGACGCAGACTACGACCACTGGTATGCAGGGCGCTCGCAGCACTTTCTAGATTGGGAAACTCACCTGGGCGGGCCAACAGCAGACGGCGCAAGCGGGTCAGCAGGCCGTCCTGCACATCTAGGCTGGCCAGCAGCGCTTCGCACTGTTGCTCGCACATTTGCACCGTGGCCGGATTGGCCAGGGCCATGGGCCGTTGCAGGTAATGCCGGGGTAAACGCAGCCAGTGAAGAGGTTGTTCGAACTGCGCCGCTATGCCGAACACCTCGACATAGCGCTCAGCATACTACGGCGCGGGATGAGCGAAACCGACGGCCAAGCCCTGCAGCTCTTCGCCCAGCAGAAAGCGGGCAATGGTGTGGATGCTGGTCAGCAGGCCTTCGGCGGTAAAGCGTGATTGCGGCCCCATGGGGAAAGACTCGACGGCGCGCAATTCCACATCCTCGCCCTGCTCCACCAGTTCCAGCTCGAAGGACAGACCGAGCACGCGGTAGTACTTCAGGGCGAACTGCAGAGCCTTGCCCAGGCTGGCGCTGGACAGCACCGCGTAGCCCAGAATACCGTGGGTGGAAACGTTCAAACGCTGGCCCAGTACTAGGGTCTGTTGCCATTTCGCGCTAACCCATTGATCTATAAGAGCACGCCCGTATCGTTGAAGCTCTGACCCGACATCGATACGAGCTTGCAATGCCCCGATTACTGCTCAGCGATGAGCATTTGTCGAAGCAGTGGACGCCCACGGCTTACCCATCGAGTTTGAAATCACGGGAGGTCAAATCAATGACTGTACTCAGGCACCCGGATTGATTTCCAAGCTCCCGGCGGCAGAAACCATCGTTGCGGATAAGGGCTATGACAGCGAGAGAATCCGAGAGCAGGTTGAGCGACAAGGGGCCAAGGCCGTGATCCCGAGGAAGCGTAATTCTGTGAAAGGCAACGCGGATCTGGACAGAGGCCTGTACCGAAATCGTCACCTGGTGGAAAACGCCTTCGCCCGGCTGAAGCAATACCGGGCGGTGGCCTTTCGATTCGACAAACTCAAGAGAAATTACGAGAGCGTGGTGGCCATGGCCTGTTCCTTCCTATGGTTGCCCATGTAAAACGGCAACAGGCCCTAGATGCGTTCCAGGCATTTCCTGTGAGACACACATCAGCGCAGCAGGCCGAGCCCCTTGGCCCGCGCTACCGCCTGAGTACGCCGCTCGACACCGAGTTTGCTGTTGATGTGACGGGCGTGGGTCTTGACCGTGTGTAGGGAGATGAACAGACGCTCGCTGATCTCCTGATTGGAACAGCCACGCGCGATCAACTGCAGCACAGCCAACTCGCGGCCACTGAGTTTTTCCGCCAGGGCGCTCTCCTCTGCAACAATCTCCTCGTCCGAATCCCGACTGCCCGGCAACTGGGCAAGTAAGGCGTCGCGCAGCGGACAGGCCTGACGCCCCTGCAAGCGCTCACGTAACCACCGAGGCTGGTGCTGCAACAGCTCAATGAAAGGTAATAGCGCACCGCCCTGAGCGAGATCCAGGCAAGTGTCGAGCTGCTGCTGTGCCTCCCGTTCTCGCCCGGTTTGCTTTAGTAGCTGGGCGAGTTGGGCCTGCGCCACCAGGCCGACCAACTGACCACCCAGCCCCTGTGCACGCTGTTGCAACGCACGCAGACGGCGCTCCGCATGCTCCAGCTCGCCCTGCAGACGCTCCAGAGCAGCCTGCTGCAAATCGATATGCAACGTCAACTGCGGGTGAAACTCTGGCGCCAGTGCCCGCCCCTGATCACCATAGGTCTCCGCCAACTGCGGTAGCCAGGCAGCGGCCAGCTCGACCTGCCCCTGACGCAACCACAGCTCGCACTTCATCAGCGTGATCATCGCCAAGTAATAAATCGCTGGCACATCCCAGACGTGCATCAAGCGCTCGGCCTCACCGAGCAGTGCGAATGCCTCGGCAGGCCTTCCATCACGTCCTTCCAGGCTAGCCAGCACGCAATAGCCGATCAGCGCCCCAACGTCGCGGCAGGCTCGCGCTTCGGCAATTCCCGCCCGCAAGCGCTCCACGGCCTGAGGCTGCAAGCGCAGACTAAGCAGATAACCTTCATAAATCGTCAATCGCGCTCGCACCGAGTAACTACGCTGTGCAGGCAGGCGCTGCACCAGCAGCAATCCCTGATGCACTTCCTCCTGCGCGCGCAGCACCTCGCCACGGAATTGCAGTACGCGGGCGCGCTCGTAGTGGGCCAGTGCCTCGAGCAGAGGATTGTCGATGCGCTGCGCCAACTCCAGCGCGTCGCGGTTCAACCCACGCGCACGCCACAGATCGCCACGCACCATGGCCAGATTGGACAACGCCGACAAGCACATGAAGTGCGGGCCATAACGCTCCACCGGTAAACCGGCCAAGGCCTCGCTACATTGCTGCTCGGCACGTGCACCATCGCCACGACCACGGGCGATGACCCCGTCGAGCGCCTGCCACTGCGCCAGCAGGCTGAGCTGGGCGGAAGGCTCGGCTGCTGGAAGGAAGCGTGCGAGTTGATCAAGCAGCTCTTGGGCGGCGTCCAGCTGGCAAGCCAGCGCCAGTGCCCAGCCATAGAGCATGATCAATCGCGGTGTGCTGGCCAGCAGATCATCCGGCAGATTGGTTTTCCAGCGCAGCAGCATGGCGATGTTCTGCTCCGCCAGCATCTGCTCCTCGGACAGGTTCTGTACCAGGCTGGCAGCGACATCAGCCTGCCCAGCGAGCAGTGCTTGCTCGATGGCGGCATCCAGCATGCCTTGCGCAGCGAACCAGCGACAGGCACGCAGGTGAGCACCGCTGTGAGAACGGCTCGAACCGTCAGCAGTCCGTGCATTGAGCAGATCGGAAAACAGGTGGTGATAGCGAAACCAATGCCCCTGCTCATCCAGCGGCACCAGAAAAACCTGGTTGGCCTGCAACTGACGGATGATCGCAGCGCTGTCGTGGCTGTCACGCACCGCGTCGCACAGCTCGGCACAGAAGCGCTCCATGCAGGCGGTTTCGTAGAGAAACTGCTGCACCTCGGCGGGCTGCCGCTCGATGACCTCTTCAAGGAGGTACTCACGGATCAGCCCTTCTCCTCCATGCAGCTGCAGTCCCTCGCCGGCTTCGGCCAGCTCTTCGACAGCCAACAGCCACAGGCGTAAACCAGCGATCCAGCCCTCGCTACGCTGCAGAATCCCAGTGACCTGCTGCTTTTCCAGGTGCGCGCCCTGACTTGCCAGCAGAGCATCCAACTCCGCGGCGGTCAGCCGCAGGTCCTGCTCGCTGAGTTCGAGCAACTGTCGCGACAGACGCAGACGCGCCAGGTGCCAATCCGGCCGCTGACGGCTGGTGACCAACAGCAACACGCCGGGTGGTAAGTGGTTGAGGAAGAATTGCAGGCAACGATCCAGCACCGGCCCCTGCGCCAGATGGTAGTCGTCCAGCACCAGTAACAGCGGCTGACCATCATCGAGTTGCTGAGTCAGCTCATCGAGCAAACCATCGAGCCACTGCTCGAATGCGAAGGGCTGGTGGCGTTGGCGCATCTTCAGCAGACCGAGCGCCTCCTCCCCCAAACCGGGGTAGAACTGCTGCAGCCCCTGTAACAGACGCTCAAGGAAGCGCCCCGGATCATGATCACGCTCACTCAGTCCGAGCCAGAGACTGTGCCAATGATCGGGTAGTCGCTCGCAGAACTCGATGGCCAGCGAGCTTTTGCCAAAGCCTGCTGGCGCACTGACCAGCAGCAAGCGCCCTTGCAAGCCCTCTTCGAGACGATCGCATAACCTGGGGCGCGGCAAATGTCCTGCCGGCAGCGGCGGACGATAGAAACGCGCCTCCACCGGTGTAGCCGGCGTGTAGGGAAAACCTGGCGAGCGGGAGAGATCTGTCATCGGCCTATTCTTGGAAGTCTTCTATCTGCATCGGCGGGCTCGATCTGAACCCAGCCTAGCGACTTGCAATGGCCATTTGAAGCTCCCGCTACAGTCCGTAACGAAAAAGCCGGCACATGGCCGGCTTCGTCGTGTTGCTTGAGGCAGGTTTTAGCGAACGCCAGCCTGACGCAGAGCGGCCGGGGTGTAATCGCTGCCAGAGGCCTTGTAGTTGAAGTCGTAGGCTTGTTTCTCCTCGTTCTTCATACCCAGGACCAAGTAGCGACCGGACAGCAGGTCGTACAGGGATTCCACGGTGTACCACGGCACTTGCTTGTCGTAGTAGTACTGGGCATGCGCCTCAGCTACGCGCCACAGGGTGCCACGGCCGTCGTAGTGGTCGATCAGAGCGGCTTGCCAGGTGTCCTCATCGATGTAGAAGTCACGCTTGCCATAGATGTGACGCTCGCCCGACTTCAGGGTCGCGGTCACGTGCCATACACGGTGCAGCTCGTAACGAGTCAGGTCCTGGTTGATGTGGCCAGCCTTGACGATATCGGAGTACTTCAGGCTGGGCGAATCGAGCTTGTAGGCGTTGTAGGGGATATAAATCTCCTTCTTACCTTCCAGTTTCCAGTCGTAACGATCCGGCGCACCGTTGAACATGTCGAAGTTGTCGGAAGTACGCAGACCATCAGCGGCGGTACCCGGACCATCGTAGGACACCTGCGGAGCACGGCGCACGCGACGTTGACCGGCGTTGTACAGCCACGCCAGACGCGGCTCCTTCACCTGGTTGAGGGTTTCGTGCACCAGCAGCACGTTACCAGCCAGGCGAGACGGAGCAGTTACGCGCTGCTTGAAGTAGAACAGGACGTTGCTTTCCTTGCTCGCATCGAAGTCGGTCAGCGCATCACGGAAGGTGAACTCGTCCTGGAAGTAGACCAGCGAGTAGGAACCGTTCGGCTGCGGAGTCGCCTGAGTTACCAGGCGACGCACGCTACCACCGCGGTAACGGGTGATGTGGTTCCAGATTGCTTCCAGGCCGTTCTGCGGAATCGGGAAGGGGTTGGCGGTCTGGAAGTTCTCCAGGCCGTTACCACCCTCTACCATCCTGGTGTTCACCGCGTTCTGCTTGGTCGCCTCCAGAACCGCAGCCGGCAGACTGGCCGAGCGGTGAGTTGGGTAGACCGGCATCTTGTAGCTTTCTGGGTAGCGCTTGAACATCGCCAGCTGGCCGGGGGTCAGCTTATCCTTGTACTGGTCGACGTTCTGCGCGGTGATGGTGAACAGCGGCTGTTCGTTGGCGAACGGATCGGCCAGGAAGCCTCGCGGATCGACCGCGCCAGCGTTGGCTGGCAGACCACCGGTCCAAGCAGGGATCGATCCATCGGCATTGCCTGCCATTTCGGCACCGACCGGAGTCAGAGTACTGCCCAACTTCGCAGCTTCGTCAGGCGACACTGCCGCCATCACGCCGGTAGCCAGCAGAGACAGGGTCAGGACACCGCTTTGCCACAGTTTTTTTGTTGTTTTCATTTGCATCATGATTCCTCGAAATTCCTGGCCGCTTAGAAGTTCATACCGAAGCTGAGCGCAACGAAGTCGCGGTCATCAATGGTGGAATACTTGCCATCAAAGAAGTTGGTGTAGGACAGGCTGGCGGTGTAGGTGTTCTGATAATCCGCGTCCAGTCCGAGACTGATAGCTTTACGGCCTTCTTCGAAGTTAGCCCCTGGGCCGGGCGAATAGCCTTCTACGTCATGTGACCAAGCTACGCTCGGACGCAGGTTCACACCTGCCAAAGCATTGGGATAATCCCAGATGGCACGAGCGCGGTAACCCCAAGAGTTGGCAGTGGTAAAGCCATCTTTATCACATGCCTTGTCGAGCATGCTGGCCGAGCTCCGACCGCCACCGGTACTGGCGTTCACAGGTCCGCACATATCACCTGCAGTGCCATAGATCGGATCGCGACCGTAGCGGATATCATCTTTGCTCTCCAAGCCACCGACATGGGTCCAACCTACTTCACCCACCAGGGTCAAGCGTGATGCCCCCATGACCTGATCAAAGAAATGCGTGAATGTAGTTTGAATCTGCGTGATTTCCTTACGCTTGTAGCCATGGAGCAGACCGTCAGCGTCCGGACCGAGCGGAGACACCGCCGCATAAGGCGTACGATTGGTCCCACCCAGAGCGGCCGGTAGATTGAAGTTGATACCCCGCAGTCCGGCATAGAGCACATCAGTGGAGTTCAACTGCACCGGTGCATTAGGCCGATAGCTGATCTCGCCGCTCCAGGCTGTTCCGGTTGGCAACGTTGTGGAGAAGCTCAAACCATAGAGTTTGATGTCTTCAGGATACTCCATGAAATAACCGCCGTTGGCTGCATAAGCCAGGGCGCCGACATTTGCAGCGCTAGCGCCAGCTTGCCCCGCTGCGGCCACCGCGCCTACGCCACTACCGGTTAGTGTCGCATAGGTCTGGTTAAAGGTACCTTGAACCAATGCATCGATGGAACGCAAAGAAGAAGCACTCTGACCTTTACCACTGAAAATAGGTGCCCGACTATGGTAGTTCATGAAGTAAGCGCCAAACTCTGTGTCCAACGGCTCGAACATATACCGGAAGGCAAGTCCCCACTGACCGTCATCTCGCGCATCCTTATCGCCATAGCGCGGAACAACCACCCCTTCAGAATTAGAAGAAACCAGCGCCGCATTGCCGCCCAACAACGTATTAAGACTTGTCAGACTGCCGTTAATTTGAGCCAGTTGAGCCGGTGACAGAGATGCTAGGACGTTAAGGTTCTGGTCACATCCATCGGCGACGATATCAGCCTGGGAAAAGAACGTTCCGCAGTTATCCACCACGGTCTGATCCCACTCAAGCTGATAGAAGGCCTCCATGGAAAGGTTGTCTGTCAGGCTCTGGGCGATATAGAACATGTTTACCGGAATTAAGCCCTCTTTGATCTCAGCACCAGGGCGACGAAAGGCAGACACATCAACGGGGTTGATGGCATTGATACCGTTCTGAATAAAGGTACTTTCGCCCCAACTAACGACCTGTTTGCCCAAGCGCACCGAACCAGGCTGATTGCCGATGGCATAGTTGTGGTAGATGAATGCGTCGAGGATTTCACCCCCAGAAGACTGGGCGCCCTCTTTGCGATTGCTATCGCTAATGTCCTTGAACTCGCGGCCTTCGTCTTTCAGTTCGAAGTCGTACCAGTACTTGCCACGGACGAACACGCCGGTATCGCCATAGCGCAATTCCAGATCGTGGATACCCTTAAAGATCTTCGAGAAGGTTTCACCACGTTTGAAGTTGAGGTGACCATCGTCGGAGGTCTGGGAAAGACCGCGACCGCCGTTGTTCACGCCGATCAGATCCTTGTTGGCCTTGGAAGTCGACCAACTGGCACCAACAGACAGCGCCGAATCGAACTGCCCTTCGATCTCACCGATATTGAAAGTGACGCCGAATGCCGGAGCGGCAAGGGTGGAAGCGAGGCTGACGGCCAGCGGCAGTTTTGCCAGGCGCCAGTAGGGTTTTGTTTTTGTTGTCATCGACGCTACTCCATGTGTTTTTTGTTATGGATGCTTTGACTATAGCCAGCGGGAGGTACTGCTTGATCCCTCGAAAGTGTGATTTGCAGCCCCCAGGCACTCTGGCTCGCAGGTTTCAGGCCCTGCCCTAGCCAAGCATGGACGTGAAACAGCAATTAGCAAGCCAAACGCTTGTTTGACTGAGCGGTCACTTTCACCGCCCAGTCAATTCGCACCTCACAGCGTAGACAGGAACGCGCTGCCAGCCTCCTGCCACTGGGCGATTTCGACGCGGATGCGCTTCTTGTCCAGTTTGCCGACGCTGGTCTTGGGAATTTCAGTAACAAGGGCGATCTGCGTGGGAATCGCCCACTTGTTGATGTGACCTTGCTCGACGAAAGGCTTGAGATGCTCCTTCAAGCCTTTGGCATCCAGCCCCTGCTCTTCGCGCAGTACCAGCAACGCAAACGGGCGCTCGCCCCACTGCGGGTCAGGCACACCCACTACCGCCACCTCACGCACCGCCAGGTGACGACTGATCAGGTCCTCCAGCTCCAGCGAGGAAATCCACTCACCGCCAGTCTTGATCACATCCTTGATTCGGTCGCGGATTTCGATGAAACCCATACCGTCGATGGTCGCCACATCACCCGTGTGGAGCCAACCATGTGCCCAAAGCTCCTCGCCCTTCTCAGGCTCACGGAAATAGCCCTGGGTAAGCCAGGGCGCGCGTAGCACCAGCTCGCCCTGGGACTCACCGTCGCTCGGCAGCAATTTGCCGTCGGCATCCATGATCGCCGCCTCCACCAGCGGCACCGGGATACCCGCCTTGATCCGGTAAGTGGTGCGCTCGTCCTCGCTACCGGCGCGCAGCTCTTCATTGAGGTAGGCACAGGAAATCAGCGGGCAGGTCTCGGACATGCCATAGGCCGCGGTCAACTGAATGCCGCGCGCCTTAGCCGCTTCGTACAGAGAACGGTTCAGCGCACTACCGCCGATGATCATCTTCATGCCGCCGAAATCATGGCCCTGCGCACCCGGCGCGCTCAGCACCATCTGCAGGATGGTCGGGACGCAGTGGGAGAAGTTGACCTTCTCCTCCTTGATCAGGCGGCAAAGCATGTCCGGCTCGTAGCGACCGGGGTACACCTGTTTGACCCCGAGCATGGTGGCCACGTACGGCACGCCCCAGGCATGCACGTGGAACATCGGGGTAATCGGCATGTAGACATCGTCGTTGCCCATCAGGCGGATGCTGTCGAGTCCGCCCATGGCGGTCGCCATGGACATGGTGTGCAGCACCAGTTGCCGATGAGTGAAGTACACGCCCTTGGGGTTGCCGGTGGTGCCGGTGGTATAGAAGGTGGTGGCCACCGAATTCTCGTCGAAATCGGCGAAGTCGTAGTGCGGGCTGGCGGCTGCCAGCAGGCTCTCGTACTCGCCGACGAGGTTCGGCAGCTCGGCGCTCTTGCCCTCGCCATCGGTAAGCAGCAGGGTCTTGTCAACGGTGGTCAGTTGCCCGGCAATGCCGTTGTACAGCGGCACGAACTCACTGTTGACCAGCACGAAACGGTCTTCTGCATGGTTCATGGTGTAGAGGATTTGATCCGGCGACAGGCGGATGTTGATGGTGTGCAGCACCGCGCCGAGCATCGGGATGGCGAACATGCATTCGAGGTAGCGGTGACTGTCCCAATCCATCACCGCCACGGTATCGCCGGCCTTGACCCCTGCCTCGCTGAGTACATTGGCCAACCGTGCGACACGCTCGTTGAAGGTGGCGTAGCTGTAGCGCAGCTTGTCGCGATAGACGATTTCGCGGGTCTTCTCGTAACGACTACCGGACAGCAGCAGGCGCTTGATCAGCAGCGGATAGGCATGAGCGTTTTCAGCGGGGGGGATCAGTCGGGTCTGCAGCATGAAATCACCTTGAGGCACGCTAGGAATAGGTATGCAGCGACTCTAGAGCGGCTCGCGCAGCGCTCAATCAGCCCAAAGAATGATTTGCCACGTGACTCTATGGCCACTTTTGGTCACAGGTTAGAATCGTGCTCACCAGCCAGTCCTTTAAAAGGCGGCACAGAGCCACTCTTTCGTTCGAGGTAACAGCATGTCCGATATCGTCATCGTCAGCGGCGCACGTACCCCCATGGGCGGTTTTCAAGGCAGCTTGGCCGGCGTGCCAGCCGTAGAGCTGGGCGCGGCCGCCATTCGTGAAGCGGTCAAGCGCGCCGGTATCGAGCCAGCCGACGTACAGGAAGTGATCATGGGCTGCGTACTGCCGGCGGGTCTCAAGCAAGGTCCGGCCCGCCAGGCCTCGCTTAATGCAGGCCTGCCTGCAGCCACCGGCTGCACCACCATCAACAAGCTATGCGGCTCAGGCATGAAGGCCGTGATGATGGCCTTCGATTCGCTGAAAGCCGGCAGCAACCAGGTAATGGTCGCCGGCGGCATGGAAAGCATGTCCAACGCGCCCTATGTACTGGAGAAAGCACGCACGGGCCTGCGTATGGGGCATGGCGAGATCAAGGATCATATGTTCCTCGACGGCCTGGAGGACGCGCGCACTGGCCGCCTGATGGGCTCTTTCGCTCAGGAGACCGCCGATAAGTACGGCATTACCCGTGAGGAAATGGACGCCTATGCCATCGAATCGCTGCGACGCGCGCAGGCGGCGATCAAGGACGGCTCGCTGGACGCGGAGATCGTTCCGGTCACTGTCACCTCGCGCAAGGGTGAGGTGGTGGTCAAGGATGATGAACAGCCGCTGACGGCCAACCTGGACAAGATCCCTACACTCAAGCCCGCCTTCAAGAAAGACGGCACCATTACCGCGGCCAACGCCAGTTCTATTTCCGACGGCGCCAGCGCGCTGCTGCTGATGACCGCCGATGAAGCGGCCAAGCGCGGTCTCAAACCAGTTGCCAAGGTGGTTGCCCACGCGACCCAAAGCCAGGACCCGAGCGAGTTCACCCTGGCGCCCATCGGCGCGATGAGCAACCTGCTTAAGAAGACCGGCTGGAGCAAGGACGAGATCGACCTGTTCGAGATCAATGAAGCCTTCGCCATGGTGACCATGCTGGCCATGCGCGAGCACGGCCTGGACCATGCCAAGGTCAACGTGTTCGGCGGCGCCTGTGCCCAGGGCCACCCGGTGGGTTCCACCGGCTCGCGGATTATCCTCACTCTGATCAACGCCCTGCAGAAGAAAGGTGGCAAGCGCGGCGTCGCCTCGCTGTGCATCGGCGGCGGCGAAGCAACAGCGGTGGCCATCGAACTGCTGTAACTCGCCCCATCAGCAAAGAGCCCCGCAATCCAGAGCGTGTGAAAACGCACTGACGCCAGAAAAATCCAACGCCCCGACTGGTTCGGGGCGTTGGTGTTTTTGATGCTTGGAAATGGAAGGCGGGATTTACCCCAACAGCTCGATCAGCCGACGGGCACCCATCACATTGATGGCACGCTTCAGGTTGTAGGCGTTGACCGCCAGGGCCATTTCCGTCCGAGCGCCCTGCAGTTGTCGGAGCAGGAAGCGACCATTACCCAAAATCCATTGCTTCAGGTTGCCGAAGGGATGTTCGACGATGGATCGGCGCCTGACCATCATCTCTGGATGCACCTGCATCCGCTGATGCATGCGCTCGAATGCGGCCTCATGGACATGCCGAGTCACTTGTCGACGTTTAGCCTTGGTGCAGCGTGATTTCAATGGACAAGCCGTGCAGTCGCCGCGTAGAGCATAAATGCGCTGTAGGCCGTTTACCTGCTTGAGCGGTAACCATTGGCCTGCAGGGCATTGGTACTGGTCGTTTTCTGCGTCGTAGCTGAAGGCGCTGCGATCGAATAGCGGCGTGTCGTCGCCCTTGTTATTTATGCCCCGATTCTCCGGCACATAGGCCGTAATCCCAGCATCATCACACGCTTGAAACTGCTCACCACTGGAGTAGCCCGCATCGGCTGTAACCGTCAGATCTTCCTGCGCCAGGATCGCCTGGGCGGCCTTGGCCATAGGTTCCAGTTGCTGGTTATCGCTGCTGCCCTGAGTGACAGCATGATGCACGATCAGCCCATGCTCGCCATCCACCGCGTTTTGCACGTTATAAGCCACGCGAGCCCCCTGGTGGGTACGCATCATGCGCGCCTCGCTCTCACCCACGACGAACTGCTCCAGCCCCTGTACCTCCATCAACGCCTGGGCTGTCAGGTTATCGGCATGTCGGCTCTCCAGCTGCTGCAGTGCAGCCTTGACCGCACTGCGATCAACCACTTCAGCGGCCTCACTGCGGTCAGCCTCGCCCAGTTCGGCCAGATAACGGGCGATCTGCGCCTCCAGCTTGCCTTGTTGACGCTTGAGCTTCGTCAGGCTCAGGTGCTTGCGTTGCGACGCTACCGCCTGAAACTTGCTGCCATCGATGGCCACGAGTTGCCCACTGATCAGCCCCACCTGGCGACAGAACTGGACGAAGGTGCGGCAGGTCGCCTGAAAAGCAGCGCTGTTGTCCTTGCGAAAATCAGCAATGGTCTTGAAATCCGGTGCCAATCGGCCCAGCAGCCACATCACCTCGACATTGCGTTGGCACTCAGCTTCCAGGCGCCGGGAGGAGCGGATGCGCTGGAAGTAACCGTACAGATAAAGCTTGAGTAGATCCGCTGGATCATAGCCAGGACGTCCAGTCTTGAGTGGTTCGGCCTTGCTGAAACCCAGAGCCTGCAGATCCAGGCGGGCGACATAGGCCTCGATCACCCGTACCAGGTGATCCTCCGGCACCAGCTCCTCCAATGTGGGAGGAAACAGGCTGCTTTGCTGACGACCTTCGCCCTGGATGTAGCCCATAAACGACAATGCCCCCATCGACTGATGGAGGCATTGTCTTCAGCTTGCTCTCAGACTGCTAGGTTTTCACACAGTCTGAATCGCGGGGCTCTTTCGTTTAGTGCATTTCGGTCAGCGCCAGCTTCACACCAATCCCCACCAGCACCGCGCCCATCAGTCGGTCGAACCAGTGCCCCATACGGGCAAAGCCGGCGCGCACGCGTTGCTGGCTGAACAGCCAGGCCACCAGGCAGAACCAAAATGCAGTCGCCAGGGCCAGATAAAGGCCGTAACCGGCCTGCACCGCCACCGGCGTATGCGGATTGATCACCACGGTGAACAGGGAAAGGAAGAACAACGTCGCCTTGGGGTTGAGCCCGTTGGTGATGAACCCGGTAACGAACGCACCACGGCCGCTGCGCTCGCCGGCGGCCAGGCTCAGCTCGGCACTGGCCGGGTCGGCCGGGCGCGCACGCAGTGCCTTGATGCCGATGTAAAGCAGGTAAGCCGCCGCCAGCCATTTCAGTGCGTTGAACAGAACGATGGACTGCGACACGATCAGGCCGATACCCAGCAACGAATAGGTAACGTGCACCAGAATGCCGGTGCCTACGCCAAAGGCGGTGAACAGCCCGGCGCGGCGACCGTAACCGACGCTCTCACGCACGACGATGGCGAAATCCGGCCCCGGGCTGGCCACCGCCAGCAGATGAATCAGGGCAACGGTGAGAAATTCACTCCAGTACATGGCGGCTCCGCATCGACAGTGAAGGTCTGGTAGGCTCGCCAATCTACTCCTGCGACCCTCCTGCGAAAAGGTACAGCTGATGAGCAAAAGTCCCCGCGCCGTCTTCCTCGATCACGCCTCTCTCGACCTTGGCGACCTCGACATGCAACCGTTGCATCAGGCCTTCGCCGAGCTGACCCTGCACGCGCACACGCGTCCGGATCAGGTCGCCGAACGCCTGCAAGGCGCCCAGGTCGCCATCAGCAACAAGGTGCCGCTGGACGCAGCCACCTTCGCCGCCTGCCCCGAGCTGAAGCTGGTGCTGGTGGCCGCCACCGGCACCAATAACGTCGACCTCAAAGCCGCCAGCGCCCACGGCGTGACCGTCTGCAATTGCCAGGGCTATGGCACGCCATCCGTGGCGCAGCACACCCTGATGCTGTTGCTGGCCCTGGCCACGCGACTGCCCGACTACCAGCGCGATATCGCCGCAGGCCGCTGGCAACAAGCCAGCCAGTTCTGCCTGCTCGACCACCCCATCGTCGAGCTCGAAGGCAAGACTCTGGGCATGCTCGGCCATGGCGAACTGGGCGGCGCCGTTGCTCGTCTGGCCGAAGCCTTAGGCATGCGCGTGCTACTCGGTCAACTGCCGGGCCGGCCCGCGCGCGCTGATCGCCTGCCGTTGCATGAACTACTGCCACAGGTCGATGCCCTGACCCTGCACTGCCCACTCAACGAGCAGACACGCAATATGATCGGCGCCGAAGAGCTGGCACTGATGAAGCCGCGCGCATTTCTGATCAACACCGCACGCGGCGGCCTGGTCGACGAACAGGCGCTGGCTGATGCTCTGCGCAGCGGCCATCTCGGCGGCGCGGCAACCGACGTACTGCTGCAGGAGCCGCCCAAGGACGGCAACCCGCTGCTGGCCGCAGACATTCCGCGTCTGATCATCACCCCACACAGCGCCTGGGGCAGCCAGGAAGCCCGCCAGCGCATCGTCGGGCAGATGGTCGAGAACGCAGCCGGCTTCTTCGCCGGTGCGCCGCTGCGAGTCGTCGGGTAAGCTGCGCAGCTTTCTTGTAGGAGCGAGCTCTGCTCGCGAACACGGTCAACAGCAAAATCTTCGCGAGCAGAGCTCGCTCCTACACCGCGCGCCGTAAACAGATTCTCAGGAAATACCATGGACCCGCGAAGCGAAGTTCTCCTGCGCCACGCCGAGCTATTCAGTGGCGAGCTGTTACTGGCCGGCCTGCCGGCTGACGACCTGCTTGGTGCCCTGCCTCAGGCTCGTGGCTGGAACTGGCATGCCGCTGATCAGGCGCTGCTCTCGGCGCGCTTTGCCGACCGCAGCCACTTCGGCACGCAGATGCCAGAAGGTGACTACCGTGCTGCCGTGCTGTTCCTGCCCAAGTCACGCGAGCTGAGCGACTACCTGCTGCAAGCGCTTGCCTCGCGCCTGGCCGGCAAGCCGCTGTACCTGGTCGGCGAAAAACGTGGCGGTATCGAGCGCGCATCAAAACAGTTGGCAGCCTATGGCAAGCCACGCAAGCTCGACAGCGCGCGGCATTGCCAACTCTGGTGCGTCGAGGTAGAGCAGGCGCCGCCCGTCCCCGACCTGCATGCCCTGGCACAGAGTTATCCACTGCAGTTGGCCGACGGCGCGCTGGAGATCGTTACTCTGCCCGGCGTTTTCGCCCATGGCAGGCTTGATCGGGGTAGCGCGCTACTGCTCGAGCATCTGGATGAACTGCCTAACGGCCACATGCTTGACTTCGGCTGCGGTGCTGGCGTGCTCGGCGCCGCGCTCAAACGGCGTTATCCAGACAGCGAGCTGAGCCTGCTGGATGTCGACGCCTTCGCCCTGGAGAGCAGCCGCCTGACCCTGGCTCGCAATGGCCTGACGGCCAACCTGATCGCTGGCACCGGAATCGAGTCGGCGCCAGAAGGATTGAGCGCCATCGTCAGCAACCCGCCGTTCCATCAAGGCGTGCACACCGACTACCAAGCCAGTGAGAACCTGCTGAGCCAGGCAGCCCGCCACTTGATAAAAGGTGGCGAACTGCGTCTGGTGGCCAACAGCTTCCTCAAATACCCGCCATTGATCGAACGTCATCTGGGCCCGTGCCGCACCCTGGCAGATGCCGATGGCTTTCGCATCTACAGCGCCCGGCGCTGATTGGGGTTGCTCCCAACGCAGCGCTTGGGCACAATTGCGCCCGTCCTAGGGGAGTAGTCTCCCGCGAGCGCCCTGCTCGCCCGGTATACGTCAACACACTTGCTCCGCAGAGCATGGCGTATACGACCCAAGGCCTACATAGAGAGGCCTGCGGTTTGACAAGACCTATGACACGCACAACCTATACCCGGGGCGGGAAGGTCGTTCGTGTCATAAGCCGTGTCGACCCGCCCCTTTAGGAAACCTGATGCTGGAATCGCTGTTCGTCCCCACCCTGATCGTTGCCCTCGCCGAAATCGGCGACAAGACCCAGTTGCTCGCACTGCTGCTGGCCGCCCGCTTTCGCAAGCCATGGCCGATCATCTGGGGCATCGTCGTCGCCACCCTGGCCAACCATTTCGCGGCTGGCGCTGTGGGTAACTGGGTTGCCGGTTTCTTCTCACCCGCCACCCTGAGCTGGATTCTCGCGGCCAGCTTCGTCGCCGTAGCGGCCTGGACCCTGGTGCCAGACAAACTGGACGACGACGAGGAATCCGGCCTGAAGAAATACGGTCCCTTCCTCACCACCCTGATCGCCTTCTTCCTCGCCGAGATGGGCGACAAGACTCAGGTCGCGACCGTGATGCTGGCGGCGCAGTATCCGCACTTCATTCTGGTGGTGCTCGGCACCACGCTGGGCATGCTGCTGGCCAACGTACCGGTGGTACTGGCGGGCAACTTCGCAGCCGAGCGCCTGCCATTGACGCTGATTCGCCGCCTCGCGGCCTGTGCCTTCGCCGCCCTGGCAATCTATGCCGGCTATCAGGCAATGAAACTCAGCGGCCTGATATGACGACTCACTGACGTCAACGGGCTGGCATTTCGGCCAATCCCAGCCCCCTACCGCCTGCTGCTAAAGTACGTGCCACGTCACGTCATACGGTATGCAGTCGGGAGGGCGGCATGTCATTGGATGATCGCAAGAAGCTGGTGTGCCAGCACATCGACCTGACCTGGAACAAGGGGCGCCTGGCCCTGGCCGAACAGCTGCACAGTCGCGACTTTCTCTACAAGAGCTCGTTCATGGGTCGCCCACTCGACAGCGCCGGCTTCGCCCGGATGGTGCAGGACATCCGCTACGCCATGCCGGACCTGCAGATCGTGGTCGAGGAGTGCGTCGCCGAAGGCTACAAGGTGGTGACCTGGAGCACGCTGATCGGCACCATCGAAAAACCCGCGCTGGGCTATCCGCCCAGCGACAAGGTGCTGAGCATCTCGGCCATGGCCTTCTGGACACTGACGCCCAGCAATGAGATTCAGGAAATCTGCACCATGTTCGACATGGAAAGCTTCCGTGCCCAATTGGGCCTGCAACCCCGCCCCTTCGCCGAAACGGCGCTACCCTGAAACGCAAACGGCGCGCCGTGAACCATCACGCCGCGCCGTTTCTTCATGCCCGAACTTAGCGCCCGGCCTTGGCCTGCTCGTACAGCGGCATCACCTTGGGAATCGCCGCCTGCAGCGAAGCGATACGGCTGCTGGAGGACGGGTGAGTGCTCATGAACTCGGGCGGCGCACCACCACCGGCGGCCTCCATTTTCTGCCACAGACTGATGGCCGCATTCGGGTCATAACCCGCGCGAGCAGCCAATTCGAGACCAATCAGATCAGCCTCGTTCTCGTTACCGCGGCTGTTGGGTAGCGTCAGGCTGTACTGCACTACTGTATCGGCCAGAGCCATGCCGCTCTCACCGAGACCGAGCAAAGCGCCGGCACCCTGCTTGGCGACCTGAATGCCATAGGCCTTGGACATCGCCTCACGGCTGTGTTCGCGTAGGGCATGCGCCATCTCGTGGCCCATGATTGCAGCGATTTCATCATCGCTGAGCTTCAGTTGCTCGATGATTCCGCTGTAGAAAATGATCTTGCCGCCCGGGCCACAGTTGGCGTTGAGCTCGGGACTCTTGATCAGGTTGACCTCCCATTGCCAGTTGGCGGCATCCGGGCGAAAACGCGGCGCCTGCGGAATCAGGCGATTGGCAACGGTCTGCAGACGCTTGGCATTGTTGCTGGTCTTGTCCAGCACGCCCTTGCTCGATGCCTCGCTCAGCGTCTGCTGATAGGACTGAGCGTACATCTGATTGACTTCATCAGCTGACAACATGCTGAACATGTACTGCTTGCGCTCTACGCCAACCGCACCACCACTGGTGGTATTGACGGCCTGACAACCTGCCAGCAGCACGGCCGCCGCCAGGCCACTCAGATATAGAACCTTGCTCATCGAGCTACCTCCTTGAATCGGACGCCCTATGCTAGGCCGCCCCCGCAGCACGAGCAACCGCGTTACTTGCGCGATAGCCGTACGCCATCTTTGCTGAATACGACACCAGCCTGTTCGTCACCACCAGCCCATTAAGGTTTTCATCTGTCACTGCCGATAGTTCGTGACAGGCGCGCTCTGCGCTCGGGAGCTCTCATGAAGCTCAAGTCGATCCAGTTTTCCGTCGCATTCCTTGCTGGCGCCAGCGTACTCGCGGTCGTTGTGGCGCTGGTGCTATACGCCCTGTTCGCCAGTGGCCGAACCCAGAACCTGGTGCAGGAACGCACGCAGAAACTACTGGAACAAGTCATCGAGCAGCGCCTGTCGGCATTGGCGCAAGCCCAGGTCAGCGAAATCCAGCGTGAACTGGAAGCTCCCCCGCAGATCACCGCCGACCTGGCACGCGTCAACGCCATGCCCGGCATGACCGATGCCAACGGCAGCCCGATGCTCAGCATCAGCCGCGAAGAACTGGCCAACATGGTGCATGAAACCACGGCGCAGAACCCTAAATTACTTGGCAGTTACCTGGGCTGGGAGCCGAACGCCTTCGATGCCAGCGACGACATCTATGCCGGCAGCAAGGAAAACGGCTACGACGGCACCGGCCGCTTCCTGCCCTGGTGGTATCGCAATGCCGACGGCAGCCTGGGTATCGACTCTATCGGCTCGACCGAAAGCGAAGAGCTGCTGCCAACCGGCGTGCGCGCGGGCGAATATTACCTTTGCCCCAAAGAACGCAAGCGCCCCTGCGTGATCGATCCAGCCCCCTATGATGTCGGCGGCAAAATGACCATGCTTGCCTCCTTCACCTCGCCGATTCTGGTCAATGGCGAATTTCGCGGCATCGCCGGTGCCGACCTGGCGGTGAATTTCATTCAGGAGCTGCTGGTAAAGGCTGACGCCCAGCTCTACAACGGTGCCGGCGAGATGGCACTGATTGCCAGCAACGGGCGCCTGGTCGCCTCGACCAAAGCGCCGGACAAACTTGGCGAACCGGCCACCGCCCTGCTCGACGCCAACGAAGTGAGCAACCTGGGTACGCTGCAGCCCGGGCAGGTGCTGTAGTCCATCGATGCCAAGGAAGATCCTGAGCACAGCCATATCGAACTCTTTCTCAGCTTCAACATCGGCCAGAGCGACACACGCTGGGTGCTGATGCTGGTGCTGCCGCTCAAAGCGGTGATGGCCGATCTGCACCAGTTGCAGGGCGATCTAGCGACGCAGCGCGACGCCGACACCCTGGGCATGACCTTGGTCGGTCTTCTGATCGCCGGGCTGGGCCTGTTGGTGATCTGGTTCGTCGGTTACGGCATCGCCCGCCCGCTGCGGCAGATGGTCGGCATGCTCGACGATATCGCCAAAGGCGATGGCGACCTCACGGTGCGCCTGCAGGTTGACCGCAAGGATGAGCTCGGACAGATCGCCGCCGGCTTCAACGCCTTCCTGGCCAAACTGCAAACCATGATCGGCGCCGTGGTGACCTCGGTGCAGCAGGTCAGCGACTCATCCGAGCACACTGCCGACATTGCCATCCGCACCAACCAGGGCGTGCAGAAACAGCTGGCAGAGATCGAGTTGGTGGCTGCCGCCGTTCATGAGATGACTGCCACCGCGCAGGACGTCGCGCGCAACGCCACCCACGCCGCCGAAGCCGCCAATCACGCCGACCGCGCGGCCAACCAGGGCAAACAGGTGGTACAGGAGACCTCGGCCGCCATCGCAGCTCTGGCCAGCGAAATCGGCCGCGCCGTGGGCGTGGTACAGAACCTGGCCAAGGACAGCGAGAACATCAACGCCATCCTCGTCGCCATTCGCGCCATTGCCGAGCAGACCAACCTGCTGGCGCTCAACGCGGCCATCGAGGCAGCTCGCGCCGGCGAACAAGGCCGCGGCTTCGCCGTGGTCGCCGATGAGGTGCGCAACCTGGCGCAGAAGACCCAGCAGGCCACCGAAGAAATCCAGACCATGATCCAGCAATTGCAGCAAGGCACGCGCGAAGTGGTCAAGGTGATGGAGCAGAGCCAGAGCAAGACCGACGACAGCGTCGAACACGCCAACCAGGCCGCTCAATCGCTGGAGTCCATCACCCAGGCGGTGTCGGTGATCAACGATATGAACACACAGATCGCCAGCGCAGCCGAGGAGCAAAGTGCGGTGGCCGAAGACATCAACCGCAACGTCACCAATATCGGCCAGGTCGCCAACGAGGTGGCAGGCGGCGCCGACGAAGCCAGTCAGGCCAGCGCTCAACTGACCAAGCTGGCCGAACAGCAGCGCAGGCTGATCAATCAGTTCAAGGTCTGAGGGACTGCATCAGAATAGGGTGCACCGCACGCACAGGTTCTTGGTCAGTTGCGGTGCACCGGCCCCTCGACACCCTGCGCAGGATCAAGCCGGCGTCAGGCACTCCGGCGCATCCAGCTTCGGGTCGTTGACCAGCGTCGCCAGTGCGCGCTCACGCAGCGCAACCTGCGGCTTGGCCAGCAGCGCCGCCAACTGCTCGGGCGACGTATCGTGGCTCAGCCACAGCGCCTGTTCATGCTCGTCGAGAATCAACGGTCGCCGCAGCGTGGCGGCCGCCTGGGTGATCAGCGCAACACTCAGGTACTCCTGCCCACCAACCGGATAAAGCTCCCACAAGGCCGCGAAATACATCAGCGAATCGCCGTTGCTCATCCAGTACGGCCGCTTGCGCACGCCCCCGCGCCATTCATAGAAGCCGTTGGCTGGCAGCAGCGCGCGGCGCTGGCGAAAGGGCTCACGGAACATCGGCTGCTCGGCCAGGGTTTCAGCACGCGCATGCGCCGGAGTCTTGGACAGATCCTTGAGCCAGGCGGGCGTCAGCCCCCAGCGCGCCGCAGCCGCCTGTGCCCCCCCCTCGCCCGCACGCAGCATCAGCACCTGGCCGTTGGGCGCCAGGCTCCAGTGTGGTTTCTGGTCAGTGGGAAAGCCGGGCAACGCCGCAAAAGCGGGCGACCAGCGGAACAGGGCATAACGACCACACATGAAACGACTCGACAGGCAGGGGGCGCATCAACAGAGCAACACGCCCTGAAAGGACTCTGGCTCATCACCAGGCACAGGTTGCGCCGCATTGTACTCAGCGATCAGCGTGCGCGCCCGTTCAGCGTGAGGATCAGCGACGACCAAACCAAGCAGGCCGCATGCCGGCAGCTCACCCACCGCACCGACCAGATGCTGACCGAGCAAGTGCGCCTCGACACCTTCACTAGCCAGCATGTCCACCAGCATCTGCCCTTCCAGAAGGTTTTCCGGTTCGTAGATTCGTTGCATCAATCGTTCTCCGCACGAACGTCCAACTCCCACTCGGTGCCATCCGTGCGCAGCTCGAACTCGATCGGCCGGCAGCACACAGGACAGTCTTCGATGTAAGACTGGTCCCCAGCCGACAGATCCAGCAGCGCTTCGGCCGGCTCACCGCAATAGGGGCAATAATACGACTCGCTTTCCAGCATCGCGGCCTCCTTGTGACTTGGCGTTATAATCGCCGGTCTACTGCTCACCCTGTTAAGCAGACACCATTCCAACCTTAGCCGTTCTAGAACAAGAGAGCATGATGGGCGCATTCGATGCCATCCGACCCTATGCCGATGCAGAAGTGCGCCCCGTACTGGCGCGCCTGCTCGCCGACCCGGCGTTTCTCGGTACCCTCACCCGTTTCCGCTTTCCGCGCCTGGCCGGGCCATTGGGCTGGCTGCTCAAGCCGCTGATCGCCGCACGCCTGCGCAGCGAGTTCGCCGATATCGACTCGGTCGCTGGCCTGCAGGAAAAGATCGAGCCCTACATCGACCGTACCATCGAGCATGCCAGTGATGGCATCAGCTACTCCGGCCTGGAGCACCTGCAGCCCGGCAAGCCTTACCTGTACCTGGCCAACCACCGCGATATCGTCATGGACCCGGCCTTCGTCAACTACGCCGTCTACCATGCAGGCCTGCAGACGCCACGTATCGCCATCGGCGACAACCTGTTGCAGCGCCCTTTCGTCAGCGACCTGATGCGCCTGAACAAGAGTTTCATCGTGCACCGCTCGATCAGCGGACGACGCGAGAAGCTGGCGGCTTATCAATTGCTCTCGGCCTATATCAACCACTCGATCCGCGAAGATGGCGAGTCGATCTGGATCGCCCAGGCCGAAGGGCGCGCCAAGGACGGTGACGACCGTACCGATTCGGCCATCCTCAAGATGTTCCATATGAGCCGCAAGGACGAACCGTTCGCCGCGGTCATCGACTCGCTCAACCTGATCCCGGTGTCGATCAGCTACGAGTACGATCCCTGCGACCTGGCCAAGGCCCGCGAACTCTGCGTGCGCGCCGCCACGGGCAGCTATACCAAGGCGCCGGGCGAAGACGACGCCAGCATCGCCCTGGGCATCACCGGCTACAAAGGGCGCGTGCATCTGCACTTCAGTCCGCCTGTCGCCGGCCTGGAAGACACCAAGCAGCTTGCCCAGGAGATGGATCGTCACATTCTCGGCCAGTATCGCCTGTTCCCTGTGCACTACCTGGCCTACGCAATGTGGGAAGGCCGCGAGGCAGAGCTGAACGTGCCGGCAGCAAGCGAAGTATTCGATGCCGCGGAACTGGCCAAGGCCGAAGCGCAGTGGAACAAGCGCCTGGCCGCCTGCAGCGCCGAGGAAAAACCGTTCCTGATCCTGCAGTACGCCAACCCGGTGCGAAACCAGTATCGGATCAAGGCGGGTCTGCCTCTGTAAGAACCCCGCGCTACAAACGAAAACGGCATCCATCAGGCTAATGCCAGTCAGTTAAGCTGACTGGCATTTTTATTTCTGGTCGGATACTTGGATGGCTTGGGTTTGACCGCTCGCGGATAACTGCGATCCTCACGACGACGAGGTAGGACGTAGTGCATGGTCGAGACCTGTAGTTCGGCCAGGTAACGAGGGATGTTGCCTGGATGATTCAAAGAGACCCCGTTCAAGAAGCCCAGAATCGCCCAGGTGCAAGCGGTAAAACTCATTTCGCAGGGGTAGATGCCAGGGCAGTAGCGGCTCATTTCCAGCATTTGATAACGCAGCAGGTTGTACCCCAGTAGTACGCCCCACAGTTCTTGTTCAATCATCTCCGGTGTTTTACTACGCAGTGTGTAGTGCCCCGCGAGCATGCCTTGCTTCATTTCTCGATAGCCCAGTTCGATTTCCCAGCGCTGGCTGTACAGATCCACGATTTCGTCGGGTGGGAAGCGCAGAGGATCGATCATTGAGGTCAGTACCTGCCGCACTTTGCCCTTGATGGTCTTGCTTAATAACCGAGCCTGTAGCGTGTCTGGCAGGTCGGGCCATTGTTTACGCGCCTGCGGCGAGGTCTTTAGTGAGACGATGGCATCGTGGCGCCCTAACTTACGCAGCACCTCGTATTGAACATCCTTGCGCAGCGGCAGTAACCAATGGCGCTGAGTGCCTGCCTGTTGCCAGCGATAAAGTAACCCCAGTGAATAGAAGCCACGGTCGAACAAGGTCAGCGAGTGATCGGGTGTACTGTCGATCAGTTGTTCGGCCAGTTTCATCTCGTTGCTGTGGTAGCCACTCACCAGCATGTGGCTGGTCAGCTCCATCTGGCAGACCATGCGAACTTGGGGAAAGCCGGTATCGCCATGCTGATTACTGGCGCTGCCATAGTGCTTGCGGTTGTCGGCCGTATCCGGTGTGCGCCAGACCACGCCATCGACACTGAGCAGGCGCAAACCGGCCCAAGTGGGGTGATTGGCGCTGGCATGCCAGCGTTGTTGAGTCAGGGAAAAGACCTCTCGCACCGCAGCGCTGCCCAAACGCTGGCGACCTTGCACGATTGCACTGGGTGCTACCAATGGCTTCTGCCCAGGCAGCATGATGCCCATACGGCTCGCGGCATCCCAGGCCGACATCCGGCGAAACAACGCCATGGCGATCACGCACCAGATCATGGCTTCAAGAGGGAGGCGTCGCTTACGCAGGGTCGCCACTCCCGCCGTTTCCAGTGCGGTGCTAACTAGGTCTGGATCAAGCAGCGCCCCAGCTCGTCAAGGGAGTGGGTGGCAGAAGCCGCTTCGTGAGGCAGTGCCAAGGCGCGGGAAAGTCGCATAAAAAATCCGATGCTCAAAACAAGCATCGGATTTTCGTTTCAGCGCGCAGAAGGTCAAGCTGTAGTGCTTAACTGACTGGCATTAGCCCTTCGGGGCGGTTTTTTATGGGCGTTGCTCAGGTTATTGCTGACCCCAGGGCAGGATCGGAATGGCCGTCACCGCATTCTGCGGGCTGCCCTCGATCACCCGGTCGCTGTAGACCAGATACACCAGCGTGTTGCGCTTGGCGTCGAAGAAACGCACCACCTGCATGGTCTTGAACACCAGCGAGGTGCGCTCCTTGAACACCTCTTCGCCGTCCTTGAGCTTGCCCTTGAAGGCAATGGGGCCGACCTGGCGGCAGGCAATGGAGGCCTCGGCGCGATCCTCGGCCAGGCCCAAGCCACCCTTCACGCCGCCTGTCTTGGCGCGCGACAAGTAGCAGGTCACACCGTCGACCTTGGGGTCATCGAAAGCTTCGACGACGATCTTGTCGTTCGGCCCTACCCATTTGAATACCGTCGACACCTCACCGATGGTTTCGGCCATTGCCAGGCCAGGTAGCACCAGCAGGCTCAGCACACATCCCTTGAATAGACGCATCTTTCTCTCCTAGAACCTGTTCACGATCTCGCGAGCTAGAGCCATACAAGGCAAAAACAGGCGAGGAAGCGCAGTGTACTTCTGTACATGAGCATTCCGAGCCTGTTTTTAACGCAGTAGGGCCGACGCGCAGCAGATCGTGTACAGGTTCTCAAACCAGGATGAGATTATCCCGGTGCACCAACTCCGGCTCATCGACATAGCCCAGCAGCTTCTCGATGGCATCGGACGGCTGGCCGATGATCTTCTGCGCCTCCAGCGCGCTGTAGTTGACCAGGCCACGGGCAATCTCGCGGCCGTCAGGCGATACGCAGACCACCATCTCGCCGCGGCGGAAACTGCCCTGCACCGCCTTCACGCCCACCGGCAGCAAGCTCTTGCGATCCTGGCTCAGCGCCTTCACCGCACCGGCGTCCAGCACCAGGGTTCCGCGCGTTTGCAGGTGACCGGCCAGCCATTGCTTGCGGGCCGCCAGCAGGCCACGCTCGGGGGCCAACAACGTACCCAGGCGCTCGCCGCCTTTGAGGCGGGCCAGCACCTGCTCGATGGCGCCGCCGACGATAACGGTATGCGCGCCAGAGCGCGCAGCCAGACGCGATGCACGCAGCTTGGTCTGCATGCCACCACGACCCAGTGCGCCACCGACACCACCAGCCACTGCATCCAGCGCCGGATCATCCGCACGGGCCTCGTGAATCAGCTTGGCATCGGGATTGTGCCGCGGGTCGGCATCAAACATACCGTCGCGATCGGTGAGGATAACCAGCAGATCGGCTTCGACCAGATTGGCCACCAACGCAGCCAGGGTGTCGTTGTCACCAAAGCGAATCTCGTCAGTGACCACCGTGTCGTTCTCGTTGATCACCGGCACCACGTCGAGATCGACCAGCGTGCGCAAGGTGCTGCGCGCGTTCAGGTAGCGTTTGCGGTCGGACAGATCATCGTGCGTCAGGAGAATCTGCGCAGTACGGCGGCCGTGCTCGGCAAAACTGGATTCCCAGGCCTGCACCAGCACCATTTGACCGATCGCGGCGGCAGCCTGCAGCTCGTGCATCGCACTAGGTCGGCTGGTCCAGCCCAGGCGGCTCATACCGGCCGCCACAGCGCCGGAGGACACCAGCACCAGTTCCACGCCCTGCTCACGCAGCGCGACCATCTGCTTGACCCACACCGCCATGGCCGCACGATCCAGGCCACGCCCGTCAGCGGTCAGCAGCGCACTGCCGATCTTCACCACCCAGCGCCGCGCGCCGGTCACCTTGTCACGCATGATCTTCCAACCTTAGCCAGAAAATGATGGGGTCCACCCCACCTACAAAAACGCCGCAATTAAGCGGCGTTGGAAATTTGCTTAATCCCGGACGTAAATGATTTCCGGGCCATCGTCGTCTTCTTCGTCGAGGAAGTCATCGTCCTCGTCGATATCGTCGACACTGCGCACACCGGATTTACGCAGCGCGCGCTGATCGTCCAGCGCCTGCAGACGGGCACGCGCCTCGTCTTCGATGCGCTGATCCAGCTCGGCCAGCTCTTCGGCGAATACCGGGTCTTCGGCGATGCGCTCGGCACGCACTTCCAGGTAATGCATGATGTCGCGACTGATGCGCTCGGTGCCGTCGCGGCTGATGGCCGAGACCACATAAACCGGCCCCTGCCAGTTCAGGCGGGCAACGATATCGGCCTTGCGCGCCTCGCGCTCGTCTTCGGGCACCTGGTCCATCTTGTTCAGCACCAGCCAGCGATCACGCTCGGCCAGCGCCGGACTGAAGCGCCCCAGCTCGTCGATAATCACCTGCGCAGCCTCGGCCGGATCGCTCTCGTCCAGCGGCGCCATGTCCACCAGGTGCAGCAACAGGCGGGTACGCGCCAGGTGCTTGAGGAAGCGAATACCCAGACCGGCGCCGTCCGAAGCGCCTTCGATCAGCCCCGGAATGTCGGCGACGACGAAGCTCTTGAAGCGATCGACGCTGACCACACCCAGGTTCGGCACCAGGGTGGTGAAGGGGTAGTCGGCGACCTTCGGCTTGGCGGCGGACACCGCGCGAATGAAGGTGCTCTTGCCGGCATTGGGCAGACCGAGCAGACCGACATCGGCCAGCACTTTCAGCTCCAGCTTGAGATCACGCGACTCGCCCGGCTTGCCTGGCGTGGTCTGGCGCGGCGCACGGTTGGTGCTGGACTTGAAGCGGGTGTTGCCCAGGCCGTGCCAGCCGCCTTGGGCAACCATCAGGCGTTGACCGGCTTTGACTAGGTCACCAATCACTTCCTGGGTGGCCACGTCGATCACCGTGGTGCCGACCGGCACCGGCAGGATCAGATCCTCGCCCTTGGCCCCGGTGCAATCGGTGCTGCCGCCCTTCTCGCCATTCTGCGCATTGAATTTGCGCGTATAGCGGTAATCGATCAGGGTGTTGAGGTTGGCATCGGCCTCGAGGAATACTGAGCCGCCGTCGCCACCATCGCCGCCGTTGGGGCCGCCCTTCTCGATGAATTTCTCGCGACGGAAGGCCATCATGCCGTTACCGCCGTCACCGGCTTTTACAAAAATCGAAACTTCGTCGACAAATTTCATGAATACGCCTCCCGCAAGCGCTGCGGGTCAACAGAACAACGTAAAGGCCCTTGCCGGATGACCCCACGCAAACAGCGTGGCGTTATGGGTGATCGGGCAAGAACCCAAGGATACAGAAACAAAAAAGCCCCGTCCTACGGACAGGGCTTTTCCAGCGCGTAGGCGATTAGGCCTGAACGACGCTCACGTAGCGACGGCCGAAAGCGCCCTTCACTTCGAACTTGACCACGCCTTCGACTTTAGCGAAGAGGGTGTGGTCTTTGCCCATGCCCACGCCGAAACCGGCATGGAACTCGGTGCCGCGCTGACGAACGATGATGTTGCCGGCCTTGATGACCTGACCACCGTACATTTTCACGCCAAGGCGTTTACTTTCGGAATCGCGGCCGTTACGGGTAGAACCGCCAGCTTTTTTGTGTGCCATGAGTCAATACTCCTATAAAGGATCGGGGCCGACGAATCAGGCCTGGATACCGGTGATTTTGATCTCAGTGAACCACTGACGGTGGCCCTGACGCTTCATGTGGTGCTTACGACGGCGGAACTTGATGATGCGCACTTTATCGTGACGGCCTTGCGACACGACTTCGGCAACCACTTTAGCGCCGTCTACGACCGGAGCGCCGATCTGAACGTCGTCGCCATTGCCGATCAGCAGAACGCGATCGAAAGTCACGGCTTCGCCGGTGGCGACTTCGAGTTTCTCGATCTTGAGGAATTCGCCTTCGGTGACTTTGTATTGCTTGCCACCAGTAACAATTACTGCGTACATGGTAAATCTCCGTTGATCCTGCTCACCCAGCGCTTTAGAAAAGTCGTTATTGGCTGGCATGGCTGCTTGGGGCCGGAAGTGACACCCTTGCAATTGCGTAAGGCAGGGAAATACCCAGGGGGAAAGTTCAGGGTGCGCGATTGTACGCAAGCGCCGAACGCTTCGCAAGGGGCGCCCGTGCTTACCTTGACAGCCCCTACCCCGCCACCTAGCATGCCGCGCAACCTCAAAGGAGCACCAGTCGCCGATGCAACCCCAGGCTTTCTACCGCGTGGTAGCGGACGATTTCACCGCCGTCGATGGCATCATTCGCCAACAGGTGGTTTCCCGCGTGCCGCTGGTGGAAAAGATCGGCGACTATATCATCTCCGCTGGTGGCAAGCGCCTGCGCCCATTGCTGGTACTTCTCAGCGGTCGCGCCCTGGGTTACCAGGCAGACGATCTGCGCCTGCTGGCCGCCACCATCGAATTCCTGCACACCGCCACCCTGCTGCATGACGACGTGGTCGACATGTCCGACATGCGCCGTGGCCGCAGCACCGCCAATGCGCAGTGGGGTAACGCACCAAGCGTACTGGTGGGCGACTTCCTTTATTCACGCTCGTTCGAAATGATGGTCGAGCTCGGCTCCATGCCGGTGATGAAGATTCTCTCCCACGCCACCCGAGTGATCGCCGAAGGTGAAGTGCTGCAGCTGTCCAAGGTGCGCGACGCCAGCACCACCGAAGAGACCTATATGGAAGTCATCCGCGGCAAGACCGCGATGCTGTTCGAGGCTTCGACTCACGCCGCTGCCGCCCTGGCCGAAGCCAACGAGGCCCAGCGCGAAGCCCTGCGTACCTTCGGCGACCATCTGGGTATCGCCTTCCAGTTGGTCGACGACCTGCTCGACTACAAGGGCGATGCAGCCGAACTGGGCAAGAACGTCGGTGACGATCTCGCCGAGGGTAAGCCGACCCTGCCACTGATCTACACCATGCGCGAAGGTACCGAAGAACAGGCTGCTCTGGTACGCCGCGCGATTCAGAAAGGCGGCATCGAAGACCTGGAAAGCATCCGCGCCGCCGTGGATGCAGCCGGCGCCCTGGAGTACACCGCACAACTCGCTCGCGACTACGCCGAACGCGCCATTGCCTGCCTGGAAGTGCTGCCGGCCGGCGAATATCGCGATGCACTGATCGAGTTGAGCCGTTTCGCCGTCGCTCGTACGCATTAAGACCAGCGGTGCGCACGCCGCACCCTACGTAAAGTCGCGCGCATCATGCCCGTAGGGTGTCGCGGGGCCGCCTAGGCCGTGCGCACCAGCTGACAGAAACGAAAACGCCCCGAACCAGTCGGGGCGTTTTTCGTTCAGGCCTGGCGGATTAGCAGGCCGTTGAAAAACGTAGGCGAGGCAGCCAGTGCAAGGCAAAAACAGGCGAAAAAGCGCAGTTTACGGGTTGTAAATGAGCATTTTGAGCCTGTTTTTAACGCAGCAATGGCAACGCAGGTAGTTTTTCAACAGCCTGTTACAGACGCAGGCCGCCGTCCAGCTCCAGAATACGACCGGTGTAGTAGTCGTTTTCCAGAATGTAGGCCACCGAGTGGGCGATCTCGGCCGGCTTGCCCATGCGCTTGAGCGGAATACCCGAGGTCATCTTCTCCAGGGCTTCCGGCTTCATGCTGCCGGTCATCTCGGTCTCGATGAAGCCCGGCGCTACGCCTGCGACGCGAATGCCATAACGCGCCAGCTCCTTGGCCCAGACCACGGTGTCGGCAGCGACACCCGCCTTGGCAGCGGAGTAGTTGGCCTGGCCCATGTTGCCCGCGCGGGAAATGGAGGAGATGTTGACGATCGCACCCTCGTTCTTCAGCTCGATCATCTTCGCCGCTACTTCGCGAGTGCAGAGGAACACGCCGGTCAGGTTGACATCGATCACCGCCTGCCACTGCGCCAGACTCATCTTGGTCATTTCACCATCCTTCACACGGATGGTCAGGCCATCACGCAGGATGCCAGCATTGTTGACCAGGCCATTAATTGCGCCGAAGTCATCGGCAACCTGGGCGACCATATGGGTCACCTGCTCTTCATCGGCGACGTTGCACAGATAGGCACGGGCGTCACCGCCGGCAGCCTTGCAAGCGGCCACGGCTTCGTCGAGTTTTTCCGCGTTCAGATCGACCAGCGCCAGCTTGGCGCCCTTGGCCGCCAGGTACTCACCCATGGCGCGGCCCAGTCCCTGGCAACCGCCAGTGATGATGATGACTTTGTCTTTCAGTTGCATCGCTTTATCCCCTCAAGGTGCAGCATTTACCGACCCCGCTGATGCCCGCTAACCGCTATGCTAGGGCGTCTGTCCGTTTCTGACGGATTCTTTGCGAGGAGTCATAAGGTGAGCGTGAAAGCCGGCAAGCATGCACGAGAATTGCTGCTCAAGGAATACCGTGGCGTGCTCAGCACCCACTCCAGGGCCATGCCGGGTTTCCCTTTTGGATCGGTGGTGCCCTACTGCCTGGACGCCGAGGGCCGGCCGCTGATCCTGATCAGCCGTATCGCCCAGCACACCCATAATCTCGGGCAGGACGCCAAATGTTCGCTATTGGTCGGCGAACGTGGCGCAGAGGATGTGCAGGCGGTCGGCCGCCTCACTTTGCTCGCCGAAGCACGACAGTTGCATGACGAGAGCGAAATCGAAGCGGCCGCACAGCGTTATTACCGCTTTTTCCCCCAGTCGCGCGACTACCACCGGGCGCATGATTTCGATTTCTGGCGGCTGGAACCGGTGCGCTGGCGCTTCATCGGCGGCTTCGGGGCCATTCACTGGCTCGACCAGGTAAACCTGGACAACCCCTTTGCGACGGACGGCAGCGAAGCGAGCATGGTCGAGCACATGAACGAAGACCATGCCAAGGCCATTGCACATTACGTCGAACTGGCCGGCCTGCCGCAACACGAACCGGCGCAAATGGCCGGCGTCGACACCGAAGGCTTCCACCTGCGCATCGGCCAGAGCCTCTACTGGCTGGCCTTTCCAACATCCTGCAACAACCCGGGGCAAGTACGCGAAGCCCTGGTAACACTGGCTCGCGCCGAGAGCTGGCCGACCAGTGGTGCGCCTTCAGCTTGAATTCAGGCCATCACCCCATACTTAACTCCTACTGGAAGCCCACTTCCGCCAAGGACCCACTGAAATGCGCGCCTTTTTGTTTCTCTTCCTGCTGTTCCCGATCATCGAGCTGGCCCTGCTGATCAAGGTCGGCAGCGCGATTGGCGTGCTGCCCACCCTGCTGCTGATCATCGGCACCGCGATTCTCGGCAGCGTGCTGCTGCGCGTCGCCGGAGTCGCCACTGCCTGGCGCGCCCGTGAAAAACTCTCGCGTGGCGAGCTGCCCGAGCAGGAAATGCTCGAAGGCCTGCTGATCGCCGTCGGCGGTGGCCTGCTGCTGTTGCCGGGCTTCATCAGCGACATCTTCGGCGTGCTCTGCCTGATTCCGTTCACCCGCCGCCTTTTGGTTGGCAAGATTCGCCGCCGTGCCGAGGAGCAGGCCCTGCGTCAGCGCGCCTTCTTCGATGACCAGGCCGCCCGCTCCGGACAGACTCGCCCCAACGTGCTCGAAGGCGAGTACGAGCGCCGCGACTGATCCCTACAGTTCTGCAGGAGCCGGCTTGCCGGCGATCCCTCTCTGGCTGATCGCCGGCAAGCCGGCTCCTACACACGTTCGCCCCTCCCTGCAGCGCAAAAAATTTCACCCCCGCCCCTTGAAATGCCCTTGCCCGCCCACATGTAGCAGTCACCGCAAGGTGCCTGCCCTCTGAGGCAGTCCAACTTTCGCGGTGCGCCCAGCGTGCCGCACCCGGCCTAGCCGGATTTTACAAACCCGCCGACCACTCAAGAGTCGGCAAGTTGGCCATCAATTGTTAGGAGAGATCGACAATGAAGCTTCGTCCTCTGCATGACCGCGTCGTGATCCGTCGCAGCGAAGAAGAGACCAAAACCGCAGGCGGCATCGTGCTGCCGGGTTCGGCCGCCGAGAAGCCGAACCAGGGTGAAGTCGTTGCCGTCGGTACCGGTAAGGTTCTGGATAACGGCGAAGTCCGTCCGCTGGCCGTCAAGGTCGGTGACAAAGTGGTATTCGGCCCTTACTCCGGCAGCAACACCGTCAAGGTCGACGGCGAAGACCTGCTGGTAATGGGCGAGAACGAAATCCTCGCTGTCATCGAAGCCTGATTCCCACAAATCTCCGTTTAACCTTCAAGAATTTGAGGACTGATCAAAATGGCTGCTAAAGAAGTCAAGTTTGGCGATTCCGCCCGCAAGAAAATGCTCGTTGGCGTCAACGTACTGGCCGACGCCGTCAAAGCCACCCTCGGCCCGAAAGGCCGTAACGTGGTGCTGGCCAAATCCTTCGGCGCCCCGACCATCACCAAAGACGGTGTGTCGGTTGCCAAGGAAATCGAACTGAAAGACGCCTTCGAAAACATGGGCGCCCAGCTGGTCAAGGACGTAGCGTCCAAGGCCAACGATGCAGCCGGTGACGGCACCACCACCGCTACCGTTCTGGCTCAAGCCATCGTCAACGAAGGCCTGAAGTCCGTCGCTGCCGGCATGAACCCGATGGACCTGAAGCGCGGCATCGACAAGGCAACCACCGCCATCGTTGCTCAGCTGAAAGACCTGGCCAAGCCGTGCGCTGACTCCAAGGCCATCGCCCAGGTAGGTACCATCTCCGCCAACTCCGACAGCTCCATCGGTGACATCATCGCCGAAGCCATGGACAAGGTCGGTAAAGAAGGCGTCATCACCGTTGAAGAAGGCTCGGGCCTGGAAAACGAACTGTCCGTCGTAGAAGGCATGCAGTTCGACCGCGGCTACCTGTCGCCGTACTTCATCAACAAGCCGGACACCATGGTTGCCGAGCTGGAAGGCCCGCTGCTGCTGCTGGTCGACAAGAAGATCTCCAACATCCGCGAACTGCTGCCGGTTCTGGAAGCCGTTGCCAAGGCTGGCCGTCCGCTGCTGATCGTGGCTGAAGACGTCGAAGGCGAAGCGCTGGCTACCCTGGTCGTCAACAACATGCGTGGCATCGTCAAAGTAGCAGCCGTCAAGGCTCCGGGCTTCGGCGACCGCCGCAAGGCCATGCTGCAGGACATCGCCATCCTGACCGGCGGTACCGTCATCTCCGAAGAAGTTGGCCTGTCCCTGGAAAGCGCCACTCTGGAGCACCTGGGTAACGCCAAGCGCGTCGTGCTGAACAAGGACAACACCACCATCATCGATGGTGCTGGTGCCCAGGTCGACATCGAAGCCCGCGTTGCACAGATCCGCAAGCAGGTCGAAGAAACCTCTTCCGACTACGACAAAGAGAAGCTGCAAGAGCGTCTGGCCAAGCTGGCTGGCGGTGTTGCCGTGATCAAGGTTGGCGCTGCCACCGAAGTCGAGATGAAAGAGAAGAAAGCCCGCGTTGAAGACGCCCTGCACGCTACCCGCGCAGCCGTCGAAGAAGGCGTGGTACCTGGCGGCGGTGTAGCCCTGGTACGTGCCCTGCAGGCCATCGACGGCCTGAAAGGCGACAACGAAGACCAGAACGTCGGTATCGCTCTGCTGCGTCGCGCTGTTGAAGCGCCGCTGCGTCAGATCGTTGCCAACGCCGGCGGCGAGCCGAGCGTAGTGGTCGACAAGGTCAAGCAGGGTTCGGGCAACTTCGGCTTCAACGCCGCGACCGACACCTACGGCGACATGATCGAGATGGGTATTCTCGATCCGGCCAAGGTCACCCGTTCGGCCCTGCAAGCTGCTGCTTCCATCGGCGGCCTGATGATCACCACCGAGGCCATGGTTGCCGAAGCGGCTGACGACAAGGCTCCGGCCATGCCTGATATGGGTGGCATGGGCGGTATGGGTGGTATGGGCGGTATGATGTAAGCCGACCGGCTCCCACGCAGTACCAAGAACCCCGCGCCCGTCGCGGGGTTTTTTATTGCCCGCGAAGCAGTCAGACCGATCGGAAGTTCACAGACATTTCCTGTGGACTCGGGAACGTTGTTTGCTTATGTTTTGTTACAAGCCTGAACAACGCAGTACGCGTTCACGAGACGAGCACTGCGCAAACCTCCAATAGAAGAAGAAAGACATGGCCCTTTGCAGCACGAGCGAAATCCCTCAGCAGGCATTCCAACACTGGTGGCAACAGCAAGGTGATTGGGTCGAAGAGCCCAACGTTCGTCGCGGCGGCGAAAGTGGTGTGCAGCGTCTGCTGGATGAAACCGGCGTGCTCTACGCCAAGAAACAGATCGGCCATATCTACCGCAGCCTGCTGCACCCGCAGGGGCGCCCCACCGTCCTGCGCGAACGCAAAGCCCTGCAGGCCCTGCCCTCTCTGGGCGTGATGGTGCCGCGGATGATCTATTGCGGTATCGATTATGACCAGCAGCAAGGCTGGCGCGGCCTGCTGGTGACAGAGGCGCTGGAAGGCTTCGAGAACATCGAGCTCTGGTATGCCCAAGGCGGCCGTGAAGCGTGCGGCGAGGCGATGCATACCCAGTTGCTGCAACTGGTTGGTGCGACGCTGGCACGTATGCACCTGGGGCGCTGGCAGCATGGCTGCCTCTATGCCAAACACATCTTCGTGCGCATCGACGGCGAAACGCCGCAGGTGGCCCTGCTCGATCTGGAAAAAAGCCGTCGCCGCCTGACCCGCCTCCAGGCCGCTCAGCACGACCTGCCGCAACTACGACGCCATAGCCCCTGGTGCGACGCCGACTGGCAACAACTATTGCAGGGCTATCGCCAGATATTCGCCGATGGCGCCAAAGGTCTCGGCACAGCTATTGCCTGAGCAAACGACTGCCGGCCCAGTGCCGGCAGTGCTTTATCCGCAACACCTCGCTCCATCCGCATTACCCCCACCAGGAAGTGGCTCTACCTCGCACCTTTTCGCCAGGTAACGAGAAAGGCTGCAGGCGACTGCACCTGCCAAGGCCGGCTGTTACACAGCGCCGTGACCGGCACCTAAGGTTACGTTAAGACGTTACCTGCACCATTGTTGAACCAACCGACCAGGCCCGAGTCCCAGCACAGCCCCGGCTGATGCCAGCTACACGCTAAGACCGTTCGTCGCATGAGACGACGACGAGGCAATGGGTGATCTAGGTTTAGCGAACAGCGTTTGGCAGTGCTTTCAAGGGGTTAGCAAAATGAAATTAGAAATAGCACGAGGTTTTTTCCTTGGCCTCGCACTCAGCGTAACGGCAATCGCCGCCGCAGCCTGGCAGGAGCCCGGCCCACGCGTACTGGAAGCGCAAGCCTGCACCGCTGTGGAACCCTGTCCAACCGCGCCTTTGCGCAAGCAGGTACAACCCGCAGCCAACCCGGACGCCAACCTGCTGGTGCTAATGTTCGGCCTCAGCGCCGCGATGAAGGGCGAGCAGTAACGGCATACGCTCAGCCACTACTCGCGAAACGGGCCTACCAGTATTACCGGACGGCCCGCCATAGGAGTCCTCCGCGCAGTTCGAGCAATCTCCTCCTGCTTACCAGCATCACTTGCAAGCACCTAGATCCCCACTTGCTAATCGCTACCTGCAATATCGAGTGATGGCTAATATCGCTTCGCAGCTAAAGCCCCTCCTACAAGAACGTGGCGATACCAGCGGCCTTACATTCACGCCCCCACAATCAACCGCTCGATGATCTCCCGCCCCTCAGGATGCTCCGGCCCCCGAATCCCAAACTCCTCGCGCAACACCCTGAGCACCTCATCGACACTCTGCAACTGGACCCGCTCACTCGCCTGCCCCAGGCGGTGAATGGCGAAGCTGCCATTGTTAAGCGTCTTGCGCAGGCCTGGCCCGGTGCGGGCGGCGATCATCTGGCCGAGGAAAGGCGAATCCGGGTGGGTGCACACGTACCAATTTCCCACCACGTAATCGATATCCGCCACCTGCTGCAGATCGAACACATACATCGCCCGCCAGCTGCCGGCGACCAATGCGCGCAGGGTGTAGGTGTCGTCCACCAGCGTCAGGCGATAGGGCTCATGCGGTGTGGCCTGCTCAGCCTCGCTATCGAGTAGCAGTGGGCCCGTCGGCACCATACCGCCGAAGCCGACGTCGCTGATGTAGCGCACGCCATCGATGGTCACCAGCACCAGCATATGGGTGCGTGCCGGCAGGGCGTCTTCCGGCCCGCCCATCACTACACGGCCGGTCAGCCCACGCGCGTCGAAGCCCAGCGCCTGCAACAGCAGCAGGTACAGGCGGTTGAGCTCGAAGCAGTAACCGCCACGGCCCTGGCGTAGCAGCTTGTCCTGAATCGCGGCGGGTTCGACCTCCACCGGCACGCGCAGCATGCTGGCCAGGGTTTCGAAGGGGAATTCGGCAGTGTGTCGCGCCTGCAGCTCACGCAGAGTGTCGAGGTTCGGCGGCGGCGCCGACGAGCACCCCAGGCGCCCGAGGTAGGTGTGTAGATCCAGCATGAATGGCTCGGTCATCGCGCATCTCCCTTTCTACTGCCGGCTGTTTTACCAGAGGGCGGGGATAGACGTATGCGATGAGCCGCGTGGCGAGCTCGAGTCAGCGCTCTCGGTTTGCGGCAGTCGGCACACACAAATCGACAGAAATGCGCCAATCTATTGTTCATCGCACGAGCTTGCCCGAGGACTCCATGATGCGCCTGCGCCATTGCTGCACCCTTTCCCTGTTACTCGCCCTGGGCGGCTGCGGCGTCGGTGAGACGGCCGCCACGGCGACACTCCAGGCTGAGCAGGCCAAACAGGCTCAGCAGCAAATGGAGCAGCTCAAGCAGCAGATTGACCAGGCCAACGCGGCGAACACCCAGCGCCTGCAGGAGGCCATCGATCAGGCGCAGTGAGCGGCGTCTCCTGGGGGATTTCCATCCAGCGGAGCGCTGCTTGCAACGAGCAACGCGCCGCCTGACAACAAAAAGGCCGATCACGTGATCGGCCTTTTCGTTAGCGCTTCAACTCACTCAGCCATTGCTGGGGAAGGCGAACTGCGCCGCTTCGTGACTCTTGCGCGCCGGCCAGCGCTGGGTGATGGCCTTCTTGCGGGTGTAGAAGCGCACGCCATCCGGGCCGTAGGCATGCAGGTCGCCGAACAGCGAACGCTTCCAGCCGCCGAAGCTGTGGTAAGCCACCGGCACCGGCAGCGGTACGTTGACGCCGACCATGCCGACTTCGATCTCGTCGCAGAACAGGCGCGCGGCTTCACCGTCACGAGTGAAGATGCAGGTGCCGTTGCCGTACTCGTGATCGTTGATCAGCTGCATGGCTTCTTCCAGGCTGCCGACGCGGACGATGCACAGCACCGGGCCGAAGATTTCGTCGGTGTAGATGGTCATCTCCGGGGTCACCTTGTCGAACAGGGTGCCACCGACGAAGTAACCGTTCTCGTTGCCAGCGACCACCAGATCACGGCCGTCGACCACCAGCTTGGCGCCCTGCTCGACCCCAGCGTCAATGTAGCCCTTGACCTTGTCGCGCGCGGCAGCGGTGACCAGCGGGCCCATGTCCAGGCCGCAGGAGGTACCGGCACCGATTTTCAGCGCCTGGATCTGCGGGACGATTTTCTCGACCAGCGCATCGGCGATCTGGTCACCCACGCACACGGCCACGGAGATGGCCATGCAGCGCTCGCCGCAGGAGCCGTAGGCCGCACCCATCAGTGCGCTGACGGCGTTGTCCAGGTCGGCATCGGGCATCAGCACGGCGTGGTTCTTGGCGCCGCCCAGGGCCTGCACGCGTTTGCCACGCTTGGTGCCTTCGCTGTAGATGTATTCGGCGATCGGGGTCGAGCCGACGAAGCTCAGGGCCTTGACCTCAGGCGCTTCGATCAGCGCATCGACCGCGTCCTTGTCGCCGTTGACCACGTTCAGCACGCCCTTGGGCAGGCCGGCCTGGTTCAGCAGTTCGGCGATGAACAGGGTGGAGCTCGGGTCGCGCTCGGATGGCTTCAAGATGAAGCAGTTACCGCAGACGATGGCCAGCGGGTACATCCACAGCGGCACCATGGCCGGGAAGTTGAACGGGGTAATTCCTGCCACGACGCCAATGGGTTGCAGATCGGTCCAGGCGTCGATGTTCGGGCCGACGTTGCGGCTGTATTCGCCCTTGAGAATGTCCGGGGCGGCGCAGGCGAACTCGACGTTCTCGATGCCGCGCTTGAGTTCACCGACGGCGTCTTCGAGGGTCTTGCCATGCTCGGCGCTGATCAGTGCGGCGATTTCGTTCTCGTTCTGCTCCAGCAACTGCCTGAAGCGGAACATGATCTGCGCGCGCTTGGCCGGCGGGGTGTTGCGCCAGGCCGGGAAGGCAGCCTTGGCGGCGTCGATGGCCAGTTGCATGGTGGCGCGATCAGCCAGGCCGACGGCGCTGGTGGAGTCGCCGGTGGACGGGTTGTACACCGGGGCGCTGCGACCGTTGCCGGCAACGCGTTCGCCGTTGATCAGGTGCGGGATGTGGCTCATGGGGTTCTCCAAGGTCTGGCGTAGGGTGGATGACGCTCTTTTCATCCACCTTGGGGATTCGATGATTGGTGGATGGGTAAAGCGCCATCCACCCTACGGTTCAATCCAGTTTGTTCAGGACATCGCCAACGGCATTGAAGACGCGGTCGAGGTCTTCGATCTTGGCGTTGAAGGTTGGGCCGAACTGCAGGGTGTCGCCACCGAAGCGCACGTAGAAACCGGCCTTCCAAAGAGCCATGCCGGCCTCGAACGGACGGATCACCGCGTCACCGTCACGCGGGGCGATCTGCAGAGCGCCAGCCAGGCCGCAGTTGCGAATATCGATGATGTGCTTGGTACCCTTCAGGCCATGCAGCGCGGCCTCGAACTTCGGCGCCAACTCGGCGGACTGCTGGATCAGGTTCTCGCGTTTGAGCAGCTCCAGCGTCGCCAGACCAGCGGCGCAGGCCACCGGGTGCGCCGAGTAGGTGTAGCCGTGGGTGAACTCGATCATGTGCTCCGGCGACGGCTGCTGCATGAAGGTGTTATAGATCTCGCTGCTGGCGATCACCGCACCCAGCGGGATCGCGCCGTTGGTGATCTGCTTGGCGACGTTCATCAGGTCCGGGGTCACGCCGAAGAATTCCGCGCCGCTCCACTTGCCCATGCGGCCGAAGCCGGTGATGACTTCGTCGAAGATCAGCAGGATATTGTGCTGGGTGCAGATTTCGCGCAGGCGCTGCAGGTAGCCCACCGGCGGCACGAGGGCGCCAGCGGAGCCGGACATCGGCTCGACGATCACCGCGGCAATGTTGGAGGCGTCGTGCAGCTCGATCAGCTTGAGCAGTTCATTGGCCAGTTCCACGCCGCCAGTTTCGGCCATGCCCTTGGTGAAGGCCATGCCCGGCTGCAGGGTGTGCGGCAGGTGGTCGGCGTCCATCAGTTGGCCGTACATCTTGCGGTTGCCACCGATGCCGCCTAACGCGGTACCAGCGATGTTGACGCCGTGGTAGCCACGGGCACGGCCGATGAAACGAGTCTTGGAGGCCTGGCCTTTGAGGCGCCAGTAGGCCTTGGCCATCTTCACCGCGGTGTCGGCGCACTCGGAGCCGGAGCCGGTGAAGAACACGTGGCTGAGCTCGCCCGGCATCAGGTCGGCGACCTGCTCGGCCAGTTTGAACGACAGCGCATGGCCGAACTGGAAGCCCGGCGAATAGTCGAGGGTACCGAGTTGCTTGGCCACGGCCTCCTGGATTTCCTTGCGCGAGTGGCCGGCGCCGCAAGTCCACAGGCCGGACAGGCTGTCGTAGACCTTGCGGCCCTGGTCGTCGGTCAGCCAGCTGCCTTCGGCGCCGACGATCAGACGCGGGTCGCGCTGGAAGTTGCGGTTGGCGGAGAACGGCATCCAGTGCGCATCCAGCTTGAGCTGGCTGGCCAGGGACGGGGTTGCGGTCTGCGGCATGTTCATCGGAGGAGCCTCGAGCTGGCGGCGTTTGGAAGATTTGTAGTCCGACAAGCCATATAGGCAACATGCGAATCGCGGCTAAAGCCGCTCCTACAAAAACCTGTCTGTTGCCAGCAAAGGTGCCACGGGCATAGAGTCAGTAAAACAGTACTCTTCTTATCTTCAGTTCAAGGCCTACTAAACAAATGAGCAGCCGCCGCCCCGATCCGCTGGCCCAGGTCAGCGACTTTGAAATCCGCCTGCTCAAGCTGTTTCGCAGCGTGGTGGAATGCGGCGGTTTTTCCGCAGCCGAAAGCGCCCTGGGCATCGGCCGCTCGGCCATCAGCCAGCAGATGAGCGACCTCGAACAACGCCTCGGCCTGCGCCTGTGCCAGCGCGGCCGCGCCGGTTTCGCCCTGACCGAGGAAGGCCGCGAGGTGTACCAGAGCACCCTGCAATTGCTGGCGGCGCTGGAAAGCTTTCGCACCGAGGTCAACGGCCTGCACCAGCACCTGCGTGGCGAGCTGAACATCGGCCTGACCGACAACCTGGTGACCATCCCGCACATGCGCATCACCAACGCCCTGGCGCGGCTCAAGGTGCAGGGACCGGACGTGCGCATCAACATCCGCATGACGCCGCCGTCAGAGGTGGAACAGGGCGTGCTCGACGGCCGCCTGCATATCGGCGTGGTACCGCAGGTCGGCGCCCTCTCCGGCCTGGAATACCAGGCGCTGTACGACGAGCGCTCGCTGCTCTACTGCGCGGTCGGCCACCCGCTGTTCTATGTCGATGACCAGCAGCTTGAAGACCAACGTCTCAACGCTCAGGAGGCCATCGCCCCGACCTTCCGCGTGCCCCCCGAGGTGCAGAGCCACTACCAGGCGCTGAACTGCACGGCCAGCGCCTCGGACCGCGAAGGCATGGCCTTCCTTATTCTCACCGGGCGCTATATCGGCTACCTGCCGGACCACTATGCCCAGGCCTGGGTCCAGCAGGGTCGCCTACGCGCGCTCAAGGCCAGCAGCCGCTTCTACGACATCAACCTGGCAGCGGTCACGCGCAAAGGCCGCCGTGCGCACCTGGTGCTGGAGAGCTTTCTCGAGACCCTGGCTGAGGCCTGACCGCACACCAAAAAAGCGCTCGAGCACCAATAACGGGCAAGCCCTTAGTCCCGGTGGCCCCCGAACAACCCAGTCGAAACCAGACTTACCGCTGCAGAACGCCGATATCATGTCGCCATATTAATGACGGCAAGTTTCTTGCTGGCAAATCGCCTGGGCGATGATCGCACTGCGCTTACTCCCTTCGCATGGCCGGCCACTCGGCTGTCGTTACTCCTGGTTCTCGAGGCTCATGATGTTCTTCTTCAAACCGGTTCTGGCGTTGATGAACCGCGCGCGTTACGCCCACAAATTCCTGCTGATCTTTACTGTGTTCATGCTGCCCTACTGCTGGCTATCGGTGAGCAAGCTACTCGACGTCAACGCCACGCTGGAGCAGTCGCAGCACGAGCTACAAGGCCTGCAGACCATCGAGCACTACCTGCCGGTGTATCGCCAGGCCCTGGAGCAGGCCGGCATGCATGTGATCGGCTATGCGCGTAACAAGGACGACGCCAAGCAGGAGATCGAGCGCCGCAGCCAGAGCTTCGTCGCGGCCATCGCGGAACTCAATTCCAGCCTCGATAGCGGCGTGTTCGCCGACATGAAGCTCGCCGAAAGCGACCCCGGCTTCAGCCTGGACAAGAAACTGTCGGTGCAGGGCCTCAGCTCGCAGATGATCGAGCACGTCGCCTCGGTGCACGACCTGAGCGCCAACATGCGCGAGATCGCCGCCTTGTCCAAGTTGAGCCAGGACAGCAACCCGCGCATCTACCGCAACGTAGACCTGCTGCTCAATCAACTGCTGCCGCTGTACGAAGTGCTGACCCAGACCCGCACCTATGCTGGCTACATGACTGCCTACGGCTTCCTCGAATCCTCGTCGCGTTCGGCCATCACCAACCAGCTCAGCACTCTGCAACGCTACGCCGGCGGCATCGAGGCCAAGGGCAACGCCGAGGCCCAGCAGTTGATGACGAGCGCCGCGCGAGATGCCGCCGAGCAATACAAGCGCGAGATCGTCGATATCTATACCCGGAGCGGCTACTTCGACCAGAACGCGGTGGAACACTGGCTGCAGCGCTACGAATCCTATGCGCCGCAGGCAGCCGAGCTGGACAAGGCCGCGAGCCTGCTGCTGGAGGAAACTGCCGGACTGCTGCAGGCTCGCACCGACGCCGACCTGCGCGAACTGGTGCTGTGGGCTGGCACCCTGCTGGTGGTGATCGCCTTGCTGGTGTACCTGTTCGTTGGTTTCTACCTGTCAGTGCGCGGCGCCATTCGCGACCTGACCAATGCCACCCGACGCATGGCAGAAGGTGACCTGCGTCAAAGCGTGAAGACCGCTGCGCGTGACGAGCTGGGCGACCTGGCCCAGGACTTCAACGAGATGCAGACGCGCATGAGCGAGCTGATCGCCCAGGTCGCACGCTTCTCCGAAACCACCCTGGACAAGGCGCAGAGCGTCAGCGACAGCGCCTCCACCAGCCAGCGCAGCGTCGAGCGTCAGGCCAATGAACTGGAGCTGATCGCCACCTCGATGAGCGAGCTGGTCAGCAACGTTCAGGAGGTCAGCCAGAACTCCCACGTGACTGCCGACAAGGCCAATACCGCGGGCGAGAAATGCCGCGAAGGCCGCGTGCAGGTCGATCACGCCGTGTCGCGCATCAACCAGCTGTTCAGCGAGATGGACGACTCCATCGGTGCCATCACCTCGGTAGAAAAGGAAAGTGAGGAGATCGCCAAGGCCGTCGACCTGATCAAGAGCGTCGCCGAGCAGACCAACCTGCTCGCCCTCAACGCCGCCATCGAGGCCGCACGTGCTGGCGAACAGGGCCGCGGCTTTGCCGTGGTCGCCGACGAAGTACGCAGCCTGGCTATTCGCTCCCACGAGCTCACCGGCGAGATCGACCAGACCATCGGTCGCCTGCGCCAGCAAGTCGGCAGCGCGGTGAAGACCATTCGTGGCAGCCACCAGAGCGCGGCGCAGAGCGTCGAGCAGATCACCCTGACGGCGAACATCTTCGAGCAGATCACCGGCAGCATGGATCAGATCATCGACCACAACATCCAGATCGCCTCGGCCGCCGAGCAGCAGGCTGCGGTGGTTCAGGGCGTCGAGCAGAACACCCTGGAGATCAAGAGCCTCAGCGACAGCAACGCCCATGAAGCGCAGAGCACGGTGAACGTCAGCGACGAGCTGACCGGCATGACCCGCAACCTGCACAGCCTGATTGCCAACTTCAAGGTATGACCCGCGTGGCCGTCAGCGAGACCCGATCACGGCCGGCCTGGGGTGACGCAGCCGACGCAAACGGGCTTTTTCACGCCGTAATGCTTGTCACCCAGGCGGTGCTGGGGTATCTGTGCAAACGCCCCGCTCCCTGATCAGTCCGGAATCGCCTCATGACCTTCGAAGTCCCCGCCCACAGCGCCAACGACAAGCCCGCCGGACGCATCCGCCAGAAGAACGAAGAAGCCATCATCAAGGCTGCCGAGGAAGAATTCGCCCGGCACGGTTTCAAGGGCACCAGCATGAACACCATCGCGCAGAACGTGGGCCTGCCCAAGGCCAACCTGCACTACTACTTCAACAACAAGCTGGGGCTGTACCTGGCGGTGCTGAGCAATATCCTCGAGCTGTGGGACAGCACCTTCAACAACCTCACGGTCGACGACGATCCGGCCGAGGCGCTGGAGCATTACATCCGCGCCAAGATGGAATTTTCCCGGCGCCAGCCGAAGGCTTCGCGCATCTTCGCCATGGAAGTGATCAGCGGTGGCGACTGCCTGTCGCAGTACTTCAACCAGAACTACCTGGACTGGTTCCGTGGCCGTGCCGCCGTGTTCGAAGGTTGGATCGCCGCCGGCAAGATGGACCCGGTCGATCCGATCCACCTGATCTTCCTGCTGTGGAGCAGCACCCAGCACTATGCGGACTTCGCCTCGCAGATCTGCCGTGTGAAGCAGAGCTCGCGCCTGACCAAGCAGGACTTCGAGCAAGCCTCCGATCAACTGGTACAGATCATTCTCAAGGGCTGCGGCCTGACGCCTGCTGCCAAAGCCTGATGGCCTTCACTCTGCTCGGCCCTTGTGAATACCGCGAGGAGATTCGCAAAAGCCGCTTCATCGCCCTCGCCGCACCGATTGCCAGCGCGGCCGAAGCTCAAGCCTTCATCGACAGCCGCAGCGACCTGGCGGCCTCGCACAACTGCTGGGCATGGAAAGTCGGCAACCAATATCGCTTCAACGACGACGGCGAACCGGGCGGCACCGCGGGCAGGCCAATCCTCGCCGCCATCGAAGGGCAGGACTGCGATCAGGTCGTGGTGCTGGTGATTCGCTGGTACGGCGGCATCCAGCTCGGCACCGGCGGGCTGGCCCGCGCCTACGGCGGCAGCGCAGCGAAATGCCTGCAGGCCGGCGAGCGCCGCGAACTGGTGCTGCGCCAATCCTTCACCTGTCATTTGCAGTTCGCCGAACTGCCCTTGTTCAAGGCACGCCTGAACGAGTTCGACAGCCTGATCGAGAGCGAGAATTACGACGCCACCGGCGCACGCCTGCAACTGGCCGTGGCGCCGGCCGAGCGCGCCGCGCTGGAGCGTTTGCTGGGCGATATCAGCCGCGGCCGCGAAAGCCTGAGGGCGCCATGAAGCGGACGACTACTGCACTGCTGCCGCTGCTATGGCTGGCCCTGCCGGCCCAGGCCGAAGTCCTGGAGCAGTTGCAGAAGCATTACTATGACCTGCAGGTGGCGTCCGGCGAGTCCCTCAGCCGCGCCATCGACCAGGCCTCGCCGATTAGTCAGAACGGCCAGATCTACCACGCCTATACCCGCTGGAAGGTGCAGTGGAATTTCTGGTGGCGCGAGCAACGCGACGGTCGCTGCCAGATCGACCTCACCCGCACCCGGTTGAGCGCCACCATCACCCTGCCCCGCCTCGGTGGCGGCGACGCACAGCAGCGCCAGCGTTTCGAACAGTATCTGGGCGCACTGCGCGAACATGAACTGGGCCATTACCGCATCGGCCAGGCGGCGGCCGCCGAGATCGACGCGGCGCTGCTGGCGACACCTGAATACCCCAGTTGCACCGAGCTGCAACAACAGGCCAACCAGCGCGCCAATACCGTGCTGCAACGGCATGTCGAACATGAACGCCGTTACGACCGCGACACCGGTCACGGCCGCAGCCAGGGCGCCTGGTTGACGGAATAACACTGCAGCAAAAATGTAGGAGCGGCGCCCCGCCGCGAATCGTGCCTGGACGCACTCGAAAAGCTTCGCCCCGGGGCTGGCCTCCTACAAGGGATTGCCGTGCCGGGCTTATCGGATCGGCATTCGCTATGCTGATCTTCTTTCTCATCCGCAATGGAGCCTGACATGACTGCCCCCCGATCCATTCTGATCATCGGTGCCTCACGTGGCCTCGGCCTTGGTCTGGCCGGTGAATTCGCCGCCCAGGGCTGGGCCGTGACCGCCACCGTGCGCAGCGCCGCGCAACAAGCGCCGCTGCAGGCACTGCCCGGCGTGCGCGTAGAGCAACTGGAGATGACTGATCCGGACAGCCTCGAGCAGTTGGCCAACCGCCTAAGCGACCAGCGCTTCGACGTCATCTTCGTCAATGCCGGGGTCGCCGGCCCCGAGCACCACAGCACTGCACAGGCCAGCGCCGAGGAAATGGGTCAGCTGTTCCTGACCAACGCCGTCGCCCCGCTGCGCGTGGCCGAGCGCCTGCTGCCGAACCTGGCCGCCGAGCATGGGCTGATCGTGTTCATGAGCTCGATCCTCGGCAGCATCGAGGCGGGTGCCGGCCTGGGCATGCCGCTGTACGGCGCCAGCAAGGCTGCGCTCAACCACCTCGTGCAGTGCTTCGTGCGTACTCAGGACAACCCAAAACTCGGGGTAGTGCTGATGCATCCGGGCTGGGTACGCACCGACATGGGTGGCGCCGACGCCCCGCTGGATATCGACAGCAGTTGCAAGGGCATGGTCGAACAGGTCAGCGCTGCCGTCGGCCGGCCAGGCCTGCGTTACCTCGACTACCAGGGCAATGCGCTGCCCTGGTAAGCCTCACTGCGACCCGATCGATATTGGTCCGTGTCATGTGGCCAATATGCAATCGATGGGTTGAGCTTGGCGAAACCCATCAATCGTTCCCCGGGTTTCGCTGCGTTCTACCCAGGCTACTTGCTGGGGCTTCGAGCAAAACCCAAGGCATTGGAGTTACGAATCGCGGCTGAAGCCGCTCCTACACGAATGCCGCCCTATATACCGTAGTAGCACGCGCGAATACGGTGCATTGTGCACAGCGCACGGAGAGACGCGCACCAATGGCAGGCATTGCAGTGCGCTCGGCCATAGGCGAGAGCCCATTAAATGGGTTTTCTGACTCACTGGCCAAGTTTTTGCTTTATCCCCGCTCAGTCATGTTCATGAGCGCTTCCCATGTCCGCCCCACCCGCTTCCCCACGCCTGCAGCTGACCGCCATCAGCAAGCAATACCCCGGCTGTCTGGCCAACGACCGTATCGACCTGACCATCGCCCCCGGTGAGATCCGCGCTCTGCTCGGCGAGAACGGTGCCGGCAAGAGCACCCTGATGAAGATCATCTACGGCGTGACCCAGCCCAGCAGCGGCGAGATTCGTTGGCAGGGCCAGGCCCTGAAGATGCGCGATCCGGCCATGGCGCGCGGCCTGGGCATCGGCATGGTGTTCCAGCATTTCTCCTTGTTCGAGACCCTGAGCGTGGCCGAGAACATCGCCCTGGCCATGGGCGCGGGCGCCGGTACACCGAAGCAACTGGAGCCGAAAATTCGCGAGGTGTCGCAGCGCTACGGCATGGCGCTGGAGCCGACGCGTCTGGTGCACAGCCTGTCCATCGGTGAGCGCCAGCGGGTGGAAATCGTCCGTTGCCTGATGCAGGACATCCAACTGCTGATTCTCGACGAACCCACCTCGGTGCTCACCCCGCAGGAGGCCGACGAACTGTTCGTCACCCTGCGCCGCCTGGCCGCCGAGGGCTGCAGCACCCTATTTATCAGCCACAAGCTCGGCGAGGTGCGCGCGCTATGCCAGAGCGCCACGGTACTGCGAGGCGGGCGCGTGTCCGGCCATTGCGTGCCGGCCGAGTGCAGCGACCTGGAGCTGGCGCGACTGATGGTCGGCGACGCCGAGGGGCTGGAAAGCAGTTACCCGAAAGTCAGCGGCGGCCTGCCACGGCTGCGCGTCGATGACCTGAGTTGGCACAACCCCGATCCGTTCGGCTGCTCGCTGGAACGCATTCGCCTGGAGGTGCGTAGCGGCGAGATCGTGGGTATCGCCGGGGTGGCCGGCAATGGCCAGGACGAGCTGCTCGCCCTGCTCAGCGGCGAAACCCGCATGCCGCGTGGCGAGCGTGAGCGGGTCAGCCTGGATGCCGCAGCGGTAGCCAATTTGCACCCGGATGCGCGGCGCGGGCTGGGCCTGGCCTTCGTCCCCGCCGAGCGCCTCGGCCATGGTGCGGTGCCGGAGATGAGCCTGGTGGACAACGCTCTGCTCACCGCCTTCGGCCAGGGCCTGGTCAAAGGGGGGCTGGTGCAGCGCAGCAAGGTACGTGCGCTGGCCGAGCAGATCATCCAGCGCTTCGCGGTAAAAACGCCGGATGCCGACACCGCCGCACGCAGCCTGTCCGGCGGCAATCTGCAGAAATTCATCCTTGGCCGCGAGATTCTGCAGAACCCGAAACTGCTGGTGGCCGCGCATCCGACCTGGGGCGTGGACGTTGGCGCCGCTGCGGCCATCCACCGCGCGCTGATCGCCCTGCGCGATGCCGGCGCGGCGATCCTGGTGATCTCCGAAGACCTCGACGAGCTGTTCCAGATCAGCGACCGCATCGGCGCACTGTGCAGCGGGCGGCTGTCGCCGCTGGCCGAGACGGCTCAGGTGTCCACCGTGGAAGTCGGCCGCTGGATGGCCGGTGAGTTCTATCAACCCGCCGCTGCTGCGGCCTGCTGACGGAGCCCGTCATGCTGTTATCCCTGGAACCGCGCGGCCAAGAGTCGCGCCCCATGCTCTGGCTGTCGCCGCTGCTGGCCGCCGTACTGACGCTGGTGAGCGGCATGCTGCTGTTCACTCTGCTCGGCCATGACCCGCTGGAAACCCTGCACACCCTGCTGATCGCCCCGGTCAGCGACTGGTACGGCGTGTCTGAGCTGCTGGTCAAGGCACTGCCGATCCTGCTGTGCGCCCTGGGCCTGGCGGTGGCCTACCAGGCGCGCATCTGGAACATCGGCGCCGAAGGCCAGTTGCTGATCGGCGCCCTGGCCGGCAGTGCCATGGCCTTGCAACTGATCGACTGGGAAAGCCGCTGGGCACTGGCCTGGGTGGTGCTGGCCGGCACCGCTGCCGGTGCGGCCTGGGCCGGGCTAACCGCCTGGCTGCGCACCCAGTTCAACGCCAACGAAATCCTTACCAGCATCATGCTCAACTACATCGCGCTGAACCTGCTGCTGTTCTTCGTGCATGGCCCGCTGAAGGACCCGGCTGGTTTCAACTTCCCTGAGTCGGCCATGTTCGGCGATGCCAGCCGCCTGCCGCTGGTCAGCGAGGACGGGCGCCTGCACGGCGGCCTGTACCTGGCGCTGCTGGCTCTGGTGGCGGTGTGGGTACTGCTGCACAAGAGCTTTCTCGGTTTTCAGATCAAGGTGCTCGGCCTGGACAAGCGCGCCGCCGGTTTCGTCGGCTTTCGCGAGAAGCGCCTGGTGTGGTTCGCCCTGCTGGTCAGCGGCGCGCTGGCCGGCATGGCCGGCGTCGGCGAAGTGGCCGGGCCGATTGGCCAACTGGTACCGCAGGTCTCGCCCGGCTACGGCTACGCGGCGATCACTGTAGCCTTTCTCGGCCGTCTCAATCCGCTCGGCATTCTGTTTGCCAGCCTGTTGATGGCGCTACTGTACCTGGGCGGCGAGAACGCGCAGATGAACCTCAACCTGCCGCAGGCGATCACCCAGCTGTTTCAGGGAATGATGCTGTTCTACCTGCTGGCCTGTGACGTGCTGATCTTCTACCGGCCACGGCTGAAGTGGAAATGGGCGAAGCGCGGCGCCAAAAACAACACCGAGGCCATGGCCTGACAAAGAACCTGTAGGAGCGAGCTTGCTCGCGATCCTTGGCGACACTGATCGCGAGCAAGAATTGGGCGTCCCCCTCGCGCCTACAAAGCTATACACAAAGGAATCCCCATGGATCTCGATCTGTTGACCAATATTTTCTACGCCATGGCGCGCACCGGCACGCCGCTGCTACTGGTGGCCCTGGGCGAGCTGGTGTGCGAGAAGAGCGGCGTGCTCAACCTCGGCCAGGAAGGCATGATGCTGTTCGGCGCGGTGATCGGTTTCATCGTCGCCTTCAGCACCGGCAGCCTGTGGCTGGGCGTGTTGCTGGCGATTGCCGCCGGCATGCTGCTGTCGATGCTGTTCGCCGCTGTGGCGCTGGGCTTCAATGCCAACCAGGTGGCCACCGGTCTGGCGCTGACCATCTTCGGCGTGGGGCTGTCCACCTTCGTCGGCGCCGCCTGGGTCGGCAAGCCGCTGAGCGGTTTCGAGCCCATTGTCATTCCGCTGCTGGCGGACATCCCGCTGATCGGGCGCATGCTGTTCGCCCAGGACGTGCTGATCTACCTGTCCTTCGCCCTGTTCGCGCTGGTGGCCTGGGTGCTGCTGAAAAGCCGTATCGGCCTGATCATCCAGGCCGTTGGCGAAAACCCGGACGCCGCCAGTGCCATGGGCCTGCCAGTGCTGCGCGTGCGCACCCTGGCGGTGCTGTTCGGCGGCGCCATGGCCGGTCTGGCGGGCGGATACCTGTCGCTGGCCTACACGCCGATGTGGGCGGAGAACATGACCGCCGGCCGCGGCTGGATCGCCCTGGCGCTGGTGGTGTTCGCCAGTTGGCGCGTGTTCCGTGTGCTGCTCGGCGCCTACCTGTTCGGCCTGGCCAGCATCCTCCACCTGGTGGCGCAGGGCATCGGCCTGTCGATCCCGTCGAACCTGCTGGCCATGCTGCCCTACGTCGCCACCATCGTGGTGCTGGTGCTGCTCTCGCGCGATGCGATCAAGACCCGGCTGTATGCGCCGGTGTCGCTGGGCCAGCCGTGGCAGCCGGGGCATTGATGTGCACATGAATCGCGGCTGAAGCCCCTCCTACAGGGTGTGCGTCGCTTGTGTAGGAGCGGCTTCAGCCGCGATAAGCTCTACAGCCACACCGCATCCCATAGCGGGTAATCCACTACCCGTTTCACCAGGCCTGCCCGCACAGGATTGGCAATCACGTAACGCGCAACAGCTCGTAAATCCTCTTCCTGACGCACAGCCCGATCATGAAAGCCGGGCTGCCATAACGGGCCAACCCGAGACAAACGCTGATTGATCTGCCGTGAGCTGCGGCCTTTCACCTGGCGCATCAGCTCATTCAAGGTGGCGCTCTCCAGCTGCACTAGCCAATGAAGATGATCAGGCATCACCACCCATGCCAGCGAGTGCACTAGTCCGGTCTCATGAGCCTCGCGAAGCTCGGCGACCAATAGTCGCCCGAGAGAGAAATCCTGGAGAAGCGCTTCTCGGCCATACAGTACGGCCGTCAGTAAATAGATCCGACCAGTTTCGGAATAACGTCCACGGCGTAGTGCTCCTGCATGTGGTTTGTCTGAACGAAGCATTCCTTTGCCTCCTGATCGTGATTGGTTCTGTATAGCAGTTGATCGCGGCTGAAGCCGCTCCTACAAAAACACCGCGCGCCGTGTAGGAGCGGCTTCAGCCGCGATAGGCTTGTTGCCCCTGACTTCAGAGTCAGCTATCTTCGCCGCACGTCATTTCCGACGCACCTGGATCAGCAGACAGGGTCAACACTGAGCTGGCTTACCTGACATCAACCTCAGAGGAGCCTGCTCATGGCAGCTACCCGTATCTGGATCAAGAACCCCCTCGCCATCTTCACCGCCAATGACCTGGACGCTTCCGGCGGCCTGGTGATCGAGGATGGCCGCATCGTCGAAGTGCTCAGCAAAGGCCAGCAACCTGCCGCGCCCTGCCAGCAAGTGTTCGACGCCCGCGAGCACGTGGTGCTGCCGGGCCTGATCAATACCCACCATCACTTCTACCAGACCCTCACCCGCGCCTGGGCGCCGGTGGTCAACCAGCCGCTGTTCCCCTGGCTGAAGACGCTCTACCCAGTCTGGGCACGCCTCACTCCCGAAAAGCTCGCCCTGGCCAGCAAGGTGGCGCTGGCCGAACTGCTGCTGTCCGGCTGCAGCACCGCGGCCGATCACCATTACCTGTTCCCCGGCGGCCTGGAGAACGCGATCGATGTGCAGGTCGAAGCGGTACGCGAACTGGGCATGCGCGCCATGCTCACGCGCGGTTCGATGAGCCTGGGCGAAGCGGACGGCGGGCTGCCGCCGCAGCAAACGGTGCAGCAGGGTGAGGTGATCCTGGCGGACAGCCAGCGCCTGATCGGCCAGTACCACGAGCGCGGCGACGGGGCGCAGATCCAGATCGCCCTGGCGCCCTGCTCGCCCTTCTCGGTGACTCAGGAAATCATGCGCCAGAGCGCCGAACTGGCCGAGGAGCTGGACGTGCGTCTGCACACCCACCTGGCCGAAACCCTCGACGAGGAGGACTTCTGCCTGCAGCGCTTTGGCCTGCGCACCGTGGATTACCTGGACAGCGTCGGCTGGCTCGGCCCACGCACCTGGCTGGCCCATGGCATCCATTTCAACCCCGACGAAATCACCCGCCTGGGCGCTGCCGGCACCGGCATCTGTCATTGCCCCAGCTCCAACATGCGCCTGGCTTCGGGCATCTGCCCCAGCGTCGAGCTGGAAGCCGCCGGTGCGCCGCTGGGCCTGGGCGTCGATGGCTCTGCCTCCAACGATGCCTCGAACATGATCCTCGAAGCGCGCCAGGCGCTGTACATCCAGCGCCTGCGCTACGGCGCCGAGCAGATCACCCCGCAGCGCGTGCTTGGCTGGGCCAGCAAGGGCTCGGCGAAACTGCTGGGGCGCAGCGACATCGGTGAACTGGCTGTAGGCAAGCAGGCCGACCTGGCGCTGTTCAAGCTCGATGAGCTGCGCTTCTCCGGCAGTCACGATCCACTCTCCGCACTGCTGCTGTGCGGCGCCGACCGCGCCGACCGGATGATGATCGGCGGCACCTGGCGCGTTATCGATGGGCAGATCGAAGGGCTCGATGTGGCGCAGCTGATCGCCAATCACCGCCAGGCGGCGCGTGAGCTGATCAACGGCTGAGGACGATCCGCAGGGTGAGCCGTGCGCGCTGGTGAACCAAGGTGCGCACGGCGCACCCTACGAGCGGTCAGCGATTAATCGGCTGTAGGAGCGAGCTCTGCTCGCGAAGGCTCATACCTCGAACGCTTCGCGAGCAGAGCTCGCTCCTACCTGCGTACATCCCACAAGCAGTCGCCCTTTGCGCACCACAAAACGGCAACTACACGCGCTGCGCACCAAGACCGTTCCATCCCGCACAACCGCATCTGCATGAAATGGGTCCGCCACGGCTATCTGTCTTGTTGGTCAGCTTTTTGCAGTCATGGGATCAGCCAACCAACGGCCATCCCAATACCAAGACTGGAGCTGCACCCACCATGTTCGAGAAGAGCAAAAAACCGCTGCTGCGCACCCTCGTCGCCGCCCTGGGCTTTGGCGCCATGCTCAGCGCCTCCGCCGCCGATCCCTTGAAAGTCGGCTTCGTCTACATCGGCCCCATCGGCGACCACGGCTGGACTTACCAGCACGAACAAGGCCGGCAAATGCTGATCAAGGAAATGGGCGACAAGGTCACCACCAGCTTCGTCGAGAACGTGCCGGAAGGTGCCGACGCCGAGCGGGTGATCCGCAACATGGCCAAGGGCGGTTTCGACCTGATCTTCACCACCTCCTTCGGCTACATGAACCCAACCATCAAGGTGGCCAAGCAATTCCCCAAGGTGACCTTCGAGCACGCCACCGGCTACAAGCAGGACAAGAACGTCGGCACCTACCTGTCGCGCTCCTATGAGGGGCGCTACGTTGGCGGCTTCCTCGCGGCGAAGATGACCAAGACCAAGAAAGTCGGCTACATCGCCTCCTTCCCGATCCCGGAGGTGATCCGCGACATCAACGCCATCCAGCTGGCGCTGGACAAGTACAATCCGGGCACCGAGATCAAGGTGGTGTGGGTCAACACCTGGTTCGATCCGGGCAAGGAATCCGACGCTGCCAACGCGCTGATCGACCAGGGCGTGGACGTGATGTTCCAGCACACCGACAGCCCGGCACCGATCCAGACCGCTGAGCGCCGTGGCATCTACTCCGTCGGCTACGCCTCGGACATGGCTCACTTCGGACCCAAGGCAGTGCTCACCTCCATCGTCAACGACTGGGGCCCGCACTACGTCAAATCCACCCAGGCGGTGATCGACGGCAGCTGGCAGCCACAGGACTTCTGGGGTGGCCTGGCCGAGGACACCATCGAACTGCCGATCAGCGACCTGGTGCCGGCTGACGTGAAGAGCGAAGCCGAGCAGATCATCGCCGACATTCGTAGCGGCGCGTTCCACCCCTTCACCGGCCCGATCAAGGACCAAAGTGGCGCGGTACGCATCGCCGAGGGCGTGAGCGCGACCAACGCCGAGCTGGCCTCGATGAACTACTACGTGGAAAACGTGAAGGCCGAAATGCCGAAGTAAGCAGATTGGTAAAGCCTGCGGCTGAAGCCGCTCCCACACCTGTAGGAGCGGCTTCAGCCGCGATAATTTGGAAATCACCGATGCCGTCCCTGCTTATCTCAGCAGAACCGCATCACCGTGGCGCCGGCCTTTGGTGCCACGCATCGCTGCCCTGGGTACGAGAAGACTCGCAGCAACATCCCGGAGCTTTTATGAACAGCCTGCCCATCATCGACATCGCCCCGCTCTACGCCGCCGACGCTTCGGCCTGGCCTGCCGTCGCCGAGCAGATCGACCGCGCCTGCCGCGACTGGGGCTTCTTCTACATCGTCGGTCACCCTATCGGCGCCGAGCGCATCGACGCCCTGCTCAGTGCGGCGAAGACCTTCTTCGCACTGCCCGCAGAAGAGAAACTCAGGATCGATATCACCCAGACCACCCACCATCGTGGCTACGGCGCCATCGCCACCGAGCAGCTCGACCCGAGCAAACCGAGCGATCTGAAGGAAACCTTCGACATGGGTTTCCACATGCCCGCCGATCACCCCGAGGTGCTGGCCGACAAACCCTTGCGCGGACCGAATCGCCACCCGGAGATGCCCGGCTGGGAGGTGCTGATGGAACAGCATTACTCCGACATGCAGGACCTGGCCAAGACCCTGCTGCGCGCCATGGCCATGGCGCTGGACATCGAGCACGACTTCTTCGACGCGCGCTTTCATGAGCCGATCAGCGTGCTGCGCATGATCCACTACCCGCCGCGCCACACCGCCACCAGCAGTGATCAGCAAGGCGCTGGCGCGCACACCGATTACGGCTGCATCACCCTGCTCTACCAGGACGATGCCGGCGGCCTGCAGGTACGTGCACGCGATGGCGAGTGGATCGACGCGCCACCGATTGCCGGCAGCTTCGTGGTCAACATCGGCGACATGATGGCGCGCTGGAGCAACGACCGTTACACCTCGACGCCACATCGCGTGATCAGCCCGCTGGGAGTGGATCGCTACTCGATGCCGTTCTTCGCCGAACCGCATCCCGACACGCTGATCGACTGCCTGCCGAACTGCTCCAGCGCGGATGACCCCGCCAAGTACACACCGGTGACCAGCGCCGAGTACCTGCTGTCGCGCTTCGCCGATACCTATGCCTATCGACGTGAGGAGGCATAGCAGGCTGTTGAAAAACTACCTGCGTTGCCATTGCTGCGTTAAAAACAGGCTCAAAATGCTCATTTACAGCTCGTAAACTGCGCTTTTTCGCCTGTTTTTGCCTTGCACTGGCTGCCTCGCCTACGTTTTTCAACGGCCTGATAGGGCTGATTGCCACGTAGGGTGGATGACGCTTTTTTCATCCACCGCTTCAGCATCGGAGCCTGCACATCGGCGGACATGAAAAGCGGTGTCCACCCTACGCAGCGGGCTAGGCGACGCAGCACGATCCTGTCCCAGCGGTTAAACTTTGCCGATTCCCAAGCCTGACAACGAGAACCGAACATGCCCGAATGGCTGAATGCCCTGCCCAAGGCTGAACTACACCTGCATCTGGAGGGTTCGCTGGAGCCCGAGCTGCTGTTCGCCCTGGCCGAACGCAACCAGATCGCCCTGCCCTGGGCCGATGTCGAGACCCTGCGCGCGGCCTACGCCTTCAACAACCTGCAGGAATTTCTCGACCTGTATTACGCCGGTGCCAACGTGCTGCGTACCGAGCAGGATTTCTACGACCTGACCTGGGCCTACCTGCAACGCTGCAAGGCGCAGAACGTCATCCACGTCGAACCTTTCTTCGACCCGCAAACCCACACCGACCGTGGCATTCCCTTCGAGGTAGTGCTGCGTGGCATCCAGCAGGCGCTGCTCGACGGCGAGAAACAGCTGGGCATCAGCCACGGTCTGATCCTCAGCTTCCTGCGCCATCTTCCTGAAGAAGAGGCGTTCAAGACCCTGGAACAGGCCATGCCGTTCCGCGATGCCTTCATCGGCGTCGGCCTCGACAGCTCGGAAAAGGGCTTCCCGCCGCGTCTGTTCGAACGGGTGTTCGCCAAGGCACGTAGCGAAGGTCTGCATGCGGTGGCGCACGCTGGCGAGGAAGGCCCGCCCGAGTACATCTGGGAAGCGCTGGACCTGCTCAAGATCAAGCGCATCGACCACGGCGTACGCGCCATCGAAGACGAGCGACTGATGCAGCGCATCATCGACGAACAGATCCCGCTGACCGTCTGCCCGCTGTCGAACATCAAGCTGTGCGTGTTCGAACATATGGGCCAGCACAACATCCTCGAGATGCTCGAGCGCGGCGTGAAGGTGACGGTGAACTCGGATGACCCTGCCTACTTCGGCGGCTACGTCGGCGAGAACTTCGCCGCCCTGCACGAACACCTGGGCATGACCGAGGCACAGGCCAAACGCCTGGCACAGAATAGCCTGGACGCGCGCCTGGCTTGAGCAAGAACATCGCCGCTGAAGCGCCTCCCACAATACCCACGCTTCGTGGGAAGGGCTTTAGCCGCGACGGTACACTCAGTGCTCCGAGAGCTTGCGCCGCTTGCCGGTCACCATCGACAACGGCAGGTTCTCGCGCAGCCGATAGCTCTCGAACAAGGCGGCGGCGATATGCAGGCCGACCAACGCCATCAGGCCGTTGGCACAGAATTCGTGGATTTCCAGCGGCAGATCCGCGCCCCAGAAATAATCGACCTCCTCCATCAGAAAGCCGGTCACACCCAGGCCGAGCATCAACGTCATCATCAGGATCATCACCAGCGCGCCCAGCGGCGAATGCCCCATGCGGTGATACGGCTGCCCGGAAATCAAGGCGCGCAGGTGCTCGCTCAAACGCGCACGGCTCGGCCAGAAATCCGCCCAGCGCGCCGCCGGCGTACCGACGAAACCCCACACCAGGCGGATCGCCAGCCAGGCCACCGCGTAGTAGCCGAACCAGCGGTGCCAGTTCTCACCCTCTTCGGTGAAGAAGTAGTTGGCCAGGAAAGCGCCGGCCAGGGACCAGTGGAACAGACGCACCACTGGATCCCACAAGCGCACGGTCGAGGTGCTCATCAGCCTTCCACGTTGCTCTTGACCGGCTTGCCGCTGACCGGGTCGAAGTAGATTTCGACCTTCTTGCCGTCCTTGTTGTGGCCGTAGATTTCGTAGCAGTTGCCGCCGGTGATCTTGAACTTCTTGATCTCGTAGCCCTGGGCTTTCAGGTCGGCCTGGAACTTGTCCTGATCCTGCCACTGCGCCTTGTCGGCGGTGGTGCATTGGGTAGCAGCGAAGGTCAGCGGGCTGGCCAGGGCCAGAGAAAGCAGAAGCAGTTTGCGCATGGTGAAGTCCTCTCGGATGCAGGGGAAAGTGGGTCTGCGGGGACTACTTTCGCGCCGCAACCTTAAGGCCGTATTAGCATGCAAAAAATCGTAGCCCGGAGGCAATCCGGCAAGGTCGGCAGAGGTCCCCTCTCCCCCAGCCCCTCTCCCATGAATGGGAGAGGGGAGCAACAGCACTGAGGCGTCAGAAGTCGAAATCGACCTTGGCCCAGAAGGTGCGACCCGGCTCGTCGATGCGGGTGTCGGCCGGGAAGCCGAAGCCGGCGTCGCCGGCCCGGTTGAGGTGCTCGGCATAGCGCTTGCCGAGCAGGTTATCCACACCGGCGCTGAGCTTGACCTGCTGGCTGACGCGGTAGGCGCCGTTGAGCGAGAATACGCCGAAGCCGGCACTGTCACCGAAGTCCTGCCCAACCACGTTGCCGCGCCCGTCGGCGATGCGCCCTTGGCCGTCGACCACACGCCAGAGCGCACCGGCGCTCCAGGCGTCACGCTGGTAGCTCAGCCCCAGGCGCGCCTCCAGCGGTGGCATCTGCGGCAGTGCCTCGCCGTCGCTGCTGTTCTTGCCCCAGGCGTAGGCCAGGGTTGCATCGGCCTTCCAGTTGGACGCGAAGGCGTAGGCCACACCCAGTTCGCCGCCCATGATGCGCGCGTCGACGTTGTCGGCCTGGGTGCCCATACCGCGATAGTCGAACAGGATGTAGTCCCGCACCTGCCCGGCATAGGCCGACGCCCAGGCCTGCAGCGCCTCGCCCTGATACTGGATGCCGATATCGAGCTGGGTGGTCTTCTCCGGCTCGATACCATCGAAAGCATTGCGCGAGCCAGCCGGGCCGTTCAGTCCCGCCGAGAACAGCTCCCAGTAATCCGGGAAACGCTGCACATGGCCGATGCCCGCATAGAGGGTGGTCGACGAACCGGACAGGTCGTGCTCATAGCGCACGAAGCCGCTGGGCAGGGTCTCGGCGCGTGTCTCGCCCGCCGTCGGGTTGGGCCGCGCCATGCCCATCATGCTGCGAAAACTCTGCCGGAAATCCTTGGCCGAGGCACGATCCACGCGCGCCCCGGAGACCAGCCGATAACGTTCGGCCAGGCTCCAGGTGGCCTCGGCGAACGCGCCGTAGTTGTGCATCAGCGCGTCCCTGTTCCAGGGGAAGCGATCGGCGTCGGTGTAGCCCGTCATCATGCTGTAGGTGGAGCGGCGGGCACGGTGCTCGCTGCGCTGCGCATCGATGCCGGTGATCAGTTCGAGGTCGTCCCACGTCCAGGTCGCGGCCAGGCGTGCGCCCAGGGTACGCCGGTCGACCTGCGAGGCCATGGGCATGGCCATCATGCTGCTCGGGTTCGGCATGCGCAGGCGGAAGTTGTCCATGATGTGGTCGGCGTAGTTGTAGTAGATCTTGGCCTCGACCTTGTCCAGCACGCCGCCGAGGTTGCTGCGTTCGATGCGCAGGCCCAGGCTTTCGCGCTTGAACTGGGTGCCGTCCATGCCGCGCCCGGCGTAGCGCGCCTCGCCATCGCCACGGCCGGCGCTTAGCTCGATCAAGGTGTCGGCATCCGGCGTCCAGCCCAGTGCCACATCGGTGTTCCACTTGTCCCAGCGCGAGGCGATGGTGTCGCCATCACCGTTGTCGTAGTCGTCCGAGTGCGAACGGTTGGCCATCACCCGCAGGTAGCCCTGCTCGCTGCCGACGGCGCCGTCGATCAGGCGGTCGAAGCGCCCATTGGAGCCGGCCAGCACGCTGGCATGCAGGCGCGCGCCGAGTTCGCCGAAGCGCGCAGGCTCGCGCTCGAAGCGCACCACACCGGCCGAGGCGCCGGGGCCCCAGATCACCGTCTGCGGGCCCTTGGTCACGGTCAGCAGGTCATAGGTTTCCGGGGCGATATAAGAGCTGGGCGCGTCCATCCGACCGGGGCAGGCACCCAGCATCTGGCCGCCGTCGGTGAACAGCAGCAGGCGCGAGCCGAACATCCCGCGCAGCACCGGGTCGCTGTTGCTGCCGCCGCTGCGAATCGCGGAGAAACCGGGAATGGTCTTGAGGTAGTCGGCGGCATCGCTGGCCGGCACCGGCTGGCGTGGGTCCTTGGGATCGGCCACCACCGTCAGCGGCGAGCTCTGCTGGATTGCCGTGATCACCGTGGGCGGCAGTTGGTGGACATGCTCCTCGGCATGCAGCGGCGCGATGGCACTCAGGCCACAGGCAACGGCCAGGGCAGACAGGGGAAAACGAGGGCGCACGGAAGCGGCGCCCGTAACGAAGGAAACGGACATGCGGATACCTGAAAAGTCGATTGGCGAAGAGGCCTGGCAAACGCCTCAGTAGCTGGAAAACTTCAGGTGAGAACCGGCGGTGCGCGTGACAGCGCATGAGGGAAATGGGCAGTCTGCAGCGACTGCGCCGGTAACGCCCCGCACACCTCATGGCGCGGCTGCAGGCGCCCCGCAGCGGACCAGTTACTTTCGGCCAGCGCCGGGCAGTGGGAGAGCAACGAACAGTAGCCGCAGGCGTCCACCTGCAGCACCGGCTGGCTCCTGTCGAGCGCGACCGGCACGCTGCCCGCCCCATCATGACAGCCGAGCTGGTTCAGCCAGCGCCAGTCAGCCGGTTCGGCACGCAGTTGCGACGCCAGTGGCGCCAGCACTATCAGGACGAACGCCAGCAGCCCGAGCTGGGCGGCGAGCGTACGTCTGCGTGCCGTGAACAGCATCAGTGCTGATGCTTGCCGTGGTCGTGGGCGTCGCCATGATCATGGCCAGCCGGCGCGTCTTGCTGCACGGCGACGTCGACCTCGACCTTGCCGGCCTTCTCGAACGTCAGCGTCAGCGGGAAGCGCTCACCGTCCTTGGCCTGCTGCTTCAGGTCGAACAGCATGACGTGGTAGCCCATGGGCTCGAATTTCACCTCGCCACCGGCAGGGATGGCGACGTCCTGCACCTGCTGCATCTTCATCACGCCATCTGCGTGCACATGCTCATGCAGCTCGGCCTTGCCGGCCACCGGAGTGCTGACGGCCAGCAGGCGATCAGCCTCGCTGCCCCTGTTGTGCACAACGAAATAGGCGGCGGCAGTCGGCGCCACTGGCGGCATCTCACGCGACCAGGGGTGATCGATATGCAGCTGGCCGACTTCGTACTCGTGGGCCTGGGCCAGCATTGCGGGCAGGATCAGAACAAGGCCTAGCAGGGTTTTGCGCAGGTTCATGCGGGTTGTCTCCGGGTTGGTATCGTTGAGAATCATGGCACGCCTCAACTGGCGAGACGCGTGCTGGGAAGCAAGCCGAGGGAGCGGTCGAGCGCCCACATCAGCAACAGTGAGGCGCCCACCAGCGGGAAGATCATGCCCAGCGCGATCATCACGCCGATGGCGGTCTTCCAGCGCGGCAGATCGTGGCGCAGCGGCGGTACGCCGAGGCGACCGGCCGGGCGGCGCTTCCACCAGATCACCAGGCCACTGACCGCGCTGAAAATGATCAGCAGGCAGACCAGCGCCATCAGGATCTGGTTGGCAAGGCCGAACATCTTGCCTTCGTGCAGCTTCACCCCGCTCTCGACGGCTCGTGCAACCATGCCGTAATCAGCCCAGCGCACATCGGCCAGCACCGCACCGCTGTATTGATCCAGATGCAGGGTGGCGTCGTTGCGCGGGTCATCGGCGAACAGCGCGACGCTGTAAACGCCACTGGCCCCCTGCGGGAAGCTGATGCTGTAGCCGCGTTGCACGCCGCGAGCGTCGGCCGTATCGACCACCTGCTGCAGGCTGATGCGTGGCGCAGCCGGGCCCTGGTCGTGACCGGCATGGCCACGATGCGCCGCATGCGGATCGGACGCCGGCAGCGGCGTGACCTCCGCCGCCCAGGACACGGTCTGCTCGCGGCTGCTGTTGAGGCTGCCGGCAAGCTGCCCGGACTTGGGCACGTCATCCCACATCGCCGCGGGAAACTGGTTCCAGGCGCCGGCGAACTGAGCCCCCCAGAAGCCGGTCCAGGTCATGCCGGTGAGCAGCATGAACAACAGCAGCAGGGAGCCCCAGAAGCCGGTCACGGCATGCAGGTCGCGCCACAGCAGGCGACCTCGGGCATGCAGGCGCGGCCAGAGTACGCCGGCCGGATTGCTGCCGCGCGGCCACCACAGGTACAGGCCGGACACCACCAGCACGATGCCCCAGCCCGCGGCCAGCTCGATCAGGCGATCGCCCAGGGTGCCGATCATCAGATCGCCGTGCAGGGTACGCGCCACCGCCTGCAGGTTCCATTGCGCGTCCTGCTCGCCGAGCAGGGTGCCACGGTAGGGATCGACGAACAGGTTGAGCAGGCGGCCGTCGCGCTCGATGACGAACTGCGCACTGCGCCCTTCGCCGACCGGAGGCAGGTACTTGCTCAGCGTCGCGCCAGGATAGAGCTGCTCGACCAGCGCCAGCTGCTGGTCGGCACTGACGCGCTGCTCGCTGGCCGGCGCCAGCATCAGGTGCGGATACAGCCAGGTGTCGAGCTGCGGTTTGAACAGATAGATGATCCCGGTGACCGACAGCAGAATCATGAACGGGATGACGAACAACCCGGCATAGAAATGCCAGCGCCAGGCCAGGTTGTAGAACGACGGGGCCGCACGCTCACGGGCAGGTGCGGTGCAATCGGGGGAAGACGCCATGAAGCTTTCTCCAGCCCGCCGCAGTCGTGGACACACGGCGAGGCATTCGCATGATAGGGACGCCCTGAAGGGGCGGACGGATCAGGCGAGCAAAGGAGAAGCGCGGGGATTGGCTGGTGGCCAGCGATAGCGGGTGAGTCGCGGCAGATGCAGCGCGGACAGCGGCCAGTTGCGCTCGGCAGCCAGCAGCCCGAGCAGGCCGAAGAAGGCGGCGAGAATGATGGCGCTGAACAGGCTGGCCAGGGCGCAGTTGGCGCCGGTAGCCGGGTTCGGTGCGACGATGCCGGAGCCGCTCAGGTCGGCGCCCGCGCCGAAGTTGCCCTCGAACGAACAGTACTGCCCGTCCAGACCACTGAGCTGCATGCCGGCCATCTGGCCGTGGCTGATGGCACAGACGAACGCACTGAACAGGATGCTGAAGTACAGCACCCAGGCAGTCAGTGAGCGGTCGTTACGGGCCAGTTTCATGGGGCGCGACTCTAAACAGAGGATGCCAGTGCGACACTGCGGTGCGTTGCCGCAGGCGTTGTGTACGAGAGTCTAGCAGGGGTTCGGAGCTTTATAGCGTTGAGTGCTAACACCACGGCGCAGCGTCCAGCAACCGCTGGCAGCGTAGTTGCACGAACTTGCGCAGCAGATGCACCGCCTTGCTCAGTTGGGCACGGTGGGCACACACCAGATACAGCGGCGTCGGCTCGCCCAGCCAGTTCGGCAGCAGCACCTGCAGACGCCCTTCACGCACGTCTTCGGCGACATCCAGCCAGGACTTGTACACCACGCCCCGCCCGGCCACGGCCCAGCGCCGGGTTACATCGGCATCGTCGCAAACCCGGTTACCCGCGACACTCATCAGCACCTCGCGCTTGCCATCCTGAAAGCGCCAACGGTCATGCGCGCGGCCATGCAGCATATAGAGGAGGCAGTTGTGATCGCGCAGATCCTCCACCGTCTGCGGCGCACCGTAGCGAGCGAGATAGGAAGGCGAGGCGCAGAGCACCCGACGATTGTTCGGCGCCACCGGCAGCGCCACCAGGCTGGAATCCTCCGGTGCGCCGTAGCGCAGGGCGATATCCACCGGCTCACGAAACAGATCGGCTACCCGGTCTGCCAGCAGCAGGCGCAGCTGCAGTTGCGGATGCTCGTCCTGGAACTCGTCGAGCCAGGGCAACAGCGTATTGCGACCGAGATCCGAGGGTGCCGACAGTTGCAATACACCGCAGATACCCTCCTGACTGCCGACCAGTTGCTGACGCCCCTCCTCCAGACTCTGCAACGCCAGCCGGGCATGCACCAGATACAGCTCGCCCTCGGGCGTCAGACGCAGGCTGCGCGTCGAGCGCGCCAGCAGGCGCACCTGCAACTGCTGCTCCAGTCGCTTGAGGGCGGCGCTGGCGACTGCCGGCGATACATCCAGCTGCCGCGCCGCTGCGGACAGGCTTCCAGTCTCGGCGGTACGCACGAAGAGTTGCAGGTCGTCGAAACGCAGCATGGCGGCTCACTTTCAAATTAATGATGAAAGAGACTCTATTACCAGCTGCTTTTTCTTGCCACACAAATAAACGAGCATGGCTCCAATCCCCCTACCGGAGCCCGCCATGACCACTGCTCTCACACTGATCGCCACCATCAAGGCCCTGCCAGGTCATGCAGAGGCAGTGGCCGCGGGCCTGCAACGCCTGGTCACGGCCACCTGCGCAGAGCCCGGCTGCCTGCAGTACGCGCTGCACCGCAACAAGATGGACCCGGACCAGTTCGTGATGATCGAACAATGGCGCGACGCCGAAGCATTGGACCAGCACCGCGCAGCGCCCCATTTCCTATATTTCACCAACGCATTCGGCGAGCGGCTGGCGGGCATCGATCTGCTCCCACTGCAACCCCTTACCTGAATACTCGAAGAGGACCATTTCCATGAAAGCCGTCGCTTACTACCAATCCCTGCCGGCAGACCACCCCGAAGCGCTGCAGGACGTGCAACTGAGCGAGCCTACTCCGGGTGCGCACGATCTTCTGGTCGAGGTTCGGGCCATCTCGGTCAACCCGGTCGATACCAAGATCCGCCTAGGCGTCGCGCCGGAGAACGGCGCGGCCAAGGTACTGGGCTGGGACGCGACCGGCATCGTCAAGGCCGTGGGCAGCGAAGTCAGCCTGTTCCAGCCCGGCGACAGGGTGTTCTATGCCGGTGCCATCGACCGCGCCGGTGCCAACAGCGAGCTGCACCTGGTCGATGAGCGCATCGTCGGTCATATGCCGGGCAGCCTGTCGTTCGCCGAGGCTGCAGCCCTGCCGCTGACCGCCATCACCGCCTGGGAACTGCTGTTCGAGCGCCTGCAGGTTGCCGAGGGCTCGGCGGATCAGGGCCAGAGCCTGCTGATCGTCGGTGCCGCCGGCGGCGTCGGTTCGATCCTCACCCAGCTGGCACGCTGCCTGACCGGCCTGACCGTGATCGGCACCGCCTCGCGTCCGGAAACCCAGGCCTGGGTCCGCGAGCTGGGCGCGCATCACGTGATCGATCACAGCAAGCCGCTGAGCGAGGAACTGGCGCGCATCGGTGTCGGCCAGGTCACCCATGTCGCCAGCCTGACCCAGACCGACCAGCACTACGCGCAACTGGTCGAGTGCCTGGCGCCGCAGGGGCGTCTGGCGCTGATCGATGATCCGCTGCAACCGCTGGATGTGATGCAGCTCAAGCGCAAGAGCCTGTCGTTGCACTGGGAGCTGATGTTCACCCGTTCGCTGTACCAGACCGCTGACATGATCGAGCAGCATCGTCTGCTGGAGCGGGTCTCCGATCTGGTCGACGCCGGCGTGATCAAGACCACCCTCGGTGAGCATTTCGGCACCATCAACGCCGCCAACCTGCGTCGCGCTCATGCGCTGCTGGAAAGTGGCAAGGCCAAGGGCAAGATCGTGCTCGAAGGCTTTTGAGGCGCGACGGTGGGCTGGGTCGCATGTGATGAGTCGGTGTGGTGGGCTGAAACGGAAAACCGCCCGGCCCACCCTACAGACTGAATCTCAGCCCTGATTGCGATGTCGTAGGGTGCGCTGTACGCACCGAAAAAACCGGCTAGTACCTGGTGCGCACAGCGCACCCTACCTCTCTGCTTCAGCCCCACCTCGCCTGACCCAGTCACGTTGACTTCGCGGTACCGCTTATCGCAAAGCGGCCGTCACGCTGGTCGGCTGTTTGACCCAGATCAGAAAATGATCATGCAAGCGGACTATCCTGACTGTCCCCAAGTAGCGCCGACGACTCGTCGCACTCAAGGAGGTGGTCAGCATGAAGATTGTCGTCCAACCGCAGAACCAGGGCGGCGAACGCCTGTGGCAGGTTCGCCTGGATCAACATTGCGTGAGTTTTCGCAGCGAAGCAGAGGCGCACCAGTTCGTCGCCAGGCTGGAAGCGCGACTGCGCGCGCCACATCGTTTGCCGGAGCTGCCCGAACAGCGCCGCGCGAGCTGAAGCTCAGCCCCGATTGCGCTGTCGCAGGGTGCGCTGTGCGCACCGAAAAAACGGGCTAGCCCCTGATGCGCACAACGCACCCTACCCCTTGCCAGGCACCTAACCGCCCGGCGTCAGGCGCAACGCCGGGCTGTGCAGCATGTCCAGCACGGTATCGACCAGTGCAGGCGCCTGCTGCGCCAGGTCGAAGTTGGGCACCAGCAGCCAGTTGGCCTCGATGCCTTCCATATAGGCATGCAAGCAGACGGCCGCGCGCGCGCAGTCCAGCTCGCCCGGCAACTGGCCCTTGTTGACCGCGTTGCTCAGCGCCTTGGCGATGCGCTGATCGCATTCCAGGCTCAGCGCCTGCATGCGCTCGCGCAGACCGAGCAGCTCACCGGTGTATTCGCACTTGTAGCGCAGGATGTCGTGGATGCGATGGGTCTGCGGCTCGCTGGCCAAACGCGTCAGCGCCTTGATCAGCAACTCACGCATGCAGCCCAGCGGGTCCGGCTCGTCCTCGCTCTCACTGGCACGCGCCAGCTCCTCGAGCGGTAGGCGCAGACGTTCGAGCATGGCCTGGAACAGGTCTATCTTGTTCTCGAAATGCCAATAGATGGCGCCGCGGCTGACACCAGCCTCTTTCGCCACCTCAGCCAGAGACGCACGGGAAACGCCTTGGGCATGGAACACCCGCTCGGCGGCATCGAGTATCTGCACCCGTGTCGCCTGCGCTTCCTCTTTGGTTCTTCTGGCCATCTGTCACCTGCTGTCGCATTGCCGTAACCCTTCGGTAAGGAAGGACGGGCGAGAGTATGCAGGCAGCTTTAGGCATTTACAAACATTCACGTACGTAAGTATATTCCTCCATCGATTTTTTCCCCTGCCTTCGTCCCCTTCGCCCCTTGGGCCATGATTCGATAAAACGAGGTTCTCAGATGCACTCGAAGCCAGCCTTCGCTGTCTTGGTTTCCGCCATCGCCGTGGCAATGCTCAGTCTCACCGGCTGCCAGGAATCCAGCGCCCCACAGACCCAGCAAACGCCGCAAGTCGGAGTGGTCACGCTCGAAGCCAAACCCTTTGCACTGACCAGCGAAGTACCGGGTCGCACCAGCGCTTATCGCATCGCCGAGGTGCGCCCACAGGTCAACGGCATCATTCAGAAGCGCCTGTTCACCGAGGGCAGCGAGGTCAAGGCAGGTCAGCAGCTGTACCAGATCGACCCGGCCACCTACCAAGCCACGTTCAAGAGCGCGCAGGCCACGCAGCTTTCCGCCAAGTCCCTGGCTGATCGCTACAAGCTGCTGGTCGCCGACAAGGCCGTCAGCCAACAGGCCTATGACGAAGCCCGCGCTGCCGGTCTGCAGGCCGATGCCGCGCTGGAACAGGCACGCATCGACCTGCGCTACACCAAGGTGATGGCGCCGATCAGCGGTCGCATCGGCCGCTCCGCAGTGACCGAAGGTGCACTGGTCAGCAACGGCCAGGCCAACGCCATGGCCACCATCCAGCAGCTCGACCCGATCTACGTCGACGTCACCCAGTCGAGCAAGGAACTGCTGCGCCTGCGCCGTGACCTGGCCGAGGGCCGTCTGCAGAAGGCCAGCGACAGCGCCGCCAAGGTCGCGCTGAAGCTGGAAGACGGCAGCCGCTACGCCCATGAAGGCAAGCTGGAGTTCTCCGAAGTGGCGGTGGACGAAAGCACTGGTTCGGTGACCTTGCGCGCCGTGTTCCCCAACCCGGACCACCTGCTGCTGCCGGGCATGTTCGTGCATGCCGAGCTGCTCTCCGGGGTCAAACAGAACGCCATCCTCGCCCCCCAGCAGGGCGTGACCCGCAACCAGCGCGGCGAGCCGACGGCGATGGTGGTGGGTGCAGACAACAAGGTTGAACTGCGCGTGCTCAAGGCCGATCGCACCGCCGGCAGTGCCTGGTTGGTGGAGGAAGGCCTGAACGAAGGCGACCGTCTGATCACCGAAGGCCTGCAGTTCGTGCAGCCCGGCGCCGAGGTCAAGGCCGTCCCGGCCAGCAACGTCAAGACCGAACAGCCTGCCCAAGACGCCGAACAAGCCAGCGGCCAGGACTAACGGAGAAGTACTGAATGTCCAGATTCTTTATCGACCGGCCGATCTTCGCCTGGGTGATCGCCCTGGTGATCATGCTGGCGGGTGGCCTGTCCATCCTCAAGCTGCCGATCAACCAGTACCCGAGCATCGCGCCGCCTGCCGTTGCCATCCAGGTCAGCTACCCGGGCGCCTCGGCGCAGACGGTGCAGGACACCGTGGTGCAGGTGATCGAACAGCAGCTCAACGGCATCGACGGCCTGCGCTATGTCAGCTCGTCGAGCAACTCCGACGGCAGCATGGAGATCATCGTTACCTTCGAACAGGGGGTGAACCCGGATATTGCCCAGGTTCAGGTGCAGAACAAGCTGCAACTGGCCACCCCGCTGCTGCCACAGGAAGTCCAGCAACAGGGCATCCGCGTGACCAAGTCGGTGCGCAACTTCCTGATGGTCATCGGCGTGGTGTCGAAAGACGGCAGCATGACCCGTGAGGACCTGTCGGACTACATCGTCTCCAACCTGCAAGACCCGATCTCGCGGACCAAGGGCGTCGGCGACTTCCAGGTGTTCGGCGCGCAGTACGCCATGCGCATCTGGCTCGACCCGGCCAAGCTCAACAGCTTCCAGCTGACCCCGGTTGACGTGCGCAGCGCCATCCAGGCGCAGAACGTGCAGATTTCCTCCGGCCAGTTCGGCGGCCTGCCTGCGTCGCCGGGCAACCAGCTCAACGCCACCATCATCGGCAAGACGCGCCTGCAGACCCCGGAAGAGTTCCGCAAGATTCTGCTCAAGGTGCAGGCCGATGGCTCCCAGGTGCGTCTGGGCGATATCGCCAAGGTCGAGCTGGGCGGCGAGAACTACGCCATCAACGCGCAGTTCAACGGCCTGCCGGCCTCGGGTCTGGCGATTCGTCTGGCCACCGGTGCCAACGCCCTGGACACCGCCAAAGCGGTACGCGAAACCATCTCCAATCTCGAGCCGTTCTTCCCGGCCGGCATGGAAGTGGTCTTCCCTTACGACACCACGCCGGTGATCTCGGCCTCCATCGAAGGGGTGGTGCACACCCTGTTCGAGGCCATCGTGCTGGTGTTCCTGGTGATGTTCCTGTTCCTGCAGAACCTGCGCGCCACCATCATCCCGACCATGGCGGTGCCGGTGGTACTGCTCGGCACCTTCGGCATACTTGCCGCGTTCGGTTTCTCCATCAATACCCTGACCATGTTCGCCATGGTCCTGGCCATCGGCCTGCTGGTGGACGACGCCATCGTGGTGGTGGAGAACGTCGAACGGGTGATGCGCGAGGATGGGCTATCGCCCAAGGAAGCGACGCGCAAGTCCATGGGCCAGATCCAGGGCGCACTGGTGGGCATTGGCCTGGTGCTCTCGGCAGTATTCTTGCCGATGGCGTTCTTCGGCGGCTCTACCGGGGTGATCTACCGGCAGTTCTCCATCACCATCGTCTCGGCCATGGCCCTGTCGGTGCTGGTGGCGCTGATCTTCACCCCTGCCTTGTGCGCCACCCTGCTCAAACCCATCGACAGCGACCACCACGAGGCCAAACGCGGCTTCTTCGGCTGGTTCAACCGCACCTTCGACCGCGGCAGCAACGCCTATCAGCGCGGCGTCGCCGGCATGCTCAAGCGCAAGACACCCTACCTGCTGCTGTATCTGGTGATCGTCATCATCATGGCGTGGATGTTCACCCGCATCCCCACCGCCTTCCTCCCCGAGGAAGACCAGGGCGTGCTGTTCGCCCAGGTGCAGACGCCATCGGGCTCCAGTGCCGAGCGTACCCAGGTGGTGGTCGATGAAATGCGCCAGTACCTGCTGGAAGACGAAGCGAGCACAGTCAAATCGGTGTTCACCGTCACCGGCTTCAACTTCGCCGGCCGCGGCCAGAGCTCCGGTATGGCCTTCATCATGCTCAAGCCCTGGGGTGAACGTCCCGGCGCCGAGAATGGCGTAGCCGCGCTGGCGCAACGTGCGCAGATGCACTTCTTCAGCTTCCGCGATGCGATGGTGTTCGCCTTCGCCCCGCCGGCGGTCATGGAGATGGGTAACGCCACCGGCTTCAACTTCTTCCTGCAGGATCAGGCGGGTGTTGGCCATGAGGTGATGAACGAGGCACGCGACAAGTTCCTGCAACTGGCCAACCAGCACCCGGTGCTCGACAGCGTGCGTGCCAACGGCCTGCGCGACGAGGCGCAGTACCAGTTGCTGATCGATGACGAGCGCGCCCGCGCCCTCGGCCTGTCGCTGTCGGACATCAACAGCACCCTGTCGATTGCCTGGGGCGCCAGCTACGTCAACGACTTCATCGACCGCGGTCGGGTGAAGAAGGTCTACCTGCAAGGCGCGTCCGAAGCGCGCATGAGCCCGGAAGACCTGAACAAGTGGTACGTGCGCAACGACCAGGGCCGCATGGTGCCGTTCAGTGCCTTCGCCAGTGGCGAATGGACCTACGGTGCACCCAAGCTGGCGCGTTACAACGGCGTCTCGGCGGTGGAAATCCTCGGCGCGCCGGCGCCCGGCTACAGCACCGGTGATGCCATGGCCGCCGTCGAGGAAATCGCCACGCAGCTGCCACAGGGCGTGGGCTATTCCTGGACCGGTCTGTCCTACGAGGAACGCCTGGCCGGCTCGCAGACCACCGCGCTGTTCGTGATCTCCGCCATCGTGGTGTTCCTCTGCCTGGCAGCGCTGTACGAGAGCTGGTCGATCCCGTTCTCGGTGATGCTGGTGGTGCCGCTGGGGATCATCGGCGCCTTGATGTTCACCGAGCTGCGTGGCCTGTCCAACGACGTGTTCTTCAAGGTCGGCCTGCTCACCACCATCGGTCTGTCGGCGCGTAACGCGATTCTCATCGTCGAGTTCGCCAAGGCCCAGTACGAACAGGGCATGACCTTCGCCGAAGCGGCCATCGAAGCCTGCCGCATGCGTCTGCGCCCGATCATCATGACCTCGCTGGCCTTCATCCTCGGCTGCCTGCCGCTGGCCATCGCCAGCGGTGCCGGCGCCGGCAGCAAGCACGCCATCGGCACCGGGGTGATCGGCGGCATGCTCAGCGCGATGATCCTGGCGATCTTCTGGATTCCACTGTTCTACGTCGTGGTCTGCTCGATTTTCGAGAAGAAGCGCCCCGAGCCGACCCGTGAAAACGAGAAGGAGGTACTGCAATGAGGCAGTCCCTGTTGTCCCTGGCCGTGGCCGCCGCTCTGCTCAGCGGCTGCAGCCTGATTCCCGACTATGAACGCCCGGACGCTCCGGTTGCCGCCGACTGGCCGCAAGGCGAAGCCTATGGCAGCGCCGCCAGCGAAGGCAGCCGCGCGGCGGCCGACCTGCAATGGCGCGAGTTCTTCCGCGACCCGGCGCTGCAGCAACTGGTGCAGGTGGCGCTGGAAAACAACCGCGACCTGCGCGTCGCCGCGCTGAACGTCGAAGCCTACCGCGCGCTGTACCGCATTCAGCGCGCCGACCTGCTGCCTTCGGTCTCCGCTGATGGCGCCGGCACCCGCCAGCGCCTGCCAGCCGACCTGAGCCAGACCGGTGAAGCCCGCACCAGTGGCCAGTACAGCGCCACCCTGGGCGTCAACGCCTGGGAGCTGGACTTCTTCGGTCGTATCCGCAGCCTCAGCGAGCAGGCCCTGCAGCAGTACCTGGCCACCGAACAGGCCGCGCGCAGCACGCAGATCAGTCTTGTGGCCAGCGTCGCCAACGCCTACCTGCAGTGGCAGGCGGATCAGGCGCTGCTCGAACTGACGCGGGACACCCTGAAGACCTTCGAGGAAAGCTACCAGCTGACCCAGCGCAGCTTCGACGTCGGTGTCACCGATGCCCTGGCCCTGAGCCAGGCGCGCAGCGCGGTAGACAGCGCCCGCGTCAGCCTGGCGCAGTACCAGCGCCTGGTCGCTCAGGACCGCAACGCCCTGACCCAACTGCTTGGCACCGGCCTGCCCGCCGATCTGCCGCAGGGGCTGGCATTGAACGCCGAACTGCTGGAGCAGGTACCCGCTGGTCTGCCAGCCGACCTGCTGCAGCGTCGCCCCGACCTGCTGCAGGCCGAATACCAGCTCAAGGCCGCCAACGCCAATATCGGCGCGGCGCGCGCGGCGTTCTTCCCCAGCATCAGCCTGACCGCCAATGCCGGCACCGCCAGCAGCCAGTTGTCCGGCCTGTTCGACAGCGGCTCGGGCACCTGGCTGTTCCAGCCGCAGATCAGCCTGCCGATCTTCAACGCCGGCCGTCTGCGCGCCAACCTCGACTACGCCGAGTTGCAGAGCGATATCCAGGTCGCGCAGTACGAGAAAACCATTCAGGTGGCCTTCCAGGAAGTCGCCGACCGCCTCGCCGCGCGCACCACCTACCGCCAGCAACTGGACGCCCAGCGTGCCCTGCTGGAGACCACCGAGACCTATTACGACCTGGCCGAACGGCGCTACCGCACCGGTGTGGACAGCTACCTGACCCTGCTCGACGCCCAGCGTCAGCTGTTCAGCGTGCGCCAGCAGCTGATCACCGACCGCCTGGCCCAGCTCAGCAGCGAAGTGGAGCTGTACAAGGCCCTGGGTGGTGGCTGGAGCAATACGGGGAGCAACGCCCCACAAGGTTGACCGCGCGTACCCGCTTCAAGGACGACCTTACCCAACGCGCCGCCCCCGCAGTCTTTGCGGGGGCGTTTTTTTGTCGATTCGACACTCCGTCGTACCTGAGTCCAGGCCATACCTGTGTGAGCGACACCAGTCTTTCGAAAACCACTGGCCAGCCGCCCTCACACACAATTTGCCCGGCGCAGCGGGTGTTCTGGTTTGGAATGGGTTTTCGACAGCGGCCAGCCGGGGCGCCGCGATGCCTCCACAGTGGCGAGACTCTATGCGTCCCGGCCAACCTGGTAAGCTTTGGGAGTCACTCCGAACCAGCCCTTGAATGCCTTGTAGAAAGCGCTCGCTTCGGCAAAACCCAACTCGCGACTGAGCTGTTCGACTCGGCACCCCGGCTGCGCCAGGCGCTGCACGGCATAGTTGCGACGTACCTCGACCAGCAATTCGGAAAAGCTGCACTGCTCCGCACGTAGGCGGCGGTGAAGGGTCTGCCGACTGATCCCCAGGCGCTCCGCCACTCGCTGAACTGACAGCTCGCCGCTCGACAAGCCATACTCGATCTGCTGTTGTACCTGTGCGCGCAAGCTGCGCTGTGCCGGTAACTGCGCCTGCATATCGCTCACCCGCTGCTGCATCAACCCCTTGAGATAGGGGTTTGCACTTGTCACCGGCAACTGCAAATCACTCGCCTGCAACTCCAGGTAGTCCGCGTCCTCGCCGAAACGCACCGCCACGCCGAACACCTGGCGGTAGACCACCGGTGCCGCCAGTGGCGCATGACGAAAGCCCACCGCCTGTGGCACCAGGCGCACCGCCGTGAGCTGGCGCGCCCAGCACAGCGCCGAGCTGAGACTGTGCTCGCAGGCCACGGGGTGGCCGAGCAGCGGTGCATGGAACAGGAAGTGAATGCGAACGCGCGTGCCGAGCACCTCGACCCGCAGGCTCTCGCCCTCACTCATCACCGGGATGTAGCGACGGAACAACTCCAGCGCCTCGCCCAAGGTAGCGCTCTGCGCTGCCAGGTGGGCGACCGGCCCACGGGTATGCAGGCCGCGCCGCTGGCCGACCAGCAGGCCAATCTCAGGTGGAGCCCCGCGACTGGCGGCATGGTCCCAGAGATGCACAGCCCAGCGCACCGGCACACGCATCTCCAAGTTTCTTAGCTGTTCCAGCTCGATGCCCAGCACCTGCAGATCCGTCGAACCAACCAGCCCGAGCCCTTGCAGCGACAGGTACAGGTCCAGCAGCTGTGAGGCGGTAGCGCTGGGGCTGTTCGCCAACGACATGGAATGCTCCTTGCGCCAATCGAGGGAGTTCGATTGTGCGCCGCCCATGAGACGAATTGCCAGTTTCGTGCAACCCCTGGCTATCAACAGCGGGGCGCTGACTGACTAGATTGACCGAAAAACAACAAGACCGAGTGCCTCGCACCAACTGGAGTTCCGCCCCAATGAGCCACGCCGACCTGATCACCCTGCCCCGTTTGCTGTCCCGACTACCGCGTCTGCTCGTAGACCTGCCCGGAATCGTCAAAGGCCTGCACATCGGCAATCGCAGCCGCGGTGCCTACCCCGCCAGCCTGGCCCGCTGCGTCGAGACGGCCGCGCGAGAAAACCCCGAGGGCGTAGCCTTGATCCAGGACGACGAGCAGCTCAGCTACGCCGAACTCGATCGCTGGAGCAACCAACTGGCGCACTACCTGCGTGCCCATGGCCTGTGCCAGGGCGACAGCGCAGCGCTGATGTTCGAGAACCGCTTCGAGTTGCTCGCTGCGGTCATCGCCTGCGCCAAGCTCGGCGCGGTCAGCGCGCTGATCAACAGCAGCCAGCGCGGCCGCGTGCTGGCACACAGCATCGGCCTGGCGGCCCCGCGCATGGTGCTGGTTGGCGAAGAGCTGCTGGAGGCTTTCAACGAAGTGGCAGGCGACATGGCGCTGCCCGACGACGCCCGCGTCTACTTCGCCGACCGCCCGACCTGGCGCGACCCGGGCGAGGCGCCGAGAGGTTGGCTGCATCCGGCCGCGACGCTGCAGGACTACCCCGTTGAGGCGCCAGTGCTGGAGCGCGCCGTGCGGGCCGACGACCCGTGCTTCTTCATCTACACCTCGGGCACTACTGGCCTGCCCAAGGCCGTGGTGTTCAACCACGGGCGCTTCCTCAAGGGTTACGGCGCCTTCGGTTTCGCCGCCGTGCGCCTGGGCCGCACGGACCGCATGTACGTCAGCCTGCCGTTCTATCATGGCACCGCCATGGTGGTGTGCTGGGGCTCGGTGTTGGCAGGCCAGTCGGCGCTGATCATAGTGCGCAAGTTCAGCGCCAGCCGTTTCTGGGAGGAGGTGCAGCAGCATCGGGCAACCGCCTTCGGCTATGTCGGCGAGCTGTGTCGCTACCTGCTAGACCAGCCGCAACGTCCCGGGGATACCAATAACCCGATCCGTGTAATGGTAGGCAACGGCCTGCGCCCAAGCCTCTGGCAGGCATTCAAGCAGCGCTTCGCGGTCGAGCGGGTCATCGAACTGTATGCCTCAAGCGAGGGTAATGTCGGTTTCACGAACTTGCTCAACCTGGACAACACGGTTGGCTTTTCGCCCTACCCCTACGCCATCGTCCGCTACGACCAGGAACACGAGGCGCCGCTACGTGAGAACGGCTGCCTGCAGCGCGTGGCAAAGGGCGAAACCGGTCTGCTGCTGGGCAAGATCACCGACAAGACGCCCTTCCACGGCTATACCGACGCGCGTGACACAGAGCGCTGCATCCTGCGCGACGTGTTCGAGCCGGGCGACGCCTGGTTCAATACAGGCGACCTGATGCGCGACATGGGCTTCCGCCACGCGCAGTTCGTCGACCGTCTCGGCGATACCTTCCGCTGGAAGGGCGAGAACGTCTCCACCACCCAGGTCGAGGCCGTACTAGACAGCATCGAGCACATCAGCGAAACGGTGGTCTACGGCGTGGAAATCGCCGGCACCAACGGCCGCGCCGGCATGGCCTGTGTGCGCCTGAACTGCGCGGCAGAAGATTTCGACTTCCACGCCCTGCTCGGGCAACTGCGCCTGGCACTGCCGGCCTACGCCATCCCACTGTTCCTACGCCTGAGCGCGCAGATGGAGACCACCGGCACCTTCAAGCACAAGAAGGCACCGCTCAAGGAGCAGGGCTTCGACCCGCAATGCTGCAGCGACCCGCTTTATGCCTGGCTGCCAGGCACCGAGCGCTATATCCCGCTGACCCACGAGCTGCACGCCGCAATCCTCGCCGGCACCTACCGCTACTAGCCGCTGCGTAGAGCCAGTCGCCCCCAGCAGAAGTCGGTCCGTGAGGACTGGCTTTTTATCATGGCTTCGTCGCGTCTAGACCAACACGAAGCTGCAACGGCTCCACCAGCGTATCCAGCAAAGACTCGCGACAGGCGCCATCTGCGGCGAACAACAGCGCCAGCAAGCCCCTGGGTAATGGCTGGAGCAATACGGGGAGCAATGCCCCACAAAGTTGATCGCGCGCTACAGGATTGGTGCTGCTTCGCCGCTCAGCTCAGCCCCGCCAACAGCTGCGCGCAATCCTGCGCATGCAGCTCGGTCAGCTCCGGCCAGGGGTTGTCCGGCAGGTTGACCAGCACGCTGCGCGCACCGGCGGCCTGGGCGCATTCCAGGTCGAAGCGGTAGTCGCCGACCATTACCAGCTCGCGCGGCGTAACGCTCCAGCGCTCGGCCAGGTGCAGCAAACCACCCGGGTGCGGCTTGGGCGGGGCTTCATCGCGCCCGAGGATGTCCGCCCTGGCAAAGCAGTCATCCAGGCCGATGGCCTGCAACGTCAGCAAGGCCAGCGAGTGAGCATTACGCGTGAGGATGCCAAGCTGGCAACCTCGCTCGCACAGGGTGCGCACCAGTTCGATGGCGCCCGGCGCCGGGCGCGAGGCCACTGCCAGCTCGCGTTCGTGCTCCAGCAGCCAGGCATGCTTCTGCGCGGCTTCCTCTGCCGGCAGCGCAGCCAGGTGATGGAGGATGTCGTCTTGCTCAGGGATGTCGAGGGCGCGTTTTATCGCCACGAAGTCATGCACCGCCAGGGTCAGGGTGCCGTCCATGTCGAACACCCAGTGACGTGCTCCGCGCAGTGCCTTCACTTCCAGTCCTCACGCACGCGGGTCAGACCTTCCTGGGCAGCCGAGGCCACCAGTTCACCCTGGCGGTTGTAGATGCTGGCGCGGGAGAAGCCGCGCGCATTGCCGGCCCAGGGGCTGTCCATGGCGTACAGCAGCCAGTCGTCCATGCGCAGGTTGCGGTGGAACCACAGCGAATGATCGAGGCTGGCCACCTGCATGAACTTCTGGAACACCGACACGCCATGCGGCTGCATCGAGGTGGTCAGCAGGTTGAAGTCACTGGCGTAGGCCAGCAGGTACTTGTGCAGCTGCGGGTCATCCGGCAGATCGCCGGCAGCGCGGAACCACACGTACTTGGCCGGCTCGCAGGGCTGCGGCGCGAAGGGGTTGATCAGGGTGACCGGGCGGATCTCGATGGGCTTGTCGCTGGTCAACCGCTCACGCATGCGCTCGGGAATCATAGGCGCCACCATGCGTGCCAGCTCGGTTTCCGATTTCAGATCCTCGGGACCGGGGACGTCCGGCATCTCGCTCTGGTGGTGAAAGCCTTCCTCGTCGTACTGGAAGGATGCACTGCAGAAAAAGATCGGCTGGCCCTTCTGCACCGCCACCACGCGACGGGTGCTGAAGCTGCCGCCGTCGCGGGTGCGCTCGACCTGATAGACCACCGGCAGGCTGGCATCGCCAGGGCGCAGGAAATAACCGTGCATGGAGTGCACATGGCGCGCCTCCTCGACCGTCTGGCTGGCAGCGGAGATGCACTGGCCAAGCACCTGGCCGCCGAACAGCTGGCGAAAACCGAGATCCTGGCTGCGGCCACGGAACAGGTTTTCCTCGATCTGCTCCAGGCTGAGCAGCGCCACCAGATCATCGAGAACCTGAGTCATGGGGTATCGTCTCCTTGCACGGGGGGTATACGCAATTGCGGGTAGGCCGGCAGCGATGTCAGGCGTTCGTCCCACACGGCGCGTCCAAGGGTGAAATGGTAAAGACTTTGCAGCCCGCTGTCGGCATCTCCGAGCAACTCGCGCAAAGCATCGTCGAAATAACAACCAATGCCCGTACCGGAAAGCCCAGCCGCTTCGGCTTCCAGATAGAGCAACTGACCGATCTGGCCACACTCCCAGTAGAGCCGTGGATAGCGCCAGGCGCCATCCGCCACGGCGCGCTCCACCCGCGCCAGCATGGCCAGGGCCACACAGCCGTCGGCGGCAATGTCCTGGCCGCAACTGAGAAAGCCCGCCAGGCCACGGGCATCGCCTTCGAGCAGGCGATACAGCGGCAGCTCCTCGTCCACCCGCTGCCACAGATAATCCTCGCGTAGCGGCTGCACGCCGCTGCCCGTGCGATCCAGCCAGTACAGACCGGGCGCCAGCCCCTGCACACGATGGACGAACAGCAGCAGGTCGATCTCGTTCGGCTCACCGCTCACGGCGAACGGCACCGGCGATTGCTCCGGCATCAGACGGCGCAGCCAGGCCAGCAGCAGTGCAGCCTGGATGCCGCTGCGACCGTCCATGGCCTGCGCACTGCGCCGACGATGCAGGATCGGCCGCAGCGGCAGGCCGGGATTGTCCGCACGAACGCTGGCGCCATCCACATTCCAGACGGCGCTAGGACGAGCCGGCGCACGGCACAGCCCGTGTACGCGCTGCAGCTCGGGCCAGTGGCGATACTCATGGGACAGGCGATTGGGCAAACCGCTTCGCTCAAGCTGCGCCACTGCCGTTAGCAGGGCCTCGGGCAGCGCGAATTCCATCGTCTGCGCCGGGCCGATCCATAGCAGGCAGTCGCCGTGTTCGGCCTCGTGAAAGCCCGCACCGTCCAGCCCCAGCAGACCGTCCAGACGCGCTTCGGCCACGCCGTGCAGCATGCGCACCTGCCAGCCCTGCACGCTGGCGGCGATGGCCAACGCCGCCAGGGCATGCCCCAGGTCGTGCTGGCAATAACGATAAGCCCGCTCGCCGTATTTCCAGGCTTCGCGCCAGGCAATGCTGCTCAGCCCCAGGAGAAAACCGCCGTGCGGTAGGCTGTTCGCAAGCTGCTGACCGAGCGGCGCAGGCAGGTCGCAGCGCACCTCCAGCGCATGGATATCCGGGGCATAGTGGGCCAGCACACCGTCCTCGCCGACGACGCCTGGCGGCAACAGCAGATAGGCCTCGGTTGGGTGCAGGTTGCCGGATGACGGGTTGACCCGCAGCGCCCAGCGGCTGCCGCCAGCCTCCTTCCAGGCGGAAATGGCCAGGCTGTCGTACAGCAGTTGCGCGACGCTGGCGCGGTCCAGCGGCGCGGGCGGCGTCTGCGGCCCGGCGAATGCCGCGTCGTAGGCTGGCCCCTCCTCCAGCGGGCGGTGGTACAACTCGATCAGCCGGGCACCGTCGTAACGGCGAAACGGTGCCGGCTGGGTCGCCCAGTCCAGTTGCCCCGGCCCCGGTGCGAAGCGCTCGGGGGCATGCTTGCTGAGCTGGTGATAGGCGAGCACATCCTTCATCGCCCGGCCTCCCACTGCTCGCGGTGAATGCGGTAGAGCACATGCGGCTGCAAGGGATGACCGGCCGGCACGCGCGGATGGAGAAAGTCGCCGGCCGCGTCACGCTGCATGCCGATGCTGCGCATCACCGCCTGCGACGGCAGATTGGCCGGCACGGTGAAGCTCAGCACCTCGTCCAGCGCAAGGCGTTCGAAGGCCACGGCCAGTGACGCGCGCGCCGCCTCGCTGGCATAGCCCTGACGCCAATGGGCACGCGCCAGGCGCCAGCCGACCTCCACAGCCGGCACGAACGGCGCATCGAAGCCGACGTGCGCCAGGCCGGTGACTCCGATCAGTTCGCCACTGTCGCGCCGCTCCAGCGCCCAGAAGCCAAAACCGTGCTCAGCGAAATGCGCACGGATGCGCGCCAGCAGTTGCGCGCTCTGCTCCGCGTCCAGAGGCGACGGGAAATGGCGCATCACCTCGGCATCGGCATTGAGTGCGGTCAGCGCCGGCAGATCAGTGTCGCGCCAGGCGCGCAGCAACAGCCGCTCGGTGGAAGTTTCGATCAGGGGCATGGCGGTTGTCTCGATTGGCTGCGACCATAACGCGTCGACTCGATGAGCCCTTATTGTATGCCGCATACAGCCCCCTTCGCGGCCAGGCATCGTTTCCCCATGAAGAAATTCCGCCTGCTGCGTGATCACCTGGTCGACAGCGGCCTGACTGGCGAGCTGTCATACGAGAACCCGCGCAGAAAATATCTGGCAGAGCCAGGCATAAAGGACGACGACAGATAGCATGTACCACGGAGAAAAATTCAACGCCTGGAGCCACCTGATCGGCGCCGTTCTGGCGGCCATCGGGGCGGTATGGTTGCTGGCACTGGCCAGTTCCACGGGCGACCTGTGGAAGATCGTCGCAGTGGCCATCTACGGCGTCACCCTGCTACTGCTGTACAGCATCTCCACCCTCTACCACAGCGTGCGCGGCCCAGCGAAACGGGTGATGCAAAAACTCGATCACCTGTCGATCTACCTGCTGATTGCCGGCAGCTACACCCCTTTCTGCCTGATCACCCTGCGCGGCCCCTGGGGCTGGACCTTGTTCGGCATCGTATGGGGCCTTGCGGTGATCGGCATGCTGCAGGAAATCAAACCCCGCTCCGAAGCACGCGTGCTGTCGCTGATCATCTACGCAGTGATGGGCTGGATCGTGCTGGTGGCGGTAAAACCCCTGATCGCCGCCCTGGGCATGACCGGTTTCAAATGGCTGGCAGCCGGTGGCGTGCTCTACACCGTGGGCATCATCTTCTTCGCCTACGACAGCCGCTTTCGCCATTGGCATGGCATCTGGCACCTGTTCGTCATGGCCGGCAGCCTGCTGCATTTCGTGGCGATTCTGTTCTACGTGCTGTGACAACTTTCTTGCGCCGATTGAAAGACGTTCAACCTGGGCGGTCTGTTTCGCGTGTGCTGATAAAGCCAAACTGTTCCCCACTGCCTACCTGACGCAGGGCGAATCTCCGCCGTCGTTGATCACCGAGGCAGCCGCGACAGCGGATAACGCATTTTTAGCCTATTCGCCCTTCCCAGCGCACAACAGGAAACCTGTAATGACGTCTCTTTCTCGCCCCATCCGCCGTGCGGCCAGCGCCACCCTGCTGGCTCTTTCCATACCATTGTTCAACTCGGCCCTTGCCGCCAACGTCGGCGACCTGGAAGTGGTCGCCGAACTGCCGATCCGCCCCGGCAACGTCGCCCCCAGCGCGGACAACCGGGTGTTTGCCACGGTCCATCCCTTCGGCGCACCGGCTGCCGCTCAACTGATCGAAATCACCGGCCGCGACAGCTACAAACCGTGGCCCACCAGCACGGTGCAACGCGGTACCGCCGCTGCCAACGATGCGCAGATCGATACGCCGCTGGGCATCGCCATCGATGGCAAGAACCGCCTGTGGATAACCGACATGGGCCTGAACCTGGGCAAGACACGCCTGTGGGGCTTCGATGTTGCGACTGGCAGTGAGCTGTATCGCATCGAACTGCCCGCCGATATCGCGCCCAAAGGCAGTTTTATCCAGGACCTGGCCGTCGACGACAACGCTGGCTGGATCTACCTGGCGGACATTGCCAACCCCGGGCTGATCGCCGTAGAAATCAGCAGCGGCAAGACGCGGCGCTTCAGCGGTCATGCCGCGCTGCAAGCAGAGCCCGACGCCAGGATGGTCATCGGCGGCGTGCCGATTCAGTTCCAGGGCAAGCCTGCCAACGTGGCGGTCAATCCGATCACCCTGTCGGCCGACCATGCCACCCTGTACTTCGGCGCCATGAACGGCAAGACCTGGTACTCGTTGCCCAGCAAGCTGCTGCGTGACGGCGCCAGCGACGAGCAAATCGGGGCGGCCATCCAGCGAGTCGGTGCCAAGCCCGTTTCCGACGGCGCCGGCACCGACACCAAGGGCCGGCATTTTTTCACCAACCTCAACGACAATGGCATCGACCTGCTCGACACCGATGGCACGCTCAAGCCGCTGGTACGCGACGCCCGACTGGACTGGCCGGACAGCGTGCATGTGGGCCACGACGGCTGGCTGTATATCTCGGTCAATCAGTTGTACAAAACCCCGGCCTTCACCGGCGGCACCGACAGCGGCAAACCGCCTTATCGCGTGATGCGCGTATGGCCGGGAGAATAAGCCACCTCGTACCATGGCCCGCATCATCCATGCCCTGACAGCGATCATCGTGGCCACTGTGCCTATCGGTTTGATCACCGATTACATCACCAGGGTCGTCCCGCAGCGCAGGCCGGTGTTGCGGGCCAATGGAGGGTCAGTGGCGACATTCGCCGGCAGCTCGGAGAAGGTTTCGATCAGGGGCGTGGCGATTGTCTCGATTGGCTGCGACCATAGGGCGTCGATTCGATGAGCATTTGGTGTATGCCACTACCGCTGGTCTACCACGAGGATTACAGCCCGCCCTTCCCGGCCGGGCATCGTTTCCCCATGGAGAAATTCCGCCTGCTGCGCGATCACCTGGTCGACAGCGGCCTGACCAGCGATGCCGCGCTGCAACGCCCCGAGCTGTGCCCGGCGGAGATTCTCGCCCTGGTCCACTGCCCGGACTACATCGCCCGCTACATGGCTGGCGAGCTGTCATACGAGGACCAGCGTCGCCTCGGCCTGCCCTGGAGTGACGCCCTGGCACGGCGTACCGTGCGCGCCGTGGGCGGCTCGCTGCTGACCGCCGAACTGGCGCTGCGCCACGGCCTGGCCTGCCACCTGGCCGGCGGCACACACCACGCGCACTACGACTTTCCCTCCGGCTTCTGCATCTTCAACGACCTGGCAGTGATCGCCCGCTACCTGCTCGAAGCCGGCCGTGTGCACCGCGTGCTGATTTTCGATTGCGACGTGCATCAGGGCGACGGCACCGCGCGGCTGCTGGAAGACGAACCGGACGCCGTTACCGTGTCGCTGCATTGCGAGCAGAACTTCCCGGCACGCAAGGCGCAGAGCGACTGGGATATCCCCCTGCCACGCGGCATGGGCGACGAGGATTACCTCAAGGTGGTGGACGACATCCTCAACTACCTGCTGCCGATCTACCAGCCGGACCTGGTGCTCTACGATGCGGGCGTCGACGTGCACAAGGACGATGCCCTGGGCTACCTGCAACTCACCGACGCCGGCCTGGCGGCACGTGACGAAGCCGTGCTGCAGCACTGCCTGGGCCGGGACATTCCGGTGCTGGGGGTGATCGGCGGCGGCTACTCCAAGGACCACGCCGCCCTCGCCCGCCGCCACGGCATCCTGCATCACAGCGCGGCAAGGGTTTGGGCTGCGCGCGGGTTGGGTTGACCAGCACGTCTGGCGACACCTCGGCATAATCGCGTTTTGTCACTTCATGGAAATAGCGTCATGGACGATTCATTCGAGCTGAACAAGGCCAACTGGAACGAACGCGCCGCCCTGCACGCGGCCTCACCCGACTATCAGGTGCAGAAGTTCATCGACTCGGCCGAACACCTGTCCGATGTCGTGCGCTTCGACTTGCGTCGCCTCGGAGACATCCGCGGGCTGGAAGCGCTCCATCTGCAATGCCATATCGGCACCGACACCTTGTCGCTGGCTCGCCTGGGCGCGCACCTCACCGGCCTGGATTTTTCCTGCGCCTCGCTGGAACAGGCCCGCCGCCTGGCTGAGGCCTGCCAGCAGGGCATCCACTTCGTCGAAGCCTCGGTCTACGATGCGGCACAGGTGCTCGGCGAGCAGCGCTACGACCTGATTTACACGAGCATCGGTGCCCTCAACTGGCTACCACGCATCGATGATTGGGCACAGAACGTCGCGGCCTTGCTCAAGCCGGGAGGGCGGCTGTTTCTGCGCGAGGCACATCCCATCCTGCTGAGCCTGGACGAGACCTGCGAGGATGAATTGCGCATCGCCCATCCGTACTTCGAACACCGCGAGCCAGTGGTCTGGGATGACGAGCAAACCTACGTGCAGACCGAAGCGACGCTCACAGCCAGCGTTACCCACGAATGGAATCACGGCCTGGGTGAGATCATCTCGGCCCTGCTGCGTCACGGCATGACGCTCACCGCGCTGGAAGAACACGACTGCCTGCCCTGGGAAGCGCTGCCCGGACAGATGCAGCTGGGCGCTGACGGCGAATGGCGTCTGCGTTCACGGCCCGAGCGCCTGCCGCTGAGCTACACGCTGCAGGCCGTGAAGAATCGCTGACGAGCCGAGCCCTGATTAGCCTGCCAGCACCTTGTCCAGCGCCTGCTCCAGCGTCACCACGGTACGTTCGATATTGCCCAGCTTGTCCAACCCGAACAGGCCGAGGCGGAAGGTCTGAAAGTCCGCCGGCTCATCGCATTGCAGCGGTACACCGGCGGCGATCTGCAGGCCGACGGCAGCGAACTTGGCGCCGGTCTTGATCTGCCCATCGTCGGTGTAGCAGACCACCACGCCAGGCGCCTCGAAGCCCTTGGCCGCCACGCTGTTGAAGCCACGCGCCGCCAGCAGCGCACGCACCCTATCACCGAGTTCCTGCTGCTGCTCACGCACCTTGGCGAAGCCGAGAGTCTTCGCCTCGAGCATGGCATCGCGGAAACGCGCCAGGGCGTCGCTGGGCATGGTGGCGTGGTAGGCATGGCCGCCTTGCTCGTAGGCCTGCATGATCTGCAGCCACTTCTTCAGGTCGCAGGCGAAGCTGCTGCTCTGGGTCGCCTCGACGCGCGCTTGCGCCGCTTCGCTGAGCATCACCAGGGCGCAACACGGCGAGGCGCTCCAGCCCTTCTGCGGCGCGCTGATCAGCACGTCGATGCCACAGGCCTGCATGTCCACCCACAGCGTGCCGGAGGCGATGCAGTCGAGCACCAACAGGCCGCCGACGGCGTGCACCGCGTCGCTCACCGCGCGCAGGTAGTCGTCCGGCAGGATCATGCCCGAGGAGGTTTCCACGTGCGGGGCGAATACCACCTGCGGCTTCTGTTCGGCGATGGTGGCCAGCACTTCGTCCAGCGGCGCCGGCGCGAAGGCGGCCTGATGACCTGCGTCGACCGGGCGCGCCTTGAGCACCTGGGCCTCGGCAGGAATCCGGCCCATCTCGAAGATCTGCGTCCAGCGGTAGCTGAACCAGCCGTTGCGGATCACCAGGCACTTCTGATCGGTCGCCAACTGCCGCGCCACCGCCTCCATGCCGTAAGTGCCGCTGCCCGGCACCACCGCCACGGCATGGGCGTTGTAGACCTGTTTCAGGGTGGCGGAGATATCACGCATCACGCCCTGGAACGACTGCGACATATGGTTCAGCGAGCGGTCGGTGTAGACCACCGAATATTCGATCAGGCCATCGGGATCGATGTCGGGGCAGATCTGGGACATAACGGACTCCAGCCGAAAAGGTTCGACCAGAACCTGCCCGAACCCCGTGCAAATGACAAGGCCAGGGAGCACTCGGGTAGAATGCGCAGCCCTTCTCCTGCCTGCTCACCACCATGACCAAAGCCGCCAAGCCCACCACTCATCACGTCGCCATCATCGGCGGCGGCCCTGCCGGGCTGATGGCTGCCGAAGTGCTGGCTCAGGGCGGCGTGCGTGTGGAGCTGTTCGATGCCATGCCCTCGGTGGGGCGCAAGTTCCTGCTGGCCGGCGTCGGCGGCATGAACATCACTCACTCCGAGCCCAAGGACACCTTTATCGGCCGCTATGGCGAGCGCCAGGTCGAAGTCGCGGCGCTGCTGCGCGAGTTCGACGCCGATGCCCTGCGCGCCTGGATTCATGGCCTGGGCATCGACACCTTCGTCGGCACCTCCGGCCGCGTATTCCCCAGCGACATGAAGGCCGCACCGCTGCTGCGCGCCTGGCTGCGCCGCCTGCGCGAACTGGGCGTGACGATCCACACGCGCAGCCGCTGGCTGGGCTGGAACGCAGATGGCAGCCTGCGTATCGCCGGCGCGGACGGCGAACGCGCACTGGCCGCCGACGCCTGCCTGCTGGCACTGGGCGGCGGCAGCTGGGCGCGCCTGGGTTCCGATGGCGCCTGGACGGCCCTGCTGCAAGCGCGCGGCGTCGAGGTGGCGGCGCTGAAACCGAGCAACTGCGGCTTCGAGGTCGAGGGCTGGAGCGACTACCTGCGCGAGAAATTCGCCGGCGCGCCACTGAAGAACGTCGCCCTCGCCCTGCCCGATCAGCCCGCGCGCATTGGCGAGTTCGTGCTAACGGCGGGCGGCATCGAAGGCAGCCTGGTGTACGCCTTTTCCGCCGAGATCCGTCGTGCCATCGAGGCCGATGGCCAGGCCGTGATCAGCCTCGACCTGCTGCCACAGATGCCACTGGCCAAGCTGCAACAGGCGCTGGCCAAGCCGCGCGGCAAACACTCAATGGCCAAGCACCTGCATCGCCAGGCCGGGCTCGACGGCGTGAAGGCCGGGCTGCTGCGTGAACTGGCACCTGCTGCTGCCTTTGCCGAACCGGCCGATCTGGCGCCCTGGATCAAGGCGCTGCCGATCACCCTGTTGCGCACCCGGCCGCTGGACGAGGCGATCAGCAGCGCCGGCGGCGTGCCCTTCGCGGCGCTTGATGACGGTCTGATGCTCAAGGCGCTACCCGGCGTATTCTGCGCCGGGGAAATGCTCGACTGGGAAGCGCCCACCGGCGGCTACCTGCTCACCGCCTGCTTCGCCAGCGGACGGATGGCGGCACAGGGCATACTCGACTGGTTGCATCCGGGCCATAGCTGAAAACCGCTGTGACGCCACGCAGGCTACGGCTATGCTCAATCTCAGCGCCTCTCACACAGGTAATTTGCTGCCGTGATCCCTCTGCTGGTCTGCGACGACTCCAATATGGCGCGCAAGCAATTGATCCGCGCGCTGCCGGCTGAATGGCCGGTCACCCTCAGCCAGGCCACCAACGGCGAGGAAGCACTGGCATTGATCCGCCAGGGACAGGGTCAGGTCATGCTGCTCGACCTGACCATGCCGGTGCTCGACGGTTACCAGACCCTGGCCGCTTTGCGCGCCGAAGGGCTCAGCAGCCAGGTCATCGTGGTCTCCGGCGACGTTCAGGAAGAAGCCGTGCGCCGTGTGCGTGAACTTGGCGCCCGGGCCTTCATCAAGAAACCCGCCGACCCCGAGATTCTGCGCCAGACGCTGATCAAACTGGGCCTGTTCAACCCGCAGGGCACGCCAGCGGCGCAGGCCCAGGCGGTGGCATTGTCGGACCTGAAAGTCAGCTTCCGCGATGCCCTGCGCGAAGTCAGCAACGTTGCCATGGGCCGCGCCGCCGCACTGCTGGCCAAGGTGCTGGGTGTATTCGTGCAGTTGCCGGTGCCGCAGGTGAACATCTTCGAAGTCAGCGAACTGCACATGACCCTGCTCGATGCCCAGCGCGGCGAACGTTTCAGCGCCATCTGCCAGGGTTTCATCGGCGAGGCCATCGCCGGCGAAGCCCTGCTGCTGTTCCATGATTCGGAAGTGGAGGACATGGCGCGCCTGCTCGGCTGGCAGCCGAAGAACGAAGCGCAAACCTCGGAGATGCTCCTGGATTTGGCCAGCATCCTGATCGGCGCCTGCCTCGCCGGTATCGCCGAGCAGCTCGACCTGCGTTTCTCCCAGGGCCACCCGCAACTGCTCGGCCAGCACGCCAGCCTCGACCAGATCATCCAGGTCAACCGTCAACGTTGGCGCAAGACCCTGGCCGTTGAGATCAGCTACAGCCTGGAGGGCCACGCCATCCATTTCGACCTGCTGCTGTTGTTCACCGAAGACTCGATCAAGCGCCTGACCGCCAAGATCGGCTACCTGATGGAGTGAGACGATGCCCGCGCAGATCGATATCAAGGAAGTCCACTGGCTACTCGACATCGTGCAATGCATCGACGTTGGCGTGGTGGTGCTCGACCGCCAGTACCGCGTCGAGGTGTGGAACGCCTTCATGGAAAACCACTCCGGGCTTGGCCCGGACCAGGTGCAGGGCCGCTCGCTGTTCGAGCTGTTCCCCGACATCGACCGGCCCTGGCTGGAGCGCAAGGTGGAAAACGTGGTGCAACTGGGCACCCGCGCCTTCAGCCTGTGGCAGCAACGTCCGTACCTGATGCGCTTCAAGAGTTACCAACCGATTACCGGCCAGGCCGACTTCATGTATCAGAACGTCACCCTGTTGCCGCTGGCGGGCCAGCCGGTGGAGCATGTGTGCCTGGTGATCTATGACATGACGGCGGCTGCCGTGGCCGCACGAACGACTCAATGATCCGTAGCCCGGATTGCATCCGCGCTACGGTTCTGACGAAAAAGGGATTTACATGCTGCGCAGCGTTGAACTGAAAACCTTCGTCCCGGCACGGGACTTCAGCCTGAGCCAGGACTTCTACCAGGCGATGGGTTTCAAGCGTGGTTGGGGCGACGAACAGCTGACCTACTTCAGCCACGGCGACCACTGTGCGTTCCTGCTGCAGAACTTCTACGTGAAGGAGCAAGCAGAGAACTTCGTCATGCACCTTTTGGTGGAAGACGTCGATGCCTGGTGGCAGCAGATTCAGGCAGCACGCCTGGAGGAACGTTTTGGTACACGACTGATCGCGCCACAGGATCAGCCCTGGGGTATGCGCGAGTTCATCGTGTTCGACCCCAGCGGCGTGCTGTGGCGAATCGCGCAGAACATCTGAACATCACTGGCGGACAAGCTTCGCGTTGTCCGCCCTACGCACTATGCCCTGTCGCGGCTAAATCCCCTCCCACTTCGAAAGACATGCACCTGTGGGAGCGGCTGGGCGGCATTGCGCTTTAGCCGCGAGCTTCTCCAACAAGCTCCCCTTACTTCTTGCCACCCTTGGGCTTGCTGCCGAAGCTCGGCACCCTGCGCACCGCCTTGGCTTTGGGCTTGGCGTCCTCATCCTCGAACCAGCGGCCGAGGTGGATATTGCCCTTGCCCGCCGGTTTGGCAGCACCGGGGATCAGTTTCTGCTTGGGCTTCTTCGGTTTTTTCAGGACCTGGCCACCCACTGCTGTCTGCGGAACACGGTGATCGGGAATGAAGTCCGGCTCGTCGACACGCTTGATCAACTGCTGGGTCAGGTTCTCGATCGCCGCCAGTTGATCCACCTCGTCGGCGCAGACCAGGGAGATCGCCTCGCCCGTGCTACCGGCGCGGCCGGTTCGGCCGATGCGGTGCACGTAGTCCTCGGCGTTAATCGGCAGGTCGAGGTTGACCACCAGCGGCAGGTCATCAATATCCAGGCCACGCGCGGCCACATCGGTGGCCACCAGTATCTGCACCTCGCCAGCCTTGAAGCGTTCCAGTGCACGCAGGCGACTCGGCTGCGGCTTGTCGCCGTGGATCGAGTCGGCGGCCACGCCCATGGCCAACAGCTCCTGCTCCAGCTGGTCGACGCCCTTGCGGGTCTTGGCGAACACCAGCACCTGGCCCCAACGCTTGGCCTGCAGCAGGTGTAGGAACAGCTCGCTCTTGCGCTTCTTGTCCACCGGGATCAGCCACTGCTTGACGGTCTTGGCGGCGGCGTTGCGCGGGCTCACTTCCACCGATAGCGGGTCACGCAGCAACTCGCCAGCCATCTGCCGAATGGCATCGGAGAAGGTGGCGGAGAACAGCAGGGTCTGGCGCTTTTTCGGCAGCGCGCTGAACAGCTCATCCAGCTCGCGGGCAAAACCCAGGTCGAGCATGCGGTCGGCTTCATCCAGCACCAGGGTCTGCAGCTGGGAGAACTTCACGGCGTTCTGTCGATACAGGTCGAGCAGCCGACCTGGCGTGGCCACCAGCACGTCGACACCCTTGCGCAGCTTCATCATCTGCGGGTTGATGCTGACCCCGCCATACACCGCATAGCTGCTCAACGGCAGATGCTGGCCATAGGTCAGAAAGCTCTGCAGCACCTGCTCGGCCAGTTCGCGGGTCGGCGTCAGCACCAGCGCACGCACGCTGTTGCTGGTGACCTGCGGGCCTTCCAGAGTCAGGCGTTGTAGCACCGGCAGGGCAAAACCGGCGGTCTTGCCGGTGCCGGTCTGCGCGGCAGCCATCAGGTCGCGGCCCTTGAGCACAGCGGGAATGGCCTGGCTCTGCACCGGGGTCGGCGTCTGGTAGTCAAGGTCAGTAAGGGTGCGCAGCAGCGGCTCGATCAAACCGAGGGAAGCGAAGGTCATGGAGGGTAACCGCAGGAAGTAGAAGAACTGGCGCGTAGTTTACCCGTTCACACCTGCCGTAGGAGCGGCTTCAGCCGCGAAATTGCCCGGCAAGCTGCCAAACCGTGGGAGGGGCTTTAGCCGCGATAGCGATGCTCGTTGCTGAAGATTTGCCCACACAATTCCACAGCACTTCGCGGCTGAAGCGGAATGCCGCCCAGCCGCTCCTACAGATACGAGGCAAACTCAGCTGGCAGTGGCCAGCAACGCCCGCACCTGAGCGGCAGAGAGGTTCTGCAACTGGCAGAGAAAGGCATGATCGGCCTGCTGCCGGCCATGGCGCTCACGCAGCAGACCGAACAGGTGCAGCGTCAGGTTCGCGGCCATCTCGGCATCGGCCAGCGCACGGTGAGCACGACCGGTGTCAGGCAAGCCGGCCCAGGCGTTGAGGTTGCCCAGTTTGTGGCTGGGCGCCTCCGGTAGCAGGCGCCGCGACAGCAGCAGCGAGCAGGCGAAGGGCTGCGCACGACGACGGCGCACCCGAGCCAGTTCGGCGTCCCAGAACTTCTGGTCGAAAGAGGCATTGTGCGCCAGCAGCGGCCGCTCGCCGATGAAGTCGGCCACCTCGTTCATCACCTGATCAGACGGCGGCGCCTTGCGCAGCATGGCGTTGCTGATGCCGGTGAGCTGCTCGATGAACGGCGGCACCCAGGCGCCACTGTTCATCAGGCTCTGATAGCGGTCGACGATGCGCCCGTCCTCGATGATCGCCACGCCGATTTCGGTGGCGCGCGCCTGGCTCGGCGACACGCCAGTGGTTTCGAAGTCGATGACGGCGATGGATTCCACGTAAAACCTCAGTTATTGCGTAGTAACAGTTCGCCCTCGATGGGCACGTACAGGCTGGCGGCGCGGATCAGCGACTGCGCCGTCAGCCCCGGCGCGCCGAAGGCGATGGCTTCGACGCCACGGCTGCGCACGCGTTCGAGCAGCAGGTCGAAATCGCCGTCACCGGAGGCCAGCACGATCTCGTCGACGCGCTCGATGGCGTCGAGCACGTCGATGGTGATGCCCACGTCCCAGTCGCCCTTGGCCGAGCCGTCGGCACGCTGGATATAGGGTTTGAGCTTCACGGTGAAACCCAGCTTGCGCAGGATCTGCTGAAACTGCTGCTGCTTGGCGTCACCCCGGTCGATGGCATAGGCGTAGGCCTCGACGATCACCCCACGGCGGCTGACCTCGGCCCACAGCACGCTGTAGTCGAAATGGCAGCCATGCACCTGGCGCACCGTGTAATAGAGGTTCTGCACATCGGCGAATACGGCGATCTTCTTCACCTGGAGTCCTCGGGGGCGACGAAGGCGCCAGTATGCCAGAGCCGGGCGGCAGGCGCGCCCAGGGCTGGCCCGGGCGCGGCGCAGCCCCTATCCTTGGAGCCATGACGTCTCTACAACAGCTGCGCCAGCGTAACCTCGACCTGCTCCAGCGCCTGGGAATCAGCCACCGCCTGGTCGAGCATGAGCCGGTGCTGGATTACCCCACCGCCCATGCCGTGCGCCAGCGTTTCGGCCTGCGCGGAGTGGAGAGCAAGAGCCTGTTCCTGCGCAGCGGTGCACGGCGCTACGCCATGCTGATCACCCTCGAAGGCGCCCGCGCCGACTGGGCCGGGCTCAAGACGCTGCTCGGCAGTCGCCCGCGCATCGCCAGCGACGAGGAACTGATCGAGCAAACCGGCTGCGTGCCGATGTGCGCCTGCCCGTTCGGTCATGACGCCAGCATCACCCTGCTGATCGATCGCGCGGTGCTGACCTGCGACTTTCTGCTGTATTCGCCCGGCCCGCCCGAACTGACCCTGGAAGTGCCCGGCGGCGAACTGCCGCGTCTGCTCAAGGCGCAGCCCAACGCGCAGCTGGAGTACTCTTGAACCCATTCGACTGCCCCGGCGAACGGCCACAGCGCCCACGCCCCCATACTTGGTGACCTGCCGATGAAGCCTCTGTCCGTCCTGCGTGACGCCTGGTTTTTCTCCAGCCACAACCTGGCGGCCATTGCCCGCCTGACCCTGCCACTGTTGCTGCTAGAAGCCATCGCCCAGACGCTGCTCGCCGCCCAGCTCGGCGAAGGCGCCAACCCGGCCTATGGCATCTTGCTCGGCATTCTCTTCTACCCGCTGTATGCCGCGCCGCTGATTCTCTTCCTGCATGCACGCAGCATCGGTCAGACGCCCGGCAATGCGCAGCTGTTCGCGGCGGGCCTGCAGCTGTGGCCGACCTTCGCCCTGATGGCGGGGCTGAGCACGCTGGCAATCATGCTCGGGCTGTCGCTGTTCATCGTACCGGGCATCTGGATCATGATGCGCCTGGCCTTCTCCGAACTGATCCTGGTGCTGCGCCAGGAGCCACCGCTGCGCGCGCTGCAGGCCAGCTTCACGATGACCGAAGGGCGCTTCTGGCCGGTATTCTCCTGCCTGGCCAACGTACTGGTACCGCTGTGGCTGCTCGACTGGTGGACGCAGCCAAGCCAGAGCGACACCCTGCTGTGGGTGCTGCATCAGGCCGGCAACGGCTTCCTGCAACTGTTCGCCATCGTCGTGCTGTTCCGCCTGTTCATGCTGCTGGAGCTACAGCAGGCGGCAAATGGCGAGAACAGTGACTAGGCTTGCTGTTTTCCCCGGCCCGGAGCGCGCCATGAGCGAAACCAACCCCAGCATCCTCTCTCACGTATCCATCGGCACCAACGATTTCGACGCCGCCAGCGCCTTCTACGCCAAGGTCCTGGCCACCCTCGGTTGCCGGGAAATCATGCGCCATCCCGGAGCGGTGGCCTTTGGCCGCGAGTACCCGGAATTCTGGGTACAGACGCCGATCAACGGTCAGCCGGCGACACTCGGCAACGGCAGCCACTTCGGCTTCGTCGCCCCGGACAAGGCCTCGGTGCATGCCTTTCACGAGGCAGCGCTGGCGGCCGGAGGCCAGGACGAAGGCCAGCCAGGGCCGCGCCCGGATTATGGCGAGCCCTACTACGGGTGTTTCGTCAGAGATCTCGACGGCCACAAGATCGAGGCTGCCTTCTGGGACGTGGAACTCATGCTGGCGGGTGCGGCGCAACACGAGCACGGCTGAGGTCGGCCTGGCCACCGCGGGCTGGTATCGCAGCCCGGCGTTGTCGACCCAGCCTGCGCGCAGCAACTCATCGAGCGCAGCGGCCAGCTCCGGAGCCAGCAAGGCGTAGTCGACCTGGCAATCGGTGCCGACCAGAACATCGATACGACCGCGCACCAGCATATCCAGCAATTGCTGTTCACTGCTGACACCGACCTTGTCCAGCGACCTGTCGTCGTCGAATGGCTGGAAGTACACCGACTCCGGCACGTAGCCGATGCGCAGGCCGCACAACGAGGCGTAGTCGTTCAGCCAATGCCGGGCTGGCGTAGAAACGCGGGGAGCAGGCGTAGTAAGGCACGTCCAGATAGCGAATGCAGCGCTGCCGCTCGGGCGTCCTGGCCAGGCCGGTCATCAGGTCCGCAGAGCCCTATTCCAGCGCCGCCAGGCCTCGCGCCCAGGGCGCCCGCTGCACCTCGAAGTGCAGGCCGGTACGTCGTGACAACTCAGCGAGCAGATCGATATACAGCCCCTGCAACTGGCCATTCTCGTCTTCCATGCGAAAGGGTGGCCAAAGGTCGGTTATCACCCGCAAGGGCTCGGCTGCGCCGGCGCGGTACAGCGGCGCCAGCATCAACTGCACGAGCAGCCAGAGGCGCATCAGTGGCGCCCCGAACCCTGCGGCCGCAAGCCGGACAAGCGTGGCAACAGCACGCGCTCGAAGAGCCTCGGGAAGAAGCGCGCCAGCACCCGCGCGCGCCAATCGACATTCGACAGCACCAACAGACGTCGGCGCTTTAGCGCCCCCTGGTAGATGGCCTCCGCTACATCCTGCGGCGAGGCGACCTTACCCATCGCCAGCGGTGCCTGTGCGGCCACCGAGCCGTCGCCAACCAAGGCGTTCTTGCGCAGATCGGTAGCGGTGAAACCGGGGCACACCAGCATCACATTGACTCCCGAACCTTTGAGTTCGTAGCGCAGCGTCTCGAACATGCCATGCAGCGCATGCTTGCTGGCGTTGTAGGCACTGCGATAGAGCAACGGCGCGATGCCCGACAGCGAGCTGAGCACGATGACCTGGCCGCTGCGGGCGATCAAGCTCGGCAGCGCCGCCTGGGTACAGTGCAGCGCACCGAAATAGTTGACCGCCATGACCCGCTGGAAGACCTCCAGGCTGGTCTCGGCGAACGTGCTGCGGTGGGTGATGCCGGCGTTGTTGACCAGCACGTCGATCCCACCGAAATGATCGACCGCCAGCGCCACGGCGCGCTGCACGGCCCCAGCATCGGCGACGTCACAGAGCAGACCGAGCGCTTCGGCGTTGTGGTGATCGGCCAGGTGCTGCACCAGACTGTCCAGCGCCGCCTGATTGAGGTCGAGAATCACCAGGCGCGCGCCCGCCTGTGCCAGGCGCATGGCCAACGCCCGGCCAATACCGGCGCAGCCACCGGTGATCAGCACCACCTTGCGGTCGAATACCTTGTTGGCAAATACCTTGCGATACATGCACGGCTCCCCAAAGCCCAGTGTTGGCGACGCTGCCGGTCAGCATCCCGCATGACGGCCGACGGCACGGCCTGTCGAACCTTTCAGCATGGTACTGCAGCCCCTGGCCACTGTCCCTGGCGGGCGAAACGGAGCGGGAACCGCTTAGCACTGCGCATGCCTGGGCCGATCCGACGCACTCGGGTATTCTCGCCTCCTTCCAGCATAGTCGCCCGTTTCATCATGTCTCTGCATCGTCCGCTCCGCCTGCTCCTGCTCATCGCGCTGCCCTCGCTCGCCGTGCTGCTCGCGTTGGTCTACGCCCTGACCTGGCGCCCGCAACCCCATGAAGAGGCGGCCGTGTCGTGTAGCGGCCAGGTCGCACAACTGCAACCTGGCCAAGCGCTCAAGGTGATGACCTGGAACGTGCAATACCTGGCCGGCAAACGCTACGTGTTCTGGTACGACCTGCCCAGCGGCGATGGCCCGGACGAACGCCCGAGCAGCGAAGACCTGGCCCTGACGCTGGATGAAGTGGTGCGCATCCTGCGCGACGAAAAGCCGGACGTGGTGCTGCTGCAGGAGCTGCATGACAACGCCAGGGCCAGCGACTACCAGGACCAGTTGGCCCTGCTGCAGGCGCGCCTGGGCGATCTCTACCCCTGCAGTACTCAGGCGTTCTACTGGAAGGCCGGCTTCGTCCCGCACCCGCACATCCTGGGCAGCGTTGGCATGAAGCTCGGCACCCTCAGCCGCTTCCAGATCGCCCGCGCCGAGCGCCTGCAATTGCCCATGCTCGAAACGGATCTGCTGAGCCGTCAGTTTCAACTCAAGCGCGCGCTGCTGGTCAGCTACCTGCCGATTCGTGGTGGTGAAGAGTTGGTAGCGATCAACACCCATTTCGATGCCTTCGCTCAGGGCGCGGACACCATGCAGCGCCAGGTAGAGATGACCGACGGTCTGCTCCAGCAATTGCAAAACAGCGACAAAACCTGGGTGCTGGGCGGCGATCTCAACCTGCTGCCACCCGGTCAGTTTCAGCATCTTCCGGAGGATCAACGTAGCTGGTACGCCGCCGACAGCGAACTGCAAGACCTGGCCCGTCGCTACCCGATGATCCCCAGTCTGCAGCAGGCCAGTGGTGACGACCAGGCCAGGTGGTACACCCATTACCCCAATGATCCGGCCGCCAGCGGCCCGGACCGCACCCTCGATTACCTGTTCTACAGCCCACGCCTGACCCCACTCGCCAGCCAGGTTCGCCAACGCGATACCTTGGCCATCTCCGACCACCTGCCGGTCATAGGTCGCTTCTTTCTACCCAGCGAGGAATAACCGGGGCAGGGCTGGACAAGTCCACCGAGACTTGTCCATGCTCGGCGAGCGCCACTCGATAACAACGAAAAGACGGCGAAGAGCCGCGATACCCGGATGCCAAGACGCTTCTGCCTTATATTCATCGCCCTGCTTTGGTTACACGCCGCCCATGCTGCCGAAACCAGGCAACGCGTTCACGTCGGTTACTACGAGTTTCCACCCTATTCCTATACCGACGCACAAGGACAGCCCAGTGGCTCGGGCCTGGAGCTGACCGCCCGCCTGCTCGACGAGGCGGGATACCAGGCGGACTTTCGCTCCTACCCCGGCGCCCGCCTCTACGGTGGCCTGCTCGACGGCAGCATCCAGCTCTGGGCCGGCGCATCCGGCAAGCCCGAGCTGGCCGGCCACACTCTGGAGAGCCGACACCTGCTGGGGGAAATCACCCTCAACCTGTACTTTCGCCTCGACACGCCGGCGCCCATCATTCCGGACGAGCTACAGGGCCGTGGGGTGATCATGATCACTGGCTACAGCTACTGGCAGGACGTCAATCAATGGCTGGAAGATCCGGCGCGCAACATCATCCATCACCGCACCCGCAGCCATACCTCGGCTCTGGAAATGCTCCAGCGGCGGCGCGCCGATTACCTGCTGGACTACCGCGCCCCCGTCGAGCAGGCGATGCGCACGCTGGGCATGGACGAATTACCCTTCGTCGAAGTGCAACGCCTGCCGCTGAGGCTGATCTACTCTCGACATGCACCAGGTGCCGAGCGCCTGCGCGACGACCTGGACAAGGTTTACCAGCGCTTGCAGGAGTCAGGCGAGAACCTGTGGCTGTACTGACCCTTCAATCGCCTCGCAGCCTGGCCAGCGCTCGTTCGAGACTCGCGTGCGACAGCTCGCCGAGATGGCTGCCAATCTGCCGCCCCTCGGCGTCGTAGAACAGCGTGGTGGGCAGTGCACGCGAGCCCACCAGTAGCCCCAGCTTGACCTGTTCGTCGAGCAGCAAATTGCCCAGGCTAAGTTGCTGCGCAGCGATGAACTCGCTCACCAGCGCAGCGCTTTCTCCCTGATTGACGAAAAGAAAGGTGATTGCCGCCTCACGCTGCTGCGCCTGCATCAACACCGGCATCTCACGCCGACACGGTGGGCACCAGGTAGCCCATAGATTGACCACCAACGGCTGACCCGCGTAGTCGCGCAGATTCACAGGATTACCCTGCATATCCCGCCCCTGCAGATCGGGCAGCCGCGTACCCTGCTCCAGCGCCTGCAGCACCAGGCTGCCGCCCAGCCATAGTGCCAGGCCAACACTCATCGCCACCCCCAACGGTCGCCGCAGTTGTGCCCGATGCCAGAGATACCAGGCGCCCAGCATCAGCCCGGCGAGCACACCCGGCCAGGCGATGAAGCCTCCATCACGGATGTCTACCACGCGCCACGGCTCATCGCGGTAGTAACCGGCATACATCAGCACGAAGGTCAGGCGCGCCACCAACAACCCCAGCATCAGCATGCGAAACAACTGACTTTCCGGGTTGCAGCCGTGGCGACGACCGATCAACCAGCCAACTAGTGTGGCCAGCAGCAGACTGCCCAACAGCAGCACATGGGATACACCAAGGGCCAAAGGCCCGATGTTCAGCGTCAGCATCGGCTTCTCATTTTCTTGGCTTGGCCCGCGCAGTGGGCTCGGCAATCAAGGGATCGTCCGGCCAGTAGTGACCCGGATACCGACCTTTCAAATCCTTCTTCACATCAATGTAGGTATTGGCCCAGAAGCTGGCCAGGTCCTGGGTCACCTGCACTGGTCTACGCGCCGGCGACAGCAGATGCAGCTTGAGGCCCAAGCGACCACCGGCGATACGCGGCGTCGCGGCCAGGCCGAACAGCTCCTGCAGGCGCACGGCGAGCACCGGCGGATTTTCCGTGTAGTCGATGGCGATGCGCGAGCCGGACGGCACGCTCAGCGCGCGCGGTGCCAGTTCGTCGAGGCGTTGCGGCAACGGCCAGGGCAACAGCGCCTGCAGGATCGAAGGCAGATCGAGGCCTGCGAAATGGCTGAGGCGATTGACCTTGCTCAAGAATGGCGCCAACCACTGATCGAGGCTGGCCAGCAGCGCGGCATCCGACAAGTCCGGCCATTCGCTTTGCCCCTGCTGCTGAATGTCCAGTTCACGCAACAGCGCCACGCGCGCCTGCCACTGGCGCAACTCGGGCGTCCAGGGCAGTAACTCCAGCCCCTTGCGCCGCACCAGGCCGACCAATGCCCGGCCGCGCGCGGCCTCATCCAGCGCCGCCAGCGCCTGGCGTTCCAGCACCAGTTCGCCGACCTTGCGCTGGCGCTCGGCGCGCAGCACGCCCTCGCGCTCATCCCAGTCGAGCACCTCCAGCGTCTGCACCTGCTCGGCCAACTCCCCGACGAACAGCGCCGGGTCGAGATCGGCAGCCAGGTAGATGCGTTCCTCGCGCTGGCCCTGACGACTGCCCAGGTCAGCGACCACCAGCCATTCGTGCTTCATCAGCGCATCGGCCTCACCGAACTGCGCCGCACGACCATTGGCCAGGCGGTAATCGGCGCCACCGGCACGGCGCTGCTGGGCGATGCGATCCGGGTAGGCGAAAGCCAGCAGGCAGCCGAGCCAGCGTAGGTGCTCGGGGTCACTCACCGCCTGAGTCACCGGGCGATTCTTGATCATTCCGTGAAACTGTTTCGCCAGTTGCCGCGCGCGCTGCACACCACCCTGGGCACTGCGCGCGGTGCGACTTTCACCAGATAGCAGGGTTAAGCGGCTGTGCAGATCAGCGCCACCGCCGCGCAGGATATCGCGCTCGGACAACAACGCCGCCAGGTCGCAAGCCAGTGCACCAAGGCCCAGCGCCTGACCGCGCAGCAGCAGATGGGCAATGCGCGGATGGCTGGGCAGCTCGGCCATGGCCTGGCCATGGGCGTTCAGCGCGCCGCGCTCATCCAGTGCACCGAGGCGACCGAGCAGATCCAGCGCCTGGGCGTAGGCGGCGGGCGGTGGTACGTCGAGCCAACTCAGCTCCTGCGGCGTCACGCCCCAGCGCAGCAGTTGCAGGGCCAGACCGGCCAGATCGGCCTGGAGGATTTCCGCACTGGAATAGGCGCTGAGCTGCTCGTGCTGCGCCTGTGACCACAGCCGATAGCAAGCGCCCGGCTCAAGACGCCCGGCGCGACCGGCGCGCTGAGTAGCGGAGGCTCGGGAGATGCGCTGGGTATCAAGGCGCGTCATGCCGCTGGCCGGGTCGAAGCGCGGCACCCGTGCCAGGCCGGCATCCACTACCACGCGCACGCCGTCGATGGTCAGGCTGGTCTCGGCGATGTTCGTCGCCAACACCACCTTGCGCTTGCCTGCCGGGGCTGGCTCGATGGCGGCGCGCTGGGCGGACAGTTCCAGCTCACCATGCAGTGGGCAAAGCAGGATATCGTCGCGACCGTTCAGCGCCTCACCCAGTTGCTCGGCCATGCGGCGAATCTCGGCCTGGCCCGGCAGGAACACCAGCAGGCTGCCCGGCTCGTCGGCCAGTGCCTGCTGCACCGTCTGCAGCACACGAGGCTCGATCCACTCGCCGGGCTGAAATGGCGCGCTCCAGTGGATATCCACCGGGAACATGCGGCCCTCACTGCGCAGCACCGGCGCATCACCCAGCAACGCCGACAGGCGCTCGCCTTCAAGGGTGGCGGACATCAACAGCACCTTGAGCGGCGCCTCGCCACTGTCCGCCTCGCGGAACATGGCGCGGCCGTTGAGCGTCAACGCCAAGGCCAGATCGGCATCGAGACTTCTTTCGGAGAGTTTGCTGATTTGTCATCTTGTCATTTTCTGATCATTGACCTAGGCTGGGGGGCAAAATGATCGTTAAAAGGCCTGTATAACCGTGACAATCATCAAGAGTAGAGCGTACATATCCCACTATCCGCTGCAGGCCATTGATGACGAGCTCGCACTCAAGCTGCTGATGGCACCAAACGCCAACCAAGCCCAAACAAAGGGTGCTCTCCAGCTTTTTGACTGCCATTGCCACTGCCTAGGCGAGCGGCTGTCTCTCCAAAACCTAGATACGGAAAAACTCAATTGGCTGGTTTCGAGTTTCTTTGGGAGCCTGCATACAGGTGACCTGGCTGCTCTGAAACCTGAGGTAATTCGGGGGCGGTCAATTGCTTTAGCTCATATGGTTTCAGGCCTTGTGGATGCAGTTCCCGGCCTGCAAGCAATAACGCATGATCGTCATAGTCAATCTCACTACGACCAAGTGTGGCGCGATAGCAAACATAAGCTTGACCTAGAAGCCGTCGAATTCTGGAGTGGATGGAAGGTTAAGGCCAAAAATGGAAAACCTGTCTATTTAAAGCTTGTCGAGATGTACTACTCACACGGGCCCGAATTCACAAGAGCCTTCCATGAGGCAGTTAGGCGCGACTGTTTAAAGCGCGCAAAAATCGATAGCAGAGCTTTCAACTTTCTCGCCACCTTCATAAGTTCGCAAAGCTTTCGCTTTCCTCCATCAGCCTTCCAATCACATGAAATGATGGAGGAGTTTTTTGAAGCCTTTTTCTGGCATTACCAGGAAAAAGCCTGGGAAATTAATGAAGATGCAGACCTTAACGCACGCACCTTCAGGAACGTACGAAATATGATTATCAGGTGTTTTCTAAAGACAGGCATATGGCGCGCGGATGAAGACACAATAGTCATGCCTAAAGGAGGAATCAAGCCAGGCGCCGCTTTAAACATTAGGAAGAACAAGCACGGCATTGAGATCAAAGATAAACTTTTAACTGAAGTCCCGCTTCACGTGACCGATATTGAAGCAATTGAGCTTCTATACGGAGAAATCCTCAATGATCTTTCCTGCGTCAAAAAATGGGGATTAGCAGAGGCGATGGCCATTCGAAAAGCGCAGAAAAATCGAGTCAGAGAGGCTCGGACTGGAAAGCTTCTCGAACAGGTTGCTCGCAACCCCAAAAATCGGCTCGACTTCGAAAAACTTGGTTTCGCAAATATTTGCCGTACCTTTGAAGAAGAAGGTATGTACATAACAAATGATGCACGCCGCCGCTTCGGCTTAAAGCTTCCAGCTCTCGCACTGAAGCTGGGCTTACCTACAACCTACAGCCTAATCCCCTTCCAACTCTTACTAACCTTATATCACCCGGAAATCACCGCTGCATTCTTGACTAACCTGGCGATCTGGGACGGAACCCGTAGAGTTTCATTCTTGAAAACCGATAATGGTTATGAGCTTATTGGATTTAAAGATCGACGCGGAAGCAAAACCTCCGAACAAAAAATATTGCTCCACCCAAGGGCAGCAGCACTCATTCGCATGGTTGAAGAAATTACAGAGCCACTTCGCCAACCTCTAAAACAACAAGGCGATTCAAATTGGCAAAAGCTATTCCTGACATGCGGAAACAGCTTCAACTATCCTAGAATTGCAGACACGAACCTTCTGAATCAGACCAGTGTAGAAAAAAGCACATCCACTCGAGAATCGTTCATCGCGCGATTGTCTCCTTATACATCCAAAAGGGGCGATGACTTAATCGACTTCATAAAGAAGCTATCGATTAGCAGGGTTCGCGCGCAGTCAGCAGTCGCGGATTATATTCAAAACCATAGCCTGCCCAGACTTGCCAGAAAGCTTGGTCACGCATTCATGAATCGCGACTTGCTGGATTCCTATTTGCCAAGCGCCATTTACGACTTTTTCGCGACCCGGTATGTACGTATCTTCCAGAAGGGAATTATCTGCGAAGCCTTGAAGGACAGCGAGTACCTTCTCCGCGCATCCAAATTTGACGACTTCGAACAGCTGCATCAATTCTTGACCCGCTTTACGCTCAAAGAAGTTCCGGAGAACCTCAAAACAAGAGAAGAAAATCTTCTGACTAATGGCGAGGTTGCAGAGATAGGCGTCTCTGTATCCGCAGAAAGCATGACTGCGCTTATGTCCATCAGGATGGCCATAAACAACAGTAAGACACCACACGCAGTTCGAGGGCTCGCGAGGTACTGGGCTGCTGTCTGCGATACAGTCGAGAAATACATTCTCCAGAGTCGGGACAAACTACTGCACGCGCACCTCGAAACCGCCACGAGGGAATGTAACCCTGGCGACTATGAGAGAATGGTACATGCAGTATCCTGAACACCTCGCCCAGTTTGCCAGCTTGTTCAAAAAGCGCGATATAACAGACTTCATGTCCGCTCCTTGGCTTGTCTCAAGTTTCATGGAGCCGGTATGGAAGTACAGCTTTGGGTTCAAGAAAGCCCAAGACTTGGACTGGCGCGTTCATCTTTACGATGGCTCCTTACTAACTGATCCGCAGCACATCAAACTGCTCAACTCGTTACAATGCTGGCTGATCGCGTCAACTCAAAGCGTAGCCGGGCCTGGTTTTACAAATAGCTGGAACTCCCAAGCAGCATCTTTTCGACGCACACTCACCATCATCGACCATATCCTCCAGATAGCTGAAGCCCTAGAGTTGATTGAGTATGGTCTGAGCGCACTTACCTATGACGTGATGTGTGACATTCTCGAGCAAATCGGCACTAGCAGCACCGTGGCGGTGAGCACCTACAACTGGGACAAGCGCCTCAAGGATTACTGCATGTCTCTTCTTCAGGAAACCAATCCTGCAGATATTGATGGGTGCTTGGAGGAGACACCCTCGATTTCTGACATCACTCCGCTTCAACTCGAAGAGAACAGACTTGAAATCCCCCTTACACTAATTCCCCGCGTACGTGCTGCTTTGTATATAAACAAAATGTACCATACCGTCCCGGATGGCGGACTTAACATCAATTCAGTACGGATCAGCGGTCATTTATACAAAGACACCTTGGCGGGAAAAACACGGCTCAAGCCCCGCCACAGAATACTAGGATTTATTAAGCGCAGGGATCGTTTCATTCGCGAGTTCGACGGAACGCCGGTCACTACTGGCAACCCAGACCGAATGACTAAACGGGATTTGACCTTGTACCGCACCGCCTTCACCTTTCTGCAGAAGATCTCCGCGCTAGACCTCAAACTCCCTAGCAAATCAGATCTAACTAAATTTGCCACCTACAAAGTAAAGGGGCCAAGAACGGGACGTTTCAAAAACGTACCTACACCAATCGTTTTCAAGGCAATTAAGGACGCAACTGAGTTCTACTTCGAATATGGCCCGCAGCTTCTCAGGAGCTATATAAACATCGCTAATTATTCCGTGAAGCACGATATCAATATCACAAGCATCCCGGACAAAACCATAATCTCGCTACTAGAATCTTCCATCGCCAAGCTTGGCGTGCAGTACCTAGGTATTTCAGCTCGCTCTGTTGGTAGGGAACATGGAAGCGAACGAAAGGAGACGAAGGAGGCGTACTTTACCAAGTTGCGGCGGAACGCAGGGTTACTGGAGCTAATCGCGGTTTACTTCGCATCTATTGAACTGGTGGTCGGATCAACGATGGCGAAGCGCGGTTGCGAGCTGCGAGGCCTCGACCCTACCAATTGCCTTAGCGAAGATAAACGCTGGCTGATCGCCCCCATCGCCAAGTCCAGTCGCGGGCAGAAAGGACGTAGGGGACGAAACTCTCGCCCCATAGATCCGCTTGCGGCTGAGATGGTTCAGACCTTGATTGACTTCCAGCAAGAGCTGATCGACATCGGCTTCATCGATAAGCACCTTCCCCTGTTTTCCTCCCCGGGCATCATCGGCACGAGCAATTTGATTCCTTGCGACGTTTACCTCTACTACAAGAACATTGACCTCTTTTGTGATTACTTCGAGGTCGATCGTGACAGTCTTGGGCGCCGCTACTACATCCGTCAACATCAGCTGAGGCGGTTCTTTGCCCTAGTTTTCCTTCATTGTGGATACGGAGCAGACACAGGCATTCTGCAGTGGATGTTCGGACACACTGATCCAGCACACATCTGGAACTACATAACCGAGGAACTGCCTGGGAAAGAGCTTCAGAACACCCTGTCGCAAGCTCTCAGCGAGCGTATGGCCTCTGGTGGCGCCACACACTATGCTGACGTGATTGATCTGATTGAGAGTCAGTTCGGCACACGTAACGTGTCCGTGATGGATGCTGAAGCGCTCGCCGGGTACTTTGACTTCCTCGTGGAAGCCGGCCAGATGACCATAAAGCCAGTTTTTCTAGAAAGCGATGCAGGCTTACGAGTAGACATACTTGTAGTTGTGAGGAAACAAGATGAAATGGGATGAAGGCAAGACCATTCAAACCGCATCAATTGAAAGCACGAGAACTTTGCTTCTAGCAATAATTGACACCCCATCTAAGTACCTAGACGAACCCATTATAAGAGACTCACTTATTAGCCAAGGCTCTCTGGCAAAACTCGAACTGGAAATCGATCTAGAAGGAGAGCCACTACGCATCCGCCCTCTAAGCATTAATACATTTAAGAAAAGATGCGAGGAGAGAATACCGGGTGGTTTTCCCGCAATAGATCGACTTCGCAAAAGTGCTGCACTGGCGATAAATAAGGAAGAACAGAAGCCGCCCAAGAAAAACAACAGAACCAGAGAATCAATATTAGAGCAACTGGCGGAAGCGAATCTGAGCCTTGATGTACACAAACGCTCTAACTTGATACTCCTTCAAACACTATCTGATGTTCGAAGCAAGTTAGACGGCGTCGTGAGCGCACAAGATGAAGCGACTCGGAAGGTGCGCGCGGCTGAAATCTTAAAACGTATAAGTGCGATAACCAGTCTCAACCCCGAAATGTACCAGATCCCGCCCATACAGAAAGCAGCGGTCGTGTCTATCGCAGCCAAAGGCAAGAAGAATGACTAAAGAGTACCTCGTGGAGACGCTAGACCACGTTGATCTATTCCAGAGATACTCCGGCGGAAAGACGCGCAAGCACTCCTACTTCAGATTCCCATATATCAAGTGGCCAAACAAAGAGCCTTGCCACATCGCCAACCTTTACTTGTTACAACTGGCCGAAAAGCATGAGCAAATTTCTGCTGATGGACGTAGACAGGATAGTAAAGGAGGCACGATAGGTCAGTACGCCAGCTATATTAGCCAACTGATAAAACATTGCTGGCATCATAAGGTCGACCCATATCATATAAACGACAAGTTTTTTGAAGATTTCATTATTGGTCTAATTGAAGAAGTCGATCCTAGAAAACCAGACAAGCCCAAAAGAAAAGACACCACCACCATTAACATTGGTAGAGAATGCTTGAAGTTTCTGACTTGGGTCGGCGAGTTCAATGGCGACCCTGGATTCGTTTCACCAAACGGCACGATCAAAATAACCACCGAGCATGCTGTTCGCACATTCAATAACCGACGCAAAGTAATTACAACAGCGTCACACAACTCGTTCCCTTTGCCATTTCGGGAACACACACGGAGCCCGATTCCCGAACACAATATTGATAAGATGGAGGAAGCCGTTCGCAGCAGTGACAAATCCGACTTCCTGAAGGCTAGGCATATCGCGCTAATCTCTCTTCTTCAACATACGGGCGCTCGGCGGGCTGAGATCGCGTCTTTAACGACCTCGGCGTTGAGAGAGGCTCAGCTGATGAAGTATCCGATGCTGAAACTTGTAACGCTTAAGCGCGGTGACGCGTTCATCCGAGAAGTACCGGTAAATGCAATTGCTTTAAATGAGGTGAAAAAATATCTAGCGGAACGTCAAAAGCTCATCAAACTCCACCCGCACAACAAGAATGATATCCTGTTTATATCCGACAGAACAGCAAAACCGATAGCGCCCGAGACTATCACTTCAATAATTTCGGAGATTAGAGATGCTGCTGGCATTGAAGAACAAGCATGCGCGCACATGTTCCGCCACGCCTTCATAACGAACCTATTTAGATTACTTGTTGAGCGGCACAAATTCGAAAGCAGGGATGAGTTCGAGGCAGCACTAATTAGTGATAAGGAGTTCCTGCGCAAAGTCAGAGAGTGGACAGGCCATAAGAGCATCGATTCGCTAAGGGACTACCTGACCAAGGTGTTCGAGGGTGACAGGAGCATAGGTGATGCAGCTGAAAGCGTACACAAGACCAATACCCTACAGCTCTATCAGAAGAAATCAGATGCCCTTTATATCGAATTCAAGCTTAAAAAAATAACTTCAGACGAGTTCATGCACCGTAGTGATGAGTTGATGGAGTTACGAGATCTAGAACTATCCAGGTATGACGGAAAGCCTAAATCTCGGTAACGGCTATAGGTGAAGCATGCCGCCTATTTCTTAATCGCGATATTGATGAGTACAGCGCCCTTCGTGCTTAAGCCCTCTGTAATGCTTTATTTTTGAGGCGTGCTCGCCGGTTCTAGCGGCGGGAAACACGGCCCAAACTCCTCGAACAACTTCCCTATGATTTGCCGTTCTGGCGGCACTCCGGCAATTACCTGAAGCAGACTTCCTGCGAGCCCTAATAGCCCATTGGAGTGCCTCACCTGCATGCACACTAACTCCACCGGGAACCCTCGGCCATGCCGATTTACCGCGTGAATTCCACCGTGGACGTATGAGCTCAAGGGGCGCCAGGAGTATTGCTTGAATTCCTTCAACTGCCCTACCGGGACATGGGGAGCATCCCGCTCAATCTCCTCGAGCATTCTGCTGAGCATTGGGATCTTATCCGCGCGCTTAGCTGATGCTTCGGTCAGCTCCGAAATGATCAACTCAGCTTCTGCATCCGTGGCGCAGTGAAATACCCAAATTGCCCTAACGAGCGACTCGAACTGAATACGGAGCAGGGCTGCAGAGGATGTGCAGAGCCTTGCGGCTACCAGGTACTTCAGGCTTCGCGCGTGCTCAAACCCCAAGCTTGTGATCGTGAGTACAGCCCTTACTCGAACAGAGTCGACGGGCATCAGCAGTGTGAACAGTGACCCTATGCGTTCTTCAAGCTTTGCTGACTGAGAAAGAAGATTATCGAGATCCATGACGCTCCTTGTCGCCAATCGGAGAGAGCTAGCCGCTGCGGACACAGCGTATGAGCGAGCTCCCCTTCAACAGCAGCGACCTACCATTTCGATCTGGTTGACCCTATCGATCATCCAGTGGAATGGCCTATCTACTCGTACGTTTTATGCCAGAGACGCCCGACTGCAGAAGTCGAAATGCCGAGCAAAGCGGCTGTCTCACTCTGCGTTGCCCCTGCCCTTTTTTGTGCCTGAACCGCCTCCCACCTTTTATGTGTTCTGCTCGCCATAGTGGAAGCGCTTTGCTCTGGTTCAGCGGGCAGCAAAGCATTCGCAAGCCCAAGTTCCTCGAGCTCAGCAAGGGCATTCCGTAGTACCTGCCGTGCTGGTCGCCTCTCGTCGGCAGCAAACACTAACGCGAGGAAAGTCATCGGCTGGATGCCCAGTGCGTCGCTGATCTCTGCAGCTGATTCGACCGTAGCCGAGCGCTGCGCCGTTTCGAGGCGGCTCAAATACGATTGGTCGATTGTTTGTGCGGCCTCGCGCTGGGATCGCCCCAGGCCGACTCTTACTTGCTGAAGCGCAGCTGCGAAGGCTTTGCGCAATGACATACGGCTGCCTCTCAAAAAGAGACGATATGCAACGTTTGCGCTATCCCACTCAAATGCTTATAGTCATCAAAGTGGGATTCACGGAGGTGAGACCTTGGGATTTTCATCGCGCGCACTCGAAGCCTTTGCCCTTGCTTCGCGCCTTGGGAGCGCAGAAGCAGCGTAAACATTTATAGGAAATTGACAGGATCCTAACGCAGAGAACTGTCTTTCCACTAGGCCAAACCAGAACGTGCTGATGGGGCTGCTGCCCATCTCACGAGCAAGTAACTGGGGTTCCTCCATGTTCAAAACACACGAAAGCGTCGGGGTAGATTTCCTCGGTCAACACGGCGACGGGTATCGCCACTGGCGCCTGGTTGAAAGAGACCTGAATCAAGTCTGGTTCCATCTCACAGTAAGCTTTCAAGAAAGCGGGAAGACACGAGTGAAGTCCGTCTTCCCAAACGACGTTGCCATCCTCGCGCACCTGGTTTCGCAAGCGGATGAAGAGATAGATGTGCTGTGCGTGCAGGCTGTTTTGCCGCCCCACGTCACCGGCAAAAATCGGTGGGTAATGATTCCGCTAACACTGCTTGAAGTGGCACACACCAAAACCGGTGAGCCGGTAAATATCTTTCACGCCGAAGATGGCGAAACATTTTCCGACCCACCACTTCCGCCCAAGTTGCTGCTTTCACTCGACGACAGGAAGACGCTCTATTTCAAGAGCCCATTACGCCAGTCATAACTCTGACATGAGCCTTGCCTCCAGGAGTTCGCTTGTGGCCAGAAAACTACCGCCCGATCTTAGCTCTGTATGTTCGTCGATCCCTCTCTCGCAGAACGATGCCACTAGTGTTGGCGCTGATGGAAAATTGACCCACCCTGCCGATTGAAATTTGACCCAGGGCGGATTGCTGATTTTGTTACCAGCAACTGTGGATAAGTCTACCAGCGCAGCTGCTTTTGAACCCACTCCCTCGCTGTCCCAGTTCAGCTGTTGAAGACCTGCCACATGCAGCCATGCAGCAGGCCGTCGTCACCATGAAATCAGAACGACTCATCGTCCTCCGGTTCCTGGCCGCCCTTACGCTTTCGCTCCCGTGATTTGATCTTGGCCTGGGCCGCCAAGCTACTGTGTTGCAGGCGATAGGACTCGTTACCGGTTTCGACGATGTGGCAGTGGTGGGTCAGCCGATCCAGCAGGGCGGTGGTCATCTTGGCGTCGCCGAACACGCTCGACCATTCGGCGAAGCTCAGGTTGGTGGTGATCACCACGCTGGTGTGTTCGTACAGCTTGGACAGCAGGTGAAACAGCAACGCACCGCCAGCCTGGCTGAACGGCAGATAACCCAGTTCGTCGAGGATGACCAGATCCATGCGCAGCAGTGCCTGGGCGATCCGCCCGGCTTTGCCGTCGTGTTTTTCGCGCTCCAGCAGATTGACCAGATCGACCGTGGAGTAGAAGCGCACGCGCTTGCCATGCCGGGTGATGCCGGACACGGCCAGCGCGGTGGCTAGGTGGGTTTTACCGGTGCCTGGCCCACCGATCAGCACCACGTTCTGCGCGGTGTCGGTAAAGGCCAGGCTGGCCAGCTCGCTGATCAGGCGTGCGTCGGCGCTAGAGGCGTTGAAATCGAAGCTGGCCAGATCGCGGTGCATCGGCAGCTTGGCCATGTTCATCTGGTGGCTCACCGAGCGCATGGCGCGATCTGTGTGCTCTTGTTCCAGCAGGTGTTCGAGCAGCCACTTGGACGAGGCTGTGTTCGACTCACCCTGTGCAGTTAACTCCGCCCAGGCCGTGGCCATGCCGTGCAGGCGCAGCTCCTTGAGTTCCGCCATCAAATCACGCATGACCGACCTCCTCGGCCTGGCCACGCAGGCGGTCGTAGCGCGCCGTGTTAGCGACGGGGGCTTCCTTGAGCGACAAGTGGGTTTCGACGCTGGGTGGTGGTTCGGTCGCGGCCAGGCGCGCCACGACATTGAGGATGTGTTCGGCGCTCAGGCTGCCGCTTTCCAGTACCAGCTCAACAGCCACCAACACCGCATCGAGCCCGGCGACCGGTACGGCAGCCAGAACTTGCGCCATGATCCGGTCACCGCCGGCATGACGCCCCAGACCGTGCTTAAGTTGACGCAGCGGCGCCGGCAGATCAGCAAAGGGCGCGCCGTTGCGCAGCGCACCGGGCTTGCGTTCGATCAGCGGGAGGTAGTGCTGCCAGTCATAGCTGACCTGGTCGCGATCCAGCAAGCGGACATGGCTGGCGATCAGCGCGTCGTCAGCCACCACCTCGATTCGCGTCGGATACAAACGGCTGCTGACCCACTTACCCGCGTACTCACACGGCACCGAGTAGCGGTTGCGCCCGACGCTGACCAGGCAGGTGCTGGAGACCCGCGCAGGCCGCTCGACGTAACCGTCGAATGGCGCTGGCACAGGCATCAGTTCAGCGCGCTCCAACTCAAGCACTTCGGCCACACTCAGCCCGCTGTATTGAGGGTGCGTCAGCTCGTTCCAAAGCGCGCGGCAGCGCTGGCCCAGCCAGGCATTGAGTTCCTCGAAGGAGTGAAACTGACAGTCCTGGGCGTCTAGCCAGATACGCCTGCGGCTGTCTTGCACGTTCTTTTCAACGATGCCCTTTTCCCAACCAGCGGCGACGTTGCAGAAGTCCGGATCGAACAGGTAATGCGCGCACATCACCGCAAAGCGTGCATTCACCGCCCGGCCTTTGCCCTTATTGACCTTGTCGACGGCGGTCTTCATGTTGTCGTAGATGCCCCGGCGCGGCACGCCGCCCAAGGCGCCGAACGAGCGTGTATGGGCGTCAAATAACATCTCATGGCCCTGGCTCGGATACGCCACAAGCCAGAACGCACGGCTGGCACACAGCTTCAGATGTGCCACCTGCATACGCCGGTAAATGCCGCCGACCAGCAAGCCTTCCTCGCTCCAGTCAAACTGAAACGCCTCGCCAAGAGCAAAGGTCAGCGGCACAAAGGCCTGCGACGCCTTGCCCTGTCCCCCTCGCCAGGCACGGATAAACGCGGTGAGCTGGCTGTAGCCACCGTCATAACCATCGGCTTTGATTTGCGCCAACAGCGCCTTGGCACTGCGCCGCTGTTGCTTGGGGCGCAGCGAATCGGCTTTTAGCGCCTGCTCTAGCGTGGCGTGAAAAGGGCTGAGTTTGTTAAAGATCGCGCGGCGTTGGTACACCGGCTGCTTGGCCTCAGGTGCTCTGACCCACTTGCGAATCGTGTTGCGCGCCAGCCCGGTGCGCTTGGCTATCTCATGCAGCGACAGCTTGTCGCGGAAATACATCCGCCGAATTTTGCCCATCATTTCCATACTGATCACCCTGTGTTCTCCTGCTCAAAAATTGAGCAGAAGCAGTTGAACACCTGGGTCAGTTTTCAGTCGGCAGAACAGCCTCTACTGGGTCAGTTTTCGGTCAGCGGCAACATGCCACTAGCCTAGAAAGAGCTGCCCGCCATGAATTTAGTCAGCCAGTAACCGCCTATCTGACGTCCGTCTATTTCGTGGACAAGATAAGCTTGGGCATCGTTTGGGGGCATGACAGAGATGATGAAAGCGGCCGATTTGCTAATGGTCACCGAATCCATACCTCCCATGTGCTCGGCATCGAGCGCGACGGTGAGTTCCCTGTGATCCTCACGCTCAATAGTCGCTATGTGCTGATCTCGCTTCATCCCCAGTACGTTACACCTGTTTCAAGTGTCCACTGATATAGGGCCAAACTAATGGATGTTTTTGAAGCAGGTGATTACTACGAGCGGCTGATACAAGCCACCCAGGACGGCCAGCTTGTACATCTCGAAGAGGTTGTTACCTGCCTACGTGAGCACGTAACCGAGTGGTCTCAAGAAGTGTTCGCCAGAGCATGCAAAATCCCTCTTTCTACCTTGCAGGGCATCGAAAACGGCACCTCAGAACTAAGTGTTGATCAGCTCAACGCGATCTTGATGGTGTTCGGCCTGCAAATCGGAATCGCACCTTACCACCCCGGCCAGTTCACGCCCTTGCCAGAGCGAGTAAAGGCTCGACGCAATCAGGTCTTCACGTTTAAGAGCTCGCCTCAAGCAACCCGAGACATAGCGCGTGAAGAAACCGATGACAGTCAATGAGCGCGGGGGCTTCTCTGATACGGAGGGTTACCTACAGCCTGTTCTGACGACGAATCACCGTGAGAGATACTCATGAAAAATAAGTTTCCAGATAGCAGCGAAGACGAGCGTGTGATCCTCGACTTTTTGTCCAACGACACCGAGCATGACCAACAAAAGCCTCAGAACCGCTATCTGTCGCGATGCAGATGATGGAAGCGGCGATCTGATCGTAGATATTCCGACTGAGTTAACTGAGGCGATGGGATTGGAGCCTGGGGACAAGATCGAGCTTGAGCTGGTAGACACAGCTCTAGTGCTCACACCTCACCGTAATTCCCCTCCGGATTCCTGGCCGCCACCAACAAAGTAAGAGACCAGCCCGGCTAGGAGCCGGAAGAAACGAGCACGCAATGATCGAACCCAATCATCGATGCAGCATCTGCAATAACCACAGCCGCCAGCGCTCCCAACTGTCAGGCCTTCCGCCCCCCCTCCACTTCACAGAAGTGTCCACCTAATGCTCGAACCAAAGATGCTCAGCCAGGTTGTCGCCCTGGTTCTCGAAGCAGGAGCCTTAATTTGCGCAGAGCTCCAAAGAGCTGGCGGCCCAAGAGGAACAGGCGACAAAGCGGATGTCGATCTTGAAATTGAGCTGATGCTTCGACACGGTCTCGCGCAGCTTTACGGCGGCGACTTCGTCGGTGAAGAGACAGGCCGGAACCTGACCGGCCAAGCCTTTTGCTGGGTTGTTGACCCCAATGACGGCACTGCGGATTTTCTAGCAGGCAGGCAGGGTTCCGCTGTTTCGGTTGGGCTTCTTCACCGTGGAGAACCGATTCTTGGCGTGGTGTATGCGCCGGTAACTCCGAGTGGGCCAGACTGCATCGCGTGGCAAAAAGGTATGCGGGCTCTACTCCGAAACGGCCAGAGTGTTAACCCTCCTAGGCAGCCTAATGGCCTTCATAACTCAGTTGTATTTGTCAGTTCAGCAGCGAGCTCCAGGCGCGCCGAGAACGATGCTTTATGCGCTCCCGCCATCTGCGAGCCAATGCCGAGTATTGCCTACCGACTTGCTCGAGCGGCTGTGGGCGATGGCGCTGCAGGCGTATCGCTGTATCCGGTCTCGCCGCATGACGTTGTCGCCGGTCATGCGCTGCTTCTGGCTGCTGGCGGCGATCTATTCGACCAAGACGGTAAGCGCATTCGCTACACCAAGTTAGCGGGATTCTGCAGCCCTGTAGAGCAGTGCTTTGGCGGGGATAACCTGGCCTGCCTAAACCTTGTTGCCCGCCCCTGGAAAGACCTGCTGTTGAAGTAGTGTCGCTCGGGTCATCAGCTGCTGCCGAAACCAACTGAATAACTCCTGGCATCCCGATATTGATCGTCGGCGGAGAGCATGGTTTTATATTGGCAAGGCCTCATGCAGACGCCTGCCACCCGCTAGAGCGAACCCTGTAGGGACTGCATCTCTTCCTCCTCTCATACGTTGACCAGTGCATTCAGTGGCCAATGGGTATTCGCGGGTGATGCCTCTAACGGCTGCGTAGCACGCAGGATCTCGTATGAGCAGTTACTCCTCACGTCTCGAAAAACACCTCAAGAACCAGGCGAAGCTAATCCGCAAGAACTCTGTGGTATCGCATAGCGCCGCACTCGAGCAGGCAGCGATTGAATTCGGTTTCTCTGGATGGAAGCAGGCTCGGAGCCACATGGATTGGGCAGACAAACGTATCGCCCAAACCCTTGCCGATTTGCCAAACAAAACAGCAGAGCTCGTGAAGTCACTCAGCGCTCGCAAGGGGTATCCCTACTTTCATGAGCCGCTAACTGGCCAGCGCGTCGATCCAACTGACCTCATACAATGTGAAGAGGTAGCCTCCCGGATCCTGCTTGTTGGTCTGTTCGACGAGCTGCACGCGCCAGTTCACCTCTGTCGTTCGCCACAAGCCCATATGTGGTTCACCCCCACATTACCGGTGGATGCTGCGACTGCTGACCAGGACTCTCTATCTTGGAAAGTTGGCCTTTACGCTCGCTCCCTAGCTCTCTACGCAAGCGAGCCTCTCGAAGTCCCTTCGTACCTCACCAAGCCGACGGCTGATGACGTACGCCGGGCTCTGATAAGCCTGATGCGAGCCTACTACTCAATCTCAGTGAGCCTGAAAGCAAAAGAAGGCCCTGATGAAGTATTGAAGCATCCAGGCTTCCGCGAATATGTGGGCTATGCACTATCGGCTGCGCGCGAAATGAACTGGCCAACTGAGGGTATCGACTCGCTACTGGAATATGCGGGAGTAACGTTCTGGCGAGAATTCGGAAATGCCCCTAATGGGGCAAAAAGTATGCTCTGGAAAGCGCGCCCGCGAACGAAAGTTGACCCTGGAAGCGACACCTCTGCTCCAGACCGCCGGATCCCGACAGAGCACGGCAAGAGCGATGACTCCGATCAAAAGCTAGTAATGGACTCAATCGGTCTTGTTGCTGCCGACCCCAAGGACGAGCTCCTATTTGAGGGAGAACCGCTCTGGCAACGAGTAGAGATGATGGGCACCTACCGCGAGGAAAATCTTGTGGCAGTGACCCGCCCCCATTTGTACAAGAGCTGGAAGGAAGAAGAAGAAGCAATGGGCCTCCTGTTCGATCCAGAGAAGGAAGATGCAGATGACTCGGTACGTGAGCATCTTGAGGGGCTGGTCTTCTATCGATACCTGGGTAGCGCAACGACCAAAAGCAGATTTCTAGCTGATGTAAGGAAGGGCTTCTATTTCGAGCCCATGCACATCTGGTTCAAGCAAAACCTCATCGCTTAAAGGCGCCACACCAAATCCTTGGTCTAGGCCTAGTTATTTCAGCTATTTTTACAATCAGATTCATTGGAAGCTTCTTTCTATCTTGCTTTTCAAATACCCTATTTCAACTTAATAGACCTTCGCTAGACCCCATAATTACCAGGGAAACATACATGTCGATCATTGCCGAATACAAAGCGCTCGAAGCCCAAATCGCCGAGCAGCAAAAGCGCCTCGAAGCCCTGAAAGGCGACGAGAAACTCAAGCGCGAAATCGAGTTTGAAACCAAGCTGCGTGCCCTCCTGGCCGACTACAACTACTCCCTGCGTAACGTAATCGATCTGCTCGATCCGAATGCGGCCAAGAGCTCTGTGGCTCCTGTGAAAGGTGCCCGCCGTGAGCGTGCACTCAAGCGTTACAAGAACCCGAACAACGGCGAAATCGTGGAAACCAAGGGCGGCAACCACAAGGTGCTGAAAGCCTGGAAAGAGCAGTACGGTGCCGAGACCGTTGAGAGCTGGCTGCAATAATCTTTAGCTTGCTAGAAAAGGGCCGCATCAGCGGCCCTTGTTGTTTCTGGGAAAGACATGACGCGCAACGAAAGAAGAGCGATTTGGGCGGTCGCGCTATCGCTGTATGGGGCCCAATCTCTCGAACAGAAAGTTCTAGGTTTCTTAGAAGCACTGCTGCTAGGAGATTGGAGCCAAGAGCTTCCAGCCCAAGTGAGTGCTGAAGGGCTAGCACAATTAATCGGGTTCATTCTTCGCGACATCGAAAGTGGGGAGCGTCCACTGCTTTCCCAGCTTCGCAATATGAACCGCCAGCACTTTAGAGCGCTGTATCAGTTCAACGAATACCTAACGTTTTCAATACTGGCCGATCTGCCTGCTGCTGTTGTCCCGAGGCAGTTGTTGGCACTGAAGCTTGAGCTAAGTCTTGGGCTCTAACCCAATCCCGAGCGCTGCTCACCGCCGTCGCAAACCGGCCAGAACTACCGCCATAGCGTATGATCCCGGCTAGCGGCCTGACCGTGCCCCAAGATCGACCGCACCGAAGGCGATCATGACGGTGGAGAAAAGAAATGGGCCCCAAGCAAGTGACTATCGAAGACTGGGACGGCGATGGTGCTATCCGCATTCCGGATGAAGCCCTTCAGGAGCTAGGTGTCGACGTTGGCGACACTCTCTATGTGATCGAGGAGTACGTCGGCAATGTCCGGTGCCTTGTGCTCAGCAAGACACCACAGATCCCGGATCGTACCGATGAGCTGGTCGCCCACTGGAGTCGAGATGGCGACGAATAGCACCGATCACAGTAGGCAGCCTTCGGCCCAGAGTGTGTAAAAACGCACCGGTAAACCCTTGCTATGATTTCCGAGAATCTCAGCGTATGGGACGCCCATGAAACGGTTTATCCAGGGTGAACACCGAGGTCAAAGCACCTTACTTCCCGAAAGCCTCGACGACTACGTCAGCGATACCAATCCGGTTCGGGTGGTTGACGTTTTCGTCGATGAACTCGACCTAGCCACGCTAGGTTTTGATGGCGTCATTCCAGCCGAAACCGGAAGACCGGCTTACCACCCTTCGATCCTGCTGAAGATCTATATCTACGGCTATCTAAACCGCATTCAATCGAGCCGGCGTCTTGAGCGAGAAGCTCAGCGCAACGTCGAACTCATGTGGTTAACCGGGCGATTGATGCCCGATTTCAAGACCATCGCCAACTTCCGAAAAGATAACAGCAAGGCCATTCGCGGCGTCTGCCGCCAGTTCGTTTTGCTCTGCCAGCAGTTGGGGTTGTTTGGCGAAAACTTGGTTGCCATCGACGGCAGCAAATTCAAGGCAGTGAACAACCGTGACCGCAATTTCACCAGCGCCAAACTGAAGCGGCGTATGGAAGAAATCGAGGCGAGCATCAGCCGTTATTTGGCTGTGCTCGATGCGGCTGATCGACAGATTCCTAGCGCCTCCGCGCCAGACACTGCCAGCCTGGAAGATAAGATTGCCAAGCTAAAAGCGCATATGAAAGAGCTTCAAGGGATCGAAACTCAGCTCAACGATTCCCCTGATAAACAGGTTTCGCTGACCGACCCGGATGCCCGTTCGATGATGACGCGCGGCAGCGGTATCGTCGGCTACAACGTGCAGACGGCTGTCGATACGCAGCACCACCTGATCGTTGCTCACGAGGTCACCAACAGCGGTTCAGACCGCGACCAACTCAGTTCAATGGCGAAGCAGGCTCGTGAAGCCATCGGCGCAGAAACGCTGTCCGTGGTGGCTGACCGAGGCTACTTCAAGGGTGAAGAGATCCTTGCCTGTCACGACGCAAACATCACGGCCTACGTGCCTAAGCCAATGACTTCAAGCGCCAAGGCTGATGGCCGATTCAATAAAGATGCCTTCGTGTATGACCCGACGAAAAACGAATACACCTGCCCGGCGGGAGAGGCACTGATCTGGCGATTCTCCAGCGTTGAGAAAGGCATGAATATGCACTGTTACTGGAGTTCTAAGTGCCAGAGTTGTGCGCTGAAAACCCAGTGCACACCAAGCACAAATCGTCGAGTAAGGCGCTGGGAGCATGAAGCAGTGCTGGAGGAAATGCAGCGCCGGTTGAACCAAGCACCAGAGATGATGCGGGTTCGAAAACGGACTGTTGAGCATCCCTTCGGTACGCTCAAGCAATGGATGGGCGCAACGCACTTCCTGACCCGAAAGCTGAACGGGGTGAGTGCGGAGATGAGCTTGAATGTGCTCGCCTACAACTTGAAACGGGTGATGAAAATCATCGGCACCGAAGGCCTGTTGAAGGCGATGACGGCGTAAAAGCCCCAGCTTTTGCTGCTCCAAGAGGTGCCAAAGCGCTTCATAAACGCTCTGACGCGCTATTGGCGCTGATCGCGGCTATTTGCTTGGGAAACCGCCTCGCCCAGGAACACTGGGCTGAGGCACCCAAGATGCGAAAGTGTTTTTACACACTCTGGGCCAAAAGCAGCCATTAGCCAGCCAGACATGTAGGTGTCCGCTGATACAGAGTTGACGTATTCGTGCCCCCTATTGGTTGATGCGTCGACGGAGCGCACAAAAAAGTCACCATTCACAGGAGCTTTAGCGCTGAATCTTCAGGTGAGCCAAAAATTGAATCGGGGGAGCCCAACGCCCCTAGCGTGAGTTGGGCTGGCGCATGAGAGTATTCATACCGTACGGGAACAGCATGCTGCCCGTGGAATAAGTGTGAAGTCTCAGCGCTGTGGCATGCCCATATGCTGCTGATGCTGCTTCATCTGCTCAGGCGTCATCTGGGAGTAGTGGCTGCCCATTTGATCCCAGCCCATCATGTGGCCCCCACCCATCATCTTACCGTTACCCATCATGTGGCCACCGCCCATCATCTGACCGTCACCCATCATGTGACCGCCCTGCATGCCCCCTCCGCAGCACCCCATCATTCCGCCGCCACGCATTCCGTTCATCATGTGCATTCCTTGCTGCATCATGGTTTGGTGCTCTTGCATCAGTTTCTGACGCTGTGCAGGGTCGCTAGCTTTCTGAATTTGGTTCATTTGCTCCTGCATTTTCTTCAGGTTTTCTTGTGCCTTCGCCATCTCTTGATCAAATTGCTCAACGCTCATTGGCTGCTGTTGAGCCTGGCTGGTGGCACTGGAGTCCTGCTGCGCAAAGGTTAAGGCCGGAAAAAGCGCAGCCGCCAAAGCGAACGCGGCGAGTTTTGGTGCTTTCATTGCTCAGTTCCTTGCAGGTGAAAGTGGGTCGTGGGGTGAGTCACCAGTAGCCAATATAGACCTCGAAGACGGGTGTAGCCTGATGCAGGTCAAAAGTTGACCCCGTACCTGCTTCAGGTTGTATTAAAGCTGCCCCGACCACGGAGGTTGCCTGGGGGAGCGAATTTTCAGTGGCCAAGAGGTATTGCTCTCTAGGTGAGCAGCCCTGTCTGGGCATGGCGTGCTTCAGTGGCTAAAGCCTTTTGCCGCCAAAGCTGCCCAGCGGCGCTGACGGTGGGCGTAAAACAGGCGCGCAAAAAGCCACACGAACGGGGTGAGGATGCCGGCCTCGATAGTCACGCGATCTCGGTAAAGCGTTCCGCCACTCACTTCTTGAGCCGTAATGACGTGATCCCACTTGGTGATTAGCGGGCTATAGCCGTTGTCTCTGAGCATGAAGGTCTGAGCGTTTTCCGTCTGCGGGTAGGTAATCACAATCGCCTGACGGCCAATGGGCAGTACGCCGAATAGCTTCAGCTTGACCCAGTAGGTGCCCTCGCTCCAGGTATCAGGAAACTCAGCCGGAGCCAGCGGGCTGAAACTCAATAAGGGTGAAGCAACCTGACGCAGCAGGCGTGGTGTGCGCACCTGGGCGATCACCTCTGCAAGTGTGCACGGCAGCTGGGTGGCGAGATCGACTTGCATGGACACAATCACCGACTGGATGGGTTTTGCTCATCGCTCGCAAGCAAGGCCTGGAGTTCTTCAGGAACCGGCATGGGCTTGAACGCGCTGACTCTGGAGCGGCCTGTATTGCCGAGGGGCACCCAGATTTTGGAGAACAACAAGGCCGCGAAAATGCGCGGTATTTGCCCGGCCACCTCGCGATAATCGCCAATCTGCCAACCGAGCGTGAGCATCAGCCAGTGTGACCTAGCGTGCAGCAAGGGCTGGCGTTGAGTCAGGATGTGTGCGCGCTCCAGCCATTCAAAGGCATCGGTATTACGTCTCTCCTGCATGGCGTGCTCGGCCTGTTGAAAGGCTTGTTCAATTGCCAGTTGCAATGCTGCTTTCATCTTCAATCCTCCGTTCCTACTTTTTAAGCAGGCGCAGGCCGTTGAACACCACCAGCAGGCTGACGCCCATGTCGGCAAAGACGGCCATCCACATCGTCGCCTGCCCCGTTAGGGTAATGGCGAGAAACAGGGCCTTGATCCCTAACGCCAGCACGATGTTCTGCTTGAGGATGACGGCGGTCTGTTGGGATAGGCGGATGAAGGCCGGGATCTTGCGCAGGTCGTCATCCATCAAGGCCACATCCGCAGTTTCGATGGCCGTGTCCGTGCCGGCGGCGGCCATGGCGAAGCCGATTTCGGACTTCGCCAGCGCAGGCGCATCGTTGATGCCGTCGCCCACCATCCCAACAACGTAGCCGCGCGCCTGCAATGCTTCAACGGCCTGCAATTTGTCGACTGGCAGGAGATTGCCGCGTGCTTCGTCGATGCCCACCTGCTGTGCGATGGCTTCTGCGGTGTGCGGGTTATCGCCAGTCAGCATCGTGGTCTTCACACCCAGCGCATGAAGCTCCTCGATTGCCTGGCGGCTGGAGTCCTTGACGGTATCGGCAACGGCGAACAGGGCAATGGCACGCTGCGGATTGCACAACACCACCACTGTTTTGCCTTGGCGTTCGAGACGTTCCAGCGTCGTTTCCAGCTCGGGTGAGCAGAGGCCAAGCTCTTCCACCAGACGGTGGTTACCCAGGTGGAAATCCATGCCTTCAATGGTGCCCCGTACACCTCGACCCGGCAGGGCTTCGAATCCCTCAACGGTAGCGAACATCAGGCCATTCTCAGTGGCGTGCTTGGCTATCGCTTGCGAAACCGGGTGATCAGAGCGACTGGCGAGGCTGGCAGCATGAGTGCGACAGAGTTCTGAGTCCTGTTCAACCAGTGGCATGTAATCGGTTTGCACGGGTTTGCCATGGGTAATGGTTCCGGTCTTGTCGAGGGCCAGGAAGCCAAGCTTGCCGCCAGTTTCCAGATAAACGCCGCCTTTGATCAGGATGCCTTTGCGTGCAGCCGCAGCTAAACCACTGACAATGGTGACAGGTGTCGAGATGACCAAGGCGCAAGGGCAGGCAACCACCAGCAGTACCAGGGCACGGTAGATCCAGTCGTACCAGGGCTCGGCCATGAAGAGTGGCGGCACAATGGCGATAGCCAGGGCGAATAGGAATACGACAGGGGTGTATACCTTGGCGAATTGATCGACAAAGCGCTGGGTCGGCGCGCGTGAACCCTGCGCCTCTTCGACCGCGTGAATGATACGTGCCAGCGTGGTGTTGGCTGCGGCGGCCAGGACTCGGTATTCCAGGGAGCCGGCTTCATTGATGGTTCCCGCAAAAACCGGATCGCCGATGGTTTTCTCTACGGGCAGGCTTTCCCCCGTGATGGGCGCTTGGTTGATGGTGGAGTTGCCGGCAGTAACTTCGCCATCGAGACCGATTCGTTCGCCCGGTCGAACCCTGACCAATGCGCCTACGGCGATGGTTTTAACGTCAACTTCCAGCCATGTGCCATCGACCTGCTGCACCGTGGCGCGCTCTGGCGTCAGATCCATCAGGCCACGGATGGCATTGCGAGCCCGATCCAGCGACTTCGCTTCGATCAACTCGGCGACAGAAAAGAGGAACATGACCATGGCCGCTTCTGGCCATTGCCCAATCAGCACCGCACCGGTCACAGCGATACTCATCAACGCATTGATATTCAGGTTGCGGTTCTTCAGCGCGATCCAGCCCTTTTTATAGGTCGTCAGGCCGCACAGCAGAATGGCGAGCAGCGCCACGCCAGCCACAGCCCAATCTGGCGCAAGCTCGGCAAAGTGGATCACTTCCGCCGATAAGGCGGCCACCCCCGAGAGCGCCAAGGGCCACCAGGCTTTCTTGTGAGGGGTGCCTTGCTCTTCTTCACGTGCTGTTGCTGAACCCTCAACCACTGGCGTGAAACCAAGCTCGCGAATCGCTGCCAGTGCTGCTGGCAGCGCTTCTGCTGTGTGGCTGAGCGTCAGTACACGTTGAACCAGGTTGAACTCCAATGCACTGATACCGGGTAGCGAGGTCAGCTTGTCGCGGATCAGCTTTTCTTCAGTTGGGCAGTCCATCTGTTCGATTTTGATGCGGGCTTGCCCTTCAGCAGATAGCGGTTCTGCCTGCATTCCCAGGGACGAGATCGCCGCTTCGATAGGCGCGGTCGACGGCAAGCTGTGCCATACCCCAAGAATCCGATTGATCAGGTTGAAGTCGAGCTTATCTATGCCTGCGAGCTTGCTCAGTTTGTCCTGAATCAGCGTCTGCTCGGTAGGGCAGTCCATTTGCGCAATGCGGAAGCTGCTGAGCCTGGAGCCGGTTACGGCATTTACTGCTGTCGCCGCTGTGGCAGAGCACTTGCTTGCTTCGTTGGCGTCACAGCAGACATCCTTTGAAACCGCTTCAGGTTTGTATTCGTCACCGCAGCAGCCAGCCATGAAGGTATCCTCGTTGAACAGTTGTGTAGAGTGAACACCCTAAAGCCACTACAGGGTCAAGCGTTTGCTGAAGAGGTAATTCATGAAGATTGGAGAGCTGGCCAAGCTTGCCGATTGCCAGGTTGAAACGGTTCGCTATTACGAGCGCGAGGGGCTGTTGCCGGCTCCGGCCCGTAGCGAGGGTAATTACCGCCTTTACAGCAGTGAGCACCTTGAGCGGCTTACGTTCATTCGCAACTGCCGAACGCTAGACATGACCCTGGACGAGATCAGAAGCCTGCTGGCGCTGATGGATCGGCCAGAGGGGAACTGTGAGGGTGTGAATAGCTTAGTGGATGAGCACATTGAGCATGTGCAAGCGCGCGTGACCAGTCTGCTGGCCCTGCAACAACAGCTGATTGAGTTACGACACCGCTGTTCCTCTGAGCGCGGCGTAGATGAGTGTGGAATCCTCCAGCGCCTGAATACCACTGGCGGTGTCAGTGCGCTTCCGGATGATGGCCACACCCATGTTGGGAAAAGCCACCGCCACTAAACATGCGCCACCACCTGCCATGCGAGGCACGCTACATGGCAGGTGGTGAGTCTGGCTCAGCTGTATGCAGACGGTTAGCGCTTATTTGCTTTGTTCGACTTCAGCTTTGACCAGATCATTCAGTGGCTGCGCGCCGAAACTCAATAGCGGCTTGCCATTCACAAAGAACGTAGGTGTCTGGCGCACACCAGCCGCCTGGGCATCCTGAGAGTCCCTTTTCAGCGTCTCGGTGATATCGGCAGCCATCATCTCTGCACGGGCCTTCTCCACATCCAAGCCTGCCGCTTCAGCAGCCTCCCAGGCCTTCAGCACCTGTGGGTCACTGTGCCATTGCGGTTGCGCCACCATGAGTGCTTCCAGAACAGGCTCGAAGACCCCCTGCTTGCGTGCAGTTTCGAGGATTCTTGCTGCTGTTTCAGAGCCTTCATGGAAGAGGACGTAACGCAGCACCAGGCGCACATCGTTCGGGTTCTCAGCCAGGATCTGTTTCACTACTGGAAAGAAGGCGCGGCAGGCCTCGCAGGACGGATCGAAGAACTCAACGATGGTTACGGGCGCATTGGCGGTGCCGATAACGGGCGAATGGAAGCGCACCAATGAGCTAGCGACTGGAGCAACTGGCGGAGTCTCTTCACTGGCCGAATATCGATCATAAAAGAACGCCGCAGCAGCGAAGCCGAGCGCAGTAAGAATGCTGATCACGAGGACGATTGCACGTCTGCTCATAGGGAAGACCTCCGACGGATGAGAACAAGAAGAACAGCGATAAGGGTGAATGCGACCAGCGAAAGCAGTGGCAGAGGGACGCTGCCGAAAATCGTCATGTCAGCGCTGGAGCAGGACGGGCCTGCCCCACAGGGCTTGATGCTCTCTGGTATGGCCCCGAAGTAGAGCAGGCTGTGGTAGAGCGCGATGAGCCCGCCCACGACGGTAACCGGCAACGCATAACGCCAGACGCCGAAATCCGAGGTGTAGCAACCAACGGCCAGAATCACGACCAGTGGAAACATGAATGCGCGCTGGAACCAGCAGAGCACGCAGGGCGTTTTGCCCATGACCTCGCCGATGAACAAGGCGGCTAAGGTCGAAACCAACGCAATACCCCAGGCCATAAGCAACAGGCTCCAGGGGCTGGGAAAGCGAGTGTTTGTCTCTGTTTCCATCATGGTTGATATCTACCCTCTACAGAGGTGGGTGGCACGGGAACTACCGCCGACGCGATATCGTTCGTGGTGACGTCTTGAGCCAGTGCATCTGCCATGCCCACGAGCATCAGCACGATAGCGAGCAGTAATAAGCGCATCGGGCGGCGCAGGTGCGCAAACAACGCCCCAGGCTCGCGCGGAGAAAGCGATTGCATAAGTTGATCCTGGATTGCAGTGGTCTTTAGCCGCAGTGCGGCTTTGTTTAGATCACGCGGCTGGATCGCGGAGGGCGCTCAATCAAGTAGACCGGGCGAGTTGGTGCGGCTTGATCCGGCAGGGTAGCCAGGATGTTGCTTTCTGCCTGGGCTGGCAGGATAAGCAGCGGCCCAAGGTAAGGGGTCTCGTGCACATGGTCGGCAGTCATCGGCGAGTGCCGGTGACCTGCACAAAAGACGCAAGAGGGGGCTGCCTCTGTCAGCAAGCTGCTGTGCGTTGACTCGCTCTTGAATCCCGCTTGCGGCTCTGCACCAACCAACAGGGAAGACATATGCCAACCCATGACCAGCAGCAATGCCATGCTCAGTGTAAGCACTACTTGGATTGTGACCTTACGCCTGGGCATCGGGATGATGTCGATATGTATAGTGGTGGGAGGTATTTGCTCCGACCCTCATTGGTATGAAGATACGGTTGCCGTACGAATTGCTCCGCAATGAGACCATTCTCGGGGAGTAGGCACAAGCACCATGGCGATACCTGTGCGGCTTAGGTGGGGCGGGCTAGGATGCATGCTGGAAAAATCAGTGCTTCCGTTTTTGGCCAATGATCGAATTTTCAGGGTGCCCAGTTTGGGTCGACCTTGCCCTTTTTGACCTGCAAGTACAGGCCTGAAGCAGCCATTGATGAATGACCATTGGCCGTTAGCGCTGCTTGCCTTATCCCTAGCTAACCATCCTTGTCCTCCCTAACGCGGAGAGCAAACCATGACTTTGAGTGAACCATGACAAGAGATGCACTAGAGCAGAACCAAGTACCGATCTACTTCGTAGCAGTGATTGTCGCGGCGATTGGCGGCTTGCTGGCTCCGAACACCGCCCAGGGATTGTCGGTCTTGGTCACGCCCACCATCGCTGTTCTGATGTATGCGATGTTTCTTCAGATTCCGTTCCTGAACCTTAAAGATGGCATGCGCAACAAGCCCTTCATGGCTGCGCTCCTAGTCGCCAATTTTGTTTTGATTCCTCTCCTGGTTTGGGGGCTGACCCGCTTCTTGGATGGACATCCCGCCATCCTGATTGGCGTGCTATTGGTGTTACTGACGCCCTGCATCGATTACGTGGTTGTGTTCACCCACATTGGCCGGGGTGACTCACGCCTGATCCTTTCGGCGACGCCGATTTTGCTGTTACTTCAGCTTGCTCTTTTACCCCTCTACCTGGGGCTTATGCTGAGTGATACTTCGGGGGTGGTCGTGTCGATAGGCCCCTTTGTCGAAGCCTTTCTGGCACTCATCATGGCCCCGCTGATCCTGGCACTGCTGACAGAAGCATTGGTAAAGCGCTCCGCAGCGGTGAAGACATGGGCTGATGCTTGGGCCTGGTTACCTGTGCCGGCCATGGCGGCGGTGCTCATAGCCGTGGTCGGCTCGCAGATTGCTCCCGTAGTGAATGAGATCGGCAGGCTTGCTCCCGTACTGCCGATCTACATCGCCTTTGCCTTCTTGGCTCCCGTAATCGGTGCACTGGTCTCCAAGGTGTGCAAGCTGCCTGTGCGGTCGGCAAGGGCTGTGATCTTCAGCAGCTCGACGCGCAACTCACTGGTGGTGCTGCCCCTTGCATTAGCGCTGCCTGAACAGCTGCGGGGGCTCGCCGCCGCTGCGGTGATTACCCAGACCCTTGTCGAGCTGGTTGCTGAACTGGTCTATGTCCGGGCTGTGCCAGCGTTTCTTTGCCGTGATCGTGCCGAGACTAGCGAACCGCTCAACGGCTGAACCTGCTCCGGGTTGGTCACGTGACATCGATAGCGGACGTAGGACAACATCTTGTTGCGGATGTCTGCTTTTGGCCCAGAGTGTGTAAAAACGCACCGGTAAACCCTTGCTATGATTTCCGAGAATCTCAGCGTATGGGACGCCCATGAAACGGTTTATCCAGGGTGAACACCGAGGTCAAAGCACCTTACTTCCCGAAAGCCTCGACGACTACGTCAGCGATACCAATCCGGTTCGGGTGGTTGACGTTTTCGTCGATGAACTCGACCTAGCCACGCTAGGTTTTGATGGCGTCATTCCAGCCGAAACCGGAAGACCGGCTTACCACCCTTCGATCCTGCTGAAGATCTATATCTACGGCTATCTAAACCGCATTCAATCGAGCCGGCGTCTTGAGCGAGAAGCTCAGCGCAACGTCGAACTCATGTGGTTAACCGGGCGATTGATGCCCGATTTCAAGACCATCGCCAACTTCCGAAAAGATAACAGCAAGGCCATTCGCGGCGTCTGCCGCCAGTTCGTTTTGCTCTGCCAGCAGTTGGGGTTGTTTGGCGAAAACTTGGTTGCCATCGACGGCAGCAAATTCAAGGCAGTGAACAACCGTGACCGCAATTTCACCAGCGCCAAACTGAAGCGGCGTATGGAAGAAATCGAGGCGAGCATCAGCCGTTATTTGGCTGTGCTCGATGCGGCTGATCGACAGATTCCTAGCGCCTCCGCGCCAGACACTGCCAGCCTGGAAGATAAGATTGCCAAGCTAAAAGCGCATATGAAAGAGCTTCAAGGGATCGAAACTCAGCTCAACGATTCCCCTGATAAACAGGTTTCGCTGACCGACCCGGATGCCCGTTCGATGATGACGCGCGGCAGCGGTATCGTCGGCTACAACGTGCAGACGGCTGTCGATACGCAGCACCACCTGATCGTTGCTCACGAGGTCACCAACAGCGGTTCAGACCGCGACCAACTCAGTTCAATGGCGAAGCAGGCTCGTGAAGCCATCGGCGCAGAAACGCTGTCCGTGGTGGCTGACCGAGGCTACTTCAAGGGTGAAGAGATCCTTGCCTGTCACGACGCAAACATCACGGCCTACGTGCCTAAGCCAATGACTTCAAGCGCCAAGGCTGATGGCCGATTCAATAAAGATGCCTTCGTGTATGACCCGACGAAAAACGAATACACCTGCCCGGCGGGAGAGGCACTGATCTGGCGATTCTCCAGCGTTGAGAAAGGCATGAATATGCACTGTTACTGGAGTTCTAAGTGCCAGAGTTGTGCGCTGAAAACCCAGTGCACACCAAGCACAAATCGTCGAGTAAGGCGCTGGGAGCATGAAGCAGTGCTGGAGGAAATGCAGCGCCGGTTGAACCAAGCACCAGAGATGATGCGGGTTCGAAAACGGACTGTTGAGCATCCCTTCGGTACGCTCAAGCAATGGATGGGCGCAACGCACTTCCTGACCCGAAAGCTGAACGGGGTGAGTGCGGAGATGAGCTTGAATGTGCTCGCCTACAACTTGAAACGGGTGATGAAAATCATCGGCACCGAAGGCCTGTTGAAGGCGATGACGGCGTAAAAGCCCCAGCTTTTGCTGCTCCAAGAGGTGCCAAAGCGCTTCATAAACGCTCTGACGCGCTATTGGCGCTGATCGCGGCTATTTGCTTGGGAAACCGCCTCGCCCAGGAACACTGGGCTGAGGCACCCAAGATGCGAAAGTGTTTTTACACACTCTGGGCCGGTAACTGACATCGCAGGAGTAACCTTGAAAGCTATGCGCTGGGCATCACCACCAGTAGCGGCCAGCGATCATGAATCCACTCGTACCCTGCAGGTGGTTCGGTCGTCACTACGTACACCCTTCTCTCCTCTCCTTCTCCGATCACTAGGCACTCGAGCGCGGCGCCCTCCGGAACGTCAAACCAGTGCGACACTCGATTCTTCTCGCCTGGCTGACCGTCTTTCTCCATGAAGCGCTGAACCATGGCGTAACCACGACGAGGTCTGTACTTCTCCCAAGTACCAGCATGAATTGAGCTGAGCCTTGCCCAACCACCCTGAGGGCCACTTCCTGGCTCCTCCTTCCTACGCCCCCAGTGAATCCAGTCGAGCTGCCTGCTCTCCTCTAACAGCACCGGGATGGCTGCCTTCGGGTTAGGGAAATAGATCCTCCAAGTCTTGTCTGCCTCTCGGGCTTCTACGCCGACACATGCTGATCTCCTCACACAACAAACCCGGCCTATTGCACTAGACTCACTTCGCCAGGACGGCATCCCCTTCGAATGGAGTTCGAAAATGCGCTACCTCAGATACCTCGCCATTTCTCTCGCCTCTTCACTGCTGACTGCCTATGCAGTGCTGTGGTTTATTGCCCCAGTCACCGCCGAGTCCGCTCACACGGTTGTACGCCCACCTCTAAAAGTAGAGCACCACGAAGGGCAACTGCTGATTTGGGGCAGCTGGGAAACCGAGACGGGATACGAGGCTCCAGGTACCAACGCAGTAGAGATACGTTGTTTTCAAACGACCGCACGATGCACTGAGGCGTACGCATCCATCCTTCATCACACCGAGGGCGAGGATCTCGAAGCCCAGGTATTCGACTACGCCGTTAAGACTTGGACGGACAGCCAAATACAGGCTGTGGCTGAGCACTGGATGGACTGTTTAGATCGGCGACTTATGGTAGATCTCGCTACTGGGCAAGCCCGCCTGGAGTGGAGCCCAGGTTCGGAGGCAGGCTGCGATGGGGACACTGGATCTGCCGTGCTGGTTGGGGATCCCCTTTAGCACGAGCCTTTACCTGCCCAGCTGATCTACAGTAAGTATCACTTTCCGACACTTTCTGTGTACCGATCAGCTATGACAGCGACCAATGCACCCAGCCGCCAGCCTATAAGGCGTCTCTACGATGGCCTTGCGTCAATGGCGACACCCGAGCGGTACCTCTTCACTCCAGTAGACATGCGAAGCCTGGTGCCGGAAATCTCAGCTGATGCCTATCGCGCCTTGCTCAGCCGGGCTTCGAGGGAAGGCAAGCTAGAACGTATTTGTCGCGGCCTCTATCTGTACGTACCGGTGAAAGCAAACCTCGGCTCCCTCCTCTTCCATGGAGCCGCACGGCTACGAGCTGACGAACTCAACTACATCAGCTTAGAGACAGCACTGAGCGATGCCGGAGTGATCTCGCAAGTTCCCATCAACTGGATCACCGTCATGTCGTCCGGGCGCTCAAACACAATCAGCTGTGGACGGTTCGGCACAATCGAGTTTGTTCACACGAAGAAAAAGCCTGCAGCCCTTGCCCCAGACCTCGACTACGACCAGCGCTGTCGGCTTTGGCGGGCGAAGCCAGCATTGGCGCTTCGGGACATGAAGGCAGCTAAAAGAAATCTCGATCTGGTTAACTGGGGCATCGCTGACGAGCTTGCATGAGATCTCTCACTGCAACACATTCAGCCTCCACTGAAGGCTAACGCCTGAGAGCGGCCAGGATCGGTCATCCAGTACCTATATAGTTAGCCCGGCTCAGGCCATGGTCGAATAGTTACTGCTGATGCAGACTAGCTAGGCCCATTTTGCGAGCCCAAGGACGAGTGATTTGAATATCAGACGTGAGATGACCGATGTAGAACTCTGCATCAATCTTGTACCGGAGGCGGGAGAGCACTACCGCCGTGCCTTGGACGTGATGTTTGCCTATCCGGACTATGCAAAGACCCAGTTTCGGATTGTGGTTGAGCATTTAACCTCGATGCTGGCCAAGCGCTTCCAAGTGGAAATCGACCAAGTTGCTCTATACGACGCAATCAACCAGTTGTTCGCAAGCCAAATTATCGACCATAGCCTGCGCTCTGATTTGCATGCCATACGCAAAGCTGGAAACGCAGTAGTCCACTCACAAGGAACCAGCACGCCAGGCTCAGTGGAGTCAGGTAGCAAGGAGGCTCATGGGGCAGGTGATTTGCAAGGCGCAGTTGATGCTCGGAAGACCCTGATCGGGATATTCGAGAGCGTGTTCCTACTGCTCAACAGAGGCGAGAAGTTACCGGCTATTACCACCGTAGAAGTCGGAGACTTTACCAGCCAGCAGAAACTCTGGAAGGCGGTCACGACCTTGGACTTTGAGGCAAAAATGGCTGCTGGCCTAATTCTCGAGGCCCAGTCGATGTCCCCGATAAACAGGAGCGCACTAATTATTGGCCACAGCGAAGAAGTGCATAAGAATACGACTGTCCGAATGGCCGCTGAGCTGTACTGGGCAGCCGCTGAAATAAGTGCAGGGCTCGATAGATTTCGTTCTAGCGAGATACATTTAAAGGGCGGGAAAGAGGCTTGCCTGTTTAAGCTGGCGAACACAGAAGCTCTATACCGATATGCCCAACTAACTTTTGATAAAAGTGAGGGTGAAGAGAGCCATCGCCTGGGTGTAAAGGCATTGGAAATTGCAGCAACGCGGGGATACCCATCAGCCTGTGCGCTGTACGGTGATCATCTGCGTCAGAAAGGGCAGTTCGAAGACGCCCTGGTAATGCTTGAGGCAGCTTTGTCTAAGGGAGAACTCACTGCTTACGCTGGGTTGGCCTTTCTGTATCTCGAAAAGGAATCGTCCCTCTACTCTCCAGAGAAGGCTGAGCAGTGTCTTAAAGATGGTATCGCTAGAGATTGCCACCACAGCGAATATCTGCTTGGCCGCTGGCTCTATGAAGGCAAAGAACTAAAAGAAGACAAGGCGCGGGGCCTTAAGCTCTTAGAGGCAGCTGCCGAAGACGGACATGGGTTGGCAAAAAACTATATCAATTTTTGCGTGGAAGACCGGCTAGCCAAGATGCTTCAGCAGCAGTTCCTGAATGCCCTTCCTTTCCTGGGGTCTAACGCCGATGCGCCAAAACAGGGTCGGAACGAACCTTGCTCTTGCGGCTCGGGGAAAAAATACAAGAAGTGCTGCGGGACATGATGGTACAGCCTTTCAGGTTTGCATTGATGCCCCCCTTGACAAGAGCGATTTAAGCGTTAGCTCAGCCCTATGCTCGATGGCCTCGGAGCGCTGTAGCGCCAACCGCCTATCACCAGCCCGATTGACCTTCGGATAGCCTTCGCAAATACTGTGTTTATATACAGTATTCTATAGGTATTCCGATGTCATCCCTTTCGATACTGGCCCGTGGCGAGCGCCTTCGTGAACGCCTGCTCACCGATGTGGCTACCGATCTACGTATCACAGGCTTCCAGTCCCCTGCCGAAGACGAGAAGGAAGAATGCCTGTCCCTCGACCGGCTCACCGGACTTGGCGCCCCACACATCTGGGGTGTCCAGGTGTTGGACGACAGCCTTATTGGCTTCGGTATTTTTCGCGGGGATCGACTGATCGTGAACCGAGCGGCTAGCCACATCGACGACATGCTCGTGGTCGTAGATCTTGGCGGTGATGGTTACCGAGTGCGGCTAGCTCAGCGCGATATGTTTGGCGGTCGATGGTTGAAGGCAGCCGACCCCATCATTCCCGACGTGCAACTGGATGGAGAAGAGATCATCGAAGTCTGGGGTGTTGTCTCCTGGGTGGTCAGTCGTGTGTCGCCATGACCAAATCACCTCGAGTGTTCGCGCTCATCGACTGCAACTCGTTCTACTGCAGCTGTGAGCGGATCTGCCAACCTGCGTTAAAGCGTCGGCCCGTAGTAGTGCTATCGAATAACGATCTGAGGGGTGGGAATCGTTAGTAAATCCTGTAGAGTCCGCGCCACCTTCTGAACCCCTCTGGAACAGCAGTTTCCAGGCTTCATAAGGCAATCCATTGGAAGTGTTTTAGGGCAGCGGCATGAGGCTGGTATTCGCAACAAAAGACCTAGCATTAGCAGGTCGATCCTTTGAAGGCTTTCCGTTGCTGATTGGGTCAGAGGGATGGCCAGTCGAGCCAGCTCAATCCTTCCTTTGGCACACGCTTATCGAGTCAGGTGAGGCCCTAAGCGATTTGACTTGGGAAGCCTATGGACGGCGTCTGTACGATTACTTTGCCTTCCTGGAAGCCAATGGATTGGGCTGGGACGAGGAAAGCCCGGCTCACGGTCTGAGTGCTCTGTCGAGGTACAGGGATTGGTCGAGCGGAGAATTAGCACTTGATCCCGGCACGGTGAACAATCGTCTGGCCTTGATCGTGAGGTTCTACCGATGGGCTAAGCAGCGCAACCTGATAACTGTGCTGCCCTTCGGTGAGAAAAGGGTAAGAGTTGCCCAACATTCCGGTCTTCTCAGTCATATCGCTCTGCCCGGAGCCGAGAGCACGAAAGTTTCGGTGATGGTTCGCGACCGAAAGCGCTTGACCAAATTCCTGACCAAGGATCAAGTCAAGGTATGCCTTGCCCTGGATACCGATCCAAGCCACCAGATATTGTTCCACCTCATGGTGCGTACCGGCCTTCGCTCCTGTGAAGCGAGGTCTTTTCCTCTCAAATATGTGTTCAACCCCAGGTTGAAGAAGGGACTGCGCCCAAGGCAAATGATCAGTGTTGCTCTTGATCCTTCAGACATGCATATCAAGTACGACCGGCCTAGAACTATCGACGTGCCATGGTCGTTGATGGAGAGCATGTGGTCTTACTCCCTTCACCAACGAGAGGTTCGTAAGTCCAATGGTGATGGACGTGTTACCGCGCTGCTGCTGACTAATGAAGGCAGGCATTATTCAAAAGATTCCGTAGTGGACGTTATGAAGTCCTATGAAAGAAAGTGCGGTTTCTATGTTCGGGCCCACATGCTACGCCACACCTATGGGACTTATACCTTGCTTGCTCTTCGAAAAAGCAAAGAGTTTGAAGGTGAGCCATTGTTGTATGTCCGAGATAGGCTGGGGCATTCAGATGTGCAAACAACTATGATCTATTTGCATCTCATAAACCAGCTTGAAGCCCAATCCGTCCTTGCTCACGAGGACGAAATTGACATGATGTTTATGACTGATTCGGTTTCGCGTATTTGAGGTAGCACCATTGGCTCGGCAAAAAAGCTACAAGGCGGTTATGCGGTCGGTTACAAAAGGATTCGAGGCTGTCGAAGATGATATCAAGATTGACCTGCCGAGAAACCCGAGAAACCACAGGCAACTCGATCATACGAAATATTTAGGCTTGGGCTTCGACGCTTGGGCAATTCAAAGTCTTCACGTTATCAAAGCTTTGCTACAAGGAGGAAACTTCTCAGTGACGACCTTGATTGGTTACTCTACGAACGGGCTGAGATTTTTTATAAATTTCTTGAGTGGAGGTTCGGTCAAGTCGCCACCTGCAACGCCAAACAGTCTTACCAAAAGCCACTTGGATCGATACGTCTCTTGGCTGAGGCTAAAATACCCTAACGGCTCGACAGCCAAGAATTACTATACTAGCTTCAAGTCGTTAGTTGTTGTTTTGGCTGAATATGGATTTATTGAAGTTAATCTTGACGATCTTTTGCCCCTCAATCCATTTCCTAATAATTCGCAGAGCACTAAAGATGCAGATCCGCTCACCTTGGGTGAAATGCAAAGGCTGATTGGCGCTTTGAAGTCAGATCTTATTGCCATCCATAAGGGTACATTCCTTGGAAATGGCGCGGAGGCGATGGCTGTATTGCTACTAATTACTGCGGCAAGGTCTGGAATCAATACTACGCCGCTCTTGGAGATGAAAAGGGATGCCCTACAGCCTCACCCATTTATTCCTAATCTCAGGTTGATTACTACCGTCAAACGTCGAGGTAAAGGCGCACAGAGCAAAACAATCCGTCAGACTAATCTGCTAGATGAGTACAGTGCTATTCCCCTGGATGGGGTGGCAGTCCTCAATAAGGCGCTGGAGATTTCTAAGCCACTCGTAGCACTGGCACCTGATGAAATATCTTCATGTGTGTGGTTATATCGCTCGGGCCAGCCTGGCCGCTCGAACGACATCGTTACCCTTACACCCGGTGCTTTATATGTCACGGCAAAAAGCATTTGTGAGCGTCATGCGCTTCAGGATGATCAAGGCAATCGGCTAAATGTCACGCTTAGTCGGCTGCGAAAGACTATGGAAAGCCGTTTGTGGAAACTGAGCGGTGGCGACATTATAGAAGTTTCCTCCGTTATGGGTCATACCCCTGGTGTCGCCGATAATCACTATTTGAAAATCAACGATGAGATCAAGGTCGACGGGGCGACATTTGTTGGGGAGGCTTTTCCGGACAAACTACGTGGCATAAACGTTATACCAACCCCACCAGGCGGCTGCAAAGATAGCCTTTACGGTAGTCTGGCACCAAAGGATGGCGTCAATCATTGTTCTGAATTCATCCACTGCCTCGGTTGCCCTAGCTATGCAATTGTAGGCACCTTGGAGGACTTATACCGGCTGTTCAGCTACCAACAATTCTTGTATGCAGAAGTCGAATACTTTCTCACGGACGAGTGGGGCGCATGGCGCAAGCGTCAGTTTGACTATATTCGATTGATAGATGATTTCACCCAGAAGTTTGATCTTGCATTGGTTTCGCAAGCAAGGGCTCAGGCTGAGTCATCTCCGCACTTGTTCTGGGCTAAAAAAATCGAGTTCATGAAGAAAAAATTGGGCGGCGAAATTTGAGCATAAGAACCACGAATGCGGTGTTAAAGGCATATGATGTCCTCATCGCACAGCCAGTTTCAGCGAATGGTCTAAGTCCCGCAGAGCGGGATGCAATCGTGATCAGCGCTATCGTTAATGAAGATGGAGAAACCTTCGTTCTTAGCAGGTTTGGCGATGCACAGTGGGATCTTCGCCCGTTTTTTGATCAGGCCAATATTGCTCATTCTTATAAATTCATCAACTGGGATATGGGCATGCCTCGGGCGCTTATTGATGACTGCAAAGCTGTTGCTTATGCTTGGTTTAAAAGAGGAATGCCTAGATCCAAACCTCCTATCGCACGGGGCATTACTACTTTCGCCGTCGTCAGCGTGATGCCTTTTGTTCGCTGGTTAAACAATCTAGGAGTTTCAAGCTTTGCAGATGTCCGTCCGATCCATGTCAGCAATTACGTTCATCATTGCAAATATGAATTGAAGTTAAGGCCTCTCCCGCTGTATGGGCGATTACGGGTTATTGATTTTCTTTGGGTGTTTTCTGTCGACACGATGTTTCCCATTCAGAGTTATCCTTGGGGTAATTCGACATTGTGGCGGATTTGTGGGGTCGCGAATGTAAAAGGGTTGGGTGCTGCCACTAAAAACGTCGGGCGAACAGATATCATTCCTCATGATGAACAATCTAGGATTTTCAACTATTGCGAAAGCATTGTCCGGGAGATGAAGGCCGAATTGGCAGTCAATGGTATTGGATATCATCCTAGTGATGAACGGATGGCAATTCGTTGCAGAGATGCTGTTCTGTATATAGTTTCAATCACTAGCGGCATGCGCAATGACGAGGCAATTGGAATTGAGGTTGGCGCTTGGCGCAAAGAGTTAAGAAATGGAATTAATTTTTGCTGGGTGACCACAGTCGAGCACAAGACAGGTAAAGGCCAAGTCGAATATCTTGTGCCAGAACTAACGATTGAAGCTTTAAGTCTTTTGGCAAAATATTCAGCACCCATCAGAAAAGAGCTGGATGAAGAGATTAGACAGCTTGCAAGCAATCGGGATTTTTCGTATTCAACTGAACATCTCCTTAGGCTCGAAAAAGCCCGAAAAGACGCGAATAAACTATTTTTGGGACGAAACACACAAGGAGGGAAAGTTCAGGAAAGCCATCATGTTGAGGCTCTCAGCGGGCAAGCATCCAATGCTGCGTTTGACCGTATAGCTAAAGCCGCTGGAAGCGATTGGCCGTTGAGGACGCATCAATGCAGGCGAACATATGCAAGATGCTTTGTAGAATCCCGTATGGGCCGCACTTCATTGATCTACCTCAAATGGCAGTTCAAACACAGCAGCATGAGTATGACCCAACTCTATGCATCCAATCCGCAGCAAGACCTGACTCTCTTTGATGAGATCTTCCAGCAGATGACAGAGTTTAAAATTGACCTGATCGAATCATGGCTCGATGATCAGCCACTGGCAGGGGGCGCTGGCGAAAAGATTGTGGAATTGCGGGCAATTCCAATCAAGGATAGAGCTGCTTTGCTTGCCCAGACCGCCCCACATGCCAACATTCGTGCGACTGGACACGGCTGGTGCATCGCCACAGAGCGGGGCTGCGGAGGTGCTGGTCTATACGAAGCCACACGGTGTCCAGGGTGCAAAAATTCGGTGATCGATGAAGTCTTCGCCAGCACTTGGCAGGACATCTACATTCAACAGCGAGAGCTGATAAAAATTGAGGATGCAGGCCCGGCTGTTAGGCAGCGCGCAGAACGCGACTTGCAGGTTGCACTAGATGTAATTACCAGCCTTGGCCTTTCTCCAGTTGAGGAAATGGAGGAGGCGGCAAATGACTAGACAGGCGGTGGGCCCTGACTCTCCTATTCGCTCCAGGTCGAAGACACTCGCCGCGCTCAACAAGGTCGTCGACGATCTCATTGCTGGTGACGGAAAGCTTTCCATCACATCCGTTGCCCGTGCCGCAGGTGTGACTCCGGGACTCATCCATAACACTTACCCAAGCATAGCGGAAAGGATTCGCAACATCGTTGGCAAGTCGGTGCGAGCCCAGCGAGACTCTAAGCATCAAGCGTTGATGAGCGAGAAAGAAAAGAACAGGGTGCTCCGTGCAGAGAATGATCAGCTTTTAGCGGAGGTAGCTCGGCTGGCTTCGGTTAACCAGCGACTAATATTCGAGATGATTCAGCTGAAGGCGGTTGCCAACGGTAAGGTCACCGCACTCCCTCTGAAACCAGGGCCCAACTAGGCCCTGATGGGGAACCCGCAGAATTCGTAAAAATCGCACGCTAACAGTTCAAGCGTCCCGGCCACGCCTGACTGTAGCTTGTTGACTGGTCAGTCTGTCTCGCGGGTAAAGCGATAGAACAAGTTCGGCTCGCTGACCACGTACAAATACCCTTCATCGTCGATGGTTACGCCTTCGGCTTGGGGTATGCCTTTCAGCAAACCAGCAAACCCCCTCGCCAAGGAGCGGAAACTCACCACCTTGCCCTCATCGGTGATTTCAATCAGCAGTTTCGACTCGTCGCTGAGCAATATCAGGTGGCCACTCTGTTGATCGAAGACGACCGAAGACAAGTCAGTGGCAAATACCTTGTCCTTTACCAAGTTGGACAGGTCGCGCACGTGCAGGGAAAAACCTCCTGCCAGGCTGGCACGAAGGCCGCCCACTTCCAGCAATTGGCGAGGGTCACGCTCCTTGGTCACAAACAAGCGATCACCTTTCAGGTCGTAGGCGAGCCCTTCAAGGCCTTTGTTGTCCGCCTTGCCAAGTGCCAAGGTCAGAGCTGGATACTGGTCTCGGCTCAATGAGCGACCGGGAGAAAGCTTACTGCCTTCGGCGAGGGGGACATCCACGATAACAAGGCTCTGCCGGCGCTCCTCGGCGATTACCAGTTGGCCGTTGCCGGCATAGGACACCGCCTCCACATCGTGGAAACCGTCCAGGCTATAGCGCCTTTCCACGTCACCGTCACGACTGAGGGCCAATAGTTCGTTTGGGCCGTTGGTAACCGCCCATAGCAGGTTCAGGTCAGGGTCGAAGGTCAGGCCCGAAAGGTTGTTGTCCACACCGGGAACCGGCTTAGCATCGAGCTCAACCCGATAGTCAGGCAGCCACACAGAGCGCTCCTGCCAATCGTCGGTGTGCCAGTGGGTCTTGATCCAGAAGTACAACCGATCATCAAGGTGATGGGTGCGGACTTGGAATACGGTAAGCAATACAAAGCACAGCAGTGCCCACATCCAGGCACTTGTTTTCTGTGTTCGGCCCAACCAGTTTTTAGCCATCAAATACATTAGAAGCCTCGTTAATTGGGACTGACGTCACGAGCTGTCATGGTTTCAATCCGACTCGGCGCGGCTCGCACAGGTGATGCACAACGGCGTGGCCGGATCGAATTCCAGGCGGCCCGAGGCGATCAACTCGCCGCATTGGTTACACCAGCCATACTCGCCCTCGTGCCAACGCTTGAGGGCCAGCTGGAGGCGGACGCGTTCATGCTGCGCCCGACTGCGGATGGCATCGTTCATCGCTTGCTGCTGGAGTGCGTCCATCCTCGACAGACGCCCTACCTTGCTTTGATCCAACTCCACCGATTGCGAGCGAGACTCAGCGTCTTCCAGCAACCGATCCAGCTCGGCAGCCCGCTGTTCCAGTAGGGTCTTGAAATGGGCAAGATCGAGGGCGTCGTCCATGGCCGTTAGCGCAGCAGCAACAGTGGGCCAGTGGTGGTGCGCAGCATGCTGGTCGTGGTGCTGCCGACCAGAAACTGACGGATGCGCGAATGACCGTAGGCCCCCATCACCAGCAGGTCGATGCCGTGCTCTTTCTGATAGGCGTGCAAGGTAGGCTCTATCTCGCCGTTCAGGGTCTCGGCGCGAACAGTGAATCCGACGTTGAGCAGCACTTTCTGCGCCCAGTCCAGCTGCGCGGACGATTCGTCGTTCACTGGCCCAACCATCACCAGGTGGATCGGCAGCCCCTTCAGCAGGGGGCTGGCCGCCAGCATCTCCACACCCTTGCGGGTAGTAGCGCTGCCATCGAAGGCCAGCATCGCGCTCTCGGGCTTTTGGAAGTTGGCCGGGGTGACCAGGATTGGCCGGTGCATGATACGAATCACGCTCTCCAGCTGGCTTCCGACATGCTGACTCAGACCGCCGCTAGACTCGCCTTGGCGACCGATGACCAATAGGCGCGTTTCGCTTTCCAGCTCTTGCAGGTTTTCCAGCAGATCGCCATGACGTTGCTTGGACTCCGGCGCGGTCACACCATCCGTCATGGCCCGCTCTTTCGCGGCCGTTAACATGATCCGCCCCTGCTCCAGGGCCAACTTACCGCGCTGTTCATCCAGGGAAGCAAGCTCATCGAGCAGATGCTCGCGGCTGCCAAGGCCGATATTGCCACTCAAGTCGGCCGCAACTGGGTACTGGCGCTGATCCAGCACATGCAAGAAGGTCAGCGGGGCTTCCAGGCTCAGACTGGCCCAGGCTGCGTAGTCGCACACAGCTGGAGCCGAGGTGGAACCGTCGATACAGGCAATTACTTGGGTCATCGTTGTTCTCCTTCTCAGTGGCCCATGAGTTGATCAATGGCGTCGGGTTTATCGTGAACTCCGAATCGATCCACGATAGTGGCGCTCGCTTCGTTGAGACCTAACACTTCAACTTCGGTGCCTTCGCGGCGGAACTTGATAACCACCTTGTCCAGGGCAGCAACTGCGGTGATATCCCAGAAGTGGGCGCGATTCAGGTCGATGGTTACCTTGTTCAGGGCTTCTTTGAAGTCGAAGGCCGCGACGAACTTGTCTGCCGAGCTGAAGAACACCTGGCCAGTGACGTTATAGCTACGATGCTCGCCGGATTCGTCCAGCGAAGAACTGATCGCCATGTAATGGCCAACCTTGTTGGCGAAGAACATCGCGGCCAGCAGCACGCCGGCCAACACGCCGAAGGCAAGGTTGTGGGTGGCCACCACGACCACAACGGTGACGACCATGACAATGTTGGTCGACAACGGGTGCTTCTTCAGGTTGCGCAGCGAATCCCAACTGAAGGTGCCGATGGACACCATGATCATCACTGCCACCAGCGCAGCCATCGGGATCTGCTTCAGCCAGTCGCCGAGGAACACCACCATCAGCAGCAGGAATACACCTGCGGCCAGGGAGGACAGACGAGAACGACCGCCGGATTTCACGTTGATGATCGACTGACCAATCATCGCGCAGCCGGCCATACCGCCGATCAGACCCGAAGCAATGTTGGCCACGCCCTGGCCCTTGCACTCGCGGTTCTTGTCGCTGGGGGTGTCGGTCAGGTCGTCGACAATAGTCGCGGTCATCATCGACTCCAGCAGACCGACCACGGCCAGCGCTGCCGAGTAAGGGAAGATGATGGCCAACGTCTCGAACGTCAGCGGCACGTCAGGCCAGAGAAAGATTGGCAGCGTATCCGGCAGTTCCCCCATATCACCGACCGTGCGGATATCCAGCCCAACCGACATGGCGACTGCGGTCAGCACGATGATGCACACCAGTGGCGATGGGATGAGCTTGCCGATCCTGGGGATATAGGGAAATAGGTAGATGATGCCGAGGCCTGCGGCTGTCATGGCGTAGACGTGCCAGGTGACATTGGTCAGCTCGGGCAGCTGAGCCATGAAAATCAGGATCGCCAGTGCATTGACGAAGCCGGTCACCACCGAGCGCGAAACGAAGCGCATCAGCGAGCCGAGCTTCAGGTAGCCAGCACCAATTTGCAACACGCCACACAGCAGCGTGGCGGCCAGCAGATATTCAAGACCATGGTTCTTGACCAGGGTCACCATCAGCAGTGCCATGGCCCCTGTCGCGGCTGAAATCATGCCTGGGCGGCCACCGACAAAGGCGATCACCACGGCGATACAGAATGAGGCGTAGAGACCAACTTTGGGGTCGACGCCCGCAATGATAGAGAAAGCGATGGCTTCAGGGATCAGCGCAAGTGCGACGACGATCCCCGCGAGCACGTCGCCACGGACGTTGGAAAACCACGTTTGTTTGAGTGTTTGTAGCATCAGAATATCCAAAGCAATGCACCGCACGCATGCCAGGAAAATGGCGAGCGCGTCGATACGAATTCAAATTGTGAGGATTATTTTGCTGTGCGCTTTGGGTGTAAGAACCGGGCATACAGCAGTACGCAGCAGCCAGCGAAACTGGCGGAGGCGAGGTTGTTGCGAGGGGGCGTAGCGCTAAGGCGGCGTAGGCTGCCAGTAGAGCGTTTGGAGTACAGTCATGCTGGTGTTCCTGTAGCTCAAGGGGTATGCGGAGCCAAAAGTATACAGTGAAGCTATCGTCGATTGCGATCCGCCGCCCTGCTTTGCGAAGCCACGTCTGAAATAGGCTTAGTCGAGGAGTATCGCCATCAGGAACGAAGGAAAATAATCAAAAAAATGTTAGGGAGTTAATTTGCTTATAAATCAATATCTTACACTCAACTAACTGTTAGGGTCATTCAGATACAACGATGGCTGCATCATCGCACGCTCAGCTGAGGCCAAGGCTATGGGTATCGGCATGGGGGCTGCGTATTACAAGGTGCGCGATGAAATGCGCCGCCAAGGTGTGGTCGCGCGCTCTAGCAACTACACGCTCTACGCCGACATCAGCAACCGCGTGATGCGGGTGATGGCTGAGATGCTGCCAGGCATTGAGGTCTACTCGATTGATGAAGCCTGGGGGGACATGACCGGCGTTGATGATCCTGCGGAGCTAGGTCGAAGCATCCGCGTGCGCCTCGCCAGAGAAATCGGCATGCCGGTCGGTGTGGGTATTAGCACTACCAAAACACTCGCGAAGCTCGCCAACTGGGCGGCAAAGAAATGGAAAGGCACCGGGGGTGTACTCGACCTAACTGACCCCATCCGTCAGGAAAAACTAATGCGCCTGGCACCAGTCTCCGAAGTGTGGGGTGTAGGTCATCGCTCCGCTGCCAAGCTAGCAGCGCTGAAGATTTCCACGGCATGGGATCTGACCCAGTTTGATGTCGGTACGCTGCGCAAGACCTTCGGCGTGACCATGGAGCGGACGGCACGTGAGTTGCGCGGGGTGAGCTGCATTAGCTTCAGTGAAGGCCCTCCACCGAAGGAGGCAATCTGCAGTAGCAAGATGTTCGGTGTGCGCCAAACACAGCTGCCACCGATCCGCGAAGCGCTTGCCGCGTATGTTGCTCGAGCCGCTGAGAAGCTACGCGCTCAGAGCTCGCTGTGCAGCACGATTCAGGTGGGCCTTCAGACCCAATTGGCTGACTTTGACGGGCCCCGTTACGCAAACTCAGTGACCCTGGCTCTACCTTCCCCAACAGATGACACTCGGGAGATTCTGGCGCTCGCCCAGCGCGGCCTGGGCCAAATCTACAGACCAGGATATCCGTTCTCTAAGTGCAGCATCCTGCTCATGGATCTAAGCCAACGCGGCGAGCTCACACCAGATCTCTTTGCGCCCAAACCGCGTCCAGGCGCTGACCAGTTGATGGCAGTTGTCGACCAGATCAATCAGCGGCAAGGAAGGAACACGATGCGTATTGGCCGAGTGCCGGCGAAGCCTGCTTGGGCTATGCGGCGAGAGATGTTGAGCCAGAGGTACACGACGCGCTGGGATGAGGTGATTGGGGTTCGTGGATAGGCTTGGTGAGGCGCGCTGTTTCCGGCGAAGGACGCTAGAAAACAGAGGTTCTGGGCCATGCCCAAAACCTCCTCCCCTGACAACTATCCCCTACCAATGATCGCCAGGAAGTCCATCTTCACCACTTAATATCAGGTGATCCGGCAGTGGCTCCCCTGTGCGATGTCGCCCAATGCGGTAAAAAGCCGTGGTTTCGCTTACCGCCCAGTTTTCATTTCTAGCTGTCGTGTGCTCGGGCATTAGATAGTTGGCATATACCCACCGCAAGCGCGAGCCCTCCGGACGAAACTCGTACATCTCCATTCGATTGCGCTGATGTCGTTGCTCGTCGACCGCGTTATTGCCGATAGCCTCATAGCCAACATGAATCACGCCTGGGCAGTCGTCAGGGAGCTGTCTAGTGGCTTTCGCAACCAGTGCACGAAAATGGCGAGCCTTGGACTTAACGGCATTCAATGATGCGCTTCGCCAGCTGACCACGCTTGCCTGGTCGACCCAAGTCGCATGGAGCGGCCTATCCAAAGCAGGCTGCCACGAAGCTTGGACACTGTGGTCAAAGTCCTGTCTATAGTGCCCAGCTAGCAGCTCAACCATCCTACTAGATGCGTAGAACACATCGTCATGCACCATCACAGTCTGCAACTGCTGAAGGTTGGCACGGCGAATTACACCGCAAGAAATACCGTCATCCCAGATATGCCGGTAAGGACGATCAAAAGACTCCTGCAGACGGCTGAGCAGATAGCCAGGGTCGATATCTTTTAGCTCTACAACAAAAACCACTTCGAGCACGATTGATAGGCACTGCTGCCTTGCCAATTCATGCACTGGCCTGGCCATGGCTTCAGCCAGCTGATACTCCTGTTCTTCGTACTCATTTCGGCTCACACGCTTACACTCGGCAGCCCAGCGTCGACGCCCGCTTTCCAACAGCAAATCTTGGGTCTTCGCAACTCCTGGGCGCTCAGGAACAAAGGTAACGCTCTTCCAACCTCTACTTTTATAGGCGCCAGCAACTAAAAGCTCATAGAACCCTGCATCTGGCTGGTTGCGGCCCTTGTCGATTAGGCTCTGAAGACGATCTTCGATACCAACGATCTTCGTAAGCTGAGGGAGGAGCACACCTAATCGGGCAAAAACCGGACTGATCCGGAACGCCTCAGGCTCAAAATAATCATGCCTGCAGTCAGGCGATGCATATGCAGTTGCTTGGAAGAGGTACCAGAAAATAGCATCCGCAGGATCAAAGAGCGGCTCTATATCCCCCTTGGCCCACGCTCGCTTTCCTGCTTCAAATTTCTCTATTACCGCATCCATGCGCCGTGACCATTCCGCCTCTGTGACTTTAGAGCGGAACCAATCAATAACCTGCAGCGCCGCATCATCAGTCCAATCCTGACCATGACGCTGCGCAATCCATAACGGGCTACTCATAGCAGAACTCTCGGCTGACCACTTTCGACATAAACGACCGCCCTAGCTTCGTTGCTTCCTGGGGATCCCGCTTCAGCTCTGGCACTCCTCACCGCCTCACATAACTTTTCTTACCTGAGGGGGTAAGGCAGTAAACGCCCCCGCGTGGGCCCGTACAGAAAGTGCTGGTACCACATGCACACTCGCCGCTGCTTTGAAGGAGTTGCTGAGGGGCCGCAACCGGAGCAGGCCCTACTCCCATGTAAGCCGTGCAGCTTTTTTTGGAACCACTGATCGAGCCGTCATTGCACAAGAAGAGATCACCATCGCAGCCGGCAATACCACCCTTCCTTCCAGAGCAGGGGGTATTAGCCGCAATCGCTTCGAGAGAAGAGAGGCCGAGCGCTGCCGCTATAACCAAGCACAGTCTGAAAGGTGCTTGGCGCAGCTGTGAAGGGAAGCTATTCATCGAGGCCTACAGAACATATCCGACCAGTTTCGCACATCTAGTCATAGGCCATGACCTATCGAACAATGCTACCGAGAGCTCGCTTCTCCGCCAACGGCGGCTATGGCTGGGATAGCACTGGGATAGCTAGGCAGTTGATTTATTAGAACGCCACATCTTCCATATCATCCTGAACTCATCGCCGTAGCCCACCGCATCAGGATAGACATTATTGCGGCCGATCCAGACGAGCAACCGCAGGCAGTCGGTTACCAGAGCGTCATCAACGTGCCGAAACAACATGGGATCAAAGCCACCATTTTCGCTTGCGCTCCACCAAGCAAGAAGTAGATCAGCAACGTGAGCGCTCTGACCTGTCCTATTCTGTGCAACAACGATTAAACGCTCAAGCGCAACTCGAGTATTGTCATCCAAACACACCTCATCTGCAGAAATGCCATGCTGCATGTTTGCCATTATCTGTTCAAGGATATTATCTGCCACTTTATTCATACACTCCTCGCATGCTGTGGAAAGCTCATCACAAGCATTAACCGTACAACAAAAACCACGCAACTCAAAATTTGACCACTATTAGTCATGGAGTTGTAAAGTTTTCCACGCGGTGTAATTTTTCCCACAAAAAACAAGGCAGCCAATATTCAGATAAATAATTATTAGAATATTGGCAATTCGATATAGAGAATTAAAAACCCACCCAAGCCCGAAGCACAAAAACGCCATAAGGCGGATTTTTCACACGCTGGCTGGGAGACTAATGGCGCTCGGACTTACGAAGCACTCACAGAAAAAAACGGGCTCCGTACTCAAGCCGCTATAGGACGTGGAGTTAGAGAGAACCGAATAGCGAGGCCAGAGGAGGATTGGTTGTACGATGGCGCTCAGGGAACTGAGGCAGTTCCATAGAGTTTTCGGCCTGCATCTCGAGATTGCAGTAAACGGCAGCGCTCTCCCGCCCTAGCTCCGTTTGGTACGGAGATACTCGGCCTGGAGCAATACCATCTCCGCCCCCTGAACCACGCCCGCTCTCTTCAGTGCCACCAATAGCCGCTCTACCTGATCCAACTGGACATCATCGCCCCCGAGATTCGTGAGCACCTGGGCCATATTGGCATAGGCATCCTGTTCGAGCGACACGCCGTGCTCTGCCGCGAGCGCGCGTACATACTCTTCAACGTCGCCCTTCGCACTAGCCATTGCATTCCCTCTTCCCCGTATGAGTGATTACCCATAGCTGAGCCACTAGATTGCGGCGTATCTTGAACGATGATCGTAGACAACAACTCGTGAAGTGAAGCCGGAGCTGTCTATAAGTGATACCCAATAAAGCCCTAGATGCTCGTGAGGTTTACCAGCTGCTGAAGGATGTCGCACTTGGCATCCGAGAGATACGTAACGCTAGCGAAACGACCTGGAGTCAGACGTACTGCGGCAATGTCCATTTTTATATCGATGGGTGGAAAATCACGTTTTACAACGACTGCGGCGAGCTCGACTACTGCGACGAGTGCATATCGCCGGATGGCAGGATCGGCACGTACGAGACGTGGAGTAGGTTCGGCACAGACCCACTACAGCTACTGAGTCTGTGGGAACGAGGCCAGATTGAGGCAAGGCTGCAGGAGCTCTGATTGCGGGTGTAAAAACCACCTCAAACGAGAAGGATAAGAACCTACCAAAGGCGTTTCTCCACACGCCGGTTAAGCGGCTAATGGCTCTCGGACTCGCGCATTGTCCCCTGAGCAAATCAGGCTTGGTACTCGAGCGAGCCTATGAGTTGGCGTTAGATCTCGCCGAACAGCGAGGTCAGAGGAGAATTGGTCGCGCGATAGCGTTCGAGGAGATTGAGCAGCCCCAGAGCAGTTCCACACACCGGAAATGTAGCCTTGCGGCAGTGAACTGTATATCGAATGGCGCTCTGATATCATCCGTTTCGACGTGCGCTTCCAAAGCGACCTTCAGCCTTGGTTGGGCCGTTCTTGACGTCTGCTTATTAGCGAAGGAAAGGCAAGACACGGATGCAAACCAACTCATCGAATCGGGCATCAGCTCCGGGTCAGTATTATGGCTACTCCATACAGGCCACTCGTCAGTGCCTGCACCTCCTCAACGCTCAAGCAGGCTCAGTAGTCGCGCTTGAGGTCTTGGACGACGTTGATGTCGTTCAGCAAAATAACCAAGTGGTTGTTGAGCAGGACAAGAGCGGCCTAGCAACAAATCCCGTTTCGGATTGGTCGGTCGACCTTTGGAAAACATTCGCCAACTGGATCGATGCTATCGAAAACCGGCTTATTGACCTTTCCAAAACCAAGTTTCATTTGTATGTCGTGCAAGAAAAATCTGGAGAGCTCGTCGATAAGCTGAAGTACGCGCACAGCGAAGCGACTGTCCTGAAGGCCGTGGAGGAAATCAGGGCCAGATATGAGTCCGAAAAGCCAGCCGGCTGCAGCGCTTACGTGGAGAGGTTCCTTTCCTTCGACACCGCAAAACTGGTGCTGCTAGTTTCCCGGTTCGACTACGAATCTGGAAACAGTGATCCGGTTAAGCCAATCAAGGACTACTTCCGAGCCACAGTGCCCGAGATTTTCATTGAGACGGCCTGCGCTGCCGCCATAGGCTGGGTTAAAACCCGAGGTGATGAGCTAATTGGGGCCGGCAAACACCCGGGAATCCTTAGGGACGACTTCACCGACTGGCTATCAACATTCTGCTCCAGCATTGATTACGACCATCTTTTGACGTACTCGGCTCCACCGCCCTTAGAGTCGGATGTAGAGTCCAACATCCATAATTTCCCAACAATGATGCGCCAACTCGACCTAATCGAGAAAAGATATCGAGATAAGGTCAAAGCATTGACTGATTTCATGCGAGCCAAGGCGAGCGAGGTCAGATGGGCTGAAAAAGGTCTAATCGTAGAGGCTCAGTTCAAAGCTTTTAAAGAAGACCTCATTGACCACTGGGAATTGCACAGCCTCAAGCTCAAGACGCAAACCGCACTGACGGACATTGAGAAAGGCCGAGCATTGCACCATGAGTGCAATCTGCTCACCGCCAAAATCAACAACAAAGAAGCACCCGACCACTTCTCGCGCGGCACCTTCCAATACTTGTCGAACGAGAAGCTAATTGGCTGGCATCCATTATACAAAAGCCTACTTTGACCTCCGAGCGGCCAGATAGCCCCACAGCAAGACATCAAAAGAGCATCGAATGGACGCGATCAGAAGATCTGCCCAAGACCCCAACGAAGACATTTATCTAGTACAGAACCCTGCCTTGGGAGCGGCGCTCATTTGGCAATTTGTCGAGGGCTATGCACCACAGAGAACTGGGGCGCCTCCCACCTTACCACTTTTGTTCCTGGCACTCCCAATTATCTACCATGAGCAACTTCGAGAAACCGTAATAAGCACCAATCCTTCATCAGGACTACGGCTTTTTGCGGGAAAGTTCAAATCAGAGCAAGAGACTCTGTATGGCATTCATGATCGAATGCTGCGCCTGCGAGAGTTGAGCCTTTCCTCAATATCGATTGCACTCCAGTGCGGGCTTATCAGCATCAATACCGCATCCGCAGAGGTAACCTCTCTGCGCCATGCATCGCCTAAGCAAGTCGACGAAAAAATCAAGAACATGCTGAAGTCAGCTCAAAAACTAGGCCATTGGTGCAAAGAGCTCTCACTACAGGAAGTACAAGCCATTCTACGGATAAAATTATAATGAAACTTCAGATTCTTAGGCTGATTCTCTGGCCCCGGAACGGCGGAAAGTACCGCGAAGTCGAGTTCACCCCAGGGAAAGTCAATATCATTAGCGGATCATCGAAGGCAGGAAAATCTGCCGTGATTCCCATTATAGATTACTGCCTAGCATCCGAGCGTTGCGCTATCCCGGTAGGAACAATCAGAAAGACGTGTGTGTTGCCGCTGACCGAAAACTGACCCAGTAGAGGCTGTTCTGCCGACTGAAAACTGACCCAGGTGTTCAACTGCTTCTGCTCAATTTTTGAGCAGGAGAACACAGGGTGATCAGTATGGAAATGATGGGCAAAATTCGGCGGATGTATTTCCGCGACAAGCTGTCGCTGCATGAGATAGCCAAGCGCACCGGGCTGGCGCGCAACACGATTCGCAAGTGGGTCAGAGCACCTGAGGCCAAGCAGCCGGTGTACCAACGCCGCGCGATCTTTAACAAACTCAGCCCTTTTCACGCCACGCTAGAGCAGGCGCTAAAAGCCGATTCGCTGCGCCCCAAGCAACAGCGGCGCAGTGCCAAGGCGCTGTTGGCGCAAATCAAAGCCGATGGTTATGACGGTGGCTACAGCCAGCTCACCGCGTTTATCCGTGCCTGGCGAGGGGGACAGGGCAAGGCGTCGCAGGCCTTTGTGCCGCTGACCTTTGCTCTTGGCGAGGCGTTTCAGTTTGACTGGAGCGAGGAAGGCTTGCTGGTCGGCGGCATTTACCGGCGTATGCAGGTGGCACATCTGAAGCTGTGTGCCAGCCGTGCGTTCTGGCTTGTGGCGTATCCGAGCCAGGGCCATGAGATGTTATTTGACGCCCATACACGCTCGTTCGGCGCCTTGGGCGGCGTGCCGCGCCGGGGCATCTACGACAACATGAAGACCGCCGTCGACAAGGTCAATAAGGGCAAAGGCCGGGCGGTGAATGCACGCTTTGCGGTGATGTGCGCGCATTACCTGTTCGATCCGGACTTCTGCAACGTCGCCGCTGGTTGGGAAAAGGGCATCGTTGAAAAGAACGTGCAAGACAGCCGCAGGCGTATCTGGCTAGACGCCCAGGACTGTCAGTTTCACTCCTTCGAGGAACTCAATGCCTGGCTGGGCCAGCGCTGCCGCGCGCTTTGGAACGAGCTGACGCACCCTCAATACAGCGGGCTGAGTGTGGCCGAAGTGCTTGAGTTGGAGCGCGCTGAACTGATGCCTGTGCCAGCGCCATTCGACGGTTACGTCGAGCGGCCTGCGCGGGTCTCCAGCACCTGCCTGGTCAGCGTCGGGCGCAACCGCTACTCGGTGCCGTGTGAGTACGCGGGTAAGTGGGTCAGCAGCCGTTTGTATCCGACGCGAATCGAGGTGGTGGCTGACGACGCGCTGATCGCCAGCCATGTCCGCTTGCTGGATCGCGACCAGGTCAGCTATGACTGGCAGCACTACCTCCCGCTGATCGAACGCAAGCCCGGTGCGCTGCGCAACGGCGCGCCCTTTGCTGATCTGCCGGCGCCGCTGCGTCAACTTAAGCACGGTCTGGGGCGTCATGCCGGCGGTGACCGGATCATGGCGCAAGTTCTGGCTGCCGTACCGGTCGCCGGGCTCGATGCGGTGTTGGTGGCTGTTGAGCTGGTACTGGAAAGCGGCAGCCTGAGCGCCGAACACATCCTCAATGTCGTGGCGCGCCTGGCCGCGACCGAACCACCACCCAGCGTCGAAACCCACTTGTCGCTCAAGGAAGCCCCCGTCGCTAACACGGCGCGCTACGACCGCCTGCGTGGCCAGGCCGAGGAGGTCGGTCATGCGTGATTTGATGGCGGAACTCAAGGAGCTGCGCCTGCACGGCATGGCCACGGCCTGGGCGGAGTTAACTGCACAGGGTGAGTCGAACACAGCCTCGTCCAAGTGGCTGCTCGAACACCTGCTGGAACAAGAGCACACAGATCGCGCCATGCGCTCGGTGAGCCACCAGATGAACATGGCCAAGCTGCCGATGCACCGCGATCTGGCCAGCTTCGATTTCAACGCCTCTAGCGCCGACGCACGCCTGATCAGCGAGCTGGCCAGCCTGGCCTTTACCGACACCGCGCAGAACGTGGTGCTGATCGGTGGGCCAGGCACCGGTAAAACCCACCTAGCCACCGCGCTGGCCGTGTCCGGCATCACCCGGCATGGCAAGCGCGTGCGCTTCTACTCCACGGTCGATCTGGTCAATCTGCTGGAGCGCGAAAAACACGACGGCAAAGCCGGGCGGATCGCCCAGGCACTGCTGCGCATGGATCTGGTCATCCTCGACGAACTGGGTTATCTGCCGTTCAGCCAGGCTGGCGGTGCGTTGCTGTTTCACCTGCTGTCCAAGCTGTACGAACACACCAGCGTGGTGATCACCACCAACCTGAGCTTCGCCGAATGGTCGAGCGTGTTCGGCGACGCCAAGATGACCACCGCCCTGCTGGATCGGCTGACCCACCACTGCCACATCGTCGAAACCGGTAACGAGTCCTATCGCCTGCAACACAGTAGCTTGGCGGCCCAGGCCAAGATCAAATCACGCGAGCGAAAGCGTAAGGGCGGCCAGGAACCGGAGGACGATGAGCCGTTCTGATTTCATGGTGACGACGGCCTGCTGCATGGCTGCATGTGGCAGGTCTTCAACAGCTGAACTGGGACAGCGAGGGAGTGGGGGCAACAGCAGCTGCGCTGGTAGACTTATCCACAGTTGCTGGTAACAAAATCAGCAATCCGCCCTGGGTCAAATTTCAATCGGCAGGGTGGGTCAATTTTCCATCAGCGCCAACAAGACGTGTGCTTGGTTCGGCGTATTAGTTGACACTGAAGAGGGCAAGAAGCTTATTGCCAGGGCAGAGCCGGGCAATCAAAGGTCAACTGACGACATGTTTATCGTCGAAGGCCGTGAGATAGAAATTCCTGAGCGCATCGACCGAAAGAATACCACACGCGACGCAGTAAAAGAGAAGCTAAGCCGACTATCCGGCCTACCTAATATCGGCTTCGGAGAAGAAGACAGTAGCGAATTTTCTTTCAAGAGCCGTCCTAGCTTCCGAGACTTGATGGCTTTTAGCTTTCAGCCTCAGAACATAGTAGCAAACCCCGATGTCCTTTTTTACAAAGCTGACAGCTATGGCAACCGCGAAAAGCTCAAGAGCATATTCCCCTTCATCCTCGGTGCAATTGACTCAAGCTCGCTTTTGATCGCTTGGGAACTCAAGGAGCTGCGTAAGCAACTCAAGGTATTGCAAGCAGAGCAAGCAGCAATAGCTTCTGTCTCAAAGCGTTGGCAGGCGGAGGCTAACGTGCTGTTCTACCGCGCGCGTGAGTACGGCCTGATCGATACAGGCGCTCAGCCAAGTAAGGAATGGGCGCAGCTGTTGGTGCAGCTTAATCAAATCGCGCAGAAGAGCTCGAGAGATGCTTTGGTTACACCAGCTGCCGCAGAGTCCACCGCTAACGTGTTAGCAGCGCTACGCGCGCGCGAGACTGTTATCGGTGAGAACCTTTTTGTAGGCAAGCAGAAGCTTGATGAGCTAAAGCAGGTCAAACAAGAGGCAGAGTCGTACGCCAGCTCCCTTCAGAACATTGGCCAGCGGCTTTCTCTTTCGGGCTGGCTCAGAGACCTAGCCACGGAAAACAAAACGGATTCCACTGATAATCCGTTGGCCTTTCCCGCACTCAGCGCATCCACTCAGCTCGAAGAGCTATGCGTGGCTCTAGAGAAGATTGAGCTAGTGGCAGCCGAAACGCCTCTAGTCTCAGCCTCCGTTCAAAGCGAGATCGTCAGGCTGCGAACTCTGATACGCCAGGACAGTGAAACGCTCGCTGCCATTCAAACGGAGATTAAAGGCATTGAGGCACGAGATAAGCTCGCCGCCAAACATGCGTTCCGGATGACAGAGATCGACCGCTTCCTCGGCAGCCTCCAGCAGTCCCTCAGCACATACGCAGAAGCTCAGCAGGACTCCGGCCTCGCAGACCGCGTGAAGGTGCTGCAAGAGCGAATTGCGGATCTGGCACCCAAGGTATCCGACGAGGCCGTCAGGCAAAAAACGAATCAGATACTGTCCGAGATCACCAGAATCTGCACCAAGATCACCCCCCATCTCGACGCAGAGTGGAAAGACGCCCAGATCGCCCTTTCAATTCCAGACTTGGCTATCAAGGTTCGCCACGAGGGGAGAGATGATTTTCTTTGGGAAGTTGGCAGCGGTGCGAACTGGCTGGCGTACCACATCGCAATACTTCTGGCGCTACAGCTGTTCTTCATGAAGTCCCCAAATCATGCGGTACCCCATCTCTTGGTTTTCGATCAGCCGAGCCAAGTCTATTTTCCAATCAAGCGCGCCACGAGGAAAACCGCTGACGACGCCGACCAAGAGGAGAACGAGCCCATCCTCGACGATGAAGATCGCGACGCGGTTCGGAAGGTCTTCAATGTTCTTGCAAGGGCAGTAAACGGGTCGAAGGGACGACTGCAGATTATCGTCCTTGACCATGCCGGCAGCGAGGTATGGGAGGGTATCGAAGGCGTGGTGTTGTCGGAAGAATGGCGCGATGGCAAGAAACTCGTACCGCCAAGGTTCGATGCTTGATCGCCAGGAACTTAGTCCTAGCCTACATAGCCGAGACCAGATCTCGGCTGTGTTCAGCACGCTACTTACGAGGCTTCGCGCGGGCAGTCGGCTCCGCCTGTTTATGGGCAGAGTTTCTGCCGTCCTGGCAGCCATCGGAGTGCATTGACCGTGTGCGCAATGGAAAAGCGGTACCCAAGGGAGTCATTCACCAAAAAGCTCGTTCGAATGTGCCTACTACTTGATGAAGCAGCTGAACGAGTAGTTGAGTTCAAAGACTTCTTGGGTGAAATCCAGACACCAACCATCAGCGTAACCTCACTCTGGGTAGTGGGGTCGTATGCGCGAGGAGCGGTGGAATGCGGTGATCTGGACATGGTCATCCAGTACGCTCACCGTGACGGCTGGGAACCTAGCCCACGCCAAGTCAACAAGGCATTCTTTGGCGTCCTTCCATTGCTCAGGCTCTACAAGGGTACGCCTGAACAGAATGCGTCTGGCGTGGAATTTAGCGAGCCAGTGCTAATCTGGTCGGGGCCAGGATGCAATTGGCAAGCAGCCATCGACGCGATTGCAGTAGATCATCATGCAGGTCGAGCGCCGCGTGAAACTGACTGCATCCCCTTACGCAACGAGCAGCTCCGAGCGTTCAACACAAGCATGGAAGATGTCGCTCAGATGATGAAAGAGGGGCTGCTAGAAAGCGAATTTGTACCCTTTGATAGCTTAGAGCTCAGCGAACTATCCTCTGACGGCATCTACGAAATCGAGCAACGGTTCGTTCAATTAGGCAAGAAATCCCGCGAGCTACTTCCAGCCATCTTGCGCCTAATGAGCGAACGAGAGCCGTTGGGAGAATGGCATGGCGAGAATGTCACTACCCTACGATATGGGGGAACGCAGCTGCGCCTGGGAACACCCGAACTTAATGTGAGCTGCTTTGATGACAACCCTGCGATTCGCCAGCTGGCTCTGATACCTCACCGCAGTGCGCGAGGCCCCAACGGAGCCTGGATTTTACGCAGAGGGCCTTCTCACCCCGCTGTCTTGGCGATATCCAATCGGTACGCGTATGTGTCGCTGATTGTAGGAGCACCCGACCTGATACACGCGTCAGGTGGATTTCAGACTGTCCGTGTAGTCGAGCTGATGAGCACCGAAAAGGCAGTCCTAGACAGGCAGAAAGTCTGGGCAGTCGATGCAGAGCTGAGCGAGCAATTCGGCATATCACGAGTTGAAGGCTTAGAGCTCTTGTGCCTGATCAGCAGCGTGGATGTCGTTGAGACCGAAACCGGAGAGTTTGCGATTACCTGGTCAGGTGCCAGCTACCTAGAGGAATACCAGATCACACCGCTAAGCGAGCTCATCGCTAGCCTTCCAATGAAGACTTAAGCAAATCAATCCTTGCTGTACCGGCTTCCCTCAATATGTAGAGGTCGCCGGCAGCAAGCCCTTGCCCTTTCGGCTTCCCAAAACACCGTGAATACGGCTTCTCGCCTGCGGTCTTGAACTTCTCCCCTGGGAAATATCGCTCGAAGCGAGCCTTGGCGTTCGCGAGAAAGACTGCAGGGTTCGTATAGTCGCGACTGTATCGACCAGACTCTGCGTTGATGCTCAGCCAGCCGTCTGTATGACAGTGCCTAATCTCTCCCGCGATTCGAGCGGACTTGAAGCCAGTGATTGAAGGATGACCACGGTTATCGTGCTCCTCCGCCACTAGCAAGTCTCCATCCACGGTGATTGCCCAGATCAGATTGGCAACCTCCTTTTTGGCGAAGCGGTGGAAACGCTCCTGGAGCGTGTCACACTCCGGCTCATAGAAGGTGTTCAAGGTCTCGTTGAGCTTGATTTTCCCGTCCGGAAACTCCGACTCACGGATATTCTTCGGCGCGCGAGGTGTGCCGTACATCCTGTCTAGATAGTCGAGCCTGCTCAATTTCTCAGCCGTGAGATGGCGGATGAACGACTGGAGAAAATGACCTGAGTTAGCCTCAATTTTGTCTGGATCTTTCGTACGAAATACATCCAGTACGACGCTCCCAACGGTAATGTCCTTCACGTAGATCGCAGACACCGCATTGCCCTGCGGAATTTCACTGGCATCGAACAGTACCGTGAAAAGCGGAACGCCCTGATACTCGAGCGTTGCCTCCCATTGGAGACGAGCGAATCCACCTGTAAGCAGCGCTAGCTTCTCGGCCTGCCACTGCTCGAATCGAGTATCGTCAACCTCACCAACAGAGCCTTCGGATGTAACCTGACGGGCAGCCGCATGCCTCAAAATGTCGTGGCGAATGCTAGATATCTCTCGAAGCGAAGTGCGCCACTTGAGATCGCTGCGACTCATATCATCCTGCAATTCATCCCACGCCATGTTCGCGATTAGACGGCAGGTTTCATGAACGTACACATAAGACAACCGAGCCTTTTTCTCGCACGGTACGGCTGAGAAAAGAGGGACTATGAGCTCGTGCGGATCCTCCCAGTTCTGCCCGCATTCAGACATTTTCTGGAGGCCCAACGCCCACGTCTGGTCTTTAACGTCAGCGGCCTTTCTTAACTCGTAGTCGGAGAGTGCCACGAGCTTAGCCCTTGCATATGGGCCTAGGCGGTCATCATGTACATAGAGCACCTGCTCATCGGCATCGATTTTATATCCGACGATACAGATTGCATGCCCACCACGGCTGGTCAATGCGCGCTTGGGAGTCGCAACATCAAGGGGCACCACCGAGACAACGGACGTCGATTGATCGCTGACATCTACGCTCGTGTCCTTGCCTGTTACGTCGTTGAAAACTTCACCGGAAAGAATGATTGGCAGAGAGCTGTCGATATGCGCAATCACAGACTGAAGGAAGTCCGCCCTGTCGGGCGCCTTTATGCTCTCCGCGTGGTAACGCAGTCCTTCGATATCAAGTGATCTAAGGATCTGCTTGTTACTGAGCTGCTTGCTAGGAAAGCTGTTGGACGAATCAGGGATGTGGTTGATGGCATTAATGGTGATCTCGCTACAGGAGGGAATACTCCTTGGCTGACGCCAGGTCAAGCAATGGAGTGCGACCCATATAGCGGTCGTCGCACAAGCCGCAACCACCTTGTCCTGCTCTTGGAAAGCAATCGAGTCGACGGATAGAGGAATGCCGAACAAATCGACTTTATAGGTGCGCGCCAGGCGCTTCTTGTCCTTGTCGGCAGTTCGCTCATCGGGCATTACCTTCAAACAGGTCTTGCCGATGAAGGTACGTGGCAGAGGTTTAAGCACCACAAAACCTAGATAGTCAGCATTCAGAGCCGAGATGGAGTCACCAGCATCTGCACCCTGCTCGAGAATCGAGGTGATGTGGCGATGATCTACCTTGCTTGAGAAGAAATGCAGTCGCGCACATTTATGGCCATCGTTACCGAAGCGCTTCACGTAGTAGCGGGAGAAGTCCTCTAAGTAGTCCTTGTCTACGTAGCTGTGCTCAAGCAGGACGGACTTTGCGCCAAGGATCCTAAGGTAGTTGAACAGGTAGTCGACCTGATCCTTACGGAAAATATCAGGGAAGTCGTAGCCAAAGCATTCTCTTACCAGGTTGGTAATTGTCTGCTTCTCAAAAGTAGATACCAGGTATGAAATCATGGGCATAAAAAAAGCAGCCAATGGCTGCTTTTTCCTTGAATAGGTATTAGAGACTGCAGGTCTTCGCCAGCAATTCTTGGCTCACTGCCTTGGATTCGATGCGCCGCTCAATCTCGCGATCATACTGCCGAACGCGCTCGTAGCTCGCTTCGTTACGCTGAATGCGTACGTGCGAATCCACGTCATCACGGCGGTTGTTGGCAAGGTCGATCAGGGCTTTCAGGCTCATAGCTTCTCTCAAGAAACAGGCACAGAATGATTACAAGGTAGCAGCGTAGATTCGTTCAACACAATAGGAATGCAATCAACTGCAATCTAGTGGACGAAGGCATCGTAGACACGGAACGCAAAACGGTCACGGATTATACAGACAAAATTAGACCACGAAAGCCCGCTGATCGGAGCTCAGACTACGCTCGCTTAGCCTACGTCTCACTAAAAAGGCGACTGGCTCACTGAACGCAGAGAGTAGACGAACGCGTAGAAAGCGCAAACGACTCCTACGACGTCCCTTACCAAGGAAAGGCAGTCATTTCCTAGGCTTCGCGCGAGCAGTAGGTTCAGCCTGCATTGGATCATCAGGCCACCAATGCTTAGGGTACCGCCCCTTCAGATCCTTCTTCACATCTATATAGGTGTTCGCCCAGAAGCTAGCTAGATCCTGAGTCACCTGCACCGGCCTGCGAGCTGGCGATAGAAGATGCAGAAGAACCCCCTGACGCCCACCTGCAATGCGCGGCGTCTCAGCCAGTCCAAACAGCTCCTGCAGGCGCACAGCGAGCACAGGCGGATGCTCTGAGTAATCCAGGGCGATGCGCGACCCCGAGGGCACCTCGAGCGCTTTAGGTGCCAACTCATCGAGACGTTGCGGCAGCGGCCAGGCCAACAGGCCCAGCAGAATGCTCGGCAGATCTAAGTTGGCGAAATGACTGAGGCGGCTCACCTTTGATAGGTAAGGTGCAAGCCACGCATCCAGCGAACTCAGTAATGCAGCATCTGAGAGGTCAGGCCACTCGCTCTCACCTTTCTGCTCCAGGTCTAGCTTGCGCAGAAGAGCCACTCGCGACTGCCACTGCCGGAGCTCAGGCGTCCAAGGAAGCAGCTCTATCCCCTTGCGTCGCACCAGACCAGTTAGAGCCTTCGAGCGGGCCTCCTCATCAAGGCTAGGCAATGCCGTGCGGCTCAGCACAAGCTCTCCAACGCGCCGCTGCCTCTCAGCCTTAAGCACACCTTCGCGCTCGTCCCATTCGAGTTCGTCCCGCTGGGTTACCTGCTCTGCCAGAACAGTGTCGAATAGAGAAGCATCGAGCGCTGCTGCCAGGTAGATACGCTCTTCACGCTGTCCTTGCCGGCTACCCAGATCTGCGATCACGAGCCATGGCTCTTTCATCAGCGCATCTGGCTCGCCGAACTGTGCAGCGCGACCATTCGCTAGCCTGTAGTTGCCTCCACCATCACGACGCTGAAGAGCAACACGATCTGGATAAGCGAATGCTAGGAGCGCACCTAACCAGCGAGGATGATCGGGGTCGGCCACCGGCTCTGATGCCGGCCCTCGTAGGTAGCCTCGAAATTGCCTTGCGAGCTGACGCGCACGCTGTACGGCTCCACGGCTAGCGCGCGATCCGGGCTCACTACTCATCGCTGTAATGCGATCATGTAGATCAGCGCCGGCACCACGAAGGATGTCCTTCTCGCCAAGCAGTGCAGCGACATCGCAGGCCAGGTTTCCAAGCCCAAGTGCCTGGCCGCGCAAGAGCAAATGAGCGATTCGCGGATGGGTCGGCAGCTCCGCCATAGCTTGGCCATGAGAAGTGATAGCGCCGCGATCATCGAAAGCGCCAAGGCGGAGGAGCAGGTCTCGAGCTTGGGCGAATGCTGCTGCAGGTGGAGCATCCAGCCAGGCGAGGTCACTAGGCTCTACCCCCCAGCGTGCGAGCTGTAGTGCGAGGCCGGAGAGATCCGCTTGGAGAATCTCCGCAGTGTCGAAGGCAGCGAGCTGGTCATGTTGCGCTTCTGACCAGAGTCGGTAGCACACACCAGGTTCAAGGCGCCCTGCCCGACCGGCACGCTGAGTAGCGGCAGCTCGCGAGACGCGTTGGGTGTCTAGTCGGGTCATGCCGCTCACTGGATCGAAGCGAGGAACTCGAGCCAGGCCGGCATCCACCACCACCCGCACGCCGTCGATGGTCAGGCTGGTTTCAGCAATGTTGGTCGCCAGCACTACTTTGCGTTTGCCGGTAGGCGCAGGCTCAATAGCCGCCCGCTGGGCGGAGAGGTCGAGCTCGCCATGAAGCGGACAAAGCAGGACATCGCTGCGCCCATCAAGCTGCTCTTTCAACTGATCGTGGACGCGACGGATCTCGGCCTGACCAGGAAGGAATACCAGGATGCTTCCAGACTGCTTGTTGATTGCGGTCAAGCAGGTGTCCGTGACTCTCGCATCGATACGCTCGCCAGGCTGATATGGGCTCCCCCATACCGTTGATACCGGGTACATCCTTCCTTCACTGGTGACCACAGGCGCTTCATTCAGCAGCTTCGAAAGGCGAGCACCTTCCAGCGTTGCGGACATCAGAAGCAGCTTTAATGGCGGCTCGTCGCGCAACAGCTCACGGCCATTCAGGCATAGAGCCAGTGCAAGGTCAGAGTCGAGGTTTCGCAGGTGGTACTCATCGAAGATGACGACGCCCACCCCATCCAGCGCCGGATCATCCTGGAGGCGGCGGGCCAAGATACCTTCAGTAACGACTTCAATCTGGGTGCTCGGGCCAACTTTGCTTTCAAGGCGAATGCGGTAGCCGACAGTCTCTCCAACCTTCTCTCCCAGCTCACTCGCTAAGCGCTCAGCTGCCGCTCGAGCAGCCAATCGACGAGGCTCAAGCATTAGGATTTTCTGGTCGCCAAGCCAAGGTTCATTTAACAACGCCAAGGGCACCCGAGTGGTCTTGCCCGCACCAGGCGGAGCTTCAAGGATCACTTCGTTGCGCTTGGCCAAGGCCTCTCGTAAGTCTGGCAAAACGAGGTCAATAGGTAGAGAAATCATCGAGGCTCCCAAATCAGGGATGCAGTATATGCTGGGTGCTAAGAGATGATTTTGACTTGAGGTCGGCAGCCAGGAGCAGTGAGCTAGCGGTGCGCACCATCAACGGACAGGAAGATCGAGAGCGGAAGCGGAAGCTGAGGCAGGAGCAGGAGCAGGAGCAGGAGCATCAAAGCCTTGTGGGCTTTGATTGAAAAGCCTGACAAGCAAGAGCAAAAGGAGAACTAATCAGCAAATCATGAAACTCATCGAAGATCACCAGGCCGATGCCATCCAGCGCCGGATCATCCTGCAGGCGACGGGCGAGAATGCCTTCGGTGACCACCTCGATACGGGTGTTTGGCCCGACCTTGCTGTCCAGACGAATGCGATAGCCGACCGTCTCGCCGACACGCTCGCCCAGCTCGCTGGCCAGGCGCTCAGCCGCTGCTCGCGCTGCCAGGCGGCGCGGTTCGAGCATGAGGATGGTTTGCCCGGCCAGCCAGGGCGCGTCGAGCAGCGCCAGCGGCACGCGGGTGGTCTTGCCGGCGCCGGGCGGCGCCTCCAGCACCACTTCGTGGCGGGCGCTCAGTGCATCGCGCAAATCAGGCAGCAGCGAATCGATCGGCAGGGTGTTCATCATTTCTCCACAGCAGGCCAGCGATTATAAAGCAGCCGCGATGCGGCGAACCGCCAGCGCTGCCGCCGGTCTTATCGACAACCGCTGCAACCCGCGGCTTTGCAATGGCGAACTGCTATAGTTGCGCCACTTTTTCCAGGAGGTGCTCATGCGCACGAAATCCCGCGTCATCGCTGGCGTTGTCGCCGCTACCCTGCTCACTCAACTGACCGCCTGTGGATCGATCTTCTACCCGGATCGTCGTGGCCAGATCGAAGGCAAGATCGACCCAGCGATTGCCGTAGCAAACGCCGTCGGTCTGCTGTTCTATGTAATTCCCGGCCTGATCGCCTTCGCCGTGGACTTCGCCACCGGCGCCATCTACCTGCCCGAAGGGCAGACCGTTCAAGTCGACCCGCAACAGCTGCAGAAGCTGATCGGCGAAGACGGCAAGGTCGACCAGTACGCGCTCAAGACGCTGATCGAAACCAGCACCGGCCACCAACTGCCGCTCGATGATCCGCGCCTGATCCAGCACAGCGGCAGCGCCGAGCAATTGGCGGCCTACGGCCTGCGTCCGGCGGCCTGACCCCATGCACAACCCGCAGCATGCCCGGCTGATGCGCCTGGCCACCCGCGCAGCGCTGACCGTAGCGCTGACACTGGTGCTGGCCAAGGCGATTGCCTGGTGGCTGAGCGGTTCGGTCAGCCTGCTGGCCGGCCTCACCGATTCGCTGCTCGATAGCGCCGCCTCGCTGATCAACCTGATCGCCGTGCACTTCGCCCTGCGCCCGGCCGACGAGGATCACCGCTACGGTCACGGCAAAGCCGAAGCCCTGGCCGGGCTGGGTCAGGCACTGTTCATCGGCGTCAGCGCTGTGCTCATCGGCCTGCAGGGCATCGAACGCCTGCAATCTCCACAACCGCTGGAGGCCGAAGGCGTTGGCATCGCCGTCATGCTGCTGTCGCTGGGATTGACCGTCGTCCTGCTGACCTTTCAACGCAAGGTGGTGCGCGAGACCGGTTCTACCGCGATTCACGCCGACTCGCTGCACTACCGATCCGACATCCTGCTCAACAGCAGCATTCTGCTCGCCCTGTTGTTGACCCGCTTCGGCTGGTTGCAGATGGATGCGATCTTCGCCATCGGTATCGCCTTCTACATCTTCTGGAGCGCCATCAGCATCGTACGCGGCGCGGTGGCCGTGCTGATGGACGAGGAGTTGCCCAGCGAAACCACTCAGCACATGTACGCGCTGGCCAATGCCGTACCTGGCGTACTGGGCTCGCATGACCTGCGCACACGCATTTCCGGCACGCGCTGGTTCGTTCAGTTGCACTTGGAGTTGCCGGGCGAGATGAGCCTGTCCGACGCGCATGCGCACTGCGAGGCCGTGGAAAAGGCCATTCACGCGCATTACCCACGCGCCGAAGTGCTGGTGCACGCCGACCCGCAGGAAGTGGTCCAGCACTGACCGCAAGGTCCTGCCCCGCCTTTCGGCACGACTCAGGCAACGGAAATTTCAGGCAATAAAAAAGGGGCCTTGCGGCCCCCTCGGGGAATCTGTCCGGTGCTGGCGATGTTGTCGCCGCTTTCGTCGCCTGCCTGGTTGGGCAGTGCGGACCCGGGTGCCGGTGCGGTCCGGTAGGACCGTCGGCGCCGGCTCACCTGGTTGGGCGAGGCCGGTAGGACTTGTCGTCCGGGCCGTGAAACTGAGAGAAAGCTTACGCCCGCCGCGCCGAAATAAGATTGCTAATATTGCTTACAAATTTACCAATTGCGCAATTTACAACTAAAGGAGCACTATCTGGCGCAATCAAATAATGAGCCAGATAAAAAATGGACAAACTCGACCGTTACGACCTGAATATTCTCGCCGAATTGCAGCGCAACGCTGCCCTGTCCAACCAGGAACTCGCCGAACGTATCGGCCTCTCGCCATCGCCCTGCTCGCGCCGAGTCAAGCAGCTGGAAGACGACGGCTACATCACCGGCCAGGTCGCCCTGCTCGACCGCAAGAAGCTCGGCCTGAGCCTGACCGCCTACGTGCTGATCGGCATGGACCGGCACACACCGGAGCGCTTCGAACACTTTCAGGATGAAATCCGCAAATGCCCGGAAGTGCTGGAATGCTGCCTGGTCACCGGTATGGACGCTGACTACCAGCTCAAGGTGGTAGTGCCGGACATGGATCATTACCAGAAGCTGCTGCTAGGCACCCTGACCCGTATCGATGGAGTATCCAGCGTGCGTTCGAGCTTCGTGCTGCAGCAGATTCTGTCCAGCACGCAGTTGCCGTTGCAGCACCTGCGCGACTGAAAGTCGCAGGGTGAAACGGATCATGCCGCGCCCTGGGTCAGGCCGCGTATAATTTTCGCCCTGCGTTTTCCCTGCGAATCAACGAGGCACCATGGAAACCGAACAATTTGAAGCCCTGATGATGTACGTTCTGGTGGGCGGCCTGATGCTGTTCATGTTCTTCATCATCTGGGACCTAGCGAAGAAGTCCAAGGCCGGCCGCCTCGGTACCGCCATCCTGTTCCTCGGCCTGGGCCTGTGCCTGTTCGCCTTCCTCGCCAAGCCGATCATCACCTACATTATCGAGACCGCGCGCGGCATTCACGGCTGACCCAGCCAGCCAACGTAATCAATCCAGGCCGCCGCAAACGCGGCCTTCAGCCCACTCAAGGAGTGACACATGAGCGCCGCCAATCTGGTGATGCAAAGCTATGGACGCTGCTGCGCCAGCCCGGACTTCTTCGACAGTTTCTACCGCCACTTCCTCGCCAGCTCGCCGCTGATTCGCGAGAAATTCGTCGACACCGACATGAGCGCGCAGAAGCAGCTGTTGCGTCAGGGCATCCTCAACCTGGTGATGCACGCCCGCGGCATGCCTGACACCAAGCTGCGCGCCCTCGGCGAATCGCACTCGCGGGAGCGCCTGGACATTCGTCCCGAGCTGTACGACCTGTGGCTCGACGCGCTGTTGCTGACCATCGGCGAACACGACAAGGAATGCGACGCAGACGTGCGCCAGGCCTGGCGTGAAGTGCTGAACAAAGGTATCGCCGTGATCAAGGCCGGTTATTGATTCAGGTCATGCTTGCTTGACGGGCAGCAGGATACTTAACGTGCTGGCTTGTCCATCGGCGAAAGCAACGCGGCCACCGGCGTTCTCCACGATACGGCGAACGATGGCCAAGCCAAGCCCGGTCCCTTCGCTACCCTGGCAGCACTTGCTGAAACGCTGGAACATTGCTTCCCGCTGATCTTGTGCGACCCCCTCACCCTGGTCGCAAACCTCAATGACGACATTCCCGGCGGACTTCCGCCCCCGCACCCGGACTGTCCCAGCGCCATGCAGCAGGGCATTCTCCAACACGTTGAGCATCACCTCGCGTAATTCATCGTGATTACCCCGGCAAACCAAGCCATCCTCAACGTCAACGCTCAGCTCACGATCCCTGACCTCGAACAAGGGCAGCATGCTCGCCACTGACTCACGGATCACACGTGACACGCGACTCGTCTGCTCGCCCCTCTGCTGCGTACCCGCCATTCCCTCCTGGCGCGCCAGTTCGAGCAGTTGCCCGACCAAACGACGCATCTGACGCATTTCACGCTCCAAGGCCGGCCAATCCGGGCGTTCACTCTCGCGAGCCTCCTGCATGCGCAGGTCGAGCACTGTAAGTGGCGTGCGTAGTTCGTGAGCCGCATCCGCCACGAAACGACGTTCACCAGCAAAGGCCTCAGCCAGACGATCGAGTGCTCGATTGGCCGCGTCGGCTAAGGGCCGGATTTCCACGGGCAAATTGGTGAGAGGGATACGTCGGTTCAATTCCCCAGGCCCAATGGAAGCAGCCAGATCGGCAGCACGCCTCACCGGCCGCAACGTCCAGTTGAGTAACCAGAGGATCAACAGCACTGACAACAGACCCAGCGGCAGCATGATCAAGAGGCTCTGCCGTAGACGTTCGAGCAGCAGACGATCAATCGTCCCGCGCTCTTTCGCATCGTTGCGCGTCACCATCAACGTCGCACCATCAGGCAGGCGCACCGGAACATTGATCACACGCCCACCGATTGGGCTCCAGCGCCACCAGCGACTTCCCTGCTCCAACATGGCAGTACGCAAACGGCTTGGTCGATCCAGGTTTTCCGAGAACCACAGCACTTCTCCCTGCGCCGAATAAAGGGTGTAGCCCAATGGCTCCCCGGCATAACTGAGCGGCAGGCGGCCCATGTCGTTCTCGTCCCGTATCCCCTCGGTGACGGCATGCGCCTGAAGCTCCAGCATCGTCCTTCGCAGCTCGTCACGAGTGCCGTAGAGGTGAATAGCGAGGTTGCCGAAGCCCAATGCGAACACCAGCAACAGAGCAACCAGGATGCGCAGGCGCAAGCTTCTCCGCGTCGGATTAGTTCTCTCCCCCGTCAGGTTGGCGTCAGCAATCGCTGGCATAGTCGCCGCCCAAAATAATGAGATCACTTATCATTTGTATTATCCATTAAGGGGAGTTCAGCAATAATGTCGATGCGACATGCCAATCGTCTACTGGGTTTTCGTCCTACGGTTCTCGCCGCGGCCATTTCGCTGGCACCAGCAATCGGATACGCCACTGAGGGTACAGAGGCGCTGAACCTCAAAGACGTAGTCGTCACAGCATCTGGTTACGAGCAACAGTTGATCGAGGCCCCAGCCTCGATCACGGTCATCACCAAGGAGCAACTGGAAGGTAAGTACTACCGCGACGTAACCGACGCCCTACAGGACATTCCCGGCGTATCTATCGAAGGTGGCGCAGGCGGCAAGCTGGAGAGCACGTCGATCAACATCCGTGGTCTGGGTGAGGCCTACACGCTGTTCATGGTCGACGGCAAACCACTGGGTTCCTCAGGTGAGGCCTACTACAACGGTTTCGGCAGTGCGACTCAGTTCGGCTGGCTGCCGCCGATGTCGGCCATCGAACGTATCGAGGTGATTCGTGGCCCGATGTCTTCTTTGTACGGCTCCAGCGCCCTGGCTGGCGTGATCAATATCATCACCAAGAAGACCACAGCTTCGAGCTGGTCCGGCCAGATCAGCTATGACCACCTGCTACATGAAGATGACGCCGCCGGCACGGCGGGACAGACTCGCTATTACCTAAGCGGCCCGCTGGTCCAGGAGCATCTGGCCCTGAGCCTCTATGGCTCGCGCTACAAGCGCGACGAGGACGACATTGTCGGTGGTTACCCCGAGAAGACCAGCGAGAACAATACCGCCAAACTCGATTTCGTCCTGAACGACATGCACAGCTTCCAGCTGGAAGCCGGTCGTGCCAAGAGCGACAACCTCAAGACCGAGATCAGTGGTGCACCTGGTGAGATGAACAATGACCGGACCCATTACGGCATCACCCATGATCTGAACTGGGGCAACGGCTTCCGCACCACCACGTTCGCAACTCAGGCTCGCGAACAGATCGAGAACGGCAGCTCGGAATCCGAGTACAGCGACGACCTGATCAACAGCAAGACCTTCATCCCGCTAGAACGCCACACCATCACCCTGGGCGGTGAGTACAAATGGGAAACCATCGATCATGACCAGGGCCGCTTTTACGGTGCCGATATGACGCTGGAGCGTTGGCAGCGCGCCCTGTTCGTTGAGGATGAGTACGCACTGACCGACGCATTCTCGGTAACAGCTGGTCTGCGTTTCGATGAGAACGAACACTACGGCGAAGAAATCATCCCTCGCCTCTATGGCGTGTACCGCCTGAGTGACGAGTGGGTGCTCAAGGGCGGAGTCAGCGGCGGCTACAAGGCGCCTTCATTGAAACAGGCCGACTCCAGCATTGTCGAGAATGCCGGCCGTGGCCGCTCTTATGACATGGGCAACTCGGATCTCAAGCCGGAAAGCAGTATCAACTACGAGATGGCTTTGATGTGGGATGCGGACAACGGTATCCAGTCCGGCGTCACCGTGTTCTTCACCGAGTTCGAGGACAAGATCGGTAAAAAATTGTGGTGCACCAGCCCGGCCAACAACCCGAGCTGCACCGTCAACGGCATCGCGCCGCGGCAGACCATCAACCAGTACGTGAACCAGGATCAGGCCGAATTGCGCGGCGTGGAAGCCTTCTTCAACGTACCGCTGAGCGCTTCGGTGGATCTGCGCACCAACTACACCTTCTCCGATAGCGAGATCACGGAGTCCGAAGCCTCGCCAGAGGACGTCGGCAAACCCTTCAACAACCTGCCCAAGCACATGTTCAACGTTGGTCTGGACTGGCGTGCCACCGATGCCCTGAACTTCTGGACAAAGGCCCGCTACAAGAGCGAGACCGTTTCGGACGAAGACCTGGAGCGACGCCCAGCCTATACCCTGGTCGATCTCGGCGGACTGTACCGGGTCAGCAAGCACATGGACGTCTATGCCGGTCTGTACAACGTCTTCGACAAGGAAATCTCCAGCGAGGAATACGGCAAGACCCTGGACGGACGTCGTTTGAATCTGGGCGTCGCGCTGAGCTTCTGAGCAGTCACCCTGCGTTAAGGGTCAGGCGATAGCCCAGCCCACGCAGGGTCTCGATGCCGCTGTCGGCACCGGCATCCGCCAGTTTGCGCCGCAAGCGTGAAACCAACGCCTCGATGGCATTGGGTGTGACGGCCTCGCTGAGCGCATACAGGCGCTCCTCGAGGTGGTCCTTGATCACCACGCGCGGCGCATTACGCAATAACTCCTCAAGCAGGGCCAGTTCACGTTTGGACAACAGCAATGGGCATGCACCCACGCAGACGTCGCGACTGTGCTGACACAGGCTGAGATTTCCCAATTGCAGGCGGCGCTCGCGGCGCGATCCAGGGCGTCGAAGAATAGCGCGCAAGCGCGCCTGTAACTCAGCCATCTCGAACGGCTTGAGCAGATAGTCATCGGCTCCCGCATCGAGCCCGGCAACGCGCCTTTCAAGCGCATCGTTGGCCGTGAGGATGATGCAGGGCAGATCGTTGTTGCGGGTCGCAGAACGTGCAGCCAGGAGCGACAGTCCATCCATGTCGGGCAGGCCGAGGTCAAGAATCATCGCGTCATAGCGGCTCAGCTCCAGCATCGCCTGAGCCTGCCGCCCGCGCTCTGCGATATCGACCACAAAGCCGGTGCGCTGCAGGTGACGCTGTAACAGTTCACCCAACGCCGGATGGTCTTCAACGACAAGCAATTTCATGACATGCACCGTGCGCTTGTCAGCCTTCGGTCAGCAAAGGCTGGGATAGTGAGAGCATCTTAGGATTAAATCATTATGATTAGCATTATCATCAATATACAAACGTATTTCGTTTCCCAAGGCCTCACAATCAGTCGGTGGGGCTGCTAATGGCACGCACTCATTCGCCTGAGAACGCCTTCCGCTATCGCCTGACGATTGCAGCCCGAACACTGCTCGCAGTCCTGGGGGGCTACGGCTTTGCCGCTCTGTGCTGCGCCAGTCTGGCCCTGGCACTGCCCCTGCCAAAACCGCAGGCGGTGCTCGCCGCCACACAGCTGTCCTTCGCGCTGTACTGCGCCTTGGCGATATGGGCCTTCAGCGCCAAAAGTGTGCGACGTGCCTGGTGCGTGGCGACGCTGCTGTGTGCCATCCCTGCCGCACATCTGCTGATGCGGAGCGCCAACGCATGAAGCCATTGGCCTTCCGCCAGGCGAATGCCTGGCTGCACACCTGGACCGGCCTGCTGCTTGGCTGGCTGCTCTACACCATATTCCTCACCGGAACGCTGAGCTTCTTTCAGGAAGAGATCAGTTACTGGATGAAGCCTGAGCTGCACACCGCTGGCCCAAGGGACGACAGCGCCAGACTTGCATTGGCGCAGTTGGAGAAGCACGCGCCTGATGCCGCGCAATGGAACGTAAGCCTACCCGGACCACGCAATGCGGCATTGCAGATCCAGTGGTTCGAGCCGGGCGAACGCATCGGCAAGGGCGGCGGGCAGCGCCTGACACTGGATACGAGCAGCGGCGAACCTGTGCAGGTGCGTGAAACACGCGGTGGTAGCTTCCTCTACCGCTTTCACTTCGAGCTCTACGCCATGCCTCGCGAGGGGGCGCGCTGGATAGTCGGTATCGCGACCATGCTGATGCTGGTCGCCATCGTCAGCGGCGTGATCACCCACAAAAAGATCTTCAAGGACTTCTTCACCTTCCGACCTGCCAAGGGACAACGCTCCTGGCTAGATGCTCACAACGTAACCGCAGTACTCGCCCTGCCCTTTCATTTCATGATCACCTACAGCGGCTTGCTGCTGCTGATGTTCATGCTCATGCCCTGGGGCGTCGAAAGCGCGTACCAGGGTGATCGTCAGGCGTTCTTCAGCGGAGGCGGTGGTCGAGGGGCCCCAACCGATGCGCCGCGACAACCAGTCAAACCGGCGCAGATGACCGATCTCGCTCCCCTTCTTGCCCATGCTCAACAGCGCTGGCCGCTGGGTATCGCCAGTCTCTCGATCTCCGCCCCCAATACCGAGCGCGCCGTGGTCGAACTGCGACAGCGCGGTGGCGACAGCCTGCTCGAACGCGGCAATGGCGAGCGTTTGCGCTTCAACGGCGTGACCGGTGCAGCCATGAACGCCCCCAAGGCGACGCCAACGCCAGCAGCCAGCGCTGTTTACAACGTATTTACCAGCTTGCACCTGATCCGCTTCGCGGGGCCACCGTTGCGCTGGATGTTCTTTCTCAGCGGCCTGCTGGGTACGGCCATGATCGCCACCGGGCTGGTGCTGTGGGTGGTCAAACGCCTGCCTGAGCGCAAGAAGCTGAGCGGTACCCCGTTCGGTCATCGCCTGGTCGAAATGCTCAACGTAGGCTGCATTGCCGGCCTGCCAGTGGCTATCGCCGCCTACTTCTGGGCCAACCGCCTTTTGCCAGCAGGGCTGGAGCAACGGGCCGACTGGGAGGTCCGGTGCTTCTTCATCGCCTGGGCCCTTTGCCTGCTGCATCCCCTGCTGCGCTCGCACAAGCGTGCCTGGCTCGAGCAGACCAGCTTTGCCGCATTGCTGTTCGGTGGCCTGCCCTTCTTTGCTCTGCTCCAACCAAGCAGCAGCCTGATAACGACAGTGAGCCAGGGCCACTGGTTACTTGCCGGTATGGATCTGGCCCTGCTGGCCAGTGCTGCCCTACTAGCCCTGGCGACCTGGCATATCGCCCGTCACCAAGCCATGCCGAGCAAAGTGCGCCAGACGCGCAAAGTAACTCAGGAGGCCGCTGCATGATCGTGCTTTGCCTTGCTTTGTGCTTCAGCGGTTTCGGCTCGCTGTGTCTTGGAGTCGACCGTCATCATGAGCAGGTATTCGCGCATAAACCTGCTCCCCTCAGGCGCCAACTGCTAAGCCTGCTTGGCTGGCTGCTTTTTGCTAGTGCTGCTGTACCCGCGATCTTCGCGCTCGGCACCTCGATAGGACTGGCGCTGTGGGCATCCGTGCTGACCCTCGCAGCCTTCGCCCAAATCGCAATGCTCAGCTATCGCCCCGGTCTGATCCCAGCACTGAGCCTCGGCGCCCCAGCGCTCGCCCTGTTCCTGCACCTCATCTGATGGAGTTTCCCAATGCGCACCCTCTGCCTGCTCGCCAGCCTCGTACTGGTTCCCGCCGCCCAGGCGCACACCTTTCTGGTCAAGCCCGAGCAAACGGACGATCAGCTATCGATAGCGGTGCTGATGACGGAAAAGCTCTTCGAGGGCGAACGCTTGCTCAAGAGCGGTGATGTCAGCCTGCGTGTACTCGACGCCGAAGGGCAGAGAGAGATCACCTTGCACGCCGACGAAACAGCCAAGGCCCTCGTCGGCGAGCTACCCCTACCAGCCGGCAGTGCCCTGGCTGCCGCACGTAGCACCCCGCGTTACCGCGCCATCGAAAAAGGCCAACAGAGTGACGATCCGGCCAAGACGCTGCGCATCGAGGCCTTCGCCAAGGCGCTGATCAATCCGCAGGCTCCAGGAGAGGCGTTTGCCCTGCGCGTCGGTGATCGCCTGGAGCTGGTGCCACTGGACAACCCGGCGCAACTGAATCCGGGCGATACCCTACGCGTGGAAGTGCTGTTCGATGGTCAACCACTGGCCAATGCCCGAGTCGCGGCCATGGCGCCACAACACGATCGCCTGGTGGCTCACGCCGACGCCAAAGGTATCGCCAGCCTGCAGTTGCCGGCAGCAGGGCTGTGGGTCGTTCGCAGCGGACACCATAGCGATGAAGCCGATGCCCGCAGCGTCCGCTACGAGGCCAGTGCCAGCCTACTGCTGGCCATCGACTAAGCAGGGCTCAGCCCAGCGAGGCCGGCACCTCACGCCACTGCCCAGGCTGCAACCCATCCAGCCGCCACGGCCCGATGGCCACACGCACCAGGCGCAAGGTCGGCAAGCCGACAGCGGCGGTCATGCGCCGTACCTGGCGATTGCGCCCCTCGCGAATCACCAACTCCAGCCAGGCAGTCGGCACGCTTTTTCGAAAGCGCACCGGCGGGTTGCGTTCCCACAGCTCGGGCTCGTCCAGGCGCCGCGCCTCAGCCGGCAGGGTCGGGCCGTCATTGAGCGTCACGCCATCGCGGAGCTGCTGCAACTGTCCATCGCTCGGCTCGCCTTCCACCTGCACCCAGTAGGTCTTCGGCAGCTTGTGCTTGGGGTCGGCGATACGCGCCTGCAGGCGGCCATCGTTGGTCAGCAGCAGCAAGCCTTCGCTGTCACGATCCAGACGCCCGGCCGGGTAGACGCCTGGCACATCGACGAAGTCCCTGAGTGTGGCGCGGCCCTGCTCATCGTTGAACTGGGTGAGTACGTCGAACGGCTTGTTCAGGATCAACAGCCGCGGCTGCGCAGGCGGAGCCTTGGCCACACGACGCGGGGCGGCAGAACGGCGATTGGCGGGAGGACGAGGGCGCGACATGCAACGGGCTTCGATGAAAATGAGCTGCGCAGTGTAACCCACGATAAGCGGCGCTGATGGTGCTTCCACGTCCTGCCAGAGCGACTAAGCTGCGAGTTTCCCCCTGCGATCAGGAGCCACCGATGAGCAATAACGCCGAACTCGCCACCTTCACCGGCTGGGCTGCCACGGCACCCAAGGCGCCATTGGAACGCCTGAGCTACGACCCCGGCCCGCTCGGCGCCGAAGAGGTGGAAGTGGCGGTGGAATACTGCGGCATCTGCCATTCCGACCAATCGATGATCGACAACGAATGGGGCAATGCGCGCTACCCCTTCATCCCCGGCCATGAGGTGGTCGGCACCATTGCCCGTCTCGGCGAGCAGGCACGCGGTCTCAAGCTGGGTCAAAGAGTCGGTATCGGCTGGTACAAGGGCAGTTGTATGCACTGCGGCTCGTGCATGGAAGGCTCGCACCAGCTGTGCCGCTCGGTGAAGCCGACCATCGTTGGTAGCCACGGCGGTTTCGCCGACCGCCTGCGCTCGCACTGGGCCTGGGCCGTGCCACTGCCCGATGGCCTCGACCCGGCACTGGTCGGCCCGCTGTTCTGCGCCGGTTCCACGGTATTCAGCCCGCTGCTGGAGTTCGACATCAAGCCCACCGACCGCGTCGGCGTGGTCGGCATCGGCGGCCTCGGCCACCTGGCGCTGCGCTTTCTCAACGCCTGGGGATGTGAGGTGACGGCCTTTACCTCGTCATTGAACAAGCAGGATGAAGCCAAGCGCCTGGGCGCGCACAAGGTGGTGGCCTCCACCGACAGCGCGGCGATGAAGGCGATTGCCGGCACCCTGGATTTCCTCCTGGTCACCGCCAGCGCCGACCTCGACTGGATTGCCCTGCTCGGCACCCTACGCGGCAAGGGCCGCCTGCACTTCGTCGGCATCGTGCCCAGCGCCATCCCGGTGCATGTGTTCAACCTGATCCCGCAGCAAAAGAGCCTGTCCGGCTCGCCGGTAGGCTCGCCGAAAAACATGGCGACCATGCTCGAATTCTGCGCTCGCCATCAGATCCTGCCACAAGTCGAGCAATTCCCCATGAGCCAGGTGAACGCGGCCATCGACCATCTGCGCAGCGGCAAGGCGCGCTACCGCGTGGTGCTCGACGCGAGCAAATGACAGCGCGGGCGCAGAGCTGGCATGCTCTGCGCCCCGTTTCATCCAAGATGCCTGCCGTTATGCCGCTGACTCTCGACACACCCACCGATGCCGAACTGCCCACCCTGGTGGAAATCTGGGAGGCTGCCGTGCGCGCCACTCACCACTTCCTGCCGGAAAGCGATCTGCAGGTGATCAAACCGTTGCTCCGCGATCAGTATTTCCCGGCCGTGCAATTGACCTGCGCGCGCGATGAGTCAGGGCGAATACTGGGCTTTCTCGGCACCAGCGAGGGCATGGTGGAAATGCTCTTCGTCGACCCCGCCTGCTACGGCCAGGGCGTGGGCAAGCGACTGATGCGCCACGCCATCGACGTGCTGGGCGCCACCCGGGTCGACGTCAATGAGCAAAACCCGCAGGCCGTCGGTTTCTACCAACACCTGGGGTTCGTCGTGACCGACCGCTCGCGCCTGGACGGCGGTGGGCGGCCCTTTCCTATCTTGCACATGACACTCAAGCGCTAGGCCAGGCCGCCACGATTCCTTCCAGCGCCTGCTTGAGCTCGACCCGGCTGGCTGCCGCGGCGAGGCTGATGCGCACGGCATTTCCCGGATTGGCCTCGACCGCGAACACCTCGGCCGGCACCACCTCGACGCCATGCTGCCGGCACGCCTCGGCCAGACCAGCCGGCGTTGCAGCATCCAGCCACAGGTGCGGCGCCACCGCCCTGCCCTGCGGCATACGCGGCCCGAGCACGCGCGCGGCCAGGCGCCAACGCTGCTGCAATTCCTCGATCTGCCAGGCCAGGCGCTGTTCGGCGATGCCGCTTTCGATCCATTCACAGCCCAGCGCCAGGCTCAGCGGTGTCACCGCCCAGCGGGTGGCCTGAGCTTCGGGATCGATGCGTTCGAGCAGCTCCGGCGCGCCGGCGATAAAGCCCAGACGCAAGCCGGGCGCGACACTCTTGGACAGGCTGCTGATCAGCAGGCAACGCTCCGGCGCCTGTACCGCCAGCGGAGCCTCACTACCAAGCACGCCGTAGACATCATCCTCGATGATCCACAAGCCACGACGTCGCGCCACCTCGGCGATGGCCGCGCGGCGCTCGGCGTCCAGGCTGGCGCCAGTGGGGTTCTGCAAACAGGGCGTGAACACCGCCACGCGAGCGCCGGTGGCACGGGCAACGCGATCGAGGTCATCAGGCAGGATGCCGTGCTCGTCCATCGCTACACCATGCAGTGGCAAACGCAGTTGACGCGCGGCGGCCTTGATCCCCGGCGCAGTGTAGCGCTCTACCAGGATCGGCTCGCCCGCCTCGCAAAGCGCCAGCAGCGCCGCCGACACGCCTTGCTGGGCGCCGGCGCAGAGCAGCAAGCCTCCCGGCACCAACTCCAGGCCGCGTCGGCGCATCCAGGTCACGCCAGCCAGGTGCGCACGCTCGACCAAGGCTGCAGATGGGTATGCCTGCAAGGCGTCCAGCTCCCCCCGTGCAACCAGTGCGGCGAGGCTGATGGAAAGATCTTGGTTGTCCGGGTCATGCACCGGTACGTTGGTCGACAGGTCGATCAGCTCGCCCTGCGCGGTCGGTTGCTTGAGCCGGAACAGACTCGCCTCACGGCTGCCGGCGAGCACGTAGGTGCCACGGCCGACCTCGCCGGAAACCAGGTGCCGACGCGCTGCCTCACGGTAGGCAAGCATCACCGTGCTCGGGTTGATGCCCAGCGTCCAGGCCAGACGTCGCTGCGGCGGCAGCCGCTCACCGGGCTTGAGTTCACCCCGGCCGATGGCCGCGGCGATGGCCTCGACCAACGCCAGGTAAGTGGGTAAGGCGCTGTCTTGAAGGTCAGGAAGCCACATTGCTTGCCATGCAATATAAAGATTTACCCATACAATGCGCCGCACTAGCATCCGGGTCAACGCCACTCGGAGTGCCTGCCATGTTCGACCTCGCCCAATTGCGCCAGAGCGCCGCACTGATTCACCGCCACATGGCGGCCACGCCGCAACTGACCTGGCCGCTGCTCGCCCAGCGGCTGGGCTGCGAGGTCTGGGTCAAGCACGAGAACCACGCCCCGACCGCGGCCTTCAAGGTGCGCGGCGGGCTGGTCTATATCGACGCCCTGCTGCGCCGCGAACCGCAGGTACGCGGGTTGGTCACCGCCACCCGTGGCAACCACGGCCAGAGCCTGGCACTGGCGGCGCGCGCCGCAGGACTGGCGATTCGCATCCTGGTGCCGCATGGCAACGCCCGCGAGAAAAACGCCGCAATGCGCGCTCTCGGCGCCGAGGTGATCGAACATGGCCGCGACTTCGACGAGGCCCGCGCCGAGGCCGCGCGCATTGCAGAACGCGATGGCCTGCATTGGGTGCCGTCACTGCATGAGGATCTGGTGCGCGGCGTGGCCACCTACGCCCTGGAACTGTTGGAGGCGGTTCCGAATCTGCGCCGGGTCTACGTGCCCATCGGCATGGGCTCGGGCATCTGCGGGATGATCCGCACCCGCGATCTGCTTGGCCTCGATACCGAGATCGTCGGCGTGGTCGCCAGCGGCGCCGACGCCTATGCGCAGAGCTTCGAGCAGGGCCGCCTGGTGCAGACCGAACGCGCCGATACCCTGGCCGACGGCATGGCCTGCCGCCAGCCGCAGCAATTGGCGCTGGACATGGTTCGCGCGGGCGCCGCACGCATCGTGCGGGTCGACGACGAGGAAATTCGCGCCGCCATCCGCACCTATCACGAGGACACCCACAACCTCGCCGAGGGCGCTGGCGCCGCGGCGTTGGCCGCCCTGATGCAGGAGCGTGAGCTCAATGCCAGCCAGCGCGTGGCCGTGGTGCTCAGCGGCGCCAACATCGACCGCGCAGCACTGGCCGAGCTGCTGCGTGACGAGGCGCCCGTCGCGGCCTGACCTAGCGGAACGGCGGCTCGTCGAAGCTGCGCAACTTGCGCGAGTGCAGCGAATTGAGCTGGCTACGCATCAGCTCCAGCGCGGCGATGCCGATATGCAGGTGCTGCGTCACCGCGCGCTCGTAGAAGGCGCCCGCCGCACCGGGCAGCTTGATCTCGCTGTGCAGCGGTTTGTCCGATACGCACAGCAGCGTGCCGTAGGGCACCCGCAGGCGATAGCCTTGGGCGGCGATGGTGCCGCTTTCCATGTCCACCGCCACCGCGCGTGACAGGTTGATCAACGGCCGTTCCTGGGCCCATCGCAGTTCCCAGTTGCGGTCGTCGTAGGTCAGTACGGTGCCGGTGCGCAGGCGTTTCTTCAGCTCGTCGCCCTCTTCGCCAGTGACCAGCTTGGCCGCTTCCTGCAGCGCCTGTTGCACTTCAGCCAGCGCCGGCAGCGGAATATGCGGCGGCAGCACGCGGTCGAGAATACCGTCGCGGCGCATATAGGCATGGGCCAGCACGTAGTCGCCGATGGTCTGCGACTGACGCAGGCCGCCACAGTGGCCGATCATCAGCCAGCAATGCGGACGCAATACGGCAAGGTGGTCGGTGATGTTCTTGGCGTTGGATGGGCCGACGCCGATGTTGACCAGGGTAATGCCGTGGCCGTCCTCGGCCTGCAGGTGGTAGGCCGGCATCTGGTAGCGGTGCCAGACCACGTTCTCGATGATTGCCTGCATCTCGCCTTCGGCCATGCCACGCTCGATCACCACGTTGCCCGGCAGCACCATGCGGGTGAAGCGCGAGTCGCCCACCAGCATGTCCAGACCGTGGCGGATGAACTGGTCGACGTAACGGTGATAGTTGGTCAGCAGGATCCACGGTTGCACATGGCGCCAGTCACTGCCGGTGTAGTGCTGGATGCGCTTGAGCGAGAAGTCGGTGCGTGCCGCGTCGAACAGCGCCAGCGGCAGCGGGTCGATGTTCTCCCAGTCGTACAGGCCGTCGGCAGTGCCGTCGGTGGCGGCGGACAGGTCGGTGCTGGGGAATACGCGCGCCAGCTCGGCGGCGGTCACGCCACTGCCGGCCAGTTCATCGCCACCCTCGACCACATACGGGTAAGGAATGTTCTGCTGGCTGCGGCCGACTTCCACACGCAGGGTGAAATCGTTCATCAGCGGGCGCAGCTGCTCCAACAGGTATTTGCGAAAGGCCGCCGGCTGGGTCACGGTGATGGCGTAGGTGCCCGGCACCTGCACCTTGGCGTAGGCGCGTACGGTGGTCGGCACCTCGCCCTGGCACAGGTAGGTCAGGCGCAATTCGGGATAGCGGAACAGGCAGTGCTCGCTGGCATCCGGGCGGATGCGCTCCTTGAGGTAACGCTTGAGCGCGTGGCTCAGGGCACCGGTGGCCTCCTGGTGCAGGGCGGCAAGGCGGTCGACTGCTTCTTCGGGGGTATGGGCAATGATGAAATCATCTGAGCAGGCTTTCACTGTGCATCTTCCTGACTGAACGTACGCGCCTATCTTGCCTGCATACGGTGACGAAAACATAGCTCGACAGACCTCACATCGCGTTGCCAACGACTAGGCTTGGAGCAATTGCCCAGAGGTCATCTTCATGCGTCGTGCAATCGTTATGCTGTTGGTCGTGGCCTTATGCTCAAGTACTCAAGCCGGTGAACTCGATGGCCACTACCGGGCCACCCTCGACGGCCAGTCGAGCGAGCTGATCTTGCGTCAGAACGACACCGTGGTGGAAGGCGAGTACGTGGAGAACCAGCATCTGCGCCTGATCGTCAAAGGCCGTTACGACGGCAAACTGCTACGTGCCGAGATCAGTGAACCACAGACCGGTCTCCTGCTGGCCAACATGAACGCCACCTATGCCAACGCCATGCTCAACACCAGCATTGCGGCGCGCAATCCCCGCAACGGCGAGGTGCTGGAACGCCAGGCATTGTTCCAGCGCGAAGCCGCAACAACGGCGGCGACGCCTTCCGCCGCAGGCACTCAGGATTCGGCACTGGTCGGCACCTGGGTACACGAAAAGATCATCAACAGCGGCGGTGCCAACTTCGCTTCGTTCAACACCCTGATGACCCTTCAACTGAATGCCGACGGTAGCGTCACCCAGTGGAGTCGCTCGGTCGGCGGCGGCAGCGACTGGAGCTACGACAGCCCCGGCGAGATGCAGTACAGCGGCCAATGGCGCAGCCAAGGCGGCATGCTGATGGTGCGCCTGGCAGGCGCCGCCGATTATCAACCCGCCGCCTACTACCGCTTCAGCGACCAGTACCTGGTCACCGAGAGCAATACCGGCAAGATGATCTGGCAGCGCCGCCGCTAAGCGACTGGGTCAGGCCGTCTGGTGCAAACGCACGTTGAACAGCGGCCCCTGGCTGAAGCGCGACAGCGCCTTGGCACCAGCCAGCACACCCAGGTCGATCAGCGGTTCGACCAAGATCACGCTCATGTAGGCCAGACCGAAACTGCCCACGGCCGCCAGGTTCTCGCTGGAGAAGCCGTGACCGTAGAAGGCCCAGAACGCAACCCAGGCGACGATGCCGCCCTGATAGGCAGTCGACAGCGCCAGCGCCTGCTTGTAGGAAAGATCGACGTAGGCGGTGCCGGGCGCAACGATGCGCTTGGCCAGCAAGCTGATGCCCCACAACGGGATCAACAGCGTGGTGACGTTCATGCCGTACTGCGGCAGGTCGAACTGAGCGAATAGCAGCCCCTGCAGCAGCAAACCAGCCGCCAGACCGATGGCTGCTGCACCGGCACCGAACAGCAACAACAGGGTCGAACCGAGGATCAGATGCACCTCGGAAACACCCACCGGGTGATGCGGGAATACTTCGAAGAAGCAGAACACCAGGGCGGTGGTCAGCAGGCTGCGCAGCGCCAGGGCGGCGGCACCGCCGTTGCTGCGGACGCTGTCCAGGGCGAGTTTGGCGGTCAGGCCGAAAGCGGTGACGGCCGTTGCGTAGCTGAGCAGGATCTTGGCGCCTTCGACGACACCGGGTTCGATATGCATGCGAGTTCCTTTGCCGCGCCCACCGCGCGACGATTCGGATAGAGGGTGGGCGGAACGCCCGTTGTCGATGGCAGGTCTCCTGGCTCACGGCTTGGCACTCCGCCCGCCTTCCCGACCGAAGTCAGTGGCATGAGGGCATCGTTCGCCGCTTACAGTTGCGGGGGCAGCCAGGGCATTGGCGAGATTCGCCGCACCCTGTTCCCTTTTCATCCGCGTCACGTACGTGCACGCAGAACCATCAGCGGCAAGATTACTCGCCTGCCCGGCTAAAAAACAGCGTGCCAGACAATCCGCTCTCAGCCCTCGTTCAGACCGGCAACGTCACCACCGCCATGGTCACCGAAGCCTTGCTATACAGGCGTTTCTGGCCGTTTTCCTCGCTGAACACCTCGGCCTCGACCACCGTGGCCTGGCGCCCGGCCTTGAGCACATCGGCGCGGCAGAACAGGCGTGCACTGCGCGCCGGACGCAGCAGGTTGACCTTGAGCTCCAGGGTCAGCACCGTCTGCCCCTCGGCCACCAGCGTCGCGGCGGCAGCACCGGCCGCATGATCGGCCAGAGTGGTCTGTACACCAGCGTGGATGAAACCGTTCTGCTGCAGGTGGCGTGGCAGGATGTTCAGCTCCGCCTCGACCCAACCTGGGCCGCAGTCGGTAGCTCGAATGCCCAGGTCGTTGATGAAGTTGGCATCGGCGAAGCCTCGCTCGACCAACTCGCGATAACGCGGATGTGCTTGCATGCGGGCCTCCGGTCAGGCCAGGTGCGGCGTGCTACGCGCCAGCAACGCCTCGACATCGACACCTCGCGGCAGAGTGCCATAGACCCGGCCACGGCCTTCCAGCCGGCTGGCGATAAAGGCATCGGAGACGGTGGCGTTGCCCGCCTCCAGCAGCAGCTTGGCCTGCAGCGCCACGGCCATGTCTTCGGTGAGCTGGCGCGCGCGGTACTGGATATCGGCGGTATCGGCAAAATCGGCTTTCAGACGCTGAATATGTGCCTTCAGACGGGCATCGCCATGGCCATCGCCCAGCTCGGCGAACAACGCATCGAGTACGCCGGGCTCCTTGGACAATGCGCGCAGCACGTCCAGGCATTGCACGTTGCCGGAGCCTTCCCAGATCGAGTTGACCGGCGCTTCGCGGTACAGACGCGGCAGGATGGTTTCCTCGACGTAACCGGCGCCCCCCATGCACTCGCTGGCCTCGTAGATCATTTCCGGCGCGCGCTTGCAGATCCAGTACTTGCCCACGGCTGTGACCAGACGAGCGAATTTGTCTTCCTGCGCGTCATGCTGGTGGTCGAGCGCGCGGCCCATGCGCATGCACAGCGCCAGCGCAGCTTCGCTCTCCAGCGCCAGGTCGGCCAGCACGTTCTGCATCAACGGCTGGTCGGCGAGCAGCTTGCCGCCCACCTGACGATGCGCGCAGTGGTGAGCGGCCTGGGTCAGCGCCTGGCGCATCAGACTGCTGGAGCCGACCATGCAATCGAAGCGGGTCATGGCCACCATCTCGATGATGGTCGGCACGCCGCGCCCTTCCTCACCGAGCATCCAGGCGAAGGCGCCGCGATACTCCACCTCGCTGGAAGCGTTGGCCCAGTTACCCAGTTTGTTCTTCAGGCGCTGGATGTAAAACGCGTTGCGTGAGCCGTCCGGGCGATGACGCGGCAGCAGGAAACACGACAGGCCCTTGTCGGTGTAAGCCAGGGTAAGGAAGGCGTCGCACATCGGCGCCGAGCAGAACCATTTATGGCCAACCAGCTCGTAGCCCTGCCCCGGCCCACCGAGGCCGATGGGATAGGCGCGGGTGGTGTTGGCGCGCACGTCGGTGCCGCCCTGCTTCTCGGTCATGGCCATGCCGATGGTGACGCCGGTCTTCTGCTCCATCGGCAGGTTGCGCGGGTCGTACTCGGTGGCGAGGATCTTCGGCAGCCATTGCTCGGCCACGTTGGGCTGCAGGCGAATGGCGGGCACCGCGGCAAAGGTCATTGTCAGCGGGCAGCCACTGGCCGCTTCGGCCTGGCTGTGCATATAGGTCAGTCCGGCGCGGGCGACATGGGCGCCGGCGCGCGGGTCGGTCCAGGGCAGCGACGGCAGACCGTGCTCGACCGCCGTGCGCATCAGCTCGTGGTAGGCCGGGTGAAACTCCACCAGATCGATACGATTACCGTAGCGGTCATGACTCTTGAACACTGGCTTGTTCTCGTTGGCGAGAAAGCCGGCCTGCATCAGCGCTCCACCGGCAAGCGCACCATAGGCGCTCAGGCGCTCGTCTGCCCAGGCGCCGTCATAACGACGAGTCCATTCCTGCAATGGCAGATCGAGGCGATAGAGGTTGGCGCCATCCAGGCTCGGCACCTGGTTGAACACCTCGTGGGTTTCGGCATGCAGGCTGGGTCTCATCGCGTGGGCTCCTCGGCGCCGACGGCGCGCAGGCAAAAGGTGGCAAGACTGGCGCTGACCTGCGCCAGCTCCAGGGTGGGTTGACCGGCTTCGCGCGCGGCGCGAGCAGGTGGCGACAGAGGGCCGACCAGCGCTTCGGCAATCGCGCCGACCAGGCAGGCCGCCATCAGGCCGATCTGCTCGACGCGAAATTCACCGGCCCCGGCGCCCTCCTCCAACAGATCGATGAACAGTTCGGCGTAGGCTTCGCGGTAGAGCAGGCGCTGCTCATCGACCTCCGGATCGACCGGTTCGGCGATCAGCGCAAAAGCCATGCGGCGGCTGTGCCAGGCGCGGGCGGCGAACTGCTCAAGACCGATGCGCAAGCGCTCACTGGCGCTGCCCGGCCCGCGCAGGGCGGCGGCCAGGGCATCCACCTCACGCTGACTGGCAGCGGCGAAGACCTCGGCGGCCAGTTCACCCTTGCTACGAAAGTGGCGGTACAGACTGCCCGTGGCGATACCGACATCATCGGCCAGCGCCTGCATGGTCAGGGCGGCGAAACCGCCCTCTGCCACTCGCAGCAAGGCGCAGTCGAGGATGCGCTGGCGCTGCGCCTGATCGCGGTCGAGTCGAGCTTCGGTGATGCGATAAGCCATGGTCTGAACCCTGATTCACTTGCATGCAGTGAATCAGGATTCAGACCATGGCTAAAGGGACGATCCGGCCAAATCCGCGGCCTATCCCAAGAATGAGGCTGCGGGGTGTCAGAGCGGAGCAGCGCCGCCGGAAACCGTGGCTGGACGGCACAGCACCCAGTCGTGCAGCAGCACGCGCAGCTCCTCGAACTTCACCGGTTTGGCCAGGTAATCGCTCATCCCTGCGGCCAGGCAGCGTTCGCGGTCACCGCTGTGGCTATGGGCGGTGATCGCCAGCACCGGCAGTTCGGTGCACCCCGGCAGGGCACGCAGTGCGCGGCAAGTGGCGAAGCCATCCATCACCGGCATCTGGCAATCCAGCAGCACGGCATCGACGCTTTCATTGCGTAGCAGCTCCAGCGCTTCGGCACCGTTGTCGGCGGTTCGCACACGGTAGCCCAGCTTGAGCAGCATGCCGCGGGTCACCAACTGGTTGATCGCATTGTCCTCGACGATCAGCACCGTGCACTGCTGCGCCTGGCGCTGCACCGTGCCGCTCTGCGCACGCGGCGGACGCACGATCGGCGCCGCCTGCTGCTGCGGCAACGTCAGCGGCACGTTGAGACGAAAACGGCTGCCGAATCCGGGCTGCGACTCATGACTGAGGCTGCCACCGAGCAGGTCGACCAGTTGCCGGCAGATCGCCAGGCCAATGCCCAGGCCGCCATATTTGCGGGTCATGGACCCGTCGAGCTGATGGAAGCGCTGATACAGATCGCCCTCATGAGCGAAGCCAATACCGCTGTCGCAGACCAGCACGCTCAGCGGCAGGTTGCCACCCACACTATCGGCACGGCCGACCTGCAGGGTCACACCGCCCTCGCTGGTGAACTTGATGGCGTTATCCAGCAGATAGCCCAGCGCCTGCGCCAGCTTGGCGGCGTCCCCCTCCAGGGTATCGGGCAGGTTGTCGTCCAGTTCCAGGGCGAAGGTCAGCCCCTTGTCCTCAGCGCGCGGCGCGTACTGGGCACGCAGACCATCGAACAGCCCGCGCAGGCTGAACGTCTCGCGCCGCGGATAGAGCTTGCCGGCCTGTAGTTCGGTGAGGGCGAGGATATCGTTGACCATGCGCATCATATCGCGTGCGGAGGTCGCGGCGGTCTTCTGGTACTGCTCCAGCTCGATGTCCATCTTCACCGTCTGCATCAGCTCCAGCGAGCCGATCACGCCATTCATCGGCGTGCGCAGTTCGTGGGTGACGGTGGCGAGGAACTCGTCCTTGAAGCGGTTGCTGTCGGCCAACTCCTGGTTCAACGCTTCGAGCTTGCGTCCGGCTTCCTGGAGGATGCGCGTGCGCTCTTCCTTCATCGCGTTGATGCGATCAGCCAGAGCCAGCGACAGCAGGCCCACTTCAAGCGCCGAGCCGATCTGGCTGGCATACATGGTGAGAAACACGTTGGGCAGGTAGCCAAGCACCATCAGCGTGTTGACGATGCCGCCGATGAGAAAGGCGGTCCAGGCGAAGATGAAGTACCGCGCCACGCGCATACCGCGCAGCCAGGCGAGGATACCGGCGGCGAAGATAACCACGGTGAACAGCAGGGCCAGGTAGGTGGCCAGACGCAATGCCGTGGCATAACTGATGCTCAGCGCCAGGATCATCACCCCTGCGCCGCAGGCCATAAGCAGCAGCAACAGGCGATCGACCCAGGGGCTGTGTTCGCCTGTGTGCAGGAAGCTGCGAGCGAACTGGCAGCCGAACAAGGCGGCCGATCCAATCAGAAATGGCGTCGCGGCATTGGCCCACCAGGGGTTGTTGGGCCAGAAATACTCGATGCCAGCACCGTTGACCGAGACCTGATACAGGCCGAACGAGGCGATATAAAGGATGTAATAGAGGTAGCTGGTGTCGCGCACGCTGAGGAAGATGAACAGGTTGTACACCAGCATCACCAGCAGCACGCCGTAGATGATGCCAAGCACGTAGATACGCGCGGGCTGCTCTTCCAGATAGGCGTTGGGTGCCCACAGTGTCAGCGGCGCCTGGATCGAGCCCTGGCTTTCCAGGCGCAAATAGATGCGCTTGTTCTGGTTCGGCTCGAGATTCAGCTCGAACAGGTAGTTGTGCTGGCGGATCTGGCGGATGTCGAAAGGCAAAGAATCGCCGGTACGCTGTGCCAGAGTGAAACCACCGGCCTCGTCGGGGAGGTAGAGCTCAAGGTGATCGAGCGGCGGATAGGCCAGTTCAAGCAGCCAGTTGCGTGGGCCCTGTGCCTGCTGCGGCAAGTAGTGCAAATCCAGCCGCAGCCAGAACACAGAGCGCGAATAGCCGGCATTGAGCACAGGCTTGTCATGCAGGCGGAAGCTGCCTTGTACAGCCGGCGAGGCGATATCGTCGATGCTGGCATCGCCACGCACGTCTTCGAACACGTACATGCTCTGTCCCAGCGGCAGGGCGCGAGTCTGCTCGTCGAAGGTAACAGCGCCCACGAGCGAAGGAAGAACGATGCTCACGATGAGCAGGAGCAGCCGGTACATACAACTCCAGAACCCTGTCGAACGACGCCCAGGCCCCCATTAGCCCATCAGATGGCGCCGCCACGCACGGCAGACTTATATTCTAATCGCTCTACTCTAAGGGCTGTTGGGGCGCTTTTCCAGATTCAGACGGCAGTTTAAGCAGCGCCTCACCTATCGCCTCAGCCAGGTACTGCAGGGAAAAAACCCCGCCGTAGGTCCAGGTCGAGGGCATCGCGGCGAAGCGCTGCTCGCGCACGAACGGCATTGCCTGCCACAGCGGTGAGGCGAACAACTGCGCCTCTTGGGGGAAGGGTTCGATATGCAGCACCACGCCCTGCTCGATACGCCCCAGGGTAGTGATCGGCACCTGAGTGATGCCCCAGGGGCTCGGCGGCAGGTCCAGTGCCGGCTGCAGGCCGAGCAGCGCCAGCGCATGTTGCGGCATGGAGTTGGGGCCGTTGATGAAGGCGGCGGTCGGCGACGAGAAGCGAATCACCGTGACGGCCGGCAAGTGCTCTGCGTAATGAGCCTGCAGCCGCTCACGCCATTGCGCCAACTCGGCGTCCATCGCCTGCAGCCGCTGCTCGGCCAACGCCTCGCGCCCCAAGGAGCGCGCCAGGTCGAGAAACGCCTCGCGCTGCACCTGCAGATTGTCGTGCTGCTGACTGAAGCCCTGGTACACCTGAACCGGCGCGATACGTTCGAGCAACGGGCGAATGTCTTCCAGCACCGGTGGAATGACGATCAGCTCAGGCTGTAACTCGGCCAGCAACTCGAGGTTGGGCTCCAGGCGCGAACCGCTCGAAGGCACGCCCTCAGGCAGCGTCGGCCTGACCACCCAGGCGCGGTAGTCACCGGCATCGGCTACGGTCAGTGGCGCCACGTCGAGCATCAGCAGATGCTCGGTGGCCTCCCAACTCAGTGCTGCGACCCGTGGCGCATCACCCGCCCAGGCAGGCGTCAGCCACAGCAGCAGCAACCCGAGCAACCAACGCTTCACGCCAACCTCCCACGAATCAGCAGGTAGACGAAGTAACCGCCACACAGCACCGAGGCGACAATGCCCACCGGAATCTGCAACGGGAAGATCAGGGTGCGGCCAACCCAGTCCGCCAGCAGCATCATCACCGCGCCCAGCGAGGCCGCCAGCAGCAGTTGCGGCAGTACCCGGCGCGCGCCGAGCATCACCGCGATATGCGGGGCCAAAAGCCCAAGAAACGCTACTGGCCCGAGCAGGCTGGTGACCAACGCACACAGCAGCGCCACCAGCACCAGCAACGCCAGACGCAAGCGCGGCACGTTCAGGCCACGGCTGGCGGCCACCCCGTCGCCGATGCCGATCAGCGTCAGGGCGCGCTGAAACAGCAGCGCCAGCGCGCCGAACAGCAGCACGCCCAGCGTCAGCATCAAGGCTTGCGCCGGTGTGGCGCGGTAGGTAGAGCCAGCCAGCCAACCGAGCAACGCGAACGAGTCACCACTGCCCTTGGCCAGCACGAACTGCAGCGCCGCGTTGAGCAGCGCGCCCAGGGAAATCCCCAGCAGCGCCATCAGCGCTGGTGAGTAGCGATGACGCCGCCCCAGCAGCATCAATACCGCCAGCACCACCAGGCTGCCGACGAAGGCCGCCAGCGGCGCGACCGCACCGAGTGCCGCACCACCGAAGATGATCAGCGCGAGCATCACCGCCAGCGTGGCCCCAGCAGAGAGCCCGAGGATATCCGGGCTGGCCAGCGGGTTACGCAGCAGGCGCTGTAGCAGCAGGCCGGAAATCGCCAGGCCAGCGCCGGCCGAAGCAGCCGTGAGCACCCGCGGCCAGCGTAGAGACCAGACCAACGCCGACGGCCACTCCAAACGCCAGCCATCGATACCACGCGCCAGGCCGAGCGCCACGGTAAGCGCCAACAATGCGAAGACCACTACCCACAGCGCACTGCGCCAACCGAAGTGCTCGGCGCCGCTCGGCAGTTGCAGGCCACGCGGATCTTCCGTAGCCAGGTGGCGGCGCGCCAGCCATAACAACACTGGCGCCCCGATCAACGCGGCAGCAGCGCCACTGGGCACCAGCTGGCCACTGAGACGATTGGCCAACAGCGCCAGGGCGTCGGTGCTGAGCAAGAGCAAGGCGCCAAGCAGCGCACTGTAGAGAAGCTCGTCTCGCGCGGTGCGGGCGCCGAGCATTTTCGCCATGTTCGGTGTGAGCAGGCCGATGAAACCGATCAGGCCGACCGCTGTGATCGACACCGAACATAGCCACAGCGCCGCCAGAAACAGCACCAGCATCACCGGCCACAACGCCAGGCCACGGCCCTGGGCAGCATCACCGCCAAGCTGCAACAGGCTCAACGGCCGCGGCGCCAGGATCAGCAACGGCAGCGCCAGCAACAACTTGGGCCACAGCCACTGCACCCAGTGCCAGTCGATCTGCGCCAGATCACCCGCACCCCAGACGAACAGCCCCTGGGTGTACTGGTTGTTGATCAGGACCAGCCCGGCAGCCAGGGCGCCGAGCAACAGATTGATGGCCATGCCACCCAGCACCAGCGGCAGCCCGCCAATACCGCTGCGCCCGGCAATCAGCAGCACCAGGCCGACTGCCAGCAGCGCACCGAGCAGTGCCGCCCACTGCCCGTGATCGGCCACGAAGGTCGGCACCAGCAAGGTGGCCAGCACTAGCCCGAGCCAGGCCCCGGACGAAGCGCCGATGGTCATGGGCGACACCAGACGATTTTGCGTGATCTGCTGCAGCAGGCTGCCGGACAAGCCCAGCGCAGCGCCCGTCAGCAGCGCCATGCTGAGCCTGGGTAGAGCCGACAGTTGCAGCTGCAGAAACTCGAAGCTGTGCTCGGCAGAAGCAAGCATCGCCCACAGTTCGAATGGAGCGAGATCGGCGGCCAGCCACAGGTGCAGGAGGGCCAGGGGCAGCAGCGCGAGCAGCGTCAGAAGGTGGCGTACCGGCGCCGAGACTGCCGCCATGCTCAGGCCACCACGGCAATCTTGCGGGCGCTGCCGGGTTGTTCGATCAGTTCGATATCGATGTCGTAGAGCTGGCTGAGCAACGGCCCGCTGAGCAGCTCGCCCGGGCTGCCGTCGAAGAAGATCCGCCCCTGCTTGAGGGCGATCACACGGTCGGCGTACCGTGCGGTGAGGTTGATGTCGTGGAGGATGGCGACGATGCCGCGTCCGCTGTCGCGATTGAGCTGGCGCAGCAGGCCCATCAGCTCGTACTGGTGCGCCAGGTCCAGCGCCGAGGTGGGCTCATCGAGCAGCAGCAGGGGCGATTGCTGGGCCAGCAGCATGGCGATCCAGGCACGCTGGCGCTCGCCACCGGAGAGGCTGTCGGCCAGATGATCGGCGTAATGGGCGACATCAGTCTGGGCCAGCGCCTGATCGACCGCCGCATGGTCCTCGGCACGCCAGCGGCCGAGCAATCCACGCCAGGGGAAGCGCCCCAGGCGCACCAGCTCACGCACGGTCAGGCCGGCGACGTCGGGCAGGTGCTGCGGCAGGAAGGCCACGCGCTGGGCAAAATCACGGGAGGAAAAACCGGCCAGGTCGCGCTCATCGAGCTGCAGCGAGCCTCGGGTCGGCTGTAACTGCCGCGCCAGCAGGTTCATCAGGGTCGACTTGCCCGAGCCGTTGTGGCCGAGGATCACGGTGAAGCGATCACCTTCCAGATGCAGTTCGTCCACTGCCAGCGTCACCCGCTCGCCACGACGCACTTCGATATCACGCAGATTCAGCATGCCTGAGCCAGCTCCTCACGCAGACGCACCAGGCGCTCGTCACGACGCAATTTCGGGCAGGTGCTGCACAGCTCGCCGTCGCAACGCCGAAAATGCTGGCAACAGGCCTTGCGCTCCAGGGTCAGGCAGTCACGTCCATCCTCCAGGCGCACTTCCAGCAGGTCACTACCACCGCGTAGCCCCAATGCCTCCAGCCAGCGCGCCGACAACCCTCGCAGTTGCTGGTTATCCAGGTTCAGTTGACGCTGCACCAGCAGCAACGCTGCCAGCACATAGTCGGCTGCCAGCCGCTGAGCCAGCTTGCCGTGGATGCTCTGCACCTGACAGAACTCAGCATGCTGGCGGCGCAGCAGGTCGGCCAGTTGGCTGCCAGCAAGGTTGATCAGCTCGTCCTCTGCAGCCCGTTGCGGGCAGTGATCGGAAAGACAGAAGCCCAGCACCACACCACTTTGAACATCCTGTCCAAGCGACGACAGACAGGGCATACGCCGCGCGAGATGCACGCCGAGCAAGATCAGGTAGATGGGTTGCCAGACCAGGTAGGTCCAACTGCGCACCGTCCAGTAATGTGGGCCAGCTTCGGGATGAGCCTGCTGCCAGTACTGATAGAGCTCGGCGATACGCAGGTCGTTACCCTCGCGGCCGCACACCAGCAGGTCAGCGTCGGCCGCACCGATACGCCCCTGCAGCCCGGGCAGGCTGCTGGAAATCACGTCGAACAGGTGATGAAGATCGTGCATCGCGGCGAACCCGGATGATGGAAGCAGTGCGAAGGGCGAATTTAATCATTGATACGCATCTGCATCAAATTATCATTCGCCACTCAAGACTCACACAGTCTTGGGTTTTCGCACCAGCAACGGGAACAGCGCCGCAGTCAGCAGCAAGCCGACGGCACCGACCCAGAACGGCATGGCCTGCCCGTAGTGGCTGACCAGCAAACCTGCGCCATAGGCCGAACCCATATTGCCCAGGCACTGGAAGATGTTGATCTTGCTGAAGTCCACCGCGTAGTGCTCTGGCGAGCTGAGTTCGAACAGCAAGGCATCCAGGCGCACGGTGACCTGATACAGCGCCCAACCGAACAGCACCCGACCGAGCAGAATCAGCCACTGATCGCCGAAACCCTGAATGAAAGTGGCTGCCGCGCCCAGCAGCAGACCGGCAAGAATGCCATCACGGGTGCTGCCCTGCTGGGTCGCGCGGCGCCCCCACCACAGCGCCAACACGGCCACGGCGCCGGGCAGCGCATAGACGAAGCCGGCCGCCATCTCGCTGTTCCAGTGCGCCACCTGCTGCCAATAGACGGCAAAGAACGGCCGGGTCACGTAACCCACGAAATAGAACAGCAGCATCACCAGGCACAGGCGGTAGATCGCCGGCAGGCTGCGCGACTCGTTCTTCACCGGCGCCTCGTCGCTTGCCGGCTGCTCGCCTGGTGCCGGCAGGTAGCCACGCACCAGGTGCATGCAGATGGCCATCTGGATGAAGTCGCCAGCAGCCATTACCAAGAACACGTCGCCAATGTTCATGATCTGCAGGATCAGGCCGCCCAGCGCGGCACCGAGAATGGCGCCGAAGTGCACCACCACCGACAACGTGCCGATGGTCTGGGTGTGGTTGTCCTGCTGCTGCAGGCTCATCACGTAGGGATACATCAGCAGGTAGCTGCCCTTGAACACCACCATCAGCAGCGACACCACCCAGAACAGCGGCAGCGAGTCGATGAAATAGCAGGCTGCGGTCAGGCTGCCGGCCATCAATTGCGCGCTGATCAGAATGCGCACCGGGTGCACGCGCTTGGCCAGGCGCGCCCAGAGCGGGAACACCGACATGACTACCAGGCTGACCACCGCCAGATAAAGGCCGACATGCTGCTCCGGCGGGTTATCGAAACGCTCGGCGAAATACTGCGGGTAAAAAGGAATGATCAGGTTATCGGTGATCACCGCCAGGGCGGTCATCATGATCAGGCAGGTACGCAGCGTCATTGGAGGCATTCGGGCAAGGCGGCAGGGGCGCGCATGATGCCACTTCCAGACCAGCTAATGCCAATACAGACGAGAATCAGAAAGGCTAGCAACTGGCATGGCGTGCAGCGATTTCAGGCCTGTTAGTGATAAGCTCGCGCACCATGAAAACGCCAAACTCCCGCCCCGTAGTGCTCTGTATGTCCGGTCACGACCCCAGTGGTGGTGCCGGCCTGCAGGCTGATATCGAAGCCCTGCTGGCTCAAGGCTGCCACGCCGCCCCGACGGTGACCGCCCTGACCGTGCAGGATACCGTCAACGTCTCTGACTTCCGTGTGCTCGACCGCGACTGGGTACTGGCCCAGGCCCGTGCAGTGATCGCCGACATGCCGGTCGCCGCCGTCAAGCTGGGCATGCTCGGCTCGGTAGAGATGGTCGAGAACGTGCTCGAAGTGATGAGCCAGTTGCCCGGTGTACCGCTGGTCTGCGATCCGGTGCTGCGCGCCGGCGGCGGTGGTTCGCTGGGCAAGGATGACGTGGGCTATGCCATGCGTGAACGCCTGTTCGCCGTGTCCACCATCGCCACGCCGAACCTGCCGGAAGCGCGCATCCTCGCCGAACTGCCGGAAGGCAGCGCCGACGAATGCGCCGAGAAACTGCTGCCCTTCATCGAGCATCTGCTGATCACCGGCGGCCACGGCGATGAGGCCGAAGTGCACAACCGCCTGTACAGCCGCGATGGAAGTCGCCACACCTTTACCTGCGCACGCCTGCCCGGCAGCTACCACGGCTCCGGCTGCACCCTGGCCAGCACCCTGGCCGGGCGCCTGGCCCTCGGCCAGGAACTGGTCAGCGCGGTGAAGAGCGCCCTCGATTACACCTGGTGCACCCTGCGTGACGCCGAGCAACCCGGTCACGGCCAGTACGTGCCACGCCGTCTGCCACTGGATTACGGCCAATGAGTCTGCGCGGCCTCTACGCCATCACCGATACCCCTCTGCTGGCGGGTGGCAAGCTGCTGCCCTACGCCGAAGCGGCGCTGGCTGGCGGCGCGCGCTTGCTGCAGTACCGCGACAAATCAGGCGATGCCATACGCCGCTTCGATGAAGCGCAGGCACTGGCCGAACTCTGCCAAAGCCACGGCGCTACGTTGATCATCAACGACGACCTGGAACTGGCTGCGCGCCTGGGCGTCGGCCTGCACCTGGGTCAGACCGATGGCTCGCTGGCCAACGCCCGTGCCCGTCTCGGTACGGATGCCGTAATTGGCGGTACCTGCCATGCCCAGCTGGAGCTGGCCGAGCGCGCCGTCGCCGAGGGCGCCAGCTATATCGCCTTTGGCCGCTTCTTCAATTCCAACACCAAACCCGGCGCCCCGGCTGCCACCGTGGAGCTGCTGGATCAGACCCGCGCGCGCTTTGCCCAGCCCATCGTCGCCATCGGCGGCGTGACCCTGGAAACCGCACCCGGCCTGATCGCCCGTGGCGCCAGCATGGTCGCCGTGATTCACGCGCTGTTCGCTGCCGACTCCGCCCTTGAGGTGGAAGACCGCGCCCACGCCTTTGCTGCGCTGTTCGACTGATTCGCTTCCAGAGAGACCTGCCATGTCCCGCTCCGAAATCCTCTTCGCCAACGCCCAGAAACACATCCCCGGCGGCGTCAACTCGCCGGTGCGCGCCTTCCGCAGCGTCGGCGGCACCCCGCTGTTCTTCAAGCATGCCGAAGGCGCTTACGTCGTGGACGAAGACGACAAGCGCTACGTCGACTATGTCGGTTCCTGGGGCCCGATGATCCTCGGCCACAGCCACCCGGACGTGCTCGACTCGGTGCGTCGCCAGCTGGAACACGGCCTGTCCTACGGCGCGCCGACCGCCCTGGAAACCGAAATGGCCGAGCTGGTGTGCGGCCTGGTGCCGTCGATGGAGATGGTGCGCATGGTCAGCTCCGGCACCGAGGCGACCATGAGTGCCATCCGCCTGGCCCGTGGCTACACCGGCCGCGACAGCATCATCAAGTTCGAGGGTTGCTACCACGGCCACTCCGACAGCCTGCTGGTCAAAGCCGGCTCCGGCGCCCTGACCCAGGGCGTGCCGAACTCCGCGGGCGTGCCGGCGGCCTTCGCCAAGCACACCCTGACCCTGCCGTTCAACGACATCGATGCCGTGGCCGAGTGCCTGGCGCAGGTCGGCAAAGAAGTGGCGTGCATCATCGTCGAGCCAGTGGCCGGCAACATGAACTGCGTGCCGCCGGCGCCAGGTTTTCTCGAAGGCCTGCGCGAGCAGTGCGACAAGCATGGCGTGGTGCTGATATTCGACGAAGTGATGACCGGCTTCCGCGTCGCCCTCGGGGGCGCGCAAGCGCACTACGGTGTGAACCCGGACCTGACCACCTTCGGCAAGATCATCGGCGGCGGCATGCCGGTGGGCTGCTTCGGCGGCAAGCGCGCGATCATGGAATGCATCGCCCCGCTCGGCCCGGTCTACCAGGCCGGCACCCTCTCAGGTAACCCGCTGGCCATGGCCGCTGGCCTGACCACCCTCAAGCTGATCAGCCGTCCGGGCTTCCACAGCGAGCTGACCGACTACACCTCGCGCATGCTCGCCGGCCTGCAGGAACGCGCCGATGCTGCCGGCATCCCCTTCGTCACCACCCAGGCCGGCGCCATGTTCGGCCTGTACTTCAGCGGTGCCGACGATATCGTCACCTTCGCTGACGTGATGGCCAGCGACAGCGCCCGCTTCAACCGCTTCTTCCATCTGATGCTGGATGGCGGCGTGTACCTGGCGCCGAGCGCCTTCGAAGCGGGCTTCACCTCCATCGCCCATGGCGACAAGGAGCTGGACATCACCTTCGCCGCCGCAGAACGCGCCTTCGCCGAGCTGAAAAAAGCTTGATGCAGTACAGCACTGCCTTCAGCGATGCGTTGCTGGCACTGGCGTGCGCTGCCTGTGTCTGGCTGATCGGCCGGGCACGCGGGCGCTACGGCGAAGGTGACCAGCCGGCGCTGTTCTGCGCGCTGCTCGGTTTTCTGCTGCCGGCCGCAGCGGCCAGCGTCGGCGTGATTCGCTACGGTTTCGACCCAAGCTGGCAGCCTGCGCATCTGTGGCTCTCGCAGGCCAGCAGCTTTCTCGGCCTGCCCCTGCTCGGTGCCGCGGCATTGGCGTTGGGCCGCGGCTGGGCCTGGAGCCGACCGAACTGGGGGCGCATCCTGCTCGGGCTGTGCGCCCTCTTCGAACTGTTCCGCCAGCTTGGTTATATGGAGGACTACCGCCTGGCGCTGAATCTGGCCACGCTGGTGCTGATCCTCTATGCCGGCGCAGTCCAATGGCCACGCCGCGCACCGGCAATCAGCGCAGCTGTGGTCGTGGGCCTGTTCCTGCTGGCCGGCGTGGCGGTCGGTACCGAGGGTGTGATCGGGCCGCTGCGCCGCATTGACCTGTTCCACGTGCTGCTGACACCGGCGTACCCGCTGCTGGCCTGGCTACTGCTGAGCCTGCCGGGAAGTGCGAAGAAACAGGCTTTGTAACAACCGCCCGGTTTATTCCATAATGCGACGGTCGGCACGTTTTGCGCCGACCGGGCACGTCACCCGCCCTGAATTGCCGAGGTCCCGTTATCCAGATGAACCGCACCGGCCGCACCCTGTCCCTGGGCTGCCTGTTGCTTTTCCTCCCGCTGTTTGCGTTTGCAGGCGGCAATTCCCTGCTGATCCCCGCTAGCGGCAGCTGCACCCTGAACGCCCCTCCAGAAGAAATGCCCGACGCCCTGGCCAGCTGCCAGGAGATGGCGCGCGCCGGCAACATGCAGGCGGCCTATGAGCTGGGTGAGTACTACTACGACGGCAAACGCACACCACGTGATCTCAAGCAGGCCCTGACCTGGTTCGAACGCGCTTCGCTGCAGGGCCACGCCGAAGCGCAGTTGCGCCTGGGCACCATGTTCTTCCGTGGCGAAGGCGTACCGGCCAACAACGTGCAGGCCTACATCGTGTTGAAGATGGCATCGGTCAACGGCTCGGACGAAGCCATGGACAGCGCCGACCTGGTGTCGGCACAGATGCGTCGCGATGAACTGGAAATCGCCAGCCAGGTGCTAGGGCAGATCTTCCGTAGCTACCTGCTGGAACTGCAGACCGCCGAAGGTCGATCGCCCTTCTCGCCGCTGCCTTAAAAACACTGGTGCGCGCGGCGCACCCTACGACTCTGAGCTTATTTATCCGGCATCGGCATGGGGAATGGCATGACGTTGCCGCCGCCCTTGGCTTCGCTGATCTTCGCCGTGCCCAGACGCTCTACCTCGTCGATGCGGATGATCGCGTGCATCGGTACGAAGCTGCGCACCACACCCTCGAACTGCGCCTTGAGCTTCTCCTCGCTGGGGTCGACCACCAGTTGGCTGCGCTCGCCGAAGACGAACTCCTCCACTTCCAGAAAGCCCCACAGATCGCTCTGATAGATCTGCTTGGCGTACATCTCGTACACCTGGCCCTGGTTGAGAAAAATCACCTTGTAGATGGGATCGCGCTTGCTCATGAAGACTCGAAGTCAGGAAAAACGGGGCGCGCAGAATATCACAGCGCCGCATGCGTAGCCCGGATGCAATCCGGGCTACAGGAACTGAGCGGTGGCGCCGCCCCTGGCACACGCCTATAATGCGCGGTCATTTTTTAACCAATTCAGACAGTGCCATGACCAAGAAGCTCTATATCGAAACCCACGGTTGCCAGATGAACGAGTACGACAGCTCGCGCATGGTCGACCTGCTGGGCGAGCATCAGGCCCTGGAGGTCACGGAAAAACCCGAAGACGCCGACGTCATCCTGCTCAATACCTGCTCGATCCGCGAGAAGGCACAGGACAAGGTGTTCTCCCAGCTCGGCCGCTGGCGCGAGCTGAAGCAGGCCAACCCGGATCTGGTGATCGGCGTCGGCGGCTGCGTAGCCAGCCAGGAAGGCGCGGCGATCCGTGATCGCGCGCCCTATGTCGATGTGGTGTTCGGCCCGCAAACCCTGCACCGCCTGCCGGAAATGATCGACGCTGCACGCCTGACCAAGACCGCGCAAGTCGACATCAGCTTCCCCGAGATCGAGAAGTTCGACCGCCTGCCCGAGCCACGCGTCGACGGCCCCAGCGCCTTCGTCTCGGTGATGGAAGGCTGCAGCAAGTACTGCACCTTCTGCGTGGTGCCCTACACCCGTGGTGAGGAAGTCAGCCGGCCGCTGGCCGACGTGCTGCTGGAAATCACCCAGCTCACCGACAAGGGCGTCAAGGAAGTCACCCTGCTCGGGCAGAACGTCAACGGCTACCGCGGCCCGGCACCGGACGGCCGTATCGTCGACTTCGCCGAGCTGCTGCATGCGGTGGCAGCCCTCGATGGCATCGAGCGTATCCGCTACACCACCAGCCACCCGCTGGAGTTCTCCGACGCGATCATCGCCGCTCACGCCGAGATCCCGCAGCTGGTCAAATACCTGCACCTGCCGGTGCAGTCCGGCTCCGACCGTATCCTCGCGGCGATGAAGCGCAACCACACCGCGCTGGAGTACAAGTCGCGCATCCGCAAACTGCGTGCAGCAGTGCCGGATATCCTGATCAGCTCGGACTTCATCGTCGGTTTCCCCGGCGAGACCGAAAAGGATTTCGAGCAGACCATGAAGCTGATCGAGGACGTCGGTTTCGACTTCTCCTTCTCCTTCATCTATAGCTCGCGCCCCGGCACCCCGGCCGCCGACCTGGTGGACGACACCCCAGACGAGGTGAAGAAGCAGCGCCTGGCCCTGCTCCAGCATCGCATCAACCAGAACGGCTTCGAGAACAGCCGGCGCATGGTCGGCACGGTGCAGCGCATCCTGGTCAGCGACTATTCGAAGAAGGACCCGGGCATGCTCCAGGGCCGTACCGAGCAGAACCGCATCGTCAATTTCCGTTGCGATAATCCGCGCCTGATCGGCCAGTTCGTCGACGTGCACATCGACGACGCCCTGCCCCATTCGCTGCGCGGTACTCTGCTGGATGCCAGTACCCTCAACTGAAGCCGTAATTGCCCACACTTTGCGTTGTGGGCGACCGGCGTTATGCTGCCTTTCCATACCCAGACAAGTGACGATCACACCATCACCTTGAACGCCTCTCTAGAACCTCATCGTTTCACCCTCGAACCTTTCGAGGCCCGCCGTTTCGCCAACCTCTGCGGCCAGTTCGACGAGCATCTGCGCCTGATCGAAGAGCGCCTCGGCCTGGAAATCCGCAACCGCGGCAACCAGTTCGAGATGCTTGGCAGCACCGAAAAAACCCAGGCTGCCGAGCAACTGCTGCGCAAGCTGTACCGCGAAACCAAAGCCACCGAGCTGTCGCCCGACCTGGTGCACCTGTATCTGCAGGAGTCCGGCGTCGAAGAGCTGGTCAACCCCAGCAACCTACCGCAAGTCAGCCTGCGCACCAAGAAGGGCGTGATCAAGCCACGCGGCGCCAACCAGCAGCGCTACGTCAAGGCGATCCTCGACAACGACATCAACTTCGGCATCGGTCCGGCCGGCACCGGCAAGACCTACCTGGCCGTGGCCTGCGCAGTGGATGCGCTGGAGCGCGAGCAGGTGCGGCGTATCCTGCTGGTGCGCCCGGCGGTCGAGGCCGGTGAGAAACTCGGCTTCCTGCCCGGCGACCTGGCGCAGAAGATCGACCCTTACCTGCGCCCGCTGTACGACGCGCTGTACGAGATGCTCGGCTTCGAATACGTGGCCAAGCTGATCGAGAAGCAGGTGATCGAGATCGCGCCGCTGGCCTACATGCGTGGCCGCACCCTTAACAACAGCTTCATCATTCTCGACGAGAGTCAGAACACCACCGTCGAGCAGATGAAGATGTTCCTCACCCGTATCGGTTTCGGCTCCACCGCCGTGATCACCGGCGACATCACCCAGGTCGACCTGCCACGCGGCACCAAGAGCGGCCTGGCGCACGTCATCGAGGTGCTGCGCGACGTGCCCGGCATCAGCTTCACCCACTTCAAGCCCAAGGACGTGGTGCGCCATCCGCTGGTGCAGCGCATCGTCGAAGCCTACGAGCGCCATGACGCGCGCCTGCACGGCAAGGTCGACAACAACGATGCTTGAGCTCGATCTGCAACTGGCCACCGACGGCCAGCCCCCGGATGAAACGCAACTGCGCCGCTGGTGCGAACTGGCCCTGCGCCAGCGCACTGCCGACTCCGAGCTGACCATCCGTCTGGTCGACGAAGCCGAAGGCCGCGAGCTGAACCACACCTGGCGGCACAGGGACTACGCCACCAACGTATTGTCCTTCCCCGCCGAGATTCCCGACGGCATCCTCGACATTCCGCTGCTGGGTGACCTGGTGATCTGCGTGCCGGTGGTCGAGCGTGAAGCCGCCGAGCAAGGCAAGACACCGCAGGCGCACTGGGCACACCTGGTGATCCACGGTTGCCTGCACCTGCTGGGCTATGACCACATCGAGGAAGACGAAGCCCTCGAGATGGAAGAACTGGAACGACAATTGCTCGCCGAACTGGGTCATCCCGACCCGTACGCGGACGACGAATCTCCTATTGATAAGGACCCCGAGTAAAACGCCATGAGCGAAGACCGATCGAGCAACGAGCAGAAGTCCTGGTTCAACAAGCTGACCCAGGCTTTTGCTCATGAGCCGAGAAACCGCCAGGAACTGCTGGAAGTCCTGCGCGAAGCCCACCAGAACAAACTGCTCGACAGCGAAGCGCTGGCCATCGTCGAAGGCGCCATTCAGGTCGCCGACCTGCAGGTACGCGACATCATGGTGCCGCGCTCGCAGATGATCAGCATCAAGGCCAGTCAGAGCCCGCGCGAATTCCTGCCCGCCATCATCGACGCCGCGCACTCGCGTTACCCGGTGGTCGGCGAGAGCCTCGACGATGTCATCGGCATCCTCCTGGCCAAGGATCTGCTGCCGCTGATCCTGCAGGGCGACCAGCCCAACTTCAATATCAAGGATCTGCTGCGCCCGGCCACCTTCGTGCCCGAGTCCAAACGCCTGAATGTGCTGCTGCGTGAGTTCCGCGCCAACCACAACCACATGGCCGTGGTGATCGACGAATACGGCGGCGTCGCCGGCCTGGTGACCATCGAAGATGTGCTGGAGCAGATCGTCGGTGACATCGAGGACGAGCACGATGTCGAGGAAGACGGCTACATCAAGCCGCTGCCCTCCGGCGACTACCTGATCAAGGCGCTGACGCCCATCGACAGCTTCAACGAAACCTTCGACAGCCAGTTCTCCGATGACGAATACGACACCGTCGGCGGCCTGGTGATGAGTGCCTTCGGCCACCTGCCCAAGCGCAACGAAGTCACCGAGATCGGCGAGTTCCGCTTCCGCGTACTCAACGCCGACAGCCGCCGCATCCATCTACTGCGCCTGACGCCGGTTAGCCGCTGAGTCTCAGCCGCCCTTGCCCAGCGAGGGCGGCCGCTTCCCCCTGCGCCATTTCCGCTCTACCCTTGCGCCACCCTGATTCCAAGGATCTAACCATGCTGCAATGGATCACTCGTCCAGGCTGGCCCGGCCACCTGCTTGCCTGCGGCGCAGGCGCCCTCACCACCCTGGCGCTCGCCCCTTTCGATCTCTGGCCATTGGCCGTGCTGTCCATTGCCCTGTTCTATTTCGGCTTGCGCCATCTACGCCCCGGCCAGGCAGCGCTGCGCGGCTGGAGCTACGGCTTTGGTCTGTTCGCCGCCGGCACCAGTTGGGTGTATGTCAGCATCCATGACTATGGCGCGGCATCACCGGCACTCGCGGGCTTTCTCACCCTGGGTTTCGTCGCCGGCCTGGGCCTGCTCTTCGCCCTGACGGCCGTCCTCTGGGCGCGCTGGATACGCCGCAACGAAGCGCCACTGGCCGACGCCCTGGCATTCGCCGCACTATGGGTCGCCCAGGAAGTGTTTCGCAGCTGGTTCCTCACCGGCTTCCCCTGGCTCTACGCCGGCTACAGCCAACTCGAAGGACCGCTGGCCGGCCTGGTGCCAATTGGCGGAGTCTGGCTGTCGTCCTTCGTCATCGCCCTGTCGGCCGCGCTGATCATCAACCTGGAGCAACTGCGCAAGCACAAACCGCGCTACCTCTGCGCCCTGCTCCTGCTGTTGAGCCCGTGGCTCGCAGGCCTGGCACTGAAAGACCACAACTGGACCCGCGCCGCCGGCAACAGCCTGACCGTCGCCGCCGTGCAAGGCAACGTCGAGCAGAACATGAAATGGGACCCGGCCCAGCTCAACGCGCAGCTCGCCCTGTACCGCGACCTCAGCTTCAGCGCCAAGCAGGTCGACATACTGGTCTGGCCGGAAACGGCGATACCGGTACTCAAGGATATGGCGCAAGGCTATATCGGCGTGATGGATCGCTTCGCCCGCGACCGCAACAGCGCGCTGATCACCGGCGTACCGGTGCGGCAGTCCAACGAGCGCGGGGAGATTCGCTATTACAATGCGATCACCAGTTTTGGCGAAGGCCAGGGCACCTACCTCAAGCAGAAGCTGGTGCCGTTTGGTGAATACGTGCCCCTGCAGGACCTGCTGCGCGGCCTGATCGCCTTCTTCGACCTGCCGATGTCCGACTTCGCCCGCGGCCCGAGTGACCAATCACTGCTGCTGGCCAAGGGGCATCGCGTCGCGCCTTTCATCTGCTACGAAGTGGTCTACCCGGAGTTCGCGGCGGCACTTGCGGCGGACAGCGACATCCTGCTGACGGTAAGCAACGACGCCTGGTTCGGCACCTCCATCGGCCCCCTACAGCACCTGCAGATGGCACAGATGCGCGCGCTGGAGGCCGGGCGCTGGATGATCCGCGCCACCAACAACGGCATGACGGTGATCATCGACCCACAAGGGCGCATCCAGTTCGGCTTGCCGCAGTTCGAACGCGGCGTGCTCTACGGCGAAGTGGTGCCCATGCAGGGGCTCACGCCCTACCTGCAATGGCGCATCTGGCCACTGGCGATTCTCTGCGCCCTGCTATTGGGCTGGGCGCTGCTGGCCAGCCGCATGGCCAAGACGCTGTAGGGCGGTCTCGCGAGCGAAGCGAGCAGCCCGCCAGCCCTCGGAGTGTAGAACCCGCAGGCGTACTGCCTGCGGCGAGTAAGCCCTACTGCTTACCGTAGACAATGGGATACGCCAACAACCCGATGGCCTCGTTGAGCAGCTGACTGCTCTGCCAGATAGCCCTCGACTCCGGTAGCCAGCCACCCAGCGGGCGCTCGTAACCCGCACTGAGATAGCCCATCGGCGCGGTGATCACCTCGAAGCCGGCCTGCTCGAAACTCCAGCGTGCACGCTGCATATGCCAGGCCTGGGTGACCAGCACCACGCGCCGCACGCCCTGGGGCTGCAACAATTCAGCGCTGCGCACGGCATTCTCCCAGGTGGTGCGGCTTTGCTCCTCCAGCCAGCGAATCTCCAGCCCGTAGTCGAGGCGCATGGCATCGGCCATCAACGCTGCCTCACTGGGCAGCTGGCCGTAGTGCAGGCCGCCAGTGGCAGCAAGTGGCAGGCCGGAGGCACGCGCCAGGCGCGCGGCGTAGCGCAGACGTTCCAATGCCATCAGCCCAGGCTGATCGGTACGTCCCCAGCCCGGATCATTCTGCTCGCGCCCGGCACCGAGAATCACGATGGCGTCGGCACGCTGCGCCAGCGTCGCCCACTGCGCCTGCTCCAGCACCGGCTCACGCTCCAACCAGGCAGCACTCCACTGCGTCACCGCAGGCAGGCTCATCAACCACAGCCCACCGAAACCCACGGCAAAGCAGGCAAACGCGAGCCGGGGAAAGCGGCGACGCAGCCACCAGCCCAGCGCGATCAGCAGGAGAAGAACGCCTGGCGGCATCAACAGTTGTTTAAGGATGAAGCGAATCGGCATCAGGCACCTCCGGGGCGCCCAAGCCTAGCAGGTTGGTTTTCAACTAGCCGCTAACGCGGATTGCCGCTGCGAAACAGACTGGAGCCACAGGCCTGGCAAGCTCGTGCATCCTGCCCTCGATGCCAGCTGACGGGCGCACCGCAGAGTGCGCAACAAAGCGCCTGACGCCGCTTCATCACGGATTTGACCCTGCCCATCGGCTTGCCGCCAACGGACTTGGCACCGCGCAGTGGCTGACGCTGTATCAGCGCCAACTCTTCAGCCGCCGCGTGCCAGCCGCGCAGCCAGTGCAGGTCACGATTGAGGTAGGCGCGGATCAGCTCCAGCTCCGCCGGGCTCAGCCCATCAAGCTCCAGCTCACGCAGCGGCTCGGCATGCAGGCGACTCGCGGTATCGGCCTCTTCCAGCGCCAGGGCAAGCCTTTGCAGCAGTCGCTCGTAAAGGCCACCCCCTCGTTCCGCCTGCCGTGCATCCACCATCTAACCACCTCGCGAGCCCCGACAACCGCGGCCTTGAGTAAAGCTTAGCGAAGGCCCTGCGTGCAGCCTGGCGCCGCGACCAACGGCGGGCTCGGCATAATCTGGGTTTCCCTCGATAGACGGCGCTCATGTATGCTACGACGTTTCCCGCAAGCCCCATTCCTTCAGCGCCAGAGCCATGCACGAACAGTACTCGCCCCGTGAAATAGAAGCCGCCGCGCAGTCCCACTGGGACGCGCAACAATCCTTCGCCGTCAGCGAACAACCCGGCAAGGACACCTTCTACTGCCTGTCGATGTTCCCCTACCCCAGCGGCAAGCTACACATGGGGCACGTGCGCAACTACACCATCGGTGACGTGATCGCCCGCTACCAGCGCATGCAGGGCAAGAACGTGCTGCAGCCGATGGGCTGGGACGCCTTCGGCATGCCGGCGGAAAACGCCGCGATGAAGAACCAGGTAGCGCCGGCCAAGTGGACCTACGAGAACATCGCCTACATGAAGTCCCAGCTCAAATCGCTGGGCCTGGCCATCGACTGGACGCGTGAAGTCACCACCTGCAAGCCGGACTACTACCGCTGGGAGCAGTGGCTGTTCACCCGCCTGTTCGAGAAGGGCGTGATCTACCGCAAGAACGGTACCGTCAACTGGGACCCGGTGGACCAGACCGTACTGGCCAACGAGCAGGTCATCGACGGCCGTGGCTGGCGTTCGGGCGCGCTGATCGAAAAGCGCGAAATCCCGATGTACTACTTCAAGATCACCGCTTATGCCGAAGAGCTGCTGAGCAGCCTGGATGAGCTGGATGGCTGGCCCGAGCAGGTCAAAACCATGCAGCGCAACTGGATCGGCAAGAGTTTTGGTGCCGACATCGTGTTCGACTACGACGTCGCCAGCATCGGCATCGACGGCCAACTGAAGGTCTACTCGACCCGCCCGGACACCCTGATGGGTGCCACCTACGTCGCCGTGGCCGCCGAGCATCCGCTGGCCCAGCGCGCTGCCGAGGGCAACCCGGCCATCTCCGCTTTCATCGCCGAGTGCAAGGCCGGCTCCGTGGCCGAGGCCGACATGGCCACCATGGAGAAAAAGGGCCTGGCCACCGGCCAGTTCGTCATTCATCCGCTGACCGGCGACAAGCTGCCGGTATTCGTCGCCAACTACGTGCTGTGGGGCTATGGCGAAGGTGCGGTAATGGCGGTGCCAGCGCATGATGAGCGCGACTTCGAGTTCGCCAACAAGTACGACCTGCCGATCACGCAGGTCTACGCCGGTGAAGGCAAGGACTACGACGCCAGCACCTGGCAGGACTGGTACGGCGACAAGGCCGGCCTGACCACCATCAACTCCGGCAAGTACGACGGCCTGGACTTCAGCGCCGCCTTCGACGCCATCGTCGGCGACTTGGAAGGCAGCGCGCACGGCGCGCGCAAGACCCAGTTCCGCTTGCGCGACTGGGGCATCAGCCGCCAGCGCTACTGGGGCTGCCCGATCCCGATCATCCACTGCGACGCCTGCGGCGACGTGCCGGTGCCGGAACACCAGCTGCCGGTAGTGCTGCCCGAAGACGTGGTGCCGGATGGTGCTGGCTCGCCGCTGGCCAAGATGCCCGAGTTCTACGAGTGCAGCTGCCCGAAATGCGGCGCACCGGCCAAGCGCGAAACCGACACCATGGACACCTTCGTCGAGTCGTCCTGGTACTACGCGCGCTATGCCTCGCCGCAATACACCGACGGCATGGTCGACCCGGCTGCAGCCAACCACTGGCTGCCGGTAGATCAGTACATCGGCGGCATCGAACACGCCATCCTGCACCTGCTGTACGCGCGTTTCTTCCACAAACTGATGCGCGACGAAGGCCTGGTCACTTCCAACGAGCCGTTCAAGAACCTGTTGACCCAAGGCATGGTGGTTGCCGAAACCTACTATCGCACCCTGGAAAACGGCGGCAAGGACTGGTTCAACCCGGCCGACGTCGAGGTCGAGCGTGATGCCAAGGCCAAGGTCATCGGCGCCAAGCTCAAGAGCGACGGCCTGCCGGTGGAAATCGGCGGCACCGAGAAGATGTCCAAGTCGAAAAACAACGGTGTCGACCCGCAGGACATGATCGACGCTTACGGCGCCGACACCTGTCGCCTGTTCATGATGTTCGCCTCGCCGCCCGACATGAGCTGCGAGTGGTCGGATGCAGGTGTCGAAGGCGCCAACCGCTTCCTGCGTCGCGTCTGGCGTCTGGCGCAGAGTCACGTCAGCGCCGGCCTGCCGGGCAAGCTGGATGTGAACACTCTCACCGACGAGCAGAAGGCTGTACGCCGCGCCATTCACTTGGCCATCAAGCAAGCCAGCAACGATATCGGTCAGCACCACAAATTCAACACCGCCATCGCCCAGGTGATGACCCTGATGAACGTGCTGGAAAAGGCCGCCACTGCGACCGAACAGGATCGCGCACTGCTGCAGGAAGGCCTGGAAATCGTCACCCTGCTGCTCGCGCCGATTACCCCGCACATCAGCCATGAGCTGTGGCAGCACCTGGGTCATACCGATGCGGTGATCGATGCGCAGTGGCCACAGGTCGACGAGTCGGCCCTGGTGCAGGACAGCCTGACCCTGGTGGTACAGGTCAACGGCAAATTGCGTGGCGAGATCATCGTGGCAGCCAGCGCCAGCCGTGAAGACGTCGAGGCCGCCGCTCGTGCCAACGAAAACGTACTGCGCTTCACCGAAGGCCTGAGCATTCGCAAGGTCATCGTGGTGCCAGGCAAGCTGGTCAACATAGTCGCCAACTGATTAAGCTCGGCGCCACACATGTGTGGCGCCGTGATCCGCCAAGGGGATATGAGAATGATGAAACGGAATCTGCTGATCATCGGCCTGGCTGGCCTGCTCAGCGCGTGCGGCTTCCAGCTGCGCGGCACCGGCGACGTGCAGTTCGCCCTGAAGGAACTCGACGTCAGCGCGCGCGACGCCTACGGCGACACCGTGCAGCAAGTGCGCGAAATCCTGGAGAACAACGATGTTCGCGTCTACTCCGGTGCGCCCTACAAACTGGTGATCGCCCGCGAGACCGAGAATCGTCGCAGTGCCAGCTACAGCAGCGGTGCGCGTACCGCCGAGTACGAGCTGACCATGGGCCTGGAATACGAGATCCGCGGCGCACAGAACCTGCTGCTGACTGGTAACAAGGTGGAAGTGCAGAACTACTACCAACAAGACGACAACAACCTCGCAGGTTCCGACCAGGAAGCTGCTCAGCTGCGCAGCGAGCTGCGCCGTGAAATGATTCAGCAACTTGCGCAGAACCTGCAGCAGATCACCCCAGAACAATTGGACCAACTGCAGCAGACCGCAGAAGCCCGCGCCAAGGCCGAAGCAGAAGCCTTGGAAGCGGCTCGTCGTGCTCGCGAGAGCCAGGTCGCCCCGCAGCAGTCGCCAATCGAACTGCCTTCCCGCTAAAGGCGCAAGGGCCGCAGTTGCGGCCCGACGCCCTGCCCGCCTGATGACATCACCTCGATGAAGCTTGCCCTCGCGCAACTCGGCAAACACCTGCAAGGCACGCTCGCACCTGTCTATGCGATCAGCGGCGACGAGCCATTGCTGTGCCAGGAAACCGCTGACGCCATCCGTAATGCCTGTCGCCAGCAGGGGTTCGGCGAACGCCAGGTGTTCAATGCCGAAGCCAACTTCGACTGGGGCAACCTGCTGCAGGCGGGTGCCAGCCTCTCGCTGTTCGCCGAGAAGCGCCTGCTGGAACTGCGCCTGCCCTCCGGCAAGCCAGGCGACAAGGGCACCGCCGCCCTGCTCGAGTACCTGGCCCGCCCGCCCGAGGACACCGTCCTGCTGCTGAGCCTGCCCAAGCTCGATGGCAGCACGCAAAAATCCAAATGGGCCAAAGCGCTGATCGACGGCCAGGTGAGCCAGTTCATCCAGATCTGGCCGGTAGATGCCAATCAGCTGCCGCAGTGGATTCGCCAGCGCCTCGCACAGGCCGGCCTGAGCGCCAGCGCCGATGCGGTGGACATGATCGCCGCGCGGGTCGAAGGCAACCTGCTGGCCGCCGCCCAGGAAGTGGAAAAGCTCAAGCTGCTCGCCGACGGCAACCAGGTCGATGCCGAAACCGTCCAGGCCGCCGTGGCCGACAGTGCGCGTTTTGACGTCTTCGGTCTGATCGACTGCGCCCTCGCTGGCGATGCCGCACACGCCCTGCGCGTCCTCGAGGGGCTACGTGGTGAAGGTGTGGAAACCCCGGTGATTCTCTGGGCACTGGCGCGCGAGATTCGTCTACTGGCCGGCATCGCCCACCAGCAGAGCCAGGGTATTCCCTTGGACAAAGCCTTCTCCAGCGCCCGCCCGCCAGTCTGGGATAAACGTCGCCCCCTGGTTTCCAAAGCTTTGCAGCGTCACAGCAGCAAACGCTGGGGCCAGTTGCTGCAGCAGGCGCAGTTGATCGACGCACAGATCAAGGGCCAGGCGCCCGGTGATCCTTGGAGCGAGCTGGCACTGCTGACCCTGCAGTTAGCCGGACAGCGTCTGCGCCTGTAATTGTTGCTGCCCACCCTACGAGCAGAAAGGCTTCGCGAGCAGAGCTCGCTCCTACGAGCTCCCCATCCAGACCGCAATCTGGACATTTTCTGTACAGCGGCGCATAGTCTCCGCCGCCTGCATTGGCGCAGGCCAGTCTGCATGAGGAAACACCATGAGCAAGAAAGCCGGCAAACGGCCGAACAAGGCCAAATCCATCGTCGCCCAGCCACTGTTTCGCTCCCGCCAGGAACGACCACAGAAAGGTAAAGGCAGCTACCGCCGCGAAGCCTCCCACAATTGGGAGGCTTCTTGCTTTATGGGCCTCTTCGCTTCGCTGATAGCCCAGAATCCCCGTCGAGCATGCTAAGGTAACCGCCTGCTTAAACGCCTTGAGATAGACATGCCACACCAGCTTCCACGTCGCGCCCTGGCTCTGCTTCCTCTCCTGCTGCTGGCGGCCTGCGCCCAGGCCCCAGCGGAAAATCTGCCTACTGCCACTGCCCCTGCAGCGGTCCAGACCGCAGCCGAAACGCCCTTGCCCAGTTTTGCCGACTGGCGCCAGACGATGCGTAGCGAAGCGATTGCCGCCGGCATCGACGCAGCGCTGTTCGATCGCGTATTCGCCGGCGTCACCCCCGACCCTGCAGTGCTTAAAGCAGATAGTAGTCAGCCCGAGTTCACTCGCCCGGTGTGGGAATATCTGGACGGTGCCGTCTCCTCCAGCCGTATCGGCCGCGGCCGGGTACTGCTAGCGCAGCACAGCCTGGTGCTGCAACGCATCGAGCAGCAGTACGGCGTCGAAGCCCCGATCCTGGTAGCCATCTGGGGCCTCGAGAGCAACTTCGGCAACAACATCGGCAGCAATAGCGTCATTCGCTCCCTCGCCACCCTGGCCTATGACGGTCGCCGCCAGGGCTTCTGGCGCGTTCAATTGCTGGCTGCGCTGCAAATCCTGCAGAACGGCGATGTATCCAGCGAGCGCATGATCGGCTCCTGGGCCGGTGCCATGGGGCAGACCCAGTTCATGCCGACGACCTACAACCAGCATGCCGTCGACTTCGACGGCGACGGCAAGCGCGACCTGTGGGGTTCGTCGACCGACGCACTGGCATCCGCCGCACATTATCTACAGGCCTCTGGCTGGCAGCGTGGTCAACCTTGGGGCTTCGAGGTGAATCTACCGAACGGCTTCGACTACGCCCTGGCCGATCCCGATCAGCGCCGCACGCTGGCCGAATGGGCAGAGCTAGGCGTCCGCCCGCTGGCACCGACAGGTGCGGCCGCCAGCGCCCGCGCCAGCCTGCAACTGCCTGCCGGCCATAAAGGCCCGGCCTTCCTGTTACTGGATAACTTCCGCAGCATCCTCAAGTACAACAACTCCACGTCCTACGCGCTGGCCATCGGTCTGCTCGCCGACAACCTGCTGCGTCCAAGCGAAGTCAAAGGACAGTGGCCGCGCGGCGAGCGCCAACTGGGTCGTAGCGAGCGCGTCGAACTGCAGGAGCTGCTGACCAAGGCAGGATTCGATCCCGGCCCGGCCGACGGCATCATCGGCGCCAATACGCGCAAGGCCATTCGCGCCCTGCAACTGCAGTTGAACTGGCCAGCCGATGGCTACCCCAATACCCAGTTGCTGGAGCAGCTGCGCACACGCTGAATCCAGGCCTGTCCCGGCAAGGGCTTGCCATGCGAGCCCTTTCCGAGCTGTCGCAGCGGCGTCCAGGAAGCACCTTGCCGGTGCTTTGTCGACAGGCGGCCTCAACGTCTGCATACACCTTCTGTGGTAGACTGGCCGGCGGCCAAAAGCCACCTGCCCACGGAGCCTCTACCGGAGCCCAGATTTCCGATGTCCGACACCTCCTCGCCCAAATCCGTCGCCAGCGGCGAAAAGTTTCGCACCGCCCAAGGCATCACCGCGATCAAGGATGGCCAGAAGCGCCGCGCCTCGGCCGAGCCCCAGGTCTTCGAACCCAAGCCCAAGTGGCTGCGGGTCAAGGCCCCTGGCGGTAGCCGCTTCGAGGCGGTCAAGCGCAACGTCGGCGAACACCGCCTGAGCACCGTTTGCCAGGAATCGCACTGCCCGAACATGGGCGAATGCTGGTCCAACGGCACGGCCACGATCATGCTGATGGGGTCGGTGTGCACCCGTGCCTGCCGTTTCTGTGCCGTGGACACCGGCAACCCCAATGGCTGGCTGGATCTGGAAGAGCCACAGAACACCGCCAAGTCGGTGGAGCTGATGGCCCTGCGTTATATCGTGCTGACCTCAGTGGATCGTGACGACCTCGAAGACGGCGGCGCCGGCCACTATGCAGCTTGCGTGCGAGCGATCAAGGAAAACACCCCGCAGGTGGTAGTCGAGGCCCTGACTCCGGACTTCGATGGCGATCACCAGGCCATCGAGCGCGTGGTCGATTCCGGCCTGGAAGTGTTCGCGCAGAACGTCGAGACGGTCAAACGCCTCACCTATGTAGTTCGCGACCCGCGCGCTGGCTACGAGAAGACCCTCAAGGTGCTCGAGCACGCCAAGAAACACCGCCCGGACGTACTGACCAAGACCAGCCTGATGCTCGGCCTGGGTGAAACCGACGAAGAAATCCTGAAAACCATGGATGACCTGCGCGCCATCGGTGTCGACATCCTCACCCTCGGCCAGTACCTGCAACCCACGCGCAACCACCTCAAGGTGCAACGCTGGGTCAGCCCTGAAGAGTTCAATCGCTTCCGTGACATCGGCCTGGAGAAAGGCTTCATGGAAGTCGCCGCCGGCCCGCTGGTACGTTCCAGCTATCGCGCCGACCGCGTGTTCGAGAAGAACAACCTGGGCCTCGCCGCCCCGGTTCCAGTGCCTGGCCAGGAGGTCAACGCCAGCCTCATTCCGGCGCTGAATCTGAACTGACGGCTATCGCTGGATAAACGAAAGGGGCGCCATGGCGCCCCTTTTACGTTTCTGCTGTTCAAGGGCCCGCGCGCTGCCTGCCTTAACATGACCCTGGCGGACTGTTCGCTTCGCTCCTGAGTCCGCCCTACGCCCTGGAACCGCCCTCTGCTGTGCTGTAGCCCAATCGGCCGCGTAGCGCCTGCTCCAGCCGCTGCGCCACCTCGTCGATTGACGGCGGTGCATCGACCAGATCCCTGAGTTGAACCATCTTCAACCCGGCGTAGCCACAGGGGTTGATACGCAGAAAAGGCGTCATGTCCATATCGACGTTCAGCGCCAGGCCGTGGAACGAGCAGCCACGGCTGACGCGCAACCCCAGGGAAGCGATCTTGTCGCCTGCCACGTATACACCGGGCGCATCCGCCTTGGGCGCCGCCTCGATGCCATAGCCGGCCAATAGCTCGACCAGGCCCTGCTCCATGGCGGTGACCAGCTCACGTACGCCGAGATCGAGGCGACGTAGATCGAGCATCAGATAGGCCACCAGCTGCCCAGGACCGTGATAGGTCACCTGCCCGCCACGCTCGACCTGGATCACCGGAATATCGCCCGCAGCGAGCACATGCTCGGCCTTGCCGGCCTGCCCCTGAGTGAACACCTTGGGATGTTGCAGCAACCAGATTTCGTCGGGAGTCTGCGCATCGCGCTCACGGGTCAGTTGGCGCATGGCCTCCAGCGTGGGCTGGTAGTCGACCAGCCCGAGGTGACGGACGACAAGCTCGGGCATGGGTATCACAGCACCATATGCACGCGGCCGGTTGCACGCAGGTCGACGTGAATCGCCTGCAGCTGCTCGACACCGGTGGCAGTGATCAGCACCTGAACGGAAAGGAAGTTACCGTTGCGGCTGTCACGCATCACCAACGTGGAGGTATCCAGGTCGGGGGCGTGGCGCTGGATCACTTCGATTACCAGGTCGGAGAAACCCTCGCCAGCGGTACCAATGACCTTGATCGGGTAACGCTCACAGGGAAAATCGATTTTTGGCGGTTGCACGTCGCTATCGGTCATGGCATCAGCGGGCTTGTGGCCCGTCCAGAAAGGGCCGCTCCGGGTTGGAGCGGCGGGCTAAAAGAGGCATGGCTTACAGCACGTAAATGGGCACTGCTTCAGCCGGTTTCAATGCCATGACGACAACGCAGGTCGCTTTCAGCGGTGACTGTCAGTTGAACAGGCCGAAGAAGAACAGTCGAATGCTGTCCCACAAACGACGCAGCAGGCCGCCCTCTTCTACCGGCTCCAGCGCCACCAGATCGGTGCTGCGCACCACGTCGTCACCCAGTTTGACTTCGACCTTGCCGATCACATCGCCCTGCTGGATCGGTGCGATCAGCTGCGGGTTGATGATCATGCTGGCCTGCAGTTTTTCCAGCTGGCCCTTGGGCATGGTGATGGTCAGGTTCTCTGCCAGACCTGCCTTGACCTGATTTGCGGCGCCCTTCCAGACGGTGGCCTGAGCCAGCTCTGCGCCTTTCTGGTAGAAGGTGCGGCTTTCGAAGAAGCGGAAGCCATAGGTCAGCAGCTTCTGGGTTTCCGCCGCACGGGCCTGCTCGCTGTCGGTGCCGAATACCGAGGTGATCATGCGCGCGCCATCACGCACGGCCGAGGCCACCAGGCAGTAGCCGGCCTCCGAGGTGTGACCGGTTTTCAGGCCATCGACGGTACGGTCGCGCCACAGCAGCAGGTTACGGTTGGGCTGCTTGATGTTGTTCCAGAGGAACTCCTTCTGCGAGTAGATCGCATAGTGCTCGGCGTCCTCGTCGATGATCGCGCGCGCCAGGATCGCCATGTCATGGGCACTGGAGTAGTGCTCCGGGTGCGGCAGGCCGGTGGCGTTCATGAAGTGACTGTTCTTCATGCCCAGGCGCTCGGCGGTAGTGTTCATCATGTCGGCGAAGGCATCTTCGCTGCCGGCGATGTATTCGGCGATGGCGATGCTGGCGTCGTTGCCGGACTGGATGATGATGCCGTGCAGCAGATCGTCGACCGTGGCCTGGCTGTTCAGCGGCAGGAACATGGTGGAACCACCGGACGCGGCACCACCGGTGCGCCAGGCATGCTCGCTGATGGTCACCAGATCCTGCTCGCCGATCTTGCCGTTGCGGATTTCCAGGGTGGCGATGTAAGCGGTCATCAGCTTGGTCAGACTGGCCGGCGGCAGGCGCTGGTCAGCGTTGTTCTCGACAAGGATGTTGCCGCTGGCGGCGTCCATCAGCACATAGGATTTGGCGGCCAGTTGCGGCGCCGCAGGCACCACCTGCTGGTTGGCCATGGCGAGTGGCGCGGCCAGAAGGGTAAGAACCAGTGAAGCACGTTGCACGAAGCTGGTGATGTTCATCCGTCTCTCGAAAATCGTTGCATGGGTTGTACGGCCCCAAGGGGCCATCTTTCGACTCGCCAGCAGGCAAGCCTCGGATTAGTCCGGCAAAAGCCGGTTAAGTTGCCATCAGTCGGCGCGGACCAGCGTGGGCTGGCCAAGGTTGGCCAGGCGCACGCTGCTCTGTAGCTGCTCAGCCTCGCCCTGATTGCTGATCGGCCCCATTCGGACCCGATGCAGAATCTGCTGGTCGCGTACCACTGAGCTGATGAACACCGGCACACTGCTGGTCTGGGTCAGCTTGGACTTGAGCAGCTCCGCAGCGTCCGGATTGGCGAAGGCTCCCACCTGGAGATACAGGCCAGAGGCTCCGAGTGAATCGTTTTTTTTTGCGTCGATCTGCACGGGCACCACCGCAGCGGCGTGCTGCGTCGGCGGCGGCGCGTACTGCTCGACGACCTGCGGCACGGGCTGCGCGACGGGTTGAGCCACAGCAGCCTTGGCCGGCTGATTGTTGGCCAACACCAATGGCACCGGACGACCCTGCTGCGCCCACCACTCGTGCGGGTCGATACCTTCGACCTTGACCCGCGCAGTGCCCTTCTCGGCATAGCCGAGCTTCTTCGCGGCAGCGAAGGACAGATCGATGATGCGGTCGGAGTAGAACGGCCCACGGTCATTGACCCGCAGGATCACCACCTTGCCGTTCTCCAGGTTGGTCACGCGCACGTAACTGGGCAGTGGCAATGTCTTGTGCGCTGCGGTCATGCCGTACAGATCGTAGGTTTCGCCGTTGGCAGTGGCCTGACCATGGAATTTGGTGCCGTACCAGGAAGCAGGCCCTGTCGCCTGGTAGCGACGGGCGTCCTGAATCGGGTAGTACTGCTTGCCGAATACCACATAGGGGCTGGCTTTGACCGGCCCGTAATGTGGCATGGGGATGGCGTCCTGAATCTTCGAGACATCGACGTCCCACCAGGGTGCGCCATCCCTGTGTGGCCGGTTGAAATCATCCGGGCCAGAGATACCGGCCGACTGACCGGGCACCACCGCGGGCTGCGGTGCCCGATTGGAGGAGCAGCTCGCCAGCAACAGCGCTGCCGTTACGCAGGCTGCCAGCGGCAGCAGTTTGGACGCACTCATCGACTACCCCGCGTTTCGACCAGCAGTTCGGCCAGTTGGTTGACTGCCATGGCATACATCACGCTGCGATTGTAGCGGGTGATGGTGTAGAAGTTGGGCAAACCGAACCAGTATTCGTCGCCTTGCGCGCCTTCCAGACGGAATGCGGTCACCGGCAGGTCTTCTGCCAGTTTGTCCTGGCTCTTCCAGCCCAGCGCGCGCAGTTCGGCGACGCTCTTCACCGGGTCCAGGCCCTGGGTCAGGCCTTCGTCGACGCGAGCACCGCTGACCTCGACGCGACTGGCGACCTGGCCGCCGGCCTGCCAACCGTGACGTTTGAAATAGCTGGCAACACTGCCGATGGCATCGGTCGGGTTGCTCCAGATGTTGATATGGCCGTCGCCATCGAAGTCCACGGCGTAAGCACGGAAGCTGCTCGGCATGAACTGCGGCAGGCCCATGGCACCGGCGTAAGAGCCCTTGAGGCTGATCGGGTCGACCTGCTCCTCACGGGTCAGCAGCAGAAACTCGCGCAATTCCTTGCGGAAGAACGGTGCGCGCGGCGGGTAGTCGAAGGCCAGGGTCGACAGCGCATCCATTACCCGCCAGCTGCCGGTATTGCCGCCGTAGAAGGTTTCCACGCCGATGATGGCGACGATGAACTGCGGCGGCACACCGTACTCGGCCTCGGCTTTTTCCAGCGCAGCCTGGTTCTTGTTCCAGAACTCCACACCCTGAGCGATACGCTTGTCGGTGATGAAAATCGGGCGATAGTCCTTCCAGGGTTTGACCTTCTCGGCCGGACGCGAAATGGCATCGAGGATCGCCTGCTTACGCTCGACCTCGGTAAACAGACTGACCAGTTGCTCACTGGCAAAACCATAGTCGCGGGTCATTTCCTCGATGAACTCGGCCACCTGCGGCGAGCCGTCGTAATCGGCCGCCAGCGCCTGAGCGCCAGTGCCGAACACGCCGGCGATACCGACTCCCATCAACGTACGAGCAGCCCAACTACGCAGAGAATGCATTAACCCATAACCCCCAAATCAAACCTGAGCGATCCACTTTCTGTGGGTGTGGATCGCCATCAATATCCCGAAGCCTGACAACAGCGTGACCAGATGGGTTCCGCCATAACTAATGAAGGGCAGCGGAACCCCAACTACCGGCAGCAGCCCGCTGACCATGCCGATGTTGACGAATACGTATACGAAGAAGGTCATGGTCAGCGCCCCGGCCAGCAGCTTGCCGAACAGCGTCTGCGCCTGGGCGGTGATCACCAGGCCGCGCGCCAACAGCAGCAGATAGAGCAACAACAACAGACAAACGCCGACCAGGCCGAACTCCTCCGCGAGCACGGCAATGATAAAGTCCGTGTGGCTTTCCGGCAAAAAATCCAGGTGCGACTGGGTACCCAGCAACCAGCCCTTGCCCAATACACCGCCGGAACCGATGGCAGCCTTGGACTGGATAATGTTCCAGCCCGCCCCCAGCGGATCGCTCTCCGGATTAAGGAAGGTCAGCACGCGGCGTTTCTGGTAGTCATGCATGACGAAGTACCACATGCCCACCGCGACCGGCACAACGGCAGCGGCGGCGCCGATGATCCAGCGCCATTGCAGGCCGGCCATGAACACCACGAACGCACCCGAGGCGAGGATCAGCAGCGAGGTGCCCAGGTCCGGCTGTTTGACGATCAGTACGAAGGGCACACCGATCATCGCCAGGCTGATGACAATGTGCTTGAAGCGCGGCGGCAGGTTGTACCGCGACAGGTACCAGGCGATGGTCATCGGCATGATGATCTTCATCAGCTCCGACGGCTGGAAGCGGATCACCCCAGGGATATTGATCCAGCGTGTGGCGCCCATCGCGGTATGGCCCATTACCTCCACCACCATCAGCAGCGCGACGCCTATCACGTAGGCAAGAGGCACCCAGCGCGCCATGAAGCGCGGGTCGAACTGGGCAATCACCACCACCGCGAGCATGCCAATGCCAAAGGACGACGCCTGCTTGAGCAGCAGGTCGATGTTCTTGCCACTGGCCGAATACAGAATGAACAGGCTGCCAGTGCCGAGAATCAGCAACAGCAGCAGCAACCAGCCATCGATGTGCATGCGCTGCAGCAGACTGGCGCGACGACGCAGCACGTCCTCGTCGGACAGGGTACGGTCGAAATTGCTGATCATCGCTGACTGACCTCGGCAGGCTTGGGCAACGCGAACTTGGCCTTGAGCTGGCCGGTTTCCTTATCCAGCAGCCAGGCATCCATCACCTGCTTGACCACGGGCGCGGCAACACCGGAGCCGGACTCACCGTTCTCCACCATGACCGCGACGGCGATCTGCGGGTTGTTCGCCGGTGCAAAACCGATGAACAGCGCGTGGTCGCGGTGGCGCTCCTGTACCTTGTTACGGTCGTACTTCTCACCCTGCTTGATCGCCACCACCTGCGCCGTACCGCTCTTGCCAGCGATACGATAGACCGAACTGTCACCAACCTTGCGCGCGGTACCGCGAGGGCCGTGCAACACCTCTTCCATGCCGCGAATGCCGTAATCCCAGAACTTGGGATCACGCAGGACGATATCCGCAATCGGATTGGGGTCTGACGGCAGGCGGCCATCGACGCTCTTGGCCAGGTGCGGACGAATCCACTTGCCGCGCGTGGCCATCAATGCGGTGGCCTGCGCCAGTTGCAGCGGTGTGGTCTGCATGTAGCCCTGACCGATACCGAGAATCAGCGTCTCGCCCGGATACCAGGGTTGACGATAACGTGCCCGTTTCCAGTCGCGCGAAGGCATCAGGCCGGCGGTCTCCTCGAACATATCCAGGGAAACACGCTGCCCAAGGCCGAAGCGGCTCATGTAATCGTGCATGCGATCGACGCCCATCTTGTGCGCCAGATCGTAGAAATAGGTGTCGTTGGAGCGAGCGATGGCCAGATTGAGATCGACCCAACCGTCACCAGTACGGTTCCAGTTACGGTATTTGTGGCTGTGGTTGGGCAACTGATAGAAGCCTGGGTCGAACACCCGCGAAGTAGGCGTGACCACACCGGCATCGAGACCGGCCACAGCAACCATCGGTTTGATCGTCGAGCCCGGCGGATAGAGGCCGCGCAGCACCCGGTTGTAGAGCGGCTGATCGATGGAGTCGCGCAGCTCACCATAGGCCTTGAAGCTGATACCGGTGACGAAGGGGTTGGGGTCGAAGCTGGGCTGGCTGACCATCGCCAGCACTTCGCCATTGTTCGGATCGATGGCCACCACGGCGCCACGTCGGCCGCCCAGGGCGTTCTCGGCCGCCTCCTGCAGGTGTACGTCGAGACTGAGCACGATGTCCTTGCCCGGCTTTGGATCGACGCGGTTGAGTACGCGCAATACGCGGCCACGGGCATTGGTCTCGACCTCCTCATAGCCGACCTCGCCGTGCAGCTCGTCCTCGTAGAAACGTTCGATACCGGTCTTGCCGATATGATGCGTGCCGGCATAGTCGGTAGGGTCGAGGCGCTTGAGCTCCTGCTCGTTGATGCGCCCGACATAGCCGACCGAATGAGCGAAGTGCTCCTGCTGCGGGTAATGCCGCACCAGCTGCGCAGCCACCTCGACGCCCGGCAGACGGAACTGGTTGACCGCGATGCGGGCAATCTGCTCCTCGCTCAGCTCGAACAGGATCGGTACCGGTTCGAACGGACGCCGCCCCTGGCGCACGCGGCGTTCGAACAGCGCGCGCTCGTCCTCGCTAAGCTCCAGTACCTCGACCACTGTATCGAGCACGCTAAGCCAGTCACCGGCACGCTCACGGGTCACGGTCAGGCTGAAACTGGGGCGGTTGTCGGCGATGATCACGCCGTTGCGATCGTAGATCAGCCCACGGGTCGGCGGCAGCGGCTGCACGTGGATACGGTTGTTCTCTGCCAGCGTGCTGTGATGCTCGTACTGAATCACCTGCAGGTAGTACATGCGCATGACCAGCACGCAGGTCAGCAGGATGATCACCACGCCGCCGACGAGCACCCGGCGCTTGACCAGGCGAGCGTCCTTTTCGTGATCCTTGAGGCGAATCGGCTGCGGCATGACTACTTGATCACTTGTGGTACGGGTGGCCGGACAATACGGTCCAGGCTCGGTAGATCTGCTCGCCGAGCAGGATACGCACCAGCGGATGCGGCAACGTCAGAGGCGACAGCGACCAGCGCTGCTCGCTACGCGCGCAGACCTCCGGTGCCAGCCCTTCCGGGCCACCGACCATGAGGTTGACGTTGCGTGCATCGAGGCGCCAGCGATCCAGCTCCGCTGCCAGTTGCTCGGTGCTCCATGGCTTGCCATGGACCTCCAGCGTGACGATACGTTCGCCGGGCTGCACCTTGCTCAGCATGGCCTCACCCTCCTGACGGATCAGGCGGGCGACGTCGGCATTCTTGCCGCGGGTGTTGAGGGGAATTTCCACCAGCTCCAGCGGCAATTCTGCTGGCAGACGCTTGACGTACTCCTGCCAGCCCTCCTCGACCCAACGCGGCATGCGCGAACCGACGGCGATCAGTTTGATCCGCACGGTTTACGCTTACTCGGCGCTGTGCTGGGCGCGACTCTGCTCGGCGCCCTGCCACAGGCGTTCGAGGTCGTAGAACTGACGCGCGGTCGGCAGCATCACGTGCACGACGATGTCGCCCAGATCGAGCAGCGCCCATTCACCGCTGTCCAGACCTTCGCTGCCGATCGGGCGCACGCCCTGCTCCTTGACCTTTTCCAGCACATTGTCCACCAGCGCCTTGACCTGACGGCTGGAGCTACCGCTGGCGATCACCATGAAATCGGTGATACTGGTCTTGTCCTTGACGTCGATCACAGTGATGTCGGTCGCCTTGATCTCTTCCAGCGCCGCCACGGCGATCTTGACCAGCTCTTCGCTGGGCATGTTCTGCTTGCTCATAAATGACTCATTTGCCTCGTGTAATGGACGCCAGCGCACATGCGCAGCGTTTCAAGCATTGGGCGCACGGTACAGATCGTGCGCCTGGATATAAGCCAGTACCGCATCGGGCAGCAGATATCGCGCCGAACGGCCGGTTGCCAACAAGTGGCGAATCTGCGTGGCGGAAATCGCCAGCGGAGTCTGCCAGATGAAACTGATTTGCCCGCCTGCACCTTGCAGGCTCAGCGGGTCACTGACACTGCGTGCAGCCAGCAGATCGCGCAGCGCCTCCGGCGCCTCGCTGTCGGCATCCGGCCGCTGCAGTACCAGCAGATGGCAGTGCTCGAGCAGCTCCTGCCAACGATGCCAACTCGGCAGGCCGCAAAAAGCGTCCCAGCCAAGCAGCAGAAACAGCTGATCGTCCGCCGCCAACTCGGCGCGCACCGACTCCAGCGTGTCCACCGTGTACGACGGCTTGTCACGAAGAAGCTCGCGGTCATCGACCGTCAACCGCGCCTCGCCAGACACCGCCAGTTCGACCATGGCCAGGCGCTGCTCGGCCGTCGCCTGCGGCGTATCACGGTGCGGCGGCCTGGCGCTGGGGATCAACCGCAGCTCGTCCAGCGCCATGAATTCCGCCACTTCCAGCGCGGCACGCAGATGCCCGATATGCACCGGGTTGAAGGTACCGCCGAGCAGGCCGATGCGTCGGGCGCCGAGTCCGTTCATTTATGTGCGAATGTGTCCATCGCCAAAGACCACGTACTTCTCGCTGGTCAGGCCGTCCAGGCCGACCGGGCCGCGTGCGTGCAGCTTGTCGGTGGAGATGCCGATCTCCGCACCCAGGCCGTACTCGAAGCCATCGGCGAAGCGGGTCGAGGCATTTACCATCACCGAAGCAGAATCCACTTCGGTGAGGAAGCGCCGCGCATCACTGAAGTTCTCGGTGATGATCGAATCGGTGTGCTGCGAGCCGTAGTGGTTGATGTGCTCGATGGCCGCATCCAGCGAGTCGACGATGCGAATCGCCAGGATCGGCGCGTTGTACTCGGCGAACCAGTCGTCTTCGCTCGCTTCCAGCACATCGCCGCCCAGCAGCTCGCGGGTGGCGGCATCGCCACGCAGCTCAACACCTTTGTCGCGGTAGATGGCGGCCAGCGGCGGCAGCACCTTGCCCGCCACGGCAGCGTGCACCAGCAGGGTTTCCATGGCGTTGCACGGCGAATAACGCTGGGTCTTGGCGTTGTCGGCAACGCGAATCGCCTTGTCCAGATCAGCGGCGACGTCGATATAGACGTGGCAAACGCCATCCAGATGCTTGATCACCGGCACCTTGGCATCACGGCTGATGCGCTCGATCAGGCCCTTGCCACCGCGCGGCACGATCACGTCGACGAACTTCGGCATGGCGATCAGCTCACCGACGGCAGCGCGATCAGTGGTTTCCACCACCTGCACGGCAGCCGCCGGCAAATCGGCCTCGGCCAGGCCCTGCTGGATGCAGCGGGCAATCGCCTGGTTGGAATGAATGGCCTCGGAGCCGCCACGCAGGATGGTGGCATTGCCGGACTTCAGGCACAGGCTGGCGGCATCGATGGTCACGTTCGGACGCGACTCGTAGATGATGCCGATCACGCCCAGCGGCACGCGCATCTTGCCGACCTGAATACCGGACGGCAGGTAGCGCATGCCCTGAATCTCGCCGATCGGGTCGGGCAGGGTCGCCACCTGGCGCAGGCCTTCGATCATGCTGTCGATCACCGCCGGCGTCAGTGCCAGGCGGTCGACCATGGCCGGCTCCAGACCGCTGGCGCGGGCGGCTGCCAGGTCCAGCTCATTGGCGGCAGTCAGCTCGGCGCGCGCGGCGTCGAGGGCATTGGCAGCGGCCTGCAGCGCGCGATTCTTCTGCGCGGTACTGGCGCGGGCGAGCACCTTTGATGCCTGGCGGGCGGCTTGGCCCAGGCGGGTCATATAGTCGTGCACGGACTCGGTCATGGCGGCGGAGGTCTGGCAGTTGGAAAAAGGGGCTGATTATAGCCGGCTCGCAAGGCCGCGCCCAGCGGCGTCTGGCAAGCGGTAGGTAACCCATCCGCCGGGTGATGAATGCCAGACGTAGCCGATGTAACGCACCGTGGGCAACCGCGGCCATCATGGGCACTGGAACGTTCAGGCATTTTTAAGCTTCTTGTTGCTATGCTCGCCGCCCGAGACTTAGCACCCGTGCGACAGATGAAGCCTGCCGACCCCACCCTCAGCTTGCCCTGGCCTGATGCCAATCCATTGCCCGACACCTTCTTCGACCGCGATGCACAACTGCTCGCCCGCGAATTGCTCGGCATGGTCATCCGCCATCGCGTCGGTGCGCTGTGGCTGAGTGCACGGATCATCGAGACCGAGGCCTACTACCTGGTCGACAAGGGCAGCCATGCATCGCTCGGCTACACAGAGAAGCGCAAGGCGCTGTTCGCCGATGGCGGGCATATCTACATGTACTACGCGCGCGGCGGCGATTCGCTGAACTTCAGCGCTCACGGGCCTGGTAATGCGGTGCTGATCAAATCCGCACATCCCTGGGTCGATGCCATCAGCGGCCCCGATGCCCTGGCGGCGATGCAACGCAACAACCCGGGCAGCCTCGACCAACACCGCGCCATCGAGCGTTTGTGCGCCGGGCAGACGCTGCTCTGCAAGGCGCTGGGTCTGAAAGTGCCGGACTGGGATGCGCGTCGCTTCGATTTGCAGCGCTTGTTCGTCGAGGATGTCGGCGAACGACCGCATGTGATCATCCAGTGCGCGCGCCTGGGTATTCCCAAGGGCCGCGACGAGGACCTGCCCTACCGTTTCGTTGATGCCGCCTACGCACGTCACTGCACACGCAACCCTTTGCGTCGTGGACAGGTCGAAGGGCGTGATTATCGATTGTTGAGGGTTTCAGGAGCAGAACGATGAGCGTCTGGCTGGATAACCTGACCACCTGGCTGAGTGGCAACCCGCAATGGCTGGGGGTGGCGATCTTCATTATCGCCCTGCTCGAGTGCCTGGCCCTGGTGGGCATCGTGCTGCCCGGCGTGGTACTGCTGTTCAGCGTCGCGCTGCTGGCCGGCAGTGGGATACTGACGCTGTGGCAGACGCTATTGCTGGCCTACACCGGCGCGCTGTGCGGGGACATGATTTCCTATGCGCTGGGCAGGCGCTTCAAGCACAACATCGGGCGCCTGCCGGTGTTGCGTCACCATCCGCAGTGGATTCTGCGTGCCGAACTCTATTTCCGTCATTACGGCGTGGCCAGCCTGTTGGTCGGTCGCTTCATCGGCCCGCTGCGCCCAATGCTGCCGCTGGTAGCCGGCATGCTGAACATGCCACTGCTGCGTTTCATGCTGGTCAGCCTGATGGCGGCAGCCGGCTGGGCGGTGGCTTACCTGTTGCCGGGCTGGGCGACCGGCGCGGCCCTGCGCCTGCCGATGGCAGAAGGTTTCTGGACGGAAGCAGCGGTACTGCTGGCCGGTATTGGCGTGATCCTGCTGCTGACCATTCAAGCCAGCCTGGCGGAAAAGCCACGCGCCAGCCTGCTTGGTGGCGGCCTCAGCCTGTTACTGCTGTTGGCCATCATCATCGGCTGGCCGCACCTCGATGCGCTGGATCAGGGTCTGATGTCTTTGGTCCAGGAACAGCGCCAGCCGCATCTGGACCAATGGATCGGTACCTTGACCCGGCTGGGCGACTTCCATATCCAGTTTGCGGCGGCTGCAGTGCTGTGCGCCTTGCTGTTCCTGGCGCGGCAATGGCGTCACCTGGTCTTCGCCGGCTCGACCCTGCTGGTCACGGCGCTAGGCAACACCACGCTCAAGCATGGGTTTGCCCGGGCCCGCCCCGATGTGCTGAGCGAACCGCTAACGACGTACAGTTTCCCCAGCGGTCATAGCTCGGCAGCCTTTGCCTTTTTCCTGGTGCTGGGGGTGCTGGCCGGCCGTGGTCAATCGGCACGCCTGCGCCTGGCCTGGCTGGTAGTGGCGTGCCTGCCTGCCTTGGCGATCGCCTTGTCGCGGGTCTATCTGGGGGTGCACTGGCCCAGCGACATTATCGCCGGCGCTCTGTTGGCCTCAGCGGTATGCGGCCTGAGCCTGGCCCTATGTCAGCGCCAGGAAGCGCTGCCGCCGCTGCCGGCGCGCCTGTGGTGGATCATCCTGCCCGCCTGCCTATCGGTGCTGGGCGCCATGGCGACCTGGCAGTTGTCCACCGCACTACTGCGCTATTCCTATTAAGGCGTCGCCTCAGACATCGCCCTGGAGCACCTCGAGCATGGCGTGCAGTTGCTCCAGGCGCAGGGCAGGATCATCGAGCTGAAGTAGCTGCAGTTTCTGCGCCGGCTCCAGCGGCAATAGATAGGCCAGCTGATTGGCCAGTTGCTGCTGACCGGCGACCACGCCGGTCATATCCAGGCCAGCCACCAGCGGATGCTCGGCCAGGGCCGCGTGCAGGGCGGCCAGATCAGCATGCTCGGCCTGCAGCGGGCTGTTGGGTTGCTCCTCCAGCCACTGCACGTCGGCGACGGTCAGTTGGTCCGGCAGCACCTGAGCGCGCTCGACCCTGAAGCGCCGGCCACCCTCCACGCGAATGCCCAGCAGGCCATTGGGACGCTGCTGGAAATCGCGCACCAACGCCTCGCAGCCAATGGCTGCGAAACGGCTGGCGGCTTCGCCCACCTCTTCGCCCTCGACGATGCACACCACGCCGAACCCCGTGCCCTGTTTCATGCAGCGGCTGATCATGTCCAGGTAGCGTGCCTCGAATATCTGCAGGTCGAGCACACAACCGGGAAACAGAACGGTGTTGAGCGGGAACAGCGGGAGCTTCATGGTTTACGGCCTGTTATCTACGCAAGACTGCCGGAGCATCAGGGATGGTCAGGCAGGCTCTCACAGGAGCATGACAATCGCCAGCGGCAACAGCACGGCGGTGATCACCCCCATCAGGCTCATCGCCAGCGCGGCGAAGGCGCCGCACTCGTCGCTCTCCTGCAGGGCGCGCGCCGTACCCACGGCATGCGCGGTGATGCCCAGCGCCATACCCTGCGCCGCCGGATGATGAACCCGGCACAGACGCAGAATGGACGGTCCGACGATGGCGCCGATGACCCCGGTGATCATCACGAACACCGCCGCCAGTGCCGCGATGCCGCCAATCTGATCGGCCACCAGCATGGCGATCGGCGAAGTTACCGATTTCGGCGCCATGCTCATCAGCATGATGCGCTCGGCGCCGAACAGCCTGGCCAGCCCCGCGCCGAGTACAGTGGCGAAGGTGCCGGCAATCAGCAACGTCAGGATGATCGGCCAGAACAGCTGGCGAATCCGCCGCAGGTTGAGGTACAGCGGCACGGCCAGAGCCACCGTGGCCGGGCCGAGCAGCAGAGTCAGCGCCGCGACGCTGTTGCGGTACTCGGCGAAACTCAGGCCGCACAGCAGCAGGATGCCGATCACCGTGAGCATCGACACCAGTACCGGTTGCAGGAATACCCAGCGGGTGCGCTCGTACGCGGCCATGGCCAGTTGGTAGGCGCCCAGGGTGATGCCGATGCCGAACAGCGGGTGATGGGTCAGCGCCTGCCAGGCGCCCTGCCAATCCGGACTCATACGTCCTCCTGGCGCTGCTGACGCTCGATCAATTTCTGCATCAGCCAGCCAGCGAAGGCCAGCGACACCAGCAACGACAGTACCAGCGCGCCGACCACGGCCCAGAAATCGGCGGCGATATCGCTGGCATAAGCCATCACGCCCACGGCCGGCGGCACCAGAATCAGTGGCAGGTATTTGAGCAGGCTGCTAGACGCGACGCTGAGCGGCTCGCCCACCTCGCCACGCAGCATGAGAAAGACGAACAACAACAGCATGCCGATGATCGGACCAGGCAACATCGGCAGCAGCAGGACGTTGAGAACGGTACCCAGTAACTGGCAGAGCACCAGCCAGGAAAGGCCGCGAAGCAGCATGTTTGAAATCTCCGGAAAACGAGCGATGGCCGTGATCTCCGCTTACGAGTAGGCCGCTGAAAAACGTAGGCGAGGCAGCCAGTGCAAGACAAAAACAGGCGAGGAAGCGCAGTTTACGAGTTGTAAATGAGCATTCCGAGCCTGTTTTTAACGCAGCAATGGCAACGTAGGTAGTTTTTCAGCGACCTACTGGAGGGGATTCCGGGCATCCATTGAGGCATGTCGGCCATTATAGGCGTGATGCCATCTCGCTGGCCTCTGTATTGCTTCGTCGAGCGGACCTATGCAGCGTCATTCATCACGCCAAGGCAGGCTTGACCCGATGCCGCCCCCATGATGATCTAGGCCGCAACGGTTTCACGCAAACAAAAACAACACACGCGTCCTCAAGGAGGAACTATGCCGTTCGTACCCGTAGCAGAGCTCAAGGACTATGTTGGCAAGGAACTGGGCAAGTCCGAGTGGCTGACCATCGACCAGCAGCGCATCAACCAGTTCGCCGAGTGCACCGGCGACCACCAGTTCATCCACGTCGACCCGGAAAAGGCCAAGCTCACCCCCTTCGGCACCACCATCGCCCACGGTTTCCTGTCGCTGTCGCTGGTGCCGATGCTGATGGAAAAGATCATGATCATGCCGCAGGGCCTGAAGATGGCAGTGAACTACGGCCTCGACAGTGTGCGCTTCATCCAGCCGGTCAAGGTCAACTCCAAGGTGCGCCTGGTGGTCACCCTGACCGATGCCACCGAGAAGAACCCCGGCCAGTGGCTGCTCAAGGCGCGCGCCGTGCTGGAAATCGAAGGCCAGGAAAAACCGGCCTACATCGCCGAGCCGCTGACCCTCTGCTTCGTTTGATCCCCGCCTGCTCCCGTTTCCGGCCCTCGCGGCCGGAACGGGAATCTTCTCGCGTCAGCAAAGCGTGCGATGCGACAGCGCAAGCCTGCGGGCTTGCGGCATACTGCCGAGCAAAGCACCGACCTGGACGTCCGCCATGAATTCCCTTGCCCTGCGCCTGCTTCCTGTTTGCTTGTCCCTGCTGATCGCCGGTTGCGACGAAGCCCGTCCGCTACTGCCGGCCAATGCCACCCTGCCCGACGGCGGCCAGTATCGTGGCGAGATCGTCGATGGCCTATTGCAAGGCCCCGGGCGTCTGGACTACCGCAATGGCAGCTGGTTCGTCGGCCAGTTCAAGGACGGCATGCTGGAAGGCAGCGGCGAGTGGCAAGGCCCCGGTGGCGAGCACTATCTGGGCGAATTTCATGAAGGCATGTTCCACGGCCAGGGCACCCTCACCTACAGCGACGGTAGCCGCTACGAAGGCGGTTTCGAACGCAACCGGTTCAGTGGCGTGGGCCTGCTCGAACAGGGCGGCCAACGCTATCAGGGGAAATTTCTCAACGACCGCTTCCACGGTCTGGGCAAACTGGAAATGGCCGACGGCAGCAGCTTCCAGGGCCAGTTCGTCAAGGGACAGCCAGAGGGCCAGGGCGTACGCATCGACGCCTACGGCAATCAGTACAGCGGCGTGTTCGCCCAGGGTCTGCTCAGCGGCCAGGGCAGCTACCACAACGCCGATGGCGACAACTACAGCGGCGGTTTCAAGAACGACGAGTTTCATGGCAAAGGTCGCTACCAGAGCGCTGGCGGCGAGACCTGGGCCGGCGAATTCGTAGAAGGCGTGATGCAGGGCCCCGGCGAATACACCGATGGCGAAGGCACCCGCTACCTCGGCGAATTCGCCGACTGGCAGTACGAGGGCGAAGGCCTGCTCACCTTGCCAGACGGCAGCGCCTACAGAGGCCATTTCTCCGGCGGAGAATACAGTGGCGAGGGCACCCTGACCCTGGCCGACGGCAGCCGTCAGTCCGGCACCTGGCAAAGCGGGCGCCTGGTACGTGACGAACAGGGCCAGCCACTGCCCGACAGCCTGGAGCTGGGCCTGCTGCAACAGGGACAACTGCTCGAAGAGGCCATCGCCGCGATTCCCACCTCGACACCGTCGCGCGAACTCTACGCGCTGACCCTGGCGGGCGACGGCAAGCAGAGCGTGTTCATGCGTGAAGCCGATTACGTCAGCAGGTTGATGCGTGATCGCTTTGGTGCATACGGCAGCGTCAGCCTGATCAATCACCGCGACCATCTTGCCGACCGCCCATTGGCCACGCGCGAGAACCTCACCCGCGTGGTTCAGGCTCTTGCCGAACGCAGTGGCGAGGAAGACCTGATCTTCATCTACCTGACCAGCCACGGCTCGCGCCACCATGAACTCAATCTCGACCAGCCGCGCCTGCAACTGGCCGACCTGCCTGCCAGCGAGCTGGCGGCGCTGCTGGCTCCACTCAAGCAACGCGACAAGGTGGTGGTGATTTCGGCTTGCTACTCCGGCGGTTTCATCCCACCCCTGAAAGACGAAAAGACCCTGGTGATGACCGCCGCACGCGCCGACCGGGTTTCCTTCGGCTGCAGCGAGGAGAACGACTTCACCTATTTCGGCCGCGCCCTGTTCGCCGAGGCCCTCGGCGAAACCGACAACTTGGAACGAGCCTTCGAACTGGCCAAGGAACGTGTCGCCGAGCGTGAGCAGAGCGACGGCTTCGAACCTTCCGAACCGCAAATCTGGGCGCCCCGCGGCGTACTCCAGCACTGGCGCGAACTACGCCAAAGCCAGGCCGAGCGCGCGCTCGGTGCCGTGGCCAGCGGTCCGGCAAAGGACTAACAGGCCGTTGAAAAACGTAGGCGAGGCAGGCAAGACGAGGCAAAAACAGCCGAAAAAGCGCAGTTTACGAGTTGTAAATGAGCATTTTGATCGGACTCGCGCACGAGGCTGTTTTAAACGAAGCATTGCCAACGCAGGTAGTTTTTCAACAGCCTGTTAAGCTGAACTGTGACGGACAAGAGATAACCGCATGTACCTGACCCCACAGCACATTCTTATCGCCGGTGCCACCGGACTCACCGGTGAGCACCTGCTCGATCGTCTGCTCAGCGAGCCGACGGTCGCCCGCGTGCTGGCACCGACACGTCGACCATTGGCCGCCCATCCGAATCTGGAAAACCCGGTGGGTGACCTGCAGGCGCTACTGCCGCAACTGTCCGGCCAGGTCGATACCGCCTTCTGCTGCCTGGGCAGTACCATCAAACAGGCCGGCTCGCAGGAGGCCTTTCGCGCTGTCGACCACGATCTCGTACTGGCTTTCGCCCGCCGCGCCCGCGAGCTCGGCGCACGGCACCTGGTGGTGATCAGCGCGCTGGGCGCCAACGCCGGATCAACAGTGTTCTACAACCGCATCAAGGGCGAAACCGAGCAAGCACTGAAAGCCATGGACTGGCCGCAACTGACCATCGCCCGCCCATCGCTCCTGCTCGGAGCACGCCATGAATTTCGTCTCGGCGAGCGCCTCGCGGCTCCCCTGCTGCGCTGGCTGCCGGGCAAGTACCGTGGCATCGACGCCTGTGCCCTGGCTCGCGCCCTCTGGCGCCTGGCTCTGGAAGAGGAAGACGGCGTGCGCGTGATAGAGTCCTCCGACCTGCGCCGCCTGGGGCGCTGACGTGGTGGATAAAGCGATGAAACCGACAAGCCTGATCGAGGCCCTGCAAGACGCCGACATGCTGGAGATCGACGGTCTGTATGCCTGGCAGTTCGACCTCGACACCGAACTGCTGGCACAGATCAGCGCCGGCTCGGCGGGCAGCGACAGCGCCGCCAAACCGCTGCTGCAGGTGCACTGCATCGATGGTCGCGAGCGCCGCCTGTGGAAGTTCTCTCTGGCTTCGGTACAGGCTGCGCGCTATAGCGAAGCGGACGACAGTTGGTTGATCGAAGGCAGCGAAGTCAGTCATACCCTCAAATGCTTTGCCGCCTATCGCGGCGACAACGATGAGGACGATGAGGGGCAGGACGAAGCCTGAACCATGGGCCTCTATGACCGCCATATCCTGCCGCACCTGATCGATTTCGCCTGCGGCATGGGCGCGGTGATGAAGGCGCGCTCGCAACTCGTGCCACAGGCGCGCGGTCGCGTGCTGGAAATCGGCATCGGCAGCGGACTCAACCTGAGTTTCTACGACCCACAGCGGGTCGAGGCGGTGGTTGGCGTCGATCCGTCCGCGGAAATGCAGGCTCTGGCCCGCGAACGCGCCGCACGCTGCCAGGTGCCGGTGGAAATGATCGCCCTGGAGCTGGGGCAGATTCAGGCGGCGGATGCCAGCTTCGATGACATCGTCTGCACCTTCACCCTGTGCACCATCCCCGATGCCATCGCCGCCCTGCGCGAAATGCGCCGCGTACTCAAGCCTGGCGGGCGTCTGCTGTTCTGCGAACACGGTCTGGCGCCGGATCTGCCGGTGGTGCGCTGGCAAAAGCGCCTGACGCCGCTGTGGAAACCGCTGGCCGGCGGCTGCCATCTGGATCGCGACATACCCGCGCTGATAGGAGCCGGCGGCTTTCATATCCGCGAACTGAGCACCGGCTATCTCAAGGGGCCAAGGCCCATGACCCACGTCTATCGCGGCTGGGCCGACTGAGCGACTAACTGCTTACCGCGCCGGAACGCAACGCCAGCGGATCGACCAACCCGGCGGCGATAACCATACCTACCAGCTCCGGCAGCGTCTCAGCCTGCATGCGTTTCATCACCCGTGAGCGATAGAGGTCGACGGTCTTCACGCTGATATCGAGCTGCTCGGCCACTTCGCGGTTGGTGTAGCCGCGCACCAGCGGCAGCAGCACATCGCGCTCACGCGGGGTGAGCTGATCGAGCCGCGCCTGCACCTCGGCCAGGCGCGCATCGCGCCGCGGACGGGCCGGACGACGATCCAACGCCTGCTGCACGCTATCGAGCAGTAACTGCTCGTTGTAGGGCTTCTCGATGAAGTCCACCGCGCCGGCCTTGAACGCGCGCACGACGATGGGCACGTCGGCATGGCCGCTGACGAAGATCACTGGCAGGTCGATGCCACGCACGCGCATCTCCTCCTGCACATTCAGCCCCCCCATGCCGGGCATGCGCACATCGAGCAGCACGCAGGCATTGGCAGTCGGGTCGCAAGCCTCGAGAAAGGCCCGACCACTGGTGAACGGCACGCCCTTGAGGCCTACCGACTCCAGCAGCCAGAGCGTCGAATCGAGCATGCCCTGGTCGTCATCGACCACGTAAACCAGTTGTTGCATCCCTGTGCTGCTCCTTTTGTTGTTATGCGTGACCTAGTTTGGGTAGCGCCGGCCGCCGTAGGGCGGACCCAGGAGCGCCAGCGAACAGTCCCGCGCTACGCCACCGTCCAAACGGCGTACTGCTACGCGAGTACGCCCTACCTCGGGTTACCTCTCGCTTTCCTCAACCTTGCCCAGTGGCAAACGGCACTCCAGGCACAATCCACCGCCCTCAGCCGGGAAAGCCTCCAACGCACCACCAAAACCTTCGATGATGCTGCGGCTCATGGACAGGCCTAGCCCCAGTCCATCGGCCTTGCTGGTGTAAAAGGGGGTGAACAGCTTGCCCATCTGCTCGTCGCTGACACCCGGCCCCTGATCGATCACCCGGATCGCCAGGTTGCCGTCCGCTTCGCTTGCCTCCAGACGGACCTGCGAAGGTGCACCAGGGTGACGTTCGCGGTTGGCATCAATGGCATTGCGCAGCAGGTTGAGCAGCACCTGTTCGAGCAGCACGCGGTCGGCGAATACCGGCGGCAGATTGTCCGGCAACAGGTCGCTGACCGCTACCTGCGCCGTACCGGCCTCCCAGTTGCACAGGCGCACCGCTTCGCGCGCCACCTCGGCCAGGTTCAGCGCCTGCATGCGCCGCTGGCCCTTGCGCAGGAAGGCGCGCAGGCGCTTGATCACTGCCGAGGCGTGGTTGGCGTGCTCGGTGATGCGCGCCAGGCCCTGGCCCACCTTGTCGACACCGGCCTGATCACCGCCGATGCCCTGCAGGTAGCGCTGGCTGGCGCTGGCGTAGTTGACCACCGCCGCCAGCGGCTGGTTGATCTCGTGGGCGATACCCGAGGCCAGTTCGCCCAGGGTGATCAGCCGCGTGGTGTGCGCCAGCTCGTCCTCCAGGCGGCGCTTGTTCTCCTCGGCCTGGATACGCGCGGTGATGTCGCGCGACACGCTGACCACCTCCACCACCGCACCGGTGTAGGTCTCGCGAATGGCGCGGCTGGCGGTTTCGAACCACAAGTAATGGCCGTCGCGATGACGAATGCGATAGCTCATGGTGTGGTAGCCATCTTGCTCCAATGCCTCGCGCGCCTGCTTGGCTTGCTGAGCCTGATCCTGCGGATGCAGCAGACTATCGACCGCCATGCCGCGCAGCTCTTCCGGCCAGTAACCGAGCAACGTCCAGCTGGCAGGCGTGGCATCGAGAAACACGCCGTCCGGCGTATGTCGGGAGATCAGGTCGGTGGTGTTCTCGGTGATCAGCCGATACAGCCGTCGCGCGCGCGCCGCTTCGCGCTGCTCGCGAATCTCCTGGGTCGCTTCGCGGCAGCGCGCCAGCACACGGCGCTCTGCCACATCGGGAATGAAACTCCAGATCAGGATGCGCTCGCCATCCTGCGCCTCCACCGACTCCACGGCGCGCGACTGCTCCAGGCAGGCGCGCACCAGCGGCAAATGGTTCACCGGCAGCAGCTCGCTCACCTGCGTCAGCGCGCGTTCACCAAGCAGCCCCTGCAACGCCGCGTTGCTCTCCAGCAGACGCGCCTCGGCATCGAGCAGCAGCGCCGGCTGCGGGTCGGCCGACAGCAACGGCGCACTGCGCGCCAACCCCGAGGCCAGTTCGACCATCTGCACCAGCAGCTCGCGCAACCAAGGCAGCCATTCCAAACCAGCCGCGTCATCGACCTGCAACAACAGCACGCCCGGTCGCCCAGGCTGCAGCTGCAGGGCCAGCGCCTGACCATGATGCAGTGCGGCGCGACGCAAACGCCCGGCCAGCCAGCACGGCAGCCGGCGCAGGGCGTCGAAGGTCAGGCTGGCCTGCTCGCCAAGCGCGGTGAACAGTGTCTCGTCACTGGCTTCCAGCGGATCGCCCATGCCGGGTGGCAGGCGCGGGCCGTCATCGACCTGGGCATAGGTGCGACTGGCCGGCTGCCAGGTGAGGTACCAGGCCTGGCGCACCTGCGGGCACCCCAGCAAGGCCTGGCGCAACGCCTCGGCACGCACCCCCAGCGGCGGTGCCTCACGCTGGATGCGCAGCCAGGACTGCAGGGGAACAGCGGAAAGATGAGCATCGATCTTCATATAGTAGTTATTCTATAAAACCTTGGTACAACTTCCATACAAAATAGAAATGACCTATAAATCAAAACCAGCAAGCTTCGGTAATGCCTGCATCATTACCGGAATAACCAGAGCTAACAATCAGCCAAAGGTGTATCCGCCATGTCGATCTACGAGCAGGGCCTCGGCCGCGCCGCCGTCAACCACGTCGCCCTCAGTCCCCTGAGCTTCATCGAACGTACAGCGGCGGTATACCCGCACTACCCGGCCGTAGTGCATGGCTCGATTCGTCGCAACTGGGCCGAGACCTACGCGCGCTGCCGGCGCCTGGCCTCGGCACTGGCCGGCCGTGGCATCGGCCAGGGCGACACGGTGGCGGTGATGCTGCCGAACATCCCGGCGATGCTCGAAGTGCATTTCGGCGTGCCAATGATCGGCGCGGTGCTCAACACCCTCAACGTGCGCCTGGATGCCGAAGCCATCTCTTTCATGCTGCAGCACGGCGAAGCCAAGGTGGTGATCGCCGACCGCGAGTTCTTCGATGTGATCCACGCCGCCATCGGCATGCTCGATCACCCGCCGCTGGTGATCGACGTCGACGACCCCGAGTACGGCGAAGGCCAGGCAGTCAGCGATCTGGACTACGAGGCCTTCCTCGCCGAAGGCGACCCGGAATTCGCCTGGCAGTGGCCGACGGACGAGTGGCAGGCCATCAGCCTCAACTACACCTCCGGCACCACCGGCAACCCCAAGGGCGTGGTCTATCACCACCGCGGCGCCTTCCTCAACGCCATGGGCAACCAGATGACCTGGGCCATGGGCAACCACCCGGTCTACCTGTGGACGCTGCCGATGTTCCACTGCAACGGTTGGTGCTACCCCTGGACGATCACCGCCCTGGCGGGCGTGCACGTGTTCCTGCGCCGCGTCGACCCGGCGAAGATCCTCACCCTGATCCGTGACGAACAGGTCACCCACCTATGCGGCGCGCCCATCGTGCTCAATGCGCTGGTGAACATGCCGGCCGAGGCCAAGGCGGCCATCGATCATCCGGTCAAGGCCATGGTCGCCGGCGCTGCGCCACCCGCCAAGGTGATCGGCGCGGTGGAAGAAATGGGCATCGCCGTGACCCACGTCTACGGCCTCACCGAGGTCTACGGCCCGGTAACCCTGTGCGCCTGGCACGCCGAATGGGACGAACTGCCGCTGGAACAACGCGCCACCATCAAGGCGCGCCAGGGCGTGCGCTACCCGACCCTGGAAGGGGTGATGGTCGCCGACCCGAAAACCCTGGAGCCGGTGCCGCGTGACGGTCAGACCATTGGCGAGATCTTCATGCGCGGCAACACGGTGATGAAGGGCTACCTGAAGAACCCCAGCGCCACCGCCGAGGCCTTCGAGGGTGGCTGGTTCCACACCGGAGACCTGGGCGTGTGCCACGCTGACGGCTACGTGGAAATCCGCGACCGCCTCAAGGACATCATCATCTCCGGCGGCGAGAACATCTCCACCATCGAGGTCGAGGGCGTGCTCTATCGCCACCCGGCGGTGCTGGAGGCGGCCGTGGTCGCCCGCCCGGACGAGAAATGGGGCGAGACGCCCTGCGCCTTCATCACCCTGAAGACCGGCCAGCAGGCCAGCGACAGCGAGATCATGAGCTTCTGCCGCGAGCACCTGGCCGGCTTCAAGGTGCCCAAGACCGTGGTCTTCACCCAGTTGCCGAAGACCAGCACCGGCAAGATCCAGAAGTTCGTCCTGCGCGATATGGCCAAGGCGCTGTAGAAGCCCCTCTCCCCCGGCTCCTCTACCGCAAGCGGGAGAGGGGTGAATGAACCGTTTTCACAACAACAAGAACCGGCCCAGGCGGCCGACGGAGAACTCTCATGCAAATTTTCAAGCGCCGTGACGGCGACGAGCAACCGCACTGGCCTCTGGGCCCGTTCAAGCTGCGCCTGCCCTTCGTGCATTACCGCTGGGAAACCGCCGAGATGCTGCAGGCGCTGATCATGTTCGTGGTCAGCCTGGCGATGATCCCGCTGCTGGAGAAATACCTCGGCCTGCCCTACGACGTGGCCCTGGCTTACGTGGTGGTGTGCGGCATCGGCTTCATGCTGCCGGCGTTGCTCGGCGTGCCCTTCGTACCCGGCTGGATCACTCCAGGCATTCCCGTAGTACTGCTGTTTCTTGGCAATTTCGAACCCGGCCCGCAGGCCATCCAGGCGCTGTTCGCCCTGCAATTCCTGGTGTTCGTGATCTTCCTCGTGCTCGGCGTCACCCGCCTGGGCAGCGCCCTGGTACGGCTGATCCCCAACTCAATGAAAGGCGGCATCATCATCGGCGCCGGCATCGCCGCACTGATGGGCGAGATCAGCGCCGGCGGCCGCCTGGCCAACACGCCGATTTCCCTGGTGCTGGGCAGCCTGATCTGCCTGTACCTGATGTTCTCCGTGTCGTTCAAAGGCCTGACCGAGCGCGTGCCAATGGCGCGCAAGATCGTCAACTACGGCATGGTGCCGGGCATGCTGATCGCCATTTTCATCGGTATCGGCGTGGGCGAGTACAAGATGCCGGACGTGAAATGGGGCATCACCGCGCCGGCCTTCGGCGAGATGTGGAACTACCTGCCGTTCAACGTCGGCTTCCCCGGCCTCGACGTGTTCCTGCTGGCCGTGCCCACGGCGGTGATTGCCTACGTGATCGCCTTCGGCGACATCATCGTCGGCCAGTCGCTGATGCAGCGCGCCGATGAACTGCGCACCGACGAGGTGATCGAAAACAACGTCGACCGCGTACACTTGGTGACCGCCATCCGCAACGCCCTGCACGCCTTCTTCGCGCCCTACCCTGGCCTGGCCGGTCCGCTGTGGACGGCGGTGGCGGCAACCATGGCCGAGCGCTACAAGTACGGCCGCAAGGCGATGGACTCGATCTACAGCGGCGCCGGCACCTTCTGGATCACCGGCTTCGCCGCGCTGTTCATGCTGCCGCTGGTCAGTTTCTTCCAGCCGGTACTGCCGATCGCCCTGTCGCTGACGCTGATCCTCACCGGCTATATCTGCCTGATGGTCGGCTTCGAGCAACTGAACAACAACACCGAGCGCGGCATCGCCGGCACCATGGGTGTGGTGCTCGCTGTCTACGGCGCGGGCTGGGGCCTGGCTGCAGGCGCGGCGCTGTACATCCTGGTCGAACGCACCCATCTGCTTAAATTCACCAGCGTCAAGGATAAGCCGCAAAGTTCGGCGGAAGCCGACTGACGGATTTCGTTCTACACGCGCCGCGCTCGTCGCGGCGCCACTGCTGTCGAGGTTGCACAATGCCCGAGTTCAACGCCCCGCTGCGCGATATGCGCTTCGTCCTCCATGACGTCTTCCAGGCGCCGAGCCTGTGGGCACGTCTGCCGGCCCTGGCGGAAACCGTCGATGCCGACACCGCCGACGCCATCCTCGAAGAGGCGGCCAAGGTCACCGGCAGCCTGATCGCACCGCTCAATCGCAGCGGCGACGAGGAAGGCGCGCAATGGATCGATGGCGACGTGCGCACCCCGGCCGGTTTCCGCGAGGCCTACGCCACCTACACCGAAGGCGGCTGGGTGGGCCTTTCTGGTAACCCGCAGTACGGCGGCATGGGCATGCCCAAGATGCTCGCCGTGGCCTTCGAGGAAATGCTCTATGCCGCCGGCTCCAGCTTCGCGCTGTATTCCGCGCTGAGTTCCGGCGCCTGCCTGGCAATCGACGCCCACGCCAGCGAAGAGTTGAAAACCACCTATCTGCCACCGATGTACGAAGGCCGCTGGGCCGGCTCCATGTGCCTGACCGAGGCCCATGCCGGCACCGACCTGGGCATCATCCGCACCCGCGCCGAGCCGCAGGCCGACGGCAGCTACAGGATCACCGGCAGCAAGATCTTTATCACTGGTGGTGAGCAGGATCTGACCGAGAACATCATCCATCTGGTGCTGGCCAAGCTGCCGGACGCACCGGCCGGGCCGAAAGGCATCTCGCTGTTTCTGGTGCCCAAGGTGATGGTCAATGCCGACGGCAGCCCGGGCGAGCGCAACACCGTAAGCTGCGGCTCCATCGAGCACAAGATGGGCATCAAGGCTTCGGCCACCTGCGTGATGAACTTCGACGGCGCCACCGGCTACCTGATCGGCGAAGTCAACAAGGGCCTGGCGGCGATGTTCACCATGATGAACTACGAGCGCCTGTCCATCGGCATCCAGGGCATCGGCTGCGCCGAGGCCTCCTATCAGTCGGCCGTCAGCTATGCCCGCGAGCGTATCCAGAGTCGCGCCGCCACCGGTCCGGTGGCGAAGGACAAGATCGCCGACCCGATCATCGTCCATGCCGACGTACGCCGCATGCTGCTGACCATGAAGGCGCTGAACGAGGGCGGTCGTGCCTTTGCCTGCTACGTTGGCCAGCAGCTCGACCTGGCCAAGTACTTCGAGGATGCCAGCGAACGGCAAAACGCCGAAGCCCTGGTGGCCCTGCTGACTCCGGTGGCCAAGGCCTTCTTCACCGACACTGGCCTGGAAAGCTGCGTGCACGGCCAGCAGGTGTTCGGTGGCCACGGCTATATCCGCGAGTGGGGCCAGGAGCAGCTGGTGCGCGACGTGCGCATCGCGCAGATCTACGAGGGCACCAACGGCATCCAGGCACTCGACCTACTCGGGCGCAAGGTGGTGGCCAATGGCGGCGCCGCGCTGCGCCTGTTCGCCGGTGAAGTACGCGACTTCGCCCATGCCCATGAATCGCCCTTCGGTGATCGCCTGATGGAAGCACTGGAACGCCTGGAAGCAGTCAGTGGCTGGCTGCTGGAGCAAGCCAAGAGCGAACCCAACGCAGTCGGTGCCGCCTCGGTGGAGTACCTGCACCTGTTCGGCTACGTCGCCTACGCCTACATGTGGGCGCGCATGGCCACCGTGGCGCAAAGCAAGCTGGGTGAAGACGAAGCCTTCTACGGCAGCAAGCTGGCTACCGCCGAGTTCTTCTTCGCCCGTCTGCTGCCGCGCACCCTGAGCCTGGAAGCGAGTATTCGTGGTGGTAGCCAGCCGCTTTACGGTCTGGCCGCCGAGCAGTTCTAAACGTAGGGCGGGTGCAACCCACCACCGCCGAGCCGGCGGGTTGCACCCGCCCTACAGGATTGAGCGTTCGCGCGGCGTCAAGCCGCGCTTTTTTATTCAAACATCGGCTGCGCCATGTTCAGCCGACGAGGAGCCTCTATGCGTGAAGTCGTGATAGTCGCCGCCTGCCGTACCGCCATCGGCAGCTTTCAGGGCGCGTTGAGCCGCATACCCGCGCCGCAACTTGGCGCCGCGGTGATCCGTGAACTCCTGGCCCGCACGGGAATCGAGGGCGAGCAGATCGACGAAGTGATTCTCGGCCAGGTGCTCACCGCGGGTTCCGGGCAGAACCCGGCGCGCCAGAGTGTCCTGCTCGCCGGCCTGCCGCATACGGTGCCGGCCATGACCCTGAACAAGGTCTGCGGCTCCGGCCTCAAGGCGGTGATCCTCGGCGCCCAGGCCATTCGTGGTGGCGACGCAGAGATCATCATCGCCGGCGGCCAGGAGAACATGAGCCTGGCGCCCTACGTCATGCCCGGCGCCCGTAGCGGCCTGCGCATGGGCCATGCGCAATTGGTCGACACGATGATTCAGGACGGCCTGTGGGACGCCTTCAACAATTACCACATGGGCATTACCGCGGAGAATCTGGCCGAGCAGTACGGCGTCACCCGCGCCGAGCAGGACGCCTTCGCCCTGCGCTCGCAGCAGCGCGCCCAGGCCGCCATCGACTCAGGCCGTTTTGCCAGCGAGATCGTCCCCGTGGAAATTCCCCAGCGCGGCGCCGAACCGCTGCGTTTTGCCCAGGACGAACAGCCGCGCGCCGGCACCAGCCTGGACAGCCTCGGCAAGCTGCGCCCGGCCTTCAAGAACGACGGCACGGTGACCGCCGGCAACGCCTCGACGCTCAACGACGGCGCCGCTGCCGTACTGCTGATGAGCGCCGAGAAGGCCGATGAATTGCAACTGCCGGTGCTGGCGCGCATTACCGCCCACGCCAGCGCCGGGGTCGACCCGGCGGTGATGGGCATCGGCCCGGTATTCGCCAGTTGCAAGGCACTGGAGCGGGCCGGCTGGAGCCTGGAACAGCTCGACCTGATCGAGGCCAACGAAGCCTTCGCCGCCCAGGCCATCGCCGTCGGCCGCGAGCTGCATTGGGACAGCGCCAAGGTCAACGTCAACGGCGGCGCCATCGCCCTCGGCCACCCCATCGGCGCCTCCGGCTGCCGCATCCTGGTCAGCCTGATCCACGAGATGCAGCGCCGCGATGCCCGCCGTGGTCTGGCTACCCTGTGCATCGGCGGCGGCCAGGGCGTGGCGCTGGCCATCGAACGCTAGCCTGGAACAAACGAGCCGGTGGATGTAGAAAGCGTGATCCACCCTGGGTGGATCACGCTTCATCGATCCACCACGCAATCCCGGACAAGAACAAGAGAACACCCATGCGAACCCTGACCACCCTCACCGGCAACAGCCAGAAACTCGACGGCGGCGCCATGTTCGGCAACGCGCCCAAGGCCCTCTGGCAACGCTGGATGCCGGCCGACGAACTGAACCGCATCGACCTCGGCTGCCGTGCCCTGCTGGTGCAGGAGGACGAGCGCAACATCCTCATCGAAACCGGCATCGGTGCCTTCTTCAGCCCCGAACTCAAGCAGCGCTTCGGCGTGCAGGAAGATCGCCACGTGCTGCTCGACAGCCTGGCGGCCGTGGGCTTGAGTGACGCCGACATCGACATCCTGGTGCTCACTCACCTGCACTTCGACCATGCCGGCGGCCTGCTCGCTACCTGGCAAGAGGGTCAGCCCGCACGCCTGCTGTTCCCCAACGCGCGCTTCATCACAGGCCGACGCCAGTGGCAGCGTGCCTGCAACCCACACGCCCGGGATAAGGCCTCCTATATTCCGGAACTGCTCCATCTCCTGGAAAACAGCGGCCGCCTGCAACTGATCGACGAAACCGAGCACTGCGAATTGCTCGGCCCCGACTGGCGCCTGCACTGGAGCGACGGCCACACACCGGGCCAGTTGCTGCCGGAGGTGGTCATGCCGGGTGGGCCGGTGGTGTTTCCCGGAGACCTGATCCCCGGATCGCCCTGGGTGCACCTGCCGATCACCATGGGTTACGACCGCTTTCCCGAAGGCCTTATCGAGGAAAAGGAAGCACTGCTCAGCGATCTGTTTTCCCGGGGCGGCCGACTGGTGTTCACCCATGATCCGGATGTAGCGATGGGGCGGGTAACGCGAGATGAAAAGGGTCGCTATGGGCTCGATGAGGCGGCGAAAGCAGCACATCTGCTGGCAAACTGACGCCATCAGGCCTTGACGTGCTGGCCATGCGGCGCGAGCATGGCCGCTTGTTTTTTCGCCGTGCTCACGACCACGCCAGCGCCAGGACGGGGCTGTGCCTGACCAGCACAGACTGGCACCGCGTCGTGCTCACCTATACAGACCTGGGGAACCGCCTCATGAGCCTGGCCTCTGTACGCGCCTTCTTCGCCACCAAGGCGCCCGACATCGCGATCATCGAGCTGCAGACCAGCACCGCCACCGTGGCACTGGCTGCCGAAGCGCATGGCGTGGCGCCAGGGCAGATCGCCAAAACCCTGGCCTTCCGCATCGCCGAGCGTGACGTACTGATCGTCGCCCGTGGCGATGCACGCATCGACAATCGCAAGATGAAGGAATGCTTTGGCACCAAGGCACGCATGCTCGATGCGCAAACGGTGGTCGAACTGACCAGCCATCCGGTGGGCGGCGTTTGCCCATTCGGCCTGGCTACACCGCTCAGCGTCTACTGCGACCGCTCTTTGCTGGCCTTCGATGAAGTCCTACCGGCGGCCGGCGCCACCCACAGCGCGGTGCGCATCGCCCCGCAGCGCATGGCCGAACTGGTCGGTGCCGAGTGGATCGACGTGTGCCTGGAAGTGGAAACGGAAACCTGCTGAACGACGCCAGCAACGACAATCCGGTAGCCCGCGCCGCGCGCACCAGCACCTTTCCCGGATTGCATCGGGCTACAACCCGCCGCTGACACCCAGGCTCACACCCAGCGCCGTAGCCAGCGAAAACGGCAACAGCAGGGTGTCGAGCAGCGCACTGGCCGGCAGATCCAGCCCCGCGTAACGCGGTGCCTCGGCGCCGAAACGATCCAGCGGGCAGCAGCCGCCATTGATCGCATACCAGTCCAGCCGCGTCCCTGCATAAACCACAGGGGCACCGGGCTTGGCCGCGTCCAGCGTACGCACCGTGGCACAGCCGCTCAGGCTCAGCAGCGCCACGGCGCATAAGAGCAGGCGCACGCTGCTAGTCATCCGACACCAAATGATGCTCGCCCCAGCGCGGCAGCATGTCCTGGGGGATATTCAGGCAGTTGAGGATGCGCGCAACGACGAAGTCCACCAGGTCATCCAGCGTCTGCGGCTGGTGATAGAAGCCGGGCGATGCCGGCAGGATGGTCACGCCCAGATTCGACAGCTTGAGCATGTTCTCCAGATGGATGCTCGAATACGGCGCCTCGCGCGGTACCAGGATCAGCTGGCGGCGCTCCTTCAGCGCCACGTCGGCGGCGCGCTCGATCAGGTTGTTGCAGGCACCGGCAGCGATGGCCGACAAGGTGCCGGTGCTGCACGGCACTACCACCATGGCAGTGGGCGCACCGGAGCCGGAGGCGGCCGGGGCCATCCAGTCTTCCTTGCCGTAGACGCGGATCTGCCCCGGCGCCGCACCGGTGTACTCGGTCAGGAACTGCGCCATGGACTGCGGCTTGGCCGGCAGAGCCACGTCAGTCTCGGTAGCCATCACCAGTTGCGCGGCCTTGGAGATCAGGAAGTGCACCTCGCGCTCTTCCTGCACCAGGCAGTCGAGCAGGCGCAGGCCATATTGCGCGCCCGAGGCGCCGGTCATGGCCAGGGTAATTCTCTCAGGGCCGCTCATGGATGCTCCGTAGGGCGGGTGCAACCCGCCGGTTCTTGATATGTGGCGGGTTTCACCCGCCCTACCGCTGGGGTATGCGTTTCAGTCCAGAGCCTTGGCCAGCTTGCCGTGCAAACCACCGAAGCCACCGTTGCTCATGACCACCACTTGGGTACCGGGGCGCGCCAGGGCCTTCACACCATCGATGATCGACTCCAGCGAGTCGCACACCCGCGTCGGGTTGCGCGCCTGCGCCACGGTGGCGGCCAGGTCCCAGCCAAGATTCGGCGGCGCGTACCAGAACACCGCATCGGCCTGTTCGGCGGACTCGGCCAGGCCGTCACGATGGGCGCCGAGTTTCATCGAATTGGAGCGCGGCTCGATCACGGCGATCACTTGAGTGTCGTCACCAACACGCTTGCGCAGGCCATCGAGTGTGGTCGCGATGGCCGTGGGGTGATGGGCGAAGTCGTCATAGATGGTCACGCCGCTCACCTCGGCGACTTTCTCCATGCGCCGCTTGGCATTGATGAACTGGCCCAGTGCCTCGATGCCCAGCGCCGGCACCACGCCGACATGGCGCGCTGCGGCGAGCACGGCCAGGGCGTTGGCGACGTTGTGCTGGCCGGTCAGGTTCCACTCTACGGTGCCCTCGACCTTGCCGTCGAAGCTCACCTCGAAGCGCGAGCCATCCGCACTGAGCAGACGTGCCTGCCACTGGCCACCTTCACCGGTGGTCTGCACGGGCGTCCAGCAGCCCATCTCGATCACCCGCGCCAGCGCGCTTTCGCTGGCCGGATGGATGACCAGACCTTCGCTGGGGATGATGCGTACCAGATGGTGGAACTGCCGCTCGATAGCTGCCAGATCCGGGAAGATGTCGGCATGGTCGAATTCCAGGTTATTCAGAATCGCCGTGCGTGGGCGGTAGTGTACGAACTTGCTGCGTTTGTCGAAGAAGGCGCTGTCGTATTCATCGGCTTCGACCACGAAGAACGGCGTGTCGCCCAGGCGCGCGGATATGCCGAAGTTCTGCGGCACGCCGCCGATCAGGAAGCCCGGCGCCATGCCGGCGTGCTCCAGCACCCAGGCCAGCATGCTTGAGCTGCTGGTCTTGCCGTGGGTACCGGCCACCGCCATCACCCAGCGTCCCTGCAGCACGTGGTCGGCCAGCCACTGCGGGCCAGACACATAGGGCAGACCCTTGTTCAGTACGTATTCCACCGCCGGATTTCCGCGGCTCATGGCGTTGCCGATCACTACCAGATCGGGCGCCGGCTGCAGGTGCGCCGGGTCAAAGCCCTGCATCAATTCGATGCCCTGGGCTTCGAGCTGGGTGCTCATGGGCGGATAGACATTGGCGTCGGAACCGGTGACGTGGTGGCCGAGTTCCTTGGCCAGCACCGCGAGCGAGCCCATGAAGGTGCCGCAGATGCCGAGAATATGGATATGCATGAATAACCTCTATGAAGCCCGACGCTGGGGCGTGAAGCGATGGCCGCAGGTTAGCACAGCCCCCACCGGGCGGCTGCTGCGCCCTGTTCAGACAAGGACGCGAAAACCAAGTTGCCGGACAAGCGAAAATCAAACGCTTGCTTGGATTGCGCTTTCAACTGGCTTTGAGGCAGCATCGGCTGACCCGCTGGCACAACAGCTGCATCGCCACTGCTGCCCCACCATAGAGAAAAGCCGAGGCCCACCATGCGCATCGTCCAAGCCACCCTGGAGCACCTGGACCTGTTGACCCCGCTGTTCGTCAAATACCGCGAGTTCTACAACGAGCTGCCCTACCCCGAGTCCTCACGCAAGTTCCTCGAGAAGCGCCTGCGCCGCAAGGAGTCGGTGATCTACCTGGCGTTGGCCGACGACGAAGACAGGCTGCTCGGCTTCTGCCAGCTCTACCCCAGCTACTCCTCGCTGTCGCTCAAGCGCGTGTGGATTCTCAACGACATCTATGTCGCCGAGGATGCTCGCCGCCAACTGGTAGCCGACCGCCTGCTGCACACCGCCAAGCAGATGGCCAAGGAAACCAACGCCGTGCGTATGCGCGTGGCCACCAGCCGCGACAACGAGGTGGCGCAGAAGGTCTACGAGTCCATCGGTTTCGTCGAGGACGAGCAGTTCAAGAACTACGTGCTACCGATCAACTCTGATTGATCGACTCGCAGGTGTAGCGGCCGCCCGTCAGCCGCCGAGGCTGAGCAGCAGCCCCAACAGCAATGGCAACGTGACCAAACCTAGCGCAGCCAGGCGTGCCGGCTGCATTGGCACACGCTGCAGAGCTTGACTGCGACGCGCATGCAAGGGCTGCTGCAGTGCCAGCTGAAACTCCGACAGCGCCTCGAAACGTGCCTGTGGCTGCGGCGCCAGGGCGCGGGCCAGCACGCCATCCCAGCTTTGCGGCACATACCGGATCAAGGTCGCCAAGGGCACATAACAGTGTCCGGGCCTGACGTCGCTGCGCGCCGCCTCCGGCCATTGCCCCGACATCAGCCAGTAGATCAGCGCCGCCAGGGCGAACTGATCGGCACGACCATCCAGTGCTCGCCCGCTGCGCAGTTCCGGCGCTAGCGGTACAGCCTGCTCAGGCAAAGACTGACGCGCCACACCGGGCAGGATCGCAGCTGCACCAGGCAGAAACAGCACGCGCCCGTCATCACCGAGCAAGATCTGCCTCGGGCTCAACCAAAGCCCCTGCATGCCACGGCGCTGCAGCGAACGCACGGCGGCGATCAGTTGCGTCACTATCCCTATCAGCGTCTGCGTATCCGGCGCCCCATGAGCAGCCACCCAATCGAACAGGTTGCGCATGCCGCGAGGCGGTTTGGCCAGCACCAGGTATGCATGGCTGCGCGCCTGATGCGGCGACAGTACCTGCGGCAACGCCTGCTGCGTACTGCGTCGCAGAGCCCACTCGTGCTGCCAGAAGGCTTCGCCTGCCTCGTCTTCGGCGAACCAGAGCACGGCTTCCCGCCCGGACTCATCACGCCCGAGGTATACCCGTCCAGACGGCCCATAAGGACATTGACGCAAAAGCGTCCAGCCATCGAGCTGCTGGCCGCAGGCGATCTGCATCAGCGCCGGATACACCACAGCGGACGGTGCCGGCGCCAGGTACTGGGTTTCCCCCAGACGCAGCAGAACTGCAGCGCCGGGAGCCTGCAACAGCGGCTTCAGCCGCTCGCCCAGGCTACCCTCCGCCTGGATACATAGCCCTTGCAGATCACTTACATCGAGTAGCGGTTGCGGCGCCAGCAACAGATGCTCGCCGCGGCTCGGCAACAGACTGTGCTGAACCAGCGCCAACTCGGCCTGAGCACCGAGCGCCTGCCCCTCACGCCCTGTCAGGACTTGCAAGATACCTTTGTGCGCACGCGCCAGACCGACACTGCCCGCCTGCAGAAACTGCAACTCATCGCCCTGCATCAGCAACACACCGGCATGCAAGTCGGCGTCGCCCTGCCCGGCCTGCTGCCGCCGGAACAGCTGGAGATTCAGCGCGGCCAGCACCTGTCGCGCCGCCTGGGTTTCACTCCAGCCCTCAGGCGTACAGCGAAAATCGGCGAACAGGGCGTCCAGATGACGTTCCAGGCTTTGCACCACATCAGGGCAGTGACGCGCCCAAAGCAGCACGACCAGCAGCAATGGCGGACGCTGCTGGCGACCGGCCAGCCACATCGCCCGAGCCCGCGCGGCCTGGTGCGGCAAGTCCAGCCCTGTGCCGCTCGCCAGCGTGATGCCCGGGTGTTCCAGCAGTTGTAGCGCCATGCCCAGCCCTCCTGCTGCAGCGAAGCTGCAAGAGGCGTTGCAGCCTTTATGCCGACTTGTAGCGAGCGCCTGGCGCCCTTATGGTGGCCGGGTCCTCCCAACGAGCCCGCATGCATGTGGTCCTTCAAGGCCTGGCGCCGTCGTCGCACCCTCGAAAACAACCCTGTCGATCCCGCCCACTGGGCCGAAGTACGCAGACGCCTGCCGATTCTCGATGGCCTCGACGGGCACGAAGAGCAGCAGTTGCGCGAACGCGCCGTGCTGTTTCTGCATGACAAGCACCTGACCGCCCTGCCGGGCCTGCAGCTCGGCCCGGTCGAACACCTGCTGCTGGCAGCCCAGGCGCAATTGCCCCTGCTGCACCTGGGCGATCTGGACTGGTACCGGGGTTTTCACGAAATCGTCCTCTACCCGGATGACTTCATCAGCCCGCAGCGCCACCGCGATGCCAGCGGCATCGAACACGAATGGGACGACGCGCGCAGCGGCGAGGCCTGGCAACAGGGCCCGGTGATCCTCGCCTGGCCCGGGGTCGAGGCCAGTGGCGGCTGGGAAGGTTACAACCTGGTGATCCACGAACTGGCACACAAGCTGGATATGCTCGAAGGCGGCGCCAATGGCCTGCCGCCGCTGCACCGCGACATGCGCGTGCAGGACTGGGCCCACGCCATGCAGAGCGCCTATGACGCCCTGAACGCCGAGCTGGACGCCAACCCCGAGGCCGAAACCGCCATCGACCCTTACGCCGCCGAAGACCCGGCAGAGTTCTTTGCCGTCACCAGCGAATACTTCTTCACCGCACCGGACCTGCTGGCCGACGCCTTCCCGGATGTCTACCGGCAACTGGCGCTGTTCTACCGTCAGGACACACTCGCCCGATTGCAGCGTTTGCGGGCGCAACACCCCGATTACCAGGAGGTCGAAAACGCGACCAATGGCTGAGTACGACGCCGTAGTAACGCACTGCGAATACGCCTATAATGCGCCCCACTTTTTTGGCCCTCCCTGGGAGTTTCCCCCCATGAGCTACAGCAAGATCCCGGCTGGTAAAGACCTGCCGAACGACATCTACGTTGCCATCGAAATCCCGGCCAACCACGCGCCGATCAAATACGAAATCGACCACGACACCGATTGCCTGATGGTCGATCGCTTCATGGCCACCCCGATGTTCTATCCGGCCAACTACGGTTTCATCCCGCACACTCTGGCTGACGACGGCGACCCCCTCGACGTGCTGGTCGTGACTCCTTATCCGGTCGCGCCGGGTTCGGTGATCCGCGCTCGTCCGGTCGGCGTACTGCACATGAGCGACGAAGCCGGCGGCGACGCCAAGCTGGTTGCCGTTCCGCACGACAAACTGACCGTTCTGTACAAAGACGTTCAGGAATACACCGACCTGCCCGCGCTGCTGATCGAGCAGATCAAGCACTTCTTCGAGAACTACAAGGATCTGGAGAAGGGCAAGTGGGTCAAGGTAGAAGGCTGGGGCGGCGCTGAAGAAGCCCGCGGCCTGATCAACAAGGCAGTCGCGGCTTACCAAAAATAAGCCCTGACCACCTCCTAAAAGCCGGCCACAAGCCGGCTTTTTTATTGCCTTTCACCAGGCAACCTGTACAAATTCGTTACCCCCAGGCAAAACGGCAATGTGCCGGTATGCTGTAGTTGATGGGTAAACTGATCAGCCAAGGCACGTGGATATGATGAACCTGACCGTACGCAATCGAATCATCGTCAGCTTCCTGCTGATCATCGCCATTCTGTTCCTGCTGGCCGGCGTCTCCTACATGCGCCTGGTCAAGATCGAGAACGAGGCCAATGGCATCCGCAACGATTCGATCCCGGGCCTGTATTACCCGAGCAAGGCACAAGACCTCTGGTCCCGTCACATGCTTGGCACTCGCCGCTTGCTGTTGCGCGCCGTCGATGAAGACGTTGCCACCCTGCTGGACAACTACCGCGACCAATTCGCCACGCAGATGCAGGCGCTCGACGAGGAGTTCGGCCGCTACCAGAGTGCCACGACAGACGAGCAGGAGCTGGCGCTGGCCGAACAGTTCCGTCAGGTGCAGCACCAGTATCTGAACCGGCACGGGCAATTGCTCGACAGCCTGCCGAGCCTTGCACCCAAACAGGCTCGCCAATTCAGCGCCGAACGCGTGTTTCCCGAGTGGGAAAAAGGTGAAAGCCTGCTGAGCGAGCTGATCGAAATGAATCGCGGCCAGGCCGATGCCGCCGCGCGTGAGATTCGCAGCGCAGTGCTGATCATGGAAGCGGGGTTACTGATCGCCATCCTGCTGGCCATCCTCGTCTCCGCCGTCTGCGGCTGGCTGCTGATGAGCGCCATCACCACCCCCGTGAACCGCATCGTCAGCATCCTCAAATCCCTGGAAAGCGGCGACCTGTCGGCGAAACTCGACATGCACCGCCGCGACGAATTCAACGCCATCGAGCTGGGCTTCAACAGCATGGTCGGCGAGCTCAAGAACCTGGTCGGCAACGCCCAGCGCTCGGCGGTGCAGATGACCACCTCGGTCACCGAGATCGCCGCCACCTCTCGTCAACAGCAGGCCACGGCCACCGAGACCGCCGCCACCACCACCGAAATAGGCGCAACTTCACGGGAGATCGCTGCCACTTCGCGTGATCTGGTCCGCACCATGGGCGAAGTCTCCGACAACGCCGAGCAGACCTCGATTCTAGCTGGCACCGGCCAGCTGGGCCTGGCCCGCATGGAGGAGATCATGCACCAGGTAATGGGCGCGGCCGATGTGGTCAACGGCAAGCTGTCGATCCTCAACGAAAAGGCCAGCAACATCACCCAGGTGGTCACCACCATCGTCAAGGCGGCCGACCAGACCAACCTGCTGTCGCTCAACGCCGCCATCGAGGCGGAAAAGGCCGGCGAGTACGGCAAGGGTTTTGCCGTAGTTGCCGTGGAAGTCCGTCGCCTGGCCGACCAGACCGCCGTGGCCACCTACGACATCGAGCAGATGGTGCGCGAGATCCAGTCCGCGGTATCCGCCGGTGTGATGGGCATGGACAAGTTCTCCGAAGAGGTGCGCCGCGGCATCGGCGAGATGGCGCAGATGGGTGACCAGCTCAGCCAGATCATTCAGCAGGTGCAGGCCCTGGCGCCGCGTATCCAGATGGTCAACGAAGGCATGCAGGCGCAGTCCACCGGCGCCGAACAGATCAACCAGGCATTGCTGCAGCTCGGTGAAGCCAGCAGCCAGACCGTCGATTCGCTGCGCCAGGCTGGCGCCGCCATCGATGAACTCAACCAGGTGGCCAACAACCTGCGCGTTGGCGTCAGCCGCTTCAAGGTCTGAACATGCCAGCCCCCAGCAAAGCAGCAGCGGGTGAACTGCACCTGCAGTTCACGCTCGGTGATGATCGCTACGCCCTTCCCGCCAGTCAGGTGGTCGAAGTGCTGCCGCTACGCCGTCTGAAACAGGTGCCCGAAGCGCCGCTGTGGGTAGCCGGGTTGTTCGAGCATCGCGGCCGGGTGACCCCAGTGATCGATCTCAGCCATCGCGTGCTGGGACACGCCGCCCAACCCCGTAGCAGCACACGCGTGGTGCTGGTGCGCTTCGACCTGCAGATGGGTGAGCAGTCGCCAGTGCTAGGGCTGATTCTGGAGCAGGCCACCGACACCCTGCGCCTGCCCAGGGAGGCGTTCAAGGCCAGTGGCCTGGAAGCGGGCCAGGCGGATTACCTGGGGCCACTGCAGCGTGATGCCCGTGGCATGATCCAGCGCATCGAGGTCGCCGGGCTGCTCGACGACGAGATGCGCGCCCTGCTGTTCCAACCTGCGGACCAGGGCTGACGGCATGATCGAGCATATCGAGCGCCTGCTGAAAAGCCGTATCGGCCTGGAAGCCGAATCGGTCGGCCGCACGGTGATCGAACGCGCCGTGCGCCAACGCATGAGCGCCCTCGGCCAGCAGAATCTGGAAGGCTACTGGACCACCCTTGGCGGCTCGACGCGCGAACAGCAGGCGCTGGTGGAAGCTGTAGTGGTGCCGGAAACCTGGTTCTTCCGCTACCCGGAATCGTTCAACGCACTGGCCAGCCTGGCTCAGGAGCGTCACGCACAGTTGCACGGCGGTCGGCCACTGCGCCTGATCAGCCTGCCCAGTTCCAGCGGTGAAGAGCCCTACTCCATCGCCATGACCCTGCTCGATGCCGGCTTTTCCGCCGAGCAGTTCCAGATCGACGCGCTGGACGTCAGCGACAAAGTGCTGGAGCAAGCTCGCAAGGGCCTCTACGGGCGTAACTCGTTCCGCGGCGATGCCCTGGCCTTTCGCGATCGTTTCTTTCACGAGCAGGACGCCGGAAGTTTTCTTCTCGACGAGCGGGTGCGCACATGCGTCAGGCTGCGCACCGGTAACCTGCTCGATCCCAGCCTGTTCGCTGGCGAGCCCAGCTACGACTTCATCTTCTGCCGCAACCTGCTGATCTACTTCGACCGCCCAACCCAGGTGCGCGTGCTGGAGCTGCTCAAGCGCCAACTGCAAGAAGGCGGCACGCTGTTCATCGGCCCGGCCGAGGCCAGCCTGGCCAGCCAGAACGGTTTGCAGGCGCTGGGCCGGCAGCAGACTTTCGCCTTTCGCCTGGCCCCGGCCCAGACGCCCATCAGCGCAGCGCCACGAGCGCCTGCCCCGCGTACGCGCCCGGCGGTGGCTACGGTGCCGCGCCCTGTCCCGCCAAGCCGACCACGACCGCTGGGCAGAACACTCAGCGCAGCGGTGCCGGCAACGGTCGTAACGGATACCTGGGCCGACGTCGCCAGCCTAGCCAACGCCGGTCGCACCGACGAGGCGCGCCAGCGCACTGAGCAGCACTTGCAGCAGAACGGCCCCAGCGCCACAGCCTATTACTGGCTGGGCCTGCTCTGCGACGCGGCAGGCCAGGGCGATCAGGCCTGCGCCTACTACCGCAAGGCGATCTATCTCGAACCACAGCACCGCGAGGCGCTCACTCATCTGGCCGCACACCTGGAAGCGCAAGGCGACCAGAGCGGCGCCCAGCGCCTGTATCGACGAGCGCAGAACCCCGAGGTAGGCGAAGGTGACTGATCAGGACCTGCTATACAGCCAACCCGCCGTCGACGACTGCTGGAATCGCATCGGCGTATTTGGCGACAAGAGTTGCCCGCAGCTGGAGCGGCATATCCATTGCCGCAACTGCGAGGTTTACGGCGCCGCAGCCATCGCCCTGCTCGACCGTTACGGCAGCGCGCTGGAGCGTGGCGATGACGACTACGGCCAGGGCGAAGCTCAGGAAGCGCAGGGCGAACAGCGCTCGCTACTGATCTTCCGCCTTGGCGAGCAATGGCTGGCCATCGCCACGCGCTGCCTGGCCGAAGTCATGCCGGTGTCGCCGATTCACGTGCTGCCTCACCGCAACAGCCGCGGCCTGCTAGGTGTAACCAACGTGCGCGGCACCCTGGTCGCCTGCTTGTCGCTGGCCGAGCTGCTCGACCTCGACGCGCCACAGGATGCGCGCCGCAGCGAACGCCGGGTGATACCACGCATGCTGATTCTGGAAAGCAGCAGTGGCCCGCTGGTGACACCGGTGGATGAAGTCAGCGGCATCCAGCGCATCCCCGTGGCGCGCATCAGTAGCAGCAGACACGACGACAAGCGCACCATCAGCCGTTTCACCGCCGGCGTCCTGCAATGGCAGGAACAGAGCATTACCCTGCTCGACGACGAACAGTTGCTGCAAACCATGATTGGGAGCCTCACGTGACACCGGACCAGATGAGGGATGCATCGCTGCTCGACCTGTTCCGGCTGGAGGCCGAGGCACAGAAGCAGGTGCTCGATACCGGCCTGCTGATTCTCGAGCGTGACCCGACCAACGCCAGCCAGCTGGAAGCCTGCATGCGCGCCGCGCACTCGCTCAAGGGGGCAGCGCGCATCGTCGGCCTGGACCATGGCGTGCAGATCGCCCACGCCATGGAAGACTTGCTGGTCGCCGCCCAGGAAGGCCTACTGCGCCTGCTGCCCGACCACATCGACGCCCTGCTGCAAGGCTCCGACCTGCTCCTGCGCATCGGCCAGGCACAGCAGGACGCCGAGCTGGAGGCGCGGGTGGAAACCATCACCACACGCCTGCAGGTGCTGCTTGGCAACGCCGTACCGGCACTGCGCGTGCAGCCAGGTGAAAGCACCGCGTTTGCCACCGAAACGGCAGCCCCCAGCAAACCCGAACCACTCCCGACAACTGCGCCACAAGCAGCCGAGCCGGTCGCAGACGAACGCATCAGCCGCGTATTGCGGGTGTCGGCCGAGCGCTTCGATCACCTGATAGACCTGTCCGGCAAATCGCTGGTGGAGTTCCAGCGCACCAAGCCGCTGAACGATTCGCTGCATCGCCTCAAGCGCCAGCAGGAGTCGGCACGCCGCACCCTGGAGAGCCTGCGCGAGCACCTGCTCGGCACGGACCTGGACGCCTCCGCCCAGGCGCTGTTCGCCGAGAGCCGCAACCTGCTGATCGAATGCCAGCAACAGCTGCAAGCCCATCAGGAACTGTTCGACGACTTCGTCTGGTACGGCGGGCAACGCACGCAGCAACTGTACGACTTGGCCCTGGCTTCGCGCATGCGCCCCTTCGCCGATGTGCTCACCGGGCACACGCGCATGCTGCGTGACCTAGGCCGCTCGCTGGGCAAGCAGGTGCGCCTGGAGATCGTGGGAGAAAACACTCAGGTCGACCGCGACGTGCTGGAGCGCCTGGAAGCCCCCCTGACGCACCTGCTGCGCAACGCTGTCGATCACGGCATCGAGCCGCCGGCGCTACGCGCTCGCAAGGGCAAGCCGGAAGAAGGTGTGGTTCAGCTGCGCGCGCGTCATCACGCCGGCATGCTGGTGCTGGAGGTCAGCGACGACGGCGCCGGTATCGACCTCGAGCGCGTTGCCCAGGCGGTGATCAAACGCCGTTTCGCCACCGCCGAGCAGGTCGAGCAGATGACCGAGGACGAGCTGCTGGCCTTCCTCTTCCTACCTGGTTTCAGCATGAGCCAGCAGGTCACCGAAGTCTCCGGTCGCGGTGTCGGCCTCGACGTGGTGCAACACGAGATTCGCCGCATGCGCGGCAACGTGCGGCTGTTGCAGAACCCTGATCAGGGCTGCCTGTTCCACCTCGAACTGCCGCTGACCCTCTCGGTGGTGCGCGCGCTGGTGGTGACCATCGGCGGCGAGGCCTATGCCTTCCCGCTGGCGCAGATCGAACGCATGCTGCGCCTGCCGCGCAGCGCCATCGTCCAGCTTGAGGGGCGCCAGCACTTCTGGCTGGAGGACGAGCACGTCGGCCTGATCTCCGCCGCACAGCTGCTGCGATGCAATGAGAAACAGGGCGATGATGGCAGCATCCCCATCGTGCTGATTCGCGACCGCGAGCAATACCACGGTCTGGCGGTCGAAGCCTTCCTCGGCGAGTTCACCCTGGTGCTGATGCCCCTCGATGGGCGCCTGGGTAAGGTGCGCGACGTCGCGGCCGGTGCTCTGCTGCACGACGGCACGCCGGTGCTGATCCTCGACGTCGACGACCTGCTCAACTCGGTGAGTAAATTGCTTGACACCGGTCACCTGGAGCGTGTCGACCATGCCAGCCATGCGCGCCAGACTGTCAGCAAGCGCGTGCTGGTGGTGGATGACTCGCTCACCGTGCGCGAACTGGAGCGCAAACTGCTGCTCAGCCGCGGTTATCAGGTATCGGTCGCCGTCGACGGCATGGATGGCTGGAACGCCCTGCGTGCCGAGACCTTCGACCTGCTGATCACCGATATCGACATGCCGCGCATGGACGGTATCGAGCTGGTCACCCTGGTGCGCCAGGACCCACGCCTGCGCTCGCTGCCAGTGATGGTGGTGTCGTACAAGGATCGCGAGGAAGATCGCCGCCGCGGCCTGGAGGCCGGCGCCGATTATTACCTGGCCAAGGCCAGCTTCCACGACGAAGCGCTGCTGGATGCCGTACAAACCCTGATCGGTGAGGCCCGCGAATGAGGATCGCCATTGCCAACGACATGCCCCTGGCGGTCGAAGCCCTGCGCCGTGCGCTGGCGGCAGAACCCGAATACCAGTTGATCTGGGTCGCCGGCAACGGCGAGGAAGCAGTCAGCCGCTGCCGCGACGACCTACCCGACCTGCTGCTGATGGACATGCTCATGCCCGGCATGGACGGCGTGGAAGCGACCCGACGGATCATGCACGACACCCCCTGCGCCATTCTCATCGTCACCTCGGATGTCGAGCGCAACATGTCACGGGTGTTCGACGCCATGGGCGCCGGTGCGCTGGATGTGGTTGCCGCGCCGTCGCTTGGCCCGCAGCAGGTGCTCGACGCCGCGACCGTGCGGCGCAAGATCCACAACATCGCCTGGATGATCGGCCACAAGACCTCGCGCTCGGTCAAACCGCCCCCCATGCGCAGCACTGAAGGCCGCAGCAAGAGCCTGGTGGCCATCGGTGCATCGGCGGGCGGCCCAGCCTCGCTGGTGGAGCTGCTGCGGCAGATCCCGGCGGATTTTCCTGCCAGCATCGTGCTGGTGCAGCATGTCGACGAAGTCTTCGCCGCCGGCATGGCCCAGTGGCTCGGCAGTGAATCGCACATACCCGTGCGCCTGGCGCGGGAAGGCGAAGGGTTGCAACCGGCGACCGTGCTGCTGGCCGGCACCAACAACCACCTCTACCTGGCGCCCGAGGGGCGCCTGGTCTATCGACGCGAACCTGCCGATCAGGTCTACCGGCCCTCTATCGATGTATTCTTCGAAAGTGTGGCCACCTACTGGCGAGGTGATGCTATCGGCGTGTTGCTGACGGGCATGGGCAGCGATGGTGCCAGGGGCCTGAAGCTGATGCGCGAACGCGGCTTTCATACCATCGCCCAGGACCAGGCCAGCAGCGCCGTCTACGGCATGCCCAAGGCCGCCGTGGCACTAGGCGCCGCAGCAGAAGTGCTAGCCCTGGACAGAATTCCCACGCGCCTGATCGAGCGCCTGGGCTAAAAACGCCAACCGCGGCCAAAGCAGCCGCGTAACCTACGAAAAAAGGCGGAGACGCGCTTATGCAACGGCCTCAAGATAACTCCAACCATCATAACGGCTTGCCCGACTATTCGATGATGGTGCTGCTGGTCGACGACCAGGCCATGATCGGCGAAGCCGTGCGACGTGCCCTGAGTGAAGAGAGCGACATCGACTTCCACTTCTGCTCCGACCCGCACCAGGCGCTGAGCGTGGCCCAGCAGATCAAGCCGACGGTGATCCTTCAGGACCTGATCATGCCCGGTGTCGACGGCCTCGAGCTGCTCGCCCAATACCGCGCGGCGCCCGGCCTGAGTGATGTGCCGATCATCGTGCTGTCGACCAAGGAAGACCCCAAGGTCAAGAGCGCCGCCTTCACCGCCGGAGCCAACGATTACCTGGTCAAACTGCCGGACGTGATCGAGCTGCTCGCACGCATTCGCTACCACTCGCGCTCCTACCTGACCATGCTGCAGCGCGACGAAGCCTACCGTGCACTACGCGAGAGTCAGCAGCAGTTGCTCAATACCAACCTGGTGCTGCAGCGCCTGATCAAGTCCGACGGTCTCACCGGCCTGGCCAACCGCCGCCATTTCGACGAATACCTGGAGATCGAGTGGAAGCGCGCCCTGCGCGACCAGAGCGAACTGTCGCTACTGATGATCGACGTCGACTATTTCAAGGCCTACAACGACCAGCACGGCCACGTCGCTGGCGATGAAGTGTTGCGCCGCGTTGGCGAGTCGCTGCGCGGCAGTTGCACACGCGCCACCGACCTGGCGGCCCGCTACGGTGGCGAGGAATTTGCCGTGATCATGCCTGGCACCGCAGCCGGCGGTGCGCGCCTGCAGGCAGAAAAAATCCGCCGCGCGGTCGAAGCGCTAGGTATTCCCCACAACCTGCCCAAACCCGGCTCGCCAATCAGTGTGAGCATCGGAATTGCCACCGTCAGGCCCTCCCCCGAGCGCGATCCACTGAGCCTGGTGATTAAGGCCGATGAAGGCCTGTACCTGGCCAAGCACAGCGGCCGCAATCAGGTGGCGCAGGCAGGCGAAAACCACTGAGCCCGCTCGACGGGCGGTAATCGCCCACTTTCCTGACCCTCTTCGGCTCTGCCGAGATTCGTCGTAACCCGCGCATCTACTGATGCCTGCCGCCCTACCCGGGGGCAGCAGGCATTTTTTTACACACCCGCTTGGCCGTCACTGAATTGACTGAATTAACCAGTTAGTACATTTTTCCCGCAGTCACGTCACAACAACAAGAGACACCCCATGACGCCCTGCATTCTTGTACTCAATGGCCCCAACCTGAACCTGCTTGGAACCCGTGAACCGGCCACCTATGGCCATGAAACCCTCGCCGACATTTCCCAGCTTTGCGCCGATACCGCCGCCGAACACGGTTTGAAGATCGAGTTTCGCCAGACCAACCACGAGGGCGAGCTGCTCGACTGGATTCATACCGCACGCGGGCGCTGCGCCGGCATTCTGATCAATCCGGCAGCCTGGACCCACACCTCGGTAGCCATTCGCGATGCGCTGGTGGCCAGCGAGCTGCCGGTGATCGAGGTGCACCTGTCCAATGTGCACAAGCGCGAAGCGTTCCGTCATCACTCTTTCGTCTCGCCCATCGCCGTGGGCGTGATCTGCGGGCTCGGCAGCCAGGGCTACCGCCTGGGCCTGCAGTACTTCGCTCAATCGCTCAAGGGGTAAGGTCATGTCTAGCGTCAACAGCGGCATTCTCGCCGGCCTCATCGGCAAAGGTATTCAGGCCTCCCGTACGCCAGCCATGCACGAACGCGAAGGCGATGCACAGGGGTTGCGCTACCTCTATCGTTTGATCGACCTCGACCAGCTGGGCCTCGACCTCGATGCGCTGCCGAGCCTGCTCGATGCGGCGCAGCACATGGGCTTTACCGGCCTAAACATCACCTTTCCGGCCAAGCAGGCGATCATCCCGCTGCTCGATGAACTGTCGAGCGAGGCGCGTGGCATTGGCGCGGTGAACACCGTGGTGCTCAAGGACGGCAAACGCGTCGGCCACAACACCGACTGCCTGGGCTTCGCCGAAGGCTTGCGCCGCGGCCTGCCCAACGTGGCCCGCCGTCGCGTGGTGCAGATGGGCGCAGGCGGTGCCGGCGCAGCCGTGGCTCATGCCCTGCTCGCCGAAGGCGTTGAACGCCTGTGCATATTCGAAGTTGAGCCAGGCCGCGCCCAGGCTCTGGCGGACAACCTCAACGCACACTTCGGCAGCGAGCGTGCCGTGGTAGGCACCGACCTGGCTGCCGAAGTGGCAGCAGCCGACGGCCTGGTCAACACCACGCCGGTGGGCATGGCCAAACTGCCCGGCACACCACTGCCGGTTGAGTTGCTGCACAGCGGGTTGTGGGTCGCCGAGATCATCTACTTCCCGCTGGAAACCGAACTGCTGCGCCACGCCCGCGCCCTGGGTTGCCGCACGCTGGATGGCGGCACCATGGCGGTGTTCCAGGCGGTCAAGGCATTCGAACTATTCAGCGGCCGCCCGGCCGATGCCGAACGCATGCAGGCGCACTTCGCCAGTTTCAGCTGAGCCACATGCAAAGAGGCCCCGGTCGCGCACAGCGCGGCCAGGGCCTCTTTTTTGTTCCGTCCTAGCCCTGGATGTAGCGCAGCACCGCCTCGCAGATCATCGCCTTGTGGCGTTGCTTGACCTGTTCGTCAGGCAGATCGATCTGGAAGATCTCGCCAAAGGTATGCCGGTTCGATACGCGGTAAAAACAGAACGAGCTCATCAGCAAGTGTACGTCCAGCACATTGATGCCTGGGCGGAACACGCCCTCTTCCTCGCCGCGGCGCAGGGTCTTGCCGAGGGTATCGAGCACCACGTTGCTCATCTGGCGAATGACCGGCGACTGCTTGACGTATTCGCCGTAGTGGATGTTCTCGATGCTGACGATGCGTACGAAGTCGACGTTGCGGTCATGGTGATCGAAGGTGAATTCCACCAGCCGACGAATCGCCAGGACCGGCGGCAAGGACGCCAGGTCGAGGCGGCTCTCGGTACCGCGGATGTCGCCGTAGAGTTTGACCAGCACCTCGAGGTAGAGCTGCTCCTTGCTGCCGAAGTAGTAGTAGATCATCCGCTTGGAAGTGGCGGTGCGCTCGGCGATGGCATCCACCCGCGCCCCGGATAGCCCCTGCTGGACGAACTCCGTGATGGCAGCCTGGAGGATGCTCTCACGGGTTTTCTCAGGGTTGTTCTTACGTACCTTGCGCACCACCTCGGTCGGTGGTGGGTTCAGGTTGGCAACGGCTTCTGTCATACGGCAATGGTCTTTTTTATAAGTATTGGTGTACGGATTATGGCAGGCCGCACAGATACTGGGCAGCGGCCCCCTCAGGGTCACCGTCAGACCAGAATCAAAGCCTTGGTTTCTTCACCGCACCGCTGCGCGCCTTGGCCATGGCCGCCAGGCGTACCGCGACGTTGGCCGCGCCATAGCCGACATAACCGCCCTTGCGCTGAATGATCTCGAAGAAGAAGCGCTCCTCGAACGGCTCGGTGTAGACATGAAACAGCTCGCCGCCCTGAGCATCACGATCATAGAGCACGTTGTAGTAAGCCAGCTCGCTCAGGAACTCATCGTCGAAATCGAAGCGCGCGGCCAGGTCGTCATAGTAGTTCAGCGGGATTTCCAGCAGCGGCACACCCGCTTCCTTGGCCCGCGCCACCTCGGCGAAGATGTCCTCGCAGGAGAACGCGATGTGGTGCACACCGGAGCCCTGGTAGCTGGACAGCGCATGGGCGATCGCCGTGTTGCGGTTCTCCGAGATGTTCAGCGGCAGGCGAATCGAGCTGCAGCGACTGCGAATCGCGCGGCTTTTCACCAGGCCGTAGGGGTCGGGAAGAACCACTTCGTCGTCCGCCTCGAAGTCAAGCAGGCTCTTGTAGAACAGCACCCAGCTGTCCAGCGAATCGGCCGGCAATGCCAGGGCCATGTGGTCGATACGTTGCAGGCTGCCCGTAGCCGTGGCGGCCGGGTTCAGGCTGAAGTCGGTGTCATAGATGGTCTGGCCTTCACCAGCCTGCTCCACCAGATAAATCAGGCTGCCATCCGGAGCGCGTACAGCCGGCACCTCGCGCTCGTTCGGGCCGACCAGGCCTCGATAGGGCTGGCCGCGATAATCGCAGGCACGCTGCAATGCATCGGCACCATCTTTGACCCGCAATGCCGTGGCGCACAACGAAGGGCCATGGGACGCGAAGAAGTTGTGCGCGAAAGAGTAAGGCTCGGCGTTGAGCACGATATTGATATCGCCCTGACGCAGCAGGCTGACATCCTTGGAACGGTGCTGACCGGCGTGAGCGAAACCCAGACGTTCCAGCCAACCGGCCAGGCGTGCCCCCACCGCCTCATCGACGGCGAACTCGAGGAACTCGATGCCCGCGTAGGGATGGGCCGCCGGCGGAGTGAACAGTACGCCCGGCTCGATCTGATGCCCCTCTTTCTCGAGACGCTTGTGGGTCTTTTCCTCGAGGTAGAGCAATGAGCGCAGGCCATCGGCCGCGTTCTGCCGCGGCGGTGCGGCGCGGAAGCCATCGTTGAAGATTTCCAGCGACAGCGGGCCGCGATAGCCAGTACGCAGGATCGGCGCGAGAAAGCCCGCCAGATCGAATTCACCCTGCCCCGGGAAGCAGCGGAAATGGCGGCTCCACTCCAACACGTCCATCGCCAGGATCGGCGCGTCAGCCATTTGCACGAAGAAAATCTTGTCCCCGGGAATCTCGGCGATGGCGCTCGGGTCACCCTTGAGCGACAGGGTATGGAAGCTGTCGAGGATCATCCCGACGGCCGAGTGATCGGCCTGGCGCACCAGGTTCCACACTTGCTGATAGGTGTTTACGTGACGCCCCCAGGCCAGCGCTTCATAGCCGATACGCAGGCCGCGCGCACCGGCGCGCTCGCCCAGCAGACGCAGGTCATCGACAAGGATTTCTTCGTCGCCCAGCGAATCGGCGGCGACGTTACTGCACACCAGCACCAGGTCGGTGCCCAGTTCCTGCATCAGGTCGAACTTGCGCTCGGCGCGGTCGATGTTGCGCTGCAGACGATCACGGCGGCAGCCTTCGAAGTCGCGAAATGGCTGGAACAGGGTAATGGCGATGCCAAGGTCGGCGCAGCGCTTGCGAATCTCGGTAGGGCTGCCGTCGTAATAGAGGAGGTCGTTCTCGAAGATTTCCACACCGTCGAAACCGGCCGCGGCGATGGCTTCAAGTTTCTCTGGCAGGGTACCGCTGAGGGAAACGGTGGCAATTGAACGCTGCATAGACGGCTCCGGGCTAAGGCGGCGCCGTGGCGGGCAAAGTGAGGGAGGCAAGACGCGCTCATGAGCCCTCACTCGGCCGGTTGGTCGGCGCTCATGGATTGTTCGTAGCCTGGATTATTGGCAGGGGCGGGAATATCGGCAATTCAAAATGAACGAACTGGTTAGTTTTCTGTTCGATTATCGAACACCTATGTTTTCTGACGCCCTCGCCCATTCTGCCAGGCCGCCGCCAGACCACTGAGGCAGATGATGAGAATACCGACCAGCGCGGTGCTGTCCGGCTGATGCTGGAACACCAACAAACCCAGCAGCCCGGCGAAGATGATCTGCCCATAGCCGAACGGCGCCAGCATCGCCGGCGCCGCGTAACGGAAGGAATGCGTCAGCAGCAAGTGTGCGGCCATGCCACAGCCCCCCAACGCCAGCATCATCAGCCCATGCGTGACGCTGGGTATCTGCCAGAAGAACGGCACCAGCAGGCTTATCACCAGGGTGTTGACCAGCCCGGCGAAGAAGTTGCTGGTGGTGGCGCTGTCCACGGTACTAAGGCGCCGAGTCAGTATCTGATAGAGACTGAAGCACAGTGCAGCGCTCAGCGGTAACAACACCGCCGGGGTGAACAGATCGCCACCGGGATGGACGATGATCATCACGCCGACAAAGCCAACGATCACCGCGACCCACTGCCCGCGGCTGACCTTCTCGCCCAGCAGCGGCACCGACAGGGCAGTCACCAGCAAGGGGGCGAGGAAGATCACCGACGTTGCTTCAGCCAACGGCATGAACATCAGGCCCGTGGTGAACAGCAGGCTGACGCCAAGCAGGCTGAGCGCCCGCAACACCTGTAAACCGGGACGCTTGGTGCGAAGCACGCGCAAGCCCGACTGTGGCAGGAAGATGCCGGCCATCAACAGTGTATGCACGACGTAGCGTGCCCAGACGATCAGGACGATCGGATAGAAGCCGGACAGGTACTTGGAAATCGCATCGTGACTGGCGAACAGAAAGGTCGCCAGCACCATCAGCGCAATGCCCTTGAGTGGATGATTGACGCCGGATAGCGGTTTGGAGCTCATGGGATACTCGGGATGCGGCAAGCCGCGCAACCATAGATAGGTAGCTAACTATACAGACCGCCATATCGTGCCGCCTATGACCCGCGTGACAGTATTCGACCCGCGGGTGACAGGCGGCATCGAGGCGCTACAAGCGCTCCAGCAGTCGCAGGGTCTTGTCCATGGCCATCTGCGCCCGCTGCAGCGCGCTGACGCCCTGCTCGAGCAGTTGCCGTGTAGGTATTTCCAGGCTCAGGGCAATACTCGGCGGCAGCGCACGCAGCAGACCTAGCAAGTCGCTGTCGCCATCACCGGGGAAACGCCGTTCGTTGCGCGCCTGGCGCAAGATCTCGTCCATGTCATCCGGACGCGGGCCGTTGACATCACACAGTTGCGCGTAACGCATGCGTTCGGCCGGCACCTGCGCCAGGTCCGCCAGGCTCGAACCCGAGCGATCGAAGTGGAAGGCATCGACCAGAATGCAGCCGTTAGGCCGGTTGGCCGCATCGACAATGCGCTTGGCCTGGGTCAGGTCACGCGCATTGGTCCAGGGCATGAACTCCAAATGCGGGAACAAACCAAATGGCGCGGCCAGGTCACAGACGGCGGCGAAATTGTCGGTCAGGCGCGCTTCGTCAGGGTCGTTGCCAGCGATCAATACGTCTGTAGCGCCAAACTCGGCGCCCACGTCGAAGATGGCCTCGAAGTCGCTGACCCGGGTATCGGGCTTCAGACGCAGAATCTCGATATCCGCCACCTTGATCCCGGTATCGCGCAGGCGCTTGAGCGTCTGTGCGCGTAATCCGGCATCAGCCATCAACGGAAAGTGATGCTCCTCGGCCGTGGCCGGCACCAGGCGCAGGCCCACATGACTGTAGCCAGTGCGCGCGGCGATATCGACCATTTCCGGCGGTGAAACTTCGAGGACGGTGAGGGCAGCCAGGGACAGAATACGTTCGCTCATGATGACTCTCGTGTTTAGAGGGTGTTTACAAAGCAGCGAGCGAAGGTCAAGCAAGGCGAAAGCAGTCGAAAAAGCGGAGTGTACGAGTAGTACATGAGCATTTTGAGACTGTTTTCAACGCAGCATGACCGAGCGCAGCAATTTGTAGGCGCCCTCTCAGATGGTTTCAGGGTTACAGGCCTGCCCACTCTCCGCCGCCTGGCGGATGGCCTCGACCAGTGCCAAGGTACGACCGGCATCGGCGGCGCTGACCAGCGGCTGAGCCTGGCCTTGGGCAACTGCGATGAAATGCAGCAACTGACGGCGCAAGACTTCGCCGGCATCGAAACCTTCCTGCACCTGCAACAACGGCTGGTGCCAGCCGGCGCCGTCCTCGGCGTAGTGCCAGCGCTTGAGCTGCGGAATGCTCAGGGCGCCGCGCGTACCGGCGAGCAGGTAGCAGGGCTGGTCGGCCTGGCGCGGATAGACCGGGTTCTCGCCGGAATCCAGCTCCCAGCTCCAGGGCGCGGCAACGGCGTCGGAGCCAGTCAGGCTGCCCAGCGCACCACTCTCGAACTGCAACAGCACCACCGCGCTGTCCTCGTTGGCGAAGCCGCGCACGCCATTGCTGGTGATGGCTTGCACCTGGCGCACCTCACCACACAGATGGCGCAGCAGGTCGAGGTCATGAATCAGGTTGGTCAGCAACATGCCGGCCCCGGCTTCGCGGCGCCAGGCAATGTCGTAGTAGCTGTCGGGCTTTTGCACCTGCCACAACGCGGTCACCATGGTCAGTCGACCGAGACTGCCCTGCTCGATCAGCTCGCGGGCGCGGGCGATCAATGGATTATGTCGACGATGGTGGCCAACCAGTACCGGCACACCGGAACGCTCGCTGGCAGCGACCAGCTCACGCACCTCGTCCAGATGCACGCCCACCGGTTTCTCCAGGAGCACCGGTACGCCAGCGGCGATGCAATCGAGCGCCGTGCTGACGTGCAGTGCGTTGGGGTTAGCGACGATCACCGCCTCAGGTCGCGCCTGCTCCAGCATCTGCAAGTGATCGGCGAAATACGGCACGCCGCATTCAGCCGCGAAGTCAGCCGCTTGCGGGCCTGGATCGGCGATGGCACAAAGTCGCGCCTCGGTCAGAGCCTGCAGGTGTTGGTAGTGCTGACGGCCCATGACACCGGCGCCGATCAGGGCAATACGCAAAGGGGAAGTCACGCGGCGATCCTCTTGTTGTCGTTCTCACGCAAGCGCACCGAATGCATCAGGCGCAGACCTTTTTAATATTTAGAACTCAGTTCCAAAATTTACGCAAGACGAAAATACAGAGGAGTTTTGCGCGGTACGGAAACGTCGTAGGGTGTGCCGTGCGCACCGAAACCGGCAAAGGAATCGGACTCGACAGGCCGTAGCAGCGGCCTCTGCAGCGAATCACCGTGCTTCGCGGCTGAAGCCGCTCCTACAATGACGTGGCCGTGGGCGTGTCGCTTCTAGCCGATCAGGCAAACAACTCGGAGGCAGGGCTGGCAGCGGACAACTCGTCGGCAGCAGCCAGCAGATCTGCGGCCAGCTCGTGCATGCGCGCAAGCGGCAAACGTGCGCTCGGGCCGGCGATGCTGAGCACACCGATCACCCGACCATCACGCGGGTCACGCACCACGGCAGCCAGCGCTGCGGTGCCGATCGACGAACTTTCCATGACCCAGGCATAACCCTGCTGACGCGCCAGAGCCAGGCGCTGCAGCAACTCCTGCTCGTTGCGTGGCGCATTTGGGCCGACGTCGGCAGGGTCGGCGATACCCTGCCGCGCCACCAACGCCAACGCTTCTGCATCGCTCATACTGGCCAGCCAGGCGTGCCCGGATGCGGTGTAGAACAGCGGCGCGTCACGCCCCATGTCAGGGTCGTAGCGCAGGCCGGAACGGGCGCCCTGGCTCTTGGCAATCCAGGTCTGGCGCTCGCCCTCGATCACGCCAAGGCGTACCAGCTCGCCGCTGGTTTCGGCCAGGCCATCGAGAATCGGCTGCACCACATCAGCGCCGCTGTTGGTCAGATAGCGAAAGCCCAGCGCCACCAGTTTGGTGGAAAGCCGATAGCGACTGGTGAGCGCATCCTGGCGTACGTAACCCAGGCGAATCAGCTCGGCGAGCATGCGATGCGTGGCGCTCTTGGGAATATCCAGCTCATCGGCCAGCGCCTGCATCTGCAGGCCACGGGCGTCGCGAGTGAGGCTTTCGAGAAGGCTGAGCGCGCGTTCGATCTGACTGCCGGCCATGAGAATATCCTGAAAAATTTGCGCCGATTCTAACAGGCCGTAGGAGAACTACCTGCGTTGGCAATACTGCGTTAAAAACGACCTCAAAATGCTCATTTACAAAACGTAAACTGCGCTTTTTCGGTCGTTTTTGCCTTGGTCTTGCCTGCCTCGCCTACGTTTCCAACGGCCTGCTGAGAGACAAGCGCCCGCCGATGCGAGCCAGACGCACGCCTGCCTCTGGATGCAGGGACGCGGACGCGCGATACTGCCGACGCAACGCGCAATGTACTAACTGGTTCGTTCTTGTTCGGTTATCGAACAGAACCCCGTTTAGCGAATTGAAATGGCCAGCCTGGTCGGCTCACTATTCCGACCACGCCTGAAAACGAAGCGATCTTCTGCCTGGTGCATCACGCTTCGAATGTTTCAGCAGCCAATAAATATAAGAAGGTCAATTGTCATGTCACAGCCTATGCACCTGCGTGCCCCGGCCTCCCATGCCACAGCCAGGGCCACTCCTTGCCCGGCCACCAGCTCGTTGCTCGACGACTGGTCATCCCTATCGACGCTAGCCATGCCCGTCCTCGCCCCTGCCTGTCATGGCATGCACAGGAGCTTCCGGCCGCGCCTGATCAGCTCGCTGCTTGCCAGACTGCTACCTGCGCGCAAAGCCTGACTCAGCCCCTTACCCTCCCCCATTCTGTCGGAGCGATAGCATGAACAAGACAGACAAGATGCTGGTCGGCGAGCGCACGTTCTGCGCTCTGCTGCTGGTGTTCAGCCTGGTGATCTTCTACCTGGCCTACCAGATTTCCGGCTTCTCCTCGGCCAACTCTCCAGGCGCCTTTCCTATCGGCGTGGCGCTGGTAATGATCCTGTCGGCGGTGAAGATTGCCTTCGAACTGGTTGGCAAGGCACGCCCCGACTGCAGTGGCTGGCTCGATGCCTTCCAGCAGTTCCGTAGCCAGCATTTCCCCAGGGCTGTGCTGATCTTTGGCCTGCTGGCCGTAACGTACCTGGCGGCTATTCAGTGGGTCAGCTTCTACGTCAGCACCTTCCTTTTCCTTGTGCTTTCGATCGTCTACCTGCGCAATGGCCGCGTTCTCAACGCCATCCTGATCGCAGCTGTGTTGCTGGTGCTGATCTATCTGCTGTTCAGCCTGGCCTTCAGCGTTTACCTGCCATAACGAGGCACCCGAGATGAGCGATACCTTTTCCTACCTGCTGATGGCCTGGAGTGATCCGCAGCTGCTGATGCTGACTGCGCTGGGCACCTTTGCCGGCATTTATATCGGCGCCATCCCAGGCCTGTCGGTGACCATGGCAGTGTCCATCCTGGTGTCCTTCACCTTCTCCTGGGACGTCAACGACGCCCTGGCGCTGATCGTCGGCATCTTCATTGGCGGCGTTTACGGTGGCTCGCGCAGCGCCATACTGCTGAACATCCCCGGCGCGCCCTCCTCAGTGGCCACGGCCTTCGATGGCTACCCACTGGCACAACAGGGCGAAGCCGGACGCGCCATCGGCCTGAGCACCGTAATGTCGGTGGTCGGCGGCATCGTCGGCACCATCATGCTCGCCAGTGCCGCACCGCTGATCGGCGATCTGGCTCTGCGGTTCGCTCCGCGCGACTACTTTCTGGTGGCGACCATCGGCCTGCTACTGGTCGGCAGCCTATCCGAAGGCTCACTGGCCAAGGGCATCTTCGCTGCAGCACTGGGTGCGATCATCGGTCTGGTAGGCATGGACCCGGTCACCGCCGAAGGGCGCTTCACGCTCGGCCAGGTCGAACTGATGGGCGGCATCCACTACGTGGTGCTGATGATCGGCCTGTTCGGCGTCGCCGAGGCCTTCTATCAATTGCATAACCTGGACAGCCCGGTGATTCGGCAGAAGGTCGACAAGATCCTGCCGTCCTTCGCCATGGTCCTGAAATTCCTGCCGCTGTCGATCCGCACCTCGATCATCGGCGTGGTGGTCGGCGTGTTGCCGGGCGTCGGCGGTGACATCGCTGCACTGATGGCCTACGACCATGCCAAGCGCACCGTGAAAAATCCGTCCAAACCATTCGGCAAGGGAGCCTACGAAGGCCTGGTCGCCCCGGAAACCGCCAACAGCGCAGCGGTCGGTGGCGCCTACGTGCCGATGCTGACTCTGGGCATGCCTGGCGACGCGGTTACGGCGGTGATCATCGGCGCCCTGGTCGTGCATGGTCTGAACCCCGGCCCGATGCTCATGGTAGAGAACCCGCACATTTTCTACTTCACCGTCGGCAACCTGCTGCTGGCCAACGTGTTTCTGATGATCTTCGGCCTGATGGGCATCAAGCTGTTCGCCAAGTTCGTCGAAATGCCCAAGGCCGTGCTGATTCCGCTGATCCTGGTGCTCTGCGTGGTCGGTACCTACTCGATCAACAGCAGCATGACCGAGGTGTACTGGATGCTCGGCTTCGGTGTGCTCGGCTATTTGCTGAAGATCTTCGGCTTCCAGATGGGCCCGATCATCCTCGGCGCCATCCTCGGCCCGCTGATGGACACCTCGTATCGCCAGGCGATGTCCTCGGCCGGCGATCACCCGGGGGAGCTACTGCAGGGTCTGGTCACCAGCCCGCTGTCGCTGATCCTGACCAGTGCGGTAGTGCTGATTCTGCTGGGCAACACCCCGCTACTGAAGAAACTCAAGAGCAAGTTCAGCCCCGCCTCCGCGCGCGGCTGACACACGAGCACCAACAGGTGTGCCCCGACCTTGACTGGGGCTCACAACAACAAGCGATGGAGAGTCCCGATGTTCAAATCCCTTCTGACCGGCGCCGCCCTCGGCCTCAGCGCCCTGACTATGGCTCTGCCGGCCCATGCCGAATACCCCGAGCGCAGCATCCAGGCGGTCATTCCCTGGGGCGCCGGCGGTGCTACCGACAACGTCATGCGCAGCCTGACGCCCTACGTGGAAAAAGAACTGGGCGGCAAGTTCATCCTCAACAACCGTCCGGGCGGCACCGCGGTGATCGGCAGCACCTTCGTCAAGACCCAGCGTCCTGACGGTTACACCGTCCTGCTCGGTGCAGAGAACCCGCAGCTGTACAAAGTGCTGAAACTGGCCGACTTCGACTACGCCGACTTCTACCCGGTGAGCATCATTGGCCAGAACGTGGTGGTGATCGCCGCCAACGCCGACGCGCCGTTCAACAACATGGCTGAGCTGATGGCTGCCGCCAAGGCCAACCCGGACACCCTGCGCATGGGCTCCACTGGTGCCGGCGGCTTGCCGAGCACCGTCAGCGCGATGATCAACGCTGTGGACGAGCTGAAAGTGCGTGAAGTGACCTTCGGCGGCGACGGCCCCGGCATCACCGCACTGATGGGCAATCATATCGACTTCATGCCGCTGAGCCTGGCCGCCGCGCGCGAGCTGGTACGCAGCGGCAAGCTCAAGGCCCTGGCCGTGTTCGCCACCGAGGAAACCCCGGAACTGCCGGGCGTGGAGCCGATCACCAAGTCGCTGCCGGCCATCGCAGAGTACCTGCCGTGGGGTCCGTTCTGGGGCGCCTTCGTACGCAAGGACACCCCGGATGACGTCAAGCAGAAGCTGGTCGATGCCTACGCCAAGGCCGTGGCCAATCCCGAGTTCCAGGGCTTCCTGAAGAACTTCGGTGCACAGAGCCTGAACCTCAACGGCGCCGAAGCCGAGGAGTTCCTCAAGCGCTGGCAGTCGGTCACCACCTGGTCGATGTACAAGGCCAAGGCCATCGAGATCTCCCCGGACTCGGTCGGCATCGCCAAGCCCTGACCTGCCCCTGACGCACCTCCGCCGCTAACGGCGGCACCCCCTCTTTTTTGCGTATCTGCCTGCGCGGAGGGGGGTAGTGCACCCTGAAGATCGACCACAGAGGAACGATAACAATGAAAACCACCGTTACCCGCCTGCTGCCCAGCGCACTGGCCATGTCCGTCATCGCCGCACTGCCAGTTGGTAGCGTCCACGCTGCCGGCTTCGTCGAGGACGCCAAGGTCACCCTCGGCCTGCGCAATTACTACTTCAACCGCAATTACCTGAACGGCACTGATCCGATGATCGGCCCGGCAACTAATCGCGAGCGTCAGGGCCAGGCCGAAGGCTGGACTCAGAGCTTCATTCTCGATGCCCGTTCCGGCTTCACCGAAGGCACCGTCGGTTTCGGCCTGGATGTGCTCGGCCTTTACAGCATCAAGCTGGACGGCAACCGCGGCGCCGCCAATACCCAACTGATGCCTATTCACGACGACGGCCAGGCTGCTGATCAGTTCGGCCGTACCGCCGTGGCGGCGAAAACCAAGATTTCCAAGACCGAACTGAAGGTCGGTGAGTGGTTCGCCGTACTGCCGATCCTGCGCGCTGACGACGGCCGCTCGCTGCCGCAAACCTTCCAGGGCGCACAGCTGACGTCCAACGAGATCGATGGCCTGACCCTGTACGGTGGCCAGTTCTGGAAGAACAGCCAGCGTAACGATGCCAGTCGCGAAGACATGTCGTTCAACGGCGTAGCAGGCGATGACTTCAACTTCGGTGGTGGTGAGTACCGCTTCAACGGCAACAACACCATGGTCGGCGTCTGGCACGCACGCCTGGAAGACGTCTACCAGCAGAGCTACGTGCAGCTGACCCACAGCCAACCGGTCGGTGACTGGGTACTGGGTGCCAACCTTGGCTACGTTACCGGCAAGGAAGAAGGCGCGGCCAAGGCCGGCAATCTGGACAACAAGGTCTATCAGGGCGCACTCACTGCCAAGACCGGCAACAACAGTTTCATGGTTGCCTACCAAAAGCTCAGCGGCGACACCAAGTTCATGCGTATCGACGGCGCCAGCGGCGGCACTCTGGTCAACGACGGCTTCACCAACAGCTATGACAACCCGGAAGAACGCTCCTGGCAGATTCGCCATGACTACAACTTCGCCGGCCTCGGCATTCCGGGTCTGACCTTGATGAACCGCTACGTCAGCGGTAGCAACATCGACGTCTACACCAATGGCGTGAAAACCCGCGAGAACGCCGAGGAATGGGGCCGCGAATCCGAGCTGGCCTACACCATCCAGGAAGGCACGCTGAAGAACCTGAGCATCCGCTGGCGTAACTCCGATGTGCGTCGCGACGCGGGCCAGGATCTGCACGAGAACCGTCTGATCATCAACTACCCGCTTTCGCTCCTGTAAGCATCACGCGGCATCGCTGCACAAGTGACTCCTAGTGTTACGGCACGTTCAGCCCGTCCTCGTGACGGGCTTTTTTTTGATGTGCACCTGTTCGAGGAAGTACCACCATGCGCTGGATTATCGAACGCAGTGCCGACCTCAAGGTCGGCCACAAACTCCTGCTGGGTTTCTCGCTGGTCATGCTGCTGACCCTGGCAGTGGCTCTGGGGGGCTGGCGCACCGCCAGCGAGATTCTCGGGCATGCCGGGCAATCGCTGCAGGTCGCGGACCTCAAGCAGCAGATCCTGCAACTGCGCCTGCTGGAAAAGGACTACCTGCTGGCGCCGCTGGCTGGCCATGAGGTGGCAATCACCGAGCAGCACGCACGTATCGCCGCGGACCTGACGGACATCGCCAGCGATACCGAGCAGTTCCAACAACTGCAACGAGGCAACGACGCCTACCTGCAGCAATTCACCCAATTGCGTGCTACCCAGTCTCAAGCCGGCACGGCGCAGACCGGGATGGCGATACGCGCCGATGAGGCGCTGATCCAGTTCGAGATGGTCACTCAGGACCAGTTCAACCTGATCCGCGACCAACTGCTCGACGGCGAAACTGGCGCACAGAACAGTCTCGACCAGGCCGAGGCGGCAGCCCGCCTGAGCCATATGCTGTTGCTACTGCGCCTGGCGGAGGGGCAGTTCATCCGCAGTGCTGACAACGCCGATACCGACCTCTGGCAAGCGCGGTTCGTGACCATGACCGAGGCGGCGCAGCAACTGCGCACGCAACTGGCAGCCCTGCAGCAGGCCTCCCTGGACGAAGCGCTGCGCGCGCTCGACAGCTACCGCGAATCCTTCGAGCACTACCGCCAGAGTCGTGAGGCAGAGCAGCAACGCCGCAGCCAACTGACCGACCTGGCGCAGGGCATGTTGCAGCAAGGCAGCGATCTGCAGCAGCACCAGCAACGCGTCATGCATGAAGGCAATCGCACGTCGCTGCAGGCTCTTGCCCTGCTTACCGCCGCCGCCTTGCTGCTGGCGCTGCTCGCCAGCTGGCTGATTCGCCGCCTGATCGTCGGGCCGTTGCAGCATTGCCTGCTGCTGGCGCAACAGGTTGCAGCCGGCGACCTCAGCGGTGTTCGCAGCGCCATCCGGCGTGACGAGGTCGGCCAGCTTCTCGGGGCGCTGCAGAGCATGCGCGACCACCTGCGCGAACTGATCGAGCAGATAGGCGGCAGCGCCACGCAGATTGCCGCGGCGGCAGAACAGCTGTCGGCCGTCAGCGAACAGACCCGTGCGGGGGTGCGCGAACAGAGTGAGGAGTCCGGCCAGACCGCCAGCGCCATGCAGCAAATGGTCGCCAGTGTGCAGCAGGTGGCGGGTGACGCCGAGCACGCCTCGCAAGCCGCGCAACAGGCCGAAGCGCAAACCCGCGACGGTGATCGCCAGGTGCGCCAGGTCGTCGAGCAGATCGAGCGCCTGGCCAACGAAGTGGCGCACACCGGGCAGACCGTCGGCCAGGTGCAAGGTGAGAGCCAACGCATCGGCAGCGTGCTGGATGTGATCAAGTCCATCGCCGAGCAGACCAACCTGCTCGCGCTCAACGCCGCCATCGAAGCGGCACGCGCCGGTGAACAAGGCCGCGGCTTCGCCGTGGTCGCCGATGAAGTACGCGCCCTGGCGCGCCGCACCCAGGACTCGACTAGCGAGATCGAAGCGCTGATTGCCAGCCTGCAGCATCGCGTGCAACAGGCCGTCGCTCAGACGCAGGCCAGCCAGAGCCTCAGCCAGGATGCAGTGAGCAGCGTCGAGCGGGCCGGTCAGAGCCTCACGCAGATCAATCAGGCCGTTGCGCTGATCGAGCAGATGAACCAGCAGATCGCCAGTGCCGCCGAGCAGCAGAGTGCGGTGGCGATGGACATCAACCGTAGCCTGGACAACGTGCGCAGCATCGGCGAGCAAAGCGCCAACGCGACCGAACAAACTGCACTGTCCAGCGCCGAGCTGGCCAGGCTGGGTGGCGAGTTGCAGCTGCGCATCGGTCGCTTTCGTACGTGAGGGCTGGAGCTGAGCAGTAGGGTGGACAACGCGCAGCTTGTCCACCATCGCGGCTCGTGAGCAAGACTCAATCACTGCCCTTTCGCGGATTGCATCCGCGCTACACCGGCAATAATTGATCGCTAACCGCACGACTTCCCGGGTGAATCATCCGACAGTGCTTGGCGCCTCGAGAGTCGCCACATAAAATCCGGAACCAAGTTCCAATAAATAACAAATGCGGAGATCTGCCATGTCCAATGCCCCACTCGACTGCGACCTGCTGGTAGTCGGCTCCGGCGCGGCCGGGCTGGCCGCTGCGGTCAGCGCCGCGCACCTGGGCAAACGGGTGATCCTGGTGGAGAAGGACGCGGTGCTGGGTGGCGCGACCGCATGGTCCGGCGGCTGGCTGTGGGCACCGCGTAACCCGCTGGCCCAGCGCGCCGGCATCGTCGAAGATATCGAGCAGCCGCGTACCTACCTGCGCAACGAGCTGGGCGAGCATTACCGCCCCGAGCTGGTGGACGCCTTTCTGCAGAACTGCCCGGACATGGTGGCCTTCTTCGAGCAGCACACCGCGTTGCAATTCGTCGATGGCAACGGCATCCCCGACATGCACGGTGACACGCCCGGCGCCGCCACCGGCGGTCATCAGGTCATCGCCGCGCCCTACGATGGCCGCGAGGTGCTCGACCTGTTGCCGCGTCTGCGCAAGACCATGCGCGAGACCTCCTTCATGGGCATGCCGATCATGGCCGGCGCCGATCTGGCCGCCTTCCTCAACATGACCCGCTCGCCCAAGGCGCTGCTGCACGTAATCCGCCGCTTCACCAGCCACCTCTACCATCTGGCTCGCTATGGCCGGGCCATGCACCTGGTCAATGGCGTGGCGCTGGTCGCCCGCCTGGCCCGTTCAGCGCAGGATCTGGGCGTGCAGATGCTGGAGTCCACACCCGCGCAGCGCCTGATCGTCGAGAACGGCAGCGTATGCGGCGCCGTGGTGCTGTATGCCGGCGAAGAAATGACTATCCGCGCCAAAGCGGTGGTGCTGGCTGCTGGCGGTTTTCCCAACGATCCGGAGCGGCGCCAGGCGATGTTCCCGCGTGATGCCAGCGGCCACGACAACCTCGCCCTGCCACCGCTCAGTTGCTCCGGCGACGGTCTGCGCCTGGGAGAATCCGCCGGAGGGCGTGTAGCCGATGATCTGCGCTCGCCAGTGGCCTGGGCGCCGGTGTCCAAGGTGCCCTACCCCGACGGCAGCGTCGGCCATTTCCCGCACATCATCGACCGTGGCAAGCCCGGCATCATCGGCGTGCTGCAAAACGGCCAGCGCTTCGTCAACGAGGCCGGCGGCTACTACGACTACGTCGATGCCATGCTCAAGGCCATCCCCGAGGATCAGGAAGCCTGCTCCTGGCTGATCTGCGACCACCGCTTTCAGCGCCGTTATGGCCTGGGCTTTGCCCGCCCGGCACCGCTGCCGCTGTCGCCGCATATCCGCAATGGCTACCTCAAGCGCGGTGACAGCCTCGAAGAACTGGCTGTTGCCTGTGGCATCGACCCGCTTGGTCTGGCCACCACCGCCAGCGAATTCAATCGTCATGCGCGTCAAGGCGAAGACCCGCAATTCGGCCGCGGCAGTACGCCCTTCAATCGTCGCAGCGGCGATGCGCAACACGACGGCCCCAACCCCTGCGTGGCCCCCATCGAGCAGGGGCCGTTCTATGCGGTAAAGGTACAGCCGGGCTGCTTCGGCACCTTCGCCGGGCTGCGCACCGACGGCCAGGCGCGGGTACTGGACGCACATGGCCAGCCGATACCGGGGCTGTATGCAGCAGGCACCGATATGGCCAGCCCGCTGGGTGGGCATTATCCGTCCGGCGGCATCAACCTCGGGCCGGCGCTGACCTTCGGCTATATCGCCGGACGCCACGCCGCTACGCTCTGACGTCCGGCACGCAGGACGAACAGGCATAAAAAAGCGCCGCCCGGATGCGTGGTCCGGGCAGCGCTCCATTGCTCGCGGGCTCAGTCCTGCAGCGATTCCACACCCAGCTCGTCCCAAACGGCTTCGGCGAGGTGGAAAGTGGCGTTGGCCGCTGGAATGCCGCAGTAAATGGCGCTCTGCATGATCACTTCCTTGATCTCTTCGCGGCTCACCCCGTTGTTCTTCGCCGCGCGCAGGTGCAGCGTCAGCTCGCCCTCGCGGTTCATGCCGATCAGCATGGCGATGGTGATCAGGCTGCGTGTGTGGCGCGGCAAGCCCGGGCGCGTCCAGATATCGCCCCAGGCGTGACGGGTGATCATCTCCTGGAACTCACTGTTGAACGGCGTGAGCTTCTCCAGGCTGCGGTCGACATGGGCGTCACCGAGTACCGCACGGCGCACCTGCATGCCGGCTTCGTAGCGTTGTTTCTCGTCCATCGATCAATCCTCGAATTGGATATGTAGGAGCGAGCTCTGCTCGCGAAGCGCTTGCGTCGCAATGTTCGCGAGCAGAGCTCGCTCCTACGGAAAAGCGGCGATCAGGCGCGCAGGAAATCCAGTACGCGTTGGCTGAACTCATCACCAGCCTGCACGTTGGACAGGTGCGCGGCATAGAACTCCACCAGTTCAGCGCCAGCGATGCGCGCCTGCATGAAACGGCCGTCCTCGGTGGTGGTGACCGGGTCGCCACTGCCGCAGACGATCAGCGTCGGCGCACGGATGGCGCCCAACTGCTCGCGGTAGTCGGCATCGCGCACGGCCGCGCAGTTGGCTGCGTAGCCTTCGGGCGAAGTCTGCGCCAGCATGCCGACGATGGGCTCGACCTTGCCCGGATTGGCCTCGGCGAAATCAGCGGTGAACCAGCGCGAGATCGAGGCATCACGCAACCCGCGCATGGCATGCTCGCCCTCGGCCAGCACCATCTCGATGCGCGGGTTCCACACCTCGGGCGTGCCGATCTTGGCGGCGGTGTTGCACAGCACCAGGCGCTCGATGCGCTCGGGCGCATTGATACCCAGCCACTGGCCGATCAGACCGCCCATGGACAGCCCGCAGAAATGCGTCTTGGCGATACTCAGCGCATCGAGTAGGGCCAGCACGTCGCGACCGTTCTGTTCGATGCTGTATGGCCCTTCGCTAACCAGCGAGGCGCCATGACCACGGGTGTCGTAGCGCAACACCTGGAAGTGCTGGGTGAAGGCCGCGATCTGCGCATCCCACATGTGCAGGTCGGTGCCCAGCGAGTTGGACAGCACCAGCACCGGCGCACCGGCCGGGCCTTCGAGCAGGTAGTTCAAATCGCCATCGGCGAGACGTACGGCAGGCATGGATAACTCCTAAGAGGAAAATTGCGTGTGTTCGGCAACGGCCCGTTCGACCCAGCGGCGAGCCTGGCCCAGGTAATGCGCTGCATCGAGCAGGCGATCCAGCTCGTCAGCAGAAAGTTGCGCGCTGACCTCGGCATTGGCAACAAGCACGGTGCGCAGGTGGGCGCCCTCACGCACCGCCTGCTTGCAGCACTGTTCGATCAGGTGATGGGCCGCGTCGCGGCCGATCTTCTGCGCCAGAGCGATGCTCACCGCCTCAGCCAGCACCAGGCCCTGGGTCAGCTCAAGATTGGCGCGCATGCGTGCGGCATCCACCTCCAGCCCCGGCACCACCAGCAGTGCCTGCTGCAGGGCGCCAGAGACCAGGCAGCACAGCTCCGGCAGGGTGTCCCACTCGGCATGCCACAGGCCCAGGCTGCGCTCGTGCTCCTGCGGCATGGCGGCGAACATGGTCGCCACCAGGCCCGGCGCGCGGGTGGCGGCGCCGATCAGCACGGCGGCGCTGACCGGGTTGCGCTTGTGCGGCATGGTCGACGAGCCACCTTTGCCCGGCGCCGACGGCTCGAAGACTTCGCCGGCTTCGGTCTGCATCAACAGGCTGAGGTCGCGGCCCAGCTTGCCCAGGCTGCCGGCGATCATCCCCAGCAGACTGGCGAATTCCACCAGACGATCACGCTGGGTGTGCCAGGGCTGCTCGGGCAGGGTCAGTTCCAACTCCTGCGCCAGCGCACCGCTGACCGCCCAACCGGCATCACCGAGCGCCGCCAGGCTGCCAGAGGCGCCGCCGAACTGAAGGCTCAACAGGCGCGGTTTGAGCTCGCTCAGGCGCTGGCGATGTCGGGTAACGGCACCAAGCACACCGGCCAGCTTCATGCCGAGGGTGACCGGTGTGGCCTGTTGCAGCCAGGTACGCCCGGCCAGCGGGGTATCGATATGGCGCTCGGCCTGCGCCGCCAGAGCATCGGCCAACTGCGCCAGATCGCTTTCCAGCAGGCCGATGGCGGCGCGCAGTTGCAGCACCAGGCCGCTGTCCATGGCGTCCTGGCTGGTAGCGCCAAGATGAACGTAGCGCTCGGCCTCGGGGTCAGTGGCGGCGATGCGCTTGCCCAGTGCCTTGACCAGCGGGATGGCGGAATTGCCAGCAGTGGCGATAGCCTGGGCCAGCGCCGGGTAATCGTAGAGTTCGGCCTTGCAGGCGGCCGCGATGGGCGCCACGGCCTCGGCGGGAATCAGCCCCACGCGCGCCTCGGCCCTTGCCAGGGCGGCCTCGAAATCGAGCATGCCCTGCACTCGCCCGGCGTCGCAGAAGATCGCGCGCATGGCCGGCGCGGTGAAATAGGCATCGAAAAGTTGGTTGCTCACGCGCGCAACGCTCCTGGGAAAAATGTACGGCTAGTGTGGCATCAACCGGCGGCGCCGCGCACGGCACCGTGGGAGGGGTGTAGGGTGGGCCGGGCGGCGATCCGTTTCAGCCCACCGCCGTCAATGGTGGGCTAAAGCCCACCCTACGCGCCCGAATTTGCTTCGGTTCACACCCGCTCGATGGCCAGCGCCAGTCCCTGGCCGACACCCACGCACATGGTCGCCAGACCAAGTTTGCCGCCGGTCTTCTCCAGGTGGTGAACGGCGGTCAGTACCAGGCGATTGCCGCTCATACCCAGCGGGTGGCCGAGGGCGATGGCGCCGCCGTTCGGGTTGACCTTGGCGCTGTCGTCCGGCAGACCGAGGTCGCGGGTGACGGCCAGGCCTTGAGCGGCGAAGGCCTCATTCAGCTCGATCACGTCGAACTGCTCGATGCTCAGGTTCAGCCGCGCTAGCAGCTTGCGCACCGCCGGCACCGGGCCGACGCCCATGATGCGTGGCGCCACGCCGCCGCTGGCCATGCCCAGCACCTTGGCGCGCGGCTTGAGGGCGTATTTCTTAACAGCTTCAGCCGAGGCCAGGATCATCGCCGAGGCGCCGTCATTGAGGCCCGAGGCGTTGCCGGCGGTGACGGTCTTGCCTTCGCCATTGACCGGCTTGAGCTTGGCCAGGCCTTCGGCGGTGGTGTCGGCACGCGGGTGCTCGTCACGGTCGACGACGATCTCGCCCTTCTTGGTCTTGATCACTACCGGGACGATTTCCTCGGCGTAGTAACCGCTCTCCTGAGCCGCCGCCGCACGCTGCTGGCTGCGCAGGCCGAAGGCATCCTGATCGGCGCGGCTGACGCCGTAGTCCTCGGCGACGTTGTCACCGGTGACCGGCATCGGGTCGACGCCGTATTGCTCTTTCATCAGGGGGTTGACGAAGCGCCAGCCCAGGGTGGTGTCTTCCAGCTTCTGGCCACGGCCAAAGGCGCTGTCGGCCTTGCCCATCACGTAGGGTGCGCGGGTCATGGACTCGACGCCAGCGGCGATGGCCAGCTCCATTTCGCCCGTGGCGATGGCGCGGAAGGCAGCGCCCACCGCCTCCATACCCGAGGCGCACAGGCGGTTGAGGGTCACGCCTGGCACCGTTTCCGGCAGACCGGCGAGCAGTAGCGCCATGCGGGCGACGTTGCGGTTGTCTTCGCCGGACTGGTTGGCGCAGCCCATGAACACTTCATCGACTGCAGACCAGTCGACCTGCGGGTTACGCTCCACCAACGCCTTGAGCGGAATCGCCGCCAGGTCGTCGGCGCGCACCGCCGACAGCGCGCCATTCAAGCGGCCAATCGGCGTGCGCACGGCGTCGCAGATGAATACGTCGCGGCTCATTCCTCACCTCCAGCCTGACCATGAGCGGCGGCGGTGCGCGCTTCCAGGTCACGCAGGGCGGCCAGTTCCTCAGCTTTCGGCGCCTCGGTGGTGGTCAGGTTGTCGGCGAAGCGAATCTGCCAGCCGGTGTTCTCGATCACCTGCTCGCGGGTCACGCCCGGGTGCAGCGAAGTGACGATGAATTCGTTGCTGCCGGCTTCCGGCTCCATGATGCACAGGTCGGTGATGATCGCCACCGGGCCGTCACCTGGCAGGCCCAGGCGCTTGCGATGATCGCCACCCTCGCCATGGCCAACCGAGGTGATGAAGGCCAGCTTGTCGACAAAGGTGCGATGGCCCTGCTTGAGGATGATCAGCACCTTCTTCGCCGAACCGGCGATTTCCGGCGCGCCACCGGCGCCCGGCAAGCGCACTTTCGGCGCGTGGTAATCGCCGATCACGGTGGTGTTGATGTTGCCGAACTTGTCGACCTGGGCGGCGCCGAGGAAGCCAACGTCGATGCGCCCGCCCTGCAGCCAGTAGCGGAAGATTTCGCCGGTCGGCACCACGGTGTCAGCGGTTTCGGCCAGCTCGCCGTCACCGATGGACAGCGGCAGCACGCTTGGCTTGGCGCCAATCGGGCCGGACTCATAAATCAGTACCACTTCCGGCGCATGGGTCAGGCGCGCCAGGTTGGCGGCCTTGGACGGCAGGCCGATGCCGACGAAGCAGACGCTGCCATTTCCGAGGCGGCGTGCGGCGGCCACGGTCATCATTTCATTGGTGTTGAACGCGCTCATCACTTGGCCTCCCCATTCACTTTCGCCTGGTACTGCGCAAAATCCTCGGTGCCATGGATGTACTCATCGATCCATGCGGTGAAGGTGTCGCGGTCACGGGCAATCGGGTCCCAGGCCTGGTAGAAGCGGTTGTCGCGCTCGTAGTAGCCATGGGCGTAGGACGGATGGGCACCGCCAGGTACCACGCAGACAGCGCTGATGGCCCAGGTCGGCAGCACGCAGGCGTTCATCGGCGCCTGCAGGTCGTCGACGATTTCCTCGACGGTGACGATGCAGCGCTTGGCGGCCAGGGCGGCTTCCTTCTGCACGCCGAGGATGCCCTGGATCAGCACGTTGCCCTTGCGGTCGGCCTTCTGCGCATGGATCACGGTGACGTCCGGGCGAACGCTGGGGATCGCGGCCAGCTTCTCGCCGCTGAACGGGCAATCGATGAACTTGATCTCCGGATTGACCTTGACCAGATCGGAACCCTGGTAGCCGCGCAGCACGGCGAACGGCAGGTTGGAAGCGCCGGCGACATAAGCGTTGGCCATGGCCGCGTGGCTGTGCTCGCTGATTTCCAGCTTGTGCGGCCAGTGCTTCTCCACCGCATCGCGCAGGCGGTGCAGCGAACCGACGCCAGGGTTGCCGCCCCACGAGAAGGTCAGCTTGCGCGCGCAACCGGCGCCGATCAGCAGGTCGTAGACCAGATCCGGGGTCATGCGCACCAGATGCAGGTCTTTCTTGCCCTGGCGGATGATCTCGTGGGCAGCGGCAGTGGGAATCAGGTGGGTGAAGCCTTCGAGGGCGACGCAATCGCCGTCCTGGACATGGCGCGAAATGGCGTCGCGCAGCGTGATGATGTCGGCCATCGTATTGTTCTCGTCAGGTTGCAGGCGCCACCGAAGCGAGCGCGGTGGATACCTGCCACATTAAAAACTGACCCTGACGAGAACAATCCGATAATCGCCATATCGGGCGATTATCGAACACCTTCGAACGTTTACACCGCGCGGAACAACTGCCCGCTCAACTCTCGGCTGGCCGACAGCATCAGCGGCAGGTAGCGCTTTTCCAGCTCGGCGGCCGGAACGCGAGCAGCGTGGGTGCTGATGTTCATCGCTGCCAGCACGTGGCCGGCGGAGTCGTACACCGGCACCGCCAGCGAACGCAGGCCTTGCTCCAACTCCTGGTCGACGATGCACCAGCCCTGGTGCCGCACGCGCTGCAGGCACTCCCATAGCGCGTCGGGGGTGTGCAGGGTACGGCTGGTCTTGGGCTGCATCTCGGCGTGGGCCAGGTAGTCCTGCAACTGATCGTCATCCAGCGCGGCGAGCAGGATGCGACCCATGGAGGTGCAGTAGGCCGGCAGGCGGCTGCCGACGCTCAGGTCCACCGAGATCAGCCGTTGCGGAATGGCCGAACGGGCGATGTAGAGCACCTGCTCGCCTTCCAGCGTGGCCAGGTTGCAGGCCTCGTGCAGTTGCTCGCTGAGGCGGTCGAGGAAGGGTTGCGCGGATACCGCCAGCGGCGTCGACGACAGGTAGGCGTGGCCCAGGGTGAGGACCTTGGGCAACAGCGAATAGGTGCGCCCGTCGGTGGTGACGTAGCCCAGCTTCATCAGGCTGTAGAGACAGCGGCGCACGGCAGCACGAGGAATCTCGGTGCGGTGGCTGATCTGCGCGATGGTCAGATGGCGTTTGCGCTCTTGGAAGGCGTTGATCACCGCCAGGCCACGGGCCAGGGAGGTCATGAAGTTGGGGTCGCCAGCGAACTCCTCGATACGCTTGGCCGGCGATACGTAGGGCGGCGGAGCAAGACTGGTAAGCGGCGGACGGGTTTCGCTCATGATGACTCCGAAACGGCGATGAACAGCACTTGGCGATTATCGAACCGTCGTGCGGTAATCGCAAACATGCTGAGCAAAACAGCAAACGACACTTCTGTAGCCCGGATGCAATCCGCGGCCATTGTCTCAGTCATTCCCGGATTTCATCCGGGCTACGAGGCTCAATGCCCTTGCTGCCGCCCAGCCCCGGCCGTTACGGTCAGGTACCCCTCAGGGTGCGGGCGGGGCTAGCCACTGCTTACGCGAGCAGCCCGCGGAACTCGATGAAGCCGATCAGCGCACTGATAGTGAAGAACGCCAGCACGGTCGCCCCGACCAGCGCCGCCGCACAACGCTCCTCGAGGCCGAAGCGCTGCCCCATGATCGGGTAGATGCTCAGCATCGGCGCGCTGGCGAACAGCACCCCGGCCACCAGCATGTGCGGCTCGATGCCCGGCATCAGCATCAGTGCGGTGAACACCGCCAGCGGGTGCAACAGCAGCTTGGCCAGGCTGATTTGCGCCACCTCGCGCCACACGCCATTGGCCTTCATGCCGTACAGGGTGCCGCCGATCACGAACAGCGCCACCGGCGCCGAGGCACTGGCCAGCATGTCGATGGGGCGACTCAGCAGGGTCGGCAGGTCGATCCCCAGCAACGAGACCGCCAGGCCCAGACTGATACCGACGATGATCGGGTGCTTCAGCAGGCGCTTGAGGGTTTCACCCAGCACCGCCCACTTCGACTGCGCCTGCTGCTGTCCGCTCTCGGCAAGCATCAGCGCCAGGGGGATCATCAGCAGGTTCTCCACCAGCATGCCCAGGGCCAGCGCCACGGCAGCCTGCTCGCCCAGCACCGTGAGCGCGATCGGGTAGCCGATGAAACCGCTGTTGGACACCGACACGCCCAGGGCCATGATCGCGCTGCGCGACACGCCCTGCCGGCGCAACCAGAAGGCCACGGCAAAACCGATGGCGAAGATCGCCAGCGAGCCCAGGGCATAGGCGCCCATGTACGGCACGTTGAGCACCTCACTCAGCGGCCGCTTGGCCAGGGCGTTGAACACCAGGGCGGGCAAGGCGAAGGTGATGACGAAGGTGCCCATGCCGCGCAGTTGTTCGCGGTTGACCAGACCACCACGTACCGACACGAAACCCAGACCGATCAGGATGAAAATCGGTGCGGTAATGCTGAGTACGGCTAACACGCGACGCAGTTCTCCACAGAGCTGGACAGTTGCTGTAAACGGCTGCGGGTGCGGCTGAAATCGCTGGCGCCGATATCGGCGCACACCTGCTCCAGGCTCGACTCGCTGGCGAGCAGCAGGACCACCCCACTGTCGTAGGCAACATCGATGAAGTTGATCACCCGCTGCTGCACATCCAGTGACAGCCGATGCAGCGGCGGAACGTTACTGACGGCGACGCAAGCGAGATGTTCGCACAACCACAGGTAATCCGCGGTCGATGACGGCACCTCGAACAGCGCAGAAAAATCCAGCCAGATCCCATGCCCGCTTCGCCCCCGCAGGGCGAACGAGCGGCGGTTCAGTTGCAGCTCGCCGCCCTCGCCCGCCACGATCTGCAAGGCGCGGCACAACAGGCTGTCGGCCCGCTCGGCAGGCGCCTGGATGAAGCGCCCCCAATCGTGGCGGGTGCGCTGGCGATAGTCTTCGCCGGCGTCCAGTTCAAGCACCTGACAATGGCGCTGCAGCAACGCGATGAACGGCCTGAAGCGTGCATGATAGAGCGGGTTCGGGCACAGCCCGGCCGGCGCGAAATTGGACGTGAACACCAACGCCACGCCTTCACGCAGCAGGCATTCGAGCAGACGCCCGAGGAGAATGGCGTCGCCGATGTCGTGCACATGGAATTCATCGAAGCACAGCAGACGCGCCTCCCCGGCCAGGTCAGTGGCGACCCGGGCCAGCGGCTCGGGCTGGCCGCTGTAAGCGTTCAGGCGCTGTTGCAGCTCCTGGAGAAAACCGTGCACATGTACCCGGCGCTTGTTCGCCAGGGGCGCGGCGGCGAACAGGCAATCCATGACGAAGCTCTTGCCGCGCCCGACACCGCCCCACAGGTAAATACCCGCAGCCGGACGCCGCCAGCGCCGCTTGGGCGCCAGCTGCGCGCCCAGCCAGTCGGCGAGTTGGGCGATGGCCCGCTGCTGGGCGGGGTCGGCGCGAAAGCCCCGGGCCGCCAGCTCGCGGTCGAAGTGACGGCGCACCGCCTCGGCGGGCGTCACCGGGTCAGAAGTCAAAGAACACTGTCTCGCCGTCCCCCTGGATACGGATATCGAAACGGTAGGCCGGCTTGCCCTCGACTTCGCAGCGTTTGGCGATCAGCGTCTCGCGGCGCTGCGGCTGCTCGATCAGGTTCAGCACCGGGTCCTTGGCGTTGGCCTCGGCCTCATCCTCGAAATACAGGCGAGTATTGAGGTGGATGTTGATGCCCCGAGCGAACAGCGCGACGTTGACGTGCGGCGCCATCGGCACGCCGGCGGCGTTTTTCACTACACCCGGTTTGACCGTGTAGGCGAACCATTCGCTGCCGGCATCGAAGGTGGTGGCGGTACGACCGAAACCGTTGAACGCTTTGGACTGGTCGTAATCCTCGTCGTAGTGGCCCTGGTGGTCGGCCTGCCAGAGTTCGAGGAAGGCGTCGCGCACCAGGTGGCCGTTGCCGTCATAGACGTGGCCAACCAGCACGATGTGCTCGCCGGGCGCGTCGGGCCCCGCCATCTGGTTCCAGATTTCCTGCGCGCGGGTCGGGTTGCCGGCGGCGGCCAGAGCCAGGCCGATGTGTACGTAGGGGCCAGCGGTCTGCGAAGGGGTTTCCGGCAGTAGTTCAACAGGCATGGTCATCCCTCCTTATTTATTCTCGAAATGGGTTTGGCGCTGGCCGCGCAGCACGATGTCGAAGCGATAGGCCAGGCAATCCATCGGATTGGCCGCACCCATGTCCAGCCTGGCGATCAGCGTCTGCACCGCGTCCGGGTTGGCGATGGATTTGACGATGGGGCACAGCGGGATCAGCGGATCGCCCTCGAAATACAGCTGGGTGATCAGCCGCGTGGCAATCGACGGGCCACTGATGGAGAAGTGAATGTGCGCCGGGCGCCAGTCGTTCGGTCCATTGCGCCACGGATAGGGGCCGGGCTTGATGGTGCGGAAGCTGTAGCGGCCTTCGCTGTCGGTCAGCGCGCGGCCAACACCGCCGAAGTTGGGGTCGAGCGGTGCCAGGTAGCGGTCGTTCTTGTGCCGGTAGCGGCCACCGGCGTTGGCTTGCCACATTTCCACCAGGGTATGCGGGATCGGCTTGCCGTACTGATCCATCACCCGCCCGGAAACGATGATGCGCTCGCCGATGGGCAGGCCGCCATTGTTGAAGTTGAGCAGCAGATCGTTGTCATGCTCGGCGAACTTCAGGTGCGAGAAATCCGGGCCGCTGGTTTCGGAAACCGACTGCGGGATGCTCACCAGCGCCTGGCGCGGCGAACGGGCGATGGAGGTCTTGTAATCGGGCGTCAGGGCTTTGGGGTGCCAGTTGCGGTCACGAATGACGAAACGGCGATTGTCCTCGGCAGGCATGGTGCGCTCCTGTTGTGAGTATTGTGGAGTCGACCTGGGATCAGGCTGAAGCACAGTTTCCGCCAAAGCAGACGCGGAGAATATTGAAAAGACGCCGCCAATCCATAACCAAATGGTTATGAAAAAAGCCCTTCGCGGTAGGCTTCGGCCACCTCACGCAGCGCCGCGCAGAACTGCTCGGCGGCCAGCGGCAGGGCCAGCGCGCTGTTGCGGCAGATGCCCACCGAGCCGCCCGGTTCCTGCACACCCAGCTGCAGCTCGACCAGCTCGCCGCGCTGCACGTCCAGGCACACCGCGTCCTGCGGCGCCACCCACAGCGCATCGCCGGACAGCACGTAGCGCCGACTCAGCGCCGGCGACAGGGTCTCCAGGCGCTGCCGCGAGGGCGTCACCCCGCACTGTACGAACAGGCTGTCGGCGTGCTTGCGGATGGTGGTACCGGCCGTCGGCAGCACCAGCGGGTAATCGCCAAGGTGTCCCAGCGCGGCGGCGCCGGCGGCCAGCAGCGGGTGACCGGGGCGCACCACCAGGCTCATCGATTCGCTGTACAGGTGCTCGAAGGTCAGGCCCTGGATGTCCGGGCTGTCGGTCATGCGACCGACCACCAGGTCCAGCTCGCCGACGCGCAACTGACCGAGCAGGTAGGCGCCCGGCCCGGTAGCAACACTGACCACCAGCGCCGAGTGACGCTGATGCAGGCGCCGCACCACCTCGGGAATCAGCAGGCTCTCTACGGTAGACAGCACGCCGACGCGCACCTGGCCGGCCTCGTGCTCACCTTCGCGAAGACTGTTCACCCCATCGCGCAGCGCCTGCACGCACGGGCCGGCGTAACGCATGAAGGCGACACCGGCAGCGGTCAGACTCACCCCGCTCTTGCCCCGCTCGAACAGACTGGCCTCGAGGATTTCCTCCAGCTCCTTGAGCGTCTTGGAAATCGCTGGCTGGCTGACCGCCAGGGCATCGGCCGCCTTGGCGAAACTGCGCTGGCGGGCGATCTCGAGAAAGCACAGCAGGTGACGGAATTTGATACGGGTGTCGATGTTCATCGCGGGTACCGAATACAGGTGCTGCGATGATGCCGCAAAGCATAGGCCTGGCACAGACGACAATTGGCAGGTTCGTCACTTTAGTCGCACTTGGCTGACCGAAGGGTCAGCTCTATGCTGCACCTTTTTTGTGCGAGTCTGCCCGATGTCCCTGTTCGATATACTGCTGCTGGCCCTCGCCGGTTTCGCCGCTGGGGGCATGAACGCCCTGGCTGGCGGCGGCACCTTCTTTTCCTTCCCCGCCCTGCTCGCCGCCGGCCTGCCACCGGTAACGGCCAATGCCACCAACGCCGTGGCCCTGTGGCCGGCCAGCCTGGCTGGTGCCTGGGCAGCGCGCGCCTCATTGCGCCCGCTGGGGCGTTATCTGCTTCCATTGCTGTTGGCCGGTCTGGCCGGCGGCCTGCTCGGCGGCCTGTTGCTGCTGGCCGGAGGCGACGATGTGTTCCGCGTGTTGATCCCGTGGCTGTTGTTGGCCGCTACTGCACTGTTTGCTGCCAGCCCATGGCTGGGACGCTGGCTGGCCGAGCGGCGCAAGAACAAGGCATCCGCACACCCACCGCATACGCCACTGTCGCTGGGCGCGCATATCAGCGTGTCGATCTATGGCGGCTACTTCGGCGCCGGCATGGGCATTCTGCAGCTCGCCGCGTTTTCCATCGAAGGCCACCCGCTGGCACGCGCCAACGCGCTGAAGAACCTGATCTCGGCGGTGATCTACAGCATCGCCACACTGACCTTCGTCATCGCCGGCCGGGTCAGCTGGTATGAGCTTGCCATCCTGCTTACCGGCGCTACGATCGGCGGTTATGCTGGCGGCGCACTGGGCGAGAAACTACCGCCGGCACTGTTGCGTGGCTTCGTCATTCTGGTCGGCAGCACGATGACGCTGTACTACTTCTGGAGCACCTACTTCTCGGCGTAATAAAGCGGCCTTTTTGTAGGAGCGGCTTTAGCCGCGATTGGCGGTGGGTGCCTGGACAGCATCGCGGATAAAACGGAATGCCGCCCAGCCGCTCCTACAAAATCAGCATGCAGCGCTGATCGATCAGCCCGCTGATTTGCCCGAGTGGCGCGGCTCTGCTAGTGTCGCGCCCGTTTCTACGCTTCCCGAGAACCCGCACCATGGCCCGCAAGAAAGCCGCTCCCGACTTCGAACACTCCCTCGCCGAGTTGCAGACGCTGGTCGAGCGCCTGGAGAGCGGCGAGCTGTCGCTGGAAGACTCCCTGACTGCCTTCGAGCAGGGCATCGGCCTGACCCGCGAATGCCAGGCCGCCCTGGCCCAGGCCGAGCAGAAAGTGCAGATTCTGCTGGAGCGCGACGGTGAGTTGCAGGCAGCGCCCTTCGACACGGAAGAATCCGCATGATTGCGGCGTACCAGAAGCGCTGCCAGACCCGCGTCGATACCGCCCTGGAACAGCTGTTCCAAGCACCGCGCAAAGAACTCGAACGGCTCTACCAAGCCATGCGCTACAGCGTCATGAATGGCGGCAAGCGCGTCCGCCCGCTGCTGGTCTACGCCGCCTGCGAAACCCTCGAAGGCGATCTCGAACGTGCCGACGGTGCGGCCTGCGCGGTAGAACTGATCCATGCCTATTCGCTGGTGCATGACGACCTGCCGGCGATGGACGACGACGACCTGCGCCGTGGCCAGCCGACCACGCACAAGGCCTTCGACGAAGCCAGTGCAATCCTTGCCGGCGACGCTCTGCAAAGCCTGGCCTTCGGCGTACTCGCCGACCGCCGACGCAACCCGCAGGATGCCGAGACGCGCCTGCAGATGATCGAACTGTTGAGCCAGGCTGCAGGCCCGGCCGGCATGGTCGGCGGTCAGGCCATCGACCTTGGCTCGGTCGGCCTGCAACTCGACCAGCAGGCGCTGGAAGTGATGCACCGACACAAGACCGGCGCGCTGATCGAAGCCAGCGTGGCGCTCGGCGCCCTGGCCAGTGGCAGCACCGACGAACTGGCACTCAAGGCCCTGCTGCAATACGCCCGCGCCATCGGCCTGGCCTTTCAGGTGCAGGACGACATCCTCGACGTGGAGAGCGATACCGCCACCCTGGGCAAGACCCAGGGCAAGGACGAAGCCCACGACAAGCCCACCTACCCCGCCCTGCTCGGCCTCGACGCCGCGAAGGACTACGCCCTGGAACTGCGCGACCAGGCCCTGCACGTGCTGCGCCCGTTCGGCAACAGCGCCGAACCGCTGCGCGAGCTGGCACGTTACATCGTCGAGCGGCGCAGCTAGGCTGCTCTTGTGGGAGCGGCTTCAGCCGCGATGGCCGCTCCACTCCATCATTGTCATCTATAACTGCATGATCGCCACATAAGGCTTGCTTTACGCCGGCCACCAGCCACCTAAGATGGCTCCATAACGACAAGACGTCCGGAGCCGCCATGCCCTTCCCCGCCCTGCTGATCGCCAACCGTGGCGAGATCGCCATTCGCATTGCCCAGGCCTGCGCCGACCTCGGCATCCGCAGCGTCGCGGTATTTGCCGAGGACGACAGCGCCTGCCTGCACACACGCAAGGCCGACCTGGCCGTGGCGCTGGTCGGTCGCGGTGTCGCGGCCTACCTGGACGTAGATCAGCTCATTGCCATCGCCCGTGAACAGGGCTGCACGGCCATCCACCCCGGCTACGGCTTTCTCGCCGAGAACGCCGAGTTCGCCCGTCGTTGCCAAGCCGCCGGTCTGACTTTCGTCGGCCCCACATCAGAGATACTGCAACTGTTCGGCGACAAGGCCGCCGCCCGTGATCTCGCCGAGCGCTGCAACGTACCGCTGGTACCCGGCATCAACCAGACGGTGACGCTTGAGCAGGCATACGCCTTTCTCGCCAAGCACGGCAGCGTGATGCTCAAGGCCCTGGCTGGCGGCGGTGGTCGCGGCATGCGCGCGGTGGATGATCAGGCGCAACTGGCCGAGGCCTTCACCCGCTGCGCCTCCGAGGCCCAGGGCGCCTTCGGCAGTGGCGCGTTGTACGTGGAGAAGCGCGTGCGCCGCGCCCGGCATATCGAAGTGCAGGTGCTCGGTGACGGCAGCGGCACAGTCAGCCACCTGTGGGAGCGCGACTGCAGCCTGCAACGCCGCCACCAGAAGCTGGTGGAGATCGCGCCCAGCCCTGATCTGGATGTGGCCACCCGTGACGCGATCATCGCCAGCGCCCTGCGCCTGGCGGCCGAGGTGCAGTATCGCGGCATCGGCACCTTCGAGTTTCTGCTCGACCTCGACCAGCCGGGGCGCTTCTACTTCATGGAGGCCAACCCGCGTGTGCAGGTGGAGCACACCGTTACCGAGCAAGTAACTGGCATCGACCTGCTGCACACACAACTGCACCTGGCCGCCGGCAAAAGCCTGGCCGAGCTGAATCTGCTCACACCACCTGCGACCAAGGGCTATGCCGTGCAGGTGCGCCTGAATCTGGAAACCCTGCTCGCCGATGGCAGCGCGCGCCCGGCCAGTGGCGTGCTCGGCGCCTATCAACCGCCCTCCGGCCCGGGCCTGCGTGTGGATGGCTGCGGCTATGCCGGCTACATCGTCAGCCCGGCCTACGACTCGTTGATCGCCAAGCTGATCGCCAGCGCCAGCGACTACCCCAGCGCCCTGCGCCGCGCCTACCGAGGGCTGTGCGAGTTCCGCCTCGACGGCGTGGCGAGCAACCTGCACCTGCTGCAGAACCTGCTGCACTGCGAGGCGGTGATCGCCAACCAGGTCGATACCACCTACGTCGAGCGGCATCTGAGCGAGTTGCTGGCCCCTCGCGAGCAGGCCCATCCACATCGCTACTTCGCCACCGATACTTCGCTGCACAGCGCCAAGGCCACAGTCGATGCTCCGCCCGGCACGCTGGCCCTGAGCGCCCCCAGCGCTGGCGTGCTGGTCAGCCTGGAGATCGCCGATGGCGACGCCGTGGCCGCCGGCCAGCGCATCGCCGTGCTGGAAGCGATGAAAATGGAATTCGAGGTCAAGGCCGAGCACAGCGGCATCGTCCGTGCGCTGGCCGTGGCCCCCGGTGACGCCATCGGTGAGGGCCAGGCGCTGGCGTTCCTGCAGCCGGCCGAGGTGGATGGCATCGACGCCCACGGCGAACAGGCAGTCGACCTGGCGCATATCCGTGCCGATCTGGCCGAAGTGCTCGAGCGCCATGCGCGCCTGACCGATGCGCGTCGCCCCGAGGCCGTGGCGAAAAGGCGCAAGACCGGCCAGCGCACCGTGCGCGAGAACCTCGCCGACTTGCTCGATGCAGACAGCTTTATCGAATACGGCGCCATGGCCCTGGCTGCCCAGCGCCGCCGACGTTCGCCCGAGGAGCTGCTGGAGCTGAGCCCGGCCGATGGCCTGATTGCCGGCATCGGTACGGTGAACGCCGCGCGCTTCGGCAGCGAGGCTGCGCGCTGCATGGCCATCGCCTACGACTACACGGTATTCGCTGGCACCCAGGGCGTGATGAACCACAAGAAGACTGACCGCATGCTGGCCCTGGCCGAGCAATGGCGCCTGCCGGTGGTGCTGTTCGCCGAAGGCGGCGGCGGCCGACCGGGGGATACCGACTTCGTCGGCGTGGCCGGGCTCGACTGCCACACCTTCGTCGCCATGGCCAAACTCTCCGGCCTGGTGCCGACAGTGGGTGTGGTCTCCGGCCGCTGCTTCGCCGGCAACGCCGCGCTGCTCGGCTGCTGCGATGTGATCATCGCCACCCGCAACGCCAGCATCGGTATGGCTGGCCCGGCGATGATCGAAGGCGGCGGACTGGGCAGCTTCACCCCCGAGCAGGTCGGCCCGACCAGCGTGCAGGGCCCCAACGGGGTGATCGACGTGCTGGTGGTGGACGAAGCCGCCGCGGTCGCCGTGGCCAAGCAGTACCTGGGCTATTTCCAGGGCCCGCTCAGCGACTGGCAGTGCAGCGATCCCCGCGAACTGCGCCAGGTGATCCCGGAAAACCGCCTGCGCGTGTACGACATCCGCAAGGTCATCGAACTGCTGGCCGACGACGGCAGCGTGCTGGAACTGCGCCGCCAGTTCGCCCCCGGCCTGATCACCGCGCTGATTCGCATCGAGGGCAAGCCGTTCGGGCTGATCGCCAACAACCCCGCACACCTGGGCGGCGCCATCGATGCCGTGGCCGGCGACAAGGCCGCGCGCTTCCTGCAACTGTGCGAGGCGCATGACCTGCCCATCGTCTCGCTGTGCGACACCCCCGGTTTCATGGTTGGCCCGGAGGCGGAGAAACAAGCCACGGTGCGCCACGTCTCGCGCCTGTTCGTCACCTCCGCCAGCCTCACGGTGCCCTTCTTCACCCTGGTGCTGCGCAAGGGCTACGGCCTCGGCGCCCAGGCCATGGCCGCCGGCAGCTTCCATTCGCCGCTGTTCACCGCCGCCTGGCCCAGTGGCGAATTCGGCGCCATGGGTCTGGAGGGTGCGGTGCGCCTGGGCTTTGCCAAAGAGCTGGCGGCCCAGCCGGACGAGGCCGCGCGCCAGGCGCTGTTCGACAAGCTGGTGGCCAAGGCCTACGACAACGGCAAGGCGCTGAACATGGCCAGCTATCTGGAGATCGACGCCGTGATCGACCCAGCCGACAGCCGCGCCTGGCTGCTGCGCGGCCTCAATGCGGCGCCGCGCCCGCCCCGGCGCGATGGCAAGAAACGTCCCTTCGTCGACACCTGGTAAGGAATTGGCTATGTCCGCGTTAGCTGTTGCCAAGCAGTTCCGGGAAGGTTCGGAGCCTTGTAGGGTGGGCTTTAGCCCACGCTGACCGTCGGTGGTGGGCTGAAGCGGAGCGCCGCCCGGCCCACCCTACGGCCCTTTCCCCCCAACACTTAACTCAGACATAGCCAAGGAATTATCCATGCACATCGACCATCGCCTGCTCGCCGTTAACGGCATCGAACTGAGCCTGTACAGCGCCGGCCCGGAGCATGGCAAGCCGGTGTGGCTGCTGCATGGCTTTCCCGAATGCTGGTACGCCTGGCATCCGCAGATCGAGGCGCTGGCCGCCGCCGGCTACCGGGTGTTCGCCCCGGAGATGCGCGGCTATGGCGCCAGCAGCGCGCCGGTCGATCCGGCGGCCTATGACCTGCTCACCCTGTGCGGCGATATCCAGGCGGCGATGGACAAGCTCGGCCAGCGCGAGGTGGCGGTGGTCGGCCACGACTGGGGCGCACCAGTGGCCTGGCACCTGGCGCTACTGGAGCCGCAGCGAGTCAAGGCGCTCGGCGCGTTGTCAGTGCCCTTCGGCGGCAGGCCGAAACGCCCGGCCATCGAGATGATGCGCGAGGCCTACGCCGGGCGTTTCCATTACATCCTGTATTTCCAGCAGCCGGGTGTGGCCGAGGCCGAACTGGACGAGGACATCGGCCGCAGCCTGCGCCTGCTGCTCGGCGGCCTCGGCGATGCCCTGCTGGCAACGGACAAACCAGCCAATGCGCGACTGTTCGACGGCATGCCGGATGACCTGCCGCTGCCGCCCTGGTGCAACGAGGCGATGTTCGCCCACTACCTGCGCACCTTCGAGCGCCACGGCTTTCGCGGCGCGCTGAACTGGTACCGCAACTTCGAGCGCAACTGGCAGCGCACCGAGCGTCTGGCCGGGCTTCAGGTGGAGCAGCCGACGCTGTTCCTGCTCGGCGAGAACGACCCGGTCGGGCGCTTCGAGGCGCCGACGCTGAAACGCATGGGCGACAAGGTGCCGCACCTGGAACGCCATGATCTGCCCGGCGCCGGCCACTGGCTGCAGGCCGAATGCGGTGAACGGATCAGCGTACTGCTGCTGGACTTCCTCACACGAAACTACCAGTAACGGCGATATGGACAGCAGATTGGGCTGTTTTCCCGGCATCAGGTAAACTGCCGCATCTTTTACACCTATAACGATTCGCCTGATGCCGACCACTTTCCACGAGATCCCCCGCGAGCGCCCGTTGACGCCGCTGCTCGACAGCGCCAACACGCCCGACGAACTGCGCCGCCTGGCCGAAGCGGACCTGGAAACCCTCGCCGACGAACTGCGCCAGTACCTGCTCTACAGCGTTGGCCAGAGCGGCGGGCACTTCGGTGCCGGCCTCGGCGTGATCGAGCTGACCATCGCCCTGCACTACGTCTTCGACACCCCCGATGACCGTCTGGTGTGGGATGTCGGCCATCAGGCCTACCCGCACAAGATCCTTACCGGTCGTCGCGAACGCATGGGTACGCTGCGCCAGAAGGACGGCCTGGCCGCCTTCCCGCGGCGCAGCGAGAGCGAGTACGACACCTTCGGCGTCGGCCACTCCAGCACCAGCATCAGCGCGGCGCTGGGTATGGCCATCGCAGCCCGCCTGAAAGGCGAGAAGCGCAAGAGCGTGGCGGTGATCGGTGACGGTGCCCTGACCGCCGGCATGGCCTTCGAGGCGCTCAACCACGCCACCGACGTCAACGCCAACATGCTGGTGATCCTCAACGACAACGACATGTCGATCTCCAAGAATGTCGGCGGCCTGTCCAACTACCTGGCCAAGATCATCTCCAGCCGCACCTACGCCAGCATGCGTGAGGGCAGCAAGAAGATCCTCTCGCGCCTGCCCGGCGCCTGGGAAATCGCGCGCAAGGTCGAGGAACACGCCAAGGGCATGCTGGTGCCCGGCACCCTGTTCGAAGAATTGGGCTGGAACTACGTCGGCCCGATCGACGGCCACGACCTGCCCACCCTGGTGACCACACTACGCAACATGCGCGACCTCGACGGCCCGCAGTTCCTGCATGTGGTGACCAAGAAGGGCAAGGGCTTCGCCCCGGCCGAGCTTGATCCCATCGGCTACCACGCCATCACCAAGCTGGAACCGGTGACTCCGGTCGCCGCGCCCAAGAAACCCAGCGGCCCGAAATACTCCAACGTGTTCGGCCAGTGGCTGTGCGACATGGCCGCAGCCGACAACCGCCTGGTTGGCATTACCCCGGCGATGAAGGAAGGCTCGGATCTGGTGGCCTTCAGCGAGCGCTTCCCCGAGCGCTACTTCGACGTCGCCATTGCCGAGCAGCACGCCGTCACCCTCGCCGCCGGCATGGCCTGCGAAGGTGCCAAGCCGGTGGTGGCGATCTACTCCACCTTCCTCCAGCGCGCCTATGACCAACTGATTCACGACGTGGCCGTGCAGCATCTCGACGTGCTGTTCGCCATCGACCGCGCCGGCCTGGTCGGCGAGGACGGCCCGACCCACGCCGGCAGCTTCGACCTGTCCTACCTGCGCTGCATCCCCGGCATGCTGGTGATGACGCCAAGCAACGAGAACGAGATGCGCCGCATGCTCAGCACCGGCCACCTGTTCGACGGCCCGGCGGCGGTGCGCTACCCGCGCGGCACCGGACCCAATGCAGCGCTGGATGCTGGTCTGGAGCCGCTGGAAATTGGCAAGGCGGTGGTACGCCGCCAGGGCAAGGGCGTCGCCCTGCTGGCCTTCGGCGTGCAACTGGCCGAAGCCCTGCGCGTCGGTGAAACCCTGGATGCCACGGTGGTCGACATGCGCTTCGTCAAACCCCTGGACGAAGCCCTGCTGCGCGAACTGGCAGGCAGCCACGCGCTGCTGGTGACCATCGAAGAAAACAGCATCATGGGCGGCGCCGGTAGTGCGGTCAGCGAATTCTTCGCCGCCGAGAACATCCAGCTGCCGATGCTGCACCTGGGCCTGCCCGACTACTACGTCGAGCACGCCAAGCCCAGCCAGATGCTCGCCGAGTGCGGTCTCGACGAAGCCGGCATCGAACGCGCGGTGCGTCAACGCCTGAGCCTGCTGCAGGCCTGAGCATGAAGCCCGCTCATCGCTGAATGAGCGGCGCTTGCTTGTGATTCATATGCGTGCGCACTAAGGTGCGCGCCATTCATGTTCCGCCAGGGTGCGCTGCGCAAGCAGTGTTAAACGGGAAGTCGGTGCGCTCATCACGAGCAATGCCGACGCTGCCCCCGCAACGGTAATCGACTGCACCCGCTGAGCGTGCGCCACGTCCAACAGCCGCTGGGCCCTGCCTGAGAAGGCGGACATGGGTCGAGAGCCCGGAGACCGGCCAAGGCGGTGCGACCGGTGTTGCGGAGGGCAGCACGGTCAAGCGCCGTCCTGCGCTTGCGCCTGCCCTCCTCGACCGTCTGCCGACCGCTGAGGAAAGAGAATGAAACTGTCCCGTCTGGCTCTGGCCATCGCCGTCATGCCAGGTCTCTCGCTGGCCGCCGAGCCCTACGTGGCCGAGCCGCTGGTCGTCACCTCCGGGCGCCTGGCCGAACCGCAAGCGCAGGCTACCGCGGCGACCACGGTGTTCGAGCGGGACGACATCGAACGTCTGCAGGTCAGTAGCGTGCCCGACCTACTCAGCCGCGTGCCCGGTGTGTCTATCGTACAAAGCGGCGGTCGCGGCAGCCTCACCAGCCTGTTCCTACGTGGTGCCAACGCCAACCAGACCTTGGTGTTGGTCGATGGCGTACGCCTGAATGCCGCCGCCAGCGGCCTAGCCCGTCTGGAGTTTCTCAGCCCCGAGCAGATTGATCGTATCGAGGTCGCGCGCGGCGCCCGCTCGGCGCTTTACGGTTCCGACGCCATTGGCGGTGTGATCCAGATATTCACTCGGCGCGGCGAGGATGGCCTGCAGCCGCGCCTGCGCCTGGCCGCTGGCAGTCAGAAGACCTTCGAGCGCAGCCTGGGTCTGGCCGGCGGCGACCAGCGCACCCGCTTCGACCTCGGCGCCAGCCTGGTCGAACGCGCCGGCTTCGACCGTTCCCAGGACGGCCGCGGTTACGACAACGATCACGACGGCCTGCGCCGCAAGGCCTTCAACCTGAGCCTGGAGCATCGCTTCAACGACCGCCTAAAGGGCGGCCTGAGCCTGCTCGAGCAACGTGGCGAGAGCGAGTACGACGACCTGTTCAGTTTCGATCCGGGCAACCCCAGCGAACGCTTCAGCGTCTCCAGCATCGCCGGCCATCTCGAAGCACAACTCGCCGACGACTGGAGCAGCCGTCTGGAACTCGGCCATAGCGAGGATAAGAGCGAGAACCGCGACCCGCTGAATGCCGACAACAACTATGTCTACAACACGTACCGCGACAGCGCCGGCTGGATCAACACCCTGCGACTCGGCGACGCTCACCAGTTGCTGCTCGGCCTCGATTGGTACGAAGACCGCCTTGGCAGCGACAGCGACTTCAGCCGCAGCAAACGCTGGAACCGGGCTGCTTTCGTCCAACACCGCTATCGTGGCAACGGCTTCGCCACCGAACTGGGCCTGCGCCACGACGACAACCAGCAGTTCGGCAGCGAGGACAGTTGGAGCGCAGCGCTGACGCTGGACCTGGCCGAGCATCTGGATCTGGTGCTGAGCTACAGTGAGGGTTTCCATGCGCCCACTTTCAACGACCTCTACTTCCCGACCATTCCGTTCTACGGCGGCAACCCGGATCTCGCCCCGGAACGTTCGAAAACCTACGAGGCACAACTGCGTGGCGATCACCTGGATACCCGGTGGAGCCTGTCAGCCTACCGTACCGAGGTCGAGGATCTGATCACAGTGGTCAGCGACCCGGTGACGTTCTTTAGCACCCCAATGAACGTCAGCAAAGCGCGCCTGCAGGGCCTGGAACTGAGCATCGAACGCGAACTGCTGGGCTGGCAGGCGACCCTCGGCGCCAGTCTGCTAGACCCGCGTGACCGCGACAGCGGCCACATTCTGCCGCGCCGAACGAAGCGCAGCCTGAGCCTGGACCTAGATCGTCAGTTCGGCGCGATCGCCGCCGGCATGACCTGGCAGGCCTTCTCCGGCCGTTACGACGATGCCGCCAACAACCGCAAGATCGCCGGCTACGGCCTGCTGGGCGCACGCGCGAGCTGGCAGATGAGCGATGAGCTGCTGTGGCAAATCAAGGTCGACAACCTTTTGGACAAAGACTACTCCCAAGCCCTGTATAGCCGACCAAACGATCCGTTCTTCAGCAACGTTAGCTATTACGGCTACCGCGAAGAAGGCCGCAGCGCCCTGCTCTCACTGACCTGGACGCCGCAACTCTGATCTTGGTGCGCACGGCGCACCCTACCACCGCTGTAGGATGCACCGTGCGCACCGCCTGAGAGGGCTACCGCGCCCCCGCCATCCGCTCACATAACTGTTCGATGGCCCCGAGCATCTGCCAGCTGGGTCGTTCCAGGCCCTTGTCCGGCACAGCCCAAACCTGGCGGTGGCGCACCGCGTGCAATTGCGACCAGGCCTGCCAGGCGCTCAGCTCGGCATTGCTGCCACCAAGAATCACATCGGGATCACGCGCCAGTACCGCCTCGACGCTGATCTGCGGCGCCGGCTGCGGCAGGTCCTCGAACAGATTGCGCGCGCCACACACCTGCAGCGCATCGCCGATCAGTTGTTCGCCACCGATGGTGTACAGCGGTTGGTGCCAGACCTGATAGAACACCGTCAGGGGCTGCTCCCGCTGGTAGCGCTGGCGCAGCGCGTGCAGCTCGGCGCGAAACTCGGCCGCCAGCCGCTCGCCCTGCTCCGCCCGGCCCACTCGCTCGCCAATGCGCACGAAGGCCTCACCGAGTTGGTCAAGGCGCTGCGGCTCGACGATCAACAGGTCGATACCGAAACGCTGCAACTGCGCTTGTTGCGCCGGCGGCACGCTACCGGGTGCGATCAGGATCAGATCCGGCGCCAGCTGCAACAGTCGCTCGAATTCCAGCTGACCATAACGACCAACAGTGGGCAGGTGCGCCAGCGCGGCGGGACGCTCATCGCCTTCGAGCACGCCGACCAGCAGTTCAGCAGCATCCAGGTCGAGCATGATTTCACTGAGCGAGGGTGCCAGGCTGATTACCCGTTCGGCAGCTGACAGCGGCAACGCCAGCAGGCAAAGCGCGAGCAGCAGCGTGCGCATCAACCCAACTGGCGGGGTATGCGGTAGAGGCTGTGCAGCACGATGGACGACAGCGCCAGCAGAACCAGCGGGATCGCCTCGAGGCCAGCAAGGACTGCCAACGCGGCGATCCACGCAGGCAGCGCCGCGCCAAGCAAGGCGCGCAAACGAACACGATCCAGCTCCAGCCAGGCGGCAGGCTCGGCGTCGCTGTCGAGGACCTTCTCGGTCGCGATCAGGGCACGTTTGTAAGCGGAAAACAGCGGCAGGCTGACGAACATCGAGGCCAGGCCGGCAATGAACATCGGCATGCTCATGACCGTGTGACCGCCACCGCCGAACAGCAGGTTGAACATGAACAAGGGCGCCAGCGCCACGCCCAGTTGACGCCACCAGGCCAGCGCAAGACGCCGCTTTACCTGGCCTCGGGTCACAGGCGCTCCTCGGTCTCACCCTGATGCTGGTTGCCCAGCATATGACCGAGCTTACCGGCCTTGGTGGCGAGGTAGCGCTTGTTGTAGGGGTTGTGTGCAATCTGCAACGGCACACGGTGGTCCACGGCGATACCCATGTCACCCAGCGCTTTGACCTTGCGCGGGTTATTGGTCATCAGCTTGAGGCTGTGAATGCCTAGGTGCTCGAGCATCGGCAGGCAGATGGCGTAGTCACGCTGGTCAGCGCCGAAACCCAGGCGCTCGTTGGCTTCCACGGTATCGGCCCCACCGTCCTGCAGCTCATAGGCGCGGATCTTGTTCAGCAGACCAATGCCCCGGCCCTCCTGACGCAGATACAGCAGCACGCCGCGACCTTCGTTGGCGATGGCCTGCAGCGCAGCCTGCAGTTGGGCACCACAATCGCAACGCAGGCTGAACAGGGCGTCGCCGGTCAGGCATTCGGAATGCAGACGCCCGAGCACCGGTGCACCGTCGGCAACATTGCCGAAGGTCAGGGCGACATGTTCCTTGCCGGTAACCTCATCGAGGAAACCATGCATGGTGAACACACCGAAGGGCGTGGGCAGTTGGGAGGCGGCGACAAACACGACGGACACCGGATACTCCTAGCAATGAGTACGAAACAGGGCCGGCATTGTATCAGCAGCCCCCGCTGGCGGGTCAGTCAGAATTGCCGATCATCAGTATCGAAACGGTCAATGGCAACCTCAAAGCTTGGATTCGAGCACCAGCATGCCTTGTTCTTCGCGCCAGCCCACCCGACCGAGGAAGCTCATACCCAGCAGGGCTTCATGCGGTGCATTCCCCTCCAGCACCACTGCCTCGACGCCGAGCACCTCGAGATCGCCGACCTTGACCCGGTCAAGCATCACGCGCCAGCCACGAGCGACACCACTGGCGGTGTTGACCTGTAGAGGCCGGCCACTGACTCGATAATCGATACCTAGGCGCCGGGCATGCGCGTCATTGAGAGCCACCGAGGTGGCACCGGTATCCACTAGAAACTGCACCGTCTGGCCGTTGACCGACCCGGCGACCCAATAGTGGCCACCAATACCCTTGGCGATACTCAGGCGTTTTCTCACCGGCTCGGCAAAACCGGCACTGTATTCCCGACTCAGTGGATAGGCGCGCTCGACACCCTCGACACGCAGCACCGCCCCCTGCTTGTCGACGCTGACCACCTCTACCCCGCCCGGACCGGTCTGGCCGACCCGCACCAGCTTGCGCTGGCCATCGACATTGACCACTGCGGCCCCGGGGAACAGCCCAACCACCTGAACCTGAGAAGCAGCGCAGACAACACTCGACCCCAACAGCGCCAACGCGGCGAGACAGTGACGAAACTGCATGTAGGACGGCCTCCCGGCTCAATCGAAGGGATAAGGCTGCTGCCAGCGCGCGAAGATTGGCCGTAACGTCCCGGCCTTGACCAGCAGCGCCATGCGCTGATCGAACAGCTCGGCCAGGGCGCGCCCTCTGACGTTATCGGCAAAACCGATGTAAAGCGGCAACCAGGTCAGCTCGACCAACTGATAGCGGCCGCGTCGCGCAACATTCGCCAGCAGCAGCTCGAGTTCCAAATGGGAGTCGATATGGAAATCGGCATGCCCCTGATCAAGCATGCCAAGAATATCGCTATGCTGCCGAACTTCCCGGTAATGCCGCACATTCGGCAGATAGCGCTGGTATTCGTAGCCGCGCTTCCAGACCAGATGCAGCTCACCGAGCGACTCCAGCGTGGGGGCCGGCTTGCCGCGCAGACCGAGTGCACTGACGCGCTCGCCGTCGTAATGCCAGCGCGGATACAGCACACCTTCATCTATTTCATCGCGGTAGGAACCCACCCAGGCATCGGCACTGCCACGCTGCACCAGACCTACCGCACGGGTGTAAGGCACGCTCTGCACATGCAAGCGCCCCCCGACCGGCTCGAACACCTCACGCAGGATATCCCAGGCCATGCCCGTGCCGTCGGCATTGGTGTGCCCTTCCCAGACTTCGCTGGCCACCTGAATCTCGTCCGGCGGCTGCAGTTCGGCATGCGCCGCCAGGATTACGCTCATGCCCAGCAGCAATGCCAACAGCCTCGCAGCCATCTTTGCTTGCCTCTCTAAAAGCCCAACAGCGCTGCATAACGATCCCAACCCCACACCAGCCCCTGCATGGCCAGCCAGGCGAATACCCCGGCGATCACGTCATCGAGCATGATGCCGACTCCGCCATGCACATGCCGGTCAACCCAGTGAATGGGCCAGGGCTTGACGATGTCGAACAAACGAAACATGAGAAAGCCTAGCAGCAACCAGACCCAACCCTCGGGCACCAGCCAGAGGGTGATCCACATGCCGACCATCTCGTCCCAGACGATGCCTTCATGGTCGTGCACGCGCAGGTCGTCGGCGACCTTGCCGCACAACCAGAAGCCGAACAGCATGGTGACCCCGAGCAGCAGCCAGTAGCCCCAGTCCGGCAGCATCTGCCACAGCGGCACGAACGGCAGCGCCACCAGCGAGCCCCAGGTACCCGGCGCCTTGGGCAGCGTGCCGGAACCGAAGCCGAAGGCGATGAAGTGCCACGGATTGCGCCACACCGAGGGCGGTACGTATTCGGCGGGAACCTGGTTGGGGTGATCGGTCACACGCACTCCGTCCTGTCAGAAATGTTGATAGCCGCCGCGCGGCGGTTCGATTGGCTGGCCGTTGGCGTCCAGCAGCTGCACCCCTATGCCGCTCAGTACACGGCCGATAATCTGGACTTCAGGCCAGTCACGCTGAATGTCGGCGAACAGCGCTGGCGGTAGGGTAAAGGCCAGGCGGTAGTCATCGCCACCACCGAGCGCGCAGACCCGCGCCTGCTCTTCACCGGCAAAGGCGCGCAGCGCTGCAGACAGCGGCACACGCGCCAGCTCAATGTGCAGCGCGACCTGCGAGGCGTTGGCGATATGCCCGCAGTCCGCGAGCAGGCCGTCGGAAATATCCAGTGCTGCCGTGGCTCGGCCGCGCAGTGCCTGCCCCAGGGCCAGTTGCGGTTGCGGCGACCAGTAACGAGCCAGCAAAGGCTCGGCGACTTCAGGCATTGCATCACGCTGGGCTAATACCAGCGGCAGGGCGCCAGCAGCGTCACCCAGCTCGCCACCCACGCACAGCAGATCACCCTCCTGCGCACCGCTGCGCAACAGTGCCTGCCCGGCCGGCACTCGGCCGAACACGGTCAGCGTCAGGCTCAGCGGGCCACGCGTGGTGTCGCCACCGACCAACGCCAGCGAGCAGTTCTCGGCCATCTGCTGCAGGCCACGCGCGAACTCGGCCAGCCAGGTTTCACTGGCGCTCGGCAAGGTCAGCGCGAGGGTAAAGGCCAGCGGCGTAGCGCCCATGGCAGCCAGGTCACTGGCGGAGACGGCCAGCGCACGCTGACCGAGAAGAAAGGCATCGCAGGCGTTGGGAAAGTGCACCCCGGCAACCAGCGTATCGGTGGACACCGCCAACTGCTCGCCCGCTGGCAACGCCAGCAGGGCGCAGTCATCGCCGATACCGCGAACCACGCCGTCACCGCCCTGAGCGCAACGGGCGGCGGCGAAATAGCGACGGATCAGCTCGAACTCATTCACCGCTTGTTGGCGTTGACTTCGGCGGCACGCAGCTTGGGCGCTAGCTTGTCGAGGATGCCGTTGACAAACTTGTGCCCGTCAGTGGCACCGAACACCTTGGCCAGCTCGATACCTTCGTTGATCACCACCTTGTAGGGCACATCAACGCGGTTCTTCAGCTCGTAGGTGGACAGGCGCAGGATGGCCAGTTCGACCGGATCGATCTCTTCCAGCGGGCGATCGAGCAGCGGCGTGAAGGCCTCGTCCAGCTCGGTCTTCTGCCGCGGCACGCCGTGCAGAATTTCGTGGAAGTAAGCGCCATCGACCTTGCTGAAATCGTTGTCGACACGAAACTGCGCTTCGATCTCGTTCAGCGGCTGCCCGGCAATATGCCAGGAATACAGCGCCTGCATGGCCAGGGTACGGGCCTCACGGCGTGCGAGAATCTTGCCGCTGGGCCCCTTCTTGGCCGGCTGGCCGTTACCGGAGTTGCTCACTTGGCCTCCAACTGCGCCAGCAGGCTGACCATTTCCAGGGCAGACAGCGCAGCTTCGGCACCCTTGTTACCTGCCTTGGTGCCGGAACGTTCGATGGCTTGCTCGATGGAGTCGACAGTCAGCACGCCGAAGGCGACCGGTACGCCATATTCCATGGAGACCTGGGCCAGACCCTTGGTGCACTCGCCGGCGACGTATTCGAAGTGCGGGGTGCCGCCGCGGATGACCGCGCCGAGGGCGATGATCGCCGCGTACTCACCACGCTGAGCGACCTTCTGGGTGACCAGAGGAATCTCGAAAGCACCCGGTGCTCGGATGATGGTGATCTCGCTCTCGCTCACGCCGTGGCGTACCAGGGCGTCGATGGCGCCACTGACCAGGCTCTCGACGACGAAGCTGTTGAAACGGCCTACCACCAGGGCGTATTTGCCCTTCGGGGCGATGAAGGTACCTTCGATGGTCTTCAGGGTCATGACGGGTCTCACATGGGTTAAAGAGCCGGAGCGCTGAGCGCTCCGAAAATAAAATTCGTGCTCCCTAGGGAGCGGGCTTTGCTCCCCTCTCCCACCTGTGGGAGAGGGGCCGGGGGAGAGGGTTAGGCGTTGGCCATAACACCCTCTCCCGCCCTGCGGGCACCCTCTCCCATAAATGGGAGAGGGTCATCAGCTTTGGCCCTTCGGGCCGCTTTTAATCGGCCGGCAGGTATTCTACAACTTCGAGGTCGAAGCCGGATATCGCGTTGAACTTCATCGGCGAGCTCATCAGGCGCATCTTGCGTACGCCAAGATCGCGCAGAATCTGCGAACCGGCGCCCACCGTGCTGTAGGTCGCAGGATTGGCCGGTTGCTGACGACCGATCAGCGCCAGCAGCTCGGGCCCGGTCAGCGGGTTGCCGAGCAGCAGCACCACGCCGCTACCCGCCTTGGCCACTTCGGCCATGGCCGCACGCATGCTCCAGCGCCCCGGCTGGTTGACCAGGAACAGGTCGCGCAGCGGGTCCATGTTGTGCACGCGCACCAGGGTCGGCTCTTCGGCGCAGATGGTGCCCAGGGTCAGCGCCATGTGTGCGGTGTCCTCGACGCTGTCCCGGTAGGTCACCAGATTGAACTGACCCAGCTCAGTGTCCAGCGGCTGCTCGCTGATGCGCTCGACGGTACGCTCGTGGATCAGGCGGTAGTGGATCAGGTCGGCGATGGTGCCGATCTTCAGGCCGTGCTCTTCGGCGAACTTCTCCAGCTCCGGGCGACGGGCCATGGTGCCGTCGTCGTTCATGATCTCGCAGATCACCCCGCTCGGTTCGAAACCGCCCATACGCGCCAGGTCGCAGGCCGCTTCGGTGTGGCCGGCACGGGCCAGCACGCCGCCGGGCTGGGCCATCAGCGGGAAGATGTGGCCAGGGCTGACGATATCCTCGGCCACCGCATTGCGCGCCACGGCAGCCTGCACGGTGCGCGCGCGGTCGGCGGCGGAAATGCCGGTGGTCACACCTTCGGCCGCCTCGATGGAGACAGTGAACTTGGTACCGAAACCGGAACCGTTACGCGGCGCCATCAGCGGCAGCTTGAGCAGCTCACAACGCTCGCGGGTCATGGGCATGCAGATCAGGCCACGGGCGAAGCGGGCCATGAAGTTGATGTGCTCGGCGGTGACGCATTCGGAGGCGATGATGATGTCGCCTTCGTTCTCGCGGTCCTCGTCATCCATAAGGATGACCATCTTGCCGGCGCGGATGTCTTCGATCAGTTCTTCAGCGGTATTGAGCGCCATCGGGGCGTCTCCTCAATTCTTCAGGTAGCCGTGTTCGGCGAGAAAGCTTTCGGTGAGGCCCGAGGCCTTGGGCTCTGCGGCCTTGTCGCCGAGCAGCAGGCGCTCCAGGTAACGCGCCAGCAGGTCGACCTCGAGGTTGACCTTACGCCCGGCCTGATAGTCGACCATGATGGTCTCGGCCAGGGTGTGCGGCACGATGGTCAGTTCGAACTCGGCGCCATTGACCGCGTTGACCGTCAGGCTGGTGCCATCGACGGTGATCGAACCCTTGTGCGCGATGTACTTGGCCAGCTCGCGCGGGGCGCGCACCGTGAACTGCACGGCGCGGGCATTATCGGCGCGCGAGACGATCTCGCCGACACCGTCGACGTGACCGCTGACCAGATGGCCGCCGAGGCGACTGGTGGGCGTCAGGGCCTTTTCCAGATTGACGGCGCTGCCGGGCTTGAGGTCGACGAAGGCGGTGCGCGCCAGCGTCTCGCGGCTGACGTCGGCCCAGAAGCCGTCGCCGGGCAATTCCACAGCGGTCAGGCAGATGCCGTTGACGGCGATGCTATCGCCGAGCTTGACGTCGCCCAGGTCGAGTTTTCCGGTGGCCACGTAAACGCGCACGTCGCCTCCTTTCGGCGTCATGGCGCGGATACTGCCGATGGCTTCGATTATGCCGGTGAACATAAGCCCTCCGGTTTCACGTTGAAGGTGGTGCTGAACAGCATGGACGAACTCCTGTTTTGGTCAAAAACAGGGCAATGCCGATCGATAGGGATTTCGCGGACACGCACTAGGCGCCCGTGGAGGGAATCCCGCTCTCTCTTTATCCGGACTATACCGTCGGCCCCGGAATCACACCGGGTCTGCTGGACCTCGCCTGGCAGGTGCCGTGGCGAGCGCTCGCGGGCTAGGTTCTACGAACCATCACCGCCGGTGGGGAATTTCGCCCCGCCCTGAGAACGTTGCGGCCATGTGAAATGACCGCGTGGCGTTTTATCACATTTCTCGCCGCGACGCATGGCCCGTGCGCTATCTGGCCTTGGGCACCGCGGTGATCTGCCAGTCGTCGCCGACGGCGCGAATATCGAGAATCTGCAACTCCGGCGCTTCGGCCATGCGGTTGAGCGGCAATTCGAACAACGGCCGCGCGCTGGAGCCGAGCAGCTTGGGCGCGACGAAGATGCGGTACTCATCCACCAAGCCGGAACGGGCGAAGGCGCCGGCCAGACGCGGCCCAGCCTCTACCAGCACTTCGTTGACGCCACGGCCGGCCAGCTCCAGCAGCAACTTGCGCAAGTCGACGTGACCATTGCTGCCCGGTACGGCGAGCAGTTCGTGACCATCGGCCAGATAGCGATCACGGGCGGCGGCAGCCGCACAGGTGGCCACCAGCGCCGGACCGGCCTGGAAGAAGGCCTTGCTCAGCGGCACGCGTAGACGACCATCGACCAATACCCGCAGCGGTGGTCGCGAAGCGGCCATGAAAGTGGCTTCGACCCCCAATCCCAGCTCGTCGGGACGCACCGTCAGCCGGGCATCGTCCGCCAGCACGGTGTCGGCGCCACTGAGCACCACGCTGGACTGCGCGCGTAAACGCTGCACCTCCGCGCGCGCCGCCGGGCCAGTGATCCACTGACTCTCGCCGCTGGCCATGGCAGTGCGGCCATCCAAGCTCATCGCCGACTTGACCCGCACCAACGGCAACCCGCTCTCCATGCGCTTGATGAAACCGGCATTGAGCGCTCGCGCCTCGCTTTCCAGCACGCCACTGGCGACCTCGATACCGGCTTGGGCCAGGCGTAGCAGGCCACTGCCGGCCACCTGCGGGTTGGGGTCCTGCATCGCCGCAACGACCCGGCTGACCCCGGCGGCGACCAGCGCATCGGCGCAAGGCGGCGTGCGCCCATGATGGCTGCAGGGCTCCAGTGTCACGTACGCCGTTGCGCCACGCGCCTTGTCGCCGGCCTGGCGCAGTGCGTACACCTCGGCGTGCGGCTCACCGGCACGGGCATGCCAGCCTTCGCCGACGATCTCGCCATCACGCACGATGACGCAGCCGACTCGTGGATTGGGATGGGTGGAGTACAGGCCTTTGCGCGCCAGCCGCAGGGCGCGCGCCATGAAGAATTGGTCGCGTTCGCTCATCGGCTTTTCGACGGCTCGCGGGCCAGGCGTTCGATTTCCTCGCGGAATTCGTTGAGGTCCTGAAAACGGCGGTAGACCGAGGCGAAGCGGATGTAGGCCACCTCGTCGAGCTTGCTCAGTTCGGTCATCACCAACTCACCCAGCACCAGCGACTTCACCTCGCGCTCGCCAGTGGCGCGCAGTTGCTGCTTGATACGGGCGATGGCTTCCTCTAGGCGCTCGACGCTCACCGGGCGTTTTTCCAGCGCGCGCTGCATGCCGGCGCGCAGCTTTTCTTCGTCGAAAGGCTGGCGGCTGCCGTCCTGCTTGATCAGACGCGGCATCACCAGCTCGGCGGTTTCAAAGGTGGTGAAGCGCTCACCGCAGGCCACGCATTCGCGGCGGCGGCGGACCTGGTCGCCCTCGGCGACCAGACGGGAATCGATGACCTTGGTGTCGTTGGCAGCGCAGAACGGACAATGCATGGTGAGGGCTGACGAATGGCGGCAAAGTCGCCATGGTAGCGCATAGCACGTCATTGAAAAATGTAAGGAGCCTTGAGATCACCTGCTTACGGCGGCAAGACAAATTAAGCTATGCCCATGCCCCGTCAAAAGCAGAACCTGCCATGAATCAATATCTGCCCCTCCTACCCATTGCCCTGAGCGGCCTACTTGCGGCCTGCGCCGGCGAGCCCACGAGCACTGCGTCGCCACCCACTCCAGTACCTGCACAGGCAGAACCCATCGCAGCACCGATCCAGGGCCCAGGCCTGCGCGGCGAATTGCTTGGCGTCGCCGCAGACGCCGATGTCGACCTCGCATTATTGGGCGTAGACATGCGCGGTCGCCCGCGTGCGTTGCTTGGCCAGGTTCATCTGCGTGGTGACGGCGAAGCGCTGCCGTTCCATCTGCCACTGAACACGCAGCAGGCGCCTCAGGACCTGCGCCTGGAACTGCGCGGCCGCGTCAGTCAATCCGGACGCCTGGTACAGCGCTTGCCGGCACGCACCATCACCGAACTGAACGACCAGGACCTTGGCGCGCTGCATCTGGTGCCAGCGCCATGAGGCCACCCGCACCGCTGCAGCATGCGCTCAGCGAATTACTCGGCGATGCCCGCCTGGTGGCCGAAACACTGCCCGGTACAGATATCGCCCTGTGGCTGATCGATGCCAGCAATATGGAGCGCGCCTTCAACCCCGAGGAGACCCGGCGCATCCTCGAGGAGCCGCCCTACTGGTGCTTCTGCTGGGCCAGCGGCCTGGTGCTGGCACGCTGGCTGGCCGAGCGCCCCGAATGGGTACGCGGCAAGCGCGTACTGGATTTCGGCGCTGGTTCCGGCGTAGCGGCCATTGCCGCGGCCAAGGCGGGTGCGGCAGAAGTGGTAGCCTGCGACCTCGACCCACTGGCGCTGGCCGCCAGCCGCGCCAACGCCGCACTCAACGGTGTGACGCTGAGCTACTCGGACGATTTCTTCGCCGAAGCGGATCGCTACGACCTGATTCTGGTCTCCGACGTGCTCTACGATCGCGCCAACCTGCCGCTGCTCGACCACTTTCTCAGCCGCGGGCGTCAGGCCCTGGTGGCCGATTCACGGGTCAAGGATTTCCAGCATCCGCTGTACCAGCGCCTGGCGCTGCTGGACGGCTGCACCTGGCCAGACCTGGCCGAGCCCGCCGAATTCCGCGAAGTCAGCCTGTATCACGCCGTGCGCCCCTTGTAACCGCGCGGCAGTGCCCGCATTAATAGACCATTGCCCTGTTTTTCGAGACCGACCATGAGCGACTCCCCCTACATCTTCGACATCTCCGGCGCCGCCAACTTCGAGCAACTGGTGATCGAGAACTCCTTCCACAAACCGGTGCTGGTGGACTTCTGGGCCGAGTGGTGCGCGCCGTGCAAGGCGCTGATGCCAATGCTGGCGAAGATCACCGAGGAATATGCCGGTGAGCTGCTGCTGGCCAAGGTCAACTGCGATATCGAGCAGGACATCGTCATGCGTTTCGGCATTCGCAGCCTGCCAACCGTGGTGCTGTTCAAGGACGGCCAGCCGGTGGATGGTTTCGCCGGCGCCCAGCCGGAGGCGGCGATCCGCGAGATGCTCAAGCCTCATGTCGCTGAACCGGCCCCTACCGCCGCCGACCCGATGGAGGCCGCCCAGGCGCTGTTCGCCGAAGGCCGTTTTGCAGACACCGAAACACTGCTCAAGCAGGTGCTGACCGAAGACAACGAAAATGCTGCCGCGCTGATCCTCTACGCGCGCTGCCTGGCCGAGCGCGGCGAGTTGGGCGAAGCGGAAACCGCGCTCAACGCCGTCAAGGGTGACGAGCACAAGCAGGCACTGGCCGGTGCCAAGGCGCAACTGACCTTCCTGCGTCAGGCCGCCGACCTGCCAGACGCCGCCACGCTGAAAAGCCGCCTGGCGCAGAATGCCGAGGACGACGAAGCGCTGTATCAGTTGGCCGTGCAGCAACTGGCGCGCCAGCAGTACGAAGCGGCGCTGGACGGCCTGCTCAAGCTGTTCGTGCGTAATCGCAGCTACAGCGAAGGCCTGCCGCACAAGACCCTGCTGCAAGTGTTCGACCTGCTCGGCGGCGACCACCCGCTGGTCACCACCTACCGCCGCAAGCTGTATCAGGCGATCTACTGATCCCAGCGTTGGATCGCGCTCGCCGTAGGGCGGACCGGAACGCCGGCCACGCGTAGGGCGGACTCAGGAGCGCCAGCGAACAGTCCGTCGGGCCGCGCCAAGTTCTCCACCGCAACTCACGCCCAACACTCCCCTCAACGGCGTACTGTTTCCGAGCGGCCGGCGCCCCGGTACGCACTACGCCCCTCGCCTTGAGGTGCGCACCAGCGATGGGGGCGCTAGCGCCTCGTTGCACGCAGCATGGCAGCGCGCGACACCCTACCAGCCTGAGCAACTACTCCTGCCAGTGATAGATCGGCGCATCCGCGCCGGTCTCCATGCGGATCTGTGCACAGTGGCGCAGACGTACCAACAAGCGTTTGCCAGCGGCCTCGCCACCTGCCAGCGCGGCCAGTTGCGCCATCAGTTTCGGTCCTTCCACCTGCCCTGCATCGCGCACCAGTTGCAGCGCGGTTTGCCACAGGGCATCACCCGCATCTGCCGTGGGTGCCGACGCCATCGCACCAGCAGTAGGCGCAACGGCGACATGCTGCGCCAGTTGCGCCCAGTCCTCAGCATCCAGCTCCACCGTCAGATCCACCGGCCAGTCGCCAATGCGCCCACGTATTCGCACCATGTTCAGCCTCCAGTCAGGATCTTGCATGCTCCCATGACAGCGTCAGGCTGGCCAGTTCGCCACGAAAGTTGTTATAACGTAACAATTAACTCGCACCCAAGCTGGAGACACCCATGCGCCACCTGCTGCTCGCCCTGCCCTTCGCCCTGCTGCCCCTGGTCGCCGCCCAGGCCCATGAACACGGCCATGATCACGACCACGAACATTCCCACGACAGCCTGGGTGCCCACGAACACGGCGTCGCCAGCCTCAACGCAGCACTGGACGGCAACCTGCTGGAGCTGCAGCTCGAAAGCCCGGCAATGAACCTGGTGGGCTTCGAACATGCCGCCAAGAGCGATGCCGACAAGGCCAAGGTCGCCGCCGCCAAGCGGGAACTGGAGCAGCCCATCAGCCTGTTCGCCCTGAACAGCGGCGATTGCAAGGCCACCCAGGTCGAACTGGAAAGCCCACTGTTTGGCGACGCTGATCATGATCATGATCATGATCATGATCATGAAGGCGAGCACAGCGACATCCATGCGCACTATCGCTTCGAATGCGCCAAGGCCAACGAATTGAAACAGTTGGATCTCGCCGAACTGTTCAAACGCTTCCCCGCCACCGAGAAGATTCAGGTACAACTGATCGGCCCGAATGGTCAGCAGGGCGTGGAACTGACGCCAGCACAGCCACGCCTGAGCTTCTGACCTGCCACGTCTCATTGCCGGAGTGAGCGCCCCTCGCTCCGGCAATAAATGCCTTCTCCCGACACGCAGCAGACAATGACCGAACCTCTGATCGAACTCGCCAATCTCGGCTTCGCCTGGCCCGGCCAGGCGCAGCTGCTGGATATCCCCGTCTTCACCCTGGCACGCGGTGAAACCCTGTTTCTCAAAGGCCCAAGTGGCAGCGGCAAAACCACCCTGCTCGGCCTGCTCGGCGGCGTACAAAGGGCACAAAGCGGCCATATCCGCCTGCTCGGCCAGGACCTCGGCCAACTCTCCGCCGGTGCCCGCGACCGTTTTCGCGTCGACCACACTGGCTACATCTTCCAGCAGTTCAACCTGCTGCCATTTCTTTCTGTGCGCGAGAACGTCGAGCTGCCCTGCCGCTTCTCGCGCCTGCGTGCCGAACGCGCACGCCAGCGCCACGGCAGCATCGATGTCGCCGCAGCGGCGCTGCTCGACCATCTCGGCCTGCGCGCCGACCTGCTCGGCCGTCGCGCCGACGAACTGTCCATCGGCCAGCAACAACGCGTTGCTGCCGCGCGAGCACTGATCGGCCAGCCGGAACTGGTGATCGCTGACGAACCGACTTCGGCACTGGACTTCGACGCCCGCGAGGCCTTCCTGCAATTGCTCTTCGCCGAATGCCGCGCTGCCGGCGCCAGCCTGCTGTTCGTCAGCCACGATCAGAGCCTGGCTTCGCTGTTCGACCGCAACCTGTCGCTGGCCGAACTTAACCGCGCCACGCGCCCACAGGAGGCCTGAGATGCACCTGATCCGCATCGCCCTGGCCAGCCTGGCCAACCGCCGCTTCACCGCCTTGCTCACGGTATTCGCCATCGCCCTTTCGGTGTGCTTGCTGCTGGCCGTGGAGCGTGTACGTACCGAAGCTCGCGCCAGCTTCGCCAACACCATCAGCGGCACCGACCTGATCGTCGGCGCCCGCTCCGGCAGCGTGAACCTGCTGCTCTACTCGGTGTTCCGCATCGGCAACGCCACCAACAACATCCGTTGGGACAGTTTCGAGCACTTCGCCAACCACCGTCAGGTGAAGTGGGCCATCCCCATTTCCCTCGGTGACTCGCACCGTGGCTATCGGGTAATGGGCACCAGCACCGCCTATTTCGAGCATTACCGCTACGCCCGTAGCCAGGCGCTGAAGCTGGCCCAGGGCCGCGAGTTTGCCGACGACCCGTTCGAGGTAGTACTCGGCGCGGAAGTGGCCCAGGCGCTGGGCTACGGTCTCGGCGAGAAGGTCGTCCTGGCACACGGCGTCGCCACCATCAGCCTGGTCAAGCACGACGACAAGCCGTTCACCGTGGTCGGCATCCTCGAACGCACCGGCACACCGGTCGACCGCACGCTGCACATTTCCCTGGCTGGCATGGAGGCGCTGCACATCGACTGGCAAAACGGCATGCCGGCACGCAGCGCGGCGCAGATCAGCGCAGATCAGGTGCGAGAGTGGGCAAGCGCCTGTTCACAAGCGTCGCGAGCGCAGACGGGGCAAGGCGAAAGCGGGCGAGGAAGCGCAGTTGAGTCGAGTCTCAATGAGCATTCCGAGCCTGCTTTCAACGCAGCAGCGTCAAGCGCAGTAGCTTGTGGACAGGCGCTGCAGCCCAAGCAGATCACTGCCTTCCTGCTCGGCCTCAACAGCAAGATCGCCACCTTCAGCCTGCAACGAGAAATCAATGAATTCCGCGGCGAGCCGCTGCTGGCGATCCTACCAGGCGTAGCTCTGCAGGAGCTGTGGAACCTGATGGGTACGGCCGAAAAAGCACTGTTCGTGGTCTCGCTGTTCGTCGTGCTGACCGGTCTGATCGGCATGCTCACGGCGATTCTCACCAGCCTCAACGAGCGCCGCCGGGAGATGGCCATTCTGCGTTCGGTAGGCGCCCGCCCCTGGCATATCGCCAGTCTGCTGGTGCTTGAGGCCTTCACTCTGGCGCTTGCCGGCGTGACCTTCGGTGTCGCGCTGCTCTATCTGGGTATCGCCGGCAGCCAGGGCTTCGTCCAGGCCAATTACGGTCTGTATCTGGCACTCAATGCGCCGTCGAGTTACGAATGGAAACTACTTGGTGGCATTCTCGCCGCAGCCGTGGCGATGGGCAGCGTGCCGGCCTGGCGGGCCTATCGGCAGTCGTTGGCCGATGGGTTGTCGATAAGGCTCTAAGGAAAAGTTGAGAGCGCCTGTCGTACACTGCACAGGCGTTCTCACTACGAGGTTCCTCATGTCCCGCCCCCTGCTCGCCACCCTGCTGCTGAGCCTGGCACTACCGCTGGCCGCCGCTGATGTGCGCGAACTCACCTGGTCCGAGCTGATTCCGCCGGATGCTCCGCCGCAGGTCATCAACCCTGCGCCGATCCACGACCTCTCTCAACTGGCCGACGCGCTGGCCGAGTCCGGGCCGGCCGCCATGCAGCAATCGCCGGCCGCACCAGTGGTCAAGGAGCTCAATGGTCAGCAGGTGAAGGTGCCCGGTTATATCGTGCCGCTGGATGTGACTGACGAAGGCCGGGTGGTGGAGTTTTTGCTGGTGCCCTACTTCGGCGCCTGCATTCACGTACCACCACCGCCCTCGAACCAGATCGTTCACGTCACCAGCGAGCTCGGCGTACTGCTCGACGCGTTGTACCAGCCGTTCTGGGTGGAAGGCCCGCTGAAAACCGAACATGTCAGCAGCGAGCTGGCCGAAGTTGGTTATAAGATGGAAGCGGACAAGATCTACGCCTACGAATTGCCGGATAACTGACCCTGCCGGGCATTCGTAGGTGTGACTGTAGGAGCGGCTTCAGCCGCGAAAAGATTCGCGGATAAATCGGAACGCCGCCCGCCGCTCCTACAAATACGCCACCCAAGAAAAAGCCAGACCCAGGGGCCTGGCTTTTTACTTGGTGCGCGCGGCGCATCCTACCGTAGGGTGCGCCGTGCGCACCGAGAACGACTCAACTGCGACTGGCGACCCGGTTCTCCCGCTCGAAGCGCAGCTCGCTTTCCGCCCATTGCCGCCAGGAGCGCACCTTGGCTCGCTCGGCACCACCACGCTCGGCACGCGCCAGTGCATCCAGGCCGGCCTGCCAGCGCGCCTGTTCCAGCTCCAACTGCGCGACATAAAGCCAATGTTTGCCATTACCGCTGCGCTCGGCCAACGGGCGCAGCACGCGTACCGCAGCAGAACGATCACGCGCCTGCCACCAGAACAACCCCAGGCACTCCTGGCGCGCGGCGGTGTTGGCCAGCAGACCACTGTCGAGCATCCCGGCCAGCAGCTTGGCACCCTGCCAGGGCTGGTCGGCAGCGCCAGCCAGCAGCACCAGGTTGTCCAGCTCGGACTCGCTGAAACGCAGGCCCTTGCTATGCGCCGCACGCAGGGTCGCCAGCGCCTTGTCATTGCTACCGGCCATCTGCTGCAGGCCAGCCAGCTGACGCCAGCCCTTGGCTTCGTTCGGCTGGCGCGACAGCAACTGGCGCTGCCAGCGCTCGGCATGGGCATAACGTTTCAGGTCGGCATTGGCACCCACCAGAAACTGCAGCCAGATATCGGCGGCGTTGGGGTTGGCCTGCACGTATCGCTCGGCCAGCGGCAACGCCTTGGCCGGCTGGTTCATGCCCTGATAGGCCTGCACCAGCATTTGCAGCACCTCCTCGGAGGCATTGCCCTGATTCGGTGCCAGCAACTCGACAACCTTGGCGTAGCGGCGCTCGCCCAGGTTGAGCTTGGCCAGATTGAGACGCTCGCCAGCCAGCATTTCATCGTCAAGCTTGCCGCTACGCACAGCCTTGTCCAGCCAGTCGATGGCCTGAGCATTGTTGCCGGCCGACCAGGCCACATAGGCCTTGCTACGCCAGACCAGTGCCTCTTCGAGGCTGCCGCTCTTGGCCTGGACGCCGTCGAGTGCGCGCTGTGCGGCGGCGTAGTCGCCTTTCTGCTGCGCAACCTGCGCCGTATTCAGGGCCTTGAACACAGCCGGATCGACGGTCTGCTGAGCCATGCCAGGCACGGCCGCAGCACTGAGCATCACGAGCAACAACCAACGATACATGGTCAGCTCCTTTCCAGACGGAAGTAGAGGGTTTTTACCGCCTCGCGGTCTACAGCCAGACCACCCTCGGTACGTGGCGCGAAGCGCCAGCGAGAGGCGGCACGGCGCGCTTCGCGCTCGAACACGTTACGCGGATTGGCCTCCAGCACACGGATGTTTTCAACGTTGCCGGAACGATTGATGGTGAACGCCAGTTTGACGAAGCCTTCAATGCCACGCTGCAGGGCGTATCGCGGGTAATCCGGGCGCACGTCATTGAGCGGCATGACTTCGCTCTCCATCCCGCCCATCTGCCCACCGGCCTCGGCTGCCTCACTCGGCGGCGTCGGTGCCGGAGCACCCGGTGCAAGACCGGACAAGCTCGGTGCCGGCGCGCTGTTGACGGCAATACCACTGGCCAGGCTGGGCAGTTGGATATCCAGCGCCGGCAGGCTGGCATTCGGCGTGGCCGTTTGCGGCGTCGGTGGCGTGGGTGGCTGCGGCGTCTGCGGTTGCGGCGGCTGCGGTGCCTGCTGACGGGTGCGGCTGGCGGTCTCGCTGGCGTTACCGTCCATGCGCACGAAATTGGCCACGCTGACCGGTTCCTGACTCACCTTGGCGCTCGGTGGCGCGACCATGTACAGCATCAGGGCGAACAGCCCCAAGGCCATCAGGCAGGCGCCGAGAAAAGACAGCGGCAGGCGCATCAGTTGACTCCGCTACCAGCGGCCAGAGCGACATCCTGCACACCGGCCAGACGCGCCTGATCCATCACCTGGACGACCAGGCCGGTACGCGCATCCTGATCGGCCTGCACCACCACGGCACCATCCGGCTGGTCGACGCGCATGCGCTCGACATGCGCCCGTACGCTGCGGATGTCCACCGGCTGCTTGTCCATCCAGATCTGCCCGTCGGCGGTGACGGCAATGAGGATATTGCCCTTGTCCTGCGGGCTGGCGGTTTCCGCCTGCGGGCGCTGCACTTCGACGCCAGACTCACGAATGAAGGAGCTGGTGACGATGAAGAAGATCAGCATGATGAAGACCACGTCGAGCATCGGCGTGAGGTCGATACCGGTGTCTTCGTCCTGCTGGTGGTGACGACGCATTCTCATGTTGGGCGATCTCAGTCGTGACGCAGCTGGTCGGCCAGCCGCTCGATGGCCTGACTGGCTTCGCGTTCGAGGCGCGCCAGGCTGAACAATCCAGGAATGGCCAGAACCATGCCGGCCATGGTCGGCAGGGTCGCCTGCCAGACGCCTGCGGCCATGCCGCGTGGGTTACCGGTGCCGTTGAGGGCGAGCACATCGAACACGGCGATCATGCCAAGCACGGTGCCAAGCAGGCCCAGTAGCGGATACAGCGCCACCAGGGTCTTGCCCAGGCGCAGCGGCGTCGCCAGTTGCTGACGCGCCTGCGCCAGCCAGGCCAGGCGTACCGCGCGCTGCCAGTTGCCGTTGTCATCGGCGAGCACCTGCTGCCAGGCCTCGCGACGCTCCTGCACCCAGCGCGGGAAAATCCTGCGCATGTACCAGAAGCGCTCGAACACCAGGGTCCAGAACACCACGCAGAGCACTGCCAGCGCCCACATCACCACGCCGCCAGCGCTCATGAAGTCGAGCAGTGCATGGGCACTGTCGACTGCACGCAGCCAGAAGGCGAACAGATCACTCACGGCGCGGCGCTCCCGACAGGTGCAAGGCAATGAGGCCGGCGCTCTGCTGCTCCAGAATCTGGATCAGGCCCTTGCTACGGCTGGCCAGCAGGCTGTGCAGGAACAGCAGCGGAATGGCCACCACCAGACCGAGCACGGTGGTTACCAGCGCCTGGGAGATACCGTCGGCCATCAGGCGCGAGTCACCGCCACCGCTCTGGGTGATGGCCTGGAAGGTGACGATCATGCCGGTCACGGTACCCAGCAGGCCGAGCAGCGGTGCCACGGCGGCGAGCAGCTTGAGCAGGCCCTGGCCTTTTTCCAGCGGCGGTGTCTCCTGCAGGATCGCTTCGTCGAGCTTCAGCTCCAGGGTTTCCAGATCCGCCAGTTGCGGCTTGGCGCCCAGCACGCCGATCACGCGGCCCAGCGGGTTGTCATTGCGCGGCGCGCTGAGGTCGTGTATCTGCGCCTTGACGCCGCTACCAACGCGAGCCAGGTAGACCATGCGCCACACAGCGAGAAGCAGGCCGAAAGCACCCAGCACGACGATCACCCAACCGACCAGACCACCCTGTTGCAGACGGTCCCACAGAGTCGGTTGCTGCTGCAGCTGCGCCAGCAGGCTGCCACGGCTCGGATCGATGGGCAGCGTGGCGAGCGCATCGGTACTGCTCAGGTAGTCCTTGACCTGGCCCAGGCCGGACGGCTGACGCGGCGGCGCCACCAGTTGCCCGGCATCGGCGTCGTAACGCAGGAAGGCATCCTCGCCATACACAGCGAAGGCGCCAACACGCAGTACCTGCTGCTCCTGACGCGAACCATCTGCACTCACCACCGGCAGTTGCAGGCGCTCGATACGGCCGCTGGCAGCCAGGTCTTCGAGCAGCAGCATCCAGTAGCCGTCAAGATCGTCAGCGGACGGCAGCGAGCGGCTTTCGGCCAATGCTTTGAGGCGCGTCAGACGCTCCGGATACTGGGCGTTGAGCAGACTGTCCTGCCATTGACCAGCGACATCACCCGCGCTCTGGCGCACCACGCCAAACAGCTCACCGAGGTGACCAACGCGCTGTGCCAGCAGTTTTTCCTGCTCGGCCAGTTCGACCTCCTGCCGGTCGAACTCGGCCTTGAGGCGTTCGCTTTCGGCTTTCTGGGTATTCAGCGCGGAACGTGCGGCAGCCAGCAACTGCGCCTGCTCACTACGTTTGGCGAGAAACGCCTGCTCGCGCTCCCGCATGGCGCTAACTTCGGCAGCGCGCTCGCTACGGATGCGCTGCAGCAGTTGATCGGGGTTGAGGGTTTCGGCCACGGCGGCCAGTGCCGGCAACAGGCTGAGCGCCAATACGGCTACAACACGACGACTCATTGTGCGGCCTCCTCGGCCAGGGTCTTGATCGGCAGGGACAGCACGGCGGGCGCCTGTTGCTGACGGGCGATGGCGATGGCCTGGGTCAACGGACGACGCGCGCTACCATCGAGCACTTCCCAGGCGTCGGACTGCGGGTTCCACCAGCCGCTCTCATGAGCATCGAGGGTCTGGTAATAGAGCATGCTGCGACCCAGACGCAGGAACTCGACGCTACGCGAGCCGCCATCGGCCTGGTTCAGTTCGCCACGCCAGGCCTCCAGGGTGCGACCGTAGTCGCTTTCAATCTGGTAAGCCTCGAGGATGCGGCGATATTTGTCGGCCAGGCTGACATCGGCGCGCGGTAGCAGGTCCTGCAGCTGAGCCAGACGGTCTTCACGTTCCTCGGGCAGGAACGGCAGGTCCGCGGCGATGAACTCACCCAGCACCTCAACCATCTTGACCATCTGCGGGCTTACCGCTTCCTGGGTGCGTTCGATGCCATCGAGCTGCTTCTGATAACTGGCCAGCTCCTGACGCTGGGCTTCGACCAGGTCACGAAGTTGACTGTTATAACCTTTCAAAGCCTCAGCCTGCTGCAAGGCATTTCGGTACTCATTGAGCATCTCACGGCTGGCGTCATCCAGCTGTTCAACACGGCCCTGGGAGGCTTTCGCCTCGGCGGCCAGGCGCTGGCTTTCGTCGAGCGCAGCATCCAGCGGCGCGGCGAGCAGCGAGCCGCTGCTCAACATCAGTGCCACGACCAGGGAACGGTGGGGGAAGCGATTCATGCGCAGAGGGTCCTCGACAGACGGGCTTGCTTCAAAAAGAGAAACATTATCATCTACAGACGCATTCGAAGCAATGGACAAAACACCGCAGCAGAGCCCGTCGATCTATTGAGCCAGGTCAAAAAGTGAATTGTTGCTTGGCTTAGCATTGATTTCAGCCAAGACACACAACCGACTCGAACTGGAGCTCGCTATGTACAAGTCACTGTTCACTGCCTCACTGCTGGCCCTGGCCATCGCCTCCCCCATTGCTCAAGCCCACCAGGCTGGCGACATCATCGTCCGCGCCGGCGCCATCACCGTCGATCCGCACGAAGACAGCTCAAACGTCAAAATTGGTGGCGTAAAAGCTGCCGGGACCGCAGCGACACTCGATAGCGATACCCAACTGGGTCTGAACTTCGCTTACATGCTCACCGACAAGCTTGGTATCGAACTGCTGGCTGCCACACCGTTCAGCCACGACGTTGGCACCAAAGGTCTCGGCGGCCTGAAACTGGGCTCGGTCAAGCATCTGCCACCGACCCTGAGCCTTGTCTACTACCCGCTCGACAGCAAGTCGGCCTTTCAGCCTTACGTCGGTGCCGGCATCAACTACACGTGGTTCTTCGACGACAAGCTCAGCAGCGAAGCCGAAGGTGCCGGTTTCCGTGGCCTGGACATGAAGGACTCTTGGGGTTGGGCTGCACAAGTCGGTGCCGATTACATGCTGACCGACAATCTGATGATCAACGCCCAGGTGCGCTACATCGATATCGACACCACCGGCACCACCTATCTGGCCGGCGACAAGGTCAAGGTCGACGTGGATGTCGACCCCTTCGTCTACATGGTCGGCCTGGGCTACAAGTTCTGATAGCCCACGCAGAAACGAAAAAGCCGGCGACGCCGGCTTTTTTTCGTGAACTCGATTTACAAACCGAGCAGTTGGCGCAATCCTTCACACAGCGGCGTCTGCTCTGGCAGGCGGTAATGGGCCTGCAGGCGCGCATTGTCGGCACGCGAGTGGCGGATATCACCGGCACGGGCCGACAAATGCGTCACCTGCGGCAAGCCGCCACAAAGCGCGCCGATCTCCGCCAGCAATTGATTGAGGCTTACCGCCTGGCTCCACCCCACGTTGACCGGATCACTCACCACCTGATCGTTGAGCAGCGCCTGCATCAACAGCACAACCAGATCACCGACGTAGAAGAAATCTCGGGTCTGTTCGCCGTCGCCGAAGACGCTGATCGGCAGCCCCTGCTGCGCACGCTGGGTGAAGATGCTGATCACCCCGGAGTACGGCGAGGACGGGTCCTGGCGCGGGCCGAAGATATTGAAGAAACGAAACACCGCCGGTTCCAGGCCATGCTGACGACGGTAGAAGTCCAGATAGTGTTCGCCGGACAGCTTGTCGGACGCGTAAGGCGTCAGCGGCGCCTTGGCAGTGGCTTCGTCGATTGCCACGCCCTCGCCGTTGTTGCCGTAAATAGCCGCGCTGGAGGCATAGACCACACGTCGCACACCATGCTGACGCATGGCCTCGCAAACATTCAGGGTACCGATGAAGTTGCTCTGGTGCGTGGACACGGGGTCATCCACCGAGGCCTGCACCGACGCCACCGCTGCCAGATGCGCTACCCCTGAACAACCGGCGACCGCCTGCGCGACCACTTCAGCATCAGCGACATCGCCCTCAATGAAGCGCAAGCGCGGATTGTCCAGCGGCAGGTTGCTGCGCTTGCCCATGGACAGATTGTCCAGCACTCGCACTTCGTGGCCAGCGGCCAGCAAGGCATCGACCAGGTGCGAGCCAATAAAGCCAGCGCCGCCAGTTACGAGAATTTCAGCCATGACGGTAATAACGATCCAAAAGCGCTGGCAGACCGGAGCGCCAGGCGCGCGGCTTGATGCCGAAGGTGTGAAGAATCTTCTTGCAGGCCAGCACGGCGTGTTGCGGTTCATCGGCTGCATCCGGGCGAGCAGCGTGCGCCTGCGGCGCGACGTCCTCGACCAGATTGCTGCGATAGTGACGCGCCTCGCTCAGCACCGCCTGCCCCAGGCTCAGCGATGTGCTGGTCTCGTGGCCACCGTAATGATAGGTGCCCCACAGCGGCGACTCGCAATCTAGTTGCTTGAGCACGGCCAGAATCACCCGTGCGGCATCGTCCACTGGCGTCGGGTTGCCGCGCCGGTCATCGGCGAGATAAAGGGCATCGTCGCGCTCGGCACGTAATAGAAAGCGCCCCAGCAACCCTTCACGACTGTCATCGAGCAGCCAGCCAAAGCGCAGCAACACATGACGCGGACAGATCGCCCGCACACTCTGCTCCAGCCGCCACAGCGCCTGACCGCGCAGCCCGAGGGGCAGCGGCTCTTCCTTCTCGCTGTAGGCGGTGACCCGCGCGCCATCGAAAACCCGGTAGCTGGACGGCTGCAGCAAGACGATGCCGTGGTGCTGACACAACTCGGCCAGCCGCTCCACAGCGCGCTCCTGCGTTTGCAGGCGCGACTCGGCCACCGACTCAGCCTGGAACCAGTCGAAGTAGTAAGCCAGGTTGATCAGTGCATCCGGGCGGGTATCGTCGAGCAGCTCAGTCAGGCTGGCGGCATCCCAACCGTCTTCCGGCGGACGAGGCGCGAGGAAGCCGATGTCTTCCTCGGCGCCAAGACGGATCAGCGCTTGCCCCAGGGCACTACCGCCGCCAAGCAGCATCAGGCGCATTCGCATAGGCTAGAGCCCGCTCAGATCAGAACGGGATATCGTCATCGAAGCTGTCGTAGTCAGGCGCTGGCTGGGCCTGCTGCGGAGCAGGACGCTCCTGACGCGGAGCATGCTGCGGCTCACGCTGCGGAGCCGGACGCGATTGACGCGGAGCGCCACCTTCGTCGCCGCTAGGACGACCGCCCAGCAGCTGCATGGTGCCCTGCATGTCGACGATGATCTCGGTGGTGTAGCGCTTGATGCCGTCCTTTTCCCACTCGCGGGTCTGCAGCTTGCCTTCGATGTACACCTGCGAACCCTTGCGCAGGTACTCGCCGGCGATCTCGGCAACCTTGCCGAACAGCGCAACGCGGTGCCACTCGGTCTTCTCGACCTTCTGCCCGGTCTGCTTGTCGGTCCACTGCTCGCTGGTGGCCAGGCTCAGGTTGGTCACTGCGTTGCCGCTGGGCAGGTAGCGTGTTTCCGGGTCCTGGCCGCAGGTACCGACCAGAATGACTTTGTTAACCCCACGGGCCATAACGTTCTCCTAGACTCCTCACGCCCCGGGCGCCGATGCGATCAGGCGCTCGATTGACGTGCGATCCACTTGTTGGGTATCGACTTTAATGTAGATGGCCGCTTCATCGACCACCACCACGGCGTCCGCCACTCCCGGCGTCGCCCTGAGGCGTTCGACCAGTCCGACATCGGCCAGTGCCGCGGCATCGAGCGGCAGGCGCAAACTGGTCACGTACGGCGGTTCGCGCATAGTAACAGCAATAGCCAGCCAAATTGCACAGAGCGCTGCGCAGCCGATGAAGACACCGCCAAGGCCAACGTGCTGATACAGCCAACCGCCAAGAATGCCGCCCAATGCCGCGCCGAGGAACTGACTGGTGGAGTACACCCCCATCGCCGTGCCCTTGCCTCCAGCTGGCGCCACCTTGCTGACCAGCGACGGCAGCGAGGCTTCGAGCAAGTTGAACGCGGTGAAGAACACCACGATGCCCAGTACCAGCGCACGCAAACTGCTGCCGAAGAAGGCAAAGTAAAGCTCGCAGACCAGCAATACGCTGACGGCGCCGAGCAGCACGCGCTTCATCTGGCGTTTTTTCTCGCCGTAAATGATGAAGGGCACCATGCCAAAGAAACCGATCAACAGCGCGGTGAGATACACCCACCAGTGTTCCTCCTTGACCAGTCCGCCCTGCTCCACCAGCGCCAGCGGCAGGGCGACGAAACTGGCCATGAGCACTGCATGCAAGGCCAGGATGGCGAAGTCCAGGCGCAACAAATCGGCGTGCTTGAGCGTCGGCCACAGCGCCTGCGCCGCTACGCCGGACTCGCGATGTTGTAGCGGGCCGGCGTCTTTGGGCACGATGCCAGCGACGATCAGAATGCCGAGCAACGCCATCGCCCCGGTGGCCCAGAACAGCCCGGACAGGCCGAAGGCGCGAGTCAGCAGCGGGCCAATGACCATGGCCACGGCGAACGACAGGCCAATGCTCATGCCGATCATGGCCATGGCCTTGGTGCGATGTTGCTCGCGAGTCAGGTCCGACAACAGTGCCATCACCGCCGCGGAAATCGCGCCAGCGCCCTGCAGCACGCGTCCGGCGATAACGCCCCAGATCGAATCGGCATTGGCCGCCAGCACGCTGCCAGCGGCGAAGATCAGCAACCCGACGTAGATCACCGGGCGTCGGCCAATACGATCACTGAGCATACCGAAGGGAATTTGCAGCACAGCCTGGGTCAAACCATAGGCACCGATGGCCAGGCCGATCAGCGCGGGGGTACTGCCCGCCAGATCCATGCCGTAGGTGGCCAGCACCGGCAGCACCATGAACATGCCCAGCATACGAAACGCGAACACCATAGCCAGGCCGCCGGCCGCGCGGGTCTCGCTACTACTCATGCGCTCGCTGTGCGAATCGTGCATCGAATAAACCCTGAGGAAATCAGCCGGCGATTCTAGCAGCCGCCATCGTTTCGGCACAGGCGCACACTTTGCCGCAGGGCAGCAGCAAGCCCTATACTCGACCGTTTTCCGCCCGCCCAGCGAGGCCGTTGTAGGGAGCCTGTAAAAGCGTTAGCGAGGCAGCTAGCGCAAGGCGAAAGCAGGCGAAGAATGCACTGGGCCCGCATCCGGGTTTACGAGCTGTAAATGAGCATTCTGAGCCGGCTTTCAACGCAGCGCTTGCAACGCAGATAGCTTTTAGAGGTTCCCTAAGTGGACAAGATTCTGATTCGTGGGGCCCGTACCCACAACCTGAAGAACATCGACCTGACCCTGCCGCGTGACAAGCTGATCGTGATCACCGGCCTGTCCGGTTCCGGCAAGTCTTCCCTGGCCTTCGACACGCTGTACGCCGAAGGCCAGCGCCGTTATGTCGAATCGCTGTCGGCTTACGCCCGGCAGTTCCTGTCGATGATGGAAAAGCCCGATGTCGACACCATCGAAGGCCTGTCACCGGCGATTTCCATCGAACAGAAATCCACCTCGCACAACCCGCGCTCGACCGTCGGCACCATCACCGAAATCTACGATTACCTGCGCCTGCTCTATGCCCGCGCCGGTATTCCGCGCTGCCCGGATCACGATGTGCCCCTGGAGGCGCAGACCGTCAGCCAGATGGTCGACCAGGTGCTGGCCCTGCCGGAAGGCCGCAAGCTAATGCTGCTGGCCCCGGTGATCCGCGAGCGCAAGGGCGAGCATCTGTCGGTATTCGAGGAGCTGCGGGCGCAGGGCTTCGTCCGTGCCCGCGTCAACGGCAAGCTGTTCGAACTGGACGAGCTGCCCAAGCTGGACAAACAGAAGAAGCACTCCATCGACGTGGTGGTGGATCGCTTCAAGGTCCGTGAAGACCTGCAGCAACGGCTGGCCGAGTCGTTCGAGACTGCGCTCGGGCTGGCCGACGGCATCGCTCTGATCGCCCCCATGGATGATGAGCCAGGCGAAGAGATCATCTTCTCCGCGCGCTTCGCCTGCCCGCACTGCGGCCACTCGATCAGCGAGCTGGAACCCAAGCTGTTCTCCTTCAACAACCCGGCCGGCGCCTGCCCAACCTGCGACGGACTGGGCGTGAAGCAGTTCTTCGACGGCAAGCGCCTGGTCAATGGCGAGCTGACCCTGGCCGAAGGCGCCATACGCGGCTGGGACAGGCGCAATGTCTACTACTTCCAGATGCTCGGCTCACTGGCCGCGCACTATGGCTTTAGCCTGGAAGAGCCCTTCGACGAATTGGCCACCGAACACCAGAAAGCCATCCTCAGCGGCAGCGGCACGCAGAGCGTCGACTTCAAATACCTCAATGATCGCGGCGACATCGTCAAACGCTCGCATCCCTTCGAGGGCATCATCCCCAACCTCGAACGCCGCTACCGCGAAACCGAGTCGGCCAGCGTGCGCGAGGAGCTGGCCAAGTTCCTCAGCACCCAACCCTGCCCCGATTGCCGTGGCACCCGCCTGCGCCGTGAGGCAAGGCATGTCTGGGTCGGCGAGAAGACTCTGCCGGCAGTGACCGGCCTGCCGGTCGGCGATGCCTGCGATTACGTCGCCAACCTGCACCTGACCGGCCGCCGCGGCGAGATCGCCGAGAAAATCCTCAAGGAAATCCGCGAGCGTCTGCAGTTCCTGGTCAACGTCGGCCTCGATTATCTGACCCTGGATCGCAGCGCCGACACCCTGTCCGGCGGCGAAGCGCAGCGCATCCGCCTGGCCAGCCAGATCGGCGCCGGCCTGGTGGGCGTGATGTACATCCTCGATGAACCGTCCATCGGCCTGCACCAGCGCGACAACGAGCGCCTGCTCGGCACCCTCAACCACCTGCGCAACCTGGGCAATACGGTGATCGTCGTCGAACACGATGAGGACGCCATCCGCATGGCCGATTACGTGGTCGATATCGGCCCGGGTGCTGGTGTACATGGCGGCCGCATCGTCGCCGAAGGCACGCCGGACGAGGTGATGAATCACCCCGACTCGCTGACCGGCAAATACCTGTCCGGCCGTGAGAAGATCCGCTATCCGGCGCAGCGCACCCCGCGTGACAAGAAGAAACTGCTCAAGCTCAAGGGCGCACGGGGCAACAACCTGCGCAATGTCGATCTGGAAATTCCAGTGGGCCTGCTCACCTGCGTCACCGGGGTTTCCGGTTCGGGCAAGTCGACGCTGATCAACAACACCCTGTTCCCGCTCACCGCCACCGAGCTGAACGGCGCCACCACCCTGGAAGCGGCGCCGCACGACTCCTTCGACGGCCTGCAGCATCTGGACAAGGTGGTCGATATCGACCAGAGCCCGATTGGCCGCACACCGCGCTCCAACCCGGCCACCTACACTGGTCTGTTCACACCGATCCGCGAGCTGTTCGCCGGCGTGCCGGAATCGCGCTCGCGCGGTTATGGCCCGGGCCGTTTCAGCTTCAACGTCAAGGGCGGGCGCTGCGAGGCGTGCCAGGGCGACGGCGTGATCAAGGTGGAGATGCACTTCCTGCCGGACATCTACGTGCCGTGCGACGTGTGCAAGGGCAAGCGCTACAACCGCGAAACCCTGGAAGTGAAGTACAAGGGCAAGAGCATCACCGAGGTGCTCGACATGACCATCGAGGAAGCCCGCGCCTTCTTCGACGCCGTGCCGGCCATCGCGCGCAAGCTGCAGACGCTGATGGACGTCGGCCTGTCCTATATCAAGCTGGGGCAGAGCGCGACCACCCTGTCCGGCGGCGAGGCGCAGCGGGTCAAGCTGAGTCGCGAGCTGAGCAAGCGCGATACTGGCAAGACCCTGTACATCCTCGACGAGCCAACCACCGGTCTGCACTTCGCCGATATCCAGCAACTGCTCGACGTGCTGCACCGCCTGCGCGACCACGGCAATACCGTGGTGGTGATCGAGCACAACCTGGACGTGATCAAGACCGCCGACTGGCTGGTGGATCTCGGCCCCGAGGGCGGCTCCAAGGGCGGCATGATCATCGCCACCGGCACACCGGAAGAGGTGGCCGCCAACCCGGCCTCGCATACCGGGCACTTCCTCAAGCCGCTGCTGGAAAGAGATAGAGCTTGAGGCTACAGGCTACAGGCTACAGGCAGAGCATGGACGCCTGCAGCCTGAGGCCTAAAGCCTGCAGCCCAAAGACTTACATCTGGCTTTGCAGGTACTTCTCCAGCCCCAGCTTGTCGATTAGCTGCAGCTGAATCTCCAGCCAATAGGCGTGGTCTTCCTCGGTATCCTTGAGCTGTGCCAGGAGGATGTCGCGAGTCTGGTAATCCTGATGCTTCTCGCACAGTTCGATACCCTTGCTCAGGGCCGCGCGCACTTCGTACTCCAGCGCCAGATCCAGCTTCAGCGCCTCAGGCACGGTCTGCCCGAAGGAGAAGGCGTTGGGCACCATATCCGGCACACCCTCGAGGAAGATGATGCGCTTGAGCAGCGCGTCGGCGTGCTGGGTTTCCTCTTCCATCTCGTGGTTGATGCGCTCGTAGAGCTTGCTGAAACCCCAGTCCTCATACAGCCGCGAATGGATGAAATACTGGTCACGAGCGGCCAGCTCACCTTTGAGCAGATGCTTGAGATAGTCGACGACTTCGGTATGGCCTTTCATGCCGGGCATTCCTTGTAGCATTCATGAACAAGTGGCAATGCTCCGCCTGACGCGGGGTTCGGTCAAGCAAAAGCACAACGCCTCCACGAGGGAGGCGTTGCGTTACCGCTCAGTGAAGCGTCAGGCCAGATCGAAACGATCCAGGTTCATCACCTTGGTCCAGGCCGCGACGAAGTCCTTGATGAACTTCTGCTGGCCGCCGTCCTGGGCATACACCTCGGCATAGGCGCGCAGCAGCGAGTTGGAACCGAACACCAGGTCGGCACGGCTGGCCGTGTACTTCTTCGCCCCGGTCTTGCGCTCCAGCACATCGAAGCCCGCGCCACTGGGTTTCCACTCCAGGCCCATGCTCAGCACATTGACGAAGAAGTCATTGCTCAGCACGCCCACCTTGTCGGTGAACACACCCCGCAGGCTGCCATCCCAGTTGGCGCCCAGCACACGCAGGCCACCGAGCAGCGCGGTCATCTCCGGCGCTGTCAGCGTCAGCTGCTGAGCCTTGTCGATCAGCAGCACCTCGTCGCCGATACCGACACCATCGGCCTTCCAGTTACGGAAGCCATCGGCCGGGCCACGCAGGTATTCAACGCTGTGCACGTCGGTCTGCTCCTGCGAGGCATCGACGCGACCAGCGGCGAACGGCACCTCGATCGACGTACCGGCAGCACTGGCGGCCTGCTCGACGCCGAGATTACCGGCCAGGACGATCAGGTCGGCCAGAGACAGGCGAGTCGAAGCCTGGATGCCCTCGATCTTGGCCAGCGCGGCAACCGCGATCTTGTTCACCGCCCAGCCGCGCTGCGGTTGCAGCGCCAGGCGCGCACCGTTGGCACCGCCGCGCTTGTCGCCGCCCCGGAAGGTGGCCGCCGAGGCCCAAGCCAGGGAAACCAGTTCGGATACGCTCAGGCCCAGCGCCGCGATCTTAGCTTTGGCATCGGCGATGTCGGCAGCGGACGGCAGCGGGCCGGCTGGCGGCAGCGGGTCTTGCCAGATCAGGTCTTCCTTCGGCACTTCCGGGCCGAGGTAACGAGCCTTCGGCCCCATGTCGCGGTGGGTCAGCTTGAACCAAGCGCGGGCGAAGGCTTCGCTGAACGCCTGCGGGTCGTTGAGGAAACGCCGCGAGATTTTCTCGAAGGCCGGATCGAAACGCAGGGTCAGGTCGGTGGTGAGCATGGTCGGCTTGTGCTTGACCGCCGGATCGAAAGGATCGGGCATGATCTCCGGGGCATCCTTGGCTACCCACTGGATCGCGCCGGCCGGCGACCTGACTTGCTCCCATTCGTACTGGAACAGGTTCTCGAAGAAGTAGTTGCTCCACTGGGTCGGCGTTTGCGTCCAGGTGACTTCGATCCCCGAGGTGATGGCGTCCTTACCCTTGCCACTGCCATGGCCGCTGAACCAGCCCAGGCCCTGCTGCTCGATGGGAGCGGCTTCCGGGTCGGGGCCGATCTTGTCGCCCGGCACCGCGCCGTGCGTCTTGCCCAGGGTGTGACCACCGGCGATCAGGGCGACGATTTCCTCGTCGTCCATCGCCATGTTGCCGAAGGTGGCACGGATGAACGGCGCCGCCGACAGCGGATCGCCACTGGCTTCCGGGCCTTCCGGGTTGACGTAGATCAGGCCCATTTCGGTGGCCGACAGCGGGCTGTCTTTCAGCGCCTCGCTATGACGGTGCTTGAGCCATTCCTTTTCCGTGCCCCAGTTGACGTCGTTATCCGGCTCCCAGGTGTCCGCGCGCCCGGCAGCGAAGCCGAAGGTACGGAAACCCGAAGACTCCAGGGCAACGTTGCCGGCCAGCATGAACAGGTCGGCCCAGCTGATCTTCTGTCCATACTTCTGCTTCACCGGCCACAGCAGGCGACGAGCCTTGTCCAGGTTGGCGTTGTCCGGCCAGGCGCCCAGCGGCGCAAAACGCTGCTGACCACGTCCCGCACCACCCCGGCCATCGACCAGACGGTACGTGCCGGCGCCATGCCAGGCCATGCGGATGAACAGACCGACGTAGCTGCCCCAGTCGGCCGGCCACCAGTCCTGCGAATCGGTGAGTACCTTGCGGATGTCGCCCTTGAGGGCGGAATAGTCGATCTTCTTAAATTCGTCGGCGTAGTTGAATGTCTCGCCCAGCGGGTTGGAGCGCTCAGAATGCTGGTTCAGCAGATCCACACGCAACTGATTCGGCCACCAATCCAGATTGGTCGTCCCCTGGCCTGCGACATGAAACGGGCATTTACCTGTGTTCGACATGCTTCTCTCCTTCTCCTCATCGTGTCGGTTCCAATGGCTGTGGCCGACAATGAAAGGAGAGTAGTCCTGCACTTACGAAAGAGCCAATATATGAAACACAACGACAAGATAGTCATTTTCTTTCGATAGACGCCCGGACGCGTCCAAACCGAGCACCACCGCAACAGGAGAAAAGCCAGGATTTTTCCGCCGCAAAAACAAACGCCCCAACACTGTTGGGGCGTTTGTCGTTGCCTTGACCTGAACTGGCTGCTTGACGCAAGCCGGCTCGGTGTAGGGAACAGAGACTTACTCGGCAGCTTCTACCGAACCGCCGACCGGACGGTCGACCAGTTCAACGTAAGCCATCGGAGCGTTGTCGCCAGCGCGGAAGCCGCACTTGAGGATGCGCAGGTAGCCGCCGTTACGGGTGGCGTAGCGCTTGCCCAGATCGTTGAACAGTTTGCCAACGATGGCTTTCGAACGGGTACGGTCGAAGGCCAGACGACGGTTAGCAACGCTGTCTTCCTTGGCCAGGGTGATCAGCGGCTCGGCAACGCGACGCAGTTCCTTGGCTTTCGGCAGGGTAGTTTTGATCAGCTCGTGCTCGAACAGCGAGACCGCCATGTTCTGGAACATGGCCTTGCGGTGAGCGCTGGTGCGGCTAAGGTGACGGCCACTTTTACGATGACGCATGGTTCAATTCCTTACCAAACTTGTTCGTTCGGTGATGATGACGATCAGGCAGTAGCCTTATCGTCTTTCTTCAGACTTGCCGGCGGCCAGTTGTCGAGGCGCATACCGAGGGACAGACCGCGAGAAGCCAGAACATCCTTGATTTCGGTCAGGGATTTCTTGCCCAGGTTCGGGGTTTTGAGCAGCTCTACTTCAGTGCGCTGAATCAGGTCACCGATGTAGTAGATGTTCTCTGCCTTGAGGCAGTTGGCCGAACGTACGGTCAGTTCCAGGTCATCAACAGGGCGCAGCAGGATCGGATCGATCTCGTCTTCCTGCTCGACCACCACAGGCTCACTGTCACCTTTGAGGTCGACGAACGCGGCCAACTGCTGCTGCAGAATGGTCGCGGCACGACGGATAGCCTCTTCAGGGTCCAGAGTACCGTTGGTTTCCAAGTCGATAACCAGTTTGTCCAGGTTGGTGCGCTGCTCGACACGGGCGTTTTCCACCACGTAAGCAACCCGACGCACAGGGCTGAACGAAGCATCCAGCTGCAAGCGACCAATGCTGCGGCTTTCATCTTCGTCGCTCTGACGCGCGTCAGCCGGCTCATAGCCGCGACCACGAGCTACGGTCAGCTTCATGTTCAGCGCGCCATTGGAGGCCAGGTTGGCGATTACGTGGTCGCCATTGACGATTTCGACATCGTGATCCAGCTGAATATCGGCAGCGGTAACTACGCCCGGGCCCTTTTTAGCCAGAGTCAGGGTCACTTCGTCACGGCCGTGCAGCTTGATAGCCAGACCTTTCAGGTTGAGCAGGATCTCAATGACATCTTCCTGCACACCTTCGATCGCGGAGTACTCATGGAGTACGCCATCGATCTCGGCCTCGACTACTGCACAGCCAGGCATGGAGGACAACAGGATGCGACGCAGCGCGTTGCCCAGGGTATGGCCAAAGCCACGCTCGAGAGGCTCGAGGGTGATCTTGGCGCGGGTCGAACTGACCTCCTGCACATCAATGTGACGGGGGGTCAGGAACTCATTTACCGAAATCTGCATGGATGCACCTATTTTCTAGCCCTTACTTGGAGTAGAGCTCGACAATCAGGCTCTCGTTGATGTCAGCGGACAGATCGCCACGAGCCGGTACGTTCTTGAACACACCAGACTTCTTCTCGGCGTCTACTTCTACCCACTCAACACGGCCACGTTGGGCGCAGAGCTCGAGAGCCTGAGCGATGCGCAGCTGATTGCGCGATTTCTCGCGAACAGCAACGACGTCGCCAGCCTTAACTTGGTAGGACGGTACGTTTACGGTCTGACCGTTGACGCTGATCGCTTTGTGCGAAACCAGCTGACGGGACTCGGCACGAGTAGCGCCAAAACCCATACGGTAAACCACGTTGTCCAGACGGCACTCCAGCAGTTGCAGTAGATTCTCGCCGGTGGCGCCTTTCTGGCTGGCAGCTTGCTTGTAGTAACCGCTGAATTGACGCTCCAGTACGCCGTAGATACGACGAACTTTTTGCTTCTCACGCAGCTGGGTGCCGTAGTCGGACTGACGGCCACGGCGCTGGCCGTGGATACCCGGAGCTGCTTCGATGTTGCACTTAGATTCAAGCGCGCGAACACCACTCTTCAGGAAGAGATCGGTGCCTTCACGACGAGACAGTTTGCATTTGGGACCAATGTAACGAGCCATTTCTCACTGTCTCCTGATTACACGCGACGCTTCTTCGGCGGACGGCACCCGTTGTGCGGGATTGGCGTCACGTCGGTGATGCTGGCGATTTTGTAGCCGCAGGCGTTCAGAGCACGCACGGCGGATTCGCGACCCGGACCTGGACCTTTGACGTTGACGTCGAGGTTCTTCAGACCGTATTCCAGTGCAGCCTGACCAGCACGCTCAGCGGCGATCTGGGCAGCGAATGGAGTGGACTTACGCGAGCCGCGGAAACCCGAACCACCGGAGGTAGCCCAGGACAGGGCGTTACCCTGACGGTCGGTAATGGTCACGATAGTGTTGTTGAAAGACGCATGGATGTGGGCGATGCCATCAACCACTGTCTTTTTGACTTTTTTACGAGTACGAGCAGCAGGTTTTGCCATGACTAAATTCCTGTCGATTCGCGAATGCGATTACTTGCGGATCGGCTTACGCGGGCCCTTACGGGTGCGAGCGTTGGTCTTGGTACGCTGACCGCGAACCGGCAGACCTTTACGATGACGCAGGCCGCGGTAGCAACCCAGATCCATCAAGCGCTTGATCTTCATATTCACTTCACGACGCAGGTCGCCTTCGGTATTCACCTTGGCTACTTCGCCACGCAGCTGTTCGATCTGCTCGTCAGTCAGATCCTTGATTTTCGCAGCCGGATTTACACCGGTAGCGGCACAGATTTTCTGTGCAGTGGTGCGACCAACACCAAAGATGTAGGTCAGCGAGATAACAGTGTGCTTGTTATCCGGAATGTTAACGCCTGCAATACGGGCCATTCAGTGGAACTCCAATTGACAGCTACCTACGCCCCGGAAGCCAAGAAATAGGGCGCGAGATATTAACGCTGTAATAACAAATAATCAACCCGGCAGCGCACTAGCTGCCGGGCTTATCACGCGTGGTTCACACTCAGCCTTGGCGCTGCTTGTGACGCGGCTCTGCGCTGCAGATCACCCGCACGACACCTTCGCGACGGATAATTTTGCAGTTACGGCACAGCTTTTTCACCGATGCACGAACTTTCATTACCAACTCCTCGAACCTTACGGGTGGATCAGCGGAGCATGCCGCTGCCATAGCCCTTCAGGTTGGCTTTCTTCATCAGGGAATCGTACTGGTGAGACACGAGGTGCGATTGCACTTGAGACATGAAGTCCATCACAACCACGACCACGATCAGCAACGAGGTCCCGCCAAGGTAGAACGGAACGTTGGCTGCAACCACCAGGAACTGGGGCAGCAGGCACACGGCCGTCATGTACAGAGCACCGAACATGGTCAAGCGAGTCAGAACGCCATCGATATAGCGCGCAGACTGCTCGCCCGGACGGATGCCCGGAATAAAGGCACCGGACTTCTTCAGGTTTTCCGCTACGTCTTTCGGGTTGAACATCAGCGCTGTGTAGAAGAAGCAGAAGAAAATGATCCCTGCACTAAACAGCAAAATGTTCAACGGCTGACCAGGAGCGATAGCCTGCGAAATGTCCTGCAGCCAGCCCAAACCCTCGGACTGACCAAACCAGGCACCCAGCGAGGCCGGGAACAGCAGAAGGCTGCTAGCGAAGATGGCCGGGATTACGCCCGCCATGTTCACCTTCAACGGCAAGTGGCTGGTCTGCGCAGCAAAGACCTTGCGGCCCTGCTGACGCTTGGCGTAGTGCACCGCAATGCGACGCTGACCACGCTCGATGAACACCACAAAACCGATGATCGCTACTGCCAACAGGCCGATGGCGATCAGAGCGAAGATGTTGATATCGCCCTGGCGAGCAGACTCGAAAGACTGCCCGATTGCCGACGGCAGACCGGCTACGATGCCCGCAAAAATCAGCATCGAGATACCGTTACCGACACCGCGCTCAGTGATCTGCTCGCCCAGCCACATCATGAACATCGCGCCCGCCACGAAAGTGGTGACCGCCACGAAGTGGAAGCCGAAATCGCCCGAGAACGCAACGCCCTGGCTAGCCAGACCAGCGGACATACCGATGGCCTGAACGAACGCCAGGACGAGTGTGCCGTAGCGGGTGTACTGGCTGATCTTGCGACGGCCAGCTTCACCTTCCTTCTTCAACTGCTCCAGCTGCGGGCTGACGGCGGTCATCAGCTGCATGATGATCGATGCCGAGATGTACGGCATGATCCCCAGTGCAAAGATGCTCATCCGCTCCAGCGCGCCGCCGGAAAACATGTTGAACAAGCTAAGAATGGTCCCCTCATTCTGTCGAAACAGATCGGCCAGACGGTCAGGGTTTATACCGGGAACTGGGATATGCGCGCCGATTCGATAGACGATGATCGCCATGAACAGAAAACGCAGACGAGCCCAGAGTTCGGACAACCCGCCACCAGCCAGAGCAGAGAGAGCACCTTGCTTAGCCATTTATTCCTCGAACTTACCGCCAGCTGCTTCGATAGCCGCACGCGCACCTTTGGTGGCAGCGATACCTTTCAGGGTGACCGCACGGGTAACCTCACCGGACAGCATGATTTTCACACGCTGCACGTGCTGGCCAACCAGATTGGCATCCTTCAGAGCCTGCAGAGTTACAACACCCTCTACCTTGTTCAGCTCGGAGGTACGCACTTCGGCGCGATCCATAGCCTTCAGGGAGACGAAGCCGAACTTCGGCAGACGGCGGTGCAGCGGCTGCTGACCACCCTCGAAGCCCGGAGCGATGGAGCCACCGGAGCGGGAGGTCTGACCTTTGTGGCCACGGCCACCAGTCTTACCCAGACCGCTACCGATGCCACGGCCCGGACGGTGCTTCTCGCGACGGGCACCCGGCGCGGAACGCAGATCGTTCAGTTGCATGATTAACCCTCCACCTTCAGCAGGTAGTAAGCCTTGTTGATCATGCCGCGGTTTTCCGGAGTATCCAGAACCTCTACGGTGTGACCGATGCGACGCAGGCCCAGGCCCTTGACGCAAGCTTTGTGATTGGCCAGACGGCCATTGGTGCTCTTGATCAGAGTCACTTTGACGGTATTAGCCATGGTTAGAGAATCTCCTCGACGCTCTTGCCACGCTTGGCTGCAACGGATGCTGGAGACTGCATGGTCTTCAGACCCTTGAAGGTGGCATGAACCACGTTCACCGGATTGGTCGAGCCGTAGCACTTGGCCAGAACGTTCTGCACACCAGCCACTTCCAGAACGGCACGCATGGCGCCGCCGGCGATGATACCGGTACCTTCGGACGCCGGCTGCATGTACACCTTGGAGGCGCCATGAGCGGACTTGACCGGGTACTGCAGAGTGGTGCCGTTCAGATCAACTTGGATCATGTTACGACGAGCAGCTTCCATCGCTTTCTGGATAGCAGCTGGAACTTCACGGGATTTGCCACGGCCGAAACCGACGCGACCCTTACCATCACCCACCACGGTCAGCGCGGTGAAAGTGAAGATACGGCCACCCTTTACGGTCTTGGCAACGCGGTTAACCTGAACCAGCTTCTCGATGTAGCCTTCGTCGCGCTTTTGGTCGTTATTTGCCATAACTTAGAACTCCAGCCCGCCTTCACGAGCAGCATCAGCCAGCGCCTTGACGCGGCCGTGGTACTTGAAGCCAGAACGGTCGAATGCCACCTGGGTCACACCAGCGGCTTTCGCACGCTCAGCAACCAGCGCACCAACTTTCTTGGCTGCGTCGACGTTGCCGGTGGCGCCATCACGCAGTGCTTTGTCCAAGGTAGAGGCGCTGGCCAGAACCTTGCTGCCGTCGGCCGAGATGACCTGGGCGTAGATGTGCTGCGAAGAGCGGTACACGCACAGACGCACGGCTTCGAGCTCGTGCATTTTCAGGCGTGCTTTGCGAGCGCGACGCAGACGAGTAACTTTTTTGTCGGTCATTTTTCAGCCCCTTACTTCTTCTTGGCTTCTTTACGACGGACAACTTCATCCGCGTAACGAACGCCTTTGCCCTTGTAGGGCTCAGGACGACGGAAGTCACGGATTTCCGCAGCCACCTGACCCACCAGTTGCTTGTCGATACCCTTGATCAGGATTTCGGTCTGGTTCGGGGTTTCAGCCACGACGCCTTCCGGCAGTTCGTAGTCGATCGGGTGGGAGAAGCCCAGTGCGAGGTTCAGCACCTGGCCTTTGGCTTGAGCTTTGTAGCCCACGCCGACCAGCTGCAGCTTACGCTCGAAGCCTTGGCTGACACCGATGACCATGTTGTTCACCAGGGCGCGAGTAGTACCGGCCATAGCGCGGTTCTGCTGGTCGCCATTACGAGCGGCGAAACGCAGTTCGCTACCTTCCTGGATCACTTCAACGGACGAGTGAACATTCAGTTCCAGAGCGCCCTTGGCACCCTTGACCGAGAGCTGCTGACCGGCGAGTTTGATCTCGACACCAGCTGGCAGCACTACGGGGTTCTTAGCAACGCGAGACATGCTTATCCCCCCCTTAGAACACGGTGCAGAGCACTTCGCCGCCGACACCGGCAGCGCGCGCAGCGCGATCCGTCATCACACCTTTGTTGGTGGAGACGATGGAAACACCGAGACCGCCGCGAACCTTCGGCAGGTCATCGACGGATTTGTACTGACGAAGGCCAGGACGGCTCACGCGCTTGACTTCCTCGATGACCGGACGGCCTTCGAAGTACTTCAGCTCGATGGACAGTTGTGGCTTGGCTTCACCATTGACTTCATAACCCGCAATGTAACCTTCGTCTTTGAGAACTTTGGCTACGGCAACCTTCAGAGTGGAAGAAGGCATGCTTACGACGGACTTTTCAGCCATCTGGGCATTACGGATACGAGTTAGCATGTCCGCTAACGGGTCCTGCATACTCATGGGCTAGACGCTCCTGATACAAAAAGAACAGCCCGAGGGCTGTGGGATCATCCAAAAGCTCGGCATGGAAATGCCAGGCTCAGGAGAGCCGGACATTCTAGAGACCGATCAAAAATGAAGCAAGCCCCAAAAGGGGCTTGTTCAATAAAAGGCAAAGCCGGCACAAGGCCGGCTTTGCTTTTAGCGACTGCTGATTACCAGCTGGCTTTCACCAGACCCGGTACGTCACCGCGCATGGCGGCTTCGCGCAGCTTGTTACGCGACAGACCGAACTTGCGATAAACGCCGTGCGGACGGCCGGTGATGCGGCAACGGTTACGCAGGCGCGAGGCGCTGGCGTCACGTGGTTGCTTCTGCAGAGCGACCTGGGCTTCCCAACGCGCTTCCGGACTGGTGTTCGGATTAGCGATGGTAGCTTTCAGCTCGGCACGCTTCTTGGCGTACTTGGCAACCGTTTGCTGACGCTTCAGCTCGCGGTTCTTCATGCTTGTCTTGGCCATTGTCCAGGACTCCGATCAGTTGCGGAACGGGAAGTTGAAAGCACGCAGCAGAGCGCGGCCTTCATCATCGTTACGGGCAGTGGTAGTCAGGGTGATGTCCAGACCACGCAGCGCATCGATTTTGTCGTAATCGATTTCCGGGAAGATGATCTGCTCTTTCACGCCCATGCTGTAGTTGCCACGGCCATCGAAGGACTTGGCATTCAGGCCGCGGAAGTCACGCACGCGCGGCAGGGAGATGGACAGCAGACGATCCAGGAACTCGTACATACGCTCGCGACGCAGAGTGACCTTGACGCCAATCGGCCAACCTTCACGAACCTTGAAACCTGCGATCGACTTACGGGCATGAGTCACAACGACTTTCTGACCGGTGATCTTCTCGAGGTCGGCTACAGCGTTTTCGATGATCTTCTTGTCACCGATAGCTTCGCCCAGGCCCATGTTCAGGGTGATCTTGGTGATGCGCGGAACTTCCATCACGTTCGCCAGCTTCAGTTCTTCCTTCAGCTTGGGCGCGATTTCCTTCCGGTAAATCTCTTTCAGTCGTGCCATGGTATTTACCTACGGATTCTCAAGCGCCAACCGGCTTCTGGGTGGACTTGAAGACACGAATTTTCTTGCCGTCTTCGGTCTTGAAGCCAACGCGGTCAGCCTTGTTGGTTTCAGAGTTGAAGATGGCAACGTTGGAAGCGTGCAGAGGCGCTTCTTTCTCGACGATACCGCCTTGAACGCCCGACATCGGGTTCGGCTTGGTATGACGCTTCACCAGGTTGATGCCACCGACGACCAGACGGTCGTCAGCGAGAACCTTGAGCACCTTACCGCGCTTACCTTTGTCTTTACCGGCGATCACGATGATCTCGTCGTCACGACGAATCTTTTGCATGTCGGATCTCCTTAAAGCACTTCAGGGGCGAGCGAGACGATCTTCATGAACTTCTCGGAACGCAGTTCACGGGTCACTGGCCCGAAGATACGGGTACCAATCGGCTCTTGCTTGTTGTTCAGCAGAACAGCAGCGTTGCCGTCGAAGCGGATGATCGAACCGTCGGCACGACGAACGCCGTGACGGGTACGAACAACCACTGCGGTCATGACCTGACCTTTCTTCACTTTGCCGCGCGGAATTGCTTCCTTGACGGTGACCTTGATGATGTCGCCGATGCCGGCGTAGCGACGATGAGAGCCACCCAGCACCTTGATGCACATAACGCGACGTGCACCGCTGTTGTCAGCAACATCGAGCATGGATTGAGTCTGAATCATAAAATTTCTCCGACCCCTAGCCCTTAGACGTCAACTGCGCGTTCGACGACTTCAACCAGAGCCCAGGACTTGGTCTTGGACTGCGGACGGGTTTCGCAAATGGAAACCTTGTCGCCGATCTTGCACTGGTTGGTTTCGTCGTGAGCGTGCAGTTTGGTCGAACGCTTGACGTATTTACCGTAGATCGGGTGCTTGACGCGGCGCTCGATCAGAACGGTGATGGTCTTGTCCATCTTGTCGCTGACAACACGGCCGGTCAGCGTACGGACTGTTTTTTCGGCTTCAGCCATGATCACTTACCTGCCTGCTGGTTGAGCACAGTTTTCACACGAGCGATGTCGCGCTTAACTTGCGAGAGCAGGTGAGACTGCCCCAACTGGCCAGTTGCTTTCTGCATACGCAGATTGAACTGGTCGCGCAGCAGACCGAGCAGTTGCTCGTTCAGTTGCTGTGCGGTTTTTTCACGAAGTTCGGTCGCTTTCATCACATCACCGTCCGCTTAACAAAGGTGGTGGCGAGCGGCAGCTTTGCAGCAGCCAGGGCGAAAGCCTCACGCGCCAGCTCTTCGGAAACGCCTTCGATCTCGTACAGGACTTTACCTGGCTGGATCTGGGCTACCCAATATTCGACGCCACCCTTACCTTTACCCATACGCACTTCGAGAGGCTTCTTGGTAACCGGCTTGTCCGGGAATACGCGAATCCAGATCTTGCCGCCACGTTTTACGTGACGAGTCAGAGCACGACGAGCGGACTCGATCTGACGGGCGGTGAGACGACCGCGGGCTACAGACTTCAGCGCGAACTCGCCGAAGCTGACCTTGCTACCGCGCTGAGCCAGACCACGGTTGTGGCCGGTCATCTGCTTGCGGAACTTCGTACGCTTTGGTTGCAACATGATGCGTACTCCTTATTTCTTAGCAGCTTTACGAGGAGCGGGCGCTTGCGGCTTCAGCTCTTCAGTGCGGCCACCAATGACCTCACCCTTGAAGATCCAAACCTTGACGCCGATCACACCGTAAGTGGTGTGCGCTTCGTAGGTGGCGTAATCGATATCTGCACGCAGGGTGTGCAGGGGCACACGACCTTCGCGATACCACTCGGTACGGGCGATTTCAGCGCCACCAAGACGACCACTCACCTGGATCTTGATGCCCTTGGCACCAATACGCATGGCGTTCTGTACGGCGCGCTTCATGGCGCGACGGAACATTACGCGGCGCTCCAGCTGCTGAGCTACGCTCTGTGCAACCAGCATACCGTCGAGTTCCGGCTTGCGGATCTCTTCGATGTTGATGTGCACCGGCACACCCATTTGCTTGGTCAGGTCCTGACGCAGCTTCTCAACATCTTCACCTTTCTTGCCGATCACGATGCCGGGACGAGCGGTGTGGATGGTGATGCGTGCGGTTTGAGCCGGGCGAGCGATGTCGATACGGCTAACGGACGCGCTTTTTAGTTTGTCTTGCAGGTATGCACGAACCTTCAGGTCGGCATTCAGGTAGTCGGCGTAAGTGCGACCATCTGCATACCAAACCGAAGTGTGATCCTTGACGATTCCCAGGCGGATGCCAACGGGATGTACTTTCTGACCCATCTGATCGACTCCGTTACTTGTCCGCAACCTTGACAGTGATATGGCAAGACCGCTTGACGATGCGATCAGCACGGCCTTTGGCACGCGGCATGATGCGCTTAAGCGAACGCCCTTCGTTGACGAAAACGGTGCTGACCTTCAGGTCATCAACGTCTGCGCCTTCGTTGTGCTCGGCGTTGGCAACGGCCGACTCCAGCACTTTCTTCATGATCTCGGCGGCTTTCTTGCTGCTGAAAGCCAGCAGGTTGAGCGCTTCGCCCACCTTCTTCCCGCGGATCTGGTCGGCGACCAGGCGAGCTTTCTGGGCGGAGATGCGAGCGCCCGACAACTTAGCGGCTACTTCCATTTCCAAACCCCTTAACGCTTGCCTTTCTTGTCGGCAACGTGACCACGATAGGTACGCGTGCCGGCAAATTCGCCCAGTTTGTGGCCGACCATGTCTTCGTTCACGAGGACCGGGACATGTTGACGACCGTTATGCACAGCAATGGTCAGACCGACCATCTGCGGCAGGATCATGGAGCGACGCGACCAGGTCTTAACCGGTTTGCGCTCGCCCTTTTCCACCGCCGCTTCGACCTTCTTCAGTAGGTGAAGATCGATAAAAGGACCTTTTTTCAGAGAACGTGGCACTGTCGTATCCCTCTATTTACTTGCGACGACGGACGATCATGTTGTCGGTGCGCTTGTTAGCACGGGTTTTCGCGCCCTTGGTCGGGAAGCCCCATGGCGACACCGGATGACGACCACCGGAGGTACGACCCTCACCACCACCGTGCGGGTGATCAACCGGGTTCATGGCAACACCACGAACGGTCGGACGAACACCGCGCCAGCGCTTGGCACCGGCCTTACCCAGCGAACGCAGGCTGTGCTCGGAGTTCGAGACTTCGCCCAGGGTCGCACGGCACTCGGACAGGACTTTGCGCATTTCGCCGGAGCGCAGACGCAGAGTCACATAGGCACCTTCACGAGCGACCACCTGAGCGGAAGCGCCAGCGGAACGAGCGATCTGAGCACCTTTACCCGGTTTCAGCTCGATACCGTGAACGGTCGAACCTACCGGAATGTTGCGCAGCTGCAGGCTGTTGCCCGACTTGATCGGAGCCATGATGCCCGCAATCAGCTGGTCGCCAGCAGATACGCCCTTCGGAGCGATGATGTAGCGACGTTCGCCGTCAGCGTATTTCAGCAGAGCGATGTGAGCAGTACGGTTCGGATCGTATTCCACGCGCTCGACGGTGGCAGGGATGCCATCCTTGTCGTTGCGACGGAAGTCGACCAGACGGTAATGCTGTTTATGACCACCACCGATATGACGGGTGGTAATACGGCCATTGTTGTTACGACCACCGGACTTCGACTTTTTCTCGAGCAGCGGAGCGTACGGAGCGCCTTTGTGCAGCTCCTGATTGACCACCTTGACCACAAAACGGCGGCCAGCGGAAGTCGGTTTGCATTTAACGATTGCCATGATGCACCCCTTCCTTACTCAGCACTGCTGGTGAAATCGAGTTCTTGGCCCGGCTGAAGGGAGATAACTGCCTTCTTCCAGTCGTTACGCTTGCCCAGACCGCGAGCGGTGCGCTTGCTCTTACCCAGAACGTTCTGAGTAGTAACACGCTCAACCTTCACGCCGAACAGGCCTTCGACAGCCTTCTTGATTTCCAGCTTGGTCGCATCGGTAGCGACTTTGAAAACGAACTGACCTTGCTTGTCAGCCAGAACCGTGGCCTTCTCGGAGATGTGCGGGCCAAGCAGCACTTTGAATACGCGTTCCTGGTTCATCCCAGCAGCTCCTCGAATTTCTTCACGGCCGAAACGGTGACCAGCACCTTCTCGTACGCGATCAGGCTGACCGGATCGGAACCCTGAACGTCACGTACATCAACGTGCGGCAGGTTGCGGGCAGCCAGGTACAGGTTCTCATCGACAGCGTCGGATACGATCAGCACGTCGGTCAGGCCCAGGCCATTGAGTTTGGCCAGCAGAGTCTTGGTCTTCGGCGCATCAACGGCGAAGTCTTCGACTACGACCAGACGGTCGGTACGAACCAGCTCAGCAAGGATGGAGCGCAGAGCTGCGCGGTACATCTTCTTGTTCAGCTTTTGATCATGGTTACGGGTGGACGCTGCGAAGGTCACGCCACCGCCACGCCAGATCGGACCACGAGTGGTACCAGCACGAGCACGACCGGTGCCTTTCTGACGCCACGGGCGCTTGCCGCCACCGGAAACGTCGGAACGGGACTTCTGGCCTTTGGTACCCTGACGGCCGCCAGCCATGTAGGCCACGACTGCTTGGTGAACCAGGGTCTCGTTGAACTCGCCACCGAAGGTCGCATCGGACACTTCGATCGCCTGAGCGCCATTTACATTCAATTGCATCTCAGATTCTCCCCTTACGCCTTGACAGCCGGACGAACGATAACGTCGCCGCCAGTAGCGCCAGGAACGGCACCCTTGACCAGCAGCAGGTTACGCTCGGCGTCTACGCGTACGACTTCCAGGGACTGAACGGTAACGCGCTCGGCACCCAGGTGACCGGACATCTTCTTGCCCTTGAATACGCGACCCGGGGTCTGGCACTGGCCAATGGAACCCGGAACACGGTGGGACACGGAGTTGCCGTGAGTGTTGTCCTGGCCGCGGAAGTTCCAACGCTTGATGGTACCGGCGAAGCCTTTACCTTTGGACTGACCGGTGACATCCACCAGTTGACCAGCTTGGAAAATTTCAGCGTTGATCAGATCGCCAGCCTGGTAGTCGCCTTCTTCAAGACGGAACTCCAGAACGGTACGACCTGCCGCGACGTTCGCCTTGGCGAAGTGGCCAGCTTGAGCTGCTGTGACACGCGAAGCACGACGCTTGCCAACAGTGACTTGCACTGCGCGATAGCCATCGGATTCTTCGGTTTTAAACTGGGTGACGCGATTCGGCTCGATCTCAATGACCGTAACCGGAATGGAGACACCTTCTTCGGTGAAAATACGGGTCATACCCGCTTTACGACCGACTACACCAATAGTCATGTTGTAAACCTCATGAGTGTACGGGGCTTTCACCCGCTATGGCCGCCCATTTCAGAGCGTTACACGACTAAAACCGCCAGGTTTTAGCCGAGGCTGATCTGCACTTCCACGCCTGCCGCAAGGTCGAGCTTCATCAGCGCATCAACGGTTTTATCCGTCGGCTGGACGATGTCCAGAACGCGCTTATGAGTGCGGATTTCGTACTGATCGCGCGCGTCTTTGTTGACGTGCGGGGAGACCAGAACGGTATACCGCTCCTTACGAGTAGGCAGAGGAATCGGACCACGCACCTGAGCACCAGTACGTTTCGCGGTTTCCACGATTTCCTGGGTAGATTGATCGATCAGGCGATGGTCAAAAGCCTTCAACCGAATACGGATTTGTTGGTTTTGCATTTTGACCTCAGATTCCAAGCTGCTAATCCCCACAGACGGACTACGCCCGTTCAAGGGAGGCGCAATTGTACGGATGCCCCCTGGGGGTGTCAACTTTTAACCAATCCAAAAGAAAAGGGCCCCGCAGGGCCCTTTTCTATACCGCGGATCGTTGATTACTCGACGATCTTGGCAACCACGCCAGCACCAACGGTACGACCACCTTCGCGAATTGCGAAGCGCAGGCCGTCTTCCATGGCGATCGGCTTGATCAGGGTGACAACCATTTTGATGTTGTCGCCCGGCATTACCATCTCAACGCCTTCCGGCAGTTCGCACGAACCGGTCACGTCAGTGGTACGGAAGTAGAACTGAGGACGGTAGCCTTTGAAGAACGGGGTGTGACGACCACCTTCTTCTTTGGACAGAACGTATACTTCAGCTTCGAACTTGGTGTGCGGCTTGATGGTGCCCGGCTTGGCCAGAACCTGACCACGCTCGACTTCATCACGCTTGGTGCCGCGCAGCAGCACGCCGCAGTTCTCACCAGCACGACCTTCGTCCAGCAGCTTGCGGAACATCTCAACGCCGGTGCAGGTAGTTTTGGTGGTCGGACGCAGACCAACGATTTCGATTTCTTCCTGGATCTTGACGATACCGCGCTCTACACGACCGGTCACAACAGTACCGCGGCCGGAGATCGAGAATACGTCTTCGATCGGCATCAGGAACGGACGGTCGATGGCACGAACCGGCTCAGGGATGTAGGTATCCAGCGTTTCAACCAGCTTCTTGACGGCAGTGGTGCCCATCTCGTTGGTGTCTTCGCCGTTCAGCGCCATCAGCGCGGAACCGATGATGATCGGAGTGTCGTCACCCGGGAAATCGTAGGTGCTCAGCAGGTCGCGAACTTCCATCTCGACCAGCTCCAGCAGCTCAGCGTCGTCAACCATGTCAGCCTTGTTCAGGAAGACAACGATGTACGGTACGCCAACCTGACGGGACAGCAGGATGTGCTCACGGGTTTGCGGCATGGGGCCGTCGGCAGCCGAGCAGACCAGGATCGCGCCGTCCATCTGGGCAGCACCGGTGATCATGTTCTTCACATAGTCGGCGTGACCCGGGCAGTCAACGTGCGCGTAGTGACGAATGGTGGAATCGTACTCTACGTGCGCAGTGTTGATGGTGATACCACGAGCCTTCTCTTCCGGCGCGCTGTCGATCTTGTCGAAGTCAACACGGGCCGAACCGAATACTTCGGAGCAGACACGGGTCAGAGCAGCGGTCAGAGTGGTCTTACCGTGGTCAACGTGACCGATGGTGCCGACGTTGACGTGCGGTTTGTTACGTTCGAATTTTTCCTTAGCCACGACAGTAAACCTCTTACTTAAAGGGCGGGATTAGCCTTGTTTTTTAACCAGAGCTTCGACGATGTTCGACGGAGCTTCTGCGTACTTGGAGAATTCCATGGAGTAGCTGGCGCGACCCTGGGACATGGAACGAACGTCGGTAGCGTAACCAAACATCTCGCCCAGCGGAACTTCGGCACGGATTACCTTACCGGATACCGAATCTTCCATACCCTGGATCAGACCACGACGACGGTTCAGGTCACCCATCACGTCACCCATGTAGTCCTCAGGAGTTACCACTTCCACCTTCATGATCGGCTCGAGCACCTTGCCGCCGCCCTTTTGGGCCAGCTGCTTGGTCGCCATGGAGGCAGCGATCTTGAACGCCATCTCGTTGGAGTCGACGTCGTGGTAGGAACCATCGAACACGGTAGCCTTCAGGCCGATCAGCGGATAGCCGGCAACGACGCCGTTCTTCATCTGCTCTTCGATACCCTTCTGGATCGCCGGGATGTATTCCTTCGGAACCACACCGCCCACGACTTCGTTGGTGAACACCAGACCTTCGGTGATGTTGCCCTTGTCGTCCACGTCCGGAGTCGAGAAGCGAATCCAGCAGTGACCGAACTGACCGCGACCACCGGACTGACGAACGAACTTGCCTTCGATCTCGACATTGTCCTTGGTGATGGTTTCACGGTAGGAAACCTGCGGCTTACCAATGTTGGCCTCAACGTTGAACTCGCGCTTCATGCGGTCAACGAGAATGTCCAGGTGCAGCTCACCCATACCGGAGATGATGGTCTGACCAGTCTCTTCATCGGTCTTGACGCGGAACGACGGGTCTTCCTGAGCCAGCTTGCCCAGCGCGATACCCATCTTCTCCTGGTCAGCCTTGGTCTTCGGCTCTACAGCTACCGAGATGACCGGCTCCGGGAAGTCCATACGCTCGAGGATGATCGGCTTGTCCGGATCACATAGGGTTTCACCAGTGGTGACGTCCTTCATGCCGATCAGAGCAGCGATGTCGCCAGCGCGTACTTCTTTGATCTCTTCACGCTGGTTGGCGTGCATCTGCACCATACGACCAACACGCTCTTTCTTGCCCTTCACGGAGTTGATGACCGATTGGCCAGACTCCAGAACGCCCGAATAGACACGAACGAAAGTCAGCGTACCGACGAACGGGTCGGTAGCGATCTTGAACGCCAGAGCCGAGAACGGCTCGCTGTCGTCAGCGTGACGCTCGTCTTTCGGCGCTTCGTCACCCTGCTCAATGTGATCCGGATGGATACCCTGAATGGCAGGGATCTCGGTCGGAGCGGGCAGGAAGTCGATGACGGCATCGAGAACCAGGGGAACACCCTTGTTCTTGAACGAGGAGCCGCAGACAGCAGGAACGATCTCGCTTGCCAGAGTACGGGCACGCAGACCAGCCTTGATGTCTTCGACGGACAGATCACCTTCTTCAAGGTACTTGTTCATCAGCTCTTCGTTGGCTTCGGCAGCAGCTTCGACCATGTTCGAGCGCCACTCGTTGGCCAGGTCCACCAGCTCGGCAGGAATCTCTTCCTCACGATAGGTAGTACCCTTGTCGTCATCGTTCCAGTAGATGGCCTTCATCTTGATCAAGTCGACCTGACCAGCGAAGTTCTCTTCCGAACCGATGGCGATCTGAATTGGAACCGGGGTGTGACCCAGACGATTCTTGATCTGACCGACGACGCGCAGGAAGTTGGCACCAGCGCGGTCCATCTTGTTCACGTAGACGATACGCGGAACACCGTATTTGTTGGCCTGACGCCATACGGTTTCGGACTGCGGCTCAACGCCCGAGGTACCGCAGAACACAACGACAGCGCCGTCGAGTACGCGCAGCGAGCGCTCTACTTCGATGGTGAAGTCAACGTGACCGGGGGTATCGATGACGTTTACGCGGTAGTTGTCGTACTGACCAACCGAACCCTTCCAGAACGTGGTGATGGCAGCAGAAGTAATGGTAATACCACGCTCCTGCTCCTGAACCATCCAGTCGGTGGTCGCGGCGCCATCATGCACCTCGCCCATCTTGTGGCTCAGGCCTGTGTAGAACAGGATCCGCTCGGTAGTGGTGGTCTTGCCCGCGTCAACGTGGGCACAGATACCGATGTTACGGTAGCGGTTAATTGCTGTATTACGAGCCATAAAGCCCTCGCAAGGTTAGTGGAGCCGGGATTAGAAGCGGTAGTGCGAGAAAGCCTTGTTGGCTTCAGCCATACGGTGCACGTCTTCACGCTTCTTGACAGCAGCGCCTTTGCCTTCAGCGGCATCCAGCAACTCACCAGCCAGACGCAGAGCCATGGACTTCTCGCCGCGCTTGCGGGCGTAGTCTACGAGCCAGCGCATTGCCAGAGCGTTACGACGGGACGGACGAACTTCGACCGGAACCTGGTAGGTAGCACCGCCTACACGGCGGGACTTGACTTCGACCAGCGGAGCGATGGCGTCGAGAGCTTTCTCGAAGATCTCCAGGGGATCGCTGTTCTTGCGTGCTTTGACAGTGTCCAGAGCACCGTAAACGATGCGCTCGGCCACGGCCTTCTTGCCGCTTTCCATCACGTGGTTCATGAATTTGGCGAGGATCTGGCTTCCGTATTTCGGATCGTCCAGGATCTCACGCTTGGCTGCTACACGACGTCTTGGCATTGATAAGCCCTCAAACGGTCTTCAGGTTAGCTCGGGACCAACGACGAATGCCGCGCCCGACCTTACTCTTATCGACTCAACTAAATAAAAAGGATCAAGCGGCCTTATTTCGGACGCTTGGTACCGTACTTGGAACGACCCTGCTTACGGTCTTTAACGCCGGAGGTATCCAGCGAACCACGCACGGTGTGGTAGCGCACACCCGGAAGGTCTTTTACACGACCGCCACGGATCAGCACGACGCTGTGCTCTTGCAGGTTGTGGCCTTCACCGCCGATGTACGAAGACACTTCGTAGCCGTTGGTCAGACGCACGCGGCACACTTTACGCAGTGCCGAGTTAGGTTTTTTCGGCGTGGTGGTGTACACGCGGGTGCACACGCCACGACGCTGCGGGCAGTTCTGCAGCGCAGGCACGTCGGATTTCTCGACGATACGCTTACGCGGCTGACGTACCAGCTGGTTGATAGTTGCCATCTACTAGCTCCACTGTTGTCTTTCGACGCTTACAAATAAAGATGGCAGAGCCAATCGCCCTGCCAAATTTAGGGGTGCATGAGTCTAAAGAGACTCAAGCCCCCAGTCAAGGCAAAGCCCCGCTAGCGAACTAGCGAGGCTTCGACTCAATTTCCGCTGGAGTTCAGCGCTTCGGTCAGTGCGGCTTCCACCTCACTGGCGCTGACACGTACCGGCTTGTCGGCATCACGCTTGCGCTTGCGCTCGCTGTGATAGGCCAGACCGGTACCGGCCGGAATCAGGCGACCCACGACCACGTTCTCTTTCAGACCACGCAGGTAGTCGCGCTTGCCAGTAACCGCTGCCTCGGTGAGGACGCGAGTGGTTTCCTGGAAGGACGCTGCCGAGATGAACGACTCGGTGGACAGCGACGCCTTGGTGATACCCAGCAGTACGCGGGTGTACTTGGCGACGAATTTGTCCTCTTCAGCCAGACGCTCGTTCTCGCCCAGAACCTGGGTGAGCTCCATCTGGTCGCCCTTGATGAAGGACGAATCGCCGGACTCGGAGATCTCAACCTTACGCAGCATCTGACGCAGGATGGTCTCGATGTGCTTGTCGTTGATCTTCACGCCCTGCAGACGGTAAACGTCCTGGATCTCGTTGACGATGTACTTGGCCAGCGCGCTCACACCCAGCAGACGCAGGATGTCGTGCGGATCGCTCGGGCCGTCGGAGATAACTTCGCCGCGGTTCACTTGTTCGCCTTCGAAGACGTTCAGGTGACGCCACTTCGGAATCAGCTCCTCGTACGGATCGCTGCCATCGGTCGGGGTGATGACCAGACGACGCTTGCCCTTGGTCTCTTTACCGAACGAAATGGTGCCGCTGATTTCCGCCAGGATCGAAGCTTCCTTCGGACGACGGGCTTCGAACAGGTCGGCAACGCGCGGCAGACCACCGGTGATGTCGCGAGTTTTCGAGGTCTCTTGCGGGATACGGGCGATAACGTCACCGACCGCGATCTGCGCACCGTCAGCCACACCGACCAGGGCGTTGGCTGGCAGGAAGTACTGAGCGGGAACGTCGGTACCCGGCAGCAGCAGTTCCTTGCCGTTGGCGTCGACCATCTTGATGGCCGGACGAATGTCCTTGCCAGCAGCCGGACGATCCTTCGGATCGAGAACCTCGATGTTGGTCAGACCGGTCAGTTCGTCGGTCTGGCGCTTGATGGTGATGCCCTCCTCCATGCCGACGAAGGTCACGATACCCTTCATTTCGGTCACGATCGGGTGGGTGTGCGGGTCCCACTTGGCGACGATGGCGCCAGCGTCGACCTTGTCACCTTCCTTCACGGAAATCACTGCACCGTACGGCAGCTTGTAGCGCTCACGCTCACGACCGAACTCGTCAGCCACAGCCAGCTCACCGGAGCGGGAAACCGCTACCAGATTGCCGTCCACGCGCTCGACGTGCTTGAGGTTGTGCAGACGGATCGCACCACCGTTCTTCACCTGGACGCTGTCGGCAGCCGAAGTACGGCTTGCAGCACCACCGATGTGGAAGGTACGCATGGTCAGCTGGGTACCCGGCTCACCGATGGACTGGGCAGCGATAACGCCGACTGCTTCACCGATGTTGACCTGGTGACCACGAGCCAGATCGCGGCCGTAGCACTTGGCGCAGATGCCGAAGCGGGTTTCGCAGGTGATCGGCGAACGCACGACCACTTCGTCGACGCTGTTCAGCTCGATGAACTCGACCCACTGCTCGTCGATCAGGGTGCCGGCCGGAACGATAACGTCCTCGGTGCCAGGCTTGAACACGTCCTTGGCGATCACTCGACCCAGTACGCGCTCACCCAGCGGCTCGACCACGTCGCCGCCTTCAATGTGCGGCGTCATCAGCAGACCGTGCTCGGTACCGCAATCGATCTCGGTCACCACCAGATCCTGGGCCACGTCGACCAGACGACGAGTCAGGTAACCGGAGTTCGCGGTCTTCAGTGCGGTATCCGCCAGACCCTTACGAGCACCGTGGGTGGAGATGAAGTACTGCAGAACCGACAGACCTTCGCGGAAGTTCGCGGTGATCGGTGTTTCGATGATGGAGCCGTCCGGCTTGGCCATCAGACCACGCATACCGGCCAGCTGACGGATCTGGGCGGCGCTACCACGAGCACCGGAGTCCGCCATCATGTACATGGAGTTGAAGGACTCCTGCTCGACGGTCTTGCCTTCGCGATCGACAACCGGCTCTTTCGAGAGGTTGGCCATCATCGCCTTGGAGACTTCATCGTTAGCCTTTGACCACAGGTCGATCACCTTGTTGTACTTCTCGCCCTGGGTAACCAGGCCGGAGGCGTACTGCGATTCGATTTCCTTCACTTCCTCGGTGGCGGCGTCGATGATGCGCGCCTTCTCGTCCGGGATGACGAAGTCGTTCACGCCGATCGACACACCGGAGATGGTCGAGTAAGCGAAACCGGTGTACATCAGCTGGTCAGCGAAGATGACGGTGTCCTTCAGACCCACAGTGCGGTAGCACTGGTTGATCAGCTTGGAGATCGCCTTCTTCTTCATCGACTGGTTGACCACGTCGTAGGACAGGCCGGCCGGTACGATCTGGAACAGCAGCGCACGGCCGACAGTGGTGTCGACGATGCGGGTGTTCTTGGTGATCGAACCATCTTTCTCTTTGATGGTTTCGTTGATACGCACCTTTACACGGGCGTGCAGGGACGCTTCGCCCGCGCGGAACACGCGGTCGACTTCCTGCAGGTCGGCGAATACGCGACCTTCGCCCTTGGCGTTAACGGCTTCGCGGGTCATGTAGTACAGACCCAGTACCACGTCCTGCGACGGAACGATGATCGGCTCACCGTTGGCGGGCGACAGGATGTTGTTGGTCGACATCATCAGCGCGCGCGCTTCGAGCTGGGCTTCCAGCGTCAGCGGCACGTGAACGGCCATCTGGTCACCGTCGAAGTCGGCGTTGTACGCGGCGCAGACCAGCGGGTGCAGCTGAATCGCTTTACCTTCGATCAGTACCGGTTCGAACGCCTGGATGCCCAGACGGTGCAGGGTCGGTGCACGGTTGAGCAGTACGGGGTGTTCGCGAATCACTTCAGCGAGAACGTCCCACACTTCCGGCAGCTCACGCTCGACCATCTTCTTGGCAGCCTTGATGGTGGTCGCCAGACCACGCATTTCCAGCTTGCCGAAAATGAACGGCTTGAACAGTTCGAGGGCCATCTTCTTCGGCAGACCGCACTGGTGCAGACGCAGGGTCGGGCCTACGGTAATAACGGAACGACCGGAGTAGTCCACGCGCTTACCGAGCAGGTTCTGACGGAAGCGACCTTGCTTACCTTTGATCATGTCAGCCAGCGACTTCAGCGGACGCTTGTTCGAGCCAGTGATGGCGCGACCGCGACGGCCGTTGTCGAGCAGGGCGTCGACCGCTTCCTGCAGCATGCGCTTTTCGTTGCGCACGATGATGTCCGGCGCGGACAGATCGAGCAGGCGCTTCAGGCGGTTGTTACGGTTGATCACGCGGCGATACAAGTCGTTCAGGTCGGACGTGGCGAAACGGCCACCATCGAGCGGAACGAGCGGGCGCAGATCCGGCGGCAGAACCGGCAGAACGGTCAGCACCATCCACTCTGGCAGGTTGCCGGAGTCCTTGAACGCTTCCATCAGCTTCAGGCGCTTGGACAGCTTCTTGATCTTGGTCTCGGAGTTGGTCTGCGGAATCTCTTCACGCAGGCGGCCGATCTCGTGATCCAGGTCGATGGCGTGCAGCAGCTCGCGAACGGCCTCGGCGCCCATGCGCGCGTCGAAGTCGTCACCGAACTCTTCGAGAGCTTCGAAGTACTGCTCGTCGTTCAGCAGCTGACCCTTCTCAAGGGTGGTCATGCCCGGGTCGATCACGACGTAGCTCTCGAAATAGAGCACGCGCTCGATGTCACGCAGGGTCATGTCCATCAGCAGGCCGATACGGGACGGCAGCGACTTCAGGAACCAGATGTGGGCAACCGGCGAGGCCAGTTCGATGTGCGCCATGCGCTCACGACGAACCTTGGCCAGGGCCACTTCAACGCCGCACTTCTCGCAGATCACACCGCGGTGCTTGAGGCGCTTGTACTTACCGCACAGGCACTCGTAGTCCTTTACCGGGCCAAAGATCTTGGCGCAGAACAGGCCATCGCGCTCTGGCTTGAAGGTACGGTAGTTGATGGTTTCCGGCTTTTTAACTTCACCGAACGACCACGAACGGATCATCTCAGGCGAGGCCAATCCGATACGGATGGCGTCGAACTCTTCGATCTGACCCTGGTTTTTCAGCAAATTCAATAGGTCTTTCAAGGCCTTTCCTCCTGGCGGAGCGGGCAGCGGGCTGGACTAGCCCCGCTGCCGATTCACGTCGTGTTATTCGGTTTCCAGATCGATATCGATGCCGAGCGAACGGATCTCTTTGATCAGTACGTTGAAGGACTCGGGCATGCCCGGCTCCATACGGTGATCGCCATCCACGATGTTCTTGTACATCTTGGTACGGCCGTTCACGTCGTCCGACTTCACGGTCAGCATTTCCTGCAGGGTGTAGGCGGCGCCATAGGCTTCCAGCGCCCAGACCTCCATCTCCCCGAAACGCTGACCACCGAACTGCGCCTTACCACCCAGCGGCTGCTGGGTAACCAGGCTGTAGGAACCAGTGGAACGGGCGTGCATCTTGTCGTCCACCAGGTGGTTCAGTTTGAGCATGTACATGTAGCCGACGGTGGTCGGGCGCTCGAACTGGTTACCGGTACGACCGTCGAACAGGCGCATCTGGCCGCTCTCCGGCAGATCAGCCAGCTTCAGCATGGCCTTGATCTCGGTTTCCTTGGCACCGTCGAACACGGCAGTTGCCATCGGTACACCGCCTTTGAGGTTCTTCGCCAGCTCGAGAATCTCGGTATCGGAGAACTCGTCGAGGTTTTCCTGACGGCCACCGATCTCGTTGTAGATCTCGGCGAGGAACTTGCGCAGCTCGGCGATCTTGCGCTGCTCTTCGAGCATGCGGTTGATCTTCTCGCCCAGGCCCTTGGCCGCGAGGCCCAGGTGGGTTTCGAGAATCTGACCGACGTTCATACGCGACGGTACGCCCAGCGGGTTCAGCACGATGTCGACCGGAGTACCGTTGGCGTCGTGCGGCATGTCTTCGACCGGCATGATCACCGAGACGACACCCTTGTTACCGTGACGACCGGCCATCTTGTCACCCGGCTGGATGCGACGGCGGATGGCCAGGTAGACCTTAACGATCTTCAGTACGCCCGGAGCCAGGTCATCGCCCTGCTGCAGCTTGCGCTTCTTGTCTTCGAACTTGTCGTCGAGCATCTGACGGCGGTCGGAGATGTAGGCCTGAGCCTTCTCCAACTGCTCATTCAGAGCGTCTTCGGCCATGCGCAGTTTGAACCACTGGCCACGCTCGAGACCGTCGAGGAACTCGTCGGTGATCACAGTGCCTTTCTTCAGACCAGCGCCGCCTTCGGCAGTCGCGCCAACCAAAGCGGAACGCAGACGCTCGAAGGTTGCGCCTTCGACGATGCGGAACTCTTCGTTGAGGTCTTTGCGGATCTCGTCCAGCTGCATCTTCTCGATGGACAGGGCACGCGAGTCGCGCTCCACGCCGTCACGGGTGAAGACCTGCACGTCGATCACGGTACCCTTGGTGCCAGTCGGCACACGCAGGGAGGTGTCCTTAACGTCGGACGCCTTCTCACCGAAGATCGCACGCAGCAGCTTCTCTTCCGGAGTCAGCTGGGTCTCACCTTTCGGGGTGACCTTACCGACCAGGATGTCGCCCGGGCCAACTTCGGCACCGACGTAGACGATACCGGCTTCATCCAGCTTGTTCAGCGCAGCTTCGCCAACGTTCGGGATGTCAGAGGAGATTTCCTCTGGGCCGAGCTTGGTGTCACGCGCCACACAGGTCAGTTCCTGGATGTGGATCGTGGTGAAGCGATCTTCCTGAACCACGCGCTCGGACAGGCAGATGGAGTCTTCGAAGTTGAAGCCGTTCCACGGCATGAACGCCACGCGCATGTTCTGACCCAGCGCCAGTTCACCCATGTCGGTGGACGGGCCGTCGGCCATGATGTCGCCACGCGCTACCTGATCACCCTTGCTCACTAGCGGACGCTGGTTGATGCAGGTGTTCTGGTTGGAGCGGGTGTACTTGGTCAGGTTGTAGATGTCGACACCGGCTTCGCCAGTTTCGACTTCGTCGTCATTGACGCGAACCACGATACGGCTGGCGTCGACCGAGTCGATCACGCCGCCACGGCGGGCCACGACGCAGACGCCGGAGTCACGGGCGACGTTGCGCTCCATGCCGGTACCTACCAGCGGCTTGTCAGCACGCAGAGTCGGTACAGCCTGGCGCTGCATGTTCGAACCCATGAGTGCACGGTTGGCGTCGTCATGCTCGAGGAACGGAATCAGCGAGGCAGCAACGGAAACAACCTGCTTCGGCGAAACGTCCATCAGGGTGACGTCTTCCGGCGCCTTGACGGTGAACTCGTTGAGGTGACGTACGGCAACCAACTCGTCGATCAGCTGACCCTTGTCGTTCAGGGTAGCGGATGCCTGAGCGATCACATGATCGGCTTCTTCGATGGCGGACAGGAACACGATCTCGTCGGTAACCTGACCTTCCTTGACCACGCGGTACGGGCTTTCCAGGAAGCCGTACTGGTTGGTGCGGGCGTAGGCCGCCAGGGAGTTGATCAGACCGATGTTCGGACCTTCCGGCGTTTCGATCGGGCACACGCGACCATAGTGAGTCGGGTGTACGTCGCGGACTTCGAAGCCAGCGCGCTCACGAGTCAGACCGCCTGGGCCGAGTGCAGAAACACGGCGCTTGTGGGTGATCTCGGAGAGCGGGTTGTTCTGGTCCATGAATTGCGAGAGCTGGCTGGAACCGAAGAACTCTTTCACCGCCGCCGCAACCGGCTTGGCGTTGATCAGGTCTTGCGGCATCAGGCCTTCGCTTTCGGCCATCGACAGACGTTCCTTGACCGCGCGCTCTACACGCACCAAGCCAACGCGGAACTGGTTCTCGGCCATCTCGCCGACGCAACGTACGCGGCGGTTACCCAGGTGGTCGATGTCGTCGACGATGCCCTTGCCGTTACGGATATCGACCAGGGTCTTCAGTACGGCAACGATGTCTTCCTTGCTCAGCACGCCCGAACCTTCGATCTCGGTGCGACCGATACGACGGTTGAACTTCATACGGCCAACGGCGGACAGGTCGTAACGCTCGGCGCTGAAGAACAGGTTGTTGAACAGGGTCTCGGCAGCATCCTTGGTTGGCGGCTCGCCAGGACGCATCATGCGGTAGATCTCGACCAGCGCTTCCAACTGATTGGTGGTGCTGTCGATCTTCAGCGTGTCGCTGATGAACGGGCCACAATCGATGTCGTTGGTGTACAGGGTCTCGAAGCGAACCACCTGCGCCTTGGCCATCTTGACCAGCAGGTCAGCGGTCAGCTCGGTGTTGCACTCGGCGATGATTTCGCCGGTAGCCGGGTGCACGATCGCCTTGGCAGTGGTACGGCCAATCACGTAGTCGAGCGGAACTTCCAGCTCTTTGATGCCAGCCTTGTCCAGCTGGTTGATGTGGCGAGCCGTGATACGACGCCCCTGCTCCACGATCACCTTGCCGCTGCCGTCCTTGATGTCGAGAACGGCGACTTCGCCGCGCAGACGCTGCGGAACCAGCTCCAGGTTCAGGCTCTCGCCCTTCACGTGGTAAACGTTGGTGTCATAGAAGGCATCCAGCACTTCTTCAGTGCTGTAGCCGAGTGCGCGCAGCAGGACGGAAGCCGGCAGTTTGCGGCGACGGTCGATACGCACAAATACCGCGTCCTTCGGGTCGAACTCGAAGTCCAGCCAGGAACCGCGGTAAGGAATGATGCGAGCGGAGTACAGCAGCTTGCCCGAGCTGTGGGTCTTGCCGCGGTCGTGGTCGAAGAACACACCCGGCGAACGGTGCAGCTGGGACACGATGACGCGCTCGGTACCGTTGATGACGAAGGTACCGTTCTCGGTCATGAGCGGAATCTCGCCCATGTACACTTCCTGCTCTTTGATGTCCTTGATCGCTTTGTTCGACGATTCTTTGTCGAAAATGATAAGGCGTACTTTCACGCGCAGCGGCACGGCGAAGGTCACGCCACGCAGGACGCACTCCTTGACGTCGAACGCCGGCTCGCCCAGGCGATAGCCGACGTACTCCAGGGCAGCGTTGCCGGAGTAGCTGATGATCGGGAATACCGATTTGAAGGCCGCATGCAGGCCGATGTCACGGAATTGTTCCTTGCTCACCCCTTGCTGCAGGAATTCGCGATAGGAATCCAGCTGGATGGCCAGGAGGTAAGGCACATCCATGACATCCGGCAACTTGCTAAAGTCCTTGCGGATACGTTTTTTCTCAGTGTATGAGTAAGCCATCAGCGTTCCCCAGCTTGGTCACCTGCTTATTTGGTCAACGCCGGCGGCGGTGACCAGAAAATCGTGCAAACCCTCGGTTTGCAACCGCCTCTCGGGCGGAATTTCTCTGCTCCAGGCCAACTGACGAACAGTCGACCTAGAACGGAAAAAGGCCGGTGGCAAAAGCCACCAGCCATCAGCCTTGTGCGAGTCGCGCGGGCTGTAGACGCAAGGTGCGAGCTTACTTGAGCTCGACCTTGGCGCCAGCTTCTTCCAGCTTCTTCTTGGCGTCTTCAGCAGCTTCTTTGCTCAGACCTTCAGCGATAACCTGAGGAGCGGTGTCGACCTTCTCCTTGGCTTCTTTCAGGCCCAGACCGGTCAGCTCGCGAACAGCCTTGATCACGTTCACTTTCTTGTCGCCAGCTTCAGCCAGAACAACGTTGAACTCGGTCTGCTCTTCAACAGCAGCAGCGGCAGCAGCCGGGCCAGCGGCAACAGCAGCAGCAGCGGTAACGCCGAAGGTTTCTTCCATCGCCTTGATCAGCTCAACGATTTCCATAACGGATTTCTGGCCGATAGCTTCGATGATTTGCTCGTTAGTCAGAGACATGACTATCAATTCCTGTATTGGGGTGACGGCCTAGGCGACCATCAAATTAAACGTTTGATTTCGAAAGTGCTCACGCCGCCTTAGGCAGCAGCAGCTTCTTTCTGGTCGCGAATGGCTGCCAGGGTGCGAGCGAGTTTGCTGGTGGCGCCTTGAATAACGCTCATCAGCTGGGCGATGCCCTCGTCGCGCGTCGGCAGACTTGCCAGTACGTCGATCTGGTTTGCTGCGAGGTACTTGCCCTCGAACGCAGCTGCCTTGATCTCGAACTTGTCCTGACCCTTGGCAAACTCCTTGAACAGACGGGCAGCAGCGCCCGGGTGTTCGTTGGAGAAAGCGATCAGGGTCGGGCCTTTGAACACGTCGTTGAGCACGTCAAACTGAGTGCCTTCAACGGCGCGCTTGAGCAGGGTGTTACGCACGACTTTCACGTACACACCAGCTTCGCGGGCCTCTTTACGGAGTCCGGTCATTGCGCCGACGGTCACGCCACGGGCATCAGCCACGACAGCGGACAGACCGGCTTTGGCAGCCTCGTTGACTTCAGCGACGATGGCCTTCTTGTCTTCGAGTTTAATTGCCACGGGTTTACTCCTGGTTTTTACCGTATCGCCAAACCGAGGCTTGGCGGCGTTTTGGTGTCTGATTCGGTAACGAATCGGGAGCACCATCTGCGTAGGCCATCAGGCGAACCTGACATTTAAAACGTGTGTCACCTACGGTCTTGGATAGCCCCCGCCAGGCAGGGACCCCAATCTTCCATGGCCGGCAGCACGCGGCTACCGGCCCAATCACTTACGCGTCGAGCGAAGCCTGATCGATGATCAGACCCGGACCCATGGTGGTGCTCAGGGTCACACGCTTGACGTAGATACCTTTCGAGGTCGACGGCTTCAGACGCTTGAGGTCAGACAGCAGGGCTTCCACGTTCTGCTTCAGCGCAGCGGCTTCGAAGCCGACCTTGCCAACGGAGGTGTGGATGATGCCGTTCTTGTCGGTACGGAAACGCACCTGACCAGCCTTGGCGTTCTTGACAGCGGTAGCGACGTCCGGAGTCACGGTGCCGACTTTCGGGTTCGGCATCAGGCCGCGCGGGCCCAGAACCTGACCCAACTGGCCAACAACACGCATAGCGTCCGGAGAGGCGATGACCACGTCGTAGTTGAGATCGCCGGCTTTCATTTCGGCAGCCAGATCGTCCATACCGACCTTGTCGGCACCGGCAGCCAGGGCTGCTTCAGCGCCCGGACCTTGGGTGAACACGGCAACGCGTACGGTCTTGCCAGTGCCGTTCGGCAGAACGGTGGCGCCACGTACGACCTGGTCGGATTTACGCGGGTCTACACCCAGGTTCACCGCGACGTCAAAGGACTCTACGAATTTGGCAGCAGGCAGCGAAGCCAGCAGAGTTGCCGCTTCTTCGAAACTGTAGGCCTTGCCTGCTTCGACTTTCTCGGCAATGGCCTTTTGGCGCTTGGTCAACTTAGCCATTACACACCCTCCACGTTGAGGCCCATGCTACGAGCGGAGCCGGCGATGGTGCGCACGGCCGCATCCAGGTCAGCGGCAGTCAGATCGGCCTGCTTGGTCTTGGCGATCTCTTCCAGCTGAGCACGGGTAACGGTGCCTACTTTGACGGTGTTCGGACGCGCGGAACCACTGGTCAGGCCAGCAGCCTTCTTCAGCAGCACGGCGGCCGGGGTGCTCTTGGTTTCAAAGGTGAAGCTGCGGTCACTGTATACAGTGATGATCACAGGAGTCGGCAGACCCGGCTCGACGCCTTGAGTCTTGGCGTTGAACGCCTTGCAGAATTCCATGATGTTTACACCGTGCTGACCCAGAGCAGGACCAACGGGTGGCGACGGGTTTGCCTGACCGGCTTTAACCTGCAGCTTGATATAAGCCTGAATCTTCTTAGCCATTAGCTACTCCAATTTCGGGTTCGAACGCCTTACGGCTCCCCGAGGTTACTTACGCATTTATCCCAATGACGACAAAACCCCGCAGCCTAGGACTGCGGGGTGGGGGATGCTTATGTCAGTTATGCCTTCTCGACCTGACTGAACTCCAGCTCGACCGGGGTGGAGCGACCGAAAATGGTCACAGCAACCTGGATGCGGCTTTTCTCGTAATTCACTTCTTCGACGACACCGCCAAAGTCGGCGAACGGACCATCGATAACACGAACCATCTCGCCCGGCTCAAACAACGTTTTCGGCTTGGGCTTGTCGCCACTATCGGCAACACGACGCAGAATGGCCTCGGCTTCTTTCTCGGTAATCGGCGCCGGCTTGTCAGCCGTACCACCAATGAAACCCATGACACGCGGCGTATCCTTGATCAAGTGCCAAGTCGCCTCGCTCATTTCCATCTGCACAAGAACGTAGCCAGGGAAGAACTTGCGCTCACTCTTGCGCTTCTGACCATTGCGCATCTCGACCACTTCTTCAGTGGGCACGAGAATCTCGCCAAAGTCATCTTCCATCCCAGCCAGCTTCACGCGCTCGATGAGCGAGCGCATGACATGCTTCTCGTAACCCGAGTAAGCATGCACGACGTACCAACGCTTAGCCACGAGACACCCTTAACCAACAATCAGCGAAATCAGCAAACCGAGCAGGGAATCGAGCCCCCACAACAGCAGCGCCATGACCAACACCACAGCAACCACGATCAGGGTAGTCTGAGTGGTCTCCTGGCGAGTCGGCCAAACAACCTTACGAATCTCGACGCGCGCTTCTTTCAGCAGCACCGCGAAAGCCTGACCGCGAGCAGTCTGAAACGCCACGAAAGCGGCAACAGCGCCCAGCACAACCAAACCCAGAACACGATACAGAACAGGCTCTGCAGAAAAGTACTGATTACCCACCACACCCACCGCAACCAGGGCAGCGACAACCAGCCACTTGACCAGATCAAAGCGAGAGTCTTTGGCTTCAGCCTTAACATTCATTCGAGAGGATCCTGTGAAAGACACGCCAAATTCGTTAGAAAATGGCAGGTCAGGAGGGAATCGAACCCCCAACCTGCGGTTTTGGAGACCGCCGCTCTGCCAATTGAGCTACTGACCTAAAGCAAAATCAGGCCGGCCATTATGCCGGCCCGAGAGGAACAGATCAACCGATTACTCGACGATCTTGGCAACCACGCCAGCACCAACGGTACGACCACCTTCGCGAATTGCGAAGCGCAGGCCGTCTTCCATGGCGATCGGCTTGATCAGGGTAACAACCATTTTGATGTTGTCGCCCGGCATTACCATCTCAACGCCTTCCGGCAGCTCGCACGAACCGGTCACGTCAGTGGTACGGAAGTAGAACTGAGGACGGTAGCCTTTGAAGAACGGGGTGTGACGACCACCTTCTTCTTTGGACAGAACGTATACTTCAGCTTCGAACTTGGTGTGCGGCTTGATGGTGCCCGGCTTGGCCAGAACCTGACCACGCTCGACTTCATCACGCTTGGTGCCGCGCAGCAGCACGCCGCAGTTCTCACCAGCACGACCTTCGTCCAGCAGCTTGCGGAACATCTCAACGCCGGTGCAGGTGGTCTTGGTGGTCGGACGCAGACCAACGATTTCGATTTCTTCCTGGATCTTGACGATACCGCGCTCTACACGACCGGTCACAACAGTACCGCGGCCGGAGATCGAGAATACGTCTTCGATCGGCATCAGGAACGGACGGTCGATGGCACGAACCGGCTCAGGAATGTAGCTATCCAGAGTCTCAACCAGTTTCTTGACGGCAGTGGTGCCCATCTCGTTGGCGTCTTCGCCGTTCAGCGCCATCAGCGCGGAACCGATGATGATCGGAGTGTCGTCACCCGGGAAATCGTAGGTGCTCAGCAGGTCGCGAACTTCCATCTCGACCAGCTCCAGCAGCTCAGCATCGTCAACCATGTCAGCCTTGTTCAGGAAGACAACGATGTACGGCACGCCAACCTGACGGGACAGCAGGATGTGCTCACGAGTTTGCGGCATCGGACCATCGGCAGCCGAGCAGACCAGGATCGCGCCGTCCATCTGGGCAGCACCGGTGATCATGTTCTTCACGTAGTCGGCGTGACCCGGGCAGTCAACGTGCGCGTAGTGACGAATATTGGAGTCGTACTCTACGTGCGCAGTGTTGATGGTGATACCACGAGCCTTCTCTTCCGGCGCGCTGTCGATCTTGTCGAAGTCGACCTTGGCCGAACCGAATACTTCGGAGCAGACGCGGGTCAGAGCAGCGGTCAGAGTGGTTTTACCGTGGTCAACGTGACCGATGGTGCCAACGTTGACGTGCGGTTTGTTACGTTCGAATTTCTCTTTAGCCATCTTGACCGTCTCCTAGCGAAGAATTGAGCAAGCCATGCCGCCATTAAAACAAAGGCAGATACTTTCATATCTGCCTTCATTAGATGGAGCTCATGAGCGGATTTGAACCGCTGACCTCACCCTTACCAAGGGTGTGCTCTACCAACTGAGCTACATGAGCCAGACCCTGTTGCGCCAACCACAAACTGGAGCGGGTAGCGGGAATCGAACCCGCATCATCAGCTTGGAAGGCTGAGGTTCTACCACTGAACTATACCCGCGGAGCTTGCAGCTCACGCTAAATCTGGTGGAGGGGGAAGGATTCGAACCTTCGAAGTCGATGACGTCAGATTTACAGTCTGATCCCTTTGGCCGCTCGGGAACCCCTCCAAAGTGAGGCGGCATTTTCTAGATCCGCCACCCTGCTGTCAAGCTTTTTCTCATTAAAATCTTGAGGTTAGCTACTTCGACAACATCTTCGCCGGGAACCAACTTTGACCACCCTGCGAAGCGGGCGCCATTCTATGCAAACTACTGGAGCAATGCAACGCCTTCACAAGGCATTAATTGATGCTGCAAACCGGCAAAGTCTCCGGCAAGTCGCCCAAGCAAAAACTCGTCAGCCAAGCGCCGACTTTCCGGGGCCACGCGCACCCAAAAACTGCGATGCGCACGTGAGAGTTCGCGAATCTGCGGCTCGTAACCCACATCACGCAAACGCTGCATAACGCTATTGGCCGAGTCATTACGAGGGAATATCCCCAGCGATATGCCATTCGCCAGCTCACCCTGAGTGATGATGTAGCTATCGATACGCCGGGCCTGCAGCTCACGCAACTGCCTCAGCGAGGCCTGACGCGAAGCCAGAGGTGGCAGATAAACCCAATACTCGACACCAGCTGCAGCATCGACGCTGCGCACTTCAGCCTGGATATCCAAGCTCAAAAGCCGCTGCTCCACAACCCTGGCTCTCGACTCCTCTTCGAAACTCCCCAGATAGAGGCAGACTGCCGCCTCAGGAGCAACGGCATCAGCCGGCGCCGAAGATTCTGCGCGCACGCGCGGCGCATCCGCCTCACTCAACAGACGAATATCTTTACGCGCCGACTGATAAGCACCGGCTGGAGCCACCTCCTTGGCGCGCAAGGGGCCCTGCTGCTGATGCCAGACGTAATAGAAAGCGTTAAGTAGCAGGAGCAATAGCAGAATCCAGCGCATGCCTCGCCTCAGCTCAAGGGACAGGCGATAGCCAGTCCGACAAATACCAGATCAGGAACAACATGCGCCCCCGGAACCACGTCTCGCACCAGGCCCGCATCGCCGCCAGTCAGGAAAACCTCGAATCCGTCAGGAAAACGAGCCTGCGCTTGCAGCAACTGTTCGGCAACAAAACCACGCAGCATCAATACGCAGCCTCGCTCGACAGCCTCCGCAGTGGAGCGCCCAGGCTCCAACTCCTGCAAAGCGGCGAGCGCCACCTGACGATCGTAGCGAATACGCCGAGTGTGCGTGCTCAACTGATCACGCATCAGCGGCAACCCAGGGCAGATGAAACCACCCTGATGCCTACCATCGGCCGATACGAAGTCTGCGGTCACCGCAGTTCCAAGATCCACTACCAGACAAGCGCGCTGCCCCAGGTGATAGGCGCCCAGCACAGCCAGCCAACGGTCCAGACCAAGGCGCCGGAAGTCTTCATAACCGTTCTGCACCACCCCGACCTGACTAGCAGATTGAGCGCAGACCGCATCCACCCCTAAGGACTCACGGATACGCGCAACCAACTGCTCGGTCTCAGCATCGCTACGCACACTGACCAGGCGACAGCGACTCACCCGCAACTGAGACGCAGCAGCCAAAGACTCGAAAAGCGCGGCATCGGAGTCGACCACGCCAGCAAGAACGCGCTGCGCTCCATCCACGGAGATGACCCGCCACTTGATAAAGCTATTACCGCAGTCGAGCTCAAGAATCATGCTGCAACCTCAGGCTCAACTCGCCACCACTGAAGGAGCGATCAACGCCTTCCACGCTCAGCCTAATAGCGCCTCGCTCATCAACTCCAAGCACGACACCCAGCGTCGCATTGCTTCCTGCCGTCAACGCAACAGAGCGCCCACGCCACGCATGCAAGGCTTCCCACTCCTCGCGCAAACCAGCAAAGCCGTGCTGCCAATGAGTGGACAGGCTGCTCCGAAGCTGCAACAACAGCTCAGCAGCCAATTCATTACGATCGAGCATCCGCCCAAGGCATTGCCGCACCGAGGTCCAAGGCTGATCGATCACAGCGGGCGCATCGACTGCCATGTTGACGTTGATACCGATACCAATCACCACATGACAGACATCGGCCGGGTCTCCAGCGAGCTCCAGGAGAATTCCGGATATCTTGCGACCTTCAACAAGCACATCATTCGGCCATTTGAGTCGCGCGTCATCGACGCCACAGGATTGCAGTGCTTTGGCGACAGCAAGGCCTACAGTCAGACTCAAGGCCTCCACCTGACTCATCCCACCTTCTACACGCAGAACGACACTGCAATAAAGGTTCTCGGCAAAAGGGCTGGCCCAGACACGCCCCCGCCGACCGCGGCCAGCGGTCTGACGCTCCGCAAGCAGCACGAAAGGCGCACTCACCCCAGCATCGAGGCGACGAAAGATCTCGGCGTTCGTCGAATCCACGCTGGACTCAACAGAGATCGGCCAATCCAAGCCATCTGCGCCACGAGAGATATCTCCGGCATCGAGCAAAGTCATGGGTGAAGACAGCCGATAGCCCCGACCAGGAACCTTGAACACCTCGATCCCCAGCTCGGCCTCCAGGCCTTGCAGTTGCTTCCAGATGGCACTGCGACTTATCCCAAGCTTCGCCCCCAGGGCTTCACCGGAATGGAATCGACCATCCTGCAGAAGTTTCAACAATTCCAGCATGCCAGGCCCCGCCACGAACAAGGCTGGCATGATAACGATGAGGCTCCGGCTTGCATAGAAAACGGGAAGCATAAGAAATCTATATAAAGGAAAGATCCTGCCCCACGCACAGGACCAAACCCTCAGAACCTATAAACAGCAAAGGCCACCTTCAGGTGGCCTTTTTCTTGATGCCAATAACGCATTACTCCGCAGGGTGCACCGTGCGCCCCACGATAACCTCGCCCTGGTCGGTGCGCGCAGCGCGCCCTACGCGTTTGCTGGAACGACTTCGTAACCGTCCGGGCAACACACCTCCCCGATTTCTCCAGCTAGCGGCATGGTGTCCACCTGTTTTTGGTGGACACCATTTCAAGCCCCTTGCGGAGGATCTCCCGTGCCAGGCCAACGCCGCTCCTATCCCAAATCTTTCAAGGCCCAGGTCGTCGATGAGTGCACCCAGCCCGGCGCCTCGGTTGCCGGCGTGGCCTTGAGCCACGGCCTCAACGCCAATCTCGTGCATAAGTGGATTCGCCGCCAGCAGGCACAGCTGCCCGCTGTGCCTTCAGGTTTTATTCCGATTCCTCTCGTCCCGAGCCTGCTGGCTACCCCGAGTGCGGCCGACAGGGCCATCCAGATCGCCATTCCCCATCGGGCCGGCAAGCTGTCGGTGCATTGGCCGGGCAACGACCCTGAAGGCTGCGCCCGCTTCCTGCGCGAGCTGCTGAAGTGATCCGCATCGAGCGCATCTGGCTCGCCACCGAGCCGCTGGACATGCGCGCCGGCACTGAAACCGCGTTGGCCCGGGTGGTTCAAGTGTTCGGTGCGGCGCAGCCGCACTGCGCCTACCTGTTCACCAACAAGCGCGCCAACCGGATGAAGGTGCTGGTGCACGATGGCTTCGGCATCTGGCTGGCCGCTCGCAGGCTCAATCGAGGGCGCTTCGTCTGGTCGGGCAATTGGCAGGGACAGCAGTTGGAACTCAGTCCCGAGCAGTTGCAGGCCCTGGTGGTCGGCCTACCTTGGCAGCGTCTTGGGCCCAATGCCGAGATCAGACTCCTGTAGCCGGGGTGCAATTAGGCCAATGGCCTATCGCCGAGGGGGCCGACAATCAGCACACTCGGCGCCATGAGTCCTGCCGCTTTCGATCACCTGACACCCGAGCAACTGCGCCAACTGGCCGCGCAGTTGAGTCAGCGCGTCGAACACCTGGAAACGCTCAACCAGCGGTTGAACCACGAACTCGCCGTGCTGCGGCGCCACCGCTTCGCCCGACGCAGCGAGCAGCTCAATGCCGACCAGCTCAATCTGCTCGACGAGATGATCGAGGCCGACATCGCCGCCATCGAGGCAGAGCTTGAGGCGGCCCGACCAGAGTCCGCCAAGCGCGAGCTACGGCAGCAGCCCAAGCGAGCGCCTCTGCCGGCCGAACTGCCGCGCACGCTGATACTTCACGAGCCGGACAGCACCCAGTGTGCCTGCGGCTGCCAGCTCAAGCGCATCGGTGAAGACGTCAGCGAGAAGCTCGACTACACCCCGGGCACCTTCACCGTCGAGCGGCATATCCGTGGCAAGTGGGTCTGCGCCCAGTGTGAAACGCTGATCCAGGCCCCAGTGCCTGCGCAGGTGATCGACAAGGGCATCCCGACTGCCGGGCTACTGGCTCAGGTCATGGTGGCCAAGTTCGCCGATCATCTGCCACTGTACCGCCAGGAAAAGATCTTCGCCCGCGCCGGGCTGGCCATCGCGCGCTCCACGCTGGCGCGATGGGTCGGCGCATGCGGCGTCCAACTGCAACCCCTGGTCGATGCCCTGCGCGACTGCCTGCTTCAGCAGGACGTCATCCTCGCCGACGAAACCCCAGTGCAGATGCTTGCCCCGTGCACAAAGAAGACCCAGCGGGCTTACGTCTGGGCTTATGCACCCAGCCCCTTCGCCGACCTCAAGGCCGTGGTCTACGACTTCAGGCCGAGCCGGGCCGGCGAGCACGCGCGCAGCTTCCTGGGTGACTGGCAGGGCAAACTGGTCTGCGACGACTTCGCCGGCTACAAGGCCAGCTTCGAGCAAGGCGTGACCGAGATCGGCTGCATGGCCCATGCACGGCGTAAGTTCTTCGACCTGCATGCCGCCAACCAGAGCCAACTGGCCGAGCAGGCCCTCCAGTACATCGGTCAGCTGTACGAGGTGGAGCGCGAAGGGCGAGAGTTGCTCGCCGCACAGCGACGGCAACTGCGCCAGGACAAAGCCAGGCCGATCATCGATGGCCTGCATAGCTGGATGCTTGGGCAGCGGCAGAAGGTGCCGGAGGGCAGCGCGATCGCCAAAGCACTCGACTACAGCCTCAAGCGCTGGGCAGCGTTGGTGCGCTACCTGGATGACGGCAACCTGCCCATCGACAACAACTGGATCGAGAACCAGATCCGCCCCTGGGCCCTGGGGCGTGCCAACTGGCTGTTTGCCGGCTCGCTACGCAGTGGCCAGCGTGGCGCAGCCTTGATGACGCTGATCCAGTCAGCCCGCCTGAACGGGCACGATCCGTACGCCTACCTGAAGGACGTGCTCATGCGCCTGCCGACGCAGAAGGCCAGCGCCCTGGCCGAGCTGCTGCCGCATAACTGGGTGCCCGCCGGCAAGGTGTGATGCCCGTTCGCTTACACGACTTCTGCAGCTCTGTTTTCCGCGCTGCAAAGAAGAAACCCCAGACCGCTTTCGCGATCTGGGGTTTCGTATAGGAGCTTGACGATGACCTACTCTCACATGGTGAAGCACCACACTACCATCGGCGATGCGTCGTTTCACTACTGAGTTCGGGATGGGATCAGGTGGTTCCAACGCTCTATGGTCGTCAAGCAATTCGGTTGGGATGTCGCGGTTAGGCGCTATCCCTTGGATACGTGATAGATGATTTGTAGTTCTTGCAAATTTTCGGCTTTCTGTCGACTTCACCATCGACACCCTCTGCTTTGAGGGCAGATTGTTTGGGTGTTATATGGTCAAGCCTCACGGGCAATTAGTATTGGTTAGCTCAACGCCTCACAGCGCTTACACACCCAACCTATCAACGTCGTAGTCTTCGACGGCCCTTTAGGGAGCTCAAGGCTCCAGTGAGATCTCATCTTGAGGCAAGTTTCCCGCTTAGATGCTTTCAGCGGTTATCTTTTCCGAACATAGCTACCCGGCAATGCCACTGGCGTGACAACCGGAACACCAGAGGTTCGTCCAACCCGGTCCTCTCGTACTAAGGTCAGCCCCTCTCAAATCTCAAACGTCCACGGCAGATAGGGACCGAACTGTCTCACGACGTTCTAAACCCAGCTCGCGTACCACTTTAAATGGCGAACAGCCATACCCTTGGGACCGGCTTCAGCCCCAGGATGTGATGAGCCGACATCGAGGTGCCAAACACCGCCGTCGATATGAACTCTTGGGCGGTATCAGCCTGTTATCCCCGGAGTACCTTTTATCCGTTGAGCGATGGCCCTTCCATACAGAACCACCGGATCACTAAGACCTACTTTCGTACCTGCTCGACGTGTCTGTCTCGCAGTCAAGCGCGCTTTTGCCTTTATACTCTACGACCGATTTCCGACCGGTCTGAGCGCACCTTCGTACTCCTCCGTTACTCTTTGGGAGGAGACCGCCCCAGTCAAACTACCCACCATACACTGTCCTCGATCCGGATAACGGACCAGAGTTAGAACCTCAAGGTTGCCAGGGTGGTATTTCAAGGATGGCTCCATGAGAACTGGCGTCCCCACTTCAAAGCCTCCCACCTATCCTACACAAGCAAGCTCAAAGTCCAGTGCAAAGCTATAGTAAAGGTTCACGGGGTCTTTCCGTCTAGCCGCGGATACACTGCATCTTCACAGCGATTTCAATTTCACTGAGTCTCGGGTGGAGACAGCGCCGCCATCGTTACGCCATTCGTGCAGGTCGGAACTTACCCGACAAGGAATTTCGCTACCTTAGGACCGTTATAGTTACGGCCGCCGTTTACCGGGGCTTCGATCAAGAGCTTCGCTTGCGCTAACCCCATCAATTAACCTTCCGGCACCGGGCAGGCGTCACACCCTATACGTCCACTTTCGTGTTTGCAGAGTGCTGTGTTTTTAATAAACAGTCGCAGCGGCCTGGTATCTTCGACCGGCATGGGCTTACGTAGTAAATACTTCACCCTCACCGGCGCACCTTCTCCCGAAGTTACGGTGCCATTTTGCCTAGTTCCTTCACCCGAGTTCTCTCAAGCGCCTTGGTATTCTCTACCTAACCACCTGTGTCGGTTTGGGGTACGGTTCCTAGTTACCTGAAGCTTAGAAGCTTTTCCTGGAAGCATGGCATCAACCACTTCGCATTCTAAAAGAACGCTCGTCATCAGTTCTCGGCCTTAAGATCCCGGATTTACCTAAGAGCTCAGCCTACCACCTTAAACACGGACAACCAACGCCGTGCTGGCCTAGCCTTCTCCGTCCCTCCATCGCAGTAACTAGAAGTACGGGAATATTAACCCGTTTCCCATCGACTACGCATTTCTGCCTCGCCTTAGGGGCCGACTAACCCTGCGTCGATTAACGTTGCGCAGGAAACCTTGGTCTTTCGGCGTGCGAGTTTTTCACTCGCATTGTCGTTACTCATGTCAGCATTCGCACTTCTGATACCTCCAGCAAGCTTCTCAACTCACCTTCACAGGCTTACAGAACGCTCCTCTACCGCTCATCCAAAGGATGAACCCGTAGCTTCGGTGTATGGTTTGAGCCCCGTTACATCTTCCGCGCAGGCCGACTCGACTAGTGAGCTATTACGCTTTCTTTAAAGGATGGCTGCTTCTAAGCCAACCTCCTAGCTGTCTAAGCCTTCCCACATCGTTTCCCACTTAACCATAACTTTGGGACCTTAGCTGACGGTCTGGGTTGTTTCCCTTTTCACGACGGACGTTAGCACCCGCCGTGTGTCTCCCGTGCTGACACTTGCTGGTATTCGGAGTTTGCATCGGTTTGGTAAGTCGGGATGACCCCCTAGCCGAAACAGTGCTCTACCCCCAGCAGTGATACACGAGGCGCTACCTAAATAGCTTTCGAGGAGAACCAGCTATCTCCGAGCTTGATTAGCCTTTCACTCCGATCCACAGGTCATCCGCTAACTTTTCAACGGTAGTCGGTTCGGTCCTCCAGTCAGTGTTACCTAACCTTCAACCTGCCCATGGATAGATCGCCCGGTTTCGGGTCTATACCCAGCGACTAAAGCGCCCTATTAAGACTCGCTTTCGCTACGCCTCCCCTATTCGGTTAAGCTCGCCACTGAATATAAGTCGCTGACCCATTATACAAAAGGTACGCAGTCACCCAACAAAGTAGGCTCCCACTGCTTGTACGCATACGGTTTCAGGTTCTATTTCACTCCCCTCTCCGGGGTTCTTTTCGCCTTTCCCTCACGGTACTGGTTCACTATCGGTCAGTCAGTAGTATTTAGCCTTGGAGGATGGTCCCCCCATGTTCAGACAAGGTTTCTCGTGCCCCGTCCTACTCGATTTCATTGATAAGAGCGTTTCGTGTACGGGGCTATCACCCACTACGGCGGCACTTTCCAGAGCCTTCCACTACACTCAAATCAACTTAAGGGCTAGTCCCCGTTCGCTCGCCACTACTTAGGGAATCTCGGTTGATTTCTTTTCCTCAGGGTACTTAGATGTTTCAGTTCCCCTGGTTCGCCTCTTGCACCTATGGATTCAGTACAAGATACCCGGCTTATGCCGGGTGGGTTCCCCCATTCAGAGATCTCTGGATCACAGTCTGTTTGCCGACTCCCCAAAGCTTTTCGCAGGCTACCACGTCTTTCATCGCCTCTGACTGCCAAGGCATCCACCGTATGCGCTTCTTCACTTGACCATATAACCCCAAGCAATCTGGTTACTGTCTCAATCGTGAAGACGACATTCGCCGAAAATTTGCGTCTTGAGAACTACAAATTTTACCTTGACCAGATCAATTGCCAGTGAAAGCAATTAATCAGTCACTTCTATCACATATCCAAATTTTTAAAGAACGATATTCGTACCGGTCAAAAGACCAGAAATCAGCACTCGCCAGGTCTACCCTGAAGCGCTCATTTCTGAACTCTTTCTCTTCTCACCGTAACCGCGTAGAGAGTGGTGGAGCCAAGCGGGATCGAACCGCTGACCTCCTGCGTGCAAGGCAGGCGCTCTCCCAGCTGAGCTATGGCCCCGTATTCTTCTGCACCAAGCAATTGGTAGGTCTGGGCAGATTTGAACTGCCGACCTCACCCTTATCAGGGGTGCGCTCTAACCAACTGAGCTACAGACCTATAACAGGGTCGCGTTACAGCATCGTCTTCGACTATGAATCAAGCAATTCGTGTGGGAACTTATGAAGAAGCTGATGTCTTCGATTAAGGAGGTGATCCAGCCGCAGGTTCCCCTACGGCTACCTTGTTACGACTTCACCCCAGTCATGAATCACTCCGTGGTAACCGTCCCCCCGAAGGTTAGACTAGCTACTTCTGGAGCAACCCACTCCCATGGTGTGACGGGCGGTGTGTACAAGGCCCGGGAACGTATTCACCGTGACATTCTGATTCACGATTACTAGCGATTCCGACTTCACGCAGTCGAGTTGCAGACTGCGATCCGGACTACGATCGGTTTTATGGGATTAGCTCCACCTCGCGGCTTGGCAACCCTTTGTACCGACCATTGTAGCACGTGTGTAGCCCTGGCCGTAAGGGCCATGATGACTTGACGTCATCCCCACCTTCCTCCGGTTTGTCACCGGCAGTCTCCTTAGAGTGCCCACCATAACGTGCTGGTAACTAAGGACAAGGGTTGCGCTCGTTACGGGACTTAACCCAACATCTCACGACACGAGCTGACGACAGCCATGCAGCACCTGTGTCTGAGTTCCCGAAGGCACCAATCCATCTCTGGAAAGTTCTCAGCATGTCAAGGCCAGGTAAGGTTCTTCGCGTTGCTTCGAATTAAACCACATGCTCCACCGCTTGTGCGGGCCCCCGTCAATTCATTTGAGTTTTAACCTTGCGGCCGTACTCCCCAGGCGGTCAACTTAATGCGTTAGCTGCGCCACTAAGTTCTCAAGGAACCCAACGGCTAGTTGACATCGTTTACGGCGTGGACTACCAGGGTATCTAATCCTGTTTGCTCCCCACGCTTTCGCACCTCAGTGTCAGTATCAGTCCAGGTGGTCGCCTTCGCCACTGGTGTTCCTTCCTATATCTACGCATTTCACCGCTACACAGGAAATTCCACCACCCTCTACCGTACTCTAGCTCGCCAGTTTTGGATGCAGTTCCCAGGTTGAGCCCGGGGCTTTCACATCCAACTTAACGAACCACCTACGCGCGCTTTACGCCCAGTAATTCCGATTAACGCTTGCACCCTTCGTATTACCGCGGCTGCTGGCACGAAGTTAGCCGGTGCTTATTCTGTCGGTAACGTCAAAACAGCAAGGTATTAACTTACTGCCCTTCCTCCCAACTTAAAGTGCTTTACAATCCGAAGACCTTCTTCACACACGCGGCATGGCTGGATCAGGCTTTCGCCCATTGTCCAATATTCCCCACTGCTGCCTCCCGTAGGAGTCTGGACCGTGTCTCAGTTCCAGTGTGACTGATCATCCTCTCAGACCAGTTACGGATCGTCGCCTTGGTGAGCCATTACCTCACCAACTAGCTAATCCGACCTAGGCTCATCTGATAGCGCAAGGCCCGAAGGTCCCCTGCTTTCTCCCGTAGGACGTATGCGGTATTAGCGCCCGTTTCCGGACGTTATCCCCCACTACCAGGCAGATTCCTAGGCATTACTCACCCGTCCGCCGCTAAATCAAGGAGCAAGCTCCTCTCATCCGCTCGACTTGCATGTGTTAGGCCTGCCGCCAGCGTTCAATCTGAGCCATGATCAAACTCTTCAGTTCAATACTGCTTGGGTTTTGAGAAAACCCTAAACTTGGCTCAGCAATCGCAAAACTTTCAAATTAATGAAAGGTAACTCTCGAATTAACGAGTGTTGCTTTGTGATGCTGATAATCAGTTGACTATCAGTCTTACCTCACAAGCACCCACACGAATTGCTTGATTCAGTTGTTAAAGAACAGTTGGTTAAGCCTTTCATCTCAACCGAGGCGCGCATTCTACAGCAGCCTCTCTATCTGTCAAGCTGTTTTTCGAATTTGTTTCCGGAGAAACTTCTTTCTACTCAACCACTTGCGCCTTCGATCTGAACTTCTTCTCTCCAGCGGGAGGCGCATTGTACAGCGTTCAAAACCGCTGTCAACACCTCTTTTCTACCACTTTCGATCCATTCGAACGAACCACCAACAGAGCCTTACCACCCCCTGTCGACCGGCGCGCATTCTACACGCCAGATCCAGTTTTGCAAGCCCTTCATTCAACTTAACTTATTGATTAACAAGCAGTTTTTGAAGCGCTTCATCGCTGAAGTGGCGCGCATTCTACATCCAACAGAATACGCGTCAAGCTTATTTTGCAGTTTTATTACTCAGCCTTGAGGGCGATACGCGCAAAGGCCCTCTTGCCGGCCTGACAGACATGAGCAGAACCCAGCTTGAACAGGAAGGTGCGATCAACCACTTCACCATCGACGCGCACACCCCCCGAGCCCAACAGGTCGCGAGCAACCGCAGCATTTTTCACCAGGCCTGCTTTATTAAGGACGGACGAGATCGGCATATCTTCAGCCGATACCAGTTCGACCTCGGGCAGATCTTCCGGCAGCTCGCCATCCTTCATACGGTTGCCAGCGGAACGGTGAGCATTGGCCGCAGCCTCTTGACCATGAAAGCGCGCCACAAGCTCTTCGGCCAGCTTGATCTTGATATCACGCGGGTTCGCGCCCTGCTCGACATCGCGCTTGAACTGCTCGATCTCCTCCATGGAGCGGAAGCTGAGCAGCTCGAAGTATCGCCACATCAGCGCATCAGGCATGGACACGAGTTTGTTGTACATCACACCCGGCGCTTCCTGGATGCCCACGTAGTTACCCAGAGACTTGGACATCTTCTTCACGCCATCGAGACCTTCCAGCAACGGCATGGTGACGATGCACTGCGACGCTTGCCCATAGGCCCTCTGCAACTCGCGCCCCATCAGCAGGTTGAACTTCTGATCGGTACCGCCCAGTTCGACATCGGCCTTCAGCGCTACGGAGTCATAGCCCTGCACCAGCGGATAGAGAAACTCGTGAATGGCGATCGGCTGGTTGCTGCTGTAGCGCTTGTCGAAGTCATCACGCTCCAGCATGCGCGCCACCGTGTACTGCGACGTCAGACGAATGAAATCGGCAGGCCCCATCTGGTCCATCCAGGTGGAGTTGAAGGCCACCTCGGTCTTGGCCGGGTCGAGAATCTTGAAGACCTGCTGTTTATAGGTCTCGGCATTATCCAGAACCTGCTCACGGGTCAGCGGCGGACGAGTAGCGCTCTTACCGCTGGGGTCACCGATCATTCCGGTGAAATCCCCAATCAGGAAGATCACCTGGTGACCGAGCTCCTGGAACTGACGCAGCTTATTAATAAGAACGGTATGGCCGAGATGCAGATCTGGAGCAGTAGGGTCGAAACCCGCCTTGATCCGCAGCGGCTGACCACGCTTGAGCTTTTCGACCAGCTCAGCCTCAACCAGAACCTCTTCCGCACCGCGCTTGATCAGCGCCAGCTGCTCTTCAACCGACTTCATAAAATGACTCACAATGACCTTGTTCAAAAGGGAACCAACCATACAAGAACGCCGACAAATCACAAGTTTTGCTCAGCGTAAGGCAGACCATGCTCCGATCATCATCTGCAGGGTTGCCTCCCGGCGGTTTTGGTTATATTTTATACAGTTAGTGCATATTCATCATGCTCTTCTTTTAATCTTCATCTTTTCACTTCAAAAAGCAGCCCTATGACCTCTACATCTAAAGCGCCGCCACTCTATCCAAAGACCCATATTCTTGCAGCGAGCGGCGTGGCCGCGCTGCTCAGCCTTGCCCTCCTGGTTTTTCCTTCGCGTGAAGTCGAGGCACAGAAAACCTTCATAGACCTGGATCTGGGCAACGATGCCGAGATGGTGCTGCAGGAAAAGGATGACCTCCGAGCGGGACTACCAGTACCAGGCGCCGCCTCGCCATTCGCCGAGATCGAGCAAGGCACCGACACCGCCGAAAACAGCGCACAAGACGCTGACGAAGACCTCCTAGAAACAGCTGACTCCTCTCCTCCCGCCGATCCCAACCACCACAACATCACGGTCAGTAATGGCGATACGCTTTCCACCGTGTTTGCCAAGGTCGGCTTGAGCGCCAACGACCTGCATGAGGCTCTGAACAGTAATAAAGAGGCCAAACAATTCAGCCGCCTTAAAGTGGGCCAGGTGCTGGATTTCGAGCTGAACGAAGACGGCAAGCTGAAAAGCCTGCAGAGCAAGCTCAGCGACCTGGAAACCATTCGCCTGAGCCGTACCGATAAAGGCTTCGATTTCCAGCGCGATCAGGTCAAGCCTGAGGTGGTCACCGCTTACAGCCGTGGCGTGATCAACAGTTCGCTGTTCCTCTCCGCCAAACGTGCAGGCCTGTCGCATAGCCTGACCATGGACCTGGCCAACGTATTTGGTTACGACATCGACTTCGCCATGGATATTCGCGAAGGGGACGAGTTCGAAGTGATCTACGAAGAGAAGGTGGTCAACGGCAAACGTGTCGGTACCGGCAATATTCTCTCGGCGCGCTTCACCAACCGCGGCAAGACTTACACCGCCGTGCGCTACACCAGCAAGCAAGGCATCACCAGCTACTACAACGCCAATGGCGAGAGCATGCGCAAGGCATTCATCCGTACGCCGGTGGACTTCGCTCGCATCAGCTCGCGCTTCTCCACTGGGCGCAAGCACCCGATCCTGAACAAGATTCGCGCGCACAAGGGTGTCGACTATGCCGCGCCACGTGGCACGCCGATCAAGGCTGCCGGTGACGGTCGCGTAACACTGGCAGGTCGCAACGGAGGCTACGGCAATACCGTGATCATCCAGCACGGCCAGCGCTACCGTACTCTTTATGCCCATATGCAGGGTTTTGCCAAAGGTGTTCGCAATGGTTCGAACGTCAAGCAAGGCCAGATCATCGGTTACATTGGCACCACCGGGCTCTCCACCGGCCCTCACCTGCACTATGAATTCCAGGTCAACGGCGTACACGTAGATCCACTCAGCCAGAAGCTGCCGATGGCCGACCCGATTGCAGCGAGCGAAAAGCAACGCTTTATGCAACTGAGCAAGCCGCTGATGGCGCGCATGGACCAGGAAAAGACCACCATGCTAGCCGCTAACCAGCAGTAAGCCGTGCCCCTCTATATTGGTGTGATGTCCGGCACCAGCCTGGACGGGCTGGACATCGCGCTGATCGATCAGGATCAGCGCCCCAAACTCCTCGCAACGCTCTACCGCCCCATGCCAGAACAACTACGTAGCGACCTGCTGGCGCTGTGCACCTCGGGCGATGATGAGCTGGCGCGCGCAGCTATCGCAGAACAGCGCTGGGTCGAATTGGCCGCTGCCGCCATCAACGAACTCCTGCAGCAACAGAACCTTACCGCACAGCAGATTCGCGCCATCGGCAGCCATGGCCAGACCGTGCGCCATGAGCCTGCACGCGGCTTCACCATTCAGATCGGCAACCCGGCACTGCTGGCCGAGCTCACCGGGATTTGCGTGGTCGGCGATTTTCGTCGCCGCGATGTGGCAGCCGGCGGCCAAGGCGCTCCCTTGGTGCCTGCTTTTCACCACGACCTGTTCGGCAACAGCCAACGTCATGTCGCCGTGCTCAATGTCGGCGGCTTCAGCAACCTCAGCCTGCTTTCGCCCGGCCAGGAGGTTCTGGGATTCGACAGCGGCCCTGGTAACGTTCTGCTCGATGCCTGGATTCAGTATTGCCAGGGCCTGACCTATGACCGTGACGGCGCCTGGGCATCCAGCGGCAAGGTAGACGCCGCGCTACTGTCGCGACTACTGAGCGATCCCTTCTTCGCCACCCAGGGTCCGAAGAGTACCGGCCGCGAGCTATTCAACCTCGACTGGCTGCTGGCCCATTTGCATGGATCACCGCGCCTGGCCAACGAAGATGTACAGGCGACCCTGGTAGAACTCACCGCACACAGCATCGTCAGCGCCTTGCGCAACGCGCAAGCTCACACCGGCGTCCTGCTGGTGTGTGGCGGCGGCGCTCACAACGCTTGTCTGATGAAGCGCCTGAGCGAGATGCTGCCTGAAACCGAAGTCAGCAGCACCGCAGCTGCAGGTGTTGACCCGGACTGGGTCGAAGCCATGGCCTTCGCCTGGCTGGCGCATTGCGCCCTTGAGGGCATTGCTGGCAATCGCCCGAGCGTGACCGGAGCCAGAGGCCTGCGCGTGCTCGGCGCCATCTACCCGGCCTGAAAACGAAAACGCCGCGCTAGAGCGCGGCGTCTGTAATCAGGCGAAGCATTCAGATCGAGAAGGACGACCCGCAACCACAGGTGGTGGTGGCGTTGGGGTTCTTGATCACGAAGCGCGAACCTTCCAGCCCCTCCTGATAGTCCACCTCGGAGCCCGCCAGATACTGGAAGCTCATGGCATCGACCACCAAGCTTACACCTTCACGCTCGACGATGGTGTCATCCTCGGCTACTTCCTCATCGAAGGTGAAACCGTACTGAAAGCCCGAGCAGCCGCCGCCCGTGACGAACACGCGCAGCTTCAGGCGCGGATTGCCCTCTTCATCGACCAGGTTCTTCACCTTGCCGGCCGCGCCCTGGGTGAAGTGCAAGGGGGCAGGGGTGAAGGTTTCGACGCTCATTCTGGACTCCCGGCGCTATGCGCCATACTGCTTTGGGCGTGCATTATCCGCTTGCCCGACGAAATTGGTCAACTATTGCTCGATTTCCAGCGTCGCCGGAAGCTCGAGTGGCCGCTCACCATCCTTGAGGTGACAGAGGCGCCCTTCGATCTGCGCCCCCATGGCCATCTCCATCAGGCCGTAATGCAGGTTACCGCGAACCCGGGAGCGCGAGCCTAGTTCCAGATGGCCGCTGGCGAACACATCACCATTCACCTCGCCATCGATCACTATATGGGGTGCACGTATCTCACCTTCAACCAGGCCGCCCGCGCTCACGCGCACCAGACCTTCGGTAGCCAGCAGATTACCGGTGACCCGACCATCCACTTGCACTGCGCCCTGAAAGCGCATGTCGCCTACCAGCTCAGCGCCAGCGGCAATCAGGCTGGTCTTACCGCTGAAACGCTGCAAGTCGGGTTTGGTCTTGTCTTTACTCCACATGAGTGGCTATCGCTCCTGATTTTATCCATTCGAATGTACGGCTCAGCGGCTTGTCGCCCTCGACCTCCGCCTGAACCTTGACCTGACGCGGCTCGAAGCCCTCAGGTAGTTGTAGTTCGCCAAAACGACCCGCCTCGGGGAAGGACTGGAAGTGCCTGAAAGAGAACGCAATGCTGCTCTCGCTGACCTCATCGGACAGCGCCGCCAGCTCCAGCGCAGCCGGCTTACCGTTTTGCTGCCCCTCGATCGTAATGCGCAAACGCCCCTGCAATGCCTCATCACTGGCGCCGACTCGGCTCATCAGCAATTTGTAGCGGAATCGTAACGGCACGTCCGTGGCTTGCAACTCAAAGGCGCGAATGCGGATGCCTTCACGCCGACTGGCAGGTGCCAGCACACCTTTGTAGAAGGCCAGGTCCTGCTGTTGCTTGAAGATCTGCTCCTCCAGCAACTTGATGGTGCGACGATTCTGCTCCATGGCTTGCTGAGTGACTTTGTCGCTACTACCGACCACAGCCAGACGCTGGCGTAGCAGTTCCAGCTCCTGCTCCTGTTCGGCAACGCGAGTCAACAACGCATATGGCTCTTCGGCTGCCTGCGTAGGCTGCACTTGTGGCCAGTACCAACCCAGGGCAAAGGCCGCCGGCACAGCGAGCACCAGCAGCAGTTGCAGCCAGCGACGCCTGCGCTCACGGCGCGGATCGCTGAGGCGGACCTCCCAGCCAGGTATCACGGCAGCAGGGCCGCGTGCGACAGGCCGAGGCGCTCGTCGAGACCGAAAAGAATGTTCATGTTCTGCACCGCCTGACCGGATGCGCCCTTGACCAGGTTGTCGATCACCGAGAGCACCACCACCAGATCGCCGCCTTGCGGACGGTGCACGGCGATGCGGCAAACATTGCCTCCGCGCACGCTACGGGTTTCCGGGTGACTGCCCGCCGGCATGACATCGACGAACGGCTCGCCGGCGTAACGCTTCTCGAACAGCGCCTGAAGATCGACCGAGGTATCGGCCACGCGTGCATAAAGGGTCGAGTGAATGCCGCGAATCATCGGCGTCAGGTGTGGAACGAAGGTCAGACCAACGTCGCTGCCTGCTGCCTGGCGCAGCCCCTGACGAATTTCCGGGAGGTGACGATGGCCCTTGACCGAGTAGGCCTTCATGCTTTCGCCAGCCTCACAGAACAACGAACCAACGCTGGCTCCGCGGCCCGCACCGCTGACGCCGCTCTTGCAGTCGGCGATCAGGCTGCCGACATCGGCCAAGCCGGCTTCCAGCAGCGGAATCAGGCCGAGCTGAGTAGCCGTCGGGTAGCAGCCGGGTACGGCGATCAGGCGCGCGGTCTTGATCGCCTCTCGGTTGACCTCGGGCAGACCATATACCGCCTCACTCAGCAGCTCGGGCGCGCCATGAGGCTGGCCGTACCACTTGGCCCACTCCTCGGCGTCCTGCAAACGAAAATCGGCGGACAGATCGATCACTCGCGTGCCTGCGGCCAGCAGTTCACCCGCCAGCGCGTGAGCCACGCCGTGCGGGGTGGCGAAGAACACCACGTCACAGGCGCCCAACGTGGCAACGTCCGGCACGCTGAAGGCCAGATTCGGATAGTGACCGCGCAGGTTGGGGTACATCTCATCAACGCGCAGGCCGGCCTCGGAACGGGAAGTGATCACGGCCACCTCTGCCTGCGGGTGTTGCGCCAGCAGACGCAGCAGTTCGACACCGGTGTAGCCCGTGCCGCCGACGATACCGACCTTGATCATCACATGCCCCTTTGCAAAAGCCATTGGAAAGCTGCCGATGATAAAGCCGCATCGGCCAAGCTCCAACCACGGAGGTGACGCAGGGCGTCAGCTGCCTCTACTATCGAGGCCATTTTTTCAGCGCGGGAAGCGAAAATGCTCTATCTCTGGCTCAAGGCTCTGCACATCATCGCCATGGTCTGCTGGTTCGCCGGCCTGTTCTATCTACCGCGTCTGTTCGTCTATCACGCCATGAGCAGCGACGCCGCCAGCCACGAACGATTCTGCGTCATGGAGCGCAAGCTGTATCGCGGCATCATGATTCCCTCAATGATCACCACGCTGGGCCTGGGCATCTGGTTACTCAGCCTCAACTCGGCGTACTACTTCACGCAAGGCTGGATGCACGCCAAGCTTACGCTGGTGGTGGCGTTGGTGATCTATCACCACTTGTGCGGGGCTCAGCTCAAGCGCTTCGCTCGCGGCGAGAACAGCCGCAGTCACGTGTTCTATCGTTGGTTCAATGAAGCCCCGGTACTGGCACTGCTGGGCATCGTCATCCTGGTCGTTGTCCGCCCCTTCTAAGGAATTCGCCATGTCTCTGCCTGCCCTGCTCGAAGAACGCCTGCGCCTGCCCTTGGTAGCTGCACCGATGTTTCTGGTATCCGACCCGGCGCTGGTCAGTGCCTGCTGCAACAGCGGCATTGTCGGCAGCTTTCCGGCGCTGAACCAGCGCGAGAGCGCCGGTTTCGCCGCCTGGCTCGACGAGATCGAAGCCAGCCTGGCGACCAACGCCGCACCCTACGCCGTCAACTTGATCGTGCATGACAGCAACCCGCGCCTGCAGGCGGATCTGGCCATCTGCGTCGAACGCCGCGTACCGATCGTCATCACCAGCCTGGGCGCGGTGAAGGAAGTGGTCGATGCCGTGCATAGCTATGGAGGCCTGGTGTTCCATGACGTGACAACCCGCCGCCATGCCGAAAAAGCTGCCGAGGCTGGCGTGGATGGCCTGATCGCCGTGGCAGCTGGCGCGGGCGGCCACGCCGGCACCTGGAGCCCCTTTGCCCTGCTGGCCGAGATTCGTCAATTCTTCGACAAGACCGTGCTGCTGTCAGGCTGCCTCAACCACGGCCACGAGATCCTCGCGGCACAACTGCTCGGTGCCGACCTGGCCTATATGGGGACCCGCTTTATCGCCACCCAGCAAAACAATGCCTCCGAAGACTACAAGCACATGATTCTCGGTGCCCGGGCCGCCGATATCATCCATACGCCGGCTGTGTCCGGTGTGCCGGCAAGCTTCATGCGCCAGAGCCTGGAACAGGCCGGCTACGACTTGAAGCAGTTGCAGAACAAGGCCGATATCAACTACGGCGAGAAGCTCAAGCCGATGGATGAAGAAGCCAAGGCCTGGAAGACCGTCTGGTCGGCCGGCCAGGGGGTCGGTGGCATTGACGACCTGCCATCGGTGCAGGAGCTGATAGCGCGCCTCGACCGCGAATATCGCGCCGCACTGACGCGCAGCCAGCAGTTGGGGCAATACTGGCCGCGATGAAACGCCGCCACCTGCTCGGTCTGAGCGCGCTCGGCCTACTCGGCGGTTGGGCGCTGCGCCCAACTGATCGCGGTCGCCAGCATGACGCCTACTTCGCCGAGCTCAACCGGCAGTTGCAGCGCGATAGCGAGGGCATTCCGACCCTGCTGCTCGACCTTGATCGACTAGACGCCAACGCCGACCTGCTGGCCGCAAGGCTGGGCGACCGCCTCCAGCTGCGCCTGGTCGCCAAGTCGCTGTCCAGCACCGGCCTGCTGGAATACCTGGCCAAGCGCCTGCAGACCCAGCGTTTCATGGTCTTTCATCAGCCACAGCTCAATCGCCTGGCCAGGAGTTTTCCACAGGGCGATCTGCTGCTTGGCAAACCTTTGCCGGTAGCTGCAGCCCTGAACTTCTATCGCCAGCTTGCGCACCATCTGGATTTCGATCCCGACCACCAGGTGACCTGGCTGATCGACAGCCAGCAACGCCTGGCGCAGTACAGTGAGCTGGCCAAGGCGCTGGGGCGACCGCTGCGCATCGCGCTGGAAATCGACGTTGGCCTGGAGCGTGGCGGTTTCGCTACGCCGCAGGCATTGGCTCAGGCGCTGCAGCTGCTTCGCCAGCAGCCGGCACTGCGACTGCAAGGGCTGATGGGTTATGACGCGCACGTCGCGCACAGCCCGCCCTGGCAGAACCAGTTACGCGCATTCAGCGAGACCGATGAGCGCTATCGACTATTCATCAGCAGCGCCCAGCAATTCAGCGATCTTTGGCCGGCAAAGCCGCTGCTCAACGGTGCTGGCAGCCTGACCTACCCGCTGCACAGCCAGCAGGAGACTTCGCTCAATGAAGTCGCTGTTGGTTCAGCCCTGCTCAAGCCCGCGGAGTTCGACACGCCACTGCTGGCGGAGCATCAGCCAGCCCTGTGGATAGCCAGCCCCGTGCTCAAGGCGGTCGACGGCGCCCTGCCCTATCTGCAACCGCTGCAACCTATGATCAGTGCCTGGAACCCCAACCGCGAGCATGCCTACTACCTCTACGGCGGTCGCTGGCCGGCGCAGCCTGTTTCACCTGCAGGGCTCGACTACGACGACCTGTATGGCCGCAGCGCCAATCAAGAGCGCCTGATCGGTGGTAACGGTACACAACTGACGAGCAACGACTGGGTATTTCTGCGCCCAGCGATCAGCGAAGGTGTGTTGGGTGATTTCAGCGAAATACGTCTACTACGCCGCGGCCAACTGGTCGGCCGCTGGAGCACAATAGGCAATGCCTGAAAAATGCCTGCCCATGGCGCTTCAGGCCGCTTGTATATTGGCCTCGCGGCACTCTAGGCTTATGCCTCGCCTGCATTGACCGGGCACTTTGCTCCCCCACCCTTCCCGCCGACAAGGAAGCTCGCATGAACCCACCGCGTTACAAGATCGTGTTCGACGGCCAACTGATGCCCGAGGCGTCATTGGAAATGGTCAAGACAAACCTGGCACGCCTGTTCAAGAGCGACCTTGCTCGTATCGACGGTCTGTTCAATGGAACGCCGGTGGCGCTCAAGCGTGATCTGAGCGAAAGCGAGGCAGGGCAGTACCTCAGCGCCCTGCAGAAGGCGGGTGCCAACGTGCGCATGGAGCTGGATCAGGCCGCCAGCCTGAGCCTGGTGCCTACGGATGATCATCAGGAGACCGCACCTGAAGAAGTGGCTGCGTCCTCCCCCATCAGCACTCACATGACCTGCCCTAAATGCGGCCATGAGCAAGCCAAGTCTGCTGAGTGTTCCGCCTGCGGCATCATCATCGAGAAATATCTCGCCCGTCAGGCTCAACTGGCCGAAGTTGCTCCAGCCGCGGCTCCCGTCGTAGCGACTGCCTCGCCCTATGCGCCGCCACAGGCGAATGTCGCCGAGCAATTGCCACAGTACTCCGAACTCAAGGTCCTCGGCGTCAGCGGCCGGATCGGCCGCGTACGTTATCTGGGCTGGCTGATGGCGATGACACTGTGCTTCATCCCGATCATGTTGATCGGTACCGGCATTGCAGCGATGTCCTCGACCCTGGCCATGCTGGCGCTGGGCATCGTCAGTATTGCCGCGGTGGTGATCGGTATCTTCATCGGCGTGCAGCGTCTGCATGATATCGGTTGGTCCGGCTGGTTGCTGCTGGTGCACCTGATCCCGGTGGTCGGCAGCGTATTCGCCCTGCTGATGCTGATCATCCCGGGCACTCAAGGCGTCAACCGCTACGGCCCGCCACCGCCCCCCAACAGCACCGCAGTCAAGGTACTGGCCTGGTTGTTCCTGCTCATCCCCATCAGCGGCATCGTCGCCGCCATCGCCATTCCCCAGTATCAGGGCTATGTCGAGCGCGCCGCCGAGTATCAGGAGCAGTAATTCCCGACCATGCGCAGCTATGCATTGATCACCGGCGCGTCCAGCGGCATTGGCCTGGCCTTGGCCGAAGCCCTGGCACGCCGGGGGCGCAACCTGATCCTGGTGGCGCGCCGGCGTGATGCGCTGGAAAGCATCGCCTGCGAGCTGGCCCAGCGCTTCGGCGTCGAGGTGCTGTTTCGACTCTGCGACCTGAGCGAGCCGCTGCAACTGTCCGGCCTGTTGCTGGAGCTTGAGGAAGGCCAGTGGCACGTCGATCTGCTGGTGAACAACGCCGGCCTTGGCTGCGCAGGCTCGTTCCTGGAGCAGGACTGGAGTCGCGAGCTGGAGCAACTGGAAGTCAACGTGCTGGCGTTGACCCGCCTGTGTCACGCACTCGGTCAGCGCATGGCCGAGCACGGCAGCGGGCAGATTCTCAACGTCGCCTCGGTCGCGGCCTTTCAGCCCGGCCCCTGGATGAGCAGCTACTACGCCAGCAAGGCCTATGTACTGAATTTTTCCGAGGGTTTGCGCGAGGAGCTGAGAGGCCGCGGCGTGCGTGTATCAGTACTCTGCCCTGGCCCGACCCACAGCGCCTTCTTCCGCGCCGCGCAGATGGACGTCGCGCGGATCGCCGGCAGCAAGCTGATGATGAGCGCCGAGGAAGTCGCGCTGATCACGGTTCGCGCACTGGAAAAGAACCGCGCCATCATCATTCCCGGCTGGCGCAACCGCCTGCTGGCCCTGAGCCCACGCCTCGGACCGCGCTGGCTGGTGCGCAAGCTCAGTGGTCGCCTGACCCGTCCCTTCACCGGCGCCTGATTGGCTGTTCAGCCGGCATTGACCGTCCGCCCATCGGCCCACTCCCGCAGCGCCATCAATCGCTCGGCCATCACCACCGACAGCGGCGCCGTGCTTTGTAGTGCGCGTAGCAGCAAGCCCTGATCGACCGCCTGCTGCTGCGCCTGACCAGCGTAGAGCGCGCTGACCACCGCCTGCTCGATCTCGGCACCCGAGTAGCCCTCGCTGGCAGCAGCCAGTTGCGCGAGATCGAAGGTGTCTGGTTCCAGTTCACGGCGCTGCAGGTGGATACGGAAGATGTCGGCCCGCACCTCGGCACTGGGCAAGTCGACGAAGAACAGCTCGTCGAAGCGCCCCTTGCGGACCAGTTCCGGCGGCAGACGGTCGATGGCATTGGCCGTGGCCACCACGAACACTGGCGCCTTACGCTCGGCCATCCAGGTCAGCAGGGTGCCAAGTACTCGTTGGCTCACGCCGCCATCGTGGTCGCCACTGGCAAGCCCTTTTTCCACCTCGTCCATCCACAGCACGCAGGGTGCCATCTGTTCGGCCAGACGCAGCGCCTCGCGCAGGTTGCGCTCGGTCTCGCCGAAGAACTTGTTGTACAGGCAGGCGAAATCCAGACGCAGTAGCGGCAAGCCCCAGAGTCCGGCCACTGCCTTGGCCGCCAGGCTCTTGCCGCCACCCTGTACCCCGACCAGCATCACGCCTTTCGGCGCATCGAGGAGCTTGCCCTCGAGAAAGCCAGCCTGACGTTCAGCCAGCCAGCGCTTGAGGTTGACCAATCCACCGACTTCGGCGAAGCGTGCGGTGTCGTATTCGAAGCTGAGCACGCCCTCCAGATCCAGCAGCTGGAACTTGGTCTTGTTCAGTTCAGGGATGTCTTCCTGAGTGATCGCGCCGTCGTCGCAGATCACGTTGCGCGCCAGCGCGCGTGCCTCGGCATGGCTCAGGCCGCGCAGATTCTTCACCACCTGCTGCAGCGTGCGGTTATCGGTGCGCACGCGGGCGCCGCGATTGCCCTCGCTCCAACGCGTCGCCTCGTCACGTACGATGCCCAGCAGTTCGTCTTCCGACGGCAGCGCGAGACTGAAACGTGCCGCGAAACGCTGCACTTCAGCAGGCAGTTTGAGCGCATGTGAAACCAGCACCAGCGTCGGCTTGTGCGCTGCCTCGCTCATGGCGATTTCCTTGAGCAAGCGCACCAGCCTGGGGTTGTCATCAAGGAAGGGATGCAGGTCGCACATCACGTAGAGGTTCGGCTGCAGATCGGCCTTGATCATGCGCAGCGCTGCTTCCGGCTCAAGGGTCGGTGACTCGTCCACCGACGCGCCACCGAAGCCCAGCCGCTGCAGGCCCTCGGTCACTGACCAGGTATGCAGGCCGAGACCACGCTTGATCGCCAAACCGGTCAGGGTTTCCAGCACGCGCAGCTCGTCCCAGGACTCGATCACCACCAGCTTGACCTTGGAGTCCAGCACCAGCCCAAGATCATGAATATCGTTCTTCAACACCGACTCCTTGTGAGATTTGGCCAGCCAGGCACGCAGGGTTACCATCCGCGGTTTAACAGAATCGAGAACTTACAGCATGGGCCGCCTGAACACGCAGATCGTCGCCGGAGGCATCACGCCGTGCAAGTGCTGAACGCGCGTCACGTCACAGTATCCATGGCCATCGCAGCAGGCCTGCTGGTTAACCTGCCGGCCGTCGCCATCGAAACCATCAGCGACCCGTTGCCCAGCGGTGCCAGAGGCCCCGAGATGGTGGTGATTCCGGCTGGCGAGTTTCGTATGGGCGATGCCAGCGGTCGTGGCAATGACAACGAGCGCCCGCCACGGGCGATTGCGTTCGATCAACCGTTCGCCATCGGCCGCTACGAGGTCACCTTCGCCGACTGGCAGAAGTACGCCGACGCCAACGAATTGCCCATGCCTGACAACGAGGGCTGGGGCCTTTCGGCGCAACGCCCGGTGATTCATGTGTCCTGGCGCGACGCTCACGCCTACACCCAGTGGTTGTCACGCGAGACGGGCGCGCGCTATCGCCTGCCGACCGAAGCCGAATGGGAGTATGCAGCGCGTGGCGGCAGCCAGAGCTACTACTGGTGGGGCGACCAGCTCGACAGTAGCGAGCAGGCGCCACGCGCTCACTGCCGCGGCTGCGCCAGCTCGCGCCTGTTACGCAACAAGACGGCAGCCGTCGGCCAGTTCCCGGCCAACGGCTTCGGCTTGCATGACACCGCGGGCAATGTCTGGGAATGGACGGCCTCGAACTTCACCCAGCGCTTCGATGGTAGCGAAACGCAGAGTGCCAGCTTGCTCGACAACAGCCCGCGCGTAGTGCGCGGCGGCGCCTGGAACAGCGGCCCGGTCTATCTGCGCAGCAGCATGCGCGACCTCAAGCAACCGCATCACCGCGACTATGCGCTGGGGTTTCGCGTGCTGCGCGAGCTGCCCTGAGCGCGGACGATCTGGCGACTTTGCAGTAAACTAGTCAGGTTGTTTCTTCTGGAGGTGCCTTATGGCCAGCGAACGCCAGTATTCCCCCGTCGACCGCCTGCTGCTGCAAGCCGATGCCGCGCTGCGCACGCTGCTGCCATTCAGCGGTGCCTCGGGCCGCCCCTCGCCCGCCATCGTGCAGAACGACAGCGAGCTGAGCAGCGAGGAGTCGCGCCACGTAGCCGGCCTGATGCGCATCAACCACACCGGCGAGGTCTGCGCCCAGGCGCTCTATCAGGGTCAGGCGCTGACCGCCAAACTGCCGGAAGTACGCAGTGCCATGGAGCATGCGGCCGACGAGGAAATCGACCACCTGGCCTGGTGCGAGCAGCGCATCCGCGAACTGGGCAGCCACCCGAGCGTGCTGAACCCGCTGTTCTATGGCCTGTCCTTCGGTGTGGGCGCCGTCGCCGGCCTGGTCAGTGATCGCGTCAGCCTGGGCTTCGTCGCCGCCACTGAAGATCAGGTGTGCAAACACCTGGATGAGCATCTGGAACAATTACCCGAGCACGACACCAAGTCGCGCGCCATCCTCGAGCAGATGCGCGTCGACGAACAGCAACATGCCAACAGCGCCATGGCAGCCGGCGGCGTGCGTTTCCCGGCACCAGTCAAGTTCGGCATGACCTTGCTGTCGAAGGTCATGACCAAGAGCACCTACCGCATCTGAAACGAACGAGGGCGCCAAGCGGCGCCCTCGTCATTTCCAGCGGGCCTCAGCCCAGCTCGACGATTTCGTAGTCGTGACTGATGTCCACACCGGCACGGCCCAGCATGATCGAGGCCGAGCAGTACTTCTCCGCCGACAGTTCCACCGCCCGCTTCACCTGAGCCTCTTTCAGCCCACGGCCCTTGACCACGAAGTGCAGGTGGATCTTGGTGAACACCTTGGGCTCCTCGCCTGCACGCTCGGCATCGAGGAACACTTCGCAGCTTTCTACCGGCTGGCGGCCCTTGCGCAGAATGCTGACCACATCGAAGTTGCTGCAGCCACCGAGGCCAATCAACAGCATCTCCATCGGCCGAACACCAAGGTTACGCCCACCGGCATCGGGCGGGCCGTCCATCACCACGGCATGGCCACTACCGGACTCGCCGAGGAACAGAGCTTCACCGGCCCATTGCACACGCGCTTTCATCGTTCTTGGCTCCCAGAGTGGAAAAGTCCGGCAGATTAGCACAGCCGGGCGGCAGTCCGATGTGCGCCGATTACGCTAAAGTTCCGCCGGGTTATGTTACCTAGGTCGCAAAAAAGACCCCACTCATAGCATGTCTGTTAAGCTGACGTCGGATTGCTGGCACACTTGCTGGATAACAAATAAGAAATTGCCGTTGGACAAAGGCCTTCATTTTTCATATTCGGGACTCGGGCATGGTTGCTATTACCCTTACACCTAAAATCAAGAACCTCGACAAGCTTCTCGCGCACTGTCATCGCCGTCGTTACACCGCCAAAAGCACCATCATCTATGCAGGTGATCGCTGCGAAACCCTGTTCTTCATCGTCAAGGGCTCGGTCACCATCCTCATCGAGGACGACGACGGGCGTGAAATGATCATCGCCTATCTGAACTCTGGCGATTTTTTCGGCGAGATGGGGCTGTTCGAGAAGGATGGTTCAGAGAAAGAACGCAGCGCCTGGGTGCGCGCCAAGACCGAATGCGAAGTAGCGGAAATCAGCTACGCCAAGTTCCGCGAACTGACTCAGCAAGACCCTGAAATTCTCTTCGCCCTCGGTAGCCAGATGGCCGAGCGCCTGCGCAATACCACGCGCAAGGTCGGCGACCTGGCCTTCCTCGATGTCACCGGCCGCGTCGCGCGCACTCTGCTCGACCTGTGTAAGCAGCCAGATGCCATGACCCATCCGGATGGCATGCAGATCAAGATCACCCGTCAGGAAATCGGCCGCATCGTCGGCTGCTCGCGCGAGATGGTCGGCCGTGTACTCAAGTCGCTGGAGGAACAGGGCCTGGTGCACGTCAAAGGCAAGACCATGGTGGTCTTCGGCACCCGCTGAAACCAGCCCAAAAAAAAGCCGGCTTGATCGCCGGCTTTTTCATGCGTGCTATTCGGGATCGGTGCCGATCACGGCTGGCCGTCCGCGCTCGGGAAAGAACAGGCGCTGCAATTCACTGCCGGGACTTTCCGCGCGCATGAAGGCTTCGCCGACCAGGAAGGCGTAGACCTCGTTGATCTCCATCAGCTCGACATCGGCGCGATTGAGAATGCCACTCTCGGTGACCACCAGGCGGTCACGCGGAATGCGTGGCAGCAGGTCGAGGGTGGTTTCCAGACTGACATCGAAGGTATGCAGGTTGCGGTTGTTGATCCCCACCAATGGTGTGTCCAACGTATTCAGCGCCCGCTCCAGCTCGGCGCCATCATGCACCTCGACCAGCACGTCGAGGCCGACCTCCTTGGCCACCGAGGCCAATTCGGCCATGCGCACGTCATCCAGGCAGGAGACGATCAGCAGCACGCAATCGGCGCCGAGCGCACGGGCCTCGACGATCTGGTAAGGATCGACCATGAAGTCCTTGCGGATCACCGGCAGCGCACAGGCCGCGCGGGCTTGCTGCAGGTACTGGTCGGCGCCCTGGAAGAAATCGATATCGGTCAGCACCGACAGGCAGGTGGCGCCACCGGCCTCGTAGCTGCGGGCGATATCGGCCGGGACGAAGTCGGCGCGCAGCACGCCCTTGCTCGGCGAGGCCTTCTTGATCTCGGCGATCACCGCCGGTTGCTTGCGTGCAGCCTGTTCCAGCAGTGCGCGGGCAAAACCTCGCGGTGCATCGGCACTGCGCGCAGCGGCCTCGACCTCGGCCAGGCTGACCTGGGCACGGCGCGCCGCCACTTCCTCGAACTTACGGGCGACGATCTTCTCCAATACGGTTGGTACGCTCACCCTTCGTTCTCCTGTTTGAATACCGCGGTAAAGGACACCAGTTCTTCCAGCTTCTCACGCGCCAGGCCGGTATGCAGGGCGTCATGCGCCAGTTGCATGCCTTCGCGCAGGCTGCTGGCATGGTCAGCAGCATAGAGTGCGGCGCCAGCATTGAGCACGATCATGTCGGCAGCCTTCTGGCCATTGTCGGTCTTGCGTCGGCCCAGGGCGTCGCGGATCAGCTCCAGCGACTGCTCGGCGTTGTCGACGGTCAGACCGATCAGGCTCTGGCTCTTGATGCCGAAATCCTCGGGCTGGATACGGTACTCGCTGACCTTGCCGTCCTTGAGCTCGGCGACGAAAGTCGGCGCAGCCAGACTGATCTCGTCCAGACCGTCCTGCGCATGCACCACCAGCACGTGCTCGCTACCCAGGCGCTGCAGCACTTCGGCCATCGGCCGGCACAGTGCCTGGCTGAATACGCCGATGACCTGATGCTTGGCGCCAGCCGGATTGGTCATCGGGCCGAGCATATTGAAGATGGTGCGCAGGCCCAGCTCGCGGCGCGGACCAATGGCATGTTTCATCGCGCCGTGATGAGACGGGGCGAACATGAAACCGACCCCGACGCTTTCCACGCAGCGCGCCACCTGCTCCGGCTTGAGCCCCAGGTAGACACCGGCGGCTTCCAGTAGATCGGCACTGCCGCTCTTGCCGGAGACCGCACGATTGCCGTGCTTGGCCACCTTGCCGCCCGCCGCAGCAACGACGAAAGCCGCCGCAGTGGAGACGTTGAAGATGTTCATGCCATCGCCGCCGGTGCCGCAGGTGTCGACCAGGCGCTCGGCGTCGATCACCACCGGTGCAGCCAGCTCACGCATGACGCTGGCGGCACCGACGATCTCGTCGATGGTCTCGCTCTTCATGCGCATGCCCATGAGGAAAGCGCCGATCTGCGCGTCTGTGCATTGGCCGGTCATGATCTCGCGCATGACCGCCTGCATTTCCTCGGTGGTCAGATCGAGTTGGGCGACGATGCGGTTGAGGGCTTCCTTGATGTTCATACGCGCACGCCTCCGGTCTGCTTGAGGAAGTTGGCGAACAGTTCGTGGCCCTGCTCGGTGAGGATGGACTCGGGGTGGAACTGCACACCCTCGATGTTCAGGGTCTTGTGGCGCAGGCCCATGATCTCGTCGACCGAGCCGTCTTCATGCTGCGTCCAGGCAGTGATTTCCAGGCAATCCGGCAGGGTTTCGCGCTTGACCACCAGGGAATGATAGCGGGTCACAGTGAGCGGGTTGTTGAGGCCGGCGAACACGCCCTTGTCCTCATGGAACACCGGGCTGGTCTTGCCATGCATCACCTGGCGCGCGCGCACCACGTCGCCGCCATAGGCCTGGCCGATGCTCTGATGGCCAAGGCAGACGCCGAGGATCGGCAGCTTGCCGGCGAAATGCAGGATGGACTCGATGGATACCCCCGCTTCGGTCGGCGTGCACGGGCCGGGCGAGACGACGATGCGCTCGGGCTTGAGCGCTTCGATTTCGGCGATGCTCAGTTCGTCGTTGCGAATCACGTGCACATCGGCGCCCAGCTCACCCAGGTACTGCACGACGTTGTAGGTGAAGGAGTCGTAGTTATCGATCATCAAAAGCATGGTACGGCTCCTCTTATTCCTGGGGCTGGACGGCAGTCTGTTCGGCGAGCGCAACGGCGCGGAACATGGCGCGGCGCTTGTTCAGGGTTTCTTCCCACTCCAGCGCGGGCACCGAGTCGGCGACGATGCCGGCGCCGGCCTGCACGTGCAGTTCGCCGTCCTTGATCACCGCGGTGCGGATGGCGATGGCGGTGTCCATGTTGCCGTTCCAGGCGTAGTAACCGACCGCGCCGCCATAGACGCCGCGTTTGACCGGCTCCAGCTCGTCGATGATTTCCATCGCGCGGATCTTCGGCGCACCGGACAGGGTGCCGGCCGGCAGGATGGCGCGCAGGGCGTCCATCGAAGTCAGGCCTTTTTTCAGCTCGCCGGTGACGTTGGAAACGATGTGCATGACGTTGGAGTAGCGCTCGATGACCATCTTCTCGGTCAGTTTCACCGAGCCGATTTCCGAGACGCGCCCAGTATCGTTGCGGCCCAGGTCGATGAGCATCAGGTGCTCGGCGACTTCCTTGGCATCGGCCAGCAGATCTTCTTCCAGCGCCAGGTCCTGCTCCTCGGTGGCGCCGCGCGGGCGAGTGCCGGCGATGGGCCGCACGGTGACCAGGTTGTCTTCGACGCGCACCAGCACTTCCGGCGACGAGCCGACGACGTGGAAGTCGCCGAAGTTGAAGAAGTACATGTACGGCGTCGGGTTGATGCAGCGCAGCGCACGGTACAGGTCGATGGGCGCGGCCTTGAACGGAATCGACATGCGCTGGGAAATCACCACCTGCATGCAGTCGCCAGCGAGGATGTAATCCTTGATGGCGCTGACCGAGCGTTCGTAATCCTCGCGGCTGAAGCTGGAGCGGAACGCCGGCTCCGCGCCTGCCGGCTTGTTCAGATCCACACCCAGGCGCGGGGTAAACGGCTGACGCAGCTTGTGCAGGATGTCCTGCAACTGCGTCTGACCACGCTCGAAGGCGTCGCTCTCAGCCGGATCGGCCAGCACGATGGCGTGCATCTTGCCGGCCAGGTTATCGAACACCACCACGGCATCGGAGACGTTGAGCAGGATGTCCGGCGTGCCCAGCGCATCGGGGTTCACCCCCGCGGCCAGTTTGGGCTCGACGTAACGCACGCTGTCGTAGGCGAAGTAGCCGACCAGGCCGCCATTGAAGCGCGGCAAACCAGCAATGGTCGGCACCTTGTAACGCGCCTTGAACTGCTCGACGAAGGCCAGCGGATCGGCACATTCGTGGCGCTCGACTTCGACGCCGTCGGTGGTGATCACTACGTCATGACCGTGCACACGCAGCACGGTGCGCGCCGGCAGGCCGATGATCGAGTAACGGCCCCATTTTTCGCCGCCCTGCACGGACTCCAGCAGGTAGGAGTTGGGCGCATCGGCCAGTTTCAGGTAGATCGACAGCGGCGTGTCGAAGTCGGCGATGGTTTCGCAGGCAAGCGGAATGCGATTGTAGCCTTCAGCGGCTAAACGCAGGAATTCTTCATGGGTCATGATCAGCCTCATGGCTCGGGGTAAACGGTCGGGTGCAAACGGGCCGCGCAGCGGCGGCAGGACGAGATCAGGCGCGCCAGCGCCAACGGGCCAGGGCCTTGATCACTTTCATCCAGAGTTTGCAGCTAACCACCACGGTGCGATCTCGACAGGCGGGGGAATAAGGAGAGCGGCCACGGTAGCGCAGCCGCTCGGGCTAAGCAACTATCAGAGCAGTTCGGCGAGACTATCGACTACCAGCCCCGGTTTTTCTTCGGCAATCGGCCGGCCATGGTTATAGCCGTAGCTCACTGCGATGCACGGTACGCCCGCAGCGCGCGCGGCCAGCACGTCGTTGCGCGAGTCGCCGATGAACAGCGACTGCGCCGCCTCGACCCCAGCCAGATGCATCACCTGCAGCAGCGCCTCAGGGTCCGGCTTCTGCTGTGGCAGGGTATCGCCGCCGATGATCCAGCGGAAATAACCGCCGAGACCCACCTGTTCCAGCAACGGCGCGACGAAACGCTCCGGCTTGTTGGTCACCACCGCCAGTTCCACGGCTGCAGTGCTGAGCGCCTCGAGCAGCTCGTGCACACCGGGATAGAGCGCGGTCAGATTGTGGCAGTCGGCGTAGATATCGAGAAAGCGCGCCAGCGCCTCTTCCGTCTCGGCTTCACCCACGGCGGCGTGATCCAGACCACCGGCCAGGGCACGGCGCACCAACACCCGTGCGCCATTGCCGACCCAGTCACGGACCTTTTCAACGCCAGCAGGTGCACGCCCCATTTCGACCAGCATGCGGTCGACGGCTTCGGCCAGGTCCGGCACGGAGTCGATCAGCGTGCCATCCAGGTCGAACATCACCAGGCGCGGCAGCTCACCGGCGCACAGCGCGCGCAGCGGTTTCATCCACGCACCTGGGCCAATTCGGCGCGCATGGCATCGATCACCGCCTTGTAGTCCGGCTGGTTGAAGATCGCCGAACCGGCAACGAAGGTGTCGGCGCCCGCCTCGGCGATCTCGCGGATGTTCTGCACGTTGACGCCGCCGTCGATCTCCAGGCGGATCTCGCGGCCGCTGGCGTCGATCAGCGCGCGGGCTTCACGCAGCTTGTCGAGGGTGCCGGGGATAAACTTCTGCCCGCCGAAACCGGGGTTGACGCTCATCAGCAGGATCATGTCGACCTTGTCCATCACGTACTTGAGCACGTCCAGCGGGGTAGCCGGGTTGAACACCAGGCCCGCCTTGGCGCCGCCGGCCTTGATCAGTTGCAGCGAACGGTCGATGTGCTCGGACGCTTCAGGGTGGAATGTGATGTACGACGCGCCAGCCTCGATGAAGTCGCCGATGATGCGATCCACCGGCTTGACCATCAGGTGCGCGTCGATGGGCGCGGTGATGCCGTACTTGCGCAGCGCCGAGCAGACCATCGGGCCGATGGTCAGGTTGGGCACGTAATGGTTGTCCATGACATCGAAGTGGACGATGTCCGCCCCGGCGGCGAGCACGTTGTCCACTTCCTCACCCAGGCGGGCGAAGTCGGCGGAAAGGATCGACGGGGCGATGGCGAAGGGTTGCATGGCGCACCTCTAAGGGCTTGGGTCACGGTGGCGCGCATTGTAGCGGCTGTAGAGCCCTTGATCGACAAGCGCAGGAGACAGAACAGGGACCGTGGGAGGCGCTTTAGCGGCGAGCGCCTGGCTTTGTGCCAAGCCGGTCGCGGTTAAAGCCCCTCCCACAATAGCGACCTGATTCAGATACCGCCGAGGCAGAGGTACTTGATCTCCAGGTACTCATCCAGACCGTACTTGGAGCCTTCGCGGCCCAGCCCTGAAGCCTTCATACCGCCAAATGGCGCCACTTCGTTGGAGATCAGCCCGGTATTGATACCAACCATCCCGTACTCCAGCGCTTCGGCTACACGGAAGGTGCGACCCAGATCGCGGGTATAGAAGTAGCCGGCCAGGCCGAACTCGGTGTCGTTGGCCTGACGCACCACCTCGGTTTCGTCGCTGAAGCGGAACAGTGGCGCCAGCGGGCCGAAGGTCTCTTCACGGGCCACGCGCATATCCACGGTGACGCCCGTGATGACCGTGGGCTCGAAGAAATGCCCGCCCAACGCGTGCGCCTTACCGCCCTGCAGCACCTTGGCGCCCTTCTCCAGCGCATCGGCCAGATGAGCCTGCACCTTGGCCACGGCATTGCCGTCGATCAACGGGCCAATGACCACGCCTGCTTCATCACCCGGGCCAACCCGCAGTTTGGCCACAGCCGCGGCCAGTTTTTCAGCAAAGGCTTCGTAGACGGCATCGTGTACATACAGGCGATTGGCGCAGACGCAGGTCTGCCCAGCATTACGGTACTTGGCCACCAGCGCGCCTTCGACCGCTGCGTCGAGATCGGCGTCTTCGAAAACGATGAACGGCGCATTGCCGCCCAGTTCCAGCGAAAGTTTCTTCAGGGTCGGAGCGCATTGCTCCATCAGCTTGATGCCGACGCCGGTGGAACCGGTGAACGACAGCTTGCGCACGATGGGGTTGGCGCACAGCTCGGCGCCGACTTCGCGGGAACGCTCGGCATCGGCCGGCAGTACGCTGAACAGCCCGGCCGGGATGCCCGCGCGCTCGGCCAGCACCGCCAGCGCCAGCGCACTGAACGGTGTCTGCGGCGCCGGCTTGAGCACCATGGCGCAGCCAGCGGCCAATGCCGGACCGGCCTTGCGGGTGATCATCGCCGCCGGGAAGTTCCAGGGCGTGATGGCCGCGGTCACGCCAATGGGCTCCTTGGTCACGATCAGGCGCTTGTCCGGCTGATGGCCGGGAATGGTGTCGCCGTAGACGCGCTTGGCCTCTTCGGCGAACCACTCGATGAAGGATGCCGCGTAAAGCACTTCGCCACGGGCCTCGGTCAGCGGCTTGCCCTGCTCGGCCGTCATGATCCGCGCCAGATCCTCCTGGTTGGCCAGCATCAACTCGTACCATTTGCGCAGCCGCGCCGCGCGCTCCTTGGCCGTCAGCGCACGCCAGGCGGGTTGGGCAGCCTGCGCCGCCTCGATGGCCTGACGGGTCTGCGCGCCACCGATGTTCGGCACGACGCCCAGCGACTCGCCGTTGGCAGGGTTGAAGATTTCAGTCACATCGCCATTGCTGGCGTCACACCACTGGCCGTCGATATAGGCCTGATGGCGCAGCAGATCGGGATCGTTCAGTTGCATGATTTTTCTCCTGCTGCCGAGGGAGGAGATCCCCTCGGCTGAATTAGGGATTGAAGGCCTCACTCGGCTGGCGGCAGATCCTTGGTGAAGGTCTGGTCGTTCTCGCCGCGGAACATCCGTGCTCCGTAGATCAGCGCACACAGGCCAACGCCGATGGCGAAGGCCCAGCCGGCGCCCTTGATCGCAAGCACTGCGCCGATCACCCCGGCGATGCCCAGGTCACGCTGGCTGCGCGCCTCCATGATGCCCAGGCGTACGCTCACGTAGCCCTGGATCAGCAGGGTCAGTGCCAGCGCCACACCGAGAATCGGCTGCACCAGCGTCACCACCGGCAACAACAGCAGGCCGGTATTGGTGCCCCAACGGAACGAGCCAACCCCACCGTAGATCGACTTCATCGCTTTGGCGCCACCCTTGAAGCGCTCGGTGATTACCACCTGCATGGCCGACCATTGCGGACCACACATGGCCACGTCCGGTCCGAAGATGCTCATGAAGGCATTGCGACCGCCAAAGATCAGGTGCGAGCGGTTGGGGTTGAAGTCGACCTTCTCGTCACGCCGTACATGGTCGGCTTCGCCGAGGATTGCCTTGGCGCCAAGCACGTCGCCGAACACCACCAGATAGGCGGCGAACACCGTGGGGATGGCGGTGACGAACATCATCAGTGGCGGCATGCCGAGGCCGAACACGGTGTATTCGTTCCACAGGGTGACGAAGTCCGGCTGGCTGATGCCCCACTCGATGCTAGGCCAGGGTGCCTCGCCGAAAATCGGCGCGACGATCACCGCCAGCAGGATGATCGGGAAGATGCCCAGCTTGGCGAAATTCCACCAGAAGCGGTTGCGCTTCTTCAGCTCCTGAAAATGGATGGAAAACACCAGGTAAAAAGCGATGCCGATGGCGATGGAAATGGTCCAGGGGAAGCTGTCGAAGCGACCGCCTTCCTTGAATACCGTCACCACCGCGCTAAGGCCGGCGCCCATGATGATGCCGGCCTTGAGCGCAGAGGGCACCAATGACACTACCTTGCGCGCCATGCCCGTCATACCCAGGCCTATCGAGAACACCCCTAGCATCAACTGGAAGGCAATCAGCGCATGCACCCGCTCCGGGCCCTCCGGGAACTGGCTGCAGTAGGCCATCAGCAGTGGGATCGCCGGGGTGATCCAGCCCGGAACGACCGGATCGCCCAGCAAATGGTGAGTCAGGTACAGCAGGCCATTGAGCATGACAACTGCCAGCGCCACCTCGAAGGGCATGCCGAGGAACTCGGTCATCAGCGGAATCGCCGCCAGATCCACCGCGCACATGAGCAGGCCCTGCATGTAGTCGGAGATCTCGAAGCGGTAATGAATGAAAGGCAGACGCACCTTGAATGGCCCCACCGGCCAGTAGGGGGCTTCCACACCAAGGTCTTGTTGATGCAGTTCGGACATTTGAGTCACCCAGCTTTATTAGAGTTGTATTTCAGCCGGCCCCAGCACCCTGGGGCCTTTCATCTTCGTTGCGGTAATCAGTAGGCAGCGCGGTAGATCTGTTCGATGTCGCCAGCCGTCAGGCGCCGCGGATTGTTGCGCATCAGTCGATCGATCTTGCTCGCTTCCTCGGCCATAGCCGGGATGGCGTCTTCCGGCACGCCGAAGCTGCGCATGCCCTTGGGAATGTCGACGCTGGCGCACAGCTCGGCCATGGCCTCGACGGCCAGGTCGGCGGCGGCCTTGTCGCTCAGGCCATGGGGTTGCACACCGAGAGCAGCAGCGATCTCGGCCATGCGCTCGACGCAGGCCAGCTTGTTCCAGGCCATCACGTAAGGCAGCAGCAAGGCATTGCTGACGCCATGAGCGATGTTGAAACGTCCGCCAAGGGGATACGCCAGCGCATGCACCGCACCCACGCCGGCATTACCGAAGGCCATGCCGGCCATCAGGCTGGCGGTCGCCATATCTTCGCGAGCGAGCAGGTCAGCCGGATTGGCATAGGCCTTGGGCAGCGCCTTGGCGATCAGCTTGATGGCGCCAATGGCCAGGGCGTCGGTGATCGGCGAAGCATTGACCGACAGGTAGGACTCCACCGCGTGCACCAATGCATCGACGCCACTGGCGGCGGTCACGCCACGGGGGCAGGTCAGGGTCATCAGCGGACTGACCAGGGCCACGTCGGGCAGCAGGTAGTCGCTGACGATGCCCTTTTTCAGCTGCGCCTTCTTGTCAGAAAGGATCGACACGTTGGTCACTTCCGAGCCGGTGCCAGCAGTGGTCGGAATGGCAATCAGCGGCGGGCCTTTACGCTTGATCTGATCGACGCCGAACAACTCTTCCAATGCACCGTCATGCCCGACATAGCCAGCCACCGCCTTGGCGATGTCGATGGCGCTGCCGCCACCGACACCGATCAGGCCATCGTGACCGCCGTCGCGGTAGACCTTGGCGCAGGCTTCGACGATGGCGATCTCCGGCTCCGGCTCGACACCGTCATAGATGCCATAGCGGCGCTCACCGAGTTGCTTGAGGACATGCTCGACCGTACCGGACTTGATCAGGATGGCGTCGGTAACGATCAGCGGATTGGTGATATTCAATCGAGGCAGTTCGAGCGCCAGTTGCTCCACGGCCCCTTGGCCGGTCAGCAGCTTGTTGGCGATCTTAAATGCGGCAGTGTTCATCAGCAGGCCCCTTATGCGTTGTTATGCTGAACGGGTTCGGGGCTTGCTATAGCCAATCCTGTGCCAGCTCGCTGAAAGCAGCGAGTTAGAAGGCTTGCGTCGATTTGTCACAGCGCGCAGCGGGTTGCGCTTGATCAGAAAACCAATCAGATGAGCCTTTTACGATCCATTTTCCAATCAACCCTGCTCCCAGCGCTTCATTTTCTGCACCAGCGTCGCCTGGCTCAGACCGAGCACCTTGGCCGCTTCACGGGTGGTCTTGTGCTGCATCAGCGCACGGCGGATGAGGCGCCGCTCGAGGTTCTCCACCTGCTTGCGCAATGGCAGCAGGTCGTCGACATCGCTGCGAGCAACGCGCATTTCCTCCGGCAGATCGCACAGTTCGATGCGTTCACCACTGCTGGTCACTACCAGGCGCTCGACCAGATTGATCAGCTCACGGATGTTGCCGGGCCAGGCGTAGTCGGTCAGCGCGTCGAGCGCCTCGAGCTCCCAGCTCAGCACTCGACCATAACGCTGATTGAAATCGGCCAGGTAGAAATCCAGCAACGGCTGAATTTCCTCGGGGCGCTCGCGCAGCGCCGGAATGTGGATCGGCACGACGTTGAGGCGGTAGTAGAGGTCGGCGCGAAAACGGCCCTCGGCGACCATCGTGCGCAAGTCGTGGTGAGTGGCGGTGATGATGCGTACATCCACCTCCTTCAACTCCAGGCCACCGACCGGAATGAAGCGACTCTCCTCAATCACCTTGAGCAGCTTGACCTGCAGCGGCAATGGCAGATCACCGATCTCATCGAGAAAAACCGTGCCCTGGTGCGCCAGTTCCAGCAGACCGCGCTTGCCCTTGCTGCCGGCGCCGGTGAATGCGCCCGGCACATAGCCGAACAACTCGGCCTCGATCAGGTTCTCCGGCAGCGCACCGCAGTTAAGCGCCAGAAACGGCTGCGCCGCGCGCGGGCTGCTCTTGTGGATGTACTGGGCGATCAGGGTCTTGCCGACGCCGGTTTCCCCTTGCAGCAGCACCTTCACGTCGCTGGCCGCGACCTGCCGCGCCTGCATGAAGACGCGCCCCGAAGCGGGCTTGTCGGCGACCGGCGAGGCATCGAGCAGGTCGTCACGCTGCCCGGCATGCAGCTTGGCCGTGCTGTTGCGCAGCTGCTTCAGTTGCTGCAGCTCGTCACGCTCGTGCTTCATGCGCAGCAGCTCGGTCATGTCGCGCACGGTACTGACCACGTAGCGCACGCGGCCATCGGCGGCGAAGATCGGCGTACCACTGACCAACAGGCGTTTGCCCTGGCTGACGCTCTGCATCAGCGACAGCGCCTTGCCTTCCTTGAGCACACGCAAGGACACCGACTGCGAGATCACACCCTGCTCTACCAGCGCCTGCATGTGCTGGCCGACGACGTCCTCGGCACGCAGCCCGGTCAGGCGCTCATAGGCACTGTTGACCTTTAGGGTGATGCCATCGGCGTCGGTGATGTAGACGCCATCGTGCAACGCGTCGATCAGCTCACGAAAACCGGGATCATCGAAGTCCATCTGGCTGCCTTGTTACGAAGGAGAAACTACACATTCTACGCCCGGAAACGAACAAGGCCCCGCTGGTTTCCCGGCGAGGCCCTGAACATGCAGCTGCGGCGATTTATTCCGGCGCTGAAGTACGCAGCTTCTCGCTGCGCCCACGCAGCCATTCCAGGGTCAGCAGCAGCAGGATGGAGAAGCCGATCAGCAGCGTGGCGGCGGCAGCGATGGTCGGCGACAGGTTCTCGCGGATGCCGCTGAACATCTGCCGCGGCAGGGTGGCCTGTTCGGGACCGGCGAGGAACAGGGTCACCACCACTTCGTCGAACGAGGTGGCGAAGGCGAACAACGCACCCGAAATCACGCCCGGCGCGATCAGCGGCAGGGTCACCCGGCGAAACGCCGTCAGCGGCGAGGCCCCGAGGCTGGCGGCGGCACGCACCAGGTTGTGGTTGAAGCCCTGCAGCGTGGCCGACACGGTGATGATCACGAACGGCACGCCGAGCACGGCATGCACCAGGATCAGCGACAGGTAGCTGTTGCCCATGCCCAGCGGGGCGAAGAACAGGTAGCTGGCGACACCGATGATCACCACCGGGACGATCATCGGCGAGATCAGCAGGCTCATCACCAGCGCCTTGCCACGGAATTCGCCACGGGTCAGGCCGATGGCCGCCAGGGTGCCGAAGACCATGGCCAGCAGAGTGGCGGCCGGGGCGATGATCAGGCTGTTCTTCAGCGAACGCATCCAGTCGGCGGACATGAAGAAGTCCTCGTACCAGCGCAGCGAGAAGCCCTGCAGCGGGTAGACCAGAAAGGTGCCGGAGTTGAACGACAGCGGCACGATCACCAGCACCGGCAGGATCAGAAACAGCAGCACCAGGCCGCAGAGAATGCGCAGGCCGTAGTACCAGAGGCGCTCGACGGGTGACATGTAGGGGCTGAGCATGGCTGTGACTCCATTTAGCGTTTAGCTCCCCTCTCACATTTATGGGAGAGGGGTTGGGAGAGAGGGCGCTCTTCTTACGCCATCCTCCCGAGTTCGTTTACCGAGAGGCAGTGGTGCCGAAACAAGCACCCTCCCCCGCCCTTCGGGCACCCTTTCCCATGAATGGGAGAGGGGCATCAGGTGGTCTGCTGCGCAGACCGTGTTTATCCAAGCCGCAGTTTGCTGGCGCCGACCAGCCAGCTGTACACCACGTACAGCACCAGCGTCGCGGCCAGCAGCAGACCGCCGAGGGCCGTGGCCATGCCCCAGTTGATGGTGGTGTTGGTATAGAAGGCGACGAAGTAGCTGATCATCTGGTCGTTCGGGCTGCCCAGCAGCGCCGGGGTGATGTAGTAGCCAATCGACAGAATGAACACCAGCAGGCAACCGGCGCCGACACCGGCCAGGGTCTGCGGGAAGTACACCCGCCAGAAGCTGGCGAACGGGTGGCAGCCGAGCGACACCGCCGCACGCATGTAGCTGGGCGAGATGCCCTTCATCACGCTGTAGATCGGCAGGATCATGAACGGCAGCATGATGTGGACCATGGCCACGTACACACCGCTGCGGTTGAACACCAGTTGCAGTGGTTGCTCGATGATACCCAGCGATATCAGCGCGCTGTTGATCAGCCCTCCGGACTGCAAGAGCACGATCCAGGCCGCGACGCGCACCAGGATCGAGGTCCAGAACGGCAGCAGCACCAGAATCATCAGCAGGTTGCCCTGCCGCGTCGGCAGGTTTGCCAGCAGGTAAGCCAGTGGGTAAGCAAGCACCAGGCAGATGGCGGTGATCACCAGGCTCATCCAGAAGGTACGGGCGAAGATATCCAGATAGATGGCCTGATCCGGCGTGGCCTTGGCCAGTTCGCCGAGGTCGTCGATGCGGTGATCGAGCGCGGCCAGCAGGTAATAAGGCGTGACCGATGAGGCATTGCGGCGGATCACCTGCCAGTAGGCAGGGTCGCCCCAGCGCTCATCCATATCAAGGAAGGCCTCCTGGTAGGACGCCGGCTCCTCGCGCAGCGGCAGCTTGCGTGCGGTCGCGCTGACCAGGCTACGGAAGCCCGCCAGCTCCATGTTCAGGCGCTTGGAGAGATCGCCAAGGCTCTGATTGCGCCGTGCCTCGAGCATATCGCTGGCAATCGCCTGGTATACCGCCTCATCCGGCAGGCCACGGCCATCCCAGGCAGCAATCGCCTCGACGGTGCGCGGCAGGCTGCCGACCACTTCCGGGTTGTCCACACTGCGCATGAGCAACGCGCCGATGGGCAGCAGGAAGGTCAGCAGAAGGAACAGCAACAGCGGCAGGATCAGCGCCTTGGATTTCAGGCGATTGAAACGCTCGGCACGGGCCAGTCGCTGCTTCAGGCTTGGCCCGGGCAAATCATTGGCAGGCAGTACGGCGGCCATGGACAACTCCGCAAGCTAAGGCCGCATCTGGCGGCAGAAATTCGGGGATACGACAAAGATCGATTGGGCAGCTCCGCCCCCTCATCCGGCGCTATGCGCCACCTTCTCCCGCAGGAGAAGGGGACGAGGAAGGCGTCGCTGCGCGACGCACGGGTTAACGGGCGGCCCAGGCGTTGAAACGCTGCTCCAACTGCTCGCCGTAGTCAGCCCAGAAGGTCACGTCGATGGCCACCTGGTTGGCGATGTTTTCCGGGGTGGTCGGCATCAGGTTGAGACGCTCCGGCGCCAACAGATCGATGGCCTGCTTGTTGGCCGGACCGTAGGCGATGTTCTCCGAGTAGGTCTTCTGCGCTTCGGGCTTGATCGAGTAGGCGATGAACTCCTTGGCCAGTTCAGCATTCTTGGCGCCACGCGGGATGGCCCAGGAGTCGAAGTCGTAGATACCGCCGTTCCATACCACCTGCAGGTTGCTCTCGCCCTGCACGGCAGCGATACGACCGTTGTAGGCCGAGCTCATCACCACGTCGCCGGAAGCGAGATACTGCGGCGGCTGGGCGCCAGCTTCCCACCACTGGATGTTCGGCTTCAGCTCATCGAGCTTCTTGAATGCGCGATCCTGGCCTTCCTTGGTGGCCAGCACCTTGTATACGTCCTTGACCGGCACGCCGTCGGCCATCAGAGCGAATTCCAGGGTGTACTTGGCGCCTTTGCGCAGGCCGCGTTTGCCCGGGAATTTCGCTACATCCCAGAAATCGGACCAACTGGTCGGTGCGGCGCTCAGTTTGTCGGCGTTGTAGGCCAATACCGTGGACCACACGAAGAAGCCCACGCCGCACGGCTGGATGGCGCCGTCGATGAAGTTGGACTCATCGCCGAACTGGGCCGGATCGAGCTCCTCGAACAGGCCTTCGTCACAACCGCGGGCCAGTTCCGGCGACTCTACCTCCACCAGATCCCAGCTCACGCTGCGGGTATCGACCATGGCTTTGACCTTGGCCATTTCACCGTTGTATTCGCCGCCCAGCACCTTGTTGCCGGTGTCCTTCTCGAAGGGTTCGTAGAACGCCTTGACCTGCGCCGCCTTGTTCGCGCCGCCGAAGGATACCGCTGTCAGATCCACCGCCAGTGCCGGCATGGCACAGCTAACGCCCAGGGCCAACGCCGCGAGCTTCAGGGATTTCGTCATTCTTATCAGCTCCTCTGTGTTACGGGGTAAAGGTGAAGCACTGCGCGAAAGGCTCACTCGATGTGGAGTGGATCCAGCGCGCGGACATGCTCGACAGACCAGCCGAGCGGAACCAGGTCACCAACCGCCAGCGCCGGATCGAGCTCGGCCACGGGTTGCTTGACGTAGAAATCGGATTTGCCGCAGACCTCCATGCGGATGCGCACGTGGTCGCCCAGGTAGATGAACTCGGCAATACGCCCGGAGAAGCGATTCGGGCAGGCCTCGCTGTGGCCGTTGAGGCGAATGCGCTCGGGACGAATCGACAGGCTCACGGCCTCGCCGACGGCACCGACGTTGACCGCCGTGGCGCGCACTTCCTCACCGCGCGCCAAGCGCACCACGCACTGCTCGCCATCGCGGCTGACCAGCTCGCCAGCCAGACGATTGTTCTCGCCGATGAACTGGGCAACGAAGGTGTTGTGCGGCGCTTCGTAGAGTTCGCGCGGCGGGGCGATCTGCTGGATCTCGCCCTGATGGAACACGGCCACGCGGTCAGACATGGTCAGCGCCTCGCCCTGATCGTGGGTGACGTAGACCACGGTTACGCCCAGGCGCTGGTGCAGGTGCTTGATCTCCATCTGCATGTGTTCGCGCAGTTGCTTGTCCAGCGCGCCGAGGGGTTCATCCATCAGTACCAGCTGCGGCTCGAACACCAGCGCACGGGCCAGGGCCACACGCTGCTGCTGACCACCGGAAAGCTGGCCGGGGTAACGGTTGCGGAAGCTGTCGAGCTGCACCATCGACAGGGCGCGTTTGACCCGCTCGCTGATATCGGTGCGCGACATGCCACGCACGCTCAGCGGGAAGGCCAGGTTCTCGGCCACGGTCATGTGCGGGAACAGCGCGTAGTTCTGGAACACCATTCCGATGTTGCGCTTGTGCGGCGGCAGTTTGTTCAGCGAGCGGCCATCGAGGAGGATCTCGCCAGCAGTCGGCGTCTCGAAACCGGCCAGCATCATCAGGCTGGTGGTCTTGCCGGAACCGGACGGGCCGAGCAGGGTCAGAAATTCACCCTTGCGGATATCCAGGTTGAGGTCTTTGACGATCAGCGTTTCGCCGTCATAGCTCTTCTGTACGCCACGGAAGCTCACCAGTACATCGTTTGCCATCACACCACACCCTTGTTCTTGTCTCAGGCCGATGACTCAAGAGTAGGTCGACAAGACCGGGTGAAAAATCGGGCGGGATGACAAGCTGATATCAGGCGCGAGGAAATTCTTGCGTAGGGATTGCCCTACAAATTCCGAGTGATCGCATCGGTTATACAGCGCATGAAAACCGTGGGAGCGGCTTCAGCCGCGAAGCTCCGGTGGGCGATTCCTCGTGCCTGAAGCGGAGTGCCGCCCAGCCGCTCCTACGAAAGCGCTCGCTCAGACCAGGCGATGCTCCATGGCGTAACGCACCAGCTCTGCCATCGAATGGGCGCCGAGCTTCTGCATCAGGCGCGCCTTGTGCGTACTCACGGTCTTGTTGCTGATTGCCAGGTGCAGAGCGATGTCGTTGACGCCCTCCCCTCGTACAAGGCGCTCGAACACCGAGAACTCGCGCTCGGACAGTTGCGCATGGGGCGGACGTGAATCGGTCAGGCCGACCTCGAAGACCATGCGGTCGGCCAATGCCGGGTCGATATAACGCCCACCGCTGGCGACCTTGCGAATCGCAGTGATCAGCAGCGCCGGATCGCTGTCCTTGGTCGCGTAACCGGCGGCACCGGCCTTGAGCGCACGGGCCGCCATCTGCGCCTCGTCGTGCATAGACAGCACCAGAATCGCCGGCGCCTCGCTCAGCGCGCGGATACGCGGAATGGCCTCCAGGCCGTTGACGCCGGGCATGGAGATATCCAACAGCACCACGTCGCAAGGCGTACGCCGCAGCACTTCGATCAACTGTTCGCCATTGCAGGCCTCACCCGCCACTTCGAGGTCGCGGGCCATGCCGATCAGTTGCTTGATGCCTTCCCGCACGATGGTGTGGTCTTCGGCTACCAGTACCCGAATCACACTGCGACCTCCTCTTCCAGATTGATGCGCGCACACAGGGTAGTGCCCTCGCCCGGCCGGCTGTCAATCTGCAACTGGCCACCGAGCATGAGCATGCGTTCCTGCATGCCAACCAGGCCGAACGACTGCCCGGGCTTGCGCAGCGTCGGATCGAAACCCTTGCCATCGTCGACCACCGACAGACACAGGCTGCCGCCCTCCTGCCACAAACGCACCTCGACGCTGTGCGCGCCAGCGTGGCGCATGATGTTGGTCAGCGCCTCCTGAAGGATGCGGAACAGGCCAATGGCCTGGGCATCCGGCAGATGCGGCAGGTGCTCCGGCACTTCGACCAGGCAAGGAATCTGTGTGCGCTCCTCGAAGCGCCGCACTTGCCACTCGATGGCCGAGGCAATGCCGGCATCGAGAATTGGCGGGCGCAGCGCCGTGGCCACATCACGCACCAGCTGGAACAACTGAGCGATCAGGCGCTTCATGCTATTAAGGCGCTCGTCCAGTTCGGGAATCTGCCCGGCGCAAACCAGCTCGCACATCGCCGTCTCCAGCTTGAGCACAGTCAATACCTGACCCAGCTCGTCATGCACCTCACGGGCGATGCGCGCCTTCTCTTCCTCGCGCACGCTTTCCAGGTGCGCCGACAGTTCGCGCAGACGCGCCCGCGAATCGGCCAGCGCCAGCTCGGCCAGCTTGTTCTCGGTGATGTCCCAGAGGATGCCATCCCAGACCACCCGACCATTACCCAACGGCCGCGCAGTGGTGCGGATGTCGGCCCACAGCACCTCCTGCTCGGCAGTGAGGATGCGTCCCTGCCAGTACCAGTCGCTCTCGCCTTCCAACGCCAGGGTCTGACTATTGAGGTAGCTGCTCAGATCCTGCGGATGCACCAGGCTGCGGATGCCGCGCTCCTCACGCTGCAGCTCCTGCGCCGGCCAGCCGACCATGTCCTGGCTGGCCTCGCTGATATAGGCAAAGTTGACCACCGCTCCCGGCCCGGCGCGCTCCAGGCGAAACACCAGGCCAGGCACGTTGCCGGCAATGCCCTTGAAGCGCGCCTCGCTCTCCTCCAGCGCCGCACGCGCACGGCGGCGCTCGGTCACATCGCTGAGAAACACCACCAGGTACTCGGCCTGGCGATAACGCAGAAAACTCAGCGATACGTCAGCCGGCATACGGCTGCCATCGGCACGCAGGCAGTCCACCTCGAAGCTGGGTGAGCCGTCATCCTGCTCGCGCACGCGTTTCCACAGGTTGAGCCAGCGGTCCATATGCAGGCCGGGCTCCAGCTGGCTCAGCGGCTTGTCCACCAGCTCGCCGGCGGCGTAACCAAGCATGCGTTCGGCGGCGCGGTTGGCGTAGCGCAGGTGGCTATCCCAGTTGACCCAGAGAATACCCACCGTGCTGTGATCGATGGAGAACTGGCTCAGGCGCAATGCCTCGGCGGCCTGCTGATGGCGATCCAGTTCGCCACGTGCGGCCAACAGCCCACGCTCCAGCGAACGTGTCTGCTGCCGCTGCCGATAAAGCGCTGTCGCACCGAGCATCAGAATCAGGGCGAAAAATAACGCCAGGGTCTTCCAGAAGCCGACGAAGTCGGTGGATTGCGGATAGCGCAGCGGCATCCAGGTGTCGCGCAATTCCTCCAGTTCACGGGCAGGCAGCGCTTGCAAAGCCCGGTCGACAATACCGGACAGAAGCGGCTGGTCACGCCGTGTAGCCAGACGCAGCAGCTGCGGCAAGCCGATATCACCGACGATGCTCAAGCTGGAGAAACGTGATTCGCGCAACAGCAGGCTGAGGCTCGCTTCATCCAGCACGGCGTAGCTGACTTCCTGGTTGAGCACCAGCAGCAAGGCGGCGCGCTCCGACGGCGTCGCGCGCAGACGCAGGTTGGTGTGGGTGCGTTCCAGGTATTCGGCAGCCTGGCTCGGCATGCGCAACGCGACCGTCTGCTCCAGCGGCAATTGATCAAGATCCACCGCACCGCTGCCATTGCGCTCGCCGACTACCAGATGCGGCACACGTAGGTAGGGCATGGAGTAATGCCAGATGCGCAGGCCGGCCGGCGTCTGCTGCAAGCCTGGCGCCAGATCCACCTCGCCAGCACTGGCTGCCCGTTCCAGGGCCTCCAGATTCGGATACAGGCGCCAGTCAGGCGCGACGCCCATGCCTTCGAGCAGACGCTGCATCAGCTCGACATTGGCGCCCGTCAGCTGCCGGTTCTGGCCACGCAGAACCCAAGGCGCCTGGTGGATCATGCCCACGCGCAGCACTGGATGCTCCTTGAGCCAGGCACGCTGCTCTGCGTCGAAAGCCGGGCGCAATGGCATGCGCGCACTCTCAGCCCAGACGCCAGATGTGGCCACTATCAACAGGTAAATAAGGGAACGGAGAAGGGACTTCATGCACGGTGAATCCGCTGACGCGATTGCTTACCTTACTCCAGTCTTTCGCTAATGGCCTGACAAAAGCGAAGCTCGGCATTAGGCTCTGTAGCAGACCCCAAGGAGCTTCATCGATGCGCCTGAACTCACTCGCACTGCTCGGTTTCTGCCTGCTCTGCGCCACCACGAGCTGGGCCCAGGAACCGACCGGGGATGCCCAGAGCGCCACGCCTGGCGAAGCCGATACGCCGGCGTCGAACGAGCGGCCGTCTCTACCCGAGCGTAGCATCAGCGACGCGCAGACGTTGAAGCAGCGCCTGGACAAACGTGAGCAGCAGATGCTGCAGGCCGGCGCCGAAAGTTTCCTCGCGCTATGGCTGCCGGCCAACGTCGGTGAACCCAGCGGTGCGGTGATTCTGCTACCCGGTAACGTGGAAAACGCCGACGGCGCCGCCGCAGTGGGCCCGCTACGACGCAAGCTGCCTGACGCCGGCTGGCACAGTCTGAGCCTGACACTACCGGACCCGGACGGAGACCCGCTGCCGCTGCGTGATGCAAGCGCCGAAACCGCAGCAGCGCCCGCTGATCCTGCAAGTACCGAGACAGCTCCCGCTGCCGATAGCCCGCCACAGCCACCGGAAACACAAGCCACACAGGCCACGGACAGCGGCACAATCAGCCCGGATCAACGGCGCCAGGCCCATGTCGAACGTGTGATGGCGCGCATCGATGCCGCCATCGCCTTCGCCAGCCAACAGCAGGCCAAGGAAATCGTCCTGCTTGGCCACGGCAGCGGCGCCTACTGGGCCGCGCGCTACCTGAGCGAACGCAAACCCGCGAATATCCAGAACCTGCTGATGGTGGCGGCGGATGTACCAGCAGGGTTCGCCCCACCGCTGGACGAACTGGTCGCCCAACTGCCGGTGGCCACTGGCGACTTCTTCTACAAGGATCAGGCCACCGACCGCACGGCTGCCCTGAAACGCCTGCAAGCCAGCAAGAGGGCAAAGCTGCCCACCTATGTACAGGTAGCGATGAAGGCACTGCCGGGCAACCTGGATGTCCAGGAGGAGCAGCTGTACCGCCGTCTACGTGGCTGGTTGAAACTGCATATTCGCGCTGCGGGCAGCTAACGAATTCCGCGACGCTGGCGAATCAATGCATAGGCCTGATGCAGCTGACGCGTGGTGTCAGTGGCCTCACGAATGCGCTCAGGCGAGGCGCCCGAGCCAGCCAGTTTGTCCGGATGATGCCGGCTGAGCAGGCGGCGGTAGGCGCGTTTGATCTGCTCAGGCTCGCTGCCTTCATTGACGCCTAGCAGTCGCAACGCCTCCTGATAACTGCCGCCCGCTGGCGCAGGTTGCTGGCTGCGACGTGGCGCGTACTCCTCGCCCAGGCTATCGAGTCGGGCGCTGTCCCAGCCGAGCCACTTGCCCCAGAGCAGGATCAACTCATGCTCGCTGGCCGACACCCGCCCATCGACCCAGGCCATACGCCAGCAAGCTCGCAGCATGGCATCGGCACGCTCGCGTTGACGCTGCAGCGGGGCACGCAGGTTGTCACGCCCGGTCTTGCCACGGGCGAAGGCTTCGATGGCACGACGCTGAGCCACCGCGTCCAACCCCAGCCGCTGCATTTCCGAACGCGCCTGCTGGATATGGCTCTGTACTACCCGGCCGTCACTCTTAGCCAGACGTCCCAGCATCAGAAACAACAAGTCGTCATCCGTCGGCGCAGCACGACCTCCCAGACGCTCACGCAGATTGTCCCAGCCGTGCAGGCGCAGGCGACGGTCCAGCACCTGCCCAAGTAGACCGCCAAGCAGTGCACCCGGAATGCTGGCCAGAGCGAGCCCGGCCGCCGCCCCGAGCATGGTGGCCGGCCACAACACTTAACGTGCCTCCTGCAGCAAGCGTTCGACTTCAGCCAGGCGCTCGTGCGTACCGACGTCGACCCAACAGCCACCATAGTGCTCGCCGCTGACCTGCCCGGCCGTGATCGCCTCACGCAGCAGCGGCGCCAGCTTGAAGGCACCGGGCTGAGAAGAGCCGAACAGACGCGGATGCAGCACGGCAAGACCACTATAGGTCAGCCGCTCACTCATCGTGCCGCTGTCCTGCACCTGGCCGGCCGCCAGAACGAAGTCGCCCTGCGGGTGATGTGCCGGATTATTCACCAGCACCAGATGGGCCAAACCCGCGAGCGGTTTGCGCAGGGCAGCAAAGTCGTAGTCAGTGAACACATCGCCATTGACCACCAGAAATGGCTCGGCACCCAGCAACGGCAGCGCCTTGAAGATACCGCCGCCGGTTTCCAGCGGCTCGCCTTCGGCGGAATAGACGATACGCACGCCAAAGCGCGCACCATCGCCCAGGTAATCCTCGATCTGCTGGCCTAGCCAGGCATGGTTGATCACCAGCTCGGTGAAGCCCGCAGCCGCCAACGCCCGGATGTGGTACTCGATCAACGGCACACCCGCCGCCTTTACCAGCGGCTTGGGCGTATGCAGGGTCAATGGCCGCATGCGCTCGCCCTTGCCCGCCGCGAGGATCATCGCCTTCATGCACGCGCCCCTTCATCTTTCGCCAGGCTGGCGAACAGCTCACCCAGCTCGGCGAGCTCCGGCCGACGAGCCAAAACGGCCTCTATATAAGAGAAGAAACGCGGTACATCGCCCAGGTACTTGGGCTTGCCATCGCGGTGACAGATGCGCGCGAAGATGCCGATGACCTTGAGGTGGCGCTGCACGCCCATCAGGTCGCTGGCCCGTAGAAAGTCGTCGAGCGATGCCTGCACCGGAATACCCGCCGCCTTGGCGCGCTCCCAATACCCGTGCAGCCAGTCCTGCACGCGCGCCTCGGGCCAGCTGAGGAATGCATCCTTGAACAGGCAGGTGATGTCGTAGGTGACCGGGCCGTTGACGGCATCCTGAAAATCCAGCACGCCGGGGTTGGGCGCGCTCTGCATCAGGTTGCGCGGCATGAAGTCGCGATGCACCACCACCTTGGGTTGCTCCAGGGCGCTGTCGATCAACAACCGACTGATGCGCTGCCAGGCGGCCTCCTGCTCGGCGGTAAAGCTGCGCCCCAGGTGACGCTGTACGTACCACTCGGGAAACAGCTGCAACTCACGACGCAGCAACGCCTCATCGTAATGCGGCAGATGGCTGTCGAGCGGCAAGCTCTGCTGCTGCAGCAAGGCCTCGATGGCATCGTCGAACAATTGGTCGGCGTTGTGCTCGTTGATCACGTCCAGATAGGTCTGGCGGCCCAGATCATCGAGAATCAGGAAGCCCTGCTCGAGATCGGCAGCCAGCACCTGCGGCACATGTACACCAGCGCTGGCCAACAGCGCTGCGATACGCACGAAAGGCTCGCAGTTTTCTTGCGGCGGTGGCGCATCCATCAGAATCAGGCTGCGCTCACCGGCCTGCCAACGAAAATAGCGGCGAAAGCTGGCGTCGCTGCTGGCGGGAGTGAGCTCGGCCTCCGGGACCGCTCCCCAGTCGCGTGCTGCGAACAGGAGGGGCAGTTGCTCGGCGAGCCAGGTTTGCAGCTGTTGCAGACGTACATCGTGTTCAGACATCAAGGGGTCTCCGACGGCGCTAGCCGTTGCGCGGGTCATGCTTTATTATCCAGCATCTTTTTCAGCCCATCGAGAGGCGTGCGGCCCCTGGGCCGATAGCGCGCAGGAAGCCCGGACTAACAAGATGGCAGTAAAATACCCCGCGTTCCGCAAGAAATTCCCGCTGCTGGTCACCGGCAGCCTCCTGGCCTTACAGCCCGCGTTCAGCCTACAGTCCTTTGCCGCCGAGCAATACGATTGCCAGGCATCGCCCACGGGCGGCTGGGCCTGCGCGCCGAAATCGGCGGCCAGCGCCCTGCCTCCGCGTCCAGTGCACAGCCGCGATGCTGTCAGCTCGGGTGGCACCACCAGCGAGGCGGTAGCCAAGCAGGATGCTGCCCCGGTGCTGGTCACCGAGAGCAAGGGCCGTGCCCTTACCTCGCGCAGCCCCGATTACAGTCACTTGGACTGGGTCCCGCGCGATAAGTTGACTGCCGCGCAGTTGGCCGAGGCTGGCCCTTACTGTGCAGGCGCCTATGTCGAGCCGCTGCGTCCGGGCATGGACGACACCACGCCGCTGGACGAGTCGCCGATGTTCGTTTCCGCCAAAGCCTCGCGCTTCGAGCAGGAAAAGCAGATCGCTACCCTCGCCGGTGATGTCGTCCTGCGTCAGTCCGGCATGCAGGTCGAGGCCGACGAAGCCAGCCTGCACCAGACGGAAAACCGTGGCGAACTGGTCGGCAACGTACGCCTGCGCGACAAGGGTATGCTGGTGGTCGGCGACCGTGCCGAACTGCAGTTGGATAACGGCGAAGCCCGTATCGACAATGCCGAGTACGTGATGCACCAGGCCCACGTGCGCGGTAGCGCGCTCTACGCCAAGCGCGAAGAGACCGCAATCATCCGCCTCAAGGATGGTACCTATACCCGTTGCGAGCCGGGCGACAACGCCTGGCACCTGAAAGGCAACAACGTCACCCTGAACCCGGCGACCGGCTTCGGCACCGCCACCAACGTGACGCTGCGGGTCAAGGACATTCCGGTGTTCTACACCCCGTACATCTACTTCCCGATCGACGACCGTCGCCAGTCCGGCTTCCTGCCGCCGAGCATCGGCACGTCGAGCAGCAACGGGTTCTCGCTGCAAACACCGTACTACTTCAACCTGGCCCCGAACTACGACGCCACGCTGTACCCGACCTATATGGCCAAACGCGGCCTGCTGATGGAAGGTGAGTTCCGCTACCTGACCGAGAGCAGCGAAGGCCAGGTCGGCGGCGCATGGCTGAACGACAGCGAAGACGAGCGCAAACTGCAGTCCGAGTACAAAGATCAGCGCTGGATGTACAGCTGGCAGCACAAGCAGGGCTTGAACTCGCGCCTGCTCGCCGAAGTCGACTACACGGATATCAGCGACCCGTACTACTTCCAGGACCTGGATACCGATCTGGGCATCGAAACCCAGACCTACGTAAACCAGCGCGGCACGCTGACTTATCGTGGCGATAGCTATCGTGCCCGCCTGAACCTGCATGCGTACGAACTGGCCAATATCACCGATGTGACGCCATATGACCGTTTGCCGCAGATCACCTTGGACGGCAAACTGCCGTTCAATCCAGGCGGCCTCGACTTTACCTATGGCACCGAGTACGTGCGCTTCGATCGCAATCTGCGCTCGGGTTTCTACACGGAAAAAGATGGCACAACAGGTCGACCACAAGATCGCTGGTACGACGAGCGATTGACCGGCCTGAACCGTGCCGACGGCGAACGCTTGCACCTAGAGCCTGGTGTAAGCTTGCCGCTGGACTGGACCTGGGGCTTCATCAAACCCCAAGTCAAGTACAGGCAGACGCAGTACCAGATTAATCTGGATGATAAAGGCAAGTCCGAGCTCGCGACCAACGACCCGAACAATCAATGGTTCGGAGTGGACTACAAGCGTTCGCCCAGCCGTGGTGTCGGGCTGTTCAGCGTCGATAGCGGTCTGTACTTTGACCGCAACACCCAGCTGTTCGGCAAAGACTTCCGCCAGACCCTCGAGCCGCGCGCGTTCTATCTCTACGTGCCAGAAGAAGACCAGACAGATATCCCGGTATTCGATACCGGAGAGCCGACTTTCAGCTACGCCTCGCTGTGGCGTGAAAACCGCTTTAGCGGCAAAGATCGCATCGGTGACGAGAACAAGCTGTCGCTGGGTGTGACCAGCCGCTGGATCGAGCCGAACGGCTTCGAGCGTCAGACTTTCAGCATCGGCCAGGCCTTCTACTTCGAAGACCGCAAGGTGCAGATGCCGGGAATCGACTATCGCGGCCGCCAGGATGCAACCTCGGACGTATCACCGTACGCACTGGAATACCTGTATCGCTTCAACCGCGACTGGCGCTTCTCCTCGACCTTCAACTGGGATCCGGACCAACACGCCACCCGTTCGGGCAGCGCGATGTTCCACTACCAGCCAGAAGCCAACCCGAACAAGGTCGTCAACTTCGGCTATCGCTATCGTAACGACACACTGCGTTATGACCGTGACAGCGGTACCTGGACCACTAACCCAGACTACGGCAATCCGACACTGGGTAATGGGCAGCCGAACCCCAACTACATCAAGAACTACTACAAGATCGACCAGCATGACTTCTCCGTCATCTGGCCGCTGGCTCCGCAGTGGAGCCTGATCTCGCGCTGGCAGTACGACTATGGCCGCAACCGTACTCTCGAAGCCTTCGGTGGTTTCGAATACGACAGCTGCTGCTGGAAGCTGCGCCTGATCAACCGCTACTGGATCGATTACGACGAAGTCAGCCTCAACCCATCGCGCAACGACGAGCCGGACCGCGGCATCTTCCTGCAGATCGTCCTCAAGGGCCTCGGCGGCGTTGTTGGCAACAAGGTGGAAACTTTCCTCGACCAAGGCATTCAAGGTTACCGTGAACGTGAAGACCAAGCTTTCTGATCGCCTGCGCCCCCTGCTGTTGGGCGCAGCACTGCTGGCGGCAACGGCTCAGGCCCAGGTTCGCCCACTGGATCGCGTCGTGGCCATCGTCGACAACGACGTGGTCATGCAGAGCCAACTCGACGCCCGCCTGCGTGAAGTGCAGCAAACCATCGACAAGCGCGGCGGCTCCCTGCCTCCTGGCAACGTACTCAGCCAGCAGGTGCTCGAGCGCCTGATCATCGAGAACATCCAGCTGCAGATCGGCGACCGCTCCGGCATTCGCATCACCGACGAAGAACTTAACCAGGCCATGGGCACCATCGCTCAGCGCAATGGCATGAGCCTGGAGCAGTTCCGTGAAGCACTGGCACGTGACGGCCTGTCCTATGCCGATGCACGTGATCAGGTGCGTCGCGAGATGGTCATCAGCCGTGTGCGCCAGCGCCGCGTGGCCGAACGCATTCAGGTTACCGATCAGGAAGTGCAGAACTTCCTCGCTTCCGACCTGGGCAAGATGCAGCTGTCGGAAGAATTCCGTCTGGCCAACATCCTGATTCCGGTTTCCGAAGGTGCGTCCTCCAGCGAAATCCAGACGGCCGACCGTCAGGCGCAGGAGGTTTATCAGCAACTGCAGCAAGGCGCGGACTTCGCCCAACTGGCTGTCTCTCGCTCTGCCAGCGAGAACGCCCTGGAAGGCGGTGAAATGGGCTGGCGTAAAGCGGGTCAGCTGCCTCCGCCGTTCGACAACATGATCAGCCAACTGAACCCGGGCGAGGTTACCGAGCCGGTGCGTACGCCAGGCGGCTTCATCATCCTCAAGCTGATCGAAAAGCGCGGCGGCGACACCCAGGTGCGCGACGAAGTACACGTGCGTCACATCCTGATCAAGCCCAGCGAAATTCGCAGCGAAGAAGAAACCCGTCGCCTGGTCGAGCGCCTGTATCAGCGTATCGTCGATGGCGAGGATTTCGCTGAGCTGGCGAAGAGCTTCTCCGAAGACCCGGGCTCTGCGCTCAACGGCGGCGACCTGAACTGGATCGACCCGAACGCCCTGGTGCCCGAATTCCGCGAGGTGATGAACAACACCCCAAGCGGCGAGCTGTCCAAGCCATTCAAGAGCCCTTACGGCTGGCATGTGCTGGAAGTCATGGGCCGCCGCGCCACTGACAGCAGCGCGCAGTTCCGCGAGCAACAAGCCGTCAACGTGCTGCGCAACCGCAAGTACGACGAGGAACTGCAGGCCTGGCTGCGCCAGATCCGCGACGAAGCCTACGTCGAGACCAAGCTGTAACTGCGTCATCGCGTACGAAAGCCCGGCCCTGTGCCGGGCTTTTTCGTTATTGGCCCGGCAGCGTAAACTGACGGCCCCGCGCCCACACAGAGAGCGACCATGACTGCGCAGCAATGCTTTGCCCTCACCCCAGGCGAGCCCGCCGGCATCGGCCCCGATCTCTGCCTGCTGCTGGCCCAACAGGCCCAGCCTGCGCCACTGGTCGCCATCGCAAGTCGCGAGCTACTGGCGGACCGCGCAAAACAATTGGGGCTGACTATCGAGTTGCTTACCGTCAGCCCGCAGCACTGGCCAGACAAGCCCGCAGCAGCGGGCGCTCTTTATGTATGGGATACGCCGCTGGCTGCCCCCGCAACCCCAGGCAAACTGACACCCGCCAACGCCGCCTACGTACTGGAAACCCTCACCCGCGCAGGCCTAGGCTGTATGGATGGGACATTTGCCGGAATGATCACCGCCCCCGTGCATAAAGGTGTGATCAATGAAGCGGGCATTGCCTTCTCCGGCCACACCGAGTTTCTCGCCGAGCTGACCCACACCCAGCAGGTGGTGATGATGCTGGCGACCCGAGGCTTGCGCGTGGCGCTGGTCACCACCCACCTGCCCTTGAAGGATGTCGCGGCCGCCATCACCGCCGAGCGTCTGGAACGCGTCACCCGCATCCTGCATACAGATCTGCAAGGTAAATTCGGTATCGCCCAGCCGCGCATTCTGGTCTGTGGGCTCAACCCGCACGCCGGCGAGGGCGGCCATCTGGGCCGCGAGGAAATCGAAATCATCGAGCCGACGCTGGAACGCCTGCGCACGGAAGGCATGAACCTGATCGGCCCGCTGCCTGCCGATACCCTGTTCACCCCGAAGTATCTCGAACAGGCCGATGCGGTATTGGCCATGTACCACGACCAAGGCCTACCCGTGCTCAAGTTCAAGGGCTTCGGCGCCGCGTTGAATGTCACCCTGGGTCTGCCGATCATCCGCACCTCGGTGGATCATGGCACCGCGCTGGACCTGGCCGGCACCGGTAAGGTCGACATCGGCAGCCTGCAGGTGGCGCTGGAGACCGCCTACCAGATGGCCGCCAGCCGCAAGGTGTGAACCGCTGAGTCTACGGCCCGCGCCCGCGGCGCCATTCGCTGGTAGACTGTGCGACTTTCTTTTTTGCATCCAGCCTCGAGCAACACGACTCGGGGCGTTGCGCGGAGCCGTACATGTCCGAATACCAACACCGCGCGCGCAAGCGCTTCGGCCAGAACTTCCTGCATGATGCCGGGGTGATCGACCGCATCCTGCGCGCCATTCGCGCCAAGGAAGACGAACGCCTGCTGGAGATCGGCCCGGGCCAGGGCGCCATTACCGAGGGTTTGCTCGGCAGCGGCGCGCAGCTCGACGTGATCGAACTCGACCTTGACCTGATCCCTATCCTGCAAGGCAAGTTCGGCGACAATCCGCGCTTTCGCCTGAATCAGGGCGACGCACTGAAATTCGACTTCGCCCGCCTCGACGCACCGCCACGCAGCCTGCGCGTTGTCGGCAACCTGCCCTACAACATCTCCACGCCGCTGATTTTCCACCTGCTGGACAACGCACCGCTGATTCGCGACATGCACTTCATGCTGCAAAAGGAAGTGGTCGAGCGCATGGCCGCAGGCCCGGGCGGCGGCGACTGGGGCCGCCTGTCGATCATGGTGCAATACCACTGCCGCGTGGAACACCTGTTCAACGTCGGCCCCGGCGCCTTCAACCCACCACCCAAGGTCGACTCGGCCATCGTGCGCCTGGTGCCGCACGAGACCTTGCCGCACCCCGCCAAGGACCACCGCCTGCTCGAACGCGTCGTGCGCGAAGCCTTCAATCAGCGCCGCAAGACCCTGCGCAACACGCTCAAGCAGTTGATGCCAGCCGATGCCATCGAGGCCGCGGGTGTCGACGGCAGCCTGCGCCCCGAGCAACTGGATCTGGCCGCCTTCGTCCGCCTGGCCGACCAACTGGCTCTACAGCCCTCTGCTGCGCAGGACTAAACTGCAATCACGCCCAACGGATCATTCGCATGTCCGACCCTCGTTATCAGATCGACGTCAGCGTCACCACCCGCTACCTGGCAGCGCAGTCGCAGCCGGAGCAGAGCCGCTACGCGTTCTCCTACACCGTGACCATCGTCAATAACGGCGAGCTGCCGGCTCAGCTGTTGTCGCGCCACTGGATCATCACTGACGGCGACGGTCGCGTGCAGGAAGTGCGCGGCGCCGGCGTGATCGGCCAGCAACCGCATATCGAGCCCGGCGCCAGCCACACCTACAGTAGCGGAACGGTCATGACCACCCAGGTCGGCACCATGCAGGGCAGCTACCAGATGCTCGCCGAAGACGGCAAACGCTTCGATGCGACCATCACGCCGTTCCGTCTGGCTGTGCCAGGGGCCCTTCACTGATGGCGGTGTATGCCGTCGGCGACCTGCAGGGTTGCCTCAAACCGCTCCAGTGCCTGCTCGAGCAAGTGTCTTTCGATCCCGCGTATGACCAACTGTGGCTGGTGGGCGACCTGGTCAACCGCGGCCCGCAGTCGCTGGAAACCCTGCGTTTCCTCTACTCCATCCGCCAGGCGGTAACCTGCGTGCTGGGCAACCACGACCTGCACTTGCTGGCGGTGGCGCACAACATCGAGCGCCTGAAGAAGGGCGATACCCTGCGCGAGATTCTCGATGCGCCGGATCGCAACGACCTGCTCGACTGGCTGCGCATGCAGAAACTGGTACACCACGACGCCGAGCGCAAGGTGACCCTGGTGCATGCCGGCATCCCGCCGCACTGGACGCTGAGCAAGGCGCTGCGCCGCGCCGCTGAAGTCGAAGAAGCACTGCGTGACGATGCTCGTCTGCCGCTGTTTCTCGATGGCATGTACGGTAACGAGCCGGCCAAGTGGAACAAGGAACTGCACGGCGTGACCCGCCTGCGGGTGATCACCAACTATTTCACCCGCATGCGCTTCTGCAAGGCCGACGGCACCCTGGACCTCAAGAGCAAGGAAGGCGTCGGCAGCGCACCGTCCGGCTTCGCACCCTGGTTCAGCTACCCACAGCGCAAGATGCGCGGCGAGAAGATCATCTTCGGCCACTGGGCAGCACTGGAGGGCAACTGCCCGGAACCAGGCCTCTACGCGCTGGATACGGGCTGCGTCTGGGGCGGCGCGATGACCCTGCTCGATGTCGATAGCGGCGCACTTCTCCGCTGCACCTGTCCCAAAGAATAAGCCCGCCACCCACCTGGTAAAGGTCTCCGAACATGAGCGAATTCAAGCGTATCTCCCCGCAACAGGCGCAAGAACTGCGCACCCAGGGCGCCGTCGTGGTCGACATTCGCGACCCACAGAGCTTCGCCAATGGTCATATCAGCGGCTCGCGCCACCTGGACAACCACTCGCTGCATGACTTCATCACTAAGGCCGACCTCGACGCGCCACTGATCGTTTCCTGCTACCACGGCAACTCCAGCCAGGGCGCCGCGGCCTACCTGGTCGGTCAGGGTTTTTCCGAGGTGTATAGCCTCGACGGTGGTTTCGAGTTGTGGCACGCCACTTACCCGAGCGAAACCGCGCAAAGCAGCGAAGAATAAATTTCTTCAGCCGGCAGGCCGCGCCCGCTCTGGCCTGCCGCCATTTCCCGACGCACGGTAACATCCCGTTATCGTTGTCCCGCCCTTGACGCTCTGCAGAACGAACTATTCTGTTACTCAGGCCATCCCACTGAAGGTAGAGCCGGCAAACCGGCATCGGGCCATCGGTAACGACTTTTGGGTTTTGGGGGATTCTTCCCGACTTGTATCCGAGCCGGGGTTACCCAGCACCTGCACGCACGACCGATCCCGAGCCAGCTTTCAGCATCGAGCGAGGTGAAGTCATGAGCATTTTCAGTCACTTCCAACAACGTTTCGAGGCGACCCGCCAGGAGGAGTACTCGCTGCAGGAGTACCTCGAACTGTGCAAACAGGATCGCAGCGCCTACGCCACTGCGGCCGAACGCCTGCTGATGGCCATTGGTGAACCGGAGTTGCTGGACACCTCCAGCGACTCTCGGCTGTCACGCATATTCTCCAACAAGGTCATCCGCCGCTATCCGGCCTTTGCCGACTTCCACGGCATGGAAGAGTGCATCGACCAGATCGTCTCCTACTTCCGCCACGCTGCGCAGGGCCTGGAAGAGAAGAAGCAGATCCTTTATCTGCTCGGCCCGGTGGGTGGCGGTAAATCCTCGCTCGCCGAGAAACTCAAGCAACTGATGGAGAAGGTGCCCTTCTACGCCATCAAGGGCTCGCCGGTATTCGAGTCGCCATTGGGGCTGTTCAACGCCACCGAAGACGGCGCCATTCTCGAAGAGGACTACGGCATCCCGCGCCGTTACGTCAGCTCGATCATGTCGCCCTGGGCCACCAAGCGCCTGCAGGAGTTCGGCGGCGACATCAGCCAGTTCCGCGTGGTCAAACTCTACCCCTCGATCCTCAATCAGATCGCCGTGGCCAAGACCGAGCCGGGCGACGAGAACAACCAGGATATCTCCGCCCTGGTCGGCAAGGTGGACATCCGCAAGCTGGAGGAATACCCGCAGAACGACGCCGATGCCTACAGCTACTCGGGCGCGCTGTGCCGGGCCAACCAGGGCCTGATGGAATTCGTCGAGATGTTCAAGGCGCCGATCAAGGTACTGCACCCGCTGCTGACCGCCACCCAGGAAGGCAACTACAACAGCACCGAAGGCCTCGGCGCCATCCCCTACAGCGGCATCCTGCTGGCCCACTCCAACGAGTCCGAGTGGCACAGCTTCCGTAACAACAAGAACAACGAGGCCTTCATCGACCGTATTTACATCGTCAAGGTGCCCTACTGCCTGCGCGTGACTGACGAGATCAAGATCTACGACAAGCTGTTGATCAACAGTTCGCTGGCCAAGGCCCATTGCGCGCCGGACACCCTGAAGATGCTTGCCCAGTTCTCCACCCTGTCGCGCCTGAAAGAGCCGGAGAACTCCAACATCTACTCGAAGATGCGCGTCTATGACGGTGAGAACCTCAAGGATACCGATCCGAAAGCCAAATCGATCCAGGAGTACCGTGACAGCGCCGGCGTCGATGAAGGCATGAACGGCCTGTCGACCCGCTTCGCCTTCAAGATCCTGTCCAAGGTGTTCAACTTCGACCCGCACGAAATCGCCGCCAACCCGGTGCACCTGTTGTACGTGCTGGAGCAGCAGATCGAGCAGGAGCAGTTCCCCGCCGAGGTCCGCGAGCGCTACCTGCGCTACATCAAGGAGTACCTGGCGCCGCGCTATATCGAGTTCATCGGCAAGGAAATCCAGACCGCTTATCTGGAGTCGTACAGCGAGTACGGGCAGAACATCTTCGACCGCTACGTGCTGTACGCCGACTTCTGGATTCAGGATCAGGAGTACCGCGACCCGGAGACCGGCGAGATCCTCAACCGCGCGGCGCTTAACGAAGAACTGGAAAAAATCGAGAAACCGGCCGGCATCAGCAACCCGAAGGACTTCCGCAACGAGATCGTCAACTTCGTGCTGCGCGCCCGCGCCAACAACAACGGCAAGAACCCCACCTGGCTCAGCTACGAGAAGCTGCGCGTGGTGATCGAGAAGAAAATGTTCTCCAACACCGAGGATCTGCTCCCGGTCATCAGCTTCAACGCCAAGGGCAGCAAGGAGGATCAGCAGAAGCACAACGACTTCGTCAAACGCATGGTCGAGCGCGGCTACACCGAGAAGCAGGTACGCCTGCTGTCGGAGTGGTACCTGCGGGTTCGCAAGTCTCAGTAAGCCCTACCCGGCGCGCGGCGCGCGCCGTGTCATTCGCTGCTCGCCCGTGGCCACGGGCGGGCTAGGGAGACGTCATGAGCTACGTGATCGACCGGCGCCTCAACGGCAAGAACAAGAGCACGGTTAACCGCCAGCGCTTCCTGCGGCGTTACCGTGAACACATCAAGAAGGCGGTGGAGGAAGCCGTCAGCCGACGCTCCATCACCGACATGGAGCACGGCGAGCAGATCAGCATTCCCGGTCGCGATATCGACGAGCCAGTGCTGCATCACGGCCGCGGCGGCAAGCAGACCACCGTTCACCCGGGCAACAAGGAATTCACCACTGGCGAGCGCATTCCGCGCCCACAAGGCGGCGGTGGTGGACGCGGCAGTGGCAAGGCGAGCAACTCCGGCGAAGGAATGGACGAGTTCGTCTTCCAGATCACCCAGGAGGAGTTCCTCGACTTCATGTTCGAGGATCTGGAGCTGCCCAATCTGGTCAAGCGCCACCTGACCGGTGCGGAAACCTTCAAGACCGTGCGCGCCGGCATCAGTAACGAAGGCAACCCGTCACGTATCAACATCGTGCGCACCCTGCGTTCGGCGCATGCGCGGCGCATCGCCCTGTCCGGTTCCAGCCGCGCCAAACTGCGCGAAGCCAAGGCCGAGCTGGAGCGACTGCGACGGGAAGAGCCGGACAACTTCGGCGATATACAGGTGATTCAGGAGGAAATCGAACGCCTCAGTGCGCGCATTCACCGCGTGCCGTTTCTCGACACCTTCGACCTCAAGTACAACCTGCTGACCAAGCAGCCCAATCCCAGCTCCAAGGCAGTGATGTTCTGCCTGATGGACGTGTCCGGCTCGATGACGCAGGCCACCAAGGACGTGGCCAAGCGCTTCTTCATCCTCCTGTACCTGTTCCTCAAGCGGAACTACGACAAGATCGACGTGGTGTTCATCCGCCACCACACCAGCGCCAAGGAGGTAGACGAGGAGGAGTTCTTCTACTCCCGCGAGACCGGCGGCACCATCGTATCCAGCGCCCTGAAGCTGATGCAGGAAGTGATGGCCGAGCGCTACCCGATCAACGAGTGGAACATCTACGCCGCCCAGGCGTCGGACGGCGACAACTGGAACGACGACTCACCGGTATGCCGGGATATATTGATCAACCAGATCATGCCGTTCGTGCAGTACTTCACCTACGTCGAGATCACCCCACGTGAGCACCAGGCGCTGTGGTTCGAGTACGAACAGGTGGCCGAGGCCTTCGCCGACAGCTTCGCCCAGCAGCAACTGGTGTCCGCCGCGGACATCTACCCGGTGTTCCGCGAACTGTTCCAGCGTCGCCTGGTGAGCTGAGGGCCAAGCCATGAATGCCAGCACGAGAAAGCGCGAACCAATCTCCACCGGCTCGGAATGGACCTTCGACCTGATCCGCCAGTACGACAAGGAAATCGCCCGCATCGCCGAGCGCTATGCGCTGGACACCTACCCCAACCAGATCGAGGTGATCACTGCCGAGCAGATGATGGATGCCTACGCCTCGGTGGGCATGCCGCTTGGCTACCACCACTGGTCATACGGCAAGCACTTCCTTTCCACCGAAAAAGGCTACAAGCGCGGGCAGATGGGCCTGGCCTACGAGATCGTGATCAACTCCGACCCGTGCATCGCCTACCTGATGGAGGAGAACACCATCTGCATGCAGGCACTGGTGATCGCTCACGCCTGCTACGGCCACAACAGCTTTTTCAAGGGCAATTACCTGTTCCGCACCTGGACCGACGCCAGCTCGATCATCGATTACCTGGTGTTCGCCAAGCAGTACATCATGCAGTGCGAGGAACGTTACGGCATCGACGCGGTGGAAGAGCTGCTCGACTCCTGCCACGCCCTGATGAACTACGGCGTCGACCGCTACAAGCGCCCTTACCCTATCTCCGCCGAGGAGGAGCGCCGGCGCCAGAAGGAGCGCGAGGAGCACCTGCAGAAGCAGATCAACGACCTGTGGCGCACCATTCCCAGAAGCGCGGACAAGGGCGGCGAGAAAGACAACAAGCGTTTCCCCGCCGAACCGCAGGAAAACATCCTCTACTTCCTGGAAAAACACGCCCCTCTGCTGGAGCCCTGGCAGCGCGAAGTGATCCGCATCGTGCGCAAGATCGCCCAATACTTCTACCCGCAACGCCAGACCCAGGTGATGAACGAAGGCTGGGCAACGTTCTGGCACTACACGTTGATGAACGACCTGTACGACGAGGGCCTGGTCACCGACGGCTTCATGATGGAGTTCCTGCAGTCGCACACCAGCGTGGTCTACCAGCCGCCGTTCGACAGCCCCTACTACAGCGGCATCAACCCCTACGCTCTGGGTTTCGCCATGTACCGCGACATCCGTCGTATCTGCGAGGAGCCCACCGAGGAGGACAAGCACTGGTTCCCCGACATTGCTGGCAGCGACTGGCTGACCACCCTCAAGTTCGCCATGAACAGCTTCAAGGATGAGAGTTTCATCCTGCAGTTTCTTTCGCCCAAGGTGATTCGCGACTTCAAGCTGTTCGGCATCCTCGACGACGACCAGAAGGACGAACTGCTGGTGCCGGCCATCCATGATGAACCCGGCTACCGCACCATCCGCGAGCTGCTCGCCGCGCAGTACAACCTGGGCAACCGCGAGCCCAACGTGCAGATCTGGAACATCGACCGCCGCGGCGACCGCTCGCTGACCCTGCGCCATCAGCAGCACGACCGCAAACCGCTGGGCGACTCCACCGGCGAGGTGCTCAAGCACCTGCATCGGCTATGGGGCTTCGATATTCATCTGGAGGTCTGCCAGGGCGATCAGTTGATCACCACCCAGCATGTGCCACCACGCGGCAGCTCGGAGGGCGACAGCGAATACCCGCGGCTAGACCTGATCATTCCGCCGATTTGATCGGCAGCTGAAGCGCACGCCCAGCTGCCGACCATGGACACACCTTGGCGCGATAAGCCTGTGCACACGACGCGCCCCACCTCGATCTTCGGTATCCTCTGCGCTCAGTGGAGGAACATACATGCAGATCTACAAAGTCGGCGGCGCGGTGCGTGATCGCCTGCTCGGTCGCCCCGTCAGTGAAGTCGACTGGGTCGTGGTCGGCGCCAGCGCCGAGCAGATGCTGGAGCTCGGCTATCGCCCGGTGGGCGCCGACTTTCCAGTGTTCCTGCACCCGCAAACGGGCGAGGAGTACGCACTGGCTCGCACCGAGCGCAAGAGCGGGCGCGGCTATGGCGGCTTCACCTTCCACGCCAGCCCCGAGGTCACGCTGGAACAAGACCTGATCCGCCGCGACCTCAGCGTCAACGCCATGGCCGAGGACGAACAGGGCAACCTGATCGATCCTTATGGCGGCCAGCAAGACTTGGAAGCGCGCATCCTGCGCCACGTATCCCCGGCATTCGCCGAAGATCCGCTGCGCGTGCTGCGCGTGGCCCGCTTCGCCGCGCGCTATGCACCGCTCGGTTTCAGCGTCGCGCCAGAAACCCTGGCGCTGATGCGTCAGTTGGCCGATTCCGGCGAACTGGCTCACCTCACCGCCGAACGCAGCTGGAAGGAAATCTCTCGTGCCCTGATGGAGCCCTGCCCGGACGTGTTCGTCCAGGTGCTGCGCGACTGCGGCGCGCTGGCCGCCCTGCTGCCGGAAGTCGACGATCTGTTCGGCGTGCCGCAACCGCAGGCGCACCACCCGGAAATCGACACCGGCGTGCATGTGTTGAGCGTGTTGCGCCAGTGCGCGGAGCACGACCAGCCGCTGAACGTGCGCTGGGCCTGCCTGCTGCATGACGTCGGCAAAGGCCTGACACCGGAGGGCGAATGGCCACGGCATATTGCCCATGAGCACAAAGGTCTGCCGCTGATCCAGGCGATCAACGAACGCTGTAAAGCGCCTCGTGACTGTGCCGAGCTGGCATCGCTGGTAGGTGAATTCCACACCCACGGCCACCGCGCGTTGGAGCTGCGTCCGTCGACGTTGCTGGAGCTGCTGCAACGCTTCGACGTGTTCCGCCGCCCGCAGCGCTTCGCCGAGTTCGTCGCTGCTTGCGAGATGGATGCCCGCGGGCGCCTGGGCCTGGAGCAACGCGACTATCCACAGGCCGCTTACCTGCTGGGCGCCGCCGAGGCCGCACGGCAGGTGCCGGTCAAACCGCTGCTGGAGAAGGGATTCAAGGGTGCAGAGTTGGGCGAAGCGCTCAATCGCGAGCGCCTTCAAGCGCTCAAGGCCTACAAGGATCAGTAGCCTTGTAGGAGCCGCGCCTCGCGGCGAATCGTGGCCAAGCCGCAGATTTTTCTGAACGGCCACAATCGCTTTCGCCCCGGGGCGGGGCTCCTACACTGATATGCGCGGTTAAACAGAGGCCAGCAACTCAGCCGGCGTCAGGCCGGCGCCACGCCACTGGAAAGCCGCTGGCCACAGTTGCTGATCGATCTGCGCCGAAGCCCACAACTGCGCGAACGAACGGCCGTCGACTGGGTGACACACGTCCGGCGCCAGCAAGGCCAAAGGCCAGAGCACGAAAGCGTTCTTGAGAATTTCCGCGCGCGGCAGGATCAGGCCATTGAAATTGCCGACCTGCTCGCCATACAGCAGCACGTCGATGTCCAGCGGTAAACCCTTGCGGTCCGGCGCGTAGCGGCCATTGTCGGCTTCGATGAATTTCAGCCTGCGGTCCAACTCCAGCAGCGGCAGTTCCGTCTCGCCGACCACCACCAGATTGAAGAAGTTACCGCTCTTGATGCCCACGGCATGGCTCTCGAATACCGGCGAGCAGCGCATGTCGCTGAGCAGCCCCGCCAACGCGTCGAGGCCCGCAACCAGGTGAGCCTCGCGCTCGATATTGCTGCCGAGGCCGAGAAAGACGCGTGTCAGAGGCATCCGCGCTCGATCTCCACGCCTACGCCGCCGCGTGCGGCTGGCACCGCGCCGGGCTTGGTCAGCTTCAGACGCATCCAGGGAATGTTGAACTCCTCCATCAGAGTCTGCACCAGGCGTTCAGCGAAAGTCTCGACCAGGATGAACTGCGACTCGGCCGCGAAGGCCTGGATGCGCGTGGAGACGCTGGCGTAGTCGAGCGCCAGGTTGAGGTCGTCGCCGGCCGCTGCTGGGCGGTTGTCCCAGCCCATCTGCAGGTCCAGACGCAGGCACTGGCGAATGTCGCGCTCCCAATCGTAGGCGCCGATCACCGTGTCGACCTCCAGCCCCTCGATAAATACTCTGTCCACCGCACTCTCCGCGCCACGACAAGGGCGCTGCACCTCGTTAGAATCGGCCCACCCCATGCCCTGGAATGGCCACCATGTTCTGGCTTCTGGCAATCCTTGCCTACCTGCTCGGTTCGTTGTCCTTCGCCATCCTGCTCAGCCGACTTGCAGGCGGGCCAGACCCGCGCGCCAGTGGTTCGGGCAACCCCGGCGCCACCAACATGCTACGCGTCGCCGGCAAGAAGCTCGCCGTGATGACGCTGATCGGCGACCTGCTCAAGGGCCTGCTACCAATCCTGATCGCCAAGCTGCTTGGCCTGAGCCTGCATCAGCAAGCCTGGATCGGCCTGGCTGCCGTGGTCGGCCATCTGTACCCGCTGTACTTCCGCTTTCGCGGCGGCAAGGGCGTAGCCACTGCCGCCGGCATGCTGCTTGGCCTCTATCCACCGGCGGCCCTGCTCGCTCTGGCGGCCTGGGCGCTGGTATTTCTGCTGACCCGCACCAGCTCGCTGGCCTCGCTGATCGCTACGCCGCTGACGCTGCCGCTGCTGGCCTGGCAACAACCGGCTGCCTTGCTGCCAGCCTGCGTGCTGACCGGGCTGATCGTCTGGCGCCACCGTCACAATCTTCGCGACCTTTTCGCCGGACGCGAGCGGCGTTTTTAAACAACGTTCGGAACGTCAATCGCGGCTGAAGCCGCTCCTACAGGGAGCGAGCTCATCAAATCGCCGGCAGCGACTCCATCGGCCAACGCGCCTGCACCTTTATCGCCAGATCCTCATGCTGACCGGCCAGCAAACGCTGGCAACCGGCATAGGCGATCATCGCGCCGTTGTCGGTGCAGAAACGCGGCCGCGCATAGAACACCTTGCCCTTCATCTCGCCCAACATGCGCTCCAGATGCTCACGCAGCGCCTTGTTGGCACTCACGCCACCAGCGATCACCAGGCTGTTCAGCCCTGCCTGCTTGAGTGCGCGCTTGCACTTGATGGTCAGAGTCTCAACCACCGCCTGCTGGAAGGCCAGCGCGATGTCGCGGCGGGCTTGGTCGAGGTCGTCGTCACTGTTACGGCATTGCTGCCAGGTATTGAGTGCAAAGGTCTTCAGACCACTGAAACTGAAATCCAGGCCCGGGCGATCGGTCATCGGCCGCGGGAAGACGAAGCGCCCCGGCGTGCCCTGCTCGGCCAGCTTGGCGATTTCTGGACCGCCCGGGTAATTCAGCCCCATCAGCTTGGCGGTCTTGTCGAAAGCTTCACCGGCCGCGTCGTCCAGCGACTCGCCGAGCAACTGGTACTGGCCGATGCCATCGACGCGCACCAACTGAGTGTGCCCACCGGACACCAACAAAGCGACGAACGGAAAGGCCGGCGGCTGCTCTTCCAGCATCGGTGCCAGCAGGTGACCTTCCATATGGTGCACGCCGACGGCCGGCACGCCCCAGGCAAAGGCCAGCGCCTGAGCGCAGGACGCGCCCACCAGCAGCGCGCCGACCAGGCCAGGGCCTGCCGTGTAGGCCAGCGCGTCGATGTCGCTGGCCTGTTTGCCCGCCTCATCCAGCACCTGGCGGATCAGCGGCAGCATGCGTTTGACGTGATCGCGCGAAGCCAATTCGGGCACTACGCCGCCGTAGACACGATGCAGGTCGATCTGGCTGAACAGGGCGTCAGCCAGCAGGCCACGCTCACTGTCATAGAGCGCGACGCCGGTTTCATCGCAGGAGGTTTCCAATCCCAGTACGAGCATGGAGCTTGAGCCTTGATTTGCCGCGTGGAACAAAGGCGCGCATGATAAGCGCCGCCCGGCGGAGCGGCCAGCGCTTTTCGATCAGAGGCCTTTGCATTCCTCGGCTCGAGGGGGTAACATCCGCAACCCTTAAAAACCGACGCAGCCTGAGCCATTTGCCGGGAGCGCGTCGAACACCGGTAATTAAACGAAGGTACGACCTGGATGCCAGCCGTCAAAGTTAAAGAGAACGAACCCTTCGACGTAGCCCTGCGTCGTTTCAAGCGCTCCTGCGAAAAAGCCGGCGTACTGGCTGAAGTCCGTAGCCGCGAATTCTACGAAAAGCCGACCGCTGAGCGTAAGCGCAAAGCCGCTGCCGCTGTTAAGCGTCACGCCAAGAAAGTGCAGCGCGAGCAGCGTCGCAGCGTTCGTCTGTACTAATCCGTACAGCAACGCCCGAATGCCCGGCTCTGGCCGGGCATTGCATTTGAAAGACTCCGCCTCGCGCTTCAGCGAGTAAGCGGAGTTTTTGCTTTTCTACCAATCGTTGTCCCGCGCTCGCGCCGGGCAGTATGCTGAGCGCCTATGGCCGGCCTGATCCCGCAATCCTTCATCGATGATTTGCTCAACCGCACCGACATCATCGATGTGGTGAGTTCGCGCATCCAGCTGAAGAAGACCGGCAAGAACTACAGCGCCTGCTGCCCTTTCCACAAGGAAAAGACCCCCTCCTTCACCGTCAGCCCCGACAAGCAGTTCTACTACTGCTTCGGCTGCGGCGCCGGCGGCAACGCGCTCGGCTTCGTCATGGACTACGATCAACTGGAGTTCCCCCAGGCGATCGAGGAGCTGGCCAAACGCGCCGGCATGGATGTGCCGCGCGAAGAGAGTGGCCGCGGACACAAACCCAGACAGCCCGTCGACTCACCGCTCTATCCGCTGCTCAATGCCGCTGCCGAGCACTATCGCCAGGCACTGAAAAGCCATCCGCAGCGCAAATATGCGGTGGACTACCTCAAGGGCCGCGGCCTGACCGGCGAAATAGCCCGCGACTTCGGCATCGGCTTCGCCCCGCCCGGCTGGGACAACCTGCTCAAGCAACTGGGCGCCGACGCCCTGCAGCAGAAAGTCATGATCGACGCCGGCCTGCTGATCGAGAACGCCGAGAACGGCAGGCGCTACGACCGCTTCCGCGACCGCATCATGTTCCCCATCCGCGACAGCCGCGGCCGGGTGATCGCCTTCGGTGGCCGCGTACTCGGCGACGACAAGCCCAAGTACCTCAACTCGCCGGAAACCCCGGTGTTCCACAAAGGCCAAGAGCTCTACGGCCTGTACGAGGCACGCAAGCACAACCGCGATCTCGACGAGATCATGGTGGTCGAAGGCTACATGGACGTCATCGCCCTGGCTCAGCAAGGCCTGCGCAATGCCGTGGCGACCCTGGGCACAGCCACCAGTGAAGAACACCTCAAGCGCCTGTTCCGCATCGTGCCCAGCGTGCTGTTCTGCTTCGACGGCGACGCCGCTGGCCGCAACGCCGCCTGGCGCGCCCTGGAGTCCACGCTGTCGAGCCTGCAGGACGGCCGCCGCGCGCGCTTTCTGTTCCTCCCAGACGGCGAAGACCCGGATACCCTGGTACGCGCCGAGGGCACCGACGCCTTCCGCGCGCGCATCAACCAGCACGCGCAACCGCTGGCCGACTACTTCTTCCAGCAACTGAGCGAAGAAGCCGACCCGCGCTCATTGGAAGGCAAGGCACACCTGGTGACCCTGGCCGCGCCGCTGATCGACAAGATCCCCGGCAACAACCTGCGCGCCCTGATGCGCCAGCGCCTGAGCGAGATCACCGGCCTTTCCGGCGAAGCACTGAGCCAAGTCGCCAGCGCCCCGCGCAGCCATGCGCCGAGCACCACCACCCAGGCGCCCAGCAGCGATTACCCGGATTACGGCGACATCCCCGACAGCGCCTACTACGACAACCTGCCGGACGTCGGCGGCTACGAGCAGCCCGCCCCGCCTCACCAACAGCACTACGAGCGCAACAACGAAGGCGGCAAAGGCAGCTGGAAGAAAGACGGCGGCGGCAAGTGGAGCAAGAAGGGCAAAGGCGATTTCGCGCCACGTGCCCCACGCACCGCGGTGAGCGTCGAATCACCGCACCTGATCGCCCTGCGCACGCTGCTGCACCATCCGCAGCTTGCGCAAAAGGTCGAAGATGTCAGCCATTTCGCCGACGAAGACGACACCTACGCTCAGCTTCTCGTGGCCTTGGTCGGTGCCCTGCAGAAAACGCCCAACCTGCGTTCACTGCAACTGATCGCCCGCTGGCACGGCACCGAGCAAGGCCGTCTGCTGCGGGCACTGGCAGAGAAGGAATGGCTGATCCAGGGCGACAACCTTGAACAGCAGTTTTTCGACACCATTACTACACTTGCAAACAGTCAATCGCAGAGGCGGCGTGAAAAGGCGCTCCGCAGCATCATTCATAAAAGCCCCAGCGAGCTCACAGACGAGGAAAAGACATTGCTCAGAGAGCACTACAGCCTGGCCTCCTCCTAGAGCAGCAAGTCCCCAACTGGCGCCTAAAGCCAAAACCGAGGTATAATCCTCGGCTTGTTTTCAGCCCGCCAAGACCTTCAGTGGATAGGGTGTTATGTCCGTAAAAGCGCAGCAGCAATCTCGTATCAAAGAGTTGATCACCCTGGGTCGTGAGCAGAAGTATCTGACTTACGCAGAGGTCAACGACCACTTGCCTGAGGACATTTCTGATCCTGAGCAGGTGGAAGACATCATCCGCATGATCAATGACATGGGGATCCCGGTACACGAGAGTGCTCCGGATGCAGACGCCCTGATGCTGGCCGATGCCGATACCGACGAGGCTGCAGCCGAAGAAGCCGCTGCCGCCCTCGCCGCTGTTGAGACCGATATCGGCCGCACCACTGACCCAGTGCGCATGTACATGCGTGAAATGGGCACCGTGGAACTGCTGACCCGCGAAGGCGAGATCGAAATCGCCAAACGCATCGAGGAAGGCATCCGCGAAGTCATGGGCGCCATCGCTCACTTCCCGGGTACCGTCGACGGCATCCTCGCCGAGTACACCCGCGTCACCACCGAGGGCGGCCGTCTGGCTGAAATCCTCAGTGGCTATATCGACCCGGATGACGGCAGCGTACCCGACGAAGCCGCCGCTCCCGTACCCGTAAAGGATGGCGCCGCCGCTGAAGAAAGCGACGACGACGAGGAAGATGGCGACAGCGACGACGAGGAAGAAGAAGGCGACGGCGGTCCGGACCCGGAAGAAGCCGCACGCCGCTTTGGCGCCGTGGCTGAGCAGCAGGACAAAGTCCAGAAAGCGCTGAAAAAGCACGGCCGTGGCAGCAAGCAGGCCACCGAAGAGCTGGCCACCCTGGCCGAGCTGTTCATGCCGATCAAGCTGGTGCCCAAGCAGTACGACGCCCTGGTCACCCAGGTGCGCGATGCTCTCGACCGTCTGCGTGCGCAAGAACGCGCCATCATGCAGCTATGCGTACGTGATGCGCGCATGCCGCGTGCCGACTTCCTGCGCCTGTTCCCGGGCAACGAAATCGACATGGACTGGTCCGCCGGCCTGGCCAAAGGCAAGGCAAAATACGCCGAAGCCCTGGGCAACCTGCAAGCTGACATCCAGCGTTGCCAACAGAAGCTGGCTGATCTGGAAGCCGAGTGCAGCCTGAGCCTGGCCGAGATCAAGGACATCAACCGTCGCATGTCCATCGGTGAAGCGAAAGCTCGCCGCGCCAAGAAGGAAATGGTCGAGGCCAACCTGCGTCTCGTGATCTCCATCGCCAAGAAGTACACCAACCGTGGCCTGCAATTCCTCGACCTGATCCAGGAAGGCAACATCGGCCTGATGAAGGCGGTGGACAAGTTCGAATACCGCCGCGGTTACAAGTTCTCGACTTATGCCACCTGGTGGATCCGCCAGGCGATCACCCGCTCGATCGCCGACCAGGCGCGCACCATCCGTATTCCGGTGCACATGATCGAGACCATCAACAAGCTCAACCGCATCTCCCGTCAGATGCTGCAGGAAATGGGTCGCGAGCCCACTCCGGAAGAGCTGGGTGAGCGCATGGAAATGCCTGAGGACAAGATCCGCAAGGTATTGAAGATCGCCAAAGAGCCGATCTCCATGGAAACCCCGATTGGCGACGACGAAGATTCGCACCTGGGTGACTTCATCGAGGACAGCACCATGCAGTCCCCGATCGACGTAGCCACGGTCGAAAGCCTCAAGGAAGCCACTCGCGAAGTGCTGGCCGGCCTCACTGCCCGTGAAGCCAAGGTCCTGCGCATGCGCTTCGGTATCGACATGAACACCGACCACACCCTCGAGGAAGTGGGCAAGCAGTTCGATGTTACCCGTGAGCGTATTCGTCAGATCGAAGCCAAGGCGCTGCGCAAACTGCGCCACCCGACGCGAAGCGAGCATCTGCGCTCCTTCCTCGACGAGTGATACCAGAACCCCCGGCCCAGGTCGGGGGTTTTGCTTTCTGAGCAGTGTGCCCGATCACTCGCCAGCCACAGGCAAGCACGGGCACTGCAATCAAACTGCCATCCCGGCAATAGCCGATCTACACTAGGGCGATACTGATCTCGAAACGAGGCTGTTATGCCCCGCTTGCCGGCCATTGTGCTGTTGTGCCTGGCGTACTGGATGACCCCGGCCCTAGCCCTGACACTCAACGAGAACGAGCGCACCTGGCTGGCAGCCCACCCCAAACTACGCCTGGGTGTCGATGCATCCTGGCCACCTTTCGAGTTTCGTGACGAACAAGGCAACTATCACGGCCTCACCGCCGCCTATGTGCGGCTGATCGAAGAGCGCCTTAGCGTGGAGCTGCACCCCGTCGAGCCCAGCAACTGGAGCGCGATACTGGAGCAGTCACGCAGGGGCCAGGTCGACCTGCTTCCCGGTGTGATGTCGACACCCGAACGCCAGGAATACCTGACCTTCACCCGCCCCTACCTGGACTTCCCCATCATCATCCTGGCCCGCACTGGCGGACCACAGCCCAAGCAGCTAACAGACCTGTACGGCCTCAAGGTCGCCGTCGTCAGCGACTATGCCCCGCACGAACTGCTGCGCCAGCAACACCCTGACCTCAACCTGCTGCCCCTGCGCAATGTCGCCGCTGCGCTGCAGGCGCTGGCGACCAACGAAGCTGATGCCATGGTCGGTGACCTCGCCTCCAGCGTCTGGAGCCTGCGCCAGCTCATGCTCGACGGCCTCTATATCAGTGGCGAGACGCCCTATCGCTATCAGCTGGCCATGGCCGCTCCGCGTGGGCAGACCATGCTGATCGACATTCTCGACCGCCTCTTCGCCGAACTCAGCGCCGAAGAAATCGCCGACCTGCAGGAACCCTGGGTCGGCAGCGTGCTGGACAAACGCAACGTCTGGCACGAAACCCTGCTCTACAGCCTGCCCGCCGTTCTTGGCCTGCTGGCGATCATCGCCATCATCCTGCGCATCAACCGCCACCTGAAACGCGAGATGCGCAACCGCGAAGCGCTGGAGCAGGAGCTACACAACCGCGAGCAGCACTTTCGCGACATGGTCGAAAGCCTCTCGGCCATCACCTGGGAGACCGAGTCCAGCGGGCTCACCTACACCTACGTCTCGCCCCATGCGGAAAAACTGCTGGGCTATCCCCTGCACGAATGGCTGGAGCCCGGCTTCTGGCAACGCCATCTGCACCCGGACGATCACCCGCGCACCCTGCGCAACTGCCTGGAACAATGCGCAAGTGGTAACGACCACGCCTTGGAGTATCGCCTGCTCGCCGAAGGCTGCTTGCAGATCCAGGGCTACGTGGTCAGCTGCCCGCTTTCTGCCGAGGCCTTCACTCGGAAATTTCTCCCACCAGGTCAAGCGGTTGGCGCTGGCGAGAACGCGCCGGTATAATCCGCCGGCCTTCTGGGGGCCTATAGCTCAGTTGGTTAGAGCAGAGGACTCATAATCCTTTGGTCCACGGTTCGAGTCCGTGTGGGCCCACCACCTTCAAAGCCGCGCACTGCGCGGCTTTAAGCTTTTTAGGGTTGTGGCATCTGGATCAGCCCATGGTCCAAAGGTACAAAATCGGTACAGTACTGGTTAGCCAGTCTGCCTTTGGAGTCCTTATCTGATGGCAACAATCGTCAAAACCCCTGCCGGCACATGGAAAGCCGTAGTCCGAAAAACGGGCTGGCCGACCAACGCCAAAACCTTCCGCACCAAGCGCGACGCCGAAGACTGGGCACGCCGCACCGAAGACGAAATGGTGCGCGGCGTGTACATCCAGCGCAGCGGCTCCGAGCGCATGACGCTGGAGAAAGCTCTAGAGCGCTACCTGTCCGAGGTGACGCCCAGCAAGAAGCCCACTACGCGCAAAGCCGAAGCCACCAAGGCCAAGCAGTTGATCCAGCACCTGGGCAAATACTCCATAGCCGCCCTCTCCGCTGAAGTCATCGCCAAGTACCGCGATACAAGGCTCGGCACCCTGAGCAAGCGCGGCCTCCCCACCAGCAACAATACCGTGCGGCTTGAACTGGCCCTTCTCAGCCACCTTTTCACGGTAGCTATTCAGGAATGGGGCCTGGGCCTTACCTTCAATCCGGTGCTGAATATCCGCAAGCCCAGCCCTGGAGAGGGCCGCGACCGCCGACTGTCCGCCGACGAAGAAAAGCGTCTGCTCGCTGCGGTGAACAACCACAGCAACCCCATGCTGGGCTGGATCGTCCGAATCGCCCTGGAAACGGGCATGAGATCGTCGGAGATAACCGGCCTACGTTGCCATCAGGTAGACCTGAAAAAGCGTGTGGTGCGGCTCGCAGACACCAAGAACGATAGTGCTCGCACCGTCCCTCTTACCAAGCTGGCAACCGAAACATTCAGGGCCGCCCTGGAAAACCCTGTTCGCCCCAAAGACTGCAATCTGGTGTTCTTCGGTGAACCGGGAAAGGACGATAAACGTCGCCCCTATGCCTTCACCAAGACCTGGGGGCTGCTGAAGAAGAAGCTCGGGATGCCCGACCTGCGTTTCCACGATCTACGTCATGAGGCGGTCAGCCGTTTGGTCGAGGGCGGCCTCTCTGATCAGGAGGTCTCGGCCATCAGCGGCCACAAGTCGATGCAGATGCTCAAGCGCTACACGCACCTGCGTGCTGAAGACCTTGTTGGCAAGCTGGATAAGCTTGAGAGGAAAACGACCAGACGCAGTAAGCAAGCGGCTGACAACTGATCTACAACCATGCAGCCGGGGTATTTTTCAGCAAGCTCATTGAGGGCATGAAACTGACCCTACTTCGGTCACCAGCCCTTCAGGCATCTTCGCTGCCTGGCTTGTAGAAAAGATCCCAGCTGCTCTGGTGCGTAACGCGAGGGTCTTGTCCGTATACTGGGGCCGACGTAAGGCCGAGAGATTTCCTCTCTTCCAAATGCCGCTCCCAGGGCCGGTCAGTGCCTAGCACTCGACCAAGATGCTCAGCACGAGACTCCTCCCGGCGCTCCCACGCACTGACGAGTTCCTGGTACTCATCGCTGGTTGCCAGTCGATAAGCCACGTCAACTAGAGCGCTTCCAACCCAATGCGCCAAGGGAAGCGTCCTCTCAACTGCTGCAAGGCGCGCTTCATCGCTCTCCAGATCGACCTCACCCTCTTCATACAGGCGCTTTGCCAGGGCGATGGCCTTGCTGAAATACGCATCCGCACCAGGCTGCTCCGCATGAAGAAACTCAGGGAAGGTCAGCGCCGTTAATGGTGCCACATGACCATTGGCCGCATCGGTCACACCAGTAACCAGCCAGAACGCGTATTTCGGCCACAGGTGGGCAATCGACTCGATCATGGCTGAGGTCGGCTTCTGCTTGCGCGAGAACGCACTACGCCACCGGGCGGACGGAATGCCTGTTAGCTGGGAGAGCTTTTCCCAGAAGCCGCGACCAGCGTACGGCGGCTGACTCCACAGACTGAGCAGCGCTGAGAACGGCCCTTCGTGGCCCTTCAGGCTCTCAAGGTCAGCCGGAGACATCTGCTCCTTCAGAATCAGAATGACGCGGTCTTCAATCGTGCTTGACATCGTAAGCCTTCGATCATAAAAAGGACTAAATGTCTAAAATATGGACATTTAGTGTTTTTCAAGGACTCTTACGCCTTTTTCGCGTAATGAGCGCAGTGTATCGCAAGCCATACAAGGAGTCGCAAGATGACAGTCGAAGAAACCCTGCTGAACCGCTACGGAGGCTCACCACTGCTTTCCCTCGAGCAGCTCGCAGAGGTGCTACATCGCAGCAAAAACGGCCTGAGAATCTCCCTGAGCGGCGACAACGAGCTGTCCGCGAAGCTACGCCCGTGCAAGGTCAAAATCGGCCGACGGATATATTTCAAAACCTCTGCAGTCGCTCGCGTCATCGAAGAAGCCTGACCGCTATGAGCATCAAAGCCATGAACTGGGCATGGGAGCAGCCGCTCCCGCCCGTGCCAAAGCTAGTCCTCATGGCGCTCGCTGATAACGCAGATGATCACGGCTACTGCTGGCCGAAGATGAAGACGATTGCAGCGAAGTGCAGCACTTCGGAGCGTACCGTCCAACGCACTATCAAAACCCTGCTGGCTGCCGGTCTGCTGAAGAAGGACGCTCGATTTGATGCCAGCGGCCGGCAGGTTTCTAACGGCTACACACTCGCTTTGACCTACCCCGACAAATTGTCACCCCCGGCTGACGACATCGCCAGGGAGGGTGACACCACTGTCACCCCCAGGGTGACACAGCTATGTCAGGGGGAGGGTGACATAGCTATGTCACCCCTAGAACCACCATATGAACCATCAAATGAATCATCAGTAAGCCGCACGGCAAAACTGACGCGGCTGAGTGCTCTGGAGAGTCAACAGATAGCCCTGCTGATCAGCTCCGCTCCTGCTAATCAACAGGAAGCGATCACCTCCCAACTGTTGAACGCCCTGGCCAAGGGAACCATCCGTACTTCCCCATCACGCTGGTTGAACGCTGTCATTCGCCGGACAGCGAGCCACATGCATCCACATAGTCCGCCAGGGCTCTCTGAAGCGGACTATGTGAAACGTCTGGTTCAAGGCGGAATATCGACGGAAGACGCACAGCGCATTGCCCAGAAGACCTTTAGTCGCCGCCTAGTCACTTCATCCTTGAACAGTAGGCGGTGCCCCACCGCCCACCAAATCGCCAAAGACTGCGGCTAAACGGGCTACGAGGCACCTGACGACCAGATTCTCGGCTCGATTCGCAATGTGCGCTGACTGACGCTCAGTGAATCACCTTAACCCGCACTTAGCTCAAACCTTCCAATCTCCCTACGCCATACTTGGTTGCCATCCTGAAACCCTCGGGCTAGAGTGCCCCCGTCGTGGTAAGTCCCACGACCGGGCGTGAGAACCCAGATGTTGTCCAAGGCGCGGTAGCGTCATAGTGCAAGCCAGTGGTTATCCATTGTGCTACTGCATATCTATGGCGGACCGTGTGAGGCAGGCTTTTGCCTGGCCGGTTCCCTTGGACGCCGGTTTCTCACCCTTGCACGGTCCGCCTCCTATGCTCGTGAGAAGGCTGGTAGGCGGCTCCTTAATCCGTCCAAGGAGCATAAGGAAAATGCGCTACCCCTTTTTTACCCAAGAGCTCCGCCTTGGGCTTCAGGTCTTGCTGTCCACCTCTGATCTGGAGGTGCGCCATGGCTGAGTTCGAATCCTGCGTTGTACCTTTTCCGCTGCAGCGAAGCCCGCTGCATGAATCCGAACGCTCTCCCCTACCCTCCGAAGCTGCAGCTGAACTACGCGGCGTAATGCTCGGCAATCTGCTTGATCAACTAGCTGAACCGGATGGGCTGCAGCCGGAAGATCTGCGCGTGCGGATCGCTGCTTACTCAGCTCTGGACCTGCTAGATGAGATGGTCGTGCTCTATCGTCGCGCACTATCCGAGGCGCGAGGAGGTACGAGATGAGCAAAGGCGTAATGACCTGCCTTCCATCGCAGGACGGCCATCCAGGCGTGGAGATCATCTGGGCCGCCGACTGTAGAGAGGCATTCAACCAGGGCGCCAGGCTGGCCCAGAGTTGGCTTGACAATGCTCGCAGCGGCTGGCTCTGGGCAGTGATGATCGCCGAGCGCGACTTACTGCCACGCGCAATAGAACGGAGAGCATTCGAAGTGGGCTTCCTCAGCCGCCTCCACCAGCGCATATGCTCACACAGATGCTGTGGTCCATCGGCCAGCCCCCTTTCCCTGGAGCTGTAAAGCAGACGTACGTGAGCCGGCCTTGCCGGCTTACGCTAAACATAAATATGCCAGCAAACTACTGGGACGAACCCCACAGTACAGAGGCCAGATACAGGCCGAGAACGGCCAGAAGAGGACTGATACCCAGCCGTTTATCTCAGCTATCTACCAGGCGATATAGCGCTTGAGCATGGGATGCAGTTAAACCAGCACGTTGCAGATTTCGGCGACTTTGGGAACTGGCCAGCGCGGTCGCAGCGACCCAGTGGCAGCGCTGTTTCTTAGCTTCCTCTATTCGGTGAGAAATCAGTGCTCCATGATAGCCATACCCCCGGGCATCCTTTCGGATTGCAGCCGTTCCAAGGTATGCACTCTTATAAGTGCTGAGCCAAATCGGATAAGCCCCGCTCTATGACGCTACAAATAATAGGTTCGTGATAACGGAGCAGGACCCGTCACGGCTCCCTTGAGCATGAGTGTTCGCCGTAAATAAATCGTAAATTTTTGCACTATACCCTGCGTGATCTTCAAACACGGAGTTAGCATGCCGGCCTCTCTGACTGCCTGGTGAATCACCAAATCATGCTTACACGCGCTCTGCTGCAGTTCCCTGCTACCTGGGCGCGGCCCGAATGAAAGCTCTTATGCACCCTGCCCGGGCCGTCGCCTTGGTGTTTCTTCTGGTGATACTGATCGGCACGGTCTTGTTGATGCTACCCACTGCTAATGCAGAAGGTCAGTCAAGCCACTGGGTGACAGCTCTATTTACCGCAGTGTCGGCAGTATGTGTAACGGGCCTAGTGGTGGTGGACACCGGCGTCTACTGGTCAAGCCTCGGTCAGGTGGTGATTCTGCTGCTGTTCCAGATTGGAGGTTTCGGCATGATGACTCTGGCTACTTTGCTGGGCCTTCTGGTCAATCGCTCGTTTCGCTTGCGTACAAAAATGGTCGCCCAACAAGAATCTCGCTCTCTGGCCATGGGAGATGTGAGCAGCGTTGCTAAGCTGGTGCTGGTGGTGACGCTAGGCGTAGAGCTGTTCGTTACCCTGCTGCTGACCCTGAGGCTACACCTAGCATACGACCTGTCGTGGTCTGAAGCCGCCTGGAGTGGCCTTTTTCATGCCGTTTCCGCCTTCAATAACGCGGGTTTCTCCATTCATTCTGACAGCCTGATGCGCTATGTCTCCGATGTCCTAATCCTATTGCCAGTGATGACCGCCATCGTGATCGGCGGGATCGGCTTTCCCGTACTGCATGACCTGCGGAACAGATTCAGGGATCCACGTCACTGGTCTTTGCACACCAAGCTAACGCTGAGCGGAACTCTGATTCTTCTGCTGGGCGGTTTTGCTATGTTGCTACTGTTCGAATGGTCCAACCCGGCTACCTTGGGCCCCATGGATCTGGGCAACAAACTACTATCGGCAGCTTTTGCCTCAGTATCGGCGCGCACTGCGGGCTTCAACTCCATTGATATCGGAGCTCTGACGCATGAAAGCTGGGCCCTGCACTACTTTCTGATGTTCGTCGGTGGCGGCAGTGCCGGCACAGCAGGTGGTGTCAAAGTAGGAACCTTGGCTATTCTGGTGTTGCTGGTCATTGCCGAGATCCGTGGACGTAGTGATAGTGAAGCGTTCGGTCGGCGTATTAGCACTTCGGCGCAACGCCAAGCCATAACCGTACTGGTACTAGGGAGCGCAATGATTGTGCTAGGTACCTTATTTATCCTCCGCGGAACCGATGCCCCAACCGACAAAGTCATCTTCGAAGTGATATCGGCGTTCGGCACCGTGGGGTTATCCACCGGCATCACCGCTGAGCTTCCTGAGTCCAGTCAGTTGATGTTGATCCTACTGATGTATGTCGGTCGGGTTGGCATCGTTACCCTTGCGGTTTCCTTAGCGTTAGGCGAACACCGCATGCCCTACCGTTACCCAGAGGAACATCCCATTGTCGGCTAAGTTTCTGTTTACCGAGAGGTTCGCCTTTTCCAAGGGGGACAGTGTTGTAGTGGTTGGCCTCGGCCGTTTTGGCAGCTCGGTAGCCCAGTCCCTGATGCATCTAGGCCATGACGTGATGGGTATCGATCAAGACGCCGAACCAGTACATCGCTGGGCTGATCTGCTAACCCATGCGGTGCAGGCCGACTCCACCAACCTGATGGTTCTCCGCCAGTTGGGTGTTGCAGACTTTTCCCATGCCATTGTCGGTATCGGCACAGACCTAGCCGCAAGCTTGATGACTATAATGACCCTAACTGAACTGGGCATACAAGACATCTGGGTTAAGGCTCTAACTGAGGAGCATGGCCAGATTGCGCAGCGTATTGGCGCTCATCATGTGGTCTATCCTGAGGCCGACATGGGCGAGCGGGTGGCCCACTTGATCAGTGGCCGAATGGTCGACTTTATTGAGTTTGAGGACGGCTTCGCCATTGCCAAAATCCACGCCCCTCACGTAACTCATAACCAAACTCTGGCCGAATCCAGTATTCGGGAAGCGCACGGCGTCACGGTGGTCGGAGTGAAACGGGCCAATCAGGATTTTCAGCATGCCACCCCCAGCACACGAATAATACCGGGAGATCTGCTGATCGTTTCCGGTGCTACTCATCTTATTCAGAAATTTGCCGGGCGGTCCAATGGCCGCCTATGACTTATTCCAATACCTTCACGGCTTCATCTTATCTAGTACGCAGTAACTTGCGGCCGACAGCTTCAGTACCTCTCGGCCTTTTCTAAACATCGGTGCTGCAAAGCTCAATAGCAGGCCGCACCATCTATAAAATCGGAACCGCCACCCTTTAACTTGGTGCCACAGCCAAGGACCTGGACTTTTGAGGCTAACAGCAACTCAACAAATTGCATGGATACTCCTCGTTAAAATGCACAAAGCCAACGACCAAGATACACACGCACTATGCAAGTGCTGAATAATATGCCTACAGCCATGAAATTGCCAAGCATCAGTGGATACCGCTACTCCGCGGCGCGTGCGCTGAGACAACAATAAGCGCCTGTCGAGTTCTATTGGCTATACTTCGACAGTATGGACTGAGAAAAACTACTAGCATCAAGCATTAAGCCCATGGGGGTTTGACTTAAAAATGACGCCGATGAAACCCGAGCTAGAAAGACAGCATGTGGTGCATCGATATGTGCCAGCGCCAAGTATTTTTGATTAGGCCTGACTTTGCGAGAACGATAGCAGAAGAAGTAGATAAACAGTCGGCACGATCAAGAAATTAATCAATACCCAATCCACAGCAATCGGCCCAGTTAACGCTACCATTTCAAGTCAAGTTGCGCCTAGCCAGTTCTAGGACCACGAAGCCAAGATTGAAGTCTCGACGGCATGCTTATGATAAGTGCTTGGAAGGGGATAAACATCTACCCCACTTTCAATGCTCATTACCCGTGCACCCGATCCTTCGACAGAAATCGCAAACCGACTCCAGGCTCTGTGATGATGTATTGAGGCGCGGACGCATTATCACCCAACTTATGCCTAAGCTTACCGACCAGAATGCGCAGATAATGGGTATGCTCCACATGTGCCGGCCCCCATATTTCCCTCAGTAACTGGGTTTGGGTGATTAGGCGTCCAGGCTGCCTAACCAAAAGCGCCAGCAAAGAAAATTCCTTGCGCGTTAATTGTATGGACTGCCCATGCAAATGAACTTCGCGTTCAACAATGTCTATGCTCAAACATCCATCGTCATAAATTGCCGATACATCGTCAGGGGCTCCGCTACTGCGTAGTATCGCCCTTATTCTCGCCATAAGCTCTTCAATGCCAAATGGCTTAGTGACGTAGTCATTAGCCCCGGCATCGAGCAAGGCGACTTTCTGCCCCTCATCGGATCGCACCGTTAGGATAATGACGGGCACTTGCGACCACAGTCTTAGTTCTTTGAGCACGTCCTGTCCATCACGATCCGGCAGGCCCAGGTCCAAGATTACGAGGTCGGCACCCTGGGTAGCCAGCACAGACAAACCTTGTTCGCCATCGGCGGCCAAGATAGTCTTATATCCCTGCGATCGTAGACTAATGTCGATAAACTTGCGGATTTGCGGCTCATCGTCGATGACGAGTATTTGCACCGCCGGCAACGCCCGGCTTCTGTCGTCGTGAAACACTGATTAGGCCCCCTCTGCGGTTGGCTGCTCGCCCCAGGGCAGGATCAGGCGCACCGTAGTTCCGACACCACCAAGCCCCGGTAGAGCTTCCACCTTGCCCATATGGGCTCCGATGATCCCTTGCACAATTGTCAAACCAAGGCCGGTCCCTTGCTGTCCCCGATCCCCGCGCTCCACACTGTAGAACATATCGAAAATCCGTCGGCGCTCATCTTCAGGTATACCAGGGCCCTTGTCGGAAATATCGATTCGCAACTGATCTCCATCAATTTGTCGAACAACAACCTGGATCGCTTCGTTCGGAGGGGAAAATTTTGCGGCGTTCTCCATCACATTGAACAAGGCTTGCTCGATAAGCGCCGGGTGCACATGAATCGGAGGCAAATCCGCGGGAATATCAGCGTCAATTCTGGCATGTGGAACATAGCGTTGCAGGCGGCGAGATGCCGATCCCACTAACTCGTCGATACCGATCCAGTCACGGGTTAACGTTAAACCCTGATGCCCCAGTCGGGTCATGTCCAACAGATTCTGGATATAACGATCCAGTCGCTCACCTTCCATACTGATGGTTTCGAGCAGGCTTGCCCGATCATCCTCGCTCATATCCTTACCGTAACTCGCCAGGCTATCCGCTGCACCGATCATCGACGACAGCGGCGAACGCAAGTCATGGGAAACAGAGGAAAGCAGGGCTGATCGTAGGCGTTCAGTCTCTCCAGCTACCCGCGACGCTTCGAGGTCAGCGACCAGGCGCGTACGCACGGCAGCCTGCCCGATATCGTCCACCATGCTTTCGGCAAGGCGGCGTTGCTCGAAGGTCAGACGCGATACCTGGGACGCAAAATGCAGCCCCACCACACCCAGAATGGTCTGATCCGAGGTCAGCGGCAGGAACCACCAATCAGAGTGCGTTAGCGTGTCGGTATAGCGACCACTGGACTGACCATTCTCCTGTGTCCAGTCTGCAGCGATACGGTCTTTGTCATCCAACTCAGCAGCGGAGGTTGCCGGCCCTGATTCACCGTTGACCCGAATCCAGGCCTTCGCGCCCAAGGTTTGCTGCAGAACGGAGGAACCTGCCGTGATAACTTGGCCCAGATCGGCGGCCGTGGAGAGCTGTCTGCCTAGGTTTTGCATGGCCGTGGCGTGAGTATTCGCTGCACGCAGGGCGATTACCTGCATCCGCAGCTTCGACGCCAGACGGCCGGCAATTAACGCAGCAGCTAGGAACAGCAATACCGTAATTACGCCGCGCTGCGCGCTAATCAGAAAAGTGTAGCGCGGCTCGATGAAGAAGAAATTGTAGGCCAGGAAGCAGAGCACGGCTGTTGCGAATGCGGCCGTCATGCGAGTTCGGGAGGCTACGACCAGTACGGCCACGAGGAAGACCAACGACAGATCCTGCAGCCCGAGGAAACGATCTCCTAGGTGTGCCGCTCCCGTGGCCAGCGCAGTGACTCCGAGAACCGTGGTCGGTTCCCATCGAGCGCGCCCTAGCCCGATCAAGCTGTTTGTATTTCTTATTCCGAGACGCGCCTGAGGAGTGCTGACGATAGTCAGCTCATAACGGACACCCCGACGCAGGATTTGCTGCGTCAGGGTGCGATTAAACATCCGAGCAATAGGCCGCTCACGAGTTCGGCCAATAACGATGGAGCTGGCACTTCTCGCAGCGGCCGCATCAAGAATCGCACCGGCCACATCGGCGCTATGCAGAACTTCCGTTGCCCCGCCTAGGTTACGCGCCAAAGCAAAGGCCCTGTCCAACTCCATCTGACGATCCTGCGCAACACGGGCGGTAGGGTTCGACTTCTGCTCGGTGCAGTCCGAATCCCCCATGTACTGAACGGTAGGTACACCGCCCGTCTCGACGGTAACCACAGACCATGGAGCGCCGCGGCGTTCGGCAATTCTCGCACCCGCGCGCACCAGATACTCCGACTGGCCACACCCGTCGATAGCGATCAGTACATGCCGCTGGATGGCAAGGCCAGGCAGGCCTCGAGCCGCTCGGGTTTCCTGAAGGTCCGCGTCGACATGATCAGCCACCGTTTGCATTGCTAGCTCGCGCAATGCTGTGAGGTTCGATGGTGAGAAAAAGGCCTGCAGCGCCTGCGCCGCTTGCTCCGGTAGATAGACCTTGCCCTCGTTGAGGCGCTCAATCAACTCGCGCGCGGGTAGATCCACCAAACGAATGTCGCGCAGTCTATCGAACACCGAATCGGGCACCGTTTCACTGACGCGGACGCCAGTGATCTGATGCACCACGTCATTCAAGCTTTCCAGGTGCTGGATATTGATGGTGGTATAAACATCGATACCCGCGTCGAGTAGCTCCTCCACATCCTGCCAACGTCGCTCGTGGCGACTGCCGGGGACATTGCGATGGGCCAGTTCATCGACGAGAACGACATCTGGCTTGTGGGCCAGCAGCGCATCCAGATCCATCTCTTCCAAGCGCCGACCCTGATACTCGATCGTCTTCCTGGGGATCATGGGCAGCCCTGTCACCAGCGCCTGGGTCTCGCTGCGCCCATGTGTTTCGACGATACCAACGACGACATCGATGCCCTGCCGCTGCAACTCACGGGCGCGCACCAGCATGGCGTAGGTCTTGCCTACACCTGGGGCCGCTCCGAGAAAAACCGTAAGCCGCCCCGCCTCCTGGCGACGCAGCGCGCCCATTAATGCATCGGCCTGCTCATTAACTTCATATGCCATCTAAGTCTCTTCCATCGCCGCTTCGTCATTCATCTTCACACTGCCGAAACGGCAGGGGGGAAAAGTGCCGATAGCCAGCAGATCAGCAGTTGCAATGCACACAGGCCGGGGAGTATTTCCTCGGCCTGTGACAACTGGCGCCGCTACTTACTTCGCGGTGGCAGGTGCTGGCGCATCGACGGCCGCCAAACTGTCCAGCGCAAGGTTCAATTCCAAAACATTGACCCTGGACTCTCCGAGCACGCCCAATTGCGGGCCCTCAGTATGTTTGGCAACCAACTCCATCACCTCTTCGGCAGTCAGGTTCCTGGCACGCGCAACGCGCCCGACCTGGATTTCAGCAGCCTGCGGGCTGATGTGAGGGTCGAAGCCTGCGCCGGATTGAGTCACCAGGTCGCTCGGAACCTGGACAGGATCCACCCCCTCCCGACTAGCCACCGCGGCGACAGCCTCCTCCACGCGCTGACGCATTTCCGGGTTGGTCCGTGCCTGGTTGCTACCGGCGGTTGCCATCGGCTGATGGGCCGCCGCCGAAGGGCGCGACGCAAAGTAACGGTCAGCGCTGAACGGCTGCGCCACCAGAGAAGATCCGAGCACCTTGCCGTCACGTTCGATCAGGCTGCCATTGGCTGTGCTGGGAAACAGCACCTGCCCAAGCCCGACGCCAGCCAGCGGATAGAGTAGGCCGAGTCCGAGGATAGACAGAAAGGCCAGGCCGAGAGAGCCCCGCAGCAAGCCCTTGTCGGATACACCGGTGGCTGGGGCGGGCGCTGGAACACGGGATGTGTGAGAACTAGCCATGAATACTCGCCTTTAGAAATTGAATAGGGCTGTCAGAACGATATCGATCAGCTTGATGCCCAAGAATGGCAGCAGCACGCCACCCACACCGTAGATCAGCATGTTGTTGCGTAGCAGATCAGTGGCACTGGACGGCTTGAAGCTCACACCGCGGAGCGCCAGCGGGATCAGCAACGGAATGATGATGGCGTTGAAGACCAATGCCGACATGACCGCGCTGGTCGGACTAGTGAGGTTCATCACGTTGAGCGCAGACATCGACGGAATGGTCGCGGCGAACAGCGCAGGCAAGATGGCGAAGTACTTCGAAACATCGTTAGCCAGCGAGAAAGTCGTCAGCGCGCCGCGCGTGATGAGCTGCTGCTTGCCGATCTCTACGACGGACAGCAACTTGGCCGGATCGGAATCCAGATCAACCATGTTGCCCGCCTCCTTGGCGGCCTGGGTGCCCGAGTTCATGGCCAGGCCGACGTCAGCCTGTGCCAGTGCCGGTGCGTCATTGGTACCGTCGCCAACCATCGCCACCAGTTTGCCCTGCGCCTGTTCTTCTCGAATACGCGCAAGTTTGTCCTCAGGGCGGGCCTCCGCAATGTAATCGTCCACCCCAGCCTTAGCGGCGATAGTCGCTGCAGTAAGCTTGTTGTCGCCAGTGATCATGATGGTCTTGACGCCCATCGCACGCAGCCGGGCAAAACGTTCTTTGATGCCGTGTTTGACAACGTCAGACAGTTCGATCACCCCAAGGATCTGACGGCCATCAGACACCACCAAAGGCGTGGCGCCGCTACGTGCAACTTGATCCACCTGTGCACCAAGCTCGGCAGGGGTACGACCACCCAACTGCTGAACATGCTGGACGATCGCATCCATAGCACCCTTACGGATAATGCGCTCGCCTGGCAGATCGACCCCGGACATCCGGGTCTGCGCGGAAAACGCAACGAACTGCGCGTGCTCGGGGTCAACGGCTTTTCCCTCAAACTCGCGCGCCAACTTGACGATGGACTTGCCTTCTGGCGTGGGATCGGCAAGCGATGCCAGGAGGGCGGCCATGCGCAGCTGCGACTCATCTATGCCAGTCATTGGAATGAAGCGGGTCGCCTGACGGTCACCGTGGGTGATGGTGCCGGTCTTGTCGAGCAGCAGTACGTCTACGTCACCGGCTACCTCCACGGCCTTGCCCGACTTGGCCAACACATTGGCCTGCAACGCACGGTTCATGCCGGCGATGCCAATAGCTGGTAACAAGCCGCCGATTGTCGTGGGGATCAGGCATACCAGCAGCGCGATCAGCAGCACGACGTTAACGTCCACCCCAACGAAGCCACCAATGAACGGCAGGGTTACCACCACGATCAGGAAAGTCAGGGTCATTACCAGCAGTAGGATGCCCAGTGCGATCTCGTTAGGCGTCTTCTGCCGATTGGCCCCTTCCACCAACGCGATCATGCGATCAAGAAAGCTATCGCCCGGCTCTGCAGTGACACGCACGATTATGCGGTCCGACAGCACCTTAGTGCCCCCAATGACACTCGAACGATCCGTGCCCGCTTCACGCAATACCGGAGCCGATTCGCCTGTAACAGCGGCTTCGTTGATGGTCGCCAGACCCTCGGCGATTTCGCCATCTGCCGGCACGAACTGCCCTTCTTCGACGACGACCATGTCTCCAGGACGCAGATCAGAGGCCGGAATCGTCGTTTCTGAGCCCGATTTGCTCAGGAGCCTGGCCGTTAGATCCTTGCGTGCCCGGCGCAGCGATGCCGCCTGACCCCGGCCGCGCGCTTCGGCGATAGCTTCGGCGAAGTTGCCGAAAAGCACCGTCACCAGTAGCACGACGGTCACCGACCAACCGAAACCAGGACTGGTCCAGCCCGCCAAAGTGGCGACTGCGGTCAGCAAGGTGCTCAACCAGACGAGGGCCATCACCGGATTCTTGATGATGTGCTGCGGAGCCAGCTTGATGAAGGCATTGACCAGCGCAGACCTGAGGCCCTTCGCTTGCATTCCTGCGGAACGGTCAGCCCGATCCACTGTTTGTATACGAGTCATTTCAATTTCTCTCAGTGCGCAACCAGCGGCAGTAGCGACAGGTGATCAGCAACCGGACCGAGAACGAGCACCGGCATGAACTGAAGCAGGGTGAGAATTACGATCACGGCAATCAGCGTGAGCGCGAAAGTGGGGGTTTCGATCTGCAGGCTACCTGCGCCTTCAGGCGCGCGGCGCTTGCGAGCCAGCATGGAGGCAATTACCAGCGGGATGACCAGCGCCGGGTAGCGTCCCAAGATCAGTAGCAGTACGCAGCTCAGATTCCACCAGACCGTCGCATCGCCCAAACCTTCGAAACCGGAGCCGTTATTGGCGAAGGCGGAAGTGAACTCATAGAAGACTTGGCTGATAGCGTGGAAACCGGGATTGGAGTTCTGCGCCAGATCAGGTACCGCCAGGGTAATTGCTGTAAAGCCAAGCAGTGCCAGCGGCTGAAGCAGCACCAGCACAGCAAGCAGGCGCACTTCGGGAGCCTCGATCTTGCGCCCGAACAGCTCCGGCGTGCGGCCAGTCATCAAGCCCGCCAGAAAGACCCCAAGCAACAGGTAAACGAGAAACTGCTGTAGCCCAGAACCAATTCCACCCCAGATTGCGTTGACCAGCATGTTGCTGATGGTCACCAAACCAGTTAATGGCGCGAGCGAGTCATGCATGGAGTTGACCGACCCATTTGAGGTCTGCGTAGTCAACGAGGCCCACAGCGCAGACGGCTCTGCCCCCAGACGGACTTCCTTGCCTTCCATGAGCGCGATGTCATCGGATGTGGCAGAGAACCCCTCGGACCAGATGGCAAAACCCGCTGAGGTCAGCGACATCAACAGCATGCTGCCAAAAACCAGGCCAGTGAACCTGCGCCGCCCGGTGAGCGGACTGATCATGAACACCACTGAGATCGGAATGAGCACGAGTGCCAGCGTTTCCAGCAGGTTGGAAAGCGGCGTCGGGTTTTCCAGCGGCGCACTGCTGTTCGGGCCGTACCAGCCACCACCGTTGGTACCAAGTTGCTTGACCGCGACCATAGGAGATACGGGGCCGAGCGGGATCTTTTGCTCAGTCATCTCCACCGACGCGTCGACGGGATTGACCACCGGACCGCCGGCCAGCGTGGCCGGCACACCTTGACTGGTCAGCAGCACCGACCAAACCAGGCACAGCGGTAGCATGAAGCGAACGGTCGCACGGGTGACATCCACCCAGTAGTTTCCGACATCTGCATCTCCGGCTTTGTGCTGCTCGCTCGGCGCCGACGCAACTGCGTTACGACCACCGACCAGCCCGCGCAACGTTGCTACAACCAGCGCCAGCCCCATCATGGGAGTGATGACCTGCAGCGTGACAATGCCGGTCATGTGCGCCAGGTAGGAAAGCTGCGCCTGACCCGAGTAATGCTGCTGATTGGTGTTGGTCAGGAACGAGACCATGGTGTGCAACGCCAGGTCCCAGCTCATACTGGGCGCGTCATTAGGGTTCAGCGGTAGCCAACCCTGATTCATCAGAATCAGCCAGACGACGACGCCAAGCACTAGGTTGCTCAGCAGGAAGGCACCTGCATAACCGCGCCAGCTCATGCCCCGCTCCGGGCTCGTACCCAACAGTCGATAGATTGGTCGCTCGACCAAGCCGAAAACCCGATCGCCAGGCATCGATGCCCCGCGCATAACCGCCGCCAAGTATCGGCCAAGCGGCCAACCCAGGCCGATCGCAACAGTAAATACAAGCAAAAACTCAGTCATGACCGACATGCTCCGCCAGAGATCTCAGACAACCGACGGAATGAGCGGCTGCCCTATCTATTGCTCGAATGTTACAACGCATAGTGAACGTCCTCGCTTGAATACTGAATCAAGAGCTCCCAGTGTTCCGCGATGTGCGTAAAGTTTCTATTGCGCTTGCTGTCGCGCACATAAATTCTGCGTAAATTTTTACGGCCGCACATCAAGCACTCGAGAGAAGTCCCTAAGAGGCACTAATCATAATCTTAAAGATTTATGGCAACTTTACCTCGCACTCCGCCATGGACAGCTAAGGTAGCAAGTGAAGAGAAAATCGCGGAGTGGAAAATGCATCAAGCACTGAATGACTTGTTTTTTATAATCGTAGTTATTGCGGTTATTTGGGGTCTTGCTAATGGTACTCAACGACTAATCTATTGGTTAAAAAAACCAGGCAAGCGGAACAATGAAGAAGACGTCAAATGGAGAAGATAAAAAGTAAGCTTTGAAGGTGACCATATATGTCCGACAGCAAAATGTTCTACATACGAGCCTAGCCCATATCACGCCAAGTAAAACGCGAGCGCCTTACCTCTTTATCAAAACTGATAGATGCTTCGGAAAGAATATTCCGCGCCTGACAATTTCCTTTGCCACTTATTATTCTATCAGCACAAAGATTACCTATTTTATTCGCACCCAATTTGCTCTGCCCTCTCGAAGCCGAAAGGAATTTTCAAATTACCATGAAAACACTAAGCTTTCACCCGACCGATCCAAACGAAGGCGCATGTATACCCTCAGCTGACATGGGTAAGTCTGCTACTACGAAAGTTCTACTGCGCCAACCACGAAGTGAAGACGGAGTTGTGGTGCATCAGCTAGTTAAAAACTGTCCGCCACTGGACGAAAATTCCATCTACTGCAACCTGTTGCAAACTAGCCACTTCGCGGGCACCAGTATCGTGGCGGAAATCGACAAGCAACTGGTCGGTTTTGCCTCCGGCTATTTGGTGCCGGAGCGCCCCGACACTCTGTTCATCTGGCAGGTTGCAGTCACGCAAGAGGGACGGGGGCAGGGATTAGCCTGGCACATGATCCAAGGAATTCTGCGCCGCCCAAACTGTATACACGTGCGCAACTTGGAAACCACCATCACTCCTGTCAACACGGCCTCCGAGGCGTTGTTCCGCAGTGTGGCTCGCCGCTTTGGCAGCACTTTTTACGCGACGGTGATGTTCGAGCGCGAGCGCCACTTTCAAAGCCTCCATGACAGCAAGTGGCTACTGCGCATTGGGCTGGGTAACAACCCGGTACCGCGGCTGAATTCCACATCCAGCCAACAGGGTTAAGAAGAGTAGTTCTTCATAATTTTTTTGACGAAATCGAGTCACGTGTACAGAGTTACGCGCGTGCCATTCTTTGTGCTCCGTAAGGAGCAAGGCGAGTTCCTGTATTATCAGGACGACAACAAGCACCTGGGTTTCCTGGCTGGCGCCGGCACTCTCAACCATGGCTACAACAACCCTCTGTAAAGACCAAACTGCTGGACTATGAAGCCGCCGAGGGCATCAGGTGCCACAGTGGCCTTGCCGGCTAGGCTCAAGATACCGCCATAGTTAAAGTTGTCTCCGTCTGTATTTAACTACTCTCTTTAACCGTGGGCGTCTAGACCTAGCTCCGGGTTTTGCACCAACTGCAGACGTCGCCGAATAGCGTGACGAGCTCGTTGGAGGCTTCGAAGAGGACGCTCTGCCTGCTGCTTTACGATAGAACTCCACCTCCGACGCCACTACAGATTTCCAGCCCTGCTCGGTATAGAGCCCGGGCACGCACTTGAGCACATTGCACGGCGACAGTTCGACGGGATGCCTAGTCTGTCGAGAGTGTCGTGAATGATCATCGCCGTCGGCTCGAATGCCCAGATCAGCCTTCCCGGCTCCTACTGCCTGGCTGGCGCAAATAGAGCACGACTGCAGCGCGCAGCTTGTTGCCGCCAAAGGCACGCATGCGGCGGAACTCGGCGTGGCTGACCGGTACGTTCTGGCAGTCCAATGCCGGGCGCTGGCGGCTGGGGTCATGCAGGTAGACGAAGTCTTGGTCGCAACCGGTGATCAGTACCCAGTGCGGCGCCTTGTTGCGGGTGAAGCGGTAGCTGCTGATCAGCACCAGCGGCTGGCCACCGTCGGCGAGCAGCCGGTTCAGGTCCAGCTGGGCGCTGGGCAGGTGTTCGACATCACTGGCCTGCAGCTGCTCGCAGAAGGCCTCGTGCACCAGGCGTATCACCTCGCGCTTGCTCTCGCGGCGCACGCCGTCGAGAAACAGCGGTCCCGACACGCTGGCCTGCAGCTGCACGCGAAAGCCCCGGTGCCAGGCGGCCATCGCCAGCCCTTGTGGGCTGCAGCCGCCGTGCCCGGAGGTCATGAAGATGGTGGTCGCCTCGCGCCACAGCTGGATCTCCTCGCGGCGCTGCAGCGGGCTGCCCGGCTGCAGCGCGGCCATGGCCATCATCAGGCTGGCCGGGCCGCAGGTGAACTCGGTGGTTTGCTGGTAGTAGGGCACCACGCGGGTTTCACCGAGCGGGCGCTGGACGATGCGCTTCTCGTAGCGCAAGGCCTGGGCGTGATCCTCGTAGTAGTCGTCGACCTCGGCGAAACGCCGGTAGCCAGCGTCTTCGTAGAGATGGATGGCGGCGGCGTTGTCGCCGCGCACTTCCAAGCGCAAGTAGGCGCAGTCGTGTTCGCGCGCGCGCTGCTCGGCCTCACTCAGCAGGCGCTTGCCCAGGCCATGACCGCGCGCCTCGGGGGCGATGGCGATGGAGTAGAGACGTGCCAGCGAGGTTCCGCGATGGAACAGCAGCAGCGCATAACCCATCACCCGCTGCTGGTACTGGGCCACGATCAGGCTGGCGTGGGCGCGGGTGATCATCCACTGGAAACTGCGCGGCGACAGACGATCGTGCTCAAAGCACTGGTTCTCCAACCTGAGCAGGGAGTCCAGGTCGTCGGCGCTGGCTTGGCGGACAGAGAAATGCATAGAGGCGTGGCCGGTGATGTGGGGCATGATGAGTGGGCGTCAGTGCCCTGTGGAGGAGTTGCCGTAGCTATCCGTGCTTGGTTGTGCGCACTGTTCGCCAGCCGACTTCAAACGCCGGTCAAAGTAGTTAATGACAAAGGCCAAGAATAGAATCACGGGCAGCATGAGCAGACCGATCGCTTGGGGGGCCATGGTATTTCCTTGGCGTGGGTGATGGGCTAGGGCTAGCGCGCCGCTTGTTCACGGCGGCGCGCCGAAATGTTCAGGGCACCGCCCTGCGGCGAGCCGAACAGGCGGCGCAGGCCCAGCAGCATCAAGCCGGCCAGTCCGACCAGCGAAGCGATGAACAGGGAATAGGACAACCACCAGGGAATGGCCTGGGTCATCATGCTGAACTCGGACATGCCGCCGATTCCGGCGATCAGATTCAGCGGCAGGAACACCACGTTGATCAGGGTCAGCTTGCGCAGCATCTCGTTCATGTTGGCGTTGAGCAGGTTGCCGCGCGCGTCCATCAGGCCCGAGAGCACCGAGGCGTAGATCTCGGCCTGCTTGATGCACTGCTCGTTCTCGATCAGCAGGTCGTCGAGCTGGGCGATGACGGCCGCGCCGAAGCCGGCCCGCTCGCCATAGTCGCGCAGGCGGCTGAGGACGCTGCCGTTACTCTGGATGGCATTGATGTAGTAGATCAGGCTCTCGCTGAGACCGAGCATCTGCAGCAAATGCTGGTTGTGCATGGTCTGGCTGAAGCGCTGCTGCAGTTCGCGGGCCACCAGCTTTATGACCTTGAGATGGCCCTGGTAGTGATGGATGTTATCCAGCAGCAGCGCCATCAGCACATCCAGCGGCTGGTGTAGATCGCGCCGCTGGTGCAGGCCACAGAGCAGCGAGTCGGCGCTGGAGATCAGCAGCAGCTGGCGCTCGCCCAGCAGCATGCCAAACGAGGACACCTCGAAGGTGCAGTTCTCGTTGCCGGAGAAGCTTTCCGGGCGCTTCCAGATCAGGAACAGCGAGCGGGGGTGGAACTCGACGCGAGACACCTCGTCCGGGTCCAGCGCCGAGTCCAGGGTGTGAGCGTCCAGGCCGAAGTACTGGCGCAGCCAGGCGCGCTCCTGGGCATCCGGGGCAATGCACAGCTGCAGCGGCGCGGCATCGTCGTCGCAGGCGAGCAAGGTGCCGTCATGAAGTTGATAGCTCTGGCGCATATAGCCTCCTCAGCGTACGGCACCGCGACGCTTGAGTTCGAGACGGCGGACGAAGTCCTCCAGCACCAGCCGGTACAGCTCATCACCCAGATGTGCGTCCTCGATGCCAGCGTCGAGGTTGGGGTTGTCGTTGACCTCAATCACCTTGACGCTGCCGCCGACCTGCTTGAGGTCTACGCCGTACAGCCCGTCGCCGATCAGGTTGGCGGTCTTCACCGCCAGCTCAACCACTTCCCTGGGTGCGTCTTCGATGGCCACAGTGCGGCACTCGCCGATCACCTCGCTTCCCTTGGCCTTGTGATTGACGATCTGCCAGTGGCCCTTGGACATGAAGTACTGGCAGGCGAAGATCGGCTGGCGGTTGAGCACGCCGATGCGCCAGTCGTACTCGGTGAAGAGGAACTCCTGGGCCAGCAGCAGAACCGAGTGCTCGAACAGCTGGGCGCTGGCCTCGCGTAACTGCTGAGGGTTCTCCACTTTGATCACGCCACGGGAGAAGCAGCCGTCGGGAATCTTCAGCACCAACGGGAAGCCCAGGCGCTCGCCGACCTTGTCCAGCTCCTGCGGGTTGTCACGGTAGAGAATCTCGGTGGCCGGCATGCTCAGCGCCTGGCTGCGCAGCAGGTCGGTGAGGTAGACCTTGTTGGTGCAGCGCAGGATCGAGTTCGGGTCGTCCATGACGATTAGCCCCTCGCTCTCGGCCTTCTTGGCGAAGCGGTAGGTGTGGTCGTCGACGCTGGTGGTCTCCCGAATCAGCAGGGCATCGTATTCGGCCAGCCGCGAGTAGTCTTTCTTCTCGATCAGGTCGACATCGATACCGAGGCTCTTACCCACGCGCACGAAGTTCTGCAGAGCCTTGGCGTTGGAAGGCGGCAGCTGCTCGTCCGGGTTGTACAGGATGGCCAGGTCGTAGCGCATCACCTGAGGTGAGCGCGGCGTGCGCCAGACCTTGCGGCTGAAGCCGTCGAGGGCCTGGGCGAACTGATCTTCCTGCTGCTCGCGCAGCTTGTGCAGAGCCCCGGGGCGCAGTCCGGCGATCTGCCAGCTGTCGCCCTTGCGGAAATCGACCAGCAGGATGGGGCAAGGGAAGGCTTCGAATAGCTGGCGCGCGATGTCCTGAAGCGGTGTCAGGTCGGTCTTGCCGAAGTACAGGCTGAGGGTGAAACCCTCCATGTCGGCGCAGGGATGCTGGGCCAGCGCCTTGTCCAGCGAGCGCTCCAAATCATCCAGAGCCAGGCCGTAGAGCGATTTGCGCGCCAGTTCGCTGACGGTGCGCACCGAGGGGATGACCTTGTGCCCGCGCGCTTCGGCCAGCAGCGAACAGTAGTAGCCGTGGCCCAGGTACTTGAAGTTACGGCACAGGTTGATCACCTGGGTGCGCTTGCCGCTGTCGCTGCCAGGCGACTGCTCCAGATACTCGCGGGCGGTGAGCATGTTTTCGCTGGGCAGGTAGGACGACCAGTCCTCCTTGCGCTCGACGATGATCAAGACTTCGCGAGGGCCTTTCAGCACCTCGACTGCCGGCAGGGGCTCAGGCTCGGGATGGAAGACTGGCATGCAAAGGTTGGCTTGTACCGAAGACATCTGACTGACCCATTGAGGAGTTGGTGTCCTCAATAAACCACCTAATTCTGGGAATGTCTCAGCACTCTACGAAAGCTTTACGCGGTTTGCGCGAATTCTTATGGAACCGCTGCGCCATCACCGCTTCGGGCCGACACCAGAAGATTCCAACAGTCCGCTATTGGCCGACTCCAGCCCGTTACCGGCGCTGCCGCGTTGGCATATCTGTCGGTACTTGGTTGGCGATAAGTTGTTCCAGGTCAGCAACAACCCGGAGTTGTTCAACTGACGCTTGTTCAGCCTGGAGTCCGTCGACGCGGTGATCGCTTGGGCACAGCCCTTGTGGTCAGAATCCTGTCAATAAACCGCCCATTCTTGCGTCGGCATAGCGGTCGATGGCGTGTGCGCTCGAGTAGCGCTGACCTGCCCTCGCCCACCACCCAACGGCGTCGAAGTACCCACTCTCTCTACCTACTTACTCAGCTCAGCGGTTCAGAGTGCACGGAAAAGGTGGAGGGCAAGATAAAAGGGGGCGGCACTTCGTTGGCCTGAAAAGTAGTCTGCACGGGGGTTGGAGACGGCACCCAAGGCATGTATAGGCGTGCCGTGCACAGCGCAAACTCCCGCCAGTTCTGGCTTTGGCGCGTGCCTAACACTCCACATTGCGATCAGCTTGGAACAGGCATCGGGTAACCAAACCTACAACCGGAAACCGATGTAGACACAGAGTCATGCCTGGAAGCTTGTAGCCCTTGAGCTACAAGACAGCTCGGACTGTGCCATTTTGTAGCCCAAGAGCTACAAATGACCTCTTTCAACGATGTTTCTGAAACGCTGAAAAAGCGTGCGCGCAACACCCCTGATCAGACGCGCTCATCAACCTAGCAAGCCCGGCTTGAGAATTAGACAGTGAGCCGAATAGAAGGCATTATCGGCTCACTGAATGAGCCGAATAGGCTCGCCAATCGGCTCACAGATGCCCCCTTATGAATGAACCGCTCTGGATCTGGCAGCAGCCCAACTGGCCGCACTTCAGCTGGCAAGGCGAAACGCTTGCCCCGCTGCTGCGCGCTTGCAGTCAGGCTCAGGGGCGTTTGTTAGGAATGCTCGGTGCGGTGGGCAATGACACCGAAGTGCAGAGCAGCCTGGATGCCATGCTGCAAAACATCGTCACCTCTTCTGCCATCGAGGGTGAGCAGCTGAATGTCGGTTCGGTGCGTTCATCACTGGCGCGGCGCTTGGGGCTGAACGAAGAAGGTCGCACCACCTCACGTTCCGAAGGTCTGGCGGAACTGCTGCTCGATGCCACCCGCCTGCATCAACAACCGCTAGACGAACAGCGACTCTTCACCTGGCACCGTTGGCTATTCCCCACCGATGAGCAACTGCTGACTCGACCATTACACATCGGTGCACTGCGTGGCGAAGAGCCCATGCAGGTCGTTTCAGGTAGGATCGACCGCCCCACCGTACATTTCGAAGCCCCTCCTCGCGCAGGATTGGAAGCGCAACTGACGGACTTTCTCGCCTGGTTCGAGAGCAGCCGCAGCGATGCCAGCCTCGACCCCTTTCTGCGCGCCGGCATCGCCCATTTCTGGTTCGTGACCCTGCACCCCTTCGATGACGGCAACGGTCGCCTCACTCGTGCCATCACCGACCTGGCATTGGCTCAGGGCGAGCAACAGGCCATCCGTTTTTACGCCATGTCGGCGAGCATCCTCGACGACCGCGCCGGTTACTACCGCATTCTCGAAGCCAGTCAGAAAGGTGGGCTGGATATCACCAACTGGCTGCAGTGGTTTCTCGCAACCTTACTCAACAGCCTGGAGCAGGCCCTCGCTCGCATCGACCGCGTACTGGTCAAGGCGCGCTTCTGGCAGACACACCGCAGCCAAACACTATCTGCGGAGCAGATCAAAGTGCTAAACCGCCTGCTCGATGGCGGCGAAAGGGGTTTCGAAAACGGTATCAGCGCAGCCCAGTACCAAGCCGTGGCCAAAGTATCCAAAGCCACCGCAACCCGTCATCTGGGCGACCTGCTGGAAAAAGGCTGCATCGAGCGGCTGCCCGGTGGAGGGCGCAGCACCCGTTACCAGATAGCACGCTGAGCACCTTAGCCGAGCTTGTCAGGCTCTAGTGCGTCATCGCGTCATAGGACAATGGTCACGATCCCCCTTGAGCCATTGAAAGCAATTAGCCATTATCCGGGTGTGCCAGGCATCTGGATTTCGGCACACCTGCTCGCCTCTCCATCAAGCAGCCGCTCAAGGAAGAAAATGGATTACAGCCCGATAGTCGCCCAAGTCTGGGGCATGCTGACCTGGTTCATCCCGGCGGCCCTGCTGATCGGCCTGCTCAAATCGCCCTGGGCCAAGGGGCAGATCGGTGAACTGCTGGTGCGGCTGTTTGCCCATTGGCAACTGGACAAGCAGACCTACCGCCGCCTGCACAACGTCACCCTGAATACGCCAGACGGCACCACGCAGATCGACCACGTATTCCTCTCGCCTTACGGCATCTTCGTGCTTGAAACGAAGAACATGAGCGGCTGGATCTTCGGCAGCGAGAAGCAGGCGCAGTGGACGCAGAAGCTCTACAAACGCACCTTCAAATTCCAGAACCCGCTACGCCAGAACTATAAGCACCTCAAAGCCCTGGAAGCCACCCTTGGTGTCAATCCCGAGCACCTGCACTCAGTCATCATCTTTGTAGGCGGCAGCACCTTTAAAACAGAAGTGCCAGCCAACGTCACCCAGGGCATTGGCTTTATCCGCTATATCAAGTCATTCCAGCAGCCAGTATTCAGCGCGGCTGAAGTCGACGCCATGCTGCACGCCCTGCAAACCGGCCGTCGTGCCCCCACCCTCGCCACCCACCGCGAGCATGTGCAAAACCTGAAGCGCCGGAGCGATCCGACAGCCGAGCGGCAATGCCCGAAATGCGGAAGTGCGCTGCTGATTCGCACCGTGAAATCAGGCCCGAAATCAGGGCAGCAATTTTGGGGATGCTCGGCATTCCCCAAGTGCCGAACCATGCAAAGCCTTTAACAACCATCCATTGATACGCAGGACGCTCATCATGCAATCAAGCAAAAACTGGCTGCTGGCGATTGCCGTCACAGCGCTCAGCGCTGGAACACACGCAGCGGACGATGGCTACAGCGAAACCTATACCGCCTGCATGGATGAGTCCGGCGGCGTGACGGTGAATATGCTCGATTGCATGGGCAGCGAGACGGAACAGCAAGACGCCCGCCTCAACCAAAATTACAAAGCCGCCATGCAAGCGCTAACACCCGCACAGCAAACACAACTGCGCGACGTGCAGCGGCTATGGATCAAATTCCGTGATGCTGATTGTGCCCTGCTCGGTAGCTTTACTGGAGGCACCATCGACCGCATAAACAGCGCCTCGTGCTTTTTGGATATGACCAAGCAGCGCGCCGATAACCTTGCGGGATTGACCGACCCAAGCCTGTGACTGGATGACAGCTATCCGAAAATAAATTTGTCTTCTTTTCGCACAGGCAGAGATAAAAAAATGTGGGCTAACGCTATTAACTCCAAAAACCAATAGAAGAAATAAATATGGCTGACGATGCTACGGAAATAACCGAATACAACATCGCTGACGACGCAGAGCTTGAGCGAATTATTTTTCACATCGTCAGTCCCGACCTAGAGACCCCTAGGATTCTCATGGAGGTCGACACACCTGAAGACTACTCTAAATTCTTCATTGACCGCCTAAAAGAAACGCTAAAAGGAACAACTTATATATTTCAAGAAGAATCTTGGGTGAAATCCCAGATTAAAAATGCCATGACGAGCCCGCACGCATTTGTAGACACCTCAGAGAGACTCGCACAAAAATTCCAAGAGCTATTCAAATCTGACAAAAGACTTATACCTGGAGCGTTAATGCTCCTAAAGATAAAAAATGGAAAAGACACTTATGGCGCATTAATCAAATATGACGACATGAGCGTCATCTCTTACAAAACCAAAACACTAGATAATGGAAAAGTAAAACCAGTACTTGATCAGTTTTTAAATAATTTCGTACAAGACAAGAGGGCCATTCAGAAGTCTGTACTTTTCAACATTAACTCCCCACACTCAAATATAATCTGCACTGACAGAAGCGGCACCAAAGGAGACATAACAGACAAGCTCAAGGGATACTTACAAGCCGACAGACTTTTCACACGCACGCTATTAACAGAAAGACTTATATCCGCGCTAGAAGAAACAGCACGATCCCAATCAGACCTCATCCCACAAGAAATAAAGAGAAAGCTTAAAAGCGCGGTCAGGCATGCCGTCAAAGAAATTGTCGAATTTGACCCAGAGAATCATGAGCAAATTCTTACTGCCGCTTTCGGTGAGGCTCACAAAGAGGAAAAATTAAGAAAAGCATTCAGCGCCGCATTGAAAAGTAGAAAAATTCTACACGAGAAATTTGAGATAGCGCATGAAGCGGTCAAACAACCATCAAAAAGAATTAAACAGACACACGAAGGGGTAAAAGTAATCTACACAAGTGATGACATAGGAAAGAATATTTTCTTCGAGGAAAATGGCGCAAAGAAAACAATTCGTATCGTCACTGACCGATACACATTAGACGACGAAGCAGATGATTGAAATTTTCACACGACTAACGTTTGAAAGCGAGTCATTAGATACTGCATTCTATCGTCCAGAGAAACCGAATGACTCAACGCTCGCACAGGATTTAAATATACTAGCAACGCGAGAAAACATTGACTTTTCGATTCAAATTAGTGACGCCTTCGACGAGCAGATAGCCCTTCCAGCACAAGAGGATCTATCGAGCTTCAACGTTGAGCTAGTATCATTTATAAAAAACAACAAATCCGATACTCAATATTTTTTCACTACTCAAGGCCTACTAAAAAACCTTGAGTCCAGCGAAATATCAAAATCTTCGAACATATACATACTCGAAGACTTTACCGAATTCAAAACACTCACCTGCAACTTCAGAAAATGGGATTTATGTAAGCCGAACATATCCCACAAGCAGGACAGCGAACATCATGTAGACGCTCGAAAAATCGTAAATGATTTTACAGGCTCTCAGATTAATTCAAACCACCTCTTTTGGGTAACTACCGATATTGCGACCGCCCCCAGCGAAATTATTACAGCATGGCTTAAACACTCCACACCCAAGGCCTCAATTTTACTTCTTTCTGAAATATCAACTAACAGCAACAAGACAATATATACACTAAAAGGAAATAAGAATTTAGAATTTCATGCCAATGAAAAGGCTGTCGAACTACCTCACAGCGCACACATCAATATTCACAACGCCTTAAACTGGATATTTGACACAGCCAGAGAGACCGAAATAAGACACACGCTGTTGTGCCAGCGACTATCACACAACAACTCCAAAAAACTAGAAACCTGGACTGAATTCATTGCAAGAACAATAACCCCCTCATTATCAGCCGCTAAAGAAGACTACAAAAAACATCTGCTTATCAAAACAGGGGATTTACTTAAAGCCATTACAGACATTCGAAAAGCAGTTGCCGACGAAACAAACAAAATAATAGAAAGAACGAGCAACCTTACATCCAACCTTCTCCGGGATGCAAGCATAGCATTCGTAATAGCAGTTCTAAGACAAACTTTAATTACGAAAAACCTTCTCACAAAAGAGAACGCATCACTATTACTGCTGGCTACTGCTGCATGGTTAGTGACTAGCATTTGCCTCACCAGCTACCAGAACAAACTCGTCATAAATTCACAAATACGCTTTCGCCGCAACTGGAGCAAAGGATTAAGCTCTTTAGTACCTGAAAGCGAGCTCAAAAAAATATCGAGACGCCCTTTAAAAGACGCAATATCTAATTATAAAAAAATAAAAATTATTGTAAGCGCCATATACGCAACACTAGTACTAATAATTGCAAGCATCCTTATTTTCACATAGCGCTACTCTCTAAAAATGTAAAAATGGGGACAGATTTATTAATTGGCTGCTCCCACCGACCCGAGACCGAAACGTCCACCACATTCCCCTACGCACTAACACAGACTTGATAGGGGACAGATCACGGTTTCTGGAAACTTAAAAATCAATCGTGTCCTTGACGCCCTACAATAGCTCCAAGCATTGGTTGTCGGTCATTTCCAGCTCTGCGGCTCCCTGTAGCGACATGCTGCCTCCTTTCAAGCCGGCCCCAATCAAGAACTCATCAATCCCAGATTGGGACTGATCGATGGCGGTTGCGTCAACGCCTTATCACAGCATCTGCGTAGCCATCGTCCGATGGAAAAGCAAAACCTGACCGTTTCGCGGTACAAAAAACAGTACACTGACGGTACAGTGAAAAGTTTTTGCAGCCTTCGCAAAATTACGCTCCAGCCCAGTAATTACGCTGCCTTCAGCTTATTTTACTTGCGCTGAGTTGCTCACGGTTTTAGTGGTCTCGCGGCGTTTCGAGGCAACTCATAATCCTTTGGTCCACGGTTCGAGTCCGTGTGGGCCCACCACCTTCAAAGCCGCGCACTGCGCGGCTTTTGTGTTTCTGCGATGAGAAAGAATCGCTGCGGCGGCCCACCAACTTCACCCACGCCACCCACAGAGCGTCGTAAGCGTCCGCCCTGCACCCACTGCCTGCCCTAGCCTCGAATAGCCACAATGGTGCCCACTATTTTTTAGTGGACACCATTGTGGATACACCCCCCTCTACTCCTCGCCGCAGTCGCCGCCCAAACTTTTCGGTGGAGTTCAAGCGTCGTGTCGTCGAGGCCACGCTATTGCCCGGCGCATCCGTCGCGTTGATCGCCCGAGAGCATGAGGTCAACGCCAACCTCGTCTTCAAATGGCGCCGTCACTATCGGGAGGGGCAGCTGGGGCCAGTTGCCCACCAGGTTACTTTGTTGCCGGTCAACCTGAGCAAGGCGCCGACGCCCTCAGCGGAAGAGGCAATGCCACTGCCGTCGAGTCCGGGCGGACTGGTTGTGGAGTGCGGTCGGGTCACCTTGCGTATTGAGGGCGTGCCCGACCCGCAAACCTTGCAACTGGTCTTGCAGCAGATGTTGCGATGATTGCTCCGCCCATCGGGACTCGCATCTGGATCGCGGCTGGAGCCACCGACATGCGGCGGGGGTTCGATGGCCTGGCGGCCCTGGTGCAAACCCAACTTGAGGCGGATCCGTTCTCCGGCCAGATCTTCGTGTTTCGGGGACGGCGCGGTGACCGGATCAAATTGCTGTGGTGGGATGGCGATGGTTTGTGCCTGTTCTGCAAGCGGCTTGAGCAGGGGCGCTTCGTCTGGCCGCAAGCCACCAGCGGCAGCGTCTCCTTGACGACGGCACAACTCGCGATGCTGTTGGAGGGCATCGATTGGCGCCGACCGTTGCGCACCGCACCGGTACGAGCAGTCTGATGTTCAACGCTTGAGAACACCAGTAAAATCGCGCCATGACTTGCGCGACCGACTTCCTTCCTGACGACATCCAGGCCTTGAAAGCCTTGGTTACCGCCCAGCACGGGGAAATCGAGCACCTGAAACTGATGATCGCCAAGCTGCGGCGCATGCAGTTCGGTCGGCGTTCCGAGCAACTCGATGGCATGCTCGACCAACTGCAACTGACGCTCGAAGAGTTGCAGGTCAGCCAGGCCGCATTGGCCACGCCACCACCAGCCCAATCGCGCCCACGTACACCCGTACGCCGCAAGCCATTGCCCGAGCATTTGCCCCGTGAAATCCACGTCCATCGACCCGATGCGCAGTGCCCAGGCTGTGGCGGCGAACTTCGTCATCTGGGCGATGACGTGGCCGAAGTTCTGGAGTACGTGCCGGCGCGCTTCAAGGTGATTCGCCACGTGCGGCCCAAGTTGGCCTGCCGCTGCTGTGACGGGATCGTGCAGGTGCCGGCCCCGAGCCGACCGATTTCCCGGGGTCTTGCCGGGCCGGGATTGTTGGCCCATGTGCTGGTGTCCAAATACGTGGATCATCTGCCGCTGTATCGGCAGTCCGAAATCTATGCGCGTGAGGGCGTGTCCCTGGAGCGCTCGACCATGGCCGACTGGATCGGCGAAGCGAGCCGGCTCTTGCAGCCATTGGTCAGCCGGTTGCGACAGCACATCATGGCCGCCAACAAAGTCCACGCCGACGACACGCCGATCGCCGTGCTCGCCCCCGGCCAGGGTAAAACCAAGACCGGACGCTTGTGGACGTATGTGCGCGCCGAGCGCCCCGCAGGTAGTAGCACGCCGCCGGCAGTCTGGTTTGCCTACTCGCCGGATCGCAAAGGCGAGCACTCCCGAGCCCATCTCCGGGGCTTCGCCGGGACGTTGCAAGCCGATGGCTATGCCGGTTTCGCGCAACTCTATGCCTCGGGCACGATTCACGAGGCGGCATGCTGGGCACATGCTCGACGCAAGTTTTTCGACCTGCACAAGGCACTGGCCTCGCCGATCGCGGCTGAGGCCCTGCAACGGATTGGCGCGCTATACGCCATCGAGGCGGAAATTCGCGGACAGCCGCCCGATCAACGACGCGCAGTGCGGCAGCGGCGAGCCAGCCCTCTGCTGGCGCACATGCACACCTGGCTTAATCACACGCTGATGCAATTGCCGCCCAAATCGGCATTGAGCGGTGCGATCCACTATGCCCTCGCACGTTGGCAGGCGCTGACGCGCTACTGCGCGGATGGTCGCATTGAAATCGACAACAATGCCGCCGAACGGGCCCTGCGTGCAGTCGCCCTGGGTCGCAAGAATTTTCTGTTCGTCGGTTCCGACGCTGGCGGAGAAAGAGCGGCGGCGATCTACAGCCTGGTCGGTTCAGCCAAGCTCAACGCATTGAACCCACAGGCTTATTTGACGCACGTGCTGGAGCGCATCGCCGACTACCCAATCAATCAGCTCGACGACTTGCTGCCCTGGAATATTGCTCTGCCTACCCTAGAACATGAGGCCGCTTGACCCATGCCCAACGTCACCCGTTTGCCCAAGCCGGCGAACGACCGTCTCCTGCAACTGCACATCGAACTGACGTGGATAAAACCCGCCATCTGGCGCCGGGTCGCCGTGCCCGAGCGCATCACCCTGAGCAAACTGCACCAGGTTATTCAGGCGGTGATGGGCTGGAGTGACACCCATCTTCATGAGTTTGAAATCGCTGGCGAAAGCTACGGTATTCCCGATCCCGACTGGGGCCCTCCGGTCGTTTCGGAACAGCGCAAGACGCTGACAAAGGTGCTGTATGGGTCGAAGGCGTTTCGTTACGTCTATGACTTTGGCGACAACTGGGAGCACCGGATCAAGATCGAGCGGCTGTTGCCGGCCATTGCGTGCCCGCATGTGCTGTATTGCATCGACGGCGCCAATGCCAGCCCGCCGGAGGATGTCGGCGGTGCACCGGGTTACGCGGATTTTCTGGACGCGCTTGCCGACCCCGAACATCCCGAATACTTGGACATGCTCGACTGGTACGGCGATACCTTCGATCCCACGGCATTTGACCGCGACGACATCAATCAGCGTCTGAAGCGGATTAAAGTCTGAGGGTCAAGACGGTAGAGAGCGGACGCTTACAGAGCGTCTACGCGCTCCAAGGGCTATAACAATCTCCGGGGATGCCAAAACTATGGCCGCACTAGATGGGAGTGATTAGACAGTGAGCCGAATAGCCGGCATTATCGGCTCACTGAATGAGCCGAATAGGCTCGCTAATCGGCTCATAGATGAACACGCCTTATGAATGACCCCCTCTGGATCTGGCAACAGCCCGACTGGCCGCACTTCAGCTGGCAAGCCGAAGCGCTCGCCCCGCTGTTGCGAGCCTGCAGCCAGGCTCAGGGGCGTTTGTTGGGCATGCTCGGCGCGGTGGGCAGTGACACCGAAGTGCAGAGCAGCCTGGATGCCATGCTGCAGAACATCGTCACCTCCTCAGCCATCGAGGGTGAGCAACTGAATGTCGGCTCGGTGCGTTCATCACTGGCGCGGCGCTTGGGGCTGAACGAAGAAGGCCGCACCACCTCGCGCTCCGAAGGCCTGGCCGAACTGCTGCTCGATGCCACCCACGCACATCAAGAACCGCTAGATGAACAACGACTTTTCAACTGGCACAGCTGGCTATTCCCCAACGATGATCAACTGCTGACTCGACCATTACACATCGGCGCGCTGCGCGGCGAAGAACCCATGCAGGTGGTTTCAGGTCGCATCGACCGCCCGACTGTACATTTCGAAGCCCCTCCCCGCGCAGAGCTGGAAGCGCAACTGGCGGACTTTCTCACCTGGTTCGAGAGCAGCCGCAGCGATGCCAGCCTCGACCCCTTTCTGCGTGCCGGCATCGCCCATTTCTGGTTCGTCACCCTGCACCCATTCGATGACGGCAACGGCCGCCTCACTCGCGCCATCACCGACCTGGCATTGGCCCAGGGCGAACAACAGGCCATCCGCTTTTACGCCATGTCCGCTAGTATTCTCGACGACCGCGCCGGTTACTACCGCATTCTCGAAGCCAGTCAGAAAGGTGGGCTGGATATCACCAACTGGCTGCAGTGGTTTCTCGGAACATTGCTCAAGAGCCTGGAGCTGGCCCTTGCCAGTATCGACCGCGTGCTGGTGAAGGCTCGCTTCTGGCAGGCACACCGTAGCCAAACCCTATTAGCGGAGCAGATCAAAGTGCTTAACCGCCTGCTCGATGGCGGCGAGCGCAGTTTCGAGAACGGTATCAGCGCAGCCCAGTACCAAGCCGTGGCCAAGGTTTCCAAAGCAACCGCGACCCGCCATCTGAGCGACCTGCTGGAAAAAGGCTGCATCGAGCGGCTACCCGGTGGCGGGCGCAGCACCCGTTACCAGATAGCACGCTGAGCGCCTAAACCGGGCTCATCAGCCTCTGGTGCGTCATCGCGCCAGAGGACAATGGTCGCGATCCCCTTGAGCGATCGAAAGCAATTAGCCATTATCCGAGAGCGCCAAACATCTGGATTTAGGCACATCTGCTCGCCCAGCCATCAAGCAGCTCGGTTCAAGGAAGAAAATGGATTACAGCCCGATAGTCGCCCAAGTCTGGGGCATGCTGACCTGGTTTATCCCGGCGGCCCTGCTGATCGGCCTGCTCAAATCGCCCTGGGCCAAGGGGCAGATCGGTGAACTGCTGGTGCGCCTGTTCGCCCATTGGCAGCTGGACAAACAGACCTACCGCCGCTTGCACAACGTCACCCTGAACACACCAGACGGCACTACGCAGATCGACCACGTATTCCTCTCGCCCTACGGTATTTTCGTGCTGGAAACTAAGAACATGAGCGGCTGGATCTTCGGCAGCGAGAAACAGGCGCAGTGGACACAGACATTCCGCAAGCGCAGCTTCAAATTCCAGAACCCGCTTCGGCAGAACTACAAACACCTAAAAGCCCTGGAAGTCACCCTTGGCGTCAGCCCCGAGCACCTGCACTCGGTGATCACCTTCGTCGGCGGGAGCACCTTCAAAACCGAAGTGCCGGCCAACGTGACCCAGGGCATCGGCTTTATCCGCTATATCCAATCATTCCAGCAGCAAGTATTCAGCGAGTCTGAAGTCGACGCCATGCTGCACGCCCTGCAAACCGGCCGCCGCGCACGGACCCTCGCCACACACCGCGAGCATATACAAAACCTCAAGCGCCGTAGCGATCCGACGGCCGAGCGGCAATGCCCGAAATGCGGCAGCGCCCTGGTTATTCGCACCTGTAAACACGGGGCCAATGTCGGCAAGCAATTCTGGGGCTGCTCGACCTTCCCCAAATGCAAAACTATGCAGAGCCTTTAGCACGCAGCCCTTACCTCAATTTTGCGTATGGAGTCGCAATGTCCGTCCCAACCTACGACCAGTTCATTGAGCCGATTCTGCGCTACCTGGCGGCCACGCCCGAAGGCGCGACAGCACGTGACGCCCATGAGGCCGCTGCTGATGCGCTGAACTTGTCGGAAGCTCAGCGCCAAGAGCTAATTGCTAGCGGCCAGGCCACGTACAAGAACCGTGCAGGCTGGGCCCACGACCGCCTCAAGCGCGCCGGCCTGTCCAGCAGCGCCAAGCGTGGGTATTGGAAGCTGACCGACGCAGGTATTACCTATGCAGCCCAGAACCCCGCCCCTCTGACTGTGGATCAGGTCGAACAGCTCGCCATCGGTTTTATGAATGTAAAACTGAAAACTCCGACTGACGCTGTCCCACTCGACGGACAAGAACAGTCTGCTCCTGCGGCCAACTCCGCCACTGTTAGCCCTGATGACCGCCTGGAGCAGGCTCTACGTGAGCTACGCGAGGCAACGGCTGCAGATCTGCTGGATAACCTTCTACAAGTCAGCCCGAATCGATTTGAAGTCATCGTGCTGGATGTACTGCATAGCCTTGGCTACGGAGCTAGTCGCAACGATCTACAGCGCGTTGGCGGCAGCGGTGATGGCGGTATCGATGGGGTGATCTCACTAGACAAGCTCGGCCTGGAAAAAGTCTACGTCCAAGCCAAACGCTGGCAGGGCACGGTTGGCCGGCCAGAACTGCAAGCCTTCTATGGTGCACTCGCCGGACAGAAGGCTAAGCGTGGAGTGTTTATAACCACTTCTGGCTTCACCGCCCAGGCAGCAGACTTTGCCCGTTCCGTGGAAGGCATAGTGCTAGTTGATGGGAGTCGACTGGTCAACCTGATGATGGATTATGAAGTTGGCGTGACCTCACGCCTGCTTAAATTGCCGAAACTAGATAGCGACTACTTCGATGAGGAATGACTGGGAAGAAAATAAATCCGTCCCCTTTTCCTTTCTCCTGATGTCAAAACAACGCCGTAGGACGAAATCATCCCGCGCACCGAGGAAACCATCCTGCGCCTGGCGGCGGACTATATCGCCGAGCTGGCCGGGCGTAATGCCAGCCTGGTGGAGCTGGGCAGCGACGCCAGCCGCAAGATCCGCCTGCTGCTCGAAGCCCTGCGCCCGGCGCGTTACCTGGGCATCGATATTTCCCGTGAGTTTTTGCAGGTCTGCACGCGTCGACTCGCGGCGGACTATCGCTGGCTCGATGTGCACGCCCTGTGCGCCGACTTCAGCCAGCCGCTGAAATTGCCCGCTGAGGCGCTGGGGCAACGGCCCATGGCGTTCTTTCCCGGTTCCGGCATCGGCAATTTCGATCCGGATGAAGCCCGCGCCTTTTTGCGCAACCTGCATCGGGCGCTGCCGGCCGGCAGTGGCCTGCTGATCGGTGTGGATCTGGTGAAAGACCGCCAGGTGCTGGAGCGCGCCTACAACGATGCGGCCGGGGTAACCGCACTGTTCAACCTCAACCTGCTCAAGCGCATTCGCAATGAGCTGGACAGCGATATCGACCCGCGCCGCTTCCAGCATCGGGAGGTCGAGTCGCGCATCGAGATGCATCTGGTCAGCCGCCAGGCGCAGCGGGTGCGCATCGAGGATCGCGTGTTCGACTTCGCCGCTGGCGAAACCCTGCACACGGAGAATTCCTACAAGTACACGCCCAGCGGCTTTCGTGAGTTGGCGGGCGCATGCGGCTTCGCCTCGGTCGCCACGTGGTGCGACCCGGTGCAGCTGTTCAGCGTGCATTTTTTGCGGCGAGAATGAAGGACGGCGAGAAACCCACCGTAGCGGGTGGGTTAGCGGCGCCGAATGCCGAGTTTTCCAGACGCAGATGAAGGTGGTGCGCCGCGTAACCCACCAGACGATGGACCGCGTTGCGCCTGCGCGATCATCTGCCCTCTCCCCCGCCCCCTCTCCCGCAAGCGGGAGAGGGGAGAAAGCGCGTTCGACTAGGCAGGCGAATAAGCTCGGAAAGGGCCTCAGCGTTTGACGATGATGTACACCGCATGCACGATGCCGGGGATGTAGCCGAGCAGGGTGAGCAGGATGTTCAGCCAGAATGCGCCGCCGAAACCGACCTGGAGAAATACGCCCAGCGGCGGCAGCAGGATGGCGATGAGGATGCGGATAAGGTCCATGCGGTACTCCTTTGCTTTCCATAAGGGGTACTGAAGCAGACCCACGCTGCGCCTTGCAGTTCAGGTCGAATCATTTGCACCTGATCTGGTTCGGCTTCTGGCCGTTATCGAGCACTCACAGTCGCACGTCGAATTTGTCCAGTAGCAGCTCGGTCGGTATGTCGGTACTGACCAGTTGATTGCGTCCGCGCTGCTTGCCGCTGTATAGGCGGCGGTCAGCGGCGCGGTAAAGCTCGGCGGCGCTGCGACCGTCTCTGGGCCAGGTGGCCAGACCGAAGGTGGCGGACAGCGTGATCTGCTCGCCGTCGTATTCCAGCGGCTGTTCAGCAATCTGCTTGCGCAACTTATCTACCAGCGGGTCGGCGCCGGTGTTGTCGGTGTGACTGAGCAGCAGGCCGAACTCCTCCCCACCCAGGCGACCGAGAAAGTCGGTCACGCGCAGACGCTGCTGGAGGATCTGGCAGATGTGTTGCAGCGCCATATCACCCGCCTCGTGTCCCCATTGATCGTTGACCCGCTTGAAGTGGTCGACATCGAGCAGCACCAGAACCAGATGCCCGCTACTGCGTTCAGCCTCCTGAATGCTGCGTTGCAGCGCGTGATGAAAGCTGCCGCGGCTGGCCACGCCGGTCAGTGAGTCGGTCTGCGCCAGGCGCTCCAGCTCCTCGTAGGCCTGCATGCGCAAGCCGTCGTAGATGTGCACGAACACCAGGATCAGCACGCCGCACAGGGCGGCGTTGCCCAGGTCGATCAGGCCGCGGGTGTCCAGGGCCAGGTGATTGTCGGCGAAGTACAGCAAAAGCCCGGCGAACATGAACGGCGCGGTGAGCGTGAAGGCACGCTGCTTGCCCAGCAGCAGATAAGCCAGCAGCGGGATCATGTACAGCCAGACGAACGCCGCCGCCGAGGCATCCGGCATGACGATGATGTAGAGGATGAAGCAGAAGGTCGGGATCAGGTACAGGTAGATCCACAGGTACAGATGGCGGGCGCGTTCGATGCGCCAGGCGCCGAACAGCAGTAAGGCGGTGCACAGCACTTCGAGGATGGCGAAGGGATAGTTGCCGGCCAGGACCTGCAGCACGGCAAAGCCGCCCAGGGTCAGGCCGGTGGCGAGCAGGATGGTGCGCATCAGCGCACGCTTGCCTGATTCGCGCAGCCCTTCGCAGTGCCCTGCGCCTACGTCCTTGTGATCGTTATAGTTGCCGTCGCCCATTTTATTGCCCAGCGCCGCCGCCCTCAGCGGTACGCAGCCCTCCGCCGCGCACCATCAGGCAACTATAGACCGCCTTGCCTGTTTTACACAGCGTAACCCAGCACACGCGGCAGCCACAGGGCGATTTCCGGGAAGATCGCCACCAACAGCAGGGCACTGGACATCACCACGACGAACAACGCGGCCCAGCCGACGGTTTGTTCCAGGCGTATCTTGGCGACCTCGGCCGTGACCATCAGGTTGATCGCCACCGGTGGGGTGAACTGGCCGATGGCGATATTCATCGCCAGCAGGATGCCGAACCACACCGGGTTCCAGCCGAAGTGCTGCATCACCGGAATCAGGATAGGCATCAGGATCAGGTAGATGGAGATGGCATCGAGCAGCATGCCGGCCAGCAGCACGGCGAGCATCACCAGCGCCAGCAACACCCAGCCATTATCCGACAGCGAGATCAGCCATTCGGCCATATGGCGGAAGGTGCCAAGCATGGTGCCGGCCCAGGCGAAGATGCCGGCCAGGGCAATGATCAGCATGACCACACCGGAAATCACGCCCGCCTCACCGCACAGGCGCCAGAGGCTGCGCCAGTCCAGCTCGCGGGTGACGAACAGGCCGACCAGCACGCCATAGGCCACGCCAACCACGGCGGCTTCGGTCGGTGTGAACAGGCCGCTGCGCAGGCCGCCGAGGATCAGTATCGGGGCGAACAAGGCGGGCAGTGCCTGCTTGAAGCTTTCACCCAGCGGCGGGCGCTCGCCCTGCTCCGGGGACTCCCATCCATAGCGGCGCGACAGCAGCCAGGCCGGCAGCAACAGCACCAGACCGGCGAGAATACCGGGGAACAGGCCGGCGGCGAACAGCGCGCGCAGATCCACGCCCGGCACCACGATGGAGTAGAGAATCAGCGCAATCGACGGCGGAACCAGGATTGCCGTCGAAGCCGAAGCGGCGATCAGCGTGGCGGAGAACGGCTTGGGGTAGCCCGCTTTGGTCATGCTCGGCAGCATCACCATGGCCACGGCAGCGGCATCGGCCGGGCCGGAGCCGCTCATGCCGCCCATGATAAGACAGACCAGCACCGCGACCATGGCCAGGCCGCCGTGGCGCGGCCCGATCAGCGCCTGAGCGAAGCGCACCAGCCGCAGCGCCACACCGGCTTTCTCGAACACCAAGCCGGTGAGGATAAACAGCGGAATGGCGATCAGCGGGTACTTGGCGACGCCGTTGTAGGTGTTGGTGCCCAGGGTCGCGAGCATGTCCGGCGACAGGCCGGCGATGATGCCGATGGCGCCGGACAGGCCGAGGGCGAAGGCCACCGGCACACCGAGCGCGAGCAGTACGACGAAGCTGAAGATCAGCCAGAGATCAGGGCTCATCGCTGATTCTCCCGCGCAGACGATCCAGGGTGACCTGGGTCAGGCGCACGAATACCAGCAGCGCCAGGATCGGTAGCCAGATCACGTACCACCAGTTGGGCAGACCCAAACCGGGCGACTCGGAATCCCACTGGAATTCCTCCCAGGCGAACTGACCACCGAACCAGCACACCAGCCCCAGAACTAAAACGCCGGCCAGCCACTGCAGCAGGATCAGCGGCGTGCGCAGGCGCGGGAACAGGCGCTCGAGCAGACCGATACGAATATGTCGGTTGCTGCGCATGGCCACCGAGGCACCGGCGAAGGTGAGGATGACCAGCAGGAACACCGAGATTTCCTCGGTGAAGGCGAAAGAGGCATCGGTGAAATAACGCACCACGACGTTGGCCAGGCTGATCAGGCTGATGATCACCAGGGCCAGGGTGGCGAGCACGCGCTCCAGCGGCGCGTCGACTTGCTTGCTCATAAAAACCTCGAATGACCGACTTGGCGTTGTTCAGCGCAAGTGCCGCTGGCCCTCTCCCCCAGCCCCTCTCCCATAAATGGGAGAGGGGAGCGGATCAGTGTCGCGCGACAAACTGGCAGCATCACGCCCGAAACCCTTGGGTTTCCGGTCAGATAAAACGAATCAGGGCTGGGCCACGGCCTTGCGTGCGGCGTCCATCAACTTATCGCCAATGCGCGGTGCCCATTTCTCATGCACGCTGGTAGTGGCTTCGACGAAGGCGGCACGCTCGGCGTCGCTCAGCTCGATCACTTCCACACCGCGCTCACGTACATCGACCAGACGCTGCGCCTGGGCGCCGCGCGACAGTTCGATCTCCCACTTGCCGGCGTCGATAGCGGCCTGGCTGAGCAGTTCGCGATCTTCCTCGGGCAGGGATTTCCATACGCGCTGGTTGACGGCGAACACCAGCGGATCAGCCATGTAGTCCCACAGGGTCAGGTACTTCTGGCCGACTTGGTCGACACGCGCCACGTCGAAGACCGACAGCGGGTTTTCCTGGCCGTCCACCGCGCCGGTGGTCAGTGCCGGCTTGGCGTCGGCCCAGCTCATTTGCGTGGGGTTGGCGCCGAGGGCGGTGAAGGTGTCCTGGAACAGCGGCGAACCGACCACGCGGATCTTCAGGCCCGCCAGATCGGCAGGGCTGCGCACTGGTTTGGCCGAGTTGGACAGCTGACGGAAGCCGTTCTCGCCCCAGGCCAGCGGCACGATGCCGCGCTGCTCGATGGCGGCGAAGGCCAGCTTGCCGGCTTCACCCTGGGTGATGGCGTCGAGATCGGCGTCGTTCTTCATCAAAAACGGTAGGGAGAACAGGTTGAGTTCCGGCACCTGCGGCGACCAGTTGATGGTCGAGCCCACGGCCATGTCGATCAGGCCCGAGCGCATGGCGGAGAATTCCTTGGTCTGGTCGCCGGCGACCAGTTGCGCGTTGGGGTAGACGCGCAGGGTGATGCGCCCTTCGGAGCGTTCGTTGACCAGATCGGCCCACTTCTGCGCGGCCTGGCCCCAGGGGAAGGCGTCGGAAAGTACGGTGGAGACGGAGTATTCACGCGCCTGCGCGGTGGCGCACAGGGCGGTCAGCGCAGCGCCGGCGGCGAGCGCGGAGAAGAGTCGCTTGAGTTTCATCGGGGCGTCCTTGTGTGGATCTTGGCGTTATCGTTGTGGCACCGGCAAAGCGGTGCGGATCCAGCGGCGAGCGGATGGCTCGCCTGGCGCGCCTGGTCAGCGCGCAAAAGGGACACGGCAGGTGTCAGGGCTGCCGGACAGGCCTTGTGGGCGATCGGCAGGTGCCGGCGGGTTACGCGCAGCCGCTCAACTATTCCAGAAGCGCGCGGCGAATGCCATTGTCTGATGACTGTTGACATTGCCCGGCCTGACCGGCGCTGCCCATAATCACCGGCATCTCACTCCGGACACTTGCCCATGGCCATCTCCCGCGATGACCTCGACCAGCATGACCTGATCATCGGCGTGTCGCCCGAACGCTTTCGCGCGGTGGCCATGCCGCTGTTGTTCGATCACCTCGATGCGCAGTGCGAGGGCACCATCGAGGTCAATCGCTAGGCGCGGATCGTCTGGATCAACGACAAGTACGCGCAGAAGGTCGGCATCGCCGATGCGCGCACGGCGCTGGGCAAGGAAATCGAGGAAGTGCTGGCGGCCAGCCGCCTGCGTGTGATGGTGGAAAGCGGCCAGCCGAGCTTGCTCGACCTGATGGTCTTCGGCAGCGAGCACTTCGTGGTCACCCGTATTCCGCTGCGCGATGAGGATGGCACCCTGGTCGGCGCGCTGGGCTTCGTGCTGTTTCGACCGTGCCCGTCACCTCAAGCCGCTGACCAAGTACAACAACCTGCAGACGCAACTGCTCAGCGCCATGCCCGCCGAGTTGGAACGACGCCTGCTGCAGGATCAGCTGCAACTGGCCATCGGCTATTTTTCCGGCAACCAGACGGCGCTGGATTATCAGCCACTGTTCGAGGAGCGCCAGCGCCTGTACTGCAGCAGCCAACATCCGCTGTTCGCGCGTGAAACGCTGAGCGCCGACGACCTGCAGGACTGCGACCGGGTTGTGCATCCCTATCGCTTCATCGCCGCCGACGAGCCCTGGCAGGGCGGTAGCAGCAGCGCCCGTTGCGAGCAGGTCGAGGGCAGCCTGGCGTTCATCCTCTCCGGCGCGCACCTGGGCTACCTGCCCGAGCACATCGCCCAGCCCTGGGTGAACCGCGGCGGCCTGCGCGCGCTGCCCGGCACCTGGGATTTCACCGTGCAGTTTCGACTGGCCAGTCATCGCGGCCATCCGCCCAGCGAGGCGCAGAAGGCCTTCAGCGAAGATCTGCTGGCTGCATTCAGCACCTGCTGAAACATCCGGGGTCTATAGTGGTTGTTCCTTCCTCACCACACCTTCTGGAGTACACATGAGCAAGACTTACAACGTCGCCGTACTGGTCGGCAGCCTGCGCAAAGCCTCCATCAACCGCAAACTGGCCCTGGCGCTGGCCGACCTGGCGCCCGCCTCGCTGAACCTGGAAATCCTCGAGATCGGTGACCTGCCGCTGTACAACGAAGACGCCGACGGCGACAGCGCTCCGGCCTCCTACGCGCCGTTTCGCAGCAAGCTCAAGGCGGCCGACGCGGTGCTGTTCATCACCCCCGAATACAACCGTTCGATCCCCGGCGCGATGAAGAACGCCATCGATGTCGGCTCGCGCCCTTATGGCCAGAGCGGCTTCAGCGGCAAGCCGGGCGCCGTACTCAGCGCCTCGCCGGGTGCCATCGGCGGCTTCGGCGCCAACCACCACCTGCGCCAGTGCCTGGTGTTCCTCGACGTGCACGTGCTGCAGCAACCGGAAGCCTACCTCGGCGGCGCTGGCAACTTCTTCGACGAGAACGGCGTGCTCAGCGACGGCATCAAACCCTTCCTGCAGAAGTTCATCGATGCCTATGCGGCGTGGGTGGCCAAGCAGGCCTGATGCCTTGCGCCGCCCTTTCCGGGCGGCGTTTCACACTGCCGATATGCCTTGATACGTGGCCTGAATGACACTGGCGACTAGACCGACCGGTCTACATAATCCAGGCCATGACCAAGACCACTCGCGACAACCTGATCGACACCATGATCGATGCCCTGCAGCGCAAAGGCCTGCATGGCGTCGGTCTGAACGAACTGTTGGCCGCCGCTGAGGCGCCCAAGGGCAGCCTTTACCACCACTTCCCCGGTGGAAAGACCGAGCTCGCCGTGGCGGCCATCGAACGCGTCGGTCAGCGCGCCGAGCAGGCGTTCACCGCACTCTTCGCACATCAGCCCGACCCGCTCGATGCACTGAGCACCTGGCTGCAGAGTGCGCTTGGCCAGTTGCAGGACAGCGCATTCGAACGCGGTTGTCCGCTGGCTGCAGTCGCCCTGGAAAGCGGGCCGGAAGATCACCAGATTCGCGCAGCCCTGGCCAACGCCTTCGTGGTCATTCGACTGGCGCTGCAGCAGCAGTTGCAACGCCATGGTTATCCACAGCCGCAAGGCCTGGCTGCCCTGTTCGTCGCGCTCTACGAAGGTGGCCTGCTGCAGGCGCGCGTCGCCGGCAGCAGCGAGCCGCTGAAACAGGCCGTGACCACCCTGCTCCACTTCATCCGCCAGCATCGCACGGAGCCCCTGTCGCCATGACCACGCCCATTCGCCGCGAAACCCAGCCCCTGCTGGCCCTCGATGATTATCCGTTGGCCGCCACGCGCTATCACGCCGAACAGCCGCGGGCGCAGTTGCTGATTGCCGGCGCGACCGGCGTGCCGCAAGGCTTCTACCGGCGCTTCGCCGAGCATGCCGCCAGCCGCGGCTTCAATACCCTGACCCTGGACTACCGTGGCATCGGCCAATCCAGACCGGACAGCCTGCGTGGCTTCCAGATGGAGTATCTGGACTGGGCGCACCTCGATCTGGCCGCGGCAGTGGATCAGCACCGGCACGCCGAGCGTCCGCTGTTCATGATCGGTCATTCCTTCGGCGGCCACGCCTTCGGCCTGCTGCCCAACCATGATCAGGTCGCCGGCTTCTACACCTTCGGCACGGGCGCCGGCTGGCATGGCTGGATGCCGAAAAGCGAACAATTGCGCGTGCTGGCCATGTGGCGCGTGATAGGCCCGCTGATCACGCGCTCCAAGGGCTACCTGGCGTGGAGCAAACTGGGCATGGGCGAGGATCTGCCGCTGGGCGTCTACCGTCAGTGGAAGCGCTGGTGCCGCTTCCCCCGCTACTTCTTCGACGACCCGCAGATGCCGGGGCTGGCCGAGCGTTTCGCGCAGGTGAGCACGCCCATCGTGGCGCTCAACACGCTGGACGATCTGTGGGCACCGCCCGCCTCACGCGATGCCTTCATGGCCGCCTACGTCAACGCGCCCTATCAGGCACGCACGGTCGATTCGCAGGCCGAGGGCCTGGGCGCCATCGGTCATATGGGTTATTTCCGCCCTGCGGCGCAGCGGCTGTGGGACGAGACGCTGGACTGGTTCGAGCGGCTGCACGCCGAGCGCCGCGCGGCCTGACCTCTTAGGGTGCGCTGCGCGCACCAGCCAAGGCGGGCACAGGCATCGGTGCGCGCGGCGCACCCTACGGAGAGGCTGCGTCGCTGCAGCAGCGATCAGCTGCCGATCACTCCGCCGTCGAGGCGGGTCACCAGCACGGTGGTCGAGCGCGGGCGGCTGCGGCCATCGCTGGCCGGGTAGCTGAGGCTCGGGTGCTGGATATTGGCCCACATCGCCTTGCCGTCCGGGCTCCAGGCCAGGCCGGTGATCTCGCAGCCGCGCGGGCCGACCATGAAGCGGCGCACCTCGCGGGTAGCGGGGTCGGCGCAGAGCATCATGTTGCAACCCATGCCCTGCATCGGCGCCTCTTCGTCGTCGTAGTCGGTCTGGATCCACAGCCGCCCGGCGGCGTCGAAGGCCAGACCGTCCGGCGAGGAGAAGATGTCACCGTTGACGGTGCCGGTGAGGTTGGCCGGCATCGGCTCACCGCCAGCAGTCCGCGCGCCCCTGGCCTCGCCGGCCAGGAGGAACAGCTCCCAGGTGAAGGCGGTGGCGGTCGGGTCGCTACCCTGCTCATTGAAACGCAGGATCTGCCCGTGCAGGTTGTGCGGACGCGGGTTGGCGGCGTCCGTGGGCTGCTTGTCGCCACGGCCGTCGTTGTTGGTCAGGGCGACATAGACCTCGCGGGTGCCGGGGTGCACCGTCGCCCACTCGGGGCGATCCATCGGCGTGGCGCCGGCGCGGTCGGCGGCGGCGCGGGCGTTGAGCAGCACCTCGGCCTGACTGGCAAAACCGTGCTCGGCGCTCAGGCCGTTCTGCCCGTGAACCAGGGCCAGCCACTGGCCGCTGCCGTCGGCATCGAAACGCGCGGCATACAGCGTGCCTTCGTCCAGCAGATCGCGGTTGGCCCGTGGATTGGCGGCGTCGAAGCGCCCACTCGGGACGAACTTGTAGACGTACTCGCCGCGGGCGTCGTCGCCAGAATAGAAGGCCATGCGCCCGTCCTCGCCGAGCGCCAGCGCCGCGCACTCGCGGCTGAAGCGGCCGAAGGCGGTGCGCTTGATCGGCTGCGCACTGGGGTCGAAGGGGTCGATCTCCACCACCCAGCCGAAACGGTGCGGCTCGTTGACGTGCCCGCCGTGGGGCTGGTCGGCATAGGGCGTGGCGTCGAAGCGCGCGTCGGCGGTTTCCCAGGCGTAGTTCTTGCTGGTGCCCTCGGTGGCCAGGCCGTAGCGCTTGTGCGACACACGGCGCTCATAATCCTGTTGGTCGCGATTGATGAAGTAGTTGTGCCAGTTCTCCTCGCAGGTGAGGAAGGTGCCCCAGGGCGTAACGCCGGTGGCGCAGTTGTTCAGGGTGCCGAGCACCGTCAGGCCCTCGGGATCGCTGGCGGTCTTCATCATCTCCAGCCCGGCCAGCGGCCCGGCCAGGCGCATTGGCGTGAGCATGCTGATGCGTCGGTTGTAGGGCGAATCCATGACTCTGTGCCATTGGCCGTCCGAGCCTTTTCTCACCTCGATCACCGAAACGCCATGGGCGGCCTGCTCCTTGCGCACCTCGTCCAGCGGGCGCGGTCGGCTCTGGTCGATCACCCCGGACGGATGCAACGGCGGGTTGACGTACTCGTGGTTCATCACCAGCAGGCCACGATCCTCTTCGCCCTCGAAGGCGAAAAAATTCATGCCGTCATGGTTGTCGCCCGCCTGTTTGAGCTGGGCCTGCCAGTCGTCGCTGGCGTCCGGACGCCAGTCCGTCGCGCCAGGCTCCACCGCATCACCCCAGGAGAAGAACGGCACGGCGCGGTAGCCCGGTGGCACCAGTACCTGGTCGAACTGGGGATCGAACTGCAGCGGCACGCTGGTGAAGTTCAGCAACGGGCTGGCCGACGCCTTGCTACAGGCGGCCAGGCCGCCACCAAAGAAACCCAGGGCGGCCAGGCCCAAGCCGCCCTTGAGCAGGTTGCGCCGGGTGGGGTCGATCAGCGTCGCCAGCGACGGGTTGGCGCTGGGGTTGATCGACTGGTCGTCGTGGGCTTCGAGGCGTTGGTGAAAGTCCTGCGGATCGTGCTTCATCGAGCTTCTCTATGCTGGCTGGTGTTCCCGGATTGCAGCCGGGTCGGGGATACGCGGTTAAATGCCCCCTCTCCCTAACCCTCTCCCCAGAGGTGCGAGGGGACTGATGGTGCGCACGGCGGCCGGCTGCGTATGGGCCAGGTTCCGTTGCGCTGCGTGGTCATTCGATGCGGTAGGTGAAGGTGTTCCTTACGCTCTCCACCGCCACGGCGCGGCCATCGATCACCCTTGGCTGGTAGCGAAAGCTCTTCGCCGCGCTCAGCGAGGGGCGGACGAACAGTGGGTGGCAGTCGGATTCGGCCTCGGGGTTTTCCACCCGGCCCTGCTCGTTGACCCGGTAACGCACCGTGCACTGTCCTTCGAGCCCCTTGTCGAGGGCGCGCTGCGGATAGGCCGGGGCCTGCTTGGCAATCGGCAGGAACTCGCGGCTGGCGGCGGCCGCAGCCTCGGCCTGGCGCGCGCGTTCGGCTGCCGCAGCCGCCTGCTGACGCTCGACCTGTTCGCGCTGCTCGGCCAGGCGCTGCTGCTCGAGCTGCTCGCGGGCCTCGGCCTCGCGGCGCTGGCGCTCCTGCTCACGCCGCTGCGCCTCGCGCTGGCGTTGCTGCTCCTGTTCAAGGCGCTGCTGCTCGGCGCGTTTGCGCGCCAGGGCGGCCTGTTCCAGACGCTGGCGTTCGATGGCCGGATCGGGTTGCGCCGGCTGCGTCGGCTCGGGAATCACGGCAGGCGGCTCCGGCGGTACCGGCGGGTCCAGGGTCAGCAGTTGCAGCTGCACCGTGCTGACCTGCGGCGCGAGAGGCTCGCCGATCTGCCAATGGGCGAGCAGCAGTGCGCCCAACCCCAGGTGCAGGGCCAGGGTGGCCGCCAGCGCGCCGCAACGACGGCGCCAGTGCACGGACGGCACGAACGGGCGTCGTATGTCGTGCTCGGCGGGCAGGGTCAGGCTGCTCATTGCGGCGCCTCGGTGATCAGTCCCAGGCTGCTCACCCCGCCCTGCTGCAGGGCGGCGATACCGGCCACCACACTGGCGTAGTCGGCGGCCTGGTCGGCGCGGATGTACACCTGGGTGTCGCCCTGCTCGGCGACCAGTTGCGCCACTCGCGCACTCATCACCGCCAGGTCCACGGCCTGCTCGCTGGCCGCGCCCAGTTCGGTGTCCAGCTCGCTGCCGAGGTTCCAGTAGTAGCTGCCGTCGGCCTGCACCGACAGGGTGAGGATGCGCTGCTGGTTATCGCTGGGCAGCGCCTCAGCGGCCACCTTGGGCAGCTCGATATGCACCCCCTGGGTGAGCATGGGCGCGGTGACCATGAAGATCACCAGCAGCACCAGCATCACGTCGATGTAGGGCACCACGTTCATTTCGGCCTTGGGGCCGTGCTTGCTCTGTGGCCTGCGCATGGCGTTCCCCTCAGGCCGCTGCGGCGATGCGGCCGCTACCGGCGTGCAGCTTGCGCTGCAGACGACCCTGCAACTCGTTGCCGAAACCGTAGTAACGCGCGCCGAGGCTGGCCACGCGCGCGGAGAAGCGGTTGTAGGCGATCACCGCGGGAATCGCCGCGAACAGGCCGATGGCGGTGGCGATCAACGCCTCGGCAATGCCCGGGGCGACGGTGGAGAGCGTCGCCTGCTGCACCTGGGACAGGCCGATAAAGGAATTCATGATGCCCCAGACCGTGCCGAACAGGCCGACGTAGGGGCTCACCGAACCGACGGTGGCGAGCAGCGGCAGGCCCTTTTCCAGACGCTCTTCCTGTTCGGCGATGGCCACCAGCAGGCTGCGCTCGACGCTCTCGACCACCGCCTCGCTGGCAATGCCCGGCTCGCGCTGCAGGTGTTGGTACTCGCGGTAACCGGCCTGGAACAGCTGCTGCAGGCCGGCATCCTGATCCGCCTCGGCGCCGCACTCGCGCTGCAACTGGGCCATGTCGGCGGTGCTGCGAAAGCGCTGCAGAAAGCCCCGCGCCTCACGCTCGCTGCGGCGCAGCACGGCGCTGCGCTGAACGATCAGGTACCAGCTGGCCAGCGACGCCAGCACCAGGCTGAGCATCACCGCCTGCACCAGCAGGCTGGCCTCGCTGACCAGACTCCAGACGGTCATCTGTTCGAGTGAACTGTGCATCTTCGACTCCTTGCTTGCTGCGCCCGCCATGGGTGGCGGGCGCCATCTCTATTGCGGTTACCGGCGAAATTGCCCCGCTGCCGTGGGAGGGGCTTTAGCCGCGAGATTTTCGCCCCTCGACTACCGCCCCTCATGCGTCGCTATTCCAGGCCCAGGGCCTCGGCCACTGCGCTCCAGGGCAGGTACTTGTAGTTCTGCCGGCCTTCGGGCATGCGCTTGCGGCCGTCCTGCACCACCAGCATCCCCTGACTCCAGGGGCCGCCGAGGTTGGCCGAGGTGACTTCCAGGCCGTCGGTCTCCGACACGCCGTCGATGCCGAGCGCGGCGTCCAGGCCGATGCGGAAGGCACCGCGCACGGCGTACGGCGCCTGGCCGTCGAGCACCACGTAGCTGTCGTTGCCCTGGCTGGAGATCACCAGGTAGTCGCGCTGCTCGCCCTGGTAGAAGGCCAGGCCCTCGATATCGTCGTGTACCACCTCGCCGGCGGCGATCACCTGCTGCAACTCGGCCGGCGCCTCGGCGCGGGCATCCAGGGTCCACACCGCAACGTCCTCCTCGCCGACGAACAGGCGCTGGTTGCGGTCGTCGGCGACGCAGCCTTCCGGCTGGCTGGCGACCTTGAACTGGCGCGCCAACGTGGCCTGCACACGGCCGCTGCTGCCGTCGAGGCGGTACTGCACGAAGGTGCCGTCCTTGTCGTTGGCAATGGCGTGGATGGCGCCATCGGGCTCCTGGAACAGGCACAGGCCGTAGATATCGGTCAGCGCGGTCGGCGCCTGGCCTAGGTCGCTGAGCTCGCCGCTGGCGCGGTCGATGGCGAAGAAGTGCAGGCTGTTATGATCGCGATTGCTGGCCACGGCCAGATCGACGCGCTGCCCGCCAAGCTCGAAGCCGGCGCGCAGATCGACATTGTTCATACGACCGACGCGCAGGTCCTGCAGCTGCCTGCCCTGCAGGTCGTAAACCAGCAGGCCGCCCTGTTTGTCGGTGCCCAGCACGCGACTGCGGCTCGGCTCCTGCGGATGCAGCCAGATCGCCGGGTCGTCCGCCGCGTCGCCCAGGCTCGGCACCTCGTCGGTCTGTACCAGCGGCGTCAGCACCGGCAGCAGCCTGACCAGCGCCGGCGCGGCCGGTGCCCAGTCGAGCTGGACGCGGTGCAGGCCGTTATCGCCGCCGATCAGCAGCTCCAGGCCACCCTCGACCGGCCGCGCGCCGAGGCGCTCCGGCTCGTCCAGCCCTGTCAGCGGCAGCGGCGTCTCGGCGCGCCAGCCTTTACCTTGGCGGGCGTAACGGTGCAGCACACCTGACTCCGGGTCGAGCGCGAGCACCCCGCCCGGCACCACCGCCATGCCGGCCATGGCCTCGGCGATATCGCCGAACGGCTGACGCAGACCAACCGGCTGGCGGATCAGGTCATCCTCGGCGCCAGCGGCATAGGCCCACAGGCCGACGTTCTCCTCGTTGATGTAGAGCAGCTCGGCGTCATCATCCACGCGGCAATGCTCGCTGGCCGGTGGCAGACTGAGGCGCCGCACCAGGCGCGGCTCGGCCAGCGGCTGCAGGGCCTGAGCCACCAGCCACTGTTCGCCAATGCCCTCTTCACCGACCAGGAACAGGAACTGGTTGTCGGCCGCGTCGCGCGACAGGCACAGGCCGTCCACCTTGAAGCTGGCACGCGGCAGATACACCGGCTCGCCCCAGCGCCGGTCGGCGCCGCGCAGGGCCACCAGCATGGGTTGCTGGCGATCGATGTCGACGCTGGCCAGCAGCAGGCCCTCGGCATCGCTGCGCTGGTCCAGGGCGCCGAAACGCCCGGGCAGATGGGCCAGCTTGGCGCCCTGCTCGTCCAGCAGGTAGAGGCCCTGCTTCTCGCTGCTGAGCAGGTAGCGTGCGCCTGGCCAGAAGGCGGCCTGGTCCAGCAGGTACAGGTCTTCCACGGCGATCCGCTCGGCCGGCTGCCAGGGCTGCACCGTCAGCGCCGTCGGGGTCGCGGCGGCCGCCCGCACGTCTGAGGTCCGCGCGTCGCAGCCGCCGAGGGCGAGCAGTCCGGCAAGCAGGGCGACGGCCAGGGGCGCGGGAGAAAATACAGCGTTCATCAAAAGGCGATCCTTGTTCGGGTCGCCCTGCGCTGCCCGGCGGGGCGCGCAGGGCAGTGCATTAGAAGTGGGTGAAGGTCAGGCCGAGCTTGTAGGTCGGGCCGTATTCCTCGTACTGGGCGTTGTAGCGACGGTTGCCGGTGTAGAGGTAATAGGACTCGTCGGTGAGGTTCTGCGCCTCGAATTTGAGCTGCAGGTTGTCGCTGAGGAAGTACCCGGCGCTGAAGTCGACGAACAGCTGCGAATCGGCGTAGAGGTCGTGAGCCTTGTCGTCCATCGCTGCCACTTCGGCCAGGTACCTGGATTTGTAGTTGGCCGCCAGGCGCAGGCTGAGCTTGTCGTTCTCCCAGCCCAGAGTCAGGTTGCCGACCTGGTCGGACTGGTTCGGCAGATCGATGCTGCGCTTGCTGCCCTGACCTTCGATGCGCGCATCGGAGCGGCTGAAGGTGGCGTTGGCGCCGAGTAGCAGGCCGTTCCAAGGTGCCGGCAGCCAGTCGAATTTCTGCGAGTAGGCCAGCTCGATGCCGTACAGCTTGGCGCTGGCGCCATTGGCGAAGGTGTTGGCCTCGCTGAAATCGGCCCAGGCGCCGCTGCCGGCCAGGTCCGTGGCATAAACGAAGTTGTCGATGTCCTTGTAGAAGGCGAAGGCCGAGACCACCCCCGCGCGGCCTAGGTAGCGCTCGATGCCGAGGTCGAAGTTGCTCGACTCCAGCGGCTTGAGATCGGGGTTGCCGAAGCTGGCCTCATCACCATCGATGACGAAGCCGGGTGCCAGCTGGCCGAAGGTCGGACGCACCACCGAGTTGGTCCAGGCGGCGCGGATCTGCGTGTTGGCATCGAGCTGGTAACGTGCGTGCAGGCCCGGCAGCCAGTGGTCGTAGCGCTTGCGGCTGCTGATCGACTCATAGGCGTCGTCGCGCAGACCGGTGCCCTTGGCCTCGAACTCGGTGCCCTCGTAGCGCATCCCGGCGATAAAGCGCCAGTCGTCGATGTCGACGCTGTTCATCAGGTAGGCGGCGTTGATGTCCTCGCGCATCTTGAAATCGTTGATGCGCGACTCCTCCTCGTCGTAGAAGTCAGCCTTGTTCAGCCCGGCGAGCAGGCGCTCGATGGCCTTGGCGCTGATGCCCGGGCCGAAGCGGCCGAGACCGTAGTCGACCTCACCCTTGACGAACTGGCCGAGGTTAAGCTGCTCGTCCGTCAGGCCGAAGTCGCCCAGGTCTTCGTAGACCCACGCCTCCAGGTCGTTGTCCTTCTTGCGCCGGCTGAGCTTGCCACCGAACTTAGCCTGTGCTGCATAGCCGCTCAGCTCGTAGTCGCGGGCCAGGTCGAGCTTGATGTTCTTTTCGGTGTCGGTGGTCTTCTGTTTCTCCCACTGCACCTCGTCGAGGGTGAAGTTGGCCGGGTCGTAGAAGGCCGAGCCGATGGTCAGCTTCGGCTTGCGCGTGCCGCCGAAGCCGACATCGGCAAAGTCGTCGTTGCCCTCGAAGGTGGCGCCGGCGATGCCTTCCGGGGTCTTCTCGCTGGCCTTGCTGTAGCCGACCTGGCCACTGACCGTCCACAGGCCCAGGCTGCGCTCGCCGCCAAACACGTAGGACTGGATCTGCTGGGTTTCTTCGCGGCTCTTGAGCTCACGCCAGCCTTCGGCCTCGCCGCTCTCACCGGGCAACTGCGCGTCGGCGAACTCGACGCCGGCGGCGTTGCGCGTTTCCGTGTCCTTGTAGCGGCTGTAGAGCGTGCGCAGGTAGTAGCTGGAAGCGTCGTCCGGCTTGTAGTCGAAGTTCAGACCGAAGCCGGTGCGCTCGCGGCGGATGTCGTAGGCGCGCTGCTCCAGCTCTTCGAGCCGGGCACCGTCGCTGAAATCCCAGGCGCCGCCGGTTTCCACGTTGTCCGAAGCGAAATCGCGTTTTTGCCAACTCAGCGCCGCAGCCACACCGAAGTTGTCGATACCGTCCCCGAGGCTGAAGCGCTCGCTGATCGCACCGGAGAATTTCGGACTGGTCTGACTACTGTTGTCGTCGTAACTGGCCTCGCCGCTGAGGGTGTAGAACAGACCGTCGTGGTCGAAGGCCGAGAGGCTCTCGACCTGCACGGTGCCGCCGAGGGAGTTGGCGTCCATGTCCGGGGTCAGGGTCTTGACCACCGACAGCGATTGCACCAGCTCGGACGGCAGCACGTCGAGGGCCACGGCACGGCGGTCACTCTCCGGCGACGGCACCAGGGTCCCGTTGATGGTCACGGCGTTGAGATCCGGGCCGATACCGCGCACGCTGACAAAGCGGCCTTCGCCCTGGTCACGCTCCACCGACAGGCCGGGAATGCGCTGCAGCGCCTCGGCGGCGTTGTCATCCGGCAATTGGCCGATGCCATCGGCGTGCACCACGCTGGTGACGCTGTCGGAGCGGCGCTGATCCTGCAGCGCCTTGTCTATGCTCACCGCCTGGCCGACCACCTCGATGTGCTCGAGAAGCACCGGCTCCTCGGCCAGGACGACGGTACTGGCGGCGATGGCCAGCGCCAGGGTGCTGATACGAAAGCCCGCATGGCGGGTGCTGCTGTGACCTAGGCGCATGGCCTGCTCTCCCCAAGAGTGAAATCCACCGGCACGGGGCCGGCTCGCTGGAGGCGCAAGCTAGGTGGGGCGAATGACGCTTCTGTGACAGCCCTGCAGCGCATCCGGCGAAAACCGGGTTTTGTCGGCAATATCCGCAGCAGATGAGCCAAAATGACCTGACGCAGCACAGCTCAGAGCCCGATGGGCGCCTGCAACGAGCCCGGCGCTACAGGTGCGCGCCCCCAGAGTCGGTGCGCGCAGCGCATCCTGAGCAAAATAATCGTGCAACTGCCCTGAGCCAAATCGACCTCCCCCGCTGCAACCAAAGTGTCATGAGCCTCTGTTCTGCTGGCCGTCATTGAAGCCTGCGGAGCCCGCCCGATGCCGCCCCTGTTGAAACTGCATGCCTGGAAACTCGCCGGCCTGTTACTGCTGGCCAACCTCGGCCTGCTCGCTCATCTGATCGCCGGCCATATCAAACCCACCAATGAATGGAACTGGACCGATATCCTCGGCGAAGGAGGCTCGGCGCTGCTGGTGCTGCTGTGGATCGGCCTGCTGCTGAAAAGCCGCCCGGCCGGGCGGGTGACCAACCTGCTGTTCTGCGGCCTGGCCTGCCTGTTCTTCTCGCTGTGGATGGATTCGGTGGACGAGTTCGTCCAACTGCCGGCCAGCGTCCACTGGGACAAGTGGCTGGAGTCCGGACCGATGCCGGTAGGCTTCATCCTCATGACCCTAGGCATCTACCACTGGCACCGCGAGCAGTTGGCGATCAGCGCGCAGATGGAAAAGCGCGAGCGGCTGTTCCGCGAACACCGCCTGTTCGACAAACTCACCCCACTGGGGGGCGCCGATTACCTGCGTCTGCAGGTGCAGCAGGCGCTGCAGCAGAGCCACGAACAGGGCCAGCCCCTGGCGTTGGTGACTCTCGATCTGGATGGTTTCGACCGCCTCAATCGCGAGCATGGTCATGCCGAGGGTGACCTGGTCTTGCAGAACCTGACCCAGCTGTTGCTGCTCAACCTGCGTCGTCAGGATCTGCTCTGCCGTCTGGCCGGCGATCGCTTCGTCGCGCTGCTGCCAGGCACCGGCGCGCAGCAGGCGCAACAGATCGCCGGCGAGCTGCAGGATGCGGTACGCCACCTGGCCTACCGCAGCAGCCGCAACGGCGAACGCCTGTATCTGTCAGCCGGCGTGGCCAGCGTGCTGGCCCAGGACGAGGATGGTGACAGCCTGCTCAGGCGCCTCAACCTGGCCCTGGCGCGCGTCAAGCAGACGCCCGCAGCCAAGCGCGCCTGAGGAAGACGCCATGGCCGTCAAGGGCAGTTGGTACGAACGCGACAGCCGCTTCATCGCCGCCCACCATCAACCAGCGCTGTTGCTCGACCTGGCCCTGGCGCGCGAACTGGACAGCCATCGCCTGCTGCGCGGTAGCGGCCTGTTTCACGAAGACATTCTCAGCGGCCAGGCGCGCATCAGCCCGCAGCAGTTCCTGCAACTGATCGACAACGCGCGACGCCTGCTGGATGCCGACGACAGCAGCTTTCTGTTCGGCCAGCGCCTGCTGCCGGGCCACTACGGTGCCGCCAGCCAGGCCCTGCAGCAGGCCGCCGACCTGCAACAGTCGCTGGAACTGCTGGTGCGTCTACGCGCCCTGCTCAGCCCGCTTTTGGCGCCACGCCTGCTACTCGACGAACAGCGCGTCTACATCGTCTGGCTGGATGCCTGCGGCTGCGGCGAGCAGCGACGATTCCTGCTCGAGGCGAGCATGACCGCGCTGGCCTCGAGCAGCCGCTGGCTGGCTGGCGAACGCCTGCCCTGGCAGTTCGAGTTCGCCCATGAGCAGCCACGCTATATCGAACAGTACTGGGTACACCTTGGCGAGGACGTGGCGTTCGCGCGCCAGGTGGACATGATGAGCCTGCCACGCGAATACCTGACCCGTCCCTGGCCCGGCGCCTCGCTCACTGCCGGGCAGGTGGCCGAACAACAGAGCCTGGCGCAACTGGAGGCGCTGGGATTTTCCGCCAGCCTGCTGGATCGCCTTTACGACCACCTGCACGAGCAGATTCGCGAGACACCGAATCTGGACAAGGTGGCGCACGCTTTCGCCATGAGCCCCGCCACCCTCAAGCGCAAGCTGGGCAAACACGACAGCCACTTTCAGGAACAGCTCGACCTGGTGCGCAAGCACGTGGCGCTGTACCTGTACCGGGTAAAGGGCTACAGCAACGACGAAGTGGCCGCCTACCTGCAGTTCCACGACAGCACCAACTTCCGTCGCTCGTTCAAGCGTTGGACGGGCCTGTCGCCCAGTGCGCTAAGGCAGTTGCTGGGTTGAGATCGCGCCGATCAGCGTAAAAGTCCGGCACGCGCGGCGCGCACTAGGTGGGTAATGCGAGGGAGGATTGAATGAATGTGGGCGAGCGCCCAAAAAAGAAAACCCCGCGATTGCGGGGCCTTGCAGACTGTTGTCCTGACATCCTTGATCTGCTAACCATCCTGGCGGCTGTCCAGCGTGTCCCTGTTCGTCTAGGCGCTTCCTGCGCTGAATCCATGTGCAGCAGAGTACGCCCGTACCTGATCGACCAACAGTGGCGAAAATCGTGACATCGTGTAAGCCATGGCTTACACGAATTCTCCCTCTGTCAGCCGCCTGACTTTGCTCGGGCCATTCCAGATTGGGAGAAAGCATTTGGCCATGTTTTCTGTGACGTACGTCTTGCTAGACTGCATCTTGTCCTACAAAAACAACAGACTCCGACAACGGCGGTCACTGGGGCTAGAGTATGCGCGCAGTCACCTTGCTTCTTGGTTGCCTGGCAACCTGCATCAGCAGCTTCTCCCTGGCCAATGGCCAGACCCAACTGGGCGACGTCAAACAGGCCATCGCTCAGGCGTTCTGGCAGGATCTTTACGGTAATGGCGGCACCACGCTCTATTGCGGCCAGACCTTCGCTCGTGAAAGCGGCACCCTCACTGCCAGCCCGATCTACAGCAGCAAGCAGCTCAAGAGCGCGATGCGCTGCGTCACCGACCGCCAATGCACCATCATGAACCCGCGCTATCCGTACATCGTCGCCGACCTGCACAACTACTACCCGGCGCTGAGCCGCGTGGAGCTGGCACGACGCAATGCCCAGTTCGCCGAACTGGCCGATGACGTACCGAGCAAGTTCGCCGATATCGGCTGCGATCTTAAAACCAGCTTCCAACTGGTGGAGCCGCGCGACGAAGCCAAGGGCAATATCGCCCGCGCGATCTTCTACATGCACATCGAATACGGTTTGCCCATCGTCGGCCTGGTGCCAATGTACAAGGCCTGGCACCGCATGGACCCGCCGGATGCCGAGGAGAAGGCGCGCAACGACAAGATCGAGGTACTGCAGGGCACGCGCAATCGCTTTATCGACGATCCTTCGCTAGTGGATCAGCTGATCAGCGACTGACTTCGATCACTGCAGGAGGGGCTTTAGCCGCGACGAAGCCACTGCAGATCGCCGGCAAGCCGGTTCCTAAGGTTTGTGGACAACCTACGCTCTGCGCTTGTGTAGCGAGCGCAGCTTGTAGCGGTCACCGGGATGGATCAGCCGCGCGTAGCTGATCAGGTGATCGTCCGACCAGGTACGGCGGATCACGCTCAGACAGGGCATGGCCGGGTCGATCTGCAGCAGCTCGGCCGTGCGCGCATCCGCCAGTACCGCCTCCACCACATGCTCGACATCCGAGATCGGGCAACTGGCGACCAGCACTTCGTTGGGCGTGACCTGGGTGAAGTCGCTTTGCAGGTAATGCGGCACCCAGCGCGGATTGACGAAACGATCCTCGAGCTGGATCGGCAGGCCGTCCTGCAGGTGCACGAGGATGCTGTGAAACACCTCGCCGCCCAGGCGCAGCCCCAGGCGCAGGGCCACCTCGTCATCGGCGGCGATGGCTTCGCAACGCACCACTTCGTTGCTGTATTCGTGACCGCGACCGCGCACTTCACTGGCGATATTCATCACCTCATGCAGCGGCGACTCGGCCTTGCGGTCGGTGACGAAAGTGCCCAGCCCGGCCTGACGCACCAGATAACCCTTTTGCACCAGGTTCTGGATGGCCTTGTTGGCGGTCATGCGGCTGACGGAGAAATCCCGCGCCAGTTGCTCCTCGGGCGGAATCTGGTGATTGACCGGAAACACGCCGCCCTGGATACGCTCCAGCAGGAAGGCCTCGATGGCTTTGTAGCGCGGGGTGGTGGTCACGAAAGCTCCTTGGCAAGACCGGGTGCGCGGATGATAGCGCCCACCGCTACGACTGGCAGTAGCGCCGTTGCCGAAACGCCGGAGCGCCAGCGCGTAGGGCGGGCTCAGGAGCGAAGCGAACAGCCCGCCGGGCCATGCCGAGCTCGGCACCACAACCTACGGATAGCACCCCAATGGCGTACTGCTTCGCGAGTACGCCCTACATTTCTGCGCGGCTCAGCCTACCGACGGCAGCATGCCGGCTGGCAGCAGCGGCGTCAGCACGCGCTCGGCGAGCAGCGCATCGGCGGCGGCGATGTCCGGGGCGAAGAAGCGGTCCTCGACGTAGTACGGTACCTTGGCGCGCAGCGCCTGGCGCGCCTGTTCCAGCGCCGGCGTGCTCTTCAGCCCCTCGCGGAAGTCCAGGCCCTGGCAGGCGCCCAGCCATTCCACGGCCAGCACGCCGCGGGTGTTGGCAGCCATGTCCCACAGGCGCTTGCCAGCGGCCGGCGCCATGGATACGTGGTCTTCCTGGTTGGCCGACGTCGGCAGGCTGTCGACGCTGTGCGGATGGGCCAACGCCTTGTTCTCGCTGGCCAACGCAGCAGCAGTGACCTGGGCGATCATGAAGCCGGAGTTCACCCCGCCATTGGCCACCAGGAACGGCGGCAGTTGCGACATGTGCTTGTCCATCATCAGCGAGATACGCCGCTCGGACAGCGAACCGATCTCGGCGATGGCCAGGGCGATATTGTCGGCGGCCATGGCCACCGGCTCGGCGTGGAAGTTGCCACCGGAAATCACCTCGCCTTCAGCGGCGAACACCAGCGGGTTGTCGGAGACCGCGTTGGCCTCAACGCCGAGCACTTCGGCGGCCTGACGCAGCTGGGTCAGGCAGGCGCCCATGACCTGCGGCTGGCAGCGCAGCGAATACGGATCTTGCACCTTGTCGCAGGCGGCGTGGGAGCGGCCGATCTCGCTGCTGTCGCCGAGCAGGTGACGGAAAGCAGCCGCCGCGTCAATCTGCCCGCGCTGGCCGCGTGCGGCATGGATGCGCGCATCGAAGGGCGAGCGCGAACCGAGCAGCGCCTCGACACTCAGCGCACCGCAGACGCTGGCGGCGGCGTAAAGGTCTTCACCTTCGAACAGCCCGCGCAGCGCGTAGGCGGTGGACACCTGGGTGCCGTTGAGCAGCGCCAGACCTTCCTTGGCAGCCAGGGTCATCGGCTCCAGGCCGGCGATGGCCAGCGCCTCGCTGGCCGGCAGCCATTGGCCCTTATGGCGCGCCTGGCTTTCGCCGAGCAGCACGAGCGACATATGCGCCAACGGCGCCAGGTCACCGGAGGCGCCGACCGAGCCTTTCAGCGGGATATGCGGGTAGACCTCGGCGTTGACCAGGGCGATCAGCGCCTCGATCACCTGGCGGCGAATGCCGGAAAAGCCGCGTGCCAGGCTGTTGATCTTCAGCAGCATGATCAGCCGTACCATGGCATCGCTCAGCGGCTCGCCGATGCCGGCGGCATGGGACAGCACCAGCGAACGCTGCAGCTTTTCCAGATCGTCGTTGGCGATGCGGGTCGAGGCCAGCAGGCCGAAACCGGTGTTGATGCCGTAGGCAGTGCGGCCCTCGGCGATGATCTGATTGACGCAGGCAACACTGGCGTCAATGGCCTGATGGGTGCTGGCGTCCAGGGTCAGGTGCACGGGCGCCTGGTAGGCGGCGCGCAGGTCGGCCAGGGTTAGTTGGCCGGGTTTCAGGTTCAGGGTGGTCATGTTCTGTTCTTCCACGGTTGAGTTCGCGCCTGGCGAATCAGAGCCGAATAATGGCTGAAGTCGCGATACGTGCAGTGATTGATGCGCCGGCCCAGCGGGCCGGCGTCGAACGTGTCTTAACCGATCATCGGCAGATTCAGGCCCTGCTCCTTGGCGCAATCGATGGCGATCTGGTAACCGGCGTCGGCATGACGCATCACGCCAGTGCCCGGGTCGTTGGTCAGTACGCGGGCAATGCGCGCGGCGGCTTCATCGGTGCCATCACAGACGATGACCATACCCGAATGCTGGGAGAAACCCATGCCCACGCCACCACCGTGGTGCAGCGACACCCAGGTCGCACCGCTGGCGGTGTTGAGCAGGGCGTTGAGCAGCGGCCAGTCGGACACTGCATCGGAGCCGTCCTGCATCGCTTCGGTCTCGCGGTTGGGGCTGGACACCGAGCCGCTGTCCAGGTGGTCGCGGCCGATGACGATGGGCGCACTCAGCTCACCCGAACGCACCATCTCATTGAAGGCCAGGCCGAGCTTGGCACGCAGACCCAGGCCGACCCAGCAGATACGCGCCGGCAGGCCCTGGAAGGCGATGCGCTCGCGGGCCATATCCAGCCAGCGGTGCAGGTGGGCATCGTCCGGGATCAGTTCCTTGACCTTCGCGTCGGTCTTGTAGATGTCCTCGGGGTTGCCGGACAGCGCCGCCCAGCGGAACGGGCCGATGCCGCGGCAGAACAGCGGGCGGATATAGGCCGGGACGAAGCCGGGGAAGTCGAAGGCATTGCTCACGCCCTCTTCCTTGGCCATCTGGCGGATGTTGTTGCCGTAGTCGAAGGTCGGCACGCCCATCTTCTGGAAGTCGAGCATGGCCTGTACATGCACAGCCATGGACTGCTTGGCAGCCTTGACCACGCCAGCCGGGTCGGTGGCTGCACGGTCCTTGTACTCGGCCCAGCTCCAGCCGATCGGCAGGTAGCCATTGAGCGGGTCGTGGGCGCTGGTCTGGTCGGTGACCATATCCGGGCGCACGCCACGGCGCACCAACTCCGGCAGGATCTCGGCAGCGTTGCCCAGCAGGGCGACGGAGATAGCCTTGCCTTCGGCGCAGCACTTGGCGATGCGCGCCAGGGCGTCGTCCAGATCAGTGGCCTGCTCGTCGACGTAGCGGCTGCGCAGGCGGAAATCGATGCTGGTCTGCTGGCATTCGATGTTCAGCGAGCAAGCGCCAGCCAGGGTAGCGGCCAGCGGCTGGGCGCCGCCCATGCCACCCAGGCCTGCGGTCAGCACCCAACGGCCCTTGAGGTTGCCGGCGTAGTGCTGGCGACCGGCTTCGACGAAGGTCTCGTAGGTGCCCTGAACGATGCCCTGGCTGCCGATGTAGATCCAGCTGCCGGCGGTCATCTGGCCGTACATGGCCAGGCCCTCGGCGTCGAGCTCGTTGAAATGCTCCCAGCTCGCCCAGTGCGGCACCAGGTTGGAGTTGGCGATCAGCACGCGCGGCGCGTTGCTGTGAGTCTTGAACACGCCGACCGGCTTGCCGGACTGCACCAGCAGGGTCTCGTCGTCATTCAGGTTGGTCAGGCTCTCGACGATCTTGTCATAGCACTCCCAGTTGCGCGCGGCGCGGCCGATGCCGCCGTACACCACCAGCTCCTTGGGGTTCTCGGCCACGTCCGGGTCGAGGTTGTTCATCAGCATGCGCAGCGGCGCTTCGGTCAGCCAGCTCTTGGCGGTGAGCGTGGTGCCGCGTGGGGCGCGGATTTCGGTATCGCGGTACTTGGTGGTCACAGCGGTTTCCTCTTGTTGTTCGGCGCTCAGAGGCTGAGCAGATGAATCAGGCGCGCCGCCACCTTGGCGGTGCGGTTGTCGATGTCGTATTCGGGGTTGAGCTCGGCCAGGTCGGCCAGGCGCAGCTTGCCGCTGGCCTTGAGCCGTTCGAGCAGCGGCTCCAGCAGCTCCAGGCGCACGCCACGGGCGGCTGGCGCGCTGACGCCCGGTGCTTCGCAGGCCGGCAGCACGTCGATGTCGATGGTCAGGTAGAGCGCGTCGCACTCGGCGGCAAAGACGTCCAGCTCGGCGCCGATGGCATCGAGGGTCGACTCGCGTATTTCATGATCCTCACGCACCAGCACGTTCAGCTCGGTGGCGCGGGCAAACAGCGCACGGGTGTTGCTGGCGCGGCTGACGCCAAGGCAGGCGTAGCGGAACGGCCAGCCGCGCGCGGCGCACTGCTCGGCGATCTGCGCGAAGGGCGTGCCGGAGGAATGCACATAGGCCGGGTCGCGCAGGTCGAAATGGGCGTCGAAATTGACGATGCCGATCTTGGGAGCGGGGTTGCCGGACAGGTGCTCGGCCAGGCCCGACCAACTGCCGAAGGCCACTTCATGCCCACCACCTATCACCAGCGGCAGATGGCCGGCGTCCAGCAGCGCGCAAACGTTTTGGCCAAGACGCGCCTGGGCAGCTTCCAGGTCGCCATCCTCGCAGGTCACGTCACCGGCGTCATAGGCCGGCGCCTGGCGATGCCAGGCCAGGTTGGCCAGCGCTTTGCGCACGCATTGCGGCGCAGCGGCGGCGCCGACACGGCCATGGTTGCGGCGCACACCTTCGTCGCAGGCGAAACCTAGCAGGGCCAGACCCGGCTGGCTGTTTTCTGCCAGCGCCTGGATACGTTGGTGCCAGCGTGCGCTGTCGGTTTCCGGGTCGGTACGGCCGCTCCAGGCGGCCATGCTGTGACGATCAGCGAGCATAGGTAATGGCTCCATTGAACACGCGCTGGCGCAGACGCCCGGCCTGCACCGCGTAGGCCAGTTCGGCCGGTTGCTGGATATCCCACAGGCACAGATCCGCTGGCCCGCCGACAGCAATGCGGCCGAGATCTGGCAGGCCGAGGGCTCGGGCGCCGTGGGTGGTCATGCCGGCCAGGGCTTCGCGCGGGGTGAGGCGAAACAGAGTGCAGGCCAGGTTGGCCATCAGCGTTGGCATGCAGATCGGCGAGGTGCCGGGGTTGGCATCGCTGGCCACGGCCATCGGTACGCCGTAATGGCGCAGCAGTTCGATGGGCGGCAGCTGGGTTTCACGCAGCACATGGAAGGCGCCGGGCAGCAGCACGGCGACCGTGCCGGCCTCGGCCATGGCGCGCACGCCGGCTTCGTCCAGGTATTCGATATGGTCGGCGGACAGCGCGCCGTAGCGTGCGGCCAGGGCACTGCCGCCCAGATTGGAGAGCTGCTCGGCATGGGCCTTGATGGCCAGGCCATGGTGCTGCGCGGCCTGGAAAACCCGCTCGCACTGGGCCGGAGAGAAGGCGATGCCTTCACAGAACACGTCCACTGCATCGGCCAGGCCTTCGGCGACAGCGGCCGGGATCATTTCGTCGCAGACCAGGCTGACGTAGTCGTCAGCGCGGCCAGCGTATTCCGGTGGCAGGGCATGGGCACCGAGCAGGGTGGTGAGCACCCGCACCGGGCGCAGTTCGCCGATGCGACGGGCCACGCGCAGCATCTTCAGTTCGTCGGCAACGGTCAGGCCGTAGCCGGACTTGATCTCCAGCGTTGTCACGCCATCGGCCAGCAGCGCGTCGAGACGCGGCAGGCTGGCGGCGATCAGATCGTCTTCGCTGGCCGCACGGGTGGCGCGCACGCTGCTGATGATTCCGCCGCCGTTGCGGGCGATGGTTTCGTAGCTCACCCCTTCCAGGCGCTGCTCGAATTCACCGGCACGATCACCGGCGTGCACCAGATGGGTGTGGCAATCGACCAGCCCCGGAGTCATCACGCCGCCGCGCCCTGCTTCGACTGCACCTTGAGCCAGCGCCTCGTCGAAGGCGCTCGACGGCCATAGGCCGGCAATGCAACCGTCCTCGACCAGCACGTTCATCGCCTCGTCCAACTGCGCCAGGCCATCGAAGACCTGCACATCGCGCCAGAGCTGTTTCGAGGTGGAATGCATCCGCATGGGATTCTCCCGGCTTATTTTGTATATACAATATGGACTGATTCAATTGCCGTCAAGCCATGACCATCCGTACGATCCAATGATAAAGCCACTTAGCGAGACGCCAGCTGTCTATGTAAATAGCCTATGAGCCAGCTAGAAGCTTTTATTCAGAGACACCAATACTTGCTCCGTGATCGAAGCCACTCGGCGCATCACTCATTATGTATATACATTTGGAGAGCCCATGCCTTTCACCCTGCTCGATCCCACAATGGCCCTCGCCATGCCCTGGAAGAACGGCGGCGGTACGACGCTGCAACTGGCCATCTCGCCTGCGGGCGCGGGCCTGGAGGATTTCGCCTGGCGCATCAGCAGTGCTCTAGTGGCGGTGGATGGAGCCTTTTCCAGCTTCCCGGACATCGACCGCAGCCTGGCCGTGCTCGCCGGCAAGGGCTTGTGCTTGCAACGCGAGGATGGCCGGATCGAAACGTTGCACAGCGGTGGTGCCATAGCGGCTTTTCCAGGCGAAGAGGCAATCGACGCGCAATTGCTGGACGGCCCGATCACCGACCTCAATCTGATGACCCGACGAAGCCTCTGGACGCATCAGGTGCAGTTGCTGAAATGGCAGGGAACCCGGAGGCTGGAGAATGATGCGGCGGTACTGCTGCTGTGGAATGCAGCCCAGAGCGCAGTCGAAGTGAAGGCTGGCGACGCGATGCACCCGCTAGCGGCGGGAAACGGCCTGCTGATAGAGAACGAACCCGGCCAGTTGCACCTGCACGCACAACGCCCCGCCCTACTCTACGTGGCCAGGCTGAACCCGTGCGCCCCATGAAATGAAAAGCCCCGGCACACGGGCCGGGGCTCATTTAGATGCAGTGTGATTAGAACTGCGTAGCATCCAGCAGATACAGCGACTCGCTGCCGGCTTTGACCGATGCGCTCAGCGAGTGGATACGCGGCAGCAGGCGAGCGAAGTAGAAGCGTGCGGTGCCCAGCTTGCTGGCGTAGAACTCGTCCTGTTCTTCCTTGCCCAGCGCGGCGCGGGCCATCAGCGCCCACATGTAGGCGTAGGCGGTGTAGCCGAAGGCCTGCAGGTACTCGACCGAAGCGGCGCCGATTTCGTTGGGGTTGCTCTGCGCCCGATCCACGACCCAGGCGGTCAGCTCATCCAGGTTCTGTACGGCAGCCGCCAGCGGCTGGGTAAATTCGGCCAGCGAGGCATCAGCCGAGCCGACGAAGGCTTTGATCTCGTCGGCGAAGTGCTTGTAGTAGCTGCCACCGCTACCGACGATCTTGCGCCCGACCAGATCCAGCGACTGGATACCGTTGGTGCCTTCGTAGATCTGAGTGATGCGGCAGTCGCGCACCAGTTGCTCCTGGCCCCACTCGCGAATGAAGCCGTGGCCGCCGAAGATCTGCTGGCCATGCACGGTGGTTTCCAGCGCCATGTCGGTGAGGAAGGCTTTCGCCACCGGAGTCAGCAGCGCCACCAGCTCATCGGCACGCTTGGAGGTGGCCTTGTCCTCGCTGTACTTGGCGGTGTCGAGCTGCATGGCGACATAGCTGGAGAAGGCACGACCACCCTCGTTCAGCGCCTTCATGGTCAGCAGCATGCGGCGTACGTCCGGGTGCACGATGATCGGGTCGGCCGCCTTGTCCTTGGCCACCGGGCCGGTCGGCGCGCGGCTCTGGATACGCTCGCGGGCGTACTCGATGGCGCTCTGGTAGCTGCGCTCACCGAGGGACAGACCCTGAATGCCGACGCCCAGGCGCTCGTAGTTCATCATGGTGAACATCGCCGCCAGGCCCTTGTTGACCTCGCCGATCAGGTAGCCGGTGGCACCGTCGAAGTTCATCACGCAGGTGGCCGAGGCCTTGATGCCCATCTTGTGCTCGATGGAGCCGCAGCCCAGGGCGTTCTTCTCGCCCAGCGAGCCGTCGGCATTGACCATGACCTTCGGCACCAGGAACAGCGAGATGCCTTTCGGGCCAGCCGGTGCGTCCGGCAGCTTGGCCAGCACCAGGTGGATGATGTTCTCGGTCAGGTCGTGCTCGCCGCCGGTAATGAAGATCTTGGTGCCACTGATCTTGTAACTGCCGTCGGCCTGAGGTTCGGCCTTGGTGCGGATGATGCCCAGGTCGGTACCGGCATGCGGCTCGGTCAGGCACATGGAGCCGGCCCAGACGCCGGCGTACATGTTCGGCAGGTACTGCTGCTTCAGCTCTTCGCTGGCGTGATTGAGGATCGACAGGCAGGCGCCCGAGGTCAGCATCGGGTACAGGCCGAAGGACAGGCTGGCCGAGTTGACCATTTCCTCGACCTGGGCGCCGATCACCTTGGGCATGCCCATGCCGCCGAACTCCGGCGCGCCACCTACACCGACCCAGCCGCCTTCGGCGTAGGTACGGTAGGCCTCGGGGAAGCCTGCCGGAGTCTTCACATTGCCGTTGTCCCAGGAGCAACCCTCCTCGTCGCCGCTGCGGTTCAGCGGGGCGATGCTGCCGGCAGTGACCTTGCCGGCTTCTTCGAGAATGGCGTTGGCGGTGTCTTCATCCACCACTTCGGCCAGGGCCGGCAGCTCGGCCCAGAGCTTGGAGACTTCGAATACTTCATTGAGCACGAAGCGCATGTCGCGCAGGGGGGCTTTGTAATCGGCCATGACACATCCTCGGAAACGGACTTACGTGAGAGAACCGAGTTTACTTGAACAACTCTATAGACACATAGGGTCGTGTTGTGACCAATAATCCACAAAAGGTCAGAAACTACCTAATGTAAAAACTACGCCCTTCATCCACCGCAAAGGCTTTTGCACCGTTCGTCTGTAAACGTCTCAATCTCGGCCCGACGTCAGCCTGACTGCGCCCCGCCGCTGCCCGGCAATGCGAATGCAGTTGCGCCCGGCCGCCTTGGCGCTGTACAGGGCCTTGTCCGCTTCCTTGATCACTTCCTGCGGGTTGCGCTGCTCGCTCTGACGCTCGGCAACGCCCATGCTCACGGTTACCGACACTTCGCTGGCAGCCTTGCCAGCACGGCGCTGCTTGCCCTCACGATCATCACGTGGCCGGCTTTGCTTGTCGCGCAACTGCATGCGGTATTGCTCGATGGCCAGACGCACCGCCTCCATGTACGGTACGCACTGCTCCACGCTCTTGCCGGGGAATAGCAGGGTGAACTCCTCACCACCGTAGCGATAGGCCTTGCCGCCGCCACCGACCTTGCGCAGCTGGCTGGCGACCAGGCGCAACACCTGATCCCCTACGTCATGGCCATGGGTGTCGTTGAATTTCTTGAAGTGGTCGACATCGACCATGGCAATAACGTACTCACGCCCCAGGCGCTGCAGACGCTCGTTGAGCGCACGCCGCCCCGGCAGCCCGGTGAGTTCGTCACGAAAGGCCATCTGGTAGGCCTCGTGCGCTACCGCCGCGACCAGCATGAGCATCACCATGCTGATCATCACCTGCAGCGCATTGGCCAGGATGAACACCTGCGGCAGCATCCACAGCAAACCGCACAGCCCCATCAGTTGCGCCGCGTGCAGCGGCCTTGGCCGACGCAGGTACTGCACCAGCAGAACGATGAAGGCGACCAGGAACGCCACGTAAACCAACTGCGCCAGGCTCATCCAGGCGCCATGCAACGATGGCCAGTGAATCTTAGCCAACCAGTCGGCAATACCCTGCGGATAACGGCGCGCCAAACCAAAGGCCACCGCGCTGACTGCCAGCAAGATCAGGGCGCGGGCGAACATGTCCTGCAGCAGGTGCGAACGCTCCTCCCAGCAGCCGTAGAGGGCATAGAGCAGCGGTAGCAACAGGCAGATCAGATGGAAGACCAGAACCGCATCGTCGCGGATCTGACCATTGTCACGAAAGTGATCGACCTGGGTATCCAGCAGGAAGTAACTGACATACAGCGCCAGCAACAGGAACACTTCACGCTGACGGCCGTAGACCAGGCAGAAGGCGCCACCAAGCAGCAGCAGTAGAGTCGGTAGCACGTTGAACAGGGAGATGAAGAACTCGCTCAGCACCGGCAAGCGCGCAGCCACCAACCCGCCGACCAGCAAGGGCAACGACGAATAGAAGTGACTGAGGCGCAAATTGGCCAGACGGATCACGCTGACATCCTGGGCGAGAGATGGAGGCATTCTGCCTGCTTCGACTCTTGAAAACAGCGACAGGATGCGACATTCCCTTCAGTGTCCGGCGCAAAAACGACAACGCCGCCCCAGGGGGCGGCGTTGTGGTTCAACCGATCAGGTCTTAGAAGCCGAGCGCAAAGTGCTCTTCATCCATTTCCATCAGGTTGCTGGCGCCCGACAGCATGGCTTCGACATGCGTGCGGGTACGCGGCAGGATGCGCGCGAAGTAGAAGCGAGCGGTCTGCAGCTTGGCCTTGTAGAAAGCCTCGTCGCCAGTACCGGCAGCCAGCTTCTCGGCAGCCAGGCGCGCCATGTCGGCCCAGAAGTAGGCCAGGCAGGCGTAGCCGGAGTACATCAGGTAGTCCACGGAGGCGGCACCGACTTCTTCGCGATCTTTCATCGCAGCCATGCCGACTTTCATGGTGATGTCGCCCCACTCCTTGTTCAGCTTGGCCAGCGGCTCGACGAATTCCTTGACGGAATCGTTGCCTTCGTTGACCTGGCAGAACTTGTGGACGATCTTGGTGAAGTTCTTCAGGGCACCGCCCTGAGTCATCAACACCTTGCGGCCCAGCAGGTCGAGCGCCTGAACGCCGGTGGTGCCTTCGTACATCATCGAGATGCGGCAGTCACGCAGGTTCTGCTCCATGCCCCACTCGCTGATGAAGCCGTGGCCACCATAGATCTGCATGCCGTGAGAAGCGGACTCGAAGCCCACTTCGGTCATGAAGGCCTTGGCGATCGGGGTCAGGAAAGCCAGCAGTTCGTCGGCAGCTTTCTTCTCTTCTTCGTCCTGGCTGTGCTGAACGATGTCCACCTGCTTGGCGGTGAAGTAGACCATGGCGCGGTTGCCTTCGGCGAACGCCTTCATGGTCAGCAGCATGCGGCGTACATCCGGGTGCACGATGATCGGGTCAGCGGCTTTTTCCGGCGCTTTCGGGCCAGTCAGCGAACGCATCTGCAGACGCTCGCGAGCGTACTTGATGCCACCCTGGAAGCCGACTTCGGCGTGGGCCAGACCTTGCAGTGCGGTACCCAGGCGAGCGGTGTTCATGAAGGTGAACATGCAGTTCAGGCCCTTGTTGGCCGGGCCAATCAGGTAGCCAGTGGCGCCGTCGAAGTTCATCACGCAGGTGGCGTTACCGTGGATGCCCATCTTGTGCTCGATGGAGCCACAGGAAACGGCGTTGCGCTCGCCTACGCCGCCTTCGGCGTTCGGCAGGAACTTCGGCACGATGAACAGCGAGATACCCTTGGTACCGGCTGGCGCATCGGGCAGACGGGCCAGAACGATATGGACGATGTTCTCGGCCATGTCGTGCTCACCCGCGGAGATGAAGATCTTGGTACCGGAGACTTTGTAGCTGCCGTCAGCCTGCGGTTCGGCCTTGGTGCGCAGCATGCCCAGGTCGGTACCGCAATGCGGCTCGGTCAGGCACATGGTGCCGGTCCACTCGCCGGAAACCAGTTTGGTCAGGTAGGTGTGCTTCTGCTCGTCGGTGCCGTGAGCGCTCAGGGTGTTCATCGCGCCGTGGGAGAGGCCCGGGTACATGCCCCAGGACCAGTTGGCCGAACCGACCATCTCGCTGACAGCCAGACCGAGCGACTCAGGCAGACCTTGGCCGCCATGCTCGACGTCATGGGCCAGGCTCGGCCAGCCGCCTTCAACGAACTGCTGATAGGCCTCTTTGAAGCCAGTCGGGGTTTTCACACCGGATTCGCTCCAGGTGCAGCCCTCGATGTCACCCACACGGTTCAGCGGAGCCAGAACCTGCTCGCAGAACTTGGCGCCTTCTTCGAGGATGGCGTCGACCATGTCTGGAGTGGCGTCCTGGCAGCCAGGCAGGCTCTGGTAGTGCGCTTCATAACCCAGCAGTTCGTCGCGAACGAAACGAATGTCACGCAAGGGGGCCTTGTAGTCAGGCATAACGGTAAACCTCTGCGGTGGATTCCTAGTAGTTGGGGTGACCGTCTTGGCGGTCGCTCTCGGGATCACTCCCGGCTGCCTGGCCACGAGGCTGCGGCCGAAGCAATCAAACAGGCGTTTGAAACATACGTTTACGCCAACCCCTTGTCAAGCGCTGCCAATCGGCCGACTACGCGACCAGATCAATGCGGGGCTCCGGCGCAGGCAATTCACCCAGACGCCGATACAGATCAAGATTAGGCGCTGGCGGCGAAGCCTGCTGTGACTGCTCGGCGGGCTGTTCATCGGCGGAGCCAGCGTCGTCACGGGCCTTGCGCTCTTCGACGGTATTGCTGGCCTCGTCACGCCGCAACTCGGCCAGTTCGACGCGCGCCTGCGCCGCTTGCGCCTGGGCCAGAGCGGCTACGCGCAAGTCTTGCGGGGAGGGTTCGATGGGGGCGAGCGCTGCGCGCAGAACGATTTCCATCTTGCGCAGCGTCGCTTCGGGGTCATTGGGGACGGGGGCGGTATCAATGCTGACTTCACCGGAAACGGCGTAACGCTGCCCATCAGGGCCGCGCTTGAAACTGTAGGTCGGTGCTCCCGCGTATTGCCCGCCAACGGCAGCATGCGCCTGCTCGTGAGTACGGACCTCACGGTCACGCTGCACGAGGTCGTCGATTTCCAGCTGTTGCTGGCGCTGCTCCTGAGGGCTTGGCTCGGGCTTGTCTACGCGATTCGATGCGTTGCCTTCGCGATCCGCCTCCTCTCGGCCGGAGGCAGCGGAGTCGGCTTGCTGCTCCTGCGGCGCCGCAACAGGTGCCTGATCGGCACGGGCAATATCAGGGGAAACGTCGGACGACAGAGGCCTTGCCGAACTGACGGACGGCGCGGGAGTGAACGGTGGCAGGCTGCTGCCAATCTGCATGAGCGTCCTCCTGCCCCGCTGCTGGCCGCATCCGCGCGGCCGGGGTGAGACGACTTAAGCGCGGGTATCGATCAGGGTGCCCAGCACCTCGTCGGCGGTGTCGACGACACGTGCATTGGCGCGCACTTCGTTTTCACCGACACGCAGCGCCACGAGGCTTTCGGTCAGGTCAGGGCGGTTACGCTCGGATACCTGCGAACTCGGATTGACCTGATTCTGCGGTGGGGTCTGAGTAGTCTGCTGCGACGGGTTGATGGTGCTGCTGGCGATATCACCGGCGGCCTGCTCGACACGGCGTTGCCCGGCCTGAATACCGTTCAAACCCGAATTGAATGCGTTGGCGGAGATTTCCATCGGCAGCCCCCTGAGGGATGTAGAACCTGATAACGGGCATTGAAGCAGAAATCGGCTAAAAAACGTACAGGCAAAAGGCTATGGTCAGTTTGCTGTTTATTACCAGTCAGCCAACAACTCCAGTTTGAGGTGTTCCGCCACAGCTGCGGCCGTCACATTGCCCAAGTGTGGCACACGCCCCAGGCAAGGCGCTGGTAGGCGCTCGGTGAGGGTGGCGAGGTTTTCCTCCAGACGTGAGGTCTTCGGCTCGACGATATTGGCCACCCAGCCGGCCAGTTTCAGCCCATCACGCTCGATCACCTCTGCGCTCAGCAGCGCGTGGTTGATACAACCCAGGCGTACACCTACCACCAGAATCACCGGGATGCCCAATGCCACGGCCAGGTCCGACAGGTTTTCCTCACCGGCCAGCGGTACGCGCCAGCCGCCTGCGCCCTCCACCAGCGAGAAATCCGCGCCCTTGCTCAGGATCGCCTGCACCGGCGGCAGCAGGCTGGCGACATCCAGTTTGATACCCACTTCGCGAGCGGCCAGGTGCGGGGCAATGGCCGGCTCGAAGGCCAGCGGGTTGACCTCTTCATAGTGCAGCGGCAATGAACACTGGGCGAGCAAGGCCAGCGCGTCGTCGTTGCGCAGCCCATCGGCGGTTCGCACGCAACCGGAAGCGACCGGCTTGGCCGCTGCGGTGCTCAGGCCCTGCTGACGCGCCGCATGGAGCAGGCCAGCGGCGATAGTCGTCTTGCCGATTTCGGTATCCGTGCCGGTGACGAAGTAGGCTTGGGTCATCTGATCCTCGTGGGAGCGAGCTCTGCTCGCGAAGCGGGTTGGCGAGCGAGGTTCGTGCCTAGGAAGGCTTCTGCAGCACGCCGTACACCACCTGATAGGTGGCCGGCAGGCCCTGCGGCTGGCGGAAGTGCTCGTAAGCCTCGATCAGTGCACGAATGCGCGAGCGCCCCGTCAGCCCACCCGGACGCCCCGGGTTGAGATTGTGCGCACCGAGGTCCTTGAGCGAGGTGGTCAGGCTGCGCAGATCGGGAAAGTGCAGGACCTCCGCCTCACGTTGCAGCGCCAGCACCTGCAGGCCACTGACCTTGCACATGTGCTGATAGGCCTCGAAATGGCGGAAGCGATTTACGTGGACCAGGCCGTCGACCGCCAGCCAGCTATCACGCAGCTCCTGCAATGTACCGACACACAGGCTGGAGAACGCCAGCACGCCACCGGGACGCAACACCCGCTGCGCTTCGCTCAGAACGCGCGTGAAATCGGCACACCATTGCAGCGCCAGACTGGAGAACAGCAGATCGACGCTGGCGCTTTGCAGCGGTAGCGCTTCGGCATCGCCGGCAATGAAATGCGCAGCACCGCCCTGAGGCCTGGCGTGGCGCAACATGCCCTCGGCGATATCCACCGCCAGGCCCTCGCTCGGTGCATAACGTTCGGCCAGGGCGCGGGTGAAATGGCCTGTGCCGCTGCCCAGGTCCAGCCACAGTCGCGGCTGTAGCGAAGCAGGCAAATGCGCCAGCAGTTGGTTGCCGACACTGCGTTGCAGCTCGGCCACCGAGTCGTAACTGGCTGCCGCACGGGAAAACGACGCGGCAACCTGACGTTTGTCCGGCAACGCCACATCTCCGTAGGGTGCGCCGTGCGCACCAGAGAACTCATGAGGCGCCACACGCAGCTCAGACATCGCTGGCCTCACGGATGAAATCGAGCATCAAGACCGCCAGGGCATCTGCCTGCTCGCGCACGAAGGCATGGCCGCATTCTTCCAGCACGTCCACCTCACCCGCTGGCAACAGCGCCAGCAGTGCGTCGCTTGCCGCTGCTGGCACCAGCGCATCCTGCTCGGCCAGCAGATGCAATTGCGGCCCGCTGTACGCCGCCAGCGCACCGCGATTGTCCAGGCTCGCCAGTAGGCGCAGCCCGGCCAGCAGAGCGGACTCGTCGCTGGTCGACAGATAGCTTTGCAGCTGCCGTGACAGGCCGCGCGCGTCCGCGCCACCCTGGGCACAGAGTATGGCAAAACGTTTGAGCGTAGCGCCGGCGTTATCCTGGCAGCTCTCATAGAAGGCTGCGTAGGTCTGTGCCGGCATGGCCGTCGGCCAGGTATCGCTGGCGACGAAACAGGCATTGCTGGCCAAGGTGATCAAGCCACGGCAGCGCTTGCCACGACGCGCAGCCAGGGCGGCGGCGAGCATGCCGCCAAGTGACCAGCCGACCAGCCAGCAATCATGCGGCAGACGCGTATCCAGCTCGTCGAGCCAATCGGCAGCGGCCGCACTGCTCAGTCGCGGCAGGGCTGGCACCTGCACCTGCATATCGCCACCCAAGGCCTTGGCCAGCGGTTGCAGCAAGGCGCCGTCCAGGCCCCAGCCCGGCAACAGAATCAGCGTCTCACGCATCGGTCTGCACCTGCGGCCAGCACTCGGCCAGCGCCTCGAGTAGCAGTTCGAGCTGCGCATCGCTGTGCGCAGCGGACAGGGTCACGCGCAAACGGGCGCTGCCAGCCGGTACGGTCGGTGGGCGAATGGCGCCGACCAGCAGGCCGCGATCCTTGAGCAGCGCAGACAGCTTGAGCGCACGCGCACTGTCGCCGACCAGAATCGGCTGAATCGGGGTGGGACTGTCCATCAGGCTCAGGCCGATCTCGGCGGCGCCCTGACGGAAGCGGGCGATCAACCGCTGCAAGTGTTCGCGGCGCCAGCTTTCGCTGCGCAGCAGCTCCAGGCTCGTCAACGTGGCGCAGGCCACCGCCGGCGGTTGGCTGGTGGTGTAGATGTAGGGCCGGGCGAACTGGATCAGCGTCTCGATCAGCTCCTCGCTGCCGGCGACGAAGGCGCCGGCGGTACCAAAGGCCTTGCCCAGTGTGCCGACCAGCACCTGCACGTCATCCTGGCCCAGGCCAAAGTGCTCGACGATGCCACCACCGGTGGCGCCCAGCGGGCCGAAACCATGGGCATCATCGACCATCACCCAGGCCTTCGCGGCACGCGCCTCGGCGCACAGGGCCGGTAGATCGGCCAGGTCGCCGTCCATGCTGAACACACCATCGGTGACCACCAGGCAGTTGCCAGTGACCTTGCGTAGGCGGTTGGCCAGGCTCACTGCATCGTTGTGCAGGTAGCGGGAAAAACGCGCGCCGCAGAGCAGGCCGGCATCGAGTAGCGAGGCGTGGTTGAGACGATCCTGCAGTACGCTGTCGCCCTGCCCGAGCAAGGCGGTGACGACCGCCAGGTTGGCCATGTAACCGGTGGAGAACAAAAGTGCACGCGGCCTGCCGGTGAACGCGGCCAGGGCCTCCTCCAGCTCGTGATGCGGGGTGCTGTGGCCGATCACCAGATGCGATGCGCCGCCGCCGACGCCCCATTTTTCCGCGCCCTGCTGCAGGGCGCGGATCACTTCGGGGTGGTTGGCCAGGCCTAGATAGTCATTGGAACAGAAGGCCAGCAGCTCCTGACCATCGGCCCGCACCTGCGGGCCCTGCGGGGTCTGCAGCAGCGGACGCTGGCGGAACAGATCGGCGGCCTGGCGCTCGGCCAGTCGCGTAGCAAGATCGAAGCTCATGCACGTTTTCCGTAGAAGCGAGCGTGGCGAGCGAAAAACCAGGACAGGAGGTCATTCGCGAGCAGAGCTCGCTCCCACATAAAAGGAATCAGGCCGAAGCGGCGTTGTAGAACAGCTTGGAATCGCGCTGCTCGACCAGCGCCTGTTCGATGGCCGCCTGGTGCACCTCGTCGGCGTGTTCTTCGCGCTCCTCAGGCTTGATGCCGAGGCGCTTGAACAGGGCCATGTCCTTATCCGCCTGCGGGTTGGCGGTGGTCAACAGCTTCTCGCCGTAGAATATCGAGTTGGCGCCTGCCATGAAGGCCAGGGCCTGCATCTGCTCGTTCATCGCCTCGCGGCCGGCAGACAGGCGCACGTGGGATTTCGGCATCATGATCCGTGCCACGGCCAAAGTGCGGATGAAGTCGAACGGGTCGACGTCCTTCTCCTCGGCCAGCGGCGTGCCCTTGACCTTGACCAGCATGTTGATCGGCACGCTTTCCGGGTGCTCCGGCAGGTTGGCCAGCTGGATCAGCAGCCCGGCGCGGTCATCCACCGACTCGCCCATGCCGAGGATGCCACCCGAGCAGATCTTCATCCCCGCCTCGCGCACGTAGGCCAGGGTCTGCAGGCGCTCACCGTAGGTGCGAGTAGTGATGATGCTGCCGTAGAACTCCGGCGAGGTATCGAGGTTGTGGTTGTAGTAGTCCAGGCCCGCGTCAGCCAGCGCCTGGGTCTGCTCCTGATCGAGGCGACCAAGAGTCATGCAGGTTTCCAGGCCGAGCTTCTTCACGCCCTTCACCATTTCCAGCACGTAAGGCATGTCCTTGGCGGACGGATGCTTCCACGCGGCGCCCATGCAGAAACGCGTGGAGCCGATGGCCTTGGCCTCGGCGGCCGCCTCCAGCACCTTCTGCACTTCCATCAGCTTTTCCTTGTCCAGGCCGGTGTTGTAGTGGCCGGACTGCGGGCAGTACTTGCAGTCTTCCGGGCAGGCGCCGGTCTTGATCGACAGCAGGGTCGAGACCTGCACGCGGTTCGGGTCGAAGTGCTGGCGATGGACGCTCTGCGCCTGGAACAGCAGGTCGTTGAAAGGCTGCTCGAACAGCGCGCGAACCTCGGCGAGGCTCCAGTCGTGGCGGGTGGTGATTTCGGCGGTTGCGCTCATCTGAGAGGTCCTTCGACGCTTGGTGGCATCTGTTGTCAGGCCCACGCGGGGCATTCAGGCTTGGGCCATCATAAGTGGCGATTGGATGCTGTCAACCACGAGAAAGACACAGGTTTACATATGATCAATTAATAACCAATAGAACTTATGTCATGGCACAAGGCCAAATGCTTACCCCTCCCACAGGATGTTCTGCATGCAGGTTGAAGGTTTTTTTGAAGGGCTCGGCGAAGCGCTGGGTCGCGCCATCCGTTTCATCGTCGACATGTTGTCTGGCGTGCTAGGCGCCATGGCCGATGCCATCGACGACTTTCTCCAGGGTATGGCCAGGGCCATTGGCATGGACGTGTCGATCTTCAGCATCATCCTGCTGATCATCGGCCTGCTGTTCCTGTTCAGCGGCGCTCGTTCACTGCTGCGCGGCTCGATCATCGGCGGGGTGATCTGGCTGTTTCTCGGCCTGATCGTCATGGGCTGGCTCATCCGCTGACGCGAACTACACTTATGGCACCACCGCTCATGGATGAGCCGCGATGCCATTATTCGACCCAACCCTTCTGCAACGCCTCCCCTGGCTGCGACCGCACCGCCATTGCCAGCTTTGCGACGAAACCACCGATCACCCCACGCACGCGGTCTGCACGGCTTGCGAGGCCGAGTTGCCGTGGCTCGGTGCACATTGCCAGATCTGTGCGGTGCCATTGCCGGCCCACGGCATGATCTGCGGCGCCTGCCAGAACAAGCCGCCGAGCTTCAGCCGCGTGGAGGCGCCCTGGCGCTATGCCTTCCCCGTCGACAATCTGATCACCCGCTTCAAGCATCAGGCGCAATGGCCGTACGGCCGTCTGCTTGCCGAGCTGTTGGCCGAACACCTGCACCATGCCTTCGATGAGGGATTGCCCCGCCCCCAGGCGCTGTTGCCCGTTCCATTGGCCCGCAAGCGCCAACGGCGACGCGGCTTCAATCAGGCGCAGATGCTCGCCGAATGGCTGGGCGCCAGCCTCCACCTGCCGGTGCAACATGACTGGCTCCAGCGCCGTGTCGATACGCCCGCACAGCAAGGGCTGGATGCCGCGACACGCAAGCGTAATCTGCGTCAGGCCTTCAGCCTGGAACTGCAGGCCAAGGTGGCTGGCGCGCACCTGGCGCTGGTCGACGACGTGCTCACCACCGGCGCCACGGCGGGCGTACTCGCCCACCTGCTGCGTCGCGCCGGCGCCCTGCGCGTCGATGTGTATTGCCTGGCCCGCACGCCACGGCCGGGCGACGCCTGACTTGACGCGCCAGGCGCAGTCACGCACCTTGCCCGACATCCTTCCTGGCCACGCCTCAATCATGTCGCAGCTCGATCCCCTCGCCCAATTGCTCAGCCGCCGCCCGAAACGCCTGGCCCTGCTCGAGCAGATCGCCGAACAAGGCTCCATCACCCGTGCCGCCAAGGCCGCCGGGCTGAGCTACAAGGCCGCCTGGGATGCCATCGACGAGTTGAACAACCTCTCGGAGCAGCCCCTGGTCAGCCGCAACGTCGGTGGCAAAGGCGGCGGCGGTGCACGCCTGACACCCGCTGGCGAACGTCTACTGGCACTGCAACAACGCCTGCAGGCGCTGCAGGTGCAACTGCTGCAGGCCGCCGGTGACGACGCCGACCTGGCGCTGCTCGGCCGCCTGATGCTGCGCACCAGTGCGCGCAACCAGCTCACCGGCCGCGTGCGCGCGATTCACGCCCACGGCCACAACGACCTGATCGATATCGAACTGCCCGGCGGCAGCCGTCTGCAAGCGCAGATCACCCATGACAGCACCGAGAACCTGCAACTGAGCGAAGGCAGCGGCGTGGTCGCGCTGATCAAGGCTGGCTGGCTGGAACTGCAGCCACTCGATGCAGCGCCAGCAGAACAGCACAATGCACTCGAAGGCCGTATCGAACAGATTCTGCCGGCCAGCGACGGCCCCAGCGATGTGCGCATCAGCCTGCCTAATGGCCAAACCCTGTGCGCCCTGCTCGAATCCGCTCGCCTGGCCGAACTGGGACTGCGCGTCGGCGACCAGGTACGCGCACAGTTCGCCGCCAGCCAGGTGCTGCTCGGTACGCAACTGTAGGGCGGCTGCAACTCGCTAATAACGCCAACGGCGGGTTACACCCGCCCTAGGTTCAGCGCAAGCCGGTAGACTGGGCGCCCACTCACGCGGAGCCGTTCATGAGCCACCCCTTTTCCACCCTCACCCCGGATCTGGTGCTCGATGCCGTGGAGAGCCTTGGCTACCTCAGCGACGCCCGCGTATTGGCACTCAACAGTTACGAGAACCGCGTCTATCAAGTCGGCATCGAGGACGAAACACCGCTGATCGCCAAGTTCTATCGTCCGGATCGCTGGAGCGATGCGGCAATCCGCGAGGAGCACAGTTTCAGCGCCGAGCTGGCCGAGCACGAGGTCCCGGCGGTGGCGCCACTGGCGCGCGATGGCGAGACACTGTTCGAGCACGGTGGCTTCCGATTTGCCCTGTTCCCACGCAGGGGCGGCCGCGCGCCAGAGCCGGGCAACCTCGACCAGCTGTACCGCCTTGGCCAGTTGCTCGGACGCATGCATGCCATCGGCGCCAGCCGGCCTTTCGCTCACCGCGAAACCCTGGCGGTGGACAACTTCGGTCACGCAGCCCTGGCCTCTCTGCTCGACGGCGGCTTCGTGCCGCACAGCCTGCTGCCGGCCTACGAGTCGGTAGCGCGCGACCTGCTCACCCGCCTCGATGAACTCTTCGCCCGTGTGCACTACACGCCGATTCGCCTGCACGGCGACTGCCACCCAGGCAACCTGTTACACCGCGACGACGCCTTCCATGTCGTCGACCTCGATGACTGCCGCATGGGCCCGGCGGTGCAGGACCTGTGGATGATGCTTGCCGGCGAACGTCATGAACGCCTCGGCCAATTGGCCGAACTGGTCGACGGCTACCAGGAATTCCACGACTTCGCCGCCCGCGAACTGCCGTTGATCGAAGGCCTGCGGGCGCTGCGCCTGATGCATCACAGTGCCTGGATCGCCCGACGCTGGGACGACCCGGCGTTCCCTCTGGCCTTCCCCTGGTTTGCCGGCGAGCGCTACTGGGGCGACCAGATTCTCGCCCTGCGCGAACAGATGGCTGCACTGGATGAAGAGCCGTTGCGACTGTTCTGAGCCGATGACATCCGGGACCGCAGTTCCCGGACTGCATCCGGGCTACGCACCGACCGCGCCAAGTCCGCGTACCCATACAGTTGCGCGCACCGCGTAAAGTTTGCCTTACGACTTTGCCGGCGTTTCGGTATACATAAAAAGCTGAACGGACAGACAAGGCAGAGGCCAGAGCGCTAGAATTTCGCGGCAACCGTTAGCTGCCTAACCAAGGATTCTCGATGGCCACCGCCAACCCGCAACGCGGGTACGTTCTGGGCCTTACCGCCTACATCATCTGGGGCCTGTTCCCGCTCTACTTCAAAGCCCTGCAAAGCGTGCCGGCGATGGAAATCATCGTGCACCGCGTGCTCTGGTCCGCGCTGTTCGGCGGCCTGCTGCTGCTCGTCTGGAAGCACCCTGGCTGGTGGCGCGAGCTGCGCGACAACCCCAAACGCCTGGCGGTGCTGGCCGGCTGCGGCCTGCTGATCGCGACCAACTGGCTGGTATACGTGTGGGCGGTGAACAACGACCGCATGATCGAGGCCAGCCTGGGCTACTACATCAACCCCTTGATCAACGTATTGCTCGGCCTGCTGATTCTCGGTGAGCGCTTGCGTCGCCTGCAGTGGCTGGCCGTGGCCCTGGCCGCGATAGGCGTACTGCAACAACTGTGGCAGGTCGGCAGCCTGCCCTGGGTATCGCTGGTGCTGGCGCTGACCTTCGGCTTCTATGGATTGATCCGCAAACAGGCGCCTGTGGCGGCATTGCCCGGATTGGTGGTGGAAACCTGGCTGCTGGTGCCGGTGGCGTTGGCCTGGCTGGTTTTGCACCCTACAGCGATGAGCAGCCAGGCCAGCTTCTGGACCAGTAGCGAAGCACTGTGGCTGGCCGCCGCCGGGCCGATCACCCTGGTGCCGTTGGTGTGCTTCAACGCCGCGGCGCGGCATCTGCCCTACACCACGCTGGGATTCCTGCAATACCTGGCTCCGACCCTGGTACTGCTGCAAGCCATCTTGCTGTTCGATGAGCACTTCTCGCCAAGTACCCTGCTGGCCTTCGCCTGCATCTGGGCGGGGCTTTTTGTGTATAGCCTGGATATCTGGCTGAACCTGCGTAAGCGGCGCAGCGCGTAAGAGCTGGTGTGCACAGCGCACCCTGCGCAGGTCGCGGAAGCCGCAAGGTGTCGCGGGTCCACCTAAGCCGTGTGCACCGGCTTTCCTGCTAGCACTCGCTGAACAGAAAACATCCACCCAGCGCCAAGCCTCGCCAGCCCTGGCGCGGCGCCTTTCATCCCCGGTTTATCCACAGCTCCATCCCCGGCCTTTGTGCACAAGCTATTGATCCTGCTGAATTTTTAGTCAGCCCATGAAAAACCCCGGAGCACTAAGCTATGCGCCGGGGCTCCCCAGTTTATCCACAGGCTGATCCACGCATACCGTGGATATCAATCCTCAGCGCGCAGATTCAGCTCCACCATCAGGTCATCGGCCAGGGTTTCCAGGCGCGCCTGCAATTGCTCCAGGGCCAGCGTCTCCGGCACGGCCAGCAGCGCTTCGGCTGTGAACAGCAACTCACCACTCATCGGCGCTGGCGCCACCTCGGTGAGCAGACTCTCCAGGTTGACGCCCTGTTCGGCCAGCACGCGGGTGATGTCGCGGACGATACCGGGCCGGTCGTTACCCACCAGTTCCAGGCGAATCGCGGTGAAGCGCCCGCCTGGCTCGCTGCCGCTGGCCGCCAGTTGCACGCGAATGCCTTGCGCGCTGAGGGCTTCGAGCTCCTTGATCAGGCCGCCGTGGGCCTCGGCCGGTACATCCACCCGCACGATCCCGGCGAACTGCCCGGCCATGCGCGCCATGCGGCTCTCCAGCCAGTTGCCGCCATGGGTCGCGACGCAACCCGCCAAGCGCTCGACCAAGCCGGGTTGGTCCTCGGCAATCACCGTCAGTACCAGATGATCCATGTACTACCTCACTCGTTCACACAGGGTTCGAAAAGGTCAGCCGCGCAGCGACAACCAGTAGGTGAAGAACTGTTCGTCACGCACGTAGCCAAGTCGCTCGTAAAGGCTCTGGCCGGCCAGGTTGGTTTTCGCCGTTTCCAGTTGCAGACCACAGGCGCCGGTCGCCTCGGCATGTGCGCGGGCGGCATTCATCAATGCCTCGCCCACGCCTGAGCGGCGGGCGCGTTCGTCGACATACAGATCGCTGAACAACCAGGCCGGTTCCAGCGCCAACGAGGACTGAAAGGGATAAAGCTGCACGAAGCCCTGCGCCGCGCCCTCCGCGTCGCGGGCGATGAACAGTTGCGAATCACCGCGCTGTAGGCGCTGGCCAAGAAAGCTGGCAACTTCCGCCGCCTCCCGCGGCACTTGGTAGAAGTGCAGGTAGCCGACGAACAGACGGGTGAGATCAACAAGGTCAGCAGCAACAACAGCGGATACCGTCATGGCAGGCTCCGGAATGACTGAAAAGCAGTATAGGCGAGGTGGCGTAGGCCATATCGGCGCACTTGTCAGAAGCCAACTCAATTAATCGTGTACGATTTTGCTTATTTTGTGGAACAATAGCGCACCTTTTTTGCACGCACAGCGCACTAAATGTGACCATAAATAGTCTTTTGGTCGCAGACTGACGCCACCCCACTGCATTTACCCAGGATCTTGATGTAGTATGCCGCGCTTTGGACTACAAGACGGAAAACCCGTCTCCAAAGCGGCTATTGAGTAGAGCTCAGAGAGAGTGAGGCAAGTGATGACTGAACGCGTTCAAGTCGGCGGCCTGCAGGTCGCCAAAGCCCTGTACGACTTCGTGAACAACGAAGCCATTCCCGGTACCGGCATCGCTGCCGACCAGTTCTGGGCCGGTGCCGCTGCGGTCATCAAGGACCTGGCGCCGAAGAACCACGCCCTGCTGGCCAAGCGCGACGAACTGCAGGCGCAGATCGACGCCTGGCACCAGGCGCGCAAGGGGCAGGCCCATGACGCGGCTGCCTACAAAGCTTTCCTCCAGGAAATCGGCTATCTGCTGCCTGAGCCGGAAGACTTCCACGCCACCACCACCAACGTCGATGAAGAAATCGCCCGCCTGGCCGGCCCGCAACTGGTGGTACCGGTGATTAACGCGCGCTTCGCCCTGAACGCCTCCAACGCCCGCTGGGGCTCGCTGTACGATGCGCTGTACGGCACCGACGTGATCAGCGAAGAAGGTGGCGCCGAGAAGGGCAAGGGCTACAACAAGGTCCGTGGCGACAAGGTCATCGCCTTCGCCCGCGCCTTCCTCGACGAGGCCGCGCCGCTGGCTGCCGGCTCGCACGTCGACTCCACCGGTTATGCCATCGTCGACGGCAAGCTGGTCGTCGCCCTCAAGGGTGGCAGCAACAGCGGCCTGCGTGACGACGCGCAACTGGTCGGTTTCCAGGGCGAGGCCAGCGCGCCGATCGCCGTACTGCTCAAGCACAACGGCCTGCACTTCGAAATCCAGATCGACGCCTCCAGCCCGATCGGCAGCACCGATGCCGCCGGCGTCAAAGACGTGCTGATGGAAGCGGCGCTGACCACCATCATGGACTGCGAAGACTCCGTCGCCGCCGTCGACGCCGATGACAAGGTGGTGGTCTACAAAAACTGGCTGGGCCTGATGAAAGGCGACCTGGCCGAAGAAGTGTCCAAAGGCGGCAAGACCTTCACCCGCACCATGAACCCGGATCGCGTCTACACCAAGCCGGACGGCTCCGAGCTGACCCTGCATGGCCGCTCGCTGCTGTTCGTGCGCAACGTCGGCCACCTGATGACCAACCCAGCCATCCTCGACGCCGAAGGCAACGAGGTTCCGGAAGGCATCCAGGACGCGCTGTTCACCAGCCTGATCGCGGTGCACAACCTGATCGGCAACACCACGCGCAAGAACACCCGCACCGGCAGCGTGTACATCGTCAAACCGAAGATGCACGGCCCGGAAGAAGTCGCCTTCACCAGCGAAATCTTCGCCCGCGTCGAGGATGTGCTGGGCCTGGCCCGCAACACCCTGAAAGTCGGCATCATGGACGAAGAGCGCCGCACCACCGTCAACCTCAAGGCCTGCATCAAGGCTGCCTGCGAGCGCGTGGTGTTCATCAACACCGGCTTCCTCGACCGCACCGGTGACGAGATTCACACCTCCATGGAAGCCGGCGCCGTGGTGCGCAAGGCCGCCATGAAGAGCGAAACATGGATCGGCGCCTACGAGAACAACAACGTCGACGTCGGTCTGGCCACCGGCCTGCAGGGCCGTGCACAGATCGGCAAGGGCATGTGGGCCATGCCGGATCTGATGGCGGCGATGGTCGAGCAGAAGATCGCCCACCCGCTGTCCGGCGCCAACACCGCCTGGGTCCCCTCGCCGACCGCCGCCACCCTGCACGCCCTGCACTACCACAAGGTCGACGTGTTCGTCCGTCAGGCCGAACTGGCCAAGCGCACCCCGGCTTCGGTGGACGACATCCTGACCATCCCGCTGGCCAAGGACACCAACTGGAGCCAGGAAGAGATCCGCAACGAGCTGGATAACAACGCGCAAGGCATCCTCGGCTACGTGGTGCGCTGGATCGACCAGGGCGTGGGCTGCTCCAAGGTGCCGGACATCAACGACGTCGGCCTGATGGAAGACCGCGCCACCCTGCGTATCTCCAGCCAGCTGCTGGCCAACTGGCTGCGCCACGGCATCGTCAGCGAAGCGCAGGTGGTCGAAAGCCTCAAGCGTATGGCGCCGGTGGTGGACCGTCAGAACGCCAATGACCCGCTGTATCGCCCCATGGCCCCGGACTTCGACAACAACGTCGCCTTCCAGGCCGCGCTGGAGCTGGTCGTCGAAGGCACCAAGCAGCCCAACGGCTACACCGAGCCGGTGCTGCATCGCCGTCGCCGCGAGTTCAAGGCCAAGAACGGTCTGTGATTCGCTCATTGCGCGAATGAATAAACCGCCCTCCGGGGCGGTTTTTTATTGAGCAGTCGCGACTGAAGCCCTCCCACGGGCGCTAATGTTGTGGGAGGGGCTTTAGCCGCGACAGGCAGTCAGGGCTTGTTCTGCGCTGTTTTGTCCGCCGTCACGCCAGTGGTATTGCTCAGCAGGCTGGCGGTGGCGGTCTGCACGAAGGCCGACAGCTTGCGCTCAAGATCGCTGCGCCGCTGCGCGTCGTCGATCACTTCGCCGCGCGCATCATGGCCAAGCTGGTAGCGATACAGGCGCGCATCACGATCACGCGGTTTGACCAAGATGCTGTCACCGGTCACCAAACCCACGGTCTGGTCGCTCCCGGACGGTTTGATCACCGCCACACCGGCATCACCCTCAGGCAGCGCCAGCAGATCGCGGCCCCAGCATTGCTGCTGCACTGGCTGACCGAGGCGGCCCATGATGGTCGGCACCACGTCGATCTGGCTGCCAACGGTGTCGCGGCTGCTGCCGAAGGTGTCCTGCACGCCAGGGCCGATCAGCAGCAGCGGAATGCTGAAGCGCGACAGATCCATCTCGGTAATCTGCTCGTCGTTGCCGAAACCATGGTCACCCAGGATCACGAACAGGGTGTCCTTGAAATAGGGCTCCTGGCGCGCCTTGGCGAAGAACTGGCCGAGCGCCCAGTCGGCGTAGCGCATGGCAGTCAGGTGTTCGTCCAGTGAACCGTGGCCGGTGACGCGCTCGACCGGCAGGTCTTCCGGCAGCGCGTAAGGCGTGTGGTTGGACAGCGTCTGCAGCAGTGCATAGAACGGCTTGCCCTGGCTGCCGAGCTTGGTCAGTTCGTCGGCACCGCGGCTGAACATGTCCTGGTCGGACACGCCCCAGGTCGGATCGATGAACACCGGGTCGACGAAATCGTCGCGACCGACGAAGTTGCGCATGCCCTGGTTAGCGAAGAAGCCGGACTGGTTATCCCAGGCGAAGCTGCCGTTGTAGACATAAACGTCGTCATAGCCACGAGCACTGAGCAACTGCGGCAGGCCTGAGAACTGATGGCCGCCTTCAGGCATGCGCATCAGGTATTCGAACGCCGGCAAGTTGGGGAAGCAGGCCATGGTGGCGAACATGCCCTGATGGGTATGGGTGCCGTTGGAGAATACGCGCTGGAACAGCAGCCCTTCCTTGGCCAGGGCATCGAAGTTGGGGGTAATGCCGTCCTGGTTGCCCATGGCGCCGATGTAGCGGCCGGCCATGCTCTCCATGAGAATCACCACCACGTTGCGCACCTGCGGCAGTTGGCCTTCGGCCGGCGGCGTGTAAACGCGGCGCACGGCGGCCTGGTCAGGGTCGATCAGCTCATCGCGCGGGGTCAATAGCAGGTCGCGGGTGATCTGCTGTGCTTCGTCAGCCGGCAGGGTGGCCTTCCAGCTGTTGTCGCGGTGATCGGAGAAGAAGTTCTCGGCGGCGTCGACCAGAGTCAGGGTGCCATTAAGGCCCAGGTGATTGGCGAACATCGAATCGGTGGTATAGGCGTCGCCCCAACGCAGCGGCGGGCCGGAGCGCAGGGTGCCACGGGCAGCAACCACGCAGACCAGCAGGAACAATACGAACACGGCGGTGCGGGCCGGCCAGCGCGGCGGCGCAGCATGCCCGCGCGCACGCGTTGCGCGCTCGATACGGCGGAACAGCCAGGCCAGCAGCAGCGTCGCCAGGGCCCAGGCCAGCAGCAGGCGCAGCACCGGGAAACCGTTCCAGATCATGCTGGTAACGGTGCCCAGGTCTTCCTGCATGTACTGGAACACCAGGCTGTTCAGGCGCTGGTGAAATTCGCGGTAGAAGTTCAGCTCGACCACGGCGAAGAACAGGCACAGGCTGGTGGCGAACGTCAGCCAGGCCACATGCAGCCGCCGGGCACGCATCGCCGTGACGCTGAGCAGCGAGAGGCTCAACGGCACGCACAGGTAGACGATCAGGCGCAGATCGAAGCGCGCGCCATTGATAAAGGCTTCGACGAAGGTGCTGGCCGGCGTATCGGCGATCAGCGCGTGGTTGTAGGCCAGAAGCCCCAGGCGAGCGAGGGCGAAGAGCAGCAGCATGCACAGCGCGCTGCCGAGGATGAACGCCAGGTGACTACCAACACTGACCTGCGCCGCCTTGTGGGCAGCTGGTACGGATGACTGCATGGATATGCCTTGCTCTTTACGGAATACGTGGGCGGGAGCAGTCTGCCTGGGCACCAGTCAAAATTTCGTCAAAACGGCGCTGCCTGCACCCTACTTAGGTGCAATGGGCAACCCGGCGGGCCAGAGCCACACTGACAACATCCCGAAACTGCGAGGCGCAAGCCCATGAGCAAGGCCGACGCAATGGCCGATGCGGGCAAGACTGCGGTGCTTCAGAACATCCACGGCACCATGGAGTTCCTGCACAAGTTCCCGCCTTTTAACCAGATGGACACCGCTCACCTGGCGTATCTGGTCGAGCACTGCCAGCTGCGCTTCTATGCCGAAGGTGACTCGATCATCAAACCCAGCGATGGCCCGGTCGAGCACTTCTACATCGTCAAACAGGGCCGCGTGCACGGTGAGCGCCCACACAGCGCCCGGCGTGGTACGGAAACCACCTTCGAGATCACCGCCGGCGAGTGCTTCCCCCTGGCGGCGCTGATCGGCGAACGCGCCACGCGTACCGAGCACCTGGCCGCCGAGGACACCTTCTGCCTGCTGTTGGCCAAGCACGCCTTCATCAAGCTGTTCGCCGTTTCCAACCCGCTGCGCGACTTCGCCCTGCGCGGGGTCAGCAGCCTGCTCGATCAGGTCAACCAGCAGGTACAGCTGCGCGCGGTGGAAACCCTCGGCGCGCAATACTCGCTGGACACCCGCCTGGGTGAACTGGCCATGCGCCAACCCATCGGCTGCGCCCCCGCCACGCCGCTGCGCGAGGCGGTGCGGCTGATGCACGAACAGCATGTCGGCAGCATCGTCATCGTCGATCCGGCCGAGCGGCCGCTGGGCATCTTCACCCTGCGCGACCTGCGCCGGGTAGTCGCCGATGGCGTCGACCTGGCCCAGCCCATCGACAATCTGATGACACCCAATCCATTTCATCTGGCGCCGGATGCCAGCGCCTTCGATGCCGCCATCGCCATGACCGAGCGGCACATCGCCCACGTCTGCCTGGTGGAGCACGAGAAACTCTGCGGGGTGATTTCCGAGCGCGATCTGTTCAGCCTCCAGCGCGTCGACCTGGTGCATCTGGCACGCACCATCCGCCATGCCGGCAAGGTCGAAACCCTGGCCGGGCTGCGCAGCGACATCCGCTTGCTGGTCGACCGCATGCTCGCCCACGGCGCCAGTTCGACGCAGATCACCCATATCGTCACCCTGCTCAACGACCACACCGTATGCCGGGTGATCGAGCTGACCCTCGAGGAAATGGGCGATCCGGGCATCCCCTTCACCTGGCTGTGCTTCGGCAGCGAAGGCCGCCGCGAACAGACCCTGCACACCGACCAGGACAACGGCATCCTCTTCGAGGCGGAAAACGCCAGCGAGGCTGCGGCGATTCGCGAACGCCTGCTGCCGATCGCCCGCGAGATCAACCAGCGCCTGGCGCAGTGTGGCTTTACCCTGTGCAAGGGCAACATCATGGCCGGCAATCCCGAGCTATGCCTGTCACGCCAGGAATGGTCACGGCGCTTTGCTGGCTTCGTTCTCGAAGCCACGCCGGAGAATCTGCTGGGCTCGTCGATCTACTTCGACCTGCGCACTATCTGGGGGCCGGACGAAGGCTGCGAACAACTGCGCGAAGAATTGCTCCGCCGCGTCGCCAGCAACAGCCTGTTCCAGAAGATGCTGGCCGAGAATGCCCTGCGCCACCGCCCGCCGGTTGGACGTTTCCGCGACTTCGTGGTGGCCCGTTCGGGCGCCGACAAGGACACCCTCGACCTCAAGGTGCAGGGCCTCACGCCCTTCGTCGACGGCGCCCGTTTGCTCGCGCTGGCCAACGGCATCAGTGCGGTCGGTACCCTGGAGCGCCTGCGCGCGCTGATCAGTAAGGGCGTGATCGAGGCCCTGGACGGCGCCGCCTACGAAGAGGCCTACCACTTCATTCAGCAGACGCGCATGCAGCAACATCAGTTGCAGGCACGCGACGAGCTACCCTACTCCAACCGCGTCGACCCCGACCACCTCAACCACCTGGACCGGCGTATTCTGCGCGAGTCGTTCCGCCAGGCGCAGCGCCTGCAGAGCAGCCTGGCCATGAGGTATCAGTTATGAGCAAGTTCACCTGGTTCACCGGCCGCGGTCCGGCCCTGACCCAGCAGCAGTTGCAACGCCGCGACGCCTTGAGCGCCCCGGCAGCGTTCGACGACCGTCCGCTGCACCAGCAGCGCTTCGTCGTGCTCGACCTGGAAACCACCGGCCTGAACATGCGCCGTGATCAGGTGCTGGCCATCGGCGCGGTGGTGATCGACAACGGCGCCATCGACTTCGCCGAACAGTTCGAATGCACCCTGCACCGCGCCGATCACCAAGCCAGCGCCAGCACCCTGATTCACGGCATCGCCCCCAGCGAAGTGGCCCGTGGCGTCGAGCCGAGCGAGGCGCTGCTGGATTTCATGGAGTTCGTCGGCAGCAGCCCGCTGCTGGCCTTCCATGCCGAATTCGACCAACGCATGCTGGCGCGCGCACTGCGCCAGAGCCTGGGCTATCGCCTGCAACACCATTTCTTCGATGTCGCCGAAATCGCCCCGCTGCTGTGCCCGCAAGCGCGCATTCGTCAGGGCGGGCTCGACGACTGGGTCGCCGAATTCGGCCTGCAGGTGCACCAGCGCCACAACGCCAGTGCCGATGCGCTGGTCACCGCCGAACTGGCGCTGATGCTGTTCAGCAAAGCGCGCCGCCAGGGCATCGACAGCCTCTGCGAGCTGGAGCGTCAGTTGGCCAGCCGGCGGCGGCGGCAGCAGGCCATGTAGCAACGCCCAGCGCATCGCCCGCAAGCGGGCGCCTACAGATAGCCTTTATCGCGGCTAAAGCCGCTCCCTGGGTTCGTAGTCGCCGCGGGCTGCGCATAGTTCGTTTTATCCACCGGCCGAGAGCCTACAGATTGCGCATCAGCAGCCCGTATTCCAGTTGCACATCTGCCGGCAGCGGCAGATAAAGCACGTGACCGTCGCCCGGAGCCACCTGCTGCGCCTGGCCCTGGGCGTTCTGCAGGTGTTCCAACGTGAAGTGCAGATTGCCCTGCGGCGTCATCAGCTCCAGGCCGTCACCCACGGCGAAGCGGTTCTTCACCCGCACCTCGACCAGCTCGCCACGGCGCTCACCGGTGAGTTCGCCAACGAACTGCTGGCGCTCCGCGACCGAGCTGCCGCGCTCGTAATTCTGGTATTCGTCGTGCACATGACGACGCAGAAAGCCTTCGGTGTAACCGCGATGCGCCAATGACTCCAGGCTGCCCAGCAGGCTCGGGTCGAAGGGTTTGCCGGCCAGCGCATCGTCGATGGCTCGGCGGTAGACCTGCGCCGTGCGCGCCACGTAGAAATGGCTCTTGGTGCGCCCCTCGATCTTCAGCGAATGCACGCCCATGCGCAGCAGACGCTCGACGTGCTGCACCGCGCGCAGGTCCTTGGAGTTCATGATGTAGGTGCCGTGCTCGTCTTCGAAAGCGGCCATTTCTTCACCTGGACGGCCGGACTCTTCGAGCACGAAAGCCTGGGTGCTCGGTGCGCCTTGCCCTAATGTCGGCTCGACCACACGGACGATTTCGCCCAGTTCGTTCTCGCTTGCCGGCGTGGCCTGGTATTGCCAGCGACAGGCGTTGGTACAGGTGCCCTGGTTGGGATCGCGGCGATTGATGTAGCCCGACAACAGGCAACGCCCGGAATAGGCCATGCACAGCGCGCCATGGACGAACACCTCCAGCTCCATGCCCGGCACCTGGCTGCGGATTTCCTCAATTTCTTCCAGCGCCAGCTCACGCGAGAGGATCACCCGCGTCAGCCCCTGCTGACGCCAGAACTCGACACTGGCCCAGTTCACCGCATTGGCCTGCACCGAGAGGTGAATCGGCATCTGCGGATAATGCTGACGCACCAGCATGATCAGGCCCGGGTCGGACATGATCAGCGCATCCGGCGCCATCTCGATCACCGGCGCCAGATCCTTGAGAAAGGTCTTCAGCTTGGCATTGTGCGGGGCGATGTTGACCACCACGTAGAACTGCTTGCCCTGAGCATGTGCCTCGGCGATGCCCAGGGCTAGGCTGGCGTGGTCGAACTCGTTGTTGCGCACGCGCAGGCTGTAACGCGGCTGCCCGGCATACACCGCATCGGCGCCGTAGGCGAAGGCATAACGCATGTTCTTCAGGGTGCCGGCTGGCGACAACAGCTCAGGGAAACGGGGCATGGCCGCACGCTCGAAAATCAGGGGCTGGCGATTCTATGCAGGTGGCAGGCGTGGATATTGATCTGGGTCTATCGGGGGCGGAAAAGCACCTGGTGGGTTAAATGGATCAGGCGGTCGCGTAGGGTACGCCGTGCGCACCACTGCCGCGACGCAAACATGGAAGGCTAGCGACACACCTGGCGATACAGCGCGTCGTCCTGGTCGATACGCTTGAGTTGCGCCAGCAGGGGCTGCTGTTTCTCATCCAGCGGCAACAGCTCGGCCGTCGTGCAATTGAGCAGATGGGCGCGGTGCGATACGTGATCGATATGCTGCTTCTCGAACCGATAGAGCATGAACTCGGCCACTTGCGCATCCGCCAGCTGCTTGTGCACGACGCTCTTGCTGTCGAGCACGGTAAAGGCAGTGACCATCGGCACGAAGTAACTCCACGGACGCCAGAACACATGCCCCGCCTCGGTCGCCACCACCACTGATTCTGCAGGCTGGCGCGCCTGCTGATGCTCGAACCAGGAATACTCGTAGAACACCTGATAACCCAGCATCCCCAGGCCACCGAACAGCGGCACGATCCACTTTGGCAGCTTGTTGCGCGTCAGTTTGCGCAGCAGCAGAGCGATACCGGCAGTACCGAGCCCCGCCACCACGATGGCAAGCAATGTCCACAACATAGAAATGTTCCCGAAAAAAGACGGGCCTCCAATGGAGGCCCGTCTGTCAGAGCCTGGACCATCAAGCGATGGCGTCAGGCCAGGATTATGCTTAGTGGTCCAGAGCGGCACCAGCACCTTTTGGAGTACGTACGCTTTCCACCAGGTCCTGGATTTCCTGCGGCGGTGCAGCAGTGACCTGCGATACGGCGTAGGCCACGGCGAAGTTGATCAGCGCACCGACGGTACCGAACGAAGCCGGCGAGATACCCATGAACCACTGGTCCGGGGTGTTCGGCAGCATGTTGGTACCCGGAATGAAGAACCAGCCCAGGTAGGTGAAGATGTACAGCAGGGTGATCACCAGGCCGGCGATCATGCCGCAGATCGCACCCTTGTCGTTCATGCGCTTGGAGAAGATCCCCATCATCAGCACCGGGAACAGCGTTGCAGCGGCAATACCGAAGGCCAACGCCACCACCTGCGCAGCGAACCCTGGTGGATTGAGGCCCAGATAGGTCGCCAGCAGAATCGCTGCCGCCATCGATAGCCGCGCTGCGAGCATCTCGTTCTTCTCGCTGATCTTCGGATTTATCAGCGTCTTGATCAGGTCATGACTGATCGCCGAAGAAATCGCCAGCAACAAACCAGCCGCCGTCGACAGTGCCGCCGCGATGGCGCCCGCTGCGATCAGACCGACCACCCAACCCGGCAGGTTGGCGATCTCGGGGTTGGCCAGTACCAGGATGTCGTTATTCACGGTCAATTCGTTACCGTTCCAGCCACGTTCCTGCGCGGTCGCAGTGAAGGCCGGGGCGGCATCGTTGTACATCTGGATGCGACCGTCACCGTTCTTGTCTTCCCAGGCGATCAGGCCAGTCTGTTCCCAGGTCTTGACCCACTCAGGACGCTCTTCATAGGACAGAGCCGGTGCCGAAGCGCCTTCCGGATAAATGGTGGTGATCAGGTTCAGACGTGCCATGGAAGCAACAGCCGGCGCGGTGAGGTACAGCAGGGCGATGAAGATCAGCGTCCAACCTGCGGACCAGCGCGCATCGGCCACTTTCGGCACGGTGAAGAAGCGGATGATCACGTGCGGCAGACCGGCGGTACCGATCATCAGCGACATGGTGAACAGCACCATGTTCAGCTTGTTGTCGACATCGGCGGTGTAGGCGGCGAAGCCCAGTTCACGCACGACTTCGTCGAGTTTCTGCAGCAGCGGCACGCCGGAATCGACATGGTCACCGAACAGGCCCAGCGGCGGAATCGGGTTACCGGTCAGCTGCAGGGAGATGAAGATGGCCGGAATGGTATAGGCCACGATCAGCACCACGTACTGCGCCACCTGGGTGTAGGTGATGCCCTTCATGCCGCCGAATACGGCGTAAGCGAAGACCACGGCCGCAGCGATCCAGATACCAGTGGAGTTGCTCACTTCGAGGAAGCGCGAGAAGGCAACACCGGCACCAGCCATCTGACCGATCACGTAGGTGACGGAGATGATCACCAGGCAGATCACCGCAGTCAGGCGTGCGCCGCGACTGTAGAAGCGATCACCGATGAAATCCGGCACGGTGAACTTGCCGAACTTGCGCAGGTAGGGCGCCAGCAGCATCGCCAGCAGCACGTAGCCGCCGGTCCACCCCATGAGGAAGGTGGAGTTGGCATAACCACCAGCGGCGATCAGGCCCGCCATGGAAATGAAGGATGCAGCGGACATCCAGTCAGCGGCGGTCGCCATGCCGTTGGTGACCGGATGCACACCACCGCCAGCGACGTAGAACTCTTTGGTGGAGCCGGCACGCGCCCAGATGGCGATGCCGATGTAGAGCGCGAAGGACGCCCCTACGAACAACATGTTGATAACGAACTGGCTCATGACCACTTACTCCTCGACGCCAAATTCTTTATCAAGTTTGTTCAATCTCCACGCGTAGTGAAAAATGAGCCCGATAAAGAAGAGGATTGAGCCTTGCTGCGCAAACCAGAATCCGAGGTCGGAACCGCCAACGGAGATTCCCGCGACCATCGGGCGCAGGATCATGGCGAATCCGTAGGAAACCAGCGCCCAGACGATCAGGCTCCAGGTGATGAGCCGCACATTGGCCTTCCAATAGGCCGCGGCATTGCTTTGTTCAGAAGTCATAGACGCCTCCGGTTATTGTTATTCTGATGCAGCTTCAAACTAGCAGCAGGCCAGTACCGACCGACAGATAGACATTGGTATTAGCCGCATCGCAGAGCACACCTGGAGCGTCTGGGAATTGCCTGACGCAATACTCCCGGACTGCACCGGGCTACAAAATTTCCCTCCTCAAGCACGGCTTCTGCCGCACCTCAGCACATTCCTTTTGATCACCCTGCCTCGCCTGCAATCGAAGAAACAACCCAGCAATCCGCCGCGCCAGAAGGTACCCGGCACGCGCCTCCTCGCGCAGGCCGACATACCCGCTCATGGCCGATACCACAGGCGCATAAAGCCCAGTGCCAGCAGCAGGCCGACCTGGCCCAACGCTGCGCACAGCGACAGAAAAGAGCGCAGCGTGCTGTTTTGCGCCGCGTCCTGAATGCCGGTCAGCGCGCTCCAGAAACCGTCCGGCAGCAGCATCAGGCTCAGGCTGGCGAGCGGCTTTCCAGTCATCAGCAGGCCGTCGATCAGGTTGAACCAGCCGCAGAACATCAGGCCGATGAGGATCATCACCGCCACCACCAGACCGAGGCCAAGGCAGGCGGAGAATTGCACGAGAAGACGCATGGGGATTACCTCCGACAAGAGGGCGGCCTGCACTGACCGCGCCGATCAGATTCAGGCTTGCGGAGCGCTACGGCCAACGCCGTACCAGTCCAGTTTGCGGGTCAGCACCATCACGCTGCCGAGCACGCCGAACACCAGCAGCGAGCCCATCAACAGGGCGTAGTCCTCGGCATTGAGCAGGCCGTAGAGCATGGCGTACAGCGCCGCCAGCAAAGCGCCAAAACCCAGGCCGCGCCGCCAGCTGTGCAGCACGAAGCTGACGTAGAAACCAATCAGCCCAACGCAGGCGCTGGCAGACAGGCCGTAGGCCAGGGCGAAGTCCAGATGCTCGGAGAGCGACAGCAGCAGCAGGTAGAACAGCGCCAGCGACAGGCCCACCAGGGCGTATTGCACCGGGTGCACGGCCAGGCGCTTGAGCACCTCGAAGAGGAAGAAGGTGGCGAAGGTCAGGGCGATGAACAGCAGCGCATATTTGATCGCACGATCGGTCTTCAGGTACTGATCCACCGGGTCGACGAAGCTGACCCCGAAGTTGCGGCCGAACAAAGCCTGGCAACGATCACCGCCCACGCAGTCGCGCAATGCCTCCTCCAGATTGGTGGCGAAGAAGCTGGTCTGCCACTCGGCAGTGAAGCCTGCGGCACTGATCTCGCGGCTGCTCGGCAGGTATTCACCGACGAAGCTCGGGTGCGGCCAGTCGGAACTCAGCTTGACCCGGCTGTCCCGCCCGACCGGCACCACCGAGAGCTGCTCGGTGCCCTGCAGTTTCAGATCGAAAGCGAACTCGAGAATCTGCCCGCCCTGCGCATCCAGAGCCGGGATCGGTGCATGCACGCCAGCGCCGAAGTTATCGTCAGCACTGCCCGGCGCGAAGCTCAGGGTCTGGCCATTCAGACGCAACTGCAGATCGTTGCTGATGCCACGGATATCGCTGATGCCGACCGAAAGAAAGGGTTTCTCGAAGCGGTAGAACCCCAGGTCGTCGCCCAGCCCCAGGCGCGACGGCAGGCGAAAATGGCCGCTGACCTGGCTGTCGCTGCGATACAGGCGCGCTTCATAAATGCCACGGGCACGCAATTCGGTGCCCACCTGACCTTCGAGTACGAAGCGCTCCGGCAGGAAGTACAGGCGACCACGCCGTTGACGCTCTTCGCTATAGCGCTCACCGGTCTTCTCGTTGGTCTTCCACTCATGAGTGGTCTTGATATACGGCAGCACCAGGATCGGCCCGGTGATCTGCTGGCTGTAGCTGGAACTGCGGGCAATGCCCTGCATCACCTCATAGCGCAGGCCCTGGCGCTCATCGACCAGGCCATCGATCATCAACAGGGGAATCATCAGCAACAAAATCAGCAGGGCGATGGCGCCCAGCTTGAAGCCTAGGGAACGGCTCATGGTACGGCTCTCCGTAGCGAGTGAAGGTACAGCAGAGTCTGGGCAGCGATGGTGGGAGGCGTGTGGGGCGCACGTGGAGATTGTGTGGAGAATGCGGGAGCGCTGTACGCCGATTCGTCATCCAGCAGCTCGGCGGCACTGGCATCTGTATAAAAAACCAGTAAAACTTCGCCCCATGCTCAGCCTCGACGCTCCCGAACTCTATTATCTGGCCAACTTCCGCAAGGCCCTCGCCTGGCTCGACACCCATCACCGTGAACTGATGGATGACGCCGAGCGCGCCTTCGTTGCGCACTTTCCCCAGTTGCCATTGCCCACCCAGGCGCTGCTGGTACGCCTGGTGATGCGCAAGGGCATTCACTTTCGCGCGAGCAAACTGCGCTACGCCGAGATCGGCGATATCCCAACTGCCGCAGAACCATTGCTGGAACTGGGCTGGCTGATCGACTGCGCCGCACTGAGCTTCGACGAACTCGGCGCCCTGCTGCTCAAAGACGAACTGGCCGCGCATTTCGCCGCCGACCTGCCGCGCGGGACGTTGAAGAAAAGCGAAGTGCTCGAGCACCTGCGTGAGCTGCATATCGAACCGCGCAGCCTGGCCGACTGGTGCCCGAATATGGAGGAGAGTCTGCTGAGCCTGGCCATCGGCCCGCTGTGCGACCGCCTGCGCCTGATGTTCTTCGGCAACCTGGCGCAGGAGTGGTCGGAGTTCGTACTCGCCGACCTGGGGATATTCCGTTACGAACAGGTGCCAATCACACCGGGCTCGCGCGGCTTTCGCCACCGCCAGGACGTCGACGACTACTTGCACCTGCGCGCCTGCCGCGAGGCTTTCGAGGTCGGCATGCCGGTGACCGAGGTTCTGCAGCACCTTGGCGATTTCTCCAGCGACAGCCCGCATATCGGCGAACGCCACCAGCGCCTGCTGCTGCAATTGGCGCAGCATCTGGAGCGCGCTGGCGAGCTGGACTCGGCGCTGGCGCTATACCGCGACACCCGCGCGGTCGGCTCGCGGCAACGGCAGATCCGCGTGCTGGAGCGCCTCGGCCAGGATGCCGAAGCATTGGCACTGGCCGAACAAGTAATCGCGGCGCCGCACAACGCCGAAGAGGCGCAACTGGCCGAACGAGCCCGCACACGGTTGCGCAAACGCCTCGGCCTACCACCTGCGACCAAGGCGGCGAAGCTGATCGAGGACCGCCTCGACCTGCGCCTGCCGCGCGCTGCCAGCGTCGAGCTGGCTGTGGCCATGCACTTGGCAGAACCCAATGCACCCGTGCATTACGTGGAGAACACGCTGATCTGCGGGCTGTTCGGCCTGCTCTGCTGGGAGGCGATCTTCGCCCCCATGCCCGGCGCCTTCTTCCACCCCTTCCATACCGGCCCGGTGGATCTGCACCGCGGCGATTTCCATGAACGTCGCCGCGAACTGTTCGACGCCTGCCTGGCGCGTCTGGACGACGGTAGCTACATCGAGGCCATGCGCCGCACCCATGCCGAGAAATTCGGCATCCAGTCGCCCTTCGTGTTCTGGGAACTGCTCGATGCCGAGCGCCTGGAACAGGCCATGGCCTGCCTGCCACCGCAGCACCTGGGGGCCTGGTTCCGCCGCCTGCTGGCCGATATTCGCGAGAACCGCACCGGCATGCCTGACCTGATCCAATTCTGGCCGACCGAAGGCCGCTACCGGATGATCGAAGTAAAAGGCCCCGGCGACCGCCTGCAGGACAACCAGAAGCGCTGGCTGGCCTTCTGCGCCGAGCACGGCATGCCGGTCAGCGTGTGCTACGTGGAGTGGAGCGATTGAACCTGCGCGTCGCCGTGCGCGAGCTGTGCGAGTTCACCGCCAAGGAAGGTGACCTCGACCTGCGCTTCACCCCCTCGCCCACTGCGCAGGAAGGCATGGCCGGGCACGCCACGGTGGTGACCCGGCGCGGCCCGGATTACGTGGCAGAGCTGCCACTGATCGGCGAGTTCGAGGGGCTGACGGTCAGTGGCCGCGCCGATGGTTTCGATCCCGAGTTTCGCCTGCTGGAAGAGATCAAAACCCACCGTGGCGACATCTCGCGCATCCCCGCCAACCACCGCCTGCTGCACTGGGCGCAGGTGAAGATCTACGGCTGGCTGCTGTGCCAGGAACTGGGCTTCGAGGAACTGGATCTGGCAGTGGTGTACTTCAACGTCATGACCCAGCAGGAAACGATATTCCGCGAGCGCCATAGCGCCGCGTCGCTAGGTGAATTCTTCGCCCTGCACTGCCGCCGTTACATCGAATGGGCGCGGCAGGAACAGGCGCATCAGCACGCACGCAACCAGGCATTGGAAGCGCTGGAGTTCCCCTACGGCGAATTTCGCCATGGCCAACGGCAACTGGCCGAAGCCGTATACCGCGCCGCGCGTGACGGCCACTACCTGCTGGCGCAGGCCACCACCGGCATCGGCAAGACCCTCGGCACCCTGTTCCCGCAGCTCAAGGCCATGCCCGGCCAGCAGCTCGACCGCCTGTTCTTCCTCAGCGCCAAGACGCCAGGCCGGCGCCTGGCACTCGATGCCCTGCAACGCCTGCGCGAACCCGACACGCCGCTGCGCGTGCTGGAACACGTAGCCCGCGACAAGGCCTGCGAACACCCAAGCAAAGCCTGCCATGGCGACTCCTGCCCGCTGGCCAAGGGTTTCTATGACCGCCTGCCGGCGGCGCGCAGTGCGGCGCTGAAGGAACGCTGGTTGGATCAGCAGGCGGTGCGCAATATCGCCATCGCCCATGGCGTGTGCCCCTACTACCTGAGCCAGGAGCTGTGCCGCTGGAGCGACGTAGTGGTGGGCGACTACAACTACTACTTCGACCTCGGCGCCCTGCTGCACAGCCTCACCCTGATCAACCAGTGGCGCGTCTGTCTGCTGGTGGACGAGGCGCACAACCTGGTGGAACGCGGGCGCGGCATGTACAGCGCCGAGCTGGATCAGGCGCGCTTCAAGGCCATGTGCCGAGACGCGCCGAAACGCCTGAAAAGCGTGCTGGAACGGGTCGACCGCCACTGGGATCAACTGCACCGCGAGCAAGCGGTGCCTTACCAGGTCTACCCGCTGGCGCCGGACTTGCTACTCGCCGCCCTGGGCAAGGCGGTCAGCGCCATCACCGACCTGCTCACCGACCAGCCCGAAGGCAATGGCGGCGAACTGCTCAGCTTTTACATGGACGCCATGCTGTTCTGCCGCCTGGCGGAAAGCTTCGGCCCGCACTCGCTGTTCGACATCAATCGCGACGAGGCAGGTAACGGTCGCAGCTACTCGACCCTGTGCATCCGCAATATCCTGCCGGCGCCCTTCCTCGGCCCGCGCTTCGAGGACGCCCACAGCGCCACGCTGTTCTCCGCCACCCTCAGCCCCAGCCACTACTACCTCGACCTGCTCGGCCTGCCGGAAGAGACCCAGTGCCTGGACGTCGCCTCGCCATTCAGCGCCGAACAACTGCACGTCCAGGTGGTGCGTAACCTGTCCACCCGCTACCAGCACCGCGACGCCTCGCTGGCGCCGATCTGCCAGTTGATGGCGCGCCAGTACGCCGAACGCCCCGGCAACTACCTGGCCTTCTTTAGCAGCTATCAGTACCTGGAACAGGTGCTACAGGAATTGCGCCGCGATCACCCGCAGATTCCGGTATGGACGCAGTCACGGCAGATGGACGAAGCGGCGCGCCAGGGCTTTATCGAGCGCTTCCAGATCGGTGGCCGCGGTATCGGCTTCGCCGTGCTCGGTGGAGTATTCGGCGAAGGTGTCGACCTGCCCGGCGAACGCCTGATCGGCGCCTTCGTCGCCACCCTCGGCCTGGCCCAGCTCAACCCCATCAACGAAGAAATCCGCCAGCGCATGGACACCCTGTTCGGCAATGGCTACGACTACACCTACCTCTACCCCGGCCTGCAAAAGGTCGTGCAAGCCGCCGGCCGGGTGATCCGCACGCCCGAAGACCAGGGCGTGCTCTACCTGATCGACGATCGCTTCGCCCGCCCCGAAGTGCGCCGCCTGCTGCCAAGCTGGTGGCGGGTGGAGTTGTTGCGCTTGCCGCACAGAACATCCACACCTGAACCACAACCTCTCCTGTAGGAGATTTATCCGCGATCATCACCGCCAAAGAACCGTAGCCTGGGCTGAGCGAAGCGATACCTGGGAGGATCGGGAGCACCTGTAAGGCTCACCTGAATACGAGTTGCCAGCGGTTATCCGACATGGTGTATAACCTGCCAAACGCCCCACCGCCTCGCTGCAGGCCGAGAAATAGAGAAGGATTTCGAAAATGACCAGGAAGGTTATCCACCAAAACAGCCCGCAGGTTATGCACCACTTGGTGTCTATTTGTAGTTATGCACCTAGGTAAGCCCACATGAACCTAGAAATTCCGGAAATCGATAATTGTTGCGAAAAAGAGACCTATGCTTTTTTTGGTCTTGCAGCATATTGGGCACAGGTGCTAGAGCACTCAGCATTAAATCTTGCGATTGTTCTTAATCTTCCTGGCGCTTCACTTATGAGCCAGGAGATATTTGATAACACATACAACTCACTAACGAAGAAAACCTTTGGTCAATTACTAAAAGCAACCAAAGATATCTTAAATATATCTGAAGCTGACGAGTCATATCTAAGCGAAGCTCTAGAACTTCGAAATATATTAATTCACCACTATTTCAGGGAGCATGCCGAAAATCTTGTTTCCGTCGTCGGCCGCCAGGAAATCAAGAAAGAACTTCAGTTAATAATTTCAAAATTCAAACGCGCCGACAAAATCCTTGAAGGCATCCATGCACCTCTATGGGAAAAATATGGCGTAACTGAAGAATTTATTAGCGAGCATCTTGAAGAGCTTCGTGTTAAAGCTGAAATTCGAGACAAGAATGCATAACAACTGGTTCAAACCGTTCGCTTCGCTCACTGGGGGGGGCTAAAGCCCAATGTCATCAACTTTGGGAATTATCCATAAATATCATATAATTAGCGCTCAAATCAGTGCATGGGAGAAGCCCTTTTGACTACCTATACCGCATCGCTTGACACCGCCAGCCAAGCCCTGGTTTGAAAATTGTACATAAAATAACCAGCCCGCTCGATTGTCCCGCCTTCATCGCCGCCCACCGCCAGAATCCTCAAGACTTTACCCGCCGACGCCAGCTCACCTTCAAGAACCTCGTCCTGTTCCTGCTCAATCAGCCGCGCACGGCCCTGCAAACCGAACTCGATCAGTTCTATCGCGTACTCAATCAGGCGTCGACTGAGACGCAAATGGTCACTGCGCAGGCCTTCTGCAAAGCGCGCAAAAAGCTCAACCCCGAGGTATTTGAAAGTCTCAATCGCCTCCTGCAGCAACAAATTGACTGCTTCGGGCTGCGCCAGAAGTGGCGTGGGCGTCGCCGATGACCAGCTCAATGCCGAATACAAGAAAGCCAGCCAGAGAACGGAAGACGAGCAGGCAGCATTGCGCCAAAACTGGCCAAACACGGAGCTGGTCAGCCTGCTCCGCTCGGCACAGCGGGCCTGGCTGAGGTTCAGGGATTCGGAGTGTCAGTTCACGGGGATGTCCTCGACACCCTCGCCCTGGCAGGGCGTTCAGGTGGAGGAGTGCAAGTTGCGCATGACCATCGAGCGTACGGAGTACCTGAAAGGCGTTCACTCAGGCTGAACCGTGCAAAAGGCTCGCGGCTGAAGCCCCTCCCACAGGTCGGCCGATAAGAGACGCAGCCTAGATGGGTAGCGCCAGGCTCACTTCCACCCCACCTTCGACATTACCGATCTGCAACTCGCCACCATGAAGCTCGGCCACTTCCTGCACGAAGTTCAGGCCCAGACCAGTGCTCTTACGGCCGCCGTTGGGGCGCGGCAGGGAGTAGAAGCGCTCGGTTAGGCGGGCCAGGGCGTAGTCGGGGATGGCTTCGCCCTGGTTGAACAGGCGCAGGACGATGTGCTCGCCCTGGCGTTCGGCGGCGATACGGATGCGGCCGTCGGGCGGGGTGAAGTCGAGGCCGTTGTCCAGCAGGTTGGCCAGCGCCTGACGCAGCAGGAAGCGCTCGCCGCGCAGGCTGAGGCCGGTTGGTATTGCCTGATCAATCTGCAGATGGGCAGCGGTGATACGCGCCTGCTGCGCTTGCAGCAGTTCGTCCACCAGTGGCGCCAGCGGCACGCTCAAGCGTTCTTCCAGGCCCTGGCGTTGTTCCACCTGGGCCAGGTGCAGCAACCGCTCGATCAGGTTCTGCAGGCGCGCACTTTCCTGTTGGATATTGCCCACGAAGCGCTGGCGTTGCTCGACCGGCATATCACCCTCGAGCAGTTCGGCGGCGCCGCGGATGGCGGCCAGCGGGCTTTTCAGTTCGTGGGTCAGGGTGTGTACGTAGCGCTCGACGTAGGCCTTGCCTTCCAGTTCGGTGCGCATGCGCTCCACCGCCTTGGCCAACTGGCCCAGCTCACCGCCACGCACGTTCGGCGCCTCGGCGCGCTGGCCTTCGCTGACGGCCTGAGCGTAGCGAGTGAGCTTGCCCAGCGCGGCGCTGAGCCACCAGGACAGCAGCGCACCGATCAGCAGGCCAAGACCGATCAGCCCCGCGCCGAGCCAGCCAAGGCGCGTTTGCGAACGCTCGATATAAGGTTGCAGGGTGCGGTTGGGTTTGGCCACCGAGACCACGCCGATGATCTGCTCGCCGTCCTTGATCGGCGCCGCCACGTACATCACCGAGGAGTCCGGATCGTTCGCATCTTCACGGGTCGAACGGGCACCGTACTGACCGCGCAAGGTCAGCAGCACATCATTCCAGCGCGAGTAGTCCTGGCCGACCGCCAGGCCAGTGGAGTCGAGCAGGACGATGCCCTGGGCATCGGTGACGTAGATGCGGTGGTTGACCTCGGCCTTGGTCACGCCCCAGATGCTCGCCTGGGGCTGGCGCCGGCCATAGGCTTCCAGCGCCTCGTGCAGGCGGCCCTGGCCGAGGGTGCCGGCCTTGACCTCGTCACGCAGTATCTCGGCCAGCAGGTTGGCGGTATCGACCAGCGTCTCCTCGGTGCTCTGGCGCACGCCGGGGCGAATCTCGTCCATCACCGTGCTCAGCACGAACCAGCCGGCCAGGCCAACGAAGAGGAAGTAGACGAGGAAGATGCGCACGCCCAGTGGCATGACTCAGGTCTCCGGTTCGAAACTGTAGCCCAGGCCGCGATGGGTCTGGATCGGCTCTTCACTCGGGGCGATGGCGCGCAGCTTGGCGCGCACACTCTTGATATGGCTGTCGATATTGCGCTCGTAGCCCGCCTCGCTGGCCACGCCGAGGGCATCGAGCAACTGCTCGCGCGAATAGACCCGGCATGGCTGACCGAGCAGCGTGCGCAGCAGGCGAAATTCGTGGCGGGTCAGACTCAGGGCCTGGCCGTGGTAGTGAATGCGAAAGGCAGCATCGTCGATCTGAAAGGTGCTCGGCGCGCTGGCTACTGGTGCTTCGCGCGGCGCCACACGCTTGAGGATGGCCTTGACCCTGGCCGCGACTTCACGCGGGCTGAAAGGCTTGACCACGTAGTCGTCGGCGCCGATTTCCAGGCCCACCACGCGGTCGATTTCCTCGCTGCGCGCGGTGAGAAAGATCACCGGCAGCTCAGAGAAACGGCGCAGGCGCTTGCACACTTCAAAGCCGCTGATATCGGGCAGGCCGACGTCGAGAATGGCCAGGTCGAAGGCGCCGTTTTCCAGCAGCGTCAGCGCCTCGCCACCCAAGCTCGACCAGTGCGTGGCGAAACCTTCGGCCTGCAGGGCATAGACCAGCGTATCGGCAATCGCGGCTTCGTCTTCGACTATGAGGATCTGCGGCATCGGGCGTCCTGCACCTGTGGGGCGACGGCAGGAGACTGCCGAGCGCGGGAGCCAGCGTCAAGCGAGGTATTGGCGAGTTTCACCCGCCCTACACGACAAGCGCCACTGCGACTGGATGGATGCAGGAGGTAGAACGAAGCAGGAGGCCAGAGTCGAAAGCGCCTCCCACGAGGTTGTCGCTCACCTGTAGCCCGGTCAGGGAATCTCGCCGCGAATGTACTGCTCCAGTTGACGGATCAGGTCGGCCTGTTCGGCAATGGTTTCCTTGACCAGGTCACCGATGGACAGCAGGCCGATCAGCTCGCCTTCGGCCAGCACCGGCAGGTGACGCAGGCGGCGCTCGGTCATCAGCTCCATGCAGTACTGCACGCTGTCACGCGGGCCAACGCTGATGACTTCGCTGGTCATGATTTCGTTGATCTTGGTGTTGAGCAACGAGCGCTCGGCCAAGGCCACCTTGCGCACGTAGTCACGCTCGCTGACGATGCCGACCAGGCGCCCACCGGAAAGCACCACCAAGGCACCGATCCTTTGCTCGGCGAGGATACGCAGCCCGTCGAGCAGCGAATCCTCACTGTCGACGCTGTAAACGTAGGCGTTGGCTTTATTGCGAATAACCTCTGCGACGGTTTTCATGCGGGCGGCTCCTGTTGTTGTTATCCGGTTTTAGCAGAGTTGGCCGCCGCGGTCAGCCTCAGTCGAGGCTGAATCGTCCAGTATTGTGCGCCAGCCCTTCGCTGCCTCGACGCAGTTGCTCGGCAGCACTGCTCACGGCCTGGGCGCCATCGAGCAGTTGTCCGGCGGCCTGATCGACCTGCTGGATATTGCCACTGACCTCATCGGCGGTGGCCGCTTGCTGCTCGGCGGCCGTGGCGATCTGCGCCAGGCGGTCGCTGACGCGCTGCACCGAGTCGACGATGTTCTGCAGTTCATCACCCATGGCCAGCACGCTACCAATGTCGCCGTCGGCCTGGCTGCAAGCTTCTTCCATCAGGGTGACCGACTGCCCAACCACGCGCTGCAGGTTGTCCACGGTCTGGGCGATTTCCTGAGTCGAGTCCTGGGTGCGCTTGGACAGCGAGCGCACTTCATCGGCGACCACGGCGAAGCCTCGCCCGGCCTCACCCGCACGCGCGGCCTCGATGGCGGCGTTGAGTGCCAGCAGGTTGGTCTGCTCGGCGATGCCCTTGATCACCTCGACCACGCGGTTGATCTGCTGGGTCTGATCACGCAGTTGCTGCAACGCTGCAGCGCTGTCGCCGAGACGGCTGCTGAGGTGGCGCATGCTGGCGCTGGTGCGCTCACTACGCTGGTTGCTGCTCAGCGCCACTTCACGGGTCTGCTGCGCTTCCACCGCCGCCTGCTCGCAGCTTTGCGCCACGCTCTGTGCGGTGGCGGCCATCTGCGTCGCAGCGGTGGCGATCTGGCTCATCTGCGCCTGCTGCTGCTCGACGGCGTCCAGCGCATCACGCGCCTGGCCACCGAGCAACTGCACCGTGCTATCCAGTTGCTGGCTTTCGCGATTGACGCCCTGCAGCGAGTCGCGCATCTGCTCGACCGCAGTATTCAGCGCCTGGGCGATGGCGGCCAGGTCGTCACGGCCGTTGACCTCCATGCGCACGCGCAGGTCGCCGTCACGCAGACCGCGCGCGGCTTCGATGATGTTGCTGGTGCTGATGCGGATCGAGGTGTTCAGGCACATCAGTACATACATCGCCAGCAGGGTCAGCGCGATGAATGCGCCAATCACCTGGATCATCGAGTGCAGCGCCTGCTGCCGGTAATAACCGAGGCTGGCGGAGAACTGCTGATAGAGCGCTTGCTGCAGGCCCTGCAGTTGGGTTTCCAGCGCTTCGACACGTTGCACGAACTGCTCGGGCGTGAGCGCCATGGGGCTGGCCTCGAACATGTCGCGGTCGATCTGGACGAGGAAGTCGTCGAACGCCTTGAGCGAGGCATCAAACGGCGCGCTCAGTTGGCGCATGGCCTGCGGCGCCTCGCGTGACAGGGTGATCTGCGCCTTGACCAACTGCGCCCGTTGCTCGTCGAGGCTGCGCCGCAGGTCGCGGATCAGCACCCGGCTCTGCAGGGTGAAATGCTGCGAGACCACGGCGCCATGGCCCTGAGCGGCGAAAGTGCCGAGCTGCTCGAGCAGCCGCGGCATGATGTAGGTGATCTGCTCCATCATCAGGTAGGTGTCGAGGCGCGGATCGAGAATCAGGGTGCTGTCGGTCGCCACCTGCTCACGCAGGGCGATCAGGTACAACAGCGCCTTCTGGTAGCGCTCCAGCGCGTCAGGCAGAGCGACCTTGGTCAGCCCCGCGGCTCGCAGACCGTCGCGCTCGCCCTGCAGGGCCTGGAAATGCTGGCGCGCCTGATCACTGATCAGCTCGCTCTGCAGCGGCTCGGCCGCCTGCTGCAAGGCCTCGTCGAGCTTGGCCTCGCGTTGCTGCAGCAAACCTTGCGCGGCATTCTCGGTGCCTTTCCATCGCGCCAGCAGGGTGCGCTGGGCGATCAGCTCATGTTGCACCTGAGCCATACGTTCCAGCGCCTGCGCGCCTTCCACTTCGTAGTCCACGGATTGCAGGCGCGACAGGTAGTCACTGCTGATGACCCACAGCGCATAACCGAGCGGCAACGCGAACAACAGGAACACCAACTGAAACTTGTGGGCAAAACTGAAACGCTGCAGCAGCCGTACACCCGGCTTGAGTACTCCCGTCATAGCGACACCTCAACGACCTAAAGGGCCTACAGGCCTGGCAAAGAATTGCATGTAGCAAAAAGCAGGCCCGACGCCCATTTTGGGCAGCTAGTCGTTACGGGGCACTCTCAACGAGTGTAATGGCCAATGGGTATCAGCCTTTTCCGAAATGCGACAATTAACTCAGCACTGGGGACGATCACGGGTGTAGCGCTCGGCTGGGTCCACCGCTGCACCAAGATCGCGCATGGCGCTGGCACCGATCAGCAGCGGATAGCTGAAAGTGCTGCGGTCGGTCAGGTTGACCTCGATGGTGCGCTCTTCCTCACCCAGGCAGATCGGCATCTCGATCACCGGGCGCTGCGAGTAGGCGACTTCTTTGACCTCGGCGTCGCTCTCTTCGGTACGCTTCTTGATCTCGGCGATGCGTACCAGCGGATGTTCATACACCTTGTCTTCAGCACCATCGACGGCCAGGCGGAAGCGCACCCAATCCTCACCATCGCGCTTGAAGGGTTCGATGTCCTTGGCCGATAGCGAGGCGGTCATCGCGCCGGTGTCCATCTTGGCCTTGAGAGCCTGGCCCAGAGCGGGGAGCTTGATCAGTTCGTAGCGGCCGTAAAGGTCCGGTTGTTCATCGGCCATGGTCGGCAGACTGATGGCGGCGGCCAGCAGGAGCAGAGCGTATTTCAAGGTTAGGTCCTCTCGTTTGCGGTGACCGAACCTACGACTGCCATGCGCCTGGCATGTTCCACCAGAAGCGTTACAACGTACTGCAAACTAGCGGCCGCGTCCTTCCAGATCCACGCCACTCCACAGCTCGTCGAGCCGCTCGAACCCCCATTCTTCGGCCGATTCACGCCCGACGATACGATCCTGATCGGTGATTTTGCTCAGGTCGACGACGCTCTGCGGCAGCGGCAGACGCGACCTCGCCGAGAAGAACACCTTGACCCTGGGCGCCAGCAGCGCCTTGGGATTCTGCTCCATGACCACCGCCAGGCGTCCACTTTGCAGACGCACCAGGGCGCCGACCGGATAGATGCCGACGGTCTTGACGAAGGCCTGGAACACCACTTCGTCGAAATGCCCCTTCCATTCGGCCATCTTGCGGATCGACTCGGCCGGGTCCCAGCCCTGCTTGTAGGGGCGATTGGAGGTGATCGCGTCGTACACGTCGCAGACCGCGCCCATCTTTGCCAGCAGGCTGATCTGGTCACCTTGCAGATGATGCGGATAGCCGCTGCCATCGACCTTCTCGTGGTGATGCAGGCACACGTCGAGAACCAGAGCGCTGACCTGCTTGCTGGCAATCAGGATATTGCCGCCAGCCTCCGGGTGCCGGCGCACCTTGGCGAACTCGTTGTCGGTGAGCTTGCCGGGCTTGTCCAGCAGCTCCTGCGGTACGGCCATCTTGCCGATATCGTGCAGCAAACCGGCCAGCCCGGCCTCACTCACAGCGGCCTCGGGCAGGCCAAGCTGGCGCGCCAGGGCGATCATCAGAGCGCATACCGCCACCGAATGCATATAGGTGTATTCGTTGCTGTGCTTGAGTCGCGCCAGGCTGATCAGCGCATTGGGGTGGCGCATCACCGACTCGGAAATTTCCTCTACCAGCGACTCGGCCTGCTCGAACTGCAGCGCCTGACCCATGCGCGCATCGCAGAACATGTCCATCACCGCCTGCTTGGAGCGCGCGCAGAGTTTCACCGCATTCTCCAGCTCCTGCTCCATCGACAGTGCCTTGACCTTGGGCGGCTCGATGGCTGCCAACAGGCGGGCCTCGGCCTCGCATTGGACCTCGGCCTCGGTAGCGGCATGGACACCAGCGGCGACATCGGTGCCCTTGCTGACATCGATCCACAGCTCGCTGATCGCACTATCGCGAATACGAGCGAGATCTTTTTCGGAGTTGAGAAGAAATTTGGACTTCCAGAAGGGATGATCCATCCAGGAGCCGCAGAATTCCTGAATGAACATTCCGACGCGTAGATCAGCGACGGCGATCCGTTTGAGCATGGTGCGTACCGGCAGGTTGAAGCGCCTTCCGTGGGCGGGATGTCCCGTGGTGACGATCATTGGCTTATAGACACTGATCTGGCAATAGGCCAGTGGGTGGAGCTTTGAGCAAGTTGTTGCGCTTGCATAAGATGTCCGCTCACCGCCCGCCATGGAGTCGACATGCGCCCTCTGCTGACCGGCCTAGCCAACATCGTTTTGCTGCTCGCCAACACCCTGATCCTGATCGGTCCGCTGCTGCTGATCGCCCTCGCCAAGCTCGTGGTACCCGGCCAGAGCGCCCGCGATACCTGCTCACGCGGGGTGATGTGGGTGGCCGAATTCTGGGCCGAGAACTGCAAGCGCATCTTCGCCCTGCTCACCCCGACTCACTGGGACATTCGCGGCAACGCCGAGCTGCGCAGCGACCGCTCCTACCTGGTGATCAGCAACCACCAATCCTGGGTCGACATCCCCGCGCTGGTGCAGGCCTTCAACCGCAAGACGCCCTACTTCAAGTTTTTCCTCAAGCAGGAGCTAATCTGGGTGCCCTTTCTCGGCCTGGCCTTCTGGGCGCTGGACTACCCCTTCATGAAGCGTTACTCCAAGGCCTTTCTGCAGAAGAACCCGCATATGAAGGGCAAGGACCTGGAGATCACCAAGGCCGCCTGCGAGAAGTTCAAGCGCCTGCCGGTCACCGTGGTCAACTACCTGGAGGGCACCCGCTTCACCCCGGCCAAGCAGGCGCAACAGCAGTCGCCCTACCGCTACCTGCTCAAGCCCAAAGCCGGCGGCGTGGCGTTCGTACTCGCGACGCTGGGTGAACAGATCGACGCCGTGCTGGACGTGACACTGGTGTATCCCGAGGGCAAAGCGCCGGGCTTTTGGGCGCTGCTCAGCGGTCAGGTGGACAAGGTGATCATCGATATCCAGATGCGCAACCTGGCTGCCGAACTGTGGCAGGGCGACTACCAGAACGACCCGGTATTTCGCCAGTACATGCAGGACTGGGTCACTCAGCTCTGGCAGGAGAAGGACGCGCGCATAGCGCAAATCCGTGCCGAGTGGCAGTGATTGCACGTAACAGAAAATGGGAGCCCGAAGGCTCCCAAAAAAAGGCGCGGACCAATGCGCCTAGGCCGTGAAAGGGCGGCCTGGGACTACGCCCAGGTCACGCCGTCACGCTGCACTGAAGGTCTTGTGCGGGTCGATGACGAATTTCTTCGGCACGCCGGCATCGAATTCGCCGTAGCCACGCGGCGCGTCATCCAGGCTGATGACCTGCACACCGACCACTTCGGCGATGTTGATGCGGTCCCACATGATCGCCTGCATCAGCGCGCGGTTGTACTTCATCACCGGGGTCTGGCCGGTGTGGAAGCTGTGCGACTTGGCCCAGCCGAGGCCGAAGCGAATGCTCAAGGAGCCGATCTTCGCCGCGGCATCCACCGCGCCCGGATCTTCGGTGACGTAGAGGCCAGGAATACCGATTTTGCCGGCTACGCGCACGACGCCCATCAGCGAGTTGAGCACCGTTGCCGGCGCCTCCTGCTGGGCACCGGCATGGCCGTGACCACGGGCTTCGAAGCCCACGGCGTCGACCGCGCAATCCACTTCCGGCTCCCCCAGCAGATCGGCGATCTGCTCGTGCAATGGGGTGTCCTTGGACAGGTCGGCGATTTCGAACCCTTGAGCCTTGGCATGGGCCAGGCGCGTTGGGTTGACGTCACCGACGATCACCACCGCAGCGCCAAGCAGACGCGCCGAGGCGGCAGCCGCCAGACCGACTGGGCCCGCGCCAGCGACGTAAACGGTAGAGCCCGGGCCGACGCCAGCGGTGACGGCACCGTGGTAACCGGTGGGCAGGATGTCGGACAGGCAGGTCAGATCACGGATCTTCTCCATGGCCTTGTCGCGATCCGGCAGCTTGAGCAGGTTGAAGTCGGCGTAAGGCACCAGCACGTACTCGGCCTGGCCGCCGGTCCAATCACCCATGTCGACGTAGCCGTAGGCGCCGCCGGCACGCGCCGGGTTGACGGTCAGGCACACGCCGGTGTGCTGCTCCTTGCAGGAGCGGCAACGACCACAGGCGACGTTGAACGGCACGGAAACCAGATCGCCGATCTGCAGACGTTCGACGTCGCGGCCCTTCTCGATCACCTCACCGGTGATCTCGTGGCCCAGCACCAGGCCGACCTGCGCAGTAGTACGGCCACGCACCATATGCTGGTCGGAGCCGCAGATATTGGTGGAAACGACTTTGAGGATGACCCCGTGCTCGATCTTCTTGCCGCGCGGGTCCTGCATTTTCGGGTAGTCGATCTTCTGTACTTCGACCTTGCCCGTACCGAGATAAACCACACCACGATTACCAGACATGCGTAACTCTCCTTTCTTGTTGTGGACACAAGACGCGACCGACTGGCCGCGCGGCCTTGCACTGGAGCTTGTTGCGTCTGTTGCCGGAAACCGCCGGTGAAACCTGGCAGAGCGGGTTCCGTAAGATGGGCCGAGCGGCGATCCGCTTCAGCCCACCAATAGCGTTCTTCGTTGCGACTGGTGGGCTTTAGCCCACCAAATATTCGGGTTGGCGATGCATTCAGGCGTTAAGCACCACCGTGCGGTTAGCGTTGAGGAACACCCGACGCTCGATGTGATAACCAACCGCGCGGGCCAGGGTCAGGCATTCGATGTCGCGGCCCTTGGCGATCAGGTCTTCGGGGTAGTGGGCGTGATCCACCGCCTCCACGCCCTGGGCGATGATCGGCCCCTCGTCGAGGTCGTTGTTGATGTAGTGCGCCGTAGCGCCAACCAGCTTGACGCCCTTCTGGTAAGCCTGGTGATAGGGCTTGGCGCCCTTGAAACCGGGCAGCAGCGAGTGGTGGATATTGATCGCCCAACCGTCCAACTTGCGGCACAGCTCGGGCGACAGCACCTGCATGTAGCGGGCGAGCACCACCAACTCCGCGCCGGTGTCCTCGATCACCTGCAGCACCTTGCGCTCTTGCGACGGCTTGTCGGCCGGATCGAGCGGGAAATGGTGATAGGGAATGCCGTGCCAGCGCGCCAGCGGCTCGAGGTCGGGATGGTTGGACACCACCGCCACCACGTCCATGGCCAGTTGGCCGATACGCTGGCGATACAGGAGGTCATGCAGACAGTGGTCGGCCTTGGACACCATCAACACCACCTTGGCGCGGTAGCCCGGCGGGGTCAGCTCGACCTGCATGCCGAAGGGCGCCAGACGCTCAGCTACACCGGCGCGAAAGGCAGCCTCGTCGAAATCCTGCGGTTGGCGGAACTCGACGCGGATGAAGAAGCGCGAGGACAGCCGGTCATCGAAACTGTGATGCTCGGTGACGTAGCAGCGCTGCTCGAAGAGAAAGCGCGTCACCGCATCCACGGTGCCGAGCACGCTCGGGCAATGGGCGGTGAGAATCCAGGTGTCGGGGGTGCGGCTCATAAAAAACTCCAGAACAAACTCCGCTGCTTTGCACCCCTCTCCCATTCATGGGAGAGGGGCCGGGGGAGAGGGCCGCCGGTACAATGCGATCCGCCCTTCCCCTCTCCCAAGAGGGGAGAGGGAGCCGTTCGATATCAGGCCTCGACGGCGAGGCCGTACTCGGCACTGGCATCCTGCAACCACAGCCAGAAGTAGTCGGAGAAGCTGCGGCGAATCACCAGCTCCCAGGTCTCTTCGCCGGTGTGGCGAATCACCAGCTGCGACTTGGCGAACACGGTGCCCACCGCCTTGCCGACCGGGAAGTTGCTCGGGTGCACGTCGTAGCTGCTGGACTTCATCAGCAGCTCGCGCACCTTCGGCCCGGACAGCTCCAGCAGGGTTTGCCCGCCGCTGACGTTGACCACCGAGAAATGCTGACCGTCCAGCGCTGTACGCAGCTTGCGCTCGACCTCGAACTCGCTGCCGCCAGGCACGATCAGCAGCCACTCGTCCGGGCCCAGCCACTGCAGCGAGGTGTCGCCGTCGGCAACCAGGGTCAACGCCACCGGCAGCTCCAGGCCCAGGGCCTTGTGCACACCGCCGGAGAAGCCAGCGTCCTTGGCATCCCCACGAATGACCAAGTGCCCGCGCAGTTTCTTCTCGCGCAGGGTGATGCCGGCGTTCTTGCGACCCTTGCCGACCAGCTCATGCAGGCCGGCGTGATGCAGCGGCGACTGCCCGGCGATGTCGGCGGGACGTTGTTGGTAGACGTTGACGTTAGACATTCTGGCGATCCCCTTTCGGGTCATAGAACACGGAGCTGCAGATTTCGGCTTCGATCAGGCTGCCATCGGCCAGCGGCGCGAACACACGCTCGCCCATGCGCTTGAGACCGCCCTTGACCACCGCCATGGCGAAGCTGTAACCCATGGCCGCGCTCATGTAGCTGGAGGTGACGTGGCCGACCATCTGCATCGGGATGGACTGTTTCGGGTCGAACACCAGTTGCGCGCCTTCCGGCAGCACCTGGTTCGGGTTGACCGGTTTCAGCCCGACCAACTGCTTGCGGTCTTCGCGCAGGCAGTCGTCGCGGTTCATACCGCGCTTGCCGATCCAGGAGAACGGCTTGGTGCGCCCAACGCACCAGCCCATGTTGAGGTCGTCCGGGGTCACCGAGGCGTCGGTGTCCTGACCGACGATGATGAAGCCCTTCTCCGCCCGCAGCACGTGCATGGTCTCGGTGCCGTAAGGGGTCAGGTCGAACTCCTTGCCGGCTTCGATGATCTGCTCCCACACGCCCAGGGCGTAGTCGGCCTGCACGTTCACCTCGTAGCTCAGCTCGCCGGTGAAGGAGATGCGGAACACCCGCGCCGGCACGCCGCCGACCAGGCCTTCCTTCCAGCTCATGAAGGGAAAGGCGTCCTTGTCCAGGTCGATGTCGGTGACCTTGGCCAGCAGCTTGCGGCTGTTGGGGCCGGACAGGGTCATGGTCGCCCAGTGGTCGGTGACCGAAGTGAAATACACCTTCAGCTCCGGCCATTCGGTCTGGTGGTAGATTTCCAGCCATTCCATCACGCGGGCAGCGCCGCCGGTGGTGGTGGTCATGACGAAATGGTTGTCGGCCAGACAGGCGGTGACGCCGTCGTCGAAGACCATGCCGTCTTCCTTGCACATCAGGCCGTAGCGCGCCTTGCCCACGTCCAGCTTGGTCCAGGCATTGGTGTAGACGCGGTTGAGGAACTCGCGCGCATCCGGGCCCTGGATGTCGATCTTGCCTAGGGTCGAGGCATCGAGAATGCCCACGCTGTTGCGCACGGCCAGGCACTCACGCGCCACGGCGGCATGCAGGTCCTCGCCATTTTTCGGGAAGTACCAGGGGCGCTTCCACTGGCCGACGTCCTCGAACTCGGCGCCGTTCTTCACATGCCATGCCTGCATCGCGGTGTAACGCTTGGCATCGAACAGCTCACCACAATGACGACCTGCCACGGCGCCGAAGGTCACCGGGGTGTAGTTCGGGCGGAACATGGTGGTGCCCATCTGCACGATGCTGATGCCCATCGAACGCGCGGCGATAGCCAGGCCGTTGATGTTACCCAGCTTGCCCTGGTCAGTGCCAAAGCCCAGTGCGGTGTAACGCTTGACGTGCTCGACCGACTCGAAGCCTTCACGCGTTGCCAGCTCGATGCCGGCCGCGGTGACATCGTTCTGCAGGTCGACGAACTGCTTCGGCGCACGCGCCGTGGACTTGTCATGCGGCACCTGGAACAGCGCCAGCATCGGCTCCTCCTGGCGCGCCTCGGCCTGCGGCAGGCTGCCGCTGACGGCCTTGTAACCAGCCTCGGCAGCTGCCTTGGCGCCGGCCTCGAAACCGTTGGCGAGTACGTCGCCGAGGGCAAACACACCGTTCACCGCGCCGGCGTCGATGCGCTGCTGAATGCCGTTGCCCGGCCCCGGCACGAAACCGAGGATGTCTTCACGCCACTCCGGGCGACCGCCCAGGTGCGAAGCCAAATGCACTACCGGGCTATAGCCGCCGGAGCTGACGATCAGGTCGCAGTCCAACACTTCGCCGGGGCTGGTGACTTTGTGGGCCTTGACGTCGATGGCGCAGATACGCGCGCCGGTGACGCGCTTGCTACCGCGCGCCTCGACCACTGCGCTGCCGGTGAGGATGCGTACGCCACGCGCACGCGCCTCCTCGACCCAGCTGCCGCGCGGGTTGCTGCGGGCATCGGCGACAGCCACCACCTTGCGCCCGGCATCGAGCCAGTCGAGCACCACGCGGTAGGCGTAATCGTTGTTGGTCGACAGCACCAGTTCCTGGCCCGGTGCCACGCCATAACGGCGGACGTAGGTCGACACGGCGCCAGCCAGCATGTTGCCGGGCACATCGTTGTTGGCGTACACCAGCGGCCGCTCATGAGCACCGCTGGCCAACACCACGCGCTTGGCGCGGACGCGGTGCATACGCTGACGAGCCTGCCCCATCGGAGCGACTTCACCGAGGTGATCGGTCAGGCGCTGATGGATGGTGAGGAAGTTGTGGTCGTGGTAACCGTTGACTGTGGCGCGTGGCAGCAGGGTGACTTCCGGCAGCGTCTTCAGCTCGGCGATGGCCTGCGCTACCCATTCGGCGGCAGGCTTGCCATCCAGGGTTTCGCGGGTGTCGAGCAGGCTGCCACCGAACTCTTCCTGTTCATCGGCGAGGATCACTCGCGCACCGCTGCGGCCGGCCGCCAATGCGGCAGCCAGGCCGGCAGGGCCGGCGCCGACGATCAGCACGTCGCAGTGCTGGTTCATCTGGTCATATATATCCGGGTCGACCTCGGTGGGCGAACGGCCCAAGCCTGCGGCCTTACGGATGTACTTCTCGTAGGTCATCCACAGGTTCTGCGGATACATGAAGGTCTTGTAGTAGAAACCGGGCGGCATCATGCCGCCGCCGACCTTGCCGAGAATGCCCATCAGGTCGGTGTTGACGCTCGGCCAGCCGTTGGTGCTGCTGGCCACCAGGCCGCTGTACAGCGCCTGCTGGGTGGCGCGCACGTTGGGAATCTGCGCCGCCTCGCTGGAGCCGATCTGCAGCACGGCGTTGGGCTCTTCCGCGCCAGCCGCGACGATGCCGCGTGGGCGCGAGTACTTGAAGCTGCGGCCGACGATGTCGACGCCGTTGGCCAGCAACGCGGCGGCCAGGCTGTCGCCGGCGAAGCCCTGATAGGTCTGGCCATTGAAGGTGAAACTCAGCGCCTGGCTGCGGTCGATGCGACCACCCTTGGCAAGACGATTGACCTGGCTCATGCCGTTACTCCTTCTGCCACGGCTTGCTTGTCGGTGGCCGCGGCCGCGGTGACCGAAGGCTTCTCGCCGACCTTGTAGGTCTCGAGGATCTCGTAGGTCACGGTGTGGCGGGTGACGTTGAAATACTTGCGGCAACCGGCCGCATGCACCCACAGCTCGTGGTGGATGCCGCGCGGGTTGTCGCGGAAGAACATGTACTCGCCCCACTCGGCATCGCTGCAGGCATCGGGATCGAGCGGGCGGGCGATGTGCGCCTGGCCCTTGGCGTGGAATTCCTCTTCGGAGCGCAGTTCGCCACAGTAAGGGCAGAAGATGTGCAGCATGTTGGCCTCCTGAAACACTCCCCGCTCGCAGATGCCAACGGGGTTTATCTTGTCTCCCCTCTCCCACTTGTGGGAGAGGGGTCGGGGGAGAGGGCATTCGGTGTTGGCCGCGCTACCCTCTCCCGGCCCTGCGGGCCACCCTCTCCCGCAAGCGGGAGAGGGTCATCAGCTTTGCGCTACGCGCGCTTTTAGTGAGCCACCGCAGCGGCGCCGTGCTCGTCGATCAGTGCGCCGGTGTGGAAACGGTCAATGGAGAACGGCTTGGCCAGTGGGTGCATTTCACCCTTGGCCAGGCTGGCGGCGAAGACGTGGCCCGAACCCGGCGTGGCCTTGAAGCCACCAGTGCCCCAACCGCAGTTGAAGAACAGGTTGTCCACCGGAGTCTTGGAGATGATCGGGCAGGCATCCGGGCTGGTATCGACGATGCCGCCCCACTGGCGGTTCATACGCACTCGCGAGAGCACCGGGAACATCTCGACGATGGCCTGCAGGGTGTGCTCGATAGTGTGGTAGGAGCCGCGCTGGCCGTAGCCGTTGTAGCCGTCGATGCCGGCACCGATGACCAGATCGCCCTTGTCCGACTGGCTGATGTAGCCATGCACGGCGTTGGACATGATCACGCTGTCGATGATCGGCTTGATCGGCTCGGACACCAGCGCTTGCAGCGGGTGCGATTCCAGCGGCAGACGGAAGCCGGCGAGCCCCGCCATGTGCCCGGAATTACCGGCAGTGACCACACCGACGCGCTTGGCGCCGATGAAACCCTTGTTGGTCTCCACGCCGATCACCGCACCGTTCTGCTTGCGGAAACCGATCACCTCGGTGTTCTGGATCAGATCGACGCCCAAGGCATCGGCGGCACGTGCGTAGCCCCAGGCCACGGCGTCGTGACGGGCGACGCCACCGCGACGCTGTACGGTGGAACCCATCACCGGGTAACGGGTGTTCTTGCTGCAGTCGAGGTAGGGAATCTCCGCCTCGACCTGCTTGGCATCCAGCAGTTCACCATCCACGCCATTGAGGCGGTTGGCGCTGACGCGGCGCTCGGCGTCACGCATGTCCTGCAGGGTGTGGCAGAGGTTGTAGACACCGCGCTGGGAGAACATGACGTTGTAGTTGATGTCCTGCGACAGCCCTTCCCACAACTTCATCGCGTGTTCGTAGAGCTGCGCGGACTCGTCCCACAGGTAGTTGGAACGCACGATGGTGGTGTTGCGCGCGGTGTTGCCGCCGCCGAGCCAGCCCTTCTCCACCACTGCGACGTTCTTCACGCCGAACTCCTTGGCCAGGTAATAGGCTGTGGCCAGGCCGTGGCCGCCACCGCCGACGATGATCACGTCGTACACCGGCTTGGGCGTCGGGTTACGCCACATGCGCTGCCAGTTCTCATGGTGGCTGAACGAGTGCTTGAACAGGCCGAAGCCGGAATAACGTTGCATGAAGATGCTCCTTGAATCTGTTCTCGAACGCCTAACCTGTAGGAGCCAGCTTGCTGGCGATCCATTACAACGAGCTCGGCTGGATCGCCAGCAAGCTGGCTCCTACAACAGAGCAGAAGGCTTTAGCGGTATACGGGGTAGTCCGCGCACAGCCCGGCGACCAGCTTGGCCACCTGCGCCTCGACATCGGCATCGCCAAGGTGATCGAGGATGTCGCAGATCCAGCCGGCCAGCGCCTGGCACTGGGCGACCTTGAAGCCACGGGTGGTCACCGCCGGCGTGCCGATACGGATGCCCGAGGTCACGAACGGCGACTGCGGGTCGTTGGGCACGGCGTTCTTGTTCACGGTGATGCCGGCGCGGCCAAGGGCAGCATCGGCCTCCTTGCCGGTCAGCCCCTGCTTGATCAGGCTGAGCAGGAACAGGTGGTTGTCGGTGCCGCCAGACACCACTTCGTAGCCGCGCTCGATGAACACCTGGGCCATGGCCTGGGCGTTGTCGATGACCTGTTGCTGGTAGGCCTTGAACTCCGGCTCCATGGCCTCCTTGAAGCACACCGCCTTGGCGGCGATGACGTGCATCAGCGGGCCGCCCTGAGCACCGGGGAAGACGGCGGAGTTGAGCTTCTTCTCGATCTCTTCGTTGGCCTTGGCCAGGATCAGGCCGCCACGCGGGCCACGCAGGGTCTTGTGGGTGGTGGTAGTGACCACATCGGCGAAGGGAATCGGGTTCGGGTACAGACCGGCGGCGACCAGGCCAGCGACGTGGGCCATGTCGACGAACAGCAGCGCACCGACCTTGTCGGCGATGGCGCGAAAGCGCGGGAAATCCAGGGTCTTGGAGTAGGCGGAAAACCCGGCGACGATGATCTTCGGCTTGTGCTCCACGGCCAGGCGCTCGACCTCGTCGTAGTCGATCAGCCCGGTAGCGGTGTCCAGGCCGTACTGCACGGCGTTGTAGAGTTTGCCCGAGGACGACACCTTGGCGCCGTGAGTCAGGTGGCCGCCGTGGGCCAGGCTCATGCCGAGGATAGTGTCGCCGGCATTGAGCAACGCCAGGTACACGGCGCTGTTGGCCGAGGAACCGGAGTGCGGCTGAACGTTGGCGTAATCGGCGCCGAACAGCGCCTTGGCGCGGTCGATGGCCAGTTGCTCGACCTTGTCGACATACTCGCAGCCACCGTAATAACGCTTGCCCGGATAACCTTCGGCGTACTTGTTGGTCAGGCCGCTGCCCTGCGCTTCCATCACCCGCTGGCTGCAGTAGTTTTCCGAGGCGATCAGCTCGATGTGCTCTTCCTGACGGCGTTCTTCCTGATCGATCGCCGCGAGCAACTCGTCGTCGTAACCCTGAATCTGATCCTGCTTGCTGAACATCTCAACTCTCCTGCAGCGCCTGTGGGCGGCGGTCTTGGACGGGCAGGCCGGCAAGGCCCTGTGCAGCGATGGTAGGGCCGCCCCTGCCCGCCCAAATGCCTGCCAACGCCGTGAGAGCATTCGTTTGCGACATGGCCTTGTCGCAATCAGGCGCGTCGCGGGTGCGCCGCTGGTTTGCACACAAATCACGGGGATCAAACTGTGGATAAACCGTGCATACAACGCCCGCCCCCAGGAATGGCAGGGGCTCCCGCAAAAAGGTCATTCCTGATCGATATCAAGCAGTTAACAACATCAGCCATACACAGAAGCCGTGGACTAGCCTGTGGAAAAGCTGTCAGCAGATTGCTGCCGGCCTTGCACTCACTGCGATACAGGGCTGCGCTCAATATCCATACACCCGCACCGCCACCCTGGCTTATCCACCAGCGACATGAGCGAGAGGCAGGGATCGGTTGGGGATATGCACAGAAGATGTGGATGAAACTGTGCATAGGCTGTTCGACGCAGGCGCGAAGCCAGAGCAGCCGGGGCTTGCCGAGATACGGCTAAAAATCGAACAGGATCAAATAGATAGACGCGGCTTGTGCACAAATACTGTGGGCGCCACTGTGCACTGCCTGTGGAAATCCGGCGCCAGGCCAGAGCCCACGGGGCTCCGGCACAAGCGCACGTTATTTACTCAGCCACTTATGGCTTGAGTTTCTCTCCGCAACTGCTGGAGGCATTCACCAGGCGCTGCTGCATGGTAGGGTCAGGCGGAGACTGGCGACTCATTTCCTGCAACTCGGCCTCGCTGAATTCCTTGCTGACGCTGGTCGCAGCGCAGTCGCAATAAGCACGCAGTTGTGGCTCCTCGTAGCCTGCCGGTGCGCCAGCGATGCACTGCTGAACGAATTCGGTCTTGGCATCATCCGACCACTCGGCAGCGGAAACGGGCAGCGCCACGGCCAGCGGCAGAGCAAGGGCGAGCAGGTGACGATAAGTCATGGGAAACTCCTTCTCTTGATTGCGGAGAGCGGATCGACTGCCGCCCTCTGGTAAGTGTGAACGCCAGAGCAAGCTTCAAGTTCCATCTGCTAGCCGAACGTTTGGCCACGAACCGACTCGGCAGTACGCTTCAGCGCAACAACTCGTCGCGGCGACGGACGCCTGACAGATAGCCGCAGGGTTAAAGTAGAGGCTTTCCCGGCAGACCCGCCGGCAGGTTTTTCAGAAGGAACGCGCCAATGCCCGACAATGCCCAGCAATTCGCCAGCGACAACTACTCCGGCATCTGTCCCGAAGCCTGGGCCGCCATGGCCGAGGCCAACCAGGGCCACCAGCGCGCCTACGGCGATGACGAATGGACGGCGCGCGCTGCCGATCACTTCCGCCGCCTGTTCGAGACCGACTGCGAGGTGTTCTTCGCCTTCAACGGCACCGCGGCCAACTCCCTGGCCCTGGCCTCGCTGTGCCAGAGCTACCACAGCGTGATCTGCTCGGAGACCGCCCACGTCGAAACCGACGAATGCGGCGCACCGGAGTTCTTCTCCAACGGCTCCAAGCTGCTGCTGGCCAAGACCGATAACGGCAAGCTGACCCCGCAAGCGATCCGCGAGATCGCCCGCAAGCGTCAGGATATCCACTACCCGAAACCGCGCGTGGTCACCCTCACCCAGGCCACCGAAGTAGGCACCGTCTATCGCCCGGAAGAAGTCCGCGCCATCAGCCAGGTCTGCGAGGAGCTGGGCCTGCACCTGCACATGGACGGCGCACGCTTCTCCAACGCCTGCGCCTTCCTCGGCTGCACCCCGGCAGAGCTGACCTGGAAGGCCGGCGTCGATGTGCTGTGCTTCGGCGGCACCAAGAACGGCATGGCCGTCGGTGAGGCCATCGTCTTCTTCAACAAGGATCTGGCCGAGGACTTCGACTACCGCTGCAAGCAGGCCGGCCAACTGGCCTCGAAGATGCGCTACCTGTCCGCGCCCTGGGTCGGCATCCTGCAGAACGATGTCTGGCTGAAATACGCCAACCACGCCAACCGCTGCGCGCAGTTGCTGGCCAACCTGGTGGCGGATGTACCCGGCGTCAGCCTGATGTTCCGGGTGGAAGCCAACGGCGTGTTCCTGCAACTGTCGGAGCCGGCCATCGCTGCCCTCACCGCACGCGGCTGGCGTTTCTACACCTTCATCGGCGCTGGCGGCGCGCGCTTCATGTGCAGCTGGGATACCGACGAAGCCCGTGTGCGTCAGTTGGCTGCAGATATCCGTGAAGTGATGAGCGCCTGAAACGCCTTAAGGCCACGAACGGTGTTTATGGCTAAGTAGCCCGGATTTCATCCGGGCTACGGATATTCATGACGATCAATAGTCGATTGCCACATCCCCTTTCGGCACGCTGCAGCACGACAGGATGTAGCCCTCGGCCACATCCTCGTCGGTGATGCCGCCGTTGTGCTCCATTTCCACTTCCCCGGCAGTCTTCATCACCTTGCAGGTACCGCAGATACCCATGCCACAGGCCTTGGGGATATGCAGGCCAAGCTTGGCCGCAGCGGCGTGCACGGTTTCGCCAGGCACCACACGGATGCTCTTGCCGGTACTGATGAACTCCACCTGATTGAGCTCGGCCACCGGCACCTCGGGCGCCTCGGCGGCTTCGGCGGCCAGTTCCTTGACCTCGGCGCGGATCTCCGGTGGCGTCGGGCCGAAGGCCTCCTCGTGGTAGCGGCTCATGTCATAGCCCGCCGCCTCGAGCAGACGCTTGACCGCGCTCATGTAGGGCGTCGGACCACAGCAGAATATTTCGCGTTCGAGGAAGTCCGGTGCCATCAGCTCCAGCATTGGCTTGTTCAGGTAACCGCGATAGCCAGCCCAGGACTCACCCAGGCCATGCTTCTCGCAAATCACGTGCAGGCTGAAGTTGTTGATGCGCGCGGCCATGTGCTCCAGCTCGCGCTGGTAGATGATGTCCTTGGGCGAGCGCGCGCTGTGCACGAAGATCATGTCGACGTTGGCGTTGGTGTCGTAGAACCAGCGCGCCATCGACATCACCGGGGTGATGCCGACACCGCCGGAGAGATAGAGCACCTTGTCGGAAGGGAAATCGATGGCATTGAACAAGCCGACCGGGCCGTGCACCGGTACCTCGTCGCCTTCCTTGAGGTTGTCGTGCAGCCAGTTGGAGACCTTGCCGCCCGGCACCCGCTTGATGGTGATGGAGAAGCTGTAAGGCACCGAAGGCGAGCTGGAAATGGTGTAGGAGCGCATGATCGGCTGGCCATCGATCTCCAGCTCCAGGGTGACGAACTGCCCGGGCTTGAAGAAGAACAGCACGGGCTGGTCGGCCATGAAGCAGAAGGTGCGCACATCCCAGGTTTCCTGGATCACCTTGACGCAACGCACCAGGTGGCGGCCGTTGGTCCAGGTCTGCGTGGTAACCGGGTTGAGGAAGGCGTTGGTGGTGGTCATGAACAGCTCTCCACACGGCCGGATGTCGGCCTATATGTCACCGATTGTGCGAAAGGCCGAGCGCCGTCATTTATCTACCAGCGACATCCACATGCTTATCGCGACCTGCCTGATAGCACGGGGGCTAGCGCGTCGGAAACGCATCCGGCCATGTCGCCCATGGATAAGGTTTCGCCTTGGCTCGGCTCCACACTCCGCCTCACCAAGCATGCACGCCCATCGCAGGCGGCAGTGATAAACGACCACCTTGCGGCACATACCGTATCAGCCACTTTTTCCGGCAGGCATAACGCGCCAGCCACTGAGGAGCCAACATGGACTGCACCCAAAATCTGAGCCTGGGCGACCCGCTGGAGCCCGTCCGCAAGGCCACCGCGCAGATGCTGCACGAACGCGACCACAGCTTCTCGCTGCCGCAGCCGTTCTACAACGACGAGCGCCTGTTCCAGGTCGACATGCAGGAGATCTTCCACAAGGAATGGTTGATCGCCGGCATGACCAGCGAAATCCCGACCAAGGGCAACTTCCTCACCCTGCAGATCGGCGACAACCCGATCATCGTCATCCGCGGCGCCGAAGGTCAGATCCATGCCTTCCACAACGTCTGCCGCCATCGTGGTTCGCGCCTGTGCGTCTCCGACAAAGGCAAGGTCGCCAAGTTGGTCTGCCCCTACCACCAATGGACTTATGAGCTCGATGGTCGCCTGTTGTTCGCCGGCACCGAGATGGGCGAAGGCTTCAAGCTCTCCGACTACAACCTCAAACCGGTCAACTGCAAGACCGCTGGCGGCTTCATCTTCATCAGCCTGGCGGACAACCCGCCGGCCATCGACGAGTTCCTGAGCACCCTGGCTCATTACATGGAGCCGTACGACATGGAGAACACCAAGGTCGCGGTGCAGAGCGTCATGCACGAGAGGGCCAACTGGAAGCTGGTGATCGAGAACAACCGCGAGTGCTACCACTGCAACGGTTCGCACCCGGAACTGCTCAACACCCTGCTGGAATGGGATGACGTCACCGACCCACGCGCCAGCCAGGCATTCAAGGATCAGGTGGCCGAATGCACCGGCCGCTGGGACAAGGACAACATTCCCTACGCCCACGCCAGCTTCGGTCTGCGCAACCGCATCGTGCGCATGCCGCTGCTCAAGGGCACCGTTTCCATGACCATGGACGGCAAGCCGGGCTGCAACAAGCTGATGGGACGCATCACCGACCCGGACCTGGGCTCCATGCGCATCCTGCACCTGCCGCATTCGTGGAACCACTGCATGGGCGATCACCTGATCAACTTCACCGTATGGCCGATCAGCGCCCAGGAGACGATCGTCATCACCAAATGGCTGGTGCACAAGGACGCCGTCGAAGGCGTCGACTATGACGTGGCTCGTCTGCGCCAGGTATGGGATGCCACCAACGACCAGGATCGCCGTCTCGGTGAAGAAAACCAGCGCGGCATCAACTCCACCGCCTACCAGCCGGGCCCGTACTCCAAGACCTACGAGTTCGGCGTGATCAACTTCCTCGACTGGTACAGCGAGCGCATGCTCAACAACCTCGGCGACACCCCGGCGCAACTGCGCCAGGTTGAGGGCTGACAACGCCCCGACGGGCCATGCCAGTGGCCGGCCTCATTAGGCCGGCCACTTCCCCCGTAAGCCTCCCCGCAGCAAGCGCATCACTGAACGCCGAGCGCTGGCTGGCTCAGCACAAACGCCGCGCGTGCGCGCAAACTGATCCTTACTGAGCGTCGCCCTTGAAGCCCTTGGCGACGAAGTACACCTCACGCGAACGCGGACGCGAGGCTGCCGGCTTGCGCACCATGACCTTCTCGAAGGAACGCCGTACGTCGCGCAGGTACTCATCCGAACCCTCGCCCTGAAACACCTTGGCGACGAAGTTGCCGCCAGGTTTGAGCACCTGTCGGGCCATGTCCAGCACCAGTTCCACCAGATACATCGACGCTGCCTGATCGGCCACGCCGACGCCGCTGATATTGGGGGCGATGTCAGAGACGATCAAATCCGGGCGACGACCATCGAGCAGATCGAGAATCTGCTGGAACACCTTGTCGTCGGTGAAGTCACCCTGAATGAAGTCGACGTTATCGAGCGAATCCATCGGCAGGATGTCGCTGGCGATTACCCGGCCGGTGGCCCCCACCATACGTCCGGCGATCTGCGACCAGCCACCGGGGGCCGAGCCCAGGTCCATCATCAGCATACCGGGACGAATCAGCTTGTCCTTTTCGTTGATCTCGATCAGCTTGTAGGCGGCACGCGAGCGGTAGCCGTCCTTCTGCGCCTGCTTCACGTAGGGATCGTTCACATGTTCGTTCAGCCAGCGGCTGCTGCTTTTTGAGCGTTTCATCGTTCAACCAGATCAATTCCAGGAAGGCAGCCCGCCGGCATGGTGACCCGGGCTGCACAATTGTCGCGAGTATAAGCCATCGCAGCCCTCCGGCTCACGCCGGCCGGCCCTGCAGCCTGACAGCCCGCCGGGTGGCAGGTACAATCGCAGCGGCCTCGCTACCGCGAGGAGCCCCGCTTTCACGCCCCTTTCCAGGCCTTCCATGAAACTCGACGACGTCAAGAAACTGCAGCAGAAAAAGTACCGGGAGCAATTCGGCCACTTCCTCGTCGAGGGCGAACACCTGGTACTGGAACTGCAGAAAGCGGCGCAGCACGCGCCCCTGCTGGCAAGCAGCGAACTCTACGTCACGGCCGCCTACGAGCACTGGCAGAGCCCGTTCAGGACGCACCTGATCAGTGACCGGCAGATGGCGCAGATCGCCGACACCAAGACCCCCCAGGGGATCATCGCGGTAGTGCCGATGGCGGCGATTGGCTCCGGCCCGTCGGCGCCGGCCGGCAAGGCCATCTACCTGCACGAGATCCAGGACCCCGGCAACCTCGGCACCATCCTGCGCAGCCTCGCCTGGTTCGGCGGCTTCCGCTGCCTGCTCAGCCCCGGCAGCGTCGACCCCTTCAATCCCAAGGTGGTGCGCGCCAGCATGGGGGCAATCTTTCACACCTCCATCGAGCAGGATGTCAGCCTCGACAACCTGAGCACGCGCTTTGCACGCATCGCCTGCCTCGACATGCAGGGCCAAAGCCTGCGCGCACCGGCCTTCGCGCAGGCCGAGTGCTACCTGTTCGGCAACGAAGCGCGCGGCGTCCCAAGCCAGGCGCTGAGCGAGCTCAACGCCACGCCGTTCACCATCGCCGGCAGCGGCGCGATCGAGTCACTGAACCTGGCCAGCACGGTAAACATCTGTGTGTATGAGCTGAGCCGCTAGCCCGCGACTCATGCCCGCGCGTCCCGGCGCTCGGCGAAAGCCCACAAAAAAGCCCCGCCAGATCGCTCTGGCGGGGCTTTTCAGTTACAGCGCTAAGCTAGCCGCATCAAGCCTTGTTGGCTTTCTTGGCAGCGCGGGTGCGCTCGCCTTCGTCGAGGATCTTCTTGCGCAGACGGATCGACTTCGGCGTCACTTCGCACAGCTCGTCATCCTGGATGAACTCCAGAGCCTGCTCCAGGGTGAAGCGAACCGGCGGTACCAGGGCGATGGTTTCATCCTTGCCCGAAGCACGCATGTTGTCGAGCTTCTTGCCCTTGGTGGGGTTGACGCCCAGGTCGTTGTCGCGGCTGTTCAGGCCGATGATCTGACCGTTGTAGATTTCCTGGCCGTGCTCGATGAACAGCTTGCCGCGCGCCTGCAGGGTTTCCAGGGAGTAGGTCAGCGCCTTGCCGGTATCGATCGACACCAGTACGCCGTTCTGACGGCCAGACATGGTGCCCGGCTTAACGGTGTCGTAACGGTCGAAGATCGAGGTCAGGATGCCGGCACCGTTGGTCAGGGTCAGGAACTGGTTACGGAAACCGATCAGACCGCGAGCCGGGATGTTGTATTCCAGGCGCACACGGCCTTTGCCGTCCGGCGCCATGTTGGTCAGGTCGCCCTTACGCAGGCCCATCTCTTCCATGACCTTGCCCTGGGATTCTTCCGGGATGTCGATGGTGACGTTCTCGTACGGCTCCTGCTTGACGCCGTTGACTTCACGGATGATCACTTCCGGACGGCCGACGCCCATTTCGAAGCCTTCGCGGCGCATGGTTTCGATCAGTACCGAGAGGTGCAGCTCGCCACGACCGGAGACCTTGAACTTGTCGGCGCTGTCGCCCTCTTCAACGCGCAGGGCCACGTTGTACAGCAGCTCCTTGTCCAGACGCTCCTTGATGTTGCGGCTGGTGACAAACTTGCCTTCCTTGCCGCAGAACGGCGAATCGTTGACCTGGAAGGTCATCGACACGGTCGGCTCGTCGACGGTCAGCGGCTTCATCGCCTCGACATGGTTGATGTCGCACAGGGTGTCGGAGATGAACAGCTGGTCCATGCCGCTGACGCAGACGATGTCACCGGCGGTGGCTTCTTCGACGTCTACGCGGTGCAGGCCGTGGTGGCCCATCAGCTTGAGGATACGGCCGTTACGCTTCTTGCCGTCGACGTCGATGGCCACTACCGGCGTGTTCGGCTTGACGCGACCACGGGCGATACGGCCGACACCGATGATGCCGAGGAAGCTGTTGTAGTCCAGCGCGGAGATCTGCATCTGGAACGGGCCGTCGAGGTCGACGTTCGGCGCCGGCACGTGGTCGACGATGGCCTGGTACAGCGGGGTCAGGTCTTCGGCCATGGCGGTGTGGTCGAGACCGGCGATGCCGTTCAGGGCGCTGGCGTAGACGACCTGGAAGTCGAGTTGCTCATCGGTGGCGCCGAGGTTATCGAACAGGTCGAAGATCTGATCCATGACCCAGTCAGGACGCGCGCCCGGACGGTCGATCTTGTTGATCACGACGATCGGCTTGAGGCCGGCTTCGAAGGCCTTCTTGGTCACGAAGCGGGTTTGCGGCATCGGGCCGTCCTGGGCATCAACGACCAGCAGTACGGAGTCGACCATGGACATCACCCGCTCTACTTCACCGCCGAAGTCGGCGTGGCCGGGGGTGTCGACGATGTTGATGCGGTAGTCGTTCCACTTGATGGCGGTGTTCTTGGCCAGAATGGTGATGCCGCGCTCTTTTTCCTGGTCGTTGCTGTCCATCACGCGCTCGTCGTTGAGCTCGTTACGCTCCAGGGTGCCGGATTGACGCAGCAGGGCGTCGACGAGGGTGGTTTTGCCATGGTCGACGTGGGCGATGATGGCGATGTTGCGCAGTTTTTCGATCACTGTATGTATCTCGATCAGAGGATTCGGTGTGTCGCCCAGCCTGGACGACGAATATGTAGAAACTGGGATCAGCGAGCTGATCGGGGCACCTCTAAAAACGTAGGCGAGGCAGTCAGTGCAAGGCAGAAACAAGCGAAAAACGGTCGGAGTCGCGCTCGACTTTACGAGCTATGTGAGCATTTTAAGCTTGTTTTTAACGCAGCAATGACAACGCAGGTAGTTTTTAGAGGTGCCCCGGGTCGGGAGGGCGATGGCGGATACTGCCGCCATTAAGCCCCGGCGTCTTATGTCGGACGATAAACGCGCACATTGGCATGCCCCTCGCTCAGCAGGTGATGGGCATGCAGGCGGCTCATGACGCCCTTGTCGCAATACAGCAGGTACTGGCGGTTCTCATCCAGTTCCTTGAATTTGTTGTTCAAAGCATAGAACGGCAGCGCCTGCACCTCGATACCCGGCACGTCGAGCGGCTCGTCTTCAGCGGCGTCGGGGTGGCGAATGTCGATGACGATCTGCCCGGCCAGTGCTTCGCGCACTTCCTCGACCTGCACGTCCTTGCCCAGTTCGTCGATCACGCGGTCGATGGGCAGTTGAGTCGCGCGTTCGAGGGCGCGTTCGAGGATGGCCATGTCGAACTGCGCCTCCTCGTGCTCGATGCGGTAACCGCGCGCCTTGGTGGTCGGGTTGACCGAGATCACGCCGCAGTACTCGGGCATGTTCTTGGCGAACTCGGCGGTACCGATTTGCGTGGCGGTGTCGATGATGTCCTGCTTGTGGCTGGCAATCAGCGGGCGCATGACCAGCATGTCGGTCGCCGAATCGATCACCGCCAGGTTGGTCAGAGTCTGGCTCGACACCTGGCTGATCGCCTCGCCGGTGACCAGCGCTTCGATCTGCAGTTTTTCGGCAACACGGGTGGCGGCGCGCAGCATCATGCGCTTGAGGATCACACCCATCTGGCTGTTGTCGACCTTACCGAGAATCTCGCCGACCACTTCCTCGAACGGCACGCTGACGAACAGCACACGCTGCGAGCGGCCGAACTTCTGCCATATATAGTGCGCCACTTCCATCACGCCCAGTTCATGGGCACGGCCACCGAGATTGAAGAAGCAGAAGTGGCTGACCAGGCCGCGGCGCATCATCTGATAGGCCGCGACGGTGGAGTCGAAGCCGCCGCTCATCAGCACCAGGGTCTGTTCCAACGAGCCCAGCGGGTAACCGCCGAGGCCTTCGTGGCGGTTATGCACCACGAAGAGGCGCTGGTCGCGAATTTCCATGCGCACTTCGACGTCCGGTTTCTTCAGGTCGATACCGGCTGCACCGCACTCCTGACGCAGACGTGAACCAACATGGCGTTCGACATCGATTGAGCTGAACGCGTGCTTGCCGCCACGCTTGCAACGCACGGCGAAGATCTTGCCCGGCAACTGGTCGGCGTAGTGGCGCTTGCAGTGTTCGGTGATCTCGTCCAGATCGCCCAGCGGGTACTCATTCACCTCGAGGAACAGACCAATGCCCGGCGTGTTGCGCAGGCGTTCGGTCATCTCGGCCAGCAGCTTGGGATCGTCCAGGTCGGTCTCGACCTCGAGGTTATCCCAGACACCCGTGACCCGCAGAGCAGGGTCAAGATCACGCAGCACGGAGCGAATGTTCTTCCCCAACTGGCGAATGAACTGCTTGCGCACCGGGCGGCTCTTGATGGTGATTTCCGGGAAAACTTTGACGATCAGCTTCATGAATAGGCCGCCCGCTTGGGGGACGAAAAAACAGGGGCGCGGATTATAGCGGAAATTGTTCAAGCTTTGACCAAAAATACTGCAACCCCAAGTTGGCGCACCAAAATAGGCCTTTTCCATAAACAGCAGCCCTTAAATGGTGCAAATATCTCCGCGGAATCGGCGCGCAGCCGGCGTAGCGCCTGAGTTTCGCGGCCTCTGCCCAATAAAGGGCACTGGCATGCAATTTGCTCCCTTGTGAGGCAGGTCGCCCTGAAGGACTATCCCGCCGGGCTTCACCGCACATATCGGGGCTCCACGAAGCGAGCCTTTTCCATCTGGAGGACAACATGTCTAAGGCTGTTCAACTGATCAAAGAACACGACGTGAAGTGGGTAGACCTGCGCTTCACCGACACCAAGGGCAAGCAGCACCACGTGACCATGCCGGCCCGTGACGCCCTGGACGAAGATTTCTTCGAGCACGGCAAGATGTTCGATGGCTCGTCTATCCATGGCTGGAAAGGCATCGAAGCCTCCGACATGATCCTGATGCCGGTCGACGAAACTTCGGTACTGGACCCGTTCACCGAAGAGCCGACCCTGATCATCGTTTGCGACATCATCGAGCCAAGCACCATGCAGGGCTACGATCGTGACCCGCGCTCGATCGCCAAGCGTGCCGAAGAGTTCCTGAAAACCACCGGCATCGGTGACACCGTATTCGTCGGCCCGGAGCCCGAGTTCTTCATCTTCGACGAAGTGAAGTTCAAGTCCGACATCTCCGGCTCGATGTTCAAGATCTACTCCGAGCAAGGCTCCTGGATGACCGACCAGGACGTGGAAGGCGGCAACAAAGGCCACCGTCCGGCCGTCAAAGGTGGTTACTTCCCGGTTCCGCCGTGCGACCACGACCACGAAATCCGTACTGCCATGTGTAATGCCATGGAAGAAATGGGTCTGGTCGTCGAAGTACACCACCACGAAGTGGCCACTGCCGGTCAGAACGAAATCGGCGTGAAGTTCAACACCCTGGTCGCCAAGGCTGACGAAGTTCAGACCCTGAAGTACTGCGTGCACAACGTGGCCGACGCCTACGGCAAGACCGCTACCTTCATGCCCAAGCCCCTGTACGGCGACAACGGTTCGGGCATGCACGTGCACATGTCGATCTCCAAGGACGGCAAGAACACCTTCGCAGGCGAAGGCTATGCCGGTCTGTCCGAGACCGCCCTGTACTTCATCGGCGGCATCATCAAGCACGGTAAGGCCCTGAACGGCTTCACCAACCCGTCGACCAACTCCTACAAGCGCCTGGTTCCGGGCTTCGAAGCGCCGGTCATGCTGGCCTACTCGGCTCGCAACCGCAGCGCTTCGATCCGTATTCCGTACGTTTCCAGCCCGAAAGCCCGCCGTATCGAAGCGCGCTTCCCGGACCCGGCTGCCAACCCGTACCTGTGCTTCGCTGCACTGCTGATGGCCGGTCTGGACGGTATCCAGAACAAGATCCACCCGGGCGATGCCGCCGACAAGAACCTGTACGACCTGCCGCCGGAAGAAGGCAAGCTGATCCCGCAGGTCTGCGGCAGCCTGAAAGAAGCCCTGGAAGAGCTGGACAAGGGCCGCGCGTTCCTGACCAAGGGCGGCGTGTTCTCCGACGACTTCATCGATGCCTACATCGAGCTGAAGTCCGAAGAAGAAATCAAGGTACGTACCTTCGTACACCCGCTGGAATACGACCTGTACTACAGCGTCTAAGCCAGTCTGCGCCGCCTCGTGCGGCGCTTTCGAAAGCCCCGCCCGGCTCTGCCTGGCGGGGCTTTTTCATTTTCCGCCGCAGGGTACGCCGTGCGTACCGAGAGCCCGAGCCCTACGCAATCGTCTCAATGACCGGTGCCGATTTGTAGCCAAACATCACAGCCATAGCGCCCTGCGCTTGCCAGGAACCGATAGCAGTGCAAGGCTTAGCGCATCACCCGCGGAAGGATCGGCCCATGCGCCCGTTACTCGCCTGCCTGCTGCTCGCCCTGGCCCTGCCGGCCAGTGCGCAGATCTACAAATACGCCGACGCCAACGGCAACACGGTCTTCACCAATCAGCCACCCGATGGCACGGCCGCCGAAAGCGTCAACCTGCCCCCGACCAACACGGTGGAGATGCAGACGCCGAGCATTCCTGCGACCGACAACACGCCAGCGCAGAGCGAAGCGCCCTACTCGGTGCTGAGCCTCACCGGCATCCCTGACGACGAAGCGATGCGCGCCAACAACGGCACCTTCATCGTCGGCGTGAACATTCAGCCGCGCCTGCAGCCCGGCCACCAGCTACGCCTGATTCTCGATGGCGAGCCATACGGCCAGGCCAGCAACGTACCGAGCCTGCAACTGACCAACCTTGACCGTGGCGCACACAGCCTGGCGGTAGCAGTGGTGGCCGGCGAACGCATCGTCCAGCAGAGCGCTACCGAAACCTTTACCGTGCAGCGCATCAGCGTCAACAGCCCTGCTCGCCCACCGGCCACGCCACCGCGCCCGACCCCAAGACCGACGAACTGACCACGATGCGTGCACTGCTGCTCTGCCTGCTGTTCATCACCCAAACGGCTTTGGCTCAGGTCTATACCTACATCGACGCCGAAGGTAACCGTGTATTCACCGACAAACCACGCAACAGCAATGCCGAGCGGGTGATGCTGGCGCCGTCCAACAGCGCGGCTCTGAATCACCCCACACCCACGGTGCGCGTTGCCCCGCCTGCCGTCACCAAACCGACCGTGCATTACCAGGTACTGCGCATCCTCGTGCCGGAGCCGGATGCCTCGATTCACAACGGCTCAGGCGACATGATCGTCACCCTCAACAGCGAGCCGGGCCTACTGCCCGGCCACAGCTACCGCCTGCTGCTGGACGGCGAACCCCAGGGCGAGATCAGCCGCAGCCCGGTGTTCTCCCTGCAGCACGTCGACCGCGGCACGCACCAACTGGTGGCAGAAATCATCGACTCCGCCGGGCTCATCGTCGAGCGCACGCCGGCACAGCCCTTCCACATGCACCGCATGAGCCTGGCGCAGAAGCGCAAGGTCAACCCGTGCAAGAAAGATGAATACGGCGTTCGCCCCGAGTGCCCGCTGAAAGACAAGCCCAAGGAAAAGGCCAGCATCCTTCCTTTCCTCTGAAAGCAGATTGCACCTTAATGATGCAATCTGGCGCACCACCTCCTAAGCTCTCCCTGTTTTGGGTCGCTTTTCCCCGCCCGGCCTCGCCCCAGCACCACCAAAACCTGGCAGACCGCACAAATAATGCGTCTTTTCGGGGCCTTGGTTTGCTTCTTGCATTTTCCTGCCTATCGCCGGAACGCACTGCCTATGACCATCAACGACGCGCTGCACCGCCTGCTACTCGACAATCTGACCACCGCCACCCTGCTGCTCAACAGCCAGCTGTGCCTTGAGTACATGAACCCGGCGGCGGAAATGCTCCTGGCCGTCAGCGGCCAACGCAGCCACGGTCAGTTCATCAGCGACCTGTTCACCGAATCGCCCGAGGCGCTGTCATCCTTGCGCCAGGCGGTGGAACAGGCGCACCCATTCAACAAGCGCGAAGCCGTATTGACCTCGGTCACCGGCCAGACGCTGACCGTGGACTACGCGGTAACACCGCTGTTCAGCATGGGCGAGACCCTGCTGCTGCTGGAAGTGCACCCGCGCGACCGCCTGCTGCGCATCACCAAGGAAGAGGCGCAGCTGTCCAAGCAGGAAACCACCAAACTGCTGGTGCGCGGCCTGGCCCACGAAATCAAGAATCCGCTCGGCGGCATTCGCGGTGCGGCGCAACTGCTGTCGCGCGAACTGCCCAACGAAGAGCTCAAGGACTACACCAACGTCATCATCGAAGAGGCCGACCGCTTGCGTAACCTGGTCGACCGCATGCTCGGCTCGAACAAGTTGCCGTCGCTGTCGATGACCAACGTGCACGAGGTGCTGGAGCGCGTCGCCAACCTGATTGAGGCGGAAAGCCAAGGCAGCATCACCTTGGTACGCGACTACGACCCAAGCATTCCAGATCTGCTGATCGACCGTGAGCAGATGATCCAGGCCGTGCTCAATATCGTGCGCAACGCCATGCAGGCCATCGCCGGGCAGAAGCATGACATGGGCCTCGGGCGCATCAGCCTGCGTACCCGCACCCTGCGCCAGTTCACCATTGGCCATACGCGCCATCGCCTGGTGGTCAAGGTCGAGATCATCGACAACGGTCCCGGCATTCCGCCGGAACTGCAGGAAACCATCTTCTATCCCATGGTCAGCGGTCGTGCCGACGGCACCGGCCTGGGCCTGGCCATCACCCAGAACATCATCAGCCAGCACCAGGGGCTGATCGAGTGCGAGAGCTATCCCGGCCACACCGTATTCTCGATCTTCCTACCGCTGGAACAAGGAGCGCCCACGCCATGAGCCGCAGTGAAACCGTCTGGATTGTCGACGACGATCGTTCCATCCGCTGGGTACTGGAAAAGGCCCTGCAACAGGAAGGCATGACCACCCAGAGTTTCGACAGTGCCGACGGTGTACTCGCCCGCCTGACCCGCCAACAGCCGGACGTGATCATCTCCGACATCCGCATGCCCGGAGCCAGCGGCCTCGACCTGCTGGCACGCATCCGCGAGCTGTATCCACGCTTGCCGGTGATCATCATGACCGCGCATTCGGACCTGGACAGCGCAGTAGCCAGTTACCAGGGCGGCGCCTTCGAGTACCTGCCCAAGCCGTTCGACGTCGACGAGGCCGTTTCACTGGTCAAGCGCGCCTTCCAGCATGCTCAGGAACAGCAGAGCCTGGCCGTACCGGCGGCACAGGCGCGCACTCCGGAAATCATCGGTGAAGCACCAGCGATGCAGGAGGTGTTCCGCGCTATTGGCCGCTTGAGCCACTCCAATATCACCGTGCTGATCAACGGCGAATCCGGTACGGGTAAAGAGCTGGTGGCGCACGCCCTGCACCGCCATAGCCCACGCGCAGCAGCGCCGTTCATTGCCCTGAACATGGCGGCAATTCCCAAGGACCTGATGGAGTCCGAGCTGTTCGGCCACGAGAAAGGCGCCTTCACCGGCGCGGCCAACCAGCGTCGCGGCCGTTTCGAACAGGCCGATGGCGGCACCCTGTTCCTCGACGAAATCGGCGACATGCCGGCTGACACTCAGACTCGTCTGCTGCGCGTATTGGCCGATGGCGAGTTCTACCGCGTTGGTGGTCACACCCCGGTGAAGGTGGACGTGCGCATCATCGCCGCCACCCACCAGAACCTGGAAACCCTGGTGACAGCCGGCAAGTTCCGTGAAGACCTGTTCCACCGCCTCAACGTCATCCGCATTCACATCCCCCGCCTGGCCGATCGCCGCGAGGACATCCCGACCCTGGCCCACCACTTCCTCGCCCGCGCCGCGCAGGAACTGGCGGTGGAGCCGAAATTGCTCAAGAGCGAAACCGAGGACTACCTCAAGCACCTGCCCTGGCCGGGCAACGTGCGCCAGTTGGAGAACACCTGCCGCTGGATCACCGTCATGGCCTCGGGGCGCGAGGTGCATGTCGACGACCTGCCACCGGAACTGCTGACCCAGCCGCAGGACGCCGCGCCGGTGACCAACTGGGAGCAGGCGCTGCGCCTGTGGGCCGATCAGGCCCTGGCGCGTGGTCAGTCCAACCTGCTCGATGTCGCCGTGCCGGCCTTCGAGCGGATCATGATCGAGACCGCGCTCAAACACACCGCTGGCCGCCGCCGCGATGCGGCCCTGCTGCTGGGCTGGGGGCGTAACACCCTGACGCGCAAGATCAAGGAACTGGGCATGAAGGTCGACGGCGGGGACGATGACGACGGCGACGACTGATCCCGCCAGCGCTACGAAAAAAGGGCATTCCGTGGGATGCCCTTTTCATTTTCCCCGGAGTGCATCCGGGCAACGGCGCTTGATTCCCCTGACTCAACCGCGCTGTGCGTTCTTGATCGAGATCTGCGTATTGAGCGTCCAGAAGTCGTAGAGCACGCCGATCAGGAACAGGCCGCCGGTAAACAAGTAGATGATCCCGGTGATCCACTTGCCCTGATACATGCGGTGCACGCCGAACACGCCGAGGAAGGTCAACAGAATCCACGCCACGTTGTAATCGGTTTCACCTGCGGTAAAGCGCAGATCGGCCTCGCGATCCATCGCCGGGATCAGGAACAGGTCGATGATCCATCCGATGAAGAGCAATCCCAGGGTGAAGAACCAGATGGTACCGGTCACCGGCTTGCCGTAGTAGAAGCGGTGCGAGCCGAGGAAACCGAAGATCCACAACAGGTAGCCGATCAGCTTGCTGTGCGTATCGGGTCGTTGCATGGCGAACTCCTTGATAGACATATAGCTTCAGACGCTGCCTGCAGACATAAGGTTTCACGCGCTCAGAGGCGACACGACACAACGAATGACTTGATAGCTGTACGGAGCCCATATACTGTATAAAAAAACAGTATAGATATGGCCTGCCATGCAACTGATCGAAAAGCTCACCATCCTCGCCGACGCCGCCAAGTACGATGCCTCCTGCGCCAGCAGCGGCGCACCAAAGCGCAGCTCCAAGGGCAAGGACGGCATCGGCTCGACCAATGGCATGGGCATCTGCCACAGCTACACGCCGGACGGTCGCTGCGTGGCGCTGCTGAAGATCCTGCTGACCAACTTCTGTCTGTACGACTGCCAGTACTGCATCAACCGTCGCTCCAGCGACGTGCCGCGTGCGCGCTTCACCCCCGAGGAAGTGGTTACCCTGACCCTGGACTTCTACAAGCGCAATTGCATCAGTGGCCTGTTCCTCAGCTCCGGCATCATCCGCTCGGCCGACTACACGATGGAGCAGCTGATCCGCGTCGCCAAGCTGCTGCGCCAGGAGCACCAGTTCCGCGGCTACATTCATCTGAAGACCATCCCCGATGCCGCACCGGAGTTGATCGCCGAGGCCGGCCTGTACGCTGACCGCCTCAGCGTCAATATCGAGCTGCCCACCGAAACCAGCCTGGTACGCCTGGCACCGGAAAAGAACGTCGGCAGCATCCACCAGGCCATGCACAAGATTCATCTCGGCGAGCGTGAGGCCAAGGAAGAACACCGCGCGCCGCGCTTTGCCCCGGCCGGGCAGAGCACGCAGATGATCGTCGGCGCCGACGCCACCGATGACAGCACCATTCTGCACAACGCCCAGAGCCTGTATCACGACTACCGCCTGCGCCGCGTCTACTACTCGGCGTTCAGCCCGATTCCTCAAAGCCCGAAAACCGTGCCCTTCGAGGCGCCGCCGCTGCTGCGCGAGCATCGCCTGTACCAGGCCGACTTCCTCATGCGCGGCTACGGTTTCAGCGCCACGGAGCTGCTCGCCGGTCCCGGCAACCTGGCGCTAGACATCGACCCCAAGCTGGCCTGGGCCCTGGCCAACCGCGAGCAATTTCCCGTCGATCTCAACCGTGCCGACGAATCACTGATTGCCCGCGTGCCCGGCATCGGCGTGCTCAGCGCACGGCGCTTGGGCGCTCTGCGGCGGGAACGACGTATCCGCTACGAAGACCTGACCCGACTTCGCTGCGTACTGGAAAAGGCCAAGCCCTTTATCGTCACTCAGGACTACCGGCCACCGCGCGCCGAGCACGAGTCCATAGTGCTGCGCCAGCAACTGCGCGACACCCCGGCACAGATGGCGTTGTGGTGATGCACAGCCTGCGCTTCGACGGCACCTTCGCCACCTGGCGCCAGGCCGCACGCCGCGCCTTGTTGCAAGGCCTGGCCCCGCACCAGTTGCAATGGCTGGACGAGGAGGCCCCACCCAGCCTGTTCGATAAGCCCGCCGAGGGCGCGCCGGAGCCTAGCGGCCGCTTGCGCGTCTCCCCCGAACTGCTAGATCTGCTGGAAAGCGCCGCCCAGTACCGCGGCGATGAACGTTGGAGCCTGCTCTACCGCGTGCTCTGGCGTTTCGTGCAGGGCGAACGCAGTGCCGTGCTGGCCGGCGATCCCGATGGCAGCGAGCTGCATCGCCGGCTCAAGGCGGTGCGCCGCGAGGCACACCACCTCCATGCGTTCGTGCGTTTCCAGCCGAGCAAGGTGCGAGGCGCGCCGGACTTCGTCGCCTGGTTCGAGCCCGCGCATGACATTCTTGCCTCGGCCAGCGGGCACTTTGCCGAGCGCCTGGGCAAGCACAGCTGGCTGATCGCCACGCCACGCGACGGCGTTTACTGGGATGGCGAGCACCTGCGGCATGAGCGCCGCTGCCCGGCGCAATGGCAAGCCTGGGCACAACAGCCCGAGGATGATGGCCAAGCCCTGTGGCGTGCCTACTACGGCAGCACCTTCAACCCGGCACGCCTAAACCGAACGGTGATGCAGCAGCATCTGCCACTGAGATTCTGGAGGCATCTGCCGGAAGGCCCGCTGATTCCCCAACTGATGAGCGAGGCACGCGCCGGTGCGCAGCGCGATGGCCAGGCATTGGTGCTCGCCGGCAAGAAAGGCAAACGCATCGCTCAGATAAACGAAGGGGACGCATCGCGTCCCCCGTCTGGCAGCATCAGCGGAAGCGACGCCCCGGATCTTCCTCGCTGACCTCCAGCGCCAGACCCTGAGCCATGCTGGTCAGGTGATCGCCGTCGGTTTCCGATCCGAGCTTGATCATCAGGCGCAGGTCGTTGGCCGAGTCGGCGTAGAGCAGCGCATCTTCGTAGGTGATCTCGCCCTGGGTGTAGAGGTTGTACAGCGCCTGATCGAAGGTCTGCATGCCCTGTTCGGTGGAACGCTTCATCAAACCCTTGAGCTCGTGCACTTCGCCCTTGCGGATCAGGTCAGCGGCCAGCGGGGTGTTGATCAGCACCTCGATCACCGCGCGGCGACCTTTACCATCTGGAGTTGGAATCAACTGCTGAGCGACGATGGCCTTGAGGTTGAGCGACAGGTCCATCCACACCTGGTTCTGCCGGTCGGCCGGGAAGAAGTTGATGATGCGATCCAGCGCCTGGTTGGCGTTGTTGGCGTGCAGGGTGGCCAGACACAGGTGACCGGTTTCGGCGAAGGCCACGGCATGATCCATGGTCTCGCGGGTCCGCACCTCACCGATGAGGATCACGTCCGGCGCCTGACGCAGGGTGTTCTTCAGCGCCACTTCGAACGATTCGGTGTCGATGCCCACTTCACGCTGGGTGACGATGCAGCTCTGGTGCTGGTGGATGTATTCGATCGGGTCTTCGATGGAGATGATATGGCCGCTGCTGTTCCTGTTGCGGTAGCCGATCATCGCCGCCAGAGAGGTCGACTTGCCGGTACCCGTGGCACCGACGAACAGCACCAGGCCGCGCTTGGTCAGCGCCAGTTTCTTGAGAATTTCCGGCAGCTTGAGTTCGTCGATGGTCGGGATGGTGGTCTCGATCCGGCGCAACACCATGCCCACCAGGTTGCGCTGGTAGAAGGCGCTGACGCGGAAACGACCGATACCACGGGCGCTGATGGCGAAGTTGCACTCATGGTTCTCGGCGAAGTCGCGACGCTGTGCCTCGTTCATCACGCCCAATACGGTCTCGCGGGTCTGCTCCGGCGACATGGCGTTCTTGGTCACCGGCATGATCTTGCCATTGACCTTCATCGACGGCGGTACGCCAGCGGTGATGAACAGGTCGGAGCCGCCTTTTTCGACCATCAGGCGCAGTAGTTTTTCGAATTCCATCGTCGTTCTCGCAGCTTCGTGTGCAATGCCGTTCGGCAGCCATCTGCCGAATCATGGGAGCGAGCTGTGCCCGCGAACAGGGTGACGCAAAAGCTTCGCGAGCAACGCTCGCTCCCACACCAGTTCCTAGAAGTTTTCCGGGCTCTTGGCCTTCTCGCGCGCACTGTCGCGGCTGACCAGTCCCCTGGACACCAACGTCTTCAGACAGGCATCGAGGGTCTGCATGCCCAGCGCGCCACCGGTCTGGATCGCTGAATACATTTGCGCGACCTTGTCCTCACGGATCAGGTTACGGATGGCCGGCGTACCGATCATGATTTCGTGAGCAGCAACACGACCGCCGCCGATCTTCTTCAGCAGGGTCTGCGAGATCACCGCCTGCAGCGACTCGGAGAGCATCGAACGCACCATCGACTTCTCCTCGGCCGGGAACACGTCGACCACCCGGTCGATGGTCTTGGCGGCGGAGGTGGTGTGCAGGGTGCCGAACACCAGGTGACCGGTTTCCGCGGCGGTCAGCGCCAGGCGGATGGTTTCCAGGTCGCGCATCTCGCCCACCAGGATGATGTCCGGGTCTTCCCGCAGGGCCGAGCGCAGGGCTTCGGAGAAGCCGTGGGTGTCGCGGTGCACCTCGCGCTGGTTGACCAGGCACTTCTTCGACTCGTGGACGAATTCGATCGGGTCTTCGATAGTGAGAATGTGGTGGTACTTGTTGCTGTTGAGGTAGTCGAGCATCGCCGCCAGGGTGGTCGACTTGCCCGAACCGGTGGGGCCGGTGACCAGCACCAGGCCGCGCGGCACGTCGGTGATCTTGCGAAACACCTCGCCCATGCCCAGGTCTTCCATGGTCAGCACCTTGGACGGAATGGTACGGAACACCGCACCGGCACCACGGTTCTGGTTGAAGGCGTTGACCCGGAAGCGCGCCACACCCGGCACTTCGAAGGAGAAGTCGGTCTCGAGGAACTCTTCGAAGTCCTTGCGCTGCTTGTCATTCATGATGTCGTAGATCAGCGCGTGTACCTGCTTGTGATCCAGCGGCGGCAGGTTGATGCGGCGTACGTCGCCGTCGACGCGGATCATCGGCGGCAGACCCGCCGAGAGGTGCAAATCCGACGCGCCTTGCTTGGCGCTGAAGGCGAGCAGCTCAGTGATATCCATGGGACTCCCCAATTACAAGCAAGCAGGTAGAATGCCGCAAACGCAACGGCCAGGCTTATAGAGCGCAGGTAATGTCCACGATAGCAGAGAATATTGCAAAGGTCGGAGCGCGCATCCGTGAGGCGGCGCAAGCCTCGCAGCGTAATTTGACGGATATCGGCCTGCTCGCGGTGAGCAAGACCAAACCGGCAGCAGCCATTCGTGAAGCTCATGCGGCCGGTTTGTGCGATTTTGGCGAGAACTACCTGCAGGAAGCATTGGGCAAACAGGTCGAATTGAACGATCTACCCTTGATCTGGCACTTCATCGGCCCCATTCAATCGAACAAGACCCGGCCCATCGCCGAGCATTTCGACTGGGTACATTCGGTGGATCGCCTGAAAATCGCCCAACGCCTCTCCGAGCAGCGCCCCGCCCACCTGCCGCCGCTGAATATCTGCCTGCAGGTCAATGTCAGCGCTGAGGACAGCAAATCCGGCTGCAGCCCGGAAGCGTTACCAGAACTGGCCAAAGCCGTCGCTGCCCTGCCCAACCTGCGCCTGCGTGGACTGATGGCGATTCCCGAACCTACCGACGATGGCGCCGCGCAACATGCCGCCTTCGCCCGTTTGCGCCAATTGCGTGATGACCTGGCGCTGAACCTCGACACCTTGTCCATGGGCATGAGCCATGACCTGGAGGCCGCCATCGCCGAAGGCGCCACCTGGGTGCGCATCGGTACCGCCCTGTTCGGTGCCCGCGACTACGGCCAGCCCACTCACTGAATGAAGGATTTTCTGCAATGAGCAACCCGACCATCGCCTTCGTCGGCGCCGGCAACATGGCTGCCAGCCTGATTGGCGGCCTGCGTGCGCAGGGCGTGGCAGCCAGCGCCATCCGCGCCAGCGAACCTGGCAGCGAACAACGTACTCGTCTGCAGCAGGAACACGGCATCGCCACCTTTGCCGATAACGCTGAAGCGATCAAAGGCGCGGACCTGATCGTGCTGGCGGTCAAGCCACAGGTCATGAAGACAGTGTGCCTGGACCTGGCCGCAAACCTGACGCCGAATCAGGTGATCATCTCAATCGCCGCCGGCATCAGCTGCGCCAGCCTGGAGAGCTGGCTTGGCCAGCGCCCGGTAGTGCGCTGCATGCCCAATACGCCGGCGCTGCTGCGCCAGGGTGTTTCCGGCCTGTTCGCCAACCCGCGCGTCAACGCCGCGCAGAAAACCCAGGCCGAGCAGGTGCTGAGCGCCGTCGGCCTGGCCCTGTGGCTGGACGACGAAGCGCAGCTCGATGCAGTGACTGCCGTCTCTGGCAGCGGCCCAGCCTATTTTTTCCTGCTGATCGAGGCGATGACCGAAGCTGGCGAGAAACTCGGCCTGCCGCGTGAGACCGCCGCGCGTCTGAGCATCCAGACCGCACTGGGCGCCGCGCGCATGGCCAGTGAAAGCGATGTCGACGCGGCCGAATTGCGTCGCCGTGTTACCTCACCGAACGGAACCACCGAAGCGGCAATCAAAACCTTCCAGGCCGGCGGCTTCGAAGCGCTGGTACAACAGGCACTGAATGCCGCTGCCAATCGCTCGGCCGAACTGGCTGAACAACTGGGTCAATAAAGGAAGCACACATGTCCGGACTCATCGAAGCCCTGATCTACATCATTCAGACCCTCGGCAGCCTGTATCTGCTGATCGTCCTGCTGCGTTTCATCCTGCAACTGGTACGTGCGGACTTCTACAATCCGCTGAGCCAGTTCATCGTCAAGGCCACGCAACCGCTGGTGACTCCACTGCGGCGGATCATTCCGGGCTTCGCCGGGCTGGACCTGGCTTCGCTGGTGCTGGCTATCCTGGTACAGCTGCTGCTGATGATCGTCACCCTGACCCTGATGGGCTACAACGTCGGCGGTTTCATCCTGCAGCTGCTGGTGTGGTCGATGATTGGCGTGACCTCGCTGTTTCTCAAGGTGTTCTTCTTCGCCCTGATCATCAGCGTGATCCTCTCCTGGGTCGCTCCGGGCAGCTACAACCCGGGCGCACAGTTGGTGAACCAGATCTGCGAGCCACTGCTGGCGCCATTCCGTAAGCTGCTGCCAAACCTCGGCGGCCTGGATATCTCGCCGATTTTCGCCTTCATCACCATCAACCTGATCGACCGTTTCGTGATTGGCGGCCTGGCGGCCTCCACTGGTCTGCCGCCGATGCTCAGCCCCTTCCTTTAAACATAAAAGTCGCGCAGCGACGCTTTCCTTGCCGACCTTCTCCCAACGGGAGAAGGTGGCGCGCAGCGCCAGATGAGGGGCATGTCCATCAAGACCGCAAGCTTCTACCGCTGGGACGGCGAGGACCTCATCCTCGACTGCCACCTGCAGCCCAAGGCGAGCAAGGACGAGTTCGCCGGGCTACAGGGTGAGCGGCTGAAAATCCGACTCACCGCCCCGCCGGTAGACGGCAAGGCCAACGCCCACCTACAGGCCTTCCTGGCCAAGGCCTTCGGCGTCGCCAAGAGCCAGGTGAGCCTGGAAAGCGGCGAACTCAATCGACATAAACGCCTGCGTATTCGCGCCCCGCGAAGCCTGCCGCCGATTCCTGGGCTGCAGCGCGCCTGACGACCGCTCAGTCGCCGCACCCGACCATAAGGCGGGACTGTCGAAGAGGCCAATTGACGGCTGCCTTGCAGCTCGCATAATGCAAACTGTTCTCGCGAAATGCCGTGCTTCCTGGCGGCACCCCGAACCGAACCGTTACGCAGCCCCCGCAAGAGGTGATCTTGCCGAGAGGAGAGCCAGGATGAGCATGGAACGTCTCAGCCAGCAGGTTGACGCCTACGTCGCCTGGAAACGCGAACTGATGCGCGAGATCACGCGTTATCGCAGCTGGCTGGAGCACAACCGGCTCAACTCCGAGGCGGTTCAGGCCAAGCTCGAACGCGCGCTGAAGATCCTGCGTACCGACCACATCACCCTGGCTTTCGTCGGCGAGTTCTCGCGCGGCAAGACCGAGCTGATCAACAGCCTGTTCTTCTCCGAATACGGCCAGCGCATGCTGCCTTCGCATGCCGGGCGCACCACCATGTGCCCCACCGAGCTGTTCTTCGACCCACGCTCGGAGCGCCCCTACATTCGTCTGCTGCCGATCGAGACCCGTACGGCCTCGGCCAGCGTCGCGCAGTTCAAGCGTATTCCCCGGCACTGGGTGAACATCCCGCTGGACATCAGCGACCCGGCCAACATGGCGCTGGCTTTCAGCCAGGTGGCCAAGACCAAAGCCATGCCGGTGGAACAGGCGATCCAGCTCGGCTTCCACCCAGACATGCTCGAAGGCACCGGCAAACGCGGCCAGGTGCTGGTGCCGGCCTGGCGCCATGCGATGGTCAACTTCGATCATCCGCTGCTGCGCCAGGGCTTGCGTATTCTCGACACCCCCGGCCTAAACGCCTTGGGCAGTGAACCCGAGCTGACCCTGTCGATGCTGCCCAATGCCCAGGCGATCATCTTCCTGCTGTCCGCCGATACCGGCGTCACCGCCAGCGATATGCACATCTGGCAACAGCACATTCGTCAGCTCGACGAAGACACCCGAACCAGCCTGTTTGCCGTACTGAACAAGATCGACGTGCTATGGGACGACCTGGCAGGCGAGACTTTCGTGCAGAACGCCATCGGCCAGATCCAGAGCGCCACCGCCAAACAGCTGGGCATCGCCAAGCAGGACGTGCTGCCGCTGTCGGCCAAGCAGGCGCTGCTGGCCAAGGTGCGCAAGGACGAGGCGCTGCTGGCTCGCAGCCAGATGGCCAACCTGGAAACCTTACTGTGCGAGCGCATTGTGGCGCAGAAGGAGCGCCTGATCGAAGATCATGTGGTGCGCCAGGTCCTGGCGCTGCTGAACAACAGCCAGCATGTGCTCAACCTGCGCCTGGAGAAGGTCGGCGAACAACTGGCCTTGCTCGGCAATCATCAGCAGGACAACGGCCAACTGCTGTTCGAGCTGACCGCCAAGACCAAGGAAGACCACAACCAGCACCACAAGCGCCTGCTCGGCCTGAAGACCAACCAGCGCCTGCTGCAACGCCAGGGCCAGTTGCTGCGTCATGCGGCACGCGCCGAGCGTCTGGAGCAACACCTGAACGAGGTGCGTCGCAACCTCACCGGCAGTTGGACCACCCTCGGCATCAACCAGGCCATCCTGCATTTCTTCCGCGCCGTCGAGCAGGACCTGCACAACCTGGAGCACGAAGCGGAGATGGCCAACAAGATGGTCGCCGCCATCTATCGCCGACACAACGAAGAAAGCCCGCTGGGCGGCGTCGATGCGCCGCAGTTCAAGATCCAGCGCTACCTGCGCGAGCTGAAGAAGCTGCAGGACAAGGGCGATCAGTTCCGCCTGCACGTGAAAACGTTGCTCACCGAACAACGCAGCCTGACCCGACGTTTCTTCGCCACCCTGGCCCAGGAGGTGATCGGCCTGCACCAGCGCCTGCGCCTGGACGCCGAACAGTGGGCCGCCGATGCACTGATGCCGCTGATGCAGCACACCCTGGAACACAAGCAGATGCTGGAAAGCCACATGCTGCGCCTCAAGGCGCTGGCCCAGGAAACCCAGCAAACGCGCAAGCGCAGCCTGCAACTTGCGCGCTACCAGGAAGAGCTGGAGCAGCAACTGGCCCAGGCCAGCGACATGCTCCGCGTGCTGCGCCGCCCGGCACCAGTGCAGCGCCAGGGCAAGGTGGTCAGCCTGCCGGTGGCGGCACGGCAACAAAGCCAGTAGCACAAGCGGGCGGCATGCTCGCTTGCCGCTACCGGCGGTGCTCTTTAGACTGGCGCCCTCCTCCGATTCATTAGCAGCGCCTCCATGCCCACTGCCTTTCCCGAAGATTCCGTCGGCCTGGTCAGCCCCCAGGTGTTCCGTTTCAGCGAGCCATTGGCGCTCGCCTGCGGGCGTAGCCTGGCCGAGTACGAACTGGTCGTCGAAACCTATGGCGAGCTGAACGCCGCGCGCAGCAATGCCGTGCTGATCTGCCATGCCCTGTCCGGCCACCATCACGCCGCCGGCTACCACAGCCCGGATGATCGCAAACCCGGCTGGTGGGACAGCTGCATCGGCCCCGGCAAGCCAATCGACACCAACAAGTTCTTCGTCGTCAGCCTCAACAACCTCGGCGGCTGCAACGGTTCTACCGGCCCGAGTAGCACCAACCCGGCAACCGGCAAACCCTATGGCGCCGACTTCCCGGTGATGACCGTGGAAGACTGGGTACACAGCCAGGCGCGCCTGGCCGATGTGCTCGGCATCGAGCAATGGGCAGCGGTGATCGGCGGCAGCCTGGGCGGCATGCAGGCCATGCAGTGGACCATCAGCTACCCAGAGCGCGTGCGTCACTGCCTGGCCATCGCCTCGGCGCCCAAGCTGTCGGCGCAGAACATCGCCTTCAACGAAGTGGCGCGCCAGGCGATTCTCACGGACCCGGAATTCCATGGCGGGCATTTCCAGGAACAAGGCGTTATCCCCAAGCGCGGCCTCATGCTTGCGCGCATGGTCGGGCACATCACCTACCTGTCCGATGACGCCATGGGCGAGAAATTCGGCCGTGGCCTGAAGAGCGAAAAGCTCAACTACGACTTCCACAGCGTCGAGTTCCAGGTGGAAAGCTACCTGCGCTACCAGGGTGAGGAATTCTCCGGCCGCTTCGACGCCAATACTTATCTGCTGATGACCAAGGCCCTGGATTACTTCGACCCGGCCGCCGCCAACGAAGGCGACCTGGCCAAGACCCTGGCTGTGGCCAAGGCGGACTTCTGCCTGATGTCCTTCACCACCGACTGGCGCTTCTCCCCTGCCCGCTCGCGAGAGATCGTCGACGCGCTGACGGCGGCGAAGAAGAACGTCTGCTATCTGGAGATCGACGCACCGCAGGGCCACGACGCCTTCCTCATGCCGATCCCGCGTTACCTGCAGTCATTCGGCAGCTACATGAAGCGAATCGAGGTATGAGCATGCGTGCGGATCTGGACATCATCCAGGAATGGATCGCCCCGGGCAGCCGTGTGCTCGACCTGGGCTGCGGCGACGGCGAACTGCTCGCCTGGCTGCGTGACAACAAGCAGGTTTCCGGCTACGGCCTGGAAATCGACCCGGACAAGATCGCCTTGTGCATCGAGCGCGGCGTCAACGTCATCGAGCAGAACCTCGACCTGGGCCTGGGCAACTTCGCCAGCAACAGCTTCGATGTGGTGGTCATGACCCAGTCGCTGCAAGCGCTGCACTACCCGGACAAAGTGCTGGCCGAGATGCTGCGCGTCGGCAAGACCTGCATCATCACCTTCCCCAACTTCGGCCACTGGCGCTGCCGCTGGTACCTGACGACAAAAGGTCGCATGCCGGTGTCGGACTTCCTGCCCTACACCTGGTACAACACACCGAACATCCACTTCTGCACCTTCGAGGACTTCGAGCGCCTGTGCCACGCCCAGGGTGCCCGTGTGGAAGAACGCCTGGCGGTGGACCGTGACCATCGCCATGGCCTGGCAAGCCGCATCTGGCCCAACCTGCTGGGCGAGATCGGCATCTACCGCATCAGCGGCGCGGACCTGTCCGCCCACCGCGTCGCGGTCTGAACGAGGAGAACAACATGCGCCGCATCATTCCCTTCCTGATCGCCCTGTGCCTGGCCCTGCCGGCCGCCGCCGAGCGCAAACAAAGCTTCGGCGATCTCGACGTGCACTACAGCGTGTTCAATTCCAGCTTCATCCAGCCGGATATCGCCAGCGCCTCCGGCCTGGTACGCAGCAAGACCCAGGGCGTGATCAACGTCGCCGTGCTCAAGGCCGGCAAGCCCAGCACTGCAGTGGTCGGTGGCGAGGTGAAGGACCTGTTGGGCAAGAGCACCGCACTGACGTTCCGCCAAGTCACCGAAGGCGAGGCCATCTATTACCTGGCGCAGTTCCCCTTCAAGACCCGCGAAATGCTCAGCTTCACCCTGAACGTGCGCCAGGGTGATGACGCACACCGCATCACCTTCAACCAGGAAATGTTCCCGGATGACTAAGCCAGTGAGTGGTTTCAAGGAGCTGGTCCTGGCCAGCCATAACGCCGGCAAGCTCAAGGAGTTGCAGGCCATGCTCGGCGACGCCGTGCGCGTGCGTTCAATTGGCGAATTCAGCCAGGTCGAACCGGAAGAGATCGGCCTGTCGTTCGTCGAGAATGCCATCCTCAAGGCGCGCAACGCCGCGCGCATCTCCGGTTTGCCGGCACTGGCCGACGACTCCGGCCTGGCGGTGGACGCCCTCGGCGGCGCCCCCGGCATCTACTCGGCGCGCTATGCCGATGGCCAGGGCGACGCGGCGAACAACACCAAGCTGCTCGATGCCCTGAAAGACGTGCCGGACGCCGAGCGCGGCGCCCAGTTCGTCTGCGCCCTGGCGCTGGTTCGACATGCCGACGATCCACTGCCGATCCTCTGCGAAGGCCTGTGGCACGGCAGCATCCTGCATGAGGCACGTGGCGAGCACGGCTTCGGCTACGATCCACTGTTCTGGGTGCCGGAAGGTGAGTGCTCCAGCGCCGAAATGCCGCCTGAGCAAAAGAACCGCCTCAGTCACCGCGCCCGCGCCATGGCCCTGCTCAAGCAGCGCCTGGGGCTGGCATGAGCGATTCCGCTGGCGGGAGTTTCCTGCTCCCGCCCCTGGCGCTCTACATCCACATCCCGTGGTGCGTGCGCAAATGCCCCTACTGCGACTTCAACTCCCACGCCGCCGGGCCGACGCTGCCTGAAGAAGAGTACGTCGACGCGCTGCTGGCCGACCTCGATATCGACCTGCAGCACGTCCATGGCCGGCAACTGACCTCGATCTTCTTCGGCGGCGGCACGCCCAGCCTGTTCTCCGACCGCGCCCTGGGCCGTTTGCTGGAAGGCGTAGAGCAACGTGTCGGCTTTGCGCCGGATATCGAAATCACCCTGGAGGCCAACCCTGGCACCTTCGAGCAAGCCAAGTTCAAGGGCTACCGGGCGCTGGGTATCAATCGCCTGTCTATCGGCGTGCAGAGTTTTCAGGAAGCCAAGCTCAAGGCACTGGGGCGCATCCACGATGGCGGCGAAGCCATCCGCGCTGCCGACATGGCCCGCGCCGCCGGCTTCGACAACTTCAACCTCGATCTGATGCACGGCCTGCCCGAGCAGAGCATCGAGGACGCCCTGTTCGACCTGCGCACCGCCATCAGCCAGGGCCCGACGCACCTGTCCTGGTACCAGCTGACCATGGAGCCGAACACGGTGTTCTGGAGCCAGCCGCCAACGCTTCCCGAGGACGATCTGCTGTGGGATATCCAGGAAGCCGGCCAGGCCCTGCTCGCGGCCGAAGGCTACGCGCAGTACGAAGTGTCCGCCTACGCCAAGCCTGGCAAACAGGCACGACATAACCTCAACTACTGGACTTTTGGTGATTTCCTCGGCATCGGCGCTGGCGCCCACGCCAAGCTGAGCACACGTGCGGGGCGTATCCAGCGCACCTGGAAAACTCGCCTACCGAAGGACTACCTCGACCCAGCCAAGGCATTCCAGGCCGGCGAACGCCTGCTGGAAGCTGACGAGTTGCCCTTCGAGTTTCTGATGAACGTGCTGCGCCTGACCGAAGGTGCACCGGCCGAACTGTTCAGCCAGCGCACTGGCCTGCCTTTGCAGCAGCTCGAACAGGCGCGCCGCGAAGCCGAACGCCAGGGGCTGCTGCAGGCCGATCCAGCCCGCCTGGCAGCTACCACCAAGGGGCAACTGTTCCTCAACGATCTGCTGCAGCAGTTCCTGGCGTAGTTCACCCACAGAGCGGCATGAATCCGGTAGGCTAGCGCGCCTGATTCGCGCGGCCATTGCTCACGTCGCGCTGCACTGAAGGAGCCCGCATGGATCTGCTACTGGACCTGATCGTCACCCTTTCGCGCTGGAGCCGCAGCCACCTCAGCGATATTTCCCTGGCCATCATGGCCACGTTGCTGGTGCTGTTCGGCCCCGCCATCAACGCCTGGGTTCAACGCACCATCGGTAATCTCAATTTCGTCCTGCGTACCTTGCTGTTCGTGGTGTTCTGCGCGGTCGGCTATGGCCTGGCCATCGTCTTCCTCACGCCCTGGCTGGCCAAGGGCCTGGCGCACTTCAACAACTACACGCTGGCGCCAGTGCTGATTCTGATCTTCGCGGTCATCGGCATACTCGCCGACCGCAATTAGCGGGCGCAGCGCACAGGCTGCCCCATCAACCTTGCAGCCACACCATCACCTGCTCAACCAATTGCGCAGGGGGGGCATGCGTCGAATCCAGGCGCAGCAACGGACACGTCAGGTGCTGCTCGATCCAGGTCTCGTGCATGAGTCGGCTGCGCGTGTGCCGGTCGCCCTGCTCGTAGCCGGCCGCCCAGTCGAGAAAGGCCAGACTCTGGGCGTGCATATCGCCGCCCGGTTCAATTCGTTCGCCGTAGCGCTGCGCCTCGCGCTGACGTAGCCGGTGCATGCGCTCGTCATCGTCCAGATGCAGGAACAGTGCATGACTGAACGACGGGATCAATGCCTCTCCCCAACTGCATAGAGAGCCACTCAACACCCAGCTCGACGCCTGCGCGGCGCACTCGCGGATCAACTCCACCCGTTGTGGTGGTGGACGCTTGTGCAGGTACGGCGGCTCGCTGGGTAACCAGTAGAAGTCGTCGGTATCGAGGTGCAGCCAGCCGCAGCTATTGGACAGGGCATTGCCCAGCGTGGTGGTACCGGAGCCGGATGCGCCGAATATATGCAATCTGATGCTCATGCATCCTCCCTGATCAGATGCGCAAAAATACAGAAGCCGCCCAAAGGCGGCTTCGTGAACGACCGTAGCCCCGTCAGTTGCCTTCGCGGCGCAGCGCCTGCGGGGTGAAGTCACGCGGGCTCAACCTGGCGTTGAAGTCGTACATCTTCTCGTTGTTATCCAGGCCGTCGGCGAAGTAGCGGCCGCCCTTGAGGTCATAGATGGTCTCCAGGGTCGAGCCGAACATCGGCACGTCGTAGTAGCTGATCGGGTGAGCTTCCTGCAGGCCGATCAGGTTGCCATTACGGTCATACAGATCGACCGCGAGGATCTGCCAGCTGTCCTCGTCGAGATAGAAACGACGCTTGCCATACGGATGGCTGAAGCCGGTGCGCAGGTCCGCCTCCACCACCCAGACGCGGTGCAACTCGTAACGCAGCAATTCCGGATTGATGTGCTTGGCCTGCAGGATGTCGGCGTAGGGAATGCCCTTCTGGTGCACGGCATAGCTGTTGTAGGGCACCAGCATCTCGCGCTTGCCCAGCAGCTGCCATTCGTAGCGATCCGGTGCGCCATTGTAGGAGTCAACCTGGTCGGCAGTGGCCATGCCATTGGTGTCGGGTTGCAGGGTGTCGTAGGCAAGCATCGGCAGGCGGCGCACACGGCGCTCACCACGATTGAAGCGCCAGGCCTTGCGAATCGCCAGCACCTGGTCGAGGGTCTCCTGCACCACCAGCGCCGAGCCGGCCAGCTTGGCCGGCGCTACCACCTTGTACTTGTAATAGAACAGGGTGTTGTCCAGATCCTGCGGGGCAACGCCTTCGCGGCCATAGAGGAAGTAGACGTCGCGCTCGAGCTTGAGCAGGTTGTAGCTACCGTTGGCGAGCACCGCCGCCTGGTTGGTGGCCATGCTGATCTGGTCGCCGCGGTAACGCATGACGTGGTTCCAGATGGCCTCCTGGCCGGTCTGCGGCAGAGGGAACGGCACGCCGGCAGCTGCGCCCTGCACACCATTGCCACCGGAAATCAGCTCGGCATTCTGTGCATTGAAACGCGTGGCGTCATAGATACGCTGCGGCGCAGCAGCGCTGCGGCGGGTCGGGAAGACCCGCAGGTAGAAGCTGGGGTTTTCCTGCAGCAGGGTCTTGAGGCCGATCGGCAGTTGCGGTTCGTACTGCGCCAGGTTCTGGCTGTCGACGCGATACAGCAGTTTGTCGCCTGCGTATGGGTCCGGGTGGTGCATGCCGGGCTGGTAGCCGGCTGGCGGAGTCGCCAGGCCGCCCGTCCAGGCGGGAATGGTGCCGGCAGCATTACCTGCCCGCTCGCCACCCAGTGGTGTCAGGTCCTGACCCAGACGCGCGGCCTGGCTGGCATCGACCTTGGCCTGGACCTGAAACGCCAGGGCAGTCAGCAGAAGAAGGGAAACCGATCTCAACACAATGCTCTCCTCGCGGCACCATGCAAGCGGTGCCGCTAATGTCTGCGCGCCTTGCAGGCGCACTTATCGTTGTTGTGTCTTGCGGTGAGGCGCCGTCCTGGCCGTCGGGTTATCCCGATCTAATCGTGCATCCTGCCGGTTCTATATACGGGCGATCCCTACGGACAGGATCGCTCGGCAATCACTCCTGGCGCTGAAACTTCAGATCCCATACACCGTGGCCAAGGCGCTCGCCACGACGTTCGAACTTGGTAACCGGGCGCTCTTCTGGGCGCGGCACGTAAGTGCCATCGGCCGCCAGGTTGCGGTAGCCCGGCGCCGCGTTCATCACTTCGAGCATGTGCTCAGCATAGTTCTCCCAGTCGGTGGCCATGTGCAACACGCCGCCGACCTTCAGTTTGCTGCGCACCAGTTCGGCGAAAGCCGGCTGGACGATACGGCGCTTGTGATGACGCGACTTGTGCCAAGGGTCGGGGAAGAACAGCAGCACGCGATCGAGGCTGGCGTCGGCCACGCAGTCACGCAGCACCTCCAGCGCATCGCAGCTGTAGACCCGCAGGTTGCTGAGGTTTTGCGTCATCGCACCGTTGAGCAGCGCACCCACGCCAGGCTTGTGTACCTCGACACCGATGAAATCCTGCTCAGGCGCAGCAGCAGCCATCTCCAGGGTGGAGTGGCCCATGCCGAAGCCGATCTCGAAGGTGCGCGGTGCGCTGCGACCGAACACTTGGTCGAAGTCGCGCAGGCCGTCTTCCAGCTCGAGGCCGAACAGCGGCCAGCCCTTGTCGATGCCACGCTGCTGACCTTCGGTCATGCGCCCGGCACGCATCACGAAGCTCTTGATGGTACGGCGCTGGCGACCGTCTTCGGTCAGTTCGGGCTGTTGGGTATCGGTCATGCTGGACTCTTGTAGATTGCGTTACGACTGGCGCGCCGGCGGACCGGCACGCAGCCAATCGTCATCCTTAGTTGATCAGGCCAGTCAGCGGCGACGACGCACTGGCATAGAGTTTCTTCGGCATACGGCCGGCCAGGTAGGCCAGGCGACCGGCCTCGACGGCATGCTGCATGGCGCGCGCCATCAGCACCGGGTTCTGCGCTTCGGCGATGGCGCTGTTCATCAGCACCGCCTCGCAGCCCAGCTCCATGGCGATGGTGGCGTCGGAGGCAGTGCCCACGCCGGCATCGACCAGCACCGGCACCTTCGATTCCTCGAGGATGATGCGCAGGTTGTACGGGTTGCAGATACCCAGGCCGGAGCCGATCAAGCCGGCCAGCGGCATCACCGCGATGCAGCCGATCTCGGCCAATTGACGAGCGATGATCGGATCGTCGCTGGTGTACACCATCACATCGAAGCCATCCTTGACCAGCACTTCGGCGGCCTTGATGGTCTCGATGACGTTGGGGAACAGGGTTTTCTGGTCGGCCAGCACTTCCAGCTTGACCAGGTTGTGACCATCGAGCAGTTCGCGGGCCAGGCGGCAGGTGCGCACGGCCTCGACCGCGTCATAGCAGCCGGCGGTATTGGGCAGGATGGTGTACTTGTCCGGGCTGATCACGTCGAGCAGGTTCGGCTCACCGGGATTCTGGCCGATGTTGGTGCGGCGTACCGCCACGGTGACGATCTCGGCGCCGGAAGCGGCGATGGCGTCGCGGGTCTCGTCCATATCCTTGTACTTGCCGGTACCGACCAGCAGGCGCGACTGGAACGTACGACCGGCCAGGGTGAAGGGCTTGTCGCTGCGAACTTGGCTCATGGAATACTCCTCGTGAGGTCAGCCGCCGCCGATGGCGTGCACCACTTCCACCTGGTCGCCTTCGGCGAGCTGGGTGCTGTCGTGCTGGCTGCGTGGAACGATGTCCTGATTGAGCTCGACCGCCACACGGCGTCCGGTCAGATCGAGGCGAACCAACAGGTCGGCGACGCTCTGGTTATCCGGCAGTTCGAAGGGTTCACCATTCAACTGGATACGCATGACGACTCGGTCACAACTGGAAAGAGGGCCGGCATTCTAGCCCGTTAACTGGCCACGACCAAGGCTAAAAGGCGCCATTCGTCCTCATTTCTGACGCCAGGGTCAGGTCAGCTTCCAGGCGCTCAGGCCCAGGCACAGCCAGCCAACGAGGAAGGCGACGCCACCGAAAGGCGTGATGATACCGAGCTTGCCGATGCCGCTGAGGGTCAACAGATAGAGACTGCCGGAGAACAGCAGGATACCCAGCGCGAAGGCGCCGCCAGCCAGGTTCACCAACCGTCCGGGCGCATGCATCGCCAGCAGGCCGACGCCGAACAGGGCCAGCGCGTGAGTCAGCTGGTAATGCGTACCGGTCTGGAACACCGCCAGATATTCGGGAGTCAGCCTGTGCTTCAGACCATGGGCCGCGAACGCGCCCAGAGCGACACCGGTGAAACCGGCGAATGCGGACAACAGTAGCCAGAGACGGGCCATGGAAACTCCTGAATAAATCGACCTGTGCGCAGTTTAGCCATCGGGCCTGAAGACGAAATGGTCGTTATTGTCACACCTGCGCCCAACTCTGTGGTTCCGCAGCAACTGACTCGGCACTTTTTGTTGCCCGCCACCCCTGGCGGCAACCCTTCGGGCCGTCGCAAAGCGACGTCAAAAATCGCTCCCGGCGATTTTTTGTTTTAATAGCGCCACATCCGATCATTGCGAGACCTCATGCTCCGAGCCCTGACCCGCCGCCTGCTTAAACTGCTGCTCTGGCTGATCCTGGCCAGCGTACTGCTGGTGCTTGCTCTGCGCTGGGTGCCGCCGCCCGGTACGGCGCTGATGATCGAGCGCAAGATCGAATCCTGGGGCAGCGAACAGCCCATCGAGCTGAAGCGCCAGTGGCGCCCCTGGAAAGAACTCCCGGATCACCTGAAGATGGCGGTGATCGCCGCTGAAGACCAGAAATTCGCCGAACACTGGGGGTTCGATGTCGGCGCTATTCAGGCGGCGCTGGCACATAACCAGAGCGGCGGCTCACTAAGAGGCGCCAGCACCCTCAGCCAGCAGGTGGCGAAGAACCTGTTTCTCTGGTCCGGACGCAGTTGGCTGCGCAAAGGGCTGGAAGCCTGGTTCACCGCACTGATCGAAGTGCTCTGGTCGAAAGAGCGCATCCTTGAGGTGTACCTCAATAGCGTCGAGTGGGGCGATGGCATCTTTGGCGCCGAAGCCGCGGCACAACACCATTTCGGTGTCGGCGCGCCTTATCTCAATCGCCAGCAGGCCAGCCAGCTGGCAGCGGTGCTACCCAATCCACTGCGCTGGAGCGCTGGTCGCCCGAATGGCTACGTGGTGCGACGCGCCGCCTGGATTCGCCAACAGATGAACCAGCTGGGTGGCAGCCACTACCTCGACCTGCTCAAGGCAGCGCGCCCAGACTGGTGGCCACGCTGGCTGTAAGCGAGGCTAGCTAGCGGGTCGCGCGAAAAGCCTGGCGCGGCACCGCGTGCAGCAGCGCGACCTCATCGCCGCGCAGATGCACGGTCAAGCCCCATTGCGGATAGACCCAAGCCTGACCGTCGGCCAATTCCAAGGTCAGACGCGGCTGCCCGAGACTGGCAGCCAGGCGCTCGCTGGCCAGGGCTTGCGGGGCATTCAGATTGAGGCTGGCTATGGAAAAACCGGCCATCTGATCGACCAGTGATTGACCAAGGACCTGCTCGCTATCACCGACCTTGAGGCCTTGCGCCGTCATCAGACTGTCGCGCTGCTCCCGGCTCAACCTCAGCTCGGCCTCGAGCGACCACTCGCCCTCCTCCCCTTCGAGTGGCGCACGATAGACAAGCCGTGCGCCGTCGAGGCGCGGCTCCAGCCATAGCTCGCCCGGCGCTGACGCCTGCACATCACGCAGCGTCAATTCGTCTTCGGCCAGCGGCTGCAACAGTGCATCGCGCCACTGCTGCAGATTGGCCACCGGCTCAACTTCAGTACTGCGCATCAGCCAGGCGCCCCAGGCGAAGAAAAGCACGGCGACGAGCGCAAATATCAGCCAGTGCTGCACTTTCAGTGGGGCTTTGTTCAAGGCAATTGCTCCAGACAGAAAAAAGCCGCACCTGGGTGCGGCTTTTCGGGATAACGGCAGACTCAGGCGGCGATACAGCCTTTGAGCTTGTTCATCGCGTTCTTCTCGAGCTGGCGAATACGCTCGGCCGACACGTTGTACTTGGCAGCCAGGTCGTGCAGCGTCGCCTTTTCCTCGGCCAGCCAGCGCTGGTAGAGGATGTCGCGGCTGCGCTCGTCCAGGCTTTCCAGCGCTTCGTGCAGGTTGCTGCTGGAACTGTCGCTCCAATCGGCATCCTCGAGCTGACGAGCCGGGTCGTAGCGATGGTCTTCCAGGTAATGCGCGGGCGACTGGAAGGCGCTGTCGTCGTCGGCATCAGCTGCCGGGTCGAAGGCCATGTCCTGGCCGGTCAGGCGACTTTCCATCTCGCGCACTTCGTGCGGCTCGACACCCAGGCTGGCGGCCACGGCGGTCACTTCATCGTTGTTCAGCCAGGCCAGACGCTTCTTCTGGCTGCGCAGGTTGAAGAACAGTTTGCGCTGGGCCTTGGTGGTGGCCACTTTGACGATGCGCCAGTTCTTCAGAATGAACTCGTGGATTTCCGCGCGAATCCAGTGCACAGCGAAAGACACCAGGCGCACGCCCATTTCCGGGTTGAAGCGCTTGACCGCCTTCATCAGGCCGACGTTGCCTTCCTGGATCAGGTCGGCCTGGGCCAGACCATAACCGGAGTAGCTGCGGGCGATATGCACCACGAAACGCAGGTGGGCCAACACCATCTGGCGGGCGGCCTCGAGATCCTGCTGGTAAAAGAGATTTTCGGCCAGTTCACGCTCCTGCTCGGGTGTCAGCAGCGGGATGCTGTTGACGGCATGCACGTATGCTTCCAGGTTGGCGCCTGGAACCAGAGCATGAACAGGTTGCAAGGAAGTGGACATTCGAATCCTCCGATTCACGAAACTCATGCAGTGTAGCACTGCGCTATCTGATGCGGGGCCTGTGGATAAGTTCCCTGATAGATAGTCAATATCAACCAAAACAATGACTTGTCAGCTTGCGTTCAGCCTCGCCGAACAGCGCCCTAACGGGGTGCAAGTTCGTTCAGATGACGCGCCACCGCCAGCCAGGCACCAATATAGCCCAACAGCACGGCGCCGAGCAGCAGCGAAAAACCGTCGGAAGAAGGTACGCCACCCAGCGCGAAATCGCTACCGTAAAGGCCGGCCAAACGTACTACAGCATCATTCAGCCAATCCAGCCCGAACGCCAGCAGCAGCCAGGCGAAGATACCTGCGCCGAAACCGTACAACGCGCCCATATAAAGGAAGGGACGTCGCACATAGCCATCGGTTCCACCTACCAGCTTGATCACCTCGATCTCGGCGCGGCGGTTCTCGATGTGCAGACGGATGGTATTGCCGATCACCAGCAGCAGCGCCAGGATCAGCAGCAGGCTGAGACCGAAGACGAAGCGGTCACCCAGCTTGAGGATCGCGGTCAGGCGCTCGACCCAGACCAGATCGAGCTGTGCCTGCTCCACCTTGGGCAGCTCCGCCAGGCGCTGGCGCAAGGCTTCGAGCTTGGCCTTGTCGACTTCCTTCGGCGTCACCAGCACCACGCCCGGCAGCGGATTCTCCGGCAACTCCTTCAACGCCTGGCCCAGGCCGGATAGCTGCTGGAACTCTTCCAGCGCCTGCTCGCGGCTGATCCACTCGGCATCGGAGACGTCATCCATCGCTGCGATCTGCTCGCGCAACGCCTGGCCGTCGCGCTCACCGGCGGACATATCGAGGAACAGGGAAATCTGCGCCGCCCGCTGCCAGGAGCCGCCAAGCTTCTCGACGTTGTCCAGCAGCAGCGACAGTCCCATGGGCAGGCTCAGCGCCACGGCCATCACCAGGCAGGTGAAGAAACTGCCAATGGGCTGGCGCGCCAGGCGGCGCAGACTGTCCACCAGGCTGGCGCGGTGGCTTTCCAGCCAGGCATTGAGCAGGGTGCGAAAATCCGGCTCATCCGCCGGACCATCGACCACCTTGTTGCGCGGCGCCGCGCCGACACGTTCGGCCGGTTGCGGCGTGGGCATCTTCGATGCGCTCATCAGGCAGCCTCCCCATCACCGATCAGGCGACCGCGTTGCAGGGTGAGCATGCGCTGACGCATGCGCGCGATCAGCGCCAGGTCGTGGCTGGCGATCAGCACCGTGGTACCCAACTGGTTGATGTCTTCGAACACCCCCATGATCTCGGCGGCCAGGCGCGGGTCGAGGTTACCGGTGGGCTCGTCTGCCAGCAGCAGAGCGGGACGGTGAACGATGGCACGGGCGATACCGACGCGCTGTTGCTGACCGGTGGACAGATCGCCAGGCGACTGCGCCGCCTTGTCGCTGAGGCTGACGCGCTCCAGCGCAGCGCCGACGCGTTTGCCGATCTCTGGCTTGGACAGACCGAGAATCTGCAGTGGCAGGGCGACGTTGTCGTAGACAGTGCGATCGAACAGCAACTGGTGGTTCTGGAACACCACGCCGATCTGTCGGCGCAGGAAGGGAATCTGCGCGTTGGTGATGGTCGACAGATCCTGTCCGGCCAGCAGCAGCTTGCCGCTGGTGGGCCGCTCCATCGCCAGCAGCAGGCGCAGCAGTGTGCTCTTGCCAGCACCGGAGTGACCGGTGACAAAGAGGAATTCGCCGGGGCGAACGCGGAAGCTCAGCTCGTGCAGCCCGACATGGCCATTAGGATAACGCTTGGCGACCTGCTCGAATCGGATCATGCCCGCTCGCGCTCCTCGAAGAGTGCCTGAACGAAAGCCTGCGCCTGGAAGGGCCGCAGGTCATCGATGCCTTCGCCCACGCCGATGTAACGAATCGGCAGGCCAAACTGCTTGGCCAGGGCGAAGATGACGCCGCCCTTGGCGGTGCCGTCGAGTTTGGTCAGCGCCAGGCCGGTGAGGTTCACGGTCTGGTTGAATTGCTTGGCCTGATTGATGGCGTTCTGCCCGGTGCCGGCGTCGAGTACCAGCAGCACTTCGTGCGGTGCGGTGTCGTCCAGCTTGCCGATCACCCGACGCACCTTCTTCAGCTCTTCCATCAGGTTGTCTTTGGTGTGCAGGCGCCCGGCGGTGTCAGCGATCAGCACGTCGATGCCGCGCGACTTGGCCGCCTGCACCGCATCGAAGATCACCGAAGCCGAGTCGGCGCCGGTGTGCTGGGCGATCACCGCGATGTTGTTGCGCTCACCCCAGACCTGCAACTGCTCCACCGCAGCAGCGCGGAAGGTATCGCCGGCAGCGAGCATGACCTTCTTACCTTCGAGTTGCAGCTTCTTGGCCAGCTTGCCGATGGTGGTGGTCTTGCCCACGCCGTTCACGCCCACGACGAGAATCACGTAAGGTTGTTTGGCAGTGTCGATGACCAGCGACTGCTCGACCGGCTTGAGCAAGGTCACCAGCTCTTCCTGCAGCGCCTTGTACAGCGCACCGCTGTCTGCCAGCTCCTTGCGTGCCACTCGCTTGGTCAGGTTGCCGATGATCGCGGTGGTCGCCTCGACGCCGACGTCGGCGGTCAGCAGGCGGGTTTCCAGATCATCGAGCAGGTCATCGTCGATGACCTTCTTGCCGAGGAACAGGCTGGCCATGCCCTCACCAAGGCTGGCGCTGGTCTTGGACAGGCCTTGCTTGAGGCGGGCGAAGAAACTCGGCTTTTCCTGAGTGGCTGGCACAGCGACGAGAGCGGGCGCAACAACCTCGGGCAAGGCTTCGGCAACAGGCTCAGGCACGGGCGGCGGCTCAACGACAACAGGCGGGGCGACCGAGGGTTCGGCAACCAGCGGCTCAGCCTGTGGCACTGGAGCAGGCGCGGCCTCAGCCACTTCGGGCTCGAGTGCCGGCAAGGCTTCGGGCGCGCTCTCAGGTGTCGACGGCTCGGCAGGTGGTTGAGCAGACTCGGGCTGCTCGACGGGCGCGGGCTGAGTCGGCTCGGCTGCGTTCTCAGCGGGCTTCTTGCGCCACCAACTGAACAGGGATTTCTTTTCTTCGGTCACAGGCGGAGTCTGCGCGCCAGCCTCGGCCGGCGACTTCTTGTCGTCATTGGAACCAAACATGGGTCGCTTGCATCTCAGGGGAGCGGACGCTAACAGGCTGCAAAGCCTTGCCGTGCCGCCCCGGAAAAGGATGGGGTATCCTAGCACCTCTTCGCCCGTCGGCGGTACGACCGCCCAGGCTATCCGACAGGTCTGACTTTCGATGAATGCCATTGCCCGCCGTTCCCTCGGCCTGCTGTTCGGCGCAATCTGCGTGCCACTTGCAGCCTTCGCCTCCCCCGCTCAACCCACCCACGAATTCAAACTGGACAATGGCCTCAAGGTCATCGTCCGCGAGGATCATCGCGCCCCCGTGGTGGTTTCGCAGATCTGGTACAAGGTCGGCTCCAGCTACGAAACGCCCGGCTCCACCGGCCTTTCCCACGCCCTGGAACACATGATGTTCAAGGGCAGCGGCAAGTTCGGCCCCGGCGAAGCCTCGCGCATCCTGCGTGAACTGGGCGCCGAGGAGAATGCCTTCACCAGCGACGACTACACCGCCTACTACCAGGTGCTGGCCAGTGACCGCCTGGGCGTGGCCCTGGAGCTGGAAGCCGATCGCCTGGCCAGCCTGACGCTGCCGGCCGACGAGTTCAGCAAGGAGATCGAGGTAATCAAGGAGGAGCGTCGCCTGCGCACTGACGACCGCCCGTCCTCGCTGGCCTACGAACGCTTCAAGGCCATGGCTTATCCGGCCAGTGGCTACAGCATCCCGACCATCGGCTGGATGGCCGACCTCGATCGCATGCACATCGACGAACTGCGCGCCTGGCACCAGAAGTGGTACGCGCCGAACAACGCCACCCTGGTGGTGGTCGGTGACGTCAGCGTGGATGAGGTGAAAGCCCAGGTTCAGCGCTACTTCGGCGGCATTGCGCGCGGTGAAGTGCCGACCGCCAAGCTGCCGCTGGAGCTGGCTGCGCCGGGTGAACGCCGCACCACGCTGTATCTCAAAACCCAGCTGCCGAACCTGATCATGGGCTTCAACGTGCCAGGTCTGGCCACCGCCGAAACGCCACGCCAGGTCTACGCCCTGCGCCTGGCCGCTGCCTTGCTTGACGGCGGCTACAGCGCGCGTCTGTCGACTCGCCTGGAGCGTGGCGAAGAGCTCGTTTCCGGCGCCAGCGCCTGGTACAACGCCTTCAGCCGCGGCGACAGCCTGTTCATCCTCTCGGCCACGCCCAACGTGCAGAAGGGCAAGACCCTGGAGCAGGCCGAAGCCGGCCTGTGGCGCGAACTGGAAGAGCTTAAGAAAGCCCCGCCGTCCGCTGCCGAACTGGCCCGCGTACGCGCCCAGGTCATCGCAGGCCTGGTCTATGAGCGCGACTCGATCACCAGCCAGGCCACCAGCATCGGCCAACTGGAAACCGTTGGTCTGTCCTGGCAACTGATCGACCAGGAACTGAACGAACTGCAGGCCGTCACCCCGGCCGATATCCAGCAGGCGGCCCGCACCTTCTTCGTCCGCGACCGCCTGAGCGTCGCCCACGTTCTGCCTGAAGCATCCCGTCATGAGGAGTCCCGCCATGAAGACTGAGCACCGCCGCCTGGGCCTGCTCGGCCTGGTACTGTCCAGCGCACTGCTACTGGGCGCCTGCGCCAACCTCTCTGACAAGGCCCCGACGGGCGATGCCGCCAAGCTGCAGTCGCTGGCCGCGCTCGACGGCAAGGCACCGACCCGCCGTACTCTGGATATCCAGACCTGGAACACCGCGCAGGGTGCCAAAGTGCTGTTCGTCGAAGCCCATGAGCTGCCGATGTTCGACCTGCGCCTGACCTTCGCTGCCGGCAGCAGCCAGGACGACGGCGTGCCAGGCCTTGCCACCTTGACCAACGCCATGCTCAACGAAGGCGTGCCAGGCAAGGACGTTGGCGCCATCGCCGCCGGTTTCGAAGGCCTCGGCGCCGAGTTCGGCAACGGCGCCTATCGCGACATGGCAGTGGCCAGCCTGCGCAGTCTCAGCGCGCAGGAGCAACGTGAGCCGGCACTGGCGCTGTTCGCCGATGTACTGGGCAAGCCCACCTTCCCGGCCGACTCGCTGGCGCGGATCAAGAATCAGTTGCTCGCCGGCTTCGAGTTCCAGAAGCAGAACCCGGGCAAGCTGGCCAGCCTGGAGCTGTTCGAGCGTCTCTACGGCAAGCACCCCTACGCCCATCCGAGCGACGGCACGGCGCAATCGATTCCGGCCATCACCCGCCAACAGCTGCAGGCCTTCCATGCCCGCGCCTATGCGGCCGGCAATGTGGTGATCGCGCTGGTCGGCGACCTCTCGCGAAGCGAAGCCGAGGCCATCGCCAACCGTGTGTCGGCCGCCCTGCCGCAAGGCCCGGCACTGGCGAAGATCGCCCAGCCGCAGACGCCCAAGCCCGGCACCAGTCATATCGAATACCCGTCCAACCAGACCCACCTGATGCTCGCCCAGCTCGGCATCGACCGCCGTGATCCGGACTACGCCGCGCTGTACCTGGGCAACCAGATCTTTGGCGGCGGCGGTTTTGGCACGCGGTTGATGAGCGAAGTGCGCGAGAAACGCGGCCTGACCTACGGCGTCTACTCCGGCTTCAGCGCCATGCAGGCACGCGGCCCGTTCATGATCAACCTGCAAACCCGCGCCGAACTCAGCGAAGGCACCCTGGCGCTGGTCAAGCAACTGCTGGCCGACTACCTGCGCGATGGCCCGACCCAGCAGGAGCTGGATAATGCCAAGCGCGAGCTGGCCGGCAGCTTCCCGCTGTCCACCGCGAGCAATGCCGATATCGTCGGCCAGCTGGCATCGATGGGTTTCTACGACCTGCCGCTGAGCTACCTGGACGATTTCATGCGTGACGTGCAGAACCTGAGCACCGATCAAGTGAAAGCGGCGATGGCCAAGCACCTCGATCCCGAGGCGCTGGTGGTGGTTAGCGCTGGTCCGACAGTAGCGCAGAAGGAGCTGCCGCCGCCCACCGAGCGCCCGGTCGAGCTGCCCAGCACGGTGCCACACTGATGCGCGGTCGCCCCCCTCAGAAACCCGCCGCAGGCAAGGCCCACGGCGGCCAGGGCCAGTTGCGCATCATTGGCGGGCAGTGGCGTTCACGGCGCTTCGCCTTTCCTGATGGGCCGGGCCTGCGCCCGACCCCGGATCGGGTGCGCGAGACGCTGTTTAACTGGCTGGCGCCCTATGTCGAAGGCGCCCATGTGCTCGACCCTTTCGCCGGCAGCGGCGCATTGCTGCTCGAAGCACTGTCGCGCGGCGCCGCCAGCGGCCTGGCCTGCGACCTCAGCCCGGCGTCGGTGGCCTCGCTGCGCGGGCATCTGGCGACGCTGCAATGCCGCAACGGCGAAATCCAGCTGGGCGACGCTCTGCAACTGCTGGCGCGCCCGGCGCCACGGCGCTTCGATATCGTCCTGCTCGACCCGCCGTTTCACAAGGATCTGCTGCAAGGCGCCTGCACGCTGCTGGAGGCACAAGGCTGGCTGGCCGACGACGCCTGGATCTATACCGAAAGCGAAACAGCGCCCTCGACCTTGGGCCTGCCGGGCAACTGGCGTCTGCACCGCGAGAAGCACACCGGCCAGGTGCATTACGCGCTGTGGCAGCGTGGATGAAGGACTTCATCTACGCCCACCTGCCCTACCTGCTGCTGATCGTACTGGCGCTACCAGTACTGTTCAGCCAGCAGGAAATTCCGCTCAATTTAAATCGCACGATACTGTTAGAGCATCAGCACGGTATCGTCATAGGGCTTACCAATCAGCGTATCGTCGCGTTACTGGTATTGGCCTGGTGTGCTTGGCGCATACTCCGCAAGCGCCGGCGCTGACTAGCCTGGATCCGTGTGCGACCAACTCACTGCCCAGAACCCCATGACCACGCCCTTCAAACCCGCCTGGTGGCTCCCCAGCCCGCATCTGCAGACGCTGTGGAACCCCTTCTGCCGCAAACCGCCGCAACTGGAGCGGCAGCGCGAACGGCTGTGGCTGGACGATGGTGACTTTCTCGATCTCGACTGGCACGGCCCACACGATGCCCAGGCACCGCTGGTGCTGGTACTGCATGGCCTGACCGGCAGTTCCAGCTCGCTCTATGTACTCGGCCTGCAACAGGCTCTGGCTGCGCGCGGCTGGGCCAGCGTGGCACTGAACTGGCGTGGCTGCTCCGGCGAGCCCAACCTGCTGCCGCGCGGCTACCACTCCGGCGCCAGTGAGGATCTGGCGTCGGCGGTCGCGCATCTGCGCGCGCAACGGCCGATGGCGCCGCTGTACGCCGTCGGCTATTCGCTGGGCGGCAACGTGCTGCTCAAGTATCTGGGCGAAAGCGGCGAGCAGAGCCAGCTGCAAGGCGCTGTGGCAGTGTCGGTGCCGTTTCGCCTGGATCAGTGCGCCGACCGCATCGGTCTGGGCTTCTCGCGGGTGTACCAGGCGCACTTCATGCGCGAGATGGTCGCTTATGTGAACAACAAACAGCGCCTGTTCGCCGAAAGCGGCTTGAGCGAGCGCCTGTCGGTGCTGGAGCGCTTGGGGCCGCTGGATGGCATGCGCACCTTCTGGGACTTCGACGGGCGCATCACCGCGCCGCTGCATGGTTTCGCCGATGCCCACGATTATTACCGGCGTGCCTCCAGCCGCTTCTACCTGGGGGCAATCCGCACGCGTACGTTGATCATCCAGGCCGAGGACGATCCCTTTATCTTCCGCCATAGCCTGCCCGAGGCCAGCGAACTGGCCCCCGGCATCGAGTTCGAGCTGCATGCCAAGGGCGGGCATGTCGGCTTCGTCGAGGGCAGCCCGCGCAAGCCGGTGTATTACCTGGAACGGCGCATCCCACAGTGGTTGGCTGACCTCGGCTAATCGCGGCTGAAGCCGCTCCTACCAAGGCCGAGCGCGCGAGGTCATCACCCCAGCACCTGCTCCAGCGGCACATGCAGCCGGCCATACAGCGCCTCGACCGCTTCGCGCGCCGCAGGTGCCAGGTAGCCCCCTTCCAACGCCAGAACCTGATAGATCCCGCGGCGCAGCATGTCCTGGCTGAGGTCGTCCGGGTTGGCGCCTGTGGTGCAGAGAAAGCGCACCCAGGAGGTCATGATGATCCAGCTGTTGAGCGTCAATGCCTCGATCTGCGCCGGACTCATCAGCAGGATGCCTGCCTCGACGAACCCCTGATAAATCGATTGCGCGCCCACCAGGCAGCGGCGGGCGAAGGCACGGTAGCGCTCGGCCAGCTCAGCATCGGACTCCAGCAGATGCTCCAGATCGCGGTGCAGAAAGCGGTAGTGCCACATCGCGGCCAGCAACGCCTCCAGGTAGAAGGTCTTGTCCTCCACCGTCAGGGCACGACCTTCGGGTGGACGCAGGAAGCTGTCCACCTGCGCTTCGTACTGGGCGAACAGCTCGGCGATGATCACCTGCTTGTTACGGAAGTGGTAATACAGGTTGCCCGGCGACATGCCCAGGTGCGCGGCAATGTGATTGGTGGTGACGTTGCGCTCGCCCTGGCTGTTGAACAGGGCCAGGCTCTCGGCAACGATGCGGTCGCGGGTCTTGGGTGGCGCCATGACGCAGCTCGATCTCGACTTCAAAAGTGGCAAAGGTACAGGCGAATCCGCCGAAGTGTTACCCCCACATGCACCGCATAGGCTGCAGCAGGCCTTTGGTTAGGGTGCAGCGATGACAGCGACGCGGCATCCTATTTGACACATTAGAGTAATTGCTCTAAAAATCCAGCACAGTCCCAAGCAGCCCGCTGGAACGTCGAGGAGAAACCCATGGTCGCCGACATCGCCTATCTGCAGCAGAGCCAACAGCAGATCAACCAGCTGGACGCCACCTTCGCCCAGCAACGCTCTGCCTTTGCCGCCAATCCGATGCCGTCGGCTGAACAACGTATCCAGTGGCTGAAGTCCCTGAGCGAGCTGCTGACCCAGCAGCAGGACGCCCTGGTGGCGGCGATCTCCACAGACTTCAGCAACCGCTCAGCCGACGAAACCCTGCTCGCCGAACTGATGCCCAGCCTGCATGGCATTCACTACGCCACCAAGCGCATCAGGAAGTGGATGAAACCCTCACGACGTAGCGTCGGCATGCAGTTCATGCCGGCCTCGGCTAAGGTCATCTACCAGCCGCTGGGCGTGGTCGGCATCATCGTGCCGTGGAACTACCCGCTGTTTCTCGCCATCGGTCCGCTGACCGGCGCACTGGCCGCCGGCAACCGGGTGATGATCAAGATGAGCGAATCCACCCCGGTCACCTCGCAGTTGGTCAAGGATCTGCTGGCGCGCGTCTTTCCCGAGGATCTGGTCAGCGTCGCCCTGGGTGAAGCGGAAGTCGGCATGGCCTTCTCCAAGTTGCCTTTCGACCACCTGCTGTTCACTGGCGCCACCAGCATCGGCAAACACGTGATGCGCGCCGCCGCCGAAAACCTGACTCCGGTGACCCTCGAACTGGGTGGCAAATCACCGGCCATCGTGTCCGCCGACGTACCACTGGCCGACGCCGCCGAGCGCATCGCCTTCGGCAAGACGCTCAATGCCGGGCAAACCTGCGTGGCGCCGGACTACGTGCTGGTGCCGCGAGACCGCATCGACGGTTTCGTCAGTGCCTACCGCGACGTCGTGCAGCGCTTCTACCCGCAGCTCAAGGACAACCCGGACTACACCGCGATCATCAACGAACGCCAGTTGGCACGCCTCAACGGCTATCTGCAGGACGCACAGACCAAGGGCGCGCGCATCGTCCCGCTGTACCCCGAAGCCCAGGGCCGGCGGCTGCCGCAGATTCTGGTGCTCGACGTCAACGACGATATGAAGCTGATGCAGGACGAGATCTTCGGCCCGCTACTGCCGGTGGTGCCCTATGACCGCATCGAAGACGCCTTCGCCTACGTCAACGCCCGGCCGCGCCCACTGGCGCTTTACTACTTCGGCTACGACAAGCGCGAGCAGCAGCGCGTGCTGCACGAAACCCACTCTGGGGGCGTGTGCCTGAACGACACCCTACTGCACGTGGCGCAGGACGACATGCCGTTCGGCGGCGTCGGCCCGTCGGGCATGGGCCATTACCACGGTCACGAAGGCTTCCTGACCTTCAGCAAGGCCAAGGGCGTGTTCATCAAACAGCGCTTCAACGCAGCGCGGCTGATCTACCCGCCCTATGGCAAGGCGATCCAGAAGCTGGTCTACAAGTTGTTCGTACGCTGATCCACACGGGCAAAGCCCGTTTTACGCCTGGTGATAACAACAATGAATGACACCACTCTTCACGCGCCGCAGCTGTCGCGACGCAGCCTGCTCAAGGTCGGCCTGCTGGGCACGACGCTGCTCGGTACTGCCGGGCTGACCGCTACGCTCAGCGGCTGCTCGGCCAGCACGCCGGCCAGTGGTTATCTGATCCTGCGCAGCAGCGACCTGCCGTTTCTACGTGCGCTGATTCCAGTGATGCTCGATGGCGCCGTCAGCGCCGAGCAGATGCCAGAGGCTATCGACGGCACACTGAAGAGCCTCGATAACAGCCTGGCGCACCTGTCGCCGGAGATGCTGAAACTCACCGTGCAGCTGTTCGACGTGCTGGCCCTGCCCATCACCCGCGGCCCGCTGACCGGCGTATGGGGCAGTTGGGAAAACGCCAGTGGCGATGACGTGCACAACTTCCTCAGGCGCTGGCAGAACAGCAGCCTGAGCCTGCTGCGCATGGGCCATGCCTCGCTGCTGCAACTGGTGATGATGGCCTGGTACAGCCGCCAGGAAGCCTGGGCGCATTGCGGCTATCCCGGCCCACCCACCGTATAACGGCTGATTCGTAGGGTGGGCCGACCGGCGATCCGCTTAAGCCCACCAATAGAGACAGCTTGGCGGGCTGAAGCCCACCCTACCAACTGGAACTTAGCCAACCGCGATTATCAGAATGAGGCCTCTGAAACCGTAGCGAGCGGTTCGAGTGCAAGGAAGGCTCGCAGCACGTGGCGAGGCTGTACTGAAGTACGCCGAGCCACGGGCGAGAACCTGACGCCGCAATCGGATCGCGCAGTAGGTTTCAGTGACTCCGAGGAAAAACAATGCCTGTACCCGATCTGTTCAAACAAGGCCTGACCAAAGGTTGGAAGACATACGACGGTTCACGCCTGGAAAACGACCTGACCCTGGAAGCCGATGTCGCCATCGTCGGTAGCGGTGCCGGCGGTGGCACCACGGCGGAGATTCTCAGCGCTGCCGGCTACAAGGTATTGCTGATCGAGGAAGGCCCGCTGAAGACCAGCGACGACTTCAAGATGCAGGAGGCCGAGGCCTATCCGAACCTCTATCAGGAAGGTATCGGCCGCATGAGCAAGGATGGCGCCATCACCATCCTGCAGGGTCGCGCCGTGGGCGGCACGACCCTGATCAACTGGACCAGCAGCTTCCGCACCCCGCCACAAACCCTGGCGCACTGGGCCGAGGCCCATGGTGTGAAAGACCATGACGTCGAGTCAATGGCGCCCTGGTTCGAGAAAATGGAGCAGCGTCTGGGCGTCGCGCCTTGGGTGGTACCGCCAAATGCAAACAACGAGGTGATCCGCACTGGCTGCGACAAGCTCGGCTATCACTGGGCAGTGATCCCGCGCAACGTGCGTGGCTGCTGGAACCTCGGCTACTGCGGGATGGGCTGCCCGACGAACGCCAAGCAGTCAATGCTGGCCACCACCATCCCCGCGACCCTGGATGCCGGCGGCGAGCTGCTCTATCTGGCGCGCGCCGACAAGCTGCTGATCGAGGGCGACAAGGTGGTCGGCATCGACTGCCTGGGCATGGACGAGCGCTGCGTGGCGCCCACCGGCAAGCGCATCCGGGTCAAGGCGCGGCATTACGTGCTGGCCGGAGGCGGCATCAACACCCCCGGTATCCTGCTGCGCTCCGAGGTGCCCGACCCGCACAAACGCGTCGGCCGGCGCACCTACCTGCACCTGGTGAACTTCTCCGCGGCGCAGTTCGAGCAGGTGATCAATCCCTTCTACGGCGCGCCGCAGTCGCTCTACTCCGATCATTTCCAATGGGACGACGGCACCAGCGGGCGTCTGTCCTACAAGCTGGAAGTGCCGCCGCTGCAACCGGCGCTGACCGCCACTTTGCTCGGCGAGTTCGGCCGCGAGAACGCCCTGCGCATGGAGCAGTTGCCGCATACCAACGTGATGCTCGCCCTGCTGCGCGACGGTTTCCATCCGGACAGCGCCGAGGGCCGTGTGGAACTGCGAGGCGACGGCAGCCCGGTGCTCGACTACCAGATGACCGACTACACCTGGGACGGCGTACGCCGCGCCTTCCTGACCATGGCCGAAATTCAGTTCGCGGCCGGGGCCAAGACAGTGATGCCGATGCACGCCGATGCCGGCTACGTGAAAACGTGGAAGGAGGCCAAAGAACTGATCGAACAGCTCGATCTCGCGATATACCGCACCCGCCTCGGCAGCGCCCACGTCATGGGCGGCTGCGCCATGGGCGAAGACCCGCAGCAGGCAGTGGTCGACAGCCTGGGTCGTCACCATCAGCTAGGTAACCTGTCGATCCACGACGGTTCGCTGTTCCCCACCAGCATCGGCGCCAACCCGCAGTTGTCGATCTACGGGCTGACCTCGAAACTGGCCACCTTGCTGGCCGAACGGCTGGGGGCCTGAGATGAGCAAGCTGATCGCCTTTTTCCTGCTGGTAGCCGGGGTCATTCACCTGCTGCCAGTGGTCGGCGTGCTCGGCGGTGAACGCCTCAATGCGCTGTATGGCATCGCCCTCGACGAGCCCAACCTGCAGATACTGATGCGCCACCGAGCAGTGCTGTTCGGCCTGCTCGGCACCCTGCTGGTGGCAGCGGCTTTCGTTCCGGCGCTACGCAGCGCGGCCCTGACCGGCGGACTGATCAGCGTGCTCGCGTTCCTCCTGCTGGCGTGGAGCGCGCCCGTCTACAACGAGGCTTTGCGCCGCGTGGTAATCGCCGACTGGATCGCCCTCGCCTGCCTGATACCGGCACTGCTGCTGCACCTGCGCAGCCACTGAGCTTTCGTCACGCTTGGCCGCGAGGGAAACGCTGCGCTACCATCCGCGACTCTTGCCGCCTCGAACAGGACGAAGCGATGAATCGAGTGTTGTACCCGGGTACCTTCGACCCCATCACCAAAGGCCATGGCGATCTGGTCGAGCGCGCCGCGCGGCTGTTCGATCACGTCATCATCGCTGTCGCCGCCAGCCCCAAGAAGAACCCGCTGTTCCCGCTGGAACAACGTGTCGAGCTGGCCCGTGAGGTGACCAAGCATCTGCCGAATGTCGAAGTGGTGGGTTTTTCCTCGCTGCTGGCGCACTTCGTCAAGGAACAGAACGCCAATGTCTTCTTGCGCGGCCTGCGTGCGGTGTCGGACTTCGAGTACGAATTCCAGCTGGCCAACATGAACCGCCAACTGGCGCCGGACGTCGAGAGCCTGTTCCTCACCCCGTCGGAGAAGTACTCCTTCATCTCCTCGACCCTGGTGCGCGAGATCGCCGCCCTGGGTGGTGACATCACCAAGTTCGTTCACCCTGCCGTGGCCGACGCGCTGAACGAGCGCTTCCGCAAGCATTAAAAGCAGGGCGGGAGAGGGTAAAAGCGGCGCCACGATTCATTACCCCTCCCCCGCCCCTCTCCCGTAAACGGGAGAGGGGAGCAAAGCGCTTAACTGACCAGGCTAATGGCACAAGGCTCGCCAATCCGGCACAATTCGCAGCATCGTTGCCCGTAAAGTGTCGAAGCCAGCGCCTCGACAGGAGTTGCCCCATGTCCCTGATCATCACCGACGATTGCATCAACTGCGACGTCTGCGAACCCGAGTGCCCCAACGGTGCCATTTCCCAAGGTGAGGAGATCTACGTGATCGACCCCAACCTGTGCACCGAATGCGTCGGCCACTATGACGAGCCGCAATGCCAGCAGGTGTGCCCGGTGGACTGCATCCCGCTCGACGAGAACAACGTCGAGAGTAAGGATGAACTGATGCAGAAATACCGCATCATCACCGGCAAGGCCTGATCCACCCCGGGAGGCAGCAGGCCTCCCGTTTCCCCCGTGCCGTTCTGCCCTCCTCTGAGCAGGGCTGTTAAGCTTCCAGCCTCCCTCAGCCGCCCCTGGTAGATCGCATGTTGCGCAAACTCCTGCTATCGACCCTGCTGCTCGGCGCCAGCCTTCTCGCCCAGGCCGCTCCGCAGCAACCCGCCATTGCCACCGCTCACCCAGCGGCGACCGCTGCAGCGCAGCAGATGCTCGATGCCGGCGGCAACGCCTTCGATGCCGCCGTGGCAGCCAGCGCCGCACTCGCCGTGGTCGAACCCTATGGCTCAGGGCTTGGTGGCGGCGGTTTCTTCCTGCTACGTACTGCCGGGGAAACGCCTGGCTACGACTTCCTCGATGCCCGCGAACGCGCGCCCCTGGAGGCCAAGCCGGACCTCTATGTCCGCGATGGCAAGGTACAGCGTGAGCTGTCGCTCAACGGTGCGCTGGCCGCTGCCATTCCGGGGCTACCGGCGGCGTTGGTCGAACTGGCCGAAAAGCACGGCCGCCTGCCGCTGAAAACCAGTCTGGCTCCGGCAATCCGTCTAGCCAGTGAAGGCTTCGCGGTCGACCGTGTCTACCGCGAACGCGCAACCTGGCGCCTGGCCGCGCTGCGTGACGATACCGAAAGTGCCAAGCTATTTCTCGACCAGGGCGAAATTCCCGCCGAGGGCCATCTGCTGCGTCAGGCGGATCTGGCTGCCACCCTGCAAGCAGTGGCCGAGCATGGCCGGGAGGGCTTCTATACCGGCCCGATAGCCGAGCGCCTGGTCAGAGGCGTGCGCCATGCCGGCGGCATCTGGTCCGAGGATGACCTGCGTGAGTACCGTATTGCCCGCCGAGCGCCACTGCGCTTCCCCCTGGAAGATGGCCGCGAGCTGATCAGCGCACCGCCACCCTCGGCTGGTGGCATAGCCCTGGCGCAAAGCCTGGCGATACTCGAACAACTGCCCTGGCGCGACGCCGAGCCCGTACAGCGCGTGCATTACGTGGTCGAGGCGCTGCGCCGCGCTTATCGTGACCGCGGCCTGCTGGGCGACCCCGACTTCATCAAGAATCCCGTAGAGCAATTGCTGTCGCCAGGGCATCTGGCCGTGCTCGCCGGCAGCATCGACCCCGAGCAAGCGACCCCCAGCTCGAGTCTGCCGCCTGCCGGCACCTGGCACGAAGGCGACCACACCACTCACTTTGCCGTACTCGATGCCGAGGGCAATGCTGTCGCTGCAACGCTGTCGATCAACCTGCCGTTCGGCGCCGCCTTCACCGTGCCCGGCACTGGCGTGCTGCTCAACGACGAGATGGACGACTTCGCCGCAGACGTCCAGGGCGCCAACGCCTATGGCCTGGCCGGCAGCCAGGCCAATACCATTGCAGGCGGCAAACGCCCGCTGTCATCCATGAGCCCGAGCTTCATCGAAAGCAGCGACGAATTCACCGCCTTCGGCACCCCCGGCGGTAGCCGTATTCCAAGCATGGTGCTGCTGTCGATGCTCGAATACCTGGACGACAAGCCCATCGAGCGCTGGCCCGCGGTGGCGCGCTACCACCACCAGTTCATGCCCGACGTGATCGAGCATGAGCCGGATACCTTCAGCGATGAACAAGTCGCCGAGCTGCAACGGCGCGGCTACAGACTCAAACGCCTGGATCGGCAGTACGGCAACCAGCAGGTGCTGTTCTGGGACAAGGTCAGCGGCGAGGTACAGGCGGCGAGCGACCCACGTGGGATCGGCACAGCTCTTCCACAAGCTGTGAACGAAGGCTCGGAGTGACCGGATCAGGAGAGCCGGATCAGACTCTCCTGTTCGTCACCGAACTTGCGCAGCTCCCGGAACAAGGCCTGCTCGCTGCCCAGCATCAGCACGTTGCGCAGGCTCTGGAAGATTCGACTGACGTAGCCCAGGTCATTCATCAGCGAGCTGGTCTGCAGGCCGTCGAGATGGCCGTAGCGCACCTCAGCGAACAGCCGTTGGCGGAACTGCGCATCAAAGCTCGCCGCCTGCTCATCCAACCACCGCAGGCGTGACTGCCACATTTCGTCAGGCATGTCCGAGCGTGCCAGCTCGCGCACCTCGTGCAGAGTCGTCAACAGATGACGACGCAACTCCACATAGGCATCGCGCGCCGCCGACGGTGGCGCATCGAGGTAATGGCCAAGGTTCTTCTGCAGGTGCTTGGCATCCTTGACCGCATCTACCAGTTGCAGCGCCGCCAGCTGGCAGCTGATCCAGAACTGCTGGTGCGCTTCATCCATGGGCAAGTCCATGCGCCCCATGAAGCTCAGCAGATCGCCATACACACCCTTGATGTGAAACTGATACAGGTGCTCGGCATCGAGGCCACCCGGTGCGGGCTTGGCCTGCAACACCCGCTCATCTCCTTTGGCCTGCGCCAGTTGATCGACCGGCAGATACAGGGCATGGCAGATCACCTCCAAGCTCAAGCGGCCAAGATGCCCCAGCTCCTGCACTACCGCGCCGGATGCTGCATCGACCGAATCCAGAGCGCGCTCGTTCAGATAGCGGGCGCGGGTACGCTCGGGCTCGGTCACCTGCTCGGACGCCAGTTCGGTAATCAATACCTGCGGCTCGACTCGGTCCGGCAGCCAACGAATCAGGTACTGAGCCAGGCGCCTCTGAAGTGGCCAGAACAGCGCCACCCCCATGGCATTGAACAGGGTGTGGAACATCGCCAGCTGAATCAGGCTGTTCTCGCCAAGGCCCAACGGCTCGGCCAAGACACGCACCAGCCAGGTCAGCGGACCGAGCAGACAGAAGGCGATAACGCCGGTGGTGATGTTGAACAGCACATGAGCCAGCGCCAGGCGCTGGCCGTTGCGGTTACCGCCGAGCGAGCCAACGAAAGCGGTGGTCACGCTGCTGCCGATATTCGAGCCAATGGCGATGGCCAGGCTCTGACCGAGCTCCAGCTGACCGCTGGCCAATGCCGCCAGAGTCAGCATCAGCGTGGCGTGGCTCGATTGCAGCACCACGGTAATAGCCATGCCGATGGCGGTGAACAGCAGCGCCCCACGCAGCCCGCCTTCCTGCAGACCGGTCATGTCCAGACCATCGCCAAAACTGGCGAAACCTTCCTTGATCTGGTCGATGCCGAGAAAGATGAAAGCGATACCCAGCACGATACGTCCGGCAGCCTTGCTCTTGGGCCCGAAGAAACCGGCCAGCACACCGAACACCAGCAGCGGCAGGGCCAGCGGACTCAGGCTGAGATTCTGCCCGGCCAGTGCCAACAACCAAATGCCGCTGGTGGCGCCGAGATTGGCACCGAACAGAATGGCGATACCGCCGGCCAGCTGGATCAGGCCGGTACTGATAAAGGCGATGGTCAGCAGCGATACCAGGGTGCTGGACTGCAGCAACAGGGTGCCGCCGACGCCGAACAACAGGCTCTTGAAGGGCGTGGACGTACTGCGCCCGAGTATCTGCTCCAGCTTGCTGCCTGCCAGCTGACGCAGGCCGTCTTCCAGGCACTGCATGCCAAACAGGAAGATCGCCAGCCCGGCGCAGAGTTGCAACCAGCCCTGGCTGAACCAGAACGAGGCGATCAGCCCCGACACCACCAGCAACAGCATCACCCAGCGCAGGGACTTCATTACCACCGCTTCTTCCTTTTCTCGGCGTTCAAACGTAAACAGCCCCTGGCTCGTTACCGAGCCAGGGGCTGCCAGAACTGCATTTTAATTATTGGCGCTGGTTGTAACCATCCCCAGTACAACCCAGGCAGCGTACGAACGCTGCTTTCCCTGGCTCGACAACCAGAGCCTTGCCAGCCGCACCAATACCCCCGCCCATTGCGGAGAAAGGCAAGGAAACCACAAATAGTCCAGCACCAAGGACTGTTGCACCGATCAACAGAGGACGAGCAATCACCAAATCAGCTGCCATGGAAAAAGCACCAGGTGCTTCAACTGTATATAGCGGGTCACCACTGACGTTTTGTTGTGCCTGCGCCGGCAATGCCAACAAGCCCATAAGCAGCGACATGGCGGCTGCGGTCATGCGGAACGGGTTCATAGTGCAGTCCTTCAAATTATTCGGGAAAGTGCCATTAACTATAACAGCGCATTGATAATTGTCAGCGTGACGGACGTCAATCGCCGTGAAAGGCGTATTCCGGCTTTTTCGGTACATAAGGACGGAAGAACGCCAGCATCGTGGCCAGATCGGCCTTCTCGTCACCCGTTGGCTGAAAAGTCGGACCGATCACCACGCGGCGGTTCTGGTAGTCCAGCGCCCCGAGCACGATGGGCACGCCTGCGCCCAGAGCTATATGGTAGAAGCCCATCTTCCAGCGCTCGACCTTCTTACGTGTGCCCTCGGGCGAGAGCACCAGAATGAACTCGTCATGCTCGCGAAAGGCCTGAATGGCCTGTTCGACGGTATTCAACTGACGATCCCGACGAATCGCGATACCGCCCCAACTGCGCATCAAGCCACCGAAAGGCCAACTGAAGATACTGTGCTTGCCGAACCAGCGAGCGTTGAGGCACAGTACGAATTTCAGCGCGATGAAAATCACGAAGTCCCAGTTGGACGTGTGATGAGCGCCGATGGCGACGAACTTGTCGAGCTTGGGCAACTCGCCCTCGATACGCCAGCCCATCAGCTTCAGCACGCTGCGCCCAAGCCATTCGGCGGCCGGATTGGGCGGCAAGTAGTTACCGGACATCGATCAACCTCGGTATTTCTTGTTCTTGTATCTGTGTAGGGCGGGTGCAACCCGCCATTGGCATTGCGGCGGGTTACACCCGCCCTACGGTTTGATCAGGCGCGGGCTCGCTCAGCGTTGGCACTTGGGACAGTACACACTCGCGCGCTGCCCCAGCTTGACCTCACGCAGCGTGCTGCCACAGACCTTGCAGAACTCGCCGCCGCGACCATAGGCGAACAGTTCCTGCTGGAAGTATCCGGGCTGACCATCGCCACCGACGAAGTCGCGCAGCGTGGTGCCGCCACGCTCGATGGCATGGGCGAGGATACGTTTGATCTCCTCGGCCAGGCGCAGGTAACGCGCACGCGAGACTGAGCCTGCCTCGCGGCGTGGATCGATGCCGGCAGCGAACAGCGCTTCGGTGGCGTAGATGTTGCCCACGCCCACCACCACGGCGTTATCCATGATGAACGGTTTGACCGCCATGCTGCGCCCACGCGACATCTGGAACAGACGCTCACCGTCGAACAACCCGCCCAACGGCTCCGGCCCGAGTTTGCTGAGCAATACGTGAGTCAGCGGGTCCTCACTCCACAGCAGTGCACCGAAACGCCGCGGATCGGTGTAACGCAGGGCAAGGCCGGACTCCAGCTCGATATCCACATGCTCATGCTTGGCCGCAGCCAGGCCACATTCGACCAAGCGCAGACTGCCGGACATGCCCAAGTGACTGATCAGACTGCCGACTTCGGCCTTGATCAGCAGGTACTTGGCACGCCGCTCGACGCACTCGATTCGCTGGCCGGACAGGCGCACGTCCAGGTCTTCGGGGATCGGCCAACGCAGGCGGCGCTCACGCACGATCACGCGGCTGACGCGTTGGCCCTCCAGATAGGGGGCGATACCGCGGCGGGTAGTTTCGACTTCAGGCAATTCGGGCATGGCAATACGGCAGAGAAACGGCGGTGCGCCACCTTAGCAGGAGCGACCCGCAAAGCGGTAGAGCGCCGCCGCGCGAACGCTGGCACAGCGCGAAGACTCAGAGCACGGCTAGATCGCGGATGCTCTCACGCAGGTTTTCGAAGTCGTACTCCGAGAGCCCCACATACTCCAGGATCGGCTGCGAAATGTACTGCCACTCCATGTCGACGGCCTGCCCCCCCAGCACACGATGGCTTTCGCAGATATGCTCGGCCATCTTCAGGATGCCCAGCAGCGTCTTGAGCTGCGCTTCGCGTCCGGAGTCATCGCTGAAGATCGACAGGGCGTTGTGGTGGTTGGCGATGACCTCGCACAGGTGCCCCGGCAACCGCCAGGAACGCGCGGTGAAGTAACCCACTACCGCGTGGTTGGTGGTCAGCAGACGGTTCTCGGTATCGACCACACGACGCTCGTCGCTGGTACTGGCGTAGGCTTCCTCCAGCACCTGCATGTAATTGGGGAAGCGCTTGAGCATCAGCGGAATGCCGCAATCGTGGAACAGCCCCAGACTGTAGGCCTCGTCAGGCGAGTGATAACCGAGGCGCTTGGCCAGGGTCAGGCAGGTCATTGCCACATCCTGGGCGCTGTCCCAGAAACGGTTCAGCACCAGGATCGCCTCGTCGGTCAGCTCACCTTTGATCGACTGCGCGTTGATCAAGTTGATCACGGTGTTGCAACCCAGCAGGTTGACCGCCTGCTGGATCGACGCGATGCGATTGGCCAGGCCGAAATGCGGGGAGTTGACGATTTTCAGCAGCGAGCCAGACAGCCCCGGGTCCTGACTGATCAGCTTGGCGATGCTACGCAGATCCGGACTGGGCATGATCTGCTCCATCTGCAGGTCGACCATGATCTGCGGTTGCGGCGGTACGCTGATCCCCTGCAGGACTTGCTGGATCTGTTCGGCGGTGAGTTCGTAGGTCATGGAAAGGGGATCGTGCAGGATGAGAAGTAGGGCACAGTCTAGCCAAAGCACCGACCTGCTCGCAGCCGACTTTTGTAAACGCCGGCCCGGCGCGCAAACCGCTATAATCCCGCTCTTTTCCCCGCGGAGCCCGAACTCATGTCTTCCCTGCCCAGTCTGCGCCTGAAAGCCAACGCCGACCGACGCCTGCGCGCCGGCCACCTGTGGGTATACAGCAACGAGATCGATGTCGCTGCCACCCCGCTGCATGGTTTCGCTGCCGGCGACCAGGCAGTCCTGGAAGCGGCCGGCGGCAAGCCGCTGGGCATCGTCGCCATGAGTCCGAACAACCTGATCTGCGCCCGCCTGCTGTCGCGCGACGTCAAGCACGTGCTGGACAAGTCACTGCTGGTGCATCGCCTCAACGTCGCCCTGAGCCTGCGCGAGCGCCTGTTCGATCAGCCCTGCTACCGCCTGGTGTATGGCGATTCCGACCTGCTGCCGGGGCTGGTAGTCGACCGCTTCTTCGACATTCTGGTGGTCCAACTGGCTTCCGCCACCATGGAGGCGCACAAGGATGACGTACTCGCCGCGCTGATCCAAGTGTGCAAGCCCAGCGGCATCCTGTTCAAAAACGACTCCGCCGCACGCGACGCCGAAGGCCTCGAGCGCTACGTCGACACCGCCTTCGGCGTGGTGCCGGAGTGGGTCGCCCTGGAAGAGAACGGCGTGAAATTCGAAGCACCGGTGATCGAAGGGCAGAAAACCGGCTGGTTCTATGACCACCGCATGAACCGTGCGCGCCTGGCGCCCTACGTCAAAGGCAAGCGCGTACTCGACCTGTTCAGCTACATCGGCGGCTGGGGCGTGCAGGCCGCGGCGTTCGGCGCCAGCGAAGTGTTCTGCGTAGATGCCTCGGCCTTCGCCCTCGACGGCGTTGAGCGTAATGCCACGCTCAACGGTTTCGCCGAGAAGGTCACCTGCGTCGAAGGTGATGTGTTCGCCGCGCTACGCGAACTGAAATCCGCAGAAGAGCGCTTCGACGTGGTGATCGCCGATCCACCCGCCTTCATCAAGCGCAAGAAAGACATCAAGAACGGCGAAGCGGCCTATCGTCGTCTCAACGAAACCGCGATGCGCCTACTGAGCAAGGACGGCATCCTGGTCAGCGCCAGCTGCTCTATGCACCTGGAGGAAGACAACCTGCAGAACATCCTGCTGACCAGCGCTCGCCACCTGGACCGCAACATCCAGTTGCTCGAGCGCGGCGCCCAGGGCCCGGATCACCCGGTACACCCGGCCATCAGTGAGACCCGCTACATCAAGAGCCTGACCGTACGCCTGCTGCCCAACAGCTGAGCAAGCTGCACCTGCCGAGTGCGTGTCGGCAGGTGCCTCTTCCCCCTTCCGCTGTTACCTCCTCTCACACCCCGCCTCGCATCTCGCCCAGCATGGACTAGGCTTGAGCATGCATAGCAGAGCGCTATCAGGCAGTCAGCCGTAATCTGGCTTGCTTATTGCTTTTAGCTATCGACATAACGATCGCCTCCCACGAAGGGGGTGAATCGACTCAGAAGTTGGAGCCTTGGCCACGAGCTGACTCCACATTGCGGATAGCGGGGAGGACTATGACTGCGCAGGCTGGGAACGACGCGTTCCTGCGATTCACCAACGTCAAGAAGACCTACGATCACAAGACCCTGGTGGTCAAGGACTTCAACCTCAATGTGGCCAAGGGCGAATTCATCACCCTGCTCGGCCCCTCCGGTTCCGGCAAGACCACCTGCCTGATGATGCTAGCCGGCTTCGAGGACGTGACCAGCGGCGAGATCCTGATCAACGGCCGCAACGTCACCAGCATCGCCCCCTACGATCGCAACATCGGCATGGTCTTCCAGCAGTACGCGCTGTTCCCGCACATGACCATCCGCGAGAACCTGGCCTACCCGCTGAAGATCCGCAAACTACCCAAGGACGAGATTCGCGCCAAGGTCGAGGAGTACCTCGCCCTGGTCGAACTGCAGGCCTTTGGCGGTCGCTACCCCGGCCAGCTCTCCGGTGGCCAGCGCCAGCGTGTGGCACTGGCCCGCGCCCTGATCTTCGCCCCGGACATCGTGTTGATGGACGAGCCCCTCGGCGCGCTGGACAAGAAGCTGCGCGAGCAGATGCAGTTCGAGATCAAGCGCCTGCACGAGCAGCTCGGTTTCACTGTGATCTATGTGACCCACGACCAGACCGAAGCGCTGACCATGAGCGACCGTATCGCCGTGTTCAACAACGGCGTGGTGCAGCAATGCGCGCCGCCCCACGTACTTTACGAGCGCCCGGCCAACATGTTCGTCGCCGACTTCATCGGTGAAAGCAACAAGCTGCCCGGCGTGATCGAGAGCGTTGGCGAAGAGCGCGTCGAAGTGCGCCTGCAGGATGGCGGCCTGGTCAGCACCTTGAAGGCCAACTGCACGGAAATAGGCCAACCCACCACCGTCTCGGTGCGCCCGGAAAAACTCAACTTCACCGACTGCCTTGGCGCCGCCGGCAATCAGGTCAAGGCCCGCTTCGTCACCCGCCACTACGTCGGTGAATACATCCGCTACCACTTCGAAACCGCCAGCGGCAGCGAGCTGGTGGTGAAGAACCTGAACGACAGTTCAGCCCCGCAACTCAACACTCAGGAAGAGGTCGCCCTGGCCTGGCTGCCGGAAGACAGCCAGGCCCTGGATTGATCGGAAGTCCCCACCCACAACTAGTAGAAGCAAATGGAGCACAGCAATGGCTAGATCACTGACTACCAGCGTTTCCACCTTCGCCCTGGTGGCGGCACTGGGACTGGCAACGGGCAGCGCCACCGCCCAGGACAGCCTTACCGTGGTTTCCTGGGGCGGGTCCTACGGCGCCGCGCAGAAGAAACACGTCATCGACCCGTACCAGGCGGAATCCGGCGTCAAGGTCCTGTTCGAGGACTACTCGGGTGGCGTTGCCGAGATCAAGGCTCAGGTCGAATCCGGCAACATCCAGTGGGACGTGGTTGACTTCGAAGTGATCGACCTCGAGCGCGCCTGCTCCGAAGGCTTGCTGGAAACCCTCGACCACAGCGTGTTGCCGGCCGGTATCGACGGCACCGCAGCAGCACAGGACTTCATTCCCGAAGCACTGGCCAGTGAGTGCGCGGTGGGCAACATCGTCTGGTCGGTGGTGTTCGCCTTCAACGACAACACCATCGGCGGCACCAAGGCCACCAGCATTGGCGACTTCTTCGACACCACCAAGATTCCGGGCAAGCGCGCCATGCGCAAACGCCCGCAGGTGAACATGGAGTGGGCGCTGATGGCCGATGGCGTTGCGCCTGAGGAAGTCTACGAAGTACTGGCCACGCCGGAAGGCCAACAACGCGCCTTCGACAAGCTGGCCAGCATCAAGAAAGACATCGTCTGGTTCGACTCTTGGTCGCAGGCGCCACAACTGCTCAACGACGGCGGCGCAGTGCTGGTGCAGTCGGCCAATGGCCGCTTCTACGACGCCATCGTGCAGGAGAAGAAGCCCTTCGAAATCGTCTGGGACGGCCACGTCTACGACCTCGACGCCTGGGCCATCGTCAAAGGCTCGAAGAAGAAAGACCTGGCTATGGAATTCATCAAGTACGCCACTGGCTCCAAGCCGCTGGCCGGCATGCCGGACGTGGCCTACGGCCCGACCCGCAAGTCGTCCATGCCACTGGCTGACCAGAACGCTGCGCCGCACCTGCCGACCGCCCACCTGGACAAAGGCATCCAGGCCGGCTCCGAGTTCTGGGCTGACTATGGCGAGTCGCTGGGCGAGAAGTTCAACGAGTGGCTGTTGAAGTAAAGGCCATCAGCTCCCCTCTCCCACTTGTGGGAGAGGGGTTGGGGGAGAGGGTGAATCTGTCACCCTCTCCCCAGCCCTCTCCCGTAAACGGGAGAGGGAGCTACTGATCGACACTTGCTGTGCGCCCTGTTTTACGGAGTAACACCTTGTCATCCCTGACCACCAGCGAAGCCGGCCAAGCCGCCAGCGCCCGTCGCAAGAAACGCCTCGCCGCCTTTCTCTTCGTGGTGCCGCTGCTGCTGTTCATCATCGTCACCTTCGTCGCCCCCATCGGTACCATGCTGTGGCGCAGCGTGTATCACCCGACCGTGGCCGAACTGATTCCGCAGACCCTGGCCGAGCTCGAACGCTGGGACGATCACAAGCAACTGCCGGACGAGAAGACCCTGCAGGTATTCGTCAGCGAACTGCACGCGCTAAACGAGCAACGCCTGTCAGGTAAGCTGTCCGAGGAGTTCAACCGCGCCTATACGGGCATGTCCAGCGTGGTCAAATCCACCGTGCGGCGCATCGGCCGGATGGATGCCGAAGCGCTGTCCTCCGAGGGCGTCGAAGCCCTGCTCGCCAGCCATCGCAACTGGAGCAAACCCGAGCTGTGGTACGCCATCGAGCGTTCCGGCAAGGTCTACACCTACGACTACTACCTGACGGCCCTGGATCTGGAACTGCACCCCGACGATGGCATCCAGGTGCGGCAGGACACGCAGATTTACCTGCAGCTGTATTCCAAGACCCTGAACATGGCGCTGGTCATCACCCTGCTCTGCGCCCTGCTCGGCTATCCGCTGGCCTACTACCTCGCCGGCCTGCCGTCGAACCGCGCCAACCTGCTGCTGGTGCTGGTGCTGCTGCCGTTCTGGACCTCGCTGCTGGTGCGCACCACCTCGTGGATCGCGCTGCTGCAGACCAACGGCGTGATCAACTCCTTCCTCATGGGCATCGGTATCATCAGCCAGCCCTTCGAGATGCTCTACACCTCGTTCGCCACCGTGGTGGCGATGACCCACATCCTGCTGCCGTTCATGATCCTGCCGCTGTACAGCGTGATGCGCGGCATCGACCCCAGCTACATGCGCGCCGCACTCAGCCTGGGCGACAAGCCAATACCGGCGTTCGCCCGCATCTACTTCCCGATGACCCTGCCCGGCCTGAGTGCCGGGGCGCTGCTGGTGTTCATCATCTCGGTCGGCTACTACATCACCCCGGCGCTGGTCGGTGGCACCGACGGGCAGATGATCAGCAACATCATCGCCTTCCACATGCAGCGCTCGAACAACTGGGAGCTGGCCGCCGCGCTGGGCTCGCTGCTGCTCGGGCTGATCCTGCTGCTGTACTGGGTGTACGACCGCTTCGTCGGCGCCAGCAACATCAAGTTGGGATGATGAGACGATGAAGATCCCCGCCTACTACGGTTTCTGGCACCACCTCGGACACTGGCTGCTCAAGGCCAGCTCCCGGCTGGTGTTGCTGTTCCTGATCCTGCCGATCCTGGTGATCGTGCCGCTGTCGTTCAACGCCGAGCCGTTCTTCAGCTTCACCGAAGGCATGCTCACCCTCGAACCCGAGGCCTATTCGCTGCGCTGGTACCGGGAGATATTCAACGATCCGAAATGGATACTGGCGATCAAGAACAGCTTCTTCATCGGCATCCTCTCGACCATCCTCGCCACCATTCTGGGCACCTGCGCCGCCATAGGCCTGGCCCGCGATGAGATGCCGTTTCGCCGCTTCATCACCGCCCTGCTGCTATCGCCAATGATCGTGCCGCTGATCATCACCGCCGCCGGCATGTTCTTCTTCTACTCCAACCTCGGCCTGGCCGGTGGCTACCTCGGGGTGATCCTGGCGCACGCCGCGCTGGGCACGCCGTTCGTCATCATCACCGTCACCGCCACGCTGACCGGCTTCGACTACAGCCTGGCACGCGCAGCGCTGAACCTCGGCGCCACACCGATTCGCGTGTTCTTCGACGTGATCATGCCGCTGATTCGCCCCGGCGTGATTTCCGGCGCACTGTTCGCCTTCATCACCTCGTTCGATGAAGTGGTGGTGATCCTGTTCATGGCCGGGCCACAGCAACGCACCATTCCGCGGCAGATGTTTTCGGGCCTGCGCGAGCAGATCAACCCGAGCATCCTGGCCATCGCCACCCTGCTGATCCTGGTCTCCATCGCTCTGCTGGTCACCCTGGAACTGCTACGCCGACGTGCCGAGCGGATGCGCGGGATCGAAATACCGCATTGAGCCGTCACGGACCTGCGCACGACCGGCAACCTTCCCCCGCCAGCCCTGGCGGGCGTAGAATCGCCCCATTCCCCGCCCGGCATCCTCCGGCGGGCCTGTGAGCCCCGGCCGTACGAACGGTGATCCCGTTTCGTCATGCAGCCTCCTGACACCGCGGCGATCTGCCGCTCGACGACGCTCACCGCACACACAACCGAATTAGTCGCAGGAATACCGTCATGCCCGATTACCGCTCGAAGACCTCCACCCACGGCCGCAACATGGCCGGCGCCCGCGCCCTGTGGCGCGCCACAGGGATGAAGGACGAAGACTTCAAGAAACCGATCATCGCCATCGCCAACTCCTTCACCCAGTTCGTGCCCGGCCACGTGCACCTGAAGGACCTGGGTCAGCTGGTCGCCCGCGAGATCGAGAAAGCCGGCGGCGTGGCCAAGGAATTCAACACCATCGCCGTCGACGACGGCATCGCCATGGGCCACGACGGCATGCTCTATTCGCTGCCGAGCCGCGAGATCATCGCCGACTCCGTGGAGTACATGGTCAACGCCCACTGCGCCGACGCCATCGTCTGCATCAGCAACTGCGACAAGATCACCCCCGGCATGCTGATGGCCGCCCTGCGCCTGAACATCCCGGTGGTGTTCGTTTCCGGCGGGCCGATGGAAGCGGGTAAAACCAAGCTGGCCAGCCATGGCCTGGATCTGGTCGATGCCATGGTCATCGCCGCCGACTCCAGCGCCTCCGACGAAAAGGTCGCCGAGTACGAGCGCAGCGCCTGCCCGACCTGCGGCAGCTGCTCCGGCATGTTCACCGCCAACTCGATGAACTGCCTGACCGAAGCACTGGGCCTGTCCCTGCCGGGCAACGGTTCGACCCTGGCCACCCACAGCGACCGCGAGCAGCTGTTCCTGCGCGCCGGCCGCCTGGCCGTCGAGCTGTGCCAGCGCTACTACGGCGAAGGCGACGAGTCGGTACTGCCGCGCAACATCGCCAACTTCAAGGCGTTCGAGAACGCCATGATGCTCGACATCGCCATGGGCGGTTCGACCAACACCATCCTGCACCTGCTGGCCGCCGCCCAGGAAGGTGAAGTCGCCTTCGACCTGCGCGACATCGACCGCCTGTCGCGCAAGGTGCCGCAGCTGTGCAAAGTCGCACCGAACATCCAGAAGTACCACATGGAAGACGTGCACCGCGCTGGCGGCATCTTCTCTATCCTCGGCGAACTGGCCCGTGGCGGCCTGCTGCACACCGATGTAGCCACCGTCCATAGCCCGAACATGGCTGAGGCCATCGCCCAGTGGGACATCACCCAGACCAACGACGAAGCGGTTCACCACTTCTTCAAGGCAGGTCCAGCCGGTATCCCCACCCAGACCGCGTTCAGCCAGAGCACCCGCTGGGACAGCCTGGATGATGACCGCGAGAATGGTTGTATTCGCAGCGTCGAGCACGCTTATTCCCAAGAGGGTGGACTTGCGGTGCTGTACGGCAACATCGCCCTCGATGGCTGTGTGGTGAAAACCGCTGGCGTGGACGAATCCATCCACGTCTTCGAAGGCTCCGCCAAGGTCTTTGAAAGTCAGGACAGCGCGGTGCGCGGCATCCTCAATGACGAAGTGAAGGAAGGTGACATCGTCATCATCCGCTACGAAGGTCCGAAAGGCGGCCCGGGCATGCAGGAAATGCTCTATCCGACCAGCTACCTGAAGTCCAAAGGACTGGGCAAGGCCTGCGCCCTGCTCACCGACGGGCGTTTCTCCGGCGGCACCAGCGGCCTGTCCATCGGCCACGCCTCGCCGGAAGCGGCAGCAGGCGGCGCCATTGGCCTGGTCAACGACGGCGACAAGATCCTCATCGACATCCCCAACCGCAGCATCAACCTGCTGGTCAGCGACGAAGAACTGGCCACCCGCCGTGCCGAGCAGGACAAGAAAGGCTGGAAGCCGGCCGCACCGCGCACCCGCAAGGTGACCACCGCGCTCAAGGCCTACGCCCTGCTCGCCACCAGCGCCGACAAGGGCGCGGTGCGCAACAAGGCGATGCTCGACGACTGATTCGTCAGCGTTGCTGCAGCGAAAAGCCCGGCCTGGTTTGCCGGGCTTTTTGTTGTCGGAGGGTTTGCACCTGACGCTGATCGCCAGCAAGCTGGCTCCTACATCTCATGCTCAGGACCTCATCATGCGCATTGGTCTGATCGCCGACACCCACAACCTGCTGCGCCCCGAAGCGCTGGCAGCGCTGCAAGGCGTCGATCATCTGATCCATGCCGGCGATATCGGCGGGCCGCACATCCTGACCGAACTGGAACGCATCGCGCCGCTGTCGGTGGTGCGCGGCAATAACGACCAGGAGGCTTGGGCCGATGACATTCCCGAGACGCTGACGCTGCGCTTCGAAGACACCACGCTCTATGTCCTGCACGACCTGAAGCAACTGAACATCGACCCCAGAGCGCTTGAAATCGATGTAGTAATCGCCGGCCATTCGCACAAGCCACTGCACGAAGAGCGCAACGGCGTGCTCTACCTCAACCCCGGCAGCGCCGGGCCACGGCGCTTCAAGCTGCCCATCGGCGTGGGCATCCTGCATATCGAGGATCGGCGAGTACAGGCCGAGCTGATCACGCTGCCGGTCTGATGACCATCGTGGACGACGCTTCATCCGTCCACCGCCCCGCCAACCTTCGCTCTGACACGGACCGGAGGAGCGCCTAGGCGGCAGTCCGTTTCAGCCGCGATGCTTCGCGCCCTCAAGCCAATCGCGCCTGAAGCCGCTCCTACAAACGCCCCGGCATCGCTGCTTGATCAAGGTCACGCCCTTGAAAAACGTGGCCACCGCGCCCATATAGCTAGATAGAGCCTTTTCCCGCCTGATGGAGAACCCCATGACCCTCGACGAGCTCAACGCCATCCCCGGCGTGACCGCCAAGCCCGACGTTGCCACCGCCGACTTCGTCTACAACCACACCATGATCCGCGTGAAGGATCTGACCAAATCGCTGGATTTCTACACCCGCGTGCTGGGCTTCACCCTGCTGGAGAAGAAGGACTTCCCTGACGCTGAGTTCAGCCTGTACTTCCTCGCCCTGATCAACGACAAGTCGCAGATCCCGGTTGACCCGGCTGCTCGCCATCAATGGCGCAAGTCGATCCCCGGCGTGCTGGAGCTGACCTACAACTACGGCACCGAGAAAGACCCGGAATTTTCCTACCACAGCGGCAACAGCGACCCACGTGGCTTCGGCCACCTGTGCGTGTCGGTGCCGGACATCAAGGCGGCCTGCCAGCGCTTCGAAGACCTCGGAGTGGATTTCCAGAAACGTCTGACCGACGGCCGCATGCGCGATATCGCCTTCATCAAGGACCCGGACGGCTACTGGGTCGAGATCATCCAGTTCACCGAAGTGATCTGATTCTCGCCTCCGCGAAAACCAACGAGGGGCTGCCTCCAGCGAAGCAGCCCCTCGTTCGTTGCCGGGTTCAACTGACGCCGACGTAGCGGTCCGCCCGGTGATTGATCGCCAGCACCAGATTGAGCACTACCGCCCCCAGCACCGAGAGCAGCACCTTGTCTGGCGACACCACGAAAATCGCCGCCAGGACGATGCTCGCGTCGATGGCCATCTGCACGGTGCCAGCGCGGAAACCGAAGCGCTCCTGCATATACAGCGCGAGAATGTTAACCCCGCCCAGGCTGGCGCGGTGGCGGAACAGCATGAGCAAGCCCAGCCCCATCGCAGCGCCACCGAACAGCGCGGCATACACGGCGCTTAGATGAGCGAAGGCGACCCAGTGCGGCGTCAGCTCGGCCAGTAGCGAAACCAGCATCACCGCGCAGCCCGTGCGCAAGGTGAAAGCCCAGCCCATACGCCAGATACCGAGCAGGTAGAACGGCAGATTGACCAGGCAGAACACCAGACCGAACGACCAGCCGGCCTGGTAATTGGCCAGAAAGGCGATGCCGACAGTGCCACCGGTGAGCAGGCCGGCATGCGTGTAAAAGGCGATACCCAGCGCCACCAGCGCGGTGCCGAACAGCAGGGCCAGCGCATCTTCCCAGAGTGGATGGCGCACGAAGAGTGCAGCGACGGCGCTCGGGCGCTCGTCGACGGGCGATTGCTCAGACATGTAAAAACCTGCATCAGGATGCACGAAAGAAAATTACGGCAGAGGCAAGGCAGTGGCCGTCCCGCCGCGCAGGAGAATCTGGCGGCAGAAATGGCCGGAACGCCAGGCAGGATTATGCGCCGCGGCGCTCCCACACTTCGAAGGCGTAAGACGGTGTCTCGGCCGAAGCCGGGTGCTCGACGCTGGAGGTCATACGCCAGGTGGCCTCGTCGACCTCGGGGAAGAAGGCATCACCCTCGGGATCCAGGCCGACACGCGTCAAGTAAAGACGATCAGCCTGGGCCAGGCCCAGCTCATAGAGCTGCGCGCCGCCGATCAGCATCAGTTCCTCGGCATTCTCTTCACGCGCCCAGGCGTCAGCTCGTTCGATAGCCTCTTCCAGCGTCGCGAATACCTCGGCACCTTCCAGGGTCAGGCCGGCCTGACGGCTGACCACGATATTGAGCCGGCCCGGCAACGGGCGCCCGAGCGAATCCCAGGTTTTGCGCCCCATGATGATCGGCTTGCCGAGCGTCATCGCCTTGAAGTGCTTGAGATCCGCCGGCAGGTGCCAGGGCAGTTGGTTGTCGCGGCCAATCACGCGGTTGTGCGCGAGCGCGGCGATCAGAGAAAGAGGTAGAGTCGTTTTCATGGCCGCGAGCATAACAGAGCCCCCAGCGGCCTCGCAGCCCATCAGTGGCTGCAGCAGCGCTGTCGTCGTATCGTCATATTCGCCGTAGCAGGCTAAGGGCTGACTCTACGAGCAAGGAGCCAGCATCATGTCGACATCACTCTCTGCCTGGGTATTGGGCGTCACTCTGCTGCCACTGGCGGTCTTCGCCAGCCCGACTCCGGATAACATCCAGGCCGCCATCGACTGGGCCCAGCAGCAGCCCAGTGCAGGGCAACCCCAGACCTGGGACAGCAAGGCGCCACTGGTGATCGCCCACCGGGGCGCCAGCGGTTACGCGCCCGAGCACACACTGGCGGCATACGCGCTGGCAGCCTTTCAAGGCGCCGACTACATCGAGCCCGACTTGGTGATGACTCGCGATGGCCAGTTGGTCGCCCGCCACGACAACGAACTGGGGCTGACCACCGACGTGGCGCAGCGCCCCGAATTCGCTGACCGCAAACGCACCCAGAGCGTCGACGGGCGCAGCCTGGAAGGCTGGTTCAGTGAGGACTTCACCCTGGCCGAGCTGAAAACCCTGCGCGCGATCGAACGTATCCCGCAGCAGCGGCCGGACAATACCCGTTTCGATGGCCAGTTCGAGATTCCCACGCTGCAGGAGATCATCGATCTGGTGAAACGCCTGGAAGCCCTTCAGCAACGGCCCCTGGGTTTGTACCCGGAAACCAAGCACCCCACCCACTTCCAGCGACTAGACCTGGCCATGGAAAAACCGCTGCTGGCGGTGCTCGAACGCAACGGCTATGACAGCGCCGACGCGCCCGTTTTCATCCAGTCCTTCGAAGTGGCAAACCTCAAGACGCTGAGCACGCTGACACCAATCCGCCTGGTGCAGCTGCTGTGGGTAGAAGGCCGACCCTACGATCAGCAGGTACTGGGCAGTGACCTTGGCTATCAACAGATGATCACGCCAGAAGGTCTGAAAAACATCGCGCGTTACGCCAGCGGCATCGGCCCGGAGAAAGGCATGATCATCCCGCGTGATACCACCGGTAACCTCACAGAGCCGACCAGCCTGGTACGTGACGCCCATGCGGCCGGGCTCAAGGTGCATCCCTACACCTTCCGCGCTGAAAACGCCTTCCTGCCCACCCGTCTGCGTAACGGCAGCGAACCGAGCGAGCGCGGCGATATCAACGCCGAGCTGCGTGCCTTCCTCGCCACCGGTATCGATGGCCTGTTCATCGACCAGCCGGATATCGCCGTGCGTTTGCGCGAGCAGCGCTGATTCGCACCGAAGCGTATCAGGGGTTATTCTCAACCCCTGATACGAATGACGAGACGCCCCGTGACAGACGCCTCCTCCCCTACCCCCTTCCAACGCCTCTGGCTCAGCGAAACCATTCGCCTGCGCGAGGACCATGCCGGCCCGCTCGAAGACAGCGAGGCCAATCGCCTGGCCCGTGCCGAGCAGGTTGACCTGGCCGAGCGTATCCAGCATCGCGCCCTGCACCTGGCCCGCCGTGATGGTCAGTGGCAGGCGCTGTTGCACTGGTTGCAGGGCGCACGCCTGGCCGGTGTGCTGCTGGCACTGCTGGCCCTGCTCAGCGGCTTCGGCCTGGCCCTGGCCGCACTCGGTGACGGCAGCCGCCCGATCAACGTGTTCTGGGCACTAGGCAGTCTGCTCGGGCTCAACCTGCTGATGCTGCTCGGCTGGCTGCTGGGCCTGCTGCTGACCCGTGACAACCCAGGCGCGCTGGGTCGCCTGTGGCTGTGGCTCAGCGAAAAACTGGCGCGTGATGCCAGCGCTGCGCAACTGGCCCCGGCTCTGCTGCTGATGCTGCAACGCCAGCATCTGACCCGCTGGGGACTGGGCCTGATGGTCAACGGTCTGTGGGCGCTGGCCATGCTCGCGGCGCTGGCCACCCTGCTATTGCTACTCGCTACGCGCCGCTACGGCTTCGTCTGGGAAACCACCATTCTTGGTGGCGACACCTTCATCGCCCTGACCCAGGCCATCGGCGCCCTGCCCGCGCTGCTCGGCTTCAGCTTGCCAGACATCGACGTCATTCGCGCCAGCGGCGATGCCGCTATCGCCAGCGAAGCAGCCCGGCAGAGCTGGGCCGGCTGGCTGGTCGGCGTGGTGCTGGTCTACGGCCTGCTGCCACGCCTGCTACTGACACTGCTATGCCTATGGCGCTGGCAGTCCGGCAAAGGCGCGCTGCGCCTGGATCTCGACCTGACCGGCTATGGCCTGCTGCGCCAACGCCTGCAACCGGACAGCGAACGCCTGGGCATCTGTGACCTGGCGCCCGCCGCCCTGCACCAACCGCAAGGCGGCGCCAGCGCGCAACCTAGCAGCGGCGCGCTGCTGCTCGGCATCGAACTGGACGAGCGCCGCCCCTGGCCGCCTGCGTCGCTGCCCAAGGGCGTGGCCGATGCCGGGGTGATCGACAGCCGCGAACAGCGCCGTCAGTTACTCGAACAGCTGACCCGCTTCCCGCCCGAGCGCCTGGCCATCGCCTGCGACCCGCGCCGCTCACCGGATCGTGGCACCTTGGCGCTGATCGGCGAACTGGCGCGCTCGGCCTCGGCTACGCGCATTTGGCTGCTGCCGCCGACACCCGGTGAGAGCCTGGACAGCGCCCGCCTGACGGACTGGCATCAGGCGATCGCCAGCCTGGAACTGCAGCATGGCGATACGGCACCGCTGAACTGGCTGGAGAGCGGACATGACTGAGCCACTGAAACTGGCCCTGGTCGGCCACACCAACGTCGGCAAGACCTCGCTGTTGCGCACCCTGACCCGCGACATCGACTTCGGCGAAGTCTCGCCCCGCGCCAGCACCACCCGCCATGTCGAAGGTGCGCGCCTGTCGGTGGATGGCCAGGCGCTGCTGGAGCTGTACGACACCCCAGGCCTGGAAGACGCTATCGCCCTGCTCGACTACCTGGAACGTCTCGACCGCCCCGGCGAGCGGCTGGACGGCCCGGCACGTCTGGCGCGTTTTCTCGAAGGCAGCGAGGCGCGCCAGCGCTACGAACAGGAAGCCAAGGTGCTGCGCCAGCTCATGGCCTCCGACGCCGGCCTGTATGTGATTGATGTGCGTGAGCCGGTGCTGGCCAAGTACCGCGACGAACTGGCGGTGCTGACCATGTGCGGCCGGCCGCTGCTGCCGGTGCTCAATTTCGTCGCCAGCGCCAGCCATCGCGAAGGTGAATGGCGCGAAGCCCTGGCCCGCCTCGGCCTGCATGCTCTGGTGGCGTTCGACAGCGTGGCACCACCTGCAGACGGCGAACGACGTCTGTACGAAAGCCTGGCCCTGCTACTGGAGCGTTCGCGCCCGCAGCTGCAACGACTGATCGAGGATCACGAAGCCCAGCGCCAGGCCCGGCGCCAGGCCGGCAACCGTCTGATCGCCGAGCTGCTGATCGACTGCGCCGCCTGCCGCCGCAGCGTCGCCGCCCAACCCGTGCTGGAGCAGGGCGCCATCAGCGAGCTGCGCACGGCCATTCGCCAGCGCGAGCAGCGTTGCGTCGAGGCCCTGCTACGCCTGTACGCTTTCCGCAGCAGTGACGCCAAAGCGGCTGACCTGCCGCTGCTCGACGGCCGCTGGGGCGATGATCTGTTCAACCCGGAAACACTGAAGCAGCTCGGCATCAAGGTCGGCGGCGGCATGGCAGCCGGCGCCGCCACGGGCGTCGGCGTCGATCTGCTGGTCGGCGGCCTCACCATGGGCGCAGCTGCCGCATTGGGCGCAGTGATCGGCGGCAGCGCGCAGACCCTGCGTAACTACGGGGAGCGCTTGAAGGGAAAACTCAAGGGCCAGCGCGAACTGACCGTCGACGACGCCGTGCTGCGCCTGCTCGCCCTGCGTCAGCAGCAATTGCTGGCCGCACTGGACGTGCGCGGACACGCCGCGATGGACGCCATCAGCCTCAACGTCCCGCAGGAAACCCTGTGGCGTCAGGGCAAGCTGCCTGCCCCGCTGAACGTGGCACGCGCTCACCCGCAATGGTCATCGCTCAATCCCGGCGCGCGCCTGGAAGAGGCCGAACGCGCCGAACAGGTAGAGCGCCTGCGCAGCGACCTTTCCATGCAACCGCTGGGCTGAAGCGGAAAACGCGCAGCCCCCGCTTGCCTACACTGCCACCGGCGCCTTGATATGCGGGTGCGCTTCGTAATCCACCAGTTCGAAGTCCCCGAATTTGAAGGCCAACAGGTCCTTCACCTCAGGATTGAGCTTCATGGTCGGTAGCGGCAGCGGCTGGCGGGTCAGCTGCAGGTCGGTCTGCTCGATATGGTTGGCGTACAGGTGGCAGTCGCCGCCGGTCCAAATGAACTCACCCGGCTGCAAGCCGCAAACCTGCGCCACCATCAGCGTCAGCAGCGCATAACTGGCGATGTTGAAGGGCACGCCGAGGAAGATGTCGGCCGAACGCTGATAGAGCTGACAGCTGAGCTTGCCGTCGGCGACGTAGAACTGGAACAGCGCGTGGCACGGTGGCAGCGCCATCTGCTCGACCAACGCGGGGTTCCAGGCCGAGACGATCAGGCGACGCGAATCCGGGTTCTTCTTGATCATCTCGATCAGCTTGGCGATCTGATCGATGGACTCGCCGTTGGGCGCCGGCCAGCTGCGCCACTGGTAACCGTAGACAGGGCCAAGGTTGCCATTCTCGTCGGCCCACTCGTCCCAGATGCTGACGCCGTTGTCCTTGAGGTACTTGATGTTGGTGTCACCCTGCAGGAACCACAGCAGCTCGTGGATGATCGAGCGCAGGTGGCACTTCTTGGTGGTGACGATGGGGAAGCCGTCAGCCAGGTCGAAGCGCATCTGGTAGCCGAACACGCTGTAGGTGCCGGTGCCGGTGCGGTCTTCCTTGAAGGTACCGTGCTCGCGCACGTGGCGCATCAGGTCGAGGTACTGTTTCATCAGACGGCTCCTTGTACGGGCTGGCGCTTGTAGGCGTAGGCAATCAGGCCGATACCGCCGAGGATCATTGGCAGGCAGAGAATCTGACCCATGGTCAGCCAGCCCCAGGCCAGGTAGCCGAGCTGAGCATCGGGCACACGGACGAACTCGACGATGAAGCGGAACACCCCGTAGCAAGCGGCGAACATGCCGGAAACGGCCATGGTCGGGCGCGGTTTGCGCGAATAGAACCAGAGGATGATGAACAGCGCCACGCCTTCCAGGGCGAACTGGTAGAGCTGCGACGGATGACGCGCCAACTGCTGCGGGTCGGTAGGGAAGATCATCGCCCAAGGCACGTCGCTGGCCTTGCCCCACAACTCGGCGTTGATGAAGTTACCGATGCGCCCGGCACCCAGACCGATCGGCACCAGCGGTGCGATGAAGTCCATCAGCTCGAAGAAGCTCTTGCCGTTGCGCTTGCCGAACCACCAGGTCGCCAGCATCACCCCGATCAGGCCGCCATGGAAGGACATACCGCCCTCCCAAACCCGCAGGATCTTCGCCGGTTCGGCGATATAGGCGGCAAAATCATAGAAAAATACATAGCCCAGACGCCCACCGAGAATCACCCCCATGGCCACCCAGAACACCAGGTCGGACAGCTTGTCCTTGGTCCAGGTCGCATCGAAACGCTCCAGCCGGCGCGATGCCAGTAGCCAGGCACCACCGATGCCGACCAGGTACATCAGGCCGTACCAATGGATTTTCAGGGGGCCGAGGGCAATGGCCACCGGGTCGATCTGCGGATAAGGCAGCATCCAGGACTCCTTAGATGAAAAAACTCAGGCCCACACTGAACAGCAGCAGGGCGAACAGACGCTTGAGCAACAGTGGCGACAGGCGATGGGCCAGGCGCGCACCCAAACGGGCAAAGAACATGCTGGTCACAGCAATACCCAGCAACGCCGGGAGATAGACGAAACCGACACTCCACGGCGGCAGATGCGCATTCCCCCAGCCGGTGAACATGAAACTCAGCGCACCAGCGATGGCGATCGGCAATCCACAAGCCGCCGAGGTTGCCACCGCCTGTTGGATCGGCACGCTGCGCCAGACCAGATAGGGCACGGTCAACGAACCACCACCGATTCCGAAAATTGCCGAGGCCCAGCCAATCACTCCGCCGGCCACCGTCAGCGCCGGCTTGCCTGGGACATCGCGGCTGGCCTTGGGTTTCAGGTCCAGCGCCATCTGCACCGCCACGACAATGGCGAACGTACCGATGATCTTCTGCAACAACGGCCCCTGTATCAACGCCGCCGTCATCGCACCTAACGCTGCACCGAGCAGGATACCGACGGCCAGCCAACGAAACAGCGGCCAACGCACCGCGCCGTTGCGATGATGTTCGAGCAACGAATTGATCGAGGTGAATACGATGGTCGCCAGGGACGTGCCCACTGCCAGATGGGTGAGGATTTCCGTTGCCATTCCCTGGGAGGTGAAGCTCAACACCAGCACCGGCACGATGATCAGGCCGCCACCCACGCCGAACAGGCCGGCCAGCACACCGGCAGCCGAACCCAGCACCAGATAGAGCAGCAGTTCCATCGACACCCCCAAAAACAAAGCGGCATGGTAGCGGAAATGCCCACTCAACGGCATACGGGTCGACGGAACGGTTGCCGCCCCTGGCTGAGCTCGCTAGCCTGCCAGACTCCGCCACCGGAGGAATGCGCATGTGCCTGATCGTCTTTGCCTGGCAGCCCGAAAACCAGACGGTGCTGCGCCTTGCAGCCAATCGCGACGAGTTCTACGAGCGCCCCAGCGCCGCACTGGGTGAATGGCAGGACGCCCCTGGCGTATTTGCCGGCCGCGACCTGCAGGCCGGCGGCACCTGGCTCGGCGTTACTGCGCAAGGTCGCTTCGCGGCGCTGACCAACATCCGCGACCCCAGGCAAAAAGCCGGGCCGCGCTCACGCGGTGCGCTGACGGCTGACTACCTGCTGGGCCAGGAGTCGGCACCGGCCTATCTCGACAGAATCATGCGCGACTCGGCAGCCCATGCCGGATTCAACCTGCTGGTTGGCGACCGCCACCAGCTCTGGCACTTCAACTCTGCGGAAGGCCGGCCCCGGCAACTGCAGAGCGGCATCTACGGCATGTCCAATGCCAATCTCGACACGCCCTGGCCGAAGCTGCTGCGTGCCAAGAATGCCTTGAGCGATCAAGTCGAGAGCGGGGATGAAGCGCTATTGGGGCTGCTGAGCGACGGTAGCCAGCCGGACGATCAGCTGCTGCCGGATACGGGCGTGGGGTTGGCCACGGAGCGCCTGCTGTCGAGCGTCTTCATCGCCAGCGCCGCCTATGGCACTCGCGCCAGCACGGTGCTGAGCCTTGAGCGCAATGGCGGCTGGAGCATCATCGAGCGCAGTTTCGGCCAGCATGGCGCCGTGCTAGGCGAGGTCGCCTTAAGCGGGTAAGCAGCGCGGCGGGAGCGAGCCCTGCTCGCGAATCCTGGGGCACAAAAGCTTCGCGAGCAGAGCTCGCTCCTACAGACGAATCAGGCCTGGATATTGGACGCCGGATTGATCACCCGGCCCAGGCCGAGATTGCGCAACGCCAGGTGCAGGGTGCTATAGATCAGGTGCGGGTTATCCATGGTCATCACCTGGCCCAACAGTTCCTTGGCCTTGCTCTGGGTGATCTGCCGCAGTAGCCATTTCACCTTGGGCAAGTTGGTGGCGTTCATGGACAGCGAATCGAAGCCCATGGCCAGCAGCAGCACGGCCGCCGCCGGATCCCCGGCCATCTCGCCACAGATGCTCACCGGCTTGCCTTCCAGATGGGCGTCATGCACCACCTTCTGCAATGCCTGCAGCACCGCCGGGTGAAGGAAGTCGTAGAGGTCGGCGACCCGCGGGTTGTTACGATCCACCGCTAGCAGGTACTGGGTCAGGTCATTGGAACCCACCGAGAGGAAATCCACCTGCCGCGCCAGCTCGCGGGTTTGGTACACCGCCGCGGGAATTTCAATCATCAGGCCGATGGGCGGCAGCGGTACATCGGTGCCTTCGTCACGCACCTCGCCCCAGGCTCTGTGGATCAGGTGCAACGCCTCTTCCAACTCCTGAATGCCGGAAATCATCGGCAGCAGGATGCGCAGATTATTCAGCCCCTCGCTGGCCTTGAGCATGGCGCGGGTCTGCACCAGAAAGATTTCCGGATGGTCGAGCGTGACGCGGATACCGCGCCAGCCGAGGAAGGGGTTCTCTTCCTTGATCGGGAAATAGGACAGCGCCTTGTCACCACCGATATCCAGGGTGCGCATCGTCACCGGCAGCGGGTGGAAGGCCTGCAACTGTTCGCGGTAGGTAGCAAGCTGCTCCTTCTCGCTGGGGAAGCGCTCGTTGATCATGAACGGCACTTCGGTGCGATACAGGCCGACACCCTCGGCACCACGCTGCTGGGCACGGGCCACGTCGGCGAGCAGGCCGGTGTTAACCCATAGAGGCATGCGATGGCCATCGAGCGTTTCGCAGGGTAACGCACGCAGGGCGTCGAGGCCCTCGGTGAGCTGGCGCTCCTCCTCGACCACATCGGCGTACTGCTTGCTCAGCAGCTCGCTGGGGTTGGTGAAGACTTCGCCGTGGTAGCCGTCGACAATCAGTTTGATGCCGTCGATCTTCGAATACGGCAGGTCGACCACGCCCATCACCGTGGGAATACCCATGGCGCGGGCGAAGATCGCCACATGGGAGTTACCCGAGCCAGTCACCGAGATCAGGCCGACCAGCTTGCCTTCCGGGACTTCGCCAAGCATCGCCGGCGAAAGCTCCTCACTGACCAGAATGGTGTTGTCGGGATAGACCAGCGAGGTCTTGCGCTCTTCCTGCAGGTAGGCCAGCAGGCGGCGACCCAGGTCGCGCACATCGCTGGCGCGCTCGCGCAGGTAGGCATCATCCATCAGCTCGAAGCGCTTGACGTGGTCGAGCACCACCTGGCGCAAGGCGCCCTGCGCCCACTGGCCGGTGCGGATGATCTTGCGCACCTCGTTACCCAGTGCGGCGTCCTCGAGCATCATCAGGTAAACGTCGAATAGCGCGCGCTCTTCCTTGCGCAGTTGGGTGGCGAGCTTCTCGGACAGCTCCTGCATGTCCTCGCGCACCCAACCCAGCGCCTTGTCGAACAGTTCCAGTTCGGCGGCTATGTCATCGACGCTTCGGTCTGGAACTACATTGAGATCGGCCGGGGGCAGCACCACGACAGCGGTTCCGACCGCTGCCCCCGGCGCACCCGGCACGCCGACGAACTTGGCCTCCTGCACGCCTTTGCCCTGGCGCCCCAGGCCGCGAATCGAACCGGTCGCCTCGGCATGGGCGATGACCCCGGCGAGCTGCGCGCTCATGGTGACCAGGAAGGCTTCTTCGCCCTCGTCGAACTGGCGGCGCTCCTTCTGCTGCACGACGAGCACGCCCATCACGCGGCGGTGGTGGATGATCGGTGCACCGAGGAAGGATGCATAGCGCTCCTCGCCGGTCTCGGCGAAGTAGCGATAGCGCGGGTGGCCTGCGGCATCTTCGAGGTTCAGGGGTTCCTCGCGGCTACCGACCAGGCCGACCAGACCCTCGCTGGGCGCCATGCTGACCTTGCCGATGGAGCGCTTGTTGAGGCCGTCGGTAGCCATCAGCACAAAGCGGTTGCTTTCCGGATCGAGCAGGTAGACCGAGCAGACCTGACTGCCCATCGCTTCCTTCACCCGTTGCACAATGATCGTCAATGCCGCCTTGAGATCCTTGGCGGCATTCACTTCCTGGACGATCTTGCGCAGCGTATTGAGCATGCTCGATTGGGGTCCGTATCAGTCGCGCACTATCAGGCGCGGGGCGAGTTCCTTGAGCGCACGGCGATACACCTCGCGCTTGAATGTGACCACCTGACCCAGCGGGTACCAGTAACTGACCCAGCGCCAACCATCGAATTCGGGCTTGCCGGTCAGGTCCATGCGTACGCGGTCTTCAGCTCCGGTCAGACGCAGCAGAAACCACTTCTGCTTCTGTCCGATGCACAGCGGCTGGCTGTGCGTGCGCACCAGACGCTGCGGCAAACGATAACGCAACCAGCCTCGGGTGCAGGCGAGGATATTCACATCCTGCTCTTCGAGCCCGACCTCTTCATTCAGTTCACGGTAAAGCGCCTCTTCCGGCGATTCACGATCATTAATGCCGCCCTGGGGAAACTGCCACGCATCCTGGTTGATACGCCTGGCCCAGAGCACCTGGCCGAAATCATTGGTCAGGATGATGCCGACATTCGGGCGGAAACCATCAGAATCGATCACGGCAAGCAACCTCGTACACGCAAGTTCCGGCATTGTTCCACAAAGCCGGCGACAGCAGCAACGCGGGTTTAGGTGCAGTTTGAAACCCCCGGCAAAGCGGCTATTCTGGCGCGCCTCCCCTTTCTACAGAACAGGTAACGAACCGTGCGCTTGGCCCTTTTCGATCTCGACAACACCCTGCTGGCTGGCGACAGCGACCACAGCTGGGGCGAATTCGTCTGCCAGCGCGGCCTGGTCGACGCAGCCGAGTACCTGGCACGCAACGATGCCTTCTATGCCGATTACTGTGCCGGCAAACTGGATGTGGTGGCCTATCAGAATTTCAGCCAGGCCATTCTCGGCCGCCACGACATGGCGCAACTGGCGCAGTGGCACCGCGAGTTCATGGCCGAGGTGATCGAGCCGATCATTCTGGCCAAGGGCGAGGCACTGCTGGCCGAGCACCGCGCCGCGGGCGACAAGCTGGTGATCATCACCGCCACCAACCGTTTCGTCACCGCGCCCATCGCCGAACGTCTGGGCGTGGAGACGCTGATCGCTACCGAATGCGGCATGCAGGACGGCCGCTACACCGGACAGATCACCGGCACGCCGTGCTACCAGGACGGCAAGGTGACGCGGCTGAACGAGTGGCTGGCAGAGACGGGGTACAACCTCGACGGGGCCTACTTCTATAGCGACTCACGCAATGACCTGCCACTGCTCGAAGCGGTGGCCAATCCCGTGGCAGTCGACCCGGACGACGTGCTGCGCGCCACCGCCATCGAGCGCGGCTGGCCGGTGATCTCGCTGCGTTGAGATGAAGCACTGAACACGCAGCTGTAGGAGCGGCTTCAGCCGCGAAATCTTTGATAGCGGCAATCGCGGCTGAAGCGCAATGCCGCCCTGCCGCCCTGCCGCTCCTGCAGGCGAAAAGCAGACGCAGCCGGTAAAACGTAGGGCGGTCTCGCGAGCGAAGCGAGCAGCCCGCCGACCTGCTCAAGCCGGCTTGGCTCCCATCAACGCCATGATGGCGATCAGCAATACCAGAATCAGTCCGGCATAGATCAGGCACAGACGCTTCAACGCTGTTGGCGCTGGCGCATCACCCAGCGCGCGCCAAACGGCCAGGCGACCGGCCAGCAGCAAACCGAGCAGCATCATCAGTGCATAGAGAATGCTGCCCAGCAGCAGCCAGGTCTGCCCCAGCGGCCAGCCGGCAGTGTCCACCAGCCAGTAGCCAGTGACCGGCAGGCTCAGCGCCAGCACGGCGAACGCTGGAAAGCTGAACAGCAGTGTGACCCGCAGTTTGCGCGCCAACACAGCCGCATCACCACCACGCTGCGCCTTGAACAGCATGACGCCATGAGCGATCAGGCCGAGCAGCAGCAACACGCCCGGGGCGCTGTGGAGAATACGGACCAGCAGATAGTGTTCCATCAGGGGCTTCCTTGGTTATCAGGCGATTACGTAGGGCGGGTGTAACCCGCCAGCGCGCTTTGGCGGGTTACACCCGCCCTACGGTTCGAAGGCAGCTTTCAACCCAGAAACAGGCGATAAGCGGGGTTGTCACTTTCATCCCAGTAGGGATAACCGATGGCGTCCAGCGCCGCCGGCACCAGATGGCGTTCGTCCGCTGGCACCTGCAGGGCGGCCAGCACGCGGCCATCGGCAGCGCCGTGATTGCGGTAGTGGAACATCGAGATATTCCAGCGCCCGCCCAGTTTCTGCAGGAAATTGAACAGGGCGCCCGGCCGCTCGGGGAATTCGAAGCGCAGCACCATCTCGTTACCGACACCAGCGGCATGACCACCGACCATATGGCGGATATGCAATTTGGCCAGTTCGTTATCGGTCAGGTCCAGCACCGGGAAGCCCTGCGCACGCAGGCCCTCGACCAACGCCTGGCGTGGGTCGTTCTCCGGATGGGTCTGCACGCCGACGAAGATGTGCGCCTCGCGGTCAGTGTGATAGCGATAGTTGAACTCGGTGATCTGGCGCTTGCCCACTGCCTCGCAGAAGGCCTTGAAGCTGCCCGGCTGCTCGGGGATGGTCACGGCGATGATCGCTTCGCGCTTCTCGCCCAGTTCGGCGCGCTCGGCGACATGGCGCAGGCGGTCGAAGTTGACGTTGGCGCCGGAATCGATACCCACCAGCACTTCGCCATTGGCGCCCTGGCGCTCGACGTACTTCTTGATCCCGGCCACGGCCAGCGCGCCGGCCGGCTCGGTGATCGAACGGGTATCGTCGTAGATATCCTTGATCGCCGCGCAGATTTCGTCGGTGCTGACGGTGATCACCTCGTCGACGTGATGCTTGCAGATATCGAAGGTGTGCTGGCCGATCTGCGCCACCGCCACGCCATCGGCGAACAGCCCGACGGTCGGCAGTACCACGCGCTCACCCGCCGCCATCGCCTGCTGCAGGCAGTTGGAGTCGTCCGGCTCGACGCCGACCACCTTGATCTCCGGGCGCAGGTACTTCACGTACGCGGCGATACCGGCGATCAGGCCGCCGCCACCGACCGGGACGAAGATGGCATCGATATGCCCCTGGTGCTGACGCAGCACTTCCATGGCCACGGTGCCCTGCCCGGCGATCACCAGCGGATCATCGTACGGGTGGATGTAGGTGTAGCCCTTCTCCTCCACCAGCTTCAGCGAATGTGCCAGCGCCTCGGGGAAAGCATCGCCGTGCAGCACCACCTTGCCACCGCGCGAACGCACACCCTGCACCTTCAACTCCGGCGTGGTGCGCGGCATGACGATGGTCGCTTTCACGCCCAGGTGCTTGGCCGCCAGGGCCAGGCCCTGCGCATGATTGCCAGCCGAGGCGGTGACCACGCCGCGCGCCAGCTCTTCCGGGGACAGTTGCGCCAGCTTGTTGTAGGCGCCGCGAATCTTGAACGAGTACACCGGCTGCAGATCTTCGCGCTTGAGCAGAATCTGGCTACCCAGCCGCTCACTGAGCTGACGGGCGGGTTGCAGCGGGGTTTCCACCGCGACGTCATAAACGCGCGAGGTGAGGATCTTCTTCACGTACTGTTCGAGCATGGCGATTTCGCAGGTGTTCGGGCTTTGAGAGGACTGCCGAGTCTACCCCAGCGCCGCGCCGGACGACCATACGAAAGGCGCGGGTTCTGCCCCGTCAGCACACCACTTGCGGCTATAATTCGCGGCTTAACTCTCTACCTTCCCAGGCATTCCCCCGCGATGAACCAGGATCAGTTGAAACAGGCCGTGGCCCAGGCCGCCGTCGACCACATTCTCCCGCGCCTCGACAGCAAGAGCATCGTCGGCGTCGGCACCGGCTCCACCGCTAACTTCTTCATCGACGCGCTGGCCAAGCACAAGATGGACTTCGATGGCGCCGTCGCCAGCTCCGAAGCCACCGCCGCACGCCTGAAAGGCCATGGCATCCCGGTCTACGACCTCAACAGCACCGCCGAACTGGAGTTCTACGTCGACGGCGCCGACGAGAGCGACGAGCGTCTGCACCTGATCAAGGGCGGCGGCGCAGCGCTGACCCGCGAAAAGATCGTCGCCGCCGTGGCCAAGACCTTCATCTGCATCGCCGACGCCAGCAAGCTGGTGCCGGTGCTGGGCAACTTCCCACTGCCGGTCGAAGTCATTCCCATGGCCCGCAGCCATGTGGCGCGCGAGCTGGTAAAGCTGGGCGGCGACCCGGTATACCGCGAAGGCGTGCTGACCGATAACGGCAACGTCATCCTCGACGTGCACAACCTGTCGATCAACGATCCGGTAAAACTGGAGGCGGACATCAACGCCATCGTCGGCGTGGTCACCAATGGCCTGTTCGCCGCCCGCCCGGCCGATCTGCTGCTGCTCGGCACCGCCGAAGGCGTGAAGACGCTCAAGCGCTGAATCGGTGGGAGGCGCTTCAGGGGCGATTGTCGCGGCTGAAGCCCCTCCCACAGAGTCCTTTGTTCCACCCACTCTGATTTGCGCAGTCGGTGGCCCGAGTGCAATCCGAGTCTGCTGCGATTCGCCATGCGCACCGGAAACTGGCTACGGGTCGGGTGTTCACTTGCGCAACAAGCGCAAGCCGTTGAACACCACCATCAGGCTCACGCCCATGTCGGCGAACACGGCCATCCACATGGTCGCCTCGCCCGTCAGGGTCATGACCAGGAAAACGGCCTTGATGCCCAGCGCCAGGACGATGTTCTGCACCAGGATGGCGTGGGTCTGCCGCGACAGGCGCACGAAGGCCGGAATCTTGCGCAGATCATCGTCCATCAATGCCACATCGGCGGTCTCGATAGCGGTATCGGTGCCGGCAGCGCCCATGGCGAAGCCGATCTCGGCCTTGGCCAGCGCCGGAGCATCGTTGATGCCATCGCCAACCATGCCCACTACCTTGCCTTGTGCCTGGCGCGCCTCGACCCAGGCCAGTTTGTCCGCGGGCAGCAGATCGCCACGCGCCTCGTCGACACCCACCTGTTCAGCGATGGCCGCCGCGGTGTGGGCGTTGTCACCGGTGAGCATGCAGGTGCGTACGCCCAGTTCGTGCAGTTCGGCGACCGCCTCGCGGCTGGTCTGACGCACCGTGTCAGCGACGGCGAAAAGCATCAGCGCGCGCTGTTCGTCGCACAACACCACCACGCTCTTGCCCTGACGCTCCAGCGCCTCCAGACGCTCTTCCAGCTGCACAGAGCAGAGCCCTAGGTCTTCGACCAGGCGATGGTTGCCTATATAAAGCAGCGTGCCATCGACCATGCCCTTGGTACCGCGCCCAGGCAGCGCCTCGAAGTCCTTGACCTCGTGCAGCGCCTGCCCTTGCTCTGCGGCGTGCTGAGCCAATGCCCGGGAAACCGGATGGTCGGAGCGCGCGGCCAGGCTCGCTGCCCAGGCGGCGTGCAGCGGCTCATCCACTTCCAGCAGATGGAAGCTGTCGGTTTGCACCGGCTTGCCGTGAGTCAAAGTGCCGGTCTTGTCCAGCGCCAGCAGCGCCAGATGCCGGCCGTTCTCCAGATACACGCCGCCCTTGATCAGGATGCCCTTGCGCGCAGCGGCCGCCAGACCACTGACAATGGTCACCGGCGTGGAGATCACCAGCGCACAGGGGCAGGCCACCACCAGCAGCACCAGGGCACGATAGACCCAGTCGAGCCAGGCACCGCCCATCAGCAACGGTGGCAGCACGGCGACAGCCAGGGCGAAAGCGAACACTGCCGGGGTATAGATGCGCGAGAACTGATCGACGAAACGCTGGGTCGGTGCACGCGAGCCCTGCGCCTCCTCGACCGCATGGATGATCCGCGCCAGGGTGGTGTCGCGTGCCGCCGCCGTTACGCGGAACTCCAGCGAGCCGGCCTCGTTGATGGTGCCCGCGAACACCGGATCGCCGACACCCTTCTCTACCGGCAGGCTTTCCCCGGTAATCGGCGCCTGGTTGACGGTCGAGCTGCCGCCGACCACCTCGCCATCGAGGCTGATGCGTTCACCGGGGCGTACACGCACCACCGTGCCCAGGCCGATGGACTGTACGTCCACGTCCTGCCAGGCACCATCGGCCTGCTTTACCGTCGCGCGAGGTGGTGCCAGATCCATCAGCCCGCGAATCGCATTGCGCGCCCGGTCTAGCGAGCGTGCCTCGATCAGTTCGGCCAGGGTGAACAGCACCATCACCATCGCCGCTTCCGGCCACTGGCCGATCAGCACGGCGCCGGTCACGGCGATGCTCATCAGGGCATTGATGTTGAGGTTGCGATTCTTCAGGGAGATCCAGCCCTTCTTGTAGGTGTTCAGCCCGCACATCAGGATGGCGGCCACCGCCAGCAGTGCCACCAGCCAGTCCGGACCGAGCTCGGCAAAATGCACGACCTCGGAAGCGGTCGCCACCACCCCGGCCAACGCCAGCGGCCACCAGGGCTTTTGCACGGGTGGCGCCGCGGACTGATCAGCGGTGCTTTCGTCCTCTACCTGCGCAGTGAAGCCCAGCGCACGAATCGCCGGCACCACCTGCGCCAGCGCCCCTTCGCCATGGCTGACGGTAAGCACGCGCTGCAGCAGGTTGAATTGCAGGCCCGCCACGCCCGGTAGCCGACCCAGTGCATCACGGATCAGGCGTTCTTCCGTGGGACAGTCCATCTGCTCGATACGAATGCGGGTGTTCAGTGGGCCACTCAGCGGCTCGTCCATGGACTGCTGATGAGCATCGTGATCATGCCCGGCGTAGTCGTGGGCATGGTCGTGGTGGGCAGGCGGCTGTTCGTGCGAGTGGTCGCAGCAACGGCTCATGGCAAGTCTCCGTCGGGTATCTGTTGCCGAGTACACACCCTGTAGTCACTATAGGGTCAAGCACTCACGAAGGCGAACCCATGAAAATCGGAGAATTGGCGAAAAAGGCCGGCTGCCAGGTGGAAACCGTGCGCTATTACGAGCGCGAAGGGTTACTCCCGGCGCCCGCACGCAGCGAAGGTAACTACCGCCTGTATGGCGCTCCGCACCTGGAGCGCCTGGTATTCATCCGCAACTGCCGGACGCTGGACATGACCCTGGAAGAGATCCAGCGGCTGCTGGCCCTGCGTGACCTGCCGCACGAGAACTGTGCCGGGATCAACAGCCTGGTGGACGAACATATCGAACATGTTCAGGCGCGAATCGACAGCCTGCAGGCGCTACGCGGCCAACTCACCGAGTTGCGCGACCGCTGCAACGGCCCCAAGGAGGCGGAAGACTGCGGCATCCTGCGCCAGCTCAACGTCAGCGGTGGCGTGCAACCACTGCCGGACGATGGCCATACCCATGTCGGCAAGAGCCACTCGCATTTATGAACTACGCTTGCAGGGCACCGCTCCGGTATCTCACCGGACGCTCAGGGAGAAACGAAAATGGCTGGAAAGTTCGAACTGAAGAAGGCCAAAGACGGCCAGTTCCACTTCAACCTGCTGGCGAGCAATGGCCAGGTCATCCTCAGCAGTGAGATGTACAAGGCCAAGGATTCAGCGCTCAACGGCATCGAATCGGTGAAGAAGAACTCACAACGCGACGGCGCCTTCGAGAGCAAAACCTCGAGCAACGACAAACATTACTTCCTGCTCATGGCCACCAACGGCCAAGTGGTCGGGCAAAGTCAGATGTATGCCAGTGCCGCCAGTTGCAAGAATGGCATCGAGTCGGTGCAAAACAATGCACCGGGCGCGCCGACCGACGACCAGACGAATTAGTCGCTCTGCTTCTTGAACACGTAGAACAGATTCGGCTCGCTGATCAGGTACAGGTTGCCATCGTCGTCCGTTGCCACGCCCTCGGCCTGCGGCACGCCGCGCTGCAGGCCATGTTGCCCACGCAGCAGCGACAGGGTGCTGACCGGCTTGCCATCGGCGTTCAGCTCGATCACCAGGCGTGATTCGTCCGACAGCGCCAGCATGTGGCCCGTTGCCGCATCGAAATCAAGGCTGGAAAGATCGCGCACGAACAAGCGGGCATCACGCTTCGGGTCGGTATTGACCTGCAGCGCCAACGGCTTGCTCTCATCGACGTGGGGGAAACCAAGCACCTCGAAGATACGTACCGGATCGCGCTCCTTGGCCACCAGCAGACGCTGATTCTTCGCATCGTAGGCCAAACCCTCGAAACCCTTGTTGCCGTTGCGGCCGATCCCCAGGGAAAGCTGCTGGAAGTCAGCGGCATCGATCACTCGCGTGGCGTCGTCTATGCGTACCTTGACCAGACGCTGCTCGCGCTCGTCGGCGATCACGTAGACACCGGGCGCCACGTACTCGATAGCCTCAGGATCACCAAAACCCTCAAGGTCGATAGTACGCTTGAGCTCACCGTCCAGGCTCATCTCGATCACCTTGGCCGGCTTATTGGTGACACTGAACAGGCTGCGCCGATCCGGATCGTAGGTCAGCGCCGAGACATCACTGATATCGGCAATAGGCTTGGCCTCGATCACCACGCGGTAGTCGCCTAGCCACAGTGACTGCTCGCGCCACTGCGCACCGTGCTGCCACTCTTGCACGGAGAACCAGGCTCGCTCGAACAATCGATACTGCTGGCCCAGCACGACTCCAATCAACAGCACGAACAACAGCAGATAAAGCCAGGGGTTGATGGAGAGCAGACGACGCATGATGAGTTTCTCTGACTACCACGGAAAAGCCCGCCACGGGCTTAACGTGGCGGGCGGGCGGGATATCGCGATCAGTTGATCAGTTCGACGCGATCGACATCGATCTCATGACTATTGAGGTCCTTGTCGACTTCACCGGTCAGGCGCACCTTGGCGGTTTCAGAAACTTTCTGGCCCGGCCAGTCTTCGTCGTCGATTTCCACCTGGATGGTGCCAGTAGCGTCCTTGAACTCGTAGAGCTCATCCTGCAGGCGCTTGACGATCTGCCCTTCCAGAACAACATGGGTGTCGTCAGCAGCTTCCAGCGCGGCAGCCACGGTAGTGACCTGCGGGGTGGCGCCAGGGCCGGTGTAACCAGTGGCGAAAGCAGCGGTGCTGAGCAGCGGCAGAACCATCAGAGCGAGAGCAGTACGTTTCATGGTGTGAACCTCGTTGTTCGTAAGTGACGGGGTCAGATTAGTGTCGCTAGCTGAAGCCAGACTGAATCGACGCTTAAGCGAAACTGAATCCGTCACGGGCGCTCATCCGGCATCCGGCACCGGTTTACTGAAGACATAGAACAGGTTGGGCTCGGCGACGATATAGATGTTGCCCTCTTCATCCATAGCCACCCCCTCGGCCTGCTTGATGCCTTGCTCCAGACCATTGAAACCCGCATTGAGACTGAGGAAGCTGACCGGCTGACCAGCGCGATCGATCTCCAGCAACATGCGCGACTCATCGGAGAGCACCAGCACGTGGCCCGTGCGCTCATCGACGCTCAATGAGGAAATGTCGCGCAGGCCGAGGTTACCGGATGCCAACGGGTGCAAGCCCCCAACGTCATCGTCAGCTCCCGGGAACGGCATGCTGAATAACCCCAGCGGACTGCGCTCCTTGCCAAGCAGCAGGCTATGGCTACGTGAGTCCCAGCCCAGCCCTTCGAAACCCTTGTTGCCTGACTCGGCGAAGCCCAGGTCGAAGCCGGGAAAATCGGCCGCATTCAATTCAAGATCGTCGTCGCCCAGGGTGAACGTGGTGAGCTGACGACGCCGCTCATCGACGATGGCCATCCGACCGTTGTCCATCATCTCCACGCCCTCAGGGTCGGCGAAACCCTTGAGCTCGATGCGCCGCAGGACTTCACCCTCACGCGACAGCTCCACCAGCAGAGGATTCTTGCCGGTGACGGTGAACAAGGTGCCGGTCTGCGGGTTATAGGTCAGCCCCGAGGTCTCGTCCTTTTCCAGGCCGGCCAGTGCCTTGGCCTGGATCACCGCGCGGTAACCCGGCAACCAGACACTGGCCAGGCGATCAACCAATGGCGTCGAGCGTTCCTGCAGCCATAACTGGGCGCGGTCATCCCAGTGCTGGGTCTGCGTCAGCGCACCCAAGGCGACGACTGCCAGGCCTGAAAGCCAGTAGCGGGGGCGGCGAATCTTACGAAGGAGAGCGGACATCGGCTACGGCTCGGCTGCATGATGGCAATCCGACATCCGCTGTCGAGAGGAGTTCCGCCGTCCAGAGAGGAGGACGGCGGCTGGCTTCAGCGCTCAGGCGCTGAGCGCGTCTTATAGCACGCGGCTGATGAAGCGACTGTGACCGACCAGCTCCAACACCAGCTCGTCGCCCTTGTTCAGCGCACCCACGCCGACCGGCGTACCGGTGAGGATGACGTCGCCCGGCTGCAGGGCAAAGTGCCCGGCCATGTGCTGGATCATCGACACGATGGGGTTGAGCATGTCGCGGCTATTGCCATCTTGGCGGGTTTCACCGTTGATCACCAGGCGAATGCCGATATCGGCCAGATCCTCGATGGCATCGCCAGGCACGAAAGGCGCCAGCACGCAGGCACCGTCGAAACTCTTGGCGATTTCCCAGGGATAGCCCTTCTCCTTGAGCTTGGCCTGCACGTCGCGCAGGGTCAGATCCAGCGCGGGGGCGAAGCCGCTGATGGCGTCTCGCACTTCCTCGGCGTCCGGCTTCTTCGACAGCGGCTTGCCGATCAGTACAGCGATCTCCGCCTCGTAATGCACCGAACCGCGATCATCGGGAATGCTGAAACCGCCATCGAGCGGCACCACACAGGAGCCCGGTTTGATGAACAGCAAGGGTTCGCTGGGCACCGGGTTATTCAGTTCCTTGGCGTGCTCGGCGTAGTTACGGCCGATGCACACGACCTTGCCAAGGGGAAAGTGGACGGTGGTTCCGTCGACGTACTGGTGCTGATAGCTCATCACCGACTCCTGTGTTGTTTATATTGTGGGCATGGCGGCTTGTGGCCGGTGCCGTACCTTAACCGACGCAGGGCCGGATACGAAAACGCCCGCTGTCAGGCGGGCGTCTGCGATCAGGCGAAGATCTTGCCGGGGTTCATGATCCCGTTGGGATCGAACACCGCCTTGATCGCCTTCATATAAGCAATTTCGGCAGCCGAGCGGCTGTATTGCAGGTAATCGCGCTTGGTCATGCCAACACCGTGTTCGGCGCTGATCGAGCCGTTGTATTTCTCGACGATCTCGAACACCCACTTGTTGACCACCGCGCACTTGGCGAAGAAGTCTTCCTTGGCCAGCGCTTCGGGCTTGAGGATGTTCAGGTGCAGGTTGCCGTCACCGATATGGCCGTACCAGAGCACGTCGAAATCCGGGTAGTTGGCCGAAACGATATCGTCGATGTCCTTGAGGAAGGCCGGTACCTGGCCGACGGTGACGGAGATGTCGTTCTTGTAAGGAACCCAGTGGCTGATGGTCTCGGAGATGTATTCGCGCAGCTTCCAAAGGTTCTGCAGTTGCTGCTCACTCTGGCTCATCACGCCGTCGAGCACCCAGCCCTGCTCGACGCAGTGCTCGAAGGTCGCCAGTGCTTCGTTGGCCACATCCTCGTTCAGCGCCTCGAACTCCAGCAGGGCATAGAACGGCGTGCGGCTCTCGAACGGCGCCGGCACGTCACCACGGCCGAGGATTTTCTCCAGGCAGCGGTCGGAGAAGAACTCGAAGGCGGTCAGGTCGAGCTTGCCCTGGAAGGCGTGCAGCACCGGCATGATCGAATCGAAATCCGGCGTGCCGAGCACCATCGCGGTGAGGTTCTTCGGCGCACGCTCCAGGCGCATGGTGGCCTCGACGACGAAGCCCAGCGTGCCTTCGGCGCCGATGAACAGCTGGCGCAGGTCGTAGCCGGTGGCGTTCTTGATCAGGTCGCGGTTCAGCTCAAGCAGTTCGCCAGTGCCGGTGACCACTTTCAGGCCGGCGACCCAGTTACGGGTCATGCCATAGCGAATCACCTTGATTCCACCGGCATTGGTGCCGATGTTGCCACCAATCTGGCTGGAACCGCTTGAGGCGAAATCCACCGGGTAATAAAGGCCCTTCTCTTCAGCGAACAGTTGCAGCTGCTTGGTCACCACGCCCGGCTGGCAGACGACGGTGCGGTCGTACTCGTTGAACTCGACGATGCGGTTCATGTAGTCGAACGACACCACCACCTCGCCATTGGCAGCCACCGCAGCGGCGGACAGCCCCGTGCGGCCGCCCGACGGCACCAGGGCGATCTTGTGCTGATTGGCCCAGCGCACGATGGCCTGCACCTGCTCGGTGGTCTTGGGGAAGACGATGGCCGAAGGTGCCGGAGCGAACTGCTTGGTCCAATCCTTGCCGTAGGTTTCCAGGGAATCGGCGTCGGTCAGTACCTTGCCGGGTTCAACCAGGGTCTTCAGCTCTTCGATCTGGGCAGGGGTGGTCATCTACTGAACTCTCAAAGGATTCATGGTCGCCCTGAGAACCATTCAGGTCGCAACCGAGCATTGAAAAAGGCGAACATGCTAGCATACGCACCCCGTGAATCGAGCTATGCGGTGATCTACGGGCGCTGGCTGAGCTTCTCAGCCCTTCCCTGAAAACATCCCTGGGACAACAGGTACTCCGATGAGCAAGACCTCTCTCGACAAGAGCAAGATCAAGTTCCTTCTTCTCGAAGGCGTCCACCAGAATGCCGTGGACACTCTGAAGGCCGCCGGCTATAGCAACATCGAGTACCTCAAGGGCGCGCTGTCAGGCGAAGAGCTGAAAGAAAAGATCGCCGATGCGCACTTCATCGGTATTCGCTCACGCACCCAGCTGACCGCCGAGGTCTTCGACTGTGCGAAGAAGCTGGTCGCTGTCGGTTGCTTCTGCATCGGTACCAACCAGGTCGACCTGGACGCTGCCCGCGAGCGCGGTATCGCCGTATTCAACGCGCCCTACTCCAACACCCGATCGGTGGCCGAGCTGGTACTGGCCCAGGCCATCCTGCTGCTGCGCGGCATTCCCGAGAAGAACGCCTCCTGCCACCGTGGTGGCTGGATCAAGTCGGCGGCCAACTCCTTCGAAATCCGCGGCAAGAAGCTGGGCATCGTCGGCTACGGCTCGATCGGCACCCAGCTCTCGGTACTGGCCGAGGCTCTCGGCATGCAGGTATTCTTCTACGACACCGTGACCAAGCTGCCGCTGGGCAACGCTACACAGATCGGCGATCTGTATGAGCTGCTGGGTCTGTGCGACATCGTCTCCCTGCACGTACCTGAGCTGCCATCCACCCAGTGGATGATCGGCGAGAAGGAAATCCGTGCGATGAAGAAGGGCGGCATCCTGATCAACGCCGCACGCGGCACCGTGGTCGAGCTGGACCACCTGGCCAATGCGATCAAGGACGAACACCTGATCGGCGCGGCCATCGACGTGTTCCCGGTCGAGCCCAAATCCAACGACGAAGAGTTCGAAAGCCCGCTGCGTGGCCTGGATCGCGTGATCCTGACCCCGCACATCGGTGGTTCCACCGCCGAAGCTCAGGCCAACATCGGCCTGGAAGTAGCCGAGAAGCTGGTCAAGTACAGCGACAACGGCACCTCGGTGTCCTCGGTCAACTTCCCGGAAGTGGCCCTGCCGGCGCACCCGGGCAAACACCGCCTGCTGCACATCCACAAGAACGTTCCGGGTGTGATGAGCGAGATCAACAAGGTGTTCGCCGACAACGGCATCAACATCTCCGGCCAATTCCTGCAGACCAACGACAAGGTCGGCTACGTGGTGATCGACGTCGACGCCGAGTACTCCGACCTGGCTCTGGAGAAACTGCAGCACGTCAACGGCACGATCCGCAGCCGCGTTCTGTTCTAAACCGGAGCGGCTGCGCGTCGGCGGTATGCAGAAATGAACAAAGGGAGGCTTTGGCCCAAGGCGTTGGCTTAATCTGTTGATGCAGATCGCTAACGTCATGATCTGAAAGCCAAAAAGCAAAAGTCCCCAGCAGAAAATATCTCGGCTGGGGATTTTTGCTTATAGGGCCCCTAACCGCAGGCCATCGGGGAATCTTTCAACAGATTTCCCCAACGGCTAGCCTTCGGCCTCCCTTTTCTTTATCTGCAACACGTCAGCGGGCAGACCTGTAGGAGCGAGCTCTGCTCGCGAAGTGGACCATGTTCGCGAGCAGAGCTCGCTCCTACGACTCTAAAGCGCCGCCTTTTTCCAAACGCGTCAACTCGGCGGCCGCTTCGTGCAACTGCATTTCGTTGTACACCTTCACCCCTGCTCGTTTCAGCAGGGCTGCTGTCACACCTTCGCCCGGCACCCGCACACCACTGAAGCTGCCGTCGTAGTTTTCAAGATTGCCGCACGAAGGGCTGCGCGCCTTGAGCAGGGCAAGCTGGATGCAGTGTTCACGCACCAGCGCCAGCGCCTGTTCGGCGCCATCGACGAACGCAACCGTGACATCCTCGCCCTCGATCGTCAGTACTGGCAGCCGACCATCCAACACCGCACTGCCCCGACCACCGCTTACCTCCGCAGGTGCACGTGGCGTCGGCAGGCCGCCCGCCACCTCTGGGCACAGCGCCACCACCCGCCCCTCGTCCAGCCACTGCTGAAGCTGATCGAAGGGACCATGTGCACCACCGTCGTAACGCACCCGATGCCCAAGCAGGCAGCGGCTGACCAGTATCTTCTGCATCGACGTCCTCCCGCGCGCTCAGAGCACGTCGGTGCCGCGGCGCCTGAACCAGCCAGTCAGCGAGCGGCGCTCGCGGGTGGCCGGCAGCACTTCATGGGGTATATCGCCGGAAAGGAACAGCGCCAAGGTGCCGGCCTGCGGCAATACGTCATGCTCACGCCCATCACTCAGATACAGGCGCAACGCGCCACCCTGGTCGGCCTGCCAGCTTTCATTCAGATAAAGCACGGCCGAGACCGTGCGCCGATCGTCGTCGCGGAAACGGTCGAGATGGCGCAGGTAGAAGGCACCCGGCTCGTAGGAGGCGAAATGGCACTCGAAATCCTCGAGCCCCAGAAACAGCTCTCGATTGAGGGCCAGGCGCAAATTATCCATCAGTTGCAGATAGCGGTCACAGGCCTCGCTCTGGCCCGTCTCCAGCCATTGGATGCGGTCACCACGAATGCCCTCCTGCACCTGCTGCGCGCTGCCACGACCAACGCTGGCAGCACTCAGCTCGCCGCTGCGCTCACGCTTACGGCACTCGGCGGCCAGTTCGCGGGTCAGAACCTCTGGGGCGAATAGCTCCAGCAACGACCAACGCTGGCTGGCAAGGTCGTCGATAAGATTGGCAAAGCTGTGTTGCAGGTCAGTGTCGTTCATGGCGCGATTGTACAGCGGCGGAAGGCCCGCTAGACATAGCTCGACAAGCCCCTTTCAGCCACCGAAAATAGCGGGCCGCAGCACCCTGCGGCCGGCCAGGAAAGTTTGCCAAGGAGTTCTCGATGCGCGTTCTGTTTGCCCTGTTGCTGATTGGCCTGACCTTGCCGGCCCTGGCAGACGACCACCTGCGCCTGTATCAGGCTGCCGGTTGGCCGCAACAGCGCGAACATTTCAACCAGGCACTCGACGCCGCCCAGCAGCGCTACCGCAGCACCCTGCCACCGGCGGTTTTCCAGGCCCTGGTGGATAACAGCAATCGCCGCTTCGCCGCTGCCGCCATCGACCAACGCGCGCAGCACAGCCTGGGCATGGAGCTGGCCGACCCGCAGCCGGCGCTGGCCTTCTTCGAATCCGAACTGGGGCGCAAGATCGTCGCCGCCGAAACGCTGGCCACGCGTCGCGATCAGTTGGCCAAGTACGAGAATGGCCTGCCGCGCACCGACGCGGATGCCACCCGGCGCCTGCTGATTCGCCATCTGGCACAGGCACTGCCAGCCAAGGAAGCCGGCGCCGAAGTCAGCCTGGCGCTGGCCGGCGTGGCGGCCGACAGCCTCAGCCAGATGCTTCCCGGCCTGCTCGGTGGCGGCCAGGCCCAGGGGCTGCTCAATGGCCAGCGCGAACGCCTGATGACGCAGATCGAACAAGACCTCGACAACACCCTGCTGCATGTCTACCGCGAATTGAGCGACCCCGAGCTGGAGCAGTTCGTCGAATTCGCCCAGTCGGATGCGGGCAAAGCCTATTACCAGGCCGCGCTGCAGGCTCTGCGTGCCGGCCTCGCCGTGGGCATGAGTACCAATTAGCTGGCGCCAGCGCCGCAGGGCATCTAAGCCAGGCGCTCGCGCAGGAAATCGAAGTACCGCTGGCGCAGCCCCTCGTTCTCATTGGCCAGGTGGTGACGCGCCTCTGTCAGGCGCAGGATCTGCGGCTGATTGAATTTGCTCTGCAGCACCTCAAGGTTGTAGCGCCAGTCCACCGTCATGTCCGCCTCACCCTGAATGATCAGCGGGCTGTGCGCGCTGCGCCCGGCCGCCTCGATATGCGGCACCCACTTGGCCAACGCCCCCACCCAGGCAGTGGGCAAACTGCGTGGCTGCAGGGGGTCGAGGTTGTGCACGAAGTCGATGAAGGTGGCGTCGCTGGAGTTATCGCTGAAGCGCCGTGGAATTTCCCGGACGAACCGGCTGAGCACCCGATAGCTGAGTTTCGACCAGCCCCAGGCACGCGGTCGCACCAGCGGCGCCAGGAGAATGCTTTGCCCCAGTTCCGGACGCTTGCCGTCCGCGAGCAGATAATCCAGCAGGATCGCCCCGCCGGTGCTCTGCCCGCACAGGTGCCAGGGCTGCGGCAGCCCCAGCTCGCTGGCCTGCTCGAACAAGCCGCCCAGCACCTGCTGATATTCGGCGAAATCACCGATGCTGGCGCGCGCGCCGCTGGACAGTCCGTGCCCCGGCAAGTCGCAGGCGAGCACGGCGAAGTTCATGCTCAGCGCCCAGTCGACCACATGCCGGTACAAGCCCATATGGTCGTAATAGCCGTGCAACAGCAGCAGCGTGCCGCGCGGTTCGGCCGGCGCCCACAGCTGCACGGCGATCTGGTAGCCGGCGGCATTGAAGCTGCCGAGGCGGTTGTCCAACCCGGCAAAACGCGCAGCCAGGTCAAAACCGTAGAAGCTGCGGTACGCCTGCAACGCCGGCAAGTCCAGACGCGCTGCGGCCAAGGGTCGCAGCAGGGGGCGCAATTGATCGGGCTGAAACGGCTCTGACATAGGGCTTTCCATAAGTTGCGCGAGGCGCGCGGTCGATACCGACGCCATCGTCTCGAATGCTGCGATATTCAGCTGCCCGACGCATCGTGGCAAGCTACACGCCCTTTTTACCCCCGGCCCGCGCCATGCCCCGCCTGTCCCGCAAGAACCTGCTCATCACCCTGCTCGCCCTGGCCTGGCTGGCCGGCATGGTGCTGGCCTACCGCTGGTTCGAAACGCGTTACCTGCGCACCTTCGACGAGCGCGCGGCGGTGTTCTCCGGCGCCGAACTGCAGCTGCCCACTGCACTGAGCGGCCCCGGTGCGATCCGCCTGGTGCATTTCTGGGACCCGGCCTGCCCATGCAATGTCGGCAACCAGCAGCACCTGGCCGAGCTGATCGAACACTACACGCCACAGGGCGTGCAATTTCACGTCGTCCAGAAGCCCGGCAGCCAGGGCCGCCTGCCCGCCGAACTGGCCGCGCTACAGGTCATTGACGAGCTGCCCGGCAGCGCCAACCTGCCAGCCAGCCCCGCCGTGGCGATCTGGGACAAACAGGGCCAGCTGGCCTACTTCGGCCCCTATAGCGAAGGCCTGGTCTGCAACTCGAGCAACAGCTTCATCGAACCCATACTCGAAGCGCTGGCGGCTGGGCGCAAGGTGAATGCCAGCAATACCCTGGCAGTGGGCTGCTTCTGCGAATGGGCCAAGCCGAGCAACGACTGACCTCGGGGGGGGGGTTAGCCACGCTTCAGGTGAATCGAGAAACATCGCGCAGGTGGGGCGTCGCGTAACCCACCAGACGGTAGATCGCCTTGCGCCGGCGGTGGGTTACGCCGCAGCTAATATGGCGAGTCGACTGATAAACGCAACAGGCGGCTAACCCACCCGGAAGCGCCTCAACCGCCATTCGAGCCGTGGCGCGATACCAGACCACGTGGCGTGCCGCCCTGCCAGCGGCGAAACGCCCGATAGAACGGCGACAGCTCGGCAAAGCCGCAAGCCCGCGCCACTTCGCGCACACCAAGCCCCTGATCCAGCAGGCGCAACGCACGCAGACGCCGCACTTCGTCGTGCAATGCACGAAAACTGCTGCCCTGCTCGCTCAATGAGCGCTGCAAGGCGCTGCGATTGCTGCCCAGGGCCAGCGCACAGGCCTCCAAACTGCAGGTAGCACTACCCAGGTTGACCTCAAGCCAATAGCGCACCCGTACCAGCAACTGGTTTTCCACCAAACCGGCCAACTGCTTCTCGGCTTCCTCACTGAGCACTTCGAACAGTCGCGGGCTGGCACTGCGCGAGGGCCGCGAGAGCAGCGCCCGGGGCAGGATCAGCACGTCGTGCGGCCGCGAGAAAAGCGGCTCGACACCGAGCAGGCGACGATGCTCGGCAAGTTTGCGCGGCGCGCGATGGCGAAACTCCACCCCCAACAGCGGCAGCTCGCCGCCTGCGGACGCCAGCATTTTAGTCAGCAGCACGGCCAGGCATTCCATCTGCTGACGTAACGAGCCCACCTCGCGGTAGTTGAGGTCGATCACCAGCCGCGCTTCATCGCCCTGCTCCTCCAGCCGTGCGGCAAAACCGCCTGAGAGGATGTGCTGGAAGCGCACGAAAGCCTGCAGGCCCTGACGCAGATCACGCGCCGCCAACAGCAGGTAGCTGACCACATCCATCGGCCGTGGCTGCATCACCTCACCCAGGTGCAGGCCGATATCGACATCCCCGCTGATGCCCTCCAGCGCCTGCCAGAAGCGCGGCGCGTTGTCGTGCTCCTCTCGCGCGTCCAGCAGCGGTGCCGCCAGCGCCACGCCGGCGTAGGCGCGGCGGTAGGTGTCGGTCGGGTCGAACCCCAGCGCGGCCAACGCCTCGTAGAGCAGGCGGCGCAAGGTAGAGGAGTGCGTGAGGGCGACGAACGCGTTATCGGGCATGGGGACTCCAGCAGGCTTTGACCATAGACTTTCAGCATCGAGGCATATGGTCAATGCCGACACCAAGGCGCCCGCGCAAAATGCTCGCACGCTTGCCCCACAACAATAAGGATCGCTGGATGAAACGCTCCCTGACCGCCCTTGCCCTGCTGGTTGCCGCCGCAGCAGGCGGCCTGACCTGGTACCTGCACGACAAGCAACCGCAGCGCGATGGCGAGTTGGTACTCGCCGCCCTGCAGGCGCCGGTCACGGTCGACTACGACGAACGCGGCGTGCCGCACATCCGCGCCGAGAGCGAGGCGGACATGTACCGCGCTCTGGGTTTCGTGCACGCCCAGGATCGTCTGTTCCAGATGGAGCTGCTGCGGCGTCTGGCGCGCGGTGAACTGGCCGAAGTGCTCGGCGAAAAGCTGGTGCCCACTGACCGTCTGTTCCGTACCCTGGAAATCGGCCGCCATGCCGATGCCTATGCCGCTCGGCTGGATCCCAACAGCCCGTCCACCCAGGCGCTGAAGCACTATCTGGAAGGGGTCAACCAGTACCAGGCCAGCCGCCCACGGCCACTGGAGTTCGACCTGCTGAGCATCGAGTCGCGCCCGTTCACCGCAGCCGATACGCTCAGCGTCGCCGGTTACATGGCCTACAGCTTCGCCGCAGCCCTGCGCACCGAACCGCTGATGACTCATATTCGTGACGAGCTGGGCGCGGACTATCTCAAGCTGTTCGACCTCGACTGGCATCCGCAGGGCGTGCTTGGCACCTCCCTGGCCGCCGGCGACTGGCAGGATCTTTCCGCCCTCGCCCAACTCAGCAACAGCGCTCTGGAGGGCACTGGCCTGCCGCAGTTCGAAGGCAGCAATGCCTGGGTGGTATCCGGCAGCCGCACCGCCAGCGGCAAACCGCTGCTGGCAGGCGACCCGCACATTCGCTTTTCGCTGCCGGCCGTCTGGTACGAAGCGCACCTGCAGGCGCCTGGTTACGAGCTGTATGGCTACTACCATGCACTGATTCCCAGCGCCATGCTTGGCCACAATCGTGACTTCGCCTGGAGCCTGACCATGTTCCAGAACGACGACCTCGACCTGATCGCCGAGCGCACTAATCCAGACAACCCCAACCAGGTCTGGTACCAGGGCAACTGGGTCGACCTCGAACAACGTACGGAGAGCATCAAGGTCAAGGGCGCCGAGCCGGTGCAAATCACCCTGCGCCGCTCGCCGCACGGGCCGATCATCAACGACGCCCTGGGCCAGACCAGCGGTAGCACGCCGATCGCCATGTGGTGGGCCTTCCTCGAAACCGACAACCCGATGCTCGACGCCTTCTACCAGTTGGGCCGCGCCGACAGCCTGGACAAGGCCCGCGCCGCCGTCGAGAAGATCGAGGCCCCCGGCCTCAACGTGCTCTGGGCCAGCGCCAGCGGTGACATCGCCTGGTGGGCCGCGGCCAAGCTGCCGCTGCGCCCGGAGGGCGTCAACCCGACCTTCATTCTCGATGGCGCCAGCGCTGAAGCGGACAAACTCGGCTATCACCCCTTCAGCGCCAACCCGCAGGAAGAGAACCCAGAGCGCGGCTATATCCTCTCGGCCAACTACCAGCCCGTACCGGCCAGCGGCATCGAGATTCCCGGTTACTACAACCTGCCCGATCGCGGTCAGCGCCTCAACCAGCGCCTGAGCGATGCCTCGGTGAAATGGGACACGCAAAACAGCCAGGCACTGCAGCTCGATCCAGGTACCGGCTATGGTCCGCGCTTGCTGGCGCCGATCCTCGACGAGCTGCGCGCAGCAGCGGCGAACGATGAGGAGCGCGCACTGGTGGAGCAACTGGCCAAGTGGAATGGCGACCACGAGCTCGACTCCGTGGCCGCCACCCTGTTCAACCAGCTGACCTATCAGCTTGCCCACGAAGCCATGGCCGACGAGCTGGGCGAGGTGTTCTTCGACAGCCTGCTGCAGACCCGCGTGCTCGACACGGCCCTGCCGCGCCTGACCGCCAATGCCGATTCACCCTGGTGGAATCGGCAGGGCAGCGAGCAACGCGAGAGCCGCGCGCAGATCGTCGCAGAGTCGTGGCGCGCCAGCCTGGAGCACCTGCGCAGTGTTCTCGGCGATGATCCCGCAGCCTGGGTCTGGGGCCGTGGTCATACCCTTACTCATAGCCACCCGCTTGGCCAACAGCAGCCACTGGCCTGGCTACTGAACGTTGGCCCGCTGGCCGCACCGGGCGGCCATGAGACGCCGAACAACCTGTCGCACAAGGTAGGGCCAGCGCCCTGGCCTGTGGTTTACGGCCCCTCGACCCGGCGTCTGGTCGACCTGGGTGATGCCGGCAAGGCTCTGGGTGGCATCCCCGTGGGCCAGAGCGGCGTGCCGTTCGATGCCCACTATGGCGACCAGGCGGGCGCCCACGTGGCGGGCGAATATCAGCCACAGCACCTGAGCGACGCCGACGTCAAAGCCAACAGCCAGGGCACCCTGCAGCTACTGCCGCGCTAACAGCGGGAACACAGCGTGGTGCGCCAACGGTGCATTACGCTGCACGCTGGTGCACAGCGGCGCTGAGAATAGCGCCGCAGGCCCTCGCCCGAGGGCCTCAACCCCGAAAAACCGCGACTTGCGGCGCTGGTAATAAAACTGGCACACGCCCTGCATAGGCTAAGGCAATCCCAGTTTCGGGGACCTTGGTACAGGCAGGCCGGGGAATCCCCTTCTTTATTCGACGCCACCGCGCGTCATGTGTAACGCGCCACTGCTCGGCCAACGAGCACGGCGCCACCCGTTTCGGGGACCTTGGTACAGGCAGGCCGGGGAATCCCCTTCTTTATTTGGGACGCAGTGTCAGTCGCGCACGCCAACGTCCATCCTCTTGCGCACTGCGCCACTCCCCGTCCAGCGGACGGGGCGATACCAGCACCAGCAGCAGATCCCGCCCGTCGCGCTCCACCCGCCAGTTCACCAGGCCCAGCGGCAGTTTCAGCTGCCCCTCGCGCACCCGCCCGTAGGCATCTTCATAGCGATACACCAGAGCACCGTCGACATGCTCGGCCTGGCCCACCGGCTCACGGTTGAACCAGAGCTGCAACCCCTGCTCCCAAGCCTCGACGTCCTCGATACGCAGGCGCGGCGGATCGAATACCCGGCCGATCATCATGCCGACGAGAAAGGCGATCAGCATCACCGATGCCATAAAACGCCAGCGCAAACGCGGCCGTGGATCTTCAGGCGGCGTAGAATGGCGCTCGTCCCAGCGCTCGGAGTGTTGCATGTTCCACGTCATCCTCTTTCAACCGGAAATTCCGCCCAATACCGGCAACATTATCAGGCTGTGCGCCAACAGCGGCTGCCAGCTGCATTTGATCGAGCCACTGGGCTTCGAGCTGGATGACAAACGGCTGCGCCGCGCCGGCCTGGACTATCACGAATACGCCACGCTCAAGCGCCACCCGGACCTGCAGAGCTGCCTCGAGAGCCTCGGCCAGCCGCGCCTGTTCGCCTTCACCACCAAGGGTTCGCAACCGTTCCACGAGATCGCCTACCAGCCCGGCGACGCCTTCCTGTTCGGCCCGGAAAGCCGTGGCCTGCCAGAAGAGGTGCGCAACGCCCTGCCACCCGAGCAGCGCGTACGCCTACCCATGCGCGCCGGCTGCCGCAGTCTGAATCTATCCAATACCGTGGCCGTTACCGTTTACGAGGCCTGGCGGCAGAACGGCTTCGCTGGCGCCGACTAAGGCCGCGAGCGGACACAAAAAAGCGCCCCGAGACAGAGCGTGTGAAAACGCACTGACGCCAGAAAAATCCAACGCCCCGACTGGTTCGGGGCGTTGGTGTTTTTGATGCTTGGAAATGGAAGGCGGGATTTACCCCAACAGCTCGATCAGCCGACGGGCACCCATCACATTGATGGCACGCTTCAGGTTGTAGGCGTTGACCGCCAGGGCCATTTCCGTCCGAGCGCCCTGCAGTTGTCGGAGCAGGAAGCGACCATTACCCAAAATCCATTGCTTCAGGTTGCCGAAGGGATGTTCGACGATGGATCGGCGCCTGACCATCATCTCTGGATGCGCCTGCATCCGCTGATGCATGCGCTCGAATGCGGCCTCATGGACATGCCGAGTCACGTGTCGACGTTTAGCCTTGGTGCAGCGTGATTTCAATGGACAAGCCGTGCAGTCGCCGCGTAGAGCATAAATGCGCTGTAGGCCGTTTACCTGCTTGAGCGGTAACCATTGGCCTGCAGGGCATTGGTACTGGTCGTTTTCTGCGTCGTAGCTGAAGGCGCTGCGATCGAATAGCGGCGTGTCGTCGCCCTTGTTATTTATGCCCCGATTCTCCGGCACATAGGCCGTAATCCCAGCATCATCACACGCTTGAAACTGCTCACCATTGGAGTAGCCGGCATCGGCTGTAACCGTCAGCTCTTCCTGCGCCAGGATCGCCTGGGCAGCCTTGGCCATAGGTTCCAGTTGTTGGTTATCGCTGCCATCCTGAGTGACAGCATGATGCACGATCAGCCCATGCTCGCCATCCACCGCGTTTTGCACGTTATAAGCCACGCGAGCCCCCTGGTGGGTACGCATCATGCGCGCCTCGCTCTCACCCACGACGAACTGCTCCAGCCCCTGTACCTCCATCAACGCCTGGGCTGTCAGGTTATCGGCATGTCGGCTCTCCAGCTGCTGCAGCGCAGCCTTGACCGCACTGCGATCAACCACTTCAGCGGCCTCACTGCGGTCAGCCTCGTCCAGTTCGGCCAGATAACGGGCGATCTGCGCCTCCAGCTTGCCTTGTTGACGCTTGAGCTTCGTCAGGCTCAGATGCTTGCGTTGCGACGCTACCGCCTGAAACTTGCTGCCATCGATGGCCACGAGTTGCCCGCTGATCAGCCCCACCTGGCGACAGAACCGGACGAAGGTGCGGCAGGTCGCCTGAAAAGCAGCGCTGTTGTCCTTGCGAAAATCAGCAATGGTCTTGAAATCCGGTGCCAATCGGCCCAGCAGCCACATCACCTCGACATTGCGTTGGCACTCAGCTTCCAGGCGCCGGGAGGAGCGGATGCGCTGGAAGTAACCGTACAGATAAAGCTTGAGTAGATCCGCTGGATCATAGCCAGGACGTCCAGTCTTGAGTGGTTCGGCCTTGCTGAAACCCAGAGTCTGCAGATCCAGGCGGGCGACATAGGCCTCGATCACCCGTACCAGGTGATCCTCCGGCACCAGCTCCTCCAATGTGGGAGGAAACAGGCTGCTTTGCTGACGACCTTCGCCCTGGATGTAGCCCATAAACGACAATGCCCCCATCGACTGATGGAGGCATTGTCTTCAGCTTGCTCTCAGACTGCTAGGTTTTCACACAGTCTGGAGAGGCGCTTTTTCATGCAACCGAGCCGCACTTAGTGAGCAGTGGTTTCGCCGGCTTGCTGCATGCGCTGCAGCTCCTGGGCGTACAGCGCGTCGAAGTTCACCGGCGACAGCATCAGCGCCGGGAACGAGCCACGGGTCACCAGGCTGTCCAGCGCTTCGCGAGCGTACGGGAACAGGATGTTCGGGCAGAAGGCGCCGAGGGTGTGGCTCATCGAGGCAGCGTCGAGGCCCTTGATCAGGAAGATGCCAGCCTGCTGCACTTCTGCGATGAAGGCGACTTCTTCGCCATTCTTCACGGTCACCGACAGGGTCAGCACGACTTCGTGGAAGTCACCTTCCAGCGCTTTCTGGCGGGTGTTCAGATCCAGGCCAACGCTCGGCGTCCACTCCTGGCGGAAGATTTCCGGGCTTTTCGGCGCTTCGAAGGACAGGTCCTTGACGTAGATGCGCTGCAGGGAGAATTGCGGATTCTGCGAATCGTCAGCGGCTGCGCCGCTGTTGGCTTGCTCGGTCATGGCGTTTGCCTTCCTTAACGTTGAGGTTTCAAGCGGGGCTCTGCAGCAGCGCATCGAGCTTGCCGGCGCGCTCCAGGGCATAGAGGTCGTCACAGCCACCCACATGGGTGCTGCCGATCCAGATTTGCGGCACCGAGGTGCGCCCGGCCTTGCGGGTCATCTCCGCGCGGATGGCCGGCTGGCCGTCGACGCGGATTTCCTCGAAGTCCACCCCTTTGCTGGCCAGCAGTTGCTTGGCACGCATGCAGTAGGGGCACCAATCGCTGGAGTAGACGACCACACTGGCCATGTCACTTCACCAGCGGCAGGTTGTCGCCACGCCAGGTGGCGATACCACCGGACAGCTTGGCGGCGGTAAAACCGGCCTTCTTCAGTTCGCGGGCGATGCTGCCGGCGTGCTGGCCCATGGCGTCGACCACGACAATGGTCTTGGCCTTGTGCTTCTCCAGCTCGGCGATGCGTGCCACCACCTTGTCGTAGGGGATGTGCAGGGAGTCGACGATATGGCCGGCGGAGAAATCCTTCTGCGCACGCACGTCGAGCACCACGCCCTTGTCGCTGTTGACCAGCGCAGTGAGCTCGCGGCTCGACAGGCTCTGCCCGCCCTTGCGCATTTCGGTGACGATCAGCAACACCAGCAGAACGGCGAACATTCCACTCAGTACGTAGTGGTTGATGATGAATTCAATCAGGTTGGCGAACATCTATATGGCCCAGGACGGTAAAATGCCGGCCAGTATACACAGGCCCACAGGTCGGCCAAACCCCGTCTGGCAGTGACGCGCCAGGCGCTTGGCCCTAAAATGTCGGGCTGTTCCATTGCCCCCTCAGACGCAGAGCGAGCCAGTTTAATGAGTGCCACGCCAAAACCCTTGGTTCTGATCATCCTCGACGGCTTCGGTCACAGCGACAAACCCGAGTACAACGCCATCTACGCTGCCAACACGCCGGTGTACGACCGCCTGCGCGCCACCTACCCGCACGGCCTGATCTCCGGCAGCGGCATGGACGTCGGCCTGCCGGACGGGCAGATGGGCAACTCCGAAGTCGGCCACATGAACCTCGGCGCTGGCCGCGTGGTGTATCAGGACTTCACCCGCGTGACCAAGGCGATTCGTGACGGTGAGTTCTTCGACAACGCCACGATCAACCAGGCCGTGGACAAGGCCGTGGCCGCCGGCAAGGCCGTGCACATCCTCGGCCTGCTCTCCGATGGCGGCGTGCACAGCCACCAGGATCATATCGTCGCCATGGCCGAACTGGCCGCCAAGCGCGGCGCCAAGAAGATCTACCTGCACGCCTTCCTCGATGGCCGCGACACCCCACCGAAAAGCGCGCAGCCATCCATCGAATTGCTAGACGCAGCCTTCGCCCGCCTCGGCAAGGGCCGTATCGCCAGCCTCACCGGCCGCTACTTCGCCATGGACCGCGACAACCGCTGGGATCGCGTGCAGCAAGCCTACGAGCTGATCGTCGACGGCGCTGGCCAGTTCAACGCCGCCACTGCCGTTGAAGGCCTGCAGGCTGCCTATGAGCGCGGCGAGAGCGACGAATTCGTCAAGGCCACCACCGTCGGCACGCCGGTACAGGTCGAGGACGGCGACGCCGTGGTGTTCATGAACTTCCGCGCCGACCGCGCCCGTGAGCTGACTCGCGCCTTCGTCGAGCCCGGCTTCAAGGAGTTCGAGCGCAAGCGCGCGCCGCAGGTCGGTTTCGTCATGCTCACCCAGTACGCGGCGAGCATCAAAGCGCCCAGCGCCTTCGCCCCGGAAGCGCTGACCAACGTGCTCGGCGAATACCTGGCGAAGAACGGCAAGACCCAACTGCGCATCGCCGAGACAGAGAAATACGCCCACGTCACCTTCTTCTTCTCCGGCGGCCGCGAAGAGCCGTTCGAGGGCGAAGAGCGCATTCTGATTCCGTCGCCGAACGTCGCCACCTACGACCTGCAGCCAGAAATGAGCGCGCCGGCAGTCACCGACAAGATCGTCGATGCGATCGAAAATCAGCGCTATGACGTGATCATCGTCAACTACGCCAATGGCGACATGGTCGGCCATACCGGTGTGTTCGAGGCGGCGGTCAAGGCCGTGGAAACTCTCGATACCTGCGTCGGCCGCATCACCGAGGCGCTGGAGAAGGTCGGCGGCGAGGCGCTGATCACCGCCGACCACGGCAACGTCGAACAGATGGAAGACGAGTGCACCGGCCAGGCGCACACCGCGCACACCTGCGAGCCGGTGCCGTTCATCTACGTCGGCAAGCGCCCGGCGCGCATCCGCGAAGGCGGCGTGCTGGCCGACGTGGCGCCTACCCTGCTCAAGCTGATGGGCCTGGAACAACCGGCCGAAATGACCGGCAAGACCATCGTCGAGCTGCAGTAATCGGCATAAAACAAGAAACGCCCCGCGCCATCAGGCCTGGGGCGTTTTTTTTGCCCGGCAGCACGGGCATACTAGGCCTCAATTCGCCCTCCGGTGTCGCCTCGCCCATGCTTCGCATCCTAGCCCTGATTCTGCTCAGCAGCCTGATCGCTCCGGCCATCGCCGACGAGCGTGCCGATACCCAGCGCCAGCTGGAAGCAGCACGTCAGGACGTGGCCGAGTTGCAGAAGCTGCTGAAAAAGCTGCAGGAGGAAAAATCCAGCGTGCAGCAGCAGTTGAAGAAGACCGAGACCGAGATGGGCGACCTGGAAGGCCAGGTCAAGGAACTGCAGCGCGAACTCAAGGGCAGCGAGCAGGAAATCCAGCGCCTGGATCAGGAGAAAAAAAAACTCCAGGGCGCGCGCACTGAACAGCAACGGCTAATCGCCATCCAGGCCCGCGCCGCCTATCAGAGCGGCCGCCAGGAATACGTCAAGCTGCTGCTCAACCAGCAGAACCCGGAAAAATTCTCGCGCACCCTCACCTATTACGACTACCTCAGTCAGGCCCGCCTCGAGCAGCTCGCAGCATTCAACGAGACGCTGCGCCAACTGGCCAACGTCGAGCAGGAAATCACCAGCCACCAGGCCCAGTTGCAGGCACAGAAGGCCGGCCTGGACGAGCGTCACGCCAAGCTTGCCGAGGCGCGCAAGGAGCGCCAGCAGGCCCTGGCCAAACTCAACAGCGACTTCGCCACCCGTGACCAGCGACTCAAGGCGCGCCAGCAAGAGCAGGCCGAACTGGGCCGCGTGCTGAAGACTATCGAGGAAACCCTGGCCCGCCAGGCGCGCGAAGCAGAGGAAGCGCGCAAGCGCGCCCTGGCAGCACAACAGGCAGAACAGGCGCGGCCTGGCAGACAGCAGAGCAGCCAACCAAGCGGTCCGCTGGTGACGTCCGGCGCCATCTACGGCGGACCTTTCGCCAGCGCACGCGGCAAGCTGCCGTGGCCCGTCGACGGTCGATTGGTAGCACGCTACGGAACCCCACGTGGCGGCGACGCTCGTACTAAATGGGACGGCGTACTGATCGGCGCACCCGCCGGCAGCCAGGTACGCGCCGTGCATGGTGGTCGAGTGGTATTCGCCGACTGGTTGCGTGGCGCCGGTCTGTTGGTCATTCTCGACCATGGCAATGGTTATCTGAGCCTGTATGGCCACAACCAGAACCTGCTCAAGAGTGCCGGAGATGTGGTCAAAGCCGGCGAGCCCATCGCCACCGTTGGTAGCAGCGGTGGTCAGGATACATCGGCACTGTACTTCGCCATTCGCCAGAACGGTCGTCCGAGTGATCCGGCACAGTGGTGCCGCGCGCAGGGATAATCAGGTTGCAGCCTGGTGGCGCCTCATTTACCTAGGAGTTGTCTTCATGTCTCATCGCTTCCGCCCCACCTGCCTGGCCCTGGTCCTCGGGCTGCTGCTCGGCGCTCCAGCCCTGCATGCCGCCGAGCCGGCCACTGCGCCGGCAGCAACGGCGAGCGGCAAGGCTCCGCTGCCACTGGATGATCTGCGCACCTTCGCCGAGGTGATGGACCGCATAAAGGCCGCCTATGTCGAGCCGGTGAGCGACAAGACCCTGCTGGAAAATGCCATCAAGGGCATGCTCAGCAACCTCGACCCGCATTCGGCCTACCTTGAGCCGGAAGCCTTCGCCGAGCTGCAGGAAAGCACCAGCGGTGAATTCGGCGGCCTGGGCATCGAGGTCGGCATGGAGGACGGCTTCGTCAAGGTGGTTTCCCCCATCGACGACACGCCAGCCTCGAAAGCCGGCATCCAGCCTGGCGACCTGATCGTCAAGATCGACGGCCAGCCGACCAAGGGCCTGTCGATGATGGAAGCCGTGGACAAGATGCGCGGCAAGGCCGGCAGCAAGATCGAGCTGACACTGGTGCGTGACGGCGGTCGCCCGTTCGACCTGACCCTGACCCGTGCGGTGATCAAGGTGCGCAGCGTGAAGAGCCAGATGCTCGAAGACGGCTACGGCTATCTGCGCGTCTCGCAATTCCAGGTCAACACCGGCGAGGAAGTGGGCAAGGCGCTGACCAAACTGCGCCAGGAAAACGGCAACAAGAAGCTGCGCGGCCTGGTCATGGACCTGCGCAACAACCCGGGCGGTGTGCTGCAGGCAGCAGTGGAAGTGACCGACCACTTCCTCAAGAGCGGCCTGATCGTCTACACCGAAGGCCGCCTGGCCAACTCCGAACTGCGTTTCAACGCCGACCCGGCCGACGCCAGCGAAGGCGTACCACTGGTGGTGCTGATCAACGGCGGCAGTGCCTCGGCCTCGGAAATCGTCGCTGGCGCCCTGCAGGACCACAAGCGCGCGGTACTGATGGGCACCGACAGCTTCGGCAAGGGCTCGGTGCAGACCGTGCTGCCGCTGAACAACGACCGCGCGCTGAAGCTGACCACGGCGCTGTACTTCACCCCCAACGGCCGCTCGATCCAGGCTCAGGGCATCATCCCTGACATCGAAGTGGCGCGCGCCAAGCTCACCCGCGAGCAGGACAGCGAGGGCATCAAGGAAGCTGACCTGCAGGGCCACCTGGGCAATGGCAACGGCGGTGCCGACCGCCCGAGCAAGGCCGCACAGGCCGCGCGCGCCGAGCGCCCGCAGGACGACGACTACCAGCTGAGCCAGGCACTGAACCTGCTCAAGGGGCTGAGCGTCACACGCGGCAACTGAGACGATACGGCAATACGAAAAAGCCCGGACAACTGTCCGGGCTTTTTCATGTCGACGCGCTTTGCGCGCGACCTACACACCTCGTAGGGTGCGCTATGCGCACCGAGCCCGACGCCAGGGCCGGGGCTCTAGAGCCACAGAGGTTACAGATAGCTCTCGGTAATATCGTCGATGAAGCCTTCGCTGCGCAGCTCGTCCAGCGCCTTCTGCAAACGCTCGACCACCTCGTCCGGGGTGTCCTTGTTCAGGGCCAGATACAGCTCGGCATCCCTGAAGCGCAGCACAGTATTGAGACCGGTGACGTCCTCCTGCTTGGCCAGATAACGGCCAACCGGGTCGGTAGTGGCCCACAGGTCGATTTGCCCACGCACCAGCTTCTTCACGTTCTCCTGATCACGCAGGGCGTTGATCGGCGCCAGGCCCTGGCTCTCCAGGTTCTGGCTGACGGCATCGTTCTTGTAGGCACCGATACGATACTTGGCCGCGTCCTGCAGACTCGACACCTTGATGTCGTTGCCCGGCGCAGCGAGCAACACCCAGCCGGTCTTGGCCAGCGGGCCAACCCACTTGAACAGCGGCTTGCGCTCCTCGGTGTAGGTGGTGGAGAACAGACCGTAGTTGGGTTTGTCCAGCGTCAGGCGATACAGGCGGTCCCAGGGGAAACGCAGGGTCAGGGTGTAGCCAATGCCGGCACGCTTGAACATCTCACGCACGATGTCGGCGCTGATGCCGTCGATGCCGTCGTCACGGGCGAAGTTCTTGTCGTCCACCGCCATGTTGAAGGGCGGGAAATTCTCGGTCAGCAGCACCACCTTGTAATCCTGCGGCAACTCCGCATGCGCGGAACCACAGAGCATGAACAAGGCGACAAACAGGCTTTTCTTCAGAGTATTCAGCATAAGACGTACCGCTCGCATGATTTTGGTTATGGCTAGCGACATCCTTGCATGGGCCCGAGCCCGATCATTGGCACTCAGTGGCTCTGCCATCCATGGCAAGCGACCGGCTCGTGGCCGGTCGCGTGTTCAGTGCTTACAGGTAGTTGTTCAGCGTCGCGTCGACGAAGCCTTCGCTGCGCATCTGATCCAGCGCCGCCTGCAGCTTGGCGACGATCTCGTCAGGCATTTCCTTGTTCAGCGCCAGGTACAGCTCGGCGCTGTCGAAGCGCAACACCGTGCGTAGACCGGAGACACCCTCTTGCTTGGCCAGGTAGCGGCCGGCAGGGTCGCCCGTGGCCCAGAGGTCGATTTGCCCGGCCACCAGCTTGCGTGCATTTTCCTGGTCACGCAACGAGGTGCTGTGCTCCACGCCCTTGTCGGTCAGGTATTCGGAGATGGCATCGCCTTTATAGGCACCGATGCGATACTGCTTGGCCTCATCCAGGCTGGTCAGATTGATCGAGCTGTCAGCCTTGGCCAGCAGTACCCAGTCGTCAGGACCGATAGGGCCAACCCACTTGAACAGTTGCTCACGCTCCGGCAGGCGCGCGGTAACGAACACGCCATAACCCGGTTTTTCCAGCGCCAGCTTGTAGATGCGATCCCAGGGGAAACGCAGGGTCAGGTTGTACTTGACCCCGGCACGCTTGAACATCTCTCTGACCACATCCGCGGCGATGCCGTCGATATTGTCTTCCTGAGCGAAGTTCTTACCGTTGATCGCCATGTTGTAGGGCGGGAAGTTCTCGGTCAGCAGGACCACGGTGTAGTTTGGGTCCACTTCGGCGCGCACCGCACCAGCGAGCACCATAAGGGTGCCAGCGAACGCGGTCAGCAGACGTTTGAACATGACATTTCTCTTTCTGTGAAAAGGCAGACCGCATCAGGATAACCGCCGTGCCCTCCCCGGCCCAGCGATTACTGGCAGTTTGCCTCAGTAGCGCGCCTCGATATTCTTCAGCGCACCCTCGGCTCGCAGCGAATCCAGTGCACTTTGCAACTTCTGCACCAGCTCGTCAGAGGTCTGCAGGTTGAGCGCCAGGTAGAGATCGGCAGTGTGCAGCTTCTGCACCATCTTGAGGTTCTCCACGCCTTCCTGGCGCGCGACGAAACGCCCCGCCTGATCAGAAGTGACCCACAAATCGATCTGCCCGCGCTCCAGCTTGCGCACGTTCTCGGTATCACGCAGCGCCGTTTGCACCTCTATGCCCTTGTCGAGCAAAAAACGAGTCTTGGCATCGCCCTTGTAGCCACCAATGCGGTAACGCCGGGCATCCTCCAGCGAGCCCAACTGGATGGCGCTGTCACCCTTGGCGAACAGCACCCAATCGTTGCTCGCGATCGGCCCGACCCACTTGAACAGCTTTTCACGCTCGGCCGTGCGCGCCGTCGAGAACAGACCATAACCGGCATCATCCAGGGTCTGCTGGTAAACGCGCTGCCAGGGGAAGCGCAGGATCAGTTTGCAATCGACTTCGGCTCGCTCGCAGACGGCGCGCAGGATATCGGCACTGATACCGGTAACGTTGTCGTCACGCGCGAAGTTGTTACCACCAACCGACATGTTGAACGGCGGCAGGTTCTCTGTAAGCAGTACCAGCGGCTCTGCGCGCGCCAGGCTGAGGCCGCAGGTAAGGGCCAGGATGGTCACGAATCGAAGAAGGAACATGCAGACTCCGTGTCGAAAATGTTCAGCAAAAGATGACCCTCCGCAATCGCGGGAGCCAAGGATTCAGGGATGTGAAGTCAATGGTAGCCAGATCGCTGGCACTTTGCCGTCGACTCGCCCGCAGCTTTGCCCGAAAGCAGCGTCATTCGGGCGATACGGGGCGCTCAGAGCCGCTTGCGGCCCGGGCGCCACATACCGATCAGCGCACCACGATACCGCGACTGGCCAGGTAGGCCTTGGCTTCGGGCACGGTGTATTCGCCGAAGTGGAAGATGCTCGCAGCCAGCACGGCATCGGCCTTGCCTTCCAGGATGCCGTCGGCCAGGTGCTGCAGGTTGCCGACGCCGCCAGAGGCGATCACCGGCACGCGCACGGCCTCGCTGATGGCGCGAGTCACGCCCAGGTCGTAGCCGCTCTTGACGCCATCCTGATCCATGCTGGTGAGCAGGATCTCACCGGCGCCCAGCTCTTCCATCTTGCGCGCCCACATCACGGCATCCAGGCCGGTCGGTTTGCGCCCGCCATGGGTGAAGATTTCCCAGCGGCCCGGCTCGCCCGGCGCGGAAACACGCTTGGCGTCGATGGCGACGACGATGCACTGCGAGCCGAAACGTGCAGCGGCTTCACCGACGAACTCAGGGTTGAATACGGCGGCAGTGTTGATCGACACCTTGTCGGCACCGGCATTGAGCAGATTGCGAATGTCCTGCACGGTGCGCACGCCGCCACCAACGGTCAGCGGGATGAATACCTGGCTGGCCATGCGCTCGACGGTGTGCAGGGTGGTGTCACGGCCATCGACGCTGGCGGTGATATCGAGGAAGGTGATCTCGTCGGCACCCTGCTCATCGTAGCGACGAGCGATTTCCACCGGGTCACCGGCATCGCGGATGTTCTCGAACTTGACGCCCTTGACCACGCGGCCGTTGTCCACGTCCAGGCAAGGAATGATGCGTTTGGCCAATGCCATGCTGAAACCCTCTCTAACCGGCTGCGCCGCACATCCGCGGCGTTGCGTGGCGCTCGCTCCTCGCCGTACTACAGTACTGTCTCGTCGCTGCGCGCCACGCGCCTTGCGTCTGAAGCGGCTCGCTCGCTTAGCGAGGGCTTCAGAGCGTGCTTAACCCTTGAAGCTGTCGCAGAAGGCCTGGGCCTCAGCCACATCCAGGGTGCCTTCGTAGATGGCACGGCCGGTAATGGCGCCGATGATGCCGGGCGAACGCGCCAGCAGCAGCTTCTCGATGTCGCCGAGGTTGTGGATGCCGCCGGAAGCGATCACCGGAATCTTGCTGGCGGCAGCCAGCGCAGCGGTGGCTTCGACGTTGCAGCCCTGCATCATGCCGTCTTTGGCGATGTCGGTATAAACGATGGCGGACACGCCGTCAGCCTCGAAGCGCTTGGCCAGGTCGGTAGCCTGCACGCTGGAGACTTCCGCCCAGCCATCGGTGGCGACGAAACCGTCCTTGGCATCCAGGCCAACGATGACCTTGCCGGGGAAGGCCTTGCACGCCTCGGTGACGAACTCCGGCTCTTTAACCGCCTTGGTGCCGATGATCACGTAGCTGACGCCGGCACGCACGTAGTGCTCGATGGTTTCCAGGGTGCGGATGCCGCCGCCGATCTGGATTGGCAGGGTCGGGTAGCGCTTGGCGATGGCGGTGACGACTTCGCCGTTGACCGGCTGGCCTTCGAAGGCGCCGTTCAGATCGACCAGATGCAGACGACGGCAGCCACCCTCGACCCACTTGGCGGCCATGCTCACCGGATCATCGGAAAAGACGGTGGAGTCTTCCATGCGGCCTTGACGCAGACGCACGCAAGCGCCGTCCTTGAGATCGATAGCGGGGATAATCAGCATCGGTTGAACCTGCTCAAGTTTGAATTCGGTAAGACGCTCAGCTCTTTTCGAGCGCCCAGAGGTCGCTCTCGATGCTTTCGAACCTGTCTTTCAGGTGCGCCTGAACATCGAGAATCGCCTTGTTGTAGTAGTGCGGTGCCAGCTCGCGGGTGATCTGGTCGAGCACTTCCTGCACTTCGAAGGTGCCCAGTTGCAGCTCGAAACGCTCGTCGAGAAAGCGCTGCAGCATCAGCAGCGCGGCCTGCTCCTGGGCAGGCTCGAGCGCGAGACTGGGGACCTTGTTGCGCGCCATTACCAGCGACCATCCCAGGCGGCGAAGTTCTGCAGCAACTGCAGGCCGTGGGTATGGCTCTTCTCCGGGTGGAACTGCACGGCAAAACGCGAGCCCTCGGCCAGCGCGGCGGCGAAGTCCTTGCCGTAGTGGCCACGACCGACCACCTGCTGCGGCTTGCCGGCCTCGATGTAGTAGCTGTGCACGAAGTAGAAGCGCGCCTGGTCGGGAATGTCGTGCCAAAGCGGGTGCTTCACCGCCTGGCCAACCTCGTTCCAGCCCATGTGCGGCACCTTCAGGCGCTCACCATCTTCGTTCAGATCCTTGCCGAAGAAGCGCACCTGACCGGGGAACAGACCGATGCAATCGACGCCGTCATTCTCTTCGCTGCGCTCGAGCAGCGCCTGCATACCGACGCAGATGCCGAGAAACGGACGGTCAGTGCTGACTTCACGCACCAGCTCGTCGAAACCCAGGCGCCTGATCTCGGCCATGCAGTCGCGAATCGCGCCGACGCCAGGGAACACCACACGGTCCGCCTCGCGGATCACCTTGGCGTCCGAGGTCACCAGCACGCGGCCGGCGCCAACGTGCTCCAGCGCCTTGGCCACCGAGTGCAGGTTGCCCATGCCATAGTCGATTACGGCTACCGTCTGCATTTACAGACAGCCTTTTGTAGATGGCATCTGCCCAGCCATGCGCGGGTCCAGCTCCACGGCCATGCGCAGCGCGCGGCCGAAGGCCTTGAACACGGTTTCGATCTGGTGGTGGGTGTTGTGCCCACGCAGGTTGTCGATGTGCAGGCTGACCAGCGCGTGATTGACGAAGCCCTGGAAGAACTCCTGGAACAAGTCGACGTCGAAGTTGCCGACCACCGCGCGGGTGAACGGCACGTGCATCTGCAGGCCGGGACGACCGGAGAAGTCGATCACCACGCGCGACAGCGCTTCGTCCAGCGGCACGTAGGAATGGCCGTAACGGGTCATGCCCTTCTTGTCACCGATAGCCTTGGTGAAGGCCTGGCCAAGGGTGATGCCGACGTCCTCGACGGTGTGGTGGTCGTCGATATGCAGATCGCCCTTGCACTCGATGTCGAGGTCGATCAGACCGTGACGGGCGATCTGGTCGAGCATGTGCTCGAGAAAGGGCACACCGATATCGAAGCGCGCCTTACCGGTGCCATCCAGGTTGATCGAGACCTTGACCTGAGTCTCCAGGGTGTTGCGCTCGACGAATGCCGTACGTTCGGCCATCACCAGCTCCACAAATTGCCAACGGAAAAAGGCCAGCATTATAGGCGGGCCGGGGCAGCAACGGCTACCGGCGATGGTCGGACGGGCAGAAACGAAAAAGCCCGCACAGGCACGAGGCCTGAGCGGGCTTTTTCAGAAGCGCAGCGTTACTGGAACAGCACGAGCGTCTTCTGCAGGGTGATCCACACACCCCAGGCCAGCGGAACACCCACCACCAACCAGGCGAACGCCACCACCGGCTTGCTCGACGGGTCAGCCGACCACTCCAGTTCGCTCGCTGCCGGTGCCGATTTCTCGCCATGGGCGCGCTCGGCGGCCAGCTCGGCCTCGGTCATGAAGTACTTAGGCGCCACCGGACGCACCAGGGCGTTGCAGATGAAGCCCAGCACCAGTAGACCGGCAAGGATGTACAAAGTGATGTCGTAGGCCGCAGCCTTCTCCACACCGATGCTCAACTGGTACTCGCGCAGGTAGTTGACCAGCACCGGGCCGAGCACACCAGCCACCGCCCAGGCAGTCAGCAGGCGACCGTGGATCGCACCAACCATCTGCGTGCCGAACAGGTCGGCCAGGTAGGCCGGCACGGTGGCAAAACCACCGCCGTACATCGACAGGATGATGCAGAACGCCAACACGAACAGCGCCAAGCTACCCAGCTGACCGAGCATCGGCACCGACGCGTAGAGCGCGAAACCCAGGCCGAAGAACACGAAGTAGGTGCCCTTGCGCCCGATGAAGTCCGAGCAGGAAGCCCAGAAGAAGCGGCCACCAATGTTGAACAGACTGAGCAGACCGGTGAACCCGGCGGCGATGGCGGCGATCTCGACCAGTTGCGCAGAGCTGAGCTCGTTGAACGACAGGTCGACACCGATCAGCTTGCCGGCGAAGACTTCCTGCAGCAGCGGCGAAGCCATGCCGATGATGCCGATACCGGCCGACACGTTCAGGCACAGCACGGCCCAGACCAGCCAGAACTGCGGGGTCTTCCACGCGGTGTTCACGTGCACGTGACCCTTGGTGATCATCGCGTTGTTGGCCTTGGTAGCCGGCGCGGTCCAGCCCGCCGGTTTCCAGCCGGTCGGCGGTACGCGGTAGGACAGCGCACCGCCCATCATGAAGATGAAGTAGATCACCGCCATGACCACGAAGCTCTGCCAGACGCCAACACCTTCAGCCGACGCGAAGTGATTCATCAGAATCGCCGCCAGCGGCGCACCGACCATCGCACCACCGCCGAAGCCCATGATCGCCATGCCGGTGGCCATGCCGCGCTTGTCCGGGAACCACTTGATCAGGGTCGAAACCGGCGAGATGTAGCCCAGGCCGAGACCGATACCGCCGATTACCCCCGAGCCCAGCCATAGCAGCCAGATCTGGTGGGTATAGATACCCAGCGCGGAAATCAGCAGACCGCCGCACCAGCACAGCGCGGAGACCACGCCCGCCTTGCGCGGGCCAGCATGCTCCAGCCAGCCACCCCAGATGGCAGCCGAGCAGCCGAGGAAAACGAAGAACAGGGTGTAGATCCAGCCGAGCATGGAGATCTGCCAGTCGCAGTTGCTGGCGAAAATCTGCTCGAAGAAGCCCATTTCCGGGGCACAGGCCGTGGCAGCGGTGATACCGACCGCCTTCGACAGCGGCAACCAGAACACCGAGAAGCCGTAGGCCATGCCGATACACAAGTGAATGGCGAGAGCGGCTGGCGGAACCAACCAACGGTTGAAACCGGGGCGCGCGATGATGCGCTCCTTGGACAGAAATGCAGGCTTCGCCGCATCGCCGTCCAATACAAAGGCGTCAGTCATAGATAGGTCTCTTTTTATGGTTACGAGCAAGCAAGGGCAATCGCATAGACTCGCCGAGGTAAAAGCTTGCGGAGAGTAGCACCAGGGCGCGACAAATCGCCGCGCAAGAAGTCAATTTTTATCAATTTATGCAGATTTTTTGCTTTTTACGCAAAAACCTAAAAGACCTCATCTATTGCGTGATAGACGGCGTCGATCCGGCCGCCAATCCGCTGCACGGCGCAGCTGCGGGGAACCGCTCGAACCTATTCCGATCCAAGCTCGAGCCGATCCCTGTTCACCGCCTCAAGCAGGCGCCTGGACATGGCGGCATGACGCTATAATCGGCAGTCTTCTGCACACCGCCATTCCAGCTCTCGAAACCAAGGACCCGTTCATGAAAGCGTTAGGCAAGATCCTGGGCCTTTTCTTTCTCGGCTTGCTGCTGATCGTAGTGGCGCTGCTGTTCGCCCTGACTCATCTGTTCGACCCCAACGACTACAAGGACGAGATCCGCCAGATCGCCCGCGACAAGGCCAACCTCGAGCTGCAGCTCAGGGGCGACATCGGCTGGAGCCTGTTCCCCTGGCTGGGCCTGGAGCTGACCGACGCCACCCTGGCCAGCGCCGACACGCCGGACAAGCCGTTCGCCGACCTGCGCATGATCGGCCTTTCCGTCCGCGTGATGCCGTTGCTGCGCAAGGAAGTGCAGATGAGCGACATCCGCGTCGACGGTCTCAATCTCAACCTGCAGCGCGACGACAAAGGCCGTGGTAACTGGGAAGGCGTCGGACGCCCCACCCAGGCCAGCGTGCCGCAGCAAACACCCAGCGAGCCAGCGCCGAGCGAAGAAACACCGCCGAGCCAGCCGAGTGACAAACCGGCCAGTCAGCCGGTCAAGCTGGATATCGACAGTCTGACTCTGAGCAACTCGCGCATCGACTACAGCGACGCGCAGAAAGGCCAGCAATTCACCGTCGAGAATATCGAACTGAAAACCGGCGCTATCCGCGAAGGCGCCAGCATCCCGGTCAAACTCAGTGCCTTCTTCGGCACCAACCAGCCGGTACTGCGCGCACGCAGCGAGGTTGAAGGCCAGCTGCGCTTCGACCGCGTGCTCAAGCGCTACCAGTTCGAAGACCTAAAACTGGCTGGCGAAGCCTCGGGCGAGCCGCTCAAGGGCAAGACCCTCAACTTCTCCGCCCAGGGCCAACTGCTGGTCGACCTGGCCGCCAACGTCGCCGAATGGAATGGTCTGAAGCTCTCCGCCAACCAGCTGCGCGCCCTCGGCGAGATCAAGGCACGCGAGCTGGGCAAGGACGCCAAGATTTCCGGCGGCCTGTCCATCGCCTCGCTCAACCTGCGCGAGTTCCTCGAAGGCGTGGGCGTCGAACTACCGGCCATGCAGGCCAGCGATAGCCTCAACCAGTTCGAACTGGTCAGCCGCCTGAATGGCTCGAGCAAGGGCATGATGTTCGAAGAGCTCAACCTCAAGCTCGACGGCAGCACCTTCACCGGCAAGCTCGGCGTGAGCGACTTCGCCAAGCAGGCGCTGCGCGCCGATCTCAAGGGTGACAAGCTCGACCTGAACCGCTATCTGCCGCCCAAAACCCAGGACAGCGCCGCTGCAGCGCGCAAGGCGGAGGTCAAGGACAGCATCGCCGGCGCCGGCAAGGACGGCTCCACCCCACTGCCCAACAAACCCACCCAGCAGGCCTGGAGCGACGACAAAGTGCTGCCGGTGGATCAGTTGCGCAAACTCGACCTGCAACTGGCGCTCAGCCTCGCCCAGCTCACCTACGACAAGCATCAGTTCAGCGACGTCAATCTCAAGGCCAATGGCCGTGGCGGCCTGATCACGGTGGAAGAGGCGCGCGGCAAACTGCAAGGCGGCAGCTTCGTCAGCAGCGGTCGCATCGATGTGCGTCAGGCCGAGCCGATGCTCAGCCTGGAACAGCGCCTCAGCCGCATGCCGCTGGAACCGCTGCTGAAGAAGGATGACCAGCCCTCGCCGATCAAGGGCCAGCTCGACCTCGACGCCAAGTTCAACACCCGCGGCAACAGCCAGAAGGCCTGGATCGAAGCGCTCAATGGCAATGCCAGTTTCGTCCTCAACGACGGCGTGCTGGTCGACGCCAACCTCGAACAACAACTGTGCCGCGGCATCGCCACCCTCAACCGCAAGGCGCTGAGCAACCCGCCAACCGGCAAGGACACCCCCTTCCGCGAACTCAAGGGCAGCCTCAGCGTGCGCGACGGCGTCGCCCACAACCCGGACCTCAAGGCCCAGGTGCCGGGCCTGGCGGTCAGCGGCAATGGCGACCTCGACCTGCGCGTGCTCGGCCTCGACTACAAGGTCGGCATCACCCTGGAAGGCGACCAGCGCGAGATGCCGGACCCGGCCTGCCAGGTCAACGAGCGCTACGTCGGCATCGAATGGCCGCTGCGCTGCCGCGGCCCACTGGAACTCGGCGCCAAGGCTTGCCGCCTGGATCAGGACGGCCTCGGCAAGATCGCCGCGCGCCTGGCCGGCAACAAGCTGACCGAGAAGCTGGAAGAGAAGCTCGGCGACAAGGTCAGCCCGGATCTGAAAGACGCACTCAAGGGCCTGTTCAACCGATGAGCCCCGAGCAGTTCAACGGCGCCGTGCTGGCCTGGTACGACCAGCACGGGCGCAAAGATCTGCCCTGGCAGCAGAACATCACGCCGTACCGCGTCTGGGTTTCGGAAATCATGCTGCAGCAGACCCAGGTCAGCACCGTGCTCGGCTACTTCGACCGCTTCATGACCGCCCTGCCGACCGTGAAGGACCTGGCCGAAGCTCCCGAGGATGAAGTGCTGCACCTGTGGACCGGCCTGGGTTACTACACCCGCGCGCGCAACCTGCAGAAGACCGCGCAGATCGTCATGCGCGAGCATGGCGGCGAGTTCCCCCGCAGCGTCGATGCCCTTAGCGAACTGCCGGGCATCGGCCGCTCCACCGCCGGCGCCATCGCCAGCCTGAGCATGGGCGTACGCGCACCGATCCTCGACGGCAACGTCAAGCGCGTATTGGCACGCTACGTGGCGCAGGAGGGCTATCCCGGCGAGCCGAAAGTGGCCAAACAGCTGTGGGACGTGGCCGAGCGCTTCACCCCGCACGAGCGGGTCAACCACTACACCCAGGCGATGATGGACCTCGGCGCCACCCTCTGCACCCGCAGCAAACCCACCTGCCTGCTGTGCCCGGTGCGCAGCGGCTGCCAGGCGCACCTGCTCGGCCTGGAAATCCGCTACCCGGTGTCCAAGCCGCGCAAGGCACTGCCGCAGAAACGCACCCTGATGCCGCTGCTGGTCAATGACGCCGGCGACATCCTGCTCTACCGCCGCCCCTCCACCGGGCTGTGGGGCGGACTGTGGAGCCTGCCGGAGCTGGACGACCTCGCCCAGCTCGACGAGCTCGGCAGACAACAACAGCTCCAACTCGGCGAGCGCCGCGAGCTGGAAGGCCTGACTCACACCTTCAGCCACTTCCAGCTGGCCATCGAACCCTGGCTGATCGAGGCAACCGAACAGCCAGGTCGCGTGGCCGAGGCCGACTGGCTCTGGTATAACCTCGCCACCCCGCCGCGCCTGGGCCTCGCAGCCCCGGTGAAGAAGCTGCTGAAACGCGCGGCGCAAGTCATTACCGCTGGAGAACCGACATGACCCGCACCGTACAGTGCCGCAAATACAAACAGGAACTGCCCGGCCTGGATCGCGCGCCCTACCCCGGCCCCAAAGGCGAAGACATCTTCACCAACGTGTCCAAGCAGGCCTGGGACGAGTGGCAGAAACACCAGACCATGCTGATCAACGAGCGTCGCCTGAACATGATGAACGCCGAGGATCGCAAGTTCCTGCAAGCCGAAATGGACAAGTTCCTCTCCGGCGAGGAATACGCCCAGGCCGAAGGCTACGTACCGCCGAGCGAGTGACGGCACCTGTGGGAGGGGCTTCAGCCGCGACAAGGACTGGTATCCCCGCACACCAGCCGCCAGGCTCTCGATAGCGGTGCGCACGGCGCACTCTACCCGTCACGAGCCTAAGCGCCCGAAATAATTAAATATTTTTCAAACCCGCGCTTGACACTGATCCTTCAAATCCGTCTAATAGCGCCCCGTTGGCCCAGGTAGCTCAGTTGGTAGAGCAGGGGATTGAAAATCCCCGTGTCGGCGGTTCGATTCCGTCCCTGGGCACCATATACAGACTTCAGATGGTTTAAGCACCTTCTGAAGGCAATAAAAAACCGGCCTTTGAGCCGGTTTTTTATTGCCTGCGTTTTCACGGGAAGCCGCCTAAGCCAGCGGCCCCGCCACCATCACTCTTCGGCGAAATAGTCGCTGTCGAGCTGCTTCACCTCGTACACCTGCTTGACGCTCACCCCCAGGTTGTTCTCCACCATCAAGCGCGCCAGCTCAACGCCGTCGATCAGCACCACTTTGATATCCAGCCCCAAGGCTGCTTCGCGTGCGCCCGTGGAGAAGTCCGAAGTAGTTATGAAAACACCCTTGCGAGCTCGCTGGCGCGTCAGAGCACCGATGAACTTGTCGATTTCGGGCCGGTGTACGGTGTTGCTCCAGCGCTTGGCCTGCAGATAGATCACGTCAAGGCCGAGCTTGTCTTCCTTGATGATGCCGTCGATACCATCATCGTTGGTGGCCTGGGTCGCCTTGCCGGCTTCCTTGCGCGAGCCGCCGTAACCCATGGCCAACATCAGATCGACCACCAGCTGCTCGAAGAAGCCTGGCGTCGCCGCCCGCACCTGCGCCAAAAGCTCATCGGCCAGCGACTGCACAAGAGCCTGATGAGCCTCGGCCAATTGCTCATCCGGCGTCGTCTCTGCGGCATCGAGCGCCAAAATGGCCGGTGCATCAGTAGCCTGCGGCTTGGCGGTATGGAAGTCGGCGAACTCAGGGAATTGCTTCAACCAGCTCACAGTGATGCGCTGCGGACCGCTGAGAAGGGTATCCCGGCCACGCGCGGTAATCTGCACCATGCCCTTGGCCGGAATACACAACAGGCCGGCCTTGTTCAGGTAGGTACGCGCCCAGCCCACACGGTTGTTGATCACCGTCTGATGGCCTGAGGGAAGGCGCTCCTTGCGCTCTTCCTCGGTCAGCTGAAAATGCTCGGCCACGCGCTCACGCAACTCGTTGAGCGGCAGCGGCGCACCATCCTGCACAGTGGCCAGCACGGGGCGCATCACGCTCTGAAAATCCGGAATCGCCATCTCTACTCCCTTTCCCCCGTCGGCGCTCACACACCGCGCAGGTGGCTTTCTTCCAAGCCAGTCTGTTGCGTCAGCATCTTCAAAATCACCAACGCAAACGCCCGGTTCTTGGTCTCGTTATCCAGCACTTCCAGCGACATCTTTTCGTTGTCGGTCATGGCATCCAACACGGAGTCCAACACACGCTTGGGGAACAGGCCATGCATCACCTGCTCGACCGAGTGGTTGTTGACCTGAGCCATCACATCTTCCTGGCGGCTGATGCGCCTGGCGATGCCAGTGAGGAACTGCAGCTGGTCTTCATCGCTCACCTCCGCACCGAATATATCGTTCAGCGCATCGATGATTTCCGATAGCCGCCTTTTCTCCGGGTCATGGGCCTTGCCACTGCCTAGCGCACTCGCTGGGTCGAGCCCGTAATGGCCTTGCTCCTCGCTCAGCCGCAACTGATGTTCGGCGCGTTTGCGAAGGCGGTAATGGCTCAACTGCAGCTCACCAAGGTCTACGTCATCCTGATCCAGGCGATCAATACGCAGCAGCGGATACAGATGCTTGGCATACACGCACAGTTGCTCCAGCTCGCGATCCTCATAGGGAATGATCTGCGAGAGGAACTCGTACAGGCGCACGAAGCTCTGCAGGTTCTTCCGGAACAGATCGAGCTGATCGATCTGCTCGCCGGCTTCCTTGATTGCCGCCTCAGCCTTCTTCAAGCCCACGCTGTCGCCGCTGCGCTCGGCGGTACGTTTGAAGTCCAGCGCATGCTGGCGTGACTCCTGGGCCAACTTGTAGCGCTTGGCAAAACGCTCCTTGGCCGGCGCGCAGTAATAACTGAGCTTGCTGGCGGCGGCCTTGGGGTCGAAAAAGGCGATGGCGAACGCCGCCACTTCTTCCCAGTGGTAGACGCCCTCGGCATCCAGCTTCTTCTGCAGGTCATAGATGAGCTGCGGGTCGGTCACATCGGTCAGCTCGGCCTTGGTGTAGTACGGCAGGAAGGCCTCGAGAATGTCCTTGGCGTCGTTGAAGAAGTCGAGGATGAAGGTCGGCTTGCTGTCGCCAAAGGTACGATTCAGGCGCGACAAGGTTTGTACGCAGTCCACGCCTTGGAGCTTCTTGTCCACGTACATGGCGCACAGCTTGGGCTGATCGAAGCCGGTCTGGTACTTGTTGGCGGCGATCATCACGTTGAAGTCCTGGGTCTCGAAGGCTTCCGCCAGATCACGCCCGTTCAGGCCGGGATTGAGCAGGCTGCTGCTTTCCGTCACCTCGTCGGGGATCACCCCATCCGGCAGCACGCTGCCGGAGAAGGCCACCAGCGGATGCACGTCGCCGTAGCCCATCTGCTTCACGTAGGCCTGCACCGCCAGTTGGTAGCGAACCGCCTCCTGCCGGCTGCCGGTGACCACCATGGCCTTGGCCTGGCCGCCCAGCAGGTGGCGGATATTGGCGCGGAAGTGCTCGACGATCACCTCCACTTTCTGGCTGATGTTGTACGGGTGCAGGCGCACCCAGCGCGCCAGTTTCATGCGCGCCTTTTTCGAGTCCACTTCCTCGTCGTCGCCATCCGGGTGGGCGATCTTCCAGGCGGTGCTGTAGGTGGTGTAGTTGCGCAGCACATCGAGGATGAAACCTTCCTCGATAGCCTGGCGCATGGAGTACAGGTGAAAGGCCTCGGGCTTGTTGTCGGCACTGGGCGGCAATGTCGGGTCGGGTACGCGCCCGAACAGCTCCAGAGTCTTGGGCTTGGGCGTAGCGGTAAAGGCGTAGTAGCTGATGCGCTCGCTGGGCGCACGCGCAGCCACAGCGGCGTCTAACAGTTCTTCGGCGCTGATCTCCTCAGGTTCTGCTTTATCAGAGCCGGAGGCATCGCTGCCGAGAATCTGCTTGAGCTTGCTGGCCGACGAGCCGGTCTGTGAGGAATGCGCCTCGTCGGCGATCACCGCATAGCGGCCGCTGGCCAGCTTGGGATATTTGTCCAGTGCGTCGAACAGCGCCGGGAAGGTCTGGATGGTGACGATGATGATGCGCGTCTGCTCGACCAACGCCTCGGCCAGTTGTTCGGACTTGCTCAGGCTGCCGACATCGCGGGTGATGCATTTGACCACGCCCTGGGCATGCTCGAACTGGTAGATGGTGTCCTGCAGTTGCTTGTCCAGCACGGTGCGGTCGGTAATCACGATCACCGAGTTGAACAGGCGCTGGCCCTCCGCATCGTAAAGCGAAGCCAGTTGATGCGCCGTCCAGGCAATGGAGTTGGACTTGCCCGAGCCGGCGCTGTGCTGGATCAGGTAACGCTTGCCTGGCCCCTCATTGCGGGTGGTCTCGATCAGCCTGTTGACCACTTCCCACTGGTGGTAGCGCGGGAAGATCAGGGTCTCCTTGGTGATGCGCTGGCCGTCGGCATCTTCCTTCACGCTCTTCTGCAGGTGCAGGAAGCGCCCCAGCACCTTGAGCCAGGCATCGGGATGAAACAGGCGCTGCCACAGGTAGCCGGTGGCGTACTGGCTGTCATCCGGCGCAGGCGGGTTGCCGGCACCGCCGTCGAGGCTGCCCAGGTTGAACGGCAGGAAGAAGGTGTCCTTGCCGGCCAGCTGGGTGGTCATCGCCACCTCATCCTGGCTCACAGCAAAGTGCACCAGCGCACCGCGCTTGAAGCTCAAGAGCGGCTCGGGCTTGCGCGTCAGCGGGTCTTTCACCGGGCGGTCGTAGCGGTACTGGCGTTTGGCGTTTTCCACGCTCTGCTTGAACTCGCTTTTCAGCTCCAGCGTGGCGACGGGGATGCCGTTGACGAACAGCACCAGATCCAGACGGGGGTTGTATTCACCCTCGCGATAGTGAGGCGAATAGGACACCTCCGGCACCACGCGCAGGCGGTTGCACTGGTAGCGCTTGAGGGTGTCCGGGTTCATGCCGTGGTCGGGCTTGAAGCTGCACACCTCAATCTTTACCCCCGGCAGCTTGAAGCCATGACGCAGCACATCCAGGGTGCCGTCCTGCTCCAGCTCGCGCACCAGCTTCTGCACCAGCACCGTTTCCGGATTGTTCGGGTTGGCTTTGGCGAACTTGTCCCAGCGCTCCGGCCAAGCGTCCTTGAAGTAGCCGAGAAAGTCCTCGGTATACAGCGCCGTGCGCCGTTCATAGCCGCTGGCCGGGCCGGTGAGCCAACCCTGGGCGACCATGGCGGTGATGATGTCCTGCTGGAACTGGGCTTCCTTGCTGTCCGCCATTTATACGGCCTCTGCTACTTCAAATTCTGGGGCTTGAGTGCTGACCGGGGGCTGCCAGCCGCGCACATCAATCTTGCCGGTGACGGCGGCGGAGATTAGGGCGGAGCGGCGCTCTTGGAGTAGCTCGACAGTCAATACAGCCACAGCAGTTAGCTCCTCATGCCTAATGCGGTCTGCTTCGAGATAAGTCAGGATTTCCAGTTGCTCCTTCTCGGAAGGAATCGGTAACGCCAGACTCATGACATTACTTGCGGATATGGACGCAAGATTGGTGCTCTGCTTAGAGTTCAAATAAAAATAAGTCCGCGCCTGCTCTGCCTGCGTAAAGGCTGCCAACCATTCTGCTCTCAGCAAACCATTAGGCCGGATTGCGAACACATGATTTTGGTGGAGACATGGATCTATTTGAGCCTGCCAAACCGTGCCGCGCCCTAACTTATCGTTGTCGCCGCCTTCGTTCATAAGCACGTCACCAGCTCGAAGCCTGTAACGCTCGACCTCAGATTCAAGTACGGCTATTTCTTTTACCTCAGCTAAATCCACGTAGCCATTCTGCACATTTGCCACGCGCAGGTAGGGCATAACCACGGTTTCGCGCCCCTCATAATCCTTACCCTTTGCCACACCTCCCTGGATGGTCGCGTACCAACGAAGAGTGCCAACATTCCAGTGCGCCGGCACCTCGCCCAGCCACTCCACGCCGGAGTCTTTCATCGGCACCGTCGGGTCGAGGCCTTTGGTGACGGCGTGGGAGATCACAGCCTGGCGCTTTTCCTTGAGCAGTTCGATCAGGCGCTGCTGCTCTTCGATCAGCGCGTCGATGCGGGCAGTTTCGTGGTCAAGGAAGAGGGCGATTTTGGTTTGTTCTGATCGTGATGGCCTGGGAAAGAAAAAGTCTTTGAATTCCTCTGCTGGTAACCGCCAGCGTCCAAGGTGTGCAGATCCCTGTCCGAATGGAAAGAACAGCTTTTGGTGGTAAGCGTTCTGAAGCAATCGCAACATGAATCTAGGGCTATCCAACTCGGGATGTGCGGCACTAAAAACACGGTAATCAGGGCTTGTCACGCCATCAAATGCTGAGATATCTACATAGCCTGTAACCAAGTCCATGTGATTCATTGCGAACTCACCCTTCATGACTAGCTGATACTTGCTGTAGTCACTAGAAAGCTGGCCGTCACCGCTTTCTATATCTTTAACCTTTACCCCTTTATTGGTAATGGAAAGAACGTCAAAACCAAGCTTCCCGGCAATTCTCTTTTGAATTAAGAAGATATTTCTCAGGCGAACAACATCCCAGTGCTCTGGGACATTACCTATCCACTGAACCCCGGAATCCTTGTAAGCCGGATACGTCGAAAAGCTCATGCCGACAGCCCCTCGATCATCCGCTTGATGCGGTCGGTACAGGCTTTCAGGTCGCGGTCGATTTCCTCCAGCGGACGCGGCGGCTGGAACACATAGAAGTGACGGTTAAAGGGAATTTCGAAGCCAACGATGCCGACTTCGCCATCCTGATCATCCCGCTTGCTCTCGTCGATCCAGGCATCCGGCACATGGGGTTTCACTTCGCGCTCGAAGTAGTCGTACACCGACTCGCCCAGCGGCACGTTCTCGTTATCGCGCAGGCCGGCATCGGCTTCCGGCTGGCCTTTGACCATGCAGATATCGGCTTCCGGGTCGCGCTCGCTCAGGGCGCTGAGGATGGCTTTCAGCTCCGGTGTGCTGGGGAATACGTCGTGGGCGTTGAGTGCCTTTTTCAGCAGTTTGCTGAACTGCTCGCGATTGCGGTGCAGCACGCTGGCGTCCATGGCCTGCAGGGCTTCGATCAACCGCTGGCGTGCCGGGGCGTCCATCTTCTCGATGGCTTTTTCTGCCAGCACCTTTTCGATGCGCTCGGGACTGGCCTGGAAGTTCAGGCGCAGCGGACGCTCGACGGTGATGCGCCGGTAGCCGAAGGCTTCGACGGGGAAGATCTTGCTCTGCGCGGTTTGCTCGAAGCGGCCATACAGACGCACCAGTTCGTCGATCTGATCCTCGGTGATGTACTGGCGCTTGCTGCCGAGGGACTTGCGCATCTTGGCGAAGTGCTGGCTACCGTCGATCAGTTGCACCTTGCCTTGGCGCACGGAGGCCTTGTGGTTGCTCAGCACCCACACATAGGTGGCGATACCGGTGTTGTAGAACATATCGGTGGGCAGGGCGATGATCGCTTCGACCAGATCGTTCTGCAGCAGGTAGCGGCGAATTTCCGACTCGCCCGAACCGGCGCCACCGGTAAACAGCGGCGAGCCGTTGAGGATGATGCCGATACGCGAGCCACCCTCACGCGGATCACGCATCTTGCTGACCAGGTGCAGCAGAAACAGCAGCGAGCCATCAGACACACGCGGCAGGCCCGGACCGAAGCGGCCGTTGAAGCCCTTCTCGCTGTGCTCGTCGGTGATCTGCTTCTGTACCTTCTTCCACTCCACACCGAATGGCGGGTTGCTGAGCATGAAGTCGAAGCGGTGCTCGGGGCCGGCCAGTTGGTCGTTGGACAGGGTGTTACCGAGCTTGATGTTCTCGACCTTCTGCCCCTTGATCAGCATGTCCGCCTTGCAGATGGCGTAAGACTCGGGGTTGAGCTCCTGACCATGCAGCGACACGGTGACCTGGTCGCTGATCGACTGAATGTACTCGTCGCCCTCGGAGAGAAAGCCGCCGGTGCCCGCCGTCGGGTCGTAGATGGTGACGATGCGGTTGGGCGCCAGCTTGTGATCCTGATCGGCGATCACCAGCGAGGTGGTCAGGTGCACGATATCGCGCGGGGTGAAGTGCTCCCCGGCGGTTTCGTTGGAGCTTTCGGCGAACTTGCGGATCAACTCTTCGAAGATGATGCCCATGCCGAAGTTGCTGATGCGCTGGGGGCTGAGGTCGGCGGCGGCGAAACGCTGGGTTACCTGGTACAGCAGGTTGCCGCTGGCCAGCTGCTGGACGAAGTCCTCGAAATGGAAGTGCTCGAATATCTCGCGGGCGTCCTTGCTGAAGGACTGCACGTAGCTCAGCAGGTCGTCGGCCGTCTGTTTGTCCGAAAGCGTGTCGAGGGTCAGTTTCGAGGCGTTGAAGAAGGGCTGGCCGGCGGCGCGCAGGAGAAGCATCTCGCGCACATGATCGGGGCGACCTTCCTGCGCATAAGACTCACGAACCACTGCCTCCTTGGTCGGCTCCAGCACGCACTCCATGCGCCGCAGCAGGGTGAACGGCAGGATGATGCGGCCGTACTGCGACTGCTTGAAGTCACCGCGTAGCAGGTCGGCAATCGACCAGAGAAAGGCGGCAGTCTGGGAATGATTCTCCGTGTTCACGCAACAACTCCAAATACGCGGAAAAATAAAACCGCAAGACTACCCGCTGACCTATCGGCCGCCCAGCCTTAAATCCAGCGTAGTGCCAGGGGCTGGCCGCCCCGTAGCCAGCAGCCGAATAATCGCTATCTCGCCTCAAATACGGGTGAGCTCAGCGGCATATACAGGTGACTTACCCTGTAAATACGAGTGACCTCTCCAACGCATTGCTCAAAACATGAGCAGCATCTCGATAACGGGTCGAGCTGTATTTGAACGACGCAAGCTGATCGACCCGTTTTGCATCTGCGCGACAACCTGCTGTAACCAGGCGACACCCTGACCGCAGAGCAAGCCATAGGCCAGCAAACGGCTTGGCGGTCACGGAAACGCTATGCTAGCTTGGCCGCCAGCCAGGACGGCCCGCCGTACGCCGGAGTGCATTCGAAGAAGAAGAGGACACCACCCCATGGCCGAGGCGACGCCCGCGCTGGAAATCCGCAACCTGCACAAACGCTACGGCGATCTCGAAGTGCTCAAGGGTATTTCCCTGACGGCCAAAGACGGCGACGTCATCTCCATTCTCGGCTCCTCCGGCTCCGGCAAGTCCACCTTCCTGCGCTGCATAAATCTGCTGGAAAACCCGCATCAGGGTCAGATTTTCGTCGCCGGTGAAGAGCTCAAGCTCAAGGCCGCGAAGAACGGCGATCTGGTTGCTGCCGACAACAGGCAGATCAATCGCCTGCGCAGCGAAATCGGTTTCGTCTTCCAGAATTTCAATCTGTGGCCGCATATGAGCGTGCTCGACAACATCATCGAGGCGCCGCGCCGCGTGCTCGGCCAGAGCAAGGCCGAGGCCATCGAAGTGGCCGAGGCGCTGCTGGCCAAGGTTGGCATCGCCGACAAACGTCACGTCTACCCCAACCAGCTTTCGGGCGGTCAGCAGCAGCGCGCAGCCATTGCCCGTACCCTCGCCATGCAGCCGAAGGTAATCCTGTTCGACGAGCCGACCTCGGCACTTGACCCGGAGATGGTACAAGAAGTGCTTAATGTGATTCGCGCGCTTGCCGATGAGGGTCGCACCATGCTGCTGGTTACCCATGAAATGAGTTTCGCTCGCCAGGTTTCCAGCGAGGTGGTGTTTCTCCACCAGGGCCTGGTCGAGGAACAGGGGCCACCCGCTCAGGTGTTCGACAACCCGAACTCGGCACGCTGTAAACAATTCATGTCCAGCAATCGCTAACACGGAGCAACATGCATGCAGAACTATAAGAAGATCCTGCTGGCCGCAGCCGCTACCCTGGCTTTCGGCACCAGCGCTGTCGCAGCTGACAAACTGAAACTCGGCACCGAAGGCGCCTACCCGCCCTTCAACCTGATCGACGCCAGCGGCAAGGTCACCGGCTTCGACGTGGAAATCGGCCAGGCGCTGTGCGCCAAGATGCAGGCCGAATGTGAAGTGGTCACCTCCGACTGGGATGGCATCATCCCGGCGCTGAACGCCAAGAAGTTCGACTTCCTGATCGCTTCGATGTCGATCACCGAAGAGCGTAAGGCCGCGGTCGATTTCACCGAGCCGTACTACACCAACAAGCTGCAGTTCATCGCACCGAAGTCGGCCGACTTCAAGACCGATGCCAGCAGCCTCAAGGGCAAGGTGATCGGTGCGCAGCGCGCTACCATCGCCGGCACCTGGCTGGAAGACAACCTGGACAAGGTGGTCGACATCAAGCTGTATGACACCCAGGAAAACGCCTACCTCGACCTGTCCTCGGGCCGTCTCGATGGCGTGCTGGCCGACACCTTCGTCAACTGGGAATGGCTCAAGAGTGATGCCGGCAAAGAGTTCGAATTCAAGGGCGACCCAGTATTCGACAACGACAAGATCGGCATCGCCGTGCGCAAGGGCGACCCGCTGCGCGAGAAGCTGAACACCGCTCTGCAGGCCATCATCGAAGACGGCACCTACAAGCAGATCAACGACAAGTACTTCCCGTTCAGCATCTATTGATGACCTGAAGGCACTGCGCCGCCCATTGGGCGGCGCAATTGCCCGAGCCCTCCGATGATTTTCGAACTCCACGGATTCGGCCCCGCCCTGGCCGCCGGCACCCTGATGACCATCCAACTGGCGCTTTGCGCGCTGGCTGTAGGTCTGGTGCTTGGCTTGCTCGGCGCACTGGCCAAGACTTCGCCGTACAAGCCACTGCAGTGGCTCGGCGGCAGCTATTCCACCATCGTGCGCGGCGTACCCGAACTGCTCTGGGTGCTGCTGATCTATTTCGGCACGGTTGGCCTGATGCGCAGCCTGGCTGACCTGCTCGGCGTCGAGAGCCTTGAGCTCTCCGCCTTCGCTGCGGGCACCATCGCCCTCGGCCTGTGTTTCGGCGCCTACGCCACCGAGGTGTTCCGTGGCGCCATCCTGGCCATACCCAAGGGCCACCGCGAAGCCGGTCAGGCACTCGGCATGTCCAAGGCGCGCATTCTCTGGAAGTTGATCCTGCCGCAGATGTGGCGTATCGCCCTGCCCGGCCTGGGCAATCTGTTCATGATTCTGATGAAGGATACAGCGCTGGTATCAGTGATCGGCCTGGAGGAGATCATGCGCCGCTCGCAAATCGCGGTGACCTCCAGCAAGGAGCCCTTCACTTTCTATATGGTTGCGGCCTTCATCTACCTGGGCCTGACCGTTCTCGCCATGATCGGCCTGCATTTCCTCGAGAAGCGCGCTAGCCGCGGCTTCGTCCGGAGCGCCTCATGAACTGGGAAGTCATCATCAAGTGGCTGCCGCGCCTGTCCGAAGGCGCGCTGCTGACCCTGGAGCTGGTGGCCATCGCCGTCATCGCCGGCCTGATCCTCGCACTGCCCTTGGGTATCGCCCGCGCGTCCAAACACTGGTATGTGCGCGCCCTGCCCTATGGCTACATCTTCTTTTTCCGCGGCACGCCGCTGCTGGTGCAGCTGTTCCTGGTCTACTACGGCCTGGCGCAATTCGACGCCGTGCGCCAAGGCCCGCTCTGGCCCTACCTGCGCTCGCCTTACTGGTGCGCGATCATCACCATGACCCTGCACACCGCCGCCTATATCGCCGAGATCCTGCGCGGCGCCATCCAGGCCGTGCCGCCCGGTGAAGTGGAAGCGGCGCGCGCACTGGGCATGTCGCGGGCCAAGACCATGTTCTATATCGTCCTGCCGCGCGCTGCGCGCATCGGCTTGCCGGCCTACAGCAACGAAGTGATCCTGATGCTCAAGGCAAGCGCCCTGGCCAGCACCGTGACGCTGCTGGAACTGACCGGCATGGCACGCACCATCATCGCGCGCACCTATCTGCCGGTGGAGATTTTCTTCGCTGCCGGCCTGTTCTACCTGGCCATCGCCTTCGTTCTGGTGCGCGCCTTCCGCCTGCTGGAGCGCTGGCTGCGCGTCGACGCCTGCCAGGGTCGCTAAGCCAACCGGGCGGCCACTTGGCGGCCCGGCTCAACCAGACGCATGAGCGCCATGTCCGAGCCCATTCTTACCTCAGGCGATCTGCTCGCCCGTTTCCAGGCCCTGGACAGCTTTCTCCTGCAGCACCAGGCTCTGTGGCGCCCACGGCCGTTTCATTACCTGCAACTGCCCTGGGAAGCGGAGCTGGCGGAACTGGCTATCTGGCTGCGCAGCCGCTCTCTGGAACAGGCTGAAGCCAGCGACAACAGCCCCTTCGCCCTCCCTGCACCAGCGCCCTTTACCGACCTGGCCCACCAAGCGCAAGCGCTTAGCCTGCTGGGCGAGATTCCGAGCCTGGACAGTCCGCCGCGTGCACACGCCCTCAGCGTCGATGTGCCCGGTAGAAAGCTGGCGCAGATACAGGCCTTTGCCAGCCACCTACAGTTTCGCCAGCGCCCCACGCACTGGCTCGACTGGTGTTCCGGCAAGGGCTACCTCGGTCGTTGGCTGACTCAGGATGATCAACACCTGACCTGCCTGGAGTACGATCTGGCGCTGATCGAGTCTGGTAACGCACTGAGCAAACGCCTGGGACTGGACGCCGCACACCTACAGCAGGATGTGCTGGCCGATGATTGCAGCCAGCGGCTGACGAAAGAACACACCCCGGTGGCCTTGCACGCCTGCGGCGACCTGCATGTACGTCTGCTGCAGCTGGCCAGCCGCAACGGATGCTCACAGCTGGCGGTCGCGCCCTGCTGCTACAACCGCATCGCCGCCATGCAGTACCAGCCGCTGTCGACGGCCGCGCAGGGCTCGGACCTGCTGCTATCACGCGACGACCTCGGCCTGCCGCTGAGCGAAACCGTCACGGCAGGTGCCCGCGTGCGCAGACAACGCAATCAGTCGATGGCCTGGCGCCTGGCCTTCGATCTGCTGCAACGCCAGCTACGCGGCATCGATGAATACCTGCCAACGCCATCGCTACCCAGCGACTGGTTCAGCAAACCTTTCGCCAACTTCTGCCATGACCTCGCCGAGCTGCGTGAAGTACCGTCGCCTGGCGAGCAGGACTGGCGCGCACTGGAGGCGCGCGGCTGGCAACGCCTGGCTGAAGTGCGCAATCTGGAGTTGCCGCGCAACCTGTTCCGCCGGTCGCTGGAACTCTGGTTGCTGCTCGACCGTGCCCTGTATCTGCAGGAGCAAGGCTACAGGGTGAAGCTGGGTACCTTCTGCGATTACCAGTTGAGCCCGCGCAACCTGCTGCTGCTGGCCGAGCGCGCCTAAGTTGCACACAGAAGCTGTGGATAACTCTGTTGATCCTTTCTGGGCAAATGCTGCAAAGCCACTTGGCAATTGCCTCGTAGACATCTGATCATTTTTCGAACAGCCTTCGAAGCCCTAGCAAAAACAATAACTTGCGAAAAATAGTGATCGAATGCACAGAGCCGGTGCGCGACCGTCGCGCGCGCCTTCTCTTTGTGCATAAGCCAAAAGCTGCTGATAGCCGAGTCCGGAAAAACCTAGCTCGAAGGTGGCTTTACTCAGGCCGATGAATGGATATAATGGCGCCCCCACCTAGCCGGTATAGCTCAGCTGGTAGAGCAACTGACTTGTAATCAGTAGGTCCCGGGTTCGACTCCTGGTGCCGGCACCATATAAAACAACGACTTAGGCTCACCTCGCGGTGGGCCTTTTTCGTTTTTGGGCATTTCAGGGACCACTACAGGGACCACTTCTCAAAAGCACTCCGAACTGGCTTTACCTGCATTACAGGTGGCGATGCCGATCCTGACGTCATTCAGCGGCCCGGTGGTGCTAATGTCAGAGGCGCAACCTAGCCACCTGGAAGCAGCAATGGACAAGGCAGACAACCGAGCCAAGGAGAAGGAAGGCGGCAAGCCGGATGATCTGTCTTACCTCGGCAGGCCAACGATATACACCGGGCCACGCACGATACCGACGCCACCGTCACGATTCATGGCCTGGCTACGAGGCATCTTTCGAGGACGGGCCAAGTTCTGACAGGCCTCGGTTCCTGATTTCCGGTACAAAACAAAACAACGATTTAGACTCACCGCACGGTGACCCTTTTTCGTTTCTGGGCCGATAGCAAAACGACACTATCTCGGCTTAGTATTTGTTTCTGTCCAGAACGACCGTGCCACTCTCAAAAATTCATTATCTTTAAGCGATTCCCACATGAATCATATTTATCGTTTGGTATTCAATCGTTCCCTCGGTCACCTGCAGACGGCTTCGGAAGTCAGTGCTGCGCATGGCAAATCCGGTAGCGTGGGTGCTGTCGCCATATCGCTATCCCGGTCTACCGAAATCCCTATGTCGCGAGTGCGATATATAGTCGCGGCGACCACGTTGGCGCTCGGCGGCCTCTCTGTACCCGCTATGGCTGACACCACACTTACCACGGGCGGCGCTCAGACGCTGACTCAGGCTGGAAGCACGTACGGCTTGCCGGATGGCGAGACAATCAGCGGCACGATGGGTACTACCGGGGGTAACGCCAGCGGCAACTTAAGTACAGCCGGTAATGGTACCGATGGTGGTGTAGCGCTGACTGGTATCGATTACGTGCTGGCCAATTATGGCCACGTTGTTGGTGGCACAGGCGGGAACGGCGGTATCGCATCTGGCATCTTTAGCCGCAGCGGAAATGGCGGGACGGGCGGCGCTGGGGTTTCCGGCACAGACTTCAATCTCACCAATACCGGTACGGTAAGTGGTGGTCTAGGCGGCAGTGCCGGCGGTTCTGGCTGGGGCTACGGCGGTGATGGTGGCAACGGTGGTGCGGCTGTTAGTGGTGCCGGGTTTACGCTGATCAACTCAGGCATTATCACCGGAGGCAATGGTCTGGGAGGCGGCAACGCATCTTTCGAAGGTGGTAAAGGTGGCAATGGTGGTGCCGGTGTCGTTGCGACAGGTAATGCGACGATTTACAACGCGGGCACCATCAATGGCGGTACGCCGGGAAACGAAGGTCCCGGTCAGATTAACGCGGGTGCCGGCACTGCCGGCAGCGCGATTGAGTTGTCTGGTGGTGGCAACACTCTGGTGCTGCAGGACAATTCGGTCATTACCGGCAACCTTGTTAGTACCAGCGGCAGTATCAACGGCGGAGATGCGCTGATTCTGGAAGGTACCCAGAGCAATGCTCTCGATGCGACGGGCATTCAGGGTTTTGCGAGCTATACCAAGCGCGGCATCGGTACATGGTCTCTGACAGGCGCTCCCGCTCCAATCGTTACCATGACCACGGTAATGGTTCCCATGGACCCCATGGACTGCAGTATGTTTGGGCCTCCCTGTCCGGACACTCCAACCCAGGTGCCCGTGTACTTGCCTAACGTGACCTCCTGGAATATTGAGGCGGGTACGCTGAGTATCGGCAGCGACTCTAACCTCGGCGATGTCAGCGGTGGCCTGACTCTGAGCGGCGGCACATTGTTGACCACGGCCGATGTCAGCAGCACGCGCGATATTACGCTAACGCAAAACACGGTCAGCAGCATCGATAACGGTGGCCATAACGACATCTTCGCTGGGGAGATCTCCGGGGGGGGGGGGCTGACTTTTGCCGGCAGTGGCAAGACCACACTGACTGGAGGGAACACCTATGCTGGTACGACCAGCATTTCCAACGGAACATTGTTTGGTGGCGCCACCGATACGTTCAGCGCCTCCAGCGCGACAACGGTCAATGCGGCTGGCGTCCTCGACCTCGGTGGCTTCGCGCAGACGATCAACAGCGTTGCCCTCCTCGGCGATAATACAAATCCGGGCGGAACAATCCAAAACGGCTCTTTGACCGGCGCTATCACTTCGACAGGCGGCAACGTCAACAGCATCGGAGGCTCAGCCAGCCTGACGGTGGCGGTGGGAAACACTAGTCTGACGGGCGCGAACACCTATACCGGGACGACAACCGTCAACAACGGCGTGTTGATGGCCTACGGTGTGAACGCCTTCAGTGCGGCCAGCGCGACGACAGTGAACGCGGGCGGCACGCTCAATCTCAACCAGGATGCGCAGACGATCAACAACGTCACGCTGGCGGGCGGCACCATCACCAGCGGTGCGTTGACGGGTGCCATTTCCTCGACGGGCGGCACGCTCGATAATATCGGCGGCAGCGCAAATCTGACGACGACAGCGGGCACGACGCTGCTCGGGGCAAACAGCTCCTTGGGCGCCGTCACCGTTGGCGGCGGCACGCTGCGGATGAATCAAACCGGTGTGCTCACGGCAGCGAGCTATACGACCGCGAACGGCGCGACCACTGCTATGGGCGCTGCTTCGCAACTCAACGTGACCGGCATCTTCACGCAGGCTGCGGGTTCGACGCTGAACGTCGCCATTGGCGCGAACGATCCAGCGATCACAGCCGCGACTGCAGCTCTCGACGGGACGCTGAATGTCTCCGGCTATGCGGGCACGCAGTTCACGGTGCTCCACACCACGGGCGGCATCACCGGCGATTTCTTCGGCGGTCTGAACATCGGCGGGGCGTCGGCCTCGTCGGTGGACTATCTAAAGGTGAGCGGGAGCAAGACCGCCAACGGCAATGACTATGTCGTCGATCTTGGCCTGAGCTGGAACGCCACCCCGGCCGACGCGCATGGAACCTTCACTCTGGCGAGTGCCAGCGAAACCTTCACGGTCTCCGAAGGGCTCGGCAACCGGAGCGGGATCATCGGCGGCTGGGGCGGCGAGAGCCTGCACAAGGCCGGTGCCGGCACGCTGATCCTCTCGGCGGACAACACCTATACCGGCGACACGACGATCTCGGCGGGCAGGCTGCAACTGGGCGACGGCGGGACGAGCGGCTCGATCCTGGGCAACGTGCTCAACGATGGGACTCTGGTGTTCAACCGCTCCGATGCACTGACCTTTGCAGGCGTGATCTCCGGCAGTGGCGCGGTCGAGCAGATCGGTAGCGGCACGACCCTCATGACGGGTGCCAACAGCTATACTGGAGTGACCTCTATCAGCGGCGGCACGTTGGCGATTGGTGCGAGTGCAAGCGTCATCTCAAATGTCGTCAACCATGCGGCCTTCGAGAATGCGGGCACGGTGGGTGGCAGCGTCAGCAATGGCGCCGGCGCTACCTTCACCCAGACCGGCGGCAGCGTGGCAGGCGGCCTGAGCAACAATGGTACGGTCAACGCCAATGGCGGCACGCTGGATGGGGCCATCGCCAACAACACCGACGGCCGTTTCACGGTTGGTGGCGTGGTAACGAGCAACGGCGTCTTCGACAACACCCAAGACGCCATCTTGGAGGTGCTTAACGCCGGTGACTACCGGCTCGGAGGTCTGTTGACGAACGCCGGCGATGTCACCATCTCGGCCGGCGGCACCTTGACGGCGGGCGGCATCCGCAACACGGCCAGCGGCAGCATCACCAATGACGGTACGGTCAACGACGATCTCGACAACGCGGGCCTGTACACCAACAACGCAATTCAGAATGCTCGGGTCGCGTCCAACACCGGTACCTTGGTCAACAGCCAGGGCGCAACCTGGACGGGCGATTTCGCCACGGCGGGCATCGTCAACAATGACGGCACTATCAACGGCAGCCTGACGCAGAGCGCGGGCACCACCACCAACAATGGCCGCATCAGCGGGGCAGTACTGATCAATGGTGGCCTCTATAGTGGCAGTGGCTCCACCGGGGCGTTGACGGTCGGCAATGGCGCGACCTTCCAGCCGGGCAGTGGTACGGCGGGGAGCAGCGCGACGGTGAATGGCGAACTTGTCTTCCAGTCCGGCTCTACCTACCGGGTGAACCTCGATACGTCGGGTGCTTCTCTGACGACGGCAACCGGCTTGGCGACCCTCAATGGGGGCACGGTCGATGTGCAGGCGGGCTCGGGCAACTACGCGCCGGCCACAGGTTACACCATCCTCAGCGCCAATGGCGTGACGGGTAGGTTCGCAGATGTTTCGTCCAATCTCGCGTTCCTCACCCCCTCGCTGAGCTACGCTGCCAACAGCGTTACGCTGCAGATGACCCGCAACGACACCGGTTTCGCAACGGTCAGCGACACGCGCAACCAGCGGGCGGCAGCGGGCGCGCTCGACCGGCTGGGGATGGGCAATCCGGTTTATGACGCGGTGGTCCAGCTCGACGCCGCCGGCGCCCGGCAGGCGTTCGACCAGCTCGGCGGGGAAGCGCACGCTTCGGCGCAGACGGCGCTGATTGAGGACGGCCGGTTCGTGCGTGAAGCAGCGTTGGATCGGTTGCGTCCAGGGGCGTGCGGTATCTCCGGCGCCACTACCACGCTGGGGGCTAATGACCGCGAGAGCACGGTGGATACCGGGTGCGATGCCGACCAGAGCGTGACCTGGATGCGGGCCTTCGGTTCCTGGGGCAGCGTTGCTAGCGATGGCAACGCTGCCGGGCTCGACCACTCGACCGGAGGCGTGCTGCTGGGCGCCGATCGGGAGATGGAAAACGGTGCGCGCATCGGCGTGCTCGGCGGTTTCAGTCACACCAATATCGATGTGAACGATCGTCATACCTCGGGCAAGAGCGAGAACTACCATCTGGGTGTCTATGCCGGGAAGCAGTGGGGCGCTCTCGCTCTGCGTTCTGGCGTGGCCTATACGTGGCACGACCTTTCGAGCCGTCGCTCGGTCGAATTTGGCGGCTTCAGCGACAGTCTAAGGAGTGACGACCACGCCGAGACGGCGCAGGTATTCGGAGAATTGGGCTACGCGTTGGAAGCCGGCGTCGTGACGCTGGAGCCCTTTGTCAACCTGGCCTACGTGGGCCTGCACACGGGCGGTTTTACCGAGCGGGGTGGGGCGGCGGCTCTATCGGCCAAGGGCGGGAACAGCGACACCACCTTCTCGACGCTGGGCCTGCACGGCTCCACTGGGCTCGACCTCGGCGGGGTCAGGACGAATGCCACCGGCTCGCTGGGCTGGCGTCACGCCTTCGGCGACACCACGCCGACCTCGAGCCTGTCGTTCGCCAGCGGCTCGTCGTCGTTCTTCACCGCCGGTGTGCCGATCGCCAAGGACGTAGCAGTCGTTGATTTGGGGTTGGACTTCAGCGTCGGCAAGAACACCACCCTCGGTGTCTCCTACAGCGGCCAGTTTGGCAGTGGGGTCACCGATAACGGTGTGCGGGGCAACTTCAAACTAGAGTTCTGATCGTAGTCGATATTTCCTTTGTTCCGCGACGAAGCGCCCTGGGTGGTCTGTGCGCAAGGCCATAGCTAGACGGAGCTGACTGTGCCAAACCACCCTGCCTCCGGGCAAGGTGGTCAAGGCCAATCCAAAATGGTGGTCATGGCAAGGCATAAGCTGAATAGATTCTCTTGCTTAAAAGCACAGAGTTTTGTTAATAGGGGGCTCACTATCGGGGGGCCGGGCAAACGTGAGGTAAAGGTGGCTTCTAGGACACGCTTGGACCAGCAATAGCAATGGTCGCTAACCGGTCCAGAGTGTGTAAAAACGTCCGGAGAAAGAGGTGGCCAGAGCAGTACTCGTGATTCCCTGGTATGTAGAGAACAGGGCAGGAGAAAACCTCGACGGCCCAGTCGACGCACCTCCCTTTCATATGAATGTCGCCTGCGAGCACTACCACATCAGCATCCATGACAGGCGGCTCGAAGGGCTCAAATTCGAGGTGTAAATCTGACAGCAGATAAATCCGCATCCAGCTACTCCATGGCTTAAATCAGGCATGTGATGGTGTCGGCGCTGGCACTCTTACGAGAGGCGGGGCCCAATAGCAGGTACACCGAGTTGAGCGTCTTGAAATGAAACCCCTTGCTGAGCTGATGCAGTAGCGAGGTTCTCACGAAGTCGCCCACGTCCCATCGTCGCCCGTTCTCGAAGACAACCTGGTGCGCATAGATCAAGGCCGGCTGGCGTTGTGTTTTCTCCAGCGCGTGGCGTTGCGCATCGGTGGTCTCTATATCGAGCCACAGCCAGTCACGCACCAGGCAAAAATTTCCATAGGGAAAGTTCTTTCGGGCATAGCTGAGCGCCTCTTCGTCGGACATGGGGCTGCCGGGCATGGGCGCTCTCGCTGCGTACAACAGCTCTGTGATTTCTCCCAGTGAACTCATGGTTGATCGATCTGCGCCCCCTGAGGATGACTGGTGACATTCCGGGTAGTAGCTGGGGTAGCTAGCTGCCCAGTACGGCTCATGCCGTCTGCTGCATGTTGCAGGCCTGACGATGCTGCTGCTCCAAGTCGATGCCACAGAGCAGGGCGGCGAAGTCCGCATCAGGTAAATGCATACGTTGTGTGTGACGTGCTGGTTGGCCATCGCGATTATCGACGAATACCTGGCCGGACCGCCTGAGCAGTTCACAGAGAGGGAGGCGGAGCAGCTGCTCGTGAATATCTTCCGCCCCCTGCTGGACGAGATGCAGCTTCACCAAAAGGAGATCTGTTCGAACCTCGACGGTAAGCACGCTATTAACTTCCGCCAGCATATTCTGATCGACTTTGAGCGAGTGGTTATTGTTGGCTTCAAAAGCTACATCGCAGGCTATCCCTTCAAAGGCTTTGTCAGCGCCGAATACATGGTTGGTGGCGTTTTCTACGCATTATTGTCCCAGTCCGCTGTTGGTGATGACACGGAAAGCCAGCTAGTTCTGGATGCTCTCCGCCGATCTAGTACCGCCTTGACTGGTGCAGGGGAAAGCGAACTGGGTGAATACCTGCGTGGTCTTTCGCCGGAAGCGCTGAGAGGTGTTGGGGCGAATGTGAAGGGTATTTATCACGAGCTGCTCTTCGTTCATAACTACAACGCCGCCCATACAGATACATATGCCGAGGTCTTTGGCGCAACTAATCATCCTGGAGCAGATATCCAGATCCGGGATGCTGATACGCAAGAGCTCGTTGAGGAGGTTCAGCTTAAAGCGGTTATGGCTGCAGCCAAGATCGATGAGCACCTTGAGAAATATCCGGATATCTCAGTGCTGGCGACTAACGAAGTGGCAGAGCAATTCGCCGATGTACGTGTAGGCAGCAGCGGTCATGACAACGAGGCCCTGCAGGGGCAGATCAGTGGGAACTTTGCAGCCTTGGCAGAAAACTCCATCGGCAATCGCGGAGGCGATGCCGCCCTGATGGCAGCTGGTATCGCCTCAGCACGCGAACTGATGGAAATGCTGCGCGGAGAACGGAATTTTCCGGATGCCACAATCAACGTTGTGAAGCATGCAGGCACTGCTGGGGCGGCGACAGTGCTGACGGCCTATCTGTTCGGGTAGATTCCTCTACACGCGCTTCACCTGCAGTCGAGCGGCGGGCAACCCGCCAGCTAGTTTTTTATTGAGTAGGCTCACTGAGAGCGTTGCAGCGAGCACGAACCGAAACTAATCAAGAAGGCTCAGTGAATATTTAACCGGCTGACACGATCTACCATGCGGGATGAGCACTGGCCGGTTTCGCCCTTTTTGACGAGCTCGCCGGGTTATTAGCCGCGAGCCACGATGATTCATGCTTATGCTGCCTGGCTGGCCATTCATCCGGTTTTATTCACGCAACAGGTTTCGGCGGCTGCTCTCCTGCTCGCGCAGTTCCTTTGCCAGTTCTCTTAGCAGTGGCCGGCAACCACCTTTCCAGGCATTGCACGATGAGGTGCTCTTACCCTCTGGGCTTTTTGGCCCGGTGCTGTTTTGCCATGGACTCCATTGCCTGATCAGCGCTGCCTGACGAGCCCTTCGCTCGGGTGTCCAACCGTTTGCCATGCTGCACCTCCAATAGTTCGTTTGGCGCTTTTGAGTTTTTCCGCGTGCGCGTACGCGCGGTGCTGCTGTCGTTATTGACCTGCACTTGGTTGCCAATATTGGCCTGCTTGACGAATGCGACCTGCTTCGGCGCCTTCAGCTCACCCAGGGTTTGCAGGGTTGCCCGCGCCTGGTTTTGCGCCTTGAGCGCAAGACGCATGTAGGACTCCAGGTCATCAAGTTGCCGGGTGCGCAGCGCTCGGCCGGCAAACTGGGCAAATAGGCTGTCCAGTGTATGAGCCTGCGCAAGCAGCATGGACTCCGCGCGGCTCATGTCGCCACTGTTAAGCGCAGCGGTCTGCAGGCGTAGCTCATCCACGACCGCAGTGACATCAAGCGCGCCCATCATCTTGCTATCGAGAAGCACCATTGCACTGAGACATTCAGGCGTCAGACTCACACGGGCCATGGCCTGTGAAGATGTTTCACCTTCGCGCCGGGATATCTTGGACTTATCGCTCATACATTCGCCTTCTCTGAAATGCTGTTGTAGTTGTGGCGCAGGTCCCTGCCGTTAACGCAGTAGCGCTCTGAAGGCGCATTACAGGCCCGACAGGTTGTCAGGTGCTGATAGAAATGGTCGCGCGCGCGCAACCACTCCATCGACGCAGTTACGCTGGTATTTGCCGCGTGCTGGTGTTCGGCATTGCCCTCAAACACCATCACAGCCTCGGGCGACACGAAAGGTTTTGCGCGCTTGATCCAGGCAGGGCTGCTCCGAATCGCATCGGCCGCCAGAGACGCATTACTGCCAGCCAACTCAACAAGATCGTGCGACTGTAGATACCCACCATCCAGCAACTCGGCCGGACGAGTACCGAGCAAACGGGCAACTCGGGCCAGCCAGATACTCGACGGCTGAGGTAGAGGTGCTGGCGCAGCTAGAGTGCCGGCCAATGCTTCGGCGATCTCTGACTTACTGAGCGGTCGTTCGTAGTCTGGAACAGCTAGCACTCTGAGCAGTTCATTCCCGAATCGTCGTTTGGCGTCATCCTCAACGATGACAGTGGCTTGCTCGCCGCATCGCTGGATCACGCGACCATCGGCAAAAACCAGTAGGTGAAGCCAGCACTTTGGCTGCGGGTCGTTGGTGGTGACCACTAGCTCAACCTGTTTTTTTTCCAGGAAATTGCCGGCCGGCGTACAGACAAAACTGACACAACCCGGTTCTGTCGGTTTTGTCGGTGCATCGCCAGGGAGTTTTCGTGCGTTCTCAAGCCAACGGCCCATCGTTGCCAGCCTCCCCAATCCAGCGGTATGCCTTAGTCGGACGACCACCTATCGCAGTCGACGAAACCTCCATTTCCAGCAGAAACCCGTAATCGACCAGGACCTCCAATGCGCTGGCGACTTCTTCGGGTGATGAGAGACCAGGCCACCCTTTACGCTGAATCTCTCGACCCTTGAATGGGTTTGATAGCTTCGCCTTGCGTTTCAGGATCAGCCGCGCGCCCTCGATATCACCCTGCGTGGCAGCGCTGTAAAGACGGTTGGCATGACCACGCAGATAGTCAGCCCATTCCAGTGCTCGAGCCGTCGCGATCTCGCTGACCGCCTCAGTGCCACCCTCGAGCAACTCAAAGAGCAGTGCCAGCCCTGCAACGGTCTTGGGCATTTTAAGTAGATGACTTTGCACCGCCTCCGGCATGTCACCGCTTCGAGCCTCGGCCTGAAGCTCTTCCATCCATTCAATGAACATGGTCTGTGCCTGCGGGGTGAAGTGCAGGCAGGGGGGGCCATCCTCATTGCACGGCAGCTCTAGGTTATGAAGGCGCTCGAATGCATCGAAGTAGCGGGTGCGGGCACCTGGATCTGGTGCTCGATCAATCCAGCGCCAGTGTTTCTTCGGGTCAGGCCAGACGGCGAGTTGCATGCGCTGAATCAGACCGTCATCGGCGGTACCACGGACTGCACCGCGCACCAAAGACGTGATCTTGCTTGGCTGAATGCCGCCAATAACCGACAAGGTGCAGTGCTCGATTCGAACCGTCCCACGACCGATGCGGTCATAGGTGAAGCTGGCGTTACCGTTGAACGCCTCCAGGAAGAAAGCCCGATCAGACTGATGATCCTCCTGCATCATTAGGCTTATCCAGCCCGATAGTTCGTCGCGCACCAGAAGCAGGCCGTTCGGGTTTTCCCGCAGCCTCTCGCCCAGCGCTTCGACCGAGGCGTCGTTGACGATGATACGAGGCAGAGCAGGTGCATCTTCGATGCTATCGGCGGCTGCCAAGTACATTACGGCCTCTTCCTTGCGACCATCCTCGATAAGTTTTTTGGCAGTACGTTTGGCCAGTCCAGCTTCAATGTCTGCTGCCTCGGCCTCCGCCTTGTGCAACTTGATCCGCTCACCCCACTCGGCAGCCGCGCTCGATTCGATGCCCTGAACCGGCTTGATCATCTCTGCCAGGCTCGGGGATTTCATGGTCGACGGGCCGCCAATTACAGCGCCCCAAGCGGTAGGGGTCACAGTCCAGTCGTCATATTGCTTGGGACGAATCAACACCTTGCGTCCCAGCACCGCCGATAGTGCGCAAACGGCCACTACTGCCGCATAGTCAGGGGCGGACTGCATACGCTGCGAAACGTCCATCACATAGCCGCGAATAGTCTCGGGCAGCATCTCAGGGTCAAAAGACGGTACAGGCGGCAAGGAATCAGGCAGAGGACGCGGCTCAGGCCATGGTGAAATTTTCTCCGTCATCAGAGAGGCGCTCATAACCGGCCCTCCAGCCACAGGGCCAGATCATTGAAGTCACTCAAATGATCAGGTGCATCCTCCGGCCAAGCCGGCAGCACGTATGCACAATTGAGCCGGCTCGCAGCGTTAATCGCCGCCAACTTGCCTGCGTTGGCCTTACCCTCGGTTTCCTTGGCACGGTCATCGTCGCCAGCAATTACCAGTACGGCATTGGGATAGCGATGCCGTAGCTCCTCACCAACAGGCAACAGATTCCCGGCACTCATTGCAGCGGCCACCGGCTGGCCGGTTTGCTCGTGCAAGGTGGCTGCGGTGGCTATGCCCTCGACGATCAGAAGCTCGACGCCAGCCTCGATACGCCCGAACGGACAGTAGCAGCCAGTGATCCGCCCACCGGGCAGAAACCGCTTGGAGCCATCGGCGGTGATGCGCTGGAGATTCACCAAGCATCCACGCCGGAAGATCGGGGCGAGCAGCACGTCACCGAGCTGACGCAAGGGGCCGGGCTTAATACGCTTGCGTGTTAGGTACGGGTGATCAGGATCAGGCGAACCAGCAATAGAAAAGTCCTGACATGCTCGGCCGGCGGAGCGATCCCATCTGGCTTGGCGCTCCACATCGGCTTTGTGCTGGCGCTGGTCACGCTGAAAGACGATGCGCTGCCGCTCGGCTTCCTCAGCGAGCAGGTCGCGCTTGGGTAGGTCGCCGCCGAACGCCACCCCGAGTTGAGCGGCGATCATGCGGGCGGCATCCATTTGCCGGCAACCGCGAAGGTAGGCCATCAGCGAAACAAGATCACCGCCTTTATCGCCGCTGGCGAAGTCGTGCCAGGTGCCTGTGGTCGTGCTGATGCTGAAGCTGCCCGGTTGGCGGTCGCCACGAACTGGATTGATCGGCCAGTATTCTTTGCCCTTGCGGGTACCATCCGGTAACCAGTCGGCGAGTAGGATGTCGGCTTGCTGAAGGGCAGCATCGGCGATTCGCTGAATCTCGAAGTGAAGACGCGTCATTGCAGCCCCTCCAGCAAAGCGACCGCTGCGGCAGATATCCGCAGATCGGCAGACAGTGGACGAAAGTGGAGCCTGGCTGCGGCTTTCTCCTGGCCGAACGCTGCAGGCCCGCACAGTATTGCGGGTTGCTGGATGCGCATGGGTTACGGCTCCTGCTGAGTCAGGAAGGCTTCAACGGCGTTGCCATCCCAGCGAACCGAGCGGCCGAAACGCAAGGCACGCGGGAATTTTTCATCTTGCGACCAACGCCACCAGGTTGTACGACTTACTTGATAACGCTCACACATCTGAGCGGTGGTGGCGAAGGCACCTGGGATTGGTAAGTTGGGTACTACGAGACTGAGTGAGGTTTCGGTAGTAACGTTGACGTGCGACTGGCTGCGTTTCTCTTCGGGGATCGTGGCCTTTTTCATTTCAGACCACCCCGCCCAATTTCGTGGCGATCCATACCTCGATTTCCCGCGAATCCCAGCCGATAGCATGTGCGCCTGCCATGCGATGGGACTTCGGAAATCGGACTTTCCTGCATCAAATCATAATTTGTGGTTTGCCCCAGACGTGCGCGAGCCTGCCCAGTAGGCAGGCGGTAGATACAGCGGAGGGGTTGAACGGTTGCGGCCATCGTCGTTACCTCTTGGTACCCCCCCCGAAGTAGGGCGGACGATGTGCAAGATATGCGGCATGAAATGCCAGAAAAACTCACCTGCCGTAACGGATATGGGGTTATCCGTAATGAAAAATGGGTTATCCGATACGCTCAGGGGGTTTTTCGGGGGCGGCCACCTTTACGCGCATAGCTAGGCGCGATTGCTTTAATCCAATCCTTGATGCCCTCGGGCAGTTCAGGCAGCAACGCGGTAAGGCCCTCATCAACGAGAACCCCATAAACCTTATTTGCCATCTCCCCAGTTCGGATTCTCTGCGCAGTGTCAGCCAGCCACAGTTCGGTGGCGATAGCTCGAGCACGAGCGATAGCGGTGGTCTTTGCACTGTTTAAAGCCTGGAGCCCAGCCATCCTTTTTCGAGCATCTTTTTTCCTGACAGCATCAATCAACCGCATAGAGCGCTCGACTTCTTTTCTCGCCATCAGCTTATCTTCCAGTTCAGCTGACCTCTTTCGCTCCTCGTAAAACCGCTCAAGAACATTCGCATAAAGCATGTGGCTGGCGGCAATTTCTGCAATTTCTTTCGGCGTATGCTCCCCCTGAAGCTCGTCAGCCAACATGCTGATCACTTGGCTGTATTCTTCCTCAGTCGTGATATCTACACTCTGCCACCACTGTTGCCGATGCTGCTTCTCCATCCGCCACGTCCTCCCAGACGCTCCCACTTCCTGAATAGATCGACTGGCCAAGCGGGTCGTATATCCGCTTTTCGCCCCGGTGGGCTAGGCCAGCCAAATGCGTTAAGCCTTACGTTTGAGACTCACTTCTTACGCACCAGCCTAACCACGTTGTCGGCCGGGGCCTCCCCCAGCACCTTGGCGAGTGCCCGTTCGAACAATTCGACGGCGCGCCGCTTCTCCGGCAATGCCGCCTCGGGGTTGTTGCGATAGTGCAGATTCGCCACGCCGGTCTGCCCATGCGCTTGCAGCAGGTCGGACAGTTGGTCACTGATACCGTGCTTCTGCATTAGCTGGGTGCAGGTGCGGCGCAGATCACGCGGCGAGAAGCTGGGTATCTGCTGGCCTTCGATAATCGCATGCTCGGACTTCAGCCAGTCGGCCACCGCATGAGTCGGGCTGCCGACGACGATGTGCTGCTTGCCGGTAGTAGTCCACGGCCAAGGGTGGCAACCGTTGATCTCTCTCACGCGCTCCAGAATGGCGACAGCACGCGGCGACAGCGGTACAAGGTGTGGCCTGCTCATTGTCTGGCCACCGCGCCCCTTGCGGTGGATCAGGCGCACGGTGCCTGCCTCCAAGTCGTAATCGTCCCAAGTGGTTTGGCAGATATTGAAGATGCGCTGTCCACCCGTGGCGATGACGAACTTGAACAGCATCGCCATAACCGGCCCGACGCCTTGAGTGTGCCCGATGGTTGCCCAGAACTGGCGCAGTTCAGCATCAGACAACGCTCGTGTGGCCGGTGCCGATACCTTATCGACCGCAACCACAATTGCCGGGTTGCTCTCTAGGTTGTAGCTCTTGGCACTCGACCGGCCGACCGCGTTCTCGGCTTTCAGCCCATAATTGAATGCCGCCGACAGGAACGAACGCATGCGCTCGGCCTGAACCTTTGCGCCGCGCTCCCATATCGGATTGAGAATGGCCAGGATATGGTCGGGGCGAATATCGCGCGCTTTCATCCTCATGATGATCGGCTGCGGCCCAAGCATGTTTTTCTGATAAAGCCGCTCCAACTCCTTGACGACTCCGGTCGTAGCCTTCTCCCGGCGCGACTCTATGTAGTCAAGGAACAGATCACCAAAGGTGCCACGTGATGCTTCGATCTCGGCCAGGCGCTGCCGCTCGGCCCGCCCTGCAGCTACGACAGCTTCCTGCTCCTCGATGTACGCCTTAACGTTGCCGTGCTCTTTGGCAATCAAAGCCAGTCGCTGCGCCTCTTCACGAATGATGGACAAGGTCAGGCCGGCATCCCGACTGCCAGCCTTGAAGTTACCTATCGGGTACTTCAACCGCCTTCCGTCACACATGTAGCGATAGACGGCCGTCACCACGCCAGACTGCAGACGCTCGAATAGGACCGCACCATTACCGCGCCCTGGCACAGAGTCAGTTGCTGTTTCGCCAGGCTTGAGCGCTCGTAGTCGCGCATCCGTAACCAGCTTGGCAGAGTTGCTAGCGCTTCCCATTTTGACCTCGCATTCCCGACCACTAGAGGGACCACTACAGGGACCACTTCTCTTGAAATCGAAGGGTACAAGTTGAAACGAAGGAAAACAATAAATTGCCTGAAAGGCCCGTATATCAAGGATCTAGAGGCATAATTGGCAACTCTGAGAAACGCAAAAAAACATCAAGAAAAGCCGCTTGTAATCAGTAGGTCCCGGGTTCGACTCCTGGTGCCGGCACCATTTACATCAAGCCTACGGGCTTTGGAATTTCCTAACCCCGTAATCATATGTTCCCGAGGCAGAGTTTCGGTACAGCCCCGTACCGAGTACACCTCGGAGAACATATGGCGACCCTCGTAAACCCCTTCTGACACCTGGAAAGCAGTCATCCGCAAGACTGGCTGGGCAACCTGCTCCAATTCCTTCCGAACCAAGCGTGATGCCGAAGACTGGGCACGCCGCACCGAAGACAAGAGGGGCGTGGCGTCTATATCGAGCGCAGCAGCTCGGAGTGCATGGCGAGCGCCCCCATCGCTACCTCACCGACGCCTTTTGGGTCCCAGATTCCCCTATACCTTGACCTAGCTGGTTAGCTGTATGTGATGGCGTTCGAGCGATTTGCACCGCTCACCCTCGGCTAGACAGCTAGCACCATTATGAGAAGCAAGACTTCACGTTCAGCATGGTCGCCATGCTGCGCGCCGGTGGACTGATCCATCAAGCGGCCATGCCAGAATGCCTCTAAACGCCACAACAAGCGGCTGGCAGAGACGGCGTCGAGTCTTCATTTGGCAGTACGGGCGACACTTACAACAAAGCCGTGGTTAAGGCCCTTAAATGTACAAGGCCGGGCTGGTTGTCGCTTAGGAGGAGCCACGAGACAACTAGTAAAACTACCGACGCCTCCTGAACTCAAAGCGACAACTTCGCCTGTGGAGGCGAGCCCAACCCCGCTAGCAAAAAAACAACAAACAGGTCAGGCCTTAGTGGCCTGACCTAAACAAATAAACCTAAAAATCCGGAGCAACTCAAATCCAACCGTATATTACAAAACCCTTCTCTTATTCTGATACCTGACTGACTGTCGCCTTTTTCAATTTTTTTTATTCTTTTTCTTCCAAACAGGCAAGTACATCACACGCAAAAAACTAAATCGCTTAATAAATTCACCAATCAGCAAGGAAGCAATCACGGTAAACACAAGCGCAATAGCGGCACCTAAATGGTCAGGAACAGAAAACCATCTCAGCAAGGCGAAGCTTTTGTTTTGAATCTCACCATGGAAGATCAGGATAATCAGAGTCGATTGCCCGATATATGTCATAGCTTTGGAAAGCCAGCTCCAATGTGTCATCAGACCTGACAACGCCCAACAGATATACACCCCCAGAACCGCCAACAACGTGGTCCACAGCCAATGATCATAACGTCGTTGCGCCAAATCCATAGTGACGGGATGAAAAAAGAAAATCATGCCGAACAATACGACGCTGACTAATAGACCTATCACCGAGGTTTTATGTGCACGCAGAGCCGAGCGTAATAGATAGCCAAGCAAGAAGTATGCGCTACTGATAAAAACAACATCGGCACTGAACGGCAGCCCAGGTATGCTATAGGAGTGGCCCAAAAAGGTGACCGGCGAATGCCACGACCAGCCAAGCAGCCAGATTCCCAGCAGCATCTGAACGACCACGACAAGCCACATGATCAGAGCGGGGCACCGCAACGATTCAAGCAGGCGCAACAACAACCAGCTGTATAGAATTGCCAACCAGAAGTGCGGCAGGAACCATAATGCTTGCCAGGGCAGTGTGCTGACCGAGGCATAGAACAAGCCTCCGATATCCGGTAGCAGGGGCTGCCCTCGCAACACATCACGCACCACGACATACAACAACATCGTGAAGAAGAAAGGTTTGAGCAGAGCATCGGCCTTGCCAATAGCCGTTTCAGCGAAGGTACCAGTGGTTTTGAAGAAAACCCCAGAGAGAAAGAAAAACAGCGGCAGAATGAAGGACGCCAGCAGCGGATAGAGAAAATCCGGCGAGCTGGCCACGAACCATCCATGCCCGAACACAATGATCAGGATACCCACGCCCTTGGCGATATCCATCTGAATCCAGCGCTGCTCCACCCTGCTTCCCCTTCAAGAAAGCCCGCTACGGGGCTCTGACTGTTCGTGTGTGTTCGTGAGACGTACCCGCACCGCTCAGGCGACACGCCAGGGCCGCAGTATCAATGCCATGCCGGCGAGCGTCGCCGCCGCGAACAGCGTACTCAGCCCCAGTTGCAACCAGGTGTCTGCCACGCCGAAAAGACCTCCTGCGCTGATACCCAGCAACAAGCCCGCGCACAGCCAGTACCGCACCCAGGCCAACTGGCCCAGAAGCGCCTGGCGGCGCATGAGCGCCAGGGCCGTGACCAGCACGCCTGCCACGGCTGCCAGCGGTATGCCGGCCAACCCCAGCCACCAGGGCAGCGCCAGCAACAACAGCGCGTTGACGCCGCTGCCCAGAAGTTCGCAGTACAGCGGCTGAACCGTGTCGCCGGTTGAATAGGCATAACGGGCGAGCAAGGCATTCCAACAACCGAACACCAGCGGCAGGGCAAACCAGGCAAGCAGCGCCGGTAGCGGATCAGCCCCCAGCGATGACGGCAGCAGCAATGCCACCAGCGCAGGGGCGGCGCCCACCAGGCCGATGCCGGCCGGCAACGCGAGCAGGCTTGCCGTCTCGACCCCACGTCTGAGCAGAGGAATACGCTGCGTATCGGCTCGGCTACTCATCAGGCCCAGCAGCACCTGATTGAGGCTCATCAATGCCACAAGCGGAAGGTTCACCAGCTTGCGGGCCAGGTTGACCCAGGTAACAGCGCCCTCCCCGAGCAGCGACGCGACTGAACGCTCAAGCAGGGCAAGCCCCTGGCTAGCCGCGTTGCTGCCAACCAACGGCAACATGCGCTGCCCCAGTAGCCGAAGTGCCTGCAGGGAGCCGTTGCTGCGCCATGGCCTCCAGCCCTGTTTCCATTGCCAGGGCAGCAGCGAGCCGGCCATCAGCACGCTGCCCAGCACGCAGGCCTCGGCTACACCGGAGACACTGCTTTGCGCCCCCATGCTTGCCAGATAGACCACGGGCGGTGCGTTGAACAGCACCGAGCCCAATCCCGCCATCACGAAGCGCTCGCTGGCCTGCAGCGGCACACTGAGCAGCGCATGCAGCACGAAACCCGGTATGCACCACGCAAGCAGCCGCAAGGTGTCACCTGCCTGGACCTGCCCGGCATCGCTCAGGCCCAGGCCGATCACACCGACAATCCATGGAGCCGTAACGAGCACCAGCAGCGCGACGGCCAGACCGATCAACGCAAGCTGCGGCAACAGCGCCCCCATCCAGCGACGACGCCCCACCTCGTCCTCGGCCAGATAAAGAGGCAACGCGGCGGCACTGAGCAGCCCACCGGTCAGCGACATGCGAACCGCCTCCGGCAGAAACAGTGCGACAAGGAAGGCATCGCTCTGCGCGCCAGCGCCCCATGCGCTGACCAGCAGCCACTCACGGGCAAAGCCCAGCGCCAGGCCGAACAGGGTAACCAGGGTGAGCGACGCGGCGGAGCCAAGCATGGTCGCCCTCAGCCTCGCTCGTTGACCACGACACCCAGGCGCTGGCGCTGCAATCCGCGATGGAGCTTGCGAGCAGGGAACAGCCGCCTGGCCTCCAGCAGATTGATACCCACCAGCAACCAGAACACGCCGATCATCACCACCGCGAAGCTGAAGTAATGGTCGAACAGACCGCTTATCAGCGCTGCCAGCACACCACCCAGGCTACCCAGCCAGATCGCATTGTCCCGCGTCAGCACGATAGCCCCCTGCTCAGGCCGGCTCTCGCGCCACCAGCACCAGGTGACGGCGATGAACAACAGCATGCCGCCAAGCCCCAGCTTGTACATGAAGTTGAGCCACAGGTTGGAGATGCCGATCAGGTCAGTGCCTTCGATAGGCGGCTCCAGCTTGAAGCCCAGACCGAACGGGTAGCCAAGCACCGCCCTGGGGAACATCCGGTATTCGTCGAATCGCTCCTGTGTACTGGCGTTATCCGAGGAGAAGATCGTCGCCAGGCGTTCCTGCAGAGGCGGGTAACTCATCACCAGCGCAACGACAAGCACGGCACCGAGCATCAACAGGCGACCGGTATAGGGAACTCGCCGTCCCGCCATCCAGATCAGTACCACGGTCAGGCTCAGCATCGCCCCGCGCGAACTGCACAGCAGCAGTGCCGCAGCCCCCAGCAAGGCGACGCACAGCCCCAGCCAGCGCCGCCAGCCTTCATTGGCAAGGCCAAAACACAGCGCCAGGGGCAACAACAGCGCCATGATGCCGCCCGTGGCATTGGGGTGCATCCAGGGCGAGCCCATGCGCGATGAAAGCGCATTCAGGGCGAAGCCGAGCATATCCAGGTTGCCGTAACTGAAGAACGTCAGCACCGGCAGCATGCCGGAAGCCGAGCGGGTCCTCAGGAATACCGCGATCGACAGGAGCAGCATCGCCAACGTGCCGAGCAACAGGCAGACAACCAGCAACTCCCGGTTTTTGCGCTCCTGCAGCAGCTTGGCAGCGAGGAACACGACGGAAAGGTTGAGCAACCAGCGCAGCCAGTTGGACAGACCGCTGGCGGTGCCTTGTGTGGTGAGCTGCCCCACCACGAAGGGCAGGATACTGAACAGCATCAGCACCATGAGCCAGCGCTCGGTGGTGCCGGTGACCGCGACCCGGGAGGCCGGGGAAATGAACGCCTGCCACAGCAAGGCACCCCAGGTCAGCGCCAGCAGCGCCTCGCTGACGGTGGTACGAATTCCCAGGTTGACCGTCGCGTAGGGCATGAAGGTGGCAAGCAGCGCGAACAGCAGCAGCCCCCACAACGGAAAGCGCAGTACGCTCAGGGCCACCGCCACGGCGAAGACGGCCGCCACGGCCTTGACCGGGGACAGAAACAGCAGCAGCGCACCAAATACGGCGCCAACGACGATGGCAATTAGCTTTCCTGGCATTACGAACTCACTTCCGCGATCAATTCAATCAGGCGATTACGATAGGTTGCCGGGCCGAATCGCTCAGCCCACTGACGCAACAGTTGTGGGTCCTCGGCCGGCTCCGCAGACAGCCCTAGCATGAGCTGTACCAGTGCCGGCCCATCACTGGGCGAGAAACGCGGGCTGTTCGCAGGCGCCACCTCTTCGAGGGAGGAGCCGCGAGCCACGGCCACCGGCACCCCCAGGCTCAAGGCCTCGACAACCGGCAGACCGAATCCTTCGGCGTATGAGGGCTGCCAGAGCCGCTGCGCTCGCGCATACACGGCGTGAAGCTGCGCATCATCGAGTCCCGACAAGGCATGCAGGCCTGGCAGGTCACGCTGCGCCTGAGGCAAGTGGTCCAGGCTGCCGACCATCATCAGATCAGGAGTTTCAGCAGACTCACGCCTGGCCTGCGCCCAGGCTTCGACGAACCATGGGATGTTCTTGCGCAACTCCCGCGTGCCCACCACCAGCCAGTAACGTGAAGGCAATGGCCGGGCAAGCGCCGCAGGTTGCCCACTGAAACCTTCTACCAGGTTGGGCAGCACCCGAACCTTGTCGGCTACGCCAGGAAACAACCGCACCGCCTCGTCGGCAGTGAAGCGCGAAGGAGTCCAGATCTGATCGGCCGCCCGCACCGCATAGCTGATCGAAAGGCGGTCGCAGGCACGGTAGACCGCAGCCTTGAAAGCGTTGGCGTGGTAATTCTTGAGCGTGATCTGAAACAGATCGTGCAGCAACAGCGCGTAACGCGTGCCCTTGGGACGCGGAGGCAGGGGCAGCCCCATGTTGAAGTTCGCGATGTACAGATCTATACCCTGCCTGCGCAGTTCGCCCGGCAGAAAACAGGCCTCGAAGCGCAGCCGGTTGTGAGGCTGGTGCATCGAAGCCGAGGCGCAATCCCAGGGCGGACAGCAAACCTGCTGGCGCAGCTCGGCCCCTGACGGCGCAACGGCATAGCGGGTGAGGGTTACATCGGGAAGTTCGCGCAGCACGCGCTCCATCGCCAGCACCTGACGACTGATGCCCGACATCGGCGCAGACGCCACCATCCGATAGTCGAGGCCTATGCGCATGACGCCTCCGACACCGGCTGGCGCGCCAGGTCTTGGTAGATGGCCTGCAACTGGCTGGCAGCGACCGCCCAGTCGTGATGGACACGGACATACTCGCGCCCGGCCTGGCCGAGTCGCGCGGCATCCGCCGGCTGGTCCAGCACCTCGGACAACGCCACGGCCAGTTGCTGCGCCGTCTCGCCAGCCAGATAGTCGCGCCCCGGCTCCAGCGCCAGGCCGGAAACCCCCTGCGCGGTACTCACCAGCGGCAGGCCGGCGGCAAGGGCCTCCAGCACTTTGAGCTTCGAGCCACCGCCATGGCGCAACGGGGCAAGAAACACCGACGACTGCGACTGCAGCGCCGGGAGATCGCGGACGAACCCCTGCCACTCGATTCGCTTGTCAGGCCAGCGCTCAGGCCATTGGGCCGGCAGCGCATGCCCGCAGATGCTGATGACGGCACGCGGGTTGCGTTGCCACAGCAGCGGCATGATCTCGTCCAGCGCCCACCGCACGGCATCGACGTTCGGCGAGTACTCGTAATTGCCGAGAAACAGGACCCTCTGGCAAGCATTGTCGGGCGTTGCGCCAGCGAACTGAGCGCAGTCCACGCCATTCACCACCACGGCCACCGGTTGCCCCGCCAGACGCTGCATCACGGCCGCATCCGCTTCGGTCACGGCGACCACACGTGCCGCCTGCCTGAGCACCTGGCGCTCCCAGCGCCGGTAACGCCACTGGTCGAACCAGACGAAAGGCCGCGCCCAGCTCGGAAAGCGGGAATAGGTGGCCGCCCCCAGCGATGACTCGACATTGTGCTCGGTCAGTACGAACGGCTGCCGGTGTTCACGGAGCGGCTTTCGCAACGGCTCGATGGTATAGCTGTGCTCCACCTGCACGACATCCCATCGTTGCTGCAGCAACTCGACGAACGCGGCCTGCATGCGTGGGGCATAGCCATTCACGCCAGCCAGCAGAGGGGCTGGCGCGAACAGCGCCACGAACAGGCTTGCGAAGCTGCGCAGCGGGCGGCGCGGCACGACGATCAGTTGCTCGAGCAAAGGCTCGAGCATCGCCCGGTCGTCGGCGCTCAGTGGTTCCTTGCTCTGCACCAGCAACGTGATGCGGTGCCCACGTTCGGCCAGACTGCGCAGCAGGTTGTACTGGCGGGTCTTGCCACCGCTGGTGGTGGGCCAGGGCGAATAAGGGAGAACCCACAATAAACGCATCTAGGTTCAGTCCCAGGTCAGTATCTGCAGCGACGGTTTGGTCTTCACCTTCACCCAGCTGCCATTGCCGAGCGCCGTTTCGCGCCCCGTGAGCGGATCGTGGAGAACGGCGCGAGTGACTCCCGGAAGCTCAAGCTCAGCGCCCTTCTCCGCCCAGAACATCAGCAGGTTGCGTCCCTTCTCGTCCTTCCAGGCGATGTTGTAGAGCCCGTCGATCTTCTTTGCGATCTGCGGAGGCTCGGCGGGTACCAGGCGCGGCCCGGTGATTTTCAGGAACCGTTGCAGCGCCAGGTAGACGGGCTTGGGATTGCCTTCAAGATCAAGCAACCCATAGTCACGGTCCCTGACGGTTGCGCGGGTGTCGAGGTCATTGAGGGTGAAGAGAAACACCCGGTCGAAATCCTGCGTACTCATCAAGGCCAGACGCCGCAGAACGTAATCGGCCTGGCCGTTTCGGCCGATGATGTCCTGGGCCTCCTTGGGCCCCGAATAGCTGGACCAGCCCCACTCCGTCGCCCAGATGGCGGGTACACCGGAGCGGCGCAACACATCGTTGAGCTCGCGTGTGCGCAGGGCGAAATCGTTGCTGCCGCGCATGTTGCCTTCCGGCAGCTGGGTGTAGGGGTGATAGGCAACGATGGTGTTCAGCCGCTGCACACCCAGTTGGCCGAGCTGCTCGAACATGCTCGCGCCACCGGGCAGATCGCTGAAGAATGCCAGCCCGGCGCCCACCACCGGTTTGTCGGGGGCGACGCTGCGCAGAGCCCGGGTGCTGGCTTCGAGCAGGCGGGCGTAGCCAGCCGCATCTGCCTCGGGGCGCCAGAAACCGATCAGATTCGGTTCGTTCCAGACCTGCCAGGCATCGACACTGGGGTAACGCATGGCCAGCAGCGCCATGCGCTGGGCGAAAACCTCCGGGTCGCGCGGCGGATACTGATCCTGGTACGGAGACTCCGGCGGGGCCGTGGTGATGAAGCGGGCCGAGCCCACCAGATAGAAAACGGACTTGAGCTGCTGGCGCTCCAGATCACGTACCAGCACATCCAGGGCCGCGACGTTGTATTGGTCCTCAGCCAGTTCGATCTGGTCCCAGTGCAGATCCAGGCGCACCCACTGCAAACCAAGCGCCTTCAGACGCTCCATCTGCTGGTTGTACCGCTCCGGGCTGAACCACAGGAACTGTGCATTGACGCCCAGGAAATCCTTCCAGACCACCTCACGCGGCGCCTTGAGCGCGTGCATCTGGGCATCCACCCGCATCCCCCACATCAGCAGGCTTCCAAGCAGAACGATCATCAAGGCGGCGGCTATCTTTCTCATGGCATCGGCTCCTGTCTGCACAGTTCGTCGAAGTGCTCGTGAAAACGCCGCCCAATATTGCTCCACCGGCGCTCACGCCCGATCGAGCTTGCCCGGTCCGCCCAGGCCGCAGCCAGTTGTGGCTGACGAGCGATACCCTGCAACGCCTGCGCGAGCGCCTCGACATTTCCCTGAGCATAGGTCATGCCGTTTCCGCTACTGACCTCTTCGGCAAATGCCCTGGCGTCCGAGGTAATCGCTCCACGACCGCAGGCCGCAGCCCAGGAAAGTGCACCACTGGTGCCACGTTGCTCACCCAGGATGCGCAGCTTCTGCGACTCCCGGTACGGCAGCACCATGACATGGTGCTGCTGAATGACTTGGGCGATTTCCTCGCGCGGCAGGTCCAGGCGCCAGTCGATGCTGTCCTGCAGTTGAAGGCGACCGATCAACTCGCGAAGCTCGTCGAGGTAGTCGTTACGCCCGCCAAATGCCATCTCGGCTGCGGTACCGCCAGCGAGCGTGAGGCGCAGGCGTCCGTGCAGCGACTCGTCGGCCTGCAGAACCCTGGCCAGGGCCTGCAGAAGATCCTCGATGCCCTTGCCCCGGTAGATGAAGCCGAAATACAGCAGACGTATCACTCCCAGCTCCGGCAGGGCAGCCGGCGCTATGTCGAGATTGCCGTGCGGGACCACGGCGACCCGCCCGTCGGCAAGCCCCATGCGCTGGCGCAGGCAGGATGCGCCGAGCCCTGTCAGGGTGAACAGGCGATTCATGCCGTGCGCCAGCTTGCGCTCCTGACGCAACGTGAACGGGTCATTCAGCACCACCGCCGCCTGCTGCAGCAGGCCCGGAAAACGTTCCGTCCAGGCCAGGACGCGCGGCAACTTCGCCGGGCGCCATACCAGGCGCTCGGGATCGTGGATGGTCGCCGTCAACGGCAGCGCGGGATAACGCATGCGCAGCAGCTCCAGCGCATGGAACTCACGCAGACGCCCACCGCCAAGCTCGCCATGAACCAGGTCGACGCCGCTCCAATCGAACGATGACACCCGGGCATTGACGGCCTCCGGCTCTGCGCCACACCCGGCCAGCGGGGTCAGTACTTCGACCCCGTCGGCTTCCAGCGCCGCCTTGAAATGCCCCGCGTAATCGGCAATGCCGTTCTTCTCGGGGGGCAACGGCGCCAGCAGGGCAATGCGCATCAGAACGCGCCTCGGAAACGATCGATCACTTTCAGAACCTTGCCCGGCACCTCGAAGCAACGACGGTTGATGATGATGCCGTCCACCTTGCCGAACGCGGTGGTGAGAATCGACAGCACGTGCTGGACCACTGGAATGGAGCTTTGTCGTGCCTCTACCACCAGCGCGATCATGTCCGCGCGGCGCAGCGTGACAAACGCCTCGCGGCTGTCGAGCAGAGCAGACGCATCGAGCAGCACGACCTCGCCGGGTTGGGCCGGCTCTGCGCCGCCTACGCGTACATTAAGGCCATTCTCTTCAAGCAACTGACGCATCTGCTCGATGACGAAGCCGACCCCTTCGCCATGACGTGCCGAGGTCAGGCCAAGCATCAAACCATCGCTGGCGATGCGCTTGAGCGGCATGAAACCATACAGCCGGTAGACACTGGCAGCGAAGGCATTGCTAGTCTGGGCACTGGAATTGTTCCGCTCGGGAAGCGTCGTCCACAGGGGCAGGCCAAAGCGCGACTCCACTAGGCCGCCATCATGGATGCGCTGATCCAGCAAGTAGCACACATAGACCACCAGCAAGCCCACCAGCGCCGAGAATGGCAAAGCCAGCAGCAGCATCACCAGCGTCTTGGGGAAGACCCGGGCAGGGTTTAGCGTCGCGGCCTCGATGACTGCGATGTTGCTGATCTGACTGTTGTCCAGTTCGCGATCAATCCGGGACTTCTCCAGGCTGTCGGTATAGAGCACATAGTTCTTCTCTGCCGCATCCAGCTCACGCTGCAGGCGAGCCACTTCAGGCTCCTCGCGCATCGCCTCGTTGCGCTGCGCCTCGAGTTCATGCAGTTGAGATTCCTGAGCCGCGAGCTGAGCGCGCAATGCCTTGTTATTGCTGGTTTCGTCGAGCAGAACACGCTGCAGGTGAATGGACAGCGTATTAGGGGCACGGTCCTCGGAGCTCTGCACCGTATCCCCCTCATCGGCCACCTGCTTCTCCAGCGAGGCGATCGACTCGTCGAGCGCCCGCACGGGCTCGGCGGTGGTCATATAGGTGCGCAGCATATCGACGCGCTCGAGACGCTTCTGATTGAGCAGACGACGCAGGTCCTGCTGGGCCGGGTTCAGGGCGATCTGACGAACCGTTACGACCTCCTGAGGCAGCCCCTTCAGTTGATTGCGAGTGTTTTCCAGAACGCTGTCCGAAGAACTGATCAGGCGCTGGGTATTGAAGCGTTCGCCACGCAGGATGTTGATACGCTCCGACAGGTCCTCCAAACGGTCGGTGATGCTGGCGGCGCCGAGCCCGGTCATCTTCTGCAGCAACTGTTCTTTGTAGCTCTTGATCTGCAGGGCACTGGCCGCACTCTGCGCTTCGTAGAACGTGAACAGGCTCTTTCGGCCAAGCGCATCGGTACGCTGGCGCTGATAGATTTCGATCCAGTGCTCGACGATGGCTTGCGCCACATCCGGCTCGTTCCAGGTGAAGCGAATCTCCATAACGCTCGAACCCAGCGCATGGTCGACCTCGAAGTTCTTCTCCAAGGCACGTGCCAGACGCTCGACGTCGGTCTGTTCCTCGATCACGCCGATGGTTTCGAAGACCGTGCGCACCCCATCGATAACCGCACCGACAACGCTCTTCACTTCATATTTAATGCGCTTCCATACCCACGGCGGAGGCGGCTGGTTGGCCAGCACTTCCAGGTAATGCTCAGCCACCTCGCGGACGATCGGCCGGCCGGTGAGCATGCGCTCTTCGTCGACAATCGGATCACGCTGGCTGATGGGCATCACCATAGCCTGGCGATCGCTGATTTCCAGCGGTAAGGCAGCATCACGCCCCGGCTTCACCAGCAATCGCGCATTGGACTCGTATTTGGCGGGCAGCAGGAATGCGCCCAGCAGGATCACAACCAGGGTTATCCCCATCGCCCACTTAAATTCTCGCAAGAATATAAACAGCAGACGCAGCAGGTCGCGAAAGGAACGAATTTCGATCATGAGTGTGTCGCTCCTCAGCGATTGATTGTGTAACTGGCGCCGATTCCCATCGACTTGGTAAAAGGAATGAGCTGGTTCAGATAGACGTCCACGCCCTCGATTCGCTCGCCGACCGCCGACTTGGGCACGAAGACGATATCGCCGCGCTGCAGCCCGACTGTCTTGCGCCCGTGCTCTCCGGTGACGAGCAGTTGGCTGTAGTCGAGGAAATAGGCGTGATAGGCCCCCTCGGAATCCTCTCGCAGCAAGGCGACCTTGCGGCTGTCCGCCGTGGGAAGCACGCCACCGGCCCCGATGATGGCCTGCTGGATGTTGTTGGCCGCCGGAATCGGCACGGCAGAGGGATTGCGCACCGCACCACCGACGAAAACGGTATTGCCCGGCGCGTTGTTGATGTTCACCGTTACCTTGGGCTGGCGGTAGACCTCCTTAAGCCGCTCGGTGAGGGATTCGGCGATTTCGCCGGGCGTGCGACGCGCCGCCTGCACGTTGCCGATGAACGGGTAATAGATTGAACCGTCATTGAGTACGGTGAACAGCGTCAGCTCGTAGATGGTGCTGACATTGAAGGCAGATAACGTCGGCATCTCACCGGCATCGCGGACGATGCGTAACGTATCGCCCACCCGCACACGCTCTTGCGGTGGTGGCACCAGGGCAAGCTGATCGAGCGCCTGCTGCCCGGCCTCTATGGTGTCCGTATCAGGCAGCATAACCCTCGCAGGTGTGGTGCATGCCCCCAGCATCACGACGGATAACAACAAGATCACATGTTTCATTTATCGAACTTCCTGTAGCAAAGTAGGGGCTAACGCCAGTACCCGGAAAACATACTGACGCGACGCTTGAGGGTTGATGGCAAAGACATTTCCACCTGACCAAGACGGTAACCAGTCAGCTTCATCGCACTGCGCAGAAAGACTTCAGGCAAACGGTAGAGACAGCCGGCCGCGCGCAGCGCTGCCATCTCGGCCTTCACATAACGCATGCCTTCGCCACCGGCCGAACCGAACGCCTGCCTGATCCAGCGCTCACGTCCGTAAAAAACACCGATATCGAAGTAACGACGAAACTCCTCGAGCACGCTGTAATCGTGCGAGTGATACACCTCGGCGGTCGCTGCATAACGCACGGCATAACCGCCGAGCAGCATGCGGGCCGCAACGTAGGCGTCTTCGCTGCCGATCACGTCCTCGGGAAAGCCGCCCACGGCGACCAGCGCGTCACGCCGGTAGGCCGAAAACGAATCGGAGCTGAAACAGGTTTTGATCCCCAACTCAGGTGCATCACTCATGCGCTTGGTGCGGCTCTGCGGCGGATAGTTGAAACGACGCGACTGCGCGCCCAGCAGGCCTGCATCCGGGTGCGGCAGTTGTCGCCCATAGGCAACCCCGATATCGGCCTCGCCCTGCAGGTCGGCGATGATGTTGGCGAAGGTACCGGCGTCGGCCGGAATCGCGTCCTGGGTCAGGTAGATCAGCGCGTCCGCGTCGACCTGCTCGCTCGCCCAACGGCGGGTACCGCCATGATTGAACTGCGCCGGTTCGATCACCTCGACCTGCGCACCAGCAGCGCGAAAGCGCGCCACCGTATCGTCACGCGAGGCGCTGTCGACCACCAGGAACTCGTCCGGCTGCAACGTCTGCATGGCGAGCGCCGGCAGCAGGCGATCAAGATGAGCGCCAGCGTTGCGGGTCGGGATGATCAGGGCCACACGCATCAGCTGGTTTTCTCGCTCGCGGGTGCACGACCGTAGATATCGTTGAAGCGGACAATGTCGTCCTCGCCCAGATACTCGCCGCTCTGCACCTCGATCATCACCAGATCGATCACTCCCGGATTGACCAGGCGATGGCGGTGGCCGGCCGGGATGAAGGTCGACTCATTGGTATTCAGCAAAAAGTCGCGTTCACTGTTGACCACCCGTGCCATACCACTGACGACGATCCAGTGCTCACTGCGGTGATGATGCATCTGCAGTGACAATGACTCGCCAGGGCGCACCATGATGCGCTTGATCTTGAAGCGCGCACCCTCCTCCAGCACGGTGTAGGTGCCCCACGGACGGGTCACGGTGCGATGCAGGCGATAGGCTTCGTGGCCTCGCTTCTTCAGTTCCTGGGCAACGTACTTGACGTCCTGTGTGCTGTTGGCATCGGCGATCAGCAGCGCATCGGGCGTGTCCACCACAACCAGGTCACGCACGCCCACGGCGCCAATCAGGCGCTTGGGCGAGTCGATATAGCAGCCCTGCACGTTGTGCAGCACCACCTCGCCATTGATCTGGTTGCCGTTGGCATCGGCGGCGGTGAGTTCGCGCAGCGCCTGCCACGAACCGATGTCGCTCCAACCCAGGTCACAGGGCACCACGGCCACCTTGGGCGAGCGCTCCATCAGGGCGTAGTCGATGGAAATGTCGGTCACTTCGGCGAAGCTCGCCGCGTCCAGCTCGCACTGCACGCCCTGCTTGCCTGCCGTGGGCACGCTCAGAGCCAGGCATTTCTCCACGCCTTCGACGACCTGCGGCGCATGCTCGCGCAGCTCGCGCAACAGTACGTCCACGCGGAAACAGAACATGCCAGCGTTCCACAGATGCCGGCCACCGGCCAGGTAGGCCTCGGCCGTCGCCATATCGGGTTTCTCGACGAAACTGGCGACGCGGTAACCGCCCTCCAGGCTCTCGCCTTGCTGGATATAGCCATAGCCGGTCTCGGCATGATCCGGCTGAATACCGAAAGTCACCAGCCAGCCGGCCTCGGCCAGTGCTCGCGCCTGTGCGATAGCGGCGACGAAAGCAGCCTGATCGCGAATCAGATGATCGGCAGGCAACACCAGTAACTGGGCCTCCTCGCCGTAATGATGCGCGACGTGCAACGCTGCAGCCGCAATCGCCGGAGCGGTATTGCGCCCCGTGGGTTCGAGGAGAAAGTCCAGCCCCACACGCCCCCGATTCTGCGCGCGATAGTCATCCAGCGTGCGAAACAAAAGATCCCGGTTGATCACCGTCAGCAATCGGGCAACGTCATCCAGGCCGGCGACGCGCTCGAAGGTCTTCTGCAACAGGCTGCGGCCATCGGCCAGGCGCATGAACGGCTTGGGCATGGCCTCGCGGGAAACCGGCCACAGGCGCGTGCCGGCACCACCGGCAATGATACAGGGGATCAGGACGCTCATTCAGTAGGCCTCGCGGGTGAAGATGACCGCAGGCAAGGTGCGGAAGAGGATGTACAGGTCGAACCAGACCGACCAGTTCTCGATGTACTGCAGGTCAAACTCGACACGTTTCTCGATCTTTTCCAGCGTATCGGTTTCGCCGCGATAGCCATTGATCTGCGCCCAGCCGGTAATACCGGGCTTCACACGATGCCGGGCGGTGTATTCCTTCACCGCATCTTCAAAAAGGATGCCAGCCGCCTTGGTCGCCGTGGCATGCGGGCGCGGGCCAACCATGGACATGCTGCCGAGCAATACGTTGAACAGCTGCGGCAACTCATCCAGGCTGGTCTTGCGGATAACGCGCCCGACTCGAGTGATGCGGTCGTCATTGCGCGTGGCCTGCCGCTCTGCGTTGGCGTCGGCGCGGTCACAGTACATAGAACGAAACTTGAACACTTCAATCAGCTTGTTGTTGTAGCCGTAACGTTTCTGGCGAAACAGCACAGGCCCAGGGGAGTCGAGCTTGATCGCCAGCGCGACCAGGATCATCAGGGGTAGAGCGAAAGCCAGAGCCAGCAGCGCCAAAAGCAGGTCCTCACTGCGCTTGATCAAAGGCGACCATCCGTCGAGCGGCCTTTCCGAGACGTTGAACATCGGCAGCCCGGCCACCTCGGTGATGCGGTTGCGCGCATGCCGGAAAGCGAGCATGTCCGGCACCAGCAGAACGTTTACCGGAAGTTTGCGCAATTCGCGCACGATCTGGCCGATGCGATTCTCGGCTGACCAAGGCAGTGCGACCAGCACTTGCGTCACTCGCTCATCCCGCACCAGGCGCTCCAAGGCATTGCTGTCGCCCAACAACGGTAGACCACCCAACGTATCGGGCAAGCGACCGATACGGTCATCTATAAAACCGATCAAACCAGAACGAATGTCGCTATGGCGCTGCATGAATTCCGATAGCCGCAGGCCATTCTCGGTCGCCCCGAGGATGACCGCGCTCTGCAGAAATTGTCCGGCACGCATCCAATACCGATAGAGAGCGAGCAACGCCAAACGCTCGGCGCCGAACGCGAAGAGGCTGGCCAGAAACCAGAGGCTGAGGAAATGCCATTCCATGAAGCTGAACATTGCCAGCGCCTGATGCATGAAGAGCAACAGACAGAACGCCGCAGACCAGGCAAAGAACATCATGCGAAAGCGCAACAGGCTACTGAATATCTCCTCGGAGTAAACGCCCAGGGCTTGAAACATCATTACCGTAAGAACGCCAAAGAAGAGCAGTACCGTGGCGTAGCTTTGTGTCAGCACGGGCTCGTCCGATAGCCATACCAGAAGCGCAAACCCAGGCAAAATGGCGGTAATGCCATGAACCAGGCGAATGGCCGCCAAGAAATATTCGATGAACCCAGGACGCGCCAGCAAGGAACCACCGGCTGATTGCAGAAGCATGAAAAGTCACTCCCCACCTTAATTTTCGCTCATGAACATCCGGTGTCGTCAAAAAACAGGCAGAAAATGCAAAAAATAAAAATTTCCGACAAAATATCGTCAAATTGTTTTATGCCGTGACTTAACCACTTTTATGATGGCATTTCAATATACGCACTGATGAATAACACAGTTAATTTCTGGCGCCAGAAAGCCAGCAAAAAAGCAGCTTTGTTGAAGAACGCCATGTGCTCGTACTACCGCCAAAAAGACTCGCGCAACCGAAACGGGTTGATGTACAAAATGCGCCATCAACCATTCAGGCTTATGGCTATTGAGCCTCTACGTGGCCTGCTGCGCCACGGCTTCCGCGACTTTCAATTGATCCAGGGCCTCGCCTGCCGTCACTCATTGCCAAGGACACAGTAAATGCGCATTCTTGTTACCGGCGGCGCCGGCTTCATCGGTTCGGCTCTGATTCGTCATCTGATTCAGAACACCGAACATGAGGTACTCAACCTCGACAAACTGACCTACGCCGGCAACCTGGAGTCGCTCACCCCCGTTGATGACAACCCGCGCTACCGCTTCGTCCAGGGCGACATTGGCGACAGCGAATGCGTTGCGGCGATACTGGCCGAGTTCCAGCCGGACGCCATCATGCACCTGGCCGCCGAGTCCCACGTCGACCGCTCCATCGATGGCCCGGCCGCGTTCATCCAGACCAATATCGTCGGCACCTATGGCCTGCTAGAAAGCACCCGCGCCTACTGGCTTGGCCTGAGCGCTGAGCGCAAGGCGGCCTTTCGCTTTCATCACATTTCCACCGACGAGGTGTATGGCGACCTGCATGGCGTCGACGATCTCTTCACCGAAACTACCCCCTACGCGCCCAGCTCGCCTTATTCGGCGAGCAAGGCGGCGTCCGACCATCTGGTGCGCGCCTGGCAACGCACCTATGGCCTGCCGGTGCTGATCACCAACTGCTCGAACAACTACGGCCCCTACCATTTCCCCGAGAAGCTGATTCCACTGATGATCCTTAACGCCCTGGCGGGCAAACCGCTGCCGGTGTACGGCAACGGTCAGCAGGTACGCGACTGGCTGTACGTGGAAGACCACGCGCGCGCCCTGCTCAAGGTGGTCAGCGAAGGACAGGTCGGCGAGACCTACAACATCGGCGGCCATAATGAGCAGAAGAATCTCGACGTGGTGCTCGCCATCTGCGCATTGCTGGAGGAGCTGGCACCACAGAAACCCACCGGTATCGCGCGCTATGAAGACCTGATCACCTATGTGCAGGATCGCCCGGGCCACGATCTGCGCTACGCCATCGACGCCGGAAAGATCGAGCGCGAGCTGGGCTGGGTACCGCAGGAAACCTTCGAAACCGGCCTGCGCAAGACGGTGCAGTGGTACCTGGACAATCTCGACTGGTGCCGCCGCGTGCAGGATGGCAGCTATCAGGGCCAGCGACTCGGCGCACTCTAAGGAGCAGGAACAATGAAAGGCATCATCCTCGCCGGCGGTTCTGGCACTCGCTTGCACCCCATCACCCTCGGTGTGTCCAAGCAGCTGCTGCCGATCTATGACAAGCCGATGATCTACTACCCGTTGTCGGTGCTGATGCTGGCCGGCATTCGCGAGATTCTGATCATCTCCACCCCCGAGGATTTGCCCAACTTCCAGAAGATGCTGGGCGACGGCAGCCAGTTTGGCATCGAACTGCAATATGCCGAGCAACCCTCTCCTGATGGTCTGGCCCAGGCCTTCCTGATCGGCGAGTCGTTCATTGGCGACGACTCGGTGTGCCTGATCCTCGGCGACAACATTTTCCACGGTCAGCATTTCACCGAGAAACTGCTGCGCGCAGCCACCCACAATAGCGGTGCCACAGTCTTCGGCTACTGGGTCAGCGACCCGGAGCGTTTCGGCGTGGTCGAGTTCGACGCCGCCGGCAATGCGCTGTCGATTGAGGAAAAGCCGGCAAAACCCAAGTCCAGCTTCGCCGTGACCGGCCTGTATTTCTACGACAACGACGTGGTGCAGATCGCAAAGGCGGTGAAACCCTCGCCACGCGGTGAGCTGGAAATCACTGACGTCAACAACGCCTATCTGGCCCGCGGCGACCTGCGCGTGGAGCGTTTCGGCCGTGGCTTCGCCTGGCTCGACACCGGCACCCACGACAGCCTGCTCGATGCCTCGCACTACGTGCAGACAGTGGAAAAGCGCCAGGGCCTGAAGGTCGCCTGCCTCGAAGAGATCGCCTATCAGCAGGGCTGGATCGACCGCGACCAACTGCTCGCGTGCGCCAAGGCGCTGGGCAAGACCGGCTACGGCCAGTACCTGTACAAACTGGCGGAGGAGTCGCTGTGAAAGTGATCGCAACCGCACTGCCGGAAGTGCTGATTCTCGAACCCCAGGTATTCGGTGACGAGCGTGGCTTCTTCTACGAGAGCTTCAACGCACGGCGCTTTGCCGAAGCCACCGGGGTAACCCGCGAATTCGTCCAGGACAACCATTCGCGCTCCGCCCGCGGCGTGCTGCGCGGCCTGCACTATCAACTGCAGCAGGCCCAGGGCAAGCTGGTGCGTGTCAGTGCCGGCGAGGTCTATGACGTCGCGGTCGACGTACGCCGCAGCTCGGCGAATTTCGGCAAGTGGGTCGGCGTGCATCTGTCCGCCGAGAACAAGCGCCAGCTGTGGGTGCCGGAAGGCTTCGCGCATGGCTTCCTAGTGCTCAGCGAATACGCCGAGTTCCTCTACAAGACCACCGACTACTATGCCCCGGCCCACGAGCGCTGCATCCGCTGGGATGATCCACAACTGGCCATCGACTGGCCGCTCGACGGTCTGACGCTGCAACTCTCGGCCAAGGACCAGCAGGGTATGAGCCTGACCGAAGCCGAGACCTTCGCATGAAGATTCTTATCAGCGGCCACACCGGCCAGGTCGCCCGTGAACTGCAACTGGCCTTGCGCGAGCACGAACTGATCAGCCTCGGCCGGCAGGCATTCGACCTGTCGCGCCCGGACAACCTGCGCGAAACCATGCTGCGCGAGCGTCCCGCGCTGGTGATCAATGCCGCCGCGTACACCGCCGTCGACCAGGCCGAACAGGAGCGCGAGCTGGCCTTCGCCATCAATGCCGAGGCGCCACGTGCCATCGCCGATGCCTGCTTCGAACTGGACATTCCGCTGATTCACTACTCCACCGACTACGTCTTCGATGGCAGCAAGGCCAGGCCTTACCGTGAAGCCGATACGCCACATCCGTTGGGCGTCTATGGCGCCAGCAAGGCGGCCGGTGAACAGGCGCTGCGCATCAGCGGCTGCGATCACCTGATCCTGCGCACCAGCTGGGTCTACTCACAGCACGGGCGTAACTTCTTGCTGACCATGCAGCGCCTGCTGCAGGAGCGCGACGAGCTCAGCGTGGTCGACGACCAGATCGGCGCACCGACCTGGGCTGGCAGTATCGCCAGCGCTACCGCAGAGCTGATCGACAAGTGGCAGCAGGGGCGTCATCACTGGGGCACCTACCACCTGACCTGCCAAGGCGAGACCAGCTGGTTCGGCTTCGCCAGTGCCATCGCCGAGCGCCTGCGTGCAGCCGGCAAGCCCTGCGCCAGGCTGCGTCCTATCCCCAGCGGCGAGTACCCGACGCCGGCGCAGCGCCCACTCAACTCACGCCTGGATGGCAACCGCCTGGAGCAGGATTGGCAGGTTCGCCTACCGGACTGGCACACCGCCCTGGACGCCTGCCTGCAACGCATGAACTGAGCCCCTGCGTTTCATCCGCGCGGCCAGTGCCCATCACCGGCCGCGCGCTTAACGTGCATAATGCGCCGATCATTTCTGCACGGTTTGCCATGAGCACGAACACTGCCACTCCCCGTCGCCTGCGCTGGCGCAGCCTCGTGCTGTTGGCGCTGCTGCTTGCGCCACTGCTGTGGCCGGTCCACTTCCTGGCCGAGCGCTACTACCGCGAAGTGCTGATCGAACAAAATCGGCAAACCCTCGATCTGTATGTGGCCAACCTGCTCGGCACGCTGCGCCGCTACGAAGTGCTGCCGCAGATTCTCGGCGATCTGCCAGGCCTGCGCGCCGCCCTGCATGCCCCTGAAGACCCCGGCGCGCTGGACAACGCCAACCGCTTGCTGGCCCGCGTGAAGAGCCAGACCGGCGCCGACGTGATCTACCTGATGAACCCGCGCGGCGTCACCCTGGCCGCCTCCAACTGGGACAAACCCGACAGCTTCGTCGCCGGCAACTTCGCCTTCCGTCCGTATTTCCGCGAAGCATTGGCCGGGCGCCTGGGGCGCTTCTTCGGCCTGGGTACAACGTCTGGAAAGCGCGGTTACTACTTCGCCTACCCGGTGCGCGAGGACGAGCACAACATCGGCGCACTGGTGGTCAAGGTCGACCTCGACCACACCGAGACCCTCTGGGGTAACACGCCGGAACAGTTGCTGGTGACCGACACCAACGGCGTGGTCATTCTTACCTCGCGCCCGGATTGGCGCTTCCACTCCAGCCGTCCGCTGGACCGCGTCGAGCAGTCGGCCATCGCCGCCAACCAACCCTACCCGACCCAGGCACCGCCCGCACTCGACCTTGATCCCAATGCCTGGTTGACGCAAAGCCGAGCCCTGGAAGAAACCGGCTGGACGGTAAGTATTCTCGCCCCACGCATCCTGCTCGATCGCCCCGTGCGCAGCGCCGTGGCCGTAGGAGCGGCTGCCCTGCTGGCCCTGCTGCTGCTGCTCGGCCTGATGATCCTGCGCCGCCGTCACTACCTCGAACGCATCGCCCTCGACGCTCGCGCCAAGGCCGAACTGGAGCAGCGCGTCGCAGAACGAACGCATGATCTGGAACTGCTCAACAGCCGCCTCAAGCAGGAAGTGCTCGAGCGTGAACAGGCTCAGCAGGAGCTGGTGCGCGCTCAGGACGAGCTGGTCCAGGCCGGTAAACTGTCGGCGCTCGGCACCATGAGCGCCAGCATCAGTCACGAACTCAACCAGCCGCTCGGGGCGATCCGCAGCTACGCGGAGAACGCCAGCACCCTGCTTGACCATCAGCGTAGCGACGATGCTCGCGCCAACCTCAAGCTGATCAGCGAGCTGACCGAGCGCATGGCTTCGATCATCACCCATTTGCGCTCCTTTGCCCGCCGCGACCGCCACGCGCCGGAGCGGGTTGCCCTGCAACCAGCGCTGGACGATGCCCTGGCGCTACTGGCCAAACGCCGCCGGGCGATGGATGTAGAGCTGATCCGCGACCTGCCGGACGCCACGCTCTGGGTCCAGGCCGGCGAGACGCGCCTGCGCCAGGTGCTCGGTAATCTGCTCGGCAATGCGCTCGATGCGCTGATCGATAAAGCCCCTCCTAGGCGCATCTGGATCAGCATCGAGCCTCAAGCCGAGCACCTCCACCTGCTGCTGCGTGACAATGGCCCAGGCTTCTCGCCCGAATCACTGGCGCGCGCGCGCGAGCCCTTCTTCACCACCAAGACCAGCGCCCAGGGCCTGGGGCTGGGCCTGGCCATCTGCGATAGTCTGGTGCGTGCGCTGGACGGCGAACTGCTGCTGGCCAATCATCCGGCCGGCGGTGCACTGATCACCCTGCGCCTGCGCCTGGCCAGCCCCGGCGTCAACCTGCAACCTTCAGAGGACCCCTCGCCATGACCAGCGACAGCGCCATCGACAGCCGCATTCAGGTACTGCTGGTCGACGACGACGCCCATCTGCGCCAGGCACTCAGCCAGACGCTCGACCTGGCCGGGCTCAAGGTCATCAGCCTGGGCGATGCGCAGGGCCTCGCCGCGCGCATTCCCGCTGGCTGGCCAGGCGTGGTAGTCAGCGATATCCGCATGCCCGGCATCGATGGCCTGCAACTGCTGCAGCAATTGCGCGAGCGTGATGCCGAGCTGCCCGTGCTGCTGATCACCGGCCATGGTGACGTGCCGCTGGCCGTGCAGGCGATGCGCGCTGGCGCCTACGACTTCCTGGAAAAACCTTTCGCCAACGATGACCTGCTCGACAGCGTACGCCGTGCGCTGGAGCTGCGCCGCCTGGTGCTGGACAACCGCAGCCTGCGCATGGCGCTCAATGACCGCCAGCAACTGTCCAGCCGCCTGGTTGGCCAATCGCCGGCCATGCAGCGCCTGCGCGAGCAGATCGGTGCACTTGCCAGCATCGCCACCGACGTACTGATTCTCGGCGAGACCGGAGCCGGCAAAGAGGTGGTCGCACGCGCTCTGCACGACCTGTCCAACCGCCGCGAAGGCCCCTTCGTCGCCATCAACGCCGGTGCACTGGCCGAGTCGGTGGTGGAAAGCGAGCTGTTCGGTCATGAGGCCGGCGCCTTCACCGGCGCGCAGAAGCGGCGCATCGGCAAGTTCGAGTTCGCCAACGGTGGCACCCTGTTCCTCGACGAGATCGAGAGCATGAGCATGGATGTGCAGGTCAAGCTGCTGCGCCTGCTGCAGGAGCGCGTAGTCGAGCGCCTCGGTGGTAATCAGCTGATCCCACTGGATATCCGCGTGATCGCCGCGACCAAGGAAGATCTGCGTCAGGCCGCCGATGCCGGGCGTTTCCGCGCCGACCTTTACTACCGCCTCAACGTCGCACCGTTGTCCATCCCACCGCTGCGCGAGCGCGGCGAGGACGCCCTGCTGCTTTTCCAGCACTTCGCCGATGGGGCGGCCGCCCGCCACGCCTTGGCGCCGCGAGAGCTCCAGCCGGGACAGCGCGCCTTGCTGCTGCGTCATCCGTGGCCAGGCAACGTGCGTGAGTTGCAAAACGCCGCCGAACGCTTCGCCCTGGGCCTGGAGCTGGCGCTCGACAGCAACGCGCCAAATCTGCCGCCGGTCAACGGCGGGCTCAGCGAACAAGTCGAAGCCTTCGAACGCGCCTTGATCGCCGCAGAGCTGAGTCGCCCGCACGGTTCGCTGCGCAGCCTGGCCGAAGCTCTGGGCGTGCCGCGCAAGACCCTGCACGACAAACTGCGCAAACATGGGTTGAATTTCTCAGGCGCTGGCGGAAGCTCGCCAGAGGACTTCGACTGACTGGCGGCAAACCGCCAGTTCCCTCCCTGCCGATCTGTCGCTGGCGGGTTCATACGCCCGCCCGATGCTCGGCAAAAAGCCATCAAAACCCACTGCCATGGGCCTTTGCACGGCACGCAAGGTTGGCGCATAGCAGACTGGCACAAGGGTTGCTCTAGGCTAACCTCAAGCGAACCCACAAGTACAAGTCCAGGCCTCGCTGATGCCAACGGCGTTTTTCCCCAAGCCGCCTAGACTTGCTCTTGTCCGTTCGCCAGCAGCGCCCCGGCGCAAATGCGATAAACACAACAAGAGGAAGCATCCGCATGTTCAAACTGACTGCCAAGGCGCTGGCTTGCGCCCTGTCCCTGTCCATCGCTGGCGTGGTTCACGCTGCCGACCCGATCGTCATCAAGTTCTCCCACGTGGTTGCCGAGCACACCCCGAAAGGTCAGGGTGCCGTGCTGTTCAAGCAACTGGCAGAAGAGCGCCTGGGCGACAAGGTCAAGGTCGAGGTCTATCCGAACTCCTCGCTGTTCGGCGATGGCAAGGAAATGGAAGCGCTGCTGCTCGGCGACGTCCAGATGATCGCCCCGTCCCTGGCCAAGTTCGAGCATTACACCAAGCAGCTGCAGGTATTCGATCTGCCGTTCCTGTTCGACGACATGGCTGCAGTCGACCGCTTCCAGAAGAGCGCTGAAGGCCAGAAGCTGCTGACCTCCATGACCGACAAGGGCATCACCGGCCTGGCCTACTGGCACAACGGCCTGAAGCAGCTGTCGGCCAACAAGGCGCTGCTGGAGCCGAAAGACGCCCGCGGCCTGAAATTCCGCGTACAGGCTTCCGCCGTACTGGAAGAGCAGTTCAAGGCCGTGCGCGCCAACCCGCGCAAGATGAGCTTCGCCGAGGTTTACCAGGGCCTGCAGACTGGCGTGGTCAACGGTGCCGAGAACCCCTACTCGAACATCTACAGCCAGAAGATGCACGAAGTGCAGAAGTACATCACCGAGTCCAACCATGGCCTGCTGGACTACATGCTGATCACCAACACCAAGTTCTGGGACGGTCTGCCGGCTGACGTACGCGACGAGCTGAACAAAATCATCGACGAGGTCACCGTCGAGGTGAACAAGCAGGCTGACGCCCTCAACGAAGGCGACAAGCAGCGCATCGTCGATGCAGGCAGCACCGAAATCCTGACTCTGACTCCGGAGCAGCGTAACCAGTGGCGCGAAGCCATGCAGCCGGTGTGGAGCAAGTTCGAAGGCGAAATCGGTGCCGACCTGATCAAGGCAGCCCAAGCCGCCAACCAGCAGTAAGGCCGGAGAGCCGTAGGGTGGGCAGTATCGCCAGATACTGACCCACCGCGGCGTCACCGACGCCGACATGCTGCAACTGGTGGGTCGGCCGCATTCGTACCGCCCCACCCTACGCCCTTTCCATTCGGGAGAACCGACCATGAACGCCTTGCGGCGCGGCTGGGAGCACTTCGAGGAAGGCTTTATCGCTTTCCTCCTGGCGACCATGACGCTGATCACTTTCGTCTACGTGATCCTCAACAACTTCTACACCCTGTTCTACTGGCTGGGTGACTATTTCGGCGGTAACGAGACCCTGCTCGCTATCGGCGACTCCATTCTCGACATGGCCCAGGCGATGACCTGGAGCAATGCCCTGACCAAGGCGCTGTTCGGCTGGCTGATCTTCTTCGGCCTGGCCTATGGCGTGCGTACCGCCGGCCACATCGGCGTCGACGCTCTGGTCAAACTCGCCCCGCGCGGCATCCAGCGCATCATCGGTGTGATCGCCTGCTCGGCCTGCCTGGGCTACGCCGGCCTGATCGCCGTTGGTAGCTTCGACTGGGTGCGCACCCTGTTCACCGCCGGTATCGGCGCCGAAGACCTCGGTCACTACGGCATCCAGCAATGGCATATCGGCATGATCGTGCCCTTCGGCTACGCCATGGTGTTCGTCCGCTTCCTGGAAATCCTCGTCCGTATCCTGCGCAACGAGCAGACCGGCCTCGGTCTGGCCGACGAAGCGGCCGATGCCCTGAAGGTCAATGAGCACGAGGAGCCCAAGCAATGACCGTCCTGTTCCTCTTCCTGCTGCTGTTCCTGCTGATGTTCATCGGCGTGCCGATCGCCGCGTCGCTCGGCCTGGCCGGTTCGATCACCATCATGCTGTTCAGCCCCGACTCGGTGCGCTCGCTGGCGATTAAGCTGTTCGAGACCAGCGAGCATTACACCCTGCTGGCGATTCCGTTCTTCCTCTTGTCCGGTGCCTTCATGACCACCGGCGGCGTGGCCAAGCGTCTGATCGACTTCGCCAACGCCTGCGTCGGCCACATCCGTGGCGGCCTGGCCATCGGTGCGGTGCTGGCGTGCATGCTGTTCGCCGCGCTGTCCGGCTCCTCGCCAGCCACCGTGGCGGCGGTCGGCTCGATCGCCATCGCCGGCATGGTGCGCTCCGGTTATCCGCAGGCGTTCGGCGCCGGCATCGTGTGTAACGCCGGTACCCTGGGCATCCTGATTCCGCCGTCGATCGTGATGGTGGTGTACGCCGCCGCTACCGAGCAGTCGGTGGGCAAGCTGTTCATGGCCGGTGTGATCCCGGGCGTGATGCTCGGCCTGGCGCTGATGATCGCGATCTACATCGTCGCGCGCATCAAGAAGCTGCCAGCCCTGCCGCGCGCCAGCTTCCGCGAGTGGCTGCGCGCCGCGCGTGAGGCGTTCTGGGGCCTGCTGCTGATGGTGATCATCCTCGGCGGTATCTACACCGGCATGTTCACCCCGACCGAGGCTGCGGCCGTGGCGGCGGTCTACGCCGGCTTCGTCGCCCTGTTCGTGTACAAGGACCTGACCATCCGCGAGTGCCCGAGGGTGCTGCTGGAGTCCGGCAAGCTGACCATCATGCTGATGTTCATCATTGCCAACGCCATGCTCTTCGCCCACGTGCTGACCACCGAGCAGATCCCGCAACAGATCACCGCCTGGGTGGTGGATCTGGGCCTGCAGCCGTGGCAGTTCCTGCTGGTGGTGAACATCGTGCTGCTGATCGCCGGTGCCTTCATGGAGCCGTCGGCGATCATCCTGATCCTGGCGCCGATCCTCTTCCCGATCGCCATGCAACTGGGCATCGACCCGATCCACCTGGGCATCATCATGGTGGTGAACATGGAGATCGGTCTGATCACGCCACCGGTAGGGCTGAACCTGTTCGTCACCTCGGCGGTGACGGGGATGCCGCTGACCTCGGTGATCAAAGCGGCCTGGCCGTGGCTGATGCTGTTGCTGAGCTTCCTGATGATCATTACCTACATCCCCGCCGTGTCCATGGCCTTGCCGAATCTGCTCGGCATGTAGCCGCTCAAACCAACGCTGCTACTTCGGTACCTCGTGTACCCACTCCGCCCGGCCTTAGTGCCGGGCTTTTTTTGCTCGAAACAATCTGACGAAAAGTGCTGTAGCCATTTCGCCGACCACGCACACGGGCAAGACTGCCCAGAATTGCCGTGCCTGGCGTAAAGTCACCGCCAAGATCGTCAAGGAAACCGCTACATGCTCAGACGCAGCCTGAAATCCGTCGTTACCACCTGGCTGACGGGCCTCCTCGCGCTACTGCCGCTGGCACTGACCCTGGCATTGCTTGCCTGGATATTCAGCCTGCTCAATCGCCTGGTCGGACCTTCGACCCTGATCGGCCAATTGTTCGCAGCCCTCGGCCAACCCTTCTCCAGCAATAGTTATCTGGCTTACATGCTGGGCAGTCTGGTGCTGCTGGCCAGCCTCTACCCACTTGGCCTGGCGGTACAACTGGGCTTGCGCCGCCCGCTGTCCTGGCTGATCGATCGCACCCTGCGGCGTACGCCGCTGATCGGCAATTTCTACAACCTGGCTGATCGATTCGTTGGCCTGCTGGACAAGAGCAAGAACCCCGATATCACCACCATGGCACCGGTCTGGTGCTTCTTCGGCGGCGACGGCGCAGCGGTGCTCGCCCTGCGCCCGAGTTCGGAAAGCGTCGAACTGGAGGGCCGCGCCTACTGCGCCATCCTCATCCCCACCGCGCCGATTCCGGTCGGTGGCGGCCTGCTTTACGTACCAGAAGAATGGATACGCCCTGCCGACATGGGCGTCGATCAACTGACCAGCATCTATGTGTCCATGGGGCTCACGCCACCCAGCAGGCGCAACGTCGAGCAATCGTCGCCAGTGGTGATCAAGCCTTAAGTGAGCGGCAGGCTGGTGGTGGACTTGATCTCCGATAACGCCACGATCGAGTTCACCTCCTGGATCCCTGGTACCAGCGACAGCTTCTCGAAGAAGAAGCGCTCATAGGCCTCGATATCGCGGGTGACGATGCGCAGCATGAAGTCCACCGCGCCCATAAGCACGTGACACTCCAGCACCTCGGGAAACTCGCGCATGGCTTCGGCGAACTCGGTCAGGTTGGAGCGCCCGTGGGCGTTGAGTTTGACCTGGGCGAACACCTGCGTATGCAGGCCGATGCGCTTGCGATCGAGCAGGGTCACCTGCTTGCGAATCACCCCTTCCTCCTTGAGCCGCTGGATACGTCGCCAGCAGGGCGACTGCGACAGACCGATGCGCTCGGCGATCTCCGCCGTGGAGAGGCCTGCATCCTCCTGTAGCAAAGCAAGAATGCGTTGATCGTAGGCATCCAGCGAAATGGACATAAAAATTCCTCACCAGCCACTTATTCAGGTAAGTCTATCCACATAAACGCCATCAACACAGCAAACCAGGCAGAACTTTTGCCGAAATAAGGCGGAAACTTAGGCAAAACCTGCCTGAGCTGCCGCCATGCCTGATACCACGCCATTTCCGTCCGCCCATAATCGCCGCGATCCCTGGCAGGATCGCCCCGATGCTTGTGTCGAATACCAACTGCGCACCGACGCCGAGGCCGACGTCATGTGCCGGCTGCTCGGCCTGTTCGCACAATTGCAGTTGCTCCCCGAAGCCCTGCACATGCAGCGCCTGCAAGATGACCTGCATATCAGCCTGCGCCTGCCTGGTATCTCGCTGCATCGAGCCGGCGTGCTGGCCCAGAAACTGCGCGGCCTGGTGTGCGTATGGGAGGTCACCTGGCAGCACCTGGATCACAACCTGGTGACGGAGGTGGCCTGAAGCGGGCGATCGATCACGTCGGGCACTTCGCCCTGGTGCCACTTTTCGGGCATCCTAGCTCGGCTAAAAGGTCGTTGAAGAACGACCTGCTACCCTTGTTCAGGCCGACCCCGAGGAGCCCGCATGTCCGCCTTCACTGCCACTGCCCCCGACCGTGTACTGGATCTTGGCGACCTGCTGCGCGAGCTGGTGGCCCAGGGCCGGGTGGATCAGGATGTAGCTGAGCAGTGCCTGGCGATCCGCCGCAGCTCACTGAACAACGCCCAGCATCCACTGGAGTTTCTGGCCGCGCAGCAGGTGGACGATCAGCAAAAGCCGGGCAAGAAACTCGACCTGGAAACCCTCACCATCTGGCTGGCCAACTTCGCCGGGCAACCGTACTTGCGCATCGACCCGCTGAAGATCGACGTGCCGGCCATCACCCCGCTGATGTCCTACGCCTTCGCCCAGCGTCACAAGATCCTCGCCGTGGCAGTGGACAGCGAAAGCGTTACCATCGCCAGTAGCCAGCCACTGGTGCATAGCTGGGAAGCCAACCTGGTACACGTGCTCAAGCGCCCGATCAAGCGCGTGGTAGCCAACCCCAGCGACATTCAGCGCTTCACCACCGAGTTCTATCGCCTGGCCCGCTCGGTCAGCGGCGCCACCGCCACCGACCAGAAGGTCAGCGGCGTCGGCAACTTCGAACAACTGCTCAGCCTCGGCGCCCAGGACCAGGAGCCGGACGCCAACGATGCGCACATCGTCAACATCGTCGACTGGCTGTTCCAGTACGCCTTCCAGCAACGCGCCAGCGATATTCATATCGAGCCGCGCCGCGAACAGGGCACCGTGCGCTTTCGCATCGACGGCGTGCTGCACACCGTCTACCAGTTCCCCGCGCAGGTCACCATGGCAGTGGTCAGCCGCCTGAAGAACCTCGGCCGCATGAACATCGCCGAGAAGCGCAAACCGCAGGATGGCCGGGTCAAGACCAAGACCCCGGATGGCAACGAAGTGGAGTTGCGCCTATCCACACTGCCGACCGCCTTCGGCGAGAAGATGGTGATGCGTATCTTCGACCCGGAAGTGCTGCTGAAAAGCCCGGATCAACTCGGGTTTTCCCCCGAGGACCTGCGCCGCTGGGCCAGCATGACCAGCCAGCCCAACGGCATCATCCTGGTTACCGGCCCCACCGGCTCGGGCAAGACCACCACGCTCTACACCACGCTCAAGCAGCTGGCGACCGAGGAGGTGAACGTCTGCACCATCGAAGACCCGATCGAGATGATCGAAGGCGCCTTCAACCAGATGCAGGTGCAGCACAACATCGACCTGAACTTCGCCAGCGGTGTGCGCGCGCTGATGCGCCAGGACCCCGACATCATCATGGTCGGCGAGATCCGCGACCTGGAAACCGCGGAAATGGCCATCCAGGCGGCGCTGACCGGCCACCTGGTGCTGTCCACCCTGCACACCAACGATGCCCCCAGCGCCATCACCCGCCTGCTCGAACTGGGCGTGCCGCACTACCTGCTCAAGGCCACCATCCTCGGCGTCATGGCCCAGCGCCTGGTGCGTACCCTGTGCCCGCACTGCAAGGCGCCCGTGCAACTGGACGAAGACACCTGGAACGGTCTGACCCGGCCCTGGAGCTCGCCGCCGCCGAGTCAGGCGCATCACGCCGTCGGCTGCCTGGAATGCCGCGAAACCGGCTACCGGGGTCGCGCTGGCGTCTACGAGATCATGCTGATCAACGATGCCATCAAGCCACTGATCAACGCTGACACCGACCTTACCGCCCTGCGCCGCGCCGCGTTCAAGGACGGCATGCGCAGCCTGCGTCTGTCCGGCGCGCAGAAGGTCGCAGCTGGGCTGACCACCATCGAGGAAGTGCTACGCGTCACTCCGCAGAGCGAGCAACGCTGACGCTCGCACAATCGCGATAGCGCTCATCGCTTATCTGAGGATGCCAGGCGAACAGGTACTGGCCATCCTTGAGCTGATCCACCAACACCCGAATCACCTACTGCTGCACCGCAGGACAGCCCAGGCTACGCCCCATGCGCCCGTGTTTCTCGGCCCAGGCCGGCGCCACGTAATCAGCACCATGGATCACCAGCGCCCGGGCTCGCGCCTGATCATTCAGGCCGGGCTCCAGACCATCGAGGCGCAGCGAATGCCCATGCCGCCCCTTGTAGCTTTCAGCGCCGCGAAACAGGCCTAGGCTGGTCTGATTACTGCCAGGCAGATTGGAGAAATGCTCGGCAAACGATTCACCAGACTGGCGACCATGGGCCACGAATTCACGCTGCAGCAGGCGCCCGCGCGCCAGATCGAAAACCCATAGGCGCCGCTCCAGCGAAGAGCGCGAGTAATCGATCACCGCCAACCGTCTGCCTTCACCCGCACCTTCGCGCTCGGCGCACCGCAGCGCCTGTAGCGCTCCCTGCAACGCACGCGGCTCCAACTGCGGCGCTGCACGGTGCAGGGCATTCAGCAGCTCACCGGCCACAGTGCCCTTTCCAGCCAGCAACAGAACGCTAAGCAAAAACACCATCAGCGAACGCGTAAACATGCCCCGGCTCCCACGGATGACCTGGCATCTGACAACCTTGCGAAGGGGTCGGCGGCAGAGCCCAGGCGACTGTGCTTAGATTGATTAATCTGGCAATGGAGTCTATGCGATGCACACCGAAGGGCGATCAGCGAACAGTCTGAGTATGGGTAGCCGCGCCTTCCCATGATCACCTACCTGCAACATCTGTCGTTCTGGGACTGGCTGGCCCTGGCCACCCTGCTGCTGATTCTCGAGGTGTTCGGCGCCGGAGGCTACTTGCTATGGATCGGCCTGGTAGCCGTCGCGGTCGGTGCACTGACTTATCTGTTCCCGGACCTGCCCTGGGTTTGGCAATTTCTGCTGTTCGGCGCACTGGCAATACTCTCGGCATTGCTCTGGTGGCGCCACCAGCATCGGGCGCGCAAGCTCAGCAACTGATCGGCCTGGCAACCGGCCATCGCCTGTAAGGAACCACCAGCGGCTTGCGCGACTCCTAGGAGAGGAGCCACCCCTAAGGAGTTTCATCATGCGTGTAACGAGCCGTGCCGCACTGGCGTTCAGTGCCTTTCTGATCGCCCAGACCGCAGCAGCCGATGGCATGCTGCGCGACATTCTTTCGTCAGGCGCAACCACCGCCTCGACCTACCTGACCTTCAAGGATCGCAAGCTGGTCGCCGCGGCCGAAGAGGACGCGAGCAGCTTCGTCGCCAGTAACGGCGAAATCCGCGGCCCGCACCTGGAAGCCGCGATGCAGCAACTGCGTAGCGCCAACCCGCAGTTGCAGAAGGCCGACGACATGGCGCTGGCCAGCGCCATTCTCGCGACTTCGGCAGCACCAGTTGACAGCCCACGCTGAGCCATCCCGGTCGCGCATAAAAAATGCCCGCATCCATAGGATGCGGGCATTTTTGATTGGCTTTCGGGACTCAGGCCTTGGCAAGCCTCCCGAAACCTTTCGTCTTACATCAGCGGCAGGGTGTAGCTGACGATCAGGCGGTTCTGGTCGGCGTCGGTTGCGGCGTTGCCACGCAGCACGCCATAACGCCAGCCCAGACCCAGGCCTTTCAGAGCACCCTCCTGGAGCACGTAGTCGACGGCAACATCGCGTTCCCACTCTTTGTTCTGCTCACCGTTGGCACGCTGGATGTTGGTACCTTTCAGATAAGCAACCGAAGCCTTCAGGCCAGGCACACCGACACCAGCGAAATCGTAGGTGTATTGACCGAAGGTAGTACGCTCACCGGCGCGGGTGAAGCTGTTGGCCAGACGGTCAGTCAGCAGATAGACGCTGGCGCCTGCGGAACCTTCAATGCCACCCTGGTTCAGCTGGACGAAGTTGCTATTCTCGGAAACACGCTGATAGCCCAGCATAAGCGCATGGCTCTGCAGGGTGTAGGTGAAGGCTGCGCTCCAGGTGTTGTTGTCGACCTCACCAGTGCCATCACCAAAGGTAGTGTTAGCTGTATAGCCTGCAGCACGCCCGGCCGCGCTACCGTTCTTGCCGTCGGATGTAGTGCGGAAATAGCGCAGATCGGTTTTCAGACTACCTTCACCCAGTGCCAAATTGTGGCCCAAACCGGCGAAGTGCTGCTTGTAGAAATCGTCCAGATTCGCGTAGTAGTACTGGGCAGTCAGATCTTTGGTGACTTTCCAGTCCCCGCCGCCGAAGTAGAATTTGTTGGAGTCAGCCTGGCCAACAGCACGGCCATCGATCGACAAACTGGTGCTATTGCTCGAGGCACGGCCTACGGCGTGCTCAATCTGACCCGCGGTCAGGGTCAGGTTGTCGATCTCGTTGGAGGTGATCATGCCGCCTTCAAACATCTGCGGCAGCAAGCGACCGTCGTTGGAGGTCAAGATCGGCAGCTTAGGCATCAGGGTACCGACGCGAGCCTCGGTCTTGGAGAAACGAACTTTGGCGGTAGCACCGGCCTTGCTGAAATCATCAACAGCGCTGTTGTCGGTCTCGCGTGGAAAAAGCTGACCCGGGGTGCGATCCCGATCAACCTTACTGCTGCGACCACCACCATCCAGACGCACGCCCAGCATACCTACTGCATCAAGACCAAAGCCCACGGTGCCTTCGGTAAAGCCAGAGGTGTAGTTGAGAATAAAACCTTGACCCCATTCACGAGCTGCGGAGTTGTTTTTGTAGTTGGCGTCGGTAGTGCTGCCAGTGCTGACGGTGTTCTTGACGTCATTGTCGAAGTAGAAATTGCGCATGGTCAGGCTGGCTTTGCTGTCACCGATGAAATCGGCAAAGGCTACTTGGCTCAGGCCCAGGGTGCTGGCGGCTACGGCCAGTGCCAGGGAGGTCTTTCTCATTATGTTTCTCTCCAGTGTGTTTAAGGTGACGCATCGTCCGGCGCAGACTTCGGCACGAAGAGGCAGGCCGGAACGAATAGGGCACACACGCCCATGAGCCATGGCACGGCAAAGCCGGGCTCGAATGGGCGCATGAAAATTCAGGAAGAACGAAACAACGGCGAACGCAGCGGGACGGCCGGAATGAGGCGGGCAGAGTGGCGCATGGTGAGTGCTCTCGTCGTTGTTATTGTGCGCCGACATTCTAGCCGGCATCTTTCGGGGCCTATGCAGATAGCGCGCCAGCTTGGCAAAGTCGGCGCACAAGGCTTCTAGAACAGTAGGTTACATTTTTTCGACAAGTCGGTGGCTAACCGATGACAGCACATGATCGGCAATTTTCCGCCCATGAGAACCAGGTATCAGGCGAAAAACCGCCAACCATCACCCTAGCACGATCTGATTCTTGCCTTGGCGCTTGGCCATGTACATCGCCGCATCGGCGCGCGCGTAGAGCGCATCGAGGCTGACATCAGTGGCTAGCAGGCTGGTCAGCCCCTGACTGACTGTAATGCCGAAGTGCCGACCTTCATGCTGGAAGCCGAGGCGTTGCACCTCGCGCTGTAGCCGTTCAGCCACCTGCAATGCCACATCCTGCTCACAGCCGGGGAACAGCGCCGCGAACTCCTCACCACCGATACGTCCGAACAGATCGCCGCGCCTCAAGGCATTGCTGCCGCACTGCGCCAGGCGCCGCAACACCTCATCGCCAATCTGGTGGCCGTACTGGTCATTGATCGTCTTGAAGTCATCGAGATCGAGCAGCAGGAAAGCCAACGGGCTGCCGAACTTGCGCGCGTGCTCGAACTCACGGCGAGCGCATTCGAAGAAGTGCCGCCGGTTGCTGCTCTGGGTCAGCACATCGGTGGTTGCCAGGCGATGCAACTCGCCCTCCAGGCGCTTCTTCTCGGTGATGTCTTCAGCAATACCGACGATCACATGCCCCTGCTCGGTGCCCAGCCGGGGGCTGACGAAACACTTGTCGCTGAGCCAGCGCAATTGGCCATCGGCGCGAATGATGCGGTACTCACGCGACTCCACCGCGCCAGTTTCCAATACCTTGGCCAGGCTTTCAGCGGCGTAGTCGATATCGTCGGGATAGATGCTGTTACGCCACTCGCCATAGTCGGCCAACAGTAACGCGGCGGAACGACCGAAGATTCGCTCATAAGCAGGGCTGACATAAATCATCCGCTGCTCGCTCCAATCGAAGGCCCAGAGCACGGCATTGACGCTGCCAAGCAAGCTACTGAACAGTTGCTCGCGCGCACCCAGACGCTCCACTTCGGCACGGCTGTGCAGTAGAGCCAAGGTCAGTTCTTCCAACTCGGAAACAGCCTTGCCTTGATCGTCCATTACAGCGGCCATCCGTCCTTCGCCTCGCATTGAAATTGAGCATAGTGCGAGGCGTTGGACAAACACAAAGGCCCGCCAGTTCGGCGGGCCTTTGCTTGTAACGAGCGGCGGTCAGGCAGTGGCGCTGGACGGTCGCAGCGAGTAGGTCTTGAGCTGCTCGGCGAACTCGCGCAGCGACTGGATGCCGCTGGCCTCGGCCTCGTGGACCCACTGCTTCATGGCTTCGAGCATGTCGTGGCCGTTGCTGCTGGTCTTCACCCAGATTTGCTGCAGCGCCAGGCGCTTCTCGTAGATCACCTTCAGTGCCTGGCTTTGCGCCAGCATATCGGCGATGTGCGCATGATGCTGCTCTTCCAGCAGGCTCGGTTCACGTGACAAGAGGCGTTTCGCTCGACGGAAAAGGTGACGAACGGACTCGTCGGCCTTGGCCACTTCCTGCTTGACCAACGGCACGATCACCAACTTGCGGTATTGCGCCATGATCTGGAAACGGTTGTTGAGGATGGCCATGGCAGTGTCCATGTCCAGACTGGCCTTGCCCTCGACCCGATGCGCAATCGGCGCCACGCGCTGCACCTTCGCCAGGCCGAGGAAGCTGAACAGCTTGATCCAGGCCCAACCCATGTCGAACTCCCACTTCTTCACCGACAGCTTGGCGCTGTTAGGGTAAGTGTGATGGTTATTGTGCAGCTCCTCACCGCCGATCAGGATGCCCCAGGGCACCAGATTGGTGGCAGCGTCGCGGCATTCGAAGTTGCGATAGCCGACAGCATGACCAAGACCGTTGATGACACCCGCGGCCCATACCGGAATCCACATCATCTGGATCGCCCAGACGGTGATGCCGGCCACACCGAACAGCAACAGGTCGATCACCGCCATCAGCGTCACACCACCGATGGGGAAACGGCTGTAGACATTGCGTTCGACCCAGTCATCCGGGCAGTTCTTGCCGTAAATGCGCAGCGTTTCCTGGTTCTTCGCCTCTTCCTGATAGAGTTCGGCACCTTTACGCAGCACGGTGCTCAGCCCCTTGATGACCGGGCTATGCGGGTCGTCAACGGTTTCGCACTTGGCGTGATGTTTACGGTGAATCGCGGTCCACTCGCGGGTGTTCTGGCCCGTGGTCAACCACAGCCAGAAGCGGAAGAAATGCTTGAGCGCGGGGTGCAGTTCCAGTGCACGGTGCGCAGAGTAGCGGTGCAGATAGACAGTCACGCTGACGATGGTCACGTGTGTCATCAGCAAAGTCGCAGCCACCAGCTGCCAGACCGACAGGTCGAGTAAACCGTTGTACCACATGGGCGCTATTGCCTCTTGAAGGGGGAACGCGATTTGTCCTACAAGGACGAACCTGTTCACATTATCCCTGACCCATGCCAGAAAACCAGTTGGTCTTTTAGATGAGAATGTTTCAGCCCAACCCTCTTCTATACTGACCCACATTAACAGGGAGCGTAGTAGCCCACCCATGCGTATCGACACCGCCGCCCTGCGTTTTACTCTGGGCTATCTGTTGCTGGCCTGCCTCTGGATACTGCTGAGCGACCGACTGCTGACAGCCCTCGGCCTGTCCATGGCGCAACTGGAGCGCTTGCAATCTTTCAAGGGCCTGCTGTTCGTCGCGCTCACCAGTTCACTGCTTTATCTGGTGCTACACCGTCACGCTCAACAATATCGACGCGCGCGCCTGGCGCTGGCCGGCAACGAGGAGCGCCTGCGCCTGGCGCTAGATGCCACGCGCGACGGCCTGTGGGATTGGGACGTGAGCAACCGCCGAGTGTTCTTCTCCGAGGGCTATGCCAGGCTGCTAGGCCTCACCCCGCAAACCCTGGGCAACACCCGCGAAGATTGGGCCGCACGCCTGCATCCGGATGACGTGGAGCGCGCGCTGCATGCGCTCAACGCCGAGTTGAGCGAGCAGCCCTATGAAAACATCTACCGTCTGCGCCACGCCGACGGCAGCTATCGCTGGATTCATTCACGCGGCCGCCTGCTGCGTGACGAGGAAGGCCAACCGCAGCGCTTCATCGGTATCGCCAGCGACATCACCCAGCAACGCGCCACCGACGATAGCCTGCGCCAGGCCGCTGCGGTGTTCGATGCGACTCAGGAAGGGGTACTGGTCACCAATGCCGAGCAGCGCATCGTTCACGTCAACCCGGCCTTCAGCCGCATCACCGGCTACAGCAGCGAGGAAATCCTCGGCCAGCACCCCGGCCTGCTCAAGTCCGGCCGCCATGACGCCGCCTTCTATCAGAGCCTGTGGCAGGCACTGCAGAACCGTGGAGCCTGGAGTGGCGAGGTGTGGAACCGGCGCAAAAGTGGGGAGATTTACCCGCAGTGGCAGTGCATCCGAGTCATTCGCGATGAACAAGGGCGAGTCAGCCACTATGTGGCGGTGTTCTCCGACATCACCGCACTCAAGCGCTCGCAACGCGAGCTGGACTACCTGGCCCACCACGACCCGCTGAGCAACCTGCCCAACCGCCTGTTGTTCACCGAGCGCGTCGCTCATGCGCTGGAGCGCAGCAAGATCGAGGCGCTGCGCGGCGCAGTACTACTGATCGATCTGGACCACTTCAAACACATCAATGAAAGCCTCGGCCACAACGTCGGTGATCTGTTGCTCAAGGCGGTCGGCGAGCGTTTGCAGCAAGGTTTACCCACTGGCACCACCCTAGCCCGGCTAGGCGGCGACGAGTTCGGCCTACTCAGCGAAAACTGCGCCGACGCCGCCCAGGCAGCCGAACTGGCACAAAGCCTGCTGCGCAGCCTGGAAACATCCTTTCGTCTCGACGGCCACGAGCTCTACATCGGCGCCAGCATCGGCATCAGTCTGTTCCCCGAAGATGCCGACAGCGTCGAGCAAATCCTGCGTAACGCCGACTCGGCGCTGTTCAAGGCCAAGAACAGCGGTCGCGAAGGCTATGCCTTCTACGTGCAGGAGCTTACCGACTACGCCCGGCAGCGCGTGGAGCTGGCCAGCAGCCTGCGTCATGCATTGGACAACAACGAGCTGCGCGTGTACTACCAGCCGCTGCACGACCTGCGTGACGGTCGCCAGGTAGGCATGGAGGCGCTGGTGCGCTGGCAACACCCGCAACGCGGGCTGATTCCCCCTGGCGAATTCATTCCGATTGCCGAGGACAACGGCATGATCGGCGCTATCGATACCTGGGTTCTGGAACAGGCCTGCCGCCAGATGATGCGCTGGAACGCCGAAGGGCATGCGCTGAGCTTCGTTGCAGTGAACGTCTCCAGCCGGCTGTTCAGTCGCGGTGAACTCGATATGAAAGTGGCACAGGTACTGGCAGAAACAGGCCTGCCGCCTGAGCAGCTGGAGCTGGAGGTCACCGAGAGCGCGATCATGGAAGACCCGGATGCAGCGCAGAAACTGCTCATCAGTCTGCGTGCCCTGGGCGTACGCCTGGCCATCGACGACTTCGGAACGGGGTATAGCTCTCTGGCGCGCCTCAAGCGCCTGCCCGTGGACAAGCTCAAGCTCGATCAGAGCTTCGTGCGCGGCCTGCCCAACGACGCTGAAGACGCCGCCATCGCTCGCGCCGTGATCGCACTGGGCAAAAGCCTGGGCCTCAAGGTCCTTGCCGAAGGTATCGAACAACCAGCCCAGGCCGATTTTCTGCGTGAGCTAGGCTGCAACTATGGTCAGGGCTATCACTTCGGTCGCCCACAGCCGGTGCCCGTCAACACCGCTGACGCCAACACCCCAGGTGAAACGCAGGGCAGTCACCCCAGCACCAGGAACTGAGCATGCGCGTGCTGATTCTCGAAGACGATCCCTGGATAGCCGACCTGCTCAAACAGATCGTCCTCAGCCTGTGCCCAGGCGCCCAGGTCGACTGTCAGAGCCGCGTCGTCGATGCCCTTGCAGCCTGGAAGCGGCAGGCGGCCCAGTTGGTCATCGCCGACTGGCACCTGCCCGACGGTAACGGCACCCAGTTGCTGGAAGCTGTGCGTCAACGCAGCCAGGATATCCCGCTGGTCATGGTCACGGCCCGCGCCGACCGTGACAGCGTGCTAGCCATACGCCCGTTGAATATCAGCGCCTTCATCAGCAAGCCCTTTCAGGTGCCCAAGGTGATCGCCAGCCTGCAGCCACTATTGGCGAATGCCCAAAGCATCGCCGGTGAAGTCGACCACGCTGGGGATTTCCTCCAGCAACTTGCACGCCTGACCGATGACGCACTCGAACTGCCGCTGCGTGAATCCCTGTACCAGCGTCTGCGCGATGTGCCTCAACCCTTCGATAACCTGCAACAGCTTGGCGACCTCTGGCAGAACGACCCAGCCGTTCACGCGCGGTTGATCGCAGCGGCCAACAGTGGCAACTACAACAGCGCCGGGCAGCCCTGCGTCACCCTCAACGAAGCCGTGCAACGCCTCGGTCAGGCCACTGCAATCAATCTGGTTCAAGGCCTCGCGCTTCGGCCGCAGGCGGTACTGAGCGACCCCGAGCTGCAGCGCCAGGGCGATGCGCATTTCGTTCATGCCCTGCGCCTGCGCAAGCGTATTGCTGAGCTGGCGCGTAGCAGCCGGGTTGATCCGGCGCCGCTGCACAGCGCCGCACTGCTACAACGCATGGGCGAACTGGCCCTGCTGGATCAGGCGCAACGCTGGCGCAGTGCCGGCCGAGAGCTGGACGAACAGACCCTGAACACCGCCCTGCAGCGTCATAGCAGCCAACTGGCCAATCGACTCAAGGCGCACTGGCGCCTGCCTATCGCGCTACGCGAGTTGATCGGTGCCTGCTACGCCCTACCCCCCGGCAATACACGACGTGACACGGTGGTGATGCGCCTGGCCAGTGCCGAACTGCTGGGCGCCGAAGCGCCGGAAATCGAGCGTCTTAGGCGTCTCGCTGGCCTGGCGCGGACAGGCGCACGATGACCAGCAATTCGCGGCCGATTGCCATTCGCTGGATCGTGGTCGGCGGCAGTCTTTGTCTGGCGCTGCTCTTCGCCTTCCTCGGGCGCCAGGCACTGCACGAGCGTGAGGCGCTGTGGCAATTGCAGATGAACAAGCAGGCCGAGGCGCAACGTCTGGCACTGCAAAGCGTTCAGCACGGCCTGCGCGAGCGTGCACAGTTGCTGGCCGAGGCCATCGCCGCCGACGCCTGGGTAGCCGAGCTGGTGCGTCAGGCGTCAGTCCTGCCCAAGGATGACCAGGGCGGTCTGGCCAGCATCCGCAACCAGCTCTACACCCGCTTGGCGCCGCGCTGGCGCAACATGCAGGTGCACCGGCCGTTTCGCCTCTACGTCCATCTGCCAGACGACGCACGCATCCTGCTGCGGGTACACGAGCCGCAGCGTTTTGGTGACACCCAGGAGGCCATGCGCCCGTTATTGCTGCAAGCCCTGCGCACTGGCGACAGCCGTGCAGAACTGAACCTTGCTAACAAAAGCATCGGCATTCGTGCCGCGGCGCCGCTGCTGATCGATACGCAAAACGGTCAGCGCCAGGTTGGCGCCATCAGCGTGGCAATGGATGTGCTCGAGGATCTGCTGCAACTGGATCGGGATCTCGGCGCCGGCATCGCGCTACTACTCAACGCAGCGGCCGAGGTCGGTACGCAAGCCGATCACGCCCCCGCCTGGCGCCTGATCGAGCAGACACGCCCGCAGGCGCAGATCTGGCTGCAAGCGGATCTTCTGCCCTCTCCCAGCGAAGGTAACAGCCAGCGTCTGCTGGAGGATGGCGGGCAACACTACCTGCTCAGCCAGCTGTCGATGGCGACCTCGCCACAGCCCGGCTCTGCGGCCATGGCCACGGTGCTGACCTGGCGTGACGTCAGCGAACTCTATGCCGTGCATGAACGCGACAAGCGCTGGCTGGTAGTCAAATGGCTGCTGGCCTGGTGCGGCGCCGAAGCCTTGCTGATGATCCTGCTACACGCGACACATCGCAGTACCCAGCGCCTGATGCAACGCCAACAGAGCGCGCTGCACGCGCTCAACGAGATTTCTGCGCTATCGAGCCTGAGCAGCAAGGAACAGCTGCGCGAAGCGCTGCGCATGGGGGCCAACTATTTCGACATGCCGCTCGGCGTAATCGGCATGATTGACGCCGATCACTATCGCGTCCTGGTCCAGGTCTGTCCTGACACGCAGCTCGAGGACGGCCAGACCTTCGCCCTCAACGAAACCTATTGCAGCCTGACCTACGCCCAGGACGACATTCTCAGTATCGAGCGCATGGCCAGCTCACCTTATCGAGAGCACGCCTGCTACACCCGCTTCGCCCTGGAAAGCTATATCGGTACGGCGATCTGGGTCGATGGCCGCAGAGTCGGCACTTTGGCCTTCTGCGACCAGCGATCCCGTGACCGCCAGTTCGACGAGAACGAGCGCGAATTCCTGCGCCTGTTCGCTCGCTGGGTCGGCGCCACCCTGGAGCGCGAGCAGCAGCAGCAGGCACGGCAAAACCTGCTCGAACGCCTTGCCAGCATCATCGAAGGCACCGACGTCGGCACCTGGGTGTGGAATGTGCAGAGCGGCGCCACCGTGTTCAACGAGCGCTGGGCGCAGATGCTCGGCTACCAACTCCAGGAACTGCAGCCCACCAGTGTCGAAACCTGGAAGCGCTTCTGTCACCCGGATGATCGCGAGCCCAGCGAACGCATGCTGCGACGCCACTTCGCTGGCGAGTTAGCCTTCTACAACCGGCAGATACGCATGCAGCACCGAGACGGGCGCTGGCTGTGGGTACAGGTGCGCGGCCGCCTCTCCAGCCGCGACGAGCAAGGCCGGCCGCTGCTGATGTATGGCACCCACACGGACATCAGCGCAGCGCGTCAGCGCGAGGATGCGGTGATCGAGGCGCGAGCGTTCCTGCAGACCGTACTGGATTCGGCCAGCGGCGTTGCCATCATCGCCACCGACCCGAACGGCCTGGTCACCCTCTTCAACTCTGGCGCAGAGCGCCTGCTGGGCTATAGCAGCGACGCCGTGATCGGCCAGATGACACCCGAACGCTTCCATCTGCCCAGCGAAATCGACGCTCGGGCCGAGCAGCTCAGCATCAGTTGCGGGCATCTGGTCAGCGGCTTCCAGATCTTCACTCACAACGTACGTAATGGCGAGTCGGAAACCCGCCAATGGACATACGTGCACAAGGACGGCAGCCAGCGCCTGGTCAACCTCACCACCAACGCCATCTTCGACGCCAGCGGACAGATCACCGGTTTTCTCGGCATCGCCAGCGACATCAGCGCCCTGCAGCAGGCCACTCGCGCACTGCAGCAGAGCGAAAGTCGCTTCCGTGGCCTGGTCGCCAACCTGCCCGGCGTGGTCTATCGCTGCGCCAACGACAGCGACTGGAGCATGCGTTACGTCAGCGACGAGATTCTCAGCCTGACTGGCTACCCGCCCAGCGACTTCATCGACAATCGCGTGCGCAGCTTCTCCAGCATCGTCCATCCCGACGACCTGCCGAGCACCTACCTCGCCAACGAAAGCATCGCTCGCCAGGAAACCTTCGAGTTGACCTACCGCCTGCGTCATGCCGATGGCCACAGCGTCTGGGTGCGCGAGAAAGGTCGCGGCGAGCACGACGCCCAGGGGCGCCTGATCTGGGTCGACGGGTTCATCTGGGACATCAGCGAGCGCAAGGTCATGGAAGACGACCTGCGCCTGAGCCAGCAGCTGTTCAGCAGCGCCTTTGCCACCGCGCCGCAGGGCATGGCGCTGGTGGCCATCGACGGACGCTGGCTGGAGGTCAACGACGAGCTGTGCCGCATGCTCGGCTACAGCCGCGAGGAAATGCTCACCCTCGATTTTCAGCGCATCACCCACCCCGACGACCTCGGTGCGGACCTGCGCAACGTCGACGATCTGCTGGCCGGGCGCATCAGCGCCTACCAGATGGAAAAGCGTTATCTGGACAAACAGGGCCAGGTGCTCTGGGTACTGCTCAGCAGCGCGCTGGTGCGCAACGCCCAAGGCCAGCCCGTGCATCTGGTCGCGCAGATCCAGGACTTCAGCGATCGGGTTGCCGCCGAGCGCGCGATTCGCGAACGCGAGCATTACCTGCGCACCCTGCTCGACAACGTCATCGATGCCATCGTCACTCTCGATGACGAGGGCCATATCGAAACCTTCAATCACGCGGCCGAACGCATCTTTGCCTACAGCCAGGCCGAGGTCGCCGGGCGTGACATCGCCACGCTGATTCCAGGCATGGCCAGTGACACCCTGCGCCAAGGCTGCGCCAGCGACCAGATTCGCGAGATGGAAGGCCTGCGCCTGGGCGGCGAACGCTTCCCGCTGGAACTGGCGATGTCGCAGATCAGCCACCAGGGCCAGGTGCGCTTCATCGCGGTGATTCGTGACATCGCCGAGCGCAAACGCATCGAGCAGATGAAGAACGAGTTCGTCTCCACCGTCAGCCACGAACTGCGCACACCGCTGACCGCCATCGCCGGCTCGCTGGGCCTGATCAACGGCGGCGCACTCGGCGCCGTGCCGCAGGCCATGGCGCACATGCTGAGCATCGCCGAGGCCAACAGCCAGCGCCTGAGCACGCTGATCAATGACCTGCTGGACATGGAAAAGCTGGTCGCCGGCAAGATGCATTTCGACCTCCAGCGCAGGCCACTCAAACCACTGCTGGAACTGGCACTGCTGCATAACCAGCCGTATGCCGACCAGCATCAGGTACGCCTCGAACTGCACGCAGAGCATGATGTCGAAGTCCGGGTCGATACCCAGCGCCTGGCTCAGGTGCTGGCCAATCTGCTGTCCAACGCCGCCAAGTTCTCACCGGCTGGGGCCGTGGTGCAGGTGAGTCTGGAGACAATGGCTGACAAGCTGCGAGTCAACGTGCGCGATCATGGCCCGGGTATCCCTGCGGCATTCCATTCGCGCATCTTCGCCAAGTTCTCTCAGGCCGACGCCGGCGATACCCGGCAGAAAGGCGGCACCGGCCTGGGTCTGGCGATCTGCAAGGAAATCATCGAGCGCATGCACGGGCGTATCGGTTTCCACTCGGTGCCTGGCCAGGGCGCGACCTTCTGGTTCGAACTGCCGCGCGTCGATGAAGGCGAGACATGACGCCTACGCAAGGCTAACAAAGCTGTACCACACTGCAGATAGCAGCCAACGGCCGGGGAGACCGTGATGACTGAGCTCAAACGCATCCTGCATGTCGAGGACGATCCCTCGATCCAGGCCGTGGCCAAGGTCGCGCTGGAGGCCGTCGGCGGCTTTCAGGTATTGAGCTGTGCCAGTGGCCAGGAGGCGCTCGACCAGGTGCAGGGCTTCGCGCCGGATTTCATTCTGCTCGACGTGATGATGCCCGACATGGATGGGCCCAAGACCCTGGAGCTGATTGGCCAGCTGGTCGATACCGCACGCATTCCGGTGGCCTTCATGACCGCCAAGGTGCAGCCTGACGAGGTCGCCCACTACCACAGCCTCGGCGCCCATGGCGTGATCATCAAACCATTCGACCCGATGCAGCTCGCCGCTCAGGTACGGCAGATCTGGAACCAGCGTAATGGATAAACACGAAGGCAGCGCCATCCCGCAGGCGCTGCAACAACACTTGCAACAGCTCGGTCAGCAATTCAGTGAGCGCCTGAGCCAGGAGCTGCCCCAGCTGGCGCAACAGGCAAGGCAACTGCTGGAGGCCGATGAAGCCGAACGCACCCGCCTGCTGCAGGAGCTGCGTGATCAGTTGCACCGTCTGGCTGGCAGTGCCGGCACCTTCGGTTTCAGCCAGCTTGGCCAGCAGGCGCGCGAACTGGAGCAGCATGCCGAGCGCTGGATGGAGCGTCTGCTACGGCAACAACAGAGCCTCAACGAGTTCGTCGCTGCCTTGCAGGCACTCGGTGAGCAGCCGACCAGCGCTGGGGCCGTCACTGAACAGGCAGGCAAAACGCGCAAGCTGCCGCGCCAGGAAGACGGCAGCCGCACCATCTACATCCTCGAAGGCGAAGCCGCGTTTGGCGAGAACATGCGCCAGACGCTGAGCAACTTCGGTTACCGCGCCGAGCATTTCAATTCCACCGCAGGGCTCGACGCCGCGCTGCAGCAGCACCTGCCCGATGCGCTGATCATCGACGCCAAGCTGCCCGGCGAAGCCAGTTGCGGTCTGGATTACGCCCACCAGTTGCGCGAACGCCTGGACGAACCACTGCCGCTGCTGGTGCTCACCGACCAGCAGGATGACTTCGCTACCCAGCTGCATGCGGTGCGCGCCGGCGCCATGGGCCTGTTCAGCAAGCCGGTGGACATCCCGCAGCTGGAAAGCCGCCTCGAACGCTGCTTCTCGCAACAGCACGGCGAACCCTACCGCGTGCTGATCGCCGACGACGACCAGGACCTGGCCAGCCGCTACAGTCTGGTGCTGCGCGATGCCGGCATGCTGGTGGAGATACTCAGCGAACCGGCGCGGATCTTCACCCACCTGCGCGACTTCAACCCCGAGGTGGTGCTACTCGACGTCAACATGCCGCACTGCACCAGCCCCGAACTGGCGCAGATCATCCGCTGCAATGACGACTGGCTGCGCATCCCGATCATCTACCTGTCGGCGGAAACCGATATCGGCAAACAGATGAACGCGCTGATCAAGGCCGGCGACGACTTCGTCACCAAACCGATTTCCGACAATGCTCTAGTGGCTACCGTGTTCTCCCGTGCCCAGCGCGCACGCTTGCTCTCCGACGCCCTGGCGCGCGACAGCCTCACCGGCCTGCTCAAGCACGCCGACATCAAAGAGCAAGTGGCCATCGAACTGGAGCGCGCCCTGCGCAGCGGTGACCGCGCCAGCGTGGTGATGCTGGATATCGACCACTTCAAGCGGGTCAATGACGAGCACGGTCACGCGGCCGGCGACAACGTCATCCGCGCCCTGGCCAACCTGCTGCGCCAACGTCTGCGCCGGGTCGACAGCCTGGGCCGCTACGGCGGCGAGGAGTTTCTTGCGGTGCTGCCGGACTGCACACCGCAGCAGGCAGGTTTGATCGTCGACGAGATTCGTCAGCGCTTCGCCGAGCTGCGCTTCATCGCCGATGGTGGCGAATTCTCCTGCACCCTGAGTGCCGGTATCGCCGGCACCGATGTGCACAGCGATGCCGAGCAACTGCGTGAGCGCGCCGACAAGGCGCTGTATGCGGCCAAATACAACGGGCGCAATCAGGTGCAGATAGCGGCGTCGGAAGAACATCGCGGCTGAAGCCGCTCCTACGGAGCACAGATGCAACTGTAGGAGCGGCTTCAGCCGCGAAACTCTACGCTATTCAGGCGCAGGTCACGCCTCGGCGCGCTGCATCAGGCGGCGCTGACGCCACTCCATGAAGGTCTTGAGGAACAACGTGAGCAGCGCCATGCAGGCCAGCAGACCTGCCGCGGTGAAGGCTGCCGCGGGCTTGTAATCGTTGTTGAGCTGGTCGACCAGCAGCGGCAGGGTCAGGGTTTGGTTGATGATGCTGCCGGACACCACCGACACCGCACCGAACTCACCGACTGCGCGCGCGTTGGTCACCACCACGCCATACAGCAGCGCCCACTTGATCTTCGGCAGGCTGATGCGACGGAAGATCTGCCAGCCGCTGGCCCCCAGGCACATTGCAGCAGCTTCTTCGTCCTGACCCTGAGCCTGCATCACCGGAATCAGGATACGCGCCACGTACGGCGCAGTGACGAACACGGTGACCATGACGATGCCCGGCCAGGCGAACATCAGTTGCATGCCGTTATCGTAGAACCAGCGGCCGATGAAGCTCTCCAGGCCGTAGACCACCAGGTAACAGAGACCGGCGACCACTGGCGACACCGCGTAGGGAATGTCGATCAGTGTGGTCAGCAGCTTGCGCCCGCGAAAATCGTAGTGGGTCACGCACCAGGCCAGGCAGATGCCGAAGCACAGGTTCAGCGGCACGGTGATCACTGCCACCAGCAGGGTCAGGCCGATGGCGTGGAGCATGTAGTCCTCGCCGAGGTTGCTCCACAGCAGGTCGAGCCCGCCAGCCAGCGCCTTGCTGAAAATCAATGCCAGCGGCACCAGCAGAATCAGCGCCACCACCAACAGACCGAGGGTTACCAGCGCCCACTGGCGCCAATCTTGGGGCTTTTTCATCGACCTTGCCGTTGCCAAGCGAACAGACGCCCCTGCACGACCTGCAGGAGGAAAAGAAGAGCCAGCGACGCGAGCAGGATCACCGAAGCGATGGCCGCCGCCGCCGGATAATTGAATTCCTGCAGACGGACGAAAATCATCAGCGAGCTGACCTCCGTCTGATAGGGAATGTTGCCGGCGATCATGATCACCGCGCCGAACTCACCGAGGCTACGAATGAATGCCTGCGAACCACCGGTGACCAGTGCCGGCGCCAGGGTCGGCAGGATCACCTTGCGGAAGGTCTGCACGCGGCTGGCGCCGAGGGTGCGCGCGGCCTCTTCGTATTCCGAGCCTAGGTCCTGCAGCACCGGCTGCACCGTGCGCACCACGAAGGGAATGCTGGTGAACACCATCGCCACCACGATACCGGCGTAAGCATAGGCCACCTTGAAGCCCAGCCACTGGCCGATCCAGCCGTTGGGCACCAGCAGCGCGGCGAGGGTCAGGCCGGCCACCGAAGTCGGCAGGGCGAACGGCAAATCGATCAACGCATCGACGATACGCCGGCCGGGGAAGTCGTAGCGGGCGATGATCCAGGCCAGCAGCAGGCCGATCACCAGCACCGCCAGGGTCGAGTAGAACGCCGCCGAGATGGTCACCTTGTAGGTCTGCACCACACGCGGGTCGCTGATCGCGAACCAGTACTGAGCCCAGGTCATGTCGCTGACGTACAGCAGCAGCGCAGACAGCGGCAGCAGGATCACCAGCGAGAGGTACAACACGCTGACGCCGAAGCTCAGGCCGAAGCCTGGCAGCAGCGGAGTCTGCAGGAAGAACAGCGTTGGTTTACTCACGAAAAGCTCGGCTCTACAAATGCAGTTGGCCGCCAATAAGGCGGCCAATTGACCATTACGATGCTCGCATTCATGGCTGGCGGGTTGCACCCGCCCTACGCCAGACCGCCGCTATCAGCGACCCTCTGCGAGAAGCTGGTCAAGAATACCACCGTTGTCGAAGTGCTTGGCGGTGATGTCATCCCAGCTACCGAGGATCTCGTTCGGGTTGATCAGACGCACCGGCGCGAACTGAGCCTTGGTCGCCTCGACCACTTCCGGGTTGTGCACACGGTAGTTGTAGCGGGTCAGCAGTTGTTGAATGTCCTTGCTGTACTGGAAGTCGAGGAAGGCCTTGGCCTGCTCGCGGGTACCGCGCTCGTCGGCAACCTTGTCGACGATGGCGACCGGGAACTCGGCCAGCACGCTGACTTCCGGCACCACGATTTCCAGGTTGGCGGATTTGAACTCGTCGCCCTTGGCGATGTTGATCACTTCCGATTCGAAGGTCAGCAGCACGTCGCCCTGGCCGTTCTGGGCGAAGGCCACAGTGGCGCCACGACCGCCGGTGGGGAAGTTCTCGACGTTCTTCAGCAGCTTGCCGACGAAGGCTTTGACCTTCTCCTCGTCACCGTTGAATTTCTCGTTGGCGAACAGCCAGGCGCCCAGGTAGCTGTAGCGGGCATTGCCGGAGGTTTTCGGGTTGGGGAACACCAGTTTCACGTCATCGCGAATCAGATCGTCCCAGCTCTTGATGTTCTTCGGGTTGCCTTCGCGCACCAGGAAGGCGGTGGTGCTGTAGTACGGCGAGGCGTTGTTGGGGAACTGCTTGGCCCAGTCTTCGCGCAGCAGGCCGCGCTTGGCCAGGATGTCCACGTCGGAAACCTGGTTGAAGGTCACCACGTCGACCTTCTTGCCCTGGATGATGTCCTGCGCCTGGCGCGAGGTGCCGGCGAAGGACTGGATGATCTTCACTTCCTTGCCGCTCTGCTGCTTCCAGTGCTCGACGAACAGCGGGTTGATCTCGCCGAACAGTTCGCGGGCGATGTCGTAGGAAGCGTTGTGGAACGGGGTGTCGGCAGCAGCATGGCTCAGCGAGCCGGTAAGCAGGGTGGCGCTGGCCACGGTGGCCAGAACGATCTTCTTCAGCATCTATGGCGTCCTTCTTATCGCGAGAGGAACCTGCAGGCAGGCTATTTGATGGCGCGATTCTGCAGAAAAATCATATAGCTGAAAAATATCTTTTTATTCGCCTCTTATAACCAGTATCTCTTTGCCTGCGAAAACACCCTGCAGCTCTCGTATCCGAAGGCTACTTAGGCAACCACTCTTAGAACCTGTTCACGATCTTTATGTGCCTGAAAACTACAAGGCAAAAGCGTCCGGTGAATATGTAGGAGGGGCTTCAGCCCCGAGCTTTATTGGGGCGCAAAGAGCTCGCGGCTAAAGCCGCTCCTACAAGATCGCAAGTGCCTTATTTCGCCAGTTGGCTGCCAAAATCGACGAAAATTGGCTGAAAAATATGAAAAGGTTCTTATAGCTTGGCGATGGACACTTCGGTGGATTTCACGAAGGCGATCACTTCGCTACCCACCTGCAGTTCCAGCTCACGCACGGAGCGGGTGGTGATCACCGAGGTGACGATGCCGGCAGCGGTCTGCACGTCGATTTCCGACAGTACGTCGCCGATGACGATTTCCTTGATGTTGCCCTTGAACTGGTTACGCACGTTGATGGCTTTGATGGTCATGGTGTTTCTCCTCAGGTCGTTTTACAGGTAGCCCGGTGCAATCCGGGAAATTCTCGAGCCGCTCCCGGGTTGCCTCCGGGCTACGGCGTCAAAGCGCCCAACGCAATTGCGTGGGCAGGGGTGATACGGGTTCGGGCGGTGTCGGTAATTCCGGCTGCGCCAGCACGCGGTCGAGCACGCGCGCCTCCAGTGCCGCCAGTAGCGGCGAGCCATGTGGACGCGGGCGTACCAGTTGCACATCGAGGTCAAGGCCGATCTGACCGTCCTCGATCAGGATCACCCGATCCGCCACGGCCACGGCTTCGGCCACGTCGTGGGTGACCAGCAGTACGGTGAAGCCATGCTGCTGCCACAGGCGTTCGATCAGTTGCTGCATCTCGATGCGGGTCAAGGCATCCAGTGCTCCCAGCGGCTCGTCGAGCAGCAGCAGGCGCGGCCGATGGATCAATGCACGGGCCAGGGCCACGCGCTGCTTCTGTCCACCGGACAGTGCTGCCGGCCATTCATTGGCGCGATCCGCCAGGCCGACCGCCGCCAGCGCTTCCTCGGCCTGCTGGCGCCAGTTGCCGGAAAGACCAAGGCCGACGTTATCGATCACCCGTTTCCAGGGCAGCAGACGCGAGTCCTGGAACATCAGGCGAATGTCTTCACGCACCGCGTTGAGCGAGCCATTGCCGGCCAGCAACTGACCGCCGCTGGGTTGATCCAGCCCGGCCAGCAGACGCAGCAAGGTGCTCTTGCCACAGCCGCTACGGCCAACCACGGCGACGAACTGACCAGCCGGGATATGCAGGTCGATGCCCTTGAGCACCTGGCGCTCGCCGAAGGACTTCTCGATGTTCTCAATCGCCAGCGGAACGCCGCCCGGCGGAATGCCCTGACGAATGTTATGCAGCGCTGTCATTGGCCACCTGCCTTGGCCTGATAGGCCGGGTGCCAGCGCAGCCAGACGCGCTCAAGACCTCGGGCGGCGACGTCGGCCAGCTTGCCGAGCACCGCGTAGAGCAGGATCGCCAGCACCACCACGTTGGTCTGCAGGAATTCACGGGCGTTCATCGCCAGGTAGCCGATGCCGCTGCTGGCGGAAATGGTCTCCGCGACGATCAACGTCAGCCACATGAAGCCGAGGGCGAAACGCACGCCAACCAGGATCGACGGCAACGCACCGGGCAGGATCACCTGACGGAACAGCGAGAAGCCGGACAAGCCATAGCTGCGCGCCATTTCCACCAGCGCCGGGTCGACGTTGCGGATGCCGTGGTAGGTGTTGAGGTAGATCGGGAACAGGGTGCCGAGCGCGACCAGGAACACCTTGGCCGCCTCATCGATGCCGAACCAGAGGATTACCAGCGGGATCAGCGCCAGGTGCGGCACGTTGCGGATCATCTGCACCGAGCTGTCGAGAAAGCGCTCGCCCCATTTGGACAGGCCGGTGATAAAGCCCAGCAGCAGGCCGATGCCACCACCGATGGCGAAGCCGATCCCGGCGCGTTGGCCACTGATCGCCAGGTGCTGCCAGATTTCGCCGGAGGCCAGCAACTGCCAGCCGGCGGCGAGCACGGCACTGGGCGCCGGCAGGATGCGGCTGGACAGCCAGCCACTGGCCACAGCCAGTTGCCAGGCGGCCAACAGCCCCAGCGGCAAGGCCCAGGGCGCAGCGCGCAGCGCCAGTTTGTGAAGAGTCGTGTCGCTCATGGTTGCCTCGAAAAATTCTGTGTGTCTGTTCCCCGGATTGCATCCGGGCTACATCTGCCCTCTCCCCCAGCCCCTCTCCCGCAAGCGGGAGAGGGGAGCCGAGCCGTACCACAGGGCAACCCAGCGGCGCCGATCAGCCCCCTCTCCCATTCATGGGAGAGGGCTGGGGAGAGGGCGCTTTTCAGTACGTAGCCTGGATGCAAGCCGGGAAACCTATGCCTGCGCCACCCTCAACTCGCCGAAGCCGCCTTAGGCAGGATGTCGCTGGAGATCATTTCGCCGAACGGGCTGACATAACCGCGACTTTCCGGACGCTGCGGCTGGGCCACATCCAGATGCGGGAACAGCAGTTCGGCGACCCGGTACGACTCCTCCAGATGCGGGTAACCGGAGAAGATGAAGGTATCAATGCCGAGGTCGGCGTATTCCTTGACCCGCGCCGCCACAGTCGGGCCATCGCCGACCAGCGCAGTGCCGGCGCCGCCGCGCACCAGACCGACACCGGCCCAGAGGTTCGGCGACACTTCCAGGTTGTCGGTCTTGCCGCCGTGCAGGGCGGCCATGCGCTGTTGGCCGACCGAGTCGAAGCGCGCCAGCGACGCCTGGGCGCGGTCGATGGTGTCCTGATCCAGATGGCTGATCAGACGATCCGCCGCGGCCCAGGCTTCCTCATTGGTCTCGCGCACGATCACGTGCAGACGAATGCCAAAGCGCACTTCGCGGCCCTGCGCAGCAGCCTTCTCGCGCACCTGAGCGATTTTCTCGGCCACGGCGGCCGGCGGCTCGCCCCAGGTCAGGTACAGCTCGACCTGCTCGGCGGCCAAGTCTTGCGCGGCGTCGGAGGAACCACCGAAATACAGCGGCGGACGCGGCTGCTGGATCGGCGGGTAGAGCAGCTTGGCGCCCTTCACCTGGATGTGCTTGCCGTCGTAGTCGACGGTTTCGCCTTCCAGCACACGGCGCCAGATGCGGGTGAATTCGACAGATGCCTCATAGCGCTCGGCATGCGACAGGTGCAGGCCATCGCCGGCCAGCTCGTCCGGGTCGCCACCGGTCACCAGGTTGAACAGCGCACGACCGTTCGACAGCCGATCCAGAGTCGCTGCCTGGCGCGCAGCCACGGTCGGCGAAATGATCCCTGGACGCAGGGCGACGAGGAACTTCAGGTTCTGCGTGAGCGGGATCAGCGAGGCTGCCACCAGCCAGGAGTCCTCGCAGGAACGCCCGGTGGGAATCAGCACGCCACCGTAACCGAGGCGGTCAGCCGCCTGGGCGACCTGCGCCAGGTAGCCGTGGTCGACTGCGCGCGCGCCCTCGGAGGTGCCCAGGTACTTGCCATCACCATGGGTAGGCAGGAACCAGAAGATGTTGAGGCTCATGGAGTTGTCTCCTTGGATTCGCTCCCCTCTCCCACCGGGAGAGGGGCTGGGCTAGGGTTTACTGGGCCTGCGCGACCTTGGCCGGCGGATTCCAGATCACATCCCTGATGGTCAGTTTCTTGGGGATCAGCTTCAGCTCGGTGAAGGTGTCGGCGATCTTCTGCTGCGCCTCGACCACCTCCGGGGTGATGAACTGCGCGCCGTAACCCTGGCGCTCAACGGCCTGACGGGTGATCTCCGGGGACAGGCCGATCAGCGGCGCGACCTGGTCGGTGGCCTCGTCGAGGTTGCCCTTGACCCACTCGCCAACGCCGCGGATTTCCTCGACCAGCGTGCCGATCACCTGTGGGTGCTGCTCGGCATAGGTGCGGGTCGCCAGGTAGAACTGGTGGTTGTCCACCAGGCCAGTGCCATCACGCAGGCTGCGGGCCTGCAGTTGCTTCTCGGCGGCGGACTGGAACGGGTCCCAGATCACCCAGGCATCGACGCTGCCACGCTCGAAGGCAGCGCGGGCATCGGCCGGCGGTAGGTAGACCGGGGTGATGTCGCCGTATTTGAGGCCGGCGTCTTCCAGTGCACGCACCAGCAGGTAATGCACGTTGGAACCCTTGTTCAGAACGACCTTCTTGCCCTTGAGCTCGGCTACCGATTTGATCGGCGAATCTTTCGGCACGAGGATCGCCTCGCCCGTCGGAGCCGGCGGCTCATGGGCCACGTAAAGCAGGTCGGCGCCAGCCGCCTGAGCGAATACCGGCGGGGTTTCACCAGTGACGCCAAAGTCCACGGAGCCGACATTGAGGCCTTCGAGCAGTTGCGGGCCGCCCGGGAACTCCGTCCACTTGACCTCCACGCCCTGCTCGGCCAGGCGTTTTTCCAGGGTGCCCTTGGCCTTGAGCAGCACCAGGGTGCCGTATTTCTGATAGCCGATACGCAATGTCTCGGCTTGAGCTTGAGTGATGGCGCCGAAGGAAATGGCCGCGGCAAACAGGGCGACCAGGCTTCGACGCAAAGTAATGGTGCGCATGGCGCTCTCCCTTTGCGGTGATGTCTTGGTTGGCTACCTGCTTGCCTGTTGGCGGGCGAGTAAGGCGGGGTATTACAGATGGATCAGATGCTCCAGCGGGCGTTCACCAGCCGGTCGTTCAATACGTTCGGATCGATCGGCCTCGGCCGTCGCGCCAGAGCTGCGCCCAGTTGTTCCAGTGCCTCGTCGAGGCGTTCGCGCAATTCGTCGTCGATCTGCGCGGGCCTGTCCCCTTCCGGGTAGGCAATCTGTTTGTCCACGGCGAACACGCCGGAGAGCATTTCCTGCGCCTTCAGCGCGGCCAGTACCGGCTTGAGCGCGTAGTCCACCGCCAGCAGGTGCGCCGGGCTGCCGCCACTGGCCAGTGGCAGAACCACCTTATGCGCCAGAGCGCGCTCGGGTAGCAGATCCAGCAGCACCTTCAAGGCACCGGTGAACGACGCCTTGTACACCGGCGTACCGACCACCAGACCATCAGCGCTGGCCACCACGGCCTGCAACTGCTGCACTGCCGGGCTGTCGAAGCGCGCATGCAGCAGATCCTCGGCGGGGAAGTCGCGCACCTTGAGCAGGCTCACTTCCACCTGCTGCGCCTCCAAGCGCTGGTGCACGTAATCCAGCAGCACCTCGGTGCGCGAACGCGCCGCAGGGCTGCCGGAAAGCAACACAACATGCATGATCGATCCTTAGCGATGGTCTGAAGTAGTCGTCATTCCCGCGCAGGCGGGAAACCAGCCCCCGCAGTACATGGACTCCCGCCTGCGCGAGAGTGACGAGGTATAGCTTTTTTCAGCGTTTCATTAGCGATTCGGCTGCGGGGTCAGGCGCAGATAGGGTTTCACCGCGCGATAACCTTTCGGGAAGCGTTGGGCGATCTCGGCTTCGTCCTTCAGCGACGGCACGATCACCACCTCATCACCATCCTGCCAGTTGGCCGGGGTGGCCACCTTGTAGTTGTCGGTCAATTGCAGGGAGTCGACGACGCGCAGAATTTCGTTGAAATTGCGCCCGGTACTGGCCGGATAGGTGATGGTCAGGCGCACCTTCTTGTTCGGGTCGATGACGAACAGCGAACGCACGGTCAGGGTGTCGTTGGCATTCGGGTGGATCAGGTCGTAGAGGTCGGACACCTTGCGGTCGGCATCGGCGATGATTGGGAAGTTGACCGCCGTGTTCTGCGTCTCGTTGATGTCGTCGATCCATTTGATGTGCGAATCCACCGGGTCGACGGACAGGGCGATGGCCTTGACGCCGCGCTTGGCGAATTCATCCTTGAGCTTGGCAGTGAAGCCCAGTTCGGTGGTGCAAACCGGGGTGAAGTCAGCCGGGTGGGAAAAGAGGATGCCCCAACTGTCGCCCAGCCACTCGTGGAAACGAATGCGGCCTTCGCTGGAATCCTGTTCAAAGTCGGGGGCGATGTCGCCCAGGCGGATGGTCATGATCGTGCTCCTTGGCAGTAGATTGCGTGGCGCTCACTATGCTCAGGAACAAAGAGAAACAAAAAGAATAAATAATGATTTATTTATAACCAAAACATCTTTAAAAAAGACCGTCATGACCTCTCCAACCTTGCACGAGATTCCCAGCGAACAGGCGCCCATGGCGCTGCTGCTGGAAGCCGATCCCAGCACCGCCCTCATCGCCGGTTATTTACAGGACGGTCATTGTGTTGTCGCGCGCCAGAGCGACGTAACCGTTGGCGTCTACGTGATCAAGGCACTGGCGGCCAACACCTGGGAACTGATGAACATCGCCGTGGCGCCCGAGCGCCAGGGCGAGGGCATCGGCGCCCTGCTACTGCGCCACGCCATCGACCAGGCCCGGCAATTGGGGGCGAAGCGTCTGGAACTAGGCACCGGCAGCTTCGGCCATCAACTGACGTTCTACCAGCGCGCCGGCTTTCGCGTGGTGGCGGTGGAACCGGACTACTTCCTGCAGCACTACCCCGAGCCGTTGTTCGAGAATGGCCTGCAGCATCGGGATCGCTTGCGTCTGGCGTTGACGCTATAGCGCCAAGTGCACCGTCAGGCCGACCAGCGCACAGGCCACCAACGTCTCGATCACCCCGCGTTTGAAGCCCAGCAACGCCACGCCCGCACCCAGGGTGATCAATGCCGACACCCAATCGAACGCCCCAGCGAAACCCTGCGGCCAGAGCACGTGATAACCAAAGAACAGCGCCAGATTGAGGATCACCCCGACCACGGCGGCGGTGATTCCGGTCAACGGCGCGGTGAACGTCAACTTCCCATGGGTCGACTCCACCAGCGGCCCGCCAGCGAGGATGAACAGAAACGACGGCAGAAAGGTGAACCAGGTGACCAGCACCGCCGCCAACGCCCCACTGACGAAGGCCGAATCGCCACCGAACACCGGCTGGCCGTAGGCACCGACGAAAGCGACGAACGCCACCAGCATGATCAGCGGCCCCGGCGTGGTTTCACCCAGCGCCAGGCCATCGATCATCTGCCGGGGCGACAGCCAGCCGTAGTGCTCGATGGCGCCCTGGTACACATAGGGCAGCACCGCATAAGCGCCACCGAAGGTGAGCAGCGCCGCCTTGGTGAAGAACCAACCCATCTGCGTCAGCGTGTCCTGCCAGCCGAACGCCAGGGTCAGCAGGCCCATCGGCAGCAGCCAGAGCACCGCACCGGCCAGCAGGATCAACGCCAGCCGGCTGGAGCGAAAATGCGTGTGCGCCAGGCGCGTCTCATCATCGATCAATGCCGGCGCATGCACCCCACCCGCCTCGCCATGCCCGGCGCCGACCGCGAAGTGCTGCGGCGCTAGCCGCCCACCGAGGTAACCCACCAGCGCGGCACCGAGCACGATCAGCGGGAACGGCAGCTGCAAGGCGAAGATGGCGACGAACGCCGCCGCCGCGATGGCCCACAGCCAGGCATTCTTCAACACCCGCCCGCCGATACGCCAGGCCGCCTGCAGCACGATGGCCGTCACCGCCGGCTTGATGCCATAGAAAATCCCGGCCACCAGCGGCACATCACCGAACACCAGATAAACCCAGGACAGCGCGATCAGGATAAACAGCGACGGCAACACGAACAGCGCACCAGCGATCACCCCACCCCAGGTGCGGTGCATCAACCAGCCGATATAAGTGGCCAATTGCTGCGCCTCCGGCCCTGGCAGCAACATGCAGTAGTTCAGCGCATGCAGAAAGCGCCGCTCGGACAACCAACGGCGCTTCTCCACCAGTTCCTGATGCATGATCGAAATTTGCCCCGCCGGCCCACCGAAACTGATCAGCCCCAGCTTCAACCAGAACCAGAAAGCCTGCAGCAAACTGACCGGGGTGGGACGTTCAGACGAGTCGGACATTAGAGGCTCCAGCGGCTGCAAATCGACCGGCCACTATAGCCACGAAACATGACAGTCGCGCGACACCGCACGAAAAATCACCAGCCAAGCGCAGCCCTTGCCCCACCTGGCCTGGACGAGTTTTCCCGCATCTTATCCACAACGCTTTCCCCAGATTCTGTGCACGACACCCGGCAACCCACTCCCGACCTGCCCTGCTGTTGAAAACTCGAGCCAAGTGATTGATTAAACGCGATATTCCGCCTGGCGATAACGCCAGCAGAGCGTCATTGGATAAAAACTGAACGGCCTGCCGAGGCCCGCTTGAATGCTAGGCGCGGAGGGCTTTTGCAAAGGTTATCCACAGCGGTATTAACAGAATTTGTGGGCGGGGTTGGGAAGGGCCTGGATCGCACCTCTGGCACGAGAAACGCGTAGGACGTACCGGTACGCCGGCCGCTCGGAAGCAGTACGCCGATGATGTGTTGGACGCAGGTTACTGTCTCGGTACGGCCTGGCGGGCTGCTCGCTTCGCGAGCGAGGCCGCCCTACGTCAGGCCACTTTACTCGGCGAGGCATCCTCGAAACGGTCGACCTTGCGCAGGCTCTTGAAGCCAAGCATCCAACCGCCGGTCACGGTCAGGGTGCAGGCGCAACCGATCAGCGCAGCCGGCACCACGCCGAACCAGGCGGCGCTGGTGCCGGCACGAAATTCGCCCAGTTCGTTGGAAGAGCCGATGAACAGCATGTTCACCGCATTGACCCGACCACGCATGGCGTCTGGGGTGGAGAACTGCACCAGCGAGGAACGGATGTACATGCTCACCATATCCGCGCCGCCAGCCACCACCAGCGCGGCGAACGACAACCAGAACAGGCTGGACAGGGCGAACACCAGATTGGCCAGGCCGAACAACGCCACCGCGCCGAACATCACCAGGCCGACATGGCGGTTGAAGGGCTTCATGCTCAGGTAAAGGCCGACGGAAACCTCACCGATGGCCATGGCGCTGCGCAGCAGGCCGAGGCCCGTCGGGCCGACTTCCAGCACTTCCTGGGCGTAGATCGGCAGCAAGGCCACTACGCCGCCAAGCAGTACGGCGAACAGGTCCAGCGAGATGGTGCCGAGGATGATCGGTCGTGTGCGGATGAAGTGAATACCGGCAGTGAAGCGCGCCCAGGCGGTGGATTCCAGCGCCTGCATCTTCTCGGCATAGCGCACCGGCACCCGCTGCAGCAGCACGCAGCCGGCGAGGAAGCAGGCCAGGCACACCGAGTAGGTCAGCCCACCGCCACCGATGGCGTACAGACCACCACCGATCACCGGCCCGGAAATGGTCGCGCCGCGCATGATCATGCTATTGGCAGCGATGGCCGCAGCCAGGCGCTCGCGCGGCACGATCTGCGGCAGCAGGCTCGACAGCGCCGGGCCGGTGAAGGCGCGGCCACAGCCGTACAGCACCAGCACGGCGTAGTACCAGGCGACCGGTGCGCCACTCAGCGACAACCATAACAGCGCCCCGGCGCACACGCCTTCGACCAGCCAACTGAGCATCAGGATCAGCTTGCGATCGTAACGGTCGATCAGATCGCCGGCCGGCATCAACAGCACCAGCATGGGAATGAATTGAGCCAGGCCGACATAGGCCAGCGACAGCGGGTCGCGCGTCAGGTCGTAAACCTGCCAGGCCACGACGATGGCCTGAATCTGTACGGCGAACACCACCACGATGCGGGCAATGAGAAACGGCAGGAAACCGGGAAGCCGGTAGACGGAAACGGGGGCAACGGACACGGCAGAAACCTCGAGGCATGACCGGCCAGTGCCGGTCGAGGTGAGCCGGCCAATTTACGTCATGGCCCTGCGGTGGGGCAAACGGATGAACAGCCTGTTGCGCAGATCGAACCCAAGGAAACCCGGAGCGTTCGTAGAAGTGAACCGTGGGTGATGACTGTAGGAGCGCCGCCCCGGCGCGAAGATGGATGCAGCCATATCGCAATATCGAGTTGCCGGCTCCGTTCGCCGCGGGGCGCGGCTCCTACAGATGTTGGCAGCGCGGGCGGATGCGGGAGGTCATCCTGCCCGCCAATATCCAGGCTAGACGAATGCCTGATCGCCGAAACCGCGCGGCAGGCGCTGGCGCCCCGGCAAGGCTGTCAGGCGCGCCTCCCAGGAGGTGCGCCAGTCATTGACGGCACGCGCGGCTTTCTCACGGCGGGCGGCCCGGCGCGCAGCGTTACGGGCGTTACGACGAGCTTCGGTGAAGACTTCGGTCTTGCGGCAATTGCGGCATTTGACCTTGCCCAGCTCGGTGGTGGAAGGCAGTTTTTCACCATGAGAGCCACAGGCAAGGTGGCCAGAGACTTTGTAGTGCGTAACCATCGCGTTATCTCCTTGATTGTGGGCGCCCGGCTGCAGCCAGCCGATTTACACCCCTCGGAAAATGTGACTATTAAAGCGCAGCGGTGGTTCATTAACGGCCAGGAGACATAAGCCGTCTCGCTAGCCACCGGTCCCCCGAGCGGGTCTAATGCCTCCTTTTGCCGGAACATCGCGATGCCCCTGAGCCCCGACGAACTCGCGCAGATCAGCGCCCTCACCCTGGCCCACTACCAAAGCAGCGCCGAGGATTTTCGCGAGGGCACGCGCGACCATGACGTGAGCCAGAACATCGCCGCGCTGCTGCGTCATATCGAGGGCGAAAAGCCCTGGCGCATCCTCGATTTCGGCTGTGGCCCAGGGCGTGATCTGCGCACCTTCAGCGGCCTCGGCCATACCGCCATCGGCCTCGATGGCTGCGCAGAGTTCGTCACCATGGCTCGCGCCGACAGCGGCTGCGAAGTCTGGCAGCAAAGTTTTCTAGAGCTGGATCTGCCGGCCGGCCACTTCGATGGCATCTTCGCCAACGCCAGCCTGTTCCATGTGCCCGATCAGGAGCTGCCGCGCGTGCTCGGTCAGTTGCAGGCAGCGCTGAAACCAGGCGGCGTGCTGTTCAGCTCCAACCCGCGCGGCGAGAATCAGGAAGGCTGGAACGGCCCGCGCTACGGCAGCTACCACGACCTGGAACGCTGGCGCGCGCGGCTCACGGCGGCGGGCTTCGTCGAGCTGGAACACTACTACCGCCCCGCCGGCCTGCCACGCGACCAGCAGCCCTGGCTGGCCAGCGTGTGGCGGCGTGTCGATTAATGGGACTTCAGCGACGGCAACAACGCAGTGAGGATACCCAGCAGCGGCAGGAAGGAGCAGATCAGGAACACCTCCTCGATGCCGTGGATGTCCGCCAGGTAACCGAGCAGCGCCCCGCCGATGCCGCCGAAGCCGAACATCAGGCCGAAGAACAGCCCGGCAATCATGCCGACGTTGCCCGGCATCAGTTCCTGGGCGAAGACCACGATGGCGGAGAACGCCGAGGCGAGGATGAAGCCGATCACCATGCTCAGCACGCCCGTCCAGAACAGGTCGACGTGCGGCAGCAGCAGGGAGAACGGCGCCACGCCGAGGATGGAGAACCAGATCACCTGCTTGCGCCCGATACGATCGCCAATCGGCCCGCCGAAGAAGGTGCCGGCCGCCACCGCGCCGAGGAACAGGAACAGGTAGAGCTGCGAGCTGGCCACCGACAGGTCGAACTTCTCGATCAGGAAGAAGGTGAAGTAGCTGGTGAAGCTGGCCATGTAGAAGTACTTGGAGAACACCAGCAGCGCCAGGATCAGCAGGGCGAACTTCACCCGCCCGGCTGACAGGCCGTGAGTGGCCACACCGCCCTGCTTGAGCTTGAACAACGTCAGGTGGTGGCGATACCAGCGGCTCAGGCCGTACAGCACGACGATGGCGAAGGCGGCGAACAGGCCGAACCAGGCGACGTTGCCCTGGCCGTAGGGAATGATGATCGCCGCCGCCAGCAGCGGGCCGAAGGCGGTGCCGGCATTGCCGCCGACCTGGAAGGTGGACTGTGCCAGCCCGTAGCGCCCGCCCGAAGCCAGACGAGCGATGCGAGACGCCTCGGGGTGGAAGGTCGACGAGCCGACGCCCACCAACGCCGAAGCCAGGAGGATCGCCGGGAAGCTGCCAACGAAGGCCAGCATGAGGATGCCGACCAGGGTGCACAGCGAGCCGGCCGGCAGCAGCCAGGGCTTGGGATGGCGGTCGGTGTGGTAGCCCACCCAGGGCTGCAGCAGCGAGGCGGTGAGCTGAAAGGTCAGGGTGATCAGGCCGATCTGGGCGAAGCTCAGGCCGTAGTTGAGCTTGAGCATCGGGTAGATGGCGGGCAACACCGCCTGGATCAGGTCGTTGATCAGGTGCGCCAGGGCGCAGGCGCCGATCACGCGCATCACCAGAGGGCTGGCCTGGCTGACGGGCGACGCGCCGGCCAGGGAGGTAGCGGCAGGGCTGCTGGACATGCTTGAAGCTTCCGAACGAGATGAGGAACGCCGCTATGCTAGGCTGCGCCCAACCGCCTGTCTCACGAAGATAGGGAAACAACCCTCGCAAAAAAGGCAGCCTCATGCGCTTAGCCGATAAATTACTGGCCGAGATCGACGCATCACCCTGGCTGGTCAGCAGCAGCGCCACCGATTACCCGGTCAACGCCGTCATCGAGCCGCACTCGCACCGCAACAAGCACCAGCTGATCTACGCCATTTCCGGGGTGATGGTGGTGACGTCGGCGCTGAACCAGTGGACGGTGCCGCCGAGCCGCGGCATCTGGATGCCCTGCGGCCAGGTGCACGCGATTCGTTGCATAGGCAGCGTGCGGATGCGCAGCGTCTTCGTACGCCCCGACAGCCTGCCGGACATGCCCGCCGAGTGCCGCGCCGTGGCCATCTCGCCGCTGCTGGGCGAGCTGATCCGTGCCGCCGTGGACATCACCCAGCCCTACGCCGACGACTCGCGCGAGGCACGGGTGATGCGCCTGATCCTCGATGAGCTGCGTATCCTGCCGACCCTGCCGCTGCACCTGCCGCAGCCGGCCGACCCTCGCATCCAGCCAATCTGCACGACACTGCAGGACGACCCCGGCGACGCCTCCACGCTGGCCGACTGGAGCATCCGCCTGGGCCTGGACGAGAAGACCATTCAGCGCCTGTTCCAGAAAGGTACCGGCATGACCTTCGGCCAGTGGCGCCAGCAGGCGCGCCTGTTGCTGGCGCTGGAGCGCATCGCCCTGGGTGAGAAGATCATCGATATTGCCGGGGAGCTGGGCTACGACAGCCCCAGCGCCTTCACCACCATGTTCAAGAAGCAGTTCGGCACCACGCCCAGCCAGTTCTTCAAGTAAACCGGGCAAGAGCACTCAAGACTTCATGCGCAGGATGTCAGGGGTTATGCCCTGTAAGTTCGTTTGCCCACAGAACGCCATGGATAGGTCGAGCTCTTCCCGAATGATGTGCAAGGCCTTGCTGACACCCTGCTCTCCAAGAGCTCCCAGCCCGTAAAGCATGGCTCGCCCGATATAGGTGCCTTTGGCCCCCAGAGCGATGGCCTTGAGCACGTCTTGGCCGCAACGGATACCGCTATCGAAGTGCACCTCCGTCTGTCCACCCACCGCATCCACGATCTCCGGCAGAGTCGTGATAGATGAGGACGCACCATCCAGTTGGCGCCCGCCGTGGTTGGACACGACCACGGCATCGGCACCGCAACTCACCGCGAGACGAGCATCCTCAGGGTGCTGAATGCCCTTGATGATCAGTCGGCCGCTCCAGCGCTTGCGTATCCACTCGATATCCTGCCAAGACAAGGTCGGGTCGAATTGCTCACGCGTCCACTCCACCAACGACTGGATGTTATCAACACCCTTGGCATGGCCAACGATATTGCCGAACTGACGATGCTGCGTACCCAGCATTCCCAGACACCAGCGCGGCTTGCTCAGCATGTTGGCGATGTTGCGCAGGGTCGGCTTGGGGGGCATGGACAGGCCATTCTTCTTGTCCTTGTGGCGCTGACCGAAAACCTGCAGATCCATCGTCACCACCAGCGCCGAACAATTGGCGGCCTCGGCCCGAGCGATGAGGCTCTCGACGAATGCGCGATCACGCATGACGTAGAGCTGAAACCAGAACGGGTGATGCCCGGTCGCCTTGGCCACCGCTTCAAGCGAGCAAATACTCATGGTGGACAGGGTGAAGGGAATGCCGAACTGCTTGGCCGCTCGTGCGGCGAGAATCTCGCCATCGGCATGCTGCATACCGGTCAAGCCCGTTGGCGCGATGGCCACCGGCATGCTGACAGGTACGCCGACCATGGTGCTGGCCGTGTCGCGATGGGTGATATCACAGGCAACCCGCTGGCGGAATTCGATACGCTGAAAGTCCACCTCGTTGGCTCGGTAGGTGTACTCACTCCATGAGCCGCCATCGACATAATCGTAAAACATTCGCGGCACACGCTTTCTCGCCAGGCGGCGCATATCTTCTATGCAGGTTATTTCAGCCATGACATGCCTGTATGTTTATATCGCGGACAATCGAAACTGCCGAAGCTGACAACTTCGGCAGCACGCAAGGTTAATGATGATACTTGCCAGCCTGGCTTCAGACCTTGTCGTAAGCCATATAGGCGTTTTGCAAGACAATATGGTCTGCAATGTACTTGGCGTCATGCCAAACACCATAAATGAAGGACGAGGCACGATTCACCAAATTAGGCAAGCCAACAAAGTAAATGCCACTTTCCGCAGAGATGCCGCGCTTGTGAAACGGCATGCCCTTGTCATCGAACGCGTTGACTTTCAGCCAACTAAAATCGAACTTGAAGCCCGTCGCCCAGATGATGGAGGTGATGCCGGCCTGCTCCAGATCCAGCTGGAGAATCGGATTCTTGATGCACTCAGGGTCCTCGAGCAGGTTCCAGGCCTCCGGCTCGGGCGGGAATGGCAGACCGTTCTGCTCGATGTAGGCATCGGCCTCTCGCAGTACATCGAAATAAGCCTGATCACCATCTGCGATGTTCTTCGCCAGGCCTTCTTGGAACTCTACAACACCGTCATTCCAGGCCTTGGTCAGACCTACCAGGGTGATGCCGGAATGAGCAAGGCGGCGGAAATCCACAGTCTTGCCACCTTCGTAGCCACTGACGGCGAAGGCGACATGCTCTTTCTTCGGACGGATCTTGACCTCATCCCACAGGCCCAGCGCCCCCAGCCACCAGCAATAGTCACGGCCGCGGTAGGAGCGCGGCGGCCGGTAATGCTCGCCAACCGATAGGTAGACACGTTTGCCCGCACGCTGCAGCTCCTCGGCGATCTGCGAGCCCGAGGCACCTGCCCCCACGACCAGAACAGCGCCATCGGCCAACTGCCCGGGGTTCTTGTACAGCGACGAGTGCAACTGCTGAACCTTGGCACTCTGCGGCACGATCTGCGGGAAGGTAGGCTTCTGGAACGGGCCGGTTGCCGCCACCACATTCGCCGCCTCGATCACACCCTCCGAGGTGGTGACCTTGAAACCGGGACGGGCAACGAGTCGCTCCACCTGCAAGACCTCCACCCCCGTACGAATGGGGGCCTTGAGCATCGCGGCATAATCCTCGAAGTATTTCGCCATGCGCTCTTTCGGCGGAAAGGCCTCGGGCGAGATGTTGTCGAATTTCATGCTAGGAAAACGGTCATGCCACGCCGGGCCATTGGCCACCAGAGAATCCCAGCGTTCCGAGCGCCAGCGCTCTGCAATGCGGCTGCGCTCCAGAACGACATGGGGCACGTCCATCAGTGAGAGATGTTCACTCATGGCAATACCGGCCTGGCCGGCACCGATCACCAACGTGTTGATTTTTTCAACGGACATTTGCGAATTTCCTAAAGGGCGTCGAGCCTGTGAAATGTTGTTGGCGCCTGGAGCCAACAGACGGTCGAAGAAGTACAGGCGCCCCATACAAAGCATTCAACGACCGTAATAAGTCTGCGTAAGTCTGAAACTTTTGAGAATCACGCTTTTTAAATGCAACGCTTCAGAAAAAAAGAAGCGCGCCACTAAATCCACCCGCTTTTATTGCTCTAACTTATTTATTTCAGGCAGCCGAGCGGGCCACAGCGAAGTTAAACTTCAGTGCGGTTTGAATCACATGCGAAACATAGTGGTCAGCCGTTCGAGCATGGCATCACATGCCTCAAGTTGCGTGGCATGAATGAACTCATCGGGTTTATGCCCCTGGTCCATACTGCCTGGGCCACAGACCACGGTGGCGATACCAATGCTGTCGAACAACCCGCCCTCGGTACCGAAAGCGACCGTGGTGAAGTCGTCCGAACCACAGATGTCTGCGATCAGCCGCGCCGCATCGCTCTGCGCATCCGTGGTAAGCCCCGGATAGGCGGAGAGCTCGGCAAAGCGAATGTCGCTTCCTGCCGCCACCGTACGCATTCTTGGCAGTACTTCCTGCTGCGCATAGCGCTGCAACTGCTGCGCGACAGCTTGTGGATCGGTATCCGGCAGTGCGCGTACCTCGAAGTCGAAGCGACACTCTGCCGGCACGATGTTCAACGCCTTGCCACCGCTAATAACGCCCGTCTGCACCGTGCTGAAGGGCGGGTCGAAACGCGAATCGCACAACTCTGGCGCCTGCAACTGGCGACCAATACGGCCCAGCTCGCTAATCAACTCCGCGGCGTATTCGATGGCATTGACCCCTTGCGGGGCATAGGCGGAATGACAGGCAGCACCGTGCACGTCGCAGCGCATGGCCAGCTTGCCCTTGTGGCCGAGCACCGGCTGCAATTGGGTCGGTTCGCCGATGATGCACAAGCGAGGTTTGCAGGGCAGCTCGGCCAGGCGCGCGATCAGATCACGAACACCCAGACAACCGACTTCTTCGTCGTAGGACAGCGCAATGTGAATGGGCAGGCGCAGTGGCTGCGCCAGACACCCCGGCACGGCCGCCAACACGCTGGCGATAAAGCCCTTCATGTCGGTAGTGCCGCGGCCATAGAGCTTGCCGTCACGCTCGCTCAACTGGAACGGTGGCACCGACCAGGCCTGACCATCTACCGGGACGACATCGGTATGCCCGGACAAGACGATACCGGGCACGTCGGCCGGTCCGATGGTGGCGAAGAGATTGGCCTTGCTGCGCTCTTCGTTGAAGATCAGCTCGCTGGAAACGTTCAGCTGCGCCAGGTACTCACGCACGAAGGCGATCAGTTGCAGGTTGGATTCACGGCTCGTGGTGTCGAACGAGACCAAGGTGGCCAGTAGCTCTTTGCTGTTCATTCACTCGTCTCCAGGAACCCCGTAGCTAGGTGCTTTGGTCGGGTCGAGCGCGCGCGTGATGTAGTCCTGCATCTGTGGCTGATAGGCGCGCCACAGCTGCTCCAACGCGCCAATAGGGTCCTCGTCGGCCCAGTCGACGCGCAGGTCGACGATGGGCCATGCCTGCTCACCCACCACGATCAGCGCGGCCGAGTGCACCGGCCCAGCCTCGCCGCCTGCGGCCATGGCTGCCTGCATCGCACTGAGCAGGCGCTCGGCCAGGCAGCCTTCACTGGTTTCGAAGCCCCGCACCAGGGCCTCGATGACCGCCTGATTGGCCAGCAGGTTACCGGCACCGACGCACTGCTCCCCGGAGACGGCATGGTGGCAACCCAGGGTCTCGCTACCACTGAAATGTGCGGTACGCCCCTGATGGTCGATCAGCGCCAACTGGCGGTACTGGCGGTACTCGTCACTGGCCAATGCCAAGTCACGCGCCTGTTCCGGCGAGCAGCCAAGTGCGAGTTGCTCCAGTGCCCGATCGCCCAGAGCCGGCAGAGTGACGTTCTGCGTGGAAACCGCACCCACGCCTGGACGCAACCAGGGGCAGCGGGCGCCCACCGCGATACTCGACGAACTGATGGCGATACCCAGTTGCCCGGTCTTGGCGCAGCGGCCGGTGATGGAGAAGGTCATGGTCTGCGGTGATCCTGTTGGTAATTGATTCTGTCGGGGCCAGAAGCGGGCTGCGAAAGCCCGCGCAAGCGAGCGTCAGCGTGGCGACTCGACATTCAGCACTCGTCCAAGGCCAAGAAAGCGGTTGGCCAATGTCAGCAGGGAGGCCGTCGTGGCGATGTAGATCACCGACAGCGCCGCCAACGTAGGGTCGGCGAACTCACGCACGTAGTTGTACATGGCCACCGGCAGCGTCTGAGTCGCCTGCGTAGTCACGAACAGCGAGGCGGTGAACTCGTTGAACGACAGGATCGCGGCGAATAGCCAGCCACCGAACAAGCCAGGCAGCATCAGCGGCACGGTGATGGTCCAGACGACACGTAGCGGTGAGGCACCCAGACTGGCAGCAGCCAACTCGATCCGCTGCTCCAGGTTGTGCAACGACACGTAGAGGCTGCGCAGCACGAAGGGCAGCACCAGCACCACGTGACAGAAGATCACCAGGGCATAACCACGGCTCAGGTCGAGCTGCGCCACCAGCATCAGCAGGCCGAGACCGATGGTGAAATGCGGAATGAACAGCGGCGACATCAGCACGCCTTCGATCAGGCTCTTGAAGCGAAACTCGTAGCGATTGATGGCGATGGCCAGGGTCGTACCGATCACCACCGCCAGAGTCGAGGCCCAGGCGGTGACGATCAGCCCGGCATAGAAGCCGTTCTTGAAGTCGCTGTAATTCAGCGCCCGCTCGAACCAGCGCAGCGACCAGCCCTTGGGCGGGAAGAACAACACCGAGGTGCTGCTGAACGAGGAGATGAACACCACCACCGTCGGCAGCAGCACGAACATCAGGATCAGCGCGACCAGCAGTCGGCCCGCGTATCCCAGCCATTTATCGTGATTGGAACGCGTCATCTCAGTGCTCTCCAACGCGCTGCAGCGAGCGGCTCATGCGTTTCAGAGCAGCCAGCAGCAACAGGGTCATGATCAGACCGGCGACGCTCAAGGCCGCGGCGAACGGGAAGTTCAGCGAGGAGAAACCCAGTTGGTAGACCAGTGTGGCTACCGTGCTGACCTTGCCACCACCGATCAGCTGCGGTGTGGCGAACGCACTGAAGGTCCAGGCAAAAGCAGTGGTAACGCTGGCGACGATACCCGGCAGGGAAAGCGGCAGAGTGATGGTCAGGAACGTGTTGATCGGGCCAGCCCCCAGACTGGTGGCCGCCTTCTCATACGCGGTGTCGATGTGGGAAAGGCCGGTGGCGAGCATCAGCACCATGATCGGCATGGTCACATGCACCAGCGCCAGCACCACGCCGGTGTTGGTGAACATCAGTTGCAGCGGTTTGTCGATCAGCCCCATCGCCATCAGCAGGCTGTTGAGGAAGCCGCTGTTGCCCAGGACGATGATCCAGGAATAGGTGCGGACCACCTCGCCGAGAAACAGCGGGGTAATGGCGATGATCAGGATGCAGGACTTCAACCATGCGGTCTGGGTACGCACCAGCGCATAGGCCAGCGGATAACTCAGCAACAGACCGAACAACGCAGTCTTGAAGCTCAGGACGACCGTGTTGATGAAGGCATCGGCATACAGGCTCTTGAGCATGCCCTGGAAGTTGGCCAGGGTAAAACCACCGACCTCCAGCGAGCCTGGAATGTATGCGCGGACGCTGTACTGCAGCACGGTCAGCATGGCGATCGTCAGACCAAGAGCGGTCAGCGCCGATGGCAGCACGAACCACCGGACAAACGCAGGATTACGAGTCATGGGCGTTTCCGTTGAAAGCGGCCACATGCAGTGGCCGCGCAAAAGGACTCAGAGAAAGAAGGCGCGGGCATCGCCCGCGCCTGGACTGGCGATCAATGCGCCATGACGTTCTCAGAGAACCACTTGCGCCATTCAGCGGTTTTTTCCGCGCGCAGTTTCGGGTCGATATTCAGCGTCGCATCCCACTGCTCGGCCGTGGTCAGCATGCCCGGCAGCTTGGCGATTTCCGGGTCGACGGTGGCATTGGTGACCACCGGGCTGCCGCGGTTGATCTCGGCAATCTTCGCCTGTACTTCCGGCGACAGGGCGATGTTCATGAAGGTGTAGGCAAGGTCAGCGTGCTTGCTGCCCTTGTTGATGCCCATGGCATCAACACCCAGCACCGCGCCTTCCTTGGGCATGGCCAGCTTGATGTCCACGCCTTCCTCGATCATGTGATAAGCGTTCATCGACAGCAGCACCTGTACCGGGGTTTCACCAGTGGCGATGAGCTGCTGACTGTTGGCGTCGTTGGTGTAGAACGACTTGATGCTGGGCACCAGCGCCTTGAGCTTGTCCTGGCCTTTTTCCCAAGTGCTGGCATCAGCCCCGGACAGCTTGGCGGACACCGCGATGATATGGCTGGGATCGAAGTCAGGCAGCGCCAGGGTGGCCTTCAGCTCGGGCCGCCACAGGTCTGCCCAGGTCTCGAAGGTCTCGCCTTCCGGCACCAGATCCGGACGGTAACCGATGGTGTAGACGTAGCCCCAGACACCGATGTGGTTCGGGCTCAGTTGCGCCTGATGCACCAGGTTCTTGGCGTTGGGGATCTTGGCCATGTCCAGGTCTTCGAACAGCCCGTCGTTGGCGTACAACCAACCGACATGCGAGGTGGTGAAGGTCAGGTCGCTCTCGGCGGTGCCGGCCAGCTTGGCCTTGTTCAAGCGGTCGATGGTGCCGCCAGTGACGTACTCGACTTCGACGCCAGTCTGCTTGGTGAATTCGCGGCCGATGGCCTGATCGATCAGGTCACGGAAACTGCCGCCCCAAGTGCTGACAACCAGTTTGTCTGCAGCACTGGCGCTCACGGTCGCCAGCAAGCTGGCACTCAGCACGGTCAAGGCAAGGGCTTTACGCATCATTTTTCTGCTCCGGTTATGGGTCGTGCGTTCTGGCTTGTAAGGACATCGCGACGCGGTCTGATCTTCGTGCGGATCGGTTAGCGCCAGCGCCGCCCCGAAATGGGGCACAGGTAGGCATAACGTGGTGAATTCATAATGGCGGGGGCGTTCATTCGGGTAAAACAACCTTTACCCGTGCTCTTGCGTAAGAATTTCCTATGCAGCCACAAGCTGCGATCTGACAAGCTTCCAGGCCTGTCGCAGGCATATCCGCCAATGGCTCGGCAGTGAAATCAGCCTTTCTACCGCTCAGGCCACCGGCACGGACCTTGCGTTAGTGAGCGCTGACCAAGGCGCTGCCTGGTTCTGCCAAACCATTGCTCAGAGAGTTCTTATGCTTAGTCGAATCACCCAACGACAACTGGAGTACTTCGTCGCGTCAGGCGAGGCCGGCAGTCTGCTCGGGGCATCGGAACGCCTCCATGTATCGTCCCCGTCGATCTCGGCGGCAGTCAGTCACATCGAGTCAGAACTGGGTGTGCAGCTGTTCGTACGCCATCATGCCCAAGGCGTTTCACTGACCGCGGTCGGCCGTCAGGTGATGAAAGAGGCCAAGCTGATCCTCGACCAGGTGAACAACCTGTACACCATCGCCTCGGAGTCGCTGAACAGCATTCGCGGCCCCTTGCGCGTCGGCTGCCTGGAGTCGCTGGCACCGATGATCACGCCAGACCTGGTGTTCGGCTTTGGCCGCGCATTTCCCGGCGTTCGTATCAGCCAGTACGAGGGCAACCATGAGGAGCTACTGAGCAAACTGCGCAACGCCGATATCGATATCGCCCTGACCTATGACCTGACCGCCAGCGACGACATTGAATTCCAGGCACTGGCGCAGCTGCCGCCCTATGTGATGGTTGGCGAACACCACCCACTTGCGAACCTGCCCGCAGTGACGCTGGACGATCTGGAAACCCACCCGATGGTCCTGCTGGACATCCCGGTAAGCCGCGAATATTTCCTCGGCCTGTTCATGCCCGCCGGTGTCACGCCAAACATCGTGATGCGCTCGAGCAACCTCGAGGTAGTAAGGGCGATGGTCGCCAATGGCGTGGGCTACAGCATCGCCAACGTGCGACCGAAGGCCAATCTGTCACAGGATGGCAAGCGCCTGATCCGCGTCCGCCTGGCCGGTGAGCATCGGCCCATGCGCCTGGGCTACGCGGTGACCAGGAACACGCAACTGTCACGTGTCGTCAGCGCCTTCGCCGAACGTTGCCGGATGTTCATTTCCGATCAATACATCCCAGGCATGGCGGCACCGAGCTTTTTCGACCCGCACTCGGTGCGCATGCTCAAGGATGTGAGCTGATCACGGCCTTGGCAGACCCTAGTAGCCGCGTGCAGGGTCGACCTGATGCAGCACTGCCTCGCCACGCTGAAGACGCAGGATATTGTCGGCAATCTGCCTGGCCGCCGACTCGGGTATGGCCACAGAGGCCAGATGCGGAGTGATCAGCACATTTGTCATCCCCCAGAGCGGATCTTCAGGCGGTAATGGCTCGCGATCGAAGACATCCAAGGTCGCCTCGGCGATCCGCCCACTCCCCAGCGCCTCTGTCAGCGCCTGCTGATCGACCACGGCCCCGCGCGAGACATTGATGAAGCAACTGCCAGGCGGTAGCAGCGCGAGCCGGCGAGCATCCAGCAAGCCACGAGTCTCCGAGGTCAGCGGCAGCATCACAACGAGTATTTCACTATCAGCGATGAAGCTGTCCAGGCAATCCAGACCGCTGTAGCAACGCACGCCTTCGAGCTGCTTGGCCGAACGCGACCAACCACTCACAGTGAACCCCTGACGCACCAACTCAGCGGCGGCGTAGGCGCCCAGTTCACCTAGACCAAGTACACCGACCCGCACGCTTTGCGGCAGGCGTGGGTGCAGATAATGCCAGCGCCGCTGACGCTGAGCCTGTTCGAAAGCCGGGATGTCACGGGTATAGCGCAGTACGGCGAACAGCACATAGCTGGCCATCATGCGCCCCATGTTCGGGTCGGACAGGCGAGTAATCGGAATGGCTGGGAGATCGTCTCGACCGACCAGCGAGTCGACACCTGCGCCCAGGTTTATCAGCAGTTGCAGGTTGCGGTAACGGGCGAAGAAACCCAGAGGCGGCTTCCAGGCAAGGGCATAGAGCACGCTGTCCGGATCCTCTACATCCTGCTCCTGACAGATGCGTATCTCCGGTAGCAAGGGTGCGAGCAACGCCTGCCATTGCTCGAAACTATCGAACTGACTGTAGAACACCAATGTCGGGCTCATGCCTGTTCCTCCAGCAGTTCAGCCACGCTGGACAACGCCAGGCGATAGCCCCGCACGCCCAGACCAGCGATGACACCTGTAGCAGCCTTGGACACATAGGAGTGATGACGAAAGCTCTCGCGCTTCCAGATATTGCTCATGTGCACCTCGATGATCGGTCCCTCGAAAGCAAGCAGCGCATCGAGAATCGGCACCGAGCTGTAAGTCAGCCCAGCAGCGTTGATGATGACGGCGTCGGCACTCAGGCGTGCCTCCTGAATCCAGTCCACCAGCACACCTTCATGGTTGCTCTGGCGAAACTCCAGTTGCAGCCCCAGCTGCGCAGCGTGGGCCTGGCAACGTTGCTCGATGCTGGCGAAGCTCTCGCTGCCATAGGTGCCGTTCTTGTCCAGCCCATAGAGGTTGGCATTCGGGCCATTGAGGAAAAATACGCGGTACAACATGGACACTCCTGGGTCAGGCCACCGGCCGGGTGGCAAACATGGCCGGGTGTTGTTCAAATTCGGCGAACCACTTGGCAGTGGCCGGGTGCTCGCTGCGCCAGTCGAACTCGGCGAAACGGAAGTCCAGATAGCCCAGCCCGCAACCAATGGTGATCAAGCCGATGTCATCCGGCTCGCTGCGCCAATGCGCGGCTTGAGTTTCGATCTCACCCAGGACGGCGTTGATCTTGCCCAACTGGGCCTCGACCCATGCGGACCAGTGTTTTTCCGGAGGTCGGGCAGTAGCCTCGTAACGGGCCAGCAGCGCCGCATCGAGCAGGCCATCACCCAGTGCCTGACGAACCAGACTGGTCCAGCGCTCAGGTCCTTTGGCGGGAAACAAGGCACCGTCGACCGAGGCGTTCAGGTATTCGCAGATCACCCGGCTGTCGTACAGCGACACACCGTCGGGGGTCTGCAGGGCCGGGATCTTGGCCAGCGGGTTGAAACGCGCGATGCGCTCGTCACGCTGGATCGGATGAGCCGCCGAGTCGAGTTTCTCGATTTGCTCAATCAGGCCCAGGACGTGGGCGACGACCATGACCTTACGCACATAGGGGGAGGTCGAGGCGTAATACAGTTTGTACATGGGGGTTCCTGTCGTAAGCCGACGTTGCGGGCCGATCCTGTTACAGCGAATCCGGGATCAGTAGCACCTTGCCGATGTTCTCGTTCGCTTCCAGCACGCGATGAGCTTCGGCCGCCTGCTGCAAGGGCAAGCGAGCATGAATCAGCGGACGCACCTTGCCTGCTGCCAGCCAGGGCAGCATCTGCTCGGTGATGGCAGTAGCCAGGCGCGCTTTCTCGGCGCTGCTCTTGGGCCGCAAGGTCGATGAGGTCAGGCTGAGGCTCTTGCGCATCAGCAGCAGCAGATCCAGCTCGATCTTCGCCCCCTGCATGAACGACAGACTGATATGACGCCCGCCCGCCGCCATCGCAGCCAGGTTGCGCGCCACGTAGTCGCCGCCGACGTTATCCAGCACCACGTCGACGCCATGGCCCTCGGTGCACTGCTCGACCACTTCGACGAAATCTTCCTCGTAGCGGTCAACGGCCCGCCACACGCCCAGCGCTTTCAGTGCCTCCACCTTCTGCGCCCCACCTGCGGTGGCAATCACCTTGGCACCTGCCGCATGGGCACACTGAATGGCAAAGGTGCCGACGCCACTGGCTGCGCCATGAATCAGCAGCACCTCGCCGGCTTGCAGGCGGCCTAGCTCGAACAGGTTGTGCCAGACCGTGAATGCAGCTTCCGGCACGCCGGCGGCCTCTGCCAGATCTAGCTCTGCCGGAACAGGCAAACAGTGTGCAGCCGTGGCAATGCAATATTGCGCATAGCCGCCACCGTTGAGCAGCGCCATGACCCGGTCACCCGGAGTAAAGCCGCTCACGCCCTCGCCTACCGCGACCACTGTGCCTGCAGCTTCGAGCCCGAGAATATCGGGCGCGCCAGGTGGCAACGGTGCTCCGCTGCGCTGCATCAGATCCGGGCGATTGACCCCCGCAGCCGCGACCTTGATCAGCAGCTCGCCGGCGCCCACTGCAGGTAACTGGCGCAGCACGCCATCGAGCACTTCAGGACCACCCGGCTCGCGGGCAATCACGGCGTTCATCGTTTCAGCAATCACAGGACTGTCCATTTCAATGGGTAGGCTGGGTTTCAGCCGCGAAGGCGCAGACGCCTTCGTTATCGAACGCCAAACCACTGACCGCACCAACCGGCCAGCGGGTGAGGGATTCCAGACCGGACTGGCGCACGAACAGGCGCGTATTGCCCAGCGACGGAACATCCAGATGGATATCGACGTGATCGCCCTGGAACACATGATTGACCACCGTGCCACTGAGCAGAGCCTCAGCGCCTAGCGGCACCAGGCGGATATTCTCCGGCCGCGCGTAGACGTCCAGACGCGAGCCGACCGGGCCATGGACATGCGTGGCAGGCAGGCGCAGGGTGGCGTCACCCAGTTCCACACAGGCGCTGTCATCACGACTCAGGTAACGGCCAGGCAGAATGTTGGCATCGCCGACGAAGCTGGCCACGAACGGATCTTCAGGGTTGCGATAGATCGCGTCTGGCGTGCCGATCTGACGGATATGACCAGCCGACATGACCACCACTCGGTCGCTCATGCTCAAGGCTTCACCCTGATCATGGGTCACGAATACCGTGGTTACGCCCAGCTTGCGCTGGATGTCCTTGAGCTCGATCTGCATCGACAGCCTGAGGTTCTTGTCCAGTGCCGAGAAAGGCTCATCGAGCAACAACACCTTGGGCCGAATGACCAACGCACGGGCCAGCGCGACACGCTGCTGCTGACCACCGGAGAGCTCACGCGGCTTGCGCTCGCCGTAACCACTCAGCTTCACCAGTGCCAAGGCCTGTTCCACACGCTCGGCGATTTCGGCCTTTGCCACACCACGCATGCGCAGGCCGTAGCCGACGTTCTTCGCCACGTTCATATGCGGAAACAGGGCATAGTTCTGGAAGACGATGCCGATCTCGCGCTGATAAGGCGGCGTCTCGGTAACCAGTTGGCCATCGATGAATATCTCGCCGTTATCGGCCTCGGCGAAGCCTGCCATGAGGTTCAACAGCGTGGTCTTGCCACAGCCGGATGGCCCCAGGAGGGTGATGAATTCCCCTTCCTGGATTTTCAGGGACACTTTCTGCAGGGCAATCGAATTGCCGAAGCGCTTCAACACACCATCGAGCTGAACCGCGACATTGCTACTGGGCGCCGTGGCTGCTTCGGTATCGGGTGTTGGATAGAGAGTCTTGATCTGTGCAGTCGCCATGGGCGCTCCGATTTACGAATGGGCTAACGAGTCAGGCTACGGGCCAGTCATCCGGGATAACGGCAATCACATCGATCTCCATCAGCCACTGCGGCTGGGCGAGCCCCGACACCACCAGCCCGGTGGAGATCGGAAAGACGCCCTTGAGCCATTTGCCGACCTCCTTGTAGACGGCCTCGCGGTATCGCGGGTCGATGATGTAGGTGGTCGTCTTGACGACATGGGAGAGGTCCGAACCCGCTTCCTCGAGCAGTTGCTTGACGTTCTTCATCGCCTGTTCGGCCTGAGCCTGCGGATCTCCAAGGCCAACGAGATTGCCTTCGAAGTCGGTACCGACCTGACCGCGCACGTAGACTGTGTTGCCGGCACGCACGGCCTGGCACAGGTCGTTGTCGAGCGACTGATTGGGGTAGGTCTGCTTGGTGTTGAACATGCGAATACGGGTATGGGTGGGCATGCCTGGCGACTCTGCTATGACGTGTTCAGCCAAGCTTCACATTGCTGACAGACCAGAGAAACCAGCATTTGCCGCGAGTGGTGATTAGGAAAATCTGAACCGCACTCGCACCGTAGCGCATCGGATCTACGCCATCGCCAGAGAGCAGGGCTAGGACAGCCCCAGCGCCTTCACCGCCCTGTTCGGTCAGCCTGGCGGCCAGCCAGTTCTTCAAGTGATTCGCGGTGGGCGGTTCTTGAGCGGCGCTTGTCGCGGCTACGACTGCATGGATGCAGGAGGTAGAGCGAAGCAGGATGCCAGAGCCGAAAGCCCCTCCCACACTGCACGCGTCAACACCGGAACGCAGCCGCTCAAGCCTCCTACGTCATACGTCCAGGCTGTCGCCGGATGGCGGCTCGGGGGAGAGGTAGCTGACCAGTTGCCGCGCATGGGATGACAGTACCTCCCAGCTGCGCACGCACAGGCGTAATTCGCGGGTGGCCCAGACATCCTCCAGCATCACCACCGTCACCGGCAGTTCCTGGGCGAAGCGGGTCGCGGCCACCTCGGGCAGCATGGACACGCCAACGCCCTGCGCCACCAGTTGGGCGATGGCGTCGAAGCTCGGCGCGCGCACGCGCACCTTCAGCGGCAAGGCGTTGCGCACCGCCATGTACTCGATGAAACGCTGCATCGCGCGCTCGGCGGGCAGGCAGACGAAGGGGTAGTTGAGTGCACTGCGCAGCGAGGCCGGGCGTTGCTCGATCAACGCATGGCCATGCGGTACCAGCAGCACCAGGCGGTCGTTGCGAAATGGCAGCGACAGCAGGTCATCGGTGGCCAGGTTGCCGTCGTAGACACCGATGTCGATGCTGCCTTCCCGCGCGGCCTGCAGCACATCCTTGCTGTTGTACTCGGCCAGTTGCAGATCCACCTCGGGGTAGTCGGCCAGGAACGGTCCGAGCGCCGCCGGCAGGAAGGTGCTGTTGGCCACCGTGGAGGCCGCCAGGCGCAGGGTGATGCGCCGCTCGCCGTTGAGTTCCTGCAGGGTTTCGCTGAACTGGCGGGCCTCCTTCAGCACGCCCTGGCAGGCTTCCAGCACCAGGCGTCCGGCGGGGGTCAGGCTCATGCCATCGCTGCTGCGCACGAACAGCGTCAGCCCGCAGCGTTCCTCGAACAGGCGCAGGCGGGTGCTGGCCGCCGACACGGCAACGGGAAAGGTCGCCGCCGCCTTGCTCAGGCTGCCGGTTGCAGCAACCGCCGCGATCAGGCGGAGGTCGGGCAAGTCGAAATGCATGAAGCCTTCTCCAAAACAGAAAGCCATCTTCGTGAAATTGCGATTCTGGCCGCGTAGCTTTCCACTCAGAATAACAGCTCACTCCCCTGCCGCAGCCCTGCTCATGAATGCTCTGACCGCCTCGTACCGACGCAGCCTGGACAACGGCGTGCTGTTCGCCGTGCTCTCGGCCACCGGCTTCAGCCTGAAAGCCGTGTTCGTCAAACTCGCCTACGCCGCCGCGCCGGTGGACGCCATCACCGTATTGAGTCTGCGCATGGGCCTGGCCCTACCACTATTCGCCTGGCTGCTGTGGCTGAGCCGTGGCACCGGGCAAGCGCGGCTGTCAGCGAAGGACTGGGCGCACGTTCTGCTGCTGGGGATGCTCGGTTACTACCTGTCGAGCCTGTTCGACTTCTACGGCCTGCAATACATCAGCGCCGGGCTGGAGCGGCTGATCCTGTTCACCTATCCGACGCTGGTGCTGCTGTTGCAGATGCTGGCGCTGGGCGAGCGACCGGGCCCGCGTACCTTCCTGGCCATGGGCCTGTGCTACCTGGGCCTGGGCATCGCCCTGGTGCATGACATCCGCGTGGAAGGCGACAGCGAGCAGATTCTGCTGGGGGCCGCCTGGGTGTTCGCCAGCGCGGTGACCTACGCCTTGTATTACCTGGGCACAGGCGTGGTGATTCGACGGGTCGGCTCTATGCGCCTGGCCGGGCTGGCCGGCGGCTCCTCGGCGATCATGGTGCTGATCCACTACGCCATCAGCGGTGAGCCGACGCAACTGGCGAGCCTGCCGAGCCAGGTATGGCTGTACAGCGCGCTGATGGCGGTGCTGTCGACGGTGCTGCCGATCTACTGGATGGCGCTGGCCATCCAGCGCATGGGCGCCAGCCATACCGCGGTGTTCGGCAACCTGGGCCCGGTGCTGACGATGTTCGCCGCCTGGACGCTGCTCGGCGAGGCCATCAGCCTGTACCAGATCGCCGGCCTGGCGCTGGTGCTATTGGGTGTCTCGCGCCTGTCGGCGAGCAAGCGCAAGACGGGCTGAGCCAGGGTCAGCCCTGGCGGATCAGATCGGCCGCCTTCTCGCCGACATGATGTACGACGCGTTGGTGTTGCCTTTGATCAGCGTCGGCATGATCGAGGCGTCGGCCACTCCGTCGCGCAGCAGGCGCTCGACTTCGCAGCGGTGCGCACGAATATCGTCCACGGGAACAGACCTCAATAGCGCTATATACAAAAAAACATAACGATGTAGGATTGCCGCATTCAGACCTGCCGCCAGGGTCGAGCCAACACCCGATAACGATAAGGAATTCCCATGCTCAAGCCTCTCCAGCACGGTTTACTCGCCCTCGGTCTGATCTTCACCAGCGGCGCCATCGCCGATGAAGTGAAGGTCGCGGTCGCCGCCAACTTCACCGCCCCCATGCAGGCCATCGCCCCGGCGTTCGAGAAAGCCACCGGGCACAGCCTGGTGGCCTCCTTCGGCGCCACCGGGCAGTTCTATGCGCAGATCCAGAACGGCGCGCCGTTCGATGTGCTGCTCAGCGCCGACGACACAACACCGGCCAAGCTGGAAAGCGAAGGGGTGACGGTGCCCGGCTCGCGCTTCACCTACGCCATCGGCAGCCTGGTGCTGTGGTCGGCTGACGCCCACTACCTCGACGGTACGGGCGCGGCATTGAAAGCCGGGCAGTTCAAGCACCTGTCCATCGCCAACCCGAAGGCCGCGCCCTATGGCCTGGCGGCGACCCAGGTGCTGGCCAAGCTAGGGCTGAGCGAGGCGGTCAAGGGCAAGCTGGTGGAAGGCCAGAACATCACCCAGGCGCACCAGTTCGTCTCCACCGGCAACGCCGAACTGGGCTTCGTCGCCCTGTCGCAGGTGTACAAGGGCGGTCAGGTCAGCAGCGGCTCGGCCTGGATCGTCCCGGACGATATGTACGACCCGATCAAACAGGACGCGGTGATTCTCAAGCAGGGCGCGAACAATCCGGCAGCGGCGGCACTGGTGGAGTACCTGAAAGGCCCGGAAGCGGCCAAGGTGATCAAGTCGTTCGGTTATAAGCTGTAATAGCCGTGGCCCGGATCGCATCCGGGCCACGTCTGCCACTTCCGGAATTTCTGCATGACGCTGTCGAAGAATGACCTCGACGCCATCCTCCTGACTCTGGAGTTGGCCTCACTGACCACCGTACTGCTGCTGATCATCGGCACGCCGATTGCCCTGTGGCTGGCGCGCACCGACTCCTGGCTCAAGCGCCCGGTCGGCGCGGTGGTGGCGCTACCGCTGGTGCTGCCGCCGACGGTGATCGGTTTCTACCTGCTGGTGAGCATGGGGCCCAATGGTTTCTTCGGTCAGCTGACGCAGAGCCTCGGTCTCGGTACCTTCACCTTCACGTTCACCGGCCTGCTGATCGGCTCGATCTTCTATTCGCTGCCCTTCGTCGTGCAGCCGTTGCAGAACGCTTTCGAGGCCATCGGCCGTGGCCCGCTGGAAGCGGCCGCGACCTTGCGCGCCAACCCCTGGGACAGTTTCTTCAGCGTGGTGCTGCCACTGGCCCGCCCAGGCTTCATCACCGCCGCCATTCTCAGCTTTGCCCATACCGTCGGTGAGTTCGGCGTGGTGCTGATGATCGGTGGCAACATCCCCGGCAAGACCCAGGTGGTGTCTGTGCAGATCTACAACCACGTGGAAACCATGAACTACGCCCAGGCGCACTGGCTGGCTGGCGGCATGGTGGCGTTTTCCTTCATCGTTCTGCTCACGCTGTACAGCGGGCGCAGTAGCCGGATGAGGGCACTGTGATGTTCGGTTTCGGCAAAGCCCCACCACCTGCCGTTCACGACGACGGGCGCATTCGCGCGCGCTTTGTGGTCAAGCATCCGGGCTTCGCTCTGGATGTCGATCTCGACCTGCCTGGGCGCGGCGTCAGTGCGCTGTTCGGCCACTCCGGCTCGGGCAAGACCAGCTGCCTGCGCTGCTTCGCCGGGCTGGATCGCCCGCAGCAGGGCTACCTGCAGGTAGCCGGTGAGCTCTGGCAGGACAGCAAGCGCGGTTTCTTCCTCCCCGCGCACAAGCGCGCCATCGGCTACGTGTTCCAGGACGCCAACCTGTTCCCGCACCTGAGCGTGCGCAAGAATCTGGAATACGGTCAGCGGCGCATCCCTGCCTCGCAACGCAAAGTGGCGCTGGAGCAGGCGCTGCAGTTGCTGGGCATCGGCCACCTGCTCGAGCGCATGCCCTCGGCGCTGTCCGGCGGCGAACGCCAGCGCGTCGGCATCGCACGCGCGCTGGTCACCAGCCCGCGCCTGCTGCTGATGGACGAACCGCTGGCTTCGCTCGACCTCAAACGCAAGCACGAAGTCCTGCCGTATCTGCAGCGGCTGCACGAGGAGCTGGACATCCCCGTGCTCTATGTCAGCCATGCGCCAGACGAAGTTGCGCGCCTGGCAGACCATCTGGTGCTGCTCGACGAAGGCCAGGTGCGCGCCAGCGGCCCGCTCAAGGAGACCCTGTTGCGCGCCGATCTGCCGTTCGCCAGCGATGACGAGGCCGAAGCGGTGATCGACGGCCAGGTCTGTGGCCACGATGCCGCCTACGATCTGCTGCAACTGAACCTTCCCGGCAGCGAAGCCCGCCTGCGCCTACCCCATGCAGCGCTGCCCAGCGGGCATCGGGTACGGGTGAAGATCAAGGCGCGCGACGTCAGTCTCAGCCTGCAACGTGCCGAAGGCAGCAGCCTGCTCAACCTGCTGCCGGTGCGGGTCGATGGCTGGCAGGCGCTGGACGCGCAGATGCTGTTGACCCTGCGCATCGGCGATCAGCGCCTGCTGGCGCGAATCACCCGCTACTCCTTCGATCAGTTAGGCATTCACGCCGGCCAGGCGCTGTGGGCGCAGATCAAGTCGGTGTCGCTGCTGGCGCCGTAATTCTTGGCTGTGCGACCGCGGAGCCCCCGGTGCGCATGGCGCACCCTACGCTGAAGCCGTCACACCCCGTAGGGTGCGCCGCGCACACCGGCCACGCGTAGGTTGATAGCTCCCACGCGCAGCGCGAGGAAGCTCGGCCTCACCCATTCATTACGCAATACCCGGCAGCTCCAGATGCTCCGGCCCGATTTCAGCGTTCCCCGCCAGCAGCAGGGCGAAGTGGATGACGTTCTCCAGCTCGCGGGTATTGCCCGGCCAGCGGTGCGCCTCCAGCACTGCCTGCGCCGCCGGACTGATCGACGGAATGGCCAGGCCCAGGCGCAGGGCGTGGATGCCGAGGAAGTATTCGGCCAACGGCAGGATATCGCCGACGCGCTGACGCAGCACCGGAAACAGCAGCTGGCCATCGCACAGGTAGGCGTACAAGCGCTCATCGAAAGTGCCGGCGGCCACCGCGCGGGATAGCTCAATGCTGCTCGCCGCCACCAGGCGTACATCCACCGGCAACGCCTGGCTGGCGCCAACGCGATACACCTCGCGGGTTTCCAGCGCGGACAGCAGCTTGCTCTGCAACGGGCGCGCGAGGTCGGCGATCTCGTCGAGGTAGAGCGTGCCGCCGTTGGCCGAACCGAACCAGCCGGCACGGCTGCTGGCGGCGCCGACATGAGCGCCGCCAACATGACCGAACAGCTCGGCCTCGCCCCATTGCGGGCTGATCGCCGCGCAGCTCACCGCCACGAACAGGCCAGCACGCTCACTGTGGCGATGGATATAGCGCGCCAGCAACTCCTTGCCGGTACCGGTCTCGCCAAGGATCAGCAACGGCTGGCCGTTACCCGCCAGCGCCTCGGCGCGCTCGCGCAATTGACGCGAACGGGCGTCGACGAATACCAGCGCCTTGGCCCGAATGCTCAGTGGGCTCTTGTCCGAATCGGCGAAGGTCAATGGCGGTGGGAAGCCTGGTGGAAAACTCATGACGTGCAGCTCCTGAGCCACACCTCACCGGCGCAGCCTGTACGCGAATAAAAAATTGCCTTGAGCAACTGCTCCGCAACGGCTCGAAGGGTGGCCGCCATGGCTGGCAGGCGATAAAAAAGAGCGGGCGGCTGCCTGGCGCGACCCCGCTCTGAAAATGGTGTGACGTGGTGACCGGCTCAGGCGCGCAAGCGCGACTGCTGTTCGATGCGGCTCTGCAGGCGATACAGATAACCGAAGCCCTGCTCCCAATATCGATGCCCGGACTTCACGTTGATATGCCCGGCACCGGTCAAGATCGCTGCCTCGCTGCCCCAGGCCCGCGCCAGTTCCATGGCACGCAGGGCACTGGCCGCCGCGTCGTTGTCGGAGCCCACTAGCAGGCTGGGAAAGGGCAGCAGATCACGCGGTATCGGCGCGAAGTTCTGCAACGGTACGGGGCAGCCTGGCCGCTCGACATCGGCCGGCGCCACCAGCAGCGCGCCGCGCACACGGCGCAGCAACTCGACCGGCGCCTGCGCCGCCCAGTGCGCCACCGTCACGCAGCCCAGGCTATGAGCGATGAGGATAATCGGGCGCGGATCAGCGGCAATCGCCTGGTTCAAGGCAGCAACCCAATCGCCCCGTTGCGGGTTGAGCCAGTCCTTCTGTTCGACCCGCGCACTGTTGGGCAGGCTGCGCTGCCAGTGGCTTTGCCAGTGTTCCTCGGATGAGCCCTGCCAGCCCGGCAGGATCAGATAACGGATTGCTTCGCTGCCCATGACGGCACTCCTTGAATCGAATGGCGCCAGTCTAGGCAGCGCAAACCGACTACAAAAAGAATAAGAATTTATTTGCTTATTCCATAAATGCAAAGCAAACACGCGACGTCTTATATTTCAAAAAAGAATATAAATGTTCTTAAACAGTATTTTTAAGAATATTTCAGCCTCTCTACTATCCGCTCCACGCCAGCGTCGGTAGTCCATCCCGCCGCCGTGGCGACCTATTCATAAGGAGCCTGGAAATGACTGCGACGCTGAGAAACCTCGAAGGCCAGGATGAAGCCAGCATCCTGCGCGAGATCCAGACCGCCCTGCATGGCCTGAAATTCGGTTCGGTGGAAATCACCGTGCACAACGGCCAGGTCGTGCAGATCGAGCGCAAGGAAAAGATTCGCCTGCAACAACCGAACACCAAGAACAGCTGACAGAACACCGACCTCATGATGCAGCCCGACTGGACCACCAGAGGGCTCGAAACAGTTCGCCTCGCCTGACACCCAATACGCCAACACAAGAATTCAACAGTTAGGAGCTGCACCATGTCCATTCGTCGTTTCGCCCTGGCCGCCCTGGCCAGCACCCTGATCGCCGGCCCGGCCATCGCCCAGCCGCTGCTCAACGTGTCCTACGACCCGACCCGTGAGCTGTACGTCGAGTACAACGCCGCCTTCAACAAATTCTGGCAAGCCAAGGGCAACCCCGCCGTCGCCATCCAGCAGTCCCACGGTGGCTCGGGCAAGCAGGCCCGTGCGGTGATCGATGGCCTGCGCGCTGACGTGGTGACCCTGGCCCTGTCCGGCGACATCGACGCGATCAACCTCAACCAGCAGCTGATCGACCCGAACTGGCAGGCGCGCCTGCCGGACAACAGCACCCCCTACACCTCGACCATCGTGTTCCTGGTGCGCAAGGGCAACCCGAAAGGCATCAAGGACTGGGATGACCTGGTCAAAGATGGCGTGGAAGTCATCACCCCGAACCCGAAAACCTCCGGCGGCGCACGCTGGAACTTCCTCGCCGCCTGGGCCTATGCCCGCGAGAAATTCGGCAGCGAAGACAAGGCCCTGGAGTTCGTAACCGAGCTGTACCGTCACGCGCCGGTGCTGGATACCGGCGCACGCGGCTCGACCATCAGCTTCGTCCAGCGTGGCCTGGGTGACGTGCTGCTGGCCTGGGAAAACGAGGCCTACCTGTCGCTGGCCGAAGAAGGCGGCGATCAGCTGGAGATCGTCACCCCGTCGCTGTCGATCCTCGCCGAACCGCCGGTTGCGGTGGTCGATGCCAACGTCGACCGCAAAGGCACCCGCGCCGTGGCCGAAGCCTACCTCGAGCACCTGTACAGCGAAGAAGGCCAGCGCATCGCCGCGAAGAACTTCTATCGCCCACGCAACGAGAAGGTCGCCGCCGAGTTCAAGGACCAGTTCCAGGACCTCAAGCTGGTGACCATCGACAAGGATTTCGGCGGCTGGAAAGAAGCCCAGCCGAAGTACTTCGGTGACGGCGCGGTGTTCGATCAGATCTTCACCAAGATCAACCAGTAATCCCGGTTTGATCGCTCAGGCTCTCCACCCTCCGGGGTGGAGAGCCTTGTTTAGCGCCGGCTAAAAGTCTCGCGAACCAGCGCCAGTTCCAACACCGCATGGCCAAGACGCAGCAGACTTTTAACCAGCTCTTGTCGCGGACCTGAGCCAAAGGACACCCCATGTCTCGTCGAACTTCCTCGGTCATACCCGGCTTCGGGCTGACTCTGGGCTACACCCTTACTTACCTGGCGTTGATCGTGCTGATTCCGCTGGGTGCAATGTTCCTCTTCTCCTTCCAGCTGACCAGCGAGCAATGGTGGGCCCTGCTCAACAACCGTCAGTTGCAGTTCTCGCTGAAACTGTCGTTCGGCACTGCTCTAGCCGCCGCCGTACTCAACGGTATTCTCGGCACCATAATCGCCTGGGTGCTGGTGCGCTACAGCTTTCCTGGCCGGCGCATCATCGACGCCATGGTCGACATGCCCTTCGCCCTGCCCACCGCCGTGGCCGGTATCGCGCTCACCGCGCTGTACGCACCCAACGGTCTGATCGGCTCGCTGTTCCCGTTCAAGATTGCCTATACCCCGCTGGGCATCACCCTGGCGCTGGTGTTCGTCACCCTGCCATTCGTGGTGCGCACGCTGCAGCCGGTGCTGGCCGACATTCCCAAGGAAGTCGAAGAAGCCGCCGCCTGCCTGGGTGCCAAGCCGTTGCAGGTGTTCCGCCACGTACTGCTGCCGAGCCTGCTGCCGGCCTGGTTGACCGGTTTCGCCCTGGCCTTCGCCCGCGGTGTCGGTGAGTACGGCTCGGTGGTGTTCATTGCCGGCAACATCCCGCTGAAGACCGAGATCCTGCCGCTGCTGATCGTCTCCAAGCTGGACCAGTACGACTACCCGGGCGCCACCGCCATCGGTGTGATCATGCTGGTGGTCTCGTTCATCCTGCTGCTGCTGATCAACATCCTGCAGCGCCGCATTCAGCCGCAACTCTGAGGAGCCCGTCATGAGCCTTGCAACCCTCGGCAAGAACGCGGCTGCGCGTCCGGCCAGTCGCTCCCCCGGCGCCATCGCCCTGATCGTCATCGCCTGGGCGGTGTTCGCGGTGATCCTGCTGCTACCGCTTTATATGGTGCTCAGCCAGGGCCTTAGCCGTGGTCTGGAGTTCTTCTGGCAGGCGATCAGCGAGCCGGATGCCATTTCCGCACTCAAGCTGACCTTGCTCGCCACCGCCATCTCGGTGCCGCTTAACCTGGTGTTCGGCGTTGCCGCTGCCTGGGCGGTGACCAAGTTCGAATTCCGCGGCAAGAGCATCCTGATCACCCTGATCGACATGCCGTTCTCGGTGTCGCCAGTGGTCGCCGGCTTGATCTACGTGCTGCTGTTCGGCTCGCAGAGTTTTCTCGCGCCGTATCTCGACTCGCAAAACCTGCAGATCGTCTACGCCGTGCCGGGCATCGTCCTGGCCACCATCTTCGTCACCCTCCCCTTCGTCGCCCGCGAGCTGATCCCGCTGATGGAGGAACAGGGCACCACCGAGGAAGAGGCCGCGCGCCTGCTCGGTGCCAATGGTTGGCAGATGTTCTGGCATGTCACGCTGCCTAACGTAAAATGGGCGCTGATTTACGGCGTGGTGCTGTGCACCGCGCGGGCGATGGGCGAATTCGGCGCAGTTTCGGTGGTTTCCGGGCATATTCGCGGGTACACCAACACCCTGCCGCTGCACATCGAGATTCTCTACAACGAGTACAACATCGTCGCCGCCTTCAGCGTGGCGATCCTGCTGCTCGTCATGGCCCTGGTGGTGCTGCTGCTTCGCCAATGGAGCGAAGCGCGTCTGAGCCGCCAGCTACAAGCCAACCGAGAAGACTGACAGCCGTAGCGCCGCCTGAAAGCGGCCCGGCCCACGGAACCACCAGGGGTAAGCCATGAGTATCGAAGTCAAAGGCGTCAACAAGCAGTTCGGCCAGTTCAAGGCGCTGAACGAGATCAACCTGAGCATCCAGAGCGGCGAGCTGGTCGCCCTGCTCGGCCCATCCGGCTGCGGCAAGACCACCCTGCTGCGCATCATCGCCGGCCTGGAAACCCCGGACAGCGGCACCATCGGCTTCCACGGCGAGGACGTGTCCGAGCACGATGTGCGTGATCGCAACGTCGGCTTCGTGTTCCAGCACTACGCGCTGTTCCGCCACATGACGGTGTTCGACAACGTCGCCTTCGGCTTGCGCATGAAGCCCAAGCGCGAGCGCCCGAGCGAAGAGGTGATCCAGCAGAAGGTGCACGAGCTGCTCAACCTGGTGCAACTCGACTGGCTCGGCGACCGCTACCCGGAGCAGCTGTCCGGCGGCCAGCGCCAGCGTATCGCCCTGGCACGCGCCCTGGCGGTAGAGCCGAAAGTATTGCTGCTCGACGAACCCTTCGGCGCGTTGGACGCCAAGGTGCGCAAGGAGCTGCGCCGCTGGCTGGCGCGCCTGCACGAAGAAGTGCACCTGACCAGCGTATTCGTCACCCACGACCAGGAAGAAGCCATGGAAGTGGCCGACCGCATCGTGGTGATGAACAAGGGCGTGATCGAGCAGATCGGCACCCCGGCCGAGGTCTACGAGCACCCGGCCAGCGATTTCGTCTACCACTTCCTCGGTGACGCCAACCGCCTCTACGTCGGCAATGACCACCACGTGCTGTTCCGCCCGCACGAGGTCGACCTGTCCAGCGAACCGAGCCCGGAGCACAAGGCCGGCGAAGTGCGCGACATCCGCCTGCTCGGCGCCATCACCCGCATCACCCTCAAGGTCGAGGGCCAGGACGAGCTGATCGAAGCGGAAGTGGCCAAGGACCACGCCAGCCTGGACAACCTGGCGCGCGGCACCACCCTGTACTTCAAGCCCAAGGGTGGCAAGCCGGTCAGCGCCCAGGCCTGAGAGCCGCGAACGGCTCTAGCGCCTACTCCAGGGCGATCGCCATGATCGCCTTGCGTCCTTGCGCTGATACCTGCAGGGCACGCGAATCCTGGCTGCGCTGCAGCCAGCCGTGCCCTTCGAACAGCGCCAGCAATGCCGCGCCCAGCGCGCCACCCAGATGCGGCTTGCGCTCGCTCCAGTCGGGGCAGGCACACAGACGCTGGCGGCGCTGCCGTTGCACCTGCGGCCAATCGATCCCCAATGCCTGCAGGTGCTGTTCGCCCGTTGCCGTGACGGCCAGCGCGCCATCCTGCTCCAGCAGCCAGTCGGCTGCGCACATGCGCGCAAACATCCCCACCGCCAGCTCGCCGGCCAGATGGTCGTAGCAGGTGCGTGCCTCACGCATCGCCTGCGGCGTACCGCGCGACGCCGGCAGCGGGCGAGCCTGACGTGGCTGTGCGGCGAGCGCCGCATTGGCCAGCGCCTCCACCAACTGACCCACTTCCGGCCCGGCCAGGCGGTAAAAGCGATTACGCCCGTGGCGCTGTTGCACCAGCAGGCCGCCCTCCACCAGCTTGGCCAGGTGCGCGCTGGTCGACGAAGGCGACAGCCCCGCCAGCAAGGCCAGCTCGCCGGCCGGCCGTGCACTACCGTCCATCAGTGCCCAGACCATGCTGGCGCGTCCGGCATCGGCGAGCAGCGCGGCAATCGAACTGAAACCCGGTGCGTATTCCATCGTTCACCTCATGACGAAACATGGCGTGCAGTAAATGTGGATACTGGCAGGCAATGTCCGTCAGAGCCAGCCAGGGAGAAACCGATGCTCGCCGTGATCTTCGAAGTTGAGGCCAAGCCAGGCCTGCAGCAGGACTATCTTGACCTCGCCGGCGAGTTGCGCCCGCTACTCGCCGAGCAGCCGGGCTTCATCTCCATCGAACGCTTCCAGAGCCTGACCCAGCCGGGGAAGATCCTGTCTCTGTCGTTCTGGCAGGACGAAGCCTCGGTCCAGGCCTGGCGCCAGCGCGATGAACACCGACGCGCACAGACGGCAGGACGCGACGAGGTCTTCAGTCACTACCGTCTGCGCGTGGCCCAGGTGCTGCGCGACTACGGCATGCAGGAACGCAACGAGGCGCCTGCCGACAGCCGGGCGATCCACGAACAGGGGGCGGCACGATGACCGAGCATTTGCCGCTTATCCTCGTCACCTTCCTGCTCGCCGGCATGGTCAAGGGCGTGGTCGGCCTCGGTCTGCCGACCATCGCCGTCGGTCTGCTCGGCTTGGTGATGGCGCCATTGCAAGCCGCCGCACTGCTGATCATCCCATCGATGGTGACCAACATCTGGCAGCTATGCGACGGCCGCAGCCCGCTACCGATGCTGCGCCGGCTGTGGCCAATGCTGCTGGGGATTCTGTTCGGCACGCTGCTGATCGCCGGCTTGCTGCAGAGTCTCGACCTGCCCGGCGCCACCCGCTGGCTGGGCGTCGCCCTGGTGCTCTACGCAGTGCTTGGCCTGGCCAAGGTGCACTTCCGCGTGGAACGGACCAAGGAAGGCTGGCTGAGCCCGGTGATCGGCGCCATCACCGGTGCGATTACCGCGGTTACCGGCGTGTTCGTGATTCCCGCCGTGCCCTTTCTTCAGGCCATCGGCCTGGAGAAGGACGATCTGGTTCAGGCCCTGGGGCTGTCCTTCAGCGTCTCCACCCTGGCCCTGGCGGCAGCGCTCGGTCACAGCGGTGAACTGCTGCAACCGGCGGTGCTGGGTGTATCGGCCCTGGCCCTGCTGCCCGCGCTGCTGGGCATGGCCGCCGGCCAGTGGTTGCGCAAACGCATCAGCGCGGAGCGCTTCAAGCGCTGGTTCTTCGTCGGCCTGTTGCTGCTCGGCGCCGAGCTGGCGCTGCGTGGTCTCTGAGACGACGCCATCAGATCACGGCAGCCTGCGAGTGCTTGAGGCCGAACCACTGCAGCTCGGCCAGCAGCCCGACCGCCAGCGCCTGAGCGATGACGAAGGCGTAACCGAACAGGTTCGGCGATACCCAGCCGATCACCAGTAGCAGCAGGCTGTCGATCACCCACAGCGCGTTGACCGCGATCACCGCCCAGATGGCCTGGCGGCTGATTTCAGCGCGGTTGGACAACCACACCAGCAGCGCGGCGAAGGGCAACAGCGCGCTACCGGCGACCAGCAACAGCAGGCGCGGCAGTTCGAGGAAGGCGCCCAGCCAGCCGGCCGCCAGGACCAGCAGCAGACCGGTGACGCCGCTGAGCAGGCCATCGAGCAAGAGAGCGTTGCGCAGCATCGGGGTGGGTTGCAGTGCGTTCATGGCAAATCCTCCGTAGGGGCACCGGACTGGTGCCTGGCCTACAGATTTCGCCGAAACGCGCGGGGCGTCGATTACCTGCCAGGTAATGGCCGACATGACCTGGCTGAACTATCGTGCTGACCATGAACACTACCCAGACCGCCGGCGCCCTGTTGCGCCAATGGCGCCAGCGGCGCCGCCTGAGCCAGCTCGACCTCGCCTGCGAGGCGGAGATATCCACCCGCCACCTGAGCTTCGTCGAAACCGGACGCGCCCAACCCAGCCGCGAGATGCTGCTGCACCTGGCCGAGCAGTTGGATATCCCCCTGCGCGAGCGCAATCGCCTGCTCAGTGCCGCCGGCTTCGCCCCGCTGTACAGCCAGCACGAGCTGAGCGATCCGGCACTGGCTCCAGCCCGCCAGGCCATCGAGCAATTGCTCAAGGCCCATGAGCCCTATCCGGCACTGGCCATCGACCGACAGTGGAATCTGCTGGCAGCCAACGCCTCGGTCAGCCCCTTTCTCGCCGGCATGCCGGATTTCCTGCTCGGCCCGCCGCTCAATGTGATGCGCCTGTCGCTACACCCTGAAGGCCTGGCCCCGCGCATCGCCAACCTGGCGCTGTGGCGCGCGCACCTACTGATGCGCCTGCAACGTGACGCGGAGATCAGCGGCGACGAAGCCCTTTTCGCGCTGCTCGATGAGCTGCGCGGCTATCCAGCGCCGGCGGAAGTCCCTGCGCCCCCGAGCGAGGCCGTACTGGTGCCGCTGCAACTGCACAGCGAGCAAGGCGTACTCAGTCTGATCAGCACCATCACGGTGTTCGGCACGCCGAATGACGTGACCCTGGCCGAGCTGGCACTGGAGACCTTCTTCCCCGCCGACGCCTGCACCGCCGAGTACCTGCGCAATCTGAATAAAAGCCCCTGAACGGTAGCGATTTCCGACGAAATCACTCTTTCGGGTCATGCTCCGCTACGCTTGGCGCAGTAGTCTTGGCGCTGCGTCGTTGACGCTGCCAATGCATACCTGCTCAAAACAATAACAAGGAGCACCCCGGATGCGCTGTAAAGCACTGTTGCGTCATGCTTTTCTCTGGTCGCTCGGACTTTTCGTCGGGCTCTCGCCAATGGCCTTCGCCGAGGCCGTCAGCCCGCAGGAACAGATTCAGGTACACGCCAGCCGTGCCACCAGTAGCCTGATGCTGTTACGTGGTGAAGGCTTCCAGAAGACCCATCAGCAGCGCCTGGAAGCCGACCTGGCCGCGCTGGCCGGTGCCATGCAGAGCCTGCCGCAGGGCAGCGCCGAACTCACCAACGCCCATCAGGCACTCGTTACCCAATTGCGCAACGGTGTTTCCTATGGCCCCGGTGACGAGAACGTGCCCTGGCGCTTCCCCGAAGACCTAAGCCGTGCCCTGCGCGATTTTCTCAGCGCAGCCCGGGCCCTGCCGAGCGCCGAAGGCCAGAGCGAACTGGCGGCCAAGGTCGAGTACCTCAGCGTGCAATACCTCAGCCGCTCCTACCTGGGCACCTTCGAGATCGCCCGGGAACAACCCGGCACCTACCTCGGCCAGGACGAACGCCTGCTGCTGCCGGCCATCGACAGTGAACTGCAGGCACTCAAGGACCAATCCGACCCACAGGTGAGCAAGCTGCAGACACGCTGGAGTTACCTGCGCGCCGCGCTGGCCGACATGAACAGCCAGAGCAACACCCTGCAGAGCGTTTCCGGCCGTCCCTTCGCCCCCATCACCGTGGATCGTCACGCACGCTCGATGACGGCGCAGTGGATGGAGATGTTCTAGAAAGGCTCGCGGCTAAAGCCCCTCCCACAAAACCGAGGGAGCGTGGGGGGGCTTTAGCCGCGACGAACAGCAGCAGCTCAGGCTCAGGCCAGCGCCTTCTTCTCGCGGATGCAGGTCGGGCCGGCGATCTCCACCACGGCATGTTCGACTTCCTTGCGCAGGCCGAGCAGGAAAACCAGTTCAGCGGCCACGAACAGCGGACCAACGATCAGTCCCATGACGTCATCGACGAACGCCGGCTTGCGCCCTTCGTAGTAATGGCCGACGAACTGGATCACCCAACCGACCACGAACAGACCAATGCCTGCCGTCAGCCACAAAGCCGTGGAGGCGACCGCCAGGCTGGCACCGGCCCACAGGCACAGCCCCAGCAGCACAGCCATGAGCAGGCCGAAGCGGGTATCCAGACGCAGATAGAACACGGCGGCAGCCAGCGCCGTCAGCGTGGCAGGCGCCAGCCACAGGCCAGCGATTTCGAAACCTGGCCGCGACAGCAGCACGGCGACGGCCAACACGATCATCGGGATGCCGATGAAATGACTGGCGATATTGCGTCGGTCGCGGTGGTAGGCGGCATACTGCGCCAGGTGATCGACGAGGGTTTTCATTGTTATCGTCCTCATGTGTGAAACGGGCCCGAGCATGATCACCTCGCCGTGGCTCGTCGCACTGTCGGCTAGCCGACAATGGCAGGGAAGGCCACACCGCCGCGCAACCTCACAGGAGCCGCAATGCCCGATCCCCGCCATTACCTCAGCCAACTGAACCAGGGGCACTGGTTCGCCGCCTTGCCAGCCGCGCTGAGCCAGAGCCTTTTGGACATGGCCCAGGTGCAGCGCCTGGACGCCGGCCAGCGGCTGTTTCGCCGTGGCGACAAACCCAGCGGGCTGTATGCGGTGGTCGAAGGCGCCGTGCGCGTCGGCGCAGTCAGCGAGAACGGCAAGGAGGCGCTGCTGACACTGGTCGAGCCTCCTTACTGGTTCGGCGAGATTTCCCTGTTCGATGGCCTGCCGCGCACCCACGATGCCTTCACCGAAAGCGCCAGCACCCTGCTGCTGTTGCCACAGGCCGAGCTGCTCGCCCTGCTCGAACGCCAGCCGCAACACTGGCGCGACTTTGCCCTGCTGATGAGCCACAAGCTGCGCCTGGCCTTCCTCGCCCTGGAAGACATGAGCCTGCTGCCCGCCGCGCCGCGCCTGGCCCGCCGCCTGCTGCTGATCGCCGAAAACTACGGTGACAGCCAACCTCGCCGGGTGCTGCACCTGGCCCAGGAACAGCTGGCGCTGATGCTCTCACTGTCACGTCAGACCACCAACCAGATCCTCAAGGAGCTGCAGGCACAAGGCGTGGTGCAACTGACCTACGGCGAAATCGAAATTCTCGACATCGAGCACCTGCGCCAGCTGGCCTCCTGAACCGCTGGCGTCCTGCCACTGTCCAACCCCTGTTGATTTATCCGCAGGAAGTACCGTGCCGATGCCAGACAATGCCTCCGCTCCGCTGCCCGATGTGCTCGCCGGCCCGCTGCTGCGCCGCCTGGAGCCCGGCCGCCTGGTACTGTGGCTGGTGGCGAGTCGCGAGCTGAGCCTGCAACTGTGGCTGCAGCCCGAAGGCCAGACGCAGCAGACACATGCACTGGACGAACACTGCCAGCAACTGCCGCTCGGCCGACACGCCGTGCTGCATCTGATCGACCTGCCCCTTACGCAGGTCCTGCCGCAAGACGTACGCATCGCCTATGACCTGCAGATCGTCGCTGACGATGATCCGCAAGGCATGCGCGACTGGGCACCGCACCTGATGCATGACGGCGCCGAGTATGCCGATTTTGTCCTGCGCTCGCGTGTCGATCACCTGCTCCATGGCTCCTGCCGCAAGCCGCACCACGCTGCCGATGACGGCCTGCTCTGCGCCGACCGCCTGCTGGCAAGTCAGCCCGAAGCCAAGCAGCGCCCGGCCCTGCTGCTGATGAGCGGCGACCAGGTCTATGTCGACGATGTCGCCGGCCCGCTGCTGTGCGCCATCCACCAACTGATCGCCCGCCTCGGCCTGTTCGACGAATTTCTCGAAGGTGCCGTGGTCGAGGACAGCCAGGCGCTCTACGCCAACCCGGTCGGCTACTACCAGCGCGCCGAACTACTGCCCGCGGTGAAGAGCAACCAGACCCTGCGCGACAAGTTCTTCGGCGGTGTGGAAAAGCCGGTCTTTACCAGCAACAGTGCCGACAACCACCTGGTGACCTTCGCCGAGATGATCGCCATGTACCTGCTGGTCTGGTCGCCGGTGCCCTGGACACTGATCAGCGAAAAGCAGCCGCCGCTGGATGAAGAACAACAGCAGCGTTACGCCAACGAGCGCGAGCGTATCGATGCGTTCCGCCGGAATCTCGGCCAGGTCGCGCGGGTATTCGCCCACCTGCCGACATTGATGATCTTCGACGACCACGACGTCACCGATGACTGGAACCTCTCCGCGCGCTGGGAGCAGACCGCTTATGGCCATCCGTTCTCCAAGCGCATCATCGGCAACGCCCTGCTTGCCTACCTGCTGTGCCAGGGCTGGGGCAACAACCCGGACGTGTTCGAGGAACCGCTGCAGGCCTTTCGCGAACTGCTTGAGCAGCGCCAGGACGACCATCTGCAGGCCAAGGCGCAGGATGCGCTGATCGACCAGTTGCTGCATTTCGAACAGTGGCACTACGTGCTGCCGAGCACGCCGGCGCTGCTGGTACTGGATACCCGCACGCGGCGTTGGCGCAGCGAAGGGCACCTGTCGAAACCCTCGGGGCTGATGGACTGGGAAGCGCTGTGCGACTTCCAGCAGGCACTGCTCGATCACCCCAGCTGCATCATCGTTTCAGCAGCGCCCATGTTCGGAGTGAAACTGATCGAGGGCATCCAGAAACTCTTCACACTCGCCGGCCACCCGCTGATGGTCGATGCGGAAAACTGGATGGCCCATCGCGGCGCGGCCAGCGTGATGATGAACATCTTCCGCCATTCGCGTACGCCAAGGGATTTCGTCATCCTCTCCGGCGACGTGCACTACTCCTTCGTCTACCGCGTGAACATCCGCCACCGGCGCGCCAGCCCGACCATCTGGCAGATCACCAGCAGCGGTATCAAGAACGAATTCCCGGCCGACCTGCTGGACTGGTTCGACCGCCTCAATCGCTGGCTCTACGCGCCCTGGTCGCCGCTCAACTGGCTGACCAAGCGCCGCCGCATGCGCGTCACCCCGCTGATCCCCGACCGTAGCCGCTCGGGTGAACGCCTGTGGAACAGCGCCGGCCTCGGCCAGGTGTTCTTCGACGAACAGGGCCGGCCCAAGCGCATCCTGCAGCTCAACGCCGATGGATCGAAGCCGGTGACGTTCATCAGCGAACGCGAAGAGCAGCCGGCCCACGCCACTACGCCTCGCAGTCGCAATGCTGCGCCTTAGGCTATGCACGAAAAGGGCCTGCGTTTGGTGATGCTGCGTTGAAAACGGGCTCGTGCGTGAGCCCGAGCAATCAGCTCGACGACCTCTCGCCCAGCCCTCAGGAAAACTACCCATCACAGGTGAGGGCTTGCGGCACTCAGCGCAGCTTCTCCAGCATCTGGTAGTACCACATGCCCGCCGCCAGCATCGGGTTGCCGAGCTGGTCACCCAGCGGCACCTTGATGTGTTTGCAGGCGGCGAAGGTGTCGTACTGCTCCAGGTCGCCGGTGATGGCCTTGGCCATGATCTCGCCCATAATGTGCGTGGTGGCCACGCCGTGGCCGGAGTAGCCCTGGCAGTACCAGACGTTGGACGAGAGCTTGCCCAGCTGCGGGATGCGGTTCATCACGATGCCCATGGCGCAGCTCCACTGGAAGTCGATCTGCACACCCTTGAGCTGTGGGAAGGTGCGCTCGATGCACGGGCGCAGTTCACCGGCGATGTCGCGCGAGTCGCGTCCGGAGTAGTTGGCGCCGCCCCCGAACAGCAGGCGGCCGTCACCGGTCAGGCGGTAATAGTCGAGCACGAAGCGGCAGTCGTACACCGCGAGGTCATGCGGGTTGATCGCCTCGATCAGCTCGGCGCCCAGTGGCGCGGTGGTGACGATGCCGCCCATGGCCGGGAAGATCATGCCCTTGAGCTTGCGCCGCTCCAGCTTGTGGTAGACGTCACCAGCCAGCAGCACCTGCTTGGCCTCGATACGCCCGCCCCTGGTGACCACCGCCGGGCGCGGCCCGTGGACGATATCCAGCACTTCGGAGTGCTCGAAGATCAGCGCGCCCAGGCTCTCGGCGGCCTTGGCCTCGCCGAGGCACAGGTTGAGCGGGTGCAAATGCATGTTGCGGGTGTTCTTCAGCGCACCGCAGTACAGCTCGCTGCCCAGCTGCGCACGCACGCCAGCCGCGTCGAGCAGGGTGACATCGGCGCCCATACCGCGACGCAGCGCTTCGTCGTAGGTCGCCTTGAGCTCGTCCATATGGCTGGCTTTCATCGCCGTATGCAGATGACCGTGCTTGAGGTCGCAGTCGATGCCGTACTTGGCCACGCGGTTCTTGATGATCTCGTGGCCGCGCCAGCGCAGGTGCCAGATGAAGTCGTCCACCTCGTCGCCGAGGGTGTTGCGCATCTGCTTGCGCATGGCCTCGTCGCCGGAGAGGCTGCCAGTGACCTGGCCGCCGTTGCGCCCGCTGGCGCCCCAGCCGACCTTGTTGGTTTCCACCACGGCGACCTTGAGGCCGCGCTCGGCCAGCTCCACCGCCGTGGCGATGCCGGTGAAACCGCCGCCGATGATGGCCACGTCTACGGTCACACTGCCCTGTAGTGTCGGGTAGTCGCTCTCGAAGTTGAGCGAGGCCGAGTAGTAAGACGGCGCACGTTCGGCGGCGGGTTTGACGGGTTGCTTGATCGCGTTCATTGCATGTCCTTGGGGTGCGTTTGCACCGATGAATCTGGGATCGCGGCTGAAGCCGCTCCTACGATTCCGACGTGGTAGGAGCGGCTGGGCGGTACTTCGCTTCAGCCGCGATGCTGTTCAGTCAGGCGTTGCTCAGGTACCAGCGCCAATCCTGCTCACCGACTTCACCCATGAACTGGCGATACTCGGCACGCTTGACGGCGAGAAAGACCTTGAGGAATTCGGCACCAAAGGCATCACGCGCCCAGCTGGAGCGCTCCAGCGCCTGGATCGCCGCCGACCACTGGGTCGGCAGGTACTCCGTGGCCTGGGCATAACCGTTACCTTCGATCGGCGCACCGGGATCGAGGTGGTCACGAATGCCACGGTGAATCCCGGCGAGGATCGCCGCAGCCGCCAGATAAGGGTTGGCATCGGCGCCACAGATACGATGCTCGACATGCCGGGTATTGGCGGGCCCGCCCGGCACGCGCAGGCTGACGGTGCGGTTGTCCACACCCCAGGTCGGCGCCAGCGGCGCATAGCTGTTGGCCTGGAAACGTCGGTAGGAGTTGGCGTTGGGGCAGAACAGCAGCAGCGAGTCGAGCAGGCTGGCTAGCATGCCGCCCACTGACTCGCGCAGCAGCGGCGTACCTGCCGGATCCTCACTGGCGAACAGGTTATTGCCCTGCGCGTCGGCCAGGCTCACATGCATATGCATGCCGGTGCCGGCCAGGTGGTCGAACGGCTTGGCCATGAAGCAGGCCTGCATGCCATGACGGTGCGCCACACCCTTGACCAGGCGCTTGTAGCGTACCGCCTGATCCATCGCCGCCAGCACCGGGCCGTGCTCCAGGGTGATCTCCACCTGGCCGGGGGCGTATTCGGAAATCGCCGTGCGCGCGGGAATGCCCTGCGCCTTGCAGGCGGCATAGAGGTCGCGCAGGAAGGGTTCGATCTGTTCCAGTTCGCGCAGGCCGTAGACCTGGGTCTGCCGTGGACGGCCACCGTCGGCGTCCAGCGCCGGCTGTGGGCGCCCCTCGGCATCACGCTTCTGGTCGAGCAGATAGAACTCCAGCTCGCAGGCCATCACCGGGTAATACCCCTCGGCTTCGAGCTGCTCGATCACGCGGATCAGCAACTGACGTGGATCAGCCGGCGTGGCCGGCAGGCCTTCAGTCGGGTGCATCGACACCTGCACGGCGGCGGTGGGCATCTGCCGCCAGGGCAGGCGAACCAGGCTGCCGGGCAGCGGATAGGCGCGGCAATCGATATCGCCCACCTCCCAGACCAGGCCGGAGTCCTCGACATCCTCGCCCTGGATGGACAGGCCGAGCATGGTGCTCGGCAGCGGCCGGCCGCTCTGGTACAGCGCCAGCAATTCCTCGCGGTGCAGCAGCTTGCCGCGCGGCACGCCATTGGCGTCGAGAATGAATAGCTCGATCAGCTCGATATCGGGATTGTTCGTCAGGAAGTCCTGAGCTTCCTGCACGGTGGCGAAAGTCGTCATGTTGCGCTCGCTTGCGCCAGTTCGGCGCTCGGTGTCCGCACGGCCCGTTCGATTCGTGAACAGGTTGCACAGGCAGACAAGGTGATAGCAGCGGCTGCGGGCATGGCGCAGCCATCGGTATTCAGCGGGCGGGGACGGCGTCCGGCGGGCGGGCGTGGCGGCAATGCCACAGCGCCCAGAAGGCGAGAATGATCGTCAGCAGCGGGTTTAACCGCTCCAACAAGCGCCGCCGCGCGGGAGCGCGGTACAGCGGAACATGGACTTGGCAGGCCAGGGAGATCATGGTTTGGCAGCGTCGCACAGGGTTTGAGGTGCGTTAAATCGGGTTTTTCATACGTTTGGTTATGCGCCAGCTAAACAATTCACCGACTAACCGACACCGCCCCGTAGGGTGCGCCGTGCGCACCGGCCTTCATTGCACGATAGATCGCGGCGCGAGCCCTACGGCTCCGGCCGATAGCCCAGACGCAAACCGCCCCAATGCTTGCCCAGCACCATGATCGGCACTGATAAGTCGTGCATCAGCTCGCCGGTATCGCGCATGTAGGTCTGCAGCAGCAGCGCCTGCTTGTGGCTGCCGCAGCGGATGCCGGTGCGGTCGTTGAACAGGCGTTTGCCACGGCTGCGGGTCGCGTCCACCGCCGGGTCGCCGCTGGGCGGATGGTTGAACGCGGTGTTATGGGTCGGCACATAGCCTTCCGGAGTGGTGGAGATGGCGAAAACCAGCCCTTCATGGCGCTTGAGCAAGGGCTCCTGCAACGCCGGCAGCACCTGATCGGCATACTGATCAAAGCGCGTGCGGTACTTCTGAGGCTGGGTGCCGGCGATCGGCTGGTAACGACGATCGAACAGGTCGTCGAGGCCGATGCGACCGGCCTGCAGGTCCTGCTCGAACTGCGCCGCGATGGCAGCGGCGCCTTCACGGGCCAGGTCAAAGGCGCGCTGGTGGTAATCATCCAGGCCCACTTCGGCGAGCTGCTCGCTGACCGTCTCGGCCTGGCCGACCAACTGTTCGGCAGCATCGGCCAGTTGCCGCGTCTGCCCTTCGCTGCCCTGCACGTCGTCCTGCAATTGCAGCGCAGCAGCCGACAGGCTGGCCAGACGCTGGTGGTTGTCCGCCGTGCCGGCGCTGATCTGCGCCACCTGCTGCTCGACTTCCTCGGCCTGGTCGGCAATACCGTGCAGGCGGCTGCCGGCCGTCTCGATCTGCTGCGCCGCCAGCTCCAGCTCGACGCTCTGACGCTGGATATGCGCAACCACCGCCGTGCTCTGCTGGCGAATGTCGGCGATCATCTGGCTGACTTCCTCGGTGGCACTGGCGGTGCGCGCAGCGAGGTTGCGCACCTCGTCGGCGACCACGGCAAAGCCCCGGCCCATCTCACCGGCGCGCGCGGCCTCGATGGCCGCATTGAGTGCCAGCAGGTTGGTCTGGCTGGCGATGGACTGGATCACCTGGGTGACCTGTTCGATCTGTTCGGTACGGCTGCCGAGACCGTCGATCAGCTCACGGCTGGCCAGGGTCTGCGCGCTGAGTTGCTGCATGCGTTCGATGGCCTGATTGAGTTCGGCCTGACCGTTAGCGCTGGCATCACGCACATGGCGGGCCGCACTCAAGGTGTGCTCGGCACGAGCGGCGCTGTCCTGCTCGGTGTGGGTGATGGCCTCGGCGGCCTGGCTGACCTGCTGCACCGCCGTCAGTTGCGATTGCAGGCGTCCGGCCAGGTGCTTGACCGCATGGGCCACCTTGGCTGCTGACAGCGCGTTGTGACAGGTATGGCGCGACAGCCCGCGGCTGAGCTCGACGAAGTCAGCGCTGGCGACCTGCTCCGTGGCAGGCGAACCGTCGTCGCGGCGCTGCCATGGTCCCAGCCAGGGCCACAGCGCCAGCAGCAGGAAAGACAACACGCTGACATAGGGCGGTAGCTGCACCTGCTGGTAGACCAGCATCAAAGCAGCCAGCCCCAGGGCGTGGAGAAGACAGGCAACAGGTGAACGGACAAAGGCAGCTTGCATGACCGACCTCAGAGTTCTTGTTCTGGTGCGCGGCGAGGCGCTGTAGGCGGACGGGGTCACGGCGGGTTCTCTCCTTGAATATCCCACGCAACCTGGGCAGCAGGCTACGTGTACGACAGGCCCGACGGAAAATCAGCGTATGCAGACCGGGCACCATGACCGGGATTCGAGCAGCTTGGAAGCACCAGCACCATAAAACTTTGGTAGCACACTGCCATGAATTTAGACGGTCAGGCCCGTGGTAGGCTGATAGAACACGCCGCCAGCGCAACCTTTGCCAGGTGTCCATCCACTGTATCGACGCCTAACCGTGCGACATTAGCGAACGGCGGCAAGAGCAATGCCCCTCGGCTTCCATGGCCGGCTACCCCACCATGCGATGGCGTTTCACGAAACGCCGGTCCAGCCAGTCCTTGCAATGACCGTACAGCTGCCCGCCTGCACTCCAGTCGTGCCACCCGAGCAGCGCTCCGCCGTCGCCAGTGGCGAGCAGAGCCAGACTCTGCCACTGCGCGCGATATGGACGTAACGGACGCCCCTGAAGCGCGGCCTGCAAATTGAAGCTCAGTACCGGTGCCTGGCGCACCGCGAAACGGCCGCTGCGGCGCATACCATCGAGGCTGGCGCTATCGCCGACGGCGAATATCTGCGCGTGGGACTCGCACTGCAGGGTCGGACGAATGGCGATGAAGCCGGCGGCGTCGCTGGCCAGTTGGCTCGCCGTCAGCCATGGCCATGGGCGTGCACCACTGGCCAGCAACAGGCGCCGTCCACGCCACACCGGTTCATCGCCGCTGAGCAGCCAGTCGTCTTCGATGCGGCCGATTGGGCAATGCTCGCGCACCTGCACGCCGCGCTGGCGCAAGTGCCCCAGCGCGCGCAGGCGCAGCCCGGGGGCCAGCCCGTCGAGCAACGATCCGCCACAGAACAGCGCCAGCGCCGGCACCTTGTCGGCCAGCGCCAGGGCCAGTTCCACCCCACCAGCGCCACCACCGAGAATCGCCATGCGGCGTGGCTCGGCCTGCCACTGCTGCCAGCCTTCGAGCAGCCGCTCGATGGGTCTGGCAGCCAGCACCTGCATGCCATCGCCCTGCTGCGGAGGAATGGCCATACCGGCACCGACGTTGAGCGACAACCACTCGCTCTGCAGGCTACGACCATCGCCGAGTTGCAGGATGCGCGCATCGGCATCGAGCGCAGCGATCTCGCCCTCGATCAGGTCTACCTTGGCCGCGCGGCACAGTGGCTGCAGCTCCACGCGGCAATCTGCCGGGCTGAAACGGCCACTGATCAGCCCCGGCAGCATGCCGGCGTACCAGGCTTCCGGGCCCGGGCTGAGCAAGGCGATACGGCCTGGCGGGCGCTCCACCAACGCCCAGCGGCGCAACACACCAAGGTGGGCATGGCCGGCCCCGGCCAGAATCAGGTCGTACTGGGTCATGCGTTAATTGCATCCGTCGCGGTACTGGCTCGGCACTTGTCCGGCACAGCATTTGAAAGCTCGATAGTCCAATTCATGCTCGTGCAGCAGGGCAGACCATTCTGCGGGCTCTGACGCCTGCCACGACACAGCAAAGTCACACTCGGGCAAAGAGAGTGTCGTTACACCTGCGTAACCGCAACCGTTGACCGCAAGAAACTTGTGACGTGCTGTAAGCCGTCATTCGTCGCGCGATCCAGACGGATGAGACTCGCAGCGCAATCATCACGCCAGTAGTCGGCTAGAATCCACATGCGCCCGACCGCTCCTCAGACAGAACAGTGTCCATCGGACTTCGGCGCCCTCGTAGTAGCCATGAGGCGCCCTGGATGCTCCGCCCGTTTCGCTCACTGCTATTGCTGCTCTGCCTGGCCTGCGTCATACCTGCCTGGGCGGATAACGCGCTGCCGTTGCTCAAGCTCAGTGCCGCCGACCTGGTATCGCCAGTGAGCATCGAGCGCAGTGTGCTGCTGGAAGACCCCAGCGGCCATTTGACCGCCAGCGAAGTATTGCAGCGCATCGGCAAGGAAGGCCAAGAGGTGCACGGCACTGCGCGCATCGGCTACACCCGCAGCGCCTGGTGGCTTGCCGTGCAGTTGCAGACACCGCCGGCAGAACGTTTGCAACTGATCATTGGCCAGACCTTCCTCGATGACCTGGAGATCTGGCTGTTCGACGGCGACACGCCGCTCGGCCCGCTGTACAGCGGCGCAAAACGTCCGTTCGCCCAGCGTGGCGAGCCCTATCCCCAGTTCCTGCTCAACCTGCCACGTCTGGGCGAAGGCCCTCACAGCCTGCTGCTGCGCGTAGAGAGTCATTCGGCGATCAACCTGCCGCTGCAGGTAGTCGGCGCCGCACAGGGCCAACAACTGATCGCCTACAGCTGGCTACAGAGCGGCCTGCTGATCGGTGCACTGCTCGCCCTGGCGCTGTTCTATCTGGTCAAGTACAGCACCTTGCGCGAAGCGCAACTGGCCTACTTCAGCCTCACCTCGTTGTGCGTGGCGCTGTACAACGCCAGCCTGTACAACCTGGCCGGCCTGCTCTGGCCGCAGTGGTCACTGCTGCCCAAGTTGCTGGTCAACCTGCCCACCGCCGGGATGATGATCTTCAGCTCACTGTTCATCGCCAGTGCCCTGGGCCTGCACCTGGGTCGTTTGCGCTGGCTGCGCAACGTCTTGTTCGCGGCCACCTTGCTGGTCAGCCTCGGCGGCGTCTTCGTCGACCACCCCCACGCCTATCAGACCCTCAACCTGCTGACCCTGGCCACCGGGCTGTACCAACTGCTGCTGATGGTGCTTGGCGTCCATCAGCGCCGCCCCTACGCGCCCGGCTACCTGGTGTGCTGGAGCGCGGCGCTGGTGCTGATGCTGCTGGTGCCGCTGAGCCGCGCCGGACTGATTCCGCTACCTGCTGGCTTCTATGCGCTGTATGCCTACCTGCCAGCGCTAAGCATGCTGCTGTTCGGCGCCCTGCTCGACAAGCAGCTGGAACGCGTACGCCGCGTGCTGCTGAGCAGCCAGGAGCAGGCCATCGACAATCTGGAGCAGTACCAGGCGCTGTTCCGCCACAGCGGCGAAGGCATCTTCCGCTGCCAGCGCGACGGCCAGTTGCTGGAAGCCAACCCGAGCCTGGCGCGCCTGCTTGGCAGCGAGACCCTGCCGGACGATCTCAGCCAGCTGTCCTTGCAGAGCCTGGTGGGGGAAACTCAGTGGCGCTGGTTGCTGCTGCAACTCGACGTGCAGGCCGGCGCGGTCAGTTGCGAATGCCAGCTGTACGACCTCGAGCAGCGCCCCCGATGGGTCTACCTGTCGCTGCACCTGCGCCCGCATCAGGAGTCCATCGAAGGCATCGTGGTCGACCTCAGCGAGCGCCGGGCGCTGGAAGAACGCCTGCAACAGCTGGCCGCCCACGATGCCCTGACCGGCCTGCTGAATCGTCGCGAGCTGGAAAGACTGCTTTCGGAAACTCTCAGCGGCGCAGCCAAACGGCGCTTCAGCCACCTGCTGCTGCTGGGGCTGGATCGCTTCAAGCAGGTCAACGACCTGTTCGGCCATTCGGCCGGCGACCAGTTGCTGAAACAGCTGGCCGGCCAGTTGCTGCACCAGCTACCGCGCCATGCCGAGCTGGCCCGCGTTGGCGGCGACGAGTTCGCCATTCTCCTGCGTGAAGTCGATGACGACGCTGCGCTGAGCCAGGCCGAGCAGTTGCGCCGCGCCGTCGAACAGTTCGTCTTCACCTGGCAGGGCCGACCCTTCCGCCTGCACGCCAGTATCGGCATGCTCGCGCTCAGCTCCGGCGTACGCGACTGGGAAACCGCGCTGAACTGGGCCAGCAGCGCCAGCCAGTTGGCCAAGCATCAGGGCCGCAACCGTGTGCAGCAGTTCAACCCGGCCGACGGCGCCCTGCTCGAACATCAACGCCAGCTGCAGTGGATCACCCGCCTGCGCGAGGCCACCGAGCGCGGTCATTTCGAGCTGTTCTTCCAACCGGTCCAGGCGCTGCAGAACGCGGCCAGCGGCCTGCACTATGAAGTGCTGCTGCGTTACCGCGACCCACAGAGCGGCGAGTGGATCAGCCCGGCGCAGTTTCTCGACGCGGCGGCGCGCTACGATTTTCTCGGCGCCATCGACCGCTGGGTCGTCCAACATCTGTGCGCCTGGCTGGCAGCCAACCCACGGCACCTGGCACAACTGGCCCAGGTCAACGTCAACCTCAGCGCCAGCTCGCTGCTCGACTGCACCTTCCATCGCCTGCTGCAGGACGAACTGCAGCACCACGGCTTGCCGCCCGGCAAACTGTGTATCGAGGTGACGGAAATGGTCGCCCTGGGTGAGCTGGGCGTCTCCGCGCAGTGGATCGAGGGGCTACGCAGCAAGGGGCTGAAAGTCGCCCTGGATGACTTTGGCAGCGGCTTCGCCTCCTACGCTTATCTGCGTCACTTGCCGCTGGATATTCTCAAGATCGACGGCAGCTTCATCAGTGGCATCGAGAACGACCCGATCAACCAGGCCATGGTCGGCTCCATGCGCCAGATCGCCGGACAACTGGGGCTGCTCACCGTCGCCGAGTTCGTCGAAACCCAGGCCAGCCTGGACTGCCTGCGCCGCCTGGGTATCGACTACGCTCAGGGTTACTTCGTTGGTCGCCCGCAGCCCTTGCGGCAACTGGCCGACGATGCGCGTCGCCACGGCACTCAGGAAGCCTGATAGAGGGCCGCCGGCAGGCGCTCGAGCAGCGCAGGGTCCAATCGCAACATGCGCACGCAACGCGCCTCGACCAGGCTTTTAGGGGCTTCGCTGGCCGGCAGCGCCAGCAGCAAGCCGCTGAGGTTGAGCACCAGTGCCTCACGCGAGAACACGCCACTGCCCAGGCCGTAGAACGCCGCGATCAACTCGCGCAGACCGAAGGGCAGACGCCAGCGGATACGCAAGGCCGAGCCGAAGCTCGCCGAGCGGCGCGGCATCGCATCGGCGATCTGCTCATCGCTCAACTCACCGCCAGCTTCCTGCCAGTCCTGCAGGCTGCGCAGCAGCGCCAGCTCCCCCAGGTTGTGCAGCAGGCCAGCGGTGTAACACAACTCCGCATCCAGCTTCAGCTCCAACGCCAGCCAGCGCGCCAGCTCGGCACTGCGCCGCGCCTGTTGCCAGGTGTGGCTGGCCAGCTCGGCCAGGCGCGGGTCACGCAACTGGGCGTTGCGCTGCACCGCCAGACCGAGCACCAGGTTCAGCGTGCGCGCCACGCCCAAACGATGCAGTGCCTGGGCCAGGGTATGACAAGGCACGCCCTGATGCTGCGCGGCGCTACTGGCAGCGGCGATCAGCAACGCGGTGATCTGCGGGTCACTGCCGAACACGGCCTCCAGCTCGCCAAGGTCCTGCTCGCCGGTCTGCAACCCCTGACTCACGGCATTGCGCACATCGCTGAGCAACGGCGCACCCTGCCCCTCTTCGCGCACAGTATCGAGAAAGTCGCGCAGGTCGCTGACCAGCAGCGGCTGATGCACCACTACCGCTGCCGCTGGCGAGGGCAACAATGCCAGCAGACGCTGACGCAGGCTTTCAGCATTGAAGGGTTTGCCCAGGTAAGCACTGGGCGCCAGCGGCCTTGCGGCCCGCACGCTGCTGGCATCCAGGCGGCCGCTGATCAGTACGAACGGCAGCACCGGTGTACGTGGATGCCGACGCAGTTGTCGCAGCAACTCCAGACCATCGAGCCCCGGCAGCTCGCCATCAGCGATCACCAGATCAGGCAGGCGACGTTTGCAGCGCGCCAGTGCTGCCTGGCCATCGCTGAACTGCAGCACGTGGGCATCACTGCACACGTCGAGCACCAACTGCTGCAACAGGTTGGACGTCCAGGGGTCAGCCTCGGCGATCAGAACTTCCACACGGTGAGCTGAAGCGGTCATGCGAGCCTCTGGACGATAGCGAAGGGGGAGCGCTTGCGCCGGCACTCCGTGCAAACCTGAGAAAGAGGTCAGCTCCATGGTAGCGGCGCAGTCTAAACCGCGGCTTTACGCGAAGTCAGCCAGCATTGGCAGACTGCCCTGAAAATTGCCCAACGACAAAAACCTCAGGCATAAAAAAGCCCGCCGAAAAGGCGGGCTTCTTCGTCAGGCAGCCGATCAATTACTTGATCTTGGCTTCCTTGTACATCACGTGCTTGCGTACGACCGGATCGAATTTCTTGATTTCGATCTTGTCGGGGGTGGTGCGCTTGTTCTTGTCGGTGGTGTAGAAGTGGCCGGTACCGGCGCTGGACACCAAACGGATCAGTTCACGCATGACTCTCTCCTTAAACCTTTTCGCCGCGAGCGCGCAGCTCGGACAGCACTACATCGATGCCACGCTTGTCGATAACACGCATGCCTTTGGCAGATACGCGCAGACGCACGAAGCGCTTCTCGGACTCGACCCAGAAGCGATGGTGCTGCAGGTTCGGCAGGAAACGACGACGGGTTTTGTTGTTTGCGTGGGAAATGTTGTTCCCGGTTACCGGACCCTTACCGGTAACTTGACAGACTCTCGACATGCCTCAGCCCTCTAAAACCACATGCCCAACCCGGCATGGGTTGGCCGCTTAAACTCAATGTCATTGGCGCTCGGCGCCGCGTTTCTCGAGGGTCTTACCGGGCGCACTGGATAGCGCAAGAACCGGGCCCCTAGAAAAGAGCGCTGCTTTATACCAGAAAGCCCTGGGAGCAACAAGGAAAACTGCAGGATAAAACACAACCCCGGGTCAGCAGACCCGCCGGGGGCCGGCCCGTTGGGGCCTGATCAAGATTTGACCGCTCGTCGCCTCGATCAGGTATTCAGCGCCCGGCAAATCGACTAGGGTTGCAAGCTTGCCGTCAACGCCAGGAATGAGGACCTCACCATGCGCCTGTTGCTCGCTGCTCTACTGTGCACCCCGATCCTGACCCAGGCTGCCACCCTCAGCGTATGCACCGAAGCCAGCCCAGAGGGTTTCGACGTGGTGCAGTACAACTCGCTGACCACTACCAATGCCTCGGCAGACATGCTGATGAACCGCCTGGTCGAATTCGACGCCGAACAAGGCAAGCTGCTGCCGAGCCTGGCGCGCAGCTGGTCGATCTCCGCCGACGGCCTGGTCTACGACTTCACGCTGCGCGACGACGTGCAATTTCACCACAGCGCCGACTTCACGCCCAGCCGCCACCTCGATTCTCAGGACGTGCTGTTCAGCTTCCAGCGTATGCTCGACGAGCAGCACCCCTGGCATGCGGTGGCCGCCAGCGGTTACCCACACGCCCAGTCGATGCAGTGGCCCAGCCTGATCGCCAAGGTCGAGGCGCCGGATGCCCACAGCGTGCGCATTACCCTGAATCGCCGCGACGCCACCTTCCTCGCCACCCTGAGCATGGGCTTCGCCTCGATCTATTCCGCCGAATACGCCGACAAGCTGATGGCCGCCGGCACCCCGCAGAAGCTCAATAGCGCGCCGGTGGGCAGCGGTCCGTTCGTCTTCGAGCGTTTCCAGAAGGATGCCGTGGTGCGCTACCGCGCCAACCCGGACTACTTCGCTGGCAAGCCGGGGGTGGACCGAGTGATCTTCGCCATCACCCCGGATAGCAACGTGCGCCTGCAGAAGCTGCGCCGCGGCGAATGCCAGATCGCCCTGTCACCGAAACCGCAGGACGTGCAGGCCATCGCTGGCGACGCCAAGCTGAAAAGCGCGCAGACCGCCGCCTTCATGACCGCCTTCGTCGGCATCAACAGCCAGCATACGCCGCTGGACAAGCCGCAGGTGCGCCAGGCGATCAACCTGGCGTTCGACAAGGCCAGCTACGTCAAGGCCGTGTTCGAAGGCAGCGCCGAGCCGGCCAACGGCCCCTACCCACCGAACACCTGGAGTTACGCCAGCGAACTGCCCGGCTACGCGCACGAGCCGGCAAAAGCACGCGCCTTGCTGGCCGAGGCAGGCCTGGCTGACGGTTTCAAGACCACCATCTGGACGCGCCCCAGCGGCAGCCTGCTCAACCCCAACCCGAGCCTCGGCGCGCAATTGCTGCAGGCAGACCTGGCCAAGGTCGGCATCGACGCGGAAATCCGCGTGATCGAGTGGGGCGAACTGATCCGCCGCGCCAAGGCCGGCGAACACGACCTGCTATTCATGGGCTGGGCGGGCGACAACGGCGACCCGGACAACTTCCTCACTCCGCAGTTTTCCTGCGCTTCGGTCGAGTCAGGCCTGAACTTCGCCCGTTTTTGCGATGAGGCGCTGGACAAGCTGATCGCCGATGGCAAGACCAGCAGCGACCAGAGCGAGCGCAGCCGCCTCTATCACCAGGCGCAGCAGATCATTCAGGAGCAGGCGCTGTGGCTGCCGTTGGCCCACCCGACCGCCTTCGCGCTGCTCAGCAGCAAGGTCGAGGGCTACAAGGTCAGCCCGTTCGGCCGGCAGAACTTCGCCTCGGTGCAGATCGCACCATAAGGCGCCATCGTGGTGGGATACGACACGTAGGGCGGGTGCAACCCGCCACCCTCAATGCGGCGGGTTGCACCCGCCCTACGCCCCCGCTACATCCAGCCCAGCTCGGCCATCGACAGCGGCTCGCCATCGCCGACGATAAAGTGGTCGAGCACGCGCACCTCGACCAGCGCCAGGGCATCCTTGAGCCGCTGGGTCAGCACGCGGTCAGCCTGACTGGGTTCCGACACGCCCGATGGGTGGTTATGGGTGAGGATAACGGCGGCGGCATTGTTGGCCAGCGCCCGCTTGACCACCTGCCTGGGATATACGCTGGCGCTGTCGATGCTGCCGCGAAACAACACCTCGAACGCCAACACCCGATGCTTGGCATCGAGAAACAGGCAGCCGAAGACCTCGTGCGGTTCGTGACGCAGTTGCGCCTTGAGGTAATCGCGCACGGCCTGCGGGCTTTCCAGCGCTGAGTCACGACGCAGGCGTTCGGCCAGATGGCGCCGCGACATCTCCAGCACTGCCTGTAGCTGTGCGTACTTGGCCGGCCCCAGACCAAGGTGTTGGCTGAACCCAGCCAGATCGGCTTCGAGTAGCGCTCTCAGGCTGCCGAACTCGCTCAGCAGATAGCGCGCCAGGTCCACCGCACTCTTGCCGGTCACTCCGGTACGCAGAAAGATCGCCAACAGTTCGGCATCGGTCAGCGAGGCCGCGCCCTGCTCCAGCAATTTCTCCCGCGGGCGCTCTGCCGCGGGCCAGTCGCGAATGCTCATGTACACCTCCCTATTGAGCCAGGCGCCCGCTGTTCCGCTGCGGGCGCTGTGCTATCGTAGCCCATCTTGTGCGACACGTTGAACGTGTCGTGCTTGGTTTGGTTAATGCGCCTAGGCACCTTAATCCCTTGCTATCAGGGGGTTTTAAGCCCGAAAAAGCATTCAATAAACCGGCTCAGCCTGGTTAATCCACACCCTGGAAACGCTTCGTTTTGGCGGGGATGGATAACAAAAGCTGTATCTGTTCAAACCCTAAAATGGGTCAATGAGCGGTTACAGAAACAGGACAGTAACGTTCAGCTATCACCGAATTGTTACTAAAAATGTCTGACCCGAGGGCGAATTTGCCCTCCGGGCAGAACTCATCCTCGCAAGTCTGGCAGTGAGCCAATTCACCGTCGTGAGACGTTGGGGGGATGTTGAACCAAGCACGGAGCGAAAAGCTCCGAATCGCATTGCTCAACTTCGCTTGCATAGGAAGTACCGAGCCTGGCATGTACCTGCCAGTTCATTAGATCGGCATGCGTCAGGGGCCAACCCTGGGGTGTGAAGCCCGATTAACAATGTCTCGCTCTTATGAAGGTGTTATCCGGTGACGGAGAACGCTATACGTCCGAATTGCACGGACGTAACGAGGCTAATGACCCAACCCGCATGGCTAACGCATGTGAATCGTCGCCTGAACCTTCGTAACTACGGATAGGCCTACGGCAATTATTGGCCTTAGCCAAAAATCGGCATGTAGTCGGACAGCGCAGTGGGATGATGCGCTGCGGTACCAATACGACTACCGGGGGAAAGACGAAGCCTAAACGGGGAATAGATGCGACTCGGGGAACGTGGCAATCCCGACCACTCGCCTGCCCAGCAACATCGGGCAGGCAGGCAAACCGCAAGGGGCGCTGATGGGTGTGGGGAATGGGAGGATGCAAGAAGCGAACGGTCGCCTGTAACGGGTGGCATACCGGTTGGAACATTACCGGCAGGGGATAACTCTGGCTGACGTGCATCTGGTCTACGAGCGCAAAAACAGCCGCTGATTCCAGCGATAACCAAAAACGACCCTATGGGCGAACTACTGCCCATAGGGGAGTAGTCCGTCCTGAGTGTCGTTCATCTCGGGAGGACTGTATGAAAACGCAACCAGCAACACCGGAAGCGTCTGCGTCCTCAGGCGGAGGGGCGAACTGGCACGATCTCGATTGGGCCAAAGTTCAACAATCCGTTCGGAGAACGCAGCTGAAGATTGCGCAGGCAACACGGGAAGGTAACTGGCGCAGGGTTAAACGCCTGCAACGGATGCTGACTCGCTCGTTTTACGGTCGCTGCTTGGCTGTAAGGCGAGTCACGGAGAACCGGGGTCGCAAGACTCCGGGCGTCGATGGAGAAACCTGGGGTACGCCCCTAGCCAAGTTCCATGCCGTGAAACGTCTGTCGAAACAACGAGGCTATCGGCCCAAACCGCTACGGCGGGTCTGGATACCGAAGCCCGGCAAGCAGGAAAAGCGCCCACTGGGTATCCCGACGATGTTGGATCGGGCCATGCAAGCGCTGTATCTGCAAGCGTTGGAGCCTGTAATAGAAAGCACCAGCGATCCGAAAAGTTATGGCTTCCGGCCTGACCGCTCGACCGCTGACGCCATGGTTGAACTCTTCCACCTGTTGTCGCCCACCGTGGCGCCGACCTGGATTCTGGAGGGGGACATCAAAGGCTTCTTCGACAACATCAATCACGAGTGGCTGTGCCGAAATGTCCCGATGGACACGAAGGTGCTGCGCAAATGGTTGAGAGCCGGGGTCATCGACCGGCGACAACTCATGGCTACGGAAGCCGGGACGCCACAGGGCGGGATCATCTCGCCCTGTCTGGCCAACGCCACCCTGAACGGCCTGGAAACTCAGTTGAAGCGCCACCTGGCGAAGAAGCTGGGAATCAAGAAGGCCGAGAAGACCAAGGTGCAATGTGTACGGTATGCGGATGACTTCGTGATCCTGGCAGCCTCGAAAGAGCTGTTGGAGGAAGAGGTTAAACCCTGGGTAGAGCAATTCCTGTCGGTACGAGGGGTTGAGCTGTCCCGGGAGAAAACGCACATCACGCACATTCACCAGGGATTCGATTTCTTGGGGTGGAACTTCAGGAAGTACGTGCCGAAGTCACCGCACCGGAAAGCCAAGCTGCTGATCAAGCCCTCGAAGAAGAACGCCTCTGCGTTTTATCGGAAGGTACGCGAGATCATCAAAAGCAGCGGGGCTATGACGCAGGAAGCGTTGATCGGCCAACTGAACCCGGTACTGAAGGGGTGGGCGCAATATCACTCCCCGGTCGTGGCAAAGGAAACCTTCAGCAAGCTGGATCACCTGATCTTTTGGCGAATCTGGAGGTGGGTGAAGCGTAGGCATCCGAGGAAGTCAGCTGACTGGATCAGGAATAAATACTTCCGATCCATAGGCGGGCAGAGCTGGGTGTTCGCGTACCCCTACAAGAATGGTAAGGGAGAAAAGCAGTACCGCCGGCTATACCTGTTGGCGGGAACCGCAATCGTGCGCCACAAACGTCTTCCGGGGGACTACAACCCCTACGACGCGGAACACGAACTGAAGTGGGAGGCACTGAGAGTCCAGCGAATGCAGCACAAGCTGCGTTATCGAGGACAAATCCTCAGCCTCTTCCGCAGACAGCGGGGTGTTTGCGCCTCGTGCGGGCAAGCGGTGAGCAAGGAAACCGGATGGCATGACCATCACGTCATAAGACGTGTGGACGGCGGTTCGGACAATCTGCAAAACCGCGTATTGCTTCATCCAAACTGCCACGCGCGGCTTCATAGCCAGCAAAAAGATACACCTCTACGGTTTAGCGGTTTATAGCTGTAGAATCCGACGCACCTCCGTACGTTGCCGGCCAAGCTACTTGGTTTCACGTAGGCTTGAGCCGTATGCGGTGAAAGCCGCACGTACGGTTCTTAGGGGGGGATGGGCCAGCAATGGCCTATCCCTACCCGACTTTACACGGGGCCGGCCTGGGGAGGCGTTGGTCACGTGGCGCACATCCACCGGTTTATAAAAGGCAAGCCTATGCAGCGGCTGTATCGCAAACGCATCATCGTCGGCGTCGGGGGCGGTATTGCTGCCTACAAGAGCGCCGAACTGGTTCGCCGACTCAAGGATCAAGGCGCCGAAGTCCGCGTGGTGATGACCCAGGGCGGGCGCGAGTTCATCACCCCACTGACCCTGCAGGCCCTGTCCGGCCACCCTGTGCACCTCGACCTGCTCGACCCCGCCGCCGAAGCCGCGATGGGCCATATCGAGCTGGCGCGTTGGGCCGATCTGATACTCATCGCGCCGGCCACCGCCGACCTGATCGCCCGCCTGGCCCAGGGTGTGGCCAACGACCTGCTGACCACGCTGGTGCTGGCCACCGATGCGCCGATTGCCCTGGCTCCGGCGATGAACCAGGCTATGTGGCGCGACGCAGCCACCCAGGCCAACCTCGAACTGCTGCAAAGTCGCGGCATGCGCCTGTTCGGCCCAGCCTCCGGTAGCCAGGCCTGCGGCGATGTCGGTCTCGGCCGCATGCTCGAGCCCAACGACCTGGCCCTGCTGGCCGCCGATTGTTTCCAGCGCCAGGCGCTCGATGGCCTGCATATCCTCATCACCGCCGGTCCGACCCAGGAAAACATCGACCCGGTGCGTTACATCACCAACCACAGCTCCGGCAAGATGGGCTTCGCCCTCGCCGAGGCCGCTGCCGAGGCCGGTGCGCGCGTAACCCTGGTTAGCGGGCCGGTGCACCTGCCAACGCCGGATCGAGTCAGCCGCATCGACGTGGTCAGCGCCCGCGACATGCTCGCGGCCTGCGAAGCCGCCATGCCCTGCGACGTGCTGATCGCCGCCGCCGCGGTGGCCGACTACCGCCCGGAAGTGGTCGCCCAGCACAAATTGAAGAAAGACCCCACCAGCGGCGAAGGGATGCTCCTGCAAATGGTGCGCAACCCGGATATCCTCGCCACCATCGCCGGCCGCGAGGATCGCCCGTTCAGCGTGGGCTTCGCCGCCGAGACCGAGAACCTGCTGGAATACGCCTCGCGCAAACTGCGCGACAAGAATCTCGATCTGATCGTCGCCAATGATGTAGCCAACCCCAGCATCGGCTTCAATAGTGAAGAGAACGCCATCACCGTGATCGACCGTGGGCTGCAGCCAACCAGCTTCGCCCAGACCAGCAAGGGCAAGATCGCCCGCCAGTTGATCACCCTTATCAAAGAACGACTGAACAAGAACTGACCATGCACGCTCTGCAAGCCAAGATCCTCGATCCCCGCCTCGGCCAGGAATTCCCGCTGCCGCAATACGCCACGCCGGGCTCCGCCGGCCTCGACCTGCGCGCCATGCTCAAGGAAGAGATCGTCCTCGAGCCAGGCCAGACCGTGCTGATTCCGACCGGCCTGTCGATCTACATCGGCGACCCAGGCTTGGCGGCGATGATCCTGCCGCGTTCGGGCCTCGGCCACAAACACGGCATCGTGCTCGGCAACCTGGTCGGCCTGATCGACTCGGACTACCAGGGGGAGCTGATGGTGTCGTGCTGGAACCGCGGCCAGACGCCCTTCACCATCGCCATCGGCGAGCGCATCGCGCAGTTGGTGCTGGTACCGGTGGTGCAGGCGCATTTCGAGCTGGTCGAGCAGTTCGACGAGACCCAACGTGGTGCTGGCGGCTTCGGCCACTCCGGTAGCCACTGATTCACACCCCACAGGACGACCCGCCGAGGAGCACCCACGTGAAACTCTTCAAGCGTACTGCCAAGGAAGCCGACACGGCTGCCAGCCTGGCGCCGAGCAAGCCCAAGGGCAAAACGGCGAACCCCTCGCTGGGCGCACTGCTACCCGGCTTGCTGGCTGCCCTGATCGGCGGCGCCGCAGGCGCCGCGCTGTTGTGGTTTGCCGACAACAGCAGCAGCCAGGCACGCCAGGCAGAGCTGGTGCAGGCCATCGGCACCAGCCAGGCCGCTGCCGTGCAGCAGGCGCTCAAGCAATTGCAGGCCGACAGCCTCGCCGCGGCTCGCAACCCTGAGCTGTTGCAAGCACTGCAGAGCGGCGACAACCTGCGGGTCAGCGAAGCCGAACGGCGCCTGGGCTACTGGGACGGCGTGATCGATGCCCACCTCAATCGCCGCGGCGAAGCGGTACAGAACACCTCCCGTGCCGCGCCGATGAACTTCGCCGGTCTGGATATGCTGCGCCGCACTGAAAGCGGTCAGCAAGCCGCCACCGAAGCCTATCGTGTGGGTGAGCGCTGGCTGGCCTATAGCGCCGTGGCACTACGCCTGAGTGAGAGCCAGCCGGCACAGGGTACGCTGCTGTTGGCCTTCGACCTGCAGCGCGTACTCGCAGCTGTGCCGGCGTTACCCGCCGAGTATGGCCAGGTGCAGCTGGTGCAGCAGTTCGCCAACACGCCGGCACAGGTGCTCCTACAGCGCGGCCAGGCAGGCGACGCCGCCGCTGCGCAGACCTTCTCTACCGGCAACCCTTACTGGAAGATCAGCTTCACCCCCGGCCCCAGCCTGACTCAAGGCAGCATCGCTCCGGCAATGCTCGGCCTCGCGTTCCTGCTTGCAGTGGGCGGCGCCCTGATCGGCATGATCCTGGTTCAGGGCGCGCTGCAGCGGCGCGTCAATCTCGACGCCCAGCAGCTTGGGCAAATGCTCAAAGAACTCTCTGCGGGTAAGAACGTCAAAGCCTTCAGCCTCAGCATTCCGGCGCTCGATGCGCTGGCTCAAAGCCTGGCGCGATTGCCGCGCCGCAACAGCCCTGAAGGCAGCAGCACCCCCACTAAAGGAACAGCCGCGGCCCCCGCCGCTCAGCCGGCAGCCAAGCCAGCCGAGCTGGTCGACCCGCTGTTTCAGGACACCGATATCCTCGATATCGACATTCTCGATGAAGACCAGGATCTCCTGGGACTGGAGCAGAGCCCCGCAATGAGCACTAGCCAAAGCGCCCCGAAACTTCCCGCCGACATTTTCCGTGCCTACGACATCCGTGGCGTAGTGGGCGACACCCTGACCGCCGAATACGCCTACTGGATCGGCCGCGCCATCGGCTCGCAGAGCCTGGCTCAGGGCGAGCCCAAGGTCATCGTCGGCCGTGACGGCCGCCTCTCCGGCCCGGAACTGCTGCAGCAACTGGTACAAGGTCTGCTCGACTGCGGCTGCGAAGTGACCGATATCGGCATGGTGCCGACTCCAGTCGTCTACTTCGCCGCCAACGTGCTGGAGGGCCGCTCGGCCGTGATGCTCACCGGCAGCCACAACCCACCGGACTACAACGGTTTCAAGATCATCATCGCTGGCGACACCCTGGCCAACGAGCAGATCCTCGCGCTGAAGACCCGCCTGGACAACAACGACCTGGCCACAGGCGTCGGCAGCGTGCAGCAGGTCGATGTGCTGCCGCGCTACTTCAAGACCATTCGCGACGATATCGCCCTGGCCAAGCCGCTGCGCGTAGTGGTCGACTGCGGCAACGGCGCCGCGGGCGTGATCGCCCCGCAACTGATCGAAGCCCTGGGTTGCAGCGTGATCCCGCTGTTCTGTGACGTTGACGGTACCTTCCCCAACCACCACCCGGACCCAGGCAAGCCGGAGAACCTGGTCGACCTGATTGCCCGTGTGAAATCCGAGAACGCCGACCTGGGCCTGGCCTTCGACGGCGACGGCGACCGTGTCGGCGTGGTGACCAACACCGGCAATATTGTCTACCCCGACCGCCTGCTGATGCTGTTCGCCAAGGACGTGGTGTCGCGTAACCCCGGCGCCGACATCATCTTCGACGTCAAATGCACCCGTCGCCTGACCCCGCTGATCAGCGGCTACGGTGGTCGCCCGGTGATGTGGAAGACCGGCCACTCGCTGATCAAGAAGAAAATGAAGGAAACCGGTGCCCTGCTGGCCGGCGAGATGAGCGGTCACATCTTCTTCAAGGAGCGCTGGTACGGTTTCGACGACGGTATCTACAGCGCTGCCCGTCTGCTGGAAATTCTCAGCCTCGAAAAACGCAACGCCGAGCAGGTGTTCAGCGCCTTCCCCAGCGACATTTCCACACCGGAAATCAACATCAAGGTCACCGAACAGACCAAGTTCGGCATGATCGAGCGCCTGCAGCGTGAAGGCCAATGGGGCGAGGCGAACATCACCAGCATCGACGGTGTACGCGTCGACTACCCCAAGGGCTGGGGCCTGATCCGCGCCTCCAACACCACACCGGTGCTGGTGCTGCGCTTCGAGGCCGACACCCAGGAAGAGCTGGAGCGCATCCAGGACGTGTTCCGCGCGCAACTGCTCAAGGTCGCCCCCGACCTGCAACTGCCCTTTTGACCGATTTGTTCCAGGAGCCCCTGCATGACCCTCGAGCGTGACGCCGCCGCCCAAGTTGCCAAGGTACTGTCCGAAGCCCTGCCCTATATCCGCCGCTTCGTCGGCAAGACCCTGGTGATCAAGTACGGCGGCAACGCCATGGAAAGCGAGGAGCTCAAGCAGGGCTTCGCCCGCGACATCGTGCTGATGAAGGCTGTCGGCATCAACCCGGTGGTGGTGCACGGCGGTGGGCCGCAGATCGGTGATCTGCTCAAACGCCTGTCCATCGAGAGTCACTTCATCGACGGCATGCGCGTCACCGATACCGCCACCATGGACGTGGTGGAAATGGTGCTGGGTGGGCAGGTCAACAAGAGCATCGTCAACCTGATCAACCAGCATGGCGGCAGCGCCATCGGCCTGACCGGCAAGGATGCCGGCCTGATCCGCGCGCGCAAGCTCAAGGTCAGCCGTCAGACACCGGAGATGACCCAGCCGGAAATCATCGATATCGGTCATGTCGGCGAGGTCACCGGGATCAACACCGACCTGCTCAACATGCTGGCCAAGGGCGACTTCATCCCGGTCATCGCGCCCATCGGCGTCGGCCCGGATGGCGAGTCCTACAACATCAATGCCGACCTGGTGGCCGGCAAGGTGGCCGAAGCACTGAAAGCCGAGAAGCTGATGCTGCTGACCAACATCGCCGGCCTGATGAACAAGCAGGGCGAAGTGCTCACCGGCCTGAACACCGAGCAGGTCAACGAACTGATCGCCGACGGCACCATCTACGGCGGCATGCTGCCGAAGATCAAATGCGCCCTGGAAGCGGTACAGGGTGGCGTGACCAGCTCTCACATCATCGATGGCCGTGTACCTAATGCCGTACTGCTGGAGATCTTCACCGATATCGGCAACGGCACCATGATCAGCAACCGCAAACGCCCCTAAAAGCAAGCCGCGAACGCGGCTTTCTGATGCCCCTCTCCCTCCGGGAGAGGGTGCCCGCAGGACGGGAGAGGGAAGTGGGCACCACGAATCCCCCACGCCTGCACGCATGGCGACCCGAGCGGTGCGCATAGCGCACCCTACCCAAACCATCGAGCGGTCTTATCGCAAGCCATCCGCACACCGACTCGAACTTGCCGCAACCCTCCTCAACATGCACGCTCACCAGGTACCCCTGACAAGGAACCCCCATGAGCAGCTTGCCCGAACCCAGCCAGTTCAGTTTCTTCCACTCCTTACGCGTGCGCTGGGCCGAAGTCGATCCGCAAGGCATCGCCTTCAACGGCCACTACCTGACCTACGCCGACGTGGCCATCACCGAATACTTCCGTGCGCTGGGAGTCGCCTACCCCGGTGACCTGGCACAGGACGGCGGCGATTTTTTCGCAATCCGCACCTTGCTCGAATACCGTGCTCCGGCGCGCTTCGACGACCAACTGCAGATCGGCATCCGCAGCGCGCGTCTGGGCCGATCCAGCCTGACCTTTGCGCTCGGCATCTGGCGCGACGGCGAGCTGCTGACCAGCGGCGAAATCGTCTATGTTCACGCAGACGGCGCGACACGCAGCAGCGCACCGCTGCCGCAGTGGCTCAGGGAAAAGATCGGGAGTTTCGAGAAGACTCAACCGCAAGGCTGAATAGCCAAGTCCTAGGGCTTTTTCTGCGGTTCGCCAAACAACTCGGCCAAGCGCGCGCGATCAGCGCTGAAACCAGCCTCGGCTTGAGTGCGGATCTCCTTGTAGCGGGCGATATCGCGCTGCAGACGCTGCTGCTCTTCCTTGAGGTTATTGATCTGCGCCAGCAAATGCTCCGGCACCTGGCGCCCGGCTCGCTCGTGGTCGGCGGCCTGGCTCTGCAGGTTGGCCTGCTGGGTACGCACCGACTGCAGGTTGCCGCGAGCGACACTGGTGACGCTGTCGAGCTCGGCCAGCTTGCGCTCGCGGGCACGGTCGACATCATCAAGATTGGTGTACAGCCGCAGCAATTGAGCATCGCTGCTGGCGCGTGCCTTGTCCGCCTGTATACGGGCGAACTCCTCAGGCGTCGGGGCCGGCGGGATCACCCGCACGACACGGCCCTGATCATTGAGTACCTCATAACCCTTTCCGATGAACTCAGGCGGCACACCCTGACGACTGAGCACCGTCACGCCCTTGTCATCAACGTAGCGATACAGCTCGGCAGCCACTCCAGACAGCGGCAGTAGCAAGCTACAGAGCAGCGTACAGCGGGTCAGGAACGGTGCAGGCATCAGGACTACCTTGTGCTAGGGCTAGATTCCGTACTTGGCGCGATAGGTTTCGACAGCCGGCAGATATTGCTTCAGTTCAGCATCCCCTGCCAGATATTCCAGTACCTGTTCGAGTGACACGATGCTCACTACGGGCATGCCGAAATCGCGTTCGACTTCCTGGATGGCAGAAAGATCGCCCTGGCCGCGCTCCTGGCGATTCAGCGCGATCAGCGTGCCGGCGGCCTGGGCGCCCTGGCCCTGGATGATCTGCATCACTTCGCGGATCGCGGTACCGGCGGTGATCACGTCATCGACGATCAACACACGGCCCTTGAGTGGCGCACCGACCAGGGTGCCGCCCTCGCCATGGTCCTTGGCTTCCTTGCGGTTGAAGCACCAGGGCAGATCGCGCTGATGATGCTCGGCCAGCGCCACGGCAGTGGTCGCCGCCAGCGGAATGCCCTTGTAGGCCGGGCCGAACAGCACGTCAAAATCAATGCCGCTGTCGACGATTGCCGCCGCGTAGAAACGCCCCAGCTGCGCCAACGCCAGACCGCTGTCAAACAGGCCGGCGTTGAAGAAATAGGGGCTGGTGCGCCCGGACTTGAGGGTGAACTGGCCAAAACGCAGAACCCCGCGCTCGATGGCAAAACGAATGAAATCGCGCTGGTACGCTTGCATGAAAAGTCCCGGACGGCACGGATTTAGCTAAATGAGGTGAGCTCGGGTATCATACATGCATGTGTTTTTGGGGGCCATTTATGCGGATCATCAGTGTGAACGTGAATGGTATTCAGGCTGCGGCCGAGCGAGGTTTGCTCAGTTGGCTGCAAGCCCAGAATGCCGACGTGATCTGCCTGCAAGACACCCGTGCCTCTGCCTTTGAAATGGACGACCAAGCCTTCCAGCTGGATGGTTATTTCCTCTATGCATGCGACGGTGAAGTGCCCAGCCAAGGTGGCGTGGCACTCTACTCGCGATTGCAACCCAAGGCGGTGATCAGCGGCCTCGGCTTCGAGATGGCCGATCGCTACGGGCGCTACCTGCAGGCAGATTTTGACAAAGTCAGCATCGCCACCCTGCTTCTGCCCAGTGGGCGGGACGGTGACGAGAGCTTGAATCAGAAATTCAAGTTCATGGACGACTTCACCCATTATCTGGACAAGCAACGGCGCAAGCGTCGCGAGTACATCTACTGCGGTTCGCTGCATGTAGCGCACCAGAAGCTGGATGTGAAGAACTGGCGTGACTGCCAGCAATCACCAGGTTTCCTGGCGCCCGAGCGCGCCTGGATGGACGAGGTGGTTGGCAATATGGGTTATGTCGATGCCCTGCGCGAAGTCAGCCGTGAAGGCGACCAGTTCAGCTGGTGGCCGGATAACGAGCAGGCGGAAATGCTTAACCTGGGCTATCGCTTCGACTACCAGTTGCTCACGCCGGGCATGCGCCGCAGCGTGCGTAGCGCCCGTTTGCCGCGCCAGCCGCGCTTCTCTCAGCATGCGCCGCTGATCGTCGATTACGACTGGATTCTCAGCGTCTGATCGACGGGCAACAGGTATGAAAAAGCCGGCTGATCGCCGGCTTTTTGTTGCGCGCAGGTTTACTTCACCAAACGCCAACTGAAGGGGTAGCGATAGCTCTGCCCTTCGTTGGCCTTGATACCGGCGATGATGGTCAGCACCAACGCGGCCAGACCCAGCAGCATCAGCAGCGGGAAGCCGATCACCACCACCATCAGGATGAAGCAGACCACGGCGGCCAGCGCCACGCTGATCTGGAAGTTCAGCGCTTCCTTGCCTTGAGCATCGACGAAGGGGTCGAAATCCTTCTTGATCTGCCAGACGATCAGCGGGCCGAGCAGATTACCGAAAGGGAACACCAGGCCGAGAAACGCGGCGAAGTGACAGAACATGGCCCACTGACGCGCTTCCTGACCGGGCGTCGGCAGCGGGTTTTGCATATCGTCATTCATCCTGGTGCTCCTTGCTCGTTACGAGTTTCAGTCGACCAGAGCGGCCTTCTGCAGTTCAAAGATCTCGTTCATGCCCTTCTGCGCCAGGGCCAGCATGGCGTTGAATTCGTCAGGCTGGAACGGCGCGCCTTCGGCAGTGCCCTGTACCTCGATGAAGCCGCCGGCGTTGGTCATCACCACGTTGAGATCGGTCTCGGCGGCAGAATCTTCCAGGTAGTCCAGATCCAGCACCGGCTCGCCCTGGTAGATGCCGACAGACACCGCTGCGATCATCTGCTTGAGCGGCTCACCTTTCAGCGCGCCACGCTTCTTCAGCACTTTCAGGGCATCGATCAGCGCCACCATGGAACCGGTGATGGATGCGGTACGGGTACCGCCGTCGGCCTGGATCACGTCGCAGTCGACGTACAGGGTGTTCTCGCCCAGCTTGCTCATGTCCAGCGCCGCGCGCAGCGAGCGACCGATCAGGCGCTGGATTTCCAGGGTACGACCACCCTGCTTGCCACGGCTGGCCTCGCGCTGGTTACGCTCGCCGGTGGCGCGCGGCAGCATGCCGTATTCGGCAGTCAACCAGCCCTGGCCCTGCCCCTTGAGGAAACGCGGCACGCCAGATTCGACACTGACGGTGCAGATCACCTTGGTATCGCCGAACTCCACGAGCACAGAGCCCTCGGCGTGCTTGGTGTAGTTGCGGGTGATGCGAATCGAGCGCAACTGATCGGCGGCGCGGCCACTGGGACGTTTCATCGAGCGATACCTACTTCATTAAGTAAAAACAGTGCGCATTATAGAGGTCGGGCGACTGCGGCGACATGCCGAATTGGGTAGGGTCGATTCACTGCGCTACAATCTTGCGTTTTTCGAGCCGACTTCCACGAGGTATCCCATGGTTCATAGCATGACGGCCTTTGCCCGCAACGAGCAGGCAACCGCCCACGGCACCCTGAGCTGGGAACTGCGCTCGGTCAACCACCGTTACCTCGAGCCGCACCTGCGCCTGCCGGAAGCTTTCCGCGACCTCGAAAGCGCGGTGCGCGAAGCCCTGCGCCAGGGTCTGTCGCGCGGCAAGGTGGAATGCTCCCTACGCTTCGCCGAAGAAAGTGCCGGCAAGCAACTGCAGGTCGACAGCGAGCGCGCGCGTCAGTTGATCAACGCCGCCGAGCAGGTCGCCGCACTGATCCAGCAACCGGCTCCGCTCAACCCGCTGGAAGTGCTGGCCTGGCCTGGCGTGCTGGTGGCCGACTCGGCCGACCCGCAGACACTCAACGCCGCTGCACTGAAGCTGTTTGACCAGGCGCTGGGCGAACTCAAGGCCGGCCGCGCCCGCGAAGGTGCCGAACTGGCCAAGCTGCTCAACGAGCGCCTCGACAGCATCCTCGACGAGGTCGCCGCCTTGCGCGAACTGGTGCCGCAGATGCTCGCCGGCCAGCGCCAGAAGATCGAAACCCGCTTCGCCGAGATGCAGGCCGAGCTCGATCCACAACGTCTGGAGCAGGAGCTGGTGCTGCTCGCGCAGAAGAGCGACGTGGCCGAGGAGCTGGATCGCCTCAGCACCCACGTCAGCGAAGTGCGCCGCGTGCTCAAGGCCGGCGGTGCTGCCGGGCGACGCCTGGACTTCCTCATGCAGGAACTCAACCGCGAGGCCAATACCCTCGGCTCCAAGGCGTTCGATACACGCAGCACACAGGCTGCGGTCAACCTCAAGGTGCTTATCGAGCAGATGCGCGAGCAAGTGCAGAACATCGAGTGAAAACTGCTGCGCTAGGCTATACCGCGTTTAAATCAGGTTCGAAATGCTCATTTACCGTCGTAAACTCCGCTTTCTCACCTGATTTCGCCTTGCCTAGCCGTCGCTCGCTACGTTTTCACGCCCACCAAGATTTGCTCAGGAAGCTCTAATGGCCACCATCGGCACCCTCTACATCGTTTCCGCACCCTCCGGCGCCGGCAAGACCAGCCTGGTCAAGGCCCTGATCGACAGCGAAGCGCAGATTCGCGTTTCGGTCTCGCACACCACTCGCGCCATGCGCCCGGGCGAAGTGGATGGGGTGAACTACCACTTCGTCGACCATGCGCAGTTCAACGCCATGCTCGAACGCAGCGAGTTCCTCGAACATGCCCAGGTATTCGATAACCTTTACGGTACTTCGCAGAAATGGGTCGAGCAGACGCTGGCCGAAGGCTTCGACCTGATTCTGGAAATCGACTGGCAGGGCGCGCAGCAGGTGCGCAAGCTGATGCCGCAGGCCAAATCCATCTTCATCCTGCCGCCGACCCAGGAAGCGCTGCGCCACCGCCTGACCAATCGCGGACAGGACAGCGGCGAGATCATCGAGCGGCGCATGCGCGAAGCAGTCAGCGAAATGAGCCACTACGTCGAGTACGACTACCTGGTGATCAACGACGACTTCAACCACGCCCTGAGCGACCTGAAAGCCATCTTCCGCAGCAACCAGTTGTCGCAAACTCAGCAACAACAGCGCCATGCCGGCCTGCTCAGCGAACTGCTGGCGTAAAACAGCGCTTCCATTGTCGCTGGTGATTTTTTAGACTATTCAGTCCGCTCGCCCGCTCGGGCCAAGCTTATCCGCACACGTTACGAGGAACACCATGGCTCGCGTTACCGTCGAAGATTGCCTGGACAACGTTGATAACCGCTTCGAACTGGTCATGCTCGCGACCAAGCGTTCGCGCCAGCTGGCCACCGGCGGCAAAGAGCCGAAAGTGGCTTGGGAAAACGACAAGCCCACCGTAGTTGCCCTGCGCGAAATCGCTGCCGGCCTGGTGGACTATGAAGTCGTCGCCCAGGAAGACATCGTCGAAGAAGAACCGCTGTTCGCTGCCTTCGAGGAAGAGGCCAACGAGCCTCTGTAAGTCGATGATGCCGGGTCGAAGTCACGCGGCGCAGGGCCACAGCTGCCAACGGGAGAGTCTCCCATGGCTGGCATAGACGCTCTCGCCGACCGACTTTCGGCCTATCTCGGCCATGACCAGGTCAACCTGGTACGCCGAGCCTACTTCTACGCCGAACAGGCGCACGATGGCCAACGCCGCCGCAGTGGCGAAGCCTACGTGACCCATCCGCTGGCCGTGGCCAGCATCCTCGCTGAAATGCACATGGATCATCAGAGCCTGATGGCCGCCATGCTGCACGACGTCATCGAAGACACTGGTATCGCCAAGGAAGCGCTCAACGCGCAGTTCGGCGAAACCGTGGCCGAACTGGTCGACGGGGTCAGCAAACTGACCCAGATGAACTTCGAGACCAAGGCCGAGGCGCAGGCCGAGAACTTCCAGAAGATGGCCATGGCCATGGCCCGCGACATCCGCGTGATTCTGGTCAAGCTCGCCGACCGCCTGCACAACATGCGCACCCTCGATGCCATGCCGCACGAGAAGAGCCGGCGCATCGCCAAGGAAACCCTGGAAATCTACGCCCCCATCGCCAACCGGCTGGGCATGCACAACATGCGCGTGGAGTTCGAGGACCTGGGCTTCAAGGCCATGCACCCGATGCGCTCCGAGCGCATTCGCGCCGCTGTGCGCCGCGCTCGGGGCAACCGCAAGGAAATCGTCGCCAAGATCGAGGAATCGATCCAGATGTGCCTGCAACGCGAGGGCATGGAAGGCGAAGTGATCGGCCGCGAGAAGCACCTCTACAGCATCTACCAGAAGATGCGCGGCAAACGTAAGGCGTTCAACGAGATAATGGACGTCTACGCCTTCCGCATCATCGTCGACAAGGTCGACACCTGCTACCGCGTACTCGGCGCCGTGCACAACCTGTACAAGCCGTTACCCGGGCGCTTCAAGGATTACATCGCGATTCCCAAGGCCAACGGCTACCAGTCGCTGCACACCACGCTGTTCGGGATGCACGGTGTGCCCATCGAGATCCAGATCCGCACCCGCGAGATGGAGGAGATGGCCAACAACGGCATCGCCGCGCACTGGCTGTACAAGTCCAACGAGGATGAAGCGCCCAAGGGCAACCACGCCCGCGCGCGCCAATGGGTCAAAGGCGTGCTGGAGCTGCAGCAACGCGCCGGCAACTCGCTGGAATTCATCGAAAGCGTGAAGATCGACCTGTTTCCGGACGAGGTCTACGTGTTCTCGCCCAAGGGCCGCATCATGGAGCTGCCCAAAGGTTCCACCGCGGTCGACTTCGCCTATGCAGTGCACACCGACGTCGGCAACACCTGCATCGCCTGTCGCATCAATCGTCGCCTGGCGCCGCTATCGCAAGCGCTGGAAAGCGGCTCGACGGTGGAAATAGTCACTGCACCGGGCGCGCGCCCGAATCCGGCCTGGCTCAACTTCGTGGTCACCGGCAAGGCGCGCACGCACATCCGCCACGCCCTCAAGCAGCAGCGCCGCTCCGAATCCATCAACCTCGGCGAACGCCTGCTGAACAAGGTGCTGGCCAGCTTCGATACGCACCTGGAGAAGATTTCCCCCGAGCGCATTCAGACAGTGCTCGGCGAATACCGCCAGGAGGTCATCGAGGACCTGCTCGAAGATATCGGCCTGGGCAACCGCATGGCCTATGTCGTCGCCCGCCGCCTGCTGGCCGAGAGCGGCGACGAGACCCTGCCGAGCAGCGAGGGCCCGCTGGCGATTCGCGGCACCGAAGGCCTGGTGATGAGCTACGCCAAGTGCTGTACGCCAATCCCAGGCGACCCCATCGTCGGCTACCTGTCCGCCGGCAAGGGCATGGTGGTGCACATGGAGACGTGCCGGAACATCGTCGACATCCGCCACAACCCGGAAAAATGCATCCAGCTCAACTGGGCCAAGGATGTCACCGGCGAGTTCAACGTCGAGCTGCGCGTCGAGCTGGAGCACCAGCGCGGCCTGATCGCGTTGCTGGCCGGCAGCGTCAACGCGGCCGATGGCAACATCGAGAAGATCAGCATGGACGAACGCGACGGCCGCATCAGCGTCGTGCAACTGGTGGTCAGCGTGCATGACCGTGTGCACCTGGCCCGCGTGATCAAGAAACTGCGCGCCCTCAAGGGCGTGATGCGTATCACCCGAGTACGCGCCTGACACAATTCCCCTGTTTCCAGTCTGTAGACTGGGCGCTCGACCCAGCCAGTTCTCACAAGGAGCGATTCATGAGCAAGACCGTCATCACCAGCGACAAAGCCCCAGCCGCCATCGGCACTTACTCCCAAGCCATCAAGGCCGGCAACACCGTCTACATGTCCGGCCAGATCCCACTGGACCCGGTGAGCATGGAGCTGGTCGAAGGCTTCGAAGCACAGACCGTGCAGGTGTTCGAGAATCTCAAGGCCGTTGCCGAAGCCGCCGGCGGTTCGTTCAAGGACATCGTCAAGCTGAACATCTTCCTCACCGACCTCTCGCACTTCGCTAAGGTCAACGAGATCATGGGCCGCTACTTCGAACAACCCTACCCGGCTCGTGCCGCCATCGGTGTTGCCGCTCTGCCGCGTGGTTCGCTGGTGGAAATGGACGCTATTCTGGTTCTGGAATAAGCGCCGCAGCGGGGCCTGAGGCCCCGCTCTTCCCTCCCCTCCCAGCATGGAGATCGCCATGCGTCTGCTTCCCCTGCTGCTCTGCGCGGCCCTGCTGGCCGGCTGTGCCAGTAAGCCCAACAACGACCCGAGCGGAACCTGGATCAACCAGGCAGCCATCGATGCCGCCCGCGAAAGCGGTCGCCTGCGCGAAGCCCTGCTCGCCTACGGCCCCAACCTCGAATGGCACATCGCCCCCGAGCGGCAGCAGGCCAGCTACAGCAATGGCTTCGAGCTGGCCGAGGGCAGGCTGCAGAGTGCTGGAGAGGGGCGCTGGCAGGTGACCTTCTACGGTGATTACAACGAGCAGCTCGCCATGCAGAATGGCGAACTGGTGCAGATCACCAGCGAATACTGGCCCGAGCAGCACTTTACCCGCGTCGACAACCCCAGCGAACCCAGGGCCCTGGGCAGCAGCTTTGAACAGGCGTTGTACCGCGACTACCTGGGCGGCGAGTGGCTGATCGAAGAAGGTTTGGGTCAGGGCGGCCTGGTGCGCTTCAATAGCGACGGCCAGGTGCAGGGCCTGCCCGGCGCCGAACGCTTCGCCCTGTGTTTGGCGGGGGACTGCGCGGCCATGAGCGGCGAACATGACAGCCTCTGGCTGCAGGCTGGCGACCAGGGTAGCCCCTGGCTATTCGTGCATGAAGGCAATCAGCTGCGCATCTTCGAAGCACAGAACCGTGCCCAGTTCGACGAAATGCCCGAGTACCAGCCCGGCCCACAACGTTGGTTACTCAAACGCCGCTGATCAGTGCAGGCCTGACTTTTCATTGGTCCCGCAGGATCGCCGCATAGCCCTCGCGGTAACTGGGATACTGCGGCGTCCAACCCAGCGCGCGAGCGCGGGCATTGCTGCAACGCTTGCTGCCGGCGCGGCGCACGCGCTGCTCGTCACTCCAGTGGCTGACGCTCAGTTGCCCACGCAGCCAACCTACTACCTCGTGCAGTGGCGCCGGTTCATCGTCGACGCCCAGGTAGCAATCGGCCAGGAGCACGCCAGCGGCGTCGGCCTTTAGCAGCGTTGCGAGCAGCCCCGCTGCATCATCGACATGAATGCGGTTGCCGTACAGCGGCGGCGTCTCGCTAACGCGATAGCCACCACGCACCTGGCTCAGCAACCACTCACGGCCGGGGCCATAAAGGCCGGTCAAGCGTACCGTGGTCGCCGGCAGGCCACTGTCCAGCGCGACGCGCTCGGCCTCACGCATGATCACCGCAGAGAAACTCTGGGCCTCGGCCGGAGAATCTTCGTCGATCCATTCGCCCTCCTGCTGCCCATATACCCCGCTGCTGGAGGCGAACAGGATGCGCCGTGGTCGCTGGCCATGCTGCTCCAGCCAGCCCAGCACGCGGCGCAGGCCGTCGACATAAGCGGCGCGATAGCCCGCTTCGTCGTGCTGGATGGCCGCCGCGCAATACACCAGGTAACCCAGCGGCCCCTGCGGCCAATCCGGCGGACAAGCATCGGCATGCAGGTCGCCCGCCAACGGTTCGATGGCAGCTGGCAATGCGGCCACGTTGCGGCGCATGCCCAGAACGCGCCAGCCCTGTTCGGCCATACGCAGACCAAGACGGGTACCGACATCCCCGCACCCGGCAATCAGCAACCTGTTGCATCCCGACATGCTTTTCTCCACGACTTCTAGGCGACGGCGCAGTGTAACAGGCCGCTTGCAGCCGTCAGCGCAGCACATGGACGCCGGAGGTAGGGCGATGCACACGCCAAAGGCGAGATAGTTTTGCAACAGCCTATTAGCCCGGTTGGTTCATCTGTTTGCAAAGGCTATGCTTGTCGGCAATTTAATGGATAAACACTATGACCCTCACCGAACTGCGGTACATCGTCACCCTCGCCCAGGAACAGCATTTCGGCCGCGCCGCCGAGCGCTGCCACGTCAGCCAACCGACCCTGTCGGTGGGCGTGAAAAAGCTGGAGGACGAGCTTGGCGTGCTGATCTTCGAGCGCAGCAAGAGCGCCGTGCGACTGACCCCGGTCGGTGAAGGCATTGTCACCCAGGCGCAGAAGGTGCTGGAGCAGGCCCAGGGTATTCGCGAGCTGGCCCAGGCCGGCAAGAACCAGTTGGCTGCGCCTCTGAAGATCGGCGCCATCTACACCGTTGGCCCCTACTTGTTCCCGCACCTGATTCCACAGTTGCACCGGGTCGCCCCGGACATGCCGCTGTACATCGAGGAAAACTTCACCCATATCCTGCGCGACAAACTGCGCACCGGTGAACTCGACGCCATCATCATCGCCCTGCCGTTCCAGGAGGCCGATGTACTGACCAAGCCGCTGTACGACGAGCCCTTCTACGCCCTGCTGCCAGCCGGCCATCCCTGGGCGGAGCTGGAGACCATCGACACCAAGCTGCTCAACGACAAGAGCCTGCTGCTGCTCGGCGAGGGCCACTGCTTCCGCGACCAGGTGCTGGAAGCCTGTCCGACCCTGCGCAAGGGTGGCGACGACCACGGCAAGCACACCACGGTAGAATCCAGCTCGCTGGAAACCATCCGTCATATGGTCGCCTCCGGCCTTGGCGTATCGATCCTGCCGTTCTCGGCAGTCGACAGCCATCACTACGCGCCGGGCGTGATCGAAGTGCGTCCGCTCAGCGCGCCGGTGCCGTTCCGTACCGTGGCCATTGCCTGGCGCGCCAGCTTCCCGCGCCCCAACGCCATCGAGGTGCTGGCCGACTCCATCCGCCTCTGCTCGGTCGCCCGTAGCCCGCAGACCAAGGCAGTCTGAGGCAGGACGTGAGCGAACTGGCAGCGGTTTCCGTCACCGCGCTCAAGGGTGTGGGTGCGGCCCTGGCCGAGAAACTGGCCAAGGTCGGCCTGGAAAACCTGCAGGACGTGCTGTTCCACCTGCCGCTGCGCTACCAGGATCGCACGCGCATCACCCCCATCGGCGCGCTGCGCCCGGGGCAGGATGCGGTGGTCGAGGGCATCGTTGCCGGCGCCGATGTGGTCATGGGCCGGCGGCGCAGTCTGCTGGTACGCCTGCAGGACGGCAGCGGCACGCTGAGCCTGCGCTTCTTCCACTTCAGCCAGGCGCAGAAGGACGGCCTCAAGCGCGGCACCGCCCTGCGCTGCTACGGTGAAGTGCGCCCCGGCGCTACCGGCCTGGAAATCTACCACCCGGAGTACCGCGCACAGAGCGGCGACGAGCCTGCCCCGGTGGAGCAGAGCCTGACGCCCATCTACCCGACCACCGAAGGTTTGACCCAACAGCGCCTGCGCCAGCTCAGCCAGCAGGCACTCGCGCGTCTCGGCCCGCGCAGCCTGCCAGACTGGCTGCCCGAGGAATTGGCCCGCGACTATCGCCTGGCGCCGCTGGACGAGGCCATCCGCTACCTGCACCGGCCGCCGCCGGACGCCGATGTCGAAGAACTCGCCGAGGGCCGTCACTGGGCGCAACACCGCCTGGCCTTCGAAGAGTTGCTGACTCACCAGTTGTCCCTGCAGCGCCTGCGTGAACAGGTACGCGCGCAACAGGCACCGGCGCTGCCGCCGGCAACGAAGCTGCCGCAACAGTACCTCGCCAACCTCGGCTTCGCCCCCACCGGAGCGCAGCAGCGCGTGGGCGCCGAGATCGCCTACGACCTGGCGCAGAGCGAACCAATGCTGCGTCTGGTGCAGGGTGATGTCGGCGCCGGCAAGACGGTGGTCGCGGCGCTGGCTGCGCTGCAGGCGCTGGAGGCCGGTTATCAGGTGGCGCTGATGGCGCCGACCGAAATCCTCGCCGAGCAGCACTTTCTAAACTTCAGCAAATGGCTGGCACCGCTTGGCCTGGAAGTCGCCTGGCTGGCCGGCAAGCTCAAGGGCAAGGCCCGCGCCGCCGCTCTGGAGCAGATTGCCGGCGGCTGCCCGATGGTGGTTGGCACCCACGCTCTGTTCCAGGACGAAGTGAAGTTCAAGCGCCTGGCGCTGGTGATCATCGACGAACAGCACCGCTTCGGTGTGCAGCAACGCCTGGCCCTACGCCAGAAAGGCATCGACGGACGTCTCAGCCCGCACCAGTTGATCATGACTGCTACGCCCATCCCACGCACCCTGGCGATGAGCGCCTACGCCGACCTCGACACCTCGATCCTCGACGAACTGCCGCCAGGGCGTACACCGGTCAACACCCTGGTGATCGCCGACAGCCGCCGCATCGAGGTGGTCGAGCGCGTGCGCAACGCCTGCCAGCAGGGTCGCCAGGCCTACTGGGTGTGCACGCTGATCGAAGAGTCCGAGGAACTGACCTGCCAGGCTGCGGAAACCAGCTACGAGGAGTTGTCCGCCGCACTTGGCGAGCTGCGCGTCGGGCTGATCCACGGGCGCATGAAACCGGCCGAAAAGGCCGCAGTGATGGAAGAATTCAAGCAGGGCAGCTTGCAGCTTCTGGTGGCGACCACGGTAATCGAGGTGGGCGTCGACGTCCCCAACGCCAGCCTGATGATCATCGAAAACCCCGAGCGCCTTGGCCTGGCCCAGCTGCACCAGTTGCGCGGCCGGGTTGGTCGGGGCAGTGCGGCCAGCCACTGCGTGCTGCTCTACCACGCACCGCTGTCGCAGCTCGGCCGCGAACGCCTGGCGATCATGCGTGAAACCACCGATGGCTTCGTTATCGCCGAGAAGGATCTGGAACTGCGCGGCCCCGGTGAAATGCTCGGTACCCGGCAGACCGGTCTGCTGCAGTTCAAGGTCGCCGACCTGATGCGCGACGCCGATCTGCTGCCTGCAGTTCGCGATGCCGCACAGGCACTTTTGGAACATTGGCCACAACATGTGGCTCCATTGTTGGAACGCTGGTTGCGTCATGGCCAGCAATACGGTCAAGTGTGAACCTGTTCACAGGACAACCGTCGCCACGAACCATTGCGCAAATCCTCGCTGGTTATACTCCGAGGCACATGCGCCAACGCTGGATATCGATATGACTGAAGCTGCCCTCGCCGCCAACGCCACTCCGCAACCGCCCGCCGTGATCGTGCAACTGCTGGAGAAACTCGCCGTACCCTACCAGGTGCGTGCGGAGCGACCGGGCCAGCCGAGCGAGGCGCGCCTGCAGGCCGTGCTGGTGGACGATGCCGTCGGTGCCCTGCTGGTGCTCTACCCGCGCAGCCACTTGCTGGATCTGTCACGCCTGGCGGAACTGACCGGGCGCCAGCTCACCGCAGTCAAACCCGAACGCCTGGAGCGCATGCTCGGCAAGCACGATCTGGCCGCCCTGCCCGGTTTGCCGCCGCTGACCAGCTCACCCTGCCTGTATGAAGAACGCCTGTTGCAGGTACCCAACCTGCTGATCGATTCCGGCCAGCCCGGCGTATTACTGGAAGTCCCCACCGAAGCCTTCAAGACGCTGCTCAGCAAGGCCAGTGCGGCGCGTTTCGGCGAGCCGGTGAGCGCGATCAAGCCGAACCTGGATCGCCCGCATGATGACCGCGCGGAGATCACCCAGGCCGTGCAAGCCTTTACCGCGCGGCGCATCCAGCAGCGCCTGGAAGAAACCATCGAGATTCCGCCACTGCCGGAAACCGCACAGAAGATCATCAAGCTACGGGTCGATCCCAACGCCACGGTGGACGACATCACCGGCGTGGTCGAAACCGACCCGGCATTGGCTGCCCAGGTGGTCAGCTGGGCAGCCTCGCCCTACTACGCCGCGCCCGGCAAGATCCGTTCGGTGGAAGATGCCATCGTCCGCGTGCTGGGCTTCGACCTGGTGATCAACCTGGCGCTAGGCCTGGCGCTGGGCAAGACCCTGAGCCTGCCCAAGGACCAGCCCCAGCACGCCACGCCCTACTGGCAACAGGCGATCTACACCGCTGCGGTGATCGAAGGACTGACACGGGCCATGCCCCGCGCACAGCGCCCGGAAGCCGGCCTGACCTACCTCGCCGGTCTGCTGCACAACTTCGGTTACCTGGTTCTGGCGCACGTCTTCCCGCCGCACTTCTCGTTGATCTGCCGCCATCTGGAAGTCAACCCGCATCTCTCGCACAGCCATATCGAGCAGCACCTGCTGGGTATCACCCGCGAGCAGATCGGCGCCTGGCTGATGCGTCACTGGGATATGCCTGAAGAGCTGTCCAGCGCCCTGCGCTTCCAGCACGACCCGTCCTATGCCGGCGACAGCGCGGCCTTCCCCAACCTGGTGTGCCTGGCCGTCAGCCTGCTGCGTAACCGCGGTATCGGTGCCGGACCTCAGAGCGAGATCCCGGACGAGCTATTCGAGGCCTTGGGCCTGAGTCGGGAAAAAGCCGAGGATGCCGTCAGCAAGGTACTCAGCGCCGAAGTCGCACTGCGCGAGCTCGCAGCGCAGTTTCAGCACCCGCACTGACAGGCGCCCACCTCGGTCATTACGGCTGGCTCGCCGTCTTGCGCAACTGCTCGCGTCGCTCGGCGAACAGCTGCGGCAACACCTCCAGGCTGACGGTGAGCAGCTGGCTGACGCTGGGGTGCTCGTATAGCGCCGCATACTCCGCCAACTGATCGCTGGGCATCTGCCGGTAGGCATAGAACATGAAGGTTTCCACCGCCTGCCCGCTGGACTGGCGTATGGCTTCGGCCTGCTTCTGTGTCTGCGCCTGCAACTCGGCCTCGCTGAGGCTCTCCCCCCGCGCTCTTAGCGCCAGCAGAGCCTGGGTCTTGCCGACTTCGTAACGCAGCAGGCTGGCCAGTTCGGTGGTGCGTGCAGCGGCATCGAGACGTTTGACCAGATCATGACGCGCGCCTCGTGGCGGCTGTGCCTGCAACCGCTCGCGGTATTCAGCCAGCCCATCGGGTTGCTCACCGACTGCACGCTCGGCAGCGGTGAAGCGCTGCGCCAGCGGACTGTCGAGACGTTCATGAGCCTGCTCGGCTTGCGTAACATCGAAACGGGAGCCGACCCGTTCAGCCAGATCGAGACAGAACGCCTCGCCCGCAAACAGTTGCGCAAGGCGTTTCTGTTCGGCATCACCCTGACCACGCTGCAGCAACGGCGCACTCTGCTCGCAGAGTAGATGGATACCCGCCAGCTCGAATAACGGCAGCAGGGTTTTGGCGGAGGCCGGCTCGGCTCGCGCCGTGGCGGTGGCCAGCAACAGCAGGGGCAGGAGGAAAAGGCGCATGCTCAGGCTTTCCACAGGAACATGCCTGGCAGCCTAACCAAAGCGCAGCGTCGCGGCCAGCCGCGACGCGAATCGGTGCTTATCAGGCAGCCTTTTTCGGGGCCTCGGTCTTCTTCTTCGGCATCAGGTACTTGGTCAGCCCCTGGAACCACATGACCAGTGCCGGATTGCCCTGGATCTGGATGTCCTTGTTCTGGATACCCTGCATGAAAGCCAGCTGCTTGTTCTTCGCAGTCATGGTCTCGAAGCCATAGGCCGCGTCCTTGAAACCAAGGGCGAAAGCAGGCTCCTTGGCAGTACCTCGCTTGCTGGTGACACGTTGACCGGCCACGATGAAATGGCGGGCAACCTTGCCGTCCAGGGTGTGCAGTTGAAAGACCATGTCGCGACCTTCGAGCTGCTGGCGGAAGGCTGGATTTTCACGGCTGGCCTTGGCCATCAGGCGGCCCAGCATCCACAGAAGAAAACGAAATTTCATGCACAGGCCCTCGTGATCGAAGATGATGGCCGCGCATTGTAGTGGTTTTCTTGCAAGACTACAGCCTGCCAAAAGCACGGCGGGCACAACGCGTTTGACAGCCTAGCGGCGGTGGGGAACCCGGAGCCGAGCGGCTCCGGGTAGCGGGCTCAGTTGACCGCGTCTTTCAGGGACTTGCCCGGTTTGAAGGCCACAGTGTTGCTGGCCTTGATCTTCACCGGTTGGCCGGTTTGCGGGTTTTTGCCCGTACGGGCGCCACGATGGCGCTGGACGAAAGTACCGAAGCCAACCAGGGTGACACTGTCCTTGCGGTTCAGTGCACCGGTGATTTCTTCCAGTACGGCGTTGAGTACACGATTGGCCTGATCCTTGGTCAGATCAGCCTTTTCGGCGATGGCGGCGGCGAGTTCCGGTTTACGCATAGATGCCTCTTTGACGGTTTTTTGTTGTTGTGTCCGTGCTGTTCTTCCAGAACAGCGCCCAAGGCGCCGCAACAGCTCTGCGCTGCGGCAGACCCTTGGGAGAATGGCATGCCGCATCGCGCTGCGCCAGTCTCGCCCGCCACTTTAACCAGGCAAATTCGTGGCGTATCCGACAGAACGGCAGGCAATCATGCCAGCAGCGCGGGCAATTCCTTGTTCAGGGCCAGTTTCTCCTGCACCGCGGCGCCGGTCAGTGCATAACCGAGCAACGCGCCGGAAGCCTCACGGCAGAGCGCCTTGATGTCGCTGCCACTGCCCTCGACCGTCCACTCTCCCTGACTGCCGCGCGGTGGCGGCGAAACCACCAGCGGACATACCGGCGTCTTGACCGTTATCGGCATCGGCCCGTAGCTGACCGCCGTCGGCTCGCCGGCCAGGGTCTTGGCCAGCGCTCGGGCGCAAGCCATCAGCGGCATGACGTAGAGCAGGTTGAGCCCATCGACCTCGGCGCAATCACCCAGAGCGTAGATATTGGCGTGCGAGGTCCGCAGATGGCGGTCGACCATCACGCCACGGTTGATGTCGAGACCCGCTGCCGCAGCGAGCGCGGTGCGCGGACGCAGACCCACAGCCGAGACCACCGCGTCGCACTGGATCAGGCTGCCGTCGGACAGCGAGGCCTGCAGCGCATCCCCCTGGCGGTCGAGACTCGCCAGCACCGGGCCGAGATGAAAACGTACACCCAGCCCCTCCAGACCGGCTTGTACGGCAGAGGCCACCGCCGAATGCAGCAGGCCGGGCATCACCTGCTCACAGGGCGCCAGCAGCTCTACTTCATAGCCGCCGGCACTGAGGTCGTTGGCAAACTCGCAGCCAATCAGACCGGCGCCGAGAATCAGAACGCGGCGCTTGCCGGCCACGGCGCTGCGAAAGCGCGCGTAGTCTTCCAGGTCATTGATCGGGAACAGTGCATCCTGGGCATCACCCTCTACCGGGACGCGAATAGGCTCGGCGCCCCAGGCCAGTACCAGGTCGCGGTATGGCACGGCTTCCTCACCGATCCACAAGCGTTTGTGGCCGGGGTCGATTCCGGTGATACGGGTATGGGTGCGAATTTCCGCGTTGAGCTGCTCAGCCATGGCGCCGGCTTCGGCCATGGCCAGTCCGTCGGCATCCTTGTTCTTGCCGAAACCGGTGGACAGCATCGGCTTGGAGTAGGAGCGGCCGTCGTCAGCGGTGATCAGCAGCAGAGGCGTCTGGGTGTCTAGCTTGCGCCATTCCTTGGCCAGGTTGTAGCCGGCCAGGCCGGTGCCGATGATGACGACGGGTGCACTCATGCGCTCTTTCCTCACGATGAAAACGACGCGACGACCCACCGGCCGCCGCCCCAGATAGCGGGATGACACCCTACTGGATCAGGTACGCGCTGGCCAGATGAGGTTCAGTCAGCCATTCGGAGGTTAGGGGAAAGATGCAATGCGGCAATCAGGGTGGACCGCCTGGCAGACCAGGCGGTCCAGGAGGCGCTTAGAACGCCAGGCCTACGCGCAGGCCGACTTGCTCCTGCTTGAGCTTGCTGCGCTCTGCAACAGCACTGTTGCTGTCGAGCTCATAGCGGGTCTGGGTGTAGTACAGGCTGGTGCTGATCGGCAGGCTATTGATGCCCTTGTTCCACAGCACGGTCAGCTCGCCGTAAGGATTGACCTTGTCCTTGAGGTCCACGGAGTCGCTGTCGCCATCGACCTTCAGACGCGCTTCGGAGTTGATGGAATAGCGCGCACCCACTTCCAGGCGCAGGGTGTAGTCCGGCGTCAGGTAGTTGTAGCCGAGGCCAGCCTTGGCGAAGGGCGACTTGCTGGTCAGCTTGACGTTGCTGTCGAGCGGGCCGACGTTGTCCTGCTCGATACGGCCCCAGTCATAGCCGCCACCGACGATCACGTCGACGTAGTTGTTGGTGCTCAGCGCAGCACGCAAACCGAGGTCGATATCGGCACGCGCGGACTTGTATTCCACATCGTCCTTGTCACGGTACTGGCCTTCGATGCCCGCCTGGTAGATGAAGCCTTCCTGCCCGGTCAGCTTGTTACCGAAGTGGTAGAACAGGCCGCCCTGGTTGAGGCGCTCCTTGTCGCTTTCATCGTCCACGGTGAGCTTGTACTGATTGTGCGAAGCAATGACACCGAAGGTGGAGATCGGGTCGGTGACCGAGTCTGCATAGGCCTGCGAGGCGCCCGCCAGGCACAGGGCGAGTGTTGCTTTGGGGGTTATGCTGGACAGCTGCATGACGATTTCCTTGGCAATGAGTGGATAACGCCGTCCACCGGAGGTGGAACGCAAGTACCTAGACTGTCGATGCAGGGAGTGATTCGCCAAACCTGACGAGCGGTCGCGAAACTGAACAGGCCCTGAACGGGCCTGGTTTTACGGAAAAATACTGACCAAGCGGACAGTGCCTTTTGGCCTCTTCACCGAGTGAGGCACCATCTGTTGGCGCCTTGCAGACTCAGTCCAGCTTGACCACCTTGGCGAGGACCACCTTCGGCCCTTTCATCTTCTTGACGATGATGCGCAGGCCATCGGTTTCCAGCACTTCCTCCTCCTCGGGCATGCGCTTGAGGGTCTCGTAGATCAACCCGGCCAGCGTCTCGGCCTCGATGTGGTCGAGGTCGACGCCCAGCAGGCGCTCGACCTTGGCCAGCGGCGTGTCGCCACGCACCAGCAGCTTGCCCGGCTGGTAGGCAAGAATGCCGCGCTCGGCCTTGCGGTGTTCGTCCTGAATATCGCCGACCAGCGCTTCGAGCACGTCCTCCATGGTCAGGTAGCCGATCACCTTGCCGTCGGCCTCCTCGACCAGGGCGAAGTGCGCGCCGCCCTGGCGGAACTGCTCGAGCAATTGCGACAGCGGCATGTGCCGGCTGACGCGCTCGAGCGGGTGCATCAGATCCGCCAGCTTGAGCGCCGACGGCAACATTTCCAGCAGTGACAGGTGCAACAGCAGATCCTTGATGTGCAGCACACCGACGAACTCGCCCTTGCTCTCGTCAAAGATCGGGTAGCGGCTGTACTTGTGGCGGCGGAAGGTGGTGAACACCTGATCCAGGCTGGCATTGAGCTCGAGGAAGATCAGGTCTTCACGCGAGTTGGCCCAGTCCACCACCTCCAGCTCGCCCAGCTCGACCGCCGAAGCCAGCACGCGCAAATCCTGGTCGTTGTCGCTGGTGGCACGGCTGGAGTGCAGTATCAGCTTGAGCTCGTCGCGGCTGTAATGATGCTCGTGGTGCGGCCCCGGCTCGCCCTGCCCAGCGATACGCAGAATGGCGTTGGCGCTGGCGTTGAGCACGAAGATCGCCGGGTACATCAGCCAATAGAAGGCGTACAGCGGCGCGGCCGTCCACAACGACAGCAGTTCCGGTTTACGAATCGCCCAGGACTTGGGCGCCAGCTCGCCGATGACGATGTGCAGGTAGGAAATGATCGAGAACGCAGTGAAGAAGGCGATGCCGTGAATCAGCTTCGGCGACTCCACGCCAACGGCTACCAGCAGCGGCGTCAGCAGCTCGGCGAAGGCCGGCTCACCGACCCAACCAAGGCCCAGCGACGCCAGGGTGATACCCAGCTGACAGGCCGAGAGGTAAGCGTCCATCTGGTTGTGTACGGTGCGCAGAATATGTCCGCGCCAGCCATGGGCTTCGGCCAGGGCATCGACCTTGGTCGCGCGCAGACGCACGATGGCGAACTCCGCGGCGACGAAAAAGCCGTTGAGCAGAACCAGAAACAGGGCGAACAGCATGAGGCCGAAATCGGCGAAGTAGGCAGAAGCGGGGAGACTCGTGGAGGGGTCCATGAAGGTTCGGATTGGCCAAAGATCGCTAGAGGTTGGAGCTTCGCCGCGTCGAATGCAAGCACTCAGCGCGCGCGCTGCACCACCTGCGCCGGGGCGAAATGGCAGGTAAAGGTGCTGCCCTTGCCGAGAACGCTGCTGATCTCCAGATTGCCCCGATGACGCAACAGCACGTGCTTGACGATGGCCAGGCCCAGCCCGGTGCCACCGGTATTGCTGGCACGGCTGGAGTCGACCCGATAGAAACGCTCGGTCAGGCGTGGCAAATGCTTGGCCTCGATGCCCATGCCGGTGTCGCTGACCGCCAAGTGCGCACCCTGCTCGTCACCCCACCAGCGAATGCGGATATCGCCACCGGCCGGAGTGTACTTCACGGCGTTGAACACCAGGTTGGAGAAGGCGCTGCGCAGCTCCGCCTCGCTACCTTTGAGCTTGAGATGTGCATCGGCCTCCAGGCTGATGCGATGCAACTGGTCGCCGGACAGTGCCTGGGCATCGTTCTTGATCGACAGCAGCATCAGGTCGACCGCCACCGGCTGGTTGTCCGAGGGGTAGTCGGTGGCTTCCAGCTTGGCCAACAGCAGCAGGTCGTTGAGCAGGGTCTGCATGCGCGCGCCCTGTTGCTGCATCTGCTGCAACGCTCGCAGCCAGCGCGGATTGATCGCTTCGACGTTGTCCAGAAGCGTCTCCAGATAGCCGGCGATCACCGTCAGCGGCGTGCGCAGCTCGTGGGAGACGTTGGCGACGAAGTCCTTGCGCATCTGTTCCAGCTGATAAAGGCGGGTGACATCACGCACCAGCAGCAGATGCTCGCGATTACCGTAGCGGGTGATATGGAACTGCAAGCGGCGGCGATCGTTGATCGGAGAAGGAATCTCCAACGCATCGGCATAATTGCCACGCTCGAAGTACTCCTTGAAACGCGGGTCGCGCACCAGGTTGGCCAGTTGCTGGCCACTGTCCTGCGGCGTCTTGAGACCCAGCAGGGTCTCGGCGGCGCGGTTCCACCACTCCAGGTTGCCCTGGCTGTCGAGCATCACCACGGCGTCCTTGAGCGCCGCAGTGGACTCCTGCACCCGGTCGATCACTGCCTGCAGGCGGCCGCGAGCCTTCTGGTTGCGGCGCTGCAGGTGATAGATGCTGTCGAACACCTCGCCCCACAGGCCATAGCCATCCGGCGGCGGCTCGTCGGGTTTGTGCTCGCGCAGCCATTTGTGCAGGCGCAGCAACTGGCTGAGGGTCCAGCCCAGATGAATGGCCAGACCGCAGGCCAACACCCAGGCGTACTGGCCGGTGATGAAGCCCAGCAGCAGGCAGGCACCGATCAACAGCAACAGCCGGCGCACCACGGCGCCACGCCAGTCTTGATTCACGATGGAGCGCATCCTTGTCGAGCGGCTGGCGCACATTCGCGCCAGCGATTAACCCTTAGTGGAGAAACGATACCCAGTCCCGCGCACGGTTTGTACCAGGTTTTCGTAGGCGTCACCGAGCGCCTTGCGCAGGCGACGAATATGCACGTCTACGGTACGCTCCTCGACGTAGACGTTGCCGCCCCAGACCTGATCGAGTAGCTGACCCCGGGTGTAGGCGCGCTCCTGATGGGTCATGAAGAACTGCAGCAGACGATATTCGGTCGGGCCCATCTCGGCCGGTTTACCGTCGATGGTTACACGATGACTGATAGGGTCGAGCAACAGGCCGCCAACTTCGATCGGCGCCTCGCCATCACTGGGACCGGCACGGCGCAGCACGGCCTTGAGGCGGGCCACCAGTTCACGCGGCGAGAACGGCTTGGTGATGTAGTCGTCGGCACCGACTTCCAGCCCCTGGATCTTGTTGTCCTCTTCGCCCTTGGCGGTGAGCATGATGATCGGGATATCACTGGTCAGCTCGTCACGCTTGAGCCGGCGCGCCAACTCGATGCCGCTGGTGCCGGGTAGCATCCAGTCGAGCAGGATCAGATCGGGTTTGCGGTCGACGATCACGGCGTGGGCCTGCTGGGTATTTTCCGCCTCCAGGCACTCGTAACCGGCCATCTCCAAGGCCACCGCAATCATTTCGCGGATCGGTGCTTCGTCATCGACGATCAGGATATTCTTGCCAACCATGGGGCCTTAGCCTCTATTCGTTCTCTGTCTGCGCCGCATTAGATAACGAAATTATTGCAACGATATGACAGATGCGCGGCAGCACTTAACGCAACGCGTAATCCAGCACGATCCCGATGAAGATCGCCAGCCCTGCCCAGTGGTTGTGCAGGAAGGCGTTGAAGCACACCAACGGCTCGCGACGGCGGGTCACGTGGAACTCCCATGCGAAGCAGGCGGCGGCCACCAGCAGACCGAGGTGGAAGTACAGGCCCAGCTCGAAGCGCGCGCCAGCCAGCAGCAGGCAGAGCAGTGTGAGCCCCTGCAGGATGGCGATGATCAGCCGGTCGGCGTCACCGAACAGAATGGCCGTGGATTTCACCCCAATCTTCAGGTCGTCCTCACGGTCGGCCATGGCGTAGTAGGTATCGTAGGCCACGGTCCACAGCAGGTTGGCGATGTACAGCAGCCAGGCCTCCGGCGGCAGGCTGCCGGTTTCGGCGGTGAAGGCCATCGGCATGCCCCAGGAGAAGGCCGCGCCGAGCATCACCTGCGGGTAGAAGGTGTAGCGCTTCATGAAGGGGTAGCAGGCAGCCAGGGCCAAGCCGCCGAAAGACAGCCAGATGGTAGTGGCATTGGTGAACAACACCAGCACGAAACTCAGCGCCACCAGCACGGCGAACAGCGCCAGCGCCTCGCGCGGCTTGACCTTGCCGCTGGCCAGAGGGCGCGCCTTGGTACGGCTGACGTGGCCGTCGAAGTTGCGGTCGGCGTAGTCGTTGATCACGCAACCGGCGGCCCGCATGAGGATCACGCCGACGACGAAAATGAACAGGTTCTTCGCGCTCGGCACGCCTTCGGCCGCCACCCACAGCGCCCACAAGGTCGGCCACAGCAGCAGATAAATGCCGATGGGCTTGTCCAGGCGCATCAACTGAATGAAATCCCAGGCGCGCGGGTGCAGGCGGGTGGTCGATTGCAGCAGGCGGGTGTACATCGAGGCGTCTCCGTGCAGGTAGCGCGGATTATACGAGGAAGCGTGTGCGGGAGGCGCTTTAGCGGCGATGCTCACCGCCACAAGCGGTTCAACGCGTAGAGCATACTCGGCTTTGGCTTCCTGCGTCGCTTTACCTCCCGCATCCATGCAGCGTGTAGGGCGTACTCGCGAAGCAGTACGCCATGTGCCTGACAAACAACAGGCATTAGCCTGAGTAGACAATGGTAATGCGAACGCTAGGCCTCGATGCCCGCCGCTCGCCAGAAGTCTGGCAGGAATACCTCTGCTACCAGCACCCCCAACGGCCCCCGGCTGAAGCACGAACGCCGCGCCCACAGGCGCTCTTCGCGCACCTCCTGCGGCAGCCAGGCCGCTGGATAACGGCAGGCTTGCAACTCGCCCCGATCAAAGGCCCGGTCACTGAACAGCAGCTCGCCCAGCGAGCGACTGCCCAGCTCGGCCAGATTCAAGCCGGAACCTTCCAGCGCACTGCGTGCGGCAACGCTACGGGCGAATACCCAGGCTTGCCCATGGCCACGCAGATACACCTCGCGCACCCAACCCTGGCTGCCATCGGCCACGCCGAGCAGTGCGCACTCGTCACTGCGCAGGCACTGCCAGCCTTCCTGCAGCGGCGTCACCGAGAAGCCGTCGTCGGATAGCGCGGTCAGGCGCCGGGTCAGCGAATCCTCGTTGAACAGCCAGTCGCGCACACCGGCACAAGGCTGCGGATGCAACTGGGCATTGGTGAGCCAGCGCGGCGGATGGGCGAGAGCGGCGTGAGGCACGGCAAGAAGTCACTACAGATCGAAAGCGCGCGAGTCTAGCACGGCACGCCGCACTGGCCGCCTATCTGGCTTGAAGTAAGAAGAACGACGTAAAAAGATATCAACTAACCTGCAGGGCAAGCTGTTCAAGAGGAATCAAACGCCGGCATCCCTTAGATGCGGGCCATGCGCCCCGCGATAACCGCGCCTTGGCCGGTACCCCAACGTGATGGCCTAAGCGTGCTTTCCGCGCTGCAAAGAAGAAACCCCAGACCGCTTTCGCGATCTGGGGTTTCGTATAGGAGCTTGACGATGACCTACTCTCACATGGTGAAGCACCACACTACCATCGGCGATGCGTCGTTTCACTACTGAGTTCGGGATGGGATCAGGTGGTTCCAACGCTCTATGGTCGTCAAGCAATTCGGTTGGGATGTCGTCGCGAGACGCTATCCCTTGGATACGTGATAGATGATTTGTAGTTCTTGCAAATTTTCGGCTTTCTGTCGACTTCACCATCGACACCCTCTGCTTTGAGGGCAGATTGTTTGGGTGTTATATGGTCAAGCCTCACGGGCAATTAGTATTGGTTAGCTCAACGCCTCACAGCGCTTACACACCCAACCTATCAACGTCGTAGTCTTCGACGGCCCTTTAGGGAGCTCAAGGCTCCAGTGAGATCTCATCTTGAGGCAAGTTTCCCGCTTAGATGCTTTCAGCGGTTATCTTTTCCGAACATAGCTACCCGGCAATGCCACTGGCGTGACAACCGGAACACCAGAGGTTCGTCCAACCCGGTCCTCTCGTACTAAGGTCAGCCCCTCTCAAATCTCAAACGTCCACGGCAGATAGGGACCGAACTGTCTCACGACGTTCTAAACCCAGCTCGCGTACCACTTTAAATGGCGAACAGCCATACCCTTGGGACCGGCTTCAGCCCCAGGATGTGATGAGCCGACATCGAGGTGCCAAACACCGCCGTCGATATGAACTCTTGGGCGGTATCAGCCTGTTATCCCCGGAGTACCTTTTATCCGTTGAGCGATGGCCCTTCCATACAGAACCACCGGATCACTAAGACCTACTTTCGTACCTGCTCGACGTGTCTGTCTCGCAGTCAAGCGCGCTTTTGCCTTTATACTCTACGACCGATTTCCGACCGGTCTGAGCGCACCTTCGTACTCCTCCGTTACTCTTTGGGAGGAGACCGCCCCAGTCAAACTACCCACCATACACTGTCCTCGATCCGGATAACGGACCAGAGTTAGAACCTCAAGGTTGCCAGGGTGGTATTTCAAGGATGGCTCCATGAGAACTGGCGTCCCCACTTCAAAGCCTCCCACCTATCCTACACAAGCAAGCTCAAAGTCCAGTGCAAAGCTATAGTAAAGGTTCACGGGGTCTTTCCGTCTAGCCGCGGATACACTGCATCTTCACAGCGATTTCAATTTCACTGAGTCTCGGGTGGAGACAGCGCCGCCATCGTTACGCCATTCGTGCAGGTCGGAACTTACCCGACAAGGAATTTCGCTACCTTAGGACCGTTATAGTTACGGCCGCCGTTTACCGGGGCTTCGATCAAGAGCTTCGCTTGCGCTAACCCCATCAATTAACCTTCCGGCACCGGGCAGGCGTCACACCCTATACGTCCACTTTCGTGTTTGCAGAGTGCTGTGTTTTTAATAAACAGTCGCAGCGGCCTGGTATCTTCGACCGGCATGGGCTTACGTAGTAAATACTTCACCCTCACCGGCGCACCTTCTCCCGAAGTTACGGTGCCATTTTGCCTAGTTCCTTCACCCGAGTTCTCTCAAGCGCCTTGGTATTCTCTACCTAACCACCTGTGTCGGTTTGGGGTACGGTTCCTAGTTACCTGAAGCTTAGAAGCTTTTCCTGGAAGCATGGCATCAACCACTTCGCATTCTAAAAGAACGCTCGTCATCAGTTCTCGGCCTTAAGATCCCGGATTTACCTAAGATCTCAGCCTACCACCTTAAACACGGACAACCAACGCCGTGCTGGCCTAGCCTTCTCCGTCCCTCCATCGCAGTAACTAGAAGTACGGGAATATTAACCCGTTTCCCATCGACTACGCATTTCTGCCTCGCCTTAGGGGCCGACTAACCCTGCGTCGATTAACGTTGCGCAGGAAACCTTGGTCTTTCGGCGTGCGAGTTTTTCACTCGCATTGTCGTTACTCATGTCAGCATTCGCACTTCTGATACCTCCAGCAAGCTTCTCAACTCACCTTCACAGGCTTACAGAACGCTCCTCTACCGCTCATCCAAAGGATGAACCCGTAGCTTCGGTGTATGGTTTGAGCCCCGTTACATCTTCCGCGCAGGCCGACTCGACTAGTGAGCTATTACGCTTTCTTTAAAGGATGGCTGCTTCTAAGCCAACCTCCTAGCTGTCTAAGCCTTCCCACATCGTTTCCCACTTAACCATAACTTTGGGACCTTAGCTGACGGTCTGGGTTGTTTCCCTTTTCACGACGGACGTTAGCACCCGCCGTGTGTCTCCCGTGCTGACACTTGCTGGTATTCGGAGTTTGCATCGGTTTGGTAAGTCGGGATGACCCCCTAGCCGAAACAGTGCTCTACCCCCAGCAGTGATACACGAGGCGCTACCTAAATAGCTTTCGAGGAGAACCAGCTATCTCCGAGCTTGATTAGCCTTTCACTCCGATCCACAGGTCATCCGCTAACTTTTCAACGGTAGTCGGTTCGGTCCTCCAGTCAGTGTTACCTAACCTTCAACCTGCCCATGGATAGATCGCCCGGTTTCGGGTCTATACCCAGCGACTAAAGCGCCCTATTAAGACTCGCTTTCGCTACGCCTCCCCTATTCGGTTAAGCTCGCCACTGAATATAAGTCGCTGACCCATTATACAAAAGGTACGCAGTCACCCAACAAAGTAGGCTCCCACTGCTTGTACGCATACGGTTTCAGGTTCTATTTCACTCCCCTCTCCGGGGTTCTTTTCGCCTTTCCCTCACGGTACTGGTTCACTATCGGTCAGTCAGTAGTATTTAGCCTTGGAGGATGGTCCCCCCATGTTCAGACAAGGTTTCTCGTGCCCCGTCCTACTCGATTTCATTGATAAGAGCGTTTCGTGTACGGGGCTATCACCCACTACGGCGGCACTTTCCAGAGCCTTCCACTACACTCAAATCAACTTAAGGGCTAGTCCCCGTTCGCTCGCCACTACTTAGGGAATCTCGGTTGATTTCTTTTCCTCAGGGTACTTAGATGTTTCAGTTCCCCTGGTTCGCCTCTTGCACCTATGGATTCAGTACAAGATACCCGGCTTATGCCGGGTGGGTTCCCCCATTCAGAGATCTCTGGATCACAGTCTGTTTGCCGACTCCCCAAAGCTTTTCGCAGGCTACCACGTCTTTCATCGCCTCTGACTGCCAAGGCATCCACCGTATGCGCTTCTTCACTTGACCATATAACCCCAAGCAATCTGGTTACTGTCTCAATCGTGAAGACGACATTCGCCGAAAATTTGCGTCTTGAGAACTACAAATTTTACCTTGACCAGATCAATTGCCAGTGAAAGCAATTAATCAGTCACTTCTATCACATATCCAAATTTTTAAAGAACGATATTCGTACCGGTCAAAAGACCAGAAATCAGCACTCGCCAGGTCTACCCTGAAGCGCTCATTTCTGAACTCTTTCTCTTCTCACCGTAACCGCGTAGAGAGTGGTGGAGCCAAGCGGGATCGAACCGCTGACCTCCTGCGTGCAAGGCAGGCGCTCTCCCAGCTGAGCTATGGCCCCGTATTCTTCTGCACCAAGCAATTGGTAGGTCTGGGCAGATTTGAACTGCCGACCTCACCCTTATCAGGGGTGCGCTCTAACCAACTGAGCTACAGACCTATAACAGGGTCGCGTTACAGCATCGTCTTCGACTATGAATCAAGCAATTCGTGTGGGAACTTATGAAGAAGCTGATGTCTTCGATTAAGGAGGTGATCCAGCCGCAGGTTCCCCTACGGCTACCTTGTTACGACTTCACCCCAGTCATGAATCACTCCGTGGTAACCGTCCCCCCGAAGGTTAGACTAGCTACTTCTGGAGCAACCCACTCCCATGGTGTGACGGGCGGTGTGTACAAGGCCCGGGAACGTATTCACCGTGACATTCTGATTCACGATTACTAGCGATTCCGACTTCACGCAGTCGAGTTGCAGACTGCGATCCGGACTACGATCGGTTTTATGGGATTAGCTCCACCTCGCGGCTTGGCAACCCTTTGTACCGACCATTGTAGCACGTGTGTAGCCCTGGCCGTAAGGGCCATGATGACTTGACGTCATCCCCACCTTCCTCCGGTTTGTCACCGGCAGTCTCCTTAGAGTGCCCACCATAACGTGCTGGTAACTAAGGACAAGGGTTGCGCTCGTTACGGGACTTAACCCAACATCTCACGACACGAGCTGACGACAGCCATGCAGCACCTGTGTCTGAGTTCCCGAAGGCACCAATCCATCTCTGGAAAGTTCTCAGCATGTCAAGGCCAGGTAAGGTTCTTCGCGTTGCTTCGAATTAAACCACATGCTCCACCGCTTGTGCGGGCCCCCGTCAATTCATTTGAGTTTTAACCTTGCGGCCGTACTCCCCAGGCGGTCAACTTAATGCGTTAGCTGCGCCACTAAGTTCTCAAGGAACCCAACGGCTAGTTGACATCGTTTACGGCGTGGACTACCAGGGTATCTAATCCTGTTTGCTCCCCACGCTTTCGCACCTCAGTGTCAGTATCAGTCCAGGTGGTCGCCTTCGCCACTGGTGTTCCTTCCTATATCTACGCATTTCACCGCTACACAGGAAATTCCACCACCCTCTACCGTACTCTAGCTCGCCAGTTTTGGATGCAGTTCCCAGGTTGAGCCCGGGGCTTTCACATCCAACTTAACGAACCACCTACGCGCGCTTTACGCCCAGTAATTCCGATTAACGCTTGCACCCTTCGTATTACCGCGGCTGCTGGCACGAAGTTAGCCGGTGCTTATTCTGTCGGTAACGTCAAAACAGCAAGGTATTAACTTACTGCCCTTCCTCCCAACTTAAAGTGCTTTACAATCCGAAGACCTTCTTCACACACGCGGCATGGCTGGATCAGGCTTTCGCCCATTGTCCAATATTCCCCACTGCTGCCTCCCGTAGGAGTCTGGACCGTGTCTCAGTTCCAGTGTGACTGATCATCCTCTCAGACCAGTTACGGATCGTCGCCTTGGTGAGCCATTACCTCACCAACTAGCTAATCCGACCTAGGCTCATCTGATAGCGCAAGGCCCGAAGGTCCCCTGCTTTCTCCCGTAGGACGTATGCGGTATTAGCGCCCGTTTCCGGACGTTATCCCCCACTACCAGGCAGATTCCTAGGCATTACTCACCCGTCCGCCGCTAAATCAAGGAGCAAGCTCCTCTCATCCGCTCGACTTGCATGTGTTAGGCCTGCCGCCAGCGTTCAATCTGAGCCATGATCAAACTCTTCAGTTCAATACTGCTTGGGTTTTGAGAAAACCCTAAACTTGGCTCAGCAATCGCAAAACTTTCAAATTAATGAAAGGTAACTCTCGAATTAACGAGTGTTGCTTTGTGATGCTGATAATCAGTTGACTATCAGTCTTACCTCACAAGCACCCACACGAATTGCTTGATTCAGTTGTTAAAGAACAGTTGGTTAAGCCTTTCGTCTCAACCGAGGCGCGCATTCTACAGCAGCCTCTCTATCTGTCAAGCTGTTTTTCGAATTTGTTTCCGGAGAAACTTCTTTCTACTCAACCACTTGCGCCTTCGATCTGAACTTCTTCTCTCCAGCGGGAGGCGCATTCTACAGCGTTCAAAACCGCTGTCAACACCTCTTTTCTACCGCTTTCGATCCATTCGACCGAACCTCCAACAGAGCCTTACCACCGCCCTGTCGACCGGCGCGCACTCTACACGCCAGATCCAGTTTTGCAAGCCCTTCATTCAACTTAACTTATTGATTAACAAGAAGTTTTTGAAGCGCTTCACCGCTGAAGTGGCGCGCATTCTACATGAGCACGACGAGCTGTAAACCCCCTGACGTGCAAATAATTACGTAAATCGAATCAACTACTCTGCCGACTATATATAGAGGCTCAGAGAACCCCTGCCTCGCGTAACTCGGCAATCTGCGTCTCACTCATGCCAAGCAACCTCTGCAGCAGGCTATCGGTGTGCTGGCCCAGCAGTGGCGGAGCCGAACGATAGGCCACTGGCGTTGCAGACAGGCGCAGCGGACTGGCGACCTGCGGAGTCCGACTCCCCAGCGCGTTGGGCAGATCGAGACGCAGCCCCCGCGCCTTAACCTGAGGGTCGGCGAACACCTGCTGCAGATCATTGATCGGCCCACAGGGCACGCCAGCCTTTTCCAGCAACTCGATCCACTGCGCCGTAGTCTTGAATACCGTGGCCTGGCGCAACAGCGGGATCAACTCGGCACGATGGGCAACCCGGGCCTTATTAGTGACAAAGCGCGGGTCATCGGCAAGAGTCGCAATACCCGCCACCTCGCAGAACTTGCGGAACTGCCAGTCGTTGCCCACCGCCAGGATGAAGTTGCCATCGGCACTGGGGAAATCCTGGTAGGGCACGATATTGGGGTGGGCATTGCCCAGGCGCTTGGGTGATAGGCCTGTCGTCAGGTAGTTCATGGCCTGGTTGGCCAGGCAGGCGACCTGCACGTCGAGCAACGCCACATCTATATGCTGGCCGATACCGGATTGCTCACGCTGATTCAACGCAGCCAGAACACCCACGCTCGCATAGAGCCCCGTAAGGATGTCGGTCAGCGCCACGCCGACCTTCATCGGCCCGGCACCCTCTTCATCTTCCGGCCGTCCGGTCAGGCTCATCAAGCCACCCAAGCCCTGGATCATGAAGTCATAACCAGCGCGCTTGGCATAGGGCCCGGTCTGGCCGAAGCCAGTAATGGAGCAGTAGATCAGCCTTGGGTTGATCACCTTCAGCGACTCGTAGTCGAGCCCATAAGCCGCCAGGCCGCCGACCTTGAAGTTTTCCAGCAGTACATCGCACTGCGCGACCAGCTCACGCACCAGGCGCTGACCTTCGGGCTGAGTGAAATCGAGAGTCAGCGACTGCTTGTTGCGATTGGCGCTCTGGAAGTAGGCCGCCTCACGCGAATCACTACCCTCGGCATCCTTTATATAAGGAGGCCCCCAATGCCGGGTGTCGTCGCCCGAGCCCGGACGCTCGACCTTGATCACCTCAGCACCGAGGTCGCCGAATATTTGTCCGGCCCAAGGGCCAGCTAGCACCCGAGATAGATCAAGCACGCGGATATGGGATAGAGCACCGGACATGAGCTTCTCCGTAGGGTGCGCCACGCGCACCATGGATCAGTGAGAGGCGCGAGCCTTCAGAAGAACGCCTGAATGCCGGTCTGCGCGCGACCGAGGATCAGCGCATGCACGTCATGGGTGCCCTCGTAGGTATTGACCACTTCAAGGTTGACCAGGTGACGGGCAATGCCGAACTCGTCGCTGATGCCGTTACCACCGAGCATGTCGCGCGCCATGCGGGCGATGTCCAGCGCCTTGCCGCAGCTGTTGCGCTTCATGATCGAGGTGATTTCCACCGCAGCAGTGCCTTCGTCCTTCATTCGTCCGAGGCGCAGGCAGCCTTGTAGAGCCAAGGTGATTTCGGTCTGCATATCGGCCAGCTTCTTCTGAATCAACTGGTTGGCCGCCAGCGGGCGACCGAACTGATTGCGATCGAGCACATACTGGCGCGCGGTGTGCCAGCAGAACTCGGCAGCGCCCAGCGCACCCCAACTGATGCCATAGCGCGCAGAGTTCAGACAGGTGAACGGGCCGCGCAAGCCACGCACATCAGGGAAGGCGTTCTCTTCAGGGCAGAACACGTTGTCCATGACGATCTCGCCAGTGATCGACGCGCGCAGGCCGACCTTGCCATGAATCGCCGGGGCAGAGAGGCCTTCCCAGCCTTTTTCCAAGACGAAGCCGCGAATCTCGCCAGCATCATCCTTGGCCCAGACCACGAAGACATCGGCGATCGGGCTATTGGTGATCCACATCTTGCTGCCGGTCAGGCGGTAGCCGCCTTCGACCTTCTTGGCGCGCGTGACCATGGCGCCAGGGTCGGAACCATGATTCGGCTCGGTCAGGCCGAAGCAGCCGATGTACTCGCCGCTGGCCAGCTTGGGCAGGTACTTCTGCTTGGTCGCCTCGCTACCGAACTCATTGATCGGCACCATCACCAGCGACGACTGCACGCTCATCATCGAGCGGTAACCAGAGTCGATGCGCTCCACTTCGCGCGCGATCAGGCCGTAGCACACATAATTCAGACCACTGCCGCCGTAGGCTTCGGGGATGGTCGCTCCCAGCAAGCCGGTTTCGCCCATCTCACGGAAAATCTTCGGATCGGTCTGCTCATGACGGAAGGCTTCCAGCACACGCGGCGCCAACTTGTCATCGGCGAACTGCTGGGCGCTGTCGCGCACCATGCGCTCTTCTTCAGTCAGTTGCTGATCCAACAGCAGCGGGTCGATCCAGTTGAAGCTTGCCTTGGCCATTACGAGAAACCTCGAAGCAGGGTGTGAGCGGTCGATCCAGCCGACCCGGAATGTCATTGATCCTAGGCCGGCCTCAGGCAATGGACAAACGCAGATTTTGCACAGACCTGTGCTTTTTTCTCACTTCGAGCTAGCTTAACAAGCCATAAATACCGCTCATGAGTGAGGCTTTTGCATCAATGCGTCGCAAGATCCCCAGCACCGCCGCCCTGGTCGCCTTCGAGTCCGCCGCCCGTCACCAGAGCTTCACCAAGGCGGCCGATGAGCTCAACCTCACGCAGAGTGCGATTTGCCGGCAAATCGGCGGACTGGAGAGCTTTCTCAGTGTGGAACTGTTCCGTCGCTCGCGACGCGGTGTGGTCCTGACCGAAGCGGGCGTCGCCTACAGCCGCAAGGTGGCGGCACAACTCGATGCCGTGGAGCGCGACACCCTGGCGCTGATGGGCACTCAAGGCACCACCAGCATCGAGCTGGCGGTGGTGCCGACCTTTGGCACCCAGTGGCTGCTCCCGCGCCTGCGTGCCTTTCAGCAGTTGCACCCGGAAGTGACAGTACACCTGACCAACCGTACCCGGCCCTTCCTGTTCGCCGACACCCACTTCGATGCAGCCATCTATTACGGTGATGCCGAGTGGTCAGGTACCGAGGCCCACTTTCTGATGCACGAACACCTGCTGCCGGTTTGCAGCCCCGCATTGCTGAGCGAAACCCCGGCGACAGTCGAGCGCATCGCCGCGCTACCCCTGCTGCAGCAGACCACCCGCCCCTATGCGTGGCGCCAGTGGTTCGCCGCCCAAGGCATCAGCGTGGCTCGCGACATGACCGGCCCAAGACTGGAACTGTTTTCCATGCTGGCGCAGGCCGCTCAGCATGAAATGGGTATTGCACTGATCCCACCCTTCCTGATCCAGCGCGAACTGGAAGAGGGTAGTCTGGTGATTGCCTTCGACCGCGCCGTACCAAACAACGACCGCGCCTATTACCTGATGGTGCCAGAGCGCAAGGCCGAGTCTGCTGCACTGAAGGCCTTTCGAGACTGGCTCCTGGCCCAGGCCGCCGCCTATCGAGACGTATGATCATCGTCAGAGCACGATCTCTTTAAGCTCAATGTAAATAGATACGCCCAAAATCAGAACACGTAGCAAGAAAACAGTCACGCTACAAAGATTATCCAGGAAAAGTGCATAGAAACCACTACTTTCGGGCTATAGCACTATTTTGAACAGATCGTTCATTACTCTCCACACGCCTCCCGATTCGACCAGCGGTCATCCTGTGCGTGACTGCCTATGCCGCCCTATAAGCTGCGCGGAACTTGCTGCCAGCCTTAACCTGCGCGGGCTGCGGGCAGTATAAAAATCCCTCATAGACCCATTACTTGTAGTAATGAATTTTTTTTACTCCATAACTTCTTGTAAGGGTTTGCGTTCGATTGCACAATCGCCGCGCTCGCCACCTCCGGCGGGTTATGTGCTGATCCCCAATCGCCGGCGCGCCAGCGCAGTGCCCCGGTTCACAAAAAAGATCACGCAGGAGATTAGAAGTGCACATCGGTGTTCCTCTCGAAACCCATGCCGGGGAGACGCGGGTTGCCGCGACCCCAGAGACCATCAAGAAGCTGGTCGGCCAAGGTCATCAGGTGACCGTCCAGGCCGGCGCAGGCATCAGCGCCAGCATTCCAGACAGCGCTTACGAGGCCGCTGGCGCGACCATTGGCAACGACTCTGCCGCGTTTGGCGCAGACCTCGTGCTCAAGGTGGTCGCACCGACCGACGCCGAGCTTGCTCATATGAGAGCCGGTGCAGTGTTGGTTGGCATGCTCAACCCGTTCTGCAACGAGACCATCGCACGCATGAACGCTCGCGGCGTCACCGCCTTCGCCCTGGAGGCCGCACCGCGCACCTCTCGTGCGCAGAGCCTGGACGTACTGAGTTCGCAGGCCAATATCGCCGGCTACAAGGCCGTACTGCTGGCAGCCCATCACTATCCGCGCTTCATGCCGATGCTGATGACTGCTGCCGGTACCGTTAAGGCCGCGCGTATTTTGATTCTCGGTGCCGGTGTTGCCGGTCTGCAGGCCATCGCCACGGCCAAGCGCCTGGGCGCAGTGATCGAAGCCTCCGACGTGCGCCCGGCAGTCAAAGAGCAGATCGAGTCGCTCGGCGCCAAGTTCGTCGACGTACCGTTCGAGACCGACGAGGAACGTGAGTGCGCGCAAGGCGTGGGCGGCTATGCCCGGCCGATGCCGCAGTCCTGGATGGAGCGTCAGGCCAAGGCAGTGCACGAACGCGCCAAGCAGGCCGATATCGTCATTACCACTGCACTGATTCCGGGCCGCAAAGCACCGACGCTACTCCACGAGAGCACAGTGGCCGAAATGAAGCCCGGCTCCGTGGTCATCGACCTGGCCGCCGCACAGGGCGGCAACTGCCCGCTGACCGAAGCCGACAATGTGGTGGTCAAGCATGGCGTGACCTTCGTCGGCCACACCAACCTGGCTGCATTGGTGCCGGCAGACGCTTCCGCCCTGTACGCACGCAACCTGCTGGACTTCCTCAAGCTCGTGATCGACAAGGAAGGCCAGTTCCAGCTCAACCTCGAAGACGACATCGTCGCGGCCTGCCTGATGTGCAATGCCGGCGAAGTCGTGCGCAAGAACGGCTAAGGAGTAGGGACATGGATCTGATTTCCGACGGCATCTACAACCTGATCATCTTCGTGCTCGCCATCTATGTCGGCTACCACGTGGTGTGGAACGTCACCCCGGCCCTGCACACCCCGCTGATGGCCGTGACCAACGCCATTTCCGCCATCGTGATCGTCGGCGCCATGCTGGCCGCCGCGCTCACCGTCACCCCACTGGGCAAGACCATGGGCACCCTGGCCGTGGCACTGGCCGCAGTCAACGTATTTGGCGGCTTCCTGGTCACCCGACGCATGCTGGAAATGTTCAAGAAGAAAGCGCCCAAGGCGCCTGTGGAGAAACACTGACCATGAGCATGAACCTGATCACTGTTCTCTACCTCGTCGCCTCGGTGTGCTTCATCCAGGCGCTCAAGGGCCTGTCGCACCCGACCACGTCGCGGCGCGGCAACCTGTTCGGCATGATCGGCATGGCCATCGCCGTGCTGACCACCGTCGGCCTGATCTACAAACTCGGCAGCGAGCTGGCCGTTCAGGGCCTGGGCTTCGTCATCGTCGGCCTGCTGGTCGGCGGCAGTGTCGGCACCATCATGGCCAAGCGCGTCGAGATGACCAAGATGCCGGAACTGGTCGCCTTCATGCACAGCATGATCGGCCTGGCGGCTGTGTTCATCGCCATTGCCGCTGTCGTCGAGCCGCAGTCGTTGGGCATCGTCGCCGCGCTGGGTGATGCGATTCCATCCGGTAACCGCCTGGAGCTGTTCCTCGGCGCCGCCATCGGTGCCATCACCTTCTCCGGTTCGGTGATCGCCTTTGGCAAGCTGTCTGGCAAGTACAAGTTCCGCCTGTTCCAGGGCGCGCCTGTCGTGTTCAAGGGGCAACACCTGGTCAACCTGGTGATCGGTCTGGCGATTCTCGGCCTGGGCCTGTATTACACCTTCACCGGCGACATCACCGCCTTCGCTGTGCTGGTGGCCCTTGCCTTCGTCATTGGCGTGCTGATCATCATCCCTATCGGCGGCGCCGACATGCCGGTGGTGGTGTCGATGCTCAACAGCTACTCGGGCTGGGCCGCCGCCGGTATCGGCTTCTCGCTGAACAACTCGATGCTGATCGTAGCAGGGTCCCTGGTCGGCTCTTCGGGCGCCATCCTCTCGTACATCATGTGCAAGGCGATGAACCGTTCGTTCTTCAACGTCATCCTCGGTGGCTTCGGTGCCGATGCTGATGCCGGTGCCGCTGGCGGCAGCCAGGAACAGCGCAGCGTCAAATCGGGCTCTTCCGACGACGCCGCCTTCCTGCTGACCAACGCCGACACCGTGGTCATCGTGCCCGGCTACGGCCTGGCCGTGGCCCGCGCCCAGCACGCACTGATGGAACTGGCCGAGAAACTGACCCACCGTGGCGTGACTGTTAAGTACGCGATCCACCCGGTCGCCGGCCGTATGCCGGGCCACATGAACGTGCTGCTGGCCGAGGCCGAGGTGCCTTACGAGCAGGTGTTCGAGATGGAGGACATCAACTCCGAGTTCGGTCAGACCGACGTGGTGCTGGTGCTCGGCGCCAACGACGTGGTCAACCCAGCGGCGAAGAACGATCCGAAGTCGCCGATCGCCGGCATGCCGATCCTCGAGGCGTACAAAGCCAAGACCGTGATCGTCAACAAGCGCTCGATGGCCAGCGGCTACGCCGGCCTGGACAACGAACTGTTCTACATGGACAAAACCATGATGGTCTTCGGCGATGCCAAGAAGGTCATCGAAGACATGGTCAAAGCCGTGGAATAAGCTCTGACCAGTCAGACAGGAAACCCGGCCATGCGCCGGGTTTCCTGTTTATGAAGCCAGCAAAAAAGCTGATTTTCAGGTCAATCATCGCAACAGATCAATTCCAAACTGTACTGCTTTAAATGCCAAGATAAATGGGTTGCACCTAGTGAATAATCTCGCCTCAAACGGTTGCACCCAGTCTTTTCACTTATGGACAGTACAGTTATATCGATTCCTGACCGAACAGTTACAAAGCAACCTATCTAATAGCACAACAATTTCATTCAGCTGTGACTACTGAGCCATCACTGCGCTCGGGATAATTTGCCCATCGAAAGCAAACACCAGCGCCGCCACAAGCGGAAGGATGCCCACCATGGAACGTACCCTCAGTTCCGCCCTGCTCCAAACCCACAGTGCTGCCAGCGACAAATCGGCCTGGCTGCTCCGCGCTATCGCCACCCTCAGCCTGTGGCAGCGCCGCATCGTCAGCCGTCGTCAACTGGCTCGACTGGATGCCCGCCTGCTCGCTGACGCCGGCATCAGTGAAAATCAGCGTTACGTCGAACTGCAGAAGCCGTTCTGGCGTTAACTCCCTCGCTTTGCTCCATCCCAAGTTGGGATCTTCTGAGAGCTCCACCGTCTCTGCTGCGGTGGGGCTTTCGTTTTATCTGCAACAGTCATCGCCCGAGCGAGCAGTACAGTTGCCATAAAACCGCCACTGCCCCCGCACAATTCCCCCCGGTTGTATCTGCTCGTTTACGAGCGCTTGCGAGACCATGAGCTGCCACCCTTGTCTCTCGACAGGAGAACGCCATGGACCGCACTCACGAACAATTCTCGCACCCTGCACACAACAAGCCCCTGCACTGGCTCGGTTTCTACTCGACGCTGCGTCACTGGCAACGCAACCGCCGGACTCGTCGGCAGCTTGCCTTGCTCAATGAGCAACAACTGGCTGACGCCGGCATCAGCACAGCTCAGCGTGAGCAGGAACTGGCCAAGCCCTTCTGGCGCTGAGCCAGCGATGGAGCTGGGAATGCCGTTGGGCTAAGCTGCGGATGCGGGCAGAATAGCGTCCCGCCCTACCGGAGTTACCCCATATGCACCTGAACAAATTCCTGATTGCAGCGCTTCTTTCATTAGGGCTGGCAGGCACCGCCTGCGCCAGCAGCCTGGTCGCGACCACTGATACCCTGGGAGCAGCCTTGGCCGGCACCGTCGAGGGCACATCGGACGCGACCAGCTCGCTGCGCGACATGAAACAGCTGCGCGCGGCCCGTGATGACGCCGCCAGTTTCGTCGCCAGTGATGGGGCGATCCGCAGCGCGCGGCTCGAGGCGGCCCTGGCGTATATCCGCCGTCACGATGGCGAGCTGGCGACAGCGGATGACCTGGCCCTGGCTCAGGCCATCCTCAGTCTGTGAAAACTTTGCACACGTCTACCGATCAGCTCGCTGCTGACCGGCGCTGCCTGGCCCCGTAAACTTCGTCTACCTGCCTGGTCGCGGGGAACCGCGCCGGCCTGTCCGCGTCAAATCGTCCGTTCTGCAGTTCTCGGAGCTACTTATCATGCGTCGTTCATTCGTCATCGCCGTCGCCGCCTGCGCCCTGTTCAGCGGCATCGCCCAGGCACAATCCGTGGTCGCCACCAGTAACATCGTGGTGCGCGCCCTGGATCGCAGCATCAACTTCACGTCCGACACCACCACCTCGCTGCGCGACATGAAAGCCGTGGTGCAGGCCCGTGACGATGCGGCCAGCTTCGTCGCCAGTGCCGGTGAGATTCGTGGCGCACAACTGGAAGCTGCGCTACAGACCATCCGCCAGCAGCTGCCACAAGCGCAGACCGCCAGCGATCTGCAACTGGCCGAAGCTATTCTCGCTCTGTGATCCACCTCGCCGCCTGGTGCTGCGTCGCGCTGCTGGCGCTTGCCGCAGGCGGCGCCCAGGCGCAGCTGCGTCTGACGCTGGACGACAGCGATCTTGATCCTGCCGAACGCCAGGCAAGCCAGACCCTGCTTGACGAGGCCATGGCGGCATTGCCCCCGCGCTTCGTCCAGCGTCTGGACCGTGAAGTGAGGGTCCGCTGGCGCACCGCAATGCCCGCAGAGGTCTACGGCCAGGTCGGGCGCTTCAGCGGTATTGAGCTCAACGCCGAACTCCTGCCGAAGCTGGTCGACGGCTCGGCGGCAGAAAATCGCACCGGTCGCCCACATGGCACCCAGCGCCAGGAACTGCTGGCCACCCTGCTGCATGAACTGACCCACCTCTACGACCGCGCCCGACTCTGGTCTGCGGCCGAGCGCCGCCATATCACTCAATGCCGACATCGCATCAGCTCCACGGGCCCAGTTGGGCTGCCGGAGGACTGTCGTGGCCAGACCGAGCGACGCTTCACCCTCAGCGATGACCCGCGCCTGCTCGATCTGGCCGGCTGGCAGCAACGTGTCGGCCAGCGTGGCGCGCGCGATCTGAACAACGGCCAGGTCGCGCGCAGCCCGGACAGCTACGAGCTGACCAATGCGCTGGAATTCGTCGCGGTCAACCTCGAGTACTTCCTGCTCGACCCCAGCTATACCTGCCGCCGCCCCTCGCTGGCGCGCTACTTCCGCGAGCACTTCGACTGGGCGCCCTCCAGCGAGGCCTGCACCAGCGACTACCCCTACCTCAATGCCGGTCGTGACTTTGCCGTTCAGCCCCTGGGCCGACTCGACCCGGAGCACGTATATGAAGTCGACTACCTGCTCGCCGAGGCCAACGATGCCTGGATGAGCCGCTGGGGCCACAGCATGCTGCGTCTGGTAGTCTGCGCACCGGGCCGACCGCGTGGCCCGGACTGCCGCCTGGATCTCGAGCACCACCTGGTACTGTCCTACCGCGCCTTCGTCGGTGACCTGCAACTGTCGAGCTGGGACGGCCTGACCGGCGTCTATCCATCACGCCTGTTCGTTCTGCCCCTGGAGCAGGTGATCGACGAATACACCAAGGTCGAGCTGCGCAGCCTGGCCTCGGTGCCGCTGCGCCTGTCGCGCGACGAGGTCAAGCAACTGGTGGCACGCGCTGCCGAACAGCATTGGAGCTATGACGGCGACTACTACTTCGTCTCCAACAACTGCGCGGTAGAAACCCTCAAGTTGCTGCGCAGCGGTACCGACAACCCACGCCTGCATGCACTCGATAGCATCCTGCCCAACGGCCTGCTGGAATTGATGGATGCCCGTGGCTTGGCTGATACCACCGTGCTCGACGATCCGCGCGAGGCGCTACGCCTGGGCTATCGCTTCGACTCCTTCCGCGAGCGTTACCAGGCCATGTTCAAGGTGCTGCGAGAACGCTTGCCAATCACTCAGGACAGCGTCGAAACCTGGCTGGAACAACCAGCCGAAACGCGGCGCAACTGGTTCACCCAGGCCGACCTGCGCGCCAGCGCCGCCCTGCTGCTACTGGAGCAGGCCGCGCTGCGCCGGCAACTGCTGCTGGCTCAGGACGAACTCAAGCGCCGCTACCTCACAGGCCGTGCAGCTGGAGACCCGAGCCTGAACAAGGCCGGTGCCGCGCTGGAGCAAATTCTCGCCAACAGTGGCTTCCTCAGCCGCCCGGCCGAACTGCTCGAAGGTGGCTACGGCTTGCCGCAACAGCAGGAATGGGAGCGTCTCGAGGCCAGCAGCCGTGACCGCCAGCAGCAGTTGCGCCAGCTCAGCGACGAGCTCGACGGGGAAGTACGCAACCTGCTGCAACCCGAGCGCCTGGCCGAACTGGAAGCCAACGAGGCCAACCTGGTCGCCCTCGGCGAACATCTGCGCGCCCTGCACAAGGCCAGTGGTGGGCTGGAGCTACCCTGAATCAGCTACCTAGCAGCTTGCCCATCGAAGGCAGGCCCAGCTGCTGCAGCGGATTAGCAGGCACCTGTTGCTGAGGCTTGAAGCGACCAATCGCCGATTCGCACTGAGCCAACAAGCCTTTGCTCGTAGTGCTTTGACATGATTGATAGGCCTGTTGCGCCTTGACCACCCGCTCTCCTTGCAGGTGCACGGAAATCTCCAGTGGCGTCATCAGTTGATCGCCCCAATGTGCCTGGCCACGTTGCAGATAGCGCTCGGCCTGAGCCTGCCGGTCGAGACTGAGCGACAACGTGATGATCTGGTCATAGCTGGAGAGGGACGCATACTGCCATTCGCTTTCTGGAACCTGCTCCAGATTGGCGAGTGCATCCTTGTAACGTCTTTGCTGAACCGCCAGGACGAACTGCAAGGTTTGTGCACGCATGCTCCTGGCAGCCGGTCCACTCGCCACTTCCTTGGCCAACTGGCGTGCCTCGTTCAGATCGCCCTTGTCGAGGGCCTTGGTCGCACGATTGATCAGCACCTGTCCGGCGAGAATCTTGCCGCTCTGACCACCAAGGAGGTGCCGCTGATACCTGGCAAGCTGTGGGTTTCTGCGTCGCTCGCTGCGATACTCGCTGGCGATATAACGCACCAGCGCCTCCTCCCGCTGGGCAGGCAACTGGTGGGTCTTGCCAAAGTCCGTCCATACATCCACCGCTGCCAGCTGCGCAGCGGTCACCCCGCTCTGGATACCCTGCTCGAGCAGACCGCCGATGCCCTTCTTCTGCATCGCCTGGCTGAACAGCTGTTTCTGCATGGCCTGATACCGTTGCAACTGGCTGATATTGCTACCTTCGAAGCTTTGTAGCCGCTGGATGCCATGTACCGCACCACGCGGAGAGTAACCCGCACGACTGAGCAGATCGACGGATAGCAAATCAGCCTCATCCTCCTGCGCACGCGTCCAACTGCTGTTCCAGAAATTGTCGGATACGGCCTTGAGGAGAGTGCCTGACAGACTGCTTTGCACGATTGTCTTGCCCACTGCGTCGGGATCACCCACAACCAGTTTGCGTGACGTACCGCTCTTCTGGCTTTCCAACCCGGCAACCGTCACTCCCAGGTTGACCGCCGTCACCGATGCGTCCAGCAGCTTCTTCTGCTGATTGAAGAAATGCTCGCGATCAAGGTGTCCCAGCAACAAGTGGGCCGCTTCGTGCCCGAGCATCGCCGCTAGTTCATCCTCGCTCTCAATGGCCTGTAGAGTGCCTAAATTGAGGTAGATGACATTTTCTGCGGTAGCGCGCGCGCCAAAACTCTCCGAAGCACTGAAGCGCACTTTGATGTCTGGTTTGGCATGCGGCCAGTGTGCCAGCAAACGACTCAGCACCTGATCGCAGTACGCCTGCAGTTCCGGCACCTGAAAGCTTTCGACCTGGGCCATCTGCTCGGTCAGGTCTACCTTGCCGAACCCGCGAATCTCATCCGGATCGCTGACACCGGCCAATCGATCAACCAGAGCATTATTCAACCAGGCGCTGTTAGTCACCGGCTGCAGTGCCAGCGGGCGAGCACGCGGACTGTCAATGAACTTGCCTTCAACTTGCACATTGCCGGTTGAAGGCATCTGCTGGCATCCGAACAGCAGAGAACAGGCAATTGCCAATGTCACTTCCTTACGCATGAATCCTCCTTGATTCACTTCCCGCAGGCCTTCGAATAGCCCATCACCGCATTGGTCTTGCTGTCTGCCAGAAGGCTGGTCTCGGCGACCTTGCGGCAATCGAAGGCAACTGTCTTACCCTGATTGAGTTTCACATCCAGCGGATCAAGCCAGACCTGGCGCTCACCAACGGCGATCAGCAGCAGGTTCTTGGCTTCGCTGAAGCTGATAACCTGCACGTCTGGAACAGGGAGCTGATCACGACTCATATCGCCGAGAAACTCGCCCTGTTCGTCATACAGCGCGACCTTTTCCAATGGGTAACCGGTAATTTTCAGCGGCTCCTGCGCCCATGCAGACACGCTACACAGCAACAGCCCGAATACTGTGGCTCTGAACATTGCTAGATCTCCCTTTCAGTTGACGTACGACCCCTGCGCTGATGCCACCACTCGGCGACCCTGGCCTCCCCCAGGTAGGCGTAGAACAGGCCGATCATCAGCAACAGTCCCAGCCAGTCGAATGGCGCGATATGCATCCGGCGCGAGAGATAGAGACTGATCAGCAATGCGAGACTGCTGAGCAGAACGAACCAGGACAGGTAATGGCTCGCACAGCGATAGAGGCGCCCACCCTTGGCTGCTGGTTGTGACGGAATCCAGAGCGCCACCAAGCCCGCCAGCAGCAGCAAGGCGATCTCCAGCCAGTCGCTCAAACTGATACCGAGCCAACCATCTGGCGCCGCTCGCCAGTAGCTGTGTCCCTGCGTCAGCAGGTTGTCCAGAGCCATCGCATGCACGTATACGCCCGGCAACAGCCCCTGCACCGGGCTGCTGACAAAATCCGGGATGCCGCGGATATGCGCCCCCAACAGCACATGCTTGCCACGCAAGACTTCGGCGACACTCGGGTCACGCAGCTGATTGGCATACAGGGTGCGGGTATAGGGACAAGGCTGTGGTCGCTCAACCTCACTGGCGATGCGCTGCGAACGGAATGCATCGGCGGCCAGCATACTAAACACCTGTCTCCAGTCCCCCCGCTGCCCACGCAAATCACAACCGCTCAGGTCGACGAAATCCTGCATACCCGCGTCACTCCAGTAACCCCAGCGCACCAATAGCGGTGCACCGAAGCCTTCCTGAGAGCAGTCCAACTCCAGGCAAGCCGCCTGGTACAACTGCAACGCAGGTGTGCGCAGCGTCCCCTGAGGGCTTGGCAAAAGTAGCGGATAGCGCTCGCCGTAGCCGCTCCAATGGGTCGGAGCGGTGTTCGCCATGGCGGCGAATTCGGGCAATACCAAAGAGCGTCCCTGCGCATCGTGGTAATCGGCAAGAATCAACGGCACGCCCTGTTCGCGAAAACTGCTCAAGACCCGTTGCAGGCTCTCGGTGGGACCGCCGTCGTAACGTCGCTGGGTGTATAGCAGGTCAACGAATAGTGATTTGGGCTGGTAGCTGAGCAATTGCCGCAACAGGCGCGCCTGCTCGCCATAACGCAACGGCCAGCTAGCCCCCAAGTCTGTCAACGCCTGATCATCTATCAGCACCACTACCACGTCTTGCTGCCCAGACTCAGGGTAGAAAGGCGCCAGCATGCGCAGCAGCCAGGTTTCGCTATGATGGTCGGAGGCATCGCGCAGACCGAACGGATTGAAGAACGCGACGAAGAGCATCAACAACAAACCTAGAACAGCGCCGGGTTTGTTGAGTAAAGGAGCAAGAAAAATTTGCCTGAGGCGCATCCCTGAAAGCACAAGAACATCCTTGATATCGCTTGGCTCAGGAATGTGACACAGCTCACAAGCAAAGCAAACAAGAATTTGACATCAAAATAGTGGCACACAATCCTACAGCTACCTGCTCACGGAATGTCTTCTTCGTCTTCTCGTGGCAATTGCTCGTCCAATCGCAGCCACGGTAGCCGGCTGCCCACCCAGATATGCCGGTCCGCCGGAGCCTGTTCCGGCTCGTCCAAGGTGGCGACGGTGACGTCCAGCGTGTGCGGGCTGAGCGACGTGAACAGCGCCAGATGTGCGCCGCAGTCCGCACAGAAATAACGCGTACAACTGGCCGACGACTTGAAAGCCTTCGGCGTGCCGCTTAACCAGTGAAACGTCTCACGGAGCACGGTGACCCAGGCGGTGAGAATCCCGCCCGTGCTCCGCCGGCAGACCGAGCAGTGGCAATGAGCGATGTCCTCCAGCGGCGCATTGATCCGATAACGCAGCGCACCGCACTGGCAGCCCCCCTGATGTTCAGACTTCATCCCGCCTCCGCCTTGCATTGCCCCGCTCCGCTGACCAAGATAGGCGCTCACCACCACCGGGGGTTCCCGTGATAGACCTGTTGCTGGCCTTGTGGCCGCTGTTCGCCATGATCGTTGCCGGCTACTGGCTGCGCCTGCGTGAGTTCCCGAGCGAGGCCTTCTGGCCGGGGGCCGAGCGCCTCAATTACTTCATCCTGTTCCCTGCCCTGCTGTTCTCCAGCCTGGCTCGTGCACCGTTGAACAACCCCGCCTTGCCGCGCCTGGCGCTGGCGGTGCTAATCGGTCTGGGCATCGCCTGGCTGACGCTGCTGCTGGTACGTCGCCTGCGTGGCTGGCCAGCGGGGCGTTTTGGCGCATTCACTCAAGGCATTCTGCGCTTCAACACCTACCTGGGCCTGGCTGCGGTCGGCAGCCTGTTCGGCCAGGAAGGCCTGACGCTCGCTGCCCTGATGCTGGCCCTGATGGTGCCGACGGTGAACGTGTTGTCGGTCTGGTCGCTGACGGCCGAACGCGGCATCAGTGCGCGCAGCCTGCTGCTGCCGATCATCAAGAATCCGCTGATCCTCGCCTGCCTCGGCGGTGCGCTGTTCAACCTCACGGGCATCGGCCTGCCGGGTGGCACCGACCGCCTGCTCAGCCTGCTCGCCGCCGCCAGCTTGCCTTTGGGCCTGCTCTGCGTCGGTGCGGCACTCAAGCCGGAACAACTGGGCGGAGAAATTCCTGCACTGACCTGGAACAGCGCCCTGCGCCTGCTGGCGATGCCGCTGCTGGCCTGGGGCGTGGCCTGGGCACTGGCCCTGCCAGCCATGGAGAGCGCGGTTCTGGTGCTGTTCTTCGCCCTGCCCACCGCACCGACCGCCTACGTGCTGACCCGCCAGCTCGGTGGCGACAGTCAGCTGATGGCCGGCATCATCACCCTGCAGACGCTGTTGGCGGCCGGCAGCCTGGTGGCAATCATGATGTTCCTGGCCTGATTGGCCAGCACGGGCGCTACTCCACGTAGCTCTCGATCAGCCGCTGATATTCGCCGCGGGCCTTGAGCGCCTCGAGCCCACGATTGAAGCGCTCGATCAACTCGGTAGCACGCGGATGCTGCCGCGAGACGATAAAGTGCAACGTACTGCTCTGAAACGGCACCCGTGACCGGTGAAACTGCGCCAGTTCAGCGCCAGCACTGTGCAAAGCACTGCCCCCCAGGTTACGGTCGGCAATGAACAGGTCGTCACGTTCGAGCAGCAGCAGCCGTGCGCATTCCTGCAAACCCAGTGGAGAATGACGGCGCAGCACACCCTGCTCGACCATTTGCTGGATCGCCGCCGGTGGCTGCCAGCCCAGCGGATAGCAGAGTCGCCGGCCGATCATGGCGGGCAGATCATCGAGCTCGATGTGATCACCGGCCCGGCTGAAGATGTATGGTTCGGCCACATAAATGGGCGCCGAGTAGAGAAACTCCGCCTCGCGCTCGGCAGAACGGATGTAGGGAAAGGTGGCGTCGTACTCAACGCGCTTGGCTTTCAGGTAACCGCGGTTCCAGGGCAGCCAGTCGAGCGTGATCGCCGTGCCCTGCTCGGCCAATGCCGCACGCACCACCTGGGTAAGCATGCCTTGGCCGGGCAATGCCTTACCGGTGAACGGTGCGTAGTCGTCGCCGGTAGCCAGGTGCAGCACCTCCGCTCGCACCGATGCGCACAACAGCAGGCCCAGCAGAGCCGCCCCCCAGAATCCCACCATCAAGCTCCAATAACTGGCGTGCATGCGCCTTACTAACCCTGATCATTGACTCTCGCTGTCGCAAGCCAGGCTGTCCAGTACAACCCGGTTATAGGGCGACAATTCATCAGGTTCTCTTGATACGGAACATGAGGCATTGCAAGACTACGACTATCCTTGCTGCACCACGAACCGACTGCGACACGCCGATGAATGACACCAGCGCCAACGACCAGCCCGATGTTTTCCCCTACCTGCAGCTGATGCATCAACATGCCGGCTCAGACCTGTTCTTCAGCGTCGGCGCGCCGCCGCACATGAAGGTCGAAGGGCATAGCCAGCCCGTCGGCCAGCGCATCATGAAGGTCGGTGAGGTGCAGCAGCTGGCCTATCAACTGATGACGCAGAAGCAGATCGCCGAGTTCGAACGCGACCTGGAGATGAACCTGGCCGTCGGCCTGCAGGGCGCCGGGCGTTATCGGGTCAACGTCTATTACCAGCGCGGCGAAGTGGCCATGGTGGTGCGCCTGATCAAGAGCGAGATCCCCAGCTTCGAGGCACTTGGCCTGCCCAGGCTGCTGGAGAAACTGGCCATGCAGGACCGCGGGCTGATCCTGGTCACCGGCGCGGCCGGCTCGGGCAAGTCCACCACGCTGGCGGCGATGCTGGATTTCCGCAATCGCCACAAGAGCGGGCATATCGTCTGCATCGAAGACCCTATCGAGTTTCTCCACAGCCATCAGCGCTCGATCATCGACCAGCGTGAAGTCGGCCTCGACACCCACAGTTTCGACGACGCCCTGCGCAACGTGCTGCGCGAGGCGCCGGACGTGATCATGCTCGGCGAGATCCGCGACGCCCCGACCATGCAGCATGCCCTGCACTATGCCGAAACCGGCCACCTGTGCGTCGCCACCCTGCATGCCACCAGCAGCAGCCACGCCATCGAACGTATCGCCCGCTTCTTCCCCGACGACGCTCGCAAGCAGGTACTGGCCGACGTCGCGCACAACCTGCTCGCGGTGGTCGGCCAGCGCCTGGTGCCCGGCATCGAACAGAAGCGTGTGGCGGCGGTGGAGCTGATGTTGGGCACGCCCTATATCCGCGACCTGATCCAGCGAGATGAACTGGAGGAGCTGCGCGAGGCCACTGCGCGGGCTTCCGAACAGGGCCTGCAGACCTTCGATCAACACCTGTTCGCCCTGCTCGAAGCCGGACGCATCACCCTGGCCGAAGCGCTCAAGTTCGCCGACTCGCGTACCGACCTCAGCCTCAAGTTCAAACTCGAGCGCGGTTTCTCCGCCGACGATGCCGAACTCAAGGTGCTGCGAGACGGTTGACTGGCTTTCTGAATGATTTCGGCCGATGCTCATCTATACAGGCCGAAACCATAACGTCTAATCGGCCGTCTTTCAGGGGGCCGATTTATGCTGACCCTGCTGCATTTGCTGTCAGCCATTGCCCTGTTGGTCTGGGGCACACACATCGTACGTACCGGCATCCTGCGCGTGTTTGGTTCACAACTGCGCAAGGTGCTCAGCCACAACATCAGTCGTCAGCCGCTGGCGTTCGTCGCCGGCATCGGCGTCACGGCGCTGGTGCAGAGCAGTAACGCCACCGCGCTGCTGGTCACCTCCTTCGTCGCTCAGGGCCTGATGGCACTGGCGCCGGGGCTGGCGATCATGCTCGGTGCCGACGTCGGCACCGCGCTGATGGCACGCGTGCTGACCCTCGACCTGAGCTGGCTCAGCCCGCTGCTGATCTTCCTCGGGGTGATCTTCTTTCTCTCGCGACGGCAGACCCGAGCGGGGCAACTCGGCCGCGTGGCCATCGGCCTGGGGCTGATGCTGCTGGCGCTGGAGTTGATCGTTGCCGCCGCCACGCCGATCACCGAGGCACGCGGGATTCGCGTGCTGTTCGCATCGTTAACCGGCGATCTGTTGCTCGATGCCCTGGTCGGCGCGATGTTCGCCCTGCTCACCTATTCCAGCCTGGCAGCGGTGTTGCTCACCGCGACCCTGGCTGGCGCCGGGCTGATCAGCTTGCCGGTGGCCATCGGGCTGGTGATTGGCGCCAATATCGGCAGCGGCCTGCTGGCCTTTCTTACCAGCAGCCTGCAGAACCCGGCCGGGCGCCGCGTGGCGCTGGGCAGCCTGATCTACAAGCTGATCGGGCTGTTACTGGTACTGCCTGTGCTGCAACCACTGGCCGATTGGCTGGACAGCCTGAACTGGCGCCCGGCGGAGCTGGTGATCTTTTTCCACCTGCTCTACAACAGCCTGCGCGCGGTGCTGATGTTGCCCAGCGTCGGGCTGATGGCGCGCTTCTGCAACTGGCTGCTGCCGGACCGAGCCGACGATAGCGGCATCGCCCGACCACGCCACCTCGACCCAACGGCGTTGGCCACGCCGAGCCTGGCGCTGGCCAACGCCGTGCGCGAAACCCTGCGCGTGGGTGACAAGATCGAAGCCATGCTCAACCGCCTGCTACCGGTGCTGGAGCAGAACCAGCCAGCACTGAACAAGGAGCTGCGCAGCCTCAATGACGATGTCGCCAGTCTGTGCCGGGCGGTCAAGCTGTACCTCGCACAAATCCCCCGTGAGGACCTAAGCGAGTACGAAAGCCGGCGCTGGGCAGAGATTCTCGAGCTGGCAGTCAACCTCGAGCAGGCTGGCGATCTGATCGAGCGCATGCTCGGCAAGATCCAGAACGAGAAGACCGCGCAACGCCGGGCCTTCTCCCAAAAGGGGCTGGAGGAGCTCACCAGCCTGCACGGACAACTGATGGCCAACCTGCGCCTGGGCCTGAACGTGTTCCTCAGCGCCGACCACGCCAGCGCCAGCCAGCTGCTGCGCGAGAAGCGCCGCTTCCGCGCGCAGGAGCGACGCCTGGCCCACGCCCATATCGGCCGCCTGCAGCGTCAAGTGGTGCAGAGCATCGAAACCAGCTCCCTGCACCTGGAGCTGATCGCCGACATGAAGCGGCTCAACTCGCTGTTCTGCACCAGCGCCTACGTGGTGCTCGAGGGCGGCGAAACCGGCGCCCTCAAGCTCGAAGGCGGCGAGTGACTCAGTCGGCGCCGGTCACGCGTTCGGGCTCGGCCGGCTCGACGCCGCGCCAGGCGTACCAGGCGAAGAACAGCGCCATCAGCAGATAACCGTGGACGAAGTCTGGCGCGGCGTACCAAGCCAGCTTCGGCGCGTGCATCAGGCCAACGAAGGCCATGGCCGCCGCCACCAGGGCGAAGGTGGTGGCCTGGCGGAACTGGCGATCGATCACCGCCACGCACATCGCGCCCAGCAGGATGGCGCTGAACATGGCGCCCTGCCCTAGCGCGCCGATGGCGCTGGAAATGCCCTCGACCACTTCAGGGGCACCACGGTTGAAGCGGGTCGCCAGGTAGTTGGCGAAGTACGGCAGCATCGCCAGCGCCACTGCCGGGTAGTAACGGGCGTGGTTGCTGTTGAACGCGGTGGCGATCATCGACATGCCGACGAACACCAGGATCGGCGCCACCACCGATACCGGAATCAGCGCGGCGATGAAGGCGATCAGACCGAACATGGTCGCCAAGCCGTACACCGCGCCATTGAGCAGGCTGTAACCACGCCCGGCGCCCATCCACTTCGAACCCACTGTGGCGATGTACACGGTGGTCGGGAACACGCCGCCGAACAGCGCCCCGAGCGAGGTGCCGAGTCCGTCTACCGCCTGACACTCGCGCACGCTGTAGCTGTCACCGGCGGCACTCATGGCCTCGACGTTGTTCATGGTCTCGATGGCGTTGTACAGGGTGATCGGCAAAATTACCGTCATCAGCGCCAGCAGAGTGGTGAACAGCAGGCCCAGGCCTTCGTACCAGGCCAGGTTGGGCAGCAGCGGGTAGAAACCCAGGTGGGTGAAGGCATCGCTGAACTTGCCGCCGTCAGCCGCGCCGATCAGGTAGGCCAGCGCGGTGCCGACGACGATGGCGAACAGCGAGGCAGGGAGGCGGAACGGCATGCTCACCCGCGCCACCAGGCCGACGATGGTGATGGCTAGCACCAGCAGGCCGATCACCGGAATTTCCAGAGTCTTGAACAACATTTCCCCAGCGATGAAGGTCAGTGCCACCCCGGCCACCGCGCCGAGCATGGCCGCACGCGGCAGATGACGCTGCACCCAGTTGCCGATGAGGCTGATGGCGGCCTCGATCAGACCACTTATGAAGCACGCGGCCACGGCCACCTTCCAGGCCAGTTCTGCATCGCCGGTGAGGTTCTTCGCCGGCAACAGCACGCCGAACAGGAAGACGAACATCACCGGCGTACTGATGCCATAGGACAGCGCCGTCACGTCGGCACGGTTCTCCTTGCGCGCCAGTCGCGCGGCACTAAAGGCGTAGTAGAAGTTGCCGGCCATCACCGCCACCGCCGCGCCCGGCAACACCTGACCGAACACGATCTCGGCGGGAAAGCCCATGCCCAGCATGCTGATGGCGATGATCACGAAGTTGGCAATGTTGTTCTGGAATAGGGCGAAAAAGGCGTCGGTGTCTTCCTTCTTGTACCAGGGATAGTGCACGCGTGGCGTCGACATGCTGGCTGCGTCCTTGTTGTCTGAGTGGTCAGGCCGGCGAGTCTAGCAATCCGCCGCGAGGGCATAAACGAACAAGGCAGCCGGAGCTGCCTTGTTTTCAGTGCCAAGCCCGCTATGCGGTCTGCGCCAGCTTGCGACGGCGCTGCAGCAGTACCACGAGACCGAACAGCAGGAAGCCCGGAATCCACATCAACTCCTTCATCCAGCGGTCGGTCGGTGCCCGCACGCTGAGGATCTGCTGATCGAACTCGAGACCGGCATCGGCGGCCAGGCTGCCGAAGGTTACGCTGTCCACCAGCACCTTGTCGCCTTCCTCATAGAGGTTCAGGCCGAGCTTCTCCAGGCGCGCCTGGCCCGAAGCGCCATCCGGCACCGGCAGCAGCACGGTGAACTCACGCGGGTCGCCCACGGCGTTCTCGCCGAGAATGCGCAGGCGCAGCGAGCTACCGTCCTCTACCCCATCGAGCGCTTGCGCCAGCTCAGCCGGCGGCACTTCCTGATAAGGATCGTGCAGCATGTCCATCCAGAAGCCGGGGCGGAACAGGGTGAACGCCACCAGCAGCAGCAACACGCTCTCGTATAGGCGGCTGCGCACCAGGAAGAAACCCTGGGTGCCGGCAGCGAATATCAGCATGGCGATGGTCGCCACGATGAAGATGATCACGCCGTGCCAGAAGTCGACGTCGATCAGCAGCAGGTCAGTGTTGAAGATGAACAGGAACGGCAGCGCAGCGGTACGCAGGCTGTAGAAGAACGCCACGATACCGGTCTTGATCGGGTCGCCCTTGGACACCGCAGCGGCAGCGAACGAGGCCAGCCCCACCGGCGGGGTCACGTCGGCCATGATGCCGAAGTAGAAGACGAACAGGTGCACCGCGATCAGCGGCACGATCAAGCCGTTCTGCTGCCCCAGCGCCACTACCACCGGCGCCAGCAGACTGGACACCACGATGTAGTTGGCCGTCGTCGGCAGGCCCATGCCAAGAATCAGGCTGAACACCGCCACCAGCACCAGCATCAGCAGCAGGTTGCCCATCGACAGCAACTCGACCAGGTCGGCCAGCACCAGGCCAACGCCGGTCTGCGACACCGCACCGACGATGACACCGGCCGCCGCGGTGGCGATACCGATGCCGATCATGTTGCGTGCACCGGCGATCAGGCCTTCGCGCAGATCGACCACGCCATCGATGAAGGTGCCGTGCTCGTGACTGCCGTCGCGGCGCATCCAGCTCAGCAGCGGGCGCTGGGTGAGCAGGATGATGATCAGCATCACGCTGCCCCAGAAGGCCGACAGGCCGGGGGACAGGCGCTCGATCATCAGGCACCAGACCAGCACCACCACCGGCAGCAGGAAGTGCAAACCGGAGAGCAGCACCGCGCGGGTCTGCGGCAGCTCCTCCAGGGGCGCATTGGGATCTTCCGGCGGCAGCACCGGCACGCTGGCGGCGACTTTCAGCAGCGCCAGGTACACCACCGCGAGCAGCACGCCGATCACCGGCAGGGCATATTCGCCGAGCGCCGGCTTGAGCCAGCCGAGGCCGTAGTAGACCGCCAACGACAGGCCACTGATCAGCGCTGCTCCGAAGGCGAAGCCGGTCAGGCGACGCAGCCAGGGCTTGGGCTGATGGCCGCCAATAGGTTGCAGGCCGAGCTTCAGCGCCTCGAGATGGACGATGTAGAGCAGCGCGATATAGGAAATCGCGGCAGGCAGAAAGGCATGCTTGATGATCTCGACATAGGGCATGCCGATGTATTCGACCATCAGGAAGGCCGCAGCGCCCATCACCGGCGGCATGATCTGGCCGTTGACCGAAGACGCCACCTCGACCGCGCCGGCCTTCTCCGAGGAGAAGCCGGTGCGCTTCATCATCGGAATGGTGAAGGTACCGGTGGTGACCACGTTGGCGATCGACGAACCGGAGATCATCCCGGTCAGGCCGGAGGCCAGTACCGCCGCCTTGGCCGGGCCGCCGCGGAAGTGGCCGAGCAGGCTGAATGCCAGCTGGATGAAGTAATGCCCGGCACCGGCGCGCTCGAGCAGAGCGCCGAACAAGACGAAGAGGAAGACGAAGCTGGTGGACACGCCCAGGGCGATACCGAACACGCCTTCTGTGGTGATCCACTGGTGGTTGGCCAGCGCGTTGAAGCTGACCCCACGGTGCGCCAATATCCCCGGCATATAGGGGCCGGCCAGACTGTAGATGAGAAAGACCAGGGCGATGATTGCCAGGGGTGGGCCGAGCGCGCGGCGCGTGGCTTCCAGCAGCAGGGGAATACCGATGCAGGCGGTAACCAGGTCGCCCGTGGTCAGGCTGCCGGGGCGCAGGGCCAACTGCTGATAGAAAATGAACAGGTAAGCAGCACTGGCCGCGGCGACCAGGCCTAGCGCGATATCCATCAGCGGTACGCGATCACGCGGCGAGCGCTTGAACGCCGGGTAGGCGAGAAACGCCAGCAGCAGGGCGAATGCCAGGTGAATGGCACGGGTCTGGGTATCGTTGAGGACGCCAACGCCGAAGATGAACGGCAGTGGCGAGGCGATCCACAATTGGAACAGCGACCAGAGCAAGGCAAGGCCGGTGATCACCTGGGCCATCGGGCCGACGGGCATACGCGCGCCGACATCCTGGGCGATCAGTTCCTCGGTGGAAAGTTGCTTGTCATGCATGGGGCGAACCTGCATTCGAGTAATCGGAGAACGGCAAAACCCGCGGGCCTGCGCCTGCGGGTTTGTTTAACACTAGAAGCGAATCGAGTGATGCGCCTGGCGACGCATCACTAATGGCCCTGGCGGATCGACCGGCAGAGCCAGAGGGCTTACAGCCAGCCGCGCTCTTTGTAATAACGCTCGGCGCCCTCGTGCAGCGGGGCAGTCAGACCGACCTTGATCATGTCCTCTTCCTTCAGGTCAGCGAAGGCCGGGTGCAGACGCTTGAAGCGATCGATATTGTCGAATACCGACTTGACCAGCTGGTAGACCACCTCCGGGTCAGCCTTGGCGCTGGTGGACAGCACGGCCTTGCCGCCGATGGACGGAGTCGGCTGGTCGTTGCCCTTGTACAGACCGCCAGGGATGTCGGCCTTGGTGTAGTAGGTCTTCTCGGCCAGCAGCTTGTCGATCTCGGCGCCGGTCACCGGAACCAGGACGGCGTCGGTGGTGGTGGTGGCTTCCTGGATCGCGCCGTTGGGATGACCGACGAAGTAGGTCATGGCATCGATGTTGTTGTCGCCCAGAGCACTGGCCTGTTCAGCCGGCTTCAGCTCGGCAGCCAGGGCAAAGGCGGAGCGATCCCAGCCTTTGACGGCCATGATCTCTTCCAGGGTGTCACGCTGGCCGGAACCCGGGTTGCCGACGTTGACGCGCTTACCCTTGAGGTCGTCGAAGCTGGTGATGTTGGCGCTACGACGGGCGAGGACGGTGAACACTTCGCTCTGCAGCGAGAACACCGCGCGGATGTCGCTCATTGCACCTTCGGCTTCGAACGGCGCAGCGCCGTTAAGGGCCTTGAACTGGTGGTCAGACTGCATGATGCCGAAGTTGAATTCGCCGCTGCGAATGCCATTGACGTTGGCCACACCGCCGCCACTGGCTGGCGCGTTGCACTTAATACCGTGCTCAGCCGAGCCACGGTTGAGGAAGCGGCAGATGGACTGGCCGGCAACGTAATAGACGCCTGTCTGGCCGCCGGTGCCGATGGTGACAAATTTTTCTTCAGCCTGTGCCATACCACTCAGGGCAGTACCCGCGAGCGCGGCGGACAGGACCCATGCCAAGGATTTGCCTTTCATGGGATATCTCCTTTTTTCTGTTGTTTTGAGCGAGCGTGCCTTGTGAGCGACGTCCGGGTGGGAAGTCTAACCGCTTGCGGCGAATATGCACGCCTTGTTGGTCAATCGGTCGTAACCGCTTATGTGAGGCGCGGGCTATCGCCCTGCCCCGCGCGCTGTGCCAGAAGCCCCTGATCCAGGCCAACCTGCCGCTGCAGCAACTGCTGCGTCAGCATGCCGAAACGCTGCTCGCCCGCTTGCCGAGCGCAAGCCTAAGCGCGCGGGTTATCGGCCAGCTCGGCGAACAACTGGCGCATGGCGAGCCCGATCGCGCAGAACTGGCCCGTCCGCTGAACCTGAGCGAACGCACCCTGCAGCGCAGGCTGGCCGAAGAGGGCTGCAGCTACCAGCAACTGCTGGCCGACACGCGTCGCCAACTGGCCGAACAACACCTGCGCGACGGCCGCCTGCCAGCGGCGGAAATCGCCTTGCTGCTGGGCTACTCCGAGCCCAGCGTGTTCTTCCGTGCCTTCCGCCAATGGACCGGCCTGACGCCTGGCGAGTACCGCACCCAGCACGGCGCAGGCTCGCTCGCCAACACGGCTATACGCGGGCCATGCGGCCCATCATGGCCAGGCCGTCCGCGCCGCGAACAGCCTGCCACGGTATCAGCACATCACCTGCGTCGATGATGACTATGCCTGCGCTTGGCGTGCGCAGCCTGAACCGGAGAGGTTAGAGTAGCCGGCCACGCAACGAGGAGACTCCCTATGAGCCGACTGGCCTCCATCAAGCTCTCCACCCTCGACTTGGCGCCGATTCGCGACGATGGTGATGCCGCTCAAGCCCTGCACCATTCGCTGGCGCTAGCCCGCCATGTCGAGAGTCTCGCCTTCGAAAGATTCTGGGTGGCCGAACACCACAACATGGACGGCATCGCCAGCTCCGCTACCTCCGTGCTGCTCGGCTACCTGGCCGCCGGCACCTCGAAGATCCGCCTTGGTTCCGGCGGGGTGATGCTGCCCAACCACGCGCCGCTGGTGATCGCCGAACAGTTCGGCACCCTGGCCACGCTCTACCCTGGGCGGATCGAGCTGGGTCTGGGCCGCGCGCCCGGCGCCGATCAGTACACCGCCCATGCCCTGCGCCGTAGCCGTGATGGCAGCGCCGACGACTTCCCCAATGACGTCGAAGAACTACAGGCCTACCTCGGGCCGCGCCAGGAAGGACAGCGGGTGATCGCCATGCCTGGTGCAGGGACCAATGTGCCGATCTGGTTGCTCGGCTCCAGCCTGTTCAGCGCTCAATTGGCCGGCATGAAAGGCTTGCCCTACGCCTTCGCCTCGCACTTCGCACCGCGCTATATGCACGAGGCGGTGCGCACCTACCGTAACCACTTCCGCCCCTCGGCAGTGCTGGACAAACCTTACGTGATGCTCGGCGTGCCGCTGCTGGCAGCCGATAGCGACGAGCAGGCACAGTACCTGGCCACCTCCGCGTTCCAGCGCATCCTTGCGCTGATCCGTGGCCAGAGCATGGTGCAGCGCAAGCCGGTGCCAAGCATGGACGGCCTATGGCTGCCGCACGAGCGTCAGGCCGTGGGCGAGTTCTTCGGCCTGGCCGCCATCGGCGGGCCGCAGACCGTGCGCCAGCGCCTGGAACAGTTGCTGGAGCAGACCGAAGCGGACGAGCTGATCTTCACCTGCGACATGTACGACTTCGCCGACCGCCTGCACGCCTTCGATATCCTCGCCGAGCTGCAGAACAGTTGAAGGCGAACTTTGTGTGCGTTACCGCCCTCTGAATCAGAACAGGCCGCCAGACCGGCGGCCCCGTTCATACGATGGGAGACGCACATGAAGAAGACAGCTTCAGCCCACTGGCAAGGCGGTATCAAGGACGGCAAAGGCACTATCTCCACTGAAAGTGGCGTCCTCAAGGAATCGCCTTATGGCTTCAACACCCGCTTCGAGGACAAGCCCGGCACCAATCCCGAAGAGCTGATCGGCGCCGCTCATGCAGGCTGCTTTTCCATGGCACTGTCCAAAGAGCTGGGCGACGCTGGCATGACTGCCGAGAGCATCGACACCAAGGCGCAAGTGACCCTGGAGAAGGTGGAAGGCGGCTTCGAAATCAGTACCGTGCACCTGACGCTGCGCGCGGAAATTCCAGGTGCAGATCGCGCCGCCTTCGAGAAAGCGGTGGAAGCGGCCAAGACCGGCTGCCCAGTCTCCAAGGTACTGAAGGCCACGATCACCCTGGAAGGCATACTCGAAGCCTGACCTCGCAGCGGCGGCGCACCCGATGATCAGCGGCGTGCGCCGTGCGCAACAGCCTCGGCCTAGATGGCTGTCCCACAACGCATTACCTCACCCCGCGCCAGCACATTGCGCTGCTCGTCATACAGCCACGCCTGCGCCTTCATCAGCTGTTGGCGTGCTTCGACGCGGTAGCGCTGGCCGGCCGCAAAGTCGTCGTAACGCAGGCGAATCTCGCAGGTCATGCGCAATGGCTCGCTCTGCATACCTATCGAGCCACCACTACGCACCTCGAACTGAAAGCGCGTTTCCAGCTCATGCTTGCCGGGCGTCACCTGGAAGTAGCGGCCATCCGGCCAGCGCTTGCCGTCCAGGCGGTCGGCCATCAGCAAGGTATCGGCGCTGGAATACAGTTCGACCCAGGCCTGCTGCGGGTCCGGCTTGGGCAGGGGAGAAGCACAGGCCCCGAGCATCATCAGGGCGGGAGCGAGAAACAGGGCGCGCATGGCGACCTCCACGGTAGGGTTCATACACCAGCCTACATCGGGAAGCAGGCAAAACCGAGGCGCAACGGGCGTATTCGAACCAGTGGGGCTGGAGACAACCCCTGCGATCAGCTAGCGTGACGACATGCCCAACGCCTTCCCTAAAGACCTGCTGCGCCGCTATGCGGTTCCCCTGCTCGCCCTGCTGCTGGGCGGCTGCTCGACCCTCGATTACTACGCCCATCTCGGCCAGGGCCAATGGCAATTGCTGCAGGCGCGCCAGCCAGTCGAACGGCTGCTAAGCAACCCTGCGACAGACCCCGACCTGGCCAGGCGCCTGACGCTGAGCCAGCAAGCGCGGGACTTTGCCAGCGCGCAGCTGCAGCTGCCCGAGAACCGCAGCTATCGCCTGTACGCCGACCTGGAGCGTCCCTTCGTGGTGTGGAATGTCTTCGCCACGCCGGAGTTTTCCCTCGACCCCGAGCTGCATTGCTTCCCCATCGCCGGTTGCGTCGCCTACCGCGGCTACTACCAGCAGGGTCGCGCCCACGGTGCTGCCGCGCTACTGCGCCAAGAGGGCCTGGATACCTACATCAGCGGCGTCGAGGCGTACTCCACCCTGGGCTGGTTCGATGACCCACTGCTCAACACCATGCTGCGCTGGAGCGACGAGCGCTTCATCGCGGTGATCTTCCACGAGCTGGCGCACCAGCAGTACTACCTGCCGGGCGATACGGCCTTCAACGAGTCCTTCGCCACCTTCGTCGAGCGCGAGGGGCTGCGTCAGTGGCATTCGGCCCGCAATGAAACACCGCCGGCCAGCGATGATCGCCAACGCCAGCAGTTCATCGAGCTGGTGCTGGCAAGCCGCGAGCGCCTACAACAGCTCTACGCCAGCGACCTGCCGGAGTCAGCCATGCGCATCGCCAAACAGGCCGAGTTCGAGCGCCTGCGCCGCGACTACCGTGCCTTGCGCCAGCGCGAATGGGGCGGCCAGGGTCGCTATGACGCCTGGATCGAGAGCCCGCTGAACAACGCCAAGCTGCTGCCCTTTGGCCTCTACGATCAATGGGTGCCGGCTTTCGCAGCACTGTTCGCCCGGGAAGAACGGGACTGGCGCGCGTTCTATGCCGCAGTCGCAGCACTCGGTCGGTTGCCGCAGGCAGATCGTCGGGCCGCGTTGGAAAGCCTGATGCAAGACGACCAGAACTGATTGGCACATTGCCAGTCCAACCTATTCAGGTTTTCGCCCAACACCGGAGGTACAAGCGATGCAACGACTGATTCCCGCCCTGGCCCTGATGCTCCTTGCTGGCGGTGCGCTGGCCGCGCCCAAGCCCTGCGAAGAACTCAAGCAGGAAATCGAAGTGAAGATTCAGGCCAACAACGTGCCCAGCTACACCCTGGAAATCGTGCCCAACGCCGAAGTTCAGGATCAGAGCATGGTCGTCGGCAGCTGCGACGGCGGCACCAAGAAGATCGTCTATCAGCGCAACGGCTGATACACCCTGTAGGAGCGAGCTTGCTCGCGAAGCTTTCGCTTTCATTCGCGAGCAGAGCTCGCTCCTACAGTTTCAGCAGATGAAGGCCTGACGCATTTCCTCCAGCGTTTCGAAGTGGAAGTCCGGCGCCTCGCCGAGCAACTCCTCACGACTACCGAATCCGTAACCGACCGCCACCGCCTGCAAGCCATTGCTGCGCGCGCCGATCAGGTCATGCTTGCGGTCGCCGATCATCAGCGCCGAGCCGGGCGCCAGTCCTTCCGACTCCAACAGATGCGCCAGCAGCTCCACCTTGTTGGTGCGGGTGCCATCCAGCTCACTGCCATAGATGCGCGTGAAGTAGCGGTCGAAGCCGAAGTGCCGGGCTATTTCCTCGGCGAACACCGTCGGTTTGCTGGTCGCGATATACAGCGTGCGGCCCTGCGCCACCAGAGCCTCGAGCAGCGTCTCTACGCCATCGAACACACGATTCTCGTACAGCCCGGTCACCCGGAAGCGCTCGCGGTAGTGATTGACCGCCTGCCAGCCGGTGGCCTCATCCAGCGCGTAGGTGGCCATGAAGCACTGCAACAAGGGCGGGCCGATGAAATGCTCCAGCGCGGTCAGGTCCGGCTCGTCGATACCCAGCTTGGCCAACGCGTACTGCACCGAACGGGTGATGCCCTCACGCGGGTCGGTCAGGGTGCCGTCGAGGTCGAAGAGAATGGTGGAGTGATGCATGGCGGGCGCCTATTCGCAATCGGAACGGCCGCGAAGGATACCCGCCTTTGTCAGCTGGTTCACGCCTGAGCGGCCTGCGCGCGGTAGCCCCAACGCAGCCCGAGGCGAGTGAACGGCCACAGCAGCGCCAGTTGCAGCAGGCTGAAGAACAGCATCAATACAAGAGCGTCGCCCAGTCCAAGCCAAAGCAGCGCTAGCAGCACGATGCCGCAAAGCAGTGCACTGCCTATCCACATTGACAGGGTGATCGCCACCGCCGCGGCCAGCTGTCCGCCATTGAATCCTCGCACCTGCGCCGGCAGTGCCGCACGTGCGGTGAAGAACGCGACCAGCAGATACAGCCCGGCATTCACCAGGTTGACCAGTGCCTCCCAGCCCTGCAGCTCGTACCCGTAGGCCATGCCGCTCAGCAGCTGGGTGGTCATTCCGGCTAGTTGCAGGGATGCCACCACGACGGCGAGCGCGAAGCACCAGGCCAGTGTCGCCCCCGGCACCTGCAAATCGTCAGCGACTACTTCGGCCTGGTGTCGAAACAGGTGCAGCAGCAGCCAGAGCGGTAGCAGCACCTCGAGGCAAAAGGTCAACAAACCGACGCCCCACCAGCCGAAGCCCATCAGCAGGCGCCCACTGCTGTAGGTATCCGTCTGCTCATACAACCACATGTACAAATGCCCCGAGGCGTACCCCAGCCCCCAGCTCAGCAACAGATACAGCACCCCATAGCTCACCAACAGCACTGCCGGCTGCCGGTAACTCGCCAAGCTGTGGCGCTCCATATAGAAATTGGCCAGCCAGTAGACACCCAGCCCGGCCATCAGCAAATGGGTTAGCCAGTAGCTGGCGACGTAACGCAGCCAGAACATGGCATCGGTGGCGATATCGTTCATCAGCCACCCGATCAGCGTGACAGCAATGCTGACCACGCTTATCAGCAGCGCCACACCCACCAGATGCAGCGGCAACACCGGCAGTTGCCTTGCGCCCAATGTCGGCGCGAGCGGTTCGGGAGCGAAGGGATTGGGTTCGGTCATGGGGCGATCCTTGTCGTCGAAACAGTCCGTTGGAGGTAGTCGGAGAATAACTACCTTGTTGACGCTGGAAAGTGCAAAAGCCCATTTGCGTGCTGCAGTCGATGCAGACACCAGGCTACTCATCCGCCTTACTAGCGCGTGCTTATCAGTCCAGCAAACTACGAAACATCACATGGCAATCCACCAATCCATGCCGGGCGTGGCGGTAGGCCTTGGGCAAAGTGCCGACTATCGCGAAGCCGTGTTTCTGCCACAGCGCGACCGCGACCTCGTTGGTGGCCACCACGCTGTTGAACTGCATGGCGCGGAAACCCAGCTCGCGTGCCACCTGCAGCGAATGGGCGCAAAGGCGGCTGGCGATGCCGCGGCCACGGGCGGCCGGGGCGGTCATATAGCCGCAGTTGCACACGTGATCGCCGGGCCCAGCGGCGTTGGCCTTGATGTAGTAAGTGCCGAGAATCTGCCCGCCCTGCTCGGCAACGAAGGTCGCGCGGGGCAGTTCGACCCAGGTTTTCCAGGCCGTTTCGCGATCCATGTTCGAGTCAAAGGCGTAGGTTTCCTGCGCCTGCACCACGTCACGGATGATCGGCCAGACCTGGTCGAAATCGGCCGCTTCGATGGGGCGGATGATCAGTTCATCGCTCACTGGTCGTAACCTTCGGCCAGGTGCAGATCCTTGAGTTTCACGTAGTTGCCGGCCGTGTAGCTGAAGAAGTTGCGTTCCTTGTCGGTCAGCGGGCGGGCCTGTTTCACCGGGCTGCCGACGTAGAGATAGCCGCTTTCCAGGCGTTTGCCCGGCGGCACCAGCGAGCCTGCGCCGATGATCACCTCGTCCTCGACCACCGCGCCGTCCATGACGATGCTGCCCATGCCGACCAGAATCCGGTTGCCCAGGGTGCAGCCATGCAGGGTGACCTTGTGCCCGACGGTCACTTCATCACCGATGATCAGCGGGTAACCATCGGGGTTGAACGGCCCGGCGTGGGTGATGTGCAGCACGCTGCCGTCCTGCACGCTGGTGCGCGCGCCAATGCGGATGCGGTGCATGTCGCCACGGATCACGGTCATCGGCCACACCGAGCTGTCCTCACCCAGTTCGACATCACCGATGACCACGGCGGAGGCGTCGACGAAGACGCGCGCACCCAGTTGGGGGAGGTGTTGCTGGTATTTGCGAATCGCCACGATAGAGACTCCTGGGCTGCGGGAAAGCTTGATTGTAATTAAGATGGCCCCCATATCGACTGCAATCGTCCTGGGATTTTCCCCGGCGCAGCCTCTCTTCCTTCGCCACAGGTGCCTCGTCGTGACCGCGAACAATCCCCTGCTGCAAGACTTCGACCTGCCGCCCTACTCGCAGATCAAACCGGAGCACGTCGAGCCCGCCGTCGACCAGATCCTGGCCGACAGCCGCACGGCCATCACCAAGCTGCTTGAACAGCAGCAGACCAATCCGAGCTGGGATGGCCTAGTGCTGGCGCTGGACGAGCTGGGCGCGCGCCTGGGCCGCGCCTGGAGCCCGGTGAGCCACCTCAACGCGGTGTGCAACAGCCCTGAACTGCGCACGGCCTATGAGGCCTGCCTGCCCAAACTGTCGGAATACTGGACGGAAATGGGCCAGAACAAGCCGCTGTTCGAGGCCTATGACGCACTGGCCAAGAGCCCGGCTGCGGCCAATTTCGACGTGGCGCAGAAGACCATCCTCGAACACGCGCTGCGTGACTTCCGCCTGAGCGGCATCGACCTGCCGGCCGAGCAGCAAAAGCGCTACGGCGAAATCCAGATGCGCCAGTCCGAGCTGACCAGCAAATTCTCCAACCAGCTGCTCGACGCCACCCAGGCCTGGACCAAGCACATCACTGATGAAGCGCGCCTGAACGGCCTGACCGACTCGGCCAAGGCACAGATGAAACAGACCGCCGAGGCCAAGAGCCTGGACGGCTGGCTGATCACCCTGGAGTTCCCCAGCTACTACGCGGTGATGACCTACGCCGACGACCGCGCGCTGCGCGAAGAGGTGTATGCCGCCTACTGCACCCGCGCCTCCGACCAGGGGCCGAATGCCGGGCAGAACGACAATGGCCCGCTGATGGCCGAGATTCTCGACCTGCGCCAGGAGCTGGCGCGCCTGCTCGGTTTCGCCAACTACAGCGAGCTGAGCCTGGCCAGCAAGATGGCCGAATCCACCGACCAGGTGCTGAGCTTCCTGCGTGACCTGGCGGTACGCAGCAAGCCCTTCGCCGAGCAGGATCTGGCCGAGCTGAAAGCCTTCGCCGCCGAACAGGGCCTGGATGACCTGCAAAGCTGGGACGTCGGCTACTACAGCGAGAAACTGCGCCAGCAACGCTACAGCATCTCCCAGGAAGAGGTGCGCGCCTGGTTCCCGGTGGACAAGGTGCTCACCGGCCTGTTCGCCATCGTGCAGAAGCTCTACGGCATCGAGATTCGCGAGCTGAAAGACTTCGACACCTGGCACCCGGACGTACGCCTGTTCGAGATTCAGGAAAACGGCCAACACGTCGGCCGCTTCTTCTTCGACCTCTACGCCCGCGCCAACAAGCGTGGCGGCGCCTGGATGGACGGCGCCCGCGATAAGCGCCGCGACGCTAAGGGCAAGCTGATCGCCCCGGTGGCCAACCTGGTGTGCAACTTCACCCCGCCGGTCGGCGGCAAGCCGGCGCTGCTGACCCACGATGAGGTCACCACCCTGTTCCACGAGTTCGGCCACGGCCTGCACCACCTGTTGACCTGCGTCGAGCATGCCGGCGCCTCGGGCATCAACGGTGTGGCCTGGGACGCGGTCGAGCTGCCCAGCCAGTTCATGGAGAACTGGTGCTGGGAGCCGGAAGGCCTGGCGCTGATCTCCGGCCACTATGAAAGCGGTGAGGCGCTGCCGCAGGCCATGCTGGACAAGATGCTGGCGGCGAAGAACTTCCAGTCCGGGCTGATGATGGTGCGCCAGCTGGAGTTCTCCCTGTTCGACTTCGAGCTGCATGCCACCCACGGCGACGGCCGCAGCGTGCTGGACGTGCTCGAAGGCGTGCGCGCCGAGGTCTCGGTACTGCGCCCACCGGCCTACAACCGCTTCGCCAACGGCTTCGCACATATCTTCGCCGGTGGCTATGCGGCCGGTTACTACAGCTACAAGTGGGCCGAAGTGCTCAGCGCCGATGCCTTCTCCAAGTTCGAGGAAGAAGGTGTGTTCAACGCCAATACCGGCCGCGCCTTCCGCGAGGCGATCCTGGCCCGTGGCGGTTCGCAGGAGCCCATGGTGCTGTTCGTCGACTTCCGCGGTCGTGAGCCGAGCATCGATGCCCTGCTGCGCCACCTCGGCCTGAGCCAGGAGGCCGCATGAGCGACGCCCCGGTGAACAGCACGCCAAAACGCTTCATCGCCGGCGCCGTGTGCCCGGCGTGCAGCGAGACCGACAGCATCAAGATGTGGAACGTCGACGGCGTGCCGCACCGTGAATGCGTCAAGTGCGGCTATGCCGACACCCTCGACGCACGCGGCAACTCGGTGCCCAAGGAGATTCCCACGCGGGTCAACGTCAGCGGTCTGAAGCCCAAAGTGGCCGATCCCAACGTGCAGGCGGTGCAGTTCTTTCCTAATCCCAAGCTGAAGAAACCGAGCGAGCCCACCTAGTCCGGGCATTCTCGGGTGGGTTAGCGGTGCCGAGCGCCGATGCTGCAGGCGAGTTGCACCCGCATGACTTTACTCGCGGAAAAACTCCCCGGGCGTCGCACCGAACTGGCGGCGAAAGGCAGCGATAAACGCCGATAACGAGTCGTAGCCGCAGGCCAGCGCCACGTCGGTGACACGCTCGCCCTGCTCCAGCGGGGTGAGCGCATCGAGCAGGCGCTGGCGCTGGCGCCACACGCGAAAGCTCAGGCCCGTTTCACGCAGGAACAACCGGCTCAGGGTCTTTTCCGACACCCCCAGGCGCTCGCCCCATTCGGCCAGCCCCAACTGACGCAGCGTGGCATCCTCCAGCCCCTGACACACCTCGCGCAGCCGCGCGTCTTGCGGCAACGGCAGCATCAGCGCCACGTCCGGTGCAGCGCGCAATTCGTCCAGCAACACCGCAGCCAGCCTGCCCGGCGCGCCCTGCTCGTCATACTCGGCCGGTAACGCACTGAAGCCGCGAATCAGCTCGCGCAGTAGGGGGCTGACCGCCAGCACCCGGCATTCGGCCGGCCCCCAGGGCACCGCGCTACCGTCGATGTACAGACTGCGCATCTCGGTACGCGGCGAGCTGAACACCTGATGCTCGACACCTGCCGGTACCCACACCGCGCGCTGTGGCGGAGCGACGAAGCGCGCGCCAAGAGTCTGCACCTCGAGTACCCCGGCGATGGCGTAGGACAGTTGCACCCAAGGGTGCGTATGGCGAAAGGTCAGGGCGCGGTTGGTCAGCGATTCAGTGCGGCCATAGAGTGGCCGAGGCAGGCTCGGCAGCTCGGGCAGGCTGCGATGCAGGGTGGCGGGCTGTCTGTTTGTCGACACTTGCTGGCTCTTTAGCGTTAGCCGGAAATTTTCGATGACGATAGTCTGGCGCCCTCCTGTATCGCAAGTCCGAGATTCGCCATGTTCCTGCGCCGCCTGCTGCCCGACAATTTCACCCTGACCCTGCTCGCCGTGGTACTCGCCGCCACGTTGCTGCCTGCCAGCGGCCAGATCGCCACGATCTTCGAGTGGATCACCAACCTGGCCATCGCCCTGCTGTTCTTCATGCACGGCGCCAAGCTGTCGCGCCAGGCGATTCTTGCGGGTGCCGGGCACTGGCGTCTGCACCTGCTGGTGTTTGCCTGCACCTTCATCCTCTTCCCGCTGCTCGGCCTGGCGCTCAGTCCAGCACTGGAGCCGCTGCTGGGCAAAGAGCTGTACCTGGGCATGCTCTACCTGTGCGCCCTGCCGGCCACCGTGCAATCGGCCATCGCCTTCACTTCGCTGGCGCGCGGCAACATCCCGGCGGCGATCTGCAGCGCTGCAGCCTCCAGCCTGCTGGGTATCTTCCTCACCCCGCTGCTGGTGGCCTTCCTGATGGGCGTGCACGGCGACAACGGCTCGACCCTCGACGCCGTCGGCAAGATCAGCCTGCAGTTGCTGCTACCGTTCGTTCTCGGCCAGATCGCTCAGCGCTGGATAGGCGGCTGGGTAAACCAGAACAAGAGCTGGCTGAAATACGTCGACCAGAGCTCGATCCTGCTGGTGGTCTACACCGCCTTCAGCGCCGCGGTGATCGGCGGCCTGTGGCAGCAGGTACCGCTGGCCACTCTGCTACTGGTGATTGCCGCCTGCTGCGTGTTGTTGGCGCTGGCCCTGATGTTGACCCACCTGCTGGGCAAATGGATGGGCTTCAGCCTGGAAGACCGCATCACCATCCTCTTCTGTGGCTCGAAAAAGAGCCTGGCCACCGGCGTGCCGATGGCACAGGTGCTGTTCGCCGGCAGCGCCATCGGCGTGCTGATCCTGCCGCTGATGCTGTTCCACCAGATCCAGTTGATGGTCTGCGCGGTGCTGGCACAGCGTTACGCCAAACGCGAGGAGGCACCGCAGACCGCGGCCGTCTGATCGGCACCACGATAGAAGGGACTTGCTCGGGCGCTAAATAACTGTATTTTTATACAGTATATTTTGGAGTCCGAGCATGTCCGTCAGCCTGCCGCCACGTGGCCGTGGCACCGCCAGCAACCCGCACAACCGCTATGCGCCAACCCGCTCGCAGCAGGAAGACGACGGCTGGTATCAGGACGAAACACCACCAAGTCGCGCCACCGAAGTGCGCAAGGAGCAGGCGAAGACGGCGATCACCCGCAACAACTCGCCGGACGTCGGCTTCGACCGCTCGGTGAATCCCTACCGCGGCTGCGAGCACGGCTGCATCTACTGCTTCGCAAGGCCAACTCACGCTTACTGGGACATGTCGCCAGGCATCGACTTCGAAACCCGTCTGATCGCCAAGACCAACCTGGCCGAGCGCCTCGAAGAGCAACTGCAGAAACCCGGCTACGTGCCGCAGCCGATTGCCCTTGGCATGAATACCGACGCCTACCAGCCCATCGAGCGTGAACAGCGCCTGACCCGCCAGACCCTGGAAATCCTGCTGCGCTACAAGCACCCGCTGCACCTGATCACCAAGGGCTCGCTGATCCTGCGCGACCTCGACCTGCTCAGCGAGCTGGCCCAGCACAACCTGGTCAGCGTGGCCTTCAGCCTGACCACCCTGGATGACGAACTGAAACGCATCATGGAGCCGCGTACCGCCGCCCCAGCTGCTCGCCTGCGTGCCATGCGCACGCTGCACGAGGCAGGTGTTCCGGTGAGCGTGATGTGCGCGCCGATGATTCCACAGATCAACGACATGGAGCTGGAGGCGCTACTCGAAGCCGCCCGTGATGCCGGCGCCCGCTCGGCCGGCTACGTGCTGCTGCGCCTGCCGTTGGAGATCGCCGGGGTGTTCGAGGAGTGGCTGCAGGTGCACTTTCCGGATCGCGCCGCGCACGTGATGAGCCTGATTCGCCAGAGCCGCGGCGGCAAGAATTACGACAGCCGCTTCGGCAGCCGCATGCGTGGCGAGGGCCTGTTCGCTGACCTGCTAGAACAGCGTTTTCGTCTGGCGCGGCGCAAGCTCGGCCTGGATCGGCGCGGCAGCGTGATGCTGGACTGTTCGCAGTTCTGCCCGCCCGGTGCGCAATTGAGCCTGCTCTGAACGCACGCCCCGCTCTGCCCTCTAAAAGCAGATAACCCGGCCACTGACGCTGCGCATCAATTGCAAAGATCTGCAGGTTGTCGCGCCGTTTGGCGCAGGAGAAACTTGCCGTGTGACTCGCGCAGCGCAGCGACAGTCGTTTTAGCAGCGTATTTTCGATAACAAAGAGGTTCAGGGCATGCCTTACAAACACCAGGTGATTCCGCTTCAGACCCACGAGGGCACCGAAACCGCCGATCAGGCGCTGCACAGCATCGTCGATGGCTTCAAGCGCTTTCGCAACGAGGTCTTCCCGCAGCAGGAAGAGCTGTTCAAGAAGCTCGCCACCGCCCAGAACCCCCGCGCCATGTTCATCACCTGCGCCGACTCGCGCGTGGTGCCGGAACTGATCACGCAAAGCTCGCCCGGCGACCTGTTCGTCAACCGCAACGTCGGTAACGTGGTGCCGGCCTATGGGCAGATGATGGGCGGCGTTTCCACCGCCATCGAATACGCGGTGATGGCCCTGGGCGTGCAGCACATCGTCGTTTGCGGCCACTCCGACTGCGGCGCGATGAAGGCCGTGCTCAACCCGGCATCGCTGGAAACCATGCCCACGGTAAAAGCCTGGTTGCGCCATGCCGAAGTCGCCCGCAGCGTGGTGGCAGAGAACTGCAACTGCAGCGACGACAAGGAAACCCTGGCAGTGCTCACCGAAGAAAACGTGGTGGCGCAGCTCAACCACCTGTGCACCCACCCTTCGGTAGCAGCCAAGCTGGCGCGCGGCCAGCTGTTCATCCATGGCTGGGTGTACGACATCGAAACCAGCCAGATCAAGGCCTACGATGCCGAGCTGGGCAGCTTCCTGCCGCTCGACGGCGACAAGATCCCGATGGCCACACCGCGCTCGCGCTTCCCGCAGGACTGAAACGCGCCGGCCGGAGTCAAGGCTCCGGCCGGCTGAAGGGAAAAGGCCATGCCCCGCGCAAGCGGTGCTGATCGCCTGCGCTGTACTTGCGCACCTGGGGCATGACCAGAGAACTGCAGTAAAAAAAGGAGCCTTGCGGCTCCCGGGTCTCAAACCCTGTGGCGCCTCATGCGAAGCGCCTGCGAATAAAAAAGGAGCCCGGGTTACGCCCCGTCAAACTTGCCCATCCAACAGGCCGGGCTCCATAGAGGTTAACCTTCGATTTCCACCAGTACTTCGCCCGGATTGACGCGGTCGCCCTTGGCCACGTGAACGGCCTTGACGGTGCCGGCAATCGGCGCCTGTACTTCGGTTTCCATCTTCATTGCTTCGGTGATCAGCACCGCCTGACCCGCCTTGACCGTGTCACCTTCCTTGACCAGTACATCGACGATGTTGCCTGGCATGGTGGTGGAGACGTCGCCCGGTGCAGCGGCCTGTTTACGCTTGCCACCGCTGCCTGCGACGAAATCGTTGAGCGGCTCGAACACCACTTCTTCCGGCATGCCGTCGATGGACAGGTAGAAGTGACGCTTGCCGTCGCCCTTGACGCCAACACCAGTGATGTCCACACGGTAGCTTTCGCCATGCACGTCGACCACGAACTCGGTTGGCACGCCCTCACCGCCCACCGGCGCGGCCTTGCCCTGACCATTCGGCATGGGCAGCAGCTCTTCCGGTTTGAGGGTGCCGGCCGCGCGCTCTTCGAGGAACTTGCGCCCGATATCGGGGAACATGGCGAAGGTCAGCACGTCCTCTTCGGACTTGGCCAGGCTGCCGATCTCTTCACGCAGGCGCGCCAGCTCGGGTTTGAGCAGGTCGGCCGGGCGCACGTCGATCACTTCTTCGCTGCCGATGGCCTGCTTGCGCAGTTGCTCATCGACCTTGCCCGGCGCCTTGCCGTAGCGACCCTGCAGGTACAGCTTCACTTCGTTGGTGATGGTCTTGTAGCGCTCGCCGGCCAGCACGTTGAAGAACGCCTGGGTGCCGACGATCTGCGAAGTCGGCGTCACCAGCGGCGGGAAGCCGAGGTCGGCACGCACGCGCGGAATCTCTTCCAGCACTTCGTTCATGCGGTTCAGCGCGCCCTGCTCCTTGAGCTGGTTGGCCAGGTTGGAAATCATCCCGCCCGGCACCTGGTTGACCTGCACGCGGGTATCCACGCCGGTGAACTCGCTCTCGAACTGGTGGTATTTCTTGCGCACGGCATGGAAGTACATGCCGATTTCCTGGATCAGCTCCAGATCCAGGCCGGTGTCGAACTCGCTGCCCTTGAGCGCGGCGACCATCGACTCGGTGCCCGGATGGCTGGTGCCCCAGGCCAGGCTGGAGATGGCGGTGTCGATGTGGTCGGCACCGGCTTCGATGGCCTTGAGCTGGCACATCGAACCGAGACCGGCGGTGTCGTGACTGTGGATGAACACCGGCAGGTCGACTTCGCTCTTCAGCGCCTTGACCAGTTCGAAGGTGGCGTACGGCGTGAGCAGGCCGGCCATGTCCTTGATCGCGATGGAGTCGATGCCCATCGCCTGCATGGCCTTGGCCTGGGCGACGAAGGCCTCGTTGGTGTGCACCGGGCTGGTGGTGTAGGCGATGGTGCCCTGGGCATGCTTGCCGGCAGCCTTGACCGCCTCGATGGCCACGCGCAGGTTACGCACGTCGTTCATCGCATCGAAGATGCGGAACACGTCGATGCCGTTGACCGCTGCCTTGGCCACGAACGCCTTGACCACGTCATCGCTGTAGTGGCGATAGCCGAGCAGGTTCTGCCCGCGCAGGAGCATCTGCAGACGGGTGTTGGGCAGCGCAGCCTTGAGCTGGCGCAGGCGCTCCCACGGGTCTTCCTTTAGGAAGCGCACGCACGAGTCGAAGGTGGCGCCGCCCCAGACTTCCAGCGACCAGTAGCCGACGCGGTCGAGCTTGTCGCAGATCGGCAGCATGTCTTCGGTGCGCATGCGCGTGGCCAGCAGCGACTGGTGGGCATCGCGCAGGACGGTATCGGTAACGGTGATCTTCTTGCTCATGATGTCCCCTACAGGCCCGCGTGGGCAGCGATGGCGGTGGCGATGGCGATGGCCAGGTGCGACGGGTTGCGCTTGATCGAGTACTGGGTCAGTTCCGGGTGGCTTTCGACGAAGCTGGTATTGAACTGGCCGCTACGGAATTCCGGGTTACGCAGGATTTCCTGGTAATAAGGCGCGGTGGTGCGCACGCCCTGCACGCGCATGTCGTCCAGTGCGCGCAGGCCGCGGTCCATCGCCTCTTCCCAGGTCAGCGCCCAGACGATCAGCTTCAGGCACATCGAGTCGTAATAGGGCGGAATGGTGTAACCGGTGTAGATCGCCGTGTCGGTGCGCACGCCAGGGCCGCCGGGCGCGTAGTAACGGGTGATCTTGCCGAACGAGGGCAGGAAGTTGTTCTTCGGGTCTTCGGCGTTGATCCGGAACTGCAGGGCATAACCGCGGTGGATGATGTCTTCCTGCTTGACCGACAGCGGCAGGCCGCTGGCGATGCGGATCTGCTCGCGAACGATGTCGATGCCGGTGATTTCCTCGGTGATGGTGTGCTCCACCTGCACCCGGGTGTTCATCTCCATGAAGTACACCTCGCCTTCAGCGAGCAGGAACTCCACGGTGCCGGCATTCTCGTAGCCCACCGCCTGCGCGGCGCGCACGGCGAGGTCACCGATATAGGCGCGCTGCTCGGGAGTGAGCTGCGGGCTCGGGGCGATTTCGATCAGCTTCTGATTACGGCGCTGGATCGAGCAATCGCGCTCGTACAGGTGCACGGTGTTGCCGAAGCTGTCGGCGAGGATCTGCGCCTCGATATGCTTCGGATTGACGATGCATTTTTCCAGGAAGACTTCGGCGCTGCCGAAGGCCTTGGTCGCCTCGGAAATGACCCGCGGGTAGGCCTGCTCCAGCTCCTCACGGCTGTTGCAGCGGCGAATGCCACGACCGCCGCCACCGGAGGTGGCCTTGAGCATCACCGGGTAGCCAATGCGCTCGGCTTCACGCAGGGCTTCGGCCAGATCGGCGACGTTGCCTTCAGTGCCGGGGGTGCAGGGCACGCCAGCGGCCATCATGCTGCGGCGGGCTTCGGTCTTGTCGCCCATGCGGCGGATGACTTCCGCGCTCGGGCCTATGAATTTGATCCCACGTTCGGCGCAGATCTCTGCAAGTTCGGCATTTTCGGACAGAAAACCGTAACCCGGGTGCAGCGCATCGCAGCCGGTTTCCACGGCCAGGTTGACCAGCTTGCGCGGGTTCAGATAGCCAGCCAGCGGGTCTTCACCAATGCTGTGCGCTTCGTCGGCACGCTTGACGTGCAACGCATGACGGTCCGCATCGGAGTAGATCGCCACCGAGCGGATACCCATCTCGGCGCAAGCTCGCACGATGCGGACGGCAATCTCACCACGGTTGGCGATCAGTATTTTTCTTATCACGATCCAATCCTCAGCGCAGAGCTGCAAGGGCCGCTGCAACAGTTGGTTGCAAACGTGGTGAAACCCTATCCGGCTGTACGAATTAACAAAAATGAATAATTATTTGATCGTGCATAAGTAATTACTTATGAATTGATCGAACGAGGGCGAAAACGTGCGTAAAACCCTGCTGCGCATGACGCTGCGCCAGCTTCAGGTGTTCCGAGCGGTGTGCGAACACGGCTCCTACAGCCGCGCAGCCGAGGACATGTCACTGACCCAACCGGCCGTGAGCCTGCAGATTCGTCAGCTGGAAGAGCTGGTCGGCCAGCCCTTGTTCGATTATGTCGGCAAGAAGCTTTACCTGACCGAGGCAGCCGAGGCACTCAAACGGGCCAGCAGCGATATTTTCGGCCGCCTGGAGAGCCTGGATATGCAGCTGTCAGACCTGCAAGGCTCACTGCAGGGGCAGCTCAATTTGTGCATCGAATCCAGCGCCAAGTACTTCATTCCCCACCTGTTCGCCGAATTTCGCCGCCAATACCCGGATGTCATTCTTAACCTGACAGTGGTCAACCACGCCCTGGTGGTGCGCCGCCTGACCCAGAGCCGCGATGACCTGATGATCATGAGCCAGGTACCGCAGGACATGGCGCTGGACTTCATGCCCTTCCTCAACAACCCGATCATCGCCGTGGCACCGCCCGATCACCCGCTGTGCGAGGCGGACAGCCTGCAGTTGCAGGACCTCACCACCTACCCACTGCTGATCCGCGAAAGCGGCTCAGGCACTCGCCGCGCCTGCGAGGAGTACTGCCACCAGAAACGCGCACACTTCCCACATACGTTGGAAATCGGCTCGCTGGAGTCGCAGCGCGAAGCAGTGCTGGCCGGGCTCGGCATTGCCCTGCTACCGCGTGATGCGGTGCGCCTGGAGTTACAGCATGGCCTGCTGCGCGAGCTGCCGGTGGCCGAGTTGCCCTTGCAGCGCAGCTGGTGCGTGGTGAATATCCGCGGTCGCCGTCTGTCCCCGGTGGCGCAGGCCTTCGTCGACTTCATCCGCACCGAACGCGCGCGCATCGTCAAACTGGCTGAACGCTTTCAGGCCATCAGCGCAGGATCGGGCAAGAATCTCGCAGGATCGGCCTAACCCTTCTTAACTGGCATACGGGACATTGGCAGCCTGGGATCGCTCCACCAAAACCTGCCTGGGAGAAACCAATGCTGTCGGGAATCAGCGCCCTGCTCGGCGCCATCCACGCGCTCGAACACGATAACGGCCAGGCCGTGCTCGCCACCGTGGTCAAGGTCGAAGGCTCGGCCTACCGCCGCCCCGGCGCGCGCATGCTGATCCCGCTCTACGGCGGCACCGTGGGCACCATCAGCGGCGGCTGCCTGGAGTCCGAGGTAGCGAAGAAGGCCTGGTGGCTGACCGATAGTGGCGACGCCGTGATTCGCCGCTACAGCACGGCCACCCAGGACGACGATGATGATCAGGACGCCGCACTGACCTTCGGCCTCGGCTGCAACGGCACCGTGCACGTATTGCTCGAACGCCACAGCGCGGAAAAGCCGCTGGCGGTGCTCGAGTTGCTGCGCCAGGTGCGCGAAAGCGGCCAGGCCGGGGCGGTCGCCACGGTGATCGGCAGCTATCGCAACGCCCGTGTACGCGTGGGCGAGCGTCTGTATCTGCATCCATCACTGAGCGACGGCAGGCGCCTACTCGATTCCGCACTCGACGCCGAGGTTCGCGCCGATCTGCAACGAACCCTGACCGATGGCCGCTCCTCGCTGCGCAGCTACCGCGACGAGCGTGGCGAGATCGAGGTGTTCTGCGAATACCTGGCGCCGCAGCGACGCCTGGTGATCTTCGGTGCAGGGCATGATGCGCAGCCTCTGACGCATATGGCCAAGCTGCTGGACTGGCACGTCACCGTGGTCGATGGCCGTGCCCATTTCGCCCGCGCCGAACGCTTCCCCGACGCCGACACCGTGCTGCAGGTCGATGCCCGGCCACCTTACGAGCTGCACACACTCACCGACGGCGCCATGGTGGCGATCATGAGCCACAGCTACAGCCAGGATCGCCATTGGCTGGGCAGCGTGCTGCAGGGCGCGCCTGCCTATATCGGCCAACTGGGGCCACGTGACCGCACCGAACGCCTGCTGGACGAGATTCGCCAGCATAGCCCGCACTTGCCGGCACTGGAACGCCTGCACTACCCCATCGGCCTGGATATCGGCGGTGATACGCCGGAGAGCGTGGCCACGGCGATCCTCGCCGAGATGACGGCCGCCATTAACCAGCGCACAGGCGGCATGCTCAAGCATCGCCAGGCAGCGATCCATACGCCAACGCCGCAGGGCGCAAGCGATATCGAGCCAGCGACCAGACTGACCGCCTCCTGAGCAAAGCCCCGGATTGCATCCGGGCTACGGCCTGACACAGATTCGTAGGGTGGGCTTCAGCCCACCACAGCTGGCGGGCTAAAGCCCACCCTACACAATGCATGGATGCAGGATGCCAGAGCCGAAAGGACCTCCCATACAAAGCGCCTTCTCTAACCCCATCCGATCTACCGCCCGGCGCGCCCCTTGTGGGAGGGGCTTTAGCCGCGACCGGCTGAAACAAAAACGCCCGGGCAAATGCCCGGGCGTTTGTTTACCGCGTCTTCGGTCAGGCCTTGATCTGCGCCGGGAATGGCAGCTTGCGCAAACGCACGCCGGTCGCTGCGAACAGCGCGTTGGCCAGAGCTGGCGCCAGCGGCGGCACGCCCGGCTCACCGACACCGGTCGGGTTCTCCGCCGACGGCACGATGTGCACCTCGACCTTGGGCATCTCGTTCATGCGCAGCACCTGGAAGTCGTGGAAGTTCGATTGCTCGACCCGTCCTTCCTTCAAGGTGATCGCACTATGCCGGGCAGCCGCCAGGGCGAAGCCGATACCGCCTTCCATCTGCGCCTTGATCACATCCGGATTGATCGCGATGCCGCAGTCCACCGCGCACACCACGCGATCCAGACGATAGCTGCCATCGGCCTTCACCGTGACCTCGGCGACCTGCGCCACGAATGAGCCGAACGATTCATGCACGGCAATGCCACGCCCGCGCTTCTCGCCCTCGGCGCCCGCCGCCAGCGGCTTGTCCCAGCCGGCCTGCTTGGCGGCCAACTCCAGCACACCGCGATGACGCGGATGACTGTCCAGCAACGCGTGGCGGAAACTGTAAGGGTCCTGCCCAGCCGCGACAGCGGCCTCATCGATCATGGTTTCAGCGACGTAACCGGTGTGGGTATGCCCCACCGAGCGCCACCAAAGCACCGGCACCTTGATATTGGTCGGCGTGCTCAGCTCCACCTGCAGGTTGGGCACGGCGTAGGAGAGATTGGAGAGGCCCTCGACCGAGGTATGGTCGATGCCTTCCTTGATCATGAAGGGCTCCATCGAGGTACCGGTCATGATCGACTGCCCAACGATACGGTTGTGCCACGCCTGCAGCTTGCCGGCCTCATCCAGGCCGATGCGCACGCGGTGCAGGTACAGCGGTCGGAAATAACCGCCACGGGTATCGTCCTCACGCGTCCAGACCATTTTCACCGGCGCATCCACGCCCTTGTCATGCGCGGCCTTGGTGATCGCCACCGCCTCCAGCAGGTAGTCCGACACCGAACCAGCACGGCGACCAAAGCTGCCGCCGGCATACAGCTGGGTCAGCGAAACCTGCTCGGGCGTCAGGCCCAGGTAGCTGCTGATGATGGCTTGGTCGACGGTCTGAAACTGCTCGCCGTTCCAGATTTCGCAGCGGTCGCTGGCAAGCTTGACCAGGCAGTTCATCGGCTCCATCGCCGCGTGCGCCAGATAAGGAAACTCGTAGTCGGCCTCAACGGTTTTCGCCGCTTGGGCCAGCACCGCATCGGTATCGCCCTTGCTCGTGGCCGGCCGACCTGGCTTGCCCGCATCCTCGCGGTATTGCGCGAGAATTTCCTCGCTGCCAAGGGTGAAGGCCTGGCTCTCATCCCAGTCGATCACCAGCGCATCGCGCCCCTGGCGCGCCGCCCAGGTGTTCTTCGCCAACACGGCGACGCCCGAACGACCATGGGGCAGGTCACGAAACTCCACCACCTCGACCACATCACGCACGGCCTTGGCCTTGCTGCTGTCGACCGAGCGCGGCACACCGCCGAAACGCGGCGGATAGGCGACCATGGCCACCAGCATGCCGGGCAGCTTGAAGTCCTGGGTGAAGATGGCGCTGCCATCGGTCTTGCCCGGGCTGTCCTTGCGGCGCAGCTCGCGCTTGCCGATCAGCTTGAAGTCCTTCGGGTCCTTGAGCTGCACCTGCTCCGGCACCGGTAGCGAGGCTGCCGCCTCAACCAGCTCACCGAAGCCAGCACTACGGCCGGAGCCGGCGTGACTGACCACGCCCTGGCTTACGCTGATTTCACTGGCCGGCACGCCCCAACGCTGTGCAGCGGCTGCCACCAGCATGGCCTTGGCAGTGGCGCCGGCGTTGCGCATCTGCTCCCAGGAGTTGGCCATAGCGGTGCTGCCGCCGGTACCCTGCATCGGGCCAAAGGCGAGGTTGTTGTAGCGTTTCACATCGGCCGGCGCGCCTTCGACGCGCACCTTGTCCCAGTCGGCATCCAGTTCTTCGGCCAACAAGGTGGCCAGGCCCGTGTAGCTGCCCTGGCCCATTTCCAGGTGTTTGGCCAGGACGGTCACCGTGCCATCGAGGTCGATGCGCACGAAGGCGTTCGGCTCCAGCGGGCCGCCTGCTGCGGCCAGCGCATCCATGCCGCGCAGCAGCGGCGCGAAGAAAATGCCCAGCGCCAGGCCACCGCCACCCTTGAGCAGGGTGCGACGGCTGACATTGAGGATGCCGCGAGTGGCGCTATCGGGAGTTTCGATCTTGCCCATGTCTATGCGCCTCCTCAGGCCAGTTTGTCGGCAGCTTCGTGAATCGCGGCGCGAATCCGCACGTAGGTAGCGCAGCGGCAAATATTGCCGCTCATGGCCGCATCGATATCGGCATCGCTCGGCGCCTTGTTGCTACTCAGCAAGGCCGTCGCCGCCATGATCTGCCCGGACTGGCAGTAACCGCACTGCACCACGTCGAGTTGCCGCCAAGCCTGCTGGACCACCTTGCCCACGGCATCTTCGCCGACCGCTTCGATGGTGTTGATGCGCTTGCCGACCACTGCCGATACCGGGGTAACGCAGGAGCGGGTCGGCTGGCCTTCGACGTTCACCGTGCAGGCGCCGCACAGCGCCATGCCACAGCCGTACTTGGTGCCGGTGAGATTGGCGACGTCGCGCAATGCCCAGAGCAGCGGCATATCGTCGGCCACGTCCAGCTCGTGGTCCTGGCCATTGAGATTCAGGGTAATCATGGTCTGCCCACCTTGTTCTGATGGTGTCTGATGGTTCCGGCATGGCTTGCCGGTGGTCACGGTCAACCCCGCACACAGGGGGCCAGACCATCACTGTAGTGGGCACAAAAGCGCCTGTCGCCGCCGACCACAGAGATCGGCAGAACCGGGCAATAAGTTCGTAGAATCGGGCAAGCTCGCTGCCCTGCTCGCAGGCAGGACAGCGAGAGAGGATCAGGCCGCGCGGCGCGACGTGCGCTCAGCCTGCTGCGAGTAGCCGGCGGACACCAGCTCGGGGAAGTCGGCAAGTTCGCGTTGCAGCTGACACTGCTCGGCATAGTGCTCGATGGCCCGGCGATAGGCCATGCGGCGCTGGTCTTGCAGTTTGCGCCGGGTCTTGGCGTCGGGTTGGTCATGCAGGTGCGCGTCATCGAAGATACGAGGCATCTCGGTTCTCCCGGAACGAGGACTGGAGCACCCAGCTTCGCTCAGGGAGATGACGCTTTGACGGCGTGAAAATGAACAGGCGGTGAACCCGCTCTCTCAATCCTCTGTGTTGCGCAGCGACTTCGGTGACAGCCGCAAGCTGCGCAGGCTGCGCTTGACGCTCTTGAGGTGGTTGACCAGGCTCGGCCCGCGCGCCATGGCCACGCCCATGGCCAGCACGTCGATCACCACCAGGTGGGCGATGCGCGAGGTCAGGGGGGTGTAGATCTCGGTGTCTTCCTGCACATCGATGGCCAGGTTGACGGTCGACAGCTCCGCCAGTGGCGTCTGGCTCGGGCACAGGGTGATCAGACTGGCACCGGATTCACGCACCAGGTTGGCACTGATCAACAAGTCCTTGGAACGACCGGACTGGGAGATGCACACCGCCACGTCGCCCGGCTGCAGGGTCACTGCGCTCATCGCCTGCATGTGCGGGTCGGAATAGGCCGCGGCATTGAGCAGCAGGCGGAAGAACTTGTGCTGGGCATCGGCAGCCACCGCGCCGGATGCACCGAAACCATAGAACTCCACGCGCTGCGCGTTGGAGCAGGCGGCGATGGCGCGCTGCAGCGCCTCTGAGTCGAGCTTCTCGCGCACCTCCATCAGCGTATGCAGGGTGGTGTCGAAGATCTTCAGGCTGAAGTCGGCGACCGAGTCATCCTCGTGAATCGCGAACTGACCGAAGCTGGCCCCGGCAGCCAGACTCTGCGCCAGCTTCAGCTTGAGGTCCTGGAAGCCACTGCAACCGATGGCGCGGCAGAAGCGCACGATGGTCGGCTCGCTGATGCCGACGCTGTGCGCCAGTTCGGCCATGGAGCTGTGCATCACCGATGCAGGATCGAGCAAGACGTGATCGGCCACCTTGAGCTCGGACTTGCGCAGCAGGTGGCGCGACTGGGCGATGTGTTGCAACAGATTCACTGAGATAGGCTCTATGCAGAAAAGGGTCTACCGCGGCACTCGGCGGGTCATAGCTCGGTTATGATCGGCGGGCGGCGGTTGTAGTGACCTTGTAGTTATACTACATAGCTCGCGCTCGCGCACAGCCAAGCCACTGCCAATTCGCTGAACGAACTTTCCGGCATGCCCGCATGCCGAAGAACACAGGCATATCTGAGGGCGTTTTCGCGCCCCTCTCATGCGAACGCAGGCCGCTTGCAATGGCCTGCCACAACGAGTCGGAGTCCTCCCTTGAGCATCCCCTGCGACATGCTGGTCTTCGGTGGTACGGGCGACCTGGCCCTGCACAAATTGCTACCGGCGCTCTATCACCTGCACCGCGAAGGACGTCTGCACGCCGATGTGCGCATCCTCGCCCTGGCCCGCAGCACTCATAGCCGCGAGGCCTACCAAGCCCTGGCCGAACGTCACTGCCGTGCCCAGGTGGCGCGTGCCGATTTTGCCAACGAGACTTGGGCCAGCTTCGCCGCACGCCTCGACTACTTCGCCATGGATGCGGCGCAAAGCGCCGATTTCGGCCGCCTGGCCAAACGCCTGGGGCGTGATGACGAGCGCGTACGGGTCTACTACCTGGCTACCGCACCGAGTCTGTTCGAAGCCATCGCCGCACACCTGGCCAACGCCGGTCTGGCCGGCCCCGCAGCGCGCATAGTGATGGAAAAGCCCATCGGCCACTCGCTGGAGTCCGCCCGTGCGATCAACGCCGCCATCGGCGCCGTATTCGACGAAGCGCGGGTGTTCCGCATCGATCACTACCTGGGCAAGGAAACCGTGCAGAACCTGATGGCGCTGCGCTTCGCCAACGCCCTGTTCGAGCCGGTATGGCGCGCTGGGCACATCGATCACGTACAGATCAGCGTGTGCGAAACCCTCGGCGTGGAGAACCGCGGCGGCTACTACGACAAAGCCGGCGCCATGCGCGACATGATCCAGAATCACCTACTGCAGCTGCTCTGCCTGGTGGCCATGGAAGCGCCGGTGCGCTTCGACGCCGACGCGGTGCGCAATGAAAAGGTGAAGATCCTCGAGGCGCTGAAACCCATCTCCGGGCTCGACGTGCAGGACAAGACCGTGCGCGGCCAGTACACCGCCGGCAAGATCGGCGGCCATGACGTGCCCGCCTACTACTTCGAGAAGAACGTCGACAACGACAGTGATACCGAGACCTTCGCCGCCGTGCAGGTGGAGATCGACAACTGGCGCTGGGCCGGTGTGCCCTTCTACCTGCGCACCGGCAAACGCCTGGCGAAGAAGGCGTCGGAGATTCTGATTCAGTTCAAGCCCGTGCCGCATCGCCTGTTCAACGATGGCGAAGCCAACCAGTTGCTGATCCGCCTGCAGCCGGAAGAGCGCATCAGCCTGCAACTGATGGCCAAAAACCCCGGCAAGGGCATGCACCTGAAACCGGTGGAGCTGGACCTCAATCTGGCCAATGCCTTCAACCAGCAACGTCGTTGGGATGCTTACGAGCGCCTACTGCTCGACGTGATCGAAGGCGACTCGACGCTGTTCATGCGCCGCGACGAGGTGGAGGCGGCCTGGCAATGGGTCGACCCGATCCTGCAGGGCTGGCACCAGCACTACCAGAGCCCGCGCCCCTATCCGGCCGGCAGCGATGGACCAGAGCAACTGCAACACCTGCTGGAGCGTCACGGGCGGCACTGGGCGGAGTGATCCGCCCCGGTTACTTAGGCGGCGGGCCTGCGGCGCCCATGCATCAGCACGACCACCAGCACCATCATCCCTACGCTACCCGCAGCCACGAACAACCCCTCGTAGCCCAACGCCTTGGCCAGCACCCCGCTGCTGGCCCCAACGAAGCCGGACAGCAGCAACTGTGCCGAGGCCTGCAAGGTGAAGTCGGCGCCTTCGTGTTCGGGGCGGCACATGCGCATCATCGCGGCGAACAGGGCGACGGTGGACATGCCGTCGGCTACCTGTTCGAACAGGGTCACGGCATAGATCAGTCCTGTGTTAGCGCCCTGCCCCACCAGCAAGGCCAGGGCCGCGATGCCGATGGCCTGCAGGGCGCCGAACAGGATCAACGCGCGCAGCACGCCGATGCGCGCGTAGAGCAAGCCTCCGAGCAAGGCACCGCCGATGCCGGCCAGGCTGCTGATCAGGGTCAGTTGGCCTAGCGCTGCGGTGCTCCAACCTTGATCCACCAGCATCGGTTTGATCATCGGCGAACCGAGCGAGTCGCCCAATTTGAAGGTCAGTACCACAGCCAACCACAGCAGCATGCCGGGTTGCGCCAACAGGCCACGGTAGTGGTCGAACAGCAGACGTGGGCCGAGGGCGTTTTCAGCCAGAGCAGGCTGGAACGGCAACACGCGGCGCTCGGGAAACAGCCAGATCGGCACAGTCATCAGCAGGATCAGGCCGGCCACCAGCCCCACAGCCAGGTTCCAGCCCAACGGGTCGATCATCAGCAACAGGCCGCTGCCGCTGACGATCATGCCAACCTTGTAGCCGCCCACCTGCAGGCTATTGCCCAGGCCACGCCAGCGTTCGGGCAGCAAGCGTACGGTGAGCCCGTCGGTGGCGATGTCCTGGGTCGAGGCCAGCAGGTTGATCAGCAGCAGCAAACCAAGCAACAACCACAGGCCGGAGCCGAACAGCGTCTGCGGTGCCAGCAGCGCCAGTGCCGCGACACAGACGATGACTCCGCTCTGCAGCGGCAGAATCCAGCCACGGTGATGGCCTAGGCGGGCCGAGGCCAGACGGTCGATCCAGGGTGCCCACAACACCTTGAGCAGCCAGGGCAGCGCCAATAGTTTGAGCAAGCCAATCAGCGCCAGGTCGACGCCATGCTGGCGCAGCAGCACCGGTAGCGAGTGGGCGATCAGCCCGGATGGCAAACCCTGAGCACAGTAGAGCGAGGCCAGCAGCACCAGCGTGGCGTTGGACGGGCGAAGTGCAGTGGGCGACATGACGGGCGCTCGCGGCAAAAGCGCAAGCCTAGTGGTTTGCGCATGCGGGCGGCAACGAGGCGGTGGTTACAGTTCGTAGCTCGACGGGGCGCGGCTGGAGCCCATGCCACAAAAGCCTGGCCGGCCCGTGGTCTGGATGCAATCCGGGGCGCTTCAATCGCGAATGAATTCGCTCCTACACAGGGCCTGCCGCCGGACTCTCCAATGCGTGTCCTACAGGCTATTCAGGCACTCGCTCAGGCCGCCTGCCAGATTCTCCAGCAGTTGCTCGTAACCGCTGGCGTCGACCGGCAAGGTGCCGCCCAAGGCATCCAGTTCCGCCAGTTTCACCGGCAAGCCTGCGGTCAGGGTTTCAGCCAAACGCGGACGTAGCGGCGGTTCGCTGAACACGCAGCTCGGCCCCGTCTGCTGCAGGCGCTCGCGCATGGCAGCGACATGCCGCGCACCCGGCTGTACCTCGGTCAGCACGCTGAACACGCCCGCGTGCTTGAGGCCGTAGGCGGCCTCGAAATAGTCGAAGGCCTCGTGGAAGACGAAATACGGCTTGCCCTGCAAGGCGGCCAGTTGCGGGCGAATGCGGCCATCGAGCGCATCCAGGCGCGCTTCGAAGGCTTGCAGATTGGCGGCGTAACGCGCGGCGTTGGCGGCATCCAGCTTGGCCAGGTCTGCCGCCATGCGCGCGGCGATCACCTTGGCGTTGTCGGCGGCCAACCAAAGGTGGGCATCCAGGCTGCCCGGACGATGATCGTGATCATGGCCAAGGTCATCGCTGGCATGTTCGTGACCATGATCATGCTCGTCTTGGTCATGATCGTGTTCGTCGTGGCTATCGCCGAAGTGGCGCAGGGTCATGCCGGGCAGATCCTGCACCGCCACTTGAGGCTTGTCGCGGCTGCCCAGCACCCGCGGCAGAAAACCCTCCATGTCCGGACCGATCCAGTACAGCAGGTCGGCATCACGCACTCGCCGTACGTCGGACGGGCGCAACGCATAGTGGTGCGGTGAGGCGCCAGGCGGCAGCAACACTTCGGGTTCGCCGACGCCGTCCTGCACCGCTGCGGCGATCAGTTGCAGCGGTTTGATACTGGTCAGCACACGCACTTCGGCTTGGGCGCTGACGACGAAAAACAGGGTAAAGAGACAGAAAAGACGTAACACGGGGCATACTCGGATGGCATTGAACAGGTAATATAATAACGTCTCTCACTCGCTCCGTCCTTGCCCATGACCGACACGCCCCTGGCTGCACGCCCTCATGACCATTCTCGCTGCGTCAGCCATGCCCTGGCCGAGGCCGAAACCATCTGCGCGCGCCAGGGCTTGCGCCTGACCGCTCTGCGCAAACGTGTATTGGAGTTGGTGTGGGCCAGCCACAAGCCGCTCGGCGCCTATGACATCCTCGGCGTATTGAGCGATGAAGACGGTCGCCGCGCGGCGCCGCCCACGGTGTACCGCGCACTGGATTTCCTGTTGGAAAACGGCCTGGTGCATCGCATCGCATCACTTAACGCCTTCGTAGGTTGCAGCCACCCTGAGCACGCGCATCAGGGCCAGTTCCTGATCTGCCGTAGCTGCCACGCGGCTACCGAGCTGGAGCAACCGGCCATCAGCCAGGCCATCGTCGACGGGGCGGCCGGCGTCGGCTTCGTCGTCGAAAGCCAGACCGTGGAAGTGGTCGGCCTCTGCGCAGGCTGCAAGGGCGCGGCATGAGCGATGCGCTGATCCGCCTCGACGGCGTCGCTGTCAGCTTCAACGGCCAGCCTGTGCTGGACGATGTGCAGCTCAGCGTACAGCCCGGCGAGATCGTCACCCTGATCGGCCCCAACGGCGCCGGCAAGACCACCCTGGTACGCGTGGTGCTCGGCCTGCTCCAACCCGACAGCGGCAACGTGCGCCGAGCGCCACGCCTGCGCATCGGCTACATGCCGCAAAAACTCCACGTCGACGCGACCCTGCCGCTGTCGGTGCTGCGTTTCCTGCGCCTGGTGCCTGGGGTGGATCGCAAGCGCGCCCTGGCAGCACTGGCCGAGGTCGGTGCCGAGCAGGTGATCGACAGCCCGCTACAGAGCATTTCCGGTGGCGAGATGCAGCGCGTACTGCTGGCCCGCGCCCTGCTGCGCGAACCACAACTGCTGGTGCTCGACGAGCCGGTACAAGGCGTCGACGTCGCCGGCCAGGCCGAGTTGTATCGGCTGATCTCGCGGCTGCGCGAACGCCATGGCTGCGGCGTACTGATGGTCTCACACGACCTGCATCTGGTGATGAGCGCCACCGATCAGGTGGTCTGCCTCAACCGCCATGTCTGCTGCTCCGGCCACCCGGAGCAGGTCAGCGGTGACCCAGCCTTCATCGAACTGTTCGGCCAGGACGCCAAGAGCCTGGCCGTCTACCACCACCATCATGACCACGCTCACGACCTGCATGGCGGCGTGGTTCAGCCCGGCCTGACCATCCACGGCCCGGCTCACGTTCACGGCCCTGGTTGCAAACACTGATGCCCGATTTCCTCCTCAACGCCCTGCTCGCCGGCCTTACCCTGGCCCTGGTGGCCGGACCGCTCGGCTCCTTCGTGGTGTGGCGGCGCATGGCCTACTTCGGCGATACCCTGTCCCACGCGGCCCTGCTCGGCGTGGCACTGGGCCTGATGCTCGACGTCAGCCCGACCCTGACGGTGACCGTCGGCTGCGTGCTGCTCGCCGTGCTGCTGGTGACCCTACAGCAGCGCCAGCCGCTGGCCTCCGACACCCTGCTGGGTATCCTCGCCCACAGCACCCTGTCACTGGGCCTGGTGGCGCTGAGCTTCATGCATGACGTGCGCATCGACCTGATGAGCTACCTGTTCGGCGACCTGCTCGCCGTCAGCCCCACCGACCTGGCCTGGATCATCGGCGGCAGCGCCCTGGTGCTGGCACTGCTGGCCTGGCTGTGGCGACCGCTGCTGGCGATCACCGTGCACGAAGAGCTGGCACGGGTCGAAGGCCTGCCGGTAGCGGCGATTCGCCTGGCGCTGATGCTGCTGATCGCTGTGGTAATCGCCGTGGCGATGAAGATCGTCGGTGTGCTGCTGATCACTTCCCTGCTAATCATCCCCGCCGCCGCCGCCCAGCGCCACGCACGCACGCCGGAACAGATGGCCGTCGGCGCCAGCTTGCTCGGCCTGCTGGCGGTGTGTTGCGGCCTGGCGCTGTCTTGGTATCAGGACACACCAGCCGGGCCGTCCATCGTGGTCAGCGCTGCTGCGTTGTTCCTGGCCAGCTTTGCGCTGCCCAAGCGCAACAGCTGATGGCGCGCTCTGCGTAGCCGATCAAGATGAAATCAGCGGTACGAACCTGTATGATTGCACGTTTTTTGCACAATTCGAGACGCGTAGTTATGAAGTCGTTCGCTTTTCGTGGTCTTACGCTTTTTCTGGTTCTACTTCTGGCCGGTTGCCAGAGCAGCCAGCAGCACAGCCTCCCGCCGGTCGATGATCTGGTCATCGCCTTCCGCCAGCTCGACCTGAGCCTGGCCGAAGAGCGTCTCGATGATGCGCGCAGCCAACTCAACACCCTGCAGCAACGCGCCAGCCGCGACACGCGTCTGGAGCAGTACCAGCGCCAGCTGGCCGAGGCCTACATGGAACAGGGCCGCGAAGCACTGCAGCAGGGCGATCTGGATCGCGCCGCGCAGGCCTTGGGCCAGGCCCGCAGCCTGATGCCACAGGCGCCGGCTCTGAGTCACGACCTCATCCAGGCCATCGACAGCGCACGCACGGCACGCCAGACGGCCGCCGAGCAACAAGCACGTGATGCCGCCGCCAAGCTCGATGCTGAACGTCAGGAACAACTGCGTCAGCAGCGCCTGGCCAGTGAGCGCCAGGCTGCCGCCAAGGTAGCAACGGCTCAGGTAGCGGCGAGCCAGCCGACGCCCACGGTCGAGAGCACACCCAAAGCACGCCTGATCGACCCAAGCGCCGCCACCAGCAGCGTGGCCTTGCCTATGCTGGACAGCCAGGACAACGAAAACCTGCGCCGCCTGCTCGATAACGTAGCCGCCGATGTCGTGACCTTTCGCTGTGCGGTGCGCATCGAAGTGCGCGAGGCCAAGGATTACCCCTGGGTCGCGGCGCTGCTCTCGGCGCGGATCAAGAAGCTCGACCCGAGCTTCCATCCGCAGTTTAGCCAGAAGATCGCGCCACAACAGGTACCGCGCCTGCTGTTGAGCCCACAACGCAACTGAGGAAGGGCGCGCGCACTACCGCTGATCGCTAATGCCATTTTGTAATAAACATAGGCCTATAAAGATTTTCTCGGCCTAAACACTGCCGGGTAAACTAGCGCGCTTTTGCGCCCTACCCGGCGCTCGATGCGCCGGCTCGACAACACTCTGGAGCCGGCGCCTGAACACACCCAAAAGGTCGTTCGCGTGATCCAGTTTCAATCCGTCCACAAGGCCTACCGCGTCGCAGGCCGCGAGATTCCGGCACTGCAGCCCACCACGCTGCAGGTCGGCAGCGGCCAGGTGTTCGGCATCATCGGCCATTCCGGCGCCGGCAAGAGCACCCTGCTGCGCCTGATCAACCGCCTGGAAGAACCCTCGGGCGGTCGCATCGAGATCGACGGCGTCGACGTCACCGCCCTCGATGCCAATGGCCTGCGCCGCTTCCGCCAGCAGGTCGGAATGATCTTCCAGCACTTCAACCTGCTGTCGTCGAAGACCGTTGCTGACAACATCGCCATGCCGCTGCGTCTGGCCGGCGAGCTGAGCCGCGCCGAGATCGACGCCCGCGTCGCCGAGCTGCTGGCGCGCGTCGGCCTGCAGGATCACGCCAACAAATACCCCGCGCAGCTCTCCGGCGGGCAGAAACAGCGTGTCGGCATCGCCCGTGCGCTGAGCACGCGGCCGAAGATCCTGCTGTGCGATGAGGCCACCAGCGCCCTCGACCCGCAGACCACCACCGCCGTGCTGCAGCTGCTGGCCGAGATCAACCGCGAACTGGGCCTGACCATCGTGCTGATCACCCACGAGATGGACGTGATCCGCCGCGTCTGCGACCGGGTGGCGGTGATGGACGCCGGCATCATCGTCGAGGAAGGCCCGGTGGCCGAGGTGTTCCTGCACCCGCAGCACCCGACCACGAAGCGTTTCGTGCAGGAGTCCGAGCACGTCGACGAAGCCGAACAGCGCGATGACTTTGCCCATGTCGAAGGCCGCATCCTGCGCCTGACCTTCCAGGGCGAAGCCACCTACGCACCGCTGCTGGGCACTGTGGCCCGCGAAACCGGGGTGGACTACAGCATCCTCGCCGGGCGCATCGACCGCATCAAGGACACCCCCTACGGCCAGCTCACCCTGGCCCTGACCGGTGGTGACATCGACGCCGCGCTGGCGCGCTTCGCAGCCGCCGACGTGCATCTGGAGGTACTGCGCTGATGCTCGAACAACTGCTGCCCAACGTGTTCTGGCCGGAAATCTGGCAGGCCAGTCTCGACACCCTGAACATGCTGCTCGGCTCGATGCTGTTCACCGTGCTGCTCGGCCTGCCGCTCGGCGTGCTGCTGTTTCTCACCGGCCCGCGCCAGCTGTTCGAGCAGAAGGCCTTGTACGGCGCGCTGTCGCTGGTGGTGAACATCCTGCGCTCGGTGCCCTTCGTCATCCTCTTGATCCTGATGATCCCCTTCACCGAGCTGCTGGTCGGCACCTCGCTGGGCGTCGCCGGCGCCATCCCGCCGCTGGTGGTGGGTGCCACACCGTTCTTCGCGCGCCTGGTGGAAACCGCACTGCGCGAAGTGGAGCGCGGCATCATCGAGGCGACCCAGGCGATGGGCGCTACCACCTGGCAGATCATCACCCGCGCGCTGCTGCCCGAGGCGCTGCCCGGCCTGCTCGCGGCCACCACCGTCACCGCGATTACCCTGGTGTCTTACACCGCCATGAGTGGCCTGATCGGCGGCGGCGGCCTCGGAGACCTGGCCGTGCGCTACGGCTACCAGCGCTACCAACCGGACGTGATGGCGGTGACCGTGATCCTGCTGCTGATTCTGGTGCAGGTGCTGCAGATGGTCGGGGATCGCCTCGTGGTGCATTTTTCCCGTAAATGATGAAAAGCGGCGACTCGCCACCCGCGAGACCCGCGCCAACCTTCCCAAAAGGAACCTTGAAATGAAGAAACTGCTGACTGCCATCGCCGCCTGCGCGGCCTTCTCGGCCCAGGCCGAAACCCTCAACGTCGCTGCCACCCCGGTGCCGCACGCGGAGATCCTCGAGTTCGTCAAACCAGCCCTGGCCAAAGAAGGCGTGGAGCTGAAGGTACGTGTGTTCACCGACTACGTGCAGCCCAACCTGCAGGTACAGCAGAAGAACCTCGACGCCAACTTCTTCCAGCACCAGCCGTACCTGGACGAGTTCAACGCCAGCCGCAAGACCGAGCTGGTCAGCGTTGCCGGCGTGCACGTCGAGCCCTTCGGCGCCTACTCCAGCAAGATCAAGGATCTGAGCGAGCTGCCGCAAGGCGCCACCGTGGCCATCCCCAACGATGCCACCAACGGCGGCCGTGCCCTGCTGCTGCTGCAGAAGGCCGGCGTGATCAAACTCAAGCCGGAAGCCGGCATCCTCGCCACGCCGAAGGACATCGTCGAGAACCCGAAGGCAATCAAGGTGCGTGAACTGGAAGCGGCCACCCTGCCGCGCGTACTGAGCCAGGTCGACCTCGCCCTGATCAACACCAACTACGCCCTGGAAGCCAAGCTGAACCCGACCAAGGACGCCCTGGCCATCGAAGGCAGCGACTCGCCGTACGTGAACATTCTGGTGACCCGCGCTGACAACAAGGACAGCGAGGCCGTACAGAAGCTGGTCAAGGCCCTGCACAGCGCCGAAGTGAAGCAGTTCATCGAAGAGAAGTACCAGGGCGCCGTCGTCCCGGCGTTCTGATCGCCGCCGACCGCTCTTGCTGTAAACAGTGCCGCGCCGCTGCAAAGCTGCGCGGTATTTTTATGCGTGGAATCTCAGCGATCCGTAGGGTGCGCCGTACGCACTGCCAACAATACGGATCAGCGCCGCAGGCATTCCAGCAGACAATCCAGCGCCGGCTGGCGCTGCGCACGGCGCACCAGGGCAACCAACTCGCGATGGAAGGTCAGCGCGCCCAGCTCGATCACCCGCAGGCGCGTCGGCCGTTGCAGCCACAGGCCCGCACGCGGAACCAGGGCCACGCCCATACCGTTTTCCACCAGGCGCACGATGGCATCCAGTTCATCCAGCTCCAGCGCCTCACGTACGCTCAGGCGCTGCTCGCGCAGAAAGCGGCTGACCTGACGACCGCCGAACGAGGCGCGGTCGTAGCGCACGAAGGGCTGCTCCGCGAGCAGCCGCAGCGGGTCGTCGCCCGGCACGTCCAGCGGCGCAATAAGCACGAAAGGCTCCTGTGCCAGCGGCACTTCCAGGATTTCCTTGGGCAAGGCGAACGGCGGCTTGATCAACAGGGCCAGGTCCAGCTCACCGGCATCCAATTGGCTGAACAGCTGTAGGGAAACGCCCGGCACCAGCTTCAGCTCGACGAGCGGTGCCAGCTGGCGAAAACGCGGTAAAGCCTCGGCCAGCAGACCAGTCTGCAAGGTAGCGATGGCACCGACGCGCAACTCGCCCTGCCATTGATCGGCGGCCTGTGGCAGCGCCATCTGCGCATACAGCGCGAGCATCTGCTCGGCCAGCGGCAGGGCGTGGCGGCCCGCGGCGTTGAGCACAGCGGCGCGGCCACTGCGGTCGAACAGGCGTACACCCAGGTGTTGTTCCAGCACGCGCATCTGCGCGCTGACCGCCGACTGGGTCAACCCCACCTGCTGGCCGGCAGCGGCGAAGGTGCCCAGGCGAGCGACGGTGACGAAGGTTTTCAGCTCGCGCAGCATCGAGGCCTCTATTAATCAAAAATATTTGAGCTTGCGCGCAAGGATATTCGCTTTAGAACAATTTCGCTGTTGATAGGCTGGTGCAATGAACACCGATGGCGGGTTGCACCCGCCCTACCCACAATAACCAGAGGTATTCCGTGATGTCCCTTGCGCCCTTCCACCTGGCAATTCCCGTTCATGACCTGGCAGCAGCCCGACATTTCTACGGCGAGGTATTCGGCTGTGCCGAGGGTCGCAGCAGCGACCACTGGGTAGACTTCGATTTCTTCGGACACCAACTGGTCATCCACGAGGCGCCGAAGATGGCCTATCAGGAAGAGGCCGTAAGCAACCCCGTGGACGGCCACGACGTGCCGGTGCCGCACTTCGGCGTGGTGCTCGGCTGGGCCGACTGGGAAGCGCTGGCCGAGCGCCTGCGCAGCCGCGAGACGAAGTTCGTCATCGAGCCCTATGTACGCTTCAAGGGCCAGGTCGGCGAGCAGGCCACCATGTTTCTCCTCGACCCCTGCGGCAACGCGCTGGAGTTCAAGGCGTTCAAGGACATCGGCCAACTGTTCGCCAAGTGAACGCAGGCTGCCTGGGTAGCGAGCAAATGCCGTTCAATCCAGAGGATTATCGATCTGCGCACGCAGCAGCTCGGCGAAGGCGCTTGCCTCCACCGGGCGGCTGATCAGAAAGCCCTGGATCTCATCGCAGTTCTGGCTCTTGAGAAAGTCCATCTGCGTCTGGGTTTCCACGCCCTCGGCCACCACTTTCAGCTCCAGGCTGTGGGCCATGGCGATGATCGCGCGGGTGATCGCTGCGTCCTCGCCACCGGGCGAAAGATCGCGGATGAAGGTCTGGTCGATCTTCACGTAATGCACCGGGAAGCGCTTGAGGTAACTGAGCGAGGAATAGCCGGTGCCAAAGTCGTCGATGGCCAGCTTGACCCCCAGTTCGCGCAACTGGCGGAAGGTGACGATGACGCTGTCGACGTTGTCCAGCAGCTGGCTTTCGGTCAGCTCCAGTTCCAGATACTGCGGCGCCAGGCCGGTCTCTTCGAGCACCTGACGCACCAGGCTGGTGAGGTTGCCCTGGCGCAGCTGATGCACCGAGATGTTCACCGACACACGGATTTGCGCCAGCCCCTGGCGCTGCCATTCACACGCCTGCTGGCAGGCCTGACGCAGCACGAACTCGCCAATCGGCGCGATCAGCCCGGTTTCCTCGGCCAGACCGATGAACTCGCTCGGCGGCACCATGCCCTGTTGCGGATGGCGCCAGCGCACCAGCGCCTCGGCAGCATTGAGCTGGTCGTCGGCGAGGTTCAGTTTGGGCTGGTAGAACACCTCCAGCTGGCCTTCGTCGATGGCCTTGCGCAGCTGGTTCTCCAGTTGCAGGCGCTCCAGGGTGCAGGCCTGCAGGTTGTCGGTGAAGAACTGGAAGGTGTTGCCGCCCAGGTGTTTGGCATGTTGTACGGCCATATTGGCCTGGCTGATCAGCGCGCTGATCTCGCGCGCATAGTCCGGCATCAGGCTGATACCCAGCGAGGCGCTGACCACCAGCTCGTGGCCACCAACGGTCATTGGCACACGCAACTTGGCCAGTAGCCGACTGGCCACCCGCGCCAGGCTGGAAAGGCTGCCATAGGCATCAAGGATGATGGCGAACTCATCACCCGACAGCCGTGCAATGCAGTCAGCTTCCGGCACGGCCTGGGTCAGGCGACGGCTCATCTGCCGCAGCAATTGATCCGCCACTTCATGGCCGAGGCTGTCGTTGAGCAGCTTGAAGCGGTCTAGGTCGATATGCACCAGAGCGATGCTGCGGCCGCTCTGGCGGGCGCGCTGGCTGGCATCGTGCAGACGCTCCTTGAACAGACTGCGGTTGGCCAGGCCGGTCAGATCATCGTAGTGCGACAGGTAGCGCAGGCGCTCCTCGGCCTCGCGTCGCGCACTGAGGTCGGCAAAGAAGCCGACGATTTGGCTGGGCCGGCCGCTGGCGTCGCGTATCAGGTTGAGCTGCAGCCATTGCGGGTAAAGCTCGCCGCTCTTGCGCGTCTCGATCAGCTCGCCCTGCCAGGTGCCGGTGCTGTCCAGTTCCTGGCGGATCATCTGGTATTGCCGGCGCATCTCGCGGCTGCCGATCAGGCTGGTCACCGTGCGCCCGACCACTTCCTCACGGCTGTATCCGGTCACCGCGCTGAACGCGCGGTTGACCGCCAGCACACAGTAGTCGGGGTCGAGGATGAAGATGCCTTCGCTGGCCGCTTCGAACACGGTCGCCGCCAGACGCTGTTGCTGCTCCTGCTGACGCCGCGCACTGACATCGCGCCGCGTGCCGAGCATGCGCCGTACACGGCCGGCGGCGTCGCGCTCGACCGCACGGCCACGGTCCTCGACCCAGACCCAGTGACCATCGACATGGCGCACGCGGTACTCGATCTGATAATCCTCGCTGCGCCCCTTGAGGTGCCGGACCAACGCCCGGCGCAACCCTGGCAGATCATCCGGATGCAGGCGCGGGGTCAGGTCGCGCAGCATCACCTGCACCTGCTCCGGCTCCAGACCGAACAGCTCGCGCAGGTGCGAATGGTGCACCTGATCGCTTTCCAGATCCCAGTCCCACAGCCCCAGCTCACTGGCCTCCAGCGCCAGGGCCAGGCGCTCCTGACTCGTGCCCAGGGCATGAGTCGCCTCGTCCAGCTCCAGGGTACGCTCGGCCACGCGCATTTCCAGCGCACCATGGGCACCGCGCAGCTCACGTTCGGCGCGACGGCGTTGCTCAACCTCGCGCGCCAGCTCTTCGTTGAGCCCTTCGGCGCGCTGCTTGGCGCGCTCCAGGTTGCTGATCAGCGCCAGGTTATGGAACCGTTGCAGCAGGCTGCGCTGTACCAGGCGATTGACCTGCCAGGCCACGATCAGCAAGGCAAGAAACAGGATCAGCCCAAGCAGCCCCCAACCGCGTTGCAGGCTGTTGTCGGCCAGCAACAGATAGGTCACCGAAGGCAGCAGGCAGGGCAAGGCGAAGCTGAGAAAGGCCGACAGGCTGACGGCATAGGCCACGCTGGCTGAAAGAATCGCCGCAGCGATCAGACCATAGACCAGCGCCTGCTGGTAGAAGACATCGGCGGGCACCAGCACTATCACGGCGAAGGCGAGGGTCAACCCAGATGCACCGGCACCAAAAAGAAAGATGCGGCGCCAGTAGGGTTCGGCCTGGCGGGTCGGCAGCGCCGCGTTGAAGGCATTCACCTGGGTCAGACGCAGCAGCACCAGCAACACCACCCAGCCCAACCATGCTGCGAGCATGAGGGCGCTCTGCTGATTCCACAGCAACAGGCTGCAGGCCAGGCCAACCAGGAGCATGAGCAGAGTGGGCAGGCGCGAGCCCAGAAACAGCAAGCGGGTGCGCTCGACGGCAATATCCGTGGCGAACTGACGTTCAGCCTGATGCGGGTCCAGCGTCACCTCTTGAACTTCGGCGCTAGTCGTGGCGGTCATGGGCGATTTTCTTGTAATGGTTGCCTGAGGGGCTGCGGTGTTTTTCAGCTGCCTCAGCCCTGACGTCGCGGGAGAATACCCGAGACAGACGCTCTGCCCAACAATGATGTGGCCCCTTTCACAGCTTGACGCCCAACTTTTGGCGGGCACCGGCAGAGCATGATGGCCTTTGGCCGCCTGACCAGGCGCATCTGCGCCCTGACCTGCCAGTCGTCGGTTGCATCGGACGCGTTTCTCCACGCTCGGCCAACGGTTTGCCCTCCCCTGTCCGGCCCCCTAGAATGCCGCGATGCAAAATGACCTCGATCACAGACTCACTACCCTCAATCCCGCCCAGCACCACGCGGTTACCACACCGCCTGGTCATCAGCTGGTGCTGGCCGGCGCCGGCTCGGGCAAGACCCGCGTGCTGGTGCATCGCATCGCCTTCCTGATCCAGCGCCTGGACGTTTCGCCGCACAGCATTCTGTCGGTGACCTTCACCAACAAGGCGGCTGCCGAGATGCGTCACCGCATCGAAGACGTGCTCGGCCACGCCCCTGCGGGCATGTGGGTCGGTACCTTCCACGGTCTGGCTCACCGCCTGCTGCGTGCACACTGGCAGGAGGCAAAGCTAGCCGAGAACTTCCAGATTCTCGACTCCGACGACCAGCAGCGCCTGATCAAGCGGGTGATCCGCGACCTCGGCCTGGATGAACAACGCTGGCCGGCCAAGCAGGCGCAGTGGTTCATCAACGGGCAGAAGGATGAGGGCATCCGCCCGCAAGGCATCCAGGCCAGCGGCGACCTGTTCCTGGCCACCATGCGCAGCATTTATGAAGCCTACGAGGCAGCCTGCGCGCGCACCGGCGTCATCGACTTCGCCGAGCTGCTGCTGCGTGCCCTCGACCTCTGGCGCGACAACGCCGGCCTGCTGGAGCATTACCAGCGCCGCTTCCGCCATATCCTGGTCGACGAGTTCCAGGACACCAACGCCGTGCAGTACGCCTGGCTGCGCTTTTTGGCTAAGGGCGGTGAAAGCCTGATGGTCGTGGGCGACGACGATCAGTCGATCTACGGCTGGCGCGGCGCGAAGATCGAGAACATCCAGCAGTTCGACAGCGATTTCGCCGATGCCGAGATCATTCGCCTGGAGCAGAACTACCGCTCCACCGCCAATATCCTCAATGCCGCCAACGCGCTGATCGCCAACAACCAGGGCCGCCTCGGCAAGGAGTTGCGCACCGACGTTGGCGATGGCGAGCCGCTGGCCCTGTATGCAGCCTTCAACGAGCACGACGAAGCGCGCTACGTGGTCGAGACCATCGAGGACGCCCTGCGCAAGGACGGTCTCAAGCGCAGCGAGATCGCCATTCTCTATCGCTCCAACGCCCAGTCGCGCGTGCTGGAAGAGGCGCTGCTGCGCGAGAAGATCCCCTACCGCATCTACGGTGGTCAGCGCTTCTTCGAGCGTGCCGAAATCAAGAACGCCATGGCCTATCTGCGCCTGCTCGACGGGCGCGGTAACGATGCGGCGCTGGAGCGCATCATCAACGTACCGGCGCGCGGCATCGGCGAGAAAACCATCGAAACCATCCGCGAGTACGCCCGCGCCCATGACGTGCACATGTGGGAGGCGATCCGCCTGATGCTGGCGGTCAAGGCTCTGCCGGGCCGTGCCTCGGGGGCCCTGGCCGGCTTCATCGACCTGATCGACAGCCTGGCCGAGCAGGTCCTGGCCATGCCCCTGCACCAGATGACTCAGTTGGTCATCGAAAAGAGCGGCCTGCTCGCCTATCACGAGGCGGAAAAAGGCGAGAAGGGCCAGGCCCGGGTGGAAAACCTGGAGGAACTGGTCAGCGCCGCACGCGCCTTCGAGAACGATGAAGACGACGAGCTGACCCCGCTGCAGGCCTTCCTCACCCACGCCTCGCTGGAGGCCGGGGACACCCAGGCCGCCGAAAACGAAGACAGCATTCAACTGATGACCCTGCACAGCGCCAAGGGCCTGGAATTCCCACTGGTGTTCCTGGTGGGCATGGAAGAGGGTCTGTTCCCGCACAAGATGAGCCTGGAAGAACCGGGCCGATTGGAAGAAGAACGCCGCCTGGCCTATGTCGGCATTACCCGTGCCATGCAGAAGCTGGTGATCAGCTACGCCGAAACACGGCGTCTCTACGGTAGCGAGACCTATAACAAGGTGTCGCGCTTCGTCCGCGAAATCCCCGCACCGCTGATTCAGGAAGTACGCCTGAGCAACAGCGTCAGCCGCCCGGTGAGCACCAGCTCGATGGGTGACGGCAGTCTGTTCGCCGGCAGCGCCGTACCGCAAACGCCCTTCAGCCTGGGCCAACGCGTACGTCACAGCCTGTTCGGCGAGGGCACCATCCTCAATTTCGAGGGTGCTGGCGCCCAGGCGCGGGTTCAAGTGAATTTCGAAAACGAAGGCAGTAAATGGCTGATGCTGGCGTACGCCAAGCTTGAAGCCTACTAGTACACCGTATCTGGAGATAATCGATGAATCGCCGCAATCTGTTCGGCACCGCCCTGGCGCTGATCGCCGCCATCGGCCTGGTTGGCTGCAAAGAAGACAAGGCTGCCAGCGAGCAAGCCGCTGCCAAGCCGGCAGAAATCATCCACTGGAAAATGGTCACGTCCTGGCCGAAGAACTTCCCTGGTCTGGGCACCTCTGCCGAGCGCCTGGCCGAGCGCATCAACGCCATGAGTGCCGGGCGTCTGACCGTCAAGGTCTACGCCGCTGGTGAGCTGGTACCGGCGCTGGAAGTGTTCGACGCCGTTTCCCGCGGCACCGCCGAGATGGGCCACGGCACCCCGTACTACTGGAAAGGCAAGGTGCCAGCTGCGCAGTTCTTCAGCAGCGTGCCGTTCGGCCTCTCCACCCTGGAAATGAACGCCTGGCTCAGCCACGGCGGTGGCCAGGCGCTGTGGGATGAAACCTACGCACCGTTCGGTGTGAAGCCGCTGTCGGCGGGCAACACCACCATGCAAATGGGCGGCTGGTTCAATAAGGAAATCAACAGCCTGGACGACATCAAAGGCCTGAAGATCCGCATGCCGGGCCTCGGCGGCGAAGTCTGGAGCCGTCTGGGTGCGATCACCGTCAACCTGCCGGGCGGCGAAATTTTCACCTCCCTGCAGACCGGTGCCATCGATGCCACCGACTGGGTCGGCCCCTATAACGACCTGGCCTTCGGCCTGCACAAGGCTGCCAAGTACAACTACTTCCCGGGCTGGCAGGAGCCGCAGGCGGTGGTCGAGGCCATGGTCAACCAGAAGGCCTTCGACGCATTGCCGACCGACTTGCAAGCCATCGTCGTCGAAGCCGCGCGTGCCGCGACCCTGGACATGATGGACGACTACGTGTTCAACAACGCCAAGGCGCTGCAAAGCCTGAAGAGCGAAGGCGTGCAGTTCAAGCGTCTGCCGGATGACGTGCTGCAAGCCATGCGCGAGCAGTCCAATCTGGTGCTCGAGTCTTTGGCCGCCGAGAACGATCTCAACGGCCGCATCTGGGCCTCGCAGAAAGCCTTCCTGGAAGAGGCCAGCGCCATGCAGGAGCTGACCGAGAAAGAACTGTACAACTGGCGTTGAGCCAACCGAACGGGGCTGAAAAGCCCCGTTTTTCTTAGGGATTGCGCCCATGCATCTTCGTTCGCTGCTTCTACTGCCCCTGCTCGCCTTCAGCCTGATCGGCTGCAAGGAAGACTCCCCGCCGGCCAACCAGGCCACCGCTCCCGCGCAAAGCTTCCATTGGAAGATGGTCACCACCTGGCCGAAAAACGCGCCCGGCACCGGCACCGCTGCCGAACGCCTGGCCGAGCGCGTCAACGCCATGAGCGCCGGGCGCCTGACCATCAAGGTCTACGCCGCTGGCGAGCTGGTGCCGGCGCTGGAAGTATTCGACGCGGTCTCCCGCGGCACGGCCGAGCTCGGCCACGGTACGCCCTACTACTGGAAGGGCAAGGTGCCGGCGGCGCAGTTCTTCGGTGCGGTGCCCTTCGGGCTGTCCACCCTGGAAATGAACGCCTGGCTGAACAAGGGCGGTGGTCAGGCGCTATGGGACGAAGCCTATGCACCATTCGGCCTCAAGCCGCTGACGGCGGGCAATAGCACCATGCAGATGGGCGGCTGGTTCAACAAGGAAATCAACAGCCTGGCTGACATCAAAGGCCTGAAAATCCGTATGCCGGGCCTCGGCGGCGAAGTCTGGAGCCGCCTGGGTGCGGCCACCGTGGTGATGCCGGGCGGCGAAATCTTCACCTCGCTGCAAAGCGGCGCCATCGACGCCACCGACTGGGTCAGCCCTTACAACGACCTGGCCTTCGGCCTGCATAAAGCCGCCAAGTACTATTACTACCCGGGCTGGCAGGAACCACAGTCAGTGCTCGAACTGCTGATCAACCAGAAAGCCTTCGACGCCCTGCCCGCCGACCTGCAGGCCATCGTCACCGAAGCGGCGCGTGCGGCGACCCAGGACATGATGGACGACTACGTCTACCACAACGCCCTGGCGCTGGATGAACTGAAGAAGAGCGGCACGCTGCTCAAACGCTTCCCCGACGAAGTGCTGCAGGCGATGCAAAAGGAGAGCGAACAGGTGCTGGGCGAGCTGGCCGCACAAAGCGAACTCAATGGCCGCATCTGGGCCTCGATGCAGGCGTTCCAGGCGCTGGCTATCCCCATGCATGCACTCTCGGAAAAGGAGCTGTACGACTGGCGCTGAGCCGCTCAGCGCTATAGCCCTTGCCCTTGTGGGAGCCCCGCCCCGGGGCGAAGCTTTAACCCAGCTTCGCGGCGGGGCGCCGCTCCTACCCATACGGCGAACCTATCGGACTCCGTTTGTCGTTCCAGGCGCCACCTCAAGCCCTGGCGGCCATACTTCAGGGATGAAGAAAAAACCGACCGACCCCGCCCACATTCTTGATAACGCTCTGCAACTGGCCGACGTCTGCGGCTGGGAGCGCCTGCACCTGTTCGACGTCGCCGCCGCGCTCGATATTGGTCTGGACGATATCGCCCGCCATTACCGCGACAAGGATGACCTAGTGGAGGCTTGGTTCGACCGCGCCGACCTGGCCATGCTTGGTCACGCGAAAAATCCCGCTCTGCAGGGGCTGAACGCCGAACAGCGCCTGGAAAATTGCCTGCTGGCCTGGCTCGACAGCCTCGCCGCACATCGGGCCGTCACCGGCCAGATGCTGCTTTACAAGCTCGAGCCCGGGCATATCCACCTGCAGGTGCTCGGCCTGATGCGCGTCAGCCGCACCGTGCAGTGGTGGCGCGAAGCAGCCGGACGGCAAAGCCTGCACCTGCGCCGTATCGCCGAAGAAACCCTGCTCACCAGCGCCTACCTGCGCAGCTTCGTGCATTGGCTGCGTCATCCCAATGAAGACGCAGCAACCTTCCGCGCCTTTCTGCGTGGTCAACTACGCTGCGGCCCGTTGCCTCTGCTGCTACAACGCCCGTAGGGTGCGCCATGCACACCAGGGGCCGCTTCGGTACCAAGCCGGGCAGGCACGGCGCCATCCAGTGCAGGCAAAAGCCGGAAACATTCTGTCACTGGTCATGCCCCCCTATGACGGGCAAGATGCCGGCCAAGCTTTTCCATAAGAGAGAAAACCGTGATGCAGCGTTTCCTCAGTATCGCCATGGTTCTGTGCCTGGCACTGACCTTCAGTTTCGAAGCCCACGCCAAGCGTTTTGGCGGTGGCAAATCCTTCGGCTCCGCGCCCAGCCACCAGACCCGTCAGGCCACACCGCCAGCGCAATCGGCTGCCCAGGCACCCGGTCGTCAACAGCCTGCCGCTGCCGCCAGCGGTGCTTCGCGCTGGCTCGGCCCGCTGGCCGGTCTGGCCGCGGGTGGCCTGCTGGCCTCGATGTTCATGGGTGACGGTTTCGAAGGCCTGCAGATCATGGACATGCTGATCTTCGGCCTGATCGCCTTCCTGCTGTTCCGCTTCCTCGCTGCCCGTCGCGCTCGCCAACAGCCGCAAATGGCCACTGCCGGTGCGCCGTACCAGCGTGAAATGCCGAACGCCGACAACGCCCCGGCCGCTGGCAGCAATATCTTCGGTGGTCGTCTGGCCTCGGCTGCTCCGGTGATTAACGCACCGGCCTGGTTCAACGAGCAGAGCTTCATCGCCGCCGGTCGCGAGCACTTTATGAACCTGCAGCAGCACTGGGACGCCGACGAGATGGACAAGATCGCCGAGTTCGTCACTCCGCAACTGCTGGACTTCCTCAAGCGCGAGCGCGCCGAGCTGGGTGACGGCTTCCAGTCCACCTACGTCGATAACCTCGACGTGCAACTCGATGGTGTCGACGACAACGCCGAGAAAACCATCGCCACCCTGACCTTCAGTGGTGTGTCGAAGACCTCGCGCTTCGACCAGGGCGAGCCGTTCAGCGAAAGCTGGCGCCTGGAGCGCGCCCAGGGCGACAACCAGCCCTGGCTGATCGCTGGCATTCGCCAGAACTGATCGCTACGACGCAGAAAAAACCCGGGCTTGCAGACTGTGTGAAAACGTTCTGAACTGAACCGGTTCAATACAAACGCCTCGATTGATTCGGGGCGTTTGTGTTTTTACTGGTGCAATGATGCAAAGTGCAGCGCTCAGGTCAGCAGCTCGATCATGCGGCGTGCCCCGAGTACCGAAATAGCACGTTTGAGGTTGTAGGCTTGCACGGCCATCGCCATCTCAGCTCTCACCCCGCTGAAATGGCGCACTAGAAAACGACCGTTGCCCAGAATCCATTGTTTGAGATTGCCAAAAGGGTGCTCGACGATTGCTCGTCGCCGTCCCATCATCTCAGGATGAGTTTCGAGTCGTTTCTCCATCCGCGCGAACGCCTCTTCGTTGGGATGGCGGCTGATATGACGCCGTTGGGCCTGTGTGCACTTGGCTTTTAATGGGCAGTTCCCGCAGTCCTTGGCACGGGCTGCGTAAAGGCGAGTGCCACGATTGAGCTGTTTGAGCGACAGGGTCTTGCCCGCAGGACATTGGAAGCTGTCGGTCGCAGGATCGTAAGTGAAGTCCTGACGCGCAAACAGTGTGCCGCCGCCCTGGTTGTTGGGCGCGCGATTCACGGGGACGAAAGCCGTAATGCCCGCTTCTTCGCAGGCTTGAAACTGCGCCCCGTTGGAATAACCTGCATCAGCCGTGACGGTCAGCTCAGGCTGCTGCAGAACCGCATGAGTCGCTTTGGCCATCGGCTCCAACTGCTGGTTGTCGGTGCAGTCACTGGTCACTTCGTGATGCACGATCAGGCCATGCTCGGCATCGACAGCGCTCTGCACGTTGTAGGCCACGCAAGGGCTCTTGCCTGAGCAGCGCATCTTCTTGGCATCCGCTTCGCCTTCGACGAACTGTTCCAGGCCCTGCGCCTCCATCAGCGCTTTTACGGTCAAGTTATCGGCATGGCGATCCTGTAGCTGGCGTAGCGCCTGTTTCACCGCTGCCCGGTCAATCGTCTCTTGCGCGTCTTGTGCATCACCCTCATCAAGCTGGGCCAGGTACTGGGCAATGTGTTTTTCCAGCTTCGCTTGTTGACGCTTGAGCTTCTCCACACTCAGGTGCTTGCGCAGCGAAGCTACCGCTTGGAACTTGCTGCCATCGATGGCCACCAGCTCCCCACTGATCAAGCTCGCCTGGCGACAGAACTGGACGAAAGCCTTGCAAGTCGCCTGAAAGGCCACGCTGTTGTCTTTGCGAAAATCCGCGATGGTCTTGAAGTCCGGCGCCAGACGACCCAGCAACCACATCACCTCGATATTGCGCTGGCACTCCGCCTCCAATCGACGAGAGGAGCGAATGCGCTGGAAGTAGCCATATAGGTATAGCTTGAGCAAATCAGCTGGATCGTAGCCAGGGCGCCCAGTCTTGAGCGGCTCAGCCTTGCTGAACCCCAGTACCTTCAGATCCAGACGAGCCACATAGGCCTCGATGACTCGAACTAGATGATCCTCAGGAACCAGCTCTTCCAATGTCGGCGGAAACAGGCTGCTTTGTTGCCGATCTTCACCTTGGATATAGCCCATAAACGACAATGCCCCTATCGACCGATAGAGGCATTGTCTTCACCTTGCACTCAGACTGCTAGGTTTTCACACAGTCTGCTTGCTCGGGTTTTTTATTGCGGCATTTGCCGGTTATCGCGGCTGAAGCCGCTCCTACGACGTGGGAGGCGCTTTAGCGGCGACGTCCCGTCCCCATCACGACAGATCCTTAGCAGCCCGGCGCATGCCGATATGCGGGATGTCGTCCTCCAGATACACCTCGGTCACCGCCTCGAAGCCATAACGCCCGTAGTAGCCCTGCAGGTGCGCCTGCGCCGACAGATAAACCGACAAACCCGACCAACGCTGAGCACACTCGACCAGCGCCCGCTCCATCAGCCGATGGCCCAGTCCGCTGCCGCGCGCCCGCTCGGCGATCACCACCCGACCGATCACCACCTCGCCGTCCATGCGCTGCGGATCGAGCAAGCGCAGATAACCCACCAGCCCAGATTCATCACGCGCCAGCAGGTGGCAGGTGTCACCGACCAGGTCCTGGCCATCGGTTTCCAGATAGGGGCAGTTCTGCTCGACCACGAACACCTGGGTGCGCAGTGCCAGCAGTTCATAGAGGGTCGCAGCATCGAGTTCGCTGTGGTGCAGGCAGTGCCAGGTAAGAGATGACATGAAAGGCTCCGCAAAAGCGCCAGTATGCAGTGGCAACGACATGTTTTCATTCTGCCGGCCAGCTACTGTATAAAGCCGATCCCCCAAGATGAGGAGCCGACGCCGTGGAAGAAGTCATCGAACAGCTGCGCGAACTCAACGAGCCGGTACCGGTACCGCTGGAGCTGCCGGAAGAAGAGACCCTGGTGGAGATTCAGGAGCAGATCCTCATCCACTTGCCCTTCGAGCTGCGCGAATACCTGCTCAAGGTCAGTGATGTGGTCTACGGCCGCCTGGAGCCGGTGACCGCCAGTGATCCGCAATCGCACACCTACCTGCCGGAAGTCGCCTCGGTGGCCTGGGATCTCGGCCTGCCGCGCGACCTGGTGCCACTGTGCCAGGACGGCCGCGATTACTACGCGGTGGACGTGGAAGGCCAGGTCTGGCTGTGGGATGGCGACGAAGGCGAGCTGACCGACGAAAGCTGGGACTCGGTCTGGCACTGGTGCCGTGACGTCTGGCTGGAAAGCTAAGCAGACCGCCGCCGATCAGGAAACCGGCCACTGTAGGGCGGACTCAGGAGCGCAGCGAACAGTCCGCCAAATAGGGCGAGAATCGCACTCCACGTATTCCATGAGCCCGCAACGGCGTACCGCTTCGCGAACGGATCGCCGCCCGGTACGCCCTGCAGTGCGACAACATGGACAGCCGAGTCCGCCCTACGGCCATTCACACCTCGCCCTGCTCCAACGCCAGCAGGTTGAGCAGAAAGCGCGCGAAGTAAAGCAGATCCTGTTCCATCGCCTGGCGAGCGCCCTTGGCATCGCCGGCTTCGATAGCGGCAAAGGCGTCTTCATGAAAGTCATTGAGCCGCAGCGACAGGTCGGCGCCGGTGAACAGCCGGTTGAAGAAGGGGCCGATCTGCAGCCATAGCGACTCGATCGAACGCAGCAACACCGGGTTGCCACATGCACCGTACAAATGCAGGTGAAACTGGCTGTTGGCATTGAGGTAGTCCTGCACCTGGCGCTGCTCGATGGCGGCGTCCATGCGCTGCACGCAGTCACGCAGCAGGGCCAGATCGCTGCTGTCCAGGCGCGGCGTGGCCAGCTCCACTGCCAGGCCTTCCAGCGCCAGGCGCACCTGAAAGATGTTTTCGTAGCGCTCACGGGTCATCGACGGGACTCGCACCGAGCGCTGCTGCTCGCCCTCCAGCGCGCCCTCGGCCACAAGCCGCTGCAGGGCCGCGCGAACCGGCATCGGGCTGGTGCCCCATTCGGTGGCCAAGTCGCGGATCTTCAACCGCTCCCCAGGTTGGAAACGTCCGACCAACAGCCCTGAGCGGATGTTCTGATACAGCTGCTCCTGCAGATTGTCAGCCATGTGCCACCTCCATCGGAGGCGCCGGCAATTGGGCAAGGGTCAAGCTACAGTCACGCATGGGAGGCTCCGATTGAAGATGCGGCGAGTCTACGACAGGAACTGATTTTGTGTGAAAAACGGCTGAATACAAAATTTTTTGTGATCACAAATATAGATTTAAAAGCCAAAATAATCGATTCTGATCTAAGCGTTTACTATTTTGTGATCACAAAATATCATGCCGACAGCATTCAATCGAGGTATGCCCCATGACCACCGCCAGTGGCATCAGCCAAGTTGCCGTTGACCGTTTCGTCGCCACCGAGCGCGAGCGCTTCCTGTCCCGCAATCCGAAGTCCGTGGCCCTGGCCGAGCGCGCCCGCCACTCGCTGTACGGCGGCGTGCCGATGCACTGGATGGCCGATTGGTCGACGCCGGTGCCGCTGTTCGTCGAGCGAGCCAAGGGCGCACGTTTCTTCGATGTGGACGGTCACGAGTACATCGACTTCTGCCTGGGTGACACCGGCACCATGTTCGGCCACTCCCCCGATCCGGTCACGCGCGCCCTCGCCGAGCAAGCGAACAATGGCCTGACCACCATGCTGCCCGGCGAGGACGCTGTGGTATGCGGCGAGCTGCTGGCCCAGCGTTTCGGCCTGCCCTACTGGCAGGTGACCGCCACGGCAACAGATTCGAATCGCTATGTGCTGCGCTGGGCGCGCGCCATCACTCAGCGCAAGACCCTGCTGGTGTTCGACGGCTGCTACCACGGCACTGTCGACGACGTGATGGTGCGCGAGCGCGACGGCAAGACCGTGCACCGCTCCGGCCTGGTCGGCCAGGCCTATGACCTGACCGAGCACAGCCGCGCCATTCCCTTCAACGATGTCGCAGCGCTGGAAGCCGCATTGGCTCAGGGCGATGTCTGCGCCCTGCTCTGCGAGCCGGCGATGACCAATATCGGCATGGTCCTGCCTGATCCAGGCTTCATGCAAAAATGCCGCGAGTTGACGCGTAAGTACGGCAGCCTGCTGATCATCGACGAAACCCACACCATCTCCACCGACATCGGCGGCTGCACACGTCTGTGGAACCTGGATCCCGACTTCTTCGTGGTCGGCAAACCCATCGCCGGCGGCGTGCCTTGCGGCATCTTCGGTTGCAGCGCAGAGATGGCAGGCGCCATGACCCAGGCGCGTCAGCGCGCCAGCGAGGCAAGCCACGGGCACGGTCACAGCGGCATGGGCACCACGCTCTCAGCCAACGCTCTGGCCATGCACTGCATGCGTGCCAACCTGGAACAGGTGATGACCCAGGCGGCCTACGACCACATGCTGCCGCTGGCGGCGCGCCTGGCCGAGGGCTTGCGCCAGTTGATCGGCAAGCACGGCCTGAAGTGGTCGGTGACCGAGTTGGGCGCGCGTTGCGAATTCCAGTTCTGCGCCACGCCGCCGCGCACCGGCGCCGAGGCCGAGGCCGCGTTCCATGACGAACTGCAAATGGCCCTGCACCTGTACATGATCAACCGCGGCATTTTGATCACGCCATTCCACAACATGACCCTGTGCTGCCCGAGCACCACAGCGCAGGATGTGGACAAGCTGATCACGATGCTCGATCAAGCCCTCACCGAGCTGCTGGCCATCCCCGGCGCCCGCGAGTAATTCATCGATCAGCCTGTGGGAGGGGCTTTAGCCGCGACAGTCGCCGCTAAAGCCCCTCCCACGAGATAACGACTCACTGTGAGAATCACCATGCAATTCGCCAACCCGCAGGAAGCCCGCGACTTTCTCGCCGCCCACCCCGAGGTCCGCAGCATCGAGCTGATGCTGATCGACGCCAACGGCATCCCGCGCGGCAAGCTGCTGCATCGCGACGAGCTGCTGGCCATCTACGAAAACGGCCGACCGCTGCCCAGCTCGATCCTGTCGCTGACCATCCAGGGCGAGGACGTCGAGGAAAGCGGCCTGGTCTGGGAAGTGGCCGACGCCGACTGCTGGACCTACCCACTGCCCGGCAGCCTCACCCTGCAACCCTGGCGCGTGGTGCCCACCGGCCAGGTGCAGGTGAGCATGCACCCGACCCAGGGTCTGCCGGCCACGCCGGGTGATCCGCGCCATGCGCTGGTGCGCGCCATCGACGCGCTCAAGGCCGACGGCTATCACCCGGTGATGGCAGTGGAGCTGGAGTTCTACCTGCTGGACAAGCAGCGTGACGCCAATGGCCGCCCACAGCCCGCCGTACAGATGAACGGCGTGCGCCCACAGGCGCCGCAGGTCTACGGCCTGTACGAGCTGGAGCAGATGCAGCCGTTCCTCGACGACCTCTACGCCGCCTGCGAGGCGCAGGGCCTGCCGGTGCGCACGGCCATCTCCGAATACGCGCCGGGCCAGCTCGAACTGACCCTGGAGCACCGTTTCGATGCACTGCAGGCGGTAGACGAAGGCGTACGCTACAAGCGCCTGGTCAAGGGCGTGGCCAACAAACACGGCTTGCAGGCCTGCTTCATGGCCAAGCCGTTCGGCGACCTGGCTGGCAGCGGCATGCATATGCACGTATCGCTGGCCGATGCCGAGGGCAACAACCTGATGGCCAGCGAAGACCCACAAGGTACGCCGCTACTGCGCCATGCCATCGGCGGCATGATGGCCACGCTCAACGATGCCCTGGCGATCTTCTGCCCCAACGCCAACTCCTTCCGCCGCTTCCAGGCCAACAGCTACGCGCCGCTGGCCAAGAGCTGGGGGGTGAACAACCGCACCGTGTCATTCCGCGTTCCCGGCGGGCCGGCCAACAGTCGCCATGTCGAGCACCGCATCTGCGGTGCCGATGCCAACCCCTATCTGGCGGCAGCCGCGATCCTCGCCGGCATCCACAAGGGCATCCGCGAGCAGCTCGACCCAGGCGCAGCCATCGTCGGCAATGGCTACGAACAGGCCCGTGAAACCCTGCCCACCGACTGGCTCACCGCCCTGCGCAACCTGGAAGATTCGAGCTGGGCACGCGAAGCGCTAGGCGAGGATTTACTCAAGGTGTTCCTTGCGATCAAATGGGCCGAGTACCGCCAGTTCATGGGAGAGGTGGGCGAGCAGGACTGGCGCTGGTACCTGACTCACGCCTGATCGTCGCGGACGATGAGTTGGCGGCGAGCCCTGCCGCATATCCTTATCTACAGCGGCATGCAACGCCCGTTGAATCCTGCCTCGTGCGGGCCGTCGAAGCACAGCTGGCCGCGTCCATCGGGCTCGGCCAGCTGTGTCGGATGGTAGGGGTTGCGGGCATCCGGAATGTTGGCCAGCTGCTCGGCATCGAAAGGCCCCGGAGGCAGGGTCACCACCGCGGCCAGCAAGCGGCGCTTCGCCTCCAGGTCATGCAAGCGCCCGGCATACAGGCGCATGTCCGGGCCGGCGATAGCCAGCAAGATGTTGCCAGCCCGGTTGCGCATGCCGCCAACCGAGGCCGGTCCGGGAGCCGGCTCCTGCAGCGCGGCGGCGAACGCATGCGGCTCCAGCTGCGACAACTCCACGGCCCGCACATAAGGCGTCAGGCTGGCGTTGATGGTCATCTGCGGTCGGAAAAACAGTAGCAGCCCAAGGTATTCCCGGCCGGAGACGCTATCCGGCAGCTGCGCATACATCTGCGCGATACCGTAGAACTCGCGCTGCATGGGCTTGAGCAGCGAGCGCTCGGCCGCGCTGAAGGGCTCCGGAACCGACGGGCGTGGGATCAGCCCCTGGCGATAGAGACGAACCTGCCATTCCAGGTTATCGCTGATCAGCCGCCCCAGCAGCATCTTCAGAACCAGGTTGTCCGCGCGCACCAGTTGCTGGCGCAGTAGCCTGAGCTCCTCGCGCAACCCTCCCTGCGCCACATCGCTTTGGCCATCGCGGGCCATTTGCAGCATGAGCAGATCGTGCACCCGCTGGCCCGCGTACACATAAGTGAGTCGCGGTACCGGCTCGGCGACACTCACCGAGGTCAGCGTGCGGTAGTCGTCCATGTTGAGAAAATCCCAGTAGCGCCGCTGCAGAGCGAACCAATCGGGGGCGATACGGCTTCCCAGGTCGGCCTGTGCAAGCAGGCTGTCGAAGCAGCCGAGCGCCTCGATTCGGCAGAACAGTCGCCCTTCTGGCAACGACAGGCTGGCAACGGTCGGCCCCGAATAATCGCTATCGGTCACGCCGCGCCCGGCGTACCAGCGCTCGTAGTGCTGCAGACGGGCCTTACCCAGTGCCTCGGGCTGCTCATCGAAAGGCGCATCGATCCCGTTGAGGAAAAGGTACGCGCGGCTTTCGCCGGTCGCCGCCTGCACCTGCTGCTGCCAGTCCTGCACCTGAGTGCCAAGCGGCTCATCACGCAGCCAGGCGCTGCCACCGACCAGCAGCGCCAGCGCCAGAATCACAGCACCCAGCAGGCCATCCCGTCGGCTCACTGACGCACCTGCGCATCGACCTTGATGTAGTCGCCCGCCACGCTGATGCCCATGCCGCCATAGTCCTGGCAGCCATCGGCGAACACTTCCAGCACGCGCAGCGAGATTCCCTCGCGCAGCAGACTCACCGCGCAACCAGCATTCAGCGCGGCATCCTCCAGGCGCATCTGCACAGCGTCGCCGACCAGCTTGCCCTCAAGCTCACCGACGGCCGCCGGGCCGTACTCCTCGACCCGCGCCCCCGCGCGCAACGGCGCGAAGCTGGCGTGATAACCGCCGCCAGGAATCTCGCTGATCTGCAGTTCGCTCCACACCGCCTGGCCGCTGTAGCGCAGGTAGCGGCCTACCGGGCTGGCACTCAGTGCCGGGTAATCCAGCGCCTGGCTGACCTTGATCAGGTTGTGCCGCGTTGCCGAACCGTAAAGGTTGGTGTCCAGTGTCAACTGCAGCCAGGCGCGGGCCATGCCGGCGTCATCGGCGCGCAGGTTGGCCAACATCAGATTGTTAACGGCGAGCTCGAGCCCAGCTTCATCTTCGTTCTCGACGCGACGCAGCTGACGTTCGAAGGACTCGATGGCCGCCTCGAAACGACCGGCCTGATAGGCGGCCGTGCCCTCCTGGTTGCACTGCGCCGGTGTATCGCACGTTTGTTCGGCCATTACCGGCAGGGCGAGCAGGCCAAACAACATAAGGGGAATGTGGCGCAAGGGCATCATCTGGCATCCTAACCAAGCTAAACCCCATATTAGCCGGGCAACGCACAGCGCGGCAGCGCACAGCCTCCCAATTTCGGAGTCACCATGGAAGCCGGAACCGCACAACTCACGATGACCGTACTGATGACCCCAGACATGGCCAACTTCTCGGGCAACGTCCACGGCGGTACGCTGCTCAAATACATGGACGAAGTCGCCTACGCCTGCGCCAGCCGCTACGCAGGGCGCTATGTGGTGACGCTGTCGGTGGATCAGGTGATCTTTCGCGAGCCGGTGCATGTCGGCGAAATGGTCACCTTCCTCGCCTCGGTCAACTATTGCGGTCGCACCTCCATGGAAGTCGGCATCAAGGTGATCACCGAGAACATCCGCGAACGCTCGGTACGCCATACCAACAGCAGCTTCTTCACCATGGTGGCGATGGACGAGCAGGGTCGTCCGGCAGTGGTGCCCGAACTGCACCCGGACACACCCGACGGCCTGCGCCGTCAGCGCCAGGCCAAACAGCGCCGGCAGATTCGTGAAGAGCTGCAGCAGCGTTATCGGGCGTTGAGCGAGGAGAAGAACGACCCTCAGTCGTGACCGATGTAGAACAGCAGTTCGCGACGCTGCGGATGGTCCTTGAGCCAGGCGCGAATTTCGTCAGCACGGGCGATGGCGTCCTCGCCGGCGATGCGGCTGAAACGCTCGCGACGTGCCTGTTCGCTGGCTTCCTGCCGCACCTGGCGCTGCCAGGCGTCGGTGAAGATCGCCGGCATGCGCTGGCTCAGTTCCAGGGCCTTGAGCAGTTGCCATTCGCCGCTGTCCAGCCAGGCTTCGTCGCAAGTGCCGCACAGGTCCAGGCGATTGGCCCGGGTGCCACTGATCTGGAACTTGCTCATCAGCTTGGCGCACTTGGGGCAGCTCAGCGCATGGCTGGTTTCACCCACTTCGGCTTCGGCAGCCAGGGCCGTTGGCGTTTCCTCCGCTGGCTGGCGCTCGGCCCAGTCGCGGTAGTGCAGCAGGCTGACCAGTGTGCCTGCGCATTGCGGGCAGCCATGGCCAAGCAGGCCATCTTCGAGTTTTGCCGGTTGCAGACGGCTGGTGCGACAGGCGGGGCAATGCATGGTGACGTCCTTTTCGTGTGAAGTGCGCGAACGCTAATGTACAGCCGACGCAAGGGCAAGCCGGATGCTGAGAACTGGGCGGCAGATAGGCTAAGCTCTGTCTCCCGGAGACGGAGTCGCCATGATCAACCTGTTCGATGTCTTCCTGCTGATGCTGTTCGCCGCTGTCTGCGCCTGGCTATGGCGCGGCCACGGTATTCGCGAGCGTGCGCTGGCCTTCGCCAAGCAGCACTGCGCCAAGCTCGACGTGGAACTGCTCGATGGCGCCGTGGCATTGCGTCGTCTGACCATCCAGCGCGACGGCAAGGGCCACCGGCGCCTGGCGCGACTCTATGACTTCGAGTTCACCGTCACCGGCGAGCAGCGCCTGCGCGGGAATATCAGCATGTTCGGCCCGCATCTCGGCCGCATCGAACTGCAGCCCCATCCGATACTGGAGCCGCAACCCGAGCCAGTTGCGGTGCAGCAGCCAGGCAATGTCATCCGACTGGAAGACTGGCGGCGCAAGGCGCAATAGCGCCTGCCCGATTCAACCGCGCTGCAGCAGGAAAGCGGCCACGCGCTCGGCGCTGTCCGCCGGCTGCTCCTGCATGAAACAGTGCCCGCCCGGCACCACCTGACTGCGCACGTGGGCGTTGCTCGCGCACCAGCGCGCCACGGACTTGGCAACGAAGGGATAGGTGTGCGCACCGTGAATCACCTCGGTCGGCGTCGTCACCTTGGCTAGCGAAGGCCACAGGCGCCGTGGGAAAGAGCCGAATATATCGGCCTCGCGACTTGGTCTGCACTTGAGTTCGACACCGCCCTCGACGTCCTTCAGCGCATGCTCGATATAGGCGTCGAACGCTGCCTCGTCCCAGCCACGGAACATGCCGCGCCCATGCAGCGCGGCATGTGCACTGACACGATCCGGCCACTGCCGGCGACGCTTGCGCGCTTTGCTCGCCAGCGCGTTGCGCTGCGCCAGACCCACCACATCGGACAATGCCATCACCCCGATCATCGCCGGGCTGAACAGCACCGGGTCAAGCAACACCGCACGCCGGAACAGCTCGGGATGGCGCGCCAGGATCAAGCTGGTGAGCACGCCGCCGAAGCTGTGCCCGAGGGCGAAGCGCGGCACATCGCCGAACGGCCCGCGCAGGGTGTCGAAGGCCTCCACCGCCAGCTCGGCGCTGCGGTTCCAGCCATGGAAGCGGCCGCCATGATCGCTGTCACCATGGCCCTGCACATCGCACAGCCAGAGGTCGAAGTCCTCGGCCAACGCGGCCAGCATCGGCGTATAGACGCGCCCGCAATAGCCATTGCCGTGCAAAAAATGCAGCAACGGCTTGCCCGACGGCGGCGTGTGCCAGCCGCGCAGGGTGAAGCCGGCAGAGGTGTCGTGAGACCAGGGCAGCAGTTGCATGAAGGTTATCCACAGAGACGAGAGCGCGGCGAGTTTACCAGCCCACTGCCGGGATTCGGCACGCAGCGAACGAAGCGCTTAGCGTTTTGGCGGCCTGCGCCTGATCGAAGATCAATTCCAGCCGCGAGTCCTTGCGCCATTCACTCGGGGTCCAGGCTTGTAGCGCTTGCCCCTGCAAGGCATTCAACGAGTGCCAGCCTTCACCGCCATGCAGCACGGCCTTGGCCCTGCGCCAATCCATACCCTGCAGCCACTGACTGACCTGCTCGAGGTCGAAGCGCTGGCTGGGGTGCCAGCGCCAGCCAATGCTCCAGCCCACTGCCTGATCCTGCACCTGGCAGATTGGCTCCGCGACATTGCGCCAGATCTGCGCCAGGCCCACCGCAGCTGTGGGTAACTCGGCACTCGCCTCGACGGGCGAAGCCTGCGCCGCCAGGCCCGGCAGCAAGGCCAGGTCGAGCCGGCCCTGCACGCTCCAGTACAGCGGCACGGGCGGCAGGCTCGCGGCAATTCGCGCCCGGCTCGCCTCGTCCAGAGACTCGCTCTTGTTCAACAGCAGCAAACCCGCATCATCCAGCGCCTGACGCTGCACATCGGGCAGCGCTTGGCCAGCAGCCAGCGCAGCGGCGTCCAGCACCAGCAGTGCCGGTTGCACGGCCAAAACGCCTATCCAGGGCGGCTGCCGCAACTGTGCCAGCAACTGCGCCGGATGCCCTAGGCCGGACGGTTCGATCAGTAGGCGATCAGGCCTGGCCTTGCGCAGCAGGCGCCCGAGGCCGACCTGAAACGGCGCACCATTGACGCAGCACAGGCAACCGCCGGCCACTTCGGCCATGGCGATACCGTCGTCGCCCTGCTCGAGCAAGGCGGCGTCCAGACCGATCTGGCCGAATTCGTTGATCAGCACCGCCCAACGCTCGCCCGCCGGTTTTTGCGCCAGCAGGTGACGGATCAGCGTGGTCTTGCCGGCGCCGAGCGGGCCGGCGATGAGGTGGGTAGGGATTTGACTGAGCATGAATTGATGTTCGGTGGTTTGCCAGACGAGTGCCAGCACAGACTGCAAAGAAGCAGCATGGTAGATTCGCCGGCAGTTTTTCGGGAGTCGAAACGATGCGTGCATGGCTGTTGCTGTTTTCCCTGCTGCCGGGCCTGGCTCTGGCTGAAGCTTGCGTGGTGCACAGCCAGGCCGAACGCCTGGACGTGAAGGTCTGCCAGGAAAATCGCAACATCCCAGCCACGCTGTTTCGCGACGGTTTCTGCCAGCCACAGTTGCAAGGCCAGACGGTCGAGGTGGAGTTCGTCGAGCAGTGCCCCGAGGGTGCCCACGGCGTCTGCCAGAACGCACGCGCCGGCAGCGGTATGTACCTGCAGGATATCCACTACTACGGCGTGGCCAGCGACGCGTTGTATCTGGAACCCGCCTGCAAGACGCAATATCAGGGCCAGTGGATCAAGCCCTGAGGCGAGTATTGTAGGGCGGGTGCAACCCGCCACTCCCTGCCTGGCGGGTTGCACCCATCCTACGCGGAACGCTGACATCAAACTGTCACCCAACAGGCGCCTAATGACCTCGGGTACCTCACGTAACCCTCATGTCGAGTCACGCGTCGACATGATCTCTTGGTGCTTAAGGCCGGGGCAGTCGCTCCGGCCTATTTTTTGTTGCCCCATTGCAGCGTTCTCGTAGGAGCCGCGCCTCGCGGCGAATAGCGATCACGCCGCAAGGTTTCCTGAACAACCACGATCACTTCGCCCCGAACTGCACTTGAGCTACGGATCGCCGACAAGCCGGCTCCTACTCGATGCCCGGCGCTCCCCCGCAGGAGCCCGCTTGCGGGCGATATTCAGGCCAACCAATCCAGGGTCAACAACAGACGTCGCTCACCCACCGGTGGCTGCGGCGAGCGGTGGATCAATCCGCGCCCTTCGTTGCCATGCCATTTCTCGCCCTTGACCAACGCCACATGGCCGCTGTCGAGGCGCTGGATCAACGCCTCGTCCTGCGGCTCGGCACCCGGCTGACCGAGCTTGCTGCGCGGCATCACGCCCTCCTCCAGCCAATCGCTGCCGACACCGGCATAGCTGGTGATCAACCGTACCGGCACGCGGTCGACGTGAAAGCGCGGGCACATGGCCTTGTCCAGCGCGCGCAGGCGCAGGCCGATGCGCTGGGCGTCGAGCAGGCAGGCATAGGCCCGCACCAGCCAGGCTACGTCGGCGAGAAAGGCCGCCTGACCCGGCAGATCGGCGTACTGCGCCACCAGGCCATCGAGATTTGGCTCGCTGTCCGCGCGCGGCAGCTCCAGGGTCATGGACTGCGCCAGCGGCTCACCTTGCACCAGCAGCGTCTCGGCGAAGTCGGCGATCTGCGCCGGCAGGCGGCGCTGCCAGACGGCCAGGTTGACGCCGTCGTGCAGCACCTCACCCAGCACCTGGATATCCTCGCCCAGCACCTGTCGGGACACGTTCGGCAACTGCAGGGCGAACATCAGGCGGCCTCCTGCTGCCAGGCACCGAAGGGGTCAGCGAGCAGGCACCAGGCATCCGGGCCGCCGGCCATTTCCTCATCGGTAAGCAGGCAGTCGTCCAGCTCACGCACCAGTCGCGGGAAGTCGATGTTCTGGCCAATGAACACCAGCTCCTGGCGGCAATCACCAACTTCAGCGCTCCAGTGCTTCATGATCGTCTGCAGACCTTCCTCGTCCTGCGGCCAGTGCTGCTTGGGCACGAAGCGCCACCAGCGCCCGGCCAGGCCGTGACGCATCAGCCCGCCAGCCTGCGACCAACTGCCGGCCTCCTGGTATTTGCTGGCCAGCCAGAAAAAGCCCTTGGAGCGCAGCAGACGACCGTTGCGCCATTCCTGCGAGAGGAAATCGAAGAAGCGCTGCGGATGGAACGGCCGGCGCGCGCGGTAAGCGCTGGAGGCAATGCCATATTCCTCGGTTTCCGGCACGTGCTCGCCGCGCAGCTCCTTGAGCCAGCCCGGCGCCTGCGAGGCGCGGTCGAAGTCGAAGCGGCCGGTGTCGAGGATGGTGTCCAGGGCGATCTGGCCCATGCTCATGGCCTGAATGTCGGCGTGGGTGTTGAGCCCACGCAGGATGGCCATAAGCTCCTCGCGCTCGGCCTGGCTGATCAGGTCGATCTTGCTGATGAGGATGACATCGGCGAACTCCACCTGCTCGATCAGCAGGTCGGTGATTGAGCGTTCGTCCTCCTCGCCCAGGGTTTCGCCCCGGCTGGCCAGGCTGTCGGCCTCATGGAAATCGCGCAGGAAGTTCACCCCGTCGACCACCGTGACCATCGTATCCAGCCGCGCCAGGTCGGACAGGCTGCGGCCCTGCTCGTCGCGGAAGGTGAAGGTCTCGGCTACCGGCAGCGGCTCGCTGATGCCGGTGGATTCGATCAGCAGGTAGTCGAAGCGGCCTTCGCTGGCCAGGCGGCTGACCTCGTCGAGCAGGTCTTCACGCAGGGTGCAGCAGATGCAGCCATTGCTCATCTCCACCAGCTTCTCTTCGGCGCGGTTGAGGCTGACGTCTTGCTGGACGGTGGCACCGTCGATGTTGATTTCGCTCATGTCGTTGACGATCACGGCGACCTTGCGGCCTTCACGGTTCTTCAGCACATGGTTGAGCAGGGTGCTCTTGCCGGCGCCAAGAAAGCCGGACAGCACGGTAACGGGTAGACGCTGATTCATAGGGGTGTTCCTCGTTCAGTCACGGTCACGCTGATGTTTTTCGCGCTGCTCCTGACGCTCCTTGGCTTCGATGCTCAGGGTCGCGGTCGGGCGCAGCAGCAGGCGCTTGAGGCCGATGGGCTCGCCGGTCTCGGCGCACCAGCCGTATTCGCCACGCGCCAGGCGTTCGAGCGCCTGGTCGATCTTGTCCAGCAGCTTCTTTTCCCGCTCCAGCAGGCGCAGCTGCCACTGGCGCTGTTCCTCGGCGGCGCCGATATCGGCGACGTCGCTGCTGGTATCGGGCTGGCGCAGCTCGGTGAATTCCTTGTCGATGCGCACCTGCAACTCGGCTCGCTGGGTCAGCAGCAGCTCGCGAAAGAACTGCTGCTGGGCGTCGTTCATGTAGTCGTCGGCTGGCTGAGCCAGCAGTTCGGCTTCGGTGGTCGCGGTCAGGGTCATGGCAAATCGGCTGGCTTGTTTTAATTGTTATAACATAACATTTATTTCTGACCGCTACCCACGGATTTACGATGAACGAACAGCCTCTGCCGGATATTGCCGCCCAAGCCACCCACTATGACCTGCCGCTGGACTGGGTCGGCATGGCCGGCATCGCCCTGCCCATTCGTTTGGCGGACGCCGCCGTGACCGCCAGCGTCGACATCGGCGTGAGCCTCGATGATGCCGGCGCACGTGGCATCCATATGTCGCGCCTGTACCTGGCGGCGCAGCGTCTGGTGCATCAGCCATTGAACGTGCCGGCAGTGCTGCAGGTGCTGGATGACTGCCTGAGCAGTCACCAGGAGCTGTCCGACAGCGCCACCCTGACTCTGCGCGGCGAGGTACCACTCAAGCGTCCGGCGCTGGTCAGCCCGTTGAACGGTTGGAAGGGCTACCCCTTCGAACTGCGCGCCCGGCAGGACGGCCGGGGCGTGAACATCGAATTGCAGGTTGAGGTCAGCTACTCGTCCACCTGCCCTTGCTCGGCAGCGCTGGCACGGCAGTTGATCCAGCAACGCTTCGCCTGGGACTTTCCCGACCAGCAGGTGGATTACTCCAGCGTGCTCGACTGGCTCGGCTCGACCCAGGGCATCGTCGCCACACCGCACAGCCAGCGCAGCACGGCGACCTTGCGACTGCGCCTGGCACCGGGCTGCGTCGAACTACCCGTACTGGAGTTGATCGACAGCGCCGAGCAGGCCCTCGGCACGCCGGTACAGACCGCGGTGAAGCGCGCCGACGAACAGGCCTTCGCCCTCGCCAACGGGCAGAACCTGATGTTCTGCGAAGACGCCGCACGCCGCCTGCACCGCGCCCTGCGCCAGTTGCCGCAGGCCAGCGGCTTACGCCTCAAGGTCATCCATGCGGAAAGTCTGCACGCCCACGACGCGGTAGCAGAGAGCCGTTGGAACTGGAGTTGAACGATTAGCCTCCAGCTATGACCTACCAGCCCCCTCCACCGCCGCCGCCACCTCCGCCACCCGAGGAGCCGCCACCGGACGACCCACCGCCGCCCGAAGAACTGCTCGACGGCGGCGACGATGCCAGGGCCGTGGCACTGGCGAGTCCGGCGGCCAGCGCACCACTCAGGGCTTGCGGCGAGCTATAACTGCTGCGGCTGTGGTACCAGCTTGGCTGATAGTCGCGCTGTGTCGGGTCGATCAGGCCACTGGCCAGGGCCTCGCTGAAGCGCGCGCTCCATTTTTCTTCGACGCCCAGGGCCATGGCGAACGGCAAATGACGCTCATACAACGCGATGCTCATCGCCGGGGCATCACCCGCCAGGGCCAGGGCATCGCGCTCGGCCAGTTGCAGGTAGTCGCGATAGCCTTCCAGCGCATCGAGCAGGTGTCGCCCCTCCAGGGTTGGCGCCGGCAACAGGTAATAGAACGCCAGCACCAGTGCGACATAGGCGACGATCAGCAGCAACGCTGGTACGGACACCGACGCTGAGATCATCATCAGCCCTACCGGCACTGGCCAGCCGAACATCAGCGCGACCAGATACAGCCCCATCTGCTTACCGAAGCCGGGCTGATGGCGGGCCATGTTGAACACGACCAGTGCCGGCACGCCAAAGCCCAGGCTGAACACCAGTCCAGCCAGACCTGTGGCCCACTCATCTTCGCCCTGGCCACTCAAGAGCACCGTTGCGGCACATGCCAATGCGGCCCACACCAACCCCAAAGCCCAGATGCCGCGGTTGTTGGCAAACCAGGCCTTGCCCTGCTCGCCAAGCTGGCTGCTCAGCCCGGCCACCGCATCCGCCAGACGGGGCTCGTACTGAGTGCCGATGATCAGCGCAATACCAATCTTGTTGGCCGGAAACAGACGTTTGCGCAGGTCGCGATCCAGCTCGCTCATGTCACTGCCAGCGCCCTGGTCGCGGGCCAGGCTGAAGCCGCCGCCGTGCGGCTTGTCCTCGATATGCAGATGCTTGCGGATGGCCATGTCGGTGAGCCACACGCTGAAGGCCCGTGCCTCGCCGAAAGCGCCGCGCAACCCGCGATGCCAGAGATAGCCCGCCTGCACCGCGCTCATACCCTGCGGCCCCTCGAACAGCGGGATGATCACGCCCTTGCGCGGGTCGCGGCCGACACGGTTCCAAGCACGCAGGTAGAATAGCAGCAGGCCGATCAGCAACACGGCACCGATGCCTACACCCAGGTTATCCAGCACGGCGCGACTGGCGTTTTGCAGCAGGCCAGGCCGCGGTACCAACCCTGCCTGCCAGTCCACAGCCACGGTCAGGCCGTGATAGGCCGGCAGCGTCTCGGTGGTGGCCAGGCGCAGGTGATCATCGCCGCGTTCGACAATCTGGAAGTCCTGGCCTTGATCGCCCTGGGCTCCGGTATACGCAGCAAACTGGCCGATGCGCGCCCCCGCTGGCAGGCGCAGCTCCACCGAGGCCTGGCGGATGGGGAATAGCCAGCCGTTGCCGGTGACGTTCCAGTACAGCTCGTCCGTGTCGGCGTGATGCAGCAGGGCGCGCCCGACCCGATAGCGCAGCTCGTAGTGATAGCGTCCCGGCTCAAGCAGAATGTTCGGTGAGCCTAGGTAGAAGCGCACCCAGGCGCCATTGCGCTCGCTGCGCACCGACTCGGGCCGGCCATCGCGAGTCACGCCCAGCAGGGTGATCGGGCTACTCTGCTCCAGTCCCATCGGCAGCGCATAACTGACCGGCAGATCGCGGTAGATGCCACGACGAATATCCTGACCCTCGGCGCGTACGGTAATCCGTTCGCTGACCAGCAGATTGCCGTCGGCCTCGACCTGCAGGGTGACGGCAAAATCTTCGATGGCCTCCTGCGCCAACACCAGGCCGGGCAGCAGAAAACAGCTAAGCAACAGGCCACGCAACCATCCTTGCATGCTCAGAACTCCATCTTCGGCGACTGGCCTTCACGCGGGTCGTCCAGAGTGAAATATTCGGCCTGAGTAAAAGCGAACAGCCGAGCCACAAGATTGCTCGGCACCGACTCGACCAGTACGTTCAGCTCACGCACCGCGCCGTTGTAATACCGCCGGGCCATCTGGATATGGTTCTCGACCTCGCTGATGTTGCCCTGCAGCTCACGAAACTGGCTGTCAGCCTTGAGCTCTGGATAATCCTCGACCAGCACAAACAGCTGGCGTAGCTGATGACTGAGCAGCGTCTCTACCGGCGCACGTTGGGCCAGCGGCGAATCCGCCAGTTGCACCGCGCGCATGCGCTCCTGCACCAACGCCTCCAGCGTGCTCTGTTCGTAGCCCATGTACTGGCGCACGCATTCCACCAGCGCCGGAATCAGGCTGGAGCGGCGCTTGAGCTGCACATCGATGCCGCTGGCGGCTTCCGCCACGCGGTGGCGGTTGAACACCAGGCGGTTGTAGTAGAAAACCACGGCGCCGCCGAGCACCAGAAGCGCGCCCGCCAGCCACCAAAATCCCGAAACCTGCATAGCCTCTCCTTGGTTGGCCCGTGGCCGCCCGCTTTGCACTGACATCGTGGCAGCCCGTATCCTGTAGTGCCAGCCAGTCAGCGAGGCACGCATGCAGATCGAGTTGATCGAGATCCGCGACCACCTGAATCGCTTCGCCCCGTTCGACACTCTGCCGGAGCAGACTCTCGACGAGATCGCCCGCCAGGTGCAAGTGGGCTACTTCAAGGCCGGTAGCGAAATCCTCGCCGTCGGTGCGCCGATCCACGAGCTGCATTACGTGCGCAGCGGCGCGGTGGAAATCCACCGGCGTGGCGGCGAACTGCACAACCGCCTCAGCGAGGGTGACATCTTCGGTCAGGCCGGCCTGCTGCGCGGCAACAAGGTACGCCTGGGTGCCACCGCGATCGAAGACAGCCTGATCTACTTCATCCCCGGCGCGCTGTTCCATCAGCTCTGCGAGCAGTTCGACAGCTTCGCCGACTTCGTCGAGGCCGAAGGTCAGTCGCGCCTCAAGTCCGCCCTGGAAGACAGCCACGGCAAGGCCAGCGAGCTGATGAAGGTCAAGGTGCGCAAGCTGATCTCGCGCAGTGCGATCAGCGTGCCGCTGGATACGCCGATCCAGCAGGTGGCGCAGGTGATGACCGAACACAGCGTGTCCTCGGTGATCGTCGTCGACCCCGGCACGCGCTGGCCCGACCCGAACCAGGTAGATGTGGCCGAGCAGCAGAACCAGGTGATGGCCGGCATCCTCACCGACCGCGACCTGCGCACCCGCGTTGTCGCCGCCGGCCTGCCCAGCGACACACCGGTCAGCCAGATCATGACGCCCAATCCCATCACCCTGCAGGCCGACGACTCGGTGTTCGAGGCTATGTTGTGCATGCTGCGCAACAACATCCACCACCTGCCGGTGCTGCATCGCCGCCGCCCGGTGGGCGTGGTGGCGCTGGCCGACATCATCCGCTACGAGTCACGCAGCAGCCTGTACCTGGTCAACGGCATCTTCAACAAGACCTCGGTGGACGGGCTCAAGAGCCTGCTGCCGGACCTGCGCGCCACCTTCGTGCGCATGGTCGCCGACGATGCCAGCGCACATATGGTCGGTAGCGCCATGAGCGGTATCGGCCGCGCCTTCAGCCAGCGCCTGCTGGAGTTGGCCGAACAGAAGCTCGGCCCGCCGCCAGTGCCTTACTGCTTCATGGTCGCAGGCTCCATGGCCCGCGATGAGCAACTGCTGCTCACCGACCAGGACAACGCCCTGGTGCTCGACGATAGCTTCGATGCGGACGAACACGACGCCTACTTCGCCGAACTAGCGCAGTTCGTCAGCGACGGCCTGGCCGCCTGCGGCTACAGCTACTGCAAGGGCGGCATCATGGCCACCAACCCCAAGTGGCGACAGCCACTGAAGGTCTGGCGGCAGTACTTCAGCGAATGGATCGAGCGGCCCAACCCGGAAACCCTGCTCAACGCCAGCATCTTCTTCGACCTCGACGGCCTCTATGGCGAAACCGAGCTGGTGGAGAACCTCAAGGACCTGCTGGCACAGAAGGCCAGCGCCAGTCCCGCCTTCCTCGCCGCGCTGGCGCGTAACGCGCTCAACCGCACACCGCCGCTGGGCTTCTTCCGCACCTTCGTGATGGAAACCGACGGCCGCCACCGCAACATCATCAACCTCAAGGGCCGCGGCACCGCGCCGCTCACCGACCTGATCCGCGTGCACGCCCTGGCCTGTGGCTCCAAGGCGCAGAACTCGCTGGATCGCCTCGACGCCATCGCCGCCACCAAACTGCTGCCCAAGGAGGCGCTGGAGCACCTGCGCTACGCCTTCGAGTTCCTCAGCCTGGTGCGTGTACGCCACCAGGCCCGCGAAGTCGAGGCAGGCAACGCGCCGAGCAACTACATCGAGCCGGAACAGTTCAGCGCCAGCGAACGCCAGCACCTCAAGGAAGCCTTCCAGGTGATCAGCAACGCGCAGAAATTCCTGCGCTTTCGCTACCCCGCACAGCCAGCGAGCCGCCCGCGATGAGCGAGCGCGCAGCCCAGGACTGGCCACAACTGTTCGCCAGCCTCGCCGACAGCAGCCGCGACCCGCGCCTACGCGCCTTCTACGGCGCCGGCTGCGTCGCGGCTGATACGCCACTGGAGGATGTCCCGCTGGTGGCGCTGGACGTGGAAACCACCGGCCTCGACCCGCGTCAGCACGCCATCGTCAGCCTTGGCCTGGTGCCACTGAGCCTGCAACGCATCCGCTGCGCAGAAGCCCGTTATTGGGTGGTCAAACCCACCAGCGAGTTGAGTGCCGAATCAGTCACCTTCCACCACATCACCCACAGCGACATCCGCCACGCCCCACGCCTGGCCAGCGTGCTCGAAGAGCTGCTGGAAGCCCTGGCCGGCAAGGTGGTGGTCGTGCACTACCGCAATATCGAACGCAGCTTCCTCGACCAGGCCGTGCGCCAGCACCTGGGCGAAGGCCTGGTCTTCCCCATCATCGACACCATGGAACTGGAAGCCCGCCTGCACCCCAAGCGCACCGTGAGCTGGTGGGATCGCCTGCGCGGTCGTGAGCCCACCTCCATCCGCCTGGCCGACAGCCGCTTACGCTACGGCCTGCCGCTGTACTCGGCGCACCATGCGCTGACCGACGCGCTGGCTTGTGGCGAGTTGCTGCAGGCGCAGGTGGCGAGTCACTATCCGGCGAATACACCGATTGGCGCGCTCTGGAGCTGAACCCCGACTACCCGCACAACGCGTGGGTACTCTCGAATCAGAACGACACAAGCACACGCCCATGAACCGCCGCAAAAAGATCAAACAACTGCTCGAAGCCCACGCCAAGAAGGCCAATGCCAAGCTCGCGCCTAAAAGCAATAAACCCAAGTACATCAGCAAAGCTGACAGGGCGAAGTTGGAGGCTGAAGCTGCTCAAGAGCTTGTCACGCCCGCTGAGTAAAAATCGGATAAACGGATGATGCCCACGATGTGCGTCGGCCCCATCGAAAAGCCAAGAGCATCGAGGCTAAAGCCTCTCCCACACGAACGGGCTAACCCAGCACCTTGTCCGCCGTATAAACCGCCTCGTCGAGAAACACGTTAACCGCCGGGTGATCACGCTCGCCCTTGCGGTAGGCGAGGAACACACCGCGTTGGATCGCCGGCAGCAGCGGCACGGCGGTGACGCCGGGTAGCGTTCGCACCAGGCGCAGGCCGGAGACGATGGAGATGGAGTTGCCCGAGGCGACCATGGCCGCGACCATCTCGAAGCCGGCGCAGTGGGCGTTGATGCGCGGCGCGTAGCCCGAGCGGCGGCACAGGTTGGTGATGAATTCGCCGAACGAACTGCCGGTGGAGTCCAGCGCCCAGGCTTCGTCGCGTAGCTCGGCGATGGTCAGGCTGTCGCGCCTGGCCAGGGCATGGTCGATGGGCAGCAAGACGTGCAACTGGTCCTGGGTCAAGGGAATCAGCGCGTAGTTCTCGCGGTTCTCGTCGGGCTGCACGGCCAGGTCGTCGATCACCGCCACGTCGATCTGCCAGGCGCCGAGGGCGCTGAGGCTTTCCTGCGGTTCCAGTTCCAATACCACCACGTTCAGCCGCGGGTAGGCGCTGCGCAACGCGCGCACGGTTTCCGCGATTACCGCCACGGCAATCGAGGGGAAAGCCGCCACACGCAATTCACCGGCGATTTCGCCGCGCAGCAGCGCCAGCTCCGAGCGCGCTTCGTCGAGCACCATGAGAATGCGTTCGGCATGCGCCACCAGGCGCTCGCCGGCCGGGGTCAGCACCACGCCGCGCCCGCGTCGTTCGATTAGCGCCATGTCCACCTCGCGTTCGAGCTGAGACACCTGCTGCGAAACCGCCGAAGGCGTCAGGTGCAGCGACTCGGCGGCGGCCGCCATGGTGCGGCAGCGGGCCAGTTCACGCAGGGTGCGCAGGCGGGTGATGTCCATGGCGCGATCTCAATAGTTAAGGGTCGCTAACGAATAGGTTAAAAATAAATCAGTATACATAATGATATGGCCGGCCTTAGATAGAGATATCCACACGCGCTGAACCGGGCGCGTGGTTCACCCACATACAGGCACGGCTGAAAACCCGGTTTTCAGCCGTGCCCACAGAAGAAGAATCTCGCCATGGCTATCAGCGTTTTCGACCTGTTCAAAGTCGGTATCGGCCCCTCCAGCTCCCACACCGTCGGCCCGATGCGCGCGGCCGCGCTGTTCACCCACGCCCTGGAAAACCACGGCCACATGCCGCAGGTGACCCGTGTCGCCGCCGAGCTGTATGGCTCGCTGGGCGCCACCGGCAAGGGCCACGGCAGTGACAAGGCGGTGCTGCTCGGCCTCAGCGGCTACGAGCCGGACACCGTCGACGTGGATCAGGTGCCCGGCTACATCGAGGCCATCCGCCGCGACAAGCGCATCGTCCTGGCCGGCAAGCACGCCGTCGCCTTCGACGAGAAGGCCGACCTGAAGATGTTCCGCAAGGCTCTGCCGCTGCATGCCAACGGCCTGCGTTTCGCCGCCTTCGACGCCGCCGGCATTCAGGTGCACGAGGCCACCTACTACTCGGTGGGCGGCGGCTTCGTGGTCAGCGAGGCGATCCTCGCCGACGGTTCCAAGCACAAGGTCATCGCCCCGGATGCCACCAGCCTGCCGCTGCCGTTCAGCAGCGGCGCCGACCTGCTGCGCCTGGCGCGCGAGAACGGCATCGGCATTGCCGAGGTGATGCGCCGCAATGAACGTCACTGGCGCAGCGACGAAGAAACCGACGCCGGCCTGCTGGAAATCTGGAAGGTGATGCAGGCCTGCGTCGACCGTGGCTGCCGCACCGAGGGCATTCTGCCGGGCGGCTTCAAGGTACGTCGCCGCGCGGCGATCCTGGCGCGCAAGCTGGGCGGCTTCCAGCGCAGCTACCTGGAAGACCCGCTGCGCATGCTCGACTGGGTCAACCTCTGGGCCCTGGCGGTGAACGAGGAGAACGCCGCCGGTGGCCGCGTGGTCACCGCGCCGACCAACGGCGCCGCCGGCATCATCCCGGCGGTGCTGCATTACTACGCCAACGCCATTTCCGGCGCCAGCGAGCGCGGCATCATCGACTTTCTGCTGACCGCCGGCGCCATCGGCATCCTGTACAAGGAAAACGCCTCGATCAGCGGCGCCGAAGTCGGCTGCCAGGGTGAAGTCGGCGTGGCCTGTTCGATGGCGGCCGGTGCGTTGTGTGCTGTTCTGGGCGGCACTCCGGAGCAGGTCGAGAACGCGGCGGAAATCGGCATGGAGCACCACCTGGGCCTGACCTGCGACCCGGTCGGCGGCCTGGTGCAGATCCCCTGTATCGAGCGCAACGCCATCGCTTCGGTCAAAGCCATCAACGCCGCGCGCATGGCGCTGTACGGCGATGGCTCGCACTACGTGAGCCTGGACAAGGTGATCAAGACCATGCGCGAGACCGGTGCGGACATGCTGACCAAGTACAAGGAAACCGCCCGTGGCGGCCTGGCGGTAAATATCATCGAGTGCTGATGCACGACCGCCACAAACAAAAACGCCGCGGACCCTGACAGGTTCGCGGCGTTTTTGTTTGTGGCCGTGGGCGATGATGCGGCGTTGAAAGCACCCTATCGCCCAGCCCCTCTCCCATCAATCAATGGGAGAGGGGAACGAGCTGCGTAAACACTGAAAAAGCCGTCATGCCCGCGCAGGCGGGCATCCAGAACCTACGAATCATCTAGGCTCCCGCCTGCGCGGGAGTGACGATAAATAGCTTTTTCAGAACATCCCTAACGCGGCTCGCTCATCAGGCCTTTGACGATGGAAATACAGCCCACCAGCAGCACGATGGTGAACGGCAGGCCCGTCGACACAGCCATGGCCTGCAGCGCCACCAGACCGCCGCCGAGCAGCAGGGCGATGGCGATCACGCCTTCGATGCTGGCCCAGAACACGCGCTGCGGTACCGGCGCGTTGACCTTGCCGCCAGCGGTGATGGTGTCGATCACCAGGGAGCCCGAGTCCGACGAGGTGATGAAGAACACCACCACCAGCACGATGCCGATGAACGAGGTGATACCGGTCAGCGGCATTTCACCGAGCATGCTGAACAGCTTCAGCTCCAGGCCGGCTTCCTGCGCACCGGTGAAACCATCGACCAGCAGCTGGTTGATAGCGGTGCCACCGAAGGCAGTCATCCACAGCACCGACACCAGCGACGGCACCAGCAGCACGGCGACGAGGAACTCACGCACACTGCGACCACGGCTGACCCGTGCGATGAACATGCCGACGAACGGCGACCAGCTGATCCACCAGGCCCAGTAGAAGGCGGTCCAGCCCTGGCTGAAGTTGACGTCCTCACGGCCGATCGGGTTGGCCAGCGCCGGCAGGTACTGCAGGTAGGCGCCGAGGTTCTTGAAGAAGTCGGTGAAGATCACCAGGGTCGGCCCGGCGATGATGATGAACAACAACAGGGCCATGGCCAGGCCCATATTGATCTCCGACAGACGCTTGACCCCCTTGTCGAGGCCGGCGACCACCGAAGCCAGCGCGATCAGGGTGATGGCGACGATCAGCAGCACCTTGGTGGTGTCCGTCGCCGGGATACCGAACAGGTACTCCACACCCGCAGCCGCCTGCTCCGCGCCCAGGCCCAGCGAGGTGACCAGGCCGAACAGGGTGGCGAACACCGCGAGAATGTCGACCACATGCCCCGGCCAACCCCACACGCGCTCACCGAGAATCGGGTAGAAGATCGAGCGGATCGACAGCGGCAGGCCCTTGTTGAACGAGAACAGCGCCAGCGCCAGGGCGACGATGGCGTAGATCGCCCAGGGGTGCAGACCCCAGTGGAAGATGGTCGCAGCCATGCCCAGACGCACGGCTTCTTCTGCGTTGCCGGCAGCGCCGCCAAGCGGCGCCCAGTCGGTACGCACGCCATCCTCACCGACAGTGATACCACCCATCGCCGCGCTGTAGTGCGACATGGGCTCGGACACGCCGTAGAACATCAGGCCGATGCCCATACCGGCGGCGAACAGCATGGAGAACCAGCCCATGTAGGTGTAGTCGGGCGTCGCGTCCTTGCCTCCGATGCGCACCTTGCCCAGCGGCGAGAGGATCAGGCCGAGACAGAGCAGGACGAAGACATTCGCGGCACCGATGAAGAACCAGGCCATGTGATGGGTGAGCCAGTCGCGCACACCGCTGAACAGCGGTTCGATCTGGTTCTGCAGAGCCAGGGCGAGAATCACGAAGATCACCGCGACCAGCGCGGAGATGGTGAAGACCTTGCCATGAATGTCGAGGGCGAAGACGAATTGCCCTTTGATGTTGTCCTGACCGATGACGTAATCGGTGTCGATCAGGTTGGCTTCACCGGTCGGTGCCGGGATGCCTTCGTGGGTTTCCGCTACGGGTGGCGGGGTCGTGTCATGCGAAGGGACGTTTCCCATACTTGGCGTGCTCCTTGATGCGTTTGACTCGCTAGACGAGCGTGAACAGGACGGATGCCCTCCTCCAATTATAGACGACCTGCAAACGGGTCGAACCGAAAATAGTAACACATGAATTCCGCTCACTCAGACTCAAAGACACATGAAAGTCCCGAATAATTCCTCGAAAGGTGGCAATTTGCCCGACACTGCCATTCTCCAGATGCCCATGGCAGGATGCTTGCGAACGCTGCGCAACCCCCGTGGTCAGCTGCACACAGCCTGTGCAAAGGAAGACCCTGCATGCCTGCGGATTTCGGCATCCCCCATCTGCTCGCATACCTGATCGCCACCATCCACGCCCTTGGCGTACTGGCCGCGATCCACGCCGTGCTGACCGTGCGCACCGCTCAGGGCGCGCTGGCCTGGGGGTTATCGCTATTCTTCATGCCCTACCTGACGCTGCTGCCGTATCTGGTGTTCGGCCGCAGCCGCTTCGATGCCTACGTCAAGGCGCGGCGCCAGGCCGACAAGGAAATGCACCACGCCATGGCCGAGCAGGACTGGCGCCCCTGGGTCGAGGAAGCCAAGGCAGCGCACCTGTCGCCGGCCTACGACCTCCTGCGCGCGTTGCCACGCCTGTCGCATCTACCCGGCCTGACCGGCAATCGCGTCGAACTGCTGATCGATGGCGAGGCCACCTTCGCGGCGATCTTCGCAGCCCTGGCCAGCGCCCAGCAGGTAATCCTGCTGCAATTTTTCATCATCCGTGACGACAGCCTCGGCCGACGCCTGCACGACGTACTGCTGGAGCGCGCAGCCGCTGGCGTGCGGGTGCACGTGCTGTACGACGGCGTCGGTAGCCATTCGCTGTCCGCCGCCTTCATCGACCGCCTGCGCCGTGGTGGTGTGCAGATACACGCCTTCCCCACGCGCTCCGGGCTGCTCAATCGCTTTCAGCTGAATTTTCGCAACCACCGCAAGATCGTCGTGGTCGACGGTGAGATCGGCTTTCTCGGCGGGCTCAACGTCGGCATCGAATACCTCGGGCAGAAGCCGCCGCTGGCGCCCTGGCGCGACACCCATGTCGAGGTGCGCGGCCAGGTGGTGGCCAGCCTGCAGGAAGCTTTCGCCGAAGACTGGTACTGGGCCTGCAAACGCTTGCCACCGCTGCTGATGCCGAGCAAGCAGGATGAGCCCGGCCTGCTCTGTCAGGTGGTCGCCAGCGGCCCGGCCGACCCGCAGGAGACCTGCTCGCTGCTGTTCGTCGAGGCGATTCATGCGGCGCGCGAGCGGATCTGGCTGAGCAGCCCGTACTTCGTACCCGACGAGTCCCTTTTCGCCGCCCTGCGCCTGGCAGTGATGCGCGGCGTCGACGTGCGTCTGCTGCTGCCGTCACGCCCCGATCACCGCATTGTCTATGCCGCCTCCAGCCTCTACGCCTTCGAGGCGCTATGCGCCGGCGTGCGCATCTTCCGTTACCAACCGGGCTTCCTGCACCAGAAGGCTTTGCTGATCGATCACGATGTCAGCATGCTGGGCAGCGCCAACCTGGATAACCGCTCCTTCCGCCTGAATTTCGAGGTCAGCCTGCTGACCTTCGACGAGGGCTTCAATGCTCAGGTGGCGGCCATGCTGGAGGACGACTTCAGCCGCTCGCGCGAGCTGGTCAACGCCGACCGGCGCAACCTGCACCGCCTGCAACAACTGGGCATGCGCGTAGCAAGGCTGATCTCGCCGATTCTCTAAGGCGCAGCTATGGTTAGGGTGCCAGCCGCTGTTAGCTGTCAGCGAGACCCTGCCTGCCATGACCAAGTGCTTTGCCCTGCTGCTCTGTCTGCTCGCCCTGCCCGTCGCCGCGCAGGAGGACATTCGCGTCGGCGTCGAACTGCAGCCCTATCAACCGTATTCCGACGTGGAGAACGGTGAGTACCGCGGCTACGCCCGCGACCTGCTGGACGCCTTCGCCGCCGAGTATGGCTATCGCTTCGTCTACACGCCGCTGCCGGTCAGACGGCTGCTCGGCGATTTCCTGTCCGGCCGGGTCGACCTCAAGTTCCCCGATCACCCGCAATGGAATGCCGACCAGAAAGCCGGCCACGACATCCACTACAGCCACCCGGCAGCGCCTTATGTCGACGGCATGCTGGTCAAGCCGCGGCACCTCGGGCAGGGCCAACAACGCATCGAATTGCTCGGCACACAGAATGGTTTTACGCCCTGGCCCTACCTGCCGGACATTCGCGCCGGAAAAATCCGCCTGATCCAGGCCAACCAGATCGACTCGTTGCTGCGCATGGCCGCCAGTGACCGCGTCGACGCGGTCTACCTCAACCCCAAGGTAGTGGCTCACCAACTCCGGCAGATGCGCATGGCGCCCGACAGCCTGGTGCTCGACCCGGAGCTGCCACATGTGGAGGATCACTACTACCTGTCGAGCATCAACCACCCCGAACTGATCGAGGCGTTCAATCGCTTCCTCACGGAGCGAGCCGATCAGGTTGCAGCGCTGCGTTTACGCCACGGCCTGTGAACCGCCGCGCAGACGCTGTTCGGCGAGCACGCGCGAACGACGTTTCCTGGCCCAGATCACCACGCCGGTCACGGACAAGACCGCAACGGCCAGGCCCAGCAGCGACACCAGAATCCGCCCCGGCAAACCGATGATACGCCCGGAGTGCAGCGGGAACTGCGCCTGCAGGAAGATATCCCCGGCACTGCCCGTGCCAGGCACATGCGCACCGGCCAGTTCGCCACTGCGGCTGTCGACGTAGATCCAGGGATTGCCCAGCCCGGCATCGCCATGGTCATCGCCCAGCTCGTAGAAGCCGACGCCGTAGACACCGAACTCCGCCGAGTGGAACAGCCCGGCGGCAGGCGCCTCCCACCCCAGCCGCCGCGCTTCTGCGTCGGCAATGGCGATGGCCTGGCGGCGGTCGATCTGCGGCACGATCTGCTGGTCCAGAGTCACCGGTGTGCGACTGGCGAAAGGGCTTGGCGTCAACGGCGAGAACAGCTCAACCAGCGGGCGCACCACCTGGCGTTCGAGGTTCATCGATACCGAGGTGACGGCGAGGATCAGCAGCAGCAGCCAGATCCACACGCCACCGGAGCGGTGCAGGTCGAAATTGAGCTTGTAGCCGCCCTGGCGCCAGCGAAAGGCGAACGACTTGCGCCAGCTACGCAGGTTGGGAAACGACAGCCACAGCGCTATCAGGCAATCGAGGCACCAGACGATGGCGACGATGCCGAAGAACAGTACGCCCAGCTCGATGCCGAAGCCATCCGGGATGTGCAGGCTGTAGTGCAACTTGTAGAGAAACGGCAGCAGGTTCTCCCGGCTCAGGGAGATCGCCCCCCACTCGCGCTGCCCCTGGATATCGCCGTTCACCGGGTCGATGCCGAGCTGATTGAAGCCCAGATCAAAGGCCTTGCCGGTAGCCGGATCGATACGCGGGTCGACGAAGAGCCCCAACGCATGGCCAGGTTCCAGCGCCAGCGGCATGAAGCTCACCTGCAAACGTGGGTCGCGCGCCTCCAGGGCATCCACAAGCTGCAGCGGGTCCTGCGCCGGCCCTGCGCTTTGCGCGTCGAACAGGTGCGGGTTGAGCCATTCGTCCAGTTCGTGATCCCAGGAAATGACAGCGCCGGTCAAGCCGGCGGTGAACAGGAAAAGGGCGATGAACAGGCCGCACCAGCGGTGCAGCAGTACCAGAATCGGGCGCATCGGGATCTCTCATCGACGACAGGGCCGCCCACACGGGCGGCCCTGGCTGTCAGTATTTCCAGGTCAGGGTGGCGCTGACGTTACGTGGGGCACCGTAGTAGGCCTGCGTCCAGTACAGGCTGTTCAGGTACTTCTCGTCGGTGAGGTTGTTGAGGTTGGCCGACACGCTCCAGTTCGGGTCGATGTCGTAGCTGGCCATCAGGTCGACCACGGCGTAGGCCTTTTGCTTGGCGTCGGCAGTGCCAATCGAAGTGAAACCGTCATCGGCCGTCAGTGGCACGGCGATCTTGATATCGTCCTGCCAACGCACGGCGGCGCCGACCTTGAGCTTCTCCATACCCGGGATGCGGTAAGTAGCAGCCGTCTTGATCATGTGCTTGGGCGAGTAGGTCACCGCATGTGAGCCATCGGCATTGGTGATGTCGACAAAGGTGTAACCGGCGCTGAGCTGCAGACCCTCCAGCGGTTCGCCAGAGAACTCCAGCTCGTAGCCTTCGCTGGTCAGGCCTTCGATAGCGCGGTAGTAAGCCACCGAACCATTCATGCCGGCCTGCTCGGCGAAGTTGTCCTGCTCGGTACGGAACACAGCCAGGGATACGTTGACCTTGTCGTCGAACAGTTCACCCTTGATACCGGCTTCGTAGTTCACGCCCTCCAGGGGAGCCAGACGCGAGCCACTCACATCGTTCTTGGTCTGCGGGGTGAAGATCTCGGTGTAGCTGGCGTAGACCGAGTACTGATCGGTGATGTCGTAAACGATGCCAGCGTAGGGTACGACCTTGCCGCTGTTCTTCGACGACTTGGCCAGGCCGTAGTTGGTGCCGTCGCTCTTCACATCGACCACACGCGCGCCAGTGATCAGGCTCAAATCATCGGTCAGGCTCCAACGTGCTGCGCCGTAGACGCTCTTCATGCGGTCGGTGAAGTCACTGCCGTTGCTGCCGTTGTCGTTGAGGGGCTTCGGATAATTGCCGGTCCACTGCTCCAGCGGCGGCAGCATGGTGCCGGTACTGGAGTCGTACCAGGACAGATCCTCAAGTTCGGAGCGCGACCAGCTACCGCCCAAGGCCGCTTCGTGCTGACGACCGCCCAGATTGAAAGGGCCACTGGCCTGCAGATCGACAATCAGCTGCTTGTTCTTTTCGTTGTATTCGGACGGATAGGAATACAGGCCTGCACCCGTCCGGCGGTTCGGCGTGCCGTAGACATAGAACATCGAGCCATCGCTCTTCTTCTCGACACGGGTGACCACTGTCTTGGCCTGCCAGCCATTGTCGAAGGTGTGCGCCAGCTCGGCAAAGGTACGGTTTTCCTGATTGTCCCAGTAAGCCCAATCGGTCGCGGTGCTGGTAGAGCGCGAATAGTCGGTCTTGCCACCGTCCTGATAGACCAGCGGCAACGCCCCCCACATCGGCGAGTTGGCGTCGCTGGTCTGCAGTGTGTGGCCGAGGGTGAAGAGAGTGCGGTCATCCAGGTCGAACTCCAGCACACCATGGAACACGTTCTTCTCACGCGAGTAGCGGTCGAGGTAGGAGTTCTTGTTTTCGTTGGCATACACCACACGGCCGCGGATGTTGCCGGCATCGGTCAGCGCACCGGATACGTCGGTATCGATACGCCGCTTATCCCAGGAGCCGGCCGTCAGATCGACGCGCGCCTGCGGTGCCAGCGTGGGCCGCTTGCGAACGAAATTGACCGTCGCCGAGGGGTTGCCGGTGCCGGACATCAGGCCGTTGGCGCCGCGAATCACCTCCACTCGTTCATACATGGCGGTGTCCAGATCACCCTCGACGTTGCCGTAGACGAAGGGCACGGCGATGCCGTCGTACTGGAAGTTGGTGATGTCGAAGCCGCGAGCGGTGTAGTAGGTGCGGTCGGTTTCGACTTCCTGCACCTGCACGCCCGGCACCGCCTTGAGCGCATCGTTGACGCTGGTGAGCTTGAAGTCGCGCAGCTGGGCGCTGCTCAGGGTGGAAATCGACTGCGGCGTCTGCCGCGGGGTCAGGTCGAGCTTGGTCGCAGCACTGCTGGGCGTGGACTTGTAGCTGTCGACCTCGGCCGCTGCACTGTCGCCGACCACGGTCTGAGCATCGAGCTCGAGCTGCCCCTGCTCGCTGGCCACGGCGTGGTTGAAACTGCAGGCGGCCGCAATAGCCACGGCCATGTGGGTTTTTCTGCTGAACAAGGGAGGATCTCCTGATGCGCTGTCGATAACCGCTGGCAGTCCCTTCGCAGCCGAATGCCTCCCTGGCAGATATTTGCCAATCGCAAATGCAAATAATTAGCGACAAAATTCTCGCAGCAGGCGCCTCACCAAGTCAATACGAATAGTTTACATCTCCAGCTGTATCTCAGTTTCCTTTGAGAGTGGCGCAATCCGCCCCAATCCAGCGGGCTTGGCTCTCCATGCTGCTCGGCTGGCCCTTGTAGGTGCCTTTGACCTGGGTGGTGAACTCCTTGTCGCTGACGAAGCGGGTTTCCCCCTCGCCTTGCGCATCCGGGCAGGTGAAGCGGAATTTCCACAGGTTGCCGCTGCGTTCGGTGATCTGCTGGTTACAACCGGAGTTAGGGTCCTGCAGGGGAATGTCTTGCGACTTGATCTGCTCTTCGGTCAGGCAGATTTGCACCCCACCGGCCCCGAGTTTCACACCGCGCTCGGCCATCATGCCTTCCATCATCTGGCGCTGCGCCGGCGGCAGGTTCTGCATCTGCGCAAGGATCTGATCCATGCCCGGCATAGCCTGACCGCCGACTTGCATGTTGTGCGCGCTGACCTCCCAGACACCGGGCTGCAGCTCTACGGCGCTAGCCAGTACTGGGGCCAGAGCAAAGGTGAGAAACAAGGCGCAACGAGTGTGACGACGCATGGTGGTGCTCCAGTGCAATGGTCTGAAAAAGCTTAGACAGCATAAAGAACAAAACCCCCACAGGCTCACACCATGTGGGGGTTCTCTTCCTTTTCAGCCAACGCTTATGGCATCGGGAGCATGGGTCGAATAATCGACCTAACCCGCGTCAGCCGCGGGGGAGCTCAGCTCGCAGCTCCAGAGTTCCAACGCCGGCTGGCTCGCTTGTGGCGGGCCGAGCCAGTCGCTCATCGGGCGACAACGCTGGTTGAAACACAGTTGGTAATCCCCGGCCTCAGGCGTACGCCCGACTCGCAGGGGTTGCAAAGGCGGTAGCTGACGCTGGTAGTGCCAGCTGCCATTGCGCAGTTCAGCGCCGTCGGGAATTTCCATTCCGGCGCCGGAACCCTTGACCCGCGCCTCGCCGAGAACCAGGCCCTCGGCGGTGACGCGGTAATCCTCTTCCCAGCGAATCTTCTCGATGGTGTGGGTCCAGGCCAGGGTGAAGGACGGCGTGGGCAACTCTGCCCACACCGCGCCGGCCAACCCCAGGCACAGGCCGATCACGCCGTCGCCGCCTCGGCACGACGGGCGCGCCAGAAGTGCTGAGCGATGAAGATGGCACTGAGAGCGAAGCCGATTTCGTCACTGATCGGGGTGGCGAGAATCAGGCTGGCACCCGCGGCGAAGCCCAGCAGGCGCTCCCACCAGCTCAGTTTGGCCTGCAGGTAACCGGTGAAGATCGCACCGAGCAGACCGATCGCCAGCATCGCCTTGAACACGACGTAAAGCGTCGCCAGCAGGCTATCACCCTGCAGCATCAGCGCGGGCGAGTAGACCGCCATGAACGGCACGACGAAGCCAGCGATGGCGATGCGCACCGCCCAGAAGCTGATCTTCAGACCACGCTCCTTGGCGATCGGCGCTGCGGCGAAGCAGGCCAGCGCTACCGGCGGCGTGAGATCGGCCATGATGCCGAAGTAGAAGACGAACATGTGCGAAACGATCAGCGGTACACCCAGCTCCAGCAGTGCCGGCGCAGCGATCGAGCTGGTGATGATGTAGTTGGGGATGGTCGGAATGCCCATACCCAGCACCAGACAGGTGAGCATGGTCAGCACCAGCGACAGGAACAGGTTGTCCTGGCCAATGGCGAGGATGTAGCCGGCGAAGGTGGAGGCCACCCCGGTCAGCGACACCACACCGATGATCACGCCGACCAGGGCACAGGCGATACCCACCGGTACGGCATGGCGCGCACCTTCGACCAGCGCGTGCAGGCACAGGGTCAGGGTTTCACGGCCGCCTTTGACGAACCAGCAGACTGCCACCAACGCCGCGATGACGCCGAACACCACGCCTATACCCAGCTGGAAGAAGCCGGCGCAGAGCACGCCAAGGGCGATCCAGAAGGCGAAGCGCATGGCCTTCGACGAGACACGCAGGATGATCGCCGAACCGAGGATGACCATGGCGGTCAGCGCCAAGCCGACGGTACCTGAGAACAGTGGGGTACGGCCGGAGAACAGCAGGTAGATGAGGATGAACAGCGGGATCAGCAGGAACCAGCGTTCACGTACGGCCTTCCACGGGTTCGGGCATTCGTCCTTGGGCAGACCGCGCAGGTTGGCGCGCTTGGCCTCCAGGTGAACCATCCAGAACACCGAACCGAAGTACAGCAGCGCCGGGATCAGCGCGGCTTTTGCCACTTCGAAGAAGGGTACGTTGATGGTCTCGGCCATGATGAAGGCCACGGCGCCCATGATCGGCGGCATGATCTGGCTGCCCATCGACGAGGTCGCCTCGACGCCACCAGCGAAGGCCGGGCGGTAACCGAAGCGCTTCATCAGCGGGATGGTGAACTGGCCGGTGGTGACCACGTTGGCCACGCCGGAACCGGTGATGGTGCCCATCAGTGCCGAGGACACGACCGATACCTTGGCCGGGCCGCCGACCTTGTGGCCGAACAGGCCCATGGCGAAATCGGTGAACAGCTTGATCATCCCGGCCTGCTCGAGGAAGGCGCCAAACAGAATGAACAGGAAGATGTAGGTGGCCGACACATAGGTCGGCGTGCCATACAGACCTTCGGTGCCGAACGACAGCTGGTTGACGATCTGATCGAGCCCGTAGCCACGGTGCATCAGGTCGCCCGGCAGGTACTGGCCGAGCATGCCGTAGGCAAGGAACAGCGCGCAGATGATCGGCAGGGCGATACCCATGACGCGGCGCGCAGCTTCGAACACCAGCACGATCAGGGTCAGGCCGACGATCATGTCGCTGGTGGTCATGTCACCGGAACGTTGAATCAGGTCCGCTTCGAAGTACCACTGGTAGATCGCCGTGGCCATGCCGGCCAGGCCGAGCAGCCAGGCCAGCGGTTGCCACGGACGGCCCTTGCCGAGTGCCGGAAAGCTGATGAACACCAGCAGCAGCAGGAAGCCAACGTGCACGGCACGCAGAATTTGCGTCGACACCGGGTGAAAGGCCGCAGTGACGATCTGGAAGATGGAGAACAGCAGGGCGACGGCAAAGAGCGCCTTCGGCCAGTCGGACGGGCTGGCGGCCAGGCCGTTGTTTTGTTCACTCATGGAGTGCAAACCTCATGACTACTTCGATACGGAGACAGAGTCGCCAACAAAACCTACCGCCCACGGGCGCCGGTTTTATTCGCGATTCTGTGAAGACCGGACCGTGGCGCAGGCGCCACGGTCCGAGCCGTCATTACAGCGCGCCGGCTTCCTTGTAGAAGCGCTCGGCACCCGGGTGCAGCGGGATCGGCAGGTTCTTGGTAGCGGTTTCCAGCTTGATGTCCTGAGCCGCGGAGTGAGCGGTGCCCAGACGGCCGAGGTTGTCGAACATCAGCTTGGTCATCTGGTAGGCGACTTCGTCGGAAACGCCTTCATGAGTGACCAGGATGTTGGTGATGGCAACGGTGGGCACGTCAGCGTCCTGACCGTCGTAGGTGCCGGCCGGAATGGTGGCAGCCTCATAAGCGGCGTTGTCGATCTTCGCGGTCACTTCGGCCGGGATGGCGACGAAGCTGATCTTCATGGTCGAGGCCAGATCACGAATGGCAGCCATACCCAGACCGGAGGACTGCAGGGTGGCGTCCAGCTGACGGTTCTTGATCAGCTCGACCGACTCGGCGTACGGCAGGAACTCGACCTTGCCCATGTCCTTGTAGGTCAGGCCAGCGGCTTCGAAGATGGCGCGGGCGTTGAGCTCGGTACCGGACTTCGGTGCGCCGACGGAGATGCGCTTGCCCTTGAGGTCTTCCAGGGTCTTGATGCCGGATTCAGCGTTGGCAACGATCTGGATGTAGTTCGGGTAGGTACCGGCGATGGCGCGGATTTTCTTCAGCGGCGCCTTGAAGCCGGCGTCTTCGACGCCGTTCCAGGCATCGGCGACCGAGTCACCCAGAGCGAAGGCCAGCTCACCGCGACCGGCCTGCAGCAGGTTGAGGTTTTCCACCGACGCCTTGGTCGCCTGGACCGAGGTCTTGGAGCCTTCGATGCCATTGCTGTACAGCTGCGAAAGGGCCACGCCAATCGGGTAGTACACACCGCTGGTACCGCCGGTGAGCACGTTGATGAAGGTCGGGGCAGCGAGCACTGCGGTGCTGGCAGTGATGGCCGCGGCTGCGGCGAACAGGCTGATTTTCTTGGTCAGTCGCATGGAAGTATCTCCGTCGTTGTTATGGCTTTATGCAGAGTTTCACTCTAGACGACGCCACCGAGGCGGCATCGGCGGTGCGCGATCAGCAGCGCAGGGTGCAACGTTGGACAAGAGCCGCGGCAGGCGCGGTGGGGAAGCGGCCCATGCAAAGCAGCGAATGCGGCATGGCGCGAGGGGCATGGCAGTTCATGGGCTGACCTCTTGTCGTTTTTATGGTCGCCGCGTCGGCAAGATGCTGCACGGCTGTGACTGTCATAGCAGATGCCGTGCCAGGGCCTGAAACGCCCGAGATAGAGGGGTTTTATATAGAGACCGACGGGTCATTGAGCGGGAAATCGCCTACATCCGTGACAGGGTCGGCAAAATTCCGCTTATCGCGTCACGCGCCCTGTAGGAGCCGCGCCTCGCGGCGAATTGCAGCCATCCCGAAATAAAAGCTTCGCCCCGGGGCGGGGCTCCCACAGTTCAAGGTAAACCGTCATGCCCGCGCAGGCGGGCACCCAGAATCTGCCAATCAACAGGGCTCCCGACTTCGTGGGAGTGACGATAAGTGGCCTTTTCACAACATCTCAAGGTTAGCAACCCGCCCAAGATCGCCGGCAAGCCGGCTCCTACACAGGCAAGCGGTACTTTATTCCTCACCACCCGGCAGGTAATCGCCGCGCGCCAGGCCGTGTCGCTGCATTTTCTCGTTGAGGGTGCGCCGCGGCAGCTGCAGCATTTCCATCACTGCGGCGATATTGCCCTGGCATTGCAGCAGGGCGTTATGCAGGCACTGCGCCTCGAAGGCCTCCATCTGCTGCGCCAGGGCCTGGCCGGCAAAGCGCTCGGCCGGCGGTGGGCTGGAAAGCCCCAGCGCATGGCGCTCGGCGGCGTTGATCAGCTCACGCACGTTGCCCGGCCAGTCATGCCCGAGCAGGCGCGCCAATTCGCTTGGCGCCAGCGGCGGCGCTTCGCGGCCATGACGTTGCGCGGCCTCGTGGGCGAAATGCTCGAACAGCAGCGGAATGTCCTCACGCCGCTCGCGCAGCGGCGGAATGTGCAGGGTGGCGACGTTCAGGCGGTACACCAGATCCTCACGGAAACGACCGGCCTTGACCTCGTCGAGCAAGTCCGGCTTGGCCGCGCTGATCACCCGCAGGTCGACCTGAATGCTCTTGTTCGAACCCAGGCGCTCGAGGGTCTTTTCCTGCAGTACACGCAGCAGCTTGACCTGTTGCGCCAGCGGCAGGCTCTCCACCTCATCGAGAAACAGGGTGCCACCGTCGGCATGCTCGATGCGGCCGATGCGCTTGGCCTGGGCCCCGGTGAAGGCACCGCTCTCGTGGCCGAACAGCTCGCTTTCGAAGATGCTCTCGGGGATCGCCGCGCAGTTGAGCGCGGCGAAAGCCTTGCGCGCGCGCGGGCTGAAGTCGTGCAGGCTGCGCGCCACGAGCTCCTTGCCACTACCGGTCTCGCCGCGGATCAACACGTTGACCGAGGTGCCGGCGAGTTCGAGGATCTGCCGGCGCAGGTTTTCCATGGGCCGCGAAATGCCGATCAACTGACTTTCGATGCGGCCCTTGTCGGCCACCTGCTGGCGTAGCTGGCGGTTCTCGCAGACCAGGCGGCGCTTGTCCAAGGCACGCCGTACGCTGTCGAGCAGGCGCTCGGGGGTGAAGGGTTTCTCGATGAAGTCATAGGCGCCCTGGCGCAGTGCCTGCACCGCCATGGGCACGTCGCCGTGGCCGGTCACCAGGATCACCGGCAGGTCGCTGTCGATCTGCAGCAGCTTGTCGAGCAGTTGCAGCCCGTCACTGCCGGGCATGCGCACATCGCTGACGACAATACCGGGGAAGTCGCGGTCGACCAGGGCCAGGGCCTCGCTCGCACTGGCGCAGGCGCGCACCTCGAACCCGGACAGTTCCAGCCACTGCTGCACCGCTTCGCGAATCGCCGCTTCGTCGTCGACCACTATGACCTGAGCGCTCATGGCACCTCCTCTTCAGAACGGCCGCAGTGTAGGGTGGGTTAGCGCCGCGAACCAACTATCTTCAATACACCCATCCAGTGCTGCGGCGCGTAACCCACCGGGCAATCTTCCCGCGAGACGCCAATGGCGGGTTACGGCGCAGCCGGCAGCCGCAAGGTGAAGACCGCCCCCAGCTCGCCGTTGTGCGCCTCCAGGCTACCGCCGAGATCGCGCACGATACCGTAGGACACCGCCAGCCCGAGCCCCAGCCCCTGCCCCACCGGCTTGGTGGTGAAGAAGGGTTCGAACACGCGACCAAGGGTTTCCTCGGCGATGCCGCCGCCACTGTCCTCGACGCTGAGCAGGCAGCTGTCGCCTTCGCGGGCGATGCGCACCAGCAAAACGCGCGGCTCGCTCTCGGCCATGGCATCGAGGGCGTTGTGCAGCAGGTTGAGAATCACCTGCTCGATGCGAATGGCATCACCGAGCACTTCGGCGTCATCGTCGATCTGCGTGCGCAGTTCGATCTGCTCGTTGCGCATGCGCGGCGCCAGCAGCTGCAAGGCCTGCTCCAGCACGTCACCGAGGCACAGGCGCTCACTGAGGCCGGCCGGCGTCTTGCGGGCGAAGGTCTTGAGGTGGCCGGTCAGCGCGGCCATGCGCTGCAGCAGGCCGTCGATGCGCTGCAGACCGTCGCGCACCGCTTCCGGCCGACCACTGTCGAGCAGCAGGCGTAGGCTGCCGAGCTGCATCTGCAAAGCGGTCAGCGGCTGGTTGATCTCGTGCGCCAGGGCCGCCGACATTTGCCCCAACGCGGCCATCTTGGCGGCATGCACCAGGCCATCCTGGGCCTCGCGCAGCTCGGCGGTACGCAGCGCCACCTCACGCTCCAGGCGCTCGCGGATGCCCGCCTGCAAGCGCTGGTTCTTGCGCCGCTGGAAGAGGAACAGCAACAGAAAAGCGAAGGTCATCCACACCCCGGCAGCCGCCAGGCGATAGCTGCGCATACTGTCGGCTAGGCCGATCGGCTCGCTGAGCAGGTGCAAGGTCCAGCCTTCTTCAGGCATGTACAGGCGCTGCCAGAGGTAATCGCGATTGCCGTCAGGGCCGTCGACCCGCGCCCAGTCCGCATCCTTGTCGATTTGCCGATGCACCTGATGGGCCAGCGGTTGCAGCGCCTGCTCGGCATAGCGGCGCACCTCAACGAGCTCGGCACGCGCCTGTTCGTCGAGTGGCTGCAAGGCGCGGAAGCGCCAGATCGGCTTGTTGCTGAGGATCACCACCTGATAGCTGTCGGCGACCAGCAGCACGCCCGGCTGGCCGACCCATTCGCGCTGCAGGTCTTCCAGCTCCAGCTTGACCACCAGCACGCCGAGCAGCTCGCCCTTGTCATCGCGCACCACATGGGAAAGGAAGTAGCCGGGAATACCGGTGGTCACACCCACCGCGAAGTAGCGCGCACCGCCATCACGCACGGCGTTCTGGAAGTACGGGCGGAAGGCGTAGTTGTTGCCGACGAAGCTGCTCCAGTCACGCCAGTTGCTGGCCACCAGGGTTTCGCCCTGGGCATCGAGCAGATACAGAACGGTGGAGCCAGCGGCGGCGTTGAGGCGCTCCAGGCGCTGGTTCAGGGCCAGCCGTAACTGGCGATCATGTGGCGCGCGCAGCAGGCTGCGGATGTCACTGTCCAACGCCAGCACCTCGGGCACCGAGCTGAAACGTTCGACCAGGGTGCGAATGGATTGGGCATAAAGCTGCAACTGCCCGCGCGCCTCGACGCTGCGCTCGTCCCAGGCCCGCTGCTCGGCATAACGACCGCCCAGCCACAGGCTCACCAGCAAGCCGGCGGCAATCACCAGAACGGTGAGCAGGACGCGGTAGCGATAGCGGGGGCGCTGCGGCAAGGGCATGGGCGGCTCGACTGATAGAAGACGAGCTGCATCTTACTGCATCGGGCCAGCACTAACGGCGCTGCAGCATCGCCAGGAAAAACACTCCGCCGATGGCAGCGGTGACGATGCCGATGGGCAGATCCTGCGGCGCCAGCCAGGTACGCGCGGCGACATCGACCCAGACAAGGAACAGTGCTCCGAGCAGCGCCGCCACCGGCAGCACGCGGCGATGCTCGGCGCCGACCAGAAAACGCGCCACGTGCGGCAGCATCAGGCCGACGAAACCAATGGCGCCGGACAGCGACACCAGCACGCCGGTGAGCAATGAGGCCACCACGAACACCAAAAGGCGCACGCGGCGCGGTTCCAGGCCCAGGCTCACCGCACTCTGCTCGCCGGCCATCAGCGCGTTCAGCGCGCGGCCCAGGCCGAGCAGTACAGCCAACGCCAACGCCAGGCACAGCGCTGGCAACCAGAGCAGCTCCCAGCGCGCCAGACCGAGGCCGCCGAGCATCCAGAACAGCACCGAGCTGGCCGCGTGTGGGTTGCCCAGGTACAGCAGCAGATTGCTCGCCGCCATCATCACGAACGACACCGCCACTCCGGCCAACAGCAGGCGATCACTCTCCAGCCGCCCACTGCGACTGGCGATAGCCAGCACCAGCAGCATGCTCGCCAGCGCACCGGCGAAGGCCGCCAGCGGCAGGCTGAGCAGGCCGGCGAATTCGCCCAGGTAGAGCACCACGAGCACCGCGCCGAAGGCTGCGCCGGAACTGACCCCGAGCAGGTGCGGATCGGCCAGCGGGTTGCGCGTCACCGCCTGCAGCGCCGTGCCCACCAGCGCCAGCCCGGCGCCCACCAGCGCGCCAAGCAGCACCCGCGGTGCGCGCAGTTGCCAGACGATACTGTCCTGGCCAAGGCTCACCGCTGCATCGGGCACGATGCCGAACAGGTGCTGGCCGAGGATCGCCAGCACCCGCTCGAGCGGCACCTGCGCCGCGCCGAAACCCAACGAGACCGCGCAGGACAGCGCCAGCAGTACACCCAAACCGAGCAGCAACAGACGAAATCGACTCACTGGGCGAAGACCTCGGGGTGCAGCGCCGCCTCCAGGGTCTCGATGGCCGTCGCGTTCTCCAGGCTCGGCGTGACGGCCAGGTAGGACAGCACCACGAAGCGTTCTTCGCGGATCGCCGTCACGCCTTGCAGCGCCGGATGTTGCAGGAGGAAATCGCGCTTCTGCGCCGCCGTGCGCTCGCCGTAATCGACGATCAGGATCAGCTCCGGGTCCTGCTCGACCACCGACTCCCAGCCAACCTTCATCCAGTTGGCCGCCACCCCGTCCATCACGTTGCGCCCGCCGGCCGCCTCGATCAGCGGTTGCGGCATGCCCAGGCGCCCGGCGCTGAAAGGCACGTCTTCACCGCTGTCGTAGACGAACACCCGCGGCCGTGTAGGCTGCTGGCCCAGGCGCGCGTCGACTGCCGCCACACGCGCCTGCATGCCGTGCACCAGGTCATCGGCACGCGCCTCGACGGCGAAGATGCGGCCGAGGTTGCGCAGGTCGTTGTAAACATCGTCGAGGCTGGCGACGCGGCCGGGCGTGACGTGCGCGCAGGACTCGCTGAGTTCGTACACCGGAATGCCGAAGCGCTCCAGGCTGGCCGGGGTGACCTCGCCGCCGATGCGCATGCCGTAGTTCCAGCCGGCGAAGAAGAAGTCAGCGCCAGCATCGAGCAGGTTCTCCAGCGACGGATAGCGCGCCGCCAGCTCGGGCAGATCATCCAGATCGGCTTGCAGCTCGGGGGTCGGCGTCTTCCAGCCGCTGACGCCGCTATAGCCGACCATGCGTTCTTTCAGGCCCAAGGCCAGGAGCATGGCGGTCAGGGTGATGTCGTGGCTGACCGCCCGCTGCGGTGGCTGCTCGATGCTCACCTGGCGGTCGCAACTGGTGACGGTGACGGCCCAGGCGGGGCTGGCCAACGCCAGCAAAAACGCTCCTACAGATGCAACCGTGCGTAAACGCTTCATCAAACGATCCAGGTAATGCGCGGATAACCCGCCAGTGGATGGGTATCGACCAACGCCTGCACGCCGAACACCTGCTGCAGCAGCTCGGCGCTCAGCACCTCGGCGGGTGGACCGGCGGCCACCAGGCGGCCCTCATCCAGCACACAGAGGCGGTCGCAGAAGGCCGCCGCCAGGTTGAGGTCGTGGAAGCTGGCCAGGGTCGCCAGGCCCAGCGCCTTGATCTGCCGCAGCAGTTCCAGCTGGTAACGCGGGTCAAGGTGGTTGGTCGGCTCGTCGAGGATCAACAACTGCGGCTGCTGTACCAAGGCGCGGGCCAACAGCGCGCGTTGTTTCTCGCCACCGGACAGTCGCGCGAACGGCTGTTGCGCCAGGCCACCGAGGCCAACGCGTGTCAGCGCCTCGTCGATCAGACGGCGATCCTCGGCATCGTCGCCATCGAACAGGCCCTTGTGCGGCGTGCGACCCATGGCCGCCACCTCCTCCACACGCAGGCCGAAGTCCTGGGGAAACTCCTGCAGCACCACCGCCACACGCTGCGCACTCCAGCGCGGCGAGCGCTGCCACAGCGCCTCGCCGTCCAGTTCGACGCTACCGGCACTGGGCCGCTGGAAGCGGTAGGCGCAGCGCAGCAGGCTGGTCTTGCCGCTGCCATTGGGGCCAATCAGCCCCAGCAGCTCGCCGTCGCCGACCTCCAGGTCGATGCCGTCGAGCAGCGGACGCTGGCCGTCGGGCGACCAGGCCAGCTCGCGAATGCGCAGGCGCGGCATCAGAAGCTGTAGTCCGCAGTGACGAACAACGAACGCGGCGCGCCCAGGTACCATTGCTCGCCAGCACTGCTGGCGGTAGTGGTGTACTGGCGGTCGAACAGGTTGTTCAGCTCCAGGCCCAGGCGCACGTCCGGCAGCGCCTGCCAGGCGAGAGTGGCGTCGACCAGGGTGTAGCCGGGCACCTCGATCTGGTTGGCCGCATCGGCGTAGCGGGCGTCGACGTAACGCGCGCCCATGCCAATATCCACCCCACTGCCGAGCGCCTTGTTCAGCCAGAGGTTGGCGGTGCGCCGCGGCACGTTGCTCGGCCGATTGCCGCTGCGGTCGCCAGCGCCTTCGACGAAGTCGTCGTATTCGGCGCGCACGAATGCGGCGTTGGCCGACACCTGCCAGCCGCGACCCAGGGCCAGCTCCAGCGTGGCTTCCAGGCCGTCAGAGGACTGCTGACCGATCTGCTCGGTGGGCGAAGCCGGGGTTTCGCGGCTGAGCAGCTTCTTCTTGACGATGTGGTAGGCGGCCAGCGTCCATTCGCCCTGGCCATTCCAGAACAGCTGCTTGAGGCCGATTTCGCTCTGCCTGGCTTCGCTCAGGTCGAACTGCTGCTGGCTCGGGCTGAGGGTCAGCAGGTTGTTCACCCCTTCGGTACTGGTGGCGTACTGGCCGTACAGCGAGAGGTCGGGCGTCAGGGCGAAGACCAGGCCGGCGCGCCAGTTGCCGCCACTCAAGCTGCGGTCGACGCTGCTATCGCTGAGCAGATCGTCACGCTGGATATGCACCTGATCACGCCGTACTCCAGTGACCAGCGACAGGCGCTCGGTCAGCTGGGTGCGGTTCTCGGCGAACAGCGAGAACTGCCGCGCCAGGTTGCGCTCGCGTGGGGCATAACCGCGTGGATCATTGCTCTGGTACTGACCGCCACCGGAGCCGGCAGGCGGGACAGTGTCGCTGAAGCTGCTGTCGAAATCGTGCTGGCGGGCGAAGTGGATGCGGTTGTAATCCACGCCCACCACGGTGCGGCTGTCGAGGCCGAACAGACTGTGATCCAGGGTGAAACTCTGGCGGTCGCCGACCTGTTCCTGGGTGTGCTTGATCTCGTAGAAGCTGCTGCGGTTGATCAGGTCGTCCGGTTGCCAACGGTAGGTCTCGGCGTTGCGCCAGTAGCGCTGGGTCTTGATGTAGTAGAGCTGGTTGCTGGCACTCAACGCATCGTTGATGCGCCAGTCGGTGGTCAGCCGGGTAATCTGGTCGTTGTAGCGAATGTCGGCATTGGCGACGTTGTAGTTGCGATCACGAATGCGCTCGCGGTACTTGCCAGCCACCAGCGGGGTGCCGAAGTAGCGCTCGGGGCTCTGGTCGCCGTGGTCGTGGGACAGGGTGAAGCTCAGGTCGTCGCTGGCATCCCAGCGCAGCGCGGCGCTCAGCGCCAGGCTCTCGGAATCACCGCGGTCGACCCAGCCATTGCTGGCCTGCTGGTTGAGGTTGAAGCGGTAGCTCAGGGCTTCGCTCAGCGAGCCGCCGCTGTCCAACGCGGCCTGGCGGCGGTCATCGCTGCCATAGCCGAGGCGCAGGTGGTTACGGATGTCACCCGCGAAGGGCTTCTTCGGCACCACGTTGATCACCGCGCCGGTTGCACCTTCGCCATAGAGCACCGACGCCGGGCCGCGCAGCACGTCGATGCGCTCCACCGACCAGGTATCCACCGGGAAGGTCACGGTGCCGGCGCCGACGTACTGGCGGGTGCCATCGTACAGCTGCATGGTCGCCGAATGGCCAGTGAAGCCGCGCGCCGACAGCGCAGTGCCGCCATTACCTGGGGTGCCGATGCTGCTGATGCCCGGCATGCGGGTCACGGCGTCCTGCACCGTCAGATTGTTGCGCCCACGCACTTCGGCGCCGCTGAGGCTGGTGGTGCTGGCCGGCGTTTGCAGCGCCGACAGCTCCAGGCGCGAGCCGGACGTAGTAGGTGTATGCAGATCGCTCTCGCCTTCCTCGGCAGCGTGCGCCTGGACGGTGACGTCAGGCAGATCGACTGGAGAGGCGCTGGCCATGGCCGAAGCAGCCAATAGCAACGCGAACGATGCACAGGTTTGGAACAGGGGATAGCGCGCCATATTGCTTCCATCGCAAAGAGAAAAGGCACGGCAATCCGATGGAAATGCGCAACAGCAGACAGGGGCACGGCGGCGCCTTACTGGAGTCAACGCCCGCCCACCGCGGGTTGCCAGACACAAACGACTCCAGGCCGGTCTCCGGGCTCGCGAGGGTCATGAACGCATCGCCTTCCCATGCGCGGGGCGCACAGTGGCGTATCGATGCGGTCGCTCGCTTACCGTTGCGGGGGCAGCGTCGGACTTCAACCGACTTCCCGTTTCACCTCACGCGCGGCGGCGTGAGACACCTGAAGCGGGGCGGATATGACCACCCACACCCGCTCAAGTCAAGGCGCGGGCAATTGGGAGTTGGACTCAGGCGTAGAGTGGACAACGCGCAGCTTGTCCACCATGGCGACTAGTTGCCGCCCTGCTCATCGATACGCAACTCCGGCAACGCCCTACCCGCCACCAGGCGCTCGTCGACCAGACGGATCACCGCCGCCTCGTCCTTGATGCCGTACCACTCGCCCTGTGGATAAAGGCTCGCGGTCGGCCCCAGGTCACAGGGAAACTGGCACTGGCTGCGGGTGATATGCACGCCGCCCTCGCACTCCAGCTTGCCGGCGGCCTTGAGCCGCTGGCGCAAGGTTTTCCACAGGCCCAGCGCGCCCTTGCGCGTGCAGCGCGGGCCGTTGCACAGCAGCAGGCGCTGCGCATGCGGGGGAATCTGCGACCAGGCGTGGTGTTCCGGCACGCCTGGCACGTCGCTGCAGGGGATATGCGCTTCACGGCGTTCGAGCAACGCGCCCAGGCCATCGAGCCAGGCATCTTCCATGGCGCTGCAAACCACGAATACCTCGCTCCCGTTACCGCGTTCGGCGATGCACTCGCGCAGCCAGTCGCGGTGCGCGGCATCGGCGCGTGGCTCCAGATCGACCACCAGCAACGGGCGTGGCGCCTCGATGATGGCCTGCCAGAAGCCGTCCTGTTCCGTGTCATGCAGATGCGCTTCACCCAGCAGCGTTTCGATACGCTGTTGCAGACGCTCGGACGATGCACCACGCCCCAGGCCGGGGCCGATGAACAGGATGCGCGCGTAAGGGGCTTGGCTCATGACAGTCTCCAAAAGGGCCGGCAGTCTAGCAGCGCAACGGCAAGCGTAGGGCGGGTGCACCCCGCCAGACCGGCGTTGGCGGGTTTCACCCGCCCTACAGGGACAGCGCCTCGTACAGAGCGTCCAACTCCGCGAACTCACGCGTTACCGCCGGCAACTGCGGGCGACGCAACAGCAGCACCGGCAATCCAAGCTCACGGGCAACTTGCAACTTCGGCTCGGTGGACGCGCTGCCGCTGTTCTTGCTGATCAGCACGTCGCAACGCAGGCGGGCGAACAGGGCGCGCTCCTCGTCCAGCGAGAACGGTCCACGTGCACCTATGATCTCGGCGCGCGGCGGCGCCGGCTCGGCCTGCAGGCAGCGCACCGTCCAGTGCTGGTGCTCAGGAATTTCATGCAGGTGCGTCAGTGGTTCGCGCCCGGAGGTGAAGAACGGCCGCTCGAACGGCGCCAGCGCGCGGGTCAGCTCATCCCAACCGTCCACTTCGCGCCAGTCGTCATCCGCGCCTGGCTGCCAGCCAGGGCGACGCAATGCCCAGCACGGCACGTCTGCGATTTCTGCGGCGCGAGCCGCGTTGTGGCTGATCTGCGCAGCGTACGGATGGGTCAAATCCAGCAGCAGCTCGATGCCTTCACTGGCGATAAAAGCTGCCAGGCCCTCGGCGCCACCGAAGCCGCCGACGCGCACGCGGCAGGCCAGGTCGTCCGGCACCCGGCCCAGACCTGCCAGGCTGTACACCGTCTCCGGGCCCAGCCGACGCGCCAGACGCAGCGCTTCGGTAGTGCCACCGAGCAGCAGGAGTCGCGCGCTCACGGCTTGCGCACCATCAGCAGGGTAATCGGCAACGCCGCGCGCCAGGTGTCGAAGCCGCCCAGCGGCTGTGCCTGGGCCACGGTCAGACGCAGCAGTTCACCGCCATGCTGTTCACGGAAGGCGACCAGGGCCGCCTCACTCTGGATAGTCACGGCATTGGCCAGCAGACGCCCGCCCGGCTTGAGCGCGGCCCAACAATCATCGAGCACGCCTGGCACTGTGACGCCGCCGCCGATGAAGATCGCATCCGGCGCCGGCAGTCCATCCAGTGCTTCGGGCGCATGTCCAGCGACCAGTTGCAGGCCGGGCACGCCGAGAGTATCGCGGTTCTGGCGGATATGCGCCTGACGCCCTTCGTCCGCCTCGATGGCGATGGCCCGGCAGGCCGGATGCGCGCGCATCCATTCGATGCCGATGGAGCCGCAACCGGCGCCGACATCCCACAGCAACTCGCCAGGCAGCGGCGCCAGCCGCGCCAGGGTGACCGCGCGCACGTCGCGCTTGGTCAGTTGCCCGTCGTGGCGGTAGGCGTCGTCCGGCAGGCCGCAGGTCGGTGGCAGCAGTTGCGCGCCGGCGTCGGCCAGGCACGCCACGGCCAGCAGATTGAGATCGGCACCGCGTGGCAGGTTCCAGCTCGCGGCCAGGCCCTCGATACGGCGCTCGTCAGGCCCGCCAAGGTGTTCCAGCAGGGTCAGGCAGCTGGCGCCGAAACCACGTGCGCACAAGGCTTCGGCGACCTGCGCAGGGGTGTCACCATCGGCGCTCAACACCAGCAGGCGCGTACCGGGATATAGCCGGGCATTGAGCGTGGCCAGCGGCCGGCCGACCAGGGAGACCACCTCAGCCTCCTGCAACGGCCAGCCCAGGCGCGCCGCCGCCAGCGACACCGAGGACGGCGCCGGCAATACCTGCAACTCGTCGGCCGGCACCTGGCGTGCCAAGCTGGCGCCGACGCCGTAGAACATCGGGTCGCCACTGGCCAGCACACACACCGCCTCGCCACGCTTCGCCAGCAGCGGTTGCAGGTCGAAGGGGCTCGGCCAGGTTTCCCGCTCGCCCGTGATACACGGTGGCAACAGCGCCAGCTGGCGCGGTGCACCGACAATACGCGTGGCCGCCAACAGTGCGCGGCGCGCGGCCTTGCCCAGGCCGGGATAGCCGTCTTCGCCGATGCCGACCAGGGTCAACCAGGGTTTCATCCAATGTCCTCGCACAGGCCCGACGGACCGCCTGTCCGCGCTCGGGGCAAAGCGGGCATAATAGCGCCTTCGTCGGTGCCCTTGAGTCGATACGACTCAGTAAAGGGCCTAAGGAAACTCTGAAATAGTCGTCATTCCCGCGCAGGCGGGAATCCAGAATCTCAGTACCATCTGGGCTCCCGCCTTCGCGGGAGTGACGGTAAATGGCCATTTCAGAGTTTCCCCAAGAGGGAACACGGTAAAACCGTGGCTGCCCCCGCAACTGTAAACAGCGAGTCCAACGCAATCGGCCACTGGAAACAGGCCGCTGAAAAACGTAAGCGAGGCAGGCAAGACAAGGCAAAAACGACCGAAAAAGCGCAGTTTACATGTTGTAAATGAGCATTTTGAGGCCGTTTTTAACGCCGTATTGCCAACGCAGATAGTTTTTCAACGGCCTGTACCGGGAAGGCGCAGCGGATCAAGACCTGTCAGCCAGGAGACCTGCCGACGAACGCTGGTCGCGAGTGCCAACATCGGGCGGGGTGTACCGATGCCATGGAGTCCCCTATGGGATTTCGCTGGTTCGGTCGCCGCGTCGTTATCCACAGGTGACCGCTTGCCCACATCCGTCCGCCCTTCCGCCTGCCCCGGCCTGCTGCGCATCGTGCCTGCGCTGGACGGTGGCATCTGCCGCATCAAGCTGCCCGGCGGCGTGCTGCTCGGCACCCAGGCGCGGGCGATTGCCGAGGCAGCGCGGCAGCATGCCAGTGGCGTGCTGGAGCTGACCAACCGCAGCAACCTGCAGATTCGCGGCGTGCTGCCCGGTCAGGAAGCGCCGCTGATCGATGCCCTGCTCGCCGCTGGACTCGGCCCCCGGGTGGCCGCCGCCGATGACGTGCGCAACCTGATGCTCAGCCCCGCCGCCGGCCTCGACCCGCAGGCGCGGATGGACGTGCGTCCGCTGGCCAACCAATTGCTCGACCTGCTGCAGGACACCCCGGCGCTGCATGCCCTGTCACCCAAGTTCGCCCTGCAACTGGACGGCGGCGAAGCCCTGGCCATGCGCGAACACCCCCACGACCTGTGGCTGACCGCCGAGGACGACCAGCACCTGCTGCTGGGCCTGGCCGGCTGCCCCTTTGAGGCGCCTCTGGCGCGCATCGAGGCGACCCAGGCAGTCGAGCTGGTACGCCAGCTCCTGCTGCTGTTCCTCGAACTGGCGACTCCCGAGCAATCTCGCATGCGCCAGTTGCTGCAACAGATCCCAGTCGACGAACTGCTGCAACGTCTGCAGACGCGCCTGCATTTTCCCTTGCAACCGGTGCCGGTCAATTGGCAGCCCAGCGCGACGCTCATGCGCCCACCGGCAGGTATTTATCCACAAGCACAGAGAAGCCTGTGCATGGTCGCAGCCGGCGCTCAGTTGGGCCGTCTGCATGCAGAGCAACTCCTCGCCCTCGCCGATCTGAGCGAGCGGCATGGCGACGGCGAGCTGCGCCTAACCCCCTGGCAAGGCGTGCTGCTAGGCAATGTGGCGGAGCAAAAGGCCGACAAATTGCTGGTCGCGCTGGGTGAACTGGGCCTGTTGAACCATGCCGACGAGCCACTGCTTGGTCTGGTCGCCTGCACCGGCTCGGCGGCCTGCGCGCGCGGCCTGGCCGATAGCAAACACCACGCCCTGCACCTGGCAGAGTTGCTGCACGAAAGCGGTGCCCGCCCGCAGGTGCATCTCAGCGCCTGCCCGCGCAGTTGCGCCAGCGCCCGCGTGCAGCCCTATACCCTGCTGGCCAGCACGCCCGACCACTACCAGCTCTATCAACGCACGCCCGAGGCGCCCGGCTTTGGCCTCCTACTGGTGCCAGCCATGACCATCGACGAAGCCGGCGCCTGGTTCGCCCGCCAACACCCCGCAGGAACCCCCGATGCTTGATTACATCCGCGACGGCCAGGAAATCTACCGCCGCTCCTTCGCCACCATCCGCGCCGAGGCCAACCTCAACGGCATTCCCGCCGACCTGGAAAAACTCGCCGTGCGGGTGATCCACGCCTGCGGCATGGTCGATGTGGTGGAGGACCTGCGCTTCTCCCCCGGTGCTGGCGCCGCTGGCCGAGCAGCGCTGCTGGCCGGTGCGCCGATCCTCTGCGATGCGCGCATGGTCGCCGAGGGCATCACCCGCCCGCGCCTGCCGGCTAACAACCAAGTGATCTGTACCCTGCACGACGCCGGCGTACCGGAGCTGGCCCGCGAAGTCGGCAACACCCGCTCGGCGGTGGCCCTGGAGCACTGGCGCGAGCATCTGGAAGGCAGCGTGGTGGTGATCGGCAATGCGCCCACCGCGCTGTTCTACCTGCTGGAAATGCTCGATGCGGGCGCACCCAAGCCGGCGCTGATCATCGGTATGCCGGTGGGCTTTATCGGCGCGGCGGAATCCAAGGATGCCCTGGCCGCAGACAGCCGTGGCGTGCCCTACGTGATCGTCCGTGGTCGCCGCGGCGGCAGCGCCATGGCAGTGGCGGCAGTCAACGCCCTCGCCTCGGAGGTGGAGTGATGGCTGGCCGTCTGCTTGGTCTGGGCGTCGGCCCCGGCGACCCCGAGCTGCTTACCCTCAAGGCGCTGCGCCTGCTGAAATCGGCGCCCGTGGTGGCCTATTTCGTGGCCAAGGCCAAGCACAATGCCGGCCATGGCGGTAATGCCTTCAGCATCATTGAGGAACATCTGGACGCCGCCCAGCAGCGCCTGCCGCTGGTCTACCCGGTGACCACCGAGAAGCTCGCCCCGCCGCTGTCCTACGAGGATGTGATCGCCGACTTCTACGACACCTGCGCGCAGCAGATCGCCCAATTGCTGGACGCCGGCCAGGACGTGGCGGTGATCTGCGAAGGCGACCCGTTCTTCTACGGCTCCTACATGTACCTGCACGACCGCCTGGCCGAGCGCTACGAGGTGGAAGTGGTGCCCGGCGTGTGCTCGATGCTCGGCTGCGCCTCGGTGCTGGGCACGCCGCTGGTCTACCGCAACCAGAGCTTGAGCGTGCTCTCCGGCGTGCTGCCGGAAGACGAACTGGAACAGCGCCTGCGCGACGCCGAAGCGGCGGTTGTGATGAAGCTCGGGCGCAACTTCGACAAGGTGCGCCGCGTGCTGCGCAAGCTCGGCCTGGACGACCGCGCCCATTACGTCGAGCGCGCGACCATGGCCAGCCAGAAGATAGTGCCGCTGGACGAGGTGGAGCCGATGGATTCGCCGTACTTCTCCATGATTCTGGTGCCCGGCCAGAAATGGCGGGGGTGAAGCGCACGACATTCTTTTCTCCCCTCTCCCGCTTGCGGGAGAGGGGCCGGGGGAGAGGGTCTAACCGGCAACTCCGAATCGCCTGAGCCACCCTCTCCCATAAATGGGAGAGTGAGCAGTCCGTGCACTGAGGAGGCAGTTCATTTATCTCAGCACACAGGACTCAGACCGTAGCCCGGATGCAATCCGGGAAACCCATTCCCCGGATTGCATCCGGGCTACAGGATTTACCGCATGAACATCGTCATCCTCGGCGCCAGTGCGCTGGCCACTGCACAACGTCTCAAGGCGCTTTATCCACAGGCGGAGATCCACGGCCTGCGCGGGCGTGCCGACGGCGCCGAGCGCCATTACGACGAGTTCGGCGAGCACCTGCGCACCCTGTATCGCGCCGGTCAGCCGCTGGTGGTGTTGTGCGCCGCCGGGATCGTCATCCGCAGCCTTGCCGCGCTATTGGCCGAGAAAGGCGCCGAGCCGCCGGTGCTGGCCCTGGCAGAGGATGGCAGCGCCGTGGTGCCGCTGCTCGGTGGCCTGGCTGGGGTCAACCGCCTGGCCCGCGAGATCGCCGCGCACCTGGGTGTGACGCCGGCCATCACCACCAGCGGCGAGCTGCGCTTCGGCACCTGTCTGCTGGAACCACCGGCCGGCTACGCGCTGGCCGACCTACAACAAGGCAAGCGCTTCGTCAGCGACCTGCTCGGCGGCGAGACGGTCCGCATCGAAGGCCAGGCGCCCTGGCTGGAATCCGCGCTGTTGCCTGTGGATAACGCTGCCGATCGTGTAATCCACATCACCCCGCAGGCACGCCCAGCGCAGCCGGACGAACTGCTGATCCACCCGCGCAGCGCCGCCGCGCTGATCGAACGCCCCGTCACCGACCTGCCGGCTCGCCTGCACCAAGCGCTGAGCAACGCCAACCTGGCGCCACAAGCGCTGGCCGTGCTGCTGGCGGACAAAAGCTGGATGGCCAACGCCGAACTGCACGCCACCGCCGCCGAGTTGAAGCTGCCACTGCGCTTTATCCACAGCACATCCGAGCTACCGCCCGAGCACCATGCCAGCGACGGCCTGCGCCTGCTGCTGAGTGAACAACCGCTGGATATCGAACGCCTCGGCCAGCGCCGTGGCCGCCTCAGCGTGGTCGGCCTCGGCCCCGGCGCCGCCGAACATATGACGCCCGCCGTGCGCCGTGCCCTCGACGAAGCCGAAGACCTGCTCGGCTACGACACCTACGTGAAAATGGCCGGCCCGCTGCGCGCCGATCAATGCGTGCATCCCAGCGACAACCGCGAGGAGCTGCAGCGCGCCGCCCACGCCTTCGAACTGGCCGCCAGCGGCCGGCGGGTGGTGATGATCTCCTCGGGCGACCCCGGCGTGTTCGCCATGGCCGCTGCCGTAATGGAGGCGCTGGAAAACCCGCAAAGCGAGACCTGGCAAGGCGTCGAACTGGAGGTACTGCCGGGCGTTTCCGCCGCCCTGGCTACCGCCGCCAAGGCCGGCGCGCCGCTGGGTCACGACTTCTGCCTGATATCCCTGTCCGACAACCTCAAGCCCTGGGCAGTGATCGAAAAGCGCCTGGAGCACGCCGCCATCGCCGATCTGGCCATGGCCTTCTACAACCCGATCTCCAAGTCGCGCCCCTGGCAGCTCGGCCGCGCGCTGGAGTTGCTGCGCCAGCACCGCACGCCAGAAACGCTGGTGGTGCTCGGCCGCGATATCGGCCGCCCGGCCGAAGCGCTGCGCACCCTCACCCTCGGCGAGCTGACGCCGGAGCTGGTCGATATGCGCACCCTGGTGATCATCGGCTCCAGTCAGACCCACCGTTTCCCCCGCGCCGATGGCGGCGAGTGGGTGTATACACCGCGCAGTTACCCGGATATCGAGTCATGATCCTCTCTGCCGCTGTCATCCCTATTCCGTAGGAGCGTCGCCCCGGCGCGAAGCAATTGCAGCCGGCTATTCGCCACATTCGCCGCGAGGCGCGGCTCCTACAACGCGCCGCCCTGACGGCGGAAGGCGCCAGGCGCAACACCGAAGCGCTGGCGGAACAGCTTGCCCAGGTGACTGGCATCGCTGACGCCGATCTCGTCGGCAAGTTGCGCCAGGCTGTGGCTGGAGTTGAGCAGACGCCAGCGCACATGTTGCAGGCGTAGCTCATTCCAGTATTCGCGCGCGCTCATGCCCTGGCTGGCCTGAAACAGGCGATCGAGCTGACGCCGGCTGATGCCGACACTGGCCGCCAGCTGCTCGATGCCATCGGCACTGGCCAGGCCGTGGCGCATCAGGGCGATGGCGCGGTCTACATGGCGCTCGCCGCTCGATGTCGTGTGCAACGAGCGCAGCGCGTGCTGGCCGCTGCGCGTTTCGTCCACCAGCATATCGGCCAAGCCCTTGAGCGCCCGTGCCCGGCCGCTGCCCTGAGCCAGCAGTTCCACCGCCAGATCGATGGCTGCGGTGCCGCCGGCGCAGGAAATCCGCGCACCATCAAGGCAATACAGACGCTCGCGAGCCAGGCGCAGCTGCGGAAAGCTGGCGCGAAATTCCGCTTCATGGCGCCAGTGCACCGCCACCCGATAACCGTCGAGCAGGCCGCAGGCGGCGAGCAGGAAGCTGGCATTGTCGATCGCCACCAGCTTCACCCCAGCGCGAGCTGCGCGACGCAGCAGCTGCTGATAGGTCGGCGCCAGCGCGGCGGTGGCCTGCGCGTTGCGCCCGCCGAACAGCACCAGATAGTCGAAGTCAGCCAGATCGAGTTGCTCGGGTGTGGCCTCGATCCGCAGCGCAGCACCGCTGCTGGACAGCACATGCCCTGGTTGCAGGCCGAGAATCGTCCAGGTGCAGTAACGTTGGCGACTGTAGTCCTCGTCGTCGGCGCTAAAACGCAACTTGTCGAGAAAGCCACCAAACGGCAGCAGGGCGAACTGCGGCAGGGGCAACAGGAGAAAACGCAGGTCGGGGCTTTCGGCCATGTCATGTCCAGAATCAACTGCTAGATAGCCAGAATTTACCTTATTCAAGTACCTGCCGCTGACTAGACTGGCCACGCCCAAACAGGAGACCCGCATGGCCCTAGAACTCTGGCTCGTCTACTTCGTCGCCACCCTTGGCCTAGCGCTGACGCCCGGCCCCAACAGCCTTCTGGCGCTGACCCACGGCGGGCTGTACGGCGCGCGCATGGCACTGGCCACCATCCTTGGCGGTGTGGTTGGCTTCAGTACCTTGATCGCACTGGCCATGTTCGGCCTCAGTGCCTTGCTCAAGACCGCGCCCAACGCCCTGCTAGCACTCAAATGGATCGGTGGCGCCTACCTGATCTGGCTGGGCGTGCAACTGTGGCGCTCGCCGCCGATGAACCTGACCCTGGCAGACAGCGGCACCCGCCCCAGCGCCGTACGGCTGTTTCGCCAAGGGCTGCTGTCGGCACTGTCGAATCCCAAGGTGATCCTGTTCTACGGCGCCTTCCTGCCGCAGTTCGTCGATCCGCAACGCGGCCTGGCCGTGCAGTTCGTGGTGATGGCAGCGACCTTCGCCGTGGTCGAGTTCCTCGTCGAGCTGCTGCTGGCGTTGCTGGCCTTCCGCGTACGGCCCTGGCTGCAACGCGGCGGCCGCACCTTCAACCGCAGTTGCGGCGTGCTCTTCGTGCTGATCGGTGTAGCGCTACCGCTGGCGCGCTGAGCACGCCCGACATCAGGCCTTGAGCGCCTCGCCAATCGCGTAGTAGTGCCCGCCCGCGACGTGATGCAGGCTGCGCAGGCTCGGGTCGGCCGTTTCGAAATGCCAGCGGCCGTCGCGGAACACGCGCTCGTCCGCCCAGGCCGCGATCACCTCGCCGATGAACAGGTCGTAGGCCTGCTGGTTATGCGGCTCATCGATCAGCCGGCAGACCAGCCAGGCCGAGCAGCCGGCCACCAATGGCACATCGTGGCCTGCCATCTCGAACAACTCGACCCCGGCATGGGCCAGCTTCGCCGGATCATCGGCCAGGCTGGCGCTGCCCACCGCCTGGGTCAGTTGCAGCTGCGCCACGGTCGGCACCTGGATGGCGAACAGGCCGCTACCCTCGATCAGCGCGCGGGTGCGGGTGGCCTTTTCCAGCACCACGGTCAGCTTCGGCGGATCGAAATCCAGGGCGCAGCACCAGGCTGCCGCCATGACGTTATCCACAGTCTGATGACGCGCCGACACCAGCACGGTCGGCCCGTGGTTGAGCAGACGGTAGGCCTTGGCCAGGTCGACGGAATGAATGGACGCGCTCATGCAGACTCCTGAAAGCGAAAAAGGCGCCTGCATGCTGGCTCGGGTGAACCAGCATCGCAAGCGCCTGCAACAGCGGTTATGGATCAGAACTCCTGCGTGGTCGGACGCAGAACGATCTCGTTGATGTCGACGTCAGCCGGCTGCTCGATGGCGTAGGCAATGGCGCGTGCCACCGATTCCGCCGGAATCGCCTGCTTGTAGAAGTCGACGACGAAGTCGCGGCTCTGCTGGTGCGAGCTGCCGAACTTCAGCTCCGAATCCACCGCGCCCGGCTCGATGGTGGTGGTGCGGATGCTGCCGCCTACCTCGTGACGCAACCCTTCGGAGATGGCGCGTACGGCGAACTTGGTGCCGCTGTAGACGGTACCGCCCGGGCTGAACACCTTGATCCCGGCCACCGAGGCGATGTTGATGAAGTGCCCGGCGTTCTGCTGCTGGAACACTGGCAGCGCCGCGGCGATGCCGTACAGCACGCCCTTGATGTTGATGTCGATCATGCGCTCCCACTCCTCGACGCGCACATCGCTCATCGGTGCAATGGACATAAGGCCGGCGTTGTTGATCAGCACATCGACGCGGCCGAAGGTGTCCAGCGCGCCCTGGATCAGTGCCTTGACCTCATCGGCGCGGGTCACGTCGGTCTGGTAGGCCACGGCCTCGCCGCCAGCGGCAACCAGATCGCTGACCAGTTGCTCGAGACGCTCTTTGCGCCGTGCGGCCAGCACCACCTTGGCGCCCAACTTGCTCAGATGACGGGCGGTGGCTTCGCCCAGGCCGCTGCTGGCGCCGGTGATGACCACGACCTTGCCAGAAATATTGTTGCTCATGGTGATGCCCTCTATCGATTCGTTGAGTGCCCGGCGTCGCTCGCTGGACATAGCCTCACATTAGAGGCGATTTAAGTTTCAATGAATGGAAGAGTTTGGATTAGGCTATTCCACATTATGGAATACAGAGGCATCCCGACATGCTTAATCGCATGGAGATGGTCCGCATCTTCTGCAGCGCAGCCGACTGCAACAATTTCCGCGAAGCAGCCACTCGCCTGGGGGTTTCCCCCCAGGCTGTGACCCGTGCGATCAAGGCGCTGGAGGAGGAGCTGGGCGAGATCCTGTTTCACCGCAACACCCGCCAGGTGCATATCACCGCCTTCGGCGAGGCCTATGCGCTGCGCGCCCGGCAGATGCTGGAAGACTTCGATGCGCTGTTTCGCGGCCATCGCGCCGAGGCCGAATCGGCCATCGCCGGGCGCATCGGCATCACCGCGCCGCAGGCCATCGGCAAGCGCTTTCTGGTGGCGTTCCTGCAGCCCTTGCTCAAGCAGCACCCACAGCTGGTGCTGAACCTGCGCCTGGAGGACGAGATCACCGACGCGGTGGAGGCGCAGATCGACATCGGCATCCGCGTCGGCTTTCTGCGTGATAGCCGCTACGTCGCGCGCGCCTTGGCGCCGGTGCCGTTGCTGGTGGTGGCTGCGCCCGAGCTGATCGCTGCCACTGGCGAGCCGCGCAGCCTCGACGAGTTGCAACAGCGGCCGCTGTCGGTGCTGATCGACCGCAAGAACGGTCGTCCCTGGCCGTGGACCTTCGCTCACGGCCCCAGCCTGCATCCGCCCGCGCCAGCGCTGGTCTGCGATGACCAGGAAGCAGAGCTGGAGGCGGTGCTCGCCGGCCTGGCCTACGGCCAGTTACCCGCCTATCTGGCGCAGCCCTACCTGGAGAGTGGCCGCCTGCAGGCGGTGCTGACCGAGCAGGCACCCGATCCCTGGCAGCTGTTCATCTACCGCCCGCAGCAAGGCCCGGTGCCGCCAAGGGTGCGCCTGGTGTTCGATCACCTGCGCGCCTGCTTCTCCGACCCGGCGCAGTTTCCTCAGGGCTGAGGTCGCTCACGGCAACGCCGCTGTCGCCTGCGAAGCGCCCGCCCCGCACATCGCTCCGTAACCTGCCTGAAGCCGTCTAAATCAGGGATCAGGAGCGTTATATGAATGCCATGCACACGGGCCAGCAGGTCAGCCCGGCCACCTTGCACAAGGTGATCGCCGCCTCGGCCATCGGGAACTTCGTCGAGTGGTTCGACTTCGCCGTCTACGGCTTTCTCGCCGTGACCATCGCTTCGCTGTTCTTCCCACCGGGCAACCCGACCCTGGCGCTGCTGCAGACCTTTGCCGTGTTTGCCGTGTCGTTCGCCCTGCGCCCACTGGGCGGCATCGTCTTCGGCATTCTCGGTGATCGGATCGGGCGTAAACGCGTGCTGTCGATCACAGTGCTGCTGATGGCCGGCGCCACCACGCTGATCGGCTTGCTGCCCACCTACGCCAGCATCGGTCTGTTCGCTCCGCTGCTGCTGGCCGTGGCGCGTTGCCTGCAAGGTTTCTCTGCCGGAGGCGAATACGCCGGCGCCTGCGCCTTCGTCATGGAGCATGCGCCCACCGAACGCAAGGCGCGCTACGGCAGCTTCGTACCAGTCTCGACCTTCATGGCGTTCGCCTGCGCCGCCGGCTTGGTATTCGGCATGGGCTTCTGGCTGGACGAAGCGCAGATGCAGGCCTGGGGCTGGCGCGTGCCCTTCCTGATCGCCGCGCCGCTGGGCCTGGTCGGCTTGTACATGCGCCTGCGTCTGGACGAATCACCGGCCTTCCAGGCCCTGGCTGCCCAGCCTCACCCTGAACATTCGCCGCTGCGCGAAACCCTGCGCGAGCATGGCGGCACCGTGCTCTGCCTGTCGGCGTTCATCTCCGCCACGGCGCTGTCGTTCTACATGTTCACCACCTACCTCACCACCTATATGCAGGTGGTCGGCGGCGCCGCGCGGCCGACCGCCTTGCTGGCCAGCCTGATCGCGCTGTTCTTCGCCGCCCTGCTGTGTCCCTTCGTCGGGCGCTATTCGGATCGCGTCGGGCGCCGCCGCACCATCCTCACCGCCGGAGTGGCGTTGATCGTCGCGGTGTATCCGGCCTTCACCCTGGCCGCCTCGGGCACCCTGCTGGCTTCAGCCCTGGGCGCCATGCTGCTGGCAGTGGGTGCGGTGATCTGTGGCGTGGTCACGGCGGTGCTGCTCTCCGAGCAGTTCCCCACCCGGGTGCGCTACACCGCCTCGGCCTTCACCTACAACCTGGCCTACACCATCTTCGGCGGCACCGCGCCGCTGATCGCCACTTGGTTGATCGAGGCGACCGGCAACCGCATGTCGCCGGCCTTCTACCTGATCGCCATCGCCCTACTGGCCCTGGCCGGCGGCCTGGCTCTGCCGGAGTCGTCGAAGCGGCCGCTGAACTACCGGGCGGACTGAGCGCTTATCAGTACGCCACCGAGTAGCTGAGGGCGAAAGTACGCCCCGCCGCCGGCAGGCTGGAGAGCTTGCCGTAGGTGGCCTCGGCCTGTTGGCTGTAGACGCTCTTGTAGTCACGGTCGGCCAGGTTGTAGACACCGAAGCCGACCTCGCCACCGAACCAGGGCGCGTGGGCGATCAGGTCGACCACGGTGTAGCCCTGGATCTTCGCCGAGGGATTGGCGCGGATGCTCGGACTCACCGCGGCAGCCTGGGCGTCGTCGTAGGCGCGGTCGCTGCCGCCCACGCTGAGTGCCTGCAGGCGGACGCCGTAGCCATCGAGGAAATCCCAGTCGCTGTAAACGGTGGCCTTCAGCGGCGACACGCGGAAAGCGTTCAGCTCGCGCCATTTGCCGGCGGCGTCCTTGTACTGGCCGCGGGTGTAAGCCAGGGTGCCGCCCAGCGTCCAGCCCTCGGCAACCGGCACCTGCAGATTGCCCTCGGCACCCCACACGCGTTCGTCGGTATCGGCCACCGAGACGCTGTAGTCGCGGTTGAACTGCACCACCTTGTCGGAGGTGTTGTAGAACGCGGTCACCCCGGCATTCAGGCCGCGGGCATCGCCCAGGCGCCAGCCCAGTTCGTAGTTGTTGACCTTGATCGAATCGATGCTGCTGTTATCGATCGAGAAGTTGGCCGACACGTCGCGCAGCATGCGCTGGGTGTCAGGCAGGCTGAAGCCCTGGGAGAAGTTGGCGAACAGCTGCTGAGTGTCGGTCAGCTTGTACACCGCGCCGAGGTTGAACAGGGTTTCGCTGTGGCGAACGTTGCCGCCGGCCATTGTCTGCGGCTGATAACCCGGCACACGGTCGGCGGCAATCGCCTCGCCATAGGGAATGGAAGCGTCCACGTCGTTGCCAATGGTCTCGCGACGCACCCCGGCCTGCAGGCTGAGACGCTCGGTGAGCTGGTAGTCGCCCTGCAGGAACAGGCCGGTCTTGCTCACCTCAACGTCCGGGCCCATGGCATAGCGCTGGGCTTCGCGGTAGTTCAGGCCGTTGCTGGCGATGAAGGTATTGAGGTCGTAAGACTGCCCGCTCTGGCTGTCCTTTTCCCGTTCGTGATCCAGGCCGTAGGTCAGTTGCAGGTCGCGCCCGGCCAGTTCGAAGCCCTTCTGCAACGCGGTGCGTACACCCCACACATCGATATCGGTGTTGGACTGCAGCGCCACGTAGGTGAAGCCCCCCGGCAGCGCCGGGTGCACCGCGGCCGCCACGGACGGGAACCAGCGCGACTTCTCCTTGCGGTAATAGGCCTCGGCGGTCAATTGCTGGCCCCAGAACAGGTCGCGATTCAGATACTGGACGTTGGCGCCGTAGTGACGGGTACGCGGCTGATCGTCGAGTTGCAGGCCCTTGATGCCTTGCAGGCTCGGCTGGAAAGTCGCCGGGGTGAACAGCGCTGCCAGGCCTGGGCCGTAGTCCGGGCCATAGTCGCTGTCCTGCTCGTCGTCGTAATAGCGCACGCCGGCGCTCAGTTGCTGGTCATCGTCCAGGTGCCAGGTCAGGCGACCGTTGAAGTCGAAGCTGGTGGTGTCCTGGCGGTCGGTCTGGGCGATCTCCGGGCCGATGCGATCACCGTCGGCATCGCGAATCTCGCCTTGCTTGGTGTAGCTCAGCCCCGCGAAACCGCTGACCGCGCCCTGGTGGAAGGCAGCGGTCTGCGAGGCCTCGTAGGCCATGGCATCGCGCGCCGCCTTGCCGGGGGTACGCAGGCCGATACGGCTGCTGAAGTCGCTGGTTTCGTCGTCGGCATTGCGGGTGATGATGTTGATCAGGCCGCCGGTGGCGCCGGCGCCATAGATGCTGGTGGCACCGGAGATCACCTCGATGCGCTCGATCATCGCCGGGCTGATGCTGTTGAGCTGGCGCGAACCATCACGTGAGCCGGTCAGCGGCACACCATCGATCATCACCTGCACGGTGCGCCCGCGCATGGTCATGCCGTAGTTACTGGCGGTGCCGCTGCTCGGCGCCAGAGAAGGTACAAGCTGGCCGAGGATATCGGCGGTGGAACGGCCAGCGGCGGCCTGCTCGGCGACCTGCTCGCGCTCGATGCTGTACACCGTGCCGGCGATCTCGGCGATGCTCTTGGCCGAACGCGTGGCGGTGACCACCATCGGGCCGAGCTCCTTGACCTGGCTGCTCGTGGTGTCGTCGGCCTGCGCGTGGAGCGCGCCGCTCACCGCCAGGCTGAGTAAGGTGACCTGCATGGATGCCGAAAGATGCCTCATGGTTTCCCCCAGAGAAAGCGCGTCAATGATTGCCGGAGCCGGCCTGGATCGACCGGACGATAGGTTTGCAGAGCAGGACGCTGAGCACTGAAAGTGCGCCCAGCAGCAGGTAATAGGTTTCGTAGCCCAGGCCCTTGGCGACGAAGCCCGACAGCGAACCGCCGACGAAGAACACCAGCAGCTCGAAGCACACCAGCACGGTGAAGTCGGTGCCGGCCTGCTGCCGCGAGCACAGCTGCATGAACAGGGCGTAGAGGCTGGTCATCGCCAGGTAACGGATGGCCAGGAGCACCAGCACCATGGTGCCGAGCCACAGCGGTGAGCCGTCGGCCAGGCCGCTGAACAGCAGCCCGGCGACCGCCAGATAGGCCAGGCTGCGCAGCCAGCCGGCACGCAGCAGCAGGGTCGCCGCACGCTGGCGCAGCAACAAACGCGCAGCCGCCACGGCGGCGAGCAGCCCGACGCTGGCACCGGCCACCGACATCAGCAGGCCGATCTGCGTCAGCGACCACTGGCGATCCACCAGCATCGGCGTGAGCATGGCCATGGCCGGCGCCTCGACCAGGCGATAGACCAGAATCAGCAACAGTGCCCAGCGGATCTCCGGGCGCTTGAAGGTGGCGATGAAGCCCGGCTTGGCCGCCTCGGCCTGCGCCGGCAGGCGATCATCGACCCGCGCCACCGCCAGCATGGTCAGGGCACTGAGGCCGGCCAGGGTCAGCAGCGCGCTCTGCCAGCCGACCACCTGGTACAGCCACAACACGCCGGCACCGCCGAATAGGCTGCCCAGGGCCACGCCGATGCTCTGCGCCATGCTGCCGAGGCGATGATCCTCGCTGGCCAGCGACTCCACGGTGTAGCCGTCGATGGCGATGTCCTGGGTGGCGGCGAACGTGGATATCCACAGGCTCACCAGCACGAACAGCAACAAGCCGTGCTCCAGGCCGGTCAGCGCCAGCACCAAGATGCCGGCCACCAGCGCCGCCTGGGTCAGCCACAGCCAGGTACGGCGCCGGCCGAGGCTGTGCAGGTAATGCCGGTCGACCAGCGGCGCCCAGAGAAACTTGAACGCCCAGGGGACATACAGCAGCGAAAGCATGCCGATCCAGCGCAGATCGACACCCTGGCTGCGCAGAATGGCCGGCATCGCCACGTTGAAGAAGTACAGCGGCAGGGCGTGGGCCAGGTACAGCACCACGATCACCGCCAGCGCCAGCCGGGTCACCGGCGCCTGCTCAGACGGACGTTGCATGATTCACCATGCGCTCGGCGATCCAGCGATAGCCGTGCGTCCTGTCCAGGGTGACGAAATAGGGCACGCCCCAGGCGGCATGCAGCGCCGGGGTGTCGAGCCGGGCCTGTTCGTCAGCATCACAGGCGATTCGCACCAGCCCCACGCAGATCTCGCGGAACGCCGCCTTGTGCTGCTTGTACCAAACGCCCTGGATGGCCCGGTAATCCTCGACGAAGGTGCTGCCCTCGCGGGTGCTGGAGATGAAGAAGAACGGCTGGCGGCCTTCGATCAGACGCTCGATGCCATCCAGCCACTGGCGTATCTGCGCCGCATCGACTTGGTCGTGGAAGACCGCCTCGACCACCGTCGTTTGCGTGAGGAGCAAACCCATCGCTGTGTGATTCCCATGATCGTTGGTGACGCAATCAAGACGATTGCGACCTCATTGCACATGAGAATAATTCTGAACAATGTTGCGCGCTTAGGGGAAAAGAAGGAAAAATTAGCCGCAACGAAACTTCCATCGGTCAAGCCAGCATGACGGTCTTCACCTGCGGTCAGCTCAGCGATGTCGCCCACACCCTGGGCGGCAACCTGCATTTTCAGCGCGAGCTGCCGGGCGAGCAGCCAGTGCTCGACGGCGAGCAACAGGTGCAGGTGCTGAGCGAAGGCCTGGTGCTGTACTTCAGCCACAGCCGCGACCTGGTCGACGCCAGTAGCGACAACCGCCTGGCACCGGGCATCACCGCCGCCTTTCTGCTGCAGGGCGAGGCCGAAGTCAGCCTGCCGCGCCAGCGCCTGCACTTCGACGCCCGCCCCGGCGGTCAGCGCGCCATGCTGGTCAACCTGACCGATAGCGACCAGTTTCAGCGCCACTGGCGCAGCGGCCGCGAAGAAACCAAGGTGTGCCTGAGCATCACCCCGGACTGGCTGCAGCAGTTCGCCCTCGACAGCCAGCTGCGCAGCGACGCCCTGATGCGCTTTAGCCGCAGCCACTGGCACAGCCTGCCCTGGCAACCCTCGGTGGATATCCTCCAGCGCGCCCACCAGTTGCTCGAACGTGACGCGAGCCTGCCGCCGTTGATGCAACGCCTGCAACGCGAGAGCTTTGCCCTGGACCTGGCCTGCGACATCCTGCGCGGCATCGACACGCCCCAGGAGAAACGCCTCGGCAGCCATCTCGAACGCTGCCTGGCGCGCCTCAAGGAATGGCTCGACAGCGGCGAGGCAGATGCCCTGAGCATCACCGACATGGCGCGCCAGCTCGGCACCAACCCGGTCGACCTGCAGAATGCCTTTCGCAGCCGCAACGGCACCACCATCGCCGCCTACCTGCGCCGCCAGCGCCTGGCCCGCGCTTATCAGGCCATGCGCCAGCAGGGCCTGTCAGTGGAGGATGCCGCCAATCTGGCCGGCTACGAGCACCTCAGCAGCTTCAGCGCCGCCTTCAAGCGCGAGTATGGTTTTCCGCCGTCGCAAGCCCGACGCTGAGCGAAGTGGATCAATCCGAATCTGCACAATTGGATCTATGTGACTGGGCCACTGCTGCGTAGATTCATCGCTACCGGGGCAGGCCGTCACGCCATCGCACCCCTCAACGTGGATACGGATGATCACCATGAGCCAGCGCCTCGACTACTTCGCACTCGCCCCCAAGACCTCCGGCAAATACGCCGAGTTTTCCATGCTGCTGACCCGCAGCCCCTTTCTTGCGCCGCTGGCCCACCTGGTCATGCTGCGCGCCTCGCAGATCAACGGCTGCGCCTTCTGCGTCGACATGCACGTGAAGGAAGCGAAGATCCATGGCGACCGCGAACTGCGCATGCACCATGTCGCCGTGTGGCGCGAATCGCCGCTATTCTCCGCGCAGGAGCGCGCCGCGCTGGAGTGGACGGAAGCCCTGACCCAGCTGTCGCCGCACGGCGTGTCCGACGCGACCTACGCCAGCGTGCGCGAGCAGTTCTCCGAACAGGAACTGTCGGAGCTGACTTTCCTGGTGGTCGCCATCAACGGCTGGAACCGCCTCAACGTGGCCTTCCGCACCGTGCCCGGCTCCGCCGACAAGCAGTTCGGTCTGGACAAGGCCGGTCTGGCCTGAGGGTTATCCACAGGGGCGGTCACCAGTCGCGCGGCCGCCCTGCTTCTCCCTGAGCGGCCCGCTGCACAGCACGGGCAAAACCGGCATGATGTGCCCCCGCGCCAGCAGCGCGCTGGCGTGACGAATCCTCGTCGGCCTCCATCAGACACACTCGCCGCCCGCTCAACGGAGCCCTTGCATGCTGCCCCTGCCGTTTTCCCGCCAACCTGCCCGCCTCACCCTGCTCGCCCTCGCTTGCCTGAGCGGCCACAGCGCCTTCGCCGAAGAGCCCATGCAGCTCGACTCGCTGCAGGTCAGCGGCGTGCAGATGAGTGAAGTGGAGGCCGCGCGCGAGGAGCTCAAACGCGTCCCCGGCGCCACCAATGTGGTGGACATGGACAAGGTCGTGCAGGGCCGCGTGGCCGGCGTCGCCGACGTACTGGCCTACCAGCCCGGGGTCTATGCGCAGTCGCCCGGCAACGAGGGCGTGAAGATCAGCGTGCGCGGCTCGGGTATCAACCGCGGCCCCGGTTCGCACGCTTCCGGCACGCACATTCTGCTCGACGGGCTGCCGCTGACCGGCTCCGGCGGCACGCCCTACGAACTGCTGGAGCCGCTGTGGATAAGTCGCGCCGAAGTGCTGCGCAGCGCCAATGGCTTCGACCGGGGTGCGCTGGCCCTGGGCGGCGCCATCGACTACATCAGCCACACCGGCTACACCGCACCCAAACTGCAACTGCGCTATGAAGCAGGCAGCCGTGGCTACCAGAAGCGCAGCATCGCCTCCGGTCAGGTGCTGGGCGATTTCGACTACTACCTGGCGCTGACCGACAGCCACACCGACGGCTATCAGGATCAGGCCTCCGGCAAGGGCAAAGGCATCGCCGCCAACTTAGGCTATCGGCTCAACGAGAATCTGGAAACGCGCTTCTACCTGCGCTACCGCGAGACCGAGCACGAAACGCCCGGCCGCCTGACCAAGGCGCAACTCAAGGACGACCCGCGCCAGGCCGCTGCGGCCAACCGCAGCATCGACGCCCACCGCGATCAACCCGGCAGCACTTGGCTGGCCAACAAGACCACCTGGCAGATCGACGACGACGCCACCCTGGTCGCCGGCCTGGCCTACCACCACTACCCCATGGATATCACCGAGACCGCCTATCGCGGGGGCGCCTATCGCATCCGCGTGGACTACAGCGATATCAGTGGCACCCTGAACTACACCCGCCGGCACAGCTTGTTCGGCCTGAACAGCGTGACCACCCTCGGACTGCGCAGCACCACCAACCTGCCGAGCAGCAAATCCAAGGAAACCGCAGCGTTGCCAATCGACGTCAACGGCACCACCTATCCAGCGGGCACCCTGATGCGCGACTACGAACACCTGGGTTCGGACAACGTACTGCACCTCAGCAACGACACGGAGCTGGCGCCTAACCTGTGGCTCACCAGCGGCCTGGCACTGATCTACACCCGCCGCGAAGCCGAAGTGACCTGGCCGGCTACCGAAGACAGGCTCAACGAACACAGCTGGGACTACGCGCCGCGCCTCGGTCTGCGCTATCAGCTCAACCCCGACGTACAGCTGTTCGGCAATATCAGCCGCTCGGTAGAACCGCCGCATGCCTGGTCGATGCTCTGGAGTTCGCCGCTGCGCTTCCCCACCAGCAACCAGCCCTGGAGCAACCGTCAGAGCGCCGCCATAAGCCTGGATAACCAGACCGCCACCACCTTCGAGGTTGGCGGGTGGGGCGACTCCATGCTGGGCCAGTGGGAGCTGACCTACTACTACTCACAGGTGCGTCATGAACTGCTCACCGTCGAGATAGAGCCCAACGTCTTCGCCGAATCCAACGCCAGCCCCACCGTACACCAGGGCATCGAAGCCGGCCTGACCAGCCCGCTGTGGCAAGGCGGCGCGGCCGGCGCCCTGAGCCTGCGCCAGGCCTACACCTTCAGCGACTTCCACTACCGCGACGACGACGCCTTCGGCGACAACCGCCTGCCCGGCCTGCCGCGCCACTACTACCAGGCCGAACTGCGCTACGACTTCGCCAACGGCTTCTACACCGGCCTCAACACCCAGTACGCCTCCAAGGTCGCGGTGGACTACGCCAACAGCTACTACGCCGACGCCTACGCCACCTTCGGCGCCACCCTCGGCTACAACGCCCCCAAAGGCGACTGGCAAACCTGGCTCGACCTGCGCAACCTCACCAACAAACGCTACGCCGCCACCGTCACCCCCGGCTACAACGACAACGGCACCGACGCCGCCCGCTCGACGCCGGGCGAAGGCTTTGGCGTGTACACCGGGGTTTCGTGGAGCTGGTTGTAAGGATTAATCGTGGATAATATTTAGATCTACATAGTTCCTGCTGGAGCCTATTAACGGTTCTGGCAGCATGCCCTACATGGTAAGAAACCTAACGCTTCAAGCAACTCATCTGAAAGCAAATCTTCACTCATTTCAAGTTCTAAACGGTGAACGTTAAAAACAAGAATTTTAATTACCTTCTTAAGCCTTAACAGCTCCAAAAAAACATCCTTTTTTTCTAAATCTTGATCATTGGCGCGAGCGTAGATTTTATTTGCCGGAGCATAAAGATAATTACTGACACCATTAGAAACAGCAAAGCGTCGCAAAACATCAGCCTTACTGTGAATTTCAGCAATCAACTCAGACTCGGTTTTACCAACAACATTCAAAGGGGGTTCCTGTGAACCATATGAAATCTCTTTCGGATTTATCGAAACACGGAACTTGCTCCCGACATGGGCCCAAAAAATATCTACCGGCTTATCTCTATAGTTAGGCCACTCTTTCTCACAAAAAGCCTGAAACTCACTGACCTTATATGAGCCAAGCTGTGTAATCTCCGGCGGCGTCTCAAAATTCTCAAAACTCGCTCGCAAAAAATTGCATTCACTATCCTTGTGATAGCGCGGCGTGTTAACCTTCATCACATATTGAGGAACAAAAAACCTCTCTCTTTTATTAAGCTCATTTCGAATCTTTTCGATATCTATCTTTACATCACCCACCCCCCATCGCTTAATTATTTCGAGCGTCGTCCTTTGCTTATACATGAGCAATATCTCATTATTATTAAAAGTGTCACGCAAAGAAAATCGACTAAGACTCGCAATAGCTAAGCTAATATCTTTTCTTTCATCAGCACGAGCCAATCTGTCTAAAGACTTAAAGTAGTTGTACTGAGACACATAATGCATAAGCATTACCCTGCAAATAAAAATTAAATTAATTCTTTAATTAAATCCTACTTACCCCCTGCATCGTAGTCATATGTAATTGCTCCATAGTCAAAAAGAATACTAAGAGCCGAACCGTGCTGTACGCCCTCCTTTATTTCGTCAAGAATTAACGACTCGTTATCAGCACTTACTATCAGGGCCTCAGCAATGTTTTGAGATATACTATCCGTCAACAAAGTAAGTGCAGGCCGTTGAAAAGCAGTAGTCAACGCCTGAATCATTGCGCTATTTCTTTTTGAAATTCGCAAACTCAAGGTTTCGAAGTCATGCTTGTCACCTTCCATACTTGCAGCAGACAGCAATGCATATAACTTAGATTTTTTTTTACCGTTCATTTTCCGCCCTCTTAATACGCCCATCAATAATCATATATTGCTCACTAAATCCATCACTAGGACGATCAGGCAACTCAACAGAGTAATAATAATCGAGTTCATGATTATCTCTCCTAAACAAACAGTCCGACCAACTCCCCTCAGCCCGAAGACTTATACCCAATATATTATCCGCGTAAGCAGCTACCCGCGCTGCACAGTCCTTATCGTCTGAAGCTAGTTCTTTCAGCATTCTAGCGAGCACCGCCCCAACTATTTCATTGAGAATTTGTGAGCGGGGAATTTCAGAACTGATCGATACCGACCTAAGAATTCTTAAATCAGACTTCCTTATTTTCAAATTTAGTTTTGGAAATGAATCATCATTAGCTGACCCGAAAGTTTCAACCATAGATTTTCCATCTGAAAATTTCTCACGAACAATCTGGTATGTCATTTACATCCCCCTGATTTATCATTTAATACTATTAAGATTTCTTGTAAATATGAAATGCTGTAATTAAATCTCCACCAGCATGAACAATACAAGCAACACCTCTTGCTCGAATCTTTTCTAATAAGCGAATTTCGTTCTTAAGTTTCATGATTTCCTGATCAATCTCCTTCTTCCCAAGCAGCATCCTGTCGCCTTTCTCGTTGGGCTCTCCGAGATCAAGGATCAAATCCACCATGGCCGGACTGATACTGCGCTGCTGGACTCGAGCTTGAAAGTGCTGGGTAACGTTCATCTCCACCTCCTTGATTTGACCGTGAGACACAGATTATTAATCCGAATCGGATTAGTCAATATATTTATTCGGATTACTTTAATGCTGCCATGCCGAGCTCCGACGACCTAGTCGCTAGCTCGTCTAGTTACCCGCGATAAGGATTGATCTTGCCCAGATCAAGCACCACCCGTTCCAGACCTACACCTTCAGCGACTTCCACTAGCGCGATGACGACGCCACCCTCGTCTACAACGCCCCCAAAGGCGACTGGCAAACCTGGCTCGACCTGCGCAACCTCACCAACAAACGCTACGCCGCCACCGTGACGCCGGGTTACAACGACAACGGCACCGACGCCGCCCGCTCGACACCGGGCGAAGGTTTTGGCGTGTACACCGGGGTTTCGTGGAGCTGGTTGTAAGCACTGCTTGCTGGTGGACGTAGAGCGTCGAAGGCTGCATTCCCACGCGGAGCGTGGGAACGATCGGCGATCTGCCGATCAACGCAAAGCCATCCGCCAGCACCACTCACTCAGCTCTTCTGACACAGAACGATCAGCCAACACCCAATCGCCCCTTCCAGAAGGCTGAGTGCAATTGTTGTTTGCGGGGTTGAGCGGCATGGATGCCGCGACGACTACATGGATGTAGGAGGTAGAGCGACGCAGGATGCCAAAGCCGAAAGCGCCGATGGGCCAAGGATGGCCCTTCGGCGCGTGCCCCGGAAACAGCAATGGAACGAGGGAACCCGGAGCGCAGCGCAGGTCCAAACGGCAACAGGCCCTAGTAATCAATCACTTCCTCAACAAATAACTATCCATAATCCACCCATTCCTCTCCCGCGCCTCGGCCCGAGTGGCAACGATCTTTTCCGCCAGCTCATCCAACGGCCCCGCCATCAGAATCTCATCCGCCGTACCGACATAAGCCCCCCAGTAAATGGTCAGCCCCTGCCCGGTAAACCGCCGGTAGGTGTCCTTGGCATCGAGCATCACCGCCACACTGTCCACCCCCTGCGGCCAGCCTTCGGCGAGCAAGCGGCCGGTGGTGATTTCCACGGCGCGGCCGATGCTGTTGAGCGGAATGCGGTGCCGTGCCGTGAGCGCCTGCAGGCTGGTGATGCCGGGGATCACGTCATAGGAGAAGTCGCTACGGCGCGCGGCGATGGCCTCGATGATGCGGATGCTGCTGTCATACAGCGACGGGTCGCCCCAGACCATAAAGGCCGCCGTCTCGCCATCGGCCATCTGCTCGTCGATCAGTTGCTCGAACACCGCCTGTTTATCGCGGTTGAGCTCGTCGACGCTGGCGCGGTAGTCGGCGGCATCACGCTCGCGCTCCGGCTGCAGGCCTTCGGCGAAACGCGGCGTGTGGCCATCGAGAAAGCGTACGCAGATCTCGCGGCGCAGGGCGTTGAGCTTGTGCTTGGCCGCGCCCTTGTCCATCAGGAAGATCACGTCGCTACGGCGCAGCGCCTTGATTGCCTGGTAGGTGATGTAGTCCGGGTCGCCGGCGCCGATGCCGACCAGCAGCAGGGTTTTCATGGGGTTCTCCAGGTGCGCCCCGGCACGCCGGGCGCCAGGTCGTCGATATGGTGATAGTCGGCCTGCAGCGCCTGCGCCAGCTGGCGGGCGCGGCCAAGGCGGATGGGCGCGCGCTCGGTGTCGAGTAGCAGGGTTGGGCATGGCAGCGGCGCCAGATTGGGCAGGTCACGCAGGCGACCATCGGTGAGGATCAGCAGGCGCTGGCGTTCGCTCGGTTTCGCTCGTTGCCGACGCGACAGCCAGTCACCCGCCTGATTGAGCGCAGCGAGCAACGGCGTGCCGCCTCCCGCGCCCAGTTCCTGCAGCCAGCGATGCAGCTCGGCGCTGGCCTTGCGCCCCTGCCATAACCACTGCGCCTCACGGCCCCCTGCTTGCAGTACGGCCAGGCGCGCGCGCTGGCGATAGGCGCTGTCGAACAGCTCGGCGAGCACGCCCTTGGCCATGCTCAGGGCGCCGTGTCGGCGGGTCGAGGCGGAAGCATCCACTAGTACCAGCCACAGCTCGTCGGCCTGCTGGCTGCGCGGGCGCAGCACCAACTGTTCGCGGCGTTGCGGCCGGCCCTGGCGCAGGGTCGCCGCCCAGTCGATACGACCGGCCACGCCGCTACGCGCAGCACCCCGCAGGCCGCCGCCGAGTCGTCCGGGCCGGTTACGGGCATCCGCGCCAGTGGCTGTGCGCGGGCGGATGCTCAGAGCTTTTTTGGCCAACGCGGCGGCACACGCCGCTCGCCCATGGCCTGTGACTGAGCCGGCAGCTCGCCCCACTGACCTTCACCCTGGCTCTGTTCTCGCGCCAACTGCGGCGCCTGGCGCTGCTCGTCGGGCGGCGTGGCAGCCGGCGGTTGTGGCTGGCGACGGCGATGGCGCAGGACAAAGTCCTCCACCGCATCGATATCCACAGGCTCGATACCCGTCGCGCCACGCCAGGCGGCATGGGCACGGGCGGCGCGCAGCCAGACCAGATCGGCGCGCAGACCGTCGACGCCGGCAGTGAAGCAGCGCTGGCTGATCTCGCCCAGCGCCCCGTCATCCAGCGGAATATCCGCCAGGCGCTGGCGGGCATTCTGGCAACGCATCGCCAGGGCATCCTGCTCGTCCTGCCAGCGTTGCAGGAAGGCGGCGGGGTCGGCATCGAAGGCCAGACGGCGACGCACGATCTCGGCGCGCTCGGCCGGCTGCGGCTGGCCATCTAGGGCCAGATTGAGGCCGAAGCGGTCGAGCAGTTGCGGGCGCAGTTCGCCTTCCTCGACGTTCATGGTGCCGATCAGCACGAAGCGCGCGGCATGCCGATGGGAGATGCCGTCACGCTCGACATGGTTGACCCCGCTGGCGGCGGCATCGAGTAGCAGGTCGACCAGATGATCCGGCAGCAGATTGACCTCATCGACATACAGCACGCCGCCATCGGCACGGGCCAGCAGGCCAGGGGAAAACTGCGCCCGGCCCTCGCCCAGCGCGGCGTCCAGATCCAGGGTGCCGACGATGCGCTCCTCGCTCGCGCCCAGCGGCAGGGTGACGAAGCGCCCGCCATCGAGCAAGTCGGTCAAGCCACGCGCCAGGGTCGATTTGGCCATGCCGCGTGGGCCTTCGATCAGTACACCGCCGATGGCTGGATCGATGGCCGCCAGGCACAGCGCCAGCTTCAGCGAATCGGCGCCGACCACGGCGGCGAGGGGGAAGTGATGTTCGGTCATGGCAGTGATCCGAGGAGTGATGCGTGTGGGAGGCGCTTCGGCGACGAAAAGCTCGCGGCTGAAGCCCCTCCCACGATGAGCGCATCACACCCGTAGGGTGGGTTAGCGGCGCATAGCGCTGATAGTGCAGCCGCGCAGGGAATTAGCGCGCCGCGTAACCCACCAGGCGATATATCGTGTGGCGCCAATGGTGGGTTACGCCGCCATTGCGTCGGTGGATAACTCCAACTCGGTGCCGGGCGGCTAACCCACCCTAAGGGAACGAGTCGCTTCATGATTCCTCGCTATCGAGCAGCAGGTTCTCCAGCGCTTCGCGGTACTCGCCGGGATTCTCCCACAGGCCGCGCTGCTGGGCTTCTAGCAGGCGTTCGAGAATATCGTTGAGAGCGCCGGGGTTGTGCTCCTGGATAAAGTCGCGGGTGTTTTTGTCGAGCAGGTAGGCATCGGTGAGCAGCGCGTACTGGTGGTCGTCGACCAGCTCGCTGGTGGCATCGAAGGCGAACAGGTAGTCGATGGTCGCGGCCAGCTCGAAGGCGCCCTTGTAGCCGTGGCGCTTCATGCCCTCGATCCACTTGGGGTTGGCAGCGCGGGCACGCACCACGCGGTTCAGCTCTTCCTTGAGGCTACGGATGCGCGGCGTGTCCGGCTGGCTGTTGTCGCCAAAGTAGCTGGCCACCTTGAGACCGCGCAGGGTTTCCACCGCCGCTAGCATGCCACCCTGGAACTGGTAGTAGTCGTTGGAATCGAGGATGTCGTGCTCACGGTTGTCCTGGTTGTGCAGCACCACCTGCATCTGCTCCAGGCGCTCGACGAAACGCTGCCGCGCAGGCAGCCCCTCGGCGCCGCTGCCGTAGGCGTAGCCGCCCCAGTTCAGGTACACCTCGGCCAGATCCGCGCGGCTCTGCCACAGGCGTTCCTCGATGGCGTTCTGCACCCCGGCGCCGTAGGCGCCCGGTTTGGCGCCGAACACCCGCCAGCCGGCCTGGCGGCGCGCTTCGGCTTCATCCAGGCCGTCATCCTTGAGGATGAGCGACTCACGCCAGACCCGCGCCGACAGCGGATTCATGTCTTCCGGCTCGTCCAGTTCGATAACCGCCTGCACGGCCTCGTCGAACAGACGAATCAGGTTGCTGAAGGCGTCGCGGAAGAAGCCCGACACGCGCAGGGTGACGTCTACCCGTGGCCGGCCGAGCTGTTCCAGAGCCAAGACCTCGAAGCGCTCGACACGCTGGCTGCCGGGCTGCCACACCGGGCGCACGCCCATCAGCGCCAGCGCTTGAGCAATATCGTCGCCACCGGTGCGCATGGTCGCCGTGCCCCACACCGACAGGCCGAGCTGGCGCAGGTGGTCGCCTTCGTCCTGCAGGTGGCGCTCCAGCAGGCGGTCGGCGGCCTGCACACCGAGGCGCCAGGCGGTCGGCGTGGGCAGGTGGCGCACGTCGACGGTGAAGAAGTTACGCCCGGTGGGCAGCACGTCGATGCGTCCACGGCTCGGCGCGCCGCTTGGCCCGGCGGGTACGAAGCGCCCTTCCAGTGCCGCCAGCAGGCCACCCATCTCGGCATCGCCGCAGGCATCGAGCAAGGGCGCGACGTAATCGGCCAGGCCATCGAGAATCAGCGCCACCTCGGCGCCGAAGGCGTCAGTGCGCTCACCCGTCAGACGCTGCTCGATCAGTCTCAGCGCCAGCAGCTCCAGGCGCTCACGGGTGTCCCCTACGGTGCGCCACAAACTGTTATCCACAGCCTGTAGTGCTTGTGGACGCAGCCCTTCCCAGGTCTGGCCCATGTCGCAATCCAACGGATCGAGGCCCAGCTCCAGACCACGGGCCAGCGCGCGCAGCAGGCTGGCATTGGCGCCCAGGCCATCGCCCCGGGGGATGCGCAGCAGTGCCAGCAGGGTGTCGCGGCGCAACTGGCCAGCCGGCGACTCACCAAACACGTGCAGGCCATCGCGAATCTGCGATTCCTTGAGGTCGCACAGGTAGGCGTCGAGCTGCGGCAGCCAGCTTTCCGGATCATCGTTGAGTTGCAGGCCCAGCTCGCGGTCGAGACTGGCCTCGCGCACCTTGGCCAGGATCTCGCCGCGCAGCTCCACGGCGCGGCGCTGGTCGAGCTGGCTGGCCTCGAAATATTCGTCGGCCAGGCGCTCCAGATCACGCAGCGGGCCGTAGCTTTCGGCGCGGGTCAGCGGCGGCATCAGGTGGTCGATGATCACCGCCTGGGTGCGGCGTTTGGCCTGAGCGCCCTCACCGGGGTCGTTGACGATAAAGGGGTAGATGTTGGGCAGTGGGCCGATCAGCGCCTGCGGCCAGCAGCCCTCGGACAGGCCGACGCTCTTGCCCGGCAACCATTCCAGGTTGCCGTGCTTGCCGACGTGGATCAGCGCATCGGCGGCGAAGGCCGTGCGCAGCCAGGCGTAGAAGGCGATATAGCCATGCGGCGGCACCAGATCGGGGTCGTGATAGACCGCCGCCGCGTCCAGTTGATAACCGCGCGCCGGCTGGATGCCGACGAAGGTCAGGCCGAAACGCAGGCCGGCGACCATCATCCGCCCGCTGCGGAACATCGGATCGTCCTGCGGCTCGCCCCAACGCTCGCGCACCGCCTGCTGGTTGGCCGCCGGCATGCTGTGGAAAAACCTCAGGTAGTCATCCAGCGCCAGGCTCTGCGCGCATGGCCGCGCGTCGAGGCTGTCGAGGTCGTTGGTAACGCCGCCGAGCAGGCTGTGGATAAGCGCGGTGCCGCTGTCCGGCAGCCCGTCCACCGGGTAGCCCTGCGCCTGCAGGGAACGAAGAATATTCAGCGCGGCGGCCGGCGTATCCAGGCCCACACCGTTGCCGATACGGCCATCACGGGTCGGGTAGTTGGCCAGGATCAGCGCGATTCGCTTCTGATCATTGCTTTTGTCCGCGAGATTGCACCAGTTACTTGCCAGTTCGGCAACGAAGGCCATCCCCGCTTCGTGCGCCTGGTAGCACACCACGTCGCTCTGGCTACGCTCGCTGCGCCAGGCCAGGCCCTTGAAGCTGATGGCGGGCCCGATCAGCCTTCCGTCCAGCTCGGGCAGTACCACATGCATGGCCAGATCACGCGAGCCCAGGCCCTGGGCGCTGGCCTGCCATTGCGCCTGGTTGTCCAGCGAGCAGATGGCCTGCAGCACCGGAATGTCGCGGCGGAACACCCGCGCCTGCGGCGCCTCGGGGTTGGACAAGGCGAAGCCGGTGGTGTTGATGATCAGCGCGGCGCTCGTCTCGTCCAACCAGGCCTGCACCTGATCCAGGCAGGCCGGCTCCTTGAGGCTGGCCACCGCAATCGGCAGCGGGTTGAGGCCCTGGCGGACAAGGTGCTCACAGAAGGTATCGACGAAGGCGGTATTCGCCGACTGCACATGGTTGCGGTAGAACAGCAGCGCCACCACCGGTGCGCCTTGCTGCCACTGAATCTGCCAGTCGGCAAGCCGGGCCGGGCTGGCGCTGGGGTGATACAGGCCCACGCGCGGCAGCGGCTGCGGCTCTTGCCAGGTGTCGATGCGCCCCAGCCAGCGACTGCCGATGCAGCGGAACAGCTGGCGCGCGTTATCCAGCCCGCCCTGGCGCAGGTACTGCCAAAGGCGCTGGCTGTCTTCTTCGCTAACGTTGCCAAGGGCACTCAGCTCCGGGTCAGGCTTGTCGTCGCCGGGCACCATGATCACCGTGGCGCCGCGCGCGCCCAGCTCCACCAGGCGTTCGACACCGTAGCGCCAGTAACTCACCCCGCCATGCACCGAGATCAGGATGACCTTGGCGTGCTGCAGCACCTGCTCGACGTAGAAGTCCACCGAGGCGTTGTTGCTCAGTTGCGCCGGGCTGGCCAGGCGCAGGCTGGGGTAGTCCTCCGGCAGTTGCCGGGCGGCTTCAGCCAGCAGGGCGAGGTGCGAATCACCCGTGCACAGGATCACCAGCTCGGCAGGCGTCTGGCCAAGGTCGGCAATGCTGTCGGCCGGCAGTTGGGTGCCAGGCTGGGTACGCAGGAGATGCATGTTCGCTCCGAGGAAGGCGCGAATCGTGGGAGGGGCTTTAGCCGCGACTATCCGCGAATTGGATCGCGGCTAAAGCCCCTCCCACAATCACTCAGGCCAGCGCTGCTTGCAGCTCGGCTTCTATAGCCGCGCGGTCGAGCTGCTGGCCGATCACTACCAGGCGGCTCACTCGCGGCTCGTCGGCTTGCCAGGCGCGGTCGAAGTGGCGATCGAAACGCTGACCGACACCTTGCACCAGCAGACGCATCGGCTTGCCAGGGATGGCAGCGAAACCTTTCACCCGCAGGATGCCGTACTTGGCCACCGCATCCTTCAGTGCGGCCAGCAGACGCGCCTCCTCGGCTTCCGGTAGTTCCACGTGGAACGAGTCGAATTCCTCGTGATCGTGGTCTTCGTCTTCATCATCGTGATGGGTGCGGCGGCTGTCGATATGCAGCTCGGTTTCGCTGTTCAGGCCCAGCAGCACATCCAGCGGCAGCTCGCCGCCGTGCGCCTCGATCACCTTGACTGCCGGCGGCAGCTCCTCGGCCACCTCGGCGCGCACCGCGGCCAGCGCCTCGGCGTCGAGCAAATCGGCCTTGTTGAGGATCACCAGGTCGGCGCTGGCCAACTGGTCGGCGAACAGCTCGTGCAGCGGCGATTCATGATCGAGGTTGGGGTCGAGCTTGCGCTGCTCGTCCACCTGATCCGGGAAGGCGGCGAAGGTGCCGGCGAGCACCGCCGGGCTGTCGACCACGGTAATCACCGCATCGACGGTGCAGGCGTTGCGGATTTCCGGCCAGTTGAAGGCCTGCACCAGCGGCTTGGGCAGCGCCAGGCCGCTGGTCTCGATAAGGATATGGTCAAGGTCGCCACGGCGCGCCACCAGCTCACGCATCACCGGGAAGAACTCTTCCTGCACCGTGCAGCACAGGCAGCCGTTGGCCAGTTCGAAGACGCGGCCGTTGGCCTCCTCCTCGCTGCAACCGATGGAGCACTGCTTGAGAATCTCGCCGTCGATCCCCAGCTCACCGAACTCGTTGACGATCACCGCGATACGGCGGCCGCCGGCGTTAGCCAGCAGATGGCGCAGCAGGGTGGTTTTACCAGCACCGAGAAAACCGGTGACGATGGTGACAGGCAGTTTGGCGAGGGTTTTCATGAATGGCCCCGTGGCGTCGGTAAGTTCGGCGGACGGGTACGCGCAGGCGGGCACGCAGGTGCGTGCTGGCCCCGTCGGATCACCCCGTCCGAGCAAATGGCTGGTCAGTCGAGGCAGGTCTCCTGGCTCACGGTCTGCGCATTGCGCGCCCTTCACCTTCCCGCCTGACGGCAGTGGTGTACGAAGGGTTTAAGACCGTTCACAGTTGCGGGGGCAGCCAGGGCATCGACCCTGTTCCCTCTTAGCTCCCCGGCGCCGTACCGGGAAGAACCTCGAAAGCGAGAAGGCTACGCAGGCCGCGGCGGCCGGTCAATCGCGGTTGACCGGTGGGATGCGCCATGTTGAGCTACGCCGCTGCACAGCACGAGCGCCCTTGATGATGCCTAGCCCCTTGAATCCCAGCCCTGACGCCTCGCCCATGGTGGTGGCTGGGCTTGGTTGCAGGCGCGACTGCCCCCAGCAAGACCTGCTCGCCCTGCTCATCCACAGCCTGGCCCAGCATGAGTTGACTGTGGATAACCTCGTTGGACTGGCCAGCATCGCCCACAAACGCGACGAGCCGGGGCTGCATCAACTGGCAATCCACTTGAATCTGGAGCTGACGTTCTTCCCCCCCGAAGCACTCACCCTCTACCAGCCGGAAAATGCCGACAGTGCCCTCATCCGATCCGTAACAGGCAGCCCCGCTGTGGCTGAACCCTGCGCCCTGGCTCTGGCCACGCAACTGGGCAAGGCAGCTCGCCTGCTGGGCGAGAAAACCCGCACAGCCAACGCCACCTGTGCGTTGGCAGGACTTCAATAGTTTGAGCATACAGCCTTGGATTACTTCGAAAGCGTTATTAAGACTTTGCTTGAAGGTGAAGGGTATTGGGTTCGACAGTCGTTCAAGGTCAACCTGACCAAGGAAGAAAAAAGGCAGGTGGGTAAACATTCCATTCCACGCCCGGAAATCGACCTTCTCGCTTACAAGCCCAGCGAAAATAGACTTCTCGCCTTTGAAGCAAAATCCTTCCTCGACTCTCCCGGTGTCCGACTGTCATGTCTTAGCGAAATCCATGACATTCCCGAAGGCAAATACAAGCTGTTTACTTGCGAAAATTACAGGTCGATCGTTTTCCAACGACTCAGACAGGATCTTATCGATTGTGGAATGGGTGACAGTACTACCGAAATAGTTCTGGGACTCGCTGCCGGTAAGGTCTATCAATCCAGGAATGCTGAAATCAAGGAGTTGTTCTCGCGAAACGGCTGGCTGTTCTGGTCACCGGAAGATATCCGCAACAAAGTGATCGCCCTCGCCAAGCGCGGCTATGAAAACGAGCCCGCCATCATCACGGCCAAAATTCTGATGCGCCAACCATGAACAGCGCAAACTCCCCCCTGACAAGGCACACCTCATGACCGTCTACTTTATCGGCGCCGGCCCCGGCGATCCCGAGCTGATTACCGTCAAGGGCCAGCGCCTGATTCGTTCGTGCCCGGTGATCCTCTATGCCGGCTCGCTGGTGCCCGCAGCAGTCCTGCACGGCCACAACGCGGAGCAGGTAATCAACACGGCCGAGCTGCACCTGAGTGAGATCATTACGCTGCTGAGCCAGGCCCATGAGCGCGGCGAGGATGTGGCCCGCGTGCACTCCGGCGACCCTTCGCTGTACGGCGCTATCGGCGAGCAGATTCGCGAGCTGCGTGCTCTGGGCATCCCTTTCGAGATCATCCCCGGCGTCACGGCCACCGCCGCCTGCGCGGCCTTGCTGGAAAGCGAGCTGACCCTGCCGGGCATCGCCCAGACCGTAATTCTCACCCGCTACGGCACCACTTCGCCGATGCCCGAGGGCGAGCAACTGCAGGATCTGGCGCGGCACCGCGCAACCATGGCCATCCACCTCGGCGTGCGCCAGCTGCCGGCCATAGTCGGCGAACTGCTGCCGCACTACGGCGCCGACTGCCCCATCGCGGTTATCCACAGGGCCAGTTGGCCGAATCAGGACTGGGTGCTCGGCACCCTCGCCGATATCGAGACCAAGGTCGCAGCCAAGGGCTTTCGCCGCACGGCACTGATTCTGGTCGGGCGAGTGCTCGATCCGGGTGTCTTTGCCGAGTCAGCGTTATATGACTCGGCGCATCGCCATCTTTATCGCCCTGGCAACGACTGAGCCATCCGTCATCTGGCGAGAAACTGCGCAAAGCGCTGAAAGCCCCGTGATAGCTGACGCCTGATAACTTATCAACAAGATAGGCCGAAGTTTATCCAGAGCTATTGTGAATAACGATGCGACAAGGATCAGTTTTTGAACAACAGGCTGATTAGCCCGGTTTATCTGGGCTTCAGCCTGGTATCACAAGGATATCCACAAGATGATCCACGGCAACTGTTAGCAACTCACCCTCAGAGCTGCACCTCGACCCGCTTGATACCCAGAGCCCGCAGCTCCGGCATCAACTCATCCAGGCTGGCAAAGGTCTCGACCTGCTCGGCCTCATCAACCAGAAAGAAGCTACGCCCTGCGCCTTTCTTGAAAAATACGATCCACTCAGCGGGATTGGCCGGATTGACCATGACCTGGGTATCGAACACAACCCCCTCGCTCGTTCTGCGTTTCACATCCGCGCGCTTCATCCTCTCTCCTGTTCCAGCGTGACTCAGATGATCCCACTGCCTGCATACGGCAGCGGATACGGCTCATAGTGTAAAGGATGAGGTGAGCACGCCTTGCTCACTGATGATCGGTGAGTGAAATCAGTCCCATAGTTATATATGCTTCATATACGAATCATATATAAGGAGGTATCCATGGGCATCGTCAACATCGATGACGAGCTGCATGACCAAATCCGCCGGGCGAGCAGCGTCTCGGGCCGTTCGATCAATGCACAGGCGGGTTTCTGGATTCGCATCGGCATGCTCTGCGAGATGAACCCGACGCTGAGCTTCAATGAGCTGATGTCCGCCGAGATGCGTGCAGCCGGCGTGGTGGTTCCGCCAAGAATGGCGGATGCCTCATGAGCAAGACACCGCAACAGATCGCCCTGATGGCGGAATCCGGCAGGTTGCTGGCGTCCGTGTTCGGCTACCTGGATCGCCTGGATCTGCTCGGCATGTCGACCCTGCAGGTCAACGACCTTGTGGATAACTACATCGTGGGTGAACTCAAGGCGCGCCCGGCGAGCAAGGGCCAGTATGGTTTCGCCTACGCCATGAACACGTCACGCAACGAGGTGGTGTGCCATGGAGTCCCCAGCGCCGACGATATCCTGCGCGATGGCGATCTGGTGAATTTCGATATCACCCTGGAGAAGAACGGCTATATCGCCGATTCGAGCAAGACCTACCTGATCGGCAAGGTGTCGGACCAGGCTCGTCAGCTGGCCGAAGTCACCTATGAGGCGATGTGCAAGGGCATCGAAGCCGTCAGACCCGGCGCCCGCCTCGGCGATATCGGTCATGCCATCGAACGCCATGCCCGCGCCCATCGCTACTCGGTGGTCAGGGAGTATTGCGGCCACGGCATCGGCCGGGAAATGCACGAGCCACCCGAAGTACTGCACTGGGGCAAAGCCGGCACCGGCCTGACCCTGCGCGAAGGCATGACCTTCACCATCGAACCCATGCTCAACCGGGGAACGGCGGACGTGCGTACGCTGCGCGACGGCTGGACGGTGGTGACCCGCGACGGCCAGCTCTCGGCGCAATTCGAACATACCGTGGCGGTCACCCGAGACGGCGTTCGCGTCCTTACGCTGCGCCCCGAAGAGCTGCACCTGAGCAGGATTTCGGCGTGATGGAAACGCAAAAGCCCGTCCAGATGGACGGTGGATACCCAGAATATAGTTTGACATAGAGGGCCGCAAAATCCGCTAGCTTCAGCGCTAGGGCCTGCCACAACAACCGAAACATAGTTTGACACAGCCTAACGCGCCCGCCCAAAAAGCCCCACCGCAGCCAAGAATAAAGTTTGACACAGCCAGCCCCCGCCTCACACGTGCCCTACACACATGCCGCGTGCCATAAACAAGGATCGCAGCCCACTGCCGCTGGATCGAGATACCGTCCATTGAATTGGCTTAAGGGAGTACCGCGTGGGCTTGGTGATCCAGATATGGGGCCCATCATGATGGTAGTCAGCGGGTGCCAGAACCCTGAGACGGCTCAGGGGTGCCATCACTGACCACCCCTTGGACATCCTAGTGGCGATGAACCTTGTCGTTGGCTACAAAGCTCAGCATTGAATTGTCCACGCACACGATGGCGTGTGGGTATTCTCAAGAAAGTCAGGCGCCAAAGCGTGATGTCACTAGGCTACAATCAGTCGTAGTGCACACGCTCGACCATCATCAGAATCTCGTGATGCCCAGCCCGAAATACGGATATTTCAATGCCACGTCCGCCGCACCTCAACTACCTCTGTCCCCGTCGCCGAGTGCTTGTCCAGCGAGCAGGCACCTTGGCGCGCGTCGCCGATAGGAATCTCGACTGTCTATGAATTATTTCACCGAAACGGCAGCCAATATCCTTGGCAATAAAAAGCTGCGTAGCCCCCAGATCGAGGCCTATATCAAGGCGCAGGAGCATTTCGAGAACTCCAACGAGGATGCACTAATCGTCCTGCCGACAGGGACGGGCAAAAGCGGGCTGATCTCCATCGTACCTTTCGGCCTGGCAAAGGGACGTGTGTTGATCATTACACCAGGCCTGGTCACCAAGCAGAGCATTCGACGGACACAGGAGCTGCTAGAAGACAACTTCTGGATCAATTTCGATGTGATTTTCAGTGCCGAGGATCTGCCGGTCACATGCGAATTTACGTCTGATACCCATCAGGCCAGCCTTGAGCAAGCCCACTTCGTCTATTCGAACATCCAGCAGGTATACAACGAGCGCGGACAGTCACTGACGAAGCGGGTGCCGTCCGACTTCTTCGACCTCATCATCATTGATGAGGGGCACCATGCGCCGGCACGTAGCTGGCAAAAGACCCTGGCCCACTTTTCCAAGGCTAAGAAGATCTTTGTGACTGGTACGCCGTTCCGCGGCGACAACCAAGAAGTGCCAGGAAAACTGATCCATAAGACGCCTCTCTCCGAGGTGATGCGTGATCGGTATGTTAAGTGGCTGAGGAAAGAGACCGTAAATGCTCATGAGCTTTACTTCACCGTCACCGAGCAGCCAGGTGTTCGGCTCTCCAAAGAGCAAGTCCTCGAATTCAAGGACCGAGAGTGGGTAGAGCGCAGCGTAGCCTTGTCTCCAGAATGCTCAATGGACGTAATCAACCTAAGCATTCAGAAACTGGATGAGCTCCGGAAAACCTCTCCGGACGTGCCACACAAGATTCTCGCTGTCGGTTGCAGCATCACCCACGCCGAGGACCTGCGCACCTGGTATCAATCCAAGAACCTGACTGCAGCTGTAGTGCACAGCGACATGGAGTTAGCAGATATCGATGCGGCATTCCGGGTAATCGATAACCACCAGTGCGATGTCGTTATCTCCGTGAACATGTTGATGGAAGGCTACGACCATCGTTACCTCACTGTTCTGGCCCTCTTCCGTCCCTACCGAAGCGAAAATGCCTTCGCACAAATTGTGGGCAGGGTTTTGCGGGCGATCCCAGCCGACGAGATCACGGCTTTTGAGATCGATAACAACGCCGTGGTGATCTATCACCAGGAGACCGGCTTGGATTCGATGTGGACTGCCTTCCAGACTGAGGTTGATCGGGCCAAACACCAGCGCACCCGCGACTACACAATCACGGACGAGGACTACACGCGCAAAGAGCAGAACCTGGGTGGTGTTTCCAGCTCCGAAGCATTTGTGAGTGACCGTGACTCCTACCTTGGAGATCTGGACTTCAACAAGATATTTTCGGAGAAACGGGCCGAAGTCGAGTCCATCGCAACGCAGAAGGTCCAGGCGCTTCCGGGGATTGAGGGCTATGACGCGGATGTTCTTGCACAGCTCAAGAACGTCTTCCTGAGTGCTGAGACAAAGAAAGCAGCTCAGATCATAGACCCCAACCTCGTGGAGAAGCGGCCTGAAATCGCGCGTAAGCAACTCCGCGAGATCCTTACCAAGAAGGCTCAGGACGAGGTCGCAACATTGCTCAGCGATCTGCAAATCGAAGAAAAAGCTTCTACCCTTTATCCGATATTCAAAAACCACCTACCGATGGCGAAACCCAACATGCCTAACGACGGTATACTGGTGAGCTTTATCTACACCAAGCTGGTGAAGAAATTCGGTAGGGTTGCTGACCGTGACAACAGCTCACTGACCAAGTCGATTGAGTACGTGGTAGTGATCATCGATGAATTAAGGAGAATGCTGAAATGAGTCTAGAATCCATCAGAATACTGGTTGATGAGCTCTCGACTCTCCACGTAACCCGTGGCGTTCAGCCCAGCGAACTTATCGACAATCTCTTCGAAGATGACTACGTCGAGTCCTCGGCGCGAAAGACATCGCAGGGGCTGGTGTTCGAGCTGGTCTTCTCGGAGCAAGATGAAGACGGATCGTCGAGCAAGGTCACCATGCGCTATACCTACGATCGCAGCCGTTATCTGGTACTTGTCGAGCAGAAGATGACGGCCAAGCGGTTCAGTACTCAATGGGATCGTACCCACGCCGTCCTGGAGCGGCTCGGCAAACTTGAAGCGCTGCTCGCTGACCAGCTACCGCGAGAGAAAGTCGCCGCAATCCTATCAACCATGCCCCAAGACTACCTTGCCCTTGCCCCGCAACTGCGGCTGGTGGCCTAACCCTAGCCAGTCATTCCACTGCGACCGATGCTCAACCAGCCATGATATCGCCGCAGTGAATCTGCTCGACATACTTGTACTGTTGGCGCTGATGGAAAATTGACCCACCCTGCCGATTGAAATTTGACCCAGGGCGGATTGCTGATTTTGTTACCAGCAACTGTGGATAAGTCTACCAGCGCAGCTGCTTTTGAACCCACTCCCTCGCTGTCCCAGTTCAGCTGTTGAAGACCTGCCACATGCAGCCATGCAGCAGGCCGTCGTCACCATGAAATCAGAACGACTCATCGTCCTCCGGTTCCTGGCCGCCCTTACGCTTTCGCTCCCGTGATTTGATCTTGGCCTGGGCCGCCAAGCTACTGTGTTGCAGGCGATAGGACTCGTTACCGGTTTCGACGATGTGGCAGTGGTGGGTCAGCCGATCCAGCAGGGCGGTGGTCATCTTGGCGTCGCCGAACCCATGGAGATCGCAGCAATTACCCCCTAAACTCTCGGCCATACGCACTCGATTGGGTGCGACCTTCTATTGTGTCGTTATCAGGGATAGTCATCTTGAACCTACGCCCCCTCCTCTGTCTGTGCCTACCGGCCAGCCTGCTACTGGTCGGCTGCGACCAGGCACCCGCCCCCCAGGAACAGGCACCGCGCCTGGTCAAGCTGTTTACCGTGGAAGACCCCGCCAGCGAGCGCCTGCGCGAATTCCCCGCCCGCCTCAAGGCCACCGAGGAAGCCGAGCTGTCCTTTCGCATCGGCGGCCAGCTGAAGACGCTGGAGGTGCGGCAGGGCCAGCCGGTCAAGCGCGGCCAGCTGATTGCCAGCATCGAAGACACCGACCAGCGTCTGCGGGTACGTGATCGCCAGGCCAGCTTCGACCTGGCCAACGCCCAGTTCAAGCGCATTGCTCAACTGCTTGAGCGGCAGATGATTTCCCGCTCCGAATATGACCAGCGCAAGGCCGCCCTCGACTCGGCCAGCGCTGCCCTGAGCCTGGCTCGTCAGGAGCTGGACTACACCCGCATCCTCGCACCCTTCGACGGTGTAGCGGCCAACACCCATGTGGATAACTTCCAGGTGGTGCAGGCCAAGCAACCTATCGTCACCTTGCAGAGCGGCGACAGCCTGGATGTGCTGTTCCAGATGCCGGAAAACCTGCTGACCAACCTGCGCAGTCGTGAAGACAGCGTGGGCTATCACCCCAGCGTGATTCTCGACAGCCTGCCGGATCGCGAATTCGAGGCGGTGTACAAGGAACACAGCACCCAGCCAGACCCCAAGACCCTGACCTATCAGGTCACCCTGTCCATGCCTCGCCCCGAGGAGCTCAACCTGCTGCCGGGCATGAGCGCCACGGTCAAGATCGATTTCGCCAAAATCAGCCGCAACCCGGACAATCGCCTGCTGGTGCCGGTGGAGGCGGTATTCAGCCCGGATAGCGTCGCCGCCGAAGTCAAGCAGGTATGGGTGGCGCGCGAGCAGGACGGCACGTTGCGCCTCACCGCGCGCCAGGTCGAAGTCGGCCAGCTGACCCGTAACGGTATCGAAGTGCTCAGCGGCATCGAGCCCGGCGAGCAGATCGTCGCCGTCGGTGGCGCCGAACTGGAGGAAGGCCAGGCAGTGCGGCCCTGGGTACGCGAGCGGGGGCTGTAAATGGATATCGCCGGTTATTTTATCCAGCGCCGCGTCACCAGCTGGCTGGTCACCCTGGTGCTGGGCATCGGCGGGTTGATGGCCTTTCTCGGCATCGGCCGCCTGGAAGACCCCTCCTTCACCCTGAAAAACGCCATGGTCATCACCAGCTACCCCGGCGCCTCGCCGCAGCAGGTGGAAGAGGAAGTCAGCTATCCCCTGGAAAACGCCATTCAGCAGCTGCCCTCGATCAAGAAGGTCACCTCCATCTCCAGCGCCGGGCTCTCGCAGATCAGCCTGGAGCTGCACAGCCAGTACAAGGCCGAGCAGATCCCGCAGATCTGGGACGAATTGCGGCGCAAGATCAACGACCTGCAGCCCAGCCTGCCACCGGGAGTCAACCCGCCGCAGATCCGCGACGACTTCAGTGATGTATTCGGCTTCTTCCTGCTGGTCACCGGCGAAGGCTACAGCGCCCAGGAGCTGCGCGACTTCGCCGACTACCTGCGCCGTGAACTGGTGTTGCTGCCTGGCGTAGGCAAGGTCAGCCTGGCCGGCGCCCGCCAGGAGCAGGTGCAGGTGGAAATCTCGCGCAGCAAGATGAGCACCCTGGGTATCGCCCCGCAGCGCCTGGCCCAGGTGCTCAGCCAGCAGAACGTGGTGTCCAACGCCGGGCGCATTCTGGTCGGCAGCGAGTCGATCCGCCTGCACCCCACTGGCGAGCTGCAGGATGTGCGCGAGCTGGAGCGCCTGATCATCAGCGACCCGGGCAGCGCGCAGCAGGTCACTCTCGGCGATATCGCCCAGGTCAGCCGCGGCTTTAGCGAAACACCGGGCAACCTCTACCGCATGAACGGCCAGCCGGCCCTGACCCTGGGCGTTTCCTTCGCACCCAAGGTCAACGTGGTGGATGTCGGCGCGACGATCAACGCGCGCCTGGCCGAACTGGACGCCCAGCGCCCGGCCGGTATGCAGTTGCAGGTGTTCTACGACCAGGCCGCCGAAGTGCAGGCCTCGGTGCAGGGTTTCGTGATCAACTTCGTCGCCTCGGTGGCCATCGTGATCGTCGTGCTGCTGATCTTTATGGGCCTGCGCAGCGGCCTGCTGATCGGCCTGATCCTGGCCCTCACGGTGCTCGGCAGCTTTATCTTTATGCGCCTGCTGGGCATCGAGCTGCAGCGCATTTCCCTCGGTGCCCTGGTGATCGCCCTGGGTATGCTGGTGGACAACGCCATCGTTATCGTCGAAGGCATTCTGGTCGGCCGTCAACGCGGCCAGAGCACCCTGGAGGCAGCGCGGGGCATCGTCCGCCAGACCAATCTGCCGCTGCTCGGCGCCACCCTGATCGCCATCATCGCCTTCGCCCCCATCGGCCTGTCGGACGACTCCACCGGCGAGTTCTGCCTGTCGCTGTTCCAGGTGCTGATGATCTCCCTGCTGCTCAGCTGGGTGACTGCCATCACCCTGACGCCGTTCTTCGCCAGCCTGTTCTTCCGCGATAACCAGACCCTGACCGGCCAGGATCAGGGCGACCCCTACGGCGGGGTGATCTTCACCAGCTACCGGCGCCTGCTCGACTTCGCCCTGCACCGCCGTAGCCTCACTCTGGGCATGCTGGTGGTATTGCTGGTGGTGGCCATTGCCGGCTTCGGCAAGGTGCGCCAGAGCTTCTTTCCGCCGTCCAATACGCCGATGTTCTTTATCGACCTGTGGCTACCCCAGGGCACTGATATCCGCTACACCGAGCAGCTGGTGGCCGAACTGGATCAGCATGTACTGGAGCAGGAAGGGGTGACCACGGTCAGCAGCACAATCGGTCAGGGCGCCCTGCGTTTTATCCTCACCTACTCACCGCAGAAGCAGTACCCCAACTACGCTCAGCTGCTGGTGCGCACCGACAACCTGGAGCGCATCGAGCCGCTGATCAACCAGTTGGAACTGCATGTCGCCGAGCAGTACCCGCAGATCAAGCCCAAGTTCAAGCAACTGATGCTCGGCCCCGGCAACGACAGCAAGATCGAGGCGCGCTTCAGCGGCCCCGACCCCGACGAACTGCGCCGCCTGGGAGGCGAGGTCAGCCGTCTGATGCGCCAGGACCCGGTAGCCAATGCAGTGATGCACGACTGGTATGAGCGCACCAAGCTGGTCCGCCCGCAATTCGCCGAGGCCCGCGCCCGCGAACTGGGGGTGGACAAGAGTGAGCTGGATGACCTGCTGCGCATGAGCTTCTCCGGCATGAATGTCGGCCTGTACCGCGACGGCACCCGCCTGCTGCCAATAGTCGCGCGCACCCCGGACAACGAGCGGCTGAATGCCGACAGCCTGAGTGACCTGCAGATCTGGAGCAACGCCCGGGGCGGCTACCTGCCCATCGAACAGGTGCTGCTGGGCTTTAACACCGAGTGGGAAGACCCGCTGATCATGCGTCTGGATCGCAAACGCACGCTCACCGTACAGGCCGATCCTTCCCTGCTCAGCGGCGAAACCGCAGCCCAGCTGTTCCAGCGCCTCAAGCCGCAGATCGAGGCCATCCCCCTGCCCGAGGGTTACAGCCTGGAATGGGGCGGCGAGTATGAAAGCTCCCGCGATGCGCAAGGTGCAGTGTTCGGTAGCCTGCCGCTGGGTTATCTGGTGATGTTTATGATCACCATTTTGCTCTTCGACTCGTTCAAGCGCGCCACCGTGATCTGGCTCACCGTGCCCCTGGCGATGATCGGCGTGACCCTGGGCTTTCTGCTGACCGGCATCCCCTTCGGCTTTATGGCCCTGCTCGGCCTGCTTAGCCTGAGCGGTATGCTGGTGAAGAACGGCATCGTCCTGGTGGACGAAATCCAGCTGCAGCTGGCCAGCGGCAAGGATGCCCTGCAAGCCGTGGAAGACGCCTCGATCAGCCGCGTGCGCCCGGTGGCCATGGCCGCCCTGACCACCATCCTGGGCATGAGCCCGCTGCTGACCGATGCCTTCTTCCAGAGCATGGCGGTGGTGATCATGTTCGGCCTGGGCTTCGCCACCCTGCTGACGCTGGTGGTGCTGCCGGTGCTGTATTGCGTGTTCTACGGGATCAAGGAGCAGGGCGCGGCAGAGGCTTAAGAAGGTGGACAACGCGCAGTTGTCCACCCGCTCTCAAGGTCGACTCAACCCTGCCGGGCGCGTCTAAAACGGCGCCACCCCGAGCGCAGATCATCCACCGCTGGCACCAGAGCCAGGCCTACCAGCAACAACGCCAGCGGTAGGGTGGCGATATAGCCCAGGCCGTTGAAGCCAAAGGCACCGGCAATCCCACCCATAAAGAAATACAGCGCCAGCAGGCTCAACACCTGCAGGCGCTGACGGTCGACCTGGACCCGACCGTGCCTGTCGCCATGGCGGTTCCAGTACAGCAGCTTGCCCAGTTCGATACCGATATCGGTGACGATGCCGGTGATATGGGTGGTGCGGATTTCTGCCCGCGACAACTTGGTGATCAGGGCATTCTGCAGCCCCATGATGAAGCACAGCAGCATCACCGTCAGGGGCACGAACAGCCCCTCGATGGTTGCCAGGGTGGCGCCAAGCAGACCGAAGCACAGCAGCAGTGCCGCCTCACAGAGCAGCGGCAGGGCGTTTTCGCTGTGCAGGCGGCGGCGCTTGGAGTAATTGACCATCAGGGTCGAGGCGATGGCACCCAGGACAAACGACAACACCCCACCCAGCCCACCGAGCACCAGATCATAGGCACCCAGGGCGATATGGTCGGCCATGGCCGAGACAATCCCTGTCATATGCGAGGTGTACTGCTGCACCGCAAGAAAGCCCCCGGCATTGATTGCCCCGGCGACAAAGGCCAGGGCGTAACCCAGATGACGGTTGGCCACGACACTGCGTTTGCGCCCGGTCAGGCGTCGGGCATAGCGGATCGGCATAGGGCACCTAGGTGACGAAGTGGCGCGAGAGACTCACAGATGAATCTCCGCACCTTTGATGCCGAGTTGCCGCAATTCCTCGATCAGACCATTGAGGTCGGCAAAGCACTCCACCTCATCCTGCTCGTCGATCAGAAAGTAGCTGGTACCCGCATCCTTCTTGAACAGCACGATCCACTCCCGGGTATTGCCCGGGTTGGGCATCAGATGGGTATCGAACTGCACGCCAGCGGCGCTTCTGGCCCTTATATCTTCACGTTTCACAAGCGCCCCCTCACTCCACCGTTACGCTTTTTGCGAGGTTACGCGGCTGGTCGACGTCGGTGCCCTTGAGCACGGCGACGTAGTACGACAACAACTGCAGCGGCACGGTGTAGAGAATCGGCGCGAGCAGGTCATGGATATGCGGCATGGCCACCACATGAGTGCCCTCGCCGTTGCTCATGCCAGCCTGCTGGTCGGCGAAGACGATCAGCTCGCCACCACGCGCACGGACTTCCTGCAGGTTGGACTTAAGCTTTTCCAGCAGCTCGTTGTTCGGCGCCACGGTAACCACCGGCATGTCGGCGTCGACCAGGGCCAGCGGGCCGTGCTTGAGCTCACCAGCCGGATAGGCTTCGGCGTGGATGTAGGAGATTTCCTTGAGCTTGAGTGCCCCTTCCATGGCCACCGGATACTGCGCGCCACGGCCGAGGAACAGGCTGTGGTGCTTCTCGGCGAACAGTTCGGAGATTTTCTCCACGGTCTTGTCCATGGCCAGGGCTTCGCCCAGACGGGTCGGCAGGCGACGCAGTTCGTCGACTAGTTGCGCTTCCAGCGCCTTGTCCAGGGTGCCGTGCACCTGGCCGAGGGACAGGGTCAGAAGCATCAGGCCGACCAGCTGGGTAGTGAAGGCCTTGGTCGAAGCCACGCCAATTTCCGGGCCGGCCTGGGTCAGCAGGCACAGGTCGGATTCGCGCACCAGCGAGCTGGTGCCGACGTTGCATATCACCAGGCTGGCCAGGTAGCCGCCCTGCCCTGGTGCCTTCTCCTTGGCGTTGCGCAGTGCGGCCAGGGTGTCGGCGGTTTCGCCGGACTGCGAGACGCTGACGAACAAGGTGTCCGGCTGCACTACCACCTTGCGGTAGCGGAACTCGCTGGCCACTTCGACCTGGCAGGGAATCCCGGCCAGCTCTTCCAGCCAGTAACGGGCGACCATACCGGCGTGGTAGCTGGTGCCGCAGGCGACGATCTGTACGTTCTTCACATTGGCAAACAGTTCGGCGGCCTGCGGGCCGAAGGCCTGCACCAGCACGTGATCGCTGCCCAGGCGGCTTTCCAGAGTGCGTTGCACCACCTTGGGCTGCTCATGGATCTCCTTGAGCATGAAATGGCGGTACTCGCCCTTGTCGGCGGCCTCGGCACCTTCGTGGTACTGCACGGCTTCGCGCTGCACCGGCTGACCGGCTGCGTCCCAGATCTGCACGCCGTCACGGCGGATTTCGGCGATATCGCCTTCTTCCAGGTACATGAAACGGTCAGTGACCTGGCGCAGGGCCAACTGATCGGAGGCGAGGAAGTTTTCCCCCAGGCCCAGACCGATCACCAGCGGGCTACCACTGCGCGCGGCGAGCAGGCGATCCGGATGCTTGGCGCTGATCACGGCCAGGCCGTAGGCGCCGTGCAGTTCCGGGATGGCAGCCTTGAGCGCGGCCGCGAGGTCGCCGAACTGCTGCAGCTTGTGATCGAGCAGGTGGACGATAGTTTCGGTGTCGGTGTCGGAGGTGAAGACGTAACCCAGCCCCTTGAGACGCTCGCGCAGTTCTTCATGGTTCTCGATGATGCCGTTATGCACCACGGCCAGATCCTGGCCGGAGAAGTGTGGGTGAGCATTACGCTCGCTCGGCGCACCGTGGGTGGCCCAGCGCGTGTGGGCGATGCCCAGGCGCCCGGCCAGCGGCTCGGCCTGCAGCGCGGCCTGCAATTCGCTGACCTTGCCGACCCGACGACGGCGATCCAGTGCACCCTGCTCGGTCAGCAGCGCTACACCGGCGCTGTCGTAGCCGCGGTATTCCAGGCGCTTGAGGCCTTCGACCAGCACCGGGGTGATGTTGCGCTCAGCGATGGCGCCTACGATTCCACACATGAGGTTCTCCTTTAGTTTTCCAGCGGCGCGAGGATCAGCTGGATGCCGCGCGCGCGTATCTGTTCGGCGGCCTGGGCATCCAGGCGCTCGTCGGTAATCAGGGTGTGGAAGCTGCTCCAGGGCAGTTCCAGATTAGGAATGCGCCGGCCGATCTTGTCGCTCTCGACCATGACGATGACTTCGCGAGCCACCTCAGCCATGACTCGCGACAGACCGAGCAGCTCGTTGAAGGTGGTGGTACCACGCTCCAGGTCGATGCCGTCGGCGCCGATGAACAATTGGTCGAAGTCATAGGAACGCAGCACCTGCTCGGCCACCTGGCCCTGGAAGGACTCCGAGTGCGGATCCCAGGTGCCGCCGGTCATCAGCAGCACCGGCTCGTGTTCGAGTTCGCGCAGGGCGTTGGCCACATTGAGCGAGTTGGTCATCACCACCAGCCCGGGCTTGTAGCCAAGCTGCGGGATCATCGCCGCCGTGGTGGTGCCGCTGTCGATGATGATCCGCGCGTGCTCGCGGATGCGCGTCACACCGGCGCGGGCAATTGCCTGCTTGTACGGGGAAATGAACTGCGTCGGCTCGCTGATCAGTTCCTGCGGCACCGGCACCGCACCGCCATAGCGACGCAACAACAGACCATTTGTTTCCAGGGCGGCAAGGTCCTTGCGAATGGTCACTTCGCTGGTGGCGAAGTGCTGAGCCAGGGCATCCACCGACACCTCGCCCTGCTCGGCGAGCAAGGCAAGAATGGTGTGACGACGTTGCGGCGTATTGCGCTTCGACATGCTTAAGTTTCGATTCGAAAGATAACGGCGCGAATCAAAACATATGATCGAAAAGCCCGCAAGCGTCCGCCGGTCAGTTCAGCGTCAGCTTGACCCCGAAGCCGACCAGGCACAGCCCCGCCAACTTCTCGAGACCACGGGCGATACGCGGGTTGGCGCGCATACGCTCGGCGAGAAAGTGTGTCAGCAGCACGATAAGAAGGCCGTAGAGAAAGGTCAGCGCCATGATGGTCACGGCCATGAAAGCGAACGTAGTCAGTCCCTGATGGCGCTGCGGGTCGATGAACAGCGGGAAAAAGGCCATATAGAAAATGATGGCCTTGGGGTTGAAGACCGTGATCACCAGGGTTTGCCAGAGGTACTGGCGCGGCTTGATCTCCAGTGTCGGCGCCGCCCCCGGCTTGGCCAGAATCATGCGCAGGCCGAGGTAGACCAGGTAGGCCGCACCGAGCCACTGCACGACATGGAAGGCCGCCGGATAGGCCTTCAGCAGCGCAGCAACACCGGCCACCGCCAACCACAGCAGCACCTGGTCGCCGAAGATGATACCGAAGGTCGAAGCCAGCCCGCCACGAATCCCGCCCTTGCCGGTGGAGAGGATCAACGCCAGGTTACCCGGCCCGGGAATGGCCAGCAGGATGATGAAGGCCACCACGAAGGCGGCATAATCCGTCACGCCGAGCATACAGAGCTGCCTCCGACAGGTTATACACAGGCCCGGTCACCCAGGCCCGATCAGGTTCACTTCTTGGTGGGGCGCTTCCAGCCTTCGATATTGCGCTGCTTGGCACGCCCGACAGCTAGCATATCGGCCGGCACATCGCTGGTCACTACCGAGCCGGCGCCCGTGGTGGCGCGGTCGCCCAGGTTCACCGGCGCCACCAGCGCGCTGTTGGAGCCGATGAACACATCCTCGCCCATGACCGTGCGGAATTTGTTGGCACCGTCGTAGTTGCAGGTGATGGTACCGGCACCGATGTTGGTCCGCGCGCCGATCTCGGCATCACCCAGGTAGCTCAGGTGACCGGCCTTGGCGCCTTCACCCAGCACCGCGTTCTTCAGTTCGACGAAGTTACCCACATGGGCCTTGGCACCCAGTTTGGTCCCCGGACGCAGACGAGCGAACGGGCCGCAATCGGCGCCCTCGCCCATCTCGGCGCCGTCCAGGTGGCTGTTGGCCTTGACGATGGCGCCCTTGCGCAGCACCGAGTCCTTGATCACGCAGTTCGGGCCGATCTGCACATCGTCCTCGATGATCACCTTGCCTTCGAGGATGACGTTGATATCGATGGTCACGTCGCGGCCAACGCTTACGTCACCACGCACGTCGAAGCGATGCGGGTCGCGCAGGGTGACGCCCTGGGCCATCAGGCGACGGGCCATACGCTGCTGGTAATGGCATTCAAGCTGGGACAACTGGATACGGTCGTTGGCGCCGAGCACTTCCATCTCGTCGGCAGCGCGCTCGGTGGCCACGGTCAGGCCATCGGCCACGGCCATGGCGATCACGTCGGTCAGGTAGTACTCACCCTGGGCGTTGCTGTTGGATAGGCGCCCCAGCCAGTCAGCCAGACGCTTGCCCGGAACGGCGAGGATGCCGGTGTTGCCCTCACGAATCTGCCGCTGCGCCTCGCTGGCGTCCTTGTGTTCGACGATGGACTGCACCACACCGCTGCCATCGCGCACGATACGGCCATAGCCGGTCGGATCGGCCAGCTCGACGGTGAGCAGGCCCAGTTGATCGTCACTGACCAGCGCCAGCAGACGCTGCAAGGTAGCGGTTTCGATCAACGGCACATCGCCGTAGAGGATCAGCACGGTATCGGCGCTAAGCTGCGGCAGGGCCTGGGCCACGGCATGGCCGGTGCCGAGCTGCTCGGCCTGGATGACGAAATTCAGGTCGTCGGCGGCAAGGCGCTCGCGCACCTTGTCAGCGCCATGGCCGATCACCACCTGGATGCTCTGCGGCTGCAAGCTGCGTGCAGTGTCGATGACATGCCCGAGCATGGGCTTGTCGGCGACCGGATGCAGCACCTTCGGCAGCGCCGAACGCATGCGCGTGCCCTGGCCGGCGGCCAGAATGACGATATCCAGACTCATAGAAAGCTCCTTGCTGGGCAGAATTAGGCGGCGGCGGGAAAGAGCCGCAGACGAAAAGCGCTATTTTGCCAGAAACGCAAAGGGGCGACATAAGTCGCCCCTTTGCGTGATACCGCGATACGCGATCAGCGGCTGCGGCCGCCAAACTTCTTGCGCATCTCTTCGATGGTGCGCAGCTGGGCAGCAGCCTCGGCCAGGCGTGCCGAAGCACTGCCGTAGTCGAACTCGGTGCCCTTTTCGCTCAGCGCCTTCTCGGCAGCCTTGCGTGCCTCGATGGCAGCGGCTTCATCCAAGTCGCCAGCGCGAACAGCGGTGTCGGCAAGAACCTTCACCATGCTCGGCTGAACTTCCAGGAAGCCACCGGAGATGTAAAACACCTCCTCGGTGCCACCCTGCTTGATCACTCGCACCGGACCCGGCTTGAGATCGGTCAGCAGCGGGGTGTGGCCCGGCAGGATACCCAGGTCACCGAGGTGACCGTGGGCGATGACCATTTCCACCAGCCCCGAGAACAGCTCTTCTTCCGCACTGACGATATCGCAGTGGACTGACATAGCCATAACAATGCCTCGGTTGAGAGGCCGGATCAGGCTGCTGCCCGCTCCGGCCCGGACGCCCTCTGGAGGGCGCACCCGTTACTTACAGTTTCTTGGCTTTCTCGATGGCTTCGTCGATGCCGCCTACCATGTAGAACGCTTGTTCCGGCAGGTGGTCGTAGTCGCCTTTGAGAATGCCGCTGAAGCCGGCAATGGTGTCCTTCAGGGACACGTACTTGCCCGGGGCACCGGTGAAGACCTCAGCCACGAAGAACGGCTGGGACAGGAAGCGCTGGATCTTACGAGCGCGAGATACCAGCTGCTTGTCGTCTTCGGACAGCTCGTCCATACCCAGGATCGCAATGATGTCCTTCAGCTCTTTGTAGCGCTGCAGAACATACTGAACGCCACGAGCGGTCTCGTAGTGTTCCTGGCCGATCACGTTCGGATCCAGCTGACGGCTGGTGGAGTCCAGCGGGTCAACGGCCGGGTAGATACCCAGGGAAGCGATGTCACGGCTCAGTACGACGGTGGCGTCCAAGTGGGCGAAGGTGGTCGCCGGGCTCGGGTCGGTCAGGTCGTCCGCAGGTACGTATACAGCCTGGATCGAGGTGATCGAGCCTTTCTTGGTGGAGGTAATACGCTCCTGCAGAACGCCCATCTCCTCGGCCAGAGTCGGCTGGTAACCTACTGCCGACGGCATACGGCCGAGCAGTGCGGATACTTCGGTACCGGCGAGGGTGTAACGGTAGATGTTGTCGACGAACAACAGAACGTCACGGCCTTCGTCACGGAACTTCTCGGCCATGGTCAGGCCGGTCAGTGCTACGCGCAGACGGTTGCCTGGTGGCTCGTTCATCTGACCGTAAACCAGGGCTACCTTGTCGAGAACGTTGGAGTCCTTCATCTCGTGGTAGAAGTCGTTACCCTCACGAGTACGCTCACCCACACCGGCGAACACGGAATAACCGCTGTGCTCGATGGCGATGTTACGGATCAGTTCCATCATGTTCACGGTCTTGCCGACACCGGCACCACCGAACAGACCGACTTTACCGCCCTTGGCGAACGGGCAGACCAGGTCGATAACCTTGATGCCGGTTTCCAGCAGCTCGTTGGAGCCAGCTTGTTCGGCATAGCTCGGCGCAGGGCGGTGGATTTCCCACTGCTCTTCTTCACCGATGGGGCCGGCTTCGTCGATCGGGTTGCCCAGCACGTCCATGATCCGGCCCAGGGTCGCTTTACCGACCGGTACGGAGATGGCCTTGCCAGAGCTGTTGACATCCAGGCCACGCTTGAGGCCTTCGGTCGAACCCATCGCAATGGTACGTACCACGCCGTCGCCCAGCTGCTGCTGAACTTCCAGGGTGGTTTCGGCGCCAACTACTTTCAGCGCTTCATAAACACTCGGCACCTTGTCACGCGGAAATTCCACGTCGATGACGGCGCCGATGATTTGAACGATACGTCCGCTACTCATCTTTGGTTCCTCTGAATATTTGAACCGTTCTTAAACCGCGGCAGCGCCGCCGACGATTTCCGAAATTTCCTGGGTGATCGCTGCCTGACGTGCCTTGTTGTAAACCAGCTGCAGGTCTTTGATGAGCTCACCGGCGTTGTCGGTTGCGTTCTTCATCGCGATCATCCGCGCAGCCTGTTCGCACGCGCTGTTCTCGACCACGGACTGATAGACCTGCGACTCGACGTAGCGTACCAGCAGCGCATCCAGCAATTGCTGGGCGTCCGGCTCGTACACGTAGTCCCACAGACCTTTCTGCACGCCTTGTGCATCGCTCGCGGCCAGCGGCAGCAGCTGCTGCACTTCCGGCTTCTGTGTCATGGTGTTGACGAACTTGTTCGACACCAGATACAGACGATCGATACGGCCCTCGGCATAGGCATCCAGCACGACCTTGACGCTACCGATCAGGTCGTTGATGGACGGCTCTTCACCCAGCTTGCTGATGGCGGCAACCACGTTGCCCCCGTTGCTGCGGAAGAAGCTCGCGCCCTTGCTGCCCACCACGCAGAAATCAGCCTCGACCTTCTGGTCGCGCCATTCCTTCAGGCTTCTGAGCAGCGCCTTGAACAGGTTGATGTTCAAGCCACCACACAGCCCACGGTCCGAGGTCACCACGATATAACCGACGCGCTTTACATCACGCTCCACCATGAACGAGTGGCGGTATTCCGGGTTCGCCTTGGCCAGGTGACCAATCACCTGACGAATACGCTCAGCATAGGGACGACCGGCAGCCATGCGCTGTTGAGCCTTGCGCATTTTGCTGACCGCCACTTTTTCCATGGCGCTGGTGATCTTTTGCGTGCTTTTGATGCTCGCAATCTTGCTGCGAATCTCTTTTGCGCCTGCCATTTCACACCTTTTGGTTCAAGCAGGCGGGGGCCAAAGCCCCCGCTGCGGTTACCAGGTTTGGGTGGCCTTGAACTTCTCGATACCGGCTTTCAGGCCAGCGTCGATTTCGTCGTTGAAGTCACCCTTCTCGTTGATCTTCGCCATCAGGTCGGCGTGATCACGCTTGAAGAAGGCGATCAGGGCCTGCTCGAAGCTGATGATCTTGGCGACTTCGACGTCCTGCAGGAAGCCACGCTCGGCTGCGTACAGGGACACCGACATTTCGGCAATGGACATCGGCGCATACTGCTTCTGCTTCATCAGCTCGGTTACGCGCTGACCATGCTCGAGCTGCTTGCGGGTGGCTTCGTCCAGGTCAGATGCGAACTGGGCGAATGCAGCCAGTTCACGGTACTGAGCCAGAGCGGTACGGATACCACCGGAGAGCTTCTTGATGATCTTGGTTTGAGCCGCGCCACCGACACGGGATACCGAGATACCGGCGTTGACGGCCGGACGGATACCCGAGTTGAACATGGCCGATTCCAGGAAGATCTGACCGTCGGTGATCGAGATCACGTTGGTCGGAACGAACGCGGAAACGTCACCCGCCTGGGTTTCGATGATCGGCAGGGCGGTCAGGGAACCGGTCTTGCCAGTCACGGCACCATTGGTGAACTTCTCGACGTACTCTTCGGAAACGCGCGAAGCACGCTCCAGCAGACGGCTGTGGAGATAGAACACGTCGCCCGGGTAGGCTTCACGGCCTGGCGGACGGCGCAGCAGCAGGGAGATCTGACGGTAGGCAACGGCCTGCTTGGACAGGTCGTCGTACACGATCAGGGCATCTTCACCGCGGTCGCGGAAGTATTCACCCATGGTGCAACCGGAGTACGGCGCGAGGAACTGCAGGGCAGCCGATTCGGAAGCCGAAGCAGCAACCACGATGGTGTTGGCCAGAGCGCCAGCTTCTTCCAGCTTGCGCACCACGTTGGCGATGGTCGATTGCTTCTGACCAATGGCGACGTAGACGCAACGGATGCCGCTGTCTTTCTGGTTGATGATGGCGTCGACGGCCAGAGCAGTCTTACCGATCTGACGGTCACCGATGATCAGCTCACGCTGGCCACGGCCTACCGGGATCATGGCATCGACCGACTTGTAACCGGTTTGCACCGGCTGGTCGACCGACTTACGCCAGATCACGCCCGGCGCAACCTTTTCAACGGCGTCAGTAGCGGCCGCGTTGATCGGGCCTTTGCCATCGATCGGGTTGCCCAGTGCGTCAACGACGCGACCCAGCAGCTCCGGACCAACCGGAACTTCCAGGATGCGACCGGTGCACTTGGCGCTCATGCCTTCGGCGAGGGTCAGGTAACCACCCAGTACTACGGCACCTACGGAGTCTTGCTCCAGGTTCAGGGCCATGCCGTACACGCCACCAGGGAATTCGATCATCTCACCGTACATGACGTCGGCGAGGCCGTAGATGCGCACGATACCGTCGGAAACGCTGACGATGGTGCCTTCATTACGGGCTTGAGCGGATACATCAAGCGACTCAATGCGCTGCTTGATGATTTCGCTAATTTCGGAAGGATTCAATTGCTGCATGCCAGTTCCCTCAAATCAGGATTTCAACGCTTCGGCCAGCTTGTTCAGCTTGCCGCGGACCGAACCGTCGATGACCAGGTCACCTGCACGAATGACAACGCCGCCGATCAGGGCGGGATTGACCACGGGCGTGGGCTGGACGGTGCGATCGAGCCGCTTGGAAAGGGCGGCAGCCAGAGTTTGCAATTGCTCAGCACTGAGCTCGAACGCCGACTCGACTTCGACATCGAGGGCGCGTTCGGCTTCAGCCTTCAGTACAGCGAATTGTTCGAGTACTACCGGCAGCAGCGACAGTCGGTCGTTGCTACCCAGCGAGTGCAGGAAGTTGCTGAACGAAGCGTCGATGTGACCGGCACAGAGCTGCGCCAGCACATTGACTTTCTGCTCATCGGTCAACGCGGGGTTGACCAACTGCTGAGCCATGGCCGGCGCTTGAACCGCAGCAGCGGACAGCGACAGCATGTTCAGCCAGGCATCGGCCTGCTGTGCAGCACTGGCAAACTCAAACGCAGCTTTCGCGTAGGGCCGAGCGAGCGTGTTGGTATTGATCATCGCGAGCCTCGCTTAGAGTTGAGAGGCCAGTTTTGCGACCAGATCGTTGTGCGCAGCGCCGTCCACGGAGGACTGCAGGATCTGCTCGGCGCCGGTGACAGCCAGAGCTGCTACCTGTGCACGCAGTTGTTCCTTGGCACGGTTCACTTCCAGATCGATTTCGGCTTTTGCGCCAACAATCAGCTTTTCACCTTCGGAGCGGGCCTGGGCCTTGGCTTCTTCGACGATTGCGTTGGCGGTCTTGTTCGCCCGGTCGAGAATCTCGGCAGCTTGCTCTTTGGTTTCACGAAGCATCTGGGCAGCGCGTTCCTGGGCCAACTGCAGATCGCGCTCAGCGCGCCCGGCAGCATCCAGACCTTCTGCGATTTTCTTCTGGCGTTCCTGCATGGCCAGCGTCAGCGGCGGCCATACGAACTTCATGCAGAACCAGACGAAAATAGCGAAGGCAATCGTTTGACCGAACAGGGTCAGGTTAATGTTCACAGCGATTTACCTCGTGCTATCTCGTGTTCAGGGAAGAAAAGCCTGAAGAGGCAGCACTCATCATGCTGCCTCGACTCAGGAACTCTTAACCCGCGACAACGAAGATCAGGTACATCGCGATACCAACACCGATCATCGGAACGGCGTCGAGCAGACCGGCCATCAGGAAGGTCTTGGTTTGCAGCTGCGGGCCCAGCTCAGGCTGGCGAGCGGTGGATTCCAGCAGCTTGCCGCCCAGCAGGGCGAAGCCGATACCGGTACCCAGGGCACCCAGACCGATCATGATGGCAGCGGCGATGTAGACGAGTTCCATAGTTAGCTCCAGAGTTTTTAGAGGTTAAGGTTACGAGTTAGGGGTTTTCGGGTTTTTCGATGCCGATCAGTGGTGATCTTCGTGCGCAGCACTCAGATAAACCACGGTCAGCACCATGAAAATGAACGCCTGCAGCGGAATGACCAGGATGTGGAAGATAGCCCATGGCACGTTGAGACCCCACTGAACGTAGAAGGGCAGCAGCGCGATCAGGATAAACACCACTTCACCGGCATACATGTTGCCGAACAGACGTAGGGCCAGGCTCAGCGGCTTGGTCAGCAGGCCGATGATTTCCAGGAACAGGTTGAAAGGAATCAGCGCCCAGTGATTGAACGGGGTGAACGACAGTTCCTTGGTAAAGCCACCGATGCCCTTGACCTTGATGCTGTAGAAGATGATCAGCAGGAACACGCCCAGGGAGATACCGAAGGTACCGTTAGGGTCGGCGGTGGGGACGATCTTGAAGTACGGCAGGCCCATGGCATGCGCCAGGCCAGGAATGTAGTCGACCGGGATCCACTTCAGGCTGTTCATCAGGAACACCCAGACGAAGATGGTCAGGGCCAGCGGCGCAACCAGTGGGTTCTTGCCGTGGAAGGTGTCCTTGACGATGCCCTCAACGAACTCGATGCACATCTCGGCCATGTTCTGCAGGCCCGTCGGTACGCCGGTAACGGCACGCTTGGCAGCAATGCGGAACAGCGTGACGAAGATCAGGCCCATGAACAGCGACCAGCCCAGGGTGTCCACATGGACAGCCCAGAAACCCATGGCTTTCACTTCTTCCGGGGTCTGGGCAATGATCCAGCCCTTGTCCGGATGAGCGCCGTAGACCAGGTTCTGCAGGTGATGCTGGATATATTCTGCTGGGGTATCAGCCATAAACGCCTCAAACGGTCCAATGCTTCAGAAAACTTTCATGAGTAGGGGCGCACAAGCTGCTGCCAACAGGGCCAGCAGATAACCGATGAACAGCTGCATCGGTGCAAGTGGTTCAACCCCTACGAACGCCAGTGCAAACAGCACTGCCGTGATAATCCATTTACCCATGGCCCCGGCCCAGATCGACTGGACGATGGCTCGGGCCGAACGCGCGCCAAAATAACGAAAGGCCTTGAATGCAAAATACGCGTTGGCCAGCAGGGCAATCAGCCCACCCAGCAATGCTGAATAGGCCGCAACCCATCCACCACTGATGGCAAAAACCACTGCAATTGCAGCCGTCACGATGGCCTGAAAAATCAGGATCGGAAAACCTGGCTGACGATGAAACGGGGCCTTACTCGGGATGCCCATCGACCTCTCCCATAAAGCCGCCGAATCTCGGCTCATAGCCGACAAAATTGCGCGGGGAGTATATGGGCCTGCCTACGCCTGATCAACCATGCTGTAGTAGCAGTGGACCAGGACTACAGGCTGAATTGTTTCAACGAATGTGCGCCAGTACGCCCTGCAATTCGTCGAGTGAACTGTAACGGATCACCAGTTGCCCTTTGCCCTTGCTACCGTGCTTGATCTGTACCGGCGAGCCCAGACGCTCTGCGAGCTTCTGTTCCAGGCGGCTGATGTCCGGATCGGCCTTGGCCTTGGCCGGGGCCGGTTTGGCACTCAGCCACTGGCGCACCAGCGCCTCGGTCTGACGAACGGTGAGGCCGCGTGCGACAACGTGTCGCGCCGCTTCGACCTGCTGTTCCAGGGGCAAACCGAGCAGCGCACGAGCATGGCCCATTTCCAGATCGCCATGAGCGAGCAGAGTCTTGATCTCTTCGGGCAGGGCGATCAGACGCAGCAGGTTGGTGATGGTGACGCGGGATTTACCGACGGCATCGGCGACCTGTTGCTGGGTCAGCTCGAATTCCTGCTGCAGGCGCTGCAGGGCCACGGCTTCTTCGATCGGATTGAGATCCTCGCGCTGGATGTTCTCGATCAGCGCCATGGCGATGGCGGCCTCGTCGGGCAGCTCGCGCACCATGGCCGGGATCTTGTCCTGACCAGCCAGTTGGCTGGCCCGCCAACGGCGTTCACCGGCAACGATCTCGAAACGGCCGTTACCGATGGGACGCAGCACGATGGGTTGCATCACGCCCTGGGCGCGGATGGAGGCGGCGAGTTCTTCCAGCGCAGTCTGGTCCATGTCACGACGCGGCTGGTACTTGCCGCGCTGGATCAACTCCAGCGGCACGTATTGCAGCTCACGGGTGTCGACCTGGGCAGCCTCTTCCTGCAGGGCGTTGACGGTGTTGCCACCGAGCAGTGCGTCCAGACCTCGACCCAGACCTCGTTTCTTCGCAGCCATGCGGATGTTCCTTAAGCGGTAGCGGTTTTCGCGGCGGCGCGCTGACGGCGCACCAGCTCGCCGGCCAAAGCCAGGTAGGCAATGGCCCCACGGGATTGTTTGTCGTAGACCAGCGCCGGCATGCCGAAGCTCGGCGCCTCGGCCAGGCGCACATTGCGCGGAATCACGGCGTCATACAGCTTGTCGCCGAAGTGTTCCTTGAGCTGAGCGGTGACGTCGTTGGTCAGGCTGATACGTGGGTCGTACATGGTGCGCAGCAGACCTTCGATCTGCAGCTTGGGATTGAGCAGTTGGGCGATGCGCTGGATGCTGTTGACCAGATCGGACAAGCCCTCGAGCGCGTAATACTCGCACTGCATGGGGATGATCACGCCATCGGCGGCGACCAGGGCGTTGATGGTCAGCATGTTCAGCGACGGCGGGCAGTCGATGAGGATGTAATCGTAGTTCTCGCGGATCGGCGCCAGGGCATAACGCAGGCGGCTCTCCTTCATCTTCATTTCCAGCAGTGCCACTTCCGCAGCGGTCAGATCGCGGTTGGCCGGCAGCAACTGGTAGCCGCCGTGCTCGGAAAACTGCATGGCCTGGCTCAGGTCGCATTCGCCGATCAGCACGTCGTAGATCGAGTGCTCGAGGGCGTGCTTGTCGATGCCGCTGCCCATGGTCGCGTTGCCCTGCGGGTCGAGGTCGATCAGCAGCACGCGGCGCTTGGTCGCTACCAGTGAAGCAGCCAGGTTGATGCACGTCGTGGTTTTGCCCACGCCGCCTTTCTGATTGGCGATCGCGAATACCTTGGCCATCTTCTTTCCCCTTAGACCGAGCGACGCAGTATCAACAGATGGCGTTGGCCTTGGCAACCGGGAACCCGCAACACGTGCGTGGCACTGAGACGGAAGTCCGTCGGCAGCGCCTGCAGCTCGTCATCCGGGTGCACGCCCTTCATCGCAAGCCAGTGCGTGTCGGCGTTGCCAAGGTCGCGCGTCCAGTTGCTGAAATCTTCCAGGCTGCTGAAAGCCCGCGAGCTGATGCCGTCGAACGGCTGCTCAGGTCGATACGCTTCGACCCGGTTGTGGACAACCTCGAGGTTGGCGAGTTTCAGCTCCAGCTTCACCTGCACCAGAAAACGAGTCTTCTTGCCGTTGGAGTCGAGCAGGGTGAAGCGGCGCTCGGGGAACATGATCGCCAGCGGCACGCCGGGCATGCCGCCGCCACTGCCGACATCCAGCCAGTTATCCCCACGTTCGGCCACGAAGGGGACTACCGACAGGCTGTCGAGCAGATGGCGCGAGACCATCTCGTTGGGATCGCGCACCGCGGTAAGGTTGTAGGCCTTGTTCCACTTGATCAGCAGGCCCAGATAGGCGAGCAGTTGTTCCTGCTGCTGCGCGCTGAGTTCGATACCCAGCTCGCGGGCACCCTGCAGCAGTTCTTCGGCGTGACGCTGAGTGACCGACATCAGGCGCTCTGCTCCAGCTTCTGTCCCGCGCTGCGCTTCTTCAGATGAATCAGCAACAGCGAGATGGCTGCCGGCGTAACGCCGGGGATGCGCCCAGCCTGACCAAGGGTGGCGGGGCGGGTATTGCCGAGCTTGAACTGGATCTCCTTGGACAACCCGGAAATGCTGCTGTAGTCCAGGTCTTCCGGCAGCTTGGTGTCCTCACTGGCGCGCAGCTTGGCGATCTCTTCCTGCTGACGGTCGATGTAACCGGCGTACTTGGTCTTGATCTCGACCTGTTCGGCCACCTGGTTATCCACAGCCGGTGCCTCGGTCAGTTCGACCAAGGTGGCGTAGTCGATCTCCGGGCGGGCCAGCAGGTTGAGCAGGTTGTATTCATGGGCCAGCGGCGTGCCGAAACGCGCGGCGATGGCATCGCCCTGCGGCGTGCCGGGGCGTACCCAGGTGCTCTTCAAGCGCTGCTCTTCCTGGACGATGCCTTCACGCTTGGCCTCGAAGGCAGCCCAGCGCTCGTCGTCGATCAGCCCCAGCTCGCGGCCTTTTTCGGTCAGGCGCAGGTCAGCGTTGTCCTCACGCAGAATCAGCCGGTACTCGGCACGCGAGGTGAACATGCGGTACGGCTCCTGGGTGCCCAGGGTGATCAGGTCGTCGACCAGTACGCCGATGTAGGCCTCGTCGCGACGCGGGCACCAGGCCTCTTTGCCTTGCGCGCGTAGTGCGGCGTTGCAGCCCGCCAGCAGGCCCTGCGCACCGGCCTCTTCGTAGCCGGTGGTGCCGTTGATCTGCCCGGCGAAGAACAGACCGCCGATAACCTTGGTTTCCAGGCTGTACTTCAGGTCGCGCGGATCGAAGTAGTCGTACTCGATGGCATAGCCGGGGCGCACGATATGGGCGTTTTCCATACCACGGATGCTGCGCACAATTTCCAATTGCACGTCGAATGGCAGCGAGGTGGAGATGCCGTTGGGATACAGCTCGTGAGTCGTCAGGCCTTCCGGCTCGATGAACACCTGGTGGCTGTCCTTGTCGGCGAAGCGGTGGATCTTGTCCTCGATCGACGGGCAGTAGCGTGGGCCGACACCTTCGATCACGCCGGAGTACATCGGCGAACGGTCGAGGTTGGCGGCAATGATCTCGTGGGTACGGGCGTTGGTATGGGTGATCCAGCAACTGATCTGCTTGGGCTGATGCTCACGCTTGCCGAGGAAGGACATCAGCGGCGTGGGGGTGTCGCCTGGCTGTTCAGTCATCACCGAGAAATCAACCGAACGTCCATCGATGCGCGGCGGTGTACCGGTTTTCAGGCGGCCGACGCGCAGCGGCAGCTCGCGCAGGCGATGTGCCAGGGCGATGGAGGGTGGATCGCCGGCACGGCCGCCAGAGTAGTTCTGCAGACCAATGTGGATAAGTCCACCGAGGAATGTGCCTGTGGTCAACACCACGGAATCCGCATGGAACCTGAGCCCCATCTGGGTGACCACGCCTTTGACCTCTGCGTTTTCCACAATCAGATCATCAGCTGCCTGTTGAAAAATCCACAGGTTGGCCTGGTTTTCCAGAATCTCGCGCACCGCAGCCTTGTACAGCACGCGGTCGGCCTGCGCGCGGGTGGCGCGAACGGCTGGGCCCTTGCGGCTGTTGAGGATACGGAACTGGATGCCACCCTTGTCGGTAGCAGTGGCCATGGCACCACCAAGTGCATCGATTTCCTTGACCAGGTGGCTCTTGCCGATCCCACCGATGGCCGGGTTGCAGCTCATCTGGCCGAGGGTCTCGACATTGTGGGTGAGCAGCAGGGTCTTCACGCCCATGCGTGCTGCAGCCAGGGCTGCTTCGGTACCGGCATGACCGCCACCGATCACGATCACGTCAAAACGGGAAGGGAAATCCACCACGCACCTCGTGCCTGTTGAGAAGGGGTCTGAAAGAAAGGCGGCAAGTATAGGGACTTAAGCCTGCTGAATGAAGCCTTCTGCACAAAAAATAGCCAACCGGATAGCGCTGGCCTTTCCCATCGACCTGCTTAACTGATCACCCTCTGACCCGTGAGAAATACGCTCAGGCTTATAAAGAATAGAAAGAGAGAATTTTTATAAAGCTTGTTCTTTATGTTTATGTATAGAGCAAGCCCTTTCTGTGGATAACCCTCTGTAACCCTTGCTGTTAGAGGTGTATAGCGAATGATAAGCCTGTGTCGATCCTGCTCGTTTCCACTGAGAAAGCTGCTGAACCACTGTAGATGGAAGTGCCAGTTACCCACAGGGGTGGTTACGCCCAGCTTTGTCATAGGGTTATGGGCAGGGTTCAGGGGCGGTTTTCCACAGGGTTTATTTGGGCCTGAATAACTCAGTAGATGCGCAGCAGCAGCCCATTCATTGGTGATCCAGCAAGCTCGTTTGTGGGGAAATCTGCCCGGCGCGTAAGTCCAGTCAGATGTGTGAAGGAGTGGATGCCCCGCCGCGAATCAAGACGACGCGCAAGGGTTCTTAACCCGGGTGAAAGCCCGGGAATGACAAGGAGGGGAAAGATTGATGGCGGGCACGCATGCGCTTTCGCGGATAAATCCGTTCCTACAAGAGCCCTATAGGCAAGAGCATGGAGGAAGGTTTCACTTGCCGATGCAGAAGCTGGAGAAGATCCGCCCCAGCAGGTCGTCGCTGCTGAAGGCGCCGGTGATCTCGCCCAATGCCTGTTGCGCCATGCGCAGATCCTCGGCCAGCAGCTCGCCAGCGCCCATCAGGGTGAGCTGGTTGCGGCCGTGTTCGAGGTACTGCTCGGCCTGGTGCAGCGCTTCCAGGTGGCGGCGGCGGGCGCTGAAGCCGCTTTCTGCAGTCTGTTGATAACCCATGCAGGCTTTCAGGTGTTCGCGCAGCAGTTCCAGGCCTTCTGCGGATTTGGCCGACAGGCTGAGGGTGACGTGGCCATCGGCGCTGGTTTCCAGCGCGACTGCTTCGCCGGAGAGGTCGGCCTTGTTGCGGATCAGGGTGACCCGTGCTGGATCCGTACGCTGCTCCAGAAACTCTGGCCAGAGAGCAAAGGGATCGGCGGCTTCCGGCGCAGTGGAGTCCACTACCAGCAACACACGGTCAGCCTCACCGATGGCCTTGAGTGCACGCTCTACACCGATGCGCTCCACCTGATCGTCGGTATCACGCAGGCCGGCGGTGTCGACCACATGCAGAGGCATGCCGTCGATGTGGATATGTTCGCGCAACACGTCGCGGGTGGTGCCGGCGATATCGGTGACGATAGCGGCTTCACGCCCGGCCAGGGCATTGAGCAGGCTGGATTTACCGGCATTGGGTCGGCCGGCGATGACTACAGTCATACCGTCGCGCAGCAATGCGCCTTGACCCGCTTCGCGCAACACTGTGGATAAGTCGGCGCGCACGCCATCGAGCTGGTTCAGTACATGGCCATCGGCGAGGAAGTCGATTTCCTCCTCGGGGAAGTCGATGGCGGCTTCGACGTAGATGCGCAGTTGGATCAGCGATTCGGTCAACGCATGCACGCGTTTGGAGAACTCGCCCTGCAGGGAACGCAGCGCATTGCGAGCGGCCTGCTCGGAGCTGGCCTCGATCAGGTCGGCAATGGCTTCGGCCTGGGCCAGGTCGAGCTTGTCATTGAGGAAGGCGCGTTCGCTGAACTCACCAGGACGCGCCAGGCGTGCCCCCAACGCCATGCAGCGGCGCAGCAGCAGATCTAGCACCACCGGGCCGCCGTGGCCCTGAAGCTCCAGTACGTCTTCACCTGTGAAGGAGTTGGGGCCGGGAAAGTAGATGGCCAGCCCCTCATCCAGCGTCAGCTCGCTCTCGCCATAGAACGGACCGTGATGAGCGAAGCGCGGCTTCAACTCGCGACGGCAGATGGCCTGAGCCAAATCGCCGGCCAGTGGACCGGATACCCGCACGATGCCCACGCCACCACGACCCTGGGCGGTAGCGACGGCGGCGATGGTGTCTCGGGCGTGGTTCATGGCGGTTTACTCGATGTTTATGGGGCTAGTAGGCGCGCTGTAGAAGAGCTATGGATAACAGCGATTCGCGAGCAGAGCTCGCTCCTACGATAAATGCTCGGATAGCAAAACGCCCCAATCATGGGGCGTTTGCTTGATGCTTGGAAGCCTCAGCGAATCAGGCGTTGGCCGCTTTCGTTGCTGCTTCGATCCGGCGAGTAATGTACCACTGCTGGGCGATGGACAGGCAGTTGTTGACTACCCAGTACAGCACCAGACCGGCAGGGAACCACAGGAAGAAGAAGGTGAAGATGATCGGCATCAGCTTCAGCACGCGGGCTTGCATGGGGTCCGGCGGCGTCGGGTTGAGCTGCTGCTGGATGAACATGGTCGCGCCCATGATGATCGGCAGGATGAAGAACGGATCCTTGATCGACAGGTCGGTGATCCAGAACATCCACGGGGCCTGACGCATTTCGACCGATTCCAGCAGTACCCAGTACAGGGCGAGGAATACCGGCATCTGCACCAGGATCGGCAGGCAGCCGCCCAGCGGGTTGATCTTCTCTTTCTTGTACAGCTCCATCATCGCCTGGGACATCTTCTGGCGATCATCACCGTGCTGCTCTTTCAACGCCTGCAGTTTCGGCGATACGGCGCGCATGCGCGCCATCGAGCGGTAGCTGGCAGCAGACAGCGGGAAGAAGATCAGCTTGATGATGATGGTCAGGACGATGATCGACCAACCCCAGTTACCGAGTACGCCGTGGATCACTTCCAGCAGCCAGAAGATCGGCTGGGCGAGGAACCACAGGAAGCCGTAGTCCACGGTGAGCTCCAGGCCTGGCGACAGGGTGCCGAGGTGCTCCTGCAGCTTGGGACCAGCGTAGAGGATCGCACCAGTCTCGCCCTGCGCGCCGGCAGCAACCTGCACGGACGGGCCGGTGAAGCCGACGATGTAGTTACCCTGGCTGTCCTTGCGGGTCTGAATTAGGTTGGTGCTGTCCTTGCTCGGCACCCAGGCGGTGACGAAGTAGTGTTGCAGCCAGGCAACCCAGCCGCCCTGCACGGTTTCCTTGAAGGACTGCTTGTCGATGTCCTTCATCGACACCTTTTTGTACGGCTCATCGGTGGTCCACAGAGCGGCGCCAAGGTAGGTCGCGGTGCCGGTAGCGGTGGTCGAGGACGGGTCGCCACTGTTATCGCGCTTGAGCTGGGCAAACAGGTTGCCGCTCCAGGCTTGCTCGCTCTGGTTGTCGATCAGGTAACGCACGTCGACCTGATAGGCGGACGGATCGATGCAGCCAGGCTTCTTCAGTTCCTGCTCACGCGCGGAGCATTGCGGGTTGAGGCCGCGCTTGAAGCTGTAGCGCTTGATGTAGTTGACGCCGTTCTCGCTGAACGTGAGATCGACCACCAGGCTGTCCTGGCCTTCTGCCAGCTCGTAGTTCTGCTTCTCGCTGCTCCACAGGGAACGACCGCTGGATTTGTCCGGAGCGTTCTGGCCGATCAGGCCGCTCTGCGCGAGATAGGTGCGCTCGTTGCCGTTGTCGAACAGCTGGAAAGGAACGTCCGGGCGGTCCTGACGGCGCGGGTACTGCGGCAAACGCAGTTGCACCACATCACCACCACGCGGGTCGATGGCCAGGTCCAGAACATCGGTCTTGACGCGAATCAGCTCATCGCTGGTAGCGGCAGTAGGCGCGACAGCAGCTGCAGTAGGCTCGGCCACGGCAGTTGGAATGTCGTCGCCGCCGGTGTTGGCGGTTACAGCAGGTGTGTCGGGCAGGGCAGGCGTCGCCGCGGTCGAGGTACTAACCTCGGCTGGCATAGCAGCCTGGCCATAGTCCTCGTTCCATTGCAGGACCATGAGGTAGGACACGACTGCCAGGGCGACGATCAGGATCGAACGTTGGATATCCATGATTATTCGGCCATCGAAGGAGAACGGGATGTTTTAACGGGTGGAACCGGATCGAAACCGCCGGCATTCCATGGGTGACAGCGACCGAGACGGCGCGCCGTCAGCCAGCCACCACGCAGGAAGCCATGTTGTTCGATGGCTTCGTAGGCATAGCAGGAGCAGCTGGGGTAGAAACGACAATGACTGGCCATCAGCGGGCTGATGGCGTAGCGATAAACCTGGATACAGGCTAGAGCCGCTTTACGCATGGGGATTGTCGCTTGTCCCGGGGGATAAGTCTGCGTCGCGACTGGGCCGGCTTCGGGCCAAGCGTTTCCAGAGTTTGCCGAACTGCTGGGCAAGTTCGCCATTCTCCAGATCACCTAGCCCTTTGCGGGCCACCACCACGATGTCCCAGCCTGTCAGGTTGACCTGATTGAGGCGAAAGGACTCGCGGATTTGACGCTTGATGCGGTTGCGCTCGACGGCGAGCTTGACGCTCTTCTTGCCGATCACCAGACCTAGGCGGGGATGATCAAGCTGGTTATCGCGCGCTAGCAACAGGACACTTTTGCCCGGAGCTTTACCGCTTGGGGAGTCGAAGACTGCCTTGAATTGCCGGGGAGTCAGCAGTCGCTTTTCCCGGCCGAAGCCTCGACTCACCACCTGTCTGGATTAATTAGACAGCAAGACGCTTGCGGCCCTTGGCGCGACGACGCGACAGGACGGCACGGCCGTTCTTGGTGGCCATGCGGGCACGGAAGCCGTGGGTGCGAGCGCGCTTGATGGTGCTGGGTTGGAAAGTGCGTTTCATGGTGCGTTACCTGGGTGATCGACTAGGGTCGGTATGACCCCGGTTTTAAGAGACCGGTAATTCTAGAGAAAGCCGCGCGGTAGGTCAATTTCCAACCAACCTTAATTCGCTAGATAGAAATAGAAAGAAGGAAAAGGGTTTAAAGCTCTTTTTCTATGTTTATGTTGAATGGTGCTGCCCACACCTGTGGAAAACCCGCTAGCTGCCCCATACCCGCTGCTCATGCGGCGATGATAAGTCTGTCCAAAAGGCGTGGTTGGTCTGTGCGTGTCCTGCATACAGCCTGAGGATAGAAAGCAGAGTTACCCACAATGCAGTTATCCGCCCGTTCATCCCCAGAGTTTTGCAGAAGGTTATTGGGCGCTTATCCACAAGGCTCATGGGCTGCTGATAAGTCTGATGAATGTAAGTAAGGCTTTGATTTTACTTGGCCATCTAATCCCTGCTGTGTGGATAACTCGGTCGTTGGCCGTTACAATGGCGGCTGTTTTTGCATCGCCGCCTGGATAGGGGATAGTCAGTGTCAGTGGAACTATGGCAGCAATGCGTCGAGCTTTTGCGCGACGAGTTGCCGGCCCAGCAATTCAACACCTGGATACGTCCTCTGCAGGTCGAAGCCGAAGGCGACGAGCTGCGTGTATATGCGCCGAATCGTTTCGTACTCGATTGGGTCAACGAGAAGTACATGAGCCGTTTGCTCGAGCTTCTGAGTGAGCGCGCCGGCGGTCTGGTCCCTGCGCTTTCCTTATTAATAGGGAGCAAACGTGCAGCGACTGCTCGTGTCGCGCCAACGGCCCCGTTGCCTGCCGCTGCACGTGCAGCTCAGGTTCAGGCCGCCGCTGTCGTCAGCAAGCCGGTTCCGCCGCCTGCGCAGCAAGAGCCGTCGCGTGCCAGCTTCGATTCCATGGGGGGGGCCGCGCCGCAACCGCCAACTCCTGCCGTGGCGCCACGCACCGAACGTACCGTACAGGTCGAAGGTGGCCTCAAGCACACCAGCTACCTCAATCGCACCTTTACCTTCGATAACTTCGTCGAGGGCAAGTCCAACCAGTTGGCGCGCGCTGCAGCCTGGCAGGTGGCGGACAACCCCAAGCATGGTTACAACCCGCTGTTCCTGTATGGCGGCGTCGGCCTGGGCAAGACTCACCTGATGCATGCTGTGGGTAATCACCTGTTGGCGAAGAATCCCAACGCCAAGGTGGTCTACCTACACTCCGAGCGCTTCGTCGCTGACATGGTCAAGGCGTTGCAGCTCAACGCCATCAACGAGTTCAAACGTTTCTACCGTTCGGTGGATGCGTTGCTGATCGATGACATCCAGTTCTTCGCCAAGAAGGAGCGCTCCCAGGAGGAGTTCTTCCATACCTTCAACGCGCTGCTTGAAGGGGGTCAGCAGGTGATTCTCACCAGCGACCGCTACCCGAAGGAGATTGAAGGCCTGGAAGAACGCCTGAAGTCGCGTTTCGGCTGGGGGCTGACGGTGGCAGTCGAGCCGCCGGAACTGGAAACCCGCGTGGCGATCCTGATGAAGAAGGCCGACCAGGCCAAGGTCGATCTGCCGCACGATGCTGCGTTCTTCATCGCTCAGCGCATTCGCTCCAACGTGCGTGAACTGGAAGGCGCGTTGAAGCGGGTGATCGCTCACTCGCACTTCATGGGCCGAGATATCACCATCGAGCTGATTCGTGAGTCGCTCAAGGATCTGCTGGCCCTGCAGGACAAGCTGGTCAGCATCGACAATATTCAGCGCACCACCGCTGAGTACTACAAGATCAAGATCACCGATCTGCTATCCAAGCGTCGGTCGCGCTCGATCGCCCGACCACGTCAGGTGGCCATGGCATTGTCGAAGGAATTGACCAATCACAGCCTGCCGGAAATCGGTGTGGCCTTCGGCGGTCGTGATCACACCACGGTGTTGCACGCTTGCCGTAAGATTGCTGAACTTAGGGGATCCGACGCGGACATCCGCGAGGACTATAAGAACCTGCTGCGCACCCTGACTACCTGATCAAATCAATGCAGCTCCACGAGGCAAGGGACTAGACCATGCATTTCACTATTCAACGCGAAGCCCTGTTGAAACCCCTGCAACTGGTCGCCGGTGTCGTGGAACGACGCCAGACGCTGCCGGTTCTGTCCAACGTCCTGCTGGTGGTCGAAGGCCAGCAGCTCTCGCTCACCGGTACCGACCTCGAGGTCGAGCTGGTTGGTCGCGTCACGCTCGAAGATGCAGCCGAACCCGGTGAAATCACCGTGCCGGCGCGCAAGCTGATGGACATCTGCAAGAGCCTGCCAAGCGATGCGATGATCGACATTCGTGTCGATGACCAGAAGTTGCTGGTCAAGGCTGGTCGCAGTCGCTTCACCCTTTCGACGCTGCCTGCCAACGATTTCCCCACCGTCGAGGAAGGTCCGGGTTCGCTGACCTTCAACTTGCCGCAAGCCAAGCTGCGCCGCCTGGTCGAACGGACCAGCTTCGCCATGGCCCAGCAGGATGTGCGTTACTACCTCAACGGCATGCTCCTGGAAGTACAGAGCGGCCTGCTGCGTGCAGTCGCTACCGACGGCCACCGTCTGGCCATGTGCTCGATGGAGGCTGCCATCCAGCAGGAAGGCAAGCATCAGGTCATCGTGCCGCGCAAAGGTATTCTCGAGCTGGCTCGCCTGCTGACCGAGCAAGACGCCGAAGTCGCCATTGTTCTTGGGCAGCACCACATCCGTGCCAACACCGGTGAGTTCACTTTCACTTCGAAGCTGGTGGACGGCAAATTCCCGGATTACGAGCGCGTACTGCCGCGCGGTGGCGACAAGCTGGTGCTGGCGGATCGTCAGGGCCTGCGCGAAGCCTTCAGTCGCACCGCGATTCTGTCCAACGAGAAGTATCGCGGTATTCGCCTGACCCTGGCATCCGGTCTGCTGAAAATTCAGGCCAACAACCCGGAACAGGAAGAGGCCGAAGAAGAGATCGTTGTCGACTATTCGGGCAGCGGCCTGGAGATTGGTTTCAACGTCAGCTATCTGCTGGATGTATTGGGCGTGATGGGCACCGAGCAGGTCCGCCTGATTCTCTCCGATTCCAACAGCAGTGCCCTGCTGCAGGAAGCCGACAACGACGATTCTGCCTACGTTGTCATGCCGATGCGTCTTTAATGTCCCTAAGCCGTATCACGGTCACCGCGGTGCGCAATCTGCACCCGGTGACCCTCTCCCCCTCCTCCCGCATTAACATCCTTCACGGCGCCAACGGCAGCGGCAAGACCAGCTTGCTCGAGGCGATCCATCTGCTCGGCCTCGCCCGTTCATTCCGCAGCACACGCCTGCAGCCTGTCATTCATTACGAACAACCTGCCTGTACCATTTTCGGTCAGGTGCAGTTAGCTGAAGGCGGCTCAAGTAATCTGGGAATCTCTCGCGACCGTCAGGGCGAGCTGCAGATTCGTATCGATGGGCAGAACGCTCGCAGTGCTGCGCAGCTGGCTGAGCTACTGCCACTGCAGGTGATCAACCCCGATAGTTTTCGCCTGCTTGAAGGTGCACCGAAGATTCGCCGGCAGTTTCTCGATTGGGGTGTGTTCCACGTGGAACATCGCTTTCTCGGTGCCTGGCAGCGCCTGCAGAAAGCCCTGCGGCAGCGAAACTCGTGGCTGCGCCATGGTACACTTGACGGTGCTTCGCAGGCCGCGTGGGACCGCGAATTATGCAGTGCCAGCGTGGAGATCGACACCTATCGCAGAGCCTATATTCAGGCGCTGAAACCGGTGTTCGAGCAGACCTTGGCCGAGCTGCTGGAGTTGGACGGGCTGACCCTGAGTTACTACCGTGGGTGGGACAAGGATCGTGAGCTGAGCGAAGTGCTCGCTACCTCCCTCCTCCGCGATCAGCAACTCGGGCATACCCAGGCCGGGCCGCAGAGAGCGGATTTGCGTCTTCGACTTGCGGGACATAACGCGGCAGAAATCCTGTCGCGAGGACAACAGAAATTGGTGGTTTGCGCGTTGCGTATTGCCCAGGGTCACCTGGTCAATGAAGCCAAGCGTGGACAATGTATCTATCTGGTGGACGACCTACCGTCGGAACTGGATGAGCAGCATCGCCAGGCATTGTGCCGGTTGCTGGAAGATTTGCGCTGCCAGGTGTTCATCACCTGTGTGGATCATGAATTGTTGAGGGAAGGCTGGCAGACGGATACGCCGGTTGCCATGTTCCACGTGGAACATGGCCGTATCACCCAGACCCAAGACCATCGGGAGTGAAGGCATGAGCGAGAACCAAACGTACGACTCCTCCAGCATCAAGGTGCTGAAAGGACTGGACGCCGTACGCAAACGTCCCGGGATGTACATCGGTGACACTGACGATGGTAGTGGTCTGCACCACATGGTGTTCGAGGTGGTCGATAACTCGATCGACGAAGCGCTGGCAGGCTATTGCAGCGAAATCACCATCACCATCCACCCGGATGAGTCGATCAGCGTGCGTGACAACGGCCGTGGTATTCCGGTCGACATTCACAAGGAAGAAGGCGTCTCGGCGGCAGAGGTCATCATGACCGTGTTGCACGCCGGCGGTAAGTTCGACGACAACAGCTACAAGGTATCCGGCGGCCTGCACGGTGTGGGTGTCTCGGTGGTCAATGCCCTCTCCAAGGAGCTGGTACTGACCATCCGTCGTAGCGGCAAGATCTGGGAACAGACTTACGTGCATGGCGTACCGCAAGCGCCTCTGGCCGCTGTTGGCGATACCGACAGTACCGGTACGCAGATCCACTTCAAACCCTCCGAAGAGACCTTCGCCAACATTCACTTCAGCTGGGACATCCTGGCCAAGCGTCTGCGTGAGCTGTCCTTCCTCAACTCCGGCGTAGGCATCCTGCTGCGTGATGAGCGCACCGGCAAGGAAGAGCTGTTCAAGTACGAGGGTGGCCTGAAAGCTTTCGTTGAGTACCTGAACACCAACAAGACCGTGGTCAACCAGGTGTTCCACTTCAATATCCAACGCGAAGAAGACGGTGTTGGTGTCGAAGTCGCCCTGCAGTGGAACGACAGCTTCAACGAGAACCTGCTCTGCTTCACCAACAACATTCCGCAGCGCGACGGTGGTACTCACCTGGCGGGCTTCCGCTCTGCCCTCACCCGCCACCTGAACAACTACATCGAGTCCGAAGGCCTGGCGAAGAAGTTCAAGGTGTCGACCACCGGTGACGACGCCCGCGAAGGCCTGACTGCGATCATCTCGGTCAAGGTGCCGGACCCGAAATTCAGCTCGCAGACCAAAGACAAACTGGTATCGAGTGAGGTGAAAACCGCAGTCGAGCAGGAGATGGGCAAGTACTTTTCCGACTTCCTGCTGGAGAACCCCAACGAAGCCAAGGCCGTGGTCGGCAAGATGATCGACGCCGCGCGTGCCCGCGAAGCGGCTCGTAAAGCCCGTGAAATGACCCGCCGTAAAGGTGCGCTGGACATCGCCGGCTTGCCCGGCAAGCTAGCCGACTGCCAGGAAAAAGACCCGGCGCTGTCCGAACTCTACATCGTGGAGGGTGACTCCGCGGGCGGTTCTGCCAAGCAGGGCCGTAACCGCAAGACCCAGGCTATCCTGCCGCTCAAGGGCAAGATCCTCAACGTCGAACGTGCACGCTTCGATCGCATGATTTCCTCGCAGGAAGTCGGCACCCTGATTACTGCGCTCGGTTGCGGTATCGGTCGTGAGGAGTACAACATCGACAAGCTGCGTTACCACAACATCATCATCATGACCGATGCTGACGTCGACGGTTCGCACATCCGTACCCTGCTGCTGACCTTCTTCTTCCGTCAGTTGCCGGAGCTAGTCGAGCGTGGCTACATCTATATCGCTCAGCCGCCGCTGTACAAGGTGAAGAAAGGCAAGCAGGAGCAGTACATCAAGGACGACGAGGCCATGGAGGAATACATGACCCAGTCGGCCCTGGAGGACGCCAGCCTGCACGTCAACGAGAACGCCCCGGGCCTGTCCGGTGGCGCACTGGAGAAACTGGTCGGCGAATACCGTGGCGTCATGAAAACCCTGGATCGCCTGTCACGCGTGTACCCCAAGGACATCACCGAACACTTTGTCTACCTGCCGCGCATCGCCGTCGAGCAACTGGCTGACCAGGTGTTCATGCAGAACTGGCTGGAAGGCTTCGCGGCACGTCTGAAGACTACCGAGAAGTCTGGCCAGACCTACAGTGCCAGCCTGCGCGAAGACCGCGAGCGCCACCTGTGGCTGCCGGAGGTCGAGGTCAAATCGCACGGTCTTGCCAGCTACACCACCTTCAACCGCGACTTCTTCGCCAGCAATGACTACAAGACCGTCACTACCCTGGGCGACCAACTGAACAACCTGTTGGAAGAAGGCGCCTTTGTTCAGCGTGGTGAGCGCAAGAAACCGGTCAGCACCTTCAAGGAAGCGCTGGACTGGCTGATGGCCGAAAGCACCAAGCGCCACAGCATCCAGCGATACAAAGGTCTCGGTGAGATGAACCCAGATCAGCTGTGGGAAACCACCATGGACCCGGAAGTGCGCCGCATGCTCAAGGTGACGATCGAAGACGCCATCGCGGCCGACCAGATCTTCAACACCCTGATGGGCGACGCCGTGGAGCCGCGCCGCGACTTCATCGAGTCCAACGCCCTGGCGGTGTCGAATCTGGACTTCTGAAGATGGTGTCGACGGGCAGATAAATTGTCATGTTTGTGCAAGTTATTGTCATGACAATTTCTGTCACTACCCCGGCCTAGAGCCGGGGTTTTTCTTTGTAGATCAGGCTCTTAGGCATAGCAACAAAGCCCCGCATAGGTGTGCTGTGTAGCGAAGCTACAAGGAAGGGCGAGAAATCTCGTTTTGGCGGGGAGGAATTCTGGGAGATTCGGCGGGACGGCTAGGGCGCTTCAATTTATGCCAATCAAAAGGGGATCGCCCATCAGCAGTCATCACTGATGGGCAGTGCGATGCGACACGCTTGCGGCTTCTTTAAAACAAACCGCATGCTGATATCCCTGCCACCCTGCCACCCTGCCACCCTGCCTGTAGGTGGACAAAGTTATTTGCCCATTCGGACAAAGTTAGAGGGTTAGGCCAAAGTTAATGGCTCACTCCCCTCCTGCTGGTAAACCCCGGTTGACTGAAAGGTCTGCCGGGGTTTTGTCATTCAGGGGCGTTTGATTTTTCGGGCTTCAAGTGGCGTCGACTTGTAGAATCGAGCCCACATTTTTCTGATGCGCCCAGCCGGCATGGCAGCAATCGCCAGGTGCTGGGCGTCGCGCTTTGTATAGGGATTGATTTACCCATGGCTGACAAGCTGTCACTCGAAACGCTGGAGTCCTGGCTCTGGGAATCCGCCAACATTCTGCGCGGTTCCATCGACTCCTCCGACTTCAAGAACTACATCTTCGGTCTGCTCTTCCTCAAACGTTACAACGATGTGTTCGAAGAGCGCATTGCCAAGCTGATGAAGGACGAAGGCCTGAGCTTTGGCGATGCTCAGGATGAGATTGAGGATAAATGGGGCAAATTCCCGATTAGTGCCCGTTGGTTCGATCTGATATCTCGCACCGAGAATATTGGTGAAGCCCTCGACAAGGCTTTCGCGACCATCGAGGCCAACAACCCTGAGCTGCAACATGTGTTGACCGCTACGCAGTACGGCGATAAGAGGGTGCTGTCGGATGCCACCTTGCAGCGTCTGCTGCGCCACTTTAACCAGTACAAGCTGGGCAATGACGACCTCTACAAGGCCGACATGCTGGGCGATGCCTACGAGTATCTGATCAAGCAGTTTGCCGATGACGCAGGTAAAAAAGGTGGCGAGTTCTATACGCCCAAGGCCGTGGTGCAATTGGTGGTTGAGCTAATTGACCCGCAGCCCGGCCACAGTGTGTACGACCCAACCTGCGGCAGTGGCGGCATGCTGGTGGAGAGCGCCCACCATGTGTCCAATTTGCCCAATGGAACCTTGATGGGCAAGCCTAATGTTCTGCTGTACGGGCAGGAAAAGAACCTGGGCACCTGGGCCATCGCCAAGCTCAATCTATACCTGCACAACATGCATGCCGAGATTGAACGCGGCGATACGCTGGTCGAGCCCAAGCACCTAGACGGCGATTACCTGAAGACCTTCGACCGGGTGATTGCCAATCCGCCGTTCTCGGCAAAATCCTGGTGGGCACCGTTGGAGCTGAGCAACGAGAACGAGCAAGACAGTGGCAAGAAGCCCAAAGCTCCCAACTACAAGCAGGTCAGTGACCCTTATGGTCGCTTGGTCTATGGCGTCCCGCCACGGAGTTATGCCGACCTCGCCTTTGCTCAGCATATGTTGGCCAGCCTCAAGGCTGATGGCCGCATGGGGGTTATCCTGCCCCATGGCGTGCTATTCCGCAGCGGTGAGGAAGGCAAGATTCGCGAGGGGCTTCTGTTCGGTACAGATGCGGCCAACGGTAATCAGCCTGGCGATCTGATTGAGGCAATCGTCGGCCTCCCGTCTGCCCTGTTCTACAACACCGGTATCCCGGCTTGCGTTTTGATCTTGAACAAGCAGAAACCCGTTGCGCTGAAGGGTAAGGTCATCATCATCGACGGCAGCCGCGACTACCTCGAAGGGAAGGCGCAGAACAGTCTGCGCGCTGAAGACATTACGCGCATTGTGAGCACCCACAAGGCGGCATTTGAGCAGCAAGCTGAGGTCGAAAACTATTGCCGGGTAGTGACACTGGAAGAAGTCCGAAGCAACGACAGTAATCTCAATATTTCCCGCTATATCGACAACGGTGAGACCGAAGAAGTCGTGGATGTGGCCGCCACTTTAGAGCAACTGGCGGCACTCTCTGAGGAGGAGGCACAGGTTGATGCGCGGCTGAACGGCTATCTGGCCGCGCTGGGGCTGTTGGAGGTTGAGGTATGAAGCTGGGGGGTAAGTCTGGCCATCAGCAGCAGGCTACCGCTTCTAAGGATAACTATTCCTCTTGGCAGGTCGTTTCGCTAGCCGAAGTTACCAGGGAGTGTCGGTCACGGAATAACGGCCAACTGGATGACAAGTTACTTTGCGGGGTTCTTAAGTCACACGGTCTTGTTCCGATGAGGGAGCGGGTGAAAGGTGACTCTACCGACCGCTGTAAAGTCGTTGCTCCAAACGCATTTGCATACAACCCTATGCGTTTGAATATCGGATCTATCGCTCGGAACACTGCTGATCGCCGTGTAATGGTCAGTCCTGACTATGTTGTTTTTCATACTGACCCTGAGCGCTTGTTACCGAACTACCTTGACCATGTCCGGCATTCAGGTTTGTGGCGAAGCTATGTTGGCGTTACTGGCGACGGCAGTGTTCGGGTGCGTATCTATTACGATCAACTGTCGCGTTTTCAACTGCCACTTCCCCCACTCCCCGAACAGAAAAAAATAGCCGCCATCCTCACGGCGGTGGATGACAAGTTAGGCGTGATTTCCCGTCAGATTGAAGCTACACAGGCCCTAAGGCAGGGACTGATGCAAACCCTATTCAGTCGGGGTGTGGATAACCAAGACGCTGCCAACTGGCCTGTGGTGCTGCTACAGGATGTCGCGGAAGTTCGCACTGGCGTTGCAAAAGGCAAGAAAGGGTTAAAAGATCCTGTCGAATTGCCATATCTGCGCGTTGCCAATGTGCAGGACGGTCATATCGTTCTCACAGAGGTCAAAACCATTGAGGTTGAGGCGTCCCAAGTTGAACGCTATGCCTGTTGCCGCTGACCGAAAACTGACCCAGTAGAGGCTGTTCTGCCGACTGAAAACTGACCCAGGTGTTCAACTGCTTCTGCTCAATTTTTGAGCAGGAGAACACAGGGTGATCAGTATGGAAATGATGGGCAAAATTCGGCGGATGTATTTCCGCGACAAGCTGTCGCTGCATGAGATAGCCAAGCGCACCGGGCTGGCGCGCAACACGATTCGCAAGTGGGTCAGAGCACCTGAGGCCAAGCAGCCGGTGTACCAACGCCGCGCGATCTTTAACAAACTCAGCCCTTTTCACGCCACGCTAGAGCAGGCGCTAAAAGCCGATTCGCTGCGCCCCAAGCAACAGCGGCGCAGTGCCAAGGCGCTGTTGGCGCAAATCAAAGCCGATGGTTATGACGGTGGCTACAGCCAGCTCACCGCGTTTATCCGTGCCTGGCGAGGGGGACAGGGCAAGGCGTCGCAGGCCTTTGTGCCGCTGACCTTTGCTCTTGGCGAGGCGTTTCAGTTTGACTGGAGCGAGGAAGGCTTGCTGGTCGGCGGCATTTACCGGCGTATGCAGGTGGCACATCTGAAGCTGTGTGCCAGCCGTGCGTTCTGGCTTGTGGCGTATCCGAGCCAGGGCCATGAGATGTTATTTGACGCCCATACACGCTCGTTCGGCGCCTTGGGCGGCGTGCCGCGCCGGGGCATCTACGACAACATGAAGACCGCCGTCGACAAGGTCAATAAGGGCAAAGGCCGGGCGGTGAATGCACGCTTTGCGGTGATGTGCGCGCATTACCTGTTCGATCCGGACTTCTGCAACGTCGCCGCTGGTTGGGAAAAGGGCATCGTTGAAAAGAACGTGCAAGACAGCCGCAGGCGTATCTGGCTAGACGCCCAGGACTGTCAGTTTCACTCCTTCGAGGAACTCAATGCCTGGCTGGGCCAGCGCTGCCGCGCGCTTTGGAACGAGCTGACGCACCCTCAATACAGCGGGCTGAGTGTGGCCGAAGTGCTTGAGTTGGAGCGCGCTGAACTGATGCCTGTGCCAGCGCCATTCGACGGTTACGTCGAGCGGCCTGCGCGGGTCTCCAGCACCTGCCTGGTCAGCGTCGGGCGCAACCGCTACTCGGTGCCGTGTGAGTACGCGGGTAAGTGGGTCAGCAGCCGTTTGTATCCGACGCGAATCGAGGTGGTGGCTGACGACGCGCTGATCGCCAGCCATGTCCGCTTGCTGGATCGCGACCAGGTCAGCTATGACTGGCAGCACTACCTCCCGCTGATCGAACGCAAGCCCGGTGCGCTGCGCAACGGCGCGCCCTTTGCTGATCTGCCGGCGCCGCTGCGTCAACTTAAGCACGGTCTGGGGCGTCATGCCGGCGGTGACCGGATCATGGCGCAAGTTCTGGCTGCCGTACCGGTCGCCGGGCTCGATGCGGTGTTGGTGGCTGTTGAGCTGGTACTGGAAAGCGGCAGCCTGAGCGCCGAACACATCCTCAATGTCGTGGCGCGCCTGGCCGCGACCGAACCACCACCCAGCGTCGAAACCCACTTGTCGCTCAAGGAAGCCCCCGTCGCTAACACGGCGCGCTACGACCGCCTGCGTGGCCAGGCCGAGGAGGTCGGTCATGCGTGATTTGATGGCGGAACTCAAGGAGCTGCGCCTGCACGGCATGGCCACGGCCTGGGCGGAGTTAACTGCACAGGGTGAGTCGAACACAGCCTCGTCCAAGTGGCTGCTCGAACACCTGCTGGAACAAGAGCACACAGATCGCGCCATGCGCTCGGTGAGCCACCAGATGAACATGGCCAAGCTGCCGATGCACCGCGATCTGGCCAGCTTCGATTTCAACGCCTCTAGCGCCGACGCACGCCTGATCAGCGAGCTGGCCAGCCTGGCCTTTACCGACACCGCGCAGAACGTGGTGCTGATCGGTGGGCCAGGCACCGGTAAAACCCACCTAGCCACCGCGCTGGCCGTGTCCGGCATCACCCGGCATGGCAAGCGCGTGCGCTTCTACTCCACGGTCGATCTGGTCAATCTGCTGGAGCGCGAAAAACACGACGGCAAAGCCGGGCGGATCGCCCAGGCACTGCTGCGCATGGATCTGGTCATCCTCGACGAACTGGGTTATCTGCCGTTCAGCCAGGCTGGCGGTGCGTTGCTGTTTCACCTGCTGTCCAAGCTGTACGAACACACCAGCGTGGTGATCACCACCAACCTGAGCTTCGCCGAATGGTCGAGCGTGTTCGGCGACGCCAAGATGACCACCGCCCTGCTGGATCGGCTGACCCACCACTGCCACATCGTCGAAACCGGTAACGAGTCCTATCGCCTGCAACACAGTAGCTTGGCGGCCCAGGCCAAGATCAAATCACGGGAGCGAAAGCGTAAGGGCGGCCAGGAACCGGAGGACGATGAGTCGTTCTGATTTCATGGTGACGACGGCCTGCTGCATGGCTGCATGTGGCAGGTCTTCAACAGCTGAACTGGGACAGCGAGGGAGTGGGTTCAAAAGCAGCTGCGCTGGTAGACTTATCCACAGTTGCTGGTAACAAAATCAGCAATCCGCCCTGGGTCAAATTTCAATCGGCAGGGTGGGTCAATTTTCCATCAGCGCCAACAACCTGATCGGCCGCCTCGACCGTGACCCGGCCAGCCAGCGCGAACAGAAGCAGCAACTGCACTACGACGCCAGCGGGCGCATCATTGCCAGCCAGGACCTGATTCGCGGCAATCTGGAAACCTACAGCTACGACGCCGCCGCCAACCTGCTGCACCCGGTGGGCGGCGACGCCGCCAGCAGCGGCTGGGTGCGCCACAACAAACTGCTCACCTACCAGGACAAGCGCTACCGCTACGACGCCTTCGGCCGCCTGGTGGAAAAACGCAGCGGTCGTCACCAGGTGCAACGGCTGAGCTACGACGCCGAACACCGCGTGCGGGAAGTGACCAACAACGACGGCAGCCGCGTGGTCATGCGCTACGACCCGCTTGGCCGGCGTATCGGCAAAAGCCACTACGATGTCCACGGCGTACTGCTCGGTCAGACCGACTTCACCTGGGACGGCCTGCGCCTGCTCAGCGAAACCCGCAACGGCCGGCACAGCCTCTACCTCTACGACGAAGGCAGCTACGACCCGCTGGCGCGCGTCGATGGCCAGGGCGAACACGCCCGCCTGCGCTACTACCACACCGATCCAAACGGCTTACCGCAGCAACTCACCGAAGACGATGGCCGCTGCATCTGGCAGGCCCGTTATCAAGTCTGGGGCAACACCCTGGCCGAACAGCAGGAAAGCTTCTTTGTCGAAGAGCAGAACCTGCGCTTCCAGGGCCAGTACCTGGACCGCGAAACGGGGCTGCACTACAACACCTTCAGGTTCTACGATCCGGATATCGGACGGTTTATCAGCCCGGATCCGATTGGGTTGAACGGTGGTCTGAATTTTTACGCCTACAGTCCCAACCCGTTTGGGTGGATTGATCCATTGGGCTTGTCTTGCCGCCTGAACTACGTTGGCAGAACCCCTGGAAAAAACAGCCGTACGGGCAAAGCGGTGATAGCGCGGATGCGAGCCGAAGGCAAGATCATCGGTACCGGGAAAAACATGAGGTTCCAGAGTACTGATAAAAAATGGTATTCGATTAAAGACGCTGATATGGCTCATAAAACCGATGCCGTTAAGTATTGGAACTCAAAAGGCGGTTTTCATGGTGCCAAAACCAAAGAGGTGAGGGGGTGGATGCGTGACCCCGACAATTATGAGCTGGAATACTATTCCCATAACCGGTCCAAAGGCGCGCTCCTGACGGACAGGTACCGGGATCCCGGCGATTTTATTGGCCCCGCAGAAAAGCCCATTTATTAGTAAAGGACCGGCGTGATGAAAGACCTGGCAGACGTGAACTCGACACTCGCAGACGAAATAATGTGCGTCATGGCATCGGGTAACGAACTTGATGAGCAAAACAAAAAAGAACAAGCTCAAGCCCATTACCAGAAGGCTTGGGACTTGCTTCCTGAGCCCAAATTGGAGTGGACACCCTTGTCATCGTGGGTCACAGGTTCGTTTTTCAATCTGCATTTCGACAATGGGGATTTCGAGGCGGCCAAGCACTGGGCACAAAAGACCTTGGATGGGCGGGAGTCGGATATCGATACAGGGCCGTTGATTAACTTGGGAATGGTCTACTTTGAACTGGGAGACCAAGCCCAAGCCTACAAATACTTCAATGAAGCCTACAACTTTGGCAAGGCGCGAGCTTTTCAGGAACGGCCCAAAAAATACCTGAAATTCTACCTGGAAAAAAAGCCCTGAACAAAGCTTCATTTTGCGAAAAGGGGACAGATTTAATTTCGGCCACTAGTGTTGTGGTTCAATAAATAAATCTGTCCCCTTTTCGCTTAAATCCTTAGGGCGTTGTAAATAAATTATGGATATATACACAATAACCCCATGCGATAAAGAGGAAAGCTTTATATGGTTTGGGGGGTTATATTTTTAAGTCTGAATGGCCAGGAAATCCGGATGGCGAATATTTGGCACTTATACTTACTATCGACTGTAAAGAAATAAAAACAGAAACTGGATATGCCAGCCTCCCGGATGATGGGTTTATCCATGTATTCTCTACATATGACAGCAATACATATTTTCTAGACTTAATAACATATGATGACGCTCTAAAGCAGAGTACAGAGCAATCTCCAGGTTACACATTGGTTGTTCATTCTACATCTAGAGAGAAAACTTTAGCTCCTGGCATAAAAATTCCACGAAAAAATGCAGAGTTAAAACTAAAGCAAGTTGATCCGAATACCAACTATGTAGGTTCCTTGTTGGCGCAGAAGTCAGTTGGTAGGCCGCTATCTAGAGAACTTGAAACGGATTATTATTTTCTAGGGCAAATATATTCCTCTGACTGCCCAGCTCCATACCAAGACGCCTTGTATCTTACTGATGCAACGGCATGTCTACTGATGAAGAAGAAATCAGAAAGAAATGGACAAGTAGGGATGTTTTTTGTGTGTGAGTCGTAAAGCGAATATTTGGGTGGAACACGAATGTTCTGAATATTCGGGGCGCGGATAAAGAGGCAGATTTATTTTCAACCACTGGTGTTGTGATTCAATAAATCTGTCCCCTTTTCTCTGCAAACTGCGGTTGAAACGTTCGGAATACCCGGAGACATTTGGTCATATCGATGGTGCTATTAAGAAGGGACACCCCTACATTGTGACCATTCAACGTGATACCGCTAAGCTGAACCGCAAACTCAGTTTGAAAGATGTCAAGACCAAAAAAGGCAAGGATCGAGACGAATGGCCAATGGCGATGTTTAAAGAGGGTGGTAGCGGCGCGAGTGTCAAATATATCGACCCTAGCGATAATCGCGGCGCTGGATCTAGCATTGGCAATGTCCTATCCGATCTTCCCAACGGAACCAGAATTAAAATCGAGGTTTATTGATGGAAAGTAAAACACAGTCTGTAGATTTATTAATATCCCACAGCCAAATTCAATTTCGTGCGCGCCATTTCGACGAGGCGTCTAGTCAATGGGGTAAGGTTAATCTAGAGCAGGGGGCGGTTCTGCATCGTGACTACGTTGTATTTGATCCTCTGCCTGAAGACGCTTTCGGTGCGAACGTGTATTTGAGCCTAACAAATAGTTTTGCTCTAGATGAAACTGCTCAGCGTTGTATCGTTGTGCCGTTTCACGTCACAAATCCTGCACATGTGGAAGTTGCATCCGCAACTGAAAAATTCAAAGTCGAACTGGATTTGGTAAAGCGTGACTATGCGTTGTACTTTGAAGTCTGTGAAGGCGACGAGATTTTCTACAAGATAACCTTGGTCCCGGTGGACGCAAAAGTCGAACCCAAGTACTTGCTAGATGATCCATGGGGCGGCGAGAAAGATCTGTCACTCGTCGAGGGCTTTCGATAAAGGGCTAGACTTCTTACTTATATTGCCCTCGGCAGCAGGCAGTCCAAAGGGTGGTTCGCATGTTAAAGAGTAGGCTTGAATGGCCAGTACAGATTAGTTAGGAGTGAAAAGTTGTCTTTATTTTCAAGGCATGAAGAACCTTATTAAAAATAAAAAACGACTATTTGATGGCGCTGAAAGCGATTTCTACGTGTTCAGCTCAATATTGGATACGCCAGATTTCAGAGCAGTGCTCTTCGACAACCGGCAGGCCCAGTATTTATGGGAACTGGGTGAACGGCAGGCAGATGCGCTGGTAGGTCTGATTCCTGGGGCAAAAAAATATATGGATTTTCCAGGCGATACGCCCGCGTATAAGCAGGGAAATCTTGCTCTTTACGTGCAGCGCGTTACTGGTCGAGACGCCAATCATTCGGTGTTCATCGTCGTAGCTGCAGGAGAAGCGCAACCTGCGCGCTTCGTGATCGATTTGTGTGGCGTGTTTGCGGATGGTGAAAGCTGCCATGTACCAACTGATTAGCGTCAGGCTCAAGTCGTGGTTTTTTGCGGTTGCCTTTATGGCAAAAGGCTTACACGCCGAAGCGCAACGGACTTCTCCCGCCGCGGCCGTGGGCTGGCTAATCTACACACACCTACCGGGAACTGGATGTCCCGAGTCATGGAAGACAGACCGCGCCAGGACGGCAAACGACAGGATGTCGGAAGGTCAAAAAAAACCCGCTTCGGCGGTTTTTTTGTTGCCTGCAGAAAAGTCTGGCGACGCTGAACGCCGTAGCAGGGCATGACTCAGGTCTTCCAGAAGAGAGCTGTTAGCCTTCCAGAAATCACCAGTAATCCGAGCCCTTCCCTCAGTCCGCCGTAGCCAGGACCTGCGTATTACGCCCGGCATGCTTGGCGCGATAGAGCGCGGTGTCGGCCTTGAGCAGCATGCCGTAAACTCCGGCGCTAAAGCTCAAGGCGATGGTCTTGTCGTCGACCTGCACCGGGTGCTGGGTCAGGGATTGGCGGAGCTGATCGACCAGTTCTAGCGCGCCATTGGCGTCGGTGCCGGGCAGGATCAGCAGGAATTCCTCACCACCATAGCGGCCGATGCTGTCGTTACGCCGCAGACGCTGCTGAAGATGGTCCGCGCAGTGCCTGAGCACGTCATCGCCGACCAGGTGTCCGTGGCTGTCGTTGATCTGTTTGAAGTGATCCAGATCGAGCATGGCGATGGACAGCGGCGTGTGTTGGCGGCGGGCGCGCTCCAGCTCGTCGATGAGTCGTTCGAGTATCGCCAGGCGATTGGGCAGCCGGGTAAGCGTGTCGCGCAGAGCGGTCTGGCGCAGCTCCGACTCGATCCGCTCGCGCGACAGCAGTACCAGGCCGAAGGAGAACATGATGATGGTGGCGGCGCCGAGGGCGACCGATACGGTCTGCTTCAGGTTGCTGACGTCGTAGTGCATCTCCGCTGGCGCACCGCTGAGGATGACCGCCACGCGAATGCCCAGGCCGAACAGGCTGATGCCTGCGCCTAGCATCAGGATGCGATGGGCGCGCCCACCCTGCACGGCATGGAGACGGCTCAAACGCAGGATCACTAGGCATTGAGTGAACAGCAACAGGCAGGCCACCAATTGGCGGGGTTCTTCGGTGTGGATCAGCAGGCTGAGCAAAGCGCCCAATAGCAGCGGGAAAGCGAAGGCCAGCCGCCATGGCGGGCGGCGGCCATGGATCAGCGGCAGGCTGACGGTGTAGAACGCCAGCGCGGTGGACAGCAAGGTGTTGGCCAGCACATAGGTCAGCCACATCGAGGCCAGCCCGAACAGGGTAAAGCCGATGTAGGCCAGCGCATGGGAGAGCATGCCCAGCCCAGTGGTGAGCATGCCGTCGCGATGACGCAATTGGCCAACCAGGATCAGACAGCTACCCATGATCACGGCGACCAGCGCGACGGCTCCGAACAGTGTCTGGGTGTGGGCGACCATATCGGCCTTCTGGTTCTAGGGGGTTGCTTAACTCTAGTGCAATCCCCTGTCACATTGCTCGTGTTCGATCAGGCCCACCAGTAGCGCACCATATGGAAGAACACCGGTGCGGCGAAACATACCGAATCGAGGCGGTCGAGCATGCCGCCGTGGCCTTCGATCATGTGGCCCCAGTCTTTCACACCACGGTCGCGCTTGATCGCTGACATCACCAGGCCGCCGGCGAAGCCGAGGATGCATACCAGCAGGGCGAACAGTGCGGCCTGCCAGAAGGCGAACGGCGTGATCCAGCAAAGCATGGCGCCGATCAGCGTCGCCAGGGCTACGCCACCGACAAAGCCTTCCACGGTTTTCGAGGGTGAGAGATTCGGCGCGATCTTGTGTTTGCCGGCCAGCTTGCCGCAGACGTACTGCAGCACGTCGGAGAGCTGCACGACGATGATCAGCCAGGCTATCAGCAGCAGATTGCGCCCCTCGTAGCCGGGAATGTCCAGGGTCAGCAGCGCCGGTACCGAAGAGATGCAGTACACGGCGATCATCAACCCCCACTGCACCTTGGCCGCGCGCTCCAGATAGCGCGTGGTATCGCCGCCCAGCGAGGCGAGGATCGGCAGCAGCAGGAACAGGTAGACCGGGATGAAGATAGCGAACAGGCCATACCAGCCCAGGGCGATCAGCAGGTATTGCATCGGCAGGGCGAAGTAGAAGGCGGCCACCAACGCCGGGTAGTCGCTGCGCCGGGTCGGCGTCAGGGTCATGAACTCGCGCAGCGCATAGAACGACACGAAGTAGAACAGCACGACGACGCCGACGTTGCCGAACAGGAAGGCGATGCCGATTACCAGCACCATCATCCACCAGGCGTTGATCCGCGCGTTGAGGTTGTCGATCACCGGGTTGGGCTGATCGCCACTGCGCCGCTTGAGGACGAAGCCGACCAGGCTGGCCAGCAACAGCAGAGCACCGATACCGGCGAACAGCAGCAAAGTGTTGTTATCCATCTCAGGCCTCCTCGGGTGCTAGTGCCAGCAGGGCGTTACGCGCGCGTTCCAGGAAGGCATCTTTGCCCTCCCCCTCGATGGGCTCCAGTGCCGCACCGAAGCTCAGGGTGCACAGCAGCGGCAGCGGCAGCGCCCGGCCCTTGGGCATCACCCGATTGAGGTTGGCGATCCACACCGGCACCAGCTCCACGTCCGGCCGCGCCTGAGCCAGGTGATAAAGGCCGCTCTTGAACGGCAGCAACGGCTCGTCGCCGAGGTTGCGCGTGCCCTCGGGGAAGATGATCAGCGAGTCACCGCCGTCCAGCGCATCGAGCATCGCCTGCAGCGGGTTGACCCCTTCCTCCTTGCGCTCGCGGTCAACCAGCACACCGTTGAACACCTTGTTTATCAGAAAGCTGCGCACCCCCGGCTTTTGCCAGTAGTCGGCGCCGGCTACCGGCCGGGTGCGCTTGCGCAGCTCCGGTGGCAGCGACGCCCAGAGCAGGACGAAATCGCCATGGCTGCTGTGGTTGGCGTAGTACAGACGTTGCGTCGCCTGCGCGGTGCTGCCGAGCCACAGGGCTCGGGCACCGGTCAGCAGGCGAGCCGCCGAGGTGATGGCGAAAGCGGTCAATGCAGCGAGCATGGCGACTCCTTAAGCGAAAACGATGAAGAACCCGAGTACGACGATGACGATCTGTAGCAGCAGACACAGCGCCTGTTTGCGCAGCAGGCCGAGTGCGCCCTGAGAGCGAAGGCTCCAGGTGCGGCCAGCCTGCTGGGCATTTTGCAGGCCCAGATTTTGTAGGGCCTGATCCAGTGCATGAGTCTGGCTGTCGAGTTGTTCGCCGGCTTCGGCCAGGCGTTGGAACAGCTCGGCATCCAGCGCCACGCGCAGCGCCCAGTATTTTTCGGCCAGGCCGGTGATCAGCAGCACGGCACAGAGCAGCGCCAACATCAGGCTCGCGGGGGCGCCAAGCCAAGGCGCCAGGCCAAAGACCACGGCGACCAGGCTCAGCGCGCTGGAGCAATGATCGAGGCTGCGCCCCCGTCGCAACTGTGCCGCGACCAGCAGCAGATCAGCCTGCATGAGCGACCTCCAGCCCCGGTTGTGCATCGACCATGGATTGCAGCGCGGCCAGATGCTGCGGGCCGAGCACGACCTGTGGCCGAGACTGGCGAATCAGCTCTACGGCGGCCTCGACGTTCTGGCAGCGGCCGCTGTGCAGCAGCCAGGCCGCGACGGCAGTGGCACTGCGCGAATAACCCAGGGCGCAGCACACCAGCAGTGGGCCGTGATGACGCAGGCGTTCGATGGCCTCGGCGGCGCGTTGGCAGGTCAGCGCATCGGGCGCCACCAGGTCCAGTGACGGCAGGCTGCAATAGGCTGGCGGCGTGCGTTGCAGCGGCAGTTCGGCGCAGAGGTCGACCAGGCCGGCAAATCCCTCGAGATCGTGCGTCGCAGGGAGTCGACCAAGGTGGATGCCCTCGAACACCTGGCTGGGCTTTGGCCGGCGATAGGTCCACAGCCGGGAGTTGATCCAGGCACCGAGCAGATAGGGTGCGAGCAATACCGTGGCGGCCGGACTGAGGCGGCCGTCGGCTTGCTTCTGGAAGCCGGCAGCGCCAAATAGCAGGTAGTTGAGCGCGACCATCGCCAGGGCAACCGTCGGCCAGTACAGCCAGAGCCAGGCGCCGCTCAGGGTGAGCGCCAGCGCCGCGCACGCCAGGGCGCCGAGGCTGTAACGCAATGCCAGGCGCCAACGGCGTGGATCGCTGCTCAGGCGCATCTGCCGTAGCGGCGTATCGCCCTGCAGCGGTAGCAGCCACAGGCAGAAGAAGCCGGCCAGCGCCCCGGTAGGCACGTCGATGAAGTGGTGTTGCCAGGTGGTCAGCACCGAGATGCCGATCAGCGCCATCCACCCGTGCAGCAAGCCGCGCCAGAACAGCCCGCGGGTGTGATTGGCGAACATCGCCCAGATGATCACCAGCAGGGTGATATGCAGCGAAGGCGCCTGGTTGAAGGGTTTGTCGAAGCCCATCAGCACGTCGAACATCAGGCCGAAGGTGCCGTCCAGCGGCGGCCGCTCGAAGGTGAAGCGCAGCGGCCAGAGCAGAAAGCAGGCCACGCAGATGACCTGCGCGGCGAGCAGGCGCAGGGCGTGGCGATCCATCTCGCGGTGGCAGGCCGGCAGCAGGAAGGACAGACCGTAGAGCAGGTCGATCGACCAGTACGGCACGATGGTCCAGGGCCAGAGTGGGATCTGCGGCTCCCAGGCGAAGACCAGGCTACCGACGTCAGCGCGCTGCCCGGTGAACCAGTTGGCGAAGCCGTAGCTGGCGAAGAACAGCGGGCCGAGCACCAGCAGCCAGAGTACGCCGCGCTTCCACAATCCCTGTTCGCGCGCGCTGTCCATCACTTCACCCGTTGCGCCAGGGACACACTGAAGATGCCCCATTGGTCGATGCGCTGCGCCACCTTGCGAAAGCCTGCGGCCTCGACCAACTGATCCATCTCTGCCTGGCTACGCCGGCGCATGACCCAGGCCTGGCCATCGCGGTGGCTGGTCAGAGCACGGGCGATCAGCTCCAGCTGCGGGTGCCAGGGTTGGCCGGTGTAGACCAGGTAACCGCCCTCCTCGATCGCAGCCGCCAGCCCGGCCAGCGAATCACCGACCATCTGGTTGCTGCCGAACAGTTCATACAGGCCGGAGACCACCGCCAGGGTCGGCTTGGGATCCAGCGCGGCGAGATCGTCACGGTCGAAGGCATCGCCTTTGACGAAGCGGGCGATATCGCCCAGGCCCTTCTGCTGGATCAGCGCATTGCCGTCACGCACGTTGATGTCGCTGTAGTCGCGCAACAGGATCGCGTCGGGACGCTGCTCCTGACCTTCCAGCGATTCGAGGATGTAGCGACCATGGCCGGCGGCAATATCGACGATACGCACCGCCCTGTTCGCTTCACGCAGTTTGCTCATGGCCAGGCGCAGCAGCTCTTCGGCGTGCAGTTTGCGCTGACGAATGCCGCGCCAACCGATGGAGTCCAGGTAGTTCTGGTCGATCATTCGGCCCAGCGCGCCCTTGCCGGTAGGCTGATTGCGGTAGACGTAATCGAGGGTGCTGCCGGAGTCGAAGCCGGTGTCGAAGCCCAGCTTGACCCCGGCCGACAGGCTACTGCCCAGGCGCATGCTGGCACGGGTGGCGCGCCAGTAGAGGTCGCGCAGCGAGTTCCGTGGCAGCGGCGCGGCCAGCTCTTCGGCTTCGGCGCAGGTGGCGCCCAGGCGGTCGGCATCGAGCAGCGAGGGACGCGTGACCGGCTCCTCGAAGTTGCGCAGGATGAAGCGTCGCGCGCGGCTCAGGGCGTGAGCGCGGTCACGTTCACCCAGGGTGTCGTGGAAGAAGCCCGGCAACAGGTGCTTTTCCTTGCGCAGGCTGCCGAGGCGCTCGAAAAAGTCTTCCTGTGGTTTGCGGTGGACGACGAAATCGGCGCCGGAGATCAGTAGCTGGGTCGGCACCTGGATCGCCTGGGCGTCGGCGACGATACGATCAGCAGCTTCGTACAGGCCGAGCAGCATGGTCACCGAGATCGGCCGGGCGATCAGCGAGTCGTTCTCGAAGGAGGCGATACGCTCGGGATCGTGGCTGAGGAACCTCGCCTTCACGTAACTGTTGACGAAGAAGTTGCCGCGCCAGGCGTGCATCAGCTTCAAGCCGGGGCGGGCGAAGGGCACGTAGAGCTTGACCTTGAACGCCGGCGACGCGAGCACCAGGCAGCGCACCTTGGGCGCGTAGTCGTGGGCCCAAGTGGAGATGATCACCGCGCCGACGCTCTGCGCCACCACTGCCAGGTCCTCTTCGGCGATGGCGTGCTGGCTGCCGATGTGCTCGATGAAGGTCTGCACGTCACGCACGCTGGTGGCGAAGCTCGGGCTGTCGCCGCGTGCACCGGGCGACAGGCCATGGCCACGGGCATCCCAGGCGAAGACGTCGCAGTGCGGCAGATCCAGTTCGTCCACCAGGTGGGCCATGCGCCCGCCATGCTCGTGGCCGCGATGAAATAGCACCACGGCCTGGCGTGGGCCATCGGCAGGCGTCGTCGCCGGCCAGTGGCGGTAGCTCAGCTCGACGCCATCATGGGTACTGAACGTGTGCAGTTGTACGGGGCGCATGGAATCTCCTTATTCCGTAGGACAGCTCAGGCCACTTCGGCCAGGCCATGGCGAACGCGGTTGTAGAGGGTGTAGAGCAACAGGGCGAGGATCAGGCCCAGCAACAGATTGATCCACAAGGCTGGCAGCAGGCCTGTGGCGACGCCAGCGCCGATCACGCCGAAGCAGAAGGCGCGGTCGCTCTTGCCCATCGGCCCGTCGTAGCGCCGGGAGGCGCCGACCATGGGCCCGAGTACGCCAGCGTATTCGCTGATCACCGCCAGCAGCACAACAACGATCACCAGCAGTGGCGAGACGCCTGCCAGAAGTGCGAAGGGCAGATACAGGGCGCTGTCGGCGATCACGTCGCAGAGTTCATTGAGGTAGGCGCCGAGCTTCGATTGCTGGCCGAACTCGCGTGCAAGCATGCCGTCGACGGCATTGAGCGCCATGCGCAGCAGCATCCATAAGGGGATCAGGGCGAATAGCCAGACGACATGGCAGAAGGCTGCGAGTAGGGCGCCGAGCAGCACGGAGACCACGGCCGCGGCCAGGGTCACCTGGTTGGCGGTGACACCACGGGCATGCAGGCGTTCGACGCCTGGGCGCAGCAGGTTCTGGAAAGCCGGTTTGAGCTGGTAGATCGACGGCATGGCAGCGAATTCCCTTTCGTGTCCCATCTTCGGCCATTGCCGCGGGCGAGACTGTGAAACCGTCGTGGTAGAGGCGGATTTATCGGCGGCATGTAGCCGCCGGAAGGCCAATAGCAGTCAGGCGTGAGCCACAACTTATACCCTGTTACGGGATTTTCCTAGCGCAGTGGATTCGCCAGGAAAATCAGCCAGATGCGAGCGATGATGGCGCTTTGCTTGCATTTGACGCACAGCTTATCCACAGATCAGACGGTTTCGCCTAGCCGGCTCAGTTGCGGCTCTTCGCCGCGCAGTTCGGTCTGTTGCTGGCGTACCCACTGGAAGGCGCGCTCGTTGAGCTCGGCGATGGCACGCGGGCCTTCGCCCTCGGCGTACATCGGTGCGCCGATGATCACCTGAACCGTTCCCGAGCGCTTGGACCAGCCGACCTTGGGCCAGAACTCGCCGGCGTTGTGCGCAATGGGCAGCACCGGCAGGCCGGCATTCACTGCCAGGGCGGTGCCGCCACGGGAGAACTTGCCGATCTGGCCCGGCGGAATCCGCGTGCCTTCGGGGAACACCAGTACCCAGGCGCCCTGCTTGAGGCGCTCGTCGCCCTGTTTGGCCAGCTGCTTGAGCGCGGCCTTGGGGTTGCTGCGGTCGATGGCGATGGGCTTGAGCAGCGCCATGCCCCAGCCGAAGAACGGCACGCGCAGCAGCTCGCGCTTGACCACCTGCGACAGTGGCTCGAAGAAACCGCAGAGGAAGAAGGTTTCCCAGGTGCTCTGGTGGTTGGCGAGGATCACGCAGGGGCGCTCGGGAATGTTCTCCACGCCGCGCACTTCATAGCGGATACCGACGATCACCTTGGCCAGCCACACGGCGCAGTTGCACCAGGCCTGGACGACGAAGCGGTAGCGCTGGCGGAACGGCAGCAGCGGTGCGACCACCAGGCTGATCAGGCACCAGAAGAACGAGCTGGACGACAGCAGCAGGTAGAAAAGCGTGACTCTGAATGCCTGCACTAGCGCCATGAACCTTCACACCTTATGAGAGCAGTTGATCGGCGACAGCCGCCAGATCATCGAATACCAGGGTTCCTGGCGGCAGGGGCTTGGCCAGGGTTCGCTCGCCCTTGCCGGTTTTCACCAGCACAGGCTGACAATCGACGGCCAGCGCGGCCTGCAGGTCACCGCTGGTATCGCCGACGAACCAGATTCCTGGCAGATCCGCGGCGTAGTGCGCAGCGATCTGCTCGAGCATGCCCGGTTTCGGTTTGCGGCAGTCGCAGCCGTCATCCGGCCCATGCGGGCAATGCACGATCAGACCGACCTCACCGCCCTGCTCCGCCACCAGCTGGCGCAGGCGCGCGTGCATCGACTCCAGGGTCGCCAGGTCGTAATAGCCACGGGCGATACCGGACTGGTTGGTGGCCACGGCCACCGTCCAGCCCGCTTTCGACAGGCGTGCGATGGCGGTGATCGACGAGGGGATCGGAATCCACTCGTCGAGCGTCTTGATATAGGCGTCGGAGTCTTGGTTGATGACACCGTCGCGGTCGAGGATCAGTAGTTTCATTCAGTCGTTTCAGAGTCTGCCGTAGGAGCGAGCTCTGCTCGCGAACGCTTTCGCGCGCGGAGCTTGCTCCTACGAAGGCCTTAGCCCAGCACCGAAATATCCGCTACGCCGAGGAACAGCCCGCGCAGGCGGGCCAGCAAGGCGTAACGGTTGGCGCGCACGCGCGCGTCTTCGGCATTGACCAGTACCGCCTCGAAGAAGGCGTCCACCGGCTCACGCAGGCTGGCCAGCTTGGCCAGGGCCTCGTTGTACTGACGGGCTGCTGCCAGCGGTTGCACCGCGTGGTCGGCCTGCTGGATGGCGGCGTGCAGGGCGAACTCGCTGGGGTTGTCGAAGTAGTGCGCTTCGACCTGGGCGGCGACGCCACCTTCGGCCTTGCTCAGCAGGTTCGACACGCGCTTGTTGGCGGCGGCCAGGGCAGCGGCTTGCGGCAGCTTGCGGAAGGCCTGCACGGCCTGCACGCGCTGGTCGAAGTCCAGCGGCGAGGTCGGGCCCACCGCACGCACCGCCTGGTACACGGCGACTTCGATGCCTTCGTCTTCGTAGCGCGCACGCAGGCGGTCGAAGATGAACTCCAGCACCTGAGCTGCCAGACCGTCGCTGTTGATCTTGCCGGCATACTGGGCGACGGCGAAGTCGACCGCAGTGGCCAGGTCCAGATCCAGGCCCTTTTCGATCAGGATGCGCAGCACACCGAGGGCGGCGCGACGCAGAGCGTACGGGTCCTTCGAGCCGGTCGGCAGCATGCCGATGCCGAAGATGCCGACCAGGGTATCGAGCTTGTCGGCCACGGCCACGGCAGCACCGGTGAGGGTGCTCGGCAGTTCGGCACCGGCACCGCGCGGCATGTACTGCTCGTTCAGGGCCAGGGCGACGTCTTGCGGTTCACCGTCGTTGAGCGCGTAGTAGTAGCCGGCAATGCCCTGCATTTCCGGGAATTCGCCGACCATCTCGGTGGCCAGGTCGCATTTGGACAGCAGACCGGCGCGGGCGGCGCGCTGGGCGTCGCCACCGACTTCGCGGGCGATGAAACCGGCGAGCGCCGATACGCGCTGGGCCTTGTCGAATACCGAACCCAGCTGGGCCTGGAACACCACGTTGGCCAGGCGCTGGTTGAAGTCTTCGAGCTTCTGCTTCTTGTCCTGCTTGAAGAAGAACTCGGCGTCGGTCAGGCGCGGACGCACGACTTTCTCGTTACCCGAGACGATCTGCGCCGGGTCCTTGGACTCGACGTTGGCCACGGTGATGAAGCGTGGCAGCAGCTTGCCGTTCGCATCGAGCAGGCAGAAGTACTTCTGGTTGTCCTGCATGGTGCTGATCAGCGCCTCCTGCGGCACCTCGAGGAAGCGTTCCTCGAACGAGCAGACCAGCGGCACCGGCCATTCGACCAGGGCGGTGACTTCATCCAGCAGCGCCGGCGGCACGATGGCCGTGCCCTGCTCGGCGGCGGCCAGTTCGTCGACGCGGCGGCTGATGATCTCGCGGCGCTCGGCGAAATCCGCCAGCACGTAGGCGCTGCGCAGGTCTTCGGCGTAGCTGGCCGGGCTGCTGATGCGCACATCGCGGTTGGCGTGGAAGCGGTGGCCGCGGGAGACGCGACCGGCTTTTTGCGCAAGGATCTCGCAGTCGACCACGGCGTCACCGAACAGCATCACCAGCCACTGGGTCGGGCGCACGAATTCGTCGCGGCGTGCGGCCCAGCGCATACGCTTGGGAATCGGCAGGTCGTTCAGCGAGTCCTGCACGATGGTCGGCAGCAGGTTCACCGCCGGCTGACCAGGGATGTGCTGGGCGAAGCGCAGTTTCGCCCCGCTGCGGTCGATCTCGGCGATGTCCACGCCGCACTTGCGGGCGAAGCCCAGGGCAGCCTGGGTCGGGTTGCCGTCGGCATCGAAGGCAGCCTGGATGGGCGGGCCGTCGAGGTTCATGCTGCGGTCGGCCTGCTGCTCTTCGAGCTGCTCGATCAGCACCGCCAGGCGGCGCGGCGCTGCATACACGCGGCTGGCGGTGTAGCCCAAGCCGGCGCCCTTGAGGCCTTTCTCGATACCGGCGAGGAAGGCGTCACCGAGGCTCTTCAGGGCCCTCGGTGGCAGCTCTTCGGTGCCCAGTTCGACCAGAAAATCTTGTGCACTCATGCTTGCGCCTCCAGGGTGTTGCCCAGTACTTCGTCTTGCAGGAGACCCGCATCCTTGAGCTTGGCCAGTACTTCGTCACGCAGTTCGGGGGTGGCCATGGGGAAGCCGAGCTTGGCGCGCGCCTGCAGGTAGCTCTGCGCTACCGCACGGGCCAGGGTGCGCACGCGCAGGATGTACTGCTGGCGCGCGGTCACCGAGATGGCGCGGCGGGCGTCGAGCAGGTTGAAGGTGTGCGAGGCCTTGAGCACCATTTCGTAGGTGGGCAGCGGCAGCTCCAACTCGATCAGGCGGTTGGCTTCGCTCTCGTAGAAATCGAACAGCTCGAACAGCTTCTCGACGTTGGCGTGCTCGAAGTTGTAGGTGGACTGCTCCACCTCGTTCTGGTGGAACACGTCGCCGTAGGTCACGGTGCCGAACGGGCCGTCGGTCCAGATCAGGTCGTAGACCGAGTCGACGCCCTGCAGGTACATGGCCAGGCGCTCCAGGCCGTAGGTGATCTCGCCGGTCACCGGGTAGCACTCGATGCCACCGACCTGCTGGAAGTAGGTGAACTGGGTGACTTCCATGCCGTTGAGCCAGATTTCCCAGCCCAGACCCCAGGCGCCGAGGGTCGGCGATTCCCAGTTGTCTTCGACGAAGCGGATGTCATGCACTTCCGGATCGAGGCCGATGGCCCTCAGCGAACCCAGGTACAGCTCCTGGAAGTTCTCCGGGTTGGGCTTCAAGACCACCTGGAACTGGTAGTAGTGCTGCAGGCGGTTGGGGTTTTCGCCATAGCGGCCGTCGGTGGGGCGACGCGAAGGCTGCACGTAGGCGGCGTTCCAGGTCTCCGGGCCGATGGCGCGCAGGAAGGTGGCGGTGTGGAAGGTGCCGGCGCCTACTTCCATGTCGTAGGGTTGCAGCACCACGCAGCCCTGCTCGGCCCAGTAGTTCTGCAGGGCCAGGATCAGGTCCTGGAAGGTGCGCACGGCAGGCTTGGTCTGGCTCACGAAAAAATCACCTGTGGAGGCTTGCGAGGGAAAGCCGGTGAGTATATCGAAACTCGGCGCAGGCCGCAGGGTACGGCACATCGGCATCATCCCTTGTTGTTAATGACTGTATTTATATCCAGCTGTTTTGTGGTTATAGTCGCCGTTTCATCCTGACCGAGGCTTTCCGCCATGCCCCGTTGCTTCTGGTGTACCGACGATCCGCTGTACCAGGCCTACCACGACGAGGAGTGGGGCGTGCCGCAGCGCGATGCCCGGCAACTGTTCGAGATGCTGCTGCTCGAAGGCGCGCAGGCCGGGCTGTCGTGGATCACTGTGCTGAAGAAGCGCAAGCGTTATCGGCAGGTGCTGCACGGCTTCGATCCGGAGCGTCTGGCGCGCCTCAGTGACGAGGAAATCGAGGTTCTGATGCAGGACCCCGGCATCATCCGCAACCGCCTCAAGCTCAAGGCCGTGCGGCAGAACGCCCAGGCCTGGCTGCAGCTGGAGGATCCGGTGACCTGGCTCTGGTCGTTCGTCGGCGGCGCACCGAAGATCAACCACTTCAGCGACCGCAGCCAGATGCTGGCAGTGACGCCTGAGGCTGAGGCCATGAGCAAGGCGCTGAAAAAGGCCGGTTTCACCTTCGTCGGGCCGACCATCTGCTATGCCTTCATGCAGGCCACGGGTATGGTGATGGACCATACCACCGACTGCGACCGCTATGCGCAACTGAAGGGCTCATGACCACCATCACCACGCTGGATGAATTGCAGGCACTGTACGGCGAAAGCCATGAGCGCTCGCGGCGCAAGGAGTTGCCGCGGCTGATCGAACCCTACCGTGCGCTGATTGAGGCCTCGCCCTTCGTGGTGTTGGCCAGCGTTGGCCCGGATGGTCTGGATTGCTCGCCGCGTGGTGATGCGCCGGGCTTCGTGCACATCCTCGACGACCAGACCCTGCTGCTGCCGGATCGCCCCGGCAACAACCGCATCGACAGCCTGCGCAATATCGTGCTCAACCCGCAGGTGGCGCTGCAGTTCCTGATTCCGGGCGTGGGCGAGAGTCTGCGGGTCAACGGCCGTGCCGAAATCTCCCTCGACCCCGAGCTTCTGGAACTGGGCCGTGCCCAGGGCAAGCTGCCGCGCAGCGTACTGCGCATCCATATCGACAGCTGCTACTTCCAGTGCTCCAAGGCGGCAGTGCGCTCCGGGCTGTGGGATGCCTCGCGCCAGGTGGCGCGCGCCAGCCTGCCGAGCGCGGGCGATATCTTCCGCTGCATCTATGAGGAATTCGACGTCGAGGCCTACGAGCGCGATCTGCAACAGCGGCTGCGGACGAGCCTTTACTGACTGAGCTGGCCCTCGTTACGCCTTGTCTTGCCTGCCTCACCAACGGTTTTGAACGTCCTGTTAAACTGGGCGCTTTGCAGAAACGCTTGGAGTCTCTCGTGGAAAAACTCAAGGGCGCCCTGGTAGTCGGGTTCCTGCGTCTGTTCGCACTGCTGCCCTGGCGCGCCGTGCAGGCCTTGGGCAATGCCATCGGCTGGCTGATGTGGAAGCTGCCGAACGGCTCGCGCGACGTGGTACGCATCAACCTGGCCAAGTGCTTCCCGGAGCTGAGCGAGGCCGAGCGCGAAAAGCTGGTCGGGCAGAGCCTCAAGGACATCGGCAAGACCCTGACCGAAAGCGCCTGTGCCTGGATCTGGCCAGCGCAGAAATCGCTCAAGCTGGTGCGTGAAGTCGAAGGCCTGGAAGTACTGCAACAGGCGTTGGCCTCGGGCAAGGGCGTGGTCGGTATCACCAGCCACCTGGGCAACTGGGAAGTGCTCAACCATTTCTACTGCAACCAGTGCAAACCGATCATTTTTTATCGCCCGCCGAAGCTCAAGGCGGTTGACGAACTGCTGCAGCAGCAGCGCGTGCAGATGGGCAACCGTGTCGCACCCTCGACCAAGGAAGGCATCCTCAGCGTCATCAAGGAAGTGCGCAAAGGCGGGGCCGTGGGTATCCCGGCCGACCCGGAGCCGAGCCGTTCGTCGGGCGTGTTCGTGCCCTTTCTCGGTACCACCGCGCTGACCAGCAAGTTCGTGCCGAACATGCTCACTGGTGGCAAGGCGGTCGGTGTGTTCCTGCATGCGCTGCGCCTGCCGGACGGCAGCGGCTACAAGGTGATCCTCGAGGCGGCCCCCGAAGGCATGTATAGCGAGAACGTCGAAGAAGGCGTGGCGGCGATGAGCGAAGTGGTGTCGCGTTACGTGCGTAACTACCCGAGCCAGTACATGTGGAGCATGAAGCGCTTCAAGAAGCGCCCCGAGGGCGAGGCCAAGTGGTACTGAAGCTGTTTCGCCCATCTCTTGCTGATGCGGTCGCGGCCAGGTTCTAGCAGGCTGTTGAAAAACTACCTGCGTTGGCAATACTGCGTTAAAAACGGCCTCGTGCGCGAGTCCGATCAAAATGCTCATTTACAGCACGTAAACTGCGCTTTTTCGGCCGTTTTTTCCTTGTCTTGCCTGCCTCGCCTACGTTTTTCAACGGCCTGCTAGAGCTCCAGCTCCAGTCGCCGGGCCGCGAAGCCGTCCAACTGCCCCTCCAGCAGCAACTGGCGAATCCAGGGTGCCAGCAGATCCTGGCGGCCGTCGAGCATCTGTACCGGCCCCCATTGCTCTGCGCAGTCGATGAAGCGTTGATGATTAGCGCTGACAGCCTCCAGGATGCGCTTGTCCTGGCGCAGTACTACGCCGAATAGCGGCCGCATCAGCAGGCGTTTCAGCCAGCCGGGTAGCCAGCCGCGGCGGCTGGCGATACGAGCGATTACCTGCAGATGACCGGTTTCGGCGGGAACGAGCCAGGCGCTGATCAGCAGCGAGAGCCGGCCGCGAGCGTCGCGGTATTCGATTTCCGCCAGCCCCGGTAAGCGGAAGCGGCCGAAGCTCTCGCCGCGACTGCCTTCGAACAGCCGCGAGATCAGCCCGGTTTGTAGGCTCTCCTCGCTGTAACGTGCTTCGACCCCATCTTCCAGTGCGCGGATATCGGCGATCACTCGCTGGCGCTTGCTGTCGCGGCGAATCCAGCCGGCGTGCACGAAGTGCGTATGGAAGGCGTCAAGGAAGTTCTCCGCCGCTTCTTGCAGGCTGCAACGCACCTTGTCGTGCATCCAGAACAGATCCAGTCCTTCCTGCGTGGCGCTACAAGGCAATGCTGGTGCAGGCAGCGTGGCGTCGCGTACCCATATAAGACCATGGGACTCCAGCATCTGCAGCGGTTGCAGCAGAGCGGCGCTGCTGCCTTCATCGAGGCTGCCCGGGGCACGGGTGCACTGTCCGGCACCGTCGAAACGCCAGCCGTGATAGGGGCATTCGACTACGCCGTCGCGCACGCAGCCGGCGCTAAGCGGCGCGAAGCGATGTGGGCAGCGATCCGGCAATGCTGCGGGACTACCGTCACTCTCGCGAAACAGGACCAGCGGCCGGCCGTGCAGCACGCGCGCCAGCGGTTGGCGGGTGCCAAGCTGCTGGCTTGTCGCCAACGGCCACCAGTACGCCAGTGGCTGGTCGGTCGGATTCATAGTTTCAGTTTCCTCATCAGCGGCACACCCAGCCCCTGCAGGAGCGCGGCCAGGGTGCGCCAGACCAGGCGCTGGCGCAGCGGCAGATGGGCGATATGCACCATGCTGTATTCGATCTGTGGCTGGCCGCCGCGCAGACGCTTGAAGTGCGCCGCACCGGAGCTGAAGTTGAGCAGCATGCGGCGTTTGGCCGCCTCTTCCAGGCACAGCCGGGTCAATTGGCGGTAGAGCCCGGCACGCTGTGGCAGCGCGGTGTCATAGCCGACGATGGGCGCGCTGAGCACGCTGTCGCTGGCGAACCAGCCGGCGACCCCATCAATGCGCCCGCAGGCCGCGCGCAGCACGCGCAGTTCGAGCCAGCCATCACGCAGGCCCTGTTCCAGCCAGGCGGCGCTGTAGTGCGGGTTCAGGGTGCTGTATTTGTCCAGATAGAGCAGGTTGTAGAGCGCTTCGACGCGCTCGAACTCCCCGTCCACCAGGGTTTCGCCCGTCTCGATCCGGTAACCGCTGCGCCGCAGCAGCGAGGCATCGAGCCGACAATTGTGGTGATGCAGATAAGCGCTGTCGGCGCCATCGCTGCCATCGAACAGATAGACCTGGCGGCTCGGCACGGTGAGATAGCCGAGCGCATCAAGGCGTTTCAGCAATGCGCCGTTGCTCACCGGGTTGAGTGAGCGAAAACCGAAAGCATGCGTGGGAAAACGCTGGCGCAGGTGCGCCGTCAACTCATCCAGACCTTGGCCTTGCCAGTCCGAGGGATACAGATTGGTCGACAGCAGCCAGTTGTTGACCTGCACGATGCGATCGATACGGGCGCTGCGGAGCAGATACTCGACGCCAGCGACCAGCGGCTTCAGCAGGTTTGCCAGCAGCCGGCTAGGCAGGCGCCGCAACTCATCACGGGCATAGCCGCTGTAGGCGGTCAGTGGTGAGACCACATAGCAGTTGTCGGCCTGCTCGCCACCGTGGTTGATCGATACCGGCATCTGCCACTGGCCCAGATCGAGCAACTGCAGTTCGCAGAGCAGGTTGCCGATTCCGCGTTCGGCATGCTCGCGTACGTAACGCACCGCAGCGCTGTCGAGTTGTGCCAGTTGCGGATCGTCGGCAGCCAACAGCTTCATGGGTTCGGCGCTCCATCGAGCGGCTGGCCGTCCCATTCGATATCCGCGGTCGAGGCAGCCAGCAGGCCGCGCCGGCGCAGCAGTGCGCGCATGGCGATCTCGCCGACGCCTAGCAACTGGGCTGCCAGCGGGCCGAGGTCGCCGTCACGCAGGATCACGTCGCGCGCCGCGCGATAGTCGCTCCAGAACGCGCGGCTGGCGAGATGGCGTGGCGCGCCGATCAGCAGCATCGCCAACGCCACCATGCGTGGCGACGGGCTGGACAGAAGTGGCTCGCAGGCGTTGTTCAGGACGTTCACCAGCGCGGTGGGCTGGTCGTCGAACAGGTGGATGCCGCTGGTTGCGCGTGGGTTGCATTCGAGGACGTGGAAGCGCCCTTCGGCGTCGGCGATGAAGTCGAAACTGACCTGGCCGCTGTAGCCGGTGGCCTGGCCGAACGCCTCGATAAAAGTCCGCACGGCAGCAGGCTGTACGGGCTGGAAGTAGATGCCGGAGCCACGCCCGACACGATACAGCGGGCGGTAGCAGGCATGCGCGCGTAATTGGCCGTTTACCAGCAGGCTGAAGCTGCAGTGTTCGTCGCCGGCGATGAAGCGCTGCGCCACCCAGGGCTGCTCAGGGGTTGGACGTAACGCCTCGACCGCGCGCGCATCCGGGCGAATCAGGGTGCGTGAGGCGAAGCGCGAATACGCCGGTTTGTACACCCAGTTGCGACTCTCTCCGGCGAGGGCGAGACAGTCTTCGTGCCCCTGCAGCAGACGTGTCTCAGGCGCTTCCACCTGCCAGCCACGGGTCATCTCGGCGAAACGCCCCTTGTGATGCAGGTGGTGCAACAGCTCGAAATCGCTGGTCAGCACCCGGCACAGCGGTGTCAGTTGTGGCAAGCCATGGGCCAGGTAGAAGACTTCCTCGCAGGTCGGCACGATCAGATCGATAGCGTCCTGGCGGATGCGCTCGGCCAATACCTCGATCCAGGCTTGCGGGTTGCTGCGTGGCTCCGGCAGGCGGATGAAGTGGTGTGCCGACTGGCTTGAGCGAGTCAGCGGCCAGGCCAGCGAGTCGCCGACGCTGACTGTCCAGCCGCTGGCGGCGAAGGCCCGTGCCCATTCCAGGCAAGCCGGCGCACGCGCGCCAAGGATCAGTACGTGCATGGCGCTCCCTCAGGTTTACGTTGCAGCAGCAGGCGGCGGCGCTTGGCACCGGGTGCATCTGGCAGCCAGTCGCTGATGTGCAGCGTTGCGGGTTGTACCTGCTGCTGTTGAAAGAATGTCGCCAGCGCTTCGCGCAAGGCGGCTTCTGCCGCTACCCGCTCTTCTGCCTGCAGTTGCAGATGCCAGTCCATGCCATCCTGGCAAATACGCCACTGCTCCAGTTGCGCAGCTGCAGTGGCGACAGCACGGCGTAGCAGGTCGGGATAGAGCGGACGCAGGCCGCTGCCATCCAGCGCCGGCAGCCAGAAGACTTCATCGGCACGGCCTTCGATGGCAGCTAAGGTGCGTTCGGCGCGGCCGCAGGGGCACGGTGTCGGCGCCAGTTGCAGAATGTCGTTGAGGCGATAGCGAACGATGATCTGCGTGGTACGCGAGAAGTCGGTGATCAGCGGCTGGAAGCGGCGCTGCTCCTGGTCCAGCCATTCGGGTTCGATCAGCAGGTGGGTTTCGTTCAGGTGCAGGTTGCCACGCTCGCAGCTGTAGCCGAGAAAGCCTTCGCTGGCCTGGTAGATCTGCGCCGGGCGGCGGCCGAAGGCGTGCTCGATGCGCTGCGCATCTTCTTCCTCAAGGACTTCGGCGACCGATACCAGGTGCTCTGGGGCGATGTGCAGGCGCCCGGCAAGATGCGCGTCGGCCAGTGCGCGCAGCACCGTGGCTGGTGCGACCAGTACATGCGGCTGCTGACGTTCGAGCTCGCCCAATGCGGCGTCCAGGCCAAGCAGCAGGTCATGAAAGGCGAAGTCGATGCGGCGGCTGGACAGCGTGGTGTACAGCCGGCTGTTGGCGCGCAGGAAGAAGGCGATGCGCAGTGGCTCTCGCCATGGCAGCAAGTGACCGAGCAAGCGTGTCGGCAAGGTGCGCGCCAGCAGGGTGCCGGCCCAGCGTTCACGTTCCTCACGGCCGACCAGAAAGACCCCGCGATGACCGGATGTGCCGCTGGAAAGGCCGACGGTCAGTTCGCCTAACAGCGGGCTGAAATCCCGCGAATGCTCTGCTTGCAGCGCAACATCCAGAGCAGCCTGCAGCTCGATACCCCGGCTGTTGCAGGCGCTGAATTCATTCATCAACAGCGCCTTGTCCATCTCCGGCCAGTACTCCAGCGGCTGGCCGCGAAAGGCGCGCAGGCGCGGCGCCTGTGGCGCAGTTTCACGCAGAAACTGCTGTAGTTGGCGCGCTTGCCAGGCCTCCAGGCGGCGTCGGTCGGAGAAGCGCAGCCGCCAACGGCTGTGGATAAAACTGCCGGCAACGCGTAGCACGCTGCGCAGCCGTTCAAGGCCGTGCATGAAAGACCTCCGCGGCCACTTCGCAGTGCGATGGCAGGATCAACAGCGAGGGTTCGCGCCGGGCCAGTTCGCCGACGGCGGCGAAGGTCTCGCGATAGGCTCGAACGCCACTATTACTGAACCATTGCGTCGGCGCCGGTGGCAGGCGACCTTCACGACAGGCGGGAAGCGAATAGCAGGCGTCCGCCACCAGCAGCAGCGGTCCGCTACTGGCATCGGGGATGCACAGACCGAGTTGGCCGTGGCTATGGCCGGGCAGCGTGACGCCGAGCAGGTTGCCATCGCCGAACAGGTCGAAGCCATTTGTGAATGGCGCCATCCATGCTGGCAGTGACCGCTGTGGGTAATCGTCAGCCTGTTCCAGACGCGTGGGAAAGTCGTCCGGCAGCAGGCCCGGCAGGCGTCCCTGCAGCGTTGCCCGCCAGCGTTTGCCGCGTAGCGCCAGCACATGCTCGCTCTCGGCGCGCAGGGCGATGAAGCGCGCCTGCGGAAAGTCGCGCAAGCCGGCAACGTGGTCGCCGTGATAGTGCGAGATGATCACCGTGGTGATCTCCTCGCAGCGGATACCACGCGCGGCGAGCTGCGCCGGCAGGCACTCTTCGGCAGGGAGATTCACTGGTAACAGGCTGCCGTAGAGGCGTTCGGGAAAGTCGGCGGTGGCCTTGAGAAAGTGCGGCGCATAGCCGGTGTCGTAGAGCATCCAGCCGCGTGTCGGGTGGCGCAGCAGGGCGCAGTACGACGGGAAATCCACCTGTTGCAACCCTGCTCCGCGCGCGGCCATGCAGGCCAGGTGGCGGCAACTGCCGACCCGTAGCCAGTCGACTTCGACCGCCGTACTCATTGATTGCGCTCCAGCCACCAGGCCGCGTGGCGGCGAATGCCTTCTTCGAGATCGATGGTGGGCCGCCAGCCCAGCTCGCGGCGGATCGCCGAGGTATCCAGGGTCTGGCTGAAGGCGAGTACGCCAGCGCTGTAGCGGGTCAGCAGCGGTTCCTCGCCATTGCGCAGATGCGCACCAGTTTCAAGCAGACGGGCGACGCCGGACACCAGTGGCCAGGGCAGCCGGCGAGTGCGCAGCGGCAACGCGAACGCCGTGGCGACGCGCTCCAGCAGATGATCAAGGCGGATCGGTTCAGCGTTGCTGACGTTGTACAGGTTGTAACGACGCGGCAACGGCTGGGTCAGGCCGAGCCAGACGGCATCTACCAGATTGTCGATATAGGTCAGATCGAGTTCGGCCCGCCCGCCGCGCATCAGCGGGATCGCACCACGGCGCATTACGCGCAGCATGCGTGGCATCAGCGTGGCGTCCCACGGGCCGAATACGGCGCGCGGGCGCAGCACCACAGTTTGCGCGACATCGGCTTTGCGCAGCAGCACCTCGGCCATGCCCTTGGTTTGCGCATAGCGGTTCACCGGTGGCGGCAAAGGGTCGCTCTCGCGGACGCCGAGACGATCCTGGAAGTCGAAGTACAGACTCGGGGTCGACAGATGCACCAGGCGCTCGACGCCATGCGTACGGCAGGCATGAATGACCTCTTCGGTCGAGGCGACATTGGCGCGCTGAAATGCCTCGGCGCTGCCCCAAGGCGCCGATAGCGCCGCGCAATGCACCAGAGCATCGGCGCCCCGGGCCGCCTCTGCCAGCGCTGCACGTGCCTGTGGAGTGCCGTGCTCGATGGATAGAAAACGCATCGCAGCCGGCGCGTGGCGCAGTACTTCGTCGGCAGCGTCTTGGCTACGACCGCTGAACACCACCTCGCAACCCTCTGCGGCCAGACGCCAGGCGATATGCCGGCCAACGAAGCCGGTACCGCCGGTGAGCAGAATCTTCATTCCAGCTCCAGCAGCATGCCGCCGAGCGAAAGCCCGGCACCCGTGCCGAGCAGCAGCACGCGCTGACCGGAGCGGATGCGCCCGTCGCGCAGGCCGATATCGAGGGCGGTCGGCAGCGAAGCGGCGACCTGATTGCCGTACTCGGCAAAGATGTCGATCACCTGCTCGGTCGCAAAGCCCAGCCGCTTGCGCAGGTGCTCCATCGCCAGATGGCTGGCCTGGTGTGGAATCACGCGGTCGATCTGTGCCTGCTGCAAACCCGCTTCGTCGAGCAGGGACTGCAGAAATCCCGGCAGATGGGTCGAGGCCAGGCGGAAAACCGCTTTGCCCTGCATGGCGAAACGACTCAGGGCGGCGAAATTCTCGTCGCCGCGCGAGGGGTGGTGACGCGAGCCGCCCGCGGCAATCTGGCAGAGCGTGGCACCTTCGGAATAGGTGCGTAGCTGGGCCGCGAGGATGTTCAGGCGTAGCCCATCGCCGTCGCGCCCAAGCACCACAGCGGCGGCGCCGTCACCGAAGATCGCGGCACTGTGCAACTGCTGCCAGTCGAGCCCGCAGGACGCAATATCGGCGCAGACCAGCAGCACCCGACGATAACGGCCGGCAACCAGTGCCCAGGAAATCTGATCCAGAGCGGCGATAAAACCCAGGCAACTGGCATTGATGTCGAAGGCCGGGATACCGCTAGAACCGAGACTAAGCTCGCGGTGGATGAGCGCTGCGTTGCAAGGCATGCCCTGATCCATGGTGCCGCTGGCGGCGATCACGCAGTCGAGCTGGTCGGCAGTCAGGCCAGCGGCTTGCAGCGCCTGTTGAGCGGCCTGTGCGGCAAGGCCGGCGGCGCTATCTTCGGCGGCGGCTACGGCGCGGCTGCGTACGCCACTGATGCGCTCGACACTGCCATTGGGTAGACCGAGCGAATGGTCGATTTCGCAGCTTGTCAGGCGCCGCTTTGGCAGGGCATGGCCGCTACCGAGAAGTGTCAGGGCGCGGCGCGGTAAAGAGTCGATCAGCATGCACAATCCATTGTTCAGGCATCGGTGATAGCCCTGCATGATGAACCAGCGAGGCGTTTACGCCTACCATGCAAGTTAGGCAACAGCGTAATTTCGTGCGCCATGGCGCCCTTTTCGGCGCTCTCTACAGCGGTATTGCCGTCGTTTACAGGCGTGTCGGTGAGCGATTGCTCAGCGCTGCTCACAGGTGGCGGGTAGGTCATAACGCAGCGTGCGCCTCAGAAGGATTTTGGTAACCGATTGGCACCTTTTTTACGCCACATGCTGGGCGCTTGCGCACTAATGCGCTATTAAAGGCGACATTGCTCGTCCATTTATGGAGCCGTCATGCCGAACCAGCGCCAGCAGGTGCGTACCCCGATGAAGTGCCGGATCAAGATCAGCCACCCCAGCTTCGGCGAGCTGCTGGCGCAGACTCGTGACCTGTCCGATAGCGGTGTTTACGTGAAGCACCCGGACATGGTCAGCTTGTCGGTCGGCACCGAAGTGATCGGCCAGGTACAGGATCTGCCTTTCCCTGCGCCGGTATTGAAGATGGAAGTGATGCGCGTGGATGCTGAAGGGGCGGGCTTGCGTTTTCTCGGCGAGGCCTGAACCGCGCCAGACAATCCGGACCTGCGTCAGGAATGTTTCGAAGCTGCGGAACATTTTGTTACATCTACACTCTGATCTAGGCCTCACTCCGAGGTGGCGTCCATCAGAGGCGTTTTCGACATGAGTCGAGCGGTACCCGAACTTCCCGCTGAAAGCGCAGGCGCGCCAGATCTTCCTCCCTCTCCCCAATCCGGCTGGCTGCAACGCAACCGACACCTGATCGGCCTCGGTCTTTCGCTGCTGTTGTTCGGCCTGGCGCTGGTCGCCTGCTGGCATCTGGTGCGTGAAATCAACCCGGATCAGGTGCGCGAATCGCTGGCCGCTGTGCCGCCGCAGGCACTGCTTGGTGCTCTGCTGGCCACCGTGCTGGGTTTTGCGGTGATGCTCGCCTACGAGTGGTCGGCCAGTCGTTACGCCAACGTTCAGTTACCGCCGTCGACTCTGGCGCTGGGTGGCTTCTGCGCCTTCGCCATCGGCAATGCCGTGGGGTTGTCCGCATTGTCCGCATTGTCCGGTGGTTCGGTGCGCTATCGCCTGTACGGGCGCAACGGTCTTGGCGCGGGCGATGTGGCGCGCATGAGTCTGTTCGCCAGTCTGTCGCTGGGCGTCAGCCTGCCGATTCTCGCGGCGCTGGCAGCCCTGTTCGATCTGGAAGACGCCTCGGGCGCGCTGCGTTTGTCCGAACCCGTGCTGGCAGTGCTGGCCGTTGCGATATTGCTCGCGGCGCTGGTCGTGGGGCTGCTGGTCAGCCGTAAATGCCTTGCCGAGCGACCCGCACCCGGTTGCTGGCAAATCGATCTGGGTCGCTTCAGTCTGCGTCTGCCCGGTTTGCGCATGAGCCTGACGCAGCTGTTGATCAGCAGCCTTGACGTACTGATCGCTGCCAGCGTGCTGTATCTGCTGCTGCCCGAGGCGCCGCCTTTCTCCTCCTTCGTGTTGATCTACATGCTGGCACTGGCAGCTGGCGTGCTCAGCCATGTGCCAGGCGGTGTCGGGGTGTTCGAGGCGGTGCTGCTGGCGGCCTTTTCCTCGCGTATCGACCCGGCCGGGCTGCTCGCGGCGATGCTTCTCTATCGCCTGCTCTATGTGATTTTGCCGCTGGTGGCGGCTGGGCTCCTGCTGCTGGCCAGCGAAGCGCGTCGCCTGTGGTTCCCGCGGCAGGTGGCGCGCATGGCCAGTGGTATGGCGGTACCCCTGCTGGCGCTGCTGGTGTTCTGCGCCGGTGCGGTATTGCTGTTCTCCGGGGTGACGCCGACCATGGACGAACGCCTGGAGGCGTTGGGTTTCCTCATGCCGCCGCAACTCGTGGCCGCCTCGCACCTGGCGGCCAGCCTGGTCGGCACGCTTTGCCTGCTGCTGGCGCAAGGGCTGCGCCGGCGCCTGTCAGCGGCCTGGGCACTGACCCTGGTGCTGCTCTGCCTGGGCGTGGTGTTGTCACTGCTCAAGGGCTTCGACTGGCCGGAGGCCTTGGCGTTGGCGGCCATCGCGGGCTTGCTGGCGCTGTTTCGCCGCGAGTTCTACCGACGTAGCCGGTTGATGGACGTGCCGGCCTCCGGCTTGGTGCTGGCGGCCACCGCCGGAGTGATCGCCGCCTCGGTGTGGCTGCTGCTGTTCGCCTATCAGGATGTCGCCTACAGCCATCAGCTGTGGTGGCAGTTCGAGCTGGATGCCAATGCCCCGCGCGGCTTGCGGGCGGCGTTGGGCAGTGCGCTGGTGCTGCTGGCTGTCGGCCTGACCTGGCTGCTGCGCGCCACGCCGCCGAGCATCAGCCTGCCGGACGAGGGTGCACTACTGCGCGCTCGCGCCATCGTCCAGGCCTCACGGCAACCCGAAGGTGGCCTGGCGCTGAGTGGCGACAAAGCCCTGCTGTTCCACCCCGATGGCGATGCCTTCCTCATGTACGCCCGCCGCGGACGCAGCCTGGTGGCGCTGTTCGACCCCATCGGCCCGCCGGCAGCCCGCGCTGAGCTGATCTGGCAGTTCCGTGACCTCTGTGACCGCCACCATGCGCGGCCGGTGTTTTATCAGGTGCGCGCGGAGAACCTGCCCGGCTATATCGATATCGGCCTGACCGCGCTGAAGCTCGGTGAAGAGGCGCTGGTGGATCTGAAGACCTTCGACCTGGCCAGCAACGGCAAGGAGATGAAGGCGCTGCGCTACACCTGGAACCGTGGTCAGCGCGACGGCCTGAGCCTGGAGTTCCACGCTCCCGGTCAGGTGCCGATGGAGGAGCTGCAGGCGATTTCCGATGCCTGGCTGCAGGGCAAGAACGTGCGCGAGAAGGGGTTTTCCCTGGGCCGCTTCAGCCCCGGGTACTTGGCGCATTTTCGTGTCGTGGTGGTGCGTTTCGAGGGGCGTGCGGTGGCCTTCGCCAACCTGCTGGAATGCCAGACGCGCGCAGTGGCCAGCCTCGATCTGATGCGCGTACTGCCGGATGCGCCGAAGTCGACCATGGAGTTTCTCATGCTTGGCCTGATCCAGCAGTTTCAGAGCGAGGGCTATGCGCGTTTCAGCCTCGGTATGGTGCCGCTGGCCGGCTTGCAGACGCGCAAGGGTGCGCCGCTGCCGCTGCGTCTCGGCGCGCTGGTGTTCGACCGTGGCGAGAACTTCTACAACTTCCAGGGCCTGCGACGCTTCAAGGACAAGTTCCTGCCGCAGTGGGAGCCGCGTTACCTGGCCGTGCCGGCCGGGCTCGACCCTTGGGTGGCATTGGCCGATACCGCCACGTTGATCGCTGGCGGCTTGGGTGGACTGGTGAGGCGTTGAGATGAGCAGGACGACAAGGACGCTGGGCGGGTTGTTGCTGGTTGCTGCATTGGGCGCCGGAGCATTTATCTTGTGGTGGTCGATGCATGCCGTGCCTCATCTGCAAACGCTGCAGATACAGGGCACGCCGGCGCAACTGCTGAGCCAGGGCGAGGCGCGTCAGCGTGTGCTGCTGCTCGCGCCGACCGAGCAGGCGCTGGACGAAAGCACGCTACGCCGCCTTGCCGAAGTGGGTGATCTGCGCCTGCTGCAATTGCCCTTCGTCGCGGGCGACTGCAAGGCGCAACAGCAACTGATCAGCCAGGCCAGCGAGGAACTGGGCGGCGCGCCGACAGTGGTGGTCGGTATCGGCCCGGCAGCAGCCTCGGCCTGGCGCTGGCTGGCGACGCAGCAGAGTGACGAGGCTCAGGCGCTGTCGGTCGGCTTCGATCTGGCCAAAACCGATTGCGCCGAGCCGCTGCCCCAAAGGGCGGAGCACGGTCACTGGATCGCCCTGTGGAATGACAATCCGGGTGACGACAACGCCCGCTTCCTGCGTGAGCAGCAAAACGGCGAGCCGCGCATCGGTACGTTGGGCACGCCGCTGCCAACGCTGCTGGCCGATCAGCTGCAACACCTGCTCGCCGGCCAGGGCGCGGCAATGCCGGTGATCGAGCATCCTTCGGCGCAAGCGGCCGATACCCTGACCCTGTTCTATTCCGGTGATGGTGGCTGGCGCGATCTGGACCGTGCCTCGGCCGAACACATGGCCGCTGCCGGCTATCCGGTGGTGGGCATCGACACCCTGCGTTACTACTGGCAGCACAAGAGCCCGGAACAGAGCGCCGCCGACCTGTCGCGGCTGATGCAGCAATACCGTGACAAGTGGCACGTGAAACGCTTCGTGCTCGCCGGCTACTCGTTCGGTGCCGATGTGCTGCCGGCGATCTACAACCGCCTGCCGGCCAGTGATCAGCAGCAGGTCGACGCGATGTTGCTGCTCGCCTTCGCCCGCAGCGGCAGCTTCGAGATCGCCGTCAGCGGCTGGCTTGGCAAGGATGGCGCGGAAGCACCGACCGGGCCGGAACTGCGCAAGGTGCCGGCAGCCAAGGTGTATTGCATCTACGGCAGCGAGGAGACGGCCGAGAGCGGCTGCACCGAAGCCGGTGCCCCGGGCGAGCACCTGATGATCGAGGGCGGCCACCACTTCGATGGTGATTACGCGGCGTTGGCGCAGAGGATGCTGGCGGCGATAAAAGCGCGGCAGCTGCGTTAGTCTCACTGGCGCATGCCAATGGATTGCGCTGATCCTGTAGGAGCGGATTTATCTGCGAAAAATCGCGGCTAAAGCCGCTCCTACGGAAAACGGCAGAGCACTCTATTAGCCGCGACAGCCTTGTTACCCCCTCGCCGCTGAAGCGCCTCCCACAGAGACCTCAATTGGCCTCGTTCACCGCGCTGAGAAACGCCTTCGTCCGCTCCTGCTGCGGGTTGCCGAACAGCTGATCCGGCGTGCCCTGCTCATGGATGCAGCCCTGGTGGAAGAAGCACACGCGGTCGGCGAACTCGCGGGCGAAGCCCATCTGGTGAGTGACCATCAGCATGGTCAGGTTGTGCTCGCTGCCCAGGCGGCGAATGACGTTGAGCACTTCGCCGCACAGTTCCGGGTCGAGCGCCGAGGTCACCTCGTCGAACAGCATCACCTTGGGTCGCATCGCCAACGCACGGGCGATGGCCACGCGTTGCTGCTGGCCGCCGGAGAGCTGTGAGGGAAAATGGCGCAGCTTTTCGCCCAGACCGACCATCGCCAGCAGGTCTTCAGCGCGTTCTGTCGCTTCTTTCCTGCCCATGCCGAGCACCTGCATTGGCGCCTCGATCACGTTCTGCAGCGCGCACATGTGCGGGAACAGGTTGAAGCTCTGGAACACCATGCCGATCTTGCCGCGCACCTTGCGCTGGTGGCTGGCGCTGGCCGGCACCAGGCGGCCGTCGCGGCCGGGCATGTGGGTCAGCGGCTCGTCATCGACGGCGATCACCCCCTCGTCAATGCTCTCCAGGGTCATCAACGCACGCAGCAGGGTCGATTTGCCCGAACCGCTGGGGCCGATGATCGCCACCTTCTCGCCGGGGGTGACGTCCAGATTGAGCTTGTTGAGCACGGTGAGATTGCCGTAACGCTTGGTCACGTCGGTGAAGCGGACGATGGGCTGGGGCATGGAGGAACTCCCTGCAGCGTTTGTAGAGTTTAGAAAAGCAGTCATCGGGCAGTGACCTCCAGGCGATCTTCCACGCGCCGCACGCACCAGGCCAGGGCCAGGCTGAGCAGCAGGAAGAAGAGACCGACCATGGTGATGGGCTCGAGGTAGCGGAAGCTCTCCGAGCCGATGTTCTTGGCTTGCTGCATGATCTCCACCACGGTGATGGCCGACAGTACCGGGGTGTCCTTGAGCATGGCCACCAGATAGTTGCCCAGCGCCGGCAGGATCGGGCGCAGCGCCTGTGGCAGGATGATCTGCCGGTAGGCCGACAGCGGCGACATGTTCAGCGCCGTTACCGCCTCCCATTGGCCGCGCGGCACCGCGTCGAGGCCGGCGCGATAGACCTCGGCGGTGTAGCAGGCGTAGTGCAGGGCGATGCCGAGGATGCCCGCCTGCAGCGCGGTGAGGTTCAGTCCGTAGTTGGGGAACACGTAGAACAGGAAGTACACCTGGATCAGCAGCGGCGTGCTGCGGATGAACTCGATCAGTCCGGCCACCGGCCAGGACAGCCACAGGTGCTTGCTGCGTCGGGCGATGGCCAGCAGCAGGCCGAGCACGATGGCAATGGCGAAGCCGGCGAAGGTGATCAGCAGGGTATTGAGCGAGGCCTTGAGCAAATCCGGGAGGATGCTCAGGGCGAAATCCCAGTCGAAGAAATTCATTGCAGGCCTCCGCGCATCCGGCCACGGCTAAGGCGTTTTTCCAGCAGGCGCATACCGAGGTTGATCACCTGGGCCATGAGGAAATACAGGACCAGGGCCAGAGCGAAGATCTCCAGGGTCATGAAGGTCGCCTGATCCAGCTGACGGGCGCGGAAGGCCAGGTCAGACAGGGTAATCAGCGACACCAGCGAGGTGTTCTTCAGCAACTCGATCAGCAGGTTGGTGCCCGGCGGGATCGCTGCCAGCAGTGCCTGCGGCAGGATGATGCGCAGGAAACGCTTCGACGGCCGCATGTTCAGCGCGGTACAGGCCTCGTACTGACCCTTGGCCACCGAGCGGATGGCGCCGCGCATCACTTCCGCGCCATAGGCGCCGATATGCAGGCCGAGGCCGACGATGGCCACGGTGAAGGCGCTCATCTCGACGTTGAACGGTGGCATCGGCAGCACGAAGTACAGCCAGAACAGCTGCACCAGCAGCGAGGTGCCACGGAAGATCTCGATGTAGGTGATCGCCAGCCAGCGCAGCGGAGCGATGGGCGACAGCCGGCCGAGGGCGGCGATAACAGCCGAGACGATGGCCAGCAGCGAGCCCCAGAAGGTGACTTGCACGGTGACCCAGGCGCCTTGCAGCAGCAGGGGAAGAAGATCGGTCATGAATGTCTACCGCTCTATGCACGAAAGCGCGCCGCGCACCGAAGTGCCCGGCGTGGTCCGTTCATTACTGGCCGCAGAGTTCGGCGGCGGTCTTGTCGGTGATGTTGGACTGGTCGAAACCGAAGGGCTTGACCGTGGCCAGGTGCTCTTCGCTGCCGATCCATTTCTTCAGCTCGGCATTCACCGCATCGCGCAGGTCCTTGTCTTCCGGGCGGAAGGCCAGGGCGCCATAGCCGGTGTGGGCTGGATCGTCCTTGAATTCGGCGATGGCTTCGACGCTGTCGCCGCCCTTGTCGGCCAGACCTTTCATGGTCAGCTGGGTGCCGACTGCAGCGTCGGCGCGACCGGCGCGCACGGCCTGCAGCTGTGCGGTGGTATCCGGCACCTGGAGGATCTGGTCATCGGTGATGCCGGCGCTGCGGGCATAACCGAGGTTCACTGTGCCGGACATGATTGCCACCTTGGCGCCGCTCTTGGCGATGTCCTCGTAGCTGTGCAGGTCCTTCGGGTTGCCGGTTTTCACCAGCAGGGTATCGGGCAGCTGGTAGTGCGGGTCGGTGAACAGCACCTGCTTGCAGCGCTCGGGGGTGATGTACATGCCGGCGGCGATCAGGTCGAAGCGGCTGGCGCGCAGCCCGGGGATCAGCGAACCCCACTCGGTGAGCACCGGGTTGATCTTCTCGACGCCCATGCGTTCGAAGATCTTCTTGACGATCTCTGGCGACTCGCCGGTGACGCTGCCGTCGAGGGCGGTGTAGGCGAACGGCGTTTCATTGGCGTAGCCGATACGCACGCTGCTGCTGTCCTTGACCTTGTCCAGGGTCGAGGCCTGGGCACCGGCAGCGAGACCGGTGAGCAGGGCGCAGGCCAGTGCGAGGCGGCCGAAGCGGGAGGGGATAACGCTACTCATCTTGGTGTTCTCCTGTTTCTTGTAGTCCGCCAACGGCGGCGTGCTGTGTTAGGAGGCAGGTAAATCAAGAGCGTTGGTGCGCAGTAGGCCTGCGCCGGGTGGTGTTCTTTTGAGTTGCCTGAGGCACTGTTTTCCACCCTTGGGCCGAGCATACAAAGGCTTTTTTGGCTACGGCATTGCACTAGGACAATTGAATCGTAACGCCTCACGCGGGATGCTTGAACGCAGTCGCCGGAGGAGCCATCGATGCACAACTGGAAGAAGGCCCTGGCCAACGCTCGCCCGGGCGAATCGAAATACAAGCTGCTGGTCCAGGCGGTCGCCGCCGATATCGAACAGGGTACCCTGATCGACGGCCAACGGTTGCCGCCGCAACGTCAGGTTTCAGATGCGCTGGGTATCAGCGTGCAGACCGTGACCAACGCCTACAAGGAGTTAGAGCGTCAGGGCCGCGTGCGCTGCGAGGTGGGCCGTGGCAGCTTCGTCTCACGGCGCACCAGCGAGCGCGTGGCCACCAGCATGCTCGATCAAACCGAGCAGGCGCTGATGGACTTTTCCAACGCGCGCATCCTGCATACGGCTGATCACGACCGCCTGTGGCGACAGACCTGCCTGGAGTTGGCGCAGGAGCCGGACCAGCCGTGGATTCACGCCTTCCGCCCGATTGCTGGCATGCAGCATCAGCGCGAGGCCGCGGTGCGCTGGCTGGCGCGCCTGGGTATGGATGTCGGCATCGAGGATGTGCTGCTGACCAGCGGCGCCGCCCACGGTATTTTCCTCGCCTTGGCTACCTTGGCCGGCCCGGATGACGTGGTGCTCTGCGAAGGGCTGACCGACCACGGCGCCATCGGCAGTTCGCAGGTGCTCGGCTTCACCCTCAAGGGCCTGGAGATGGATCGCTACGGGCTGAACCCCGAGCACTTCGAGGACATGTGTGGCAACGAGCGGATCACCGCGCTGGTCTGCACGCCCAACCTGAACAACCCGACCAGCGCACTGATGCCCGACGAGCGCCGCCGCGAGATCGCCGAGATCGCCCGCCGCTATGGCGTGTACATCATCGAGGACGACGTCTACGGCCCGCTGCTGGCCGGACAGCAGGCCACGCGGCCGCTCAGCCATTACGCGCCGGAGCTGTCGTTCTACTGCACCAGCATGACCAAATCGGTGCTCACCGGCCTGCGCATAGGTTATCTGGTGATGCCCAAACGCCTCGCCCTGCGCACCGAGAGCATCCTGCGGGTCAACAGCTGGATGGCGCCGTCGTTGCTCGGGGAGATCGCCACGCGGTGGATCGACTCCGGCGAGGCTGAGGATCTGGTGCAGTTGCAGCGGCAATTGCTGGCCAACCGGCAGGCGCTGGTGGAGCAGGAGCTGGGCGAACACCTGATCGGTAACCACCCCTATTCGCTGAACAGCTGGCTGCGTGTGCCCGAAGGCTGGGAAACTGACGGCCTGCTGCGCGAACTGCGCCGGCGCAACGTCGCGCTGACCTTGCCCGATCCCTTCGTCCCGCCCGGTATGCCACGGCCGCGCGCGGTGCGCCTGTGCGTCGGCGCCGAATGCAGCGAAGCGAAGATGCGCCAGGGCGTGCAAATCGTGCGGGACGTGTTCGAGCAGTACCCGAAGGTGCATGATTTTTAGCGCTGTTGAAGAGCTTCGCGGCTGAAGCGGAATGCCGCCCAGCCGCTCCTACAATTTTGCCCGTCATGCTGATCAGCCCCTCCCGCTTGCGGAAGAGGGCTACAAGCTGGTGCGCGCGGCGCACCCTACTGTCGACGTGTCTGTGGGGTGTGCTGTGCGCACCGATTTCCTTACGGTACAAACGCTCAGATAAAAAATCGTCCTAGTACATTCAGCCGCTCAATTTCCCGCTCATACACTCGGCCGCACACCTTCACGGAACGTGCGCCATGTCTTCCATCCCCTTCGATGACCTGCTCCATGCCCGCCAGCGCATTGCCGGCCTGGTGCGCCAGACGCCGCTGGAGCATTCGCCCAGCCTGAGTCGCCTGGCCGGTGTGCCGGTGTGGTTGAAGCTGGAGTCACAGCAGGCTACCGGCAGCTTCAAGCTGCGCGGCGCGAGCAACGCGGTCGCGCAGCTGGATGCCGAGCAGAAGCGCCTCGGCGTGGTTACGGCCTCCACCGGCAACCATGGCCGTGCGCTTGCCTTCGCCGCCTCGCAGCAGGGCGTGAAGGCCATTGTCTGCCTCTCCGAGCTTGTGCCGCAGAACAAGGTGCTTGCCATTCGCGAGTTGGGCGCTGAGGTGGTTATTAAAGGCCGCAGCCAGGACGATGCCCAGCTCGAAGCCCTGCGTATCGCCCGCGAGCAGGGCGCCGCATTTATCCCACCCTTCGACCACCCGAATGTGATCGCCGGCCAGGGCAGCCTGGGCCTGGAGATTCTCGAACAATGCCCGGACGTCTGCGAAGTGCTGGTGCCGCTGTCCGGCGGCGGCCTGTTCGCTGGCGTGGCACTGGCGATCAAGGCGGCCAGCCCGGCCATTCGGACCCACGGCATCAGCATGCAACTGGGTGCGGCGATGCACGCCAGCCTCGAGGCTGGTGAGCCAGTCGAAGTGGAGGAACTGCCAACCCTGGCCGACTCGCTCGGCGGCGGTATCGGTCTGGACAACCGCTTCACCTATTCCATCACTCGCGAGCTGTGCGATCAGGTTCACCTGCTCGACGAGGCTTCCATCGCCCGTGGCATCCGCCACGCCTACCGCGAAGAAAGGCTGGTGGTCGAGGGCGCCGCAGCGGTCGGCATCGCCGCTTTGCTCGATGGCCTGATCGAACCGCGTGGCCCGGTGGTGGTGGTGATCAGCGGCCGCAACATCGACATCGACCAGCACCTGCGCGTGCTCAATGGCGCCGACGCCTGAGGAGCTTCCATGGCCAAGACCCTGATTCTCAACCAGGCCGACCTGCGCGACTGCGTCGGCCTCGATACCGACAGCCTCGAAGTGGTGGAAAACGCCTTCCGCCTGCTGGCCACTGCCGCCGTGGCGATGCCGCCGATCCTGCGTCTGGACGTGCCCGAGCATAACGGCGAGGTAGACGTGAAGACCGCTTACCTGCCCGGCGTGGCGCACTTCGCGATCAAGGTCAGCCCCGGTTTCTTCGACAACCCCAAGCTTGGCCTGCCCAGCCTCAATGGCCTGATGATGCTGTTCTCGGCACAGACCGGCCTGGCCGATGCGCTGCTGCTGGATAACGGCTACCTCACTGCCGTGCGCACCGCCGCCGCTGGTGCCATCGCCGCCAAATGGCTGGCTCGTGAAGATGCCAAGGTGGTCGCCATCCTCGGTGCCGGTGAGCAGGCGCGCCTGCAGTTACAGGCACTGCGCCTGGTGCGTGAGGTGCGCGAGGTGCGTATCTGGGCGCGTGATCCCGCCAAGGCCCAGGCCATGGCTGCCGAGCTGGACGATGCGCGTGCCGTGGACAGCGTCGACGCGGCGCTCGATGGTGCCGATATCGCCATCACTACCACGCCCAGTCGCGAGCCGCTGATCCAGCCGCAGCACCTGCGCTCCGGCCTGCATATCACCGCCATGGGCTCGGATGCCGAGCACAAGAACGAGATCGCCCCAGCCGTGCTGGCGCGGGTCAATGCCTATGTCGCCGACCGCCTGAGCCAGACCCGTGTGCTGGGTGAGCTGCACCACGCCATCGCCGCCGGTCTGGTGCATGCCGAGGATGACTTCGCCGAGCTCGGCCAGGTCATCGCTGGGCAACGTCCCGGTCGCACCGCGCCCGAGCAGATCACCCTGTGCGACCTGACCGGCACTGGAGCACAAGACACCGCCATCGCCAGCCTCGCCTACCAGCGCGCCGTCGCGGCCGGCAAAGGCCTCAGTTTCGATTCATGAAACCTGCGGGCGCGGCACGCCGCGCCTGAATAACCGTTCCATCACGAGGGCAACGCAATGTCCGAAATCGTCGTCAACCTCCCCTTCAGCCGGGAGGAATATGCCCAGCGCCTGGCCAAGACGCGCAGCGCCATGCAGGCCAGGGGCATCGAGCTACTGATCGTCACCGACCCGTCCAACATGGCCTGGCTCACCGGCTATGACGGCTGGTCGTTCTACGTGCACCAGTGCGTGCTGCTGGCGCTCGATGGCGAGCCGGTCTGGTACGGTCGTGGCCAGGACGCCAACGGCGCCAAGCGCACGGTGTTCATGCAGCAGAGCAATATCGTCGGCTACCCCGACCACTACGTGCAGTCCACCGAGCGCCACCCGATGGACTACCTGTCCAAGGAGATCATCGCCGCGCGTGGCTGGGACAAGCTGACCATCGGCGTCGAGCTGGACAACTACTACTTCAGCGCCGCCGCCTATGGCTCGCTGCAGCGCAATCTGCCCAACGCGCGCTTCGTCGATTCGACTGCATTGGTCAACTGGCAGCGGGCGATCAAGTCGCTCACCGAGATCGGCTACATGCGCATCGCGGCGAAGATCGTCGAGAAGATGCACGCGGCGATCTTCGACAAGATCGAACCGGGCCTGCGCAAGAACGAGCTGGTAGCCGAGATCTACCGTACCGGCATTCTCGGTGCAGACGGCCATGGCGGCGACTATCCGGCCATCGTCCCGCTGCTGCCCACCGGCGCCGATGCCAGTGCGCCGCACCTGACCTGGGACGACTCGCCGATGATCAGCGGCGCCGGCACCTTCTTCGAGATCGCCGGCTGCTACAAGCGCTATCACTGCCCGCTGTCGCGCACCATCTACCTGGGCAAGCCACCGCAGCATTTCCTCGACGGCGAGAAGGCCGTGGTCGAGGGCATCGCCGCCGGCCTGGAGGCGGCCAAGCCGGGCAACACCACCGGCGATATCGCCCGCGCCTTCTTCAAGGTGCTGGAGAAATTCGGCATCCACAAGGACAGCCGCTGCGGCTACCCCATCGGTATCAGTTATCCGCCGGACTGGGGCGAGCGCACCATGAGCCTGCGCCCGAGCGACGAAAGCGTGCTGCAGCCGGGAATGACCTTCCACTTCATGCCCGGCCTGTGGCTGGACGACTGGGGCCTGGAGATCACCGAATCGATCCTGATCACCGACAGCGGCGTGGAAACCTTCTGCGACGTACCGCGCAAGCTGTTCGTGAAGGACTGATGCCATGACCTACGTTCTGCGCGACAACCCTATCAGCCCCACGGTCGATTTCGACCGTGATGGCGTGCAACACGGCTTTCTCAAGCTGCCCTATTCCCGCGACGATTCGGCCTGGGGTGCGGTGATGATCCCGGTCACCGTGGTGAAGAATGGCAGCGGCCCCACCGCGCTGCTCACCGGCGGCAACCACGGCGACGAATACGAAGGCCCGCTGGCATTGAGCAAGCTGGCCCAGCGCCTGCGCGCCGAGGACGTCAGTGGCCGGGTGATCATCGTGCCGTTCATGAACACCCCGGCGGTGCAGGCCGGCACCCGTACCTCGCCCATCGACAAGGGCAACCTCAACCGCAGCTTTCCTGGCAAGCCGGACGGCACGGTGACGCAGAAGATCGCCGACTACTTCCAGCGCACGCTGTTGCCCATGGCCGATGTGGTGCTGGACATTCACTCCGGCGGCAAGACCCTGGACTTCCTGCCCTTCGCCGCCTGCCACATGCTGCCGGACAAAGCCCAGGACGCCGCCTGCGCCGCCGGCATGCGCGCGTTCGCCGCGCCCTACTGCATGCGCATGCTGGAACTGGACGCAGTGGGCATGTACGACACCGCGGCCGAGGAACAGGGCAAGGTATTCGTCACCACCGAACTGGGTGGCGGCGGTAGCAGCACGGCGAAAAGCCTGGCCATCGCCGAGCGCGGCGTGCGCAACCTGCTGATCCACTTCGGCTTGCTGCAAGGCGAGATCGAGGCCGGCGAGTCGGTGATGCTGGATATGCCTGATGGCGACTGCTTCGTCGCCAGTGAGGACGATGGCCTACTGGAAATGTGCCGCGACCTCGGTGATACCGTGGAGAAGGGCGAGGTGATCGCGCGGGTGCACAGTGCGCGTCGTACTGGCGCGCCGGCCACCGAGTACCGTGCCAAACGCAGCGGCCTGCTCGCCGCGCGGCATTTTCCGGGGTTGGTGAAAGGTGGTGATACCCTCGCCGTTATAGCCGAGGTGGTGGACTAGAAACGGTCGCCATCCGGCTGCATCGTTGTAGGAGCGGCTGGGCGGCATTCCGCTTCAGCCGCGAAGCTGTCGCCTGCCAGCGCCCTAACCAATCAACCGAGGCCCCCGATGCACAAGCTCGACCGCTATGACCTGAAGATCCTGCGTATCCTTTCCGAGGATGGGCGGATCACCAAGTCGGCCCTGGCCGAGGCGATCAACCTCTCGGTGACGCCGGCGTGGGAGCGGGTGCGCAAACTGGAAAGTGCCGGGTTGATCAAGGGCTACCGCGCGCAGATCGACTGGGCGGCGCTATTTCGCAGCCAGCAGGTGCTGGTGGAAATCACCCTCGCCCGCCACACCGCGCAGGATATGCGCCGCTTCGAGCAGCGCCTGAGCGAGGCGCCGGAGGTGGGTTTCTGCTACGCCACCGGCGGCGGTGTCGATTACATCGCGATGATCCGTGCCCGCGATATCGACCACTACCAGCGCTTCATCGACCAGTTGCTGCTCGAAGACCTGGGCATCGAGCGCTACTTCACCTACATCGTCACCAAGACCATCAAGGCGGACGCCTCGGGCGCGCCCACTGAGTTGGACGACTAGAGCTTCGCTTTAACCGCCGCCAGCCCTTCACCGCCATCACGGGTTTTCACGCCCTCCAGCCAGCCGTCGAGCACCGCGGGATTGGCCTTTATCCAGCTCCTGATCGCCGCGGCATTGGCGACGCGGCGGTTGAGCACTTCGTCCATGATGGTGTTCTCCATCTCCTGGGTGAACTTCAGGTTGCTCAGCAGCTTGCCCACGTTCGGGCATTCGGCCACATAGCCCTTGCGTGCCAGGGTGTTGACCGAGCCGGTGCTGCCGAAGAATTTCTCGCCGCCCTTGAGGTACTGCATGTCGAACTGCACGTTCATCGGGTGCGGCGTCCAGCCGAGGAACACCACGAACTCGTCGCGCTTCACCGCCCGGCCGACCTGCACCAGCATGGCCTGCTCGCTGGATTCCACCAGTTGCCAGTCGCCCAGGCCGAACTCGTTGCCTTCGATCATCTGGCGGATGTAGTCGTTGGCCGGCGAGCCGGAGCCGATGCCGTAGATCTTCCTGCCAAACTGCTCGGCGAATCTGGCCAGATCGCTGAAGTCCTTCACGCCGGCTTCATGGACGTAGGTCGGCACGGCCAGGGTGTATTCGGTACCGCCGAGGTTTTCCACCACCTTGTCGACCTGGCCGCTTTCCACGTAGCGCTCATAGTCGTGCTGGCCGGCCGGCATCCAGTTGCCGAGGAACACGTCCACCTGGCCCTTCTGCAGCCCGGCGAAGATGATCGGCACTGCCAGCGTGCGGGTCTGCGCTTTGTAGCCGAGGCTGTCGAGCAGCAGGCTGGCGATGCCGTTGGTCACGGCGATGTCGCTCCAACCGGGATCGGCCAGGGTCACCGTGGAGCAGCTGGAGTTTTCGGTCTGCGCCTGGGCGCCGTGGGCGAGTGCCAGGAGCGAGGCGCCGAGCAGGAAGGCTTTGAGCGTCATGAGTGAATCCTTTCCGAAGATGAGTCGCTCCGTGACCTTAACGGCCGAGGGCCGGAGGCTCAACCTCCGAGTCGTGATTGGACGCGATTGGTCGGGAATACGAAGGCATCAGCGGTAAACCGTTCGTCGGCTCGTCTAATTGGAAATGAACCAAAGACTTTTTCAGGCAGTCCGTCTCCGGGATGGGCAGGAGGCTCGTTTCCGATGCAATGCCTTGATTCGGAAGGGCTTCCGCGCAAAGGCCAATCACCAGGGTCACTGGGTTTGAATAGGTTCTTCATGTCATTTTGCCTGGGAGGCGCTCTTTTACTGGGAATTTGTACCCAAGCCTCCGCCACCTTTCGTATCCACACCCTTCCTGCCACCGCGCCAGCGGTCGCGCCAAAACCGTCCAGCGAAGTGATCGACCGCGCCCTGGGCGCGTTGGGCACGCCTTACCGCTGGGGTGGTACCAGCCTGCGCCACGGTTTCGATTGCAGCGGCCTGGTGCAATACGCCTTCAAGACCCAGGACGACCTCGACCTTCCGCGCACCTCCCGCGCGCTGTCGCGTCTGGACGCGCCCTCGGTGAAACGCAGCGACCTGCAGCCGGGCGATTTGCTGTTCTTCCGCATTCGCAGCCGCTCGGTAGATCACGTGGCCATCTACATCGGTGAGGGCCGCTTCGTCCACGCGCCGCGCCGCGGCACCAACGTGCGTATCGACTTCCTCAACAACTCGTATTGGCAGCGGCATTTCCAGTTGGCCAAGCGGGTTGTGCCTGAAGCCTGAGTCAGAGGTGGCGCGACCTTCCATCCGAGCGGTTTGGTCATCTGCGGGAAAACCTATCCCGCGGGTCAACAACGCGCTAGAATGCGCGCCGCTCGCGGCCATGTCGGCTGCGGCAGTGGGTTCCCTAACCCCACTCCATGAAAAAGGACATCGACATGACCCTGATTCCTGCGTCGGTCAGTCGGCCCGTGCTGGCCGGCCTGATCGCCTTCCATATCCTCATCATCATCGCCAGCAACTACCTGGTGCAGCTGCCGATCACCCTGTTCGGCTGGCATACCACCTGGGGTGCGTTCAGCTTTCCGTTCATCTTCCTGGCCACCGATCTCACCGTGCGCCTGATCGGCAAGCATTCCGCGCGGGTGGTGATTGCCCGCGTGATGCTGCCGGCGCTGGTGGCCTCCTACGTGGTGTCGGTGCTGTTCCATGAAGGGGTATTCGGCGGTCTGGCGACGCTGGGCGAATTCAACCTGTTCGTCTTTCGCATCGCCGTGGCCAGTTTCCTGGCCTACGCCTTCGGCCAGTTGCTCGATATCCAGGTGTTCGACCGCCTGCGCCAGATGCGCCAGTGGTGGGTCGCGCCGACGGCCTCGACCATCTTCGGCAATCTGCTCGATACCTTCCTGTTCTTCTCGGTGGCCTTCTGGCGCAGCGATGATCCGTTCATGGCCGCCAACTGGGTAGAGATCGCCACCGTGGACTACGTGATCAAGCTGGCCATCAGCCTGATCCTATTCGTGCCGTTGTACGGCATGCTGCTCAGTGCCATCGTGCGGGCCTTGCCGCAGCGCACTGCCACGGCGTGATGCTCACTCGCCGCTGAAGCGCCTCCCACGGTGGCCAAGTATGTGGGAGGCGCTTTACCCGAGTGCCGCCGTCAAGGCATGACGGGCGCCCCAGAAATCTTCTGTTCCGGCTGATCCTTCAGAAAAAACTGCGGTGGCGCCTGCCCGGCTTGGAAAAAATGCCAAGCCGCTCTTCCCTAGCATGTCTCCCATGCCCATTGGCCCGGAGACACCGCCATGCCCCTCGACCATCCCCTGCTGTTCAAATCGCTGTGCTATGTCGACGGTCACTGGCTGCACAGTGACGAGGGCGCCAGCATTGCCGTGCACAACCCGGCCGACCAGAGCGTGATCGGCCATGTGCCGATGCTTGGTGAGCAGCAGATCGTAGCCGCAGTGGACGCCGCCCAGCGCGCTTTCGCCGACTGGCGCGAGCAGAGCCTGGAAACCCGCGCGTCGCTGCTGCGGCGCTGGGCCGAGCTGATCCTGCAGCATCAGGAAGACCTGGCGCGCATCCTCAGCCAGGAACAGGGCAAGCCGCTGGCCGAAGCCCGTGGCGAGATCCGCTACGCCGCCAGCTTCATTCCCTGGTTCGCCGAAGAGGCGCGCCGGCTCTACGGCCAGACCATTCCCAGCCATATCCCTGGTGCCCAGCTCGGTACGGTGAAAGAGCCGGTCGGTGTCTGTGCCCTGCTCACACCGTGGAATTTCCCCAGCGCGATGATCACCCGCAAGGCCGCCGCGGCGTTGGCCGCCGGTTGTACCGTGGTGGTCAAACCGGCACACGAGACGCCCTATTCCGCCTTTGCCCTGGCGCAACTGGCCGAGGAGGCCGGCTTGCCAGCCGGTGTGTTCAACGTGGTATTGGGTGAACCGCAGATGGCCATGGAAACCCTGATCAAAGATACCCGTGTGCGCTCGGTGAGCTTCACCGGCTCGACTCGCGTCGGCAAGCTGGTGCTACAGGCGGCTGCTGATGATGTGAAGAAGGTGGCGCTGGAACTGGGCGGCAATGCGCCGCTGATCGTTTGCGCCGATGCCGATCTCGATCACGCCGTGCAGGTGGCGCTGGATGCCAAGTTCCAGACCTCCGGCCAGGACTGCTGCGCCGCCAACCGTATTCTGGTCGAGCGCCCCATTTATGAAGAATTTCTACAGCGCTTCGCCAAGGCCGTGCGCGGCCTGCGCGTCGGCCCTGGGCATGACGCGCGCAACCAGATCGGTCCGCTGATGCACCAGGCTGCGCTGGACGTGACGGCCGCACGGGTTACCGATGCCATCGAACAGGGCGCGCGCCTGCTGGCCGGTGGCGAACCGCATGCGCTGGGCGGTTGGTTCTGGCAGCCGACGCTGCTGGCCGACGTCACTGACAGCATGCGCATCTACCGCGAGGAGAACTTCGCCCCCATCGCTGGCGTGCGCCCCTTCGACACGCTGGACGAAGCCGTGGCCATGGCCAATGACACCGAATACGGCCTGGCCGCCTACATTTGTTCCAACCGCGTGGATGTCGTTCATCCGCTGATCCGCCGCCTCGACCACGCTATGGTCGCGGTCAACGGCACCAAGTTCACCGGCCACCCGATCCCCTTCGGTGGCATGAAAGCTTCCGGTCTCGGCCGTGAGGGCGGTACGGAAGGCTTCGAGCCCTTCGTCGAGACCAAATACTTCTGCATTCATCATCAGGGCCAGCGCTACTGAGCCAAACCGGAGGATTTTCCATGAGCCATTACGACGAGTTGTTCGCCCAGGACCGTGCCCACTTCATGCACCCGTCCACCCACGCTCACGACCACGCCAGCGGCGCACTCAAGGGGCGCATCATCACCGGCGCTTCCGGCATCCGTATTCGCGACCACGAAGGCCGCGAGCTGCTCGATGCATTTGCCGGCCTGTACTGCGTGAACATTGGCTACGGGCGTACCGAAGTGGCCGAGGCCATCTACAAGCAGGCCAAGGAGCTGGCCTACTACCACACTTACGTCGGCCACTCGACCGAGGCCATCATCGAGCTGTCGGCGCGCATCATCGACTGGGCGCCGAAGGGCATGAAGAAGGTCTACTACGGCCTGTCTGGCTCGGACGCCAACGAGACCCAGATCAAGCTGGTGCGTTACTACAACAACGTGCTCGGCCGCCCGGCGAAGAAGAAGATCATCTCCCGCCAGCGCGGCTACCACGGCTCGGGCATCATGACCGGCAGCCTCACCGGCCTGGCCAGCTTCCACCAGCACTTCGACCTGCCGGCGCCGGACATCAAGCACGCCGCCTGCCCGCATTTCTACAAGGCGCCGGCCGGCATGGACGAAGCGGCTTTCGTGCGCCATTGCGCCGAGGATCTGGAGCGCCTGATCCTGGCCGAAGGTCCGGACACCGTGGCCGCCTTCATCGGTGAGCCGGTGATGGGCACCGGTGGCATCATCGTGCCGCCCAAGGGCTACTGGCAGGCGATCCAGGCGGTACTAGCGAAGTACGACATCCTGCTGATCGCCGACGAAGTGGTCTGCGCCTTTGGCCGTCTGGGCACGCCGATGGGCAGCCAGATGTTCGGCATGCAGCCGGACCTGATCACCACCGCCAAGGGTCTGACCAGCGCCTACGCGCCGCTGTCGGCGGTGATCGTCGGTGAGAAGGTGTGGAACGTGATCGACGAGGCCTCTAGCCGCGACGGCGCCATGGGCCATGGCTGGACTTACTCAGGTCATCCGATCTGCGCTGCGGCTGCGCTGGCCAACCTGGATATTCTCGAAAAGGAAAATATCTCCGCCAACGCCGCCGATGTCGGCGCCTATCTCAACCAGCAACTGCGCCAGACCTTCGAAGGTCATCCCCTGGTGGGCGAAGTGCGCGGTGTCGGCATGCTTGCCGCGCTGGAGTTCATGGCTGACAAGGAGGCGCGCACGCCCTTCGATGCCGCGCTCAAGGTCGGCCCGCGCGTCTCTGCCGCCTGCCTGGAGCGCGGCATGATCGCCCGCGCCATGCCGCACGGCGACATCCTCGGTTTCGCCCCGCCGCTGGTGCTGACCAAGGCCGAGGCGGACGAGGTAGTGGGGATCGCCAAGGCGGCGGTGGATGCGGTGGCCAGCGAGGTGCTCTGAGATCTACCGCTGGAAGGACTTCAGCCATGAAGGCTGAAGTCCTTCTCCAGCAGGCTGTTTTTAACGACGGCCAGGCAACGCAGATAGTTTTTCAACAGCCTGCTAGCTCGGTGCGCACGGCGCACCCTACAACCCGCTGCGAACCGTAGGGTGCGCTGTGCGCACCGAGTCGATCAGCGTTGCTTGTCCAGCTTGCGCAAAAACACGGTCATTTCTTTCTCGGCCTGCTTGTCGCCCTTGGCCTGAGCGGCGGCGATGCCCTGCTGCCAGGCCTGGCGCGCGCCGTCGAGGTCGCCTTCGGCCTGCAGCGCCTTGCCCAGCAGCTTCCACGCCGCTGAATAGGTAGGGTCGAATTCCACGCAGCGTTGCAGGTGCTCGGCCGCCTGCACCGCATTGCCGCCATCCAGGTGGGCCTTGCCCAGGCCGAACCGCAGCAGGGCGTTGTCCATGCCCTTGGCCAACATCTTTTCCAGTGCCTCAGTGCTCACAGGGAGTCTCCTTCGTCGGCCTCGCTGGTGTCGATTGTAGGAGCGAGCTCTGCTCGCGAATCTCAGCGGCTCGAAACGCTTCGCGAGCAGAGCTCGCTCCTACGAAATTTCTCTTCTCTAGCTTCAGAAGAAGGTTAACCCCGCCTGGAACAGGCGCTCGACGTCGCGGATGTACTTCTTGTCGACCAGGAACAGGATCACGTGGTCGCCAGACTCGATCACCGTATTGTCGTGGGCGATCAGTACCTGTTCATCGCGGATGATGGCGCCGATGGTGGTGCTCGGTGGCAGGGCGATGTCTGCGATGGCGCGGCCGATCACCTTGCTCGACTTGGCATCGCCATGGGCGATCACCTCCAGCGCTTCCGCCGCGCCACGGCGCAAGCTGTGCACGCTTTCGATATCGCCACGGCGCACGTGGGTCAGCAGGGTGCCGATGGTGGCCAGCTGCGGGCTGATGGCGATGTCGATCTCGCCGCCTTGTACCAGGTCGACATAGGCCGGGTTGTTGATGATGGTCATCACCTTGCGCGCACCCAGGCGCTTGGCCAACAGCGAGGACATGATGTTGGCCTCGTCGTCGTTGGTCAGGGCGAGGAAGATGTCGGCATCGTTGATGTTCTCCTCCACCAGCAGGTCGCGATCCGAGGCGCTGCCCTGCAGCACGATGGTGCTGTCGAGGTTCTCCGACAGGTAGCGGCAGCGCGCCGGGTTCATCTCGATGATCTTCACCTGGTAGCGGCTTTCGATGGCTTCGGCCAAGCGTTCGCCGATGTTGCCGCCACCGGCGATCACCACGCGCTTGTAGCTATCCTCGAGGCGGCGCATCTCGCTCATCACCGCGCGGATGTGCGCCTTGGCAGCGATGAAGAACACTTCGTCATCGGCCTCGATCACGGTGTCGCCCTTGGGCATTATCGGCCGGTTGCGGCGGAAGATCGCCGCGACGCGGGTGTCGACGTTGGGCATGTGCTGGCGCAACTGGCGCAGTTGCTGACCCACCAGCGGGCCGCCGTAGTAGGCCTTGACCGCCACCAGCTGCGCCTTGCCTTCGGCGAAGTCGATCACCTGCAGGGCGCCCGGGTATTCGATCAGGCGCTTGATGTAGTTGGTCACCACCTGCTCGGGGCTGATCAGCACGTCGACCGGAATCGCCTCGTTGTCGAACAGCGCCTCGCGGGTCAGGTAAGCCGCCTCGCGTACGCGGGCGATCTTGGTCGGCGTATGGAACAGGGTGTAGGCCACCTGGCAGGCGATCATGTTGACTTCGTCGCTGTTGGTTACCGCCACCAGCATGTCGGCATCGTCAGCACCAGCCTGGCGCAGCACGGTGGGGAAGGAGCCCTTGCCCTGTACGGTACGGATGTCCAGGCGGTCACCAAGGTCGCGCAGGCGATCACCATCGGTGTCGACCACGGTGATGTCGTTGGCTTCGCTGGCGAGGTGTTCCGCCAGGGTGCCGCCCACCTGGCCGGCGCCGAGAATGATGATTTTCACCGATACGCTCCGTTGGAAATATTGGCAACCGTCACTCCCGCGAAGGCGGGAGCCCAGGTGCTTCGGTTTTCTGGGTTCCCGCCTTCGCGGGACAGCGCTTGCGCTGAACGCACTTTAGTGTGGCCCGAATAGGGCGAGCGCAGCGAGTAATGACGACTATTTCAGAGTACCTGTGGCCTTTTGAACAGCTTGGCATAGTAGAAGCCGTCGTGGCCGTCCAGCTGTGGCAGCAACTGGCGACCGTGGGCTGGCTGCAGGCCGAACTCGCCAGCGATGGCGACTTCCTGTGCATCGGCGGTGCGGGCGAGGAAGGCGGCGATGGTCTCGCTGTTTTCCGTCGGCAGTACCGAACAAGTGGCGTAAAGCAGGATGCCGCCCGGCGCGAGGGTCGGCCACAGCGCGTCGAGCAGTTCGCCCTGCAACTGCGCCAGGGCGGGAATGTCTTCGGGCTGGCGGGTCAGCTTGATGTCCGGATGGCGGCGAATCACGCCGGTGGCCGAGCACGGCGCGTCGAGCAGGATGCGCTGGAATGGCCGGCCGTCCCACCAGGCGCCGGTATCGCGGCCGTCGGCGGCGATCAGCGTGGCTTCCAGATGCAGGCGGTCGAGATTCTCGCGTACGCGCGCCAGGCGCTTGGCTTCCAGATCCACGGCGACCACTTCGCTGAGTCCCGGCTCGACTTCCAGCAGGTGGCAGGTCTTGCCGCCCGGTGCTGCGCAGGCATCCAGTACGCGTTGGCCTGGCGTCAGTTCGAGCAGATCGGCGGCCAGTTGCGCAGCTTCGTCCTGGACGCTGACGCGGCCGTCCTTGAAGCCTGGTAGCGTGGTCACGTCGCAGGGTTGCAGCAAGCGCACGCCGTCACGGCTGAAAGCGCAGGGCTCGGTATTGATGCCGGTGTTGCGCAGTTCGGTGAGATACGCGTCACGGCTGCCGTGACGGCGATTGACCCGCAGGATCAGGGGCGGATGCGCGTTGTTGGCGGCGCAGATGGCTTGCCAGTGCTCGGGCCAGAAGGCCTTGAGCTGTTTTTGCAGCCAGCGCGGGTGCGCGGTGTGCAGCACTGGATCGCGATCCAGTTCGGCGAAAATCTCTTCATGCTCGCGTTGGGCGCGGCGCAGCACGGCATTGAGCAGTCCCTTGGCCCAGGGCTTTTTCAGCGCGCCGGCGCAGCCGACCGTCTCGCCGATGGCGGCATGCTCCGGGATGCGGCTGTGCAGCAACTGATAGAGGCCGATCAGCAGCAGCGCTTCCACGTCCTTGTCGGCAGCCTTGAAGGGTTTTTCCAGCAGTTTGTCGGCCAACAGTTGCAGGCGCGGTTGCCAGCGTGCGGCGCCGAAGGCCAGATCCTGTGCCAGGGCGCGGTCGTGATGCTCGACCTTGTCCAGTTGCGGCGGCAGGCTGCTGCCCAACGAAGCCTTGCCAGAGAGCACGGCAGTCAGGGCGCGGGCGGCGGCCAGGCGCGGGTTCATTGACCGAGTACCAGACCGGGGACGAACTGCTCGCGGCGGCTGTTATATAGGTCGGCGAAGGCCAGCGGCTTGCCGCCGGGCAGCTGCAGGCGAGTCAGGCGCAGCGCGCCTTCGCCGCAGGCCACGGTCAGGCCCTGCTTGTCGGCGGCGAGAATGCTGCCCGGCTCGCCCCTGCCTTCTCCGATCTCGGCCGCATGCACTTTCAGCGCATCGCCGTTCAGCGTGGTGTGGCAAATCGGCCAGGGATGGAAGGCGCGCACCAGGCGCTCCAGTTCCACGGCCGGGCGGCTGAAGTCGAGGCGCGCCTCATCCTTGTTCAGTTTGTGGGCGTAGTTGGCCAGGGCATCGTCCTGCACTTCGCCCTTCAGCGTACCGGCAGCCAGGCCATCGATGGCTTTCAATACGGCCTGCGGACCAAGCTCAGCCAGGCGGTTATGTAGGCTGCCGCCGGTGTCGTCAGCATTGATTGGCGTGCTGACCTTGAGCAGCATCGGCCCGGTATCGAGGCCGGCCTCCATCTGCATCACGGTGACGCCACTCTCGGCGTCGCCGGCCTGCACTGCGCGCTGGATCGGCGCGGCGCCGCGCCAGCGCGGCAGCAAGGAGGCGTGACTGTTGATGCAGCCCAGGCGTGGGGTGTCGAGCACCACCTGCGGCAGGATCAGGCCGTAGGCGACTACTACCATCAAGTCCGGCTTGAGCGCCGCCAGCTCAGTCTGGGCCTCTTCATTGCGCAGGCTGGCCGGTTGGTAGACCGGGATGCCGTGCTCGACGGCGAGTTGCTTGACCGGGCTCGGCATCAGCTTCTGGCCGCGACCTGCCGGGCGATCCGGCTGGGTGTAGACGGCAATGATCTGGTGCGGGCTGGCCAGCAGGGCCTTGAGGTGTTCGGCGGCGAATTCCGGGGTGCCGGCAAAGACGATACGCATGGGGTAGTCACCAAAGAAAAAGGCTTGCCTGGCAGGTCACATGGAAACTACTGCGCTCGGTTATGCTGCGTTGAAAACAGGCTCGGACTGCTCATTTACAGCTCGTAAACTCCGCGCCCTCGCCTGTTTTCGCCTTGCCTAACCTTCGCTCGTGACGTTTCCATGCGACCTGCTACGCAAGCCTTTGGATAAAACGAGGGTCAAGCGCGCTGGCGATGCTGTTTTTCCAGCTTCTTCTTGATGCGGTCGCGCTTGAGGTTGGACAGGTAATCGACGAACAGCTTGCCGTTGAGGTGATCGCACTCGTGCTGGATGCACACGGCGAGCAAGCCTTCGGCGATCAGCTCGTAGGGCTGGCCATCGCGATCTAACGCCTTGATCTTGACCTTCTGCGGGCGGTCGACGTTCTCGTAGAAGCCGGGCACCGACAGGCAGCCTTCCTGGTACTGGTCCATCTCGTCGGTCAGCGACTCGAACTCGGGGTTGATGAACACCCGCGGTTCGGACTTGTCCTCGGACAGGTCCATGACCACCACGCGCTTGTGCACGTTGACCTGCGTCGCCGCCAGGCCGATACCGGGTGCGTCATACATGGTCTCGAACATGTCGTCGACCAGTTGACGGATGGAGTCATCCACGACGTCCACCGGTTTGGCGATGGTACGCAGGCGTGGATCAGGAAATTCGAGGATATTCAGGATCGCCATATGCGTTTGTGATGCACTTGTGGAATAAAGTCAAAATCCGCTGCTAAGATGATGAACAGCATTGAAAAACGGCTTCACGCCGCGTATTCAGCGGGTTTGGCACGCGGCGCTAGGGCGCTTCACGTGAAGGCACATAATAAAGGGATTCACCGTATGAGGAAATCACTACTCGCCCTGCTCTTTGCAGCGGGCGGACTGGCCCTGACCAGCTTGGCTCAGGCCGAAGTGCAACTCAAGGACGGTCACCCGGACCGCTACACAGTGGTCAAGGGCGATACCCTCTGGGACATTTCCGGCAAGTTCCTGCGCCAGCCGTGGAAATGGCCGGAGATCTGGCACGCCAACCCGCAGGTGGCGAACCCGCACCTGATCTATCCCGGCGATACCCTCAATCTGGTCTACGTGGACGGTCAGCCGCGCCTGATGCTCAACCGCGGCGAGTCCCGCGGCACCATCAAACTGTCGCCGCAAGTACGTAGCACGCCGATGGCCGAAGCGATCCCGACCATCCCGCTGGAGGCGATCAACAGCTTCCTGCTGAGCAACCGTATCGTCGACACCCCGGAAGAATTCAACGGCAAGCCTTATGTCGTTGCCGGTAACGCCGAGCGCGTGGTCAGCGGCGCTGGTGATCGCGTTTACGCCCGCGGCCAGTTCGACGAAGAGCATCCGACCTACGGCATCTTCCGCCAAGGCAAGACCTACACGGATCCGGAAACCAAGGAATTCCTTGGCATCAACGCCGATGACGTCGGCACCGGTGAGATCGTCGCTGAGGAAGGCGATGTTGGCACCATGTTGCTGAGCCGTTCGACTCAGGAAGTGCGTCTGGGAGATCGCCTGTTCCCGACCGAGGAGCGTGCAATCAACTCCACCTTCATGCCCAGTGAGCCAACCAGCGAAATCAATGGCCTGATCCTCGATGTGCCGCGTGGTGTGACCCAGATTGGTCAGTTCGACGTGGTCACCCTGAATAAGGGCGTCCGCGACGGCCTGGAAATTGGAAACGTGCTGGCGATCTATAAGACCGGCGAAACCGTACGTGACCGTGTTACCGGCGAGAGCGTGAAAATCCCGGACGAGCGTTCCGGCCTGCTGATGGTGTTCCGCACCTATGACAAGCTCAGCTATGGCCTGGTACTGCAGGCCAGCCGCCAGCTGGCGGTGATGGACAAGGTCCGCAACCCTTAATACCCAACGAGCCCCGCACTAGCGGGGCTCGTGCTTTCAGGCCGCCAGGATGGCGGTGCAACTGCTCAGGGACGAATCGCCATGCCTGCATCCTCCTCGCTTTCCCCCGCTATCTCTCCTGCCGAACTCGAAGCCCGCTTGCGTCTGCATCTGTTGCCGGAGCTGGGACCGCGGCGTTTTCGCAAGCTTCTGAGTGCGTTCGATAGCGCCTCGGCTGCGCTCAGTGCGCCGGCCAGCGCCTGGCGCGCGTTGGGGTTGCCGGCAGCCTGCGCCGAGCCCCGGCGCAATGCGGAAATCCGCGAGCGGGCGGCTGCCGCCCTGCATTGGCTGGATGAGCCTGGTCAGCATGTGTTGATGTGGGACGATCCGGGCTACCCGGCTCTGCTCGGCGAGTTGGCGGATGCGCCGCCGCTGTTGTTCGTAGCGGGCGAGCCGGGCGTGCTGGAGGCGCCGCAACTGGCCATGGTCGGCAGTCGGCGGGCCTCGCAGCCAGGCCTGGATAACGCGCGTGCCTTCGCCCGCAGCCTGGCGGGCGGCGGTTTCGTCATCACCAGTGGTCTGGCCTTGGGGATCGATGGCGCTGCGCACCAGGGGGCGCTGGAAGGCGGCGGCAAAACGGTGGCCGTGCTGGGCACCGGCTTGCAGTGTCTGTATCCACGACGGCATGTGAGGCTGGCGGCGCAGATCAGTGAGCAAGGCGGTGCGCTGGTCTCCGAGCTGCCGCTGGACTGTCCGCCGCAGGCGAGCAATTTCCCGCGGCGCAACAGGATCATCAGCGGGCTTTCGCTGGGTGTGTTGGTGGTCGAGGCCAGCCCGTCCAGTGGTTCGCTGATCACCGCGCGCCTGGCTGCCGAGCAGGGGCGCGAGGTCTATGCCATCCCCGGATCGATCCATCATCCTGGCGCACGGGGCTGCCATCAACTGATCCGAGATGGTGCCACTCTGGTGGAAAGCATCGAGCATATCCTTGAAGCCTTGCGTGGCTGGCAGGCGCCAGCCATCCAGCCCACATCGACGCCGCTCGCTGGCGTCGAGCATCCATTGCTGGCCTTGTTGCATGCCGCGCCGCACAGCACCGAGGCGCTGATGCAGGCCAGCGGTTGGCCGCTGGCTGAGGTGCTGGGAGCTTTGACCGAACTGGAGCTCGATGGCCTGGTGTGCAACGAGTCCGGGCGTTGGATGGCGCGCAGTCGCTAGCAGGCCGTGGCGGGGCCTGATCGGCTTGGATAGACTGCCGCCCATTGATTCAGCGGGAGACAGGCGATGGCCAGCAACTGGCAGATACAGCAAACGGCGCGAGTGGTGCGCGAGGGCGGCGTGATCGCCTATCCGACCGAGGCAGTCTGGGGCCTGGGCTGTGATCCCTGGAACGAAGAGGCGGTGTATCGTCTTTTGGCGCTCAAGGAGCGGCCGATGCGCAAGGGGCTGATTCTGGTTGCCGATGACATAGAGCAGTTCGACTTCCTGCTCGATGATCTGCCAGAGGTCTGGCAGGAGCGCCTGGCCTGCAGTTGGCCAGGCCCGAATACCTGGCTGGTGCCGCATCAGAATCGTCTGCCCGAATGGGTCACGGGCGAGCATGACAGCGTCGCCCTGCGCGTCAGTGATCATCCACTGGTACGTGCGCTGTGCCGCTACACCGGGCCGCTGATTTCCACCTCGGCCAACCCGGCTGGGCGTCCTTCGGCGCGTTCGCGCCTGCGCGTCGAACAGTACTTCCCCGGTGAGCTGGATAAGGTACTCGGCGGCGCGCTGGGCGGGCGCAAGAATCCCAGCCTGATTCGTGACCTGCGCACGGGCGATGTGATTCGCCCGTCCTGAACTTGAAGCCATGTAGGAGTGAGCTCTGCTCGCGAAGCGTTTGCAGGGCCGGGTTCGTGAGCAGAGCTCGCTCCTACGCTTACGGCAGCAAAATGGTCGAGCCAGTGGTCTGCCGTGAACTCAGTGCATCCTGCGCGGCGGCGGCGTCCTTAAGTGCGTAGCGGTTGCTGATTTCCACCTGCAGTTTGCCGCTGCTGATCATCGCGAACAGCTCGTCGGCCATGGCTTGCAGGTTCTGCGGCGTATTGGCGTAGCTCGCCAGGGTCGGCCGGGTGACGTAGAGCGAGCCCTTCTGCGCCAGGATACCCAGGTTGACCCCGGTGACCGCGCCGGATGCATTGCCGAAGCTGACCAGCAGGCCGCGCGGTGCCACGCAGTCCAGCGAGGTTTCCCAGGTGTCCTTGCCGACGCCGTCGTAGACCACCGGGCACTTGGCGCCGTCAGTCAACTCCAGCACGCGCTGTACGACGTTCTCATGGCTGTAGTCGATGGTCTCCCAGGCTCCCAGTTCCTTGGCGAGTGCGGCCTTTTTCGCCGAGCTGACAGTACCGATCAGTTTGACACCCAATGCCTTGGCCCACTGGCAGGCGAACGAGCCGACACCACCGGCTGCAGCGTGGAAAAGAACGGTTTCGCCACCCTTGAGTTTATAGGTCTGGCGCAGCAGGTACTGCACGGTCAGGCCCTTGAGGATGACAGCGGCAGCTTTCTCGAAACTGATGCTGTCCGGCAGGTGCACCAGGTTGTCTGCCGGCAACACATGCAGCTCGCCATAGGAGCCCAGCGGGCCGGTGGCGTAGGCCACACGGTCACCGACGGCGAAGCGGGTGACTTCGCTGCCTACCGCCTCGACCACGCCGGCTGCCTCGGTGCCCAGGCTCGACGGCAGGGCCGGCGGCACGTAGAGACCATTGCGGTAATAGGTGTCGATGAAGTTCAGGCCGATGGCCTTGTTGGCGACCCGTACCTCGCGTGGGCCCGGCGCTGCCGGCTGGTAGTCACGGTATTCCAGCACTTCGCTGCCGCCGTGCTGGCTGAACTGAATACGCTTGGCCATCTCGGATTCCTTATTGGTTTGGAGCCGCTGCATGCGGCGAAAGGCTCTATCCAATCGTCCTGATTGACCGACGTCAACTGCGGATGTGCCTGGGTGAATGCTATGCTGCACGCCGATTCCGCCCTGCTCTCTGTTCAAGGTGCCGCCGTGACTGACCGTACCGAGGCCGTTAAGGCCTACCTGCTCGACCTGCAAGATCGCATCTGCTCCGCCCTGCAAGCCGAAGACGGCCAGGCCGTTTTCGCCGAGGACGCCTGGCAGCGTCCGGCCGGTGGTGGCGGTCGCACGCGGGTGATCGAGAACGGCGCGCTGATCGAAAAAGGCGGGGTGAATTTCTCCCACGTGTTCGGCGACAGCCTGCCGCCATCGGCCAGCGCCCATCGTCCCGAACTCGCAGGGCGCGGCTTTCAGGCGCTCGGTGTGTCGCTGGTGATCCACCCGGAAAACCCCTACGTGCCGACCTCGCACGCCAACGTGCGTTTCTTCAGCGCCGAGAAGGAAGGCGAAGAGCCGGTGTGGTGGTTCGGTGGTGGTTTCGACCTCACGCCCTACTACGCCAATGAAGAAGACTGCGTGCACTGGCACCAGGTCGCGCACGACGCCTGCGCGCCGTTCGGTGCCGAGGTCTATCCCAAGTTCAAGGCCTGGTGCGACCGCTACTTCCACCTCAAGCATCGCGGTGAGCCGCGTGGCATCGGTGGGTTGTTCTTCGACGACCTCAACGAGTGGGATTTCGACACCAGCTTCGCCTTCATGCGTGCCATTGGCGATGCCTACATCCAGGCCTACCTGCCCATCGTCCAGCGCCGCAAACTGACCCCGTTCGGTGAGCGCGAGCGCGAGTTCCAGGCCTTCCGCCGTGGCCGCTACGTCGAGTTCAATCTGGTTTTCGACCGTGGCACGCTGTTCGGCTTGCAGTCTGGTGGGCGCACCGAGTCGATCCTCATGTCGCTGCCACCGCACGTGCGCTGGGGTTACGACTGGAAGCCCGAGCCGGGCAGCGAGGAAGCTCGCCTGACCGAGTATTTCCTGACCGATCGTGATTGGCTGGGGCAGGCCTAGCTTCCATTCTCTCTTGTAGGAGCTGCGCCTCGCAGCGAATGACGGCGGCGTGTGCTACCGCGGCGAAGCAAAGGCTTCGCCCCGAGGTGGGGCTTCTACAGGACGGCGTCAGTTTCGTAGATTTCTACCGTTACAGGACTTTCCATGGACCGCTACTGCGTCTTCGGCAACCCCATCGGCCACAGCAAATCACCGCTGATCCACCGCCTGTTCGCCAAGCAGACTGGCCAGGTGCTCGACTACCAGGCACGCCTGGCTCCGCTGGACGATTTCACTGGCAATGCCCGCGCCTTTTTCGCCGACGGCCTGGGCGGCAACGTCACCGTGCCGTTCAAGGAGGAGGCCTTCCGCCTCTGCGACGCACTCACCGAGCGTGCGCGCCGCGCTGGCGCGGTGAATACCCTGAAGAAACTCGAGGACGGTCGCCTCCTGGGTGACAACACCGATGGTGCCGGCCTCACCCGCGACCTGCAGGACAACGCCGGCTTCAGCCTGGCCGGCAAGCGCATTCTGATCCTCGGCGCCGGTGGCGCCGTGCGTGGCGTGCTCGAGCCCTTCCTGGCGCAGAAGCCTGCGGTGCTGGTGATCGCCAACCGTACCGTGGCCAAGGCCGAGCAACTGGTGCGTGAATTCGCTGATCTCGGTCCGCTGGTCGCCGCTGGCTTCGACTGGATCGATGCGCCGGTGGACCTGATCGTCAACGGCACTTCCGCCAGTCTCGGTGGTGAGTTGCCGCCGATTGCGCCGAGCCTGATCCAGCCCAGTCACACCGTCTGCTACGACATGATGTATGGCCGTGAAGCGACCGCCTTCAACCGCTGGGCGGCCGAACAGGGCGCGGCGCGCTGCCTGGATGGCCTGGGCATGCTGGTCGAGCAGGCCGCCGAGGCGTTCGAGCTGTGGCGCGGCGTACGCCCGGACACTGCGCCGGTGCTGGCCGAGCTGCGTCGTCAACTGGCCGGCTGAATCTCCCATAGCTCGTGATGAGCGCCACCCTACGGCTGGCTGTGGCGCAGGTCACTCAATCCTCGAACAACACCGGGCAGCGCTCGGCGCCCTCCAGCTTGAGGATTTCCTCCACCACCTGCGGCCGTGCCTGGCGCAGCACCAGGCTGCGTTTTAGCGCCTGCAGGCGGCGCGCCTCCTGGTGCAGCATTTCCACGCCTGCGTAGTCGATGAAGTTGATGTGCCGCGCGTCGATTACCAGGCGCTGTCCGCGGCTGCGCTGCAGCAATTGCTGGATGTACTGGCAGGCGCCGAAGAAGATCGAGCCGTCGATGCGCAGCACCTCGTCATCGCCGTCATGCCACAGGCGTACGCGTGGCTGCGAGGTGCGCTTGAGGTAGAAGAACAGCGAGGCCAGCACACCGGCATAAATCGCCGTCTGCAGCTCCAGCACCAGGGTGGCGGTGAAGGTCAGCAGCATCACCATGAACTCGGCGCGGCTGACCTTGCGCAGTGCACGGATCGCCGGCAGATCCACTAGGCCCCAGCAAATCAGCAGGATACCGGCGGCCATCACCGGCAACGGGATATGCGTCAGCAGTGCTGCACCGAACACCGCGAACAGTGCTACCAAGAGCGCCGAGAACACCCCAGCCAGCGGCGTACGTGCGCCGGCCTGCAGATTCAGTGCCGAGCGGGTGAAGGAACCGGCCGACAGCGACGCGGAAAACCACGGCCCGAGCATGTTCGACAGGCCCTGGGCGCGTACTTCCTGGTTGGCATCGAGGAACTGGTGCGATTTCACCGCCAGCGCGCGGGCGATGGACAGGCTGGTGACCAGCCCGAGCATGCCGCAGGCCACCGCTGCCGGTAGCAGGCGCAACACGTCGTCGAGGTCGAAGCTCAGCAGGGTCAAAGGCGGTAGGCCACCTTCGAACGGCGCCACCAGGGCGATATCAGCTGTGAAACGTGTCGGCAGCAGCCAGGCCAGCAGGCTGCCGCAGACCAGGCCGATCAGCAGCGCCGGCAACTTTGGCCAGAGCTGCCGCACGATCAGGCTGAGCAGCAGGGTGAAGGCTGCCAGGGCCACGCTGGGCCAATGCGCCTGCGGCAGGTGCTGGCCGATCTGCAGCAGGCTGGTCAGCGCCGTGGGCTGACTGGTGACCTCAACGCCGAGCAGGTTGGGCATCTGCCCGATGGCGATCACCAGCGCCGCGCCGAGGGTAAAACCGAGCACCACCGACTGCGAGATGAAGTTCACCAGGGCGCCGAAGCGCAGCAGGCCGAGCAGCCACTGGAACAGCCCGGCGAGAAAGGTCAGCAGCAGGATCAGGGCGATGAATTCGTCGCTGCCGATGCGTGCCATGGGGCTGACGCTGGTGAACAGGACGATGGAGATGGCCGCGGTCGGTCCGCAGATCAGGTGCCAGGACGAGCCCCACAGACAGGCGATGATCACCGGCGCGATGGCCGCGTACAGGCCGTATTCGGCCGGCAATCCAGCGATCAGCGCGTAGGCCAGCGATTGCGGCAGAGCCAGGATGGCGCCGGTCAGGCCCACCAGCAGGTCATTGCCGAGGGTCTTGCGGCTGGTGCCAGGCAACCAGCGTAGAAACGGCAGCAGGGTCTGTCGGTCAGGTAGGCGCATGGTTCGGGTCGAGGGTGGGCCGCGGGCGACTCCACCCTACTCACTTGCCGCGGTTAATTCAAAGCCGCGCCTTCACGGCGGCCAGGCCGTCGCCACCGTCGCGGGTGGTCACGCCGTCCAGCCAGCCATCGAGCACCTGCGGGTTGGCCTGCAGCCAGGCCTTGATCGCAGCGTCGTTGCTGGCCTGCTTGCTCAGCACCTGATCCATGATGCTGTTTTCCATCTCCTGGGTGAAGGCGAGGTTGCTCAGCAGCTTGCCGACGTTGGGACACTGTGCGGCGTAGCCCTTGCGCGCCAGGGTGTTGACCTCGCCGCTGTCGCCGAAATATTTCTCGCCGCCTTTCAGGTACTTCATGTCGTACTGCACGTTCATCGGGTGCGGGGTCCAGCCGAGGAAGACCACGAACTGATCGCGTTTCACCGCGCGGCCGACCTGCACCAGCATCGCCTGTTCGCTGGACTCCACCAGCTTCCAGTCACCCAGGCCGAACTCGTCGGCGGCGATCATCTGCTTGATCGACTCGTTGGCCGGCGAGCCGGAGGCGATGCCGTAGAGTTTCTTGCCGAATTTGTCGGCGTGCTTGTCCAGATCGGCGAAAGTCTTCACCCCGGCCTCATAGGCATAGGTCGGGACCGCCAGGGTGTACTCGGTGCCTGCGAGGTTCTGCGCCAGCTTGTCCACTTCGCCGCTGGCGACGAACTTGTCGTAGTTGCTCTGCTGCGCCGGCATCCAGTTGCCGAGGAAGACGTCGACTTGGCCCTTCTGCAGGCCGGCGAAGATGATCGGCACTGCCAGGGTCTGGCTTTCCGCTTTGTAGCCCAGGCCGTCGAGCAGGAAGCTGGCGATGCCGTTGGTCACGGCGATGTCGCTCCAGCCCGGGTCACCCAGCTTGACCGTGGCACAGGCGGCGACCTCGGCCCAGACGTTGCCGGCACTGGTGAGCGCTGCGGTGAGTAGTAGCACGCTGAATCGGTTCATGGCGTCTCTCCTTTTTTCTTCTGTTTTGGGGGCGGCAGTAGGCAAAGGTTCATACCTGAGGGAAACGGGCGCGGCGCTCCAGGTCGTCGAGATCGATATGGTTGCGCATGTACTGTTGGCTGGCGTCGACCATTGGCTGGTGATCCCAACTGGTCAGTATGCCCTGGCTCAGTGCTTCGGCCACCAGGCGGCGGCGGCGCTGGCTGGCCAGGGTGGCGGCGTGGATCGCCGGGATGTCCCAGCGCTCGCGTGCCTCGGCGACGAAGTCGGCGAGGGTGCCTTTGTGCTCGGCGCAGTCGGCGAGGTTGCAGCGTTCGTGCGGATCGCTCTCGAGGTTGAAGAGTAGCAGCGGGTCCTGCTCGGAATAGACGAATTTCCAGGGGCCGCGGCGAATCATCATCAGGGGGCTGATCGTGCCTTCGGCCATGTATTCGCCGAGTACTTCATCGTGGCCGCCCTTGCCTTGCAGGTGCGGCAGCAGCGAGTGGCCCTCCAGCTCCAGCCCCTGCTCGACCTGGCCGCCGGCCAGCTCAACCAGTGTTGGCAGCAGATCGAGAGTGGAGACGGACTGGCTGACCCGGTGCGCGGCGAAGCGTTTCGGCGCGTGCACCAACAGTGGCACGCGGGCGGACATCTCGAACCAGTGCATCTTGTACCAGAGGCCGCGCTCACCCAGCATGTCGCCGTGGTCGCCGGAGAAGACGATCAGGGTGTCCTCCGCCAGGCCGCACTCTTCCAGGGTCTTCAACAGCTTGCCTATGTTGTCGTCGATGTAGCTGCAAGCGCCGAAGTAGGCGCGGCGGGCGTCGCGAATCTTGTCCTCGGGCAGTGGCTTGTCCCACAGGTCGATGACCTTGAGGATGCGCTGCGAGTGCGGGTCCTGCTCGGCCTGCTCGAGATGTTGCTGTGGCAGAGGAATGTCCACACCCTCATAGCGATCCCAGTACTCGCGCGGGATGGTGTAGGGGTCGTGCGGGTGGGTCATCGACACGGTCAGGCAGAACGGCTGCTCCGGCGTCATGCGCACATGGTCGTAGAGGTACTGGCGCGCCTTGAACACCACCTCCTCGTCGAAATCCAGCTGGTTGCTGCGCACGCACGGGCCGGCCTGCAGCACCGAGGACATGTTGTGGTACCAACTGGCGCGCACGTCCGGCTCGTCCCAGTTCACCGCCCAGCCGTAGTCGGCCGGGTAGATGTCGCTGGTCAGGCGTTCCTCGTAACCGTGCAGCTGGTCCGGGCCGCAGAAGTGCATCTTGCCCGACAGCGCGGTGCGGTAGCCGAGGCGGCGCAGGTAGTGGGCGTAGGTCGGTACATCGGCCGGGAAATCGGCGGCGTTGTCATAGGCGCCGATCTTCGAGGGCAGCCGCCCGCTAACCAGGGTGAAGCGCGACGGCGCGCAGAGCGGGCTGTTGCAGTAGGCCGAGTCGAACACCACGGCCTGCTCGGCCAGTTTCATCAGGTTGGGCATCTGCACTGGCGAGGCGGCATCGTGCAGCGGCAGGATCGGCGCGGCCATCTGGTCGGCCATGATGAAGAGGATGTTCGGGCGCTTCATGGTGGCGGGTATTCCATACTGTTGGTTTATGCGACAGTGCTGGCTCCATGATTCCGGTAGAACGACAGCAGGGTAAACCCAGCTGCGAAACATGTCTCGGATAAGCAGAGCTTATGTTTAAAGCCATCGATGGACTGTCGCTCGACGCGTTGCGGGTGTTCGAGTCGGCCGCGCGCCAGCTCAGTTTCACCGCCGCCGCCAGTGAATTGGGCAGCAGCCAGCCGGCTATCAGCCAGCAGATCAAGCGTCTGGAGCAGCAACTGGCCACGCGCCTGTTCGACCGCGTCTATCGCGGGATCGTGCTGACTGAAGCCGGTGAGCTGTTGCTGGCCCATGTGCAGGAGGGACTGGCCAGCCTCGATGCCGGGCTCGTCGCCGTCACCGCACGGCAGCAGCATGAGGTGCTGCAGGTGGCCACCGACTTCGCCTTCGCCGCTTACTGGTTGATGCCACGCCTGCAGCGCTTCAATCGGCTGTACCCGGAGGTGGACGTCAGCCTGATCACCAGCGAGCGTGACCCGGCCACGGTACCCAGCGACATCGACGTGGCGATCCGCTTCGGTGACGGTCGTTTCAAGCACGGCGAGGCACACCTGCTGTTTCGCGAGGAGGTGTTCCCGGTGTGCAGCCCGCGCCTGCTCGGCGAGCGCCAGCCGCCGTTGCCGATCTCAGCGCTGGTCGACCTGCCGCTGCTGCACCTGCGCCCCGAGCACCGTTCGCGCTGGTTCGACTGGGATGGTCTGTTTCGCGCGCTGGGTATCGCCAGCCTGCCTACACCCGGTGCGTTACGCTTCGACAACTACACCCTGCTGATCCAGGCCGCCATCGCGGGGCAAGGCGTGGCCATCGGCTGGCGCCACCTGGTGGATGAACTTCTGGCTCAGGGGCTGCTCTGTCGTCTGGGTGATGCCGAGGCGCATTCGGCACTTGGCTATTACCTGGTACTACCCGAGCGCAAGCGTCGTCAGCGCCTGACCGCGCGTTTCGTCGACTGGTTGCAGGCCGAGCTGGATTCGTCGCCAGCGAGCGTTTGATCGGGCCATACTGCAACAGCGAGACGTGAGTCTCTATACTGTTCGCCGCCGCTCTAGCCGGTCGTTTTTATCACCTGCCAGCGGCCCCCACACTCCAACCGGTGAAGTGAACCGTGAAACTCCGTCATTCGATTTTGGGCCTGCTGCTGTGCGGCAGCCTTGTTGTTTCGAACCTCCAGGCCGCGCCGGCCCAGCCGAAGCAGGAGCTGGCCGCTGGTAGCGCATTGCTGATCGACCTGAAGACTGGCCAGGAGCTCTATTCCAGTAATCCGGATCTGCGCCTGCCGGTCGCCTCGGTCACCAAGCTGATGACCGCCATGGTGGTGCTCGATGCCAAGCTGCCGTTGGACGAGGTGCTGCCGATCACCATCCGCGACACCCATGAGATGCAGGGCGTGTTCTCCCGCGTGCGCATCGGCAGCGAGATCACCCGCCGCGAGATGCTGCACCTGGCGCTGATGTCTTCGGAGAACCGCGCCGCCGCCAGCCTTGCGCACCATTACCCGGGCGGCCATGGTGCCTTCGTTGCGGCGATGAACGCCAAGGCCAAGGCACTGGGCATGCACAACAGCCATTTCGTCGAGCCCACCGGCCTGTCCGAACTGAATGTCGCCACCGCGCGCGACCTGGCGCTGATGGTCAAGGCGGCCAACCAGTATGCGTTGATTCACCAGTTCAGCACCGACTCCGAAGCCACCGTGGCCTTCCGCAAGCCCAACTACACCCTGGGCTTTCGCAACACCAACGCGTTGGTGCGCAAGGCGGACTGGAACATCAACCTGAGCAAGACCGGCTTCACCAACGCTGCCGGCCGCTGCCTGGTGATGGCCACCACCATCGCCAACCGCCCGGTGGCGTTCGTGGTACTCGGCGCCTTCGGCAAGTACACCCACATGGCCGACGCCAACCGTCTCAAGCGCTGGATGGAGACTGGCAAGGTCACTCCGGTGCCGGCTGCGGCGCTCAGCTACAAGCAGCAGAAGCTGGCCGAGTGGAGCCTGCAGGCCGCACAGTGACCTCAAGTTAATGATGCAAAAAGGGCGACTCGATGAGTCGCCCTTTTTCGTTGTGCTGTCGTGTAGCCGGATGCAATCCGGGCTAAGGTCAATCTTCCTCAGTCGTGGTGTTCAGCGCGGGCAGCCCAGCCGCTCGCTGAGGAAATCGAGAAAACAGGTGATGCGCGACGCCAGCGCGGTGTTGCGGTAGTACACCGCGTTGATTGGCTGACGTACCTCCACGCGCTGTTCGGCCAGCACCTCCACCAGCGCGCCGCTGGCGCGAGCGGTATCGGTCATGAAGTCCGACAGGCACACCATCCCCTCGCCGGCCAGCGCCAGTTCGAGAATGGTGTCGCCGCTGGAGGCACGCAGGCTCGGAGTAATGCGCCAGCGCTCGCCAAGGGCATGACGCAGCGGCCACTCATTGAGGCTGTCGGGTTCGGTGAAACCGATCAGGCTGTGTCCGGGCAGGTCTTCGGTGCGTAGCGGTGTGCCATGCCTGCTTAGGTACTCCGGGCTGGCCAGAACGCGACGATAGCTGTGACACAGCGGCCGGGCGTGCAGGCTGGAGTCCGGCAGGTGGCCGATGCGGATGGCCAGGTCGGTGCGCCGTTCCAGCAGATCGATGATGCGGTCGTCGCTGTTCAGTTCAAGTTCGATCTGCGGGTAAAGCGCGCGGAATTCGCCGATCAGCGGCACGATTGCATGCAGCATAAACGGCGAGGCGGTGTTGATTCGCAAACGCCCTGCTGGTGCCTGGCTGCGCAGGGTCATCTGTTCCTCGGCTTCCTCGACGCTGGTGAGGATGCGCCGCGCCTGAGCCAGGAACACCTCGCCCTCTTCGGTCAGCTCCAGGCGCCGGGTGGTGCGGCGTAGCAGGGTGACACCGAGCTTTTCCTCCAGACGGCTCAGTGCGCGGCTGACACCGGAGGCGGTTTGTTCGAGCTGTTCGGCCGCGGCGCTGATCGAACCACTGTCGACCACGCTGACGAAGGCGAGCATTTCTTCCAGGCTGGTCTTCATTGTTGAGCTTCAGTCAAAGGTGTTTGCTGGGAGGTTCGCTTTTTCCGCATGAGTCTGGCGCGGATACTGCTCCCTCTCAACCCCCCGCTCGCCGTCAGACAGAGGGCTGCAACTTTTTCGCGAACCACGAGGCCGAATCGTTCCGTACCCGTTCCGGCCCATGCTCGGCCAGCGCTTCGCAAGCTATGAGGAGATCTTCATGAAGTTCATTCCCCCCTTCGGTCTTGGCACTTTCCGCCTCAAGGATCAGGTCGCCATCGACTCGGTACGCACCGGCCTCGAGCTGGGTTACCGGCATGTCGACACGGCGCAGATCTACGGCAACGAGGCCGAGGTCGGCCAGGCCATTGCCGACAGCGGCGTGGCGCGTGACGAGCTGTTCGTCACCACCAAGGTGTGGACCGAGAACCTCGGCAGTGGCCGGGTTATCCCCAGCCTGCGTGAGAGCCTGCAGCGGCTGGGCCTGGAACGGGTCGATCTGGCCCTGATCCACTGGCCGTCGCCGAATGACGAGATTCCCGTGGCGCAGTACCTGGGCGAACTGCTCGAGGCCAAGCGCCAGGGGCTGACCGCGGCCATTGGTGTGTCCAACTTCACCATCGCCCATTTGCGTCAGGCCATCGAAGCCGTGGGCGTGGACGAGATCGCCACCAACCAGGTGGAAATCCATCCGCTGCTGCAGAACCGCAAGCTGGTGGCATTCGCCCGGCAGCAGGGTATCCATCTGACCGCCTACATGCCGCTGGCCTACGGCAAGGTGCTGGCCGAGCCGGAGATCCAGCGCATTGCCGCTAGCCATGGCGTCAGCCCGGCGCAGGTCGCCCTGGCCTGGTCGCTGCAGCAGGGTTATGCGGTGATTCCGTCCTCGACCAAGCGGGAGAATCTGGCGGCCAATCTGGCTGCTGCCGAGCTGCGCCTGAGCACCGAAGACATGACAGCCATCGAGGCGCTAGATCGTGGCGAACGCGTTGCCAATCCAGGCTTCGCGCCGCGCTGGGATTGAGTACTGCGAGTGTGGCAGGGGCTTTAGCCGCGACCTTGGGCTCTATCGGCCGCCGGCGATATCGATCAGCGCGCCAGTGGTGTAGCTGGCCTTGTCATCGAGCAGCCAGACGATGGCTTCGGCGACTTCCTCGGCACGCCCGGCGCGGCCCAGCGGCGTGGTTTTGCCGATGCGCTCGGCGCGGTCCGGTTGGCCGCCGCTGGCGTGGATCTCGGTGTCGATCAGACCCGGGCGCACGGCATTGACCCGTACACCCTCGCCGCCCAATTCCTTGGCCAGGCCGCGAGTCAGCACGTCCATCGCGCCCTTGGCGCCGGCATAGTCGACGTATTCGAAGGGCGCGCCAAGACTGGCGGCCACCGACGACACCAGCACCATCGAACCACCCTCGCCACCACGACTACGGGCCATGCGCCGGGCACCTTCGCGAGCGGTGAGATAGCTGCCCAGCACGTTGACGTCGAACATCCGTTGCAGTCGCTCGCCGCTCATCTCCAGCAACGGCATGGGCGGGGCGACGATGCCGGCATTGACCACCAGGCCGTGCAGCGGGCCGAACTTGCCCATGGCCGCGAACAGGCGCTGTACATCCTCTTCAACCGCCACATCGCCGGGCAGGGCGATGGCCGTGCCGCCCATGGCCTCGATCTGCGCCACCACTTTATCGGCGGCGTCACGGTCACTGCGATAGTTGATGCCGACCGTCCAGCCGCCAGCGGCGGCCAGCAGGGCAGTGGCGCGGCCGATGCCGCGGCTGGCGCCGGTAATCAGCAGGTTCTTGCGCATTGGGCCTGGCTCCCTGTAGTCGTGCCTGCTAAGGCTGCCCGCTTTTCGTCGTCTGCGCTACATCCACCCCAGCCAACGCCACCAGGTCAGGGCGAACACCAGCATCAGCCCGTAGCCAACCAGCGTCAGCCAGATGCCGGTGCGCAGGAATTGCCGGGCGGTGAAGGTATCGGTGCCGATACAGACCATGTTCTGTGGTGCGTTGATCGGCAACAGGAAGCCGAAGCTGACCACGTAGCCGAGCAGCATGCTCATGCCCAGCGGGTTGATGTCTCCGCCAAGCTGCAGCAGCAGGGCAATCATGATCGGCAGCATCGCCGAGGTCAGCGCCGTGGCGCTGGCAAAACCGAGGTGAATGATGATCAGAAAGCCACCGAGCACGGCGAACACCCAGAACGGCGACAGCCCATCCATGCCCAGGTGGGTTACCAGCAGTTTGGCCAGCCAGGTGCCGGCGCCCGTGGCCAGCACCGCACCACCGAGGCTGATGCCAACGCCGAAGACGATCACCGTGCCCCATGGAATGCGCGGCTGTGCCTGCTTCCAGCTCATTACGCCGAGCCCTGGCATCAGCAACGCCGCCAGGCCCACCAGGGTGGTGGAAGCGGTGTCGAAGCTGTGCAGCTTGCCCTCGGTGGCCCAGAAACCGAGCAAGGTGAGGACGATGGCCAGCAGCTTGCGCTCATCGAAGGTCATCGGCCCGAGTTCACTGAGCGCCTTGCGCACGGCCTCCTTGCCGCCTTCGATGCGATCGGTTTCCGGTGGCATGACGCGTAGGATTACCCAGTAAAGCACCGCTGACATCAGCAGACTCCAGGGTGCGCCGGCGATCAGCCAGTCAGTCCAGGTCACCGATTGGCCGAGCAGCTTCTGCATGAAGCCGGCGGTAAGTAGATTCTGCGCCGCCGAAGTCTGGATGCCGACGTTCCAGATGCTGGTGGCCTGCGCCACCAGAATCATGATGCCACCAGCGAAGGCCGAGCGCTTGTCCACGCCGAAGGCGGCGATCACCCCCATCATGATCGGCACCATGCAGGCCACCCGCGCCGTGGCGCTGGGTACGATGAAGCTGAGCAGAATGGTCACCACGATGGCACCGAGCAGCACGCGATGGGTGCTGGCGCCGACCTTGGACAGAGTCAGCAGGGCAATGCGTTTGTCCAGCCCGGTCTGGGTCATCGCGGCGGCGATGAACAGTGCCGAAGCCACCAGCGCCAGTGCCGAGTTGGCAAAACCGCTGAGGGCCATGTTCAGGGCATCCTTGGTGCCGATGAGCTTGTCCGGGTCGGCCAGGGTCGGTGCGCTGCCGAGCAGAAAGGCCATCAGCGCCAGGATCATGATGGCGCTGACCTCGTAACTCACCGCCTCGCTGATCCAGACGATCACCGCGAAAGCGAGAATTGCCAGCATGCGCTGCCCGGCCAGCGGTAATCCGGCCTGTTCCGGCAGGAAGATGATCGCCAGGCCGGCAAGCAGCGCGAGCGCCAGCCCCCAGGGTAGGCGCAAGGACGGGGAAGCAGCGTTAGCGGACATGCTGGCGAGACTCCGACGAATGGCAAATCCAGACTATGCACCGCTGACGCGGGTCATGCATTGCCTCGGGTCAGTGTTCTGGCCTGATGGGTGTTCGTCAGCGGAGTCGGGGGTTACCATGCCTGCCCTTTCGCTTGACCACACGCTGCTCGCTCATGAAACCCGCCTCCCTACGTGCCGACCTGCTGGCCGGCCTGACCTCGTCCTTCGCCCTGGTGCCCGAGTGCATCGCCTTCGCCCTGGTAGCGCAGGTCAATCCGCTGATGGGACTGTATGGCGCCTTCATCATCTGCACCCTCACCGCGCTGTTCGGTGGCCGGCCAGGGATGATTTCCGGTGCGGCCGGTTCGATGGCGGTGGTGATCGTCGCCCTGGTGGTGCAACACGGCGTGCAATACCTGCTGGCCACGGTGCTGCTCGGCGGCCTGATCATGCTGGCGTTCGGCCTGCTGCGCCTGGGCAAGCTGATCCGCATGGTGCCGCACCCGGTGATGCTGGGCTTCGTCAATGGCCTGGCGATCATCATCGCCCTGGCCCAGCTCGAGCACTTCCAGCACGACGGCCACTGGCTGCAGGGTAACGCGCTGTACCTGATGCTCGGCCTGGTGGCGCTGACCATGGTCATCGTCTACCTGCTGCCACGCCTGACCCGCGCGGTGCCGCCGGCGTTGGTGGCGATTCTCGGCATCGGCGCGCTGGTCTACCTGCTAGAGCTGCCGACCCATACCCTCGGCGACATGGCGCAGATCGCTGGTGGCCTGCCGAGCCTGATGCTGCCGGACATTCCCTGGACGCTGGACACTTTGATCATCATCGCCCCCTACGCCGTGCTGATGGCCCTGGTCGGCCTGCTGGAGACCCTGCTGACCCTGAACCTCACCGACGAAATCACTGCCACGCGCGGCCACCCGGATCGCGAATGTGTCGCCCTCGGCGCGGCCAACATGGTTTCCGGCGCATTCGGCGGCATGGGCGGCTGCGCGATGATCGGTCAGACGGTGATCAACCTCAGCTCCGGCGGGCGCGGGCGGCTGTCCGGGGTGGTCGCCGGGGTGATGATCCTGCTCTTCGTGCTGTTCCTCTCGCCGCTGATCGAGCGCATCCCGCTGGCGGCGCTGGTTGGGGTGATGTTCGTGGTGGCGCAGCAGACCTTCGCCTGGGGCTCGCTGCGCGTGGCCGGCAAGGTACCGGCCAATGACGTGCTGGTAATCGTCGCGGTGACCGCCATCACGGTCGCCACCGACCTGGCTACCGCCGTGCTCTGCGGCATCGTCATCGCCGCGCTCAACTTCGCCTGGCAGCACGCCCGCGAACTGTACGCCGACAGCGATATGCAGGCCGATGGCAGCAAGCTCTATCGCGCCCACGGCACGCTGTTCTTCGCCTCCTGCACCACCTTCCTGGCGCAGTTCGACCCGGCCGATGACCCGCAACAGGTAACCCTGGACTGTCGCCACCTGAGCTTCGTCGACTACTCCGCCATCGCCGCGCTGAAGACCCTGCGTGAGCGCTACGAGCGCGCCGGCAAGCACCTGCGCGTGGTGCACCTGTCCGAGCGTTGCAAGCAGTTGCTCAAGCGGGCGGGCGAATAGAGTCGCAATTGTGGCTGATACCCTTGCCTGCGGCTGATGCTGGCCGCGTTCTCGCTACTGAGCGAAGAGAACATTGAAAAGTCCCTAAAAGGGAACTATCGTTCCCTTTTAGGGACTCATTTGGGTCGCCCATGCACACTCTTTCATTAAGCGAAGCGCTGTTCACCGGCACCCAGCGCAAGGTGTTGGGGTTGCTTTACGGCAAGCCGCAGCAAAGCTTCTATGCCAATGAAATCGCTCGCCATGTACAGGTTGGCAAAGGCAGCCTGATGCGTGAGCTGGAGCGTCTGCAGCAGGTGGGTATCCTCAGTATGACCCGTCAGGGCAACCAGACCCATTACCAAGCCAACCCGCATTGCCCGATCTATACCGAGCTGCAAGGCATCGTGCGCAAGACCTTCGGAATCGATGCCCCGCTGCGTGAAGCACTCGCGCCGTTGGCTGGACAACTGACATGGGCATTCGTCTATGGTTCGCTGGCCAAGGGTAGTGAACATGCCGATAGCGATATCGACTTGATGCTGATTGGCGATGGCCTCAGCTATGCCGAAGTGATGGAGCTCTTGCTGCCGGTCGAGGCTCAACTGGGACGCCCCATCAACCCGACGCTCTATACTCCCCACGAGTGGCAAGCCAGGAAAGCCGCTGGCAACAGTTTCGTGCTGCGGGTGGCGCAGCAGGACAAGATCGAGCTGATCGGCCACGATCCGGAGGGAACCGAACATGGGCAATAACGACAATCTGGACAACCTGCTGCGCACGGGCGGCCTTAAGGTCGAACCGCCAGACCGCAAGGAATGCGAAGGACTGCTGCGTTCGGCCGTCGACCGCCTGCAGGACGCCCACAACCCTGCGCTGTCATTCGCCAGCCGCTTCGACCTCGCCTACAACGCTGCTCACGCACTGGCTCTGACTGCATTGCGCCTACAGGGCTATCGTTCCGACCGCCGCTATCTGGTGTTCCAGTGCCTGGCGCACACGCTTGCCGTCAGCAAGGCGCAAGTGCGCCTGTTTGCGCTATGCCATGACCGACGCAACCTGGCCGAGTACGAAGGTTATATGGATGTGGATGAGCCACTGCTGGCCGAGTTGATTGCGGCGACCGATGCACTTCTGCCTGAAGTACAGAAAGCCATGGCGGTAGCGTGATCTACATGAGTACCTAGGATGGGTTGAACCTCGCGAAACCCATCAACCAATTCCCCGGGTATCGCTACGCTCGGCTCAGGCTACAAAGCCATGAAAAAGCCGCTGGCAGATCGCTCCGTCAGCGGCTTTATCGTATGCCAGAGAGCGGATCAGCGCCGCGCGCCGCGCACCCCTTCGGCCAGTTCGCGGCACAGGCCGAGCACACCGTTGATGGCCTGCTGCGGGCTCTGCGCCTCGGCGATCTTGTCGATCAGCGCCGAGCCAACCACCGCGCCCTCGGCGCGCTTGGCCACTTCGGCGGCGTGCTGCGGGGTGCGGATGCCGAAACCGATGCACACGGGCAGGTCGGTGTGGCGACGCAGGCGCGCCACGGCTTCTTCGACATGATCCATAGTCGCCGCACCGGCGCCAGTCACGCCAGCCACCGACACGTAGTAAACGAAGCCGGAACTGCCGGCCAGTACGGTGGGCAGGCGGTCATCATCGGTGGTCGGCGTGGTCAGGCGGATGAAGTCGATACCTGCGCTCTGCGCCGGTTCGCACAGCTCGTCGTTGTGCTCCGGCGGCAGGTCGACCACGATCAGACCGTCGACGCCGGCCTCTTTGGCGTCGCTGATGAAGCGCTCGACGCCGTAGACGAAGATCGGGTTGTAGTAGCCCATCAGCACCAGCGGCGTGCTCTGGTTGCCTTGGCGGAATTCGCGCACCATCTGCAGCGTCTGCTGCATGCCCTGCTTGCCGGCCAGCGCGCGGATGTTGGCGAGCTGGATGGCCGGGCCGTCGGCCATCGGGTCGGTGAACGGCATGCCCAGCTCGATCACGTCGGCGCCGGCGTCCGGCAGGCCCTTGAGAATGCTCAGCGAGGTGGCGTAGTCGGGGTCGCCTGCGGTGATGAAGGTCACCAGCGCGGCGCGGTTTTCCGCTTTCAGTTCGGCGAAACGGTTCTGCAGGCGGCTCATGCGTGTTTCTCCTGTTCGCCCATGTGGTGCATCACGGTCTGCATGTCCTTGTCGCCACGACCGGACAGGTTGATCACCATCAGGTGATCCTTAGGCAGCTTGGGTGCGCGTTTGAAGGCTTCGGCCAGCGCGTGGGCGCTTTCCAGGGCCGGGATGATGCCTTCCAGACGGCAGCACTGGTGGAAGGCGGTGAGCGCTTCGTCATCGCTGATCGGCACGTATTCGACGCGCTTGATCTCGTGCAACCAGGCGTGTTCCGGGCCGACGCCGGGGTAGTCGAGGCCGGCGGAAATCGAGTGAGCGTCGGTGATCTGGCCGTCCTCGTCCTGCAGCAGGAAGGTGCGGTTGCCGTGCAGCACGCCTGGCGCGCCACCGGCCATGCTGGCGGCATGCTTGCCGGTATCGACGCCGTGACCGGCGGCTTCGACGCCAACGATCTGCACGCCTTCGTCATCGAGGAAGGGGTGGAACAGGCCGATGGCGTTGGAGCCGCCGCCGATGCAGGCCACCAGTGAGTCGGGCAGGCGCCCTTCCTTCTCCAGGATCTGTTCGCGCACTTCGTTGCCGATCACCGACTGGAAGTCGCGCACCATGGCCGGATACGGATGCGGGCCGGCAGCGGTGCCGATCAGGTAGAAGGTGTTGTGGACGTTGGTCACCCAGTCGCGCAGGGCTTCGTTCATGGCGTCCTTGAGGGTACCGGTGCCGGCGGTGACCGGGATCACCTCGGCGCCGAGCAGCTTCATGCGGAAAACGTTGGCCTGCTGGCGCTCGATGTCGGTGGTGCCCATGTACACCACGCACTGCATGCCGAAGCGCGCAGCCACGGTGGCGGTGGCCACGCCGTGCATGCCCGCACCGGTCTCGGCGATGATGCGCTGCTTGCCCATGCGCTTGGCCAGCAGGATCTGGCCAATGCAGTTGTTGATCTTGTGCGCACCGGTGTGGTTCAGGTCTTCGCGCTTGAGGTAGATCTTCGCCCCGCCGAAGTGCTCGCTCAGGCGCTCGGCGAAATACAGCGGGCTGGCGCGGCCGATGTAGTCGCGCTGGAAGTAGGCCAGTTCTTCGAGGAAGGCCGGATCGCTCTTGGCCTTCTCGTATTCAGCGGCCAGCGAGTTGATCAGCGGCATCAGGGTTTCGGCGACGAACTGACCGCCGAAGCGGCCGAACAGGCCGCGAGCGTCGGGGCCGGTGCGAAATGAGGTCATGGCGTGCTCCTGAGATTTGATGGGCTTGCCGCCAGTTGACGGGCATGGCCGAAGCGTCTGTCGATGGCCGCAGACTAACGCCGCAGGGGGCGTGAGAAAAGCGATAGCTTCGCTCTGACCTGTGAGGAAATATCACGCGTCGATGCCGCGGCCGCTTGGCGGTGGCGCGCACCATGGCAGTCCATGCATGCACTCCTTTGCTCGCCGATGGTGCGTAATGACCCTCCCGTGCTGTGCATTTCTTGCGTCTGGCGGCCTTTTGAAGGGTTGGCATGCTTCATGCCTTTGTAAATTCATTCAAGTCACTTGAATAAATATCCATCTCTTCAAGAAGAGGCCTCGCCATGCATCGCCGTGCCGTGAAAAACCTGACATTCGCCTTGGTCACCCTGCTTGCCAGTTCCCTGGCCCAGGCCGATGACCTGCTGCAACGCATCCAGCAGGCAAAACAGATCACCATCGCTACCGAAGCCCGCTTCGCACCGTTCGAGTCGGTGGAGAACGGCAAGATCGTCGGTTATGGCGTCGATCTGATGAATTACGTGCTCAAGGATCTGCCAGACGTCAAGGTCAAGCAACTCGATCTGCCCTTCCAGGGCATTCTGCCGGGCCTGGATACCGGCAAGTTCGATTTCGTGGTCACCTCGGTCACGGTGAACAAGGCGCGCTTCGATCAGTTCGCCTTCACCGCGCCGATTGCGGAGTCCACCGTGGCGCTGCTCAAGCGTGCCGACGATGCTTCGGTCAGCAGCCTGAGCGACCTCAATGGCAAGATCGTCGGCTCGCAGAGCGGTTCCGGCCAGCTGCAGGTGTTGATGGCTTATGACGCCAAGCTCAAGGCCGAAGGCCAGCCGGGCCTCAGAGGTATTCGTGAGTACGTCAGCTTCGATGAAGCCTATGCCGACCTGGCGCTCGGCCGTCTCGATGGTGTGGCGCAGTCGTTGTCCAACCTGGGGCCGCTGATCAAGTCGCGCCCGGGCCTGTTCGTCACCCTGAATGAAATGCTCGGGCCGAAGACCTACTACGGCTGGGTCGGCCGCAAGGGCGAGGACAGCGCCAGTCTGGTCAAGCTGTTCAGCGAAGGGATCGGCCGCGCCAACCGCGACGGCACGATGAAGGCCCTGCAGGAAAAATGGTTCGGTTTCAGCATGGACGTGCCTGCTGACGCCATGCCTGAGCCGAGCATCTGAGTCGCCGCTGATGAATGATTTTGGCGCTCGCTTCGCGCTCTACTGGCCGGCTTTGCTTGATGGCGCGCTGACGACCTTGTGGTTGTGCCTGGCCGGTATGCTGCTGGGCTTCGTGCTCGGCGTGCTGATCTACCTGCTGGGCAATAGCCGCAGCCTTGGCTGCGTGGCGTTCGCCAGGGTCTACGTCAGTTTCTTTCGTGGTACGCCAATGCTGGCGCAGCTGCTGTTGCTGTTCTATCTGCCCGCCGGGCTGGGGCTGGACGTTCCGGCGCTGGTCGCGGCAGGCCTGGCCTTGGCGATGAATACCGCGGCCTACCAGTCGCAGATTCTGCGCAGCGGTTTCGCCGCCATCCCGGCCGGGCAACTGGAAGCCGCGGCGGTGTTCAGCATCAGCCGCTGGCGCATGTTGCTGCATATCCAGTTGCCGCAGGTGCTGCGCCTGACCCTGCCGGCGCTGATCTCCGAGCTGATCGACGTGATCAAGGTCTCGGCGGTGGTCTCGGTGATCTCCATCACCGACCTGATGCGGGTCAGCCAGCAGCTGGTATCGCAGACCTACCGACCGCTCGAGGTCTACCTGGTAGCGGCGCTGTTCTACCTGGCGTTGACCAGCCTGCTGGCCCTGCTCGGGCGTGAGCTGGAACGACGCTGGCAGGCCCGCAACTGATGGAGAACTGGATGAACTACCTCCCCGATTTCGGTCAGGCGTTGCTGGTCACCCTGGGCATCAGCTTTGCCGGCGCGGCCTTCGGTCTGCTGCTGGGCTTCGTGCTCAATGCCCCGCGCCTGGCCGTGCCCGGTTTCATCGGCCTGTATCGGCTGTACGTCTGGCTGGTGCGCGGAACACCGTTCCTGGCCCAACTGCTGCTGATCTACTTTGGCCTGCCGGTGCTGGGTCTGACCCTCGATGCGGTGCAGGCCAGCATCCTGGCGCTGGGGTTGTACAGCGCGGCCTATTTCGCCGAACTGCTGCGTTCGGCCTGGGCCAGCGTGCCCAACGGGCAGCTGGAGGCGGCGCGCGTGCACGGCCTCAGTGGCGTGCAGACCTTCTGGCATATCCAGGCACCGCAGGCCATGGCCTTCGCCCTGCCGCTGCTGGGCAACCAGGTGATCCTGACCATCAAGGAGAGCGCGGTGGTGTCGATCATCACCGTGCCGGAACTGACCATGACCGCCGGACAGATCGTGTCCAGCACCTTTTCCTATGTCGTGCCCTATGTGCTGCTGGTGCTTTCGTACTGGCTGCTGACGCTGCTGGTCGGTTTCGTTGCCGCCGGGCTTGGCCGGCGTGCCACGCGCTACCTGCGAGGATGAATCGATGAGCAACCTCCCCCTTCTTGAACTGCGCGGCGTGGGCAAGTCCTACGGCGCCAACCGCGTGCTGCAGGGGTTCGACCTCAGTGTGCATGCGGGCGAGATCGTCTCGCTGATCGGCCCGTCCGGTTCGGGCAAGACCACCGCGCTGCGCTGTATGAATTTTCTCGAGGCCTATGACGAAGGCGAGGTGTGGATCGACGGCCAACTGCTCGGTTACAGCGGCCCGGGTCGCAAACCGCGGGATCAGGACAGCCCCGCGGCCATCGCCGAGGTGCGTCGGCCGCTGTCCATGGTGTTCCAGCAATTCAACCTGTGGCCGCACATGACCGTGCTGGAGAATGTCATGGCGCCCCTGCTGCTGGGCAAGGGCATGAACAAGGGCGAAGCGCGTGCCCTGGCCGAAAGCGCGTTGCAGCGTGTCGGCCTGGCGGCCAAGGCCGATGCCTACCCCGCGCGGCTTTCCGGTGGTCAGCAGCAACGTGTCGGTATCGCCCGGGCGCTGGCGGTGAAACCGCGACTGATGCTGCTCGACGAGCCGACCTCGGCGCTCGACCCGGAGTTGGTCGAGGAAGTGCTGCAGGTGATCCGCAGCCTGGCCGACGATGGCATGACCATGGTCATGGTCACCCACGAGATGAGCTTTGCCGCGCAGATTTCCAGCCAGGTGGTGTTCATGGAGGCCGGACGCATCGTCGAGACCGGCGCGCCGGGCGAGATGTTCCAGCAACCGGCCACCGAGCGCCTGAAGCAGTTTCTCAAGCCCTGGTTCAACCGCAGCCTCAGCCCGCGTGCGGAGGTGACGGCATGACGGCTGTACGGGTGATGAATGCCGTGCGTGGTGAACGCCTGCAGGGTTTGCTGGCAACCCTGGCCGACTTCGGCGGCCTTGAGGGCGGCGGGATGAATCGCCAGGCGCTTTCGGCGGAGGATCTCGACGCCCGCGCCTGGCTGATCGGCGAAGCCCGGCGCATCGGTTGCCGGGTGTGGACGGATGCCTGCGCCAACCTGTTCATTCGCCGCGACGGCTTGCAAGACCTGCCGCCGGTGATGACCGGCAGCCATATCGATACCCAGCCCAACGGCGGCCGTTATGACGGCTGCTACGGCGTTATGGCCGGGCTGGAATGCCTGCTGGCCCTGCATGACCAGAATCTGCGTACGCGCCGGCCTATCGAGCTGGTGGTCTGGACCAACGAGGAAGGCAGCCGTTTCAGCCCGGGGGCCATGGGCTCCAGTGCCTTCGTCGAGCCACAGCGCATGGGTGCCTATCGCGGCAGCCTCGATGCCAATGGCATCAGCCTGGCGCAGGCGCTGGACGCCCATGCCGAGCGTTTCGCCGACCTGCCGCTGCGCGAGAAGATCGCCGCCCATGCCTTCGTCGAGCTGCATATCGAGCAGGGCCCGGTGCTGGAGCGAGCCGAGGTGCCACTGGGGGTGGTGTCCGGTATCCAGGGCGTGCGCTGGTATCAGATTCGCTGCCAGGGCGCCTCGGCCCACGCCGGTACCACGCCGATGGACATGCGCCGTGACGCCATGCTGGAGGCCACGCGTTGCCTGCCGGCCATCGAGGCCTTGGCCGAGCGCCTGGCCGGTGCCCAACAGCGACTGACCTTCGGCCGCTGGCAGGTGAAACCCAATTCGATCAATACCGTGGCGGGCGACGTGACCTTCAGCATCGACTTCCGCCATGCCGACCCGGCCGTGCTGGAGGCTTTCGACGCCGAGTTGCCGAACTGCCTGCCCGAAGGCGCCGAGCTGCAGCCATTGTTCAGCCATCCGCCGGTTGCCTTCGAGGCCGGCATCGTCGAGCTGCTGCAGCAGGCCGCCGATGCCACGGGTGAGGCGTCCCTGAGCCTGCGCTCCGGTGCCTTCCACGATGCCATGTACCTGGCTGGGCATTGCCCCACCGGCATGCTTTTCGTGCCCAGCCGCGATGGCATCAGCCACAACCCCAACGAATACACCGAACCCTCCCAGCTCGAAGCCGGCGCCCGTGCGCTGGCCTGGAGCCTCGTCCAACTGGCCGAACAAGCCTGACCTGCCATTGCCCATCTAGGAGCGACCATGAGCCATTCCAACCACGCCCACGACTATCCCAGCTGCTGCCAGCCCGACAACGGCGCCGCGCTGGGCATCAACGCCACCCTCAACGAGCCGTTGTCTGCCGACGGCACGCCGGAGCTGGGCAAGACCTACACCGTGCCGGCGCGCTGCGGCCGCGCCGTGCGCCTGAAGGCCGGTGAGGTAATCAAGATCATCAACACCCACGGCACCCAGGTCTGCGACACCTGGCTGTTCAACAGCGAAGACCTCAGCGAATTCCTATCCATGGAACACGCCCGTGCGCACATCGACCGCGTCATTCCCAAGCCAGGTGACGAGCTGTTCAGCAACCGTCGCCGCACCATCGGCACCTTGCTGACCGACACCTCGCCGGGCGTGCACGACACCCTGATCGCCGCCTGCGACCTGCATCGCTACACCAACCTCGGTGTCGAGGGATATCACGACAGCTGCGCCGACAACATGCGCCTTGCCTTGCAGGCCATCGGCCTGCGCGCCCGCGAAGTGCCACAGCCGTTCAACCTGTGGATGAATATCCCGGTCAAGGCGGACTACAGCATCGAGTGGCTGCCGCCGGTTTCCAAGGCCGGTGACTACGTCGAGATCCAGGCAGCCATGGACTGCGTGGTGGTGATGTCCGCCTGCCCGCAGGACATCGTGCCGATCAACGACCTGAACCCGGTGGAAGTGCACTTCGTGGTCAGCGCCGGCTGACCTGCTGCCAGGCCTGTACCTCGCTGGCATGGGCCTGGCATAACGTACAAAGTCGCGCCAAGGCCGTGCACGGCTTAATTCCGTGAGCGCCTTGCGCGATACTGTGCCGTTCGTGGCTGTACCCGTTGTCATCCATTGATCGAGATGTACATGCGCAAACCCAGTCCTACCCCTTCGACCAAGGCTCACCACACCGATGGCCTGCCCAGCCTGGGCATGCGCCTGCGCCATGCGCGCAAGGTCGCCGGGCTGACGCTCAAGCAGGTGGCGGTTGCCGCTGGCTGCTCGGAAAGCCTGATCTCCAAGCTGGAGAACGATGCGGCCTCGCCTTCGCTGGCCATGCTGCACCGTTTGGCGGGCGCGCTGGGCAGCAACGTGTCGACGCTCACGTCCGAGGAATGGGTCTCCGACGAGCCCGTGCTGCGTGCCGGCGACAGGCCGGTGAAGCGTTTCGTCAAACGCAACAAGGACGGCGATATCGGCCTGGAGCGCATCACGCATCTGCAGAAGGGTGGGCTGCTGCAGGGCAATATCCATATCGTTGCGCCCGGCGTGGCCAGTGACGGTCTGATCGAACACCCAGGCGAGGAAATGGGCTACGTGCTGACCGGCAGCATTGAACTGACCATCGGCGAGCAGACCTACAGCCTGACGGCTGGCGATGCCTTCCATTTCCCCAGCAACCTGCCTCACGGCTACCGCAACGGTGGCGATAGCGAGGCCCGCATTCTCTGGGTCAATACGCCGGTCACCTTCTGATCGGGGCCGATGCATCCGCTGCCAGGCGGCCATGGTCAGGCCGCAGAAAAATCATTAGAGTTTTCCGACTTGTCAGGAAAATTCACTCGATATGAGCCGAGACCTTCCACCACTCAATGCCCTGCGCGCTTTCGAGGCCGCCGCTCGCCTGCAGAGCGTCAGCCGTGCCGGCGATGAGCTGCATGTCACCCACGGCGCGATCAGCCGGCAGATTCGTGCACTGGAGGAACAGCTCGGGGTCAGTTTGTTCGACAAGGACGGGCGCGGCGTAAAACTCACCGATGCCGGTTTGCGCCTGCGCGATGTCACCTCGGAAAGCTTCGAGCGCTTGCGTGGCGTGTGCGCCGATCTGCGCCGTCAGCAGGAAGAGCGGCCCTTCGTTCTCGGCTGCCCCGGCAGTCTGCTGGCGCGCTGGTTCATCCCGCGCCTGGATCGCCTGCAGCGCGAGTTGCCGGAGCTCAACCTGCAACTGTCGGCCAGCGAGGGCGAGCTGGACCCACGCCGCCCGGGTATCGACGCCACGCTGCTGTTCGCCGAGCCGCCCTGGCCGGCTGACATGCAGGTATACGCGCTGGCGCCCGAGCGCATCGGGCCGGTGCTCAGCCCTCGTTATGCGCGGCATGCCGAGCTTGCCGGGCAGGCACCTGCGGCGCTGCTCGGCGAGCCCTTGCTGCACACCGCTTCGCGCCCGCAAGCCTGGCCTCAGTGGGCGCATGCGCAAGGGTTGGCAACGGCTGCGCTCAGGCATGGGCAGGGCTTCGAGCACCTCTACTACTTGCTCGAAGCGGCCGCTGCCGGCCTCGGCGTGGCCATCGCGCCACAGCTGCTGGTGGCCGACGACCTCGCGGCAGGCCGTCTGGTTGCGCCCTGGGGCTTTACCGACACCGCGGCGCAACTGGCGCTCTGGTCGCGCCCCGGCGATAGCCGCAGCGAGCGCCTGGCCGACTGGTTGCGGCGCGAATTGCGGAGAGCGGGCTGAGCCAGCAAATCGATGGTGATAAGTATTCGCACTAGCATGTATGCTTGCCGGCCCTTTTCATCGCCCGTCAGTCGGTCGGTTCTCGAGAGATTCGCGATTTACATGCGCCGCCGCTTTTCCTCGCCCTTGCTCAAGAGCTTCCAGATCCACTATGAGGATCTGTTGCGCTTTCTTGCCAGGCGCCTGGGCGACTCGCAACGCGCCGCCGATGTCGCCCAGGACACCTGGCTGCGTCTGGCCCATCAGGATGACGGCGATGCGGTGCGCGATCCGCGCGCCTATGTCTTTCGCGTGGCCGGCAACCTGGCCATCGACAACCTGCGGCGTGACCAGCGCCTGGCCGAACAACAGGACGACGGCGAGATTCTCGAGCAGCTCAGCGATCCGCTGGCCGAGCCGGAGTCGCGTCTGCTCGCCCAAGAAGATCTGGCGCGCCTCGACGCGGCGCTGGCCAGCCTGCCGGCCAAGGTCCGCGAAGCCCTGCTGCTCAATCGCCTCGACGGCCTGACCTACGCGCAGATCGCCACGCGCCTTGGGGTCTCCGAGAGCATGGTCGGCAAGTACCTGATCCAGGCCATGCGCCATTGCCGGCAGTGGCGCAGCGAAGAGGAGGCCGACGCATGAGCGAGCTCGACGATCAGGCCAGCGAACTGCTGCTGCGCCTGCATGCCGGTGGCGAGCAGGCCGCTGCGCGCGCCGAATGGCAGCGCTGGCGTCGACAGAGCCTGGCGCATGCGCGCGCCGCCCGCGACGCCGAGGCGCTGTGGGCCGCGCTGGAACACACCGACACCGCCCGCCGCCATCGTCAGCGCAACCGCCCCATCCGCCGCTGGCGCCTGCCGGCGATGGCTGCGGCGCTCTGCCTGGGCCTGTTGCTGACGCTACTCGGTCGTCCGCAACTGCTGGAGAACCTCAGCGCCGACTATTACACCGCAGTCGGGGAACGCCGCCTGATCGAGCTGGAGGACGGCAGCCGGGTTTGGCTCAACAGCGACAGCGCGCTGTCGGTGCGCTACTCCGCCGACGCCCGGGACCTGGAGTTGCAGCGCGGCCAGGCGCTGTTCGAGGTGGCCAAGGATGCCCAGCGGCCGTTCGTGGTGCAGGCAGCCGACGGGCAGGTCCGCGCTGTGGGCACGCGGTTTGATGTTGCCCTGCGCGCCGATCGGGTGCAGGTGGAGGTCAGCGAAGGCGTGGTGCAGGTGCGCAGCGGCGCGGCGCCGGGCGTGAGCGTCGACGCCGGCCAGCGGCTCGACTATCGCCAGCAGCAGGCGCCCGGGCCGTTGCAGGTGCTGGACCTGGATAACGCCAGTACCTGGCAGCGCGGCAAGCTGATCTTCAATCAGCGTCCGCTCGGCGAAGTGCTGGCCGAACTGGAGCGCTACCTGCCGGGGCGCATCCTCATCGAGGATGCCGCGCTTCGCGAACAGCGCATCAGCGGCGTGGTCGATCTCGACCAGCCAGAAGCCCTGCTGGCCAATCTGGAGCGCCTGCAGCCGCTGCGCATCACCCGCCTGCCCTGGCTGGTGCTGGTGCAGCCGCGCTGAGGTTCGACCGCCGTCTTGAGGGAGGCGTTATTCAGTGGCGAGCCTTTCGAAGCGTGAATCGCGGCTGAAGCCGCTCCTACAGTTGTCTGGCCAGTCGGTAGCCCGGATGCAATCCGGGGCCGAGGCTGAGCCATAGCTGGCCCGGCAAAATAATTTTCATCCGGCACTGCAGGATCGTGTCGGGCGTTTCGTCGTAGAAGGGAACGCGACTTATTCCCAAAAACGAAACTGCCCCACGACACGGATAACCCGCCATGCGCCATCCCGTTTCCGCCCTGCACCGCGCCCTCGCCTTCGCGACCCTGATCGGCACTGCCTGGCCGTTGGCCCAGGCCGCCGAGCCGACCCGCTATGACTTGCACATCAGCGCCAGCGACCTGGATGGTGCCATGACCCAGTTCGCCGATCAGGCCGGGCTGCACCTGCTGTTCAACTCCAGCGACCTGCAGGGCCTGCCCAACCCCGGCCTGCAGGGCAGCTTCACTGCCCGCGAGGCGCTGCAGCGGCTGCTCGAAGGCAGCGGCGTGAGCTGGACCTTCACCGATGAGCACAGCGTGCTGTTGCAGCGCAACGCCGCGCCTGCCGCCGCACCGAGCGGCGAGGCGCAGAGCAACCGCGAGCGGGTGCGTCTGGACGCTATGCAGATCCAGGTGGCGTCGCGCACGCAGACGCAGATCAGCGCTATTCCCGGCACCGTCTGGGTAGTCGAGCAGAAGCAGCTGCGCGAGCAGCTCGACACCGGCGTCAGCCTCAAGGAGGCACTTGGCAAGCTGGTGCCAGGCCTCGACCTGGGCCCGGAAGGCCGCACCAACTACGGCCAGAATATGCGCGGGCGCGGCGTGCTGGTGATGATCGACGGCGTCAGCCAGAACAGTTCGCGCGGCCTCTCGCGCCAGTTCGACAGCATCGCCCCGTTCAACGTCGAGCGCGTCGAGGTGCTATCCGGCGCCAGCGCTCTGTACGGCGGCGGCGCCACCGGCGGCATCATCAATATCGTCACGCGTAAAGGCGAAGCCGGCCCGGCGCGCTTTCAAAGCAACGCCAGCGTCACCAGCGGCTTCAACAATAGCGATGACCTGTCCACGCGCCTGGCGCAGGCGGTCAGCGGCGGTAACGAGCGCGTGCAGGGCCGCCTCGGCGTCTCCCTGGAGAAGAACGAAGCCTTCTACGATGCCGACGGCGAGCAGGTGTTCCTCGACAACACGCAGACCGACCTGCAGTACAACCGCTCCGTGGACGTGCTCGGCAACCTCGCCGTGCGCCTCGACGACACTCAGCAGCTCGACCTGCTGGCGCAGTACTACGACTCCGGCAACGACGGCAGCACCGGCATCTACTTCCCCAACCTCAACGCCAACGCGCCCTCGGACCTCGATGATGCCGAGATTCGCAACGGTCTCGACACCGACCTCAAGCCGCGCACCCGCCGCACCCTGATCAACGCCAGCTACCGCAACAGCGAGCTGCTCGGCCAGGACTTCTACCTGCAGGGCTACTACCGCCGCGAGGACAACAACTTTTACCCCTTCCCCTACTACAATGCCGGCAGTCCGCGGGGTAGCAACGGCATCTACTTCGCCGGCTCGCAGCAGAACTTCGAGGTCAGCGGCCTCAAGGGGCTGTTCAGCAAGCAGTGGGACGATATCAAGCTGACCTATGGTCTGGATCTCGATCATGAGCGTTTCAACGCTACGCAGAAGGTCTTCGATGCACAGCGCTCTTCGGACAGCGGCGGCCTGGAACTGGACACCCAGAGCAGCGCTGCGCGCTACCCCAGCTATGTGGTCGACGGGCTGTCGGCCTACGCCCAGCTGGACTGGCAACTGACCCAGCACCTGAGCCTGTCCGCCGGCGCCCGCCAGCAGCACATGGATGTCGAGGTCGGAGATTTTCGCGGCGTACCCGGCGGCAGCAACGACTATGAAGTCGGCCTGTACAACTTCGGCGCGCTCTATGACTTCGCCAACGGTCACCAACTGTGGAGTAACTACAGCGAAGGTTTCGAGCTGGCCGATCCGGCCAAGTACTACGGCCGCGCCGGACTGTCGGTGGCGGACAATCCGCTGGCCGGCATCAAGAGCCGCCAGGTGGAGGTGGGCTGGCGCTTCAACGATGCCTACTGGCAGGCTCAGGCGGCGTTCTACTACATCTGGTCGGACAAGGTGATCAATACCGACAGCGCCACCCTGACTATCAATGTCGACGAACAGAAGAGCCGCGACTTCGGTTTCGAGGCCGCGCTGAGCCGCGACTTCGACAGCGGCTGGCAGGCCGGCACCACCCTGCACCTGGTGCGCTCCGAAGAGGAGGACGACGACGGCGACTGGATCAAACGCGATGCGCGCTACGCTTCGCTGTCCAAGACCACCGCATTCGTGGGCTGGAGCGACGAGCGGCGCAGCCTGCGCCTGCAGGGCAACCACGCAATGGACCTGAGCGACGACGCCGGACATCGCATCGAGGGTTACACCACCTTCGACCTCAGCGCGCGTCAGGACACCGACTTCGGTACCTTCAGCGTCGGTATCCAGAACCTGCTGGACAGGCGCTACAGCACCGTCTGGGGTCAGCGCGCCGCGCTGTTCTATTCGCCAGCGTACGGTCCGGCCTACCTGTACGACTATCAAGGCCGCGGGCGCACCTTCACCCTAGGTTACGAAGTGGAGTTCTGAGCCGGACGCTGCGGCGAGGTTGCCAAGCGCCACGGGACGAATGACAATGCGATTCATTGTTATTTGTTAAGAAATCCTGCGCATGCCCGCTGACGCTCAGCTGCTGCACTCCCTCTACCGCGATCATCACAGCTGGCTGCAGGGCTGGCTGCGTCGGCGCCTGGGCAACGGCTGCGATGCCGCCGACCTGGCGCAGGACACCTTCGTGCGCCTGCTGCGCGCCGGCAATGCAGCGAGCATTCGCGAGCCACGTGATTACCTAGCCACCGTGGCGCGGGGGCTGATGGTCGACTTTCTGCGGCGGCGTTCGCTGGAGCAAGCCTATCTCGAAGCGTTGGCCAATCAGCCGCAGGCCGAACACCCCAGCGCCGAGCATCAGGCGCTGCTCCTCGAAGCGCTGATGGAGGTCGATCGTCTGCTCGCCGGTCTCGGCCGCAAGGTGCGCGAGGTGTTCATCCTGTCCCAGCTTGACGGCCTCACCTACGCGCAGATTGCCGCGCGGCTGGGTATTTCCCTGCGCAGCGTGAACAGCTACATGGCCCGCGCTGTGGAGCATTGCTGCCTGCTGCAGGCAGGCTGGCAGCCGTGACCGAGGAGCAGCGCGCGGCGCTCAAGGCCGCCAGCAACTGGTACGCGCGGCTGTGTGCCGGCGACAACGATGCCCATGAGCAGCAGGCCTGGCAGCGCTGGTACGACGCCGACGAGCTTCATCGTCAGGCCTGGCAACAGATCGAGCAACTGCGTGAACAGCTGGGCCTGCTGCCCGGCCCCATTGCGTCGTCGACCCTGCGTGGCGTCGACCATGGCCGACGCCGCCTGCTTGGCAGCCTGGCGTTGGTCGGCCTGGCGCTGCCGCTGGGCTGGTTCGCCTGGCACAGCGACACGCGCCGCTACTGGCTGGCCGACTACCGCAGTGGCGTGGGTGAGCGCCGCCAATGGCAGTTGAGCGATGGCAGCCAACTGATGCTGGGCACGGCCAGCGCCGCGCAATGGCATGTCGATGGGCAGCGCCGCCTGTTGCGCCTGGTCAGTGGCGAGGCGCTGATCCAAAGCCTCGACGAAGCCCGCCCCTTGCTGGTGGAAACCCGTCACGGCGTGGTGCGCAGCGAGGGCGCGCGGTTCTGCGTGCGCAGCGACGAGCAGGGCTGCCGCGTCGCGGTGCTGGAGCAGCGGGTGGAGGTCGCGCCGCTGCGGCATCTGCAAGCCATGCAGCCGCTGCTTACCGGACAGCAATTGCATTTCGATGCCGAACGACTCGGGGCGCCGCGTGCCAACGATGCCGCCACGACGGCCTGGACGCAGGGCAGCCTGATCGCCCTCGATCAGCCGCTGGGTGAGGTGATCGCCGAACTGGCGCGCTATCGCCATGGCGTGCTGCGTATCGACCCGTCCCTGGCCGGGTTGAAGGTGTCCGGCAGCTTCCCGTTGGCGGATACCGATCGTGCCCTGGCGGCGCTGGAACACAGCTTCCCGCTGCGTGTGGTGCGGCGCAGCGATTACTGGGTGACGCTGGTGCCAAAGGTTTAATTAGCAAAAATATTCATTGTCGTTTGCACTTTTTTCTCGACTGGATCGGCCCTCCTGACATCTCGGCTACAGGCCTTTCGTTCTCAGGGGAAATCCATGCGTCAACCTCGCTGCAACCTGCATTCGCTAACCCTCGCTGTGCAAACCGCCCTGCTCTGTTCCGGTCTGGCGCTGGCCGTGCCGCTGGCCAGCGCTGCACCCGCCGAGACTGCCGTGCAGATACAGGTTTTCGACATCGCTGCCGGCCCGCTGGCCGAGGTGCTCAACCGTTATGCCAGCGCTGCCGGCGTGGCGTTGTCGTTCGATGCCAGCGCGCTGCAGGGGCAAGACAGCCCGGGTCTGCAGGGCCCCTATCAGGTCGAGGACGGCTTTGCCCGTCTGCTGCAGGGCAGCGGCTTGCGCGCGGTGCGCCAGGCTGATGGGGTCTACGGCCTCGAAGCGCTGCCCGCGCCAAGTAAGCTGGGTAGTGATGTGTTGCAGCTGGAAGCGATGACCGTCAGCACGCTGCGCAGTGACAGTGCAGTGGGCGAGACCACGCAGCGCGTGACCGTCATAGACCGCCAGCAGATCGAGCAGCAGCTGGCGCTGAGCAGCGACCCGGGCCAGGTGCTGAGCAACCTGATTCCGTCCTACTCGCCGAGTCGGCAGAAGATGTCCAACGCCGGTGAGACGCTGCGTGGGCGCACCCCGCAATTTCTCGTCGACGGCGTGCCGCAAGCCAGTTCGATCCGCAACGACGGGCGCAGCAGCTATACCATCGACCTGGCACAGATCGAGCGCATCGAGGTGATTCATGGCGCCTCGGCCGAGCACGGCGGCGGCGCCACCGGCGGCATCGTCAACTTCATCAGCCGTCGGCCCGAAGGTAACGGCGTCAGCCAGCACGCCGGGGTCAGCCTGGAGAGCGACGACCGCTTCAGCAAGGATGGCCTGAGCTACAAGATGAACTACCGACTCAGCGCCCAGCAGGGTGACTGGGAGACGCTGTTCGGTGCCACCTGGCAGGAGCGCGGTGCGTTCTACGATGCCAACGACGAGCTGATTGGCGTCGCCTACCCGGGCGAGATCCAGGACACCCGCGACCACGATCTGATGTTCAAGCTCGGCTACTGGATCGACGACGTGCAGCACCTGCAATTCAGTGCCAACCATTACGAGCTCAAGGGCAACAACGACTACGTGCCGGTGCTCGGCGACCGCGCCGCCGGTATTCCCACCACCGCGCGCAAGGGTGATCCGCAGGGCGACCCGGCGTTCAACGAGAACCGCCAGTACACCTTCAGCTACAGCAATCAGGACCTGTACGGCAACGTGCTCGATATGCAGCTCTATCACCAGCGCTACCGTGGCCAGTTCGGTGCGTTGATCTCAGCGACCTTCCAGGACCCCAACATAGCGCCGGTCGGCACCCTGTGGGAGCAAAGCCGCAGTGACTCGGAGAAATGGGGCGGCAAGCTGACCCTGCGCCGCAAAGGCCTGTTCGATGGTCTGCTGGATCTGACCGGTGGCCTCGATCTGATGCGTGACAAGGGTGAGCAGGTGCTGGTGCAGACCAATCGTAGCTATGTGCCGCCGTCCACCTACGACAACCAGGCCGGCTTCCTCCAGGGCGACCTGCACCTGACCGACAAGCTGACCCTGATGGCTGGCGTGCGCCGAGAGCATTCCGAGCTCGACGTGGATGACTTCCGCACCGTGTGGGGTACCAACAACGCCGGCGGGGTCAGCGTCACCGGCGGCAAGGTGTCGTTCGGCAAAACCCTGAGCAACTACGGATTCACCTACCAGGCCACCGACTGGGCGCAGCTCTACGGCGGCTACTCCGAAGGCTTCGGCATGCCTGACATCGGCCGTGTGCTGCGCGGGCTGGACGAACCGGGGCTGGAGGTGGAAAGCCTGCTGGAGCTGGAACCGATCGTCACCCGTTCGCGTGAAGTGGGCCTGCGTCTGAACTTCGACCGCGTGGACATGGAACTGAGCTATTACGAGTCCTTCTCCAGCGTCGGCGAGCGCCTGTCGGTGAACAGCGACGGCAACTACATCGCCAACCGCGAGCGAGTGGAGATCCAGGGGTACGAGCTGACCGGCAACTGGCATATCGATGACCGCCACAGCCTGCGTGGCAGCTACGCCCACAGCCAGGGTAAATCCGACACCGATGGCGACGGCAAGGTGGATACTCGCCTGACCGGCCTGAACATCTCGCCGGACCAGTACAGCCTGGGCTGGCAGGCCAACTGGAACGACGACTGGTCGAGCTACCTGCAATACAACTACTACGTCAGCCGCAGCTTCGACGACCCGCGCCTGGAATTCGACGGCTACGCCCTGCTCTCGGCCAGCGTCAGCCGCCGCCTGCCGGTGGGCAGCCTGTCGCTGGGCATCGACAACCTGCTCGACGAGGACTATTTCACCTACTACTCGCAGTCGGCACGTATCGCCAACGACTACAACTTCAAGGGTCGTGGGCGCACCTTCACCCTGGGCTACCAGGTGGACTTCTAACTCCAGCCAAGGCGCTGGAAAGCCCGTGGCGGCTTTCCAGCAGGCCGGATTAGGGTGCGACAGATGACACTTCTACGGGGCGAGCTAGTCTGAACAAGAACCTTCACCACTCAGGAGTCCGTCATGTCTACTCACCACACCTACAAGAAGATCGAGATCGTCGGCTCGTCGCGCACCAGCATCGAGGAAGCCATCGAAAATGCCCTGGCCGAATGCGCCAAGAGCGTGCGCAACATGGATTGGTTCGAGGTGATCGACACCCGTGGCCACATCGAGAATGGCAAGGTTGGGCACTACCAGGTCACGCTCAAGGTTGGCTTTCGCCTGAGCGGTAGCTGACAGGCACTCAGGCGCAAGGCTGTGGCACCGCGCACAGCGACGAGGGCTGTCGCTGGCGAGGTGTGCTCGGTTCGGGCAAGCTGCGCGGGCCAATTCAGGGAGGAATGCCATGTTCAGACTCGTGCTGCTGCTCAGCCTGCTCGCACTCGCGGGCTGCGTCGACAACGAACCGCCTCTCGCCGAGGAGCGCCGACTGCTGCTCAGTGGCGAGGATTTCGCCGCCTACGAGGCCCCGGACGAGGGGCGCTACGAGAAGCAGGTGACCTACGCTGCGCGCAGCATAGACCTCAGTTTCGAGAGCGCGGGCAGCGACTGGTTCTACCTCTACAGCGGTGTCTCCCTCTACCCGCGCGCCGGTGATGCCTTGATGACCAGCTACGCCGAGACGTTCGGCGCCTCGTTCGGCCTGCGTGACAGCGGGCTGGTACAACAGGATCTACCGCTGGACACCAAGCTGGCCAGCCGCGCCAGCCTAAAGCTGCTGACCCAGGACGGTGAGCCGGTGGGCAACCTGTTCTATGCCACGGTCGGCAATAAATCGATGTTCACCATTTTCACCGGCGTGTACTTCGAACAGGCCGAGGACTTCGAGGCATTCATCGCGCCCAAGCTGCTGGCGTTGCGCGAATACCAGCACAGCGATCCGCTGCTGAGCTGGGCGAGCGACAAACTGGGGTTTGGCGCCGACTGAGCGGCCCTGACTTCGGAGCGATCAGCCGAAGAACCAGTAGCACACGCCGATGGCGGCGATGATCCCGGCCGCATCGGCGACCAGGGCGCAGCCCACGGCATGGCGGGCGCGCTGCAGGCCGACCGCACCGAAGTACACCGCCAGCACGTAGAACGTCGTTTCGGTACTGCCCTGCACCGTCGCCGCAACCAGCGCCGGAAAGCTGTCGACGCCGAAGTTCTCCATGGTTTCGATCAGCATGGCGCGAGCGGCACCGCCGGAGAAGGGTTTGATCAGCGCAGTGGGCAGGGCATCGACGAAGCGGGTATCCCAGCCCAGCGCTTCGATCAGCCAGCGAATGCCATCGAGGCCGAAATCCAGCGCGCCGGATGCGCGTAGAACGCCGATGGCGCAGAGCATGGCGACCAGATACGGCAGCAAGCTCTTGGCCACGTCGAAGCCTTCCTTGGCACCGTCGATGAAGCTCTCGTACACCGCCACCTTGCGCAGCGCGCCGACCACCAGAAACATCAGGATCAAGCCGAACAGGGTGAGGTTACCGAGCAGCGATGACAGCGCCGCCAGCGCCGTGGCGCTCATGCCGGCGAGCAGGGCCATGAAACTGCCGAGCAGCAGCGCGGTGGGAATCAGGTAGGCCAGCACCACCGGGTCCCACAAACGCAGGCGTTGCATCACCGATACCGCCAGCAGGCCTGCCAGGGTCGACGCGCTGGTCGCCAGCAGGATCGGCAGAAATACCAGCGTGGGATCTTCAGCACCTTGCTGCACGCGGTACATGAAGATCGATACCGGCAGTAGGGTCAGTGAGGAGGTGTTGAGTACCAGGAACAGGATCTGTGCATTGCTCGCCGTGGTGGCGCTGGGGTTGAGATCCTGCAAGGCGCGCATGGCCTTGAGGCCGATGGGCGTGGCAGCGTTATCGAGCCCCAAGCCGTTGGCGGCGAAGTTCATGCTGATCAGCCCCAACGCTGGATGGCCGCGTGGCACTTCCGGCATCAGGCGGGCGAACAATGGGCCCAGCATGCGTGCGAGCAGATCCACCAGCCCGGCCTTTTCGGCGATGCGCAGTAGCCCCAGCCAGAGTGTCAGGGTGCCGAACAGCACCACCATCAGCTCCACCGAGAGCTTGGCCATGGCGAACAGGCTTTCGACCATTGCGCCGAATACGGCTGCATCACCGCCAATCAGCCAGCGTGCCAGAGCGGCAGCGGCTCCCAGCAGAAAAAAGCTCAGCCACAGACCGTTGAGCATTGCGATCCCCCTAGATTGGCAAGCGAAGCCTTCCCTGATCGCCTTCTCCCTGAGGAAGAAGATGGTGCAAAGCGCCAGATGAAGGAGGGCATGCCGTTATGGCGGGGGGATGATAACGTGCCGGCGGTGTCTGTGGGACAGCCGGCAAACTGCCGTCACTCAATACCAGTTGGGATCGCTGCGCAGCTGTTCCATCAGCACCTGCTGGATTTCCTCGTCCGGCTCGCCCAGCCAACGCAGGCTGGCATGCTCGCTTGGCGCGCGGTCTTCCGGCAGGCCATCCGGTACCTGCACATACAGCGCGTAGGCATCGTCGTCTTCCCATTCGAAGGCGACATAGGCGCGCTGATTGAAGCATCGGTTCGCTTCACAGATCTGGCCAACCAGATAGCGATCACTATCGGCTTCCACTGCCTGCATGGGAGTGGACAGGCCGCTGAGGTTGATCAGCCAGTCCGGCAAGCGCTCTTCGTTCTTTACCAGATCCTGCCAGGCTTCACGGTACTCGGTGTTGCTGGTGAGCAGCTCGCCTGGATGGAAACTGGCGTCTCGGTCGGCGGCCTGAGCCGCCAGGGCGCCGCCCATCAGCAGGGCGGCGGCAATGGCGTGGATCGATTGCATCTATGTCTCCCTAGCAGGCTGTTGAAAAACTATCTGCGTTGCCACTGCTGCGTTAAAAACAGGCTCAAAATGCTCATTTACAGCTCGTAAACTCCGCTTTTTCGCCTTTTTTTGCCTTGCATTGGCTGCCTCGCCTACGTTTTTCAACGGCCTGCTAGAGGCGCGGGCGGCGGCCCATGACAAACGAGACGATGAACAGCACCAGGAACACCACGAATAGAATCTTGGCGATACCTGCAGCGGTGCCGGCGATACCACCGAAGCCCAGTACGGCGGCGATGATGGCGATGATCAGGAAAGTGACTGCCCAACTAAGCATGGTGTTTCTCCTTGATGGATCAGTAGGTAATGGCCCAGGCAGGCCAGGGGTCTTGCGCGTTACTCGGGACCGAAGGCTGGGGCGCGGCGCCCGTGGGCAGCACCAGCTCGGCGGTATTGCGGCTTGCGCACAGGGTCTGGCCAATCAGTACAACGCTGGTGAGCGTCAGACTGAGCAGAAGCAGCAGGGTGGCGAGCACCAGAGCAACTATCCATACGGCGGTTCTCCTGTTGCGTGGGAGGCGGATGGCTCGGGTTTGTGGCATATCCGTCTCTTCCTTTTTTCTGCATTGCAACCGGTACATGACCAGTTGCGTACTAGGACTAGTGCAGCACCCGTGCCAGACTTTTTGTTTACTAAAAGTCATTTAAAATCATGGTCTTACAATTGAGTGATGGCACTTCGTGGTAGGCATACTGCCCGAATGAGGTTTGCCGAGTCGTGCGTTTTGCCCGACCGGGCATGGGATGTGGCGTTTTGCGCCCTGCCAGAGTGGTCGCCCGTCGACTGCACAGTCGGTATACTCGTCGCGCCCGTGTGCCATGCGGGTTCCGCGCCCAGAACAACAACCGCGCCGCGAGTCTCGAACCGATGAACGACTACGAACAGGAAGACCCGATTCCCCAGGGCGACCTCGCTCTGCAGATCACCGCGTTGCCGCGCGAGACCAATGGTTTCGGTGATATCTACGGTGGCTGGCTGGTGTCGCAGATGGACCTCGCTGGTACCGCGATGGCGAGCAAGGTTGCAGGTGGCCGCGTGGCGACCGTTGCCATCGATCGCATGGCCTTTCTGGTACCGGTATCGGTGGGCGCGCAGCTCTCGTTCTACACCCAGGCGCTGGAGATCGGCCGCAGTTCGATTCAGATGATGGTCGAGGTGTGGAGCGATGATCCGCTGTCCAACGAGTGGCGCAAGGTCACCGAAGCGGTATTCGTCTTCGTCGCCATCGACGGCAGTGGCCGCACTCGTCCGGTGCCGCCACGTCGAGGCTGACCGCCTGCTGAATTGCAGTAACGAAAACGCCGGCTAGAACAGACTGTGTGAAAACCTAGCAGTCTGAGAGCAAGCTGAAGACAATGCCTCTATCGGTCGATAGGGGCATTGTCGTTTATGGGCTATATCCAAGGTGAAGATCGGCAACAAAGCAGCCTGTTTCCGCCGACATTGGAAGAGCTGGTTCCTGAGGATCATCTAGTTCGAGTCATCGAGGCCTATGTGGCTCGTCTGGATCTGAAGGTACTGGGGTTCAGCAAGGCTGAGCCGCTCAAGACTGGGCGCCCTGGCTACGATCCAGCTGATTTGCTCAAGCTATACCTATATGGCTACTTCCAGCGCATTCGCTCCTCTCGTCGATTGGAGGCGGAGTGCCAGCGCAATATCGAGGTGATGTGGTTGCTGGGTCGTCTGGCGCCGGACTTCAAGACCATCGCGGATTTTCGCAAAGATAACAGCATGGCCTTTCAGGCGACTTGCAAGGCTTTCGTCCAGTTCTGTCGCCAGGCGAGCTTGATCAGTGGGGAGCTGGTGGCCATCGATGGCAGCAAGTTCCAAGCGGTAGCTTCGCTGCGCAAGCACCTGAGCGTGGAGAAGCTCAAGCGTCAACAAGCGAAGCTGGAAAAACACATTGCCCAGTACCTGGCCCAGCTTGATGAGGGTGATGCACAAGACGCGCAAGAGACGATTGACCGGGCAGCGGTGAAACAGGCGCTACGCCAGCTACAGGATCGCCATGCCGATAACTTGACCGTAAAAGCGCTGATGGAGGCGCAGGGCCTGGAACAGTTCGTCGAAGGCGAAGCGGATGCCAAGAAGATGCGCTGCTCAGGCAAGAGCCCTTGCGTGGCCTACAACGTGCAGAGCGCTGTCGATGCCGAGCATGGCCTGATCGTGCATCACGAAGTGACCAGTGACTGCACCGACAACCAGCAGTTGGAGCCGATGGCCAAAGCGACTCATGCGGTTCTGCAGCAGCCTGAGCTGACCGTCACGGCTGATGCAGGTTATTCCAACGGGGCGCAGTTTCAAGCCTGCGAAGAAGCGGGCATTACGGCTTTCGTCCCCGTGAATCGCGCGCCCAACAACCAGGGCGGCGGCACACTGTTTGCGCGTCAGGACTTCACTTACGATCCTGCGACCGACAGCTTCCAATGTCCTGCGGGCAAGACCCTGTCGCTCAAACAGCTCAATCGTGGCACTCGCCTTTACGCAGCCCGTGCCAAGGACTGCGGGAACTGCCCATTAAAAGCCAAGTGCACACAGGCCCAACGGCGTCATATCAGCCGCCATCCCAACGAAGAGGCGTTCGCGCGGATGGAGAAACGACTCGAAACTCATCCTGAGATGATGGGACGGCGACGAGCAATCGTCGAGCACCCTTTTGGCAATCTCAAACAATGGATTCTGGGCAACGGTCGTTTTCTAGTGCGCCATTTCAGCGGGGTGAGAGCTGAGATGGCGATGGCCGTGCAAGCCTACAACCTCAAACGTGCTATTTCGGTACTCGGGGCACGCCGCATGATCGAGCTGCTGACCTGAGCGCTGCACTTTGCATCATTGCACCAGTAAAAACACAAACGCCCCGAATCAATCGAGGCGTTTGTATTGAACCGGTTCAGTTCAGAACGTTTTCACACAGTCTGTAGAAGCCGGCGTTTTGTTTTGCCCTGAGCGGTCAGCCGCGGATGTTGTAGATATCCTTCTCGTTGCTTTCCGCGTATTCGTACAGGCGCTTGAGATAGGCCTTCTGATGTTCCCAGACTTTGGTTGCCGCCGGATCGGCCGCAGCGCTGGCATCGACCACCTCGGCAGCCACTTCCTTCAGGCGTGCCAGGACTTCGTCCGGCAGGCGGCGAACTTCCACGCCGTCGGCCTTGAGCTGCTCCATGGCCTCCATGTTCTTGGCGTTGTAATCGTCGAGCATGTCGCCGTTGACGTCACGAGCAGCCGCGCGAACGATGGCTTGCAGATCTGCCGGCAGGGTTTCCCAGGCCTTGATGTTGACGTCCAGCTCGAACAGAACGCTCGGCTCCTGCCAGCCCGGGGTGTAGTAGTACTTGGCTGCTTTGTGCAGGCCGAGGGCCAGGTCGTTGTATGGGCCGATCCACTCGGTGGCGTCGATGGCGCCGGTCTGCATGGCGGTGAAGATCTCACCGGCCGGCATGTTGACCACGGTACCGCCCATCTTGGTCAGCACTTCGCCGCCCAAGCCCGGGGTACGCATCTTCAGCCCCTTGAAGTCGTCGACCGAGTTCATTTCCTTGTTGAACCAGCCGGCGGTCTGCACGCCGGTGTTGCCGCAGGCCATCGGCAGTACGCCGAACGGTTTGTAGACCTCTTCCCACAGCTGCTGACCACCGCCACGGTGCAACCAGGCGTTCATTTCCTGAGCATTGGGGCCGAATGGCGAGGCGCAGAAGAACTGCGCAGCGGGAACCTTGCCTTTCCAGTAGTAAGGGGCACCATGACCCATTTCGGCGGTACCACGGGAGACTGCATCGAATACTTCCATGGCCGGCACCAGTTCACCGGCTGCGTATACCTTGACCTTCAGGCGGCCGTTACTCATTTCATCGACCAGCTTGGCGAAGCGCTCGGCCCCGACGCCGACGCCCGGGAAGTTTTTCGGCCAGGAGGTGACCATCTTCCAGTTGAAGGTTTGGGAACTCGAACCCTCTTGAGGTGCTGCGGCGCTCTTGGCCTCTTCTTTACAGCCAGCCAGTGCGGTGGCTGCAAGGCCTACGCCCGCTGCGGCGAGTATGTCGCGACGTTTCATGCAATGCTCCTTTATTGTTGTATTGGTCTTACCACGGGATCGCCGGAGGTAGACCGGACGTGAATAACATAGGGGGTCGTGACTCACAAGCCTAGCTACTACGACTAAAGTTTTACGGGCATTGCTGCAATACCGGTAGCCTGCATAGAATCGCCGGCCTGCAGCCCATAAGGACGCGGGCGGCGTGATATGCAGCCAACAGGTTCGCTGTCCTGTCTCCTACTCATAACGATAAAGGACTCACTATGTCCGACAAGCCTTCATTTCCCCTCGCTCTTGCATACCTGATCGATGCCCTCAACAGCTGGTTCGGCAAGGCCTGCGCCTGGCTGACGGTTTTTCTGGTAATCGGCACCGCTGTCGTCGTGGTGCTGCGCTACGGCTTCGGCATCGGCGCCACGGCCCTGCAAGAGGCGGTGCTCTACGCGCATGCACTGGTGTTCATGGGTGCAGCGGCCTGGGTGCTGCAACGCAACGGACACGTGCGTGTGGACATCTTCTACCAGAAGTTCAGCGGCCGCCGTCAGGCGCTGGTCGAGATCTTCGGTAATCTGCTGTTCCTGCTGCCGGTCGCGCTGTTCCTCGGTTGGGCCAGTTGGGATTACGTCAGCAACGCCTGGTCGACTTTCGAAGCGTCAAGCGAATCTGGCGGCCTCAAGTTCGTCTACCTGCAGAAAAGCATCATTCTGGTACTGGTCGTCAGCCTGGTACTGCAAGGTATTTCCAATCTGATCAAGGCAATCTACGTCTTCAGCGGTCGCCTGCCGGCTCCGGAGGTGAAACATGGCTGAGTTGATGGCGATTCTGCTGTTCGTCAGTATTTGCGTGGCCTTGATGGCCGGCTTCCCGGTAGCGTTCACCCTGGCTGGCGTTTCCCTGCTGTTCGCCGCCATCGGTGTCGTCACGGGCACCTTTGATCCTGGTTACCTCAGCGCCCTGCCGAACCGCCTGTTCGGCATCATGAACAACCAGACGATGCTCGCCGTGCCGCTGTTCGTGTTCATGGGGGTGATGCTGGAACGCTCACGGGTGGCCGAAGACCTGCTCGAGTCCATGTCGCGTCTGTTCGGCACCCTGCGTGGCGGCCTGGCGATTTCCGTGTGCGTGGTCGGTGCCTTGCTCGCTGCTTCCACCGGTATCGTCGGCGCCACCGTGGTGACCATGGGCCTGCTGGCACTGCCGACCATGTTGCGCCGTGGCTATGATCCGGCCATTTCCACCGGCACTCTGGCTGCTACCGGCACCCTGGGGCAGATCATTCCGCCGTCCATCGTGCTGGTGCTGCTGGGTGACGTGATGTCCAGCGCCTATCAGCAGGCGCAGCTGAAGATGGGCATCTTCTCGCCGAAGACCGTCTCGGTTGGCGACCTGTTCGTCGGCGCTCTGCTGCCCGGTCTGCTGCTGGTCGGTCTGTATATCGTCTACATCATTGCCGTCGCCATCTTCCAGCCGAAGAAACTGCCGGCGCTGCCGCAAGAAGAGCTCGGCCCGATCGAATGGGGCAAACTGGGCAAGGCGTTGATTCCGCCGCTGATCCTGATCGGCGCGGTACTGGGCTCGATCCTGGCTGGCTACGCTACCCCCACCGAAGCCGCTGCGCTGGGCGCAGTAGGCGCGATGGTGCTGGCCTTCAGCAAGGGCAAGCTGAACTTCGGCCAGCTCAAGGAAGTGGCCTACGGCACCACCGAAATCAGTGCCATGGTCTTCATGATCCTGATCGGCGCGTCGCTGTTCTCCCTGGTGTTCCGCGGCTTCGGCGGTGAGGCGCTGATCGAGGATGTGTTCGCCCAGCTGCCAGGCGGCGTGCTCGGCGCGTTCTTCCTGGTAATGGTGGTGATCTTCCTGCTCGGCTTCATTCTCGACTTCATCGAGATCACCTTCGTGGTGGTGCCGATCGTCGGTCCGGTGCTGCTGGCCATGGGGCTCGATCCGATCTGGCTGGGCGTGATGATCGCACTCAACCTGCAAACCTCTTTCCTCACTCCGCCATTCGGTTTCGCGCTGTTCTATCTGCGTGGCGTGACACCGGCGAGCATTCCCACCAGTACCATCTATAAAGGTGTGGTGCCGTTTATCCTGATCCAGATTCTGCTGCTGGTGATCGCCTATATCTTCCCAGGGCTGATCACTTGGCTGCCGGAGCAGGTCTACGGCAAGTAAGTCTCGCTGGCTGGTTTGGCAAAACGCCCGTCCTCGTGATGGGCGTTTTGCTTTTTGTGTTGTCACACTATTGGTTATCTATCTCAACAAGAGGTCGTCATGAGCACCGCCCAAGTCGAACGCGTGGAACTGGATCAACTGGTCTGCTGGCGCATTCGTGCTGCCGGCAGCGAATTGCTGGTAGCCCAGCAGGGCGCGCAGATTCTCAGTTACCAGCAGGGTGAACAGCCGCTGATCTGGCTAAGCCCGGATGCGGCCTATCAGCGTGGCCAAAGCGTGCGCGGTGGTGTGCCGGTGTGCTGGCCCTGGTTCGGAGATCTACGCCGCAATCCGCAGGCCGTGCAGGCGCACTATCACCTCGAGCAGGCGCCGGCCCATGGCCTGGTACGTGCATTGGACTGGGAGTTGCTGGGCATCGACGAGGAGGACGACGCCGTCACCCTGCGCTTTGCCTACGACACGCGCACTCAGCCGCTGGAGGGCTGGCCCAGGGATGTCGGCCTGACCTTCGTCGTGCGCCTGGCAGACGATCTCGGCATGAGCCTGGAAACCCACAATCGCGGTACGGAGCCGCTGACCCTGAGCCAGGCGCTGCACAGCTACTTCGCCGTCAGCGACGTGCGCCAGGTCAGCGTCGAGGGGCTGCAGGGCTGCCGCTATATCGACACCTTGCAGGACTGGCAGGAGCTGCGTCAGCAGGAAGCGCTGGTGTTCGATGCGGAGACCGATCGCATCTACTTCGACACCGCCGCGCGACTGAGCATCGTCGATCCGGGCTGGGGTCGGCGGATCCATCTGGATGCCCGTGGTTCACGTTCGGCTGTGCTGTGGAATCCATGGGTCGACAAGGCCAAGCGCCTGTCGCAGTTCCCCGACGGGGCCTGGCAGAACATGCTTTGCATCGAGACGGCCAACGTGCTGGAAGACATCGTGCAGCTGAAAGCCGATGAGCGTCATCGGCTTGAGTTGCGCCTGTCCAGTGAGCCGCTCGCTAGTTAGCGCCGCCCTGCTGCTCCAGCGCCTGGCGAAGCGGCTCGGCGCTGGTAAAGGTCTGTTGCTGAACCAACTGCCCATCCTTTAGCTGCAACCACAACACCTCGCCTTCGCCAGCCGGATAACGCGGGGCGATGCGGGCGTCGCGGTCGAGGAGGATGCGATAGTTGTAGTCGCGCATCTTCGGCAGGGCGAAGAGGGTGGCGATGATGCGGGGCATGCGGCTGACGTCGGCGAGGAAGACTGCCTGGCGCTGTTCCAGATAGCCCTTGGGCTTGCCTTCCAGAGCGGTGTCGACCAGCTTGGCGCCATCCATGTCGCGCGCGACCAGCAGGATCTGCGTTTCGTCGTTCAGGGTGTAGGGCGCGTCGAACTGATCGAGCAGCGTCCAGGGCGCCAGACGCTCGCCGGGCTCCAGGGCCAGCGCAGCGGTGGACAGCAGGCACAGCAACAGCAGGGCAGCAGCTTTCATGCTGGAACTCCTAGCAGGGATGGCAGGCGGTTAGAGGTCTTCGTCGGTTACCAGGCGTACTTCGTCGGCGTCCATGGCATAGGCGGCGTCGGCCAGGTCGTTGCTGACCTGCTCCACCTTCAGCGCGCCACTGACCCACAGCGGGGCGTAGATGTCGTCGAGCGGGATGCCCTTCGGATAGCGCACCAGTACAAGCTGATTGGGCGGTGGTGGCGGCACGTGGATGCAGGCGCCCGGATAGGGCACCAGGAAGAACAGGGTGCTGTTGCCTTTCTCGTCGCTTTCCAGCGGCACCGGATAACCGCCCAGGCGGATGGCCTTGCCGTCGAGTTCGGGCACTGTCTTGGCGGAGTACATCACTGCCGGCAGATCCTGATCCTGCTGGCGCAGGCCGCCCTCATTGTAGAAGGTGCTGTCGCCTTCAGGACTGTCATGGCTGATCTCGGGCATTTCCTCGAGGGCCTTGCGGTCTTCGGGTGGCATCAAATCGAGCCAGTCGGTTTCCGGCAATTCGGCGTGGGCCAGGCCAGTACAAAAGAGTAGGGCGAGCAGCAAGTGGCGCATGGGGTATGGCATCTCGTGGCAGCGTAAACGAGGAGCCGACAGGTCGGCTCCTGACAGGGCTAATCAGCCCTTCTTGATCGCGCCGTAGATTACCAGCAGAACGATGGCGCCGATTACTGCGCCGATGAAACCGGCCGCCTGGCCAGCTTCATAGATGCCCAGCGCCTGCCCGCCGTAGGTCGCGGCAATGGAGCCGCCGATGCCGAGTAGGATGGTCATGATCCAGCCCATGCTGTCATCGCCGGGTTTGAGGAAGCGTGCGATCAGACCGACGATCAGTCCGATGAAAATGGTGCCGATAATGCCCATTGGCGTATCTCCTTGATGAGTGCCGCGTGTGCGGCAGGCGCGTCATGAGACAAGTCAATGGGGCTATCAGTTCGTCTCGTCTGGCGGCAGAACGCCATAACGGTGGTAGATCAGGGCAACTTCGCCCTCTTCACGCATGCGTTGCAGCTCAGCGCCCAGGCGGTCGTAGAGTTTGCGCCGGTCGCTCTGGTAGCGTTTCAGCGATGCGCCGAAGTGGTTGCCCAGTACCTGCTGGTGGGTGTAGTGCGCGTAGCTGTAGGCGCGAAAGTTCATGGCCTGGAATTGCGCCTCCATCGGTACGGCGTCGATCACCGCGATGGTGTCCAGGCGCCCAGCCCGGAACATCGCGGCCAGCTGCGCATCGTCGCTGGCATAGGCGCGGCCGAGCAAGTCATCGCTGTCGAAAGGTTCGAAATAGGACGTACCGCGTTTAACACCCAGAGACAGCTCGTACAGATCCGCGTAGCGGCTCAGCCTGGCTTCTTCCCCAGGGCGCACGACGAAGCGAACGTTCAGTTGCTGACTGCCGATGCTGGGCAGGAAATGGATGTACTCGCGGCGCTGTTGAGTGAGCAGCACGCGTGGCACTAGGTCGACTCGCCCGGAGCGCAGGTCCTCAAGACTGCGCAGGAAGGGCGCTTCACGCCACTGCAGATCCACCCCGATACGGTGTGCGGCCGTTTCCAGTACGCTGATCAGCGGGCCGCTGGGCAGCCCGTCGACAGCGCGCATTTCCGGCGGTCGTTCGCGAAAGTCAGCGCGCAGCACCTCTTGTGCGCCAGCGCAGGACAGCGTGAACAGCAGAGGCAGTAAGGAAAGAAGACGCTTCATGGGGGGCTCTTGAACGACCACCGTCGTTCAAGAGTCTAGCTGCGAATCTGTCAGTCTTCGGCGATCAGCGCCTGAACGTCGGCGATACGCGCATCCAATGTGGCGCGGTCGGCGCTGCGCAGGGTGGCATGGCCGACCTTGCGCCCGTCCTTGAAGGCCTTGCCGTAGTGGTGCAGGTGGCAGTCGGCAATGCTGATCACCTTGTCCACCGGCGGTACTTCACCGATGAAGTTGAGCATGGCGCTTTCGCCCAGCTTGGCGGTGGAGCCCAGCGGCAGGCCGGCGACGGCGCGCAGATGGTTCTCGAACTGGCTGCACTCGGCGCCTTCGATGGTCCAGTGCCCGGAGTTGTGCACGCGCGGGGCGATTTCGTTGGCCTTGAGGCCGCCGTCAACTTCGAAGAACTCGAAGGCCAGCACGCCGACGTAATCGAGCTTGTCCAGCACGCGGCCGACATAGTCCTCGGCCAGCGCCTGCAGCGGGTGCTCGGTGCTGGCGATGGACAGGGCGAGAATGCCGCTGTCGTGGGTGTTGTGCACCAGCGGATAGAAGCGTGTCTCACCATCGCGAGCACGCACGGCGATCAGTGACACCTCGCCGGTGAAGGGTACGAAGCCTTCGAGGATGCACGGCACGCTGCCCAGTTCGGCGAAGGCACCGGTGACATCTTCCGGCTTGCGCAGGACTTTCTGACCCTTGCCGTCGTAGCCCAGGGTGCGGGTTTTCATCACGGCCGGCAGGCCGATGCTGGCAACCGCAGCATCGAGGTCGGCCTGCGACTGAATGTCGGCGAACTCCGGCGTGGGAATGCCCAGGTCCTTGAACATCGACTTCTCGAACCAGCGATCACGGGCGATGCGCAGGGCTTCGGCGCTCGGGTAGACCGGCACGAACTGCGAGAGGAAGGCCACGGTTTCCGCCGGCACGCTCTCGAATTCGAAGGTAACCAGGTCAACCTCGTCGGCCAACTGGCGCAGGTGGTCCTGATCGCCGTAATCGGCGCGGATATGCTCGCCGAGCGCCTGAGCGCAGGCGTCCGGCGCCGGGTCGAGGAAGGCGAACTGCATGCCCAGCGGAGTACCCGCCAGGGCCATCATGCGGCCCAACTGGCCGCCACCGATCACACCGATTTTCATAACAAAGCCCCTTTTCAGCAGGTGGCGAGACCAAGCAGTTGAGCGCTGCCCGCAGCGCAGGAAGCGGAGTTTACGCCGGTAAATGAGCATTCCGAGCAGCGCACAGCGCAAATGCGCCGTGTCGCAGCCCCGGATGGATGGGCTTCAGGCCTCGCGCGGATCCGGGTTGCTCAGCACGGTATCGGTCTGTTCCTGGCGGAACTGCTTCAGCGCCGCGTGGAACTGCGGGTGCTGATGACCGAGGATGCTGGCGGCCAGCAGGGCGGCGTTGACTGCGCCGGCCTTGCCGATGGCCAGGGTGGCGACCGGGATACCAGCAGGCATCTGCACGATCGACAGCAGCGAGTCGACGCCCGAGAGCATGGATGACTGCACCGGTACGCCGAGCACTGGCAGATGGGTCTTGGCGGCGCACATACCCGGCAGGTGAGCGGCGCCACCGGCACCGGCGATGATCACCTGAATGCCGCGTGCTTCTGCCTCTTCGGCGTACTGGAACAGCAGGTCCGGGGTGCGGTGGGCGGAAACCACCTTGACCTCATGGGGGATGCCCAGCTTGTCCAGCATCTCGGCGGTGTGGCTAAGGGTGGACCAATCGGACTTGGAGCCCATGATCACGCCAACCAGTGCGCTCATCGTCGTGCCTCTTCTCTCGGGCGCCTCGCGGCGCGTCAAAAACCAACAAGCCACGCGGGCGGGCCAGCGTGGCTTGTCATGATTCGTTGGCCGGGTGCTGCCGGCCGAAGGCCGCGCAGTATAACGCAAAGCCAGCGCTGGCGGGCAGTGGCGACGACCGTTTGTCATGCAGGATGTGGCAGAGCGGGAAAACCGCCTAAACCTTGCTCTGGAGCAATGCCGGCACGGGCTGCGCGCGCAAACTGACGCTCCACTCGCATGGAAGAGGAACAGCACATGAACCAGACCATGAAAGCCGCAGTCGTCCACGCCTTTGGCGAACCCCTGCGTATCGAGGAGGTGAAGACGCCGCTGCCCGGGCCTGGGCAGATTTTGGTCAAGATCGAAGCCTCGGGCGTCTGCCACACCGACCTGCATGCGGCCGAAGGTGACTGGCCGGTGAAACCGAGCCTGCCGTTCATTCCCGGTCACGAAGGGGTTGGCTACGTGGCGGCGGTCGGTAGCGGCGTCACGCGGGTCAAGGAGGGCGACCGCGTCGGCGTGCCCTGGCTGTACACCGCCTGCGGCTGCTGCGAACACTGCCTGACCGGCTGGGAAACCCTGTGCGAGAGCCAGCAGAACACCGGTTATTCGATCAACGGTGGCTATGCCGAATACGTGCTGGCTGACCCCAATTACGTCGGCATCCTGCCGAAGAATGTCGACTTCCTCGAGATCGCGCCGATCCTCTGCGCGGGGGTGACGGTGTACAAGGGCCTCAAGGAAACCAAGGCACGCCCCGGACAGTGGGTAGCGATCTCCGGTATTGGCGGCCTGGGTCACGTGGCTGTGCAGTACGCGCGCGCCATGGGCTTGCACGTGGTCGCGGTGGACGTCGACGATGCCAAGCTGGAGCTGGCGCGCAAGCTCGGCGCCAGCCTGACCATCAACGCGCGCAAGGAAAACCCGGCCGAGGTGGTGCAGCGCGATATCGGCGGCGCTCACGGCGTGCTGGTCACTGCAGTGTCCAACGCCGCCTTTGGCCAGGCCATCGGCATGGCGCGCCGGCACGGTACGGTGGCGCTGGTCGGCCTGCCGCCGGGCGACTTCCCCACGCCGATCTTCGACGTGGTGCTCAAGGCCATCACCATCACCGGTTCCATCGTCGGCACCCGTGCCGACCTGCAGGAGGCGCTGGACTTCGCCGGTGAAGGCTTGGTCAAGTCCACGGTGCACAGCGACAGTCTCGACAACATCAACGGCATCTTCGATCAGATGCGCGGCGGGCAGATCGGGGGGCGCGTCGTGCTGCAGTTCTAAGACAGGGAAATCGCCACGGATAGGCAATTTTCCTACAGAACGGACGCGGAAGAGCGCACAGATCGCCGCCAGACGGCTGGCTATACTGTGCGCCCTTCATCCGTACAAGGACGTGTCGTCATGAAACAGTACGTTTCGCTCGTTGCTCTCTCCCTGCTCTCTCTTCAAGCCGCTGCGCTGGATCTGGCCAAGCATCCGCAGGTCTTCGATGCCGGCCAGGGCGTCAGCCTGGCGCTGGCCCCTTCTGCCGACGGCAAGCAGGCGCTGGTGCAGGTCCGCGGCATCAACCACCCGCTCGACGAAGTGGTGTTCCTCACCGACGTTCGCGAGCTGGGCAACGAGCAGCGCGACTACGGCATCCGTCTCGATGGTCGTGACTACAACCTGTTGAACAAGCGGCGCGCCTGGAGCGGCGAGAGCTACCAGCTCAACCTGCCGAACACTCAGGGCTTCGAACTCAGCTACAACGAGGACAAGACTAAGGCGCTGAAGCCGAAGGATCTCCTGGCACTCTATGTGAAGCAGGAAAAGGATGGCCTGCAGGCGCGCCTGGCTGCCTTCGACCGCAAGCAGCGTGTTGCCGATTACAGTGCGCGCCTGCAACAAATGGACGGCGAAGCCACCAAGGCCTGCGGTACCTCGCTGACGACCAAGGTCGACTGGAGCGCGATCAGCGATGAGCAACTGATTGGCCTCAGCGTGCCGAGCTTCTGCGGCGAGGTGGTCAATCAGATGGCCTATCTGTGCGGCCGTGATGACCGCTACAAGGCCGAAGCCAAGACCCTCAAGGGCGTCGATTGCCGCTTTGGCGAGGCGATGAAACTACACGAGAAGGACGGTCAGCTGCAGTTCACCACCCATTCGGATGAAGCCAACCAGGGCGACTTCATCAACGCCATCCTGCGTAACCGTTGATCGTATCGGGCGGGCGTTGACCCGCCCCTCGCGGCATATTTCTTGCGTTCTATTCTCAGTCTTCCCCCACGGAACGCATCATGCTGCACGCCTCGCTGACCACCCTGCACGTGGTTTCCCTGATCCTGCAACGCTTCGCCGACCAGCCCGAGTTGCGCCCGCAATTGCTGGCCGGGAGCGGTATTGGTGCGGCTGATCTGGACAATGCCGACGCGCGCATCACCCGGGTGCAGGAGTTGCAGGTGTGTGCCAATGCCCTGGCCCTGCGTGCCGACATGGGGCTGGAGTTGGGGCGCAGCCTGCATGTTTCCTCCTATGGGCTGCTCGGTTACGCCGCGCTCTCGGCTGCCACCTTTGGTGACGCCTGGCGCCTGCTGTTGCAGTACCCGGCGCTGCTCGGCACCTATTTTCGCCTCGATATGCAGGTGGAAGGCGAGGTGGCCTGGATCTGCGCCAGCGGCTATCGCGATGCCGAGGCGCTGGAAGTGTTCAACGTGGAGATGTGCCTGGCTTCGCTGAAACTGATCGGCGATGAGCTGCTGCGCCAGCCGCTGCCGCTGGAGGGAGCAGAGTTCACCTATGCCCAGCCGCGCTATATGAAGCGCTATGCAAAGAGTTTTCCCTGCCCGTTGCGCTTCGCGGCGCAGCGTAATGCCTTCGCCTTTCCCGCTGCGTTGCTGGAACGCAGCCTGCCGCTGGCCGACAGCGTTACCCACGGCGACATGGTGGAGCGCTGCCGGCGGCTGAACGCGGAGTTCAGCAGCCGCCAGGCCTGGCTGGAGCGGGTGCGCCAGTTGCTCGCCGCGCAACTGGCCGAGCCGCCGGGGCTGGAGAATCTGGCGCAGCAGATGCACTGCTCGCCACGTACCTTGCGTCGCCACCTGCAGGAACTGGGTACCAGCTATCAGGGCCTGCTCGACGAGTTGCGCTTCGAGCGTGCCAAAGCGCTGCTCAATGAGGAGCAATGGCCTGTGTACCGCATCGCCGAAGTGCTCGGCTTCAGCGAGACCGCCAGCTTCCGGCATGCTTTCCAACGTTGGAGCGGCGTGCCGCCAAGTCGCTTTCGCGCCTGAGACGAGCGATGGCATTCGCGGCTGAAGCCGCTCCTACACACTCCGTAGGAGCGGCTTCAGCCGCGATAAAAGCTCGCCACTAAAGCGCCTCCCACAGGGGTAACTCATTCCTCGGCCTGCACGTTGCGATACATCTGCAAACGTGCGGCTTCATGCAAACCACGGCTCAGCCCCAGCAGGCGCTGGAACTCCTCGGGATGCTGCTCAGCCACGTTATCGCGCGGCGTCGGCGAGCGCAGGTCGTGCAGAGTCGGCGAGCTGCCGTCGTGTTGCATCTGCACGAGGAAATCACGGGTCACCGCGCCGATCACCGGGAAGCTGCCTTCCTGCAGCACCAGCGGTACCACGCGCTCGCCTTCCGGCGCCGGCAGTTGCAGGTCACGACCGAGACCGCCGTTGTCGAAGGGCACGCCGACCAGCCCGGCCACGGTCGGCAGCAGGTCGGCCAGGCCCACGGCTTCGTCGAACTCGCGCGGCGCCAACCATTTCGGTGCATGAATCAGCAGCGGCACGTTGTTGCTCTCCAGCCCCAGTTGCTCGAAGGCTGGCGCCATGTGCGGGATCTGGCTGATGCGGGTGTTGTGGTCGCCGAAGAAGACGAAAATGGTGTCGTCGTAGAAGCCCTGCTCCTTGGCCAGTTCCATCAGGCGGCCGATGTTGAAGTCCAGCAGGCGCACGGCGTTGTACTGCTCGACGCTGCGCGAACCGGCCTGCTGCACCTCCTCCAGCGGCAGGTCGAGCGCCTCGAAGCCGTCGTTGTCCTTGGGGATGGTGAAGGGCCGGTGGTTGCCGGAGGTTTGCAGGTAGGCGAAGAACGGCTTGTCCTTGGGCAGTGCGCCGAGAATCTGCGAACTCTCCTTGAAGAAATCCAGGTCGGAGACACCCCACACGTCCACCTGTGGCGACTGCCAGTGGCGTTCCTCATAGAGCTGCACACCGTCGATGCTTTGGCGGATCAGCGCATTGATGTTGGCCCAGCCGGCGTTGCCGCCGATCATGTAGAACTTCTCGTAGCCTGGCAGGGCGTTGATCAGCGTGCGTTGACGGGCGATCAGCGGGTTGCGCGTCGCTGTCTCCTGGCGTGATACATCGGGGATGCCGGTGATACTCGCCCACACCGTCTTGGCGGTGCCGGTGACCGGCACGTAGAAGTGTCGGAAGAACCAGCTTTGCCGGGCCAGGCGATCCAGGTTCGGCGTCGGGTTAAGTGGGTTGCCGTAGGCACCCACGGCGCTGGTGCCGAGGGATTCGAGCATGACGAAGACCACGTTGGGCTGGCGCTCGGCCTGAATGCGATGCGCCTGCAGCGGCTGGTGACGGAAGAAGTTCAGCCCCTGCGCATCACGCTCGCTGACGCCCAGGTAATCGGCCACCACTTCGTAGTGCTCGCGTGTGGCGACCTCGTCGAAGGCGGCGGGTTCGAGCTTGAGGGTGTCGAGGAGAAACAGTACCGGGTTAAGGCCGAGCGCGCCGATCTGGCTGTTGCCGCTGTAGAAGGCATCGCTCCAGCGCAGCGGCACCGGGTTCTCCAGATTCAGCGCGCTGGCGCGGCCGAGCAGGCCGAAGAACACCAGTACGCTTACCACTGCCGCACCGCCAAGGGCCGGCAGCACGCCGACCTTGTCGCTGGCAGGGCGATCCAGGGTGGCACGCTCCAGGCGCAGCAGCGCCCAGGCCCACAGTGCCACACCGGCCAGCCAGGCCAAGGTTATCCACAGCGCCGGATAGGTCTGCCAGAGCATGCCGGCGGAAATCTGCGCATCGCCGGCAAAGCGCAGCACCGTGGCATTGAGGCGCACGCCCAGGTAGGCGTAGTGGCCGAAATCGATGATGTACAGCAGGCCCAGCGCCGCCACGGCCAGCAGTAGATAGCCGCGCAGCAACCAGCGTATGGCGCGAAAGCGCGCCAGGCGCAGCTTCGGTAGCGCCAGCAGGAGGCCAACCGGCAGCATCAACAGCAGGGCCAGACGCAGGTCGAAGCGCAGGCCGATGCCGAGGGTCGGCAGCACGTCCGGCTCGCTGATGCTCTCAACAGCGGAAAAGCCCAGCAGGAAAAGCCCGCGCAAGCTGGCGAATAGCACGAACAGCAGCGCCGTGAGGCCCGCCAGGTAATGCAGGCGGCGGGATTTCAGCCAGCTCATGCGAGGTTCCTTGTTCGAGTCGAGAGTCGAATCAGCAGCCAGCGTCCGCCTGCCAGAAGCAGCGCGCCGAGGCTGTAGAGGGCCAGGTAGGGGTCGATCAGGTAGTCCCAGTAATTTTCCGATGCGCCCAGGCGCAGGGTGAAGGTCAGGGTCGCCAGTACCAGCGCCAGGGCGCCGAGCCAGCTGCGCTGGACGATCAGCACCACGCACAGCAGGCCCAGCACCATTAGCATCGGCCGCGGTTCGAAGCCGAGCTGGTAGGGGTCGGCATAACTCAGGCCCAGCGCCGCCGGGTAGAGCAGCACGGCCAGGCCGGCGAACAGCGCCAGGCTGGCCAGCCGATCACGCGAGCTGGCAGGCGCCAGGCCAAAGCGGCTCAGGGTCGCCCAGCCCAGCAGCACCAGGCTGGCCACCGACAGGTCGCCGCTATAGGTGCGCAACTGCAGCGCCAGGCTGATGCCCTGCACCGGCACCAGGCTGAGCAGCAGGCAGCCCGCCAGCAGAATGCCGCGTTGGGTTTTATTGCGCGTCAGTCTCGTGAGGATCAGAAAAACCACCAGGGCGAAGGCCAGGTGTGGCAGCCAGAAGTCAGTCATGCGGGCGGCGCTCCGACAGCCAGGCCTCGTTGAAGGCCAGGTGCTTGATGAACATGTCGTTCCATGAATAGACGAGGTGGTAGTTACCCTCACGGTCGCGGGTGAAGTAGGGGTACTCGTAGTCGAAGGTGCAGCCTTCGGCGCTGCACATGCGTGCCGTTACCTGTTCGAGAAAGCGCGCCTGCAGCTCGGGTCTGCCGTCGCTGGCGCGGTATTTCTCGCTGACCACGGCGGGAAATTCGTCGCGCGGAATCGGTTCGCCCCAGGGGTTGGGCGTCTCGTCCAGCTCACCCAGGGTGCGCCAGTTGCCCAGCTTGGCGTCGGTGGCATAGAGGGTCAGGCGGAAACGGCCGTCCTCCAGGTCATTCATCGCCACCAGCAGGCTGCCGTCGGGGCGACCGACCGCCGCCAGGGACGAGTTGGGGTTGCTCGGCTCCACCGGCTCTGGCCGGCTCCAGCTACGCCCGGCGTCTCCGCTGTAGCTGGCCAGCACGCGGTGATGTTCCTCACCGGCATAGCGCAGCAGGGCCACGGCACGGCGCTCGTCCAGCGCCACGACGGTCGGTTGCAGGGAATAGCGGCCCTTGCCGATGCGGTACTTGCCCAGCACTTCGCCATTCGAGCTCAGGTGCAGGTACTCGGGAAACTTGCCGAGGAACTCGTGGTACACCGGCAGGCCGATGCTGCCGTCGGTATGGAACACCGGCGCGCCGCGCACCAGGGTGCTGATATTCAGAAACGGGCTGGTGACCAGCTGGCGGGGCGCCGACCAGGTTTCGCCGAGGTCATCGGAGACCATGGCGTTGACCGCGCTACCAGCCCAGCCGCCGAGCGACACCGAGACGTAGAACAGCCACAGACGATTGTCCGGTGCCAGGCTGATCACCGGGTTGCCCAGCTTGCGGATGTGCTTGCCGACCGCGCGTTGTGTGGCTTCACGGCTGGCCAGCACGCGTTCGGCGCTCCACTGGCCGCTGGCGGCATCGAAGCGCGCGGCGCGGATCTGCACATCGGCGGCGCCTTCACGGGTGCCGGCGAACCAGGCCGCCATCAGGTCGCCGCCGGGCAGGCCGGTGATGGAGGCGGAGTGGACGAAATCCTCCGCGTCGGAGGAGGCGAAGTGCGCGGCCAGGGCCGGTGTCGCGTCGGCCGCGGGTGGCGCTGGCTGGCTGGCGAAGGGGGCCAGCGCATGGGGCGCGGCGCTGAGCCAGGCGCAGGCGAACACCGTGGCTGCGCCCAGCAGCAGGACGCAGGTCTTGAAGGTCGAGGTCATGGTTGCGGGTTCAGGGATGTCGTGGCGATGCCAGATGTGAGCTGGCGACTTCTTCTACCGGGTGGGCGTCGACCGGGTCGTAGTAGACCTCCAGCTTGCGGCCGTCACGGTCGAAGCCATAGATCTCGTAGCAATTGCCGGGGGTGATGCGGAACTTGGTGATCTGCACTCCCTGGCGCTTCATCTGCTCGCGGAACTGCGACTCCGGCATCCAGGCGCTGCGGTCGGGGCGGGCACAATCGGTGTCGGCCAGCAGAGGCGTGGCGCCGAGCAGCAGCAGACCGCCCAGGGCGGTGCGGGCTAAAAGGGGCATGGCGGGGCTCTCGTCACGAGGCGCTGGCCGCCAGGGCCGGCGCCGGGGGCTGCGATCAGTCTTCGATCTCGGTCTTCACGGCCTTGCCGCTGACCGGGTCGTGGTAGATCTCGACCTTGCGGCCTTCCTTGTCGAAGCCGTAGATCTCGTAGCAGTTGCCTTCGGTGACCTTGAACTTGTTGATCTTGTAGCCATCGGCCACCAGCTTGGCCTGGAACTGGTCGGGGTCTTGCCAGGTGGAGCGTTCGGCTGTGGTGCATTCGGTCTTGGCAAAGGCCGGCGCGGCGCAGGTCAGCAGGGCGGAAACGAGCAGTAGACGACGCATGGTGAGGCTCCTGATGGGGTTCGGAGCCGTCACCTTCGGCGTCTTGGCTTAACGAAAACTTAAGGCTCACACCTCGTTACATCTTGCCGGCGAGCATCCGGGTGGCAGCGCAATTTGGCCATTTCGATCCCCTTTTGGCCGTTGCCAGCGTTCTCGACGCTGGCCGAGCAGGCGAACAATGCAGGCACAACAACGAGCCTGGAGCGCTTTGCATGCTCACCTACTACAGCGACGACCATCACCTGCATCACGGCAAATGCGAGCTGATCGATGGGCAACTGATGCCCTGCTTCGAGAAGCCGCAGCGCGCCGACCATATCCTCGCTCGCGTGAAGAGCCGCCAGCTCGGCGAGGTTCGTGCGCCCAAGGATTTCGGCCTGGCGCCCATCGAGCGCATCCACAGCAAGGCTTATCTGGAGTTCTTCAAGAGTGCCTGGGCGCGCTGGCAGGAGCAGGGCGGCAAGGGCGACCTGCTGCCGTTCACCTGGCCGGCACGCACCCTGCGGCGGATGGTTCCCAATGACCTGCACGGCCAGCTCGGCTATTACAGCTTCGACGGCGGTGCGCCGATTACCGCTGGCACCTGGCAGGCCGCCTACAGTGCGGCACAGGTGGCGCTCAGCGCCCAGCAGGAGATCGCCAACGGTGCCCACAGCGCCTTCGCCCTGTGCCGTCCGCCAGGCCACCACGCCGCTGGCGACGTGATGGGCGGCTACTGCTACCTGAACAACGCCGCCATCGCCGCCCAGGCTTTCCTCGATCAGGGCCGCAAGAAGGTGGCCATCCTCGATGTCGACTACCACCACGGCAACGGCACCCAGGACATCTTCTACCAGCGCAGCGACGTGCTATTCGCCTCGATCCACGGCGACCCGGCCGAGGAATTCCCGTTCTTCCTCGGTTATGCCGACGAACTGGGCGCGGGCGAGGGCGAGGGCTACAACTTCAATTACCCGTTGCCGATGGGCAGCTCCTGGGAAACCTGGAGCGCGGCGCTGGAGCAGGCCTGCCAGCGCATTGCCGAGTACGGCGCGGATGTCGTGGTGGTGTCGCTGGGCGTGGATACCTACATGGAAGACCCGATCTCGCAGTTCAAGCTCGACAGCCCGGACTACCTGGCCATGGGCCGGCGCATCGCCGCGCTGGGCCTGCCGACGCTGTTCATCATGGAAGGCGGCTACGCGGTGGAAGCCATCGGCGTCAACGCGGTCAACGTACTGGAAGGCTTCGAGGGCGCCTGATCAGCAATCAGAAATCTGCCAAACAAGAGCAATATTTCAGGGGTGAGAAACGATGAAAGCCATCAAACAGATGCTCGGCGTCGCCCTGTGCGGCGCCACCCTGCTCAGCGGCGCAGTGCAGGCCAAGGAGCTGCGCGTATACAACTGGGCCGACTACATCCTCCCGGAGGTGCCCAAGGATTTTCAGAAGGAGTCCGGCATCCAGATCACCTGGGACACCTTCGAGACCAACGAGGCGCTGGAGGCCAAGCTGCTCACCGGCAACTCCGGCTATGACCTGGTGATTCCGTCCAACCAGTTCCTCGAAACCCAGATCAAGGCCGGCGTGTTCGCCCCGTTGGACAAGTCGAAGATCCCAAACTGGAAGAACCTCGATCCAGTGCTGCTTGGCCTGCTGGAGAAGAATGATCCGGGCAACCAGTACGGCGTGCCCTACATGTACGGCACCGTGCTGATCGGCTACAACCCGGACAAGGTCAAGGCCGCGCTCGGTGAGGACGCGCCGGTCAACAGCTGGGATCTAGTGTTCAAACCTGAGTACATGGAGAAGCTGAAATCCTGCGGCGTGGCCATGCTCGACTCGCCGACCGAGATCATCCCCATCGCTCTGCATTACCTGGGCCTGGACCCCAACAGCACCAACCCGGCTGACTATGACAAGGTCACCGAGCTACTGCTGAAAGTGCGTCCGTACGTGGCTTACTTCCACTCGGCCAAGTACATGACCGACATCGCCAACGGCGACATCTGCGTGGCCATCGGTTATTCGGGGAGCTTCTACCAGTTCGCCAACCGCGCCAAGGAGGCCGGCAACGGCGTGAAGATCAACTGGCGTCTGCCGAAAGAAGGCGCGCCGATCTGGTTCGACACCTGGGCCATCCCCAAAAGCGCCAGGAATTCGGATGAAGCCCACGCCTTCATCAACCACTTGCTCGAACCCAAGGTGATTGCGCCGATCAGCGATTTTCTCGGCTACCCCAACCCCAACGTACCGGGCATGGAACTGGTGGGCGCTGAAATCGCCGACGACCACGACCTGACGCCGACCCCGGAGCTGCAGAAGTCACTGTACGTGGTGCAGCCGCTGCCGCAGAAGATCGAGCGCGTGCGTACGCGGGCGTGGACGTCGATCAAGTCGGGCAAGTGAGCCTCAGCGGTTTGGCTCGAGCATAAAATCTCGCGGCTGAAGCCGCTCCTACGGGGTATGTGATGCTCTGTAGGAGCGGCTTCAGCCGCGAATGCCTTACCCGTAGGGTGCGCCGAATGCACCGCGCGAATATCGGTGCGCACAGCGCACCCTACCCGTTCACTCAACCGCCCACCGCCCCCGTCTCCAACTTGCGCCACAGCAGGCGCACGGCCGCCTTGCGCGACATGCCCCAGCGATACAGGCGAATCTCCAGCGGGATATGCCAGTGTTCCTTGCCGCATATCACCAGCTCGCCACGGGCCAGCTCGGGGCTCATCGATAGCCGTGGCACCCAGGCTACGCCAAGGCCTTGCAGGGCCATGGCCTTGAGGCTGTCAGCCATGGCGGTTTCGTGCACGGTGGTCGAGCGCAGGGCGCGCTGGCGCAGCAGCAGGTTCACCGAGCGGCCGAGGAAGGTGCCGGCGCTGTAGGCCAGCAGCGGGACGCTCTGTCCGGTGTCCAAATCGAACAGGGGCGCGCCTGTTTCATCCGCGGCGCATACCGGCAGCATTTCACTGTGGCCCAGGTGCAAGGAGGGGAACATGTCCGGTGCCAGCTGCACGGCGGCGTCCTGGTCATGGTAAGCGAGGATCAGGTCGCAGGTGCCCTCACGTAGCGAGTGCACCGCTTCGCCGACGTTGGTCGCCACCAGGCGGGTGCTCAGCGGCAGGCCATCGCGGCGCAGGCGGGCGATCCATTCGGGAAAGAAACCGAATACCAGCGAGTGCGCCGCTGCTATCTGTAGCGCTTCGCCCTGTTGCCCTTCGAGGTGATGCAGGTGACGCACCACCTCACCCAGCTGTTCGACCATGCTGCGCGCAGTGAGCAGGAACAGCTGGCCGGACTCGGTCAGCTCCACCGGCGTGCGCGAGCGGTTGACCAGCGTCAGCCCCAGCGCCGACTCGAGGCTACGGATACGTCGACTGAACGCCGGCTGGGTAACGAAGCGTTTCTGCGCCGCCTGGGAGAAGCTGCGGGTAGCGGCGAGGGTGACGAAGTCTTCCAGCCATTTGGTTTCCAGGTTCACGGGTGCGTCCTTTGCTCAATATCGGCTTATGCACACGTTTGGTGCATCGTTGCGGTCACATCTGCATTATGCCGATTGTGCATAGGGCAGCAAGTAACAGCATTGGCCTGCAGATAAGCAAAGCCCTTAATCTATAGGCATCGCGGCGCTCGCCGTATTCCCCAAGAGTCATCTCGATCATGTCCCCTGCTGCATCTGTTCGCGTCGAAAAAGACCTGCTCGGCACCCTCGAAGTCCCCGCCGATGCCTATTACGGTATCCAGACCCTGCGCGCCGTGCAGAACTTCCGCCTGTCCGGTGTGCCGCTGTCGCATTACCCGAAGCTGGTAATCGGCCTGGCCATGGTCAAGCAGGCCTCGGCGGACGCCAACCGCGAGCTGGGCCATCTGTCCGCCGCCAAGCACACGGCAATCAGCACCGCCTGCGCACGCATCATCCAGGGCGAGTTCCACGAGCAGTTCGTGGTCGACATGATCCAGGGCGGCGCCGGCACCTCGACCAACATGAACGCCAACGAGGTCATCGCCAACATCGCGCTGGAGGCCATGGGTTTTGAGAAAGGCCAGTACCAGCACCTGCACCCGAACAACGATGTGAACATGGCGCAGTCGACCAACGACGCCTACCCGACTGCCATTCGCCTGGGCCTGCTGCTCGGCCATGACAGCCTGCTGAGTGCGCTGGACAAGCTGATTCAGTCCTTCGCTTCCAAAGGGCTTGAGTTTGGCCATGTACTGAAGATGGGTCGCACCCAGTTGCAGGACGCCGTGCCGATGACTCTGGGTCAGGAATTCCACGCCTTCGCCACCACCCTGGGCGAAGACCTGCAGCACCTGAAGATGCTCGCCCCGGCGCTGCTCACCGAGGTCAACCTGGGCGGCACCGCCATCGGCACCGGCATCAACGCTGACCCGAAATACCAGGCCCTGGCGGTCAAGCGCCTGAGCGTGATCAGCGGTCACCCGCTCAAGCCGGCGGCCGACCTGATCGAAGCCACCAGCGACATGGGCGCCTTCGTGCTGTTCTCCGGCATGCTCAAGCGCACGGCGGTCAAGCTGTCGAAGATCTGCAACGACCTGCGCCTGCTCTCCAGCGGACCGCGTACCGGGATCAACGAGATCAACCTGCCGGCGCGCCAGCCGGGCAGCTCGATCATGCCGGGCAAGGTCAACCCGGTGATCCCCGAGGCGGTCAATCAGGTGGCCTTCGAAGTGATCGGCAACGACCTGGCGCTGACCATGGCCGCCGAAGGTGGCCAGCTGCAGCTGAACGTGATGGAGCCGCTGATCGCCTACAAGATCTTCGACTCGATCCGCCTGCTGACCCGCGCCATGGATATGCTGCGCGAGCTGTGCATCGACGGTATCACCGCCAACGAAGCGCGCTGCCGCGAACTGATGGAAAACTCCATTGGCCTGATCACCGCGCTGAACCCCTACATCGGCTACGAGAACGCCACGCGCATCGCCAAGGTCGCCCTGGAAAGCGGGCGCGGCGTGCTGGAACTGGTGCGCGAGGAGCAGTTGCTGGATGAGGCCACGCTGGCCGACATCCTGCGCCCCGAGAACATGATCGCCCCACGCCTCGTGCCACTGCAGCAGTAACGGAGAACGACCATGCAACCGTCACAGCCCCCCAGCGTCAAGTTCATGTTCCGCACCCTGCATCCGCCGCGCCGCTTCTGGCCGGGCCTGGCGGGTTTCTACACTGGCGCGAGCCAGGCGCCAGCGCGCAAACGCAGCTGAACCCCTTTCATAGGAGGCCTTCACCAGCCTCAACCTTCAGGGATGGCCTCGGCCATCCCTTTTTTATTCTCGGGCATGGACTCGGTGGTCAGCGCTGCGTGAGTTGGGGAGGCGGACACCTGCCGGCTCGGTCCGGGGCTTTCCGGCGGATCATGCGCTGTCTGCTCGACGAGCCGCCTTCACTCCATCTCGAACAGCCCGTCACGCAGCTGAGCACCGCCGAGGCGCTGGCGGATGTCGTCGTCGATGCGTGCGTCGTCCGGTGCGTAGAGCATCAGCTGGCGATAGGCGTTGACCCGGTTGATCTCGTTACCCAGGTACTGCCAGACCACGCGGGTACAGGCCGGCGTGCGCCGGTCACCGCTGGAGACGCCGGTCTTGATGCCGTTGAGGCGGATGATACGGCTCTTGAAGCTGGGGATGAGGATGGTCTGGCTCATCTCGTTGCCGGTGAGTGACTCGTAGTCGACCAGAAACAGGCGGTCCTGCAGGAAGAACGCCGTGCCCAGGTAGCGGCAGCGCACCCAGTCCTCGCCACGTGCGGGCTCCTGCCGCTCCTGACGTTCCTGGCGCTCGAACAGGTAGTTGCCGCGCTCCTCGCGCAGGTGCACCAGCGATAGCAGCACATGCCCCGGCACCGACATGCAGTTGGAGTATTCGAAGTAGTAGCCGCAGTAGCGTTCCATCGGGCTGGCCTGACGGCGCAGCGGCGTGAACAGCTCCAGCAATGGATCGTTGCCACTGTGCGGCTGCGTATCGCCGCTGCGTGCGCCAATCAGCCGGGTGAACTGCTCGGCCGGCATGCTCAGCTCGAAGGGTTCGACGCCGAAGAAATCGCAGATGCGCTTGAGATTGTGCGTGGTCGGTCGGCTCTGCCCGGCCAGGTAGCGGTTGAACTGCGCGCGGTTGATCGACAGCTTGCGACATACCTCGGCAATCGAGCGGTAATGGCTGCAAAGCAATTTCAGATTGCTGCCGAGGGAATCGGACATATGGCCGCTCCAGCTGATGCGAATGACGCGATTCTAGCATCAACTCGCATCAGGTCGCCGCGACCTGCGAAATTGTCCCGCGCGGCGCCTTCACCAAAGATTGCGCCACCCGCCCGGCGCGGCGCATTCCCATTCAGAACAACAAGAGAGAAAGCCTCCATGCTCGATCTTCTCAATGACCTCATCTGGAGCAAGCTGCTGATCGTGATGCTGATCGGTCTCGGCCTGTACTTCACCATCGCTTCGCGCTTCGTTCAGTTCCGCTACTTCGGCAGCATGTTTCGCATCTTCGGCGAGGCATTCCAGCGTCAGCCGGGCCAGCTCAGCTCGTTCCAGGCGCTGATGCTGTCGGTGGCTGGCCGCGTGGGCGCCGGCAACATCGCCGGTGTATCGGTGGCGATCATGCTCGGTGGCCCGGGCGCCATCTTCTGGATGTGGGTCGTGGCCCTGGTCGGCATGGCTACCAGCTATTTCGAGTGCTCGCTGGCGCAGCTGTACAAACGTCGCGAGGCCGATGGCGGCTACCGCGGTGGTCCGGCTTTCTACATCCAGCACGGCCTTGGTCAACGCTGGCTGGGTATCGTCGTGTCGATCCTGCTGCTGGTGACCTTCGGCTTCGGCTTCAACGCCGTGCAGTCCTTCACCGTCGCCAGCTCGCTGCACGACACCTTCGGCATCCCGACCCTGGCCAGCGGCATCGCCCTGACCGCGGTCATCGGCCTGATCATCTTCGGTGGCATCAAGCGCATCGCCAAGTTCGCCGACGTGCTGGTGCCGGTGATGGCGTTCTCTTACCTGGGCATGGCGCTGCTGGTGATCGGCCTGAACATCAACGAAGTTCCAGCCACTTTCGCCTTGATCTTCAAAAGCGCCTTCGGCCTCGAGCCGGCCTTCGCCGGCGGCATCGGCGCGGCCATCATCATGGGCGTCAAGCGCGGCCTGTTTTCCAACGAAGCCGGCCTGGGCAGCGCACCGAACGTGGCCGCTGTCGCCGAGGTCAAGCACCCGGCCGCGCAAGGCATCGTGCAGTCGCTCAGTGTGTTCATCGACACCCTGATCCTGTGCAGCTGCACGGCGCTGATCATCCTGCTGTCGGGCGTGTATCAGCCGGGTATGGAGCAGGCCGGTGTGGTACTGACCCAGAGCGCGGTTGCCGCCGTGGTCGGCGAGTGGGGCAGGGTGTTCGTCAGCCTGGCGCTGCTGTTGTTCGTCTTCACCACCCTGATCTACAACTACTACCTCGGCGAAAATGCCCTCGGCTTCTTCAGCCAGAAGCGCGGCCCGGTAATGATCTACCGCGTGCTGGTGGTCGGTCTGGTGCTGTGGGGTTCGGTGCAGGATCTGGGCACCGTGTTCGCCTTCGCCGATGTGACCATGGGTCTGCTGGCCATCGCCAACCTCATCGCTCTGGCGCTGCTGTTCAAAGTGGGCATGCGCCTGATGCGCGACTACGATAGCCAGATCAAGGCGGGTGTTGAGTCGCCGGTATTGGATGCCAAGCAGTTCGCTGATCTGGACCTCGACCCTGCCGTCTGGGGTAGCCAGCCAGGTGAAACCGCCGACCAGGCGGAAATCGGGGATCGCGTCTACCAGCGCTGATCTGACTCAGATGGAAGAAGGGGGCGAGGCCCCCTTTTTCTTGCCTGCCAGCTTTGGCAGCCATTGTTCGGGCAGTCGTAAGCGACGTTAAGAATGTCGCGCAGGCCCGTGATTTGTGAGGAGAGCCCATGGTAACCCCAGAAAAACTCCTGGTGCTGTACACAGGCGGCACCATCGGCATGCAGATGAGTGCAGACGGCCTGGCGCCGGCCTCGGGTTTCGAGGCGCGCATGCGCAGCCAGCAAGCCGGCGAGAACGCCAGTGAGCTGCCGCAATGGAGCTTCCGCGAGCTGCTGCCGTTGATCGACAGCGCCAACATGAACACCGGCCACTGGCTGGCGCTGCGCGACGAAATCGTCACTGCGGTACAGACCGATGGCCACGACGCCGTGCTGGTGCTGCACGGCACCGATACCCTGGCTTACAGCGCTGCGGCGTTGAGCTTCCTGCTGCTCGGGCTCGATGCGCCGGTGGTGCTTACGGGTGCCATGCAGCCGGCTGGTGTCGATGGTGGAGATGCCTGGCCCAACCTGTTCGGCGCCATGCGTGCGCTGTACCGCGGCGTGAAGCCGGGCGTGCACCTGTATTTCAACGGGCAGCTACTGCATGGCGCACGTTGCTCGAAGTTGCGCAGCGATGCGTTCGACGCCTTCCAGGTGCTGCCGCGTCAGCGTCAGGCCGAGCGGGCCACGGTCGATGCCCGTATCGATTTCCGCCAGCCGCGTCAGGCTGTGAACCTTGCCGTGCTGCCGCTGCATCCGGCCGTGCAGGCTGGGCATCTGCAAGCCCTGCTGGCCAGCGGCGTGCAGGGGTTGCTGTTGGAGTGCTACGGCAGCGGTACCGGCCCGGCCGGCGACGCGCCATTGATGAGCGTGCTGCGTGAGGCGCACCAGCGCGGCGTGGTGCTGGCGGCGATCAGCCAGTGCCCGCAAGGCCACGTGCAGTTCGGTGTGTATGCGGCCGGCAGCCGTCTGGCCGAGGTTGGTCTGGTGTCCTGTGGCGGCATGACCCGCGAAGCCGCACTGGGCAAGCTGTTCGCCCTGCTCGGCGCCGGTTTGCCGCAAACGGAGGTCGAGTACTGGCTGGCGCGCGATCTCTGTGGTGAGATGAGCGACTGATCCACCTGCCCAAACAGAGGAAGGACGATGAGCATCGAAATTCGCCCTGTAGTCGCTGCCGATCACCAAGCCTGGTTGCCCTTGTGGCAGGGCTACCAGCGCTTCTACATGACCGAGATTCCAGCCGAGACTAGCGCCGTTACTTGGCAGCGCTTTCTCGACCCCGCCGAGCCCATGGGCGCAGCCCTGGCCTGGCAGGGTGAGCAGGCCATTGGCCTGGTGCACTGGGTCATCCACCGCTCGACCTGGACCACCGGCGACTATTGCTACCTGCAGGACCTGTTCGTCGCCAAGGGTGAGCGCAGCGGTGGTATCGGCCGCCAACTGATCCAGCACGTCTACGACCAGGCGCGTGCTGCCGGCTGCTCGCGGGTGCACTGGCTGACACATGAAACCAACAGCCAGGCCAAGCTGCTTTACGAGCGCATCGGCGAACGCTCGGGGTTCGTGCAGTACCGCAAGCTGTTGTAAGGCCTCGCATCATGTGCGGGCGGCGATATACCGCGCTGGCCGCCCGACAGGGCGCGCCATGCGCAGCAGCGCGTATGCGCGGCTCAAAACACCGACCAGCCGATGCGCTCGCTGAGCAGCTCCAGCGCCTTGATACCGGCCAGGGAGTTACCTGCTGCATTGAGCTCGGGTGACCATACGCACACACTGAACTGACCTGGTACTACCGCGACGATGCCACCGCCGACGCCGCTTTTGCCCGGCAGGCCAACACGGTAGGCGAAGTTGCCCGCTTCGTCATACAGGCCGCTGGTGGCCATGATGGCGTTGATCTGTTTGGTTTGCCGGGGCGACAGCACCTGTTCGCCGCTGTGCTGGCAGAAACCTTCATTGGCCAGGAAACCGAAGGCACGCGCCAGGTCGACGCAGCTCATGCGCAGCGCGCAGCAGCTGAAGTAGCTGCGCAGCACCGCCTCGACTTCGTTGTGAAAATTGCCGAACGACTGCATCAGGTACGCCGCTGCCGCGTTGCGCGCGCGGTGCTGGTACTCCGATTCGGCGACGTGGTTGTCCACCGTGACCTCGGGGTTGCCCGACAGACGCCGGACGAAGTCGCGCATCGATAGTGCCGGTGCGGCATAGCGCGACTGGTTGATATCGCAGATCACCAGAGCGCCCGCGTTGATGAAGGGATTGCGCGGCTTGCCTCGCTCGAATTCGAGCTGCACCAGCGAGTTGAACGGCTGTCCGGACGGCTCATGGCCCAGGCGCTGCCAGATGCTCTCGCCGCTGTGGCCGATGGCCTGGACCAGGCTGAACACCTTGGAAATGCTTTGGATCGAGAAGGGCGTACGTGCATCGCCGGCGACATGCACCTGGCCGTCGTTGCCGTATACGGCGATGCCCAGCTGGTCAGGCACCACGCTGGCCAGCGCTGGAATGTAATCGGCCACCTTGCCCTGGCCGATCAGCGGGCGGACTTCATCGAGAATTTCGGTCAACAGCGCTTGCATGTTCGGGCTCGCGAGTAGGCCGGAGAGCGTCCCGGCAGGTCAGAGCTAGACGCCCGCGGGCGCTACGGAATCACAGGTAGGCGCTTGCCCTGAACAGCGCGTCCACCTAGTCTCGGTCCTCCCCTGTCGCTGGCGTGGTTCGATGTCCACCGTTCTTAATGTGCTATTGCCGATATTCGGCCTGATCCTGGTTGGCTTCATCTGTCGGCGAACCAATCGCCTGGGGCCGACTGCGGCATCGGAGATGAACCGCTTCGTGGTCTGGCTCGGCCTGCCTGCGTTGCTGTTCAGCCTTACGGCCAAGGCCGACTGGACACACATCTGGCAGCCCGGTTTCTTGCTTGCCTTTACTGGCGGCATGCTCGCGGTGTTTCTGGTCACGCTGGTGTATCGCTGGAAAACCACTGGCAGCCTGGTCGACGCCAGTATCGACGGGCTCAGCGCCGGTTACGCCAACACCGGCTATATTGGCATTCCGCTGTGCGTGCTGGTACTGGGTGAGGACGGCATGGCGCCGGCCTTGATCGCCTCGCTGATGGTGGTCTGCGTACTGTTCGGCCTGGCGGTGATATGCATCGAAGTCGGTTTGCAGAACAGGAAGGGGTTGGGCGGCGCTATCGTTCAGGTGGTCACCGCTCTGCTGAAGAATCCGCTGGTGGTGGCGCCTTTACTCGGTGCGGCCTGGGCGTCTGGCGGTGTGCAGTTGCCAGCAGCGCTGGATGAGTTTCTTCGCCTGCTCGGCGCGGCCACCGTACCCTGTGCGCTGGTGTCACTGGGGTTGTTCCTGGCACAGAGGCAGAGCGGGCCGAGCGAAGGCGCCTGGCCGCTGGTGGCCCTGAAGCTGGTACTGCAGCCGCTGGTGACCTGGTTCATCGCCTTCGTGCTGCTCGATCTGCCACCGTTCTGGGCACATGCCGCGTTGCTGCTCAGTGCACTGCCGACCGGCACCGGGCCGTTCATGCTTGCCGAGTACTACCAGCGCCAGGCGGCGCTGGTGTCGCGGGCGATCCTGTTTTCCACCCTCGGTTCGCTGCTGACCTTGAGCCTGATCCTGCTACTGATCACGCCTTGAGTTGCAGCTCCACGCCGAGCTGCTGCGACAGGCAGGGCCAGCGCTTCCAGGCTGACGCGGTATCCGGCGCTGCCAGGCGCTCACGGTAGGCTTGCACCGAGGGCTGGTCGAAGCTGGCGTCATCGAGCATGCCGGTGAGGGCATGATGCACAGCCTCATCGAGTTGGTTGGCGAAAGGTTCGCCGATCAACTGATGAGCGATCAGGTTGGCGCGCGTGGTGTCCAGTGGGATCAGCGGCTGGCCGAGATGGGCGATATAGCGATCATTGACCTCTTCCACCAGGCGATGGGCCAGATAGGCCTCGTCGAGCAGGCCTTCCAATCCTTCATGGCCTTCCATCAGCGCCGGTGGCTGCAGGAAGAAATGCTCGGCGATCTTCAGCACGGGTTTCACTGCGGCTTCGATTCCGGCTTCCCGCGCCACCTCGGCGGCGGCGTCCAGCACGTCTGGCACCTCTTCGATATAGGCGATGACGAAGGCCGTCAGCGCGCCCGAGGCGTCGTCTTCGGGCAGGCGGATGGACGGGTGCAGGCGATCCAGTTGGGCCTGCAGGAAGTGTGCGAGTGCCTGGCTGCCGCTTTCCTGCTGACGAGCCTGGGTGATCAATTGACGAAGGGCGGCGGTGTTCATGACTGCTCCTACATTTCAGGACATGGACATGGACGTGAACCTTAGCCGGCTCCGGCAGTCGGCTAAGACGTGATTGTCATAACTTTTTCATACTTATGCGAGTCTGCTATATCCACCTGTATCAGAAAGGCTACAGCCCGCGTCAGTCGTGGCGTTTAGGACAAGGGCTGCGCGGCTTCGGCCATTTTCCCTCTTACGTTGCGAGGTGAAAGTCGCCGTCTATACTCGATTTCGAAAGGCAGTACCTGATGGAACCGGACGGGCTTAGGCACGGAGAGGTTTCGGCAGCAGTCGCCAGCAGTCGAGCGTGGTTCGCGAACAGAGTCCGCAGCGCATGCTCTATGGCAGTCGATCCCTTAGCCGCAGGCTCAGCCGGCGGGATAACAAGAACAATCAAGGGGAACCCGCAATGATGCGACATCCACGAGTCTGGATGGGCCTCCTGCTGTGGCTGGCATTAGGCTCGGCGCACGCGCAGTGGACGGTCAATATGGCGCCCGGTGTAACCGACGTCAGCCGCTCCGTTTTCGATCTGCACATGACCATTTTCTGGATCTGCGTTGTGATTGGCGTGATCGTGTTCGGCGCCATGTTCTGGTCGATGATCATGCACCGCCGCTCCACTGGCCAGGAGCCTGCGCACTTCCACGAAAGCACCACCGTCGAGATTCTCTGGACCGTGGTTCCCCTGGCCATCCTGGTGGTGATGGCGATTCCGGCGACCAAGACGCTGATCGAGATCTACGACACCACCGAGTCCGAGCTGGATATTCAGATCACCGGCTATCAGTGGAAGTGGCACTACAAATACCTGGGGCAGGACGTTGAGTTCTTCAGCAACCTGACCACGCCGCGCTCGCAGATCAACAACCGCGAAGCCAAGGGCGAACACTATCTGCTGGAAGTGGATGAGCCCCTTGTGGTGCCGGTGGGCACCAAGGTGCGCTTCCTGATCACCGCCGCTGACGTCATTCACTCCTGGTGGGTACCGGCACTGGCAGTGAAGAAAGACGCCATCCCCGGGTTTATCAACGAATCCTGGACGCGCATCGAGGAGCCCGGCATCTATCGTGGCCAGTGCACCGAGCTGTGCGGCAAGGACCACGGGTTCATGCCGGTGGTGGTCGAGGCCAAGTCCAAGGAAGACTTCGACGCCTGGCTGGCCGAGCGCAAGCAGGCCGCCGCCGCTGAGCGTGAGCTGACCAGCAAGGAATGGACCATGGAAGAGCTGATGGCGCGTGGTGAGAAGGCCTACAACACCTCCTGCGCAGCCTGCCACCAGCCTACCGGTGAAGGTCTGCCACCGATGTTCCCGGCGCTCAAGGGCTCGGCCATCGCCACCGGGCCGGCCGAGGGGCATATCCACATCGTCTACCAAGGCAAGCCGGGTACCTCCATGGCCGCCTTCGGCAAGCAACTGTCGCCGGTCGACCTGGCCGCCATCATCACCTACGAGCGCAACGCCTGGGGCAACAATGTCGGTGACATGGTCACGCCCAAGGACATTCTCGATTTCTCCAAGGCGCAGGAGTAAGGACATGAGTGCAGTGATCGACCACGGTCATACTGACCACCACCATGGCCCGGCCAAGGGCCTGATGCGCTGGGTGCTGACCACCAACCACAAGGACATCGGCACGATGTACCTGTGGTTCAGCTTCTGCATGTTTCTGCTGGGCGGCTCGATGGCCATGGTCATCCGTGCCGAGCTGTTCCAGCCGGGTCTGCAGATCGTGCAGCCGGAATTCTTCAACCAGATGACCACCATGCACGGCCTGATCATGGTCTTCGGTGCGGTGATGCCGGCCTTCGTCGGCCTGGCCAACTGGATGATCCCGCTGATGATCGGCGCGCCGGACATGGCGCTGCCGCGGATGAACAACTTCAGCTTCTGGCTGTTGCCCGCGGCATTCGGCTTGCTGGTCTCGACACTGTTCATGGAGGGTGGCGGGCCGAACTTCGGCTGGACCTTCTACGCGCCGCTGTCGACCACCTACGGGCCGGAGAGCACCACTTTCTTCATCTTCGCCGTGCACCTGATGGGCATCAGCTCGATCATGGGGGCGATCAACGTGGTCGCCACCATCCTCAACCTGCGCGCCCCCGGCATGACTCTGATGAAGATGCCGCTGTTTGTCTGGACCTGGCTGATCACCGCGTTTCTGCTGATTGCTGTGATGCCGGTACTGGCTGGCTGCGTGACCATGATGCTGATGGACATCCACTTCGGCACCAGCTTCTTCAATGCTGCTGGCGGTGGGGATCCGGTGCTGTTCCAGCACGTGTTCTGGTTCTTCGGTCACCCCGAGGTGTACATCATGATCCTGCCTGCCTTTGGCGCGGTGAGCTCGATCATCCCGGCGTTCGCGCGCAAGCCGCTGTTCGGCTACACCTCGATGGTCTACGCCACAGGGGCGATCGCTTTCCTGTCGTTCATCGTCTGGGCGCACCACATGTTCACCGTCGGCATCCCGCTGACCGGCGAGCTGTTCTTCATGTACGCGACGATGCTGATTGCCGTTCCCACCGGGGTGAAGGTGTTCAACTGGGCCAGCACCATGTGGCAGGGCTCGATGACCTTCGAGGCGCCGATGCTGTTCTCGGTGGCCTTCGTCATCCTCTTCACCATCGGCGGTTTCTCCGGGCTGATGCTGGCCATCGCCCCGGCGGACTTCCAGTACCACGACACCTACTTCGTGGTGGCGCACTTCCACTACGTGCTGGTGCCCGGTGCGATCTTCGGCATCTTCGCTTCGGCCTATTACTGGCTGCCCAAGTGGACCGGCCACATGTATGACGAAACCCTGGCCAAGCTGCATTTCTGGATGAGCTTCATCGGCATGAACCTAGCGTTCTTCCCGATGCACTTCGTCGGCCTGGCCGGCATGCCACGGCGCATCCCCGACTACAACATGATGTTCGCCAACTTCAACATGGTCTCCAGCATCGGCGCCTTCATGTTCGGCGCCACCCAGTTGCTGTTCCTGTTCATCGTCATCAAGTGCATCCGTGGTGGCAAGCCGGCCCCGGCCAAACCCTGGGACGGTGCCGAAGGCCTGGAGTGGACGGTGCCGTCACCGGCGCCCTACCACACCTTCAGTACACCGCCGGAAGTGAAATAGGAGGTCTGCCGTGAGCGAGGTCATCGCGACTCGTCGCCTGGTTACCCGTCTGCTGCTCGTGGTGGTGGTGATGTTCTGCTTCGGCATCTTCATCCTGCCGCCTTTCTACGACGCCATGTGCCGGGTGTTCGGCATCAACGGCAAGACGGCCGGAGCCTACCAGGGCGAGCAAATGGTGGACGTAGCTCGAGAGGTGCGCGTGCAGTTTCTCGCCACCAACGCCGCCGGCATGGTCTGGGAGTTCGGTCCGCAGGCCGACGAGATTCTGGTTCACCCGGGGGAGGCGCGGGACATGCTGTTCGTCGCCTACAACCCCAGCGACCAGCCGATGAGCGCACAGGCAATTCCCAGCGTTTCGCCGTCCAAGGCGGCAGCGTTCTTTCATAAAACCGAGTGCTTCTGTTTCACCCAGCAGGTGCTGCAGCCGGGCGAGCGCATCGAAATGCCGGTGCGCTTCATCGTCGACCGTGACCTGCCACAGGACGTGAAGCACCTGACGCTGGGTTACACCCTGTTCGATATCACCGCGCGCAAGCCGCCAGTGGCACAGGCTCCATAAGGAGAACAACAATGTCGAGTCATGAAAGTCACGAGAACTATTACGTACCGGCACAGAGCAAGTGGCCCATCGTTGCCAGCGTCGGTCTGCTGGTCAGCTTCTACGGTGTTGGCACCTGGTTCAACGATCTGTCGGCGGGTCGTGAAGGCTCCAACGGGCCGCTGATCTTCTTCGTCGGCGGGCTGATTCTGGCCTGGATGTTGTTCGGCTGGTTCGGCAACGTCATCAAGGAAAGCCGCAGCGGTCTGTACAGCGCACAGATGGACCGCTCCTTTCGCTGGGGCATGAGTTGGTTCATCTTCTCGGAGGTGATGTTCTTCGCCGCCTTCTTCGGCGCCCTGTTCTATATTCGCATGTGGGCCGGGCCCTGGCTCGGCGGCGAGGGTGACAAGGGCGTGGCCAACATGCTCTGGGAGGGCTTCGAATACAGCTGGCCGATGTTGCAGAACCCCGATTCCAAACTGTTCCCGCCACCAAGCGGGGTGATCGACCCGTGGCATCTGCCGTTGGTCAACACCATCTTGCTGGTGTCCTCCAGCGTCACCATCACCTTTGCCCATCATGCCCTGAAGAAGAACCACCGCGGCCCGCTCAAGGCCTGGCTGGCCGCGACCATTGTCCTCGCCCTGGCGTTCCTGTTCTTTCAGGTTGAGGAGTACATCGAGGCTTACACCGAGCTGGGGCTGACCCTTGGCTCAGGCATCTATGGTGCGACCTTCTTCATGCTCACCGGCTTCCACGGCGCGCATGTGACGCTCGGTACCATCATCCTGATCGTGATGTTGGTGCGCATCATGCGTGGGCACTTCGACGCCGATCAGCACTTCGGCTTCGAGGCAGCCTCCTGGTACTGGCACTTCGTCGATGTGGTCTGGCTGGGGCTGTTCATCTTCGTCTACGTCCTGTAGCGGGGGCTACCAGGTGACGTGGGACACCAGTTGCCCTGAGTAGAAGCCCCAGGCGATCAGGGCAACGGTGATGGCGGTCAGGCCGACACGGACAGTCAGGGCGCCGACCACGCGGGAACCATGGCCTTCATCCCTGACCAGGAAGAACAGGCCGCTGAACAGGCTGACGAGAGTGGCCAACAGCATGAGGACGATCGCGGCCTTGAGCATGCGAGACTCCGGGGGATTGACGTGATGCACTGCAGTATAGCCAGCAACCCAGACCGTATCGGCAGGGCGCAATGAGCGCCTTCCGTCCCGGTTGGTTGCCCAGCGTGCTGGTTGCCCTGCTGCTGCCGGGGTTGCTCTGGCTGGGTTTCTGGCAGCTGCAGCGTGGCGAAGAGAAACGCCAGCTGTTGGCCAGCTTCGAGGCACGGCGGACGGCCGAGCCGATCAGCCTCGAGCAACTCGAGCCCATGCGTGATCCTGCCTACCGCCGCGTTCAACTGCGTGGGCACTTCGATACCGAGCACAGCCTGTTGCTCGATAGCCGTATCCGTGATGGCCATGCCGGTGTCGAGTTGCTGCAGCCGTTCTACGATCAGTCCAGTGGTCTCTGGGTGTTGCTCAATCGCGGCTGGCTGCCCTGGCCGGATCGGCGTACAGCGCCGCCTTTCGATAGCCCTGACGGCGTACTGCAACTCACCGCCTGGGTCTATGTCGCGCCTTCTGGCGGTTTCAATCTGCGCTCCGGTGCGGCGACCGAAGGCTGGCCGCGACTGATCACGCAGGTCGAGGCCGCCAGTCTCTGGCGCCAGCTGGGTCGTGGTGGTCTGCCTTTCGAGGTGCGTCTGGAGCCCGGGCCTGCCAGTTATCGCGTCGATTGGCCAATCGTGGCCATGAGCCCCAGCAAACATCTTGGCTATGCGGTGCAATGGTTCTCTCTGGCTGCGGCACTGCTTGGTCTGTTCATTTATCTCGGAATTCACAATGCACGGGAGCGTCGTCATGAACCCAGCCATCGCCATGCCTGAGGCGCCGCGCAAGGGGCGTGGTCGCCTGCAGTTGTTGTTGATCCTGGCCATTATCATCGGCCCGATGTTCCTGGCTAACGCCATGTACAAATGGCGCTTCTGGGTGCCAGAGACGCGCAGCTACCACGGTGTGCTGATCGGCGATGGGCGCACCCTTGCCGATCTCGGCGTACAGGGTGAGGTGGAGCCGCTGTGGCAGATTCTGGTGACAGCACCGGGCGCCTGTGAGGCCGACTGTCAGCAGCTGGTTTACCTGGCGCGGCAGATCCAGATTGGCCTCAATCGCGAGACTGCCCGCGCGAGTCACGGCCTGGCGCTGGCCGAACCACTGCCGGCCGAGTACGACGCCACGCTCAAGCGCGAATACCCGCAACTTGGACGCTATCAACTGGATCTGCAGGCCTACGACAAGGCCGCTGAGGCAGTGCCGGGGGCACAGCTATGGCTGGTCGATCCACACGGCAATCTGGTGCTGCGCTATCCGGCCGGCAGCAAGGGCAAGGCCATTCTCGATGATCTGCGCTACCTGCTGAAAATTTCCCTGATCGGTTGACGCCACGCTCTGTCCATATCGACAGAGCGTCAGGCCCAGTGCCCAAGGAGTAGACATGCACAAGCCCGGTTACCGTCTAGCGTTGTTCGCGACCCTCCTGACCGTGGTGGTGGTGCTGCTAGGTGCCTACACCCGACTGACCCATGCCGGGCTGGGTTGCCCGGATTGGCCAGGCTGCTACGGGTTTCTCGGCGTGCCGATGAGCGAGCACAAGCAGGCCATCGCCGAAGCGCGTTTTCCCGAGGCGCCGGTAGAGGTTGCCAAGGGCTGGTACGAGATGATCCATCGCTACTTTGCCGGCGCACTGGGGTTGGTGATTCTCGCCATTGCTGCCCTGTCCGTGCGCCGCCGTGCGGAGCCAACTCAGCCGCTCAAGTTGCCGCTGGCGATTCTGGCGCTGGTGATTCTGCAGGGCGCCTTCGGCATGTGGACGGTCACCCTGCAGCTGTGGCCGCAGGTGGTCACAGCTCACCTGCTCGGCGGTTTCGCCACGCTCAGTCTGTTGACCTTGCTCACTTTGCGCCTGTCTGGACGATTCGCGCCGCTGCAGTTGCCGGGGCGCCTGCGGACATTGGCGGCGGCATGCCTGCTGCTGGTGATCGGGCAGATCACCCTCGGCGGCTGGGTCAGTTCCAACTACGCCGCTGTCGCCTGCGTCGACCTGCCCACCTGTCACGGCGAGTGGTGGCCGGCGATGGATTTCGGCAAAGGCTTTCACCTTACCCAGCACATCGGCCCCAACTACCTGGGCGGGCAGCTCGACAGTGACGCGCGCACCGCCATTCATATGAGCCACCGCATCGGAGCGCTGCTGGTAACGCTGGCGCTGTTGGCACTGGCCTGGCAGCTGCGCATTGCCAAGCTACCGCGCCTGGCCGGTCTGCTGCTGCTGGCGCTGGCTCTGCAGGTTGGCCTTGGTATCAGCAACGTGATCTTCCATCTACCGCTGCTGGTGGCGGTGGCGCACAACGCTGGTGGCGCTGTTCTGCTGCTGGTGATGGTGCTGATCAACTATCGCCTGAGGGCTGTTTCTGCGGCGGCTCGCGAAGCATCTGGTCTGGCGGGCAGGCGCGCGACTCTGGTTTCCAACGGTCTGGTTCAAGGCCGGTAAATAACGAATCAAGGAGCAATGCCATGGCGACAATGCTGCGAGCTCACTCCGAACACGCCACCTGGCGCGATTATCTGGAGCTGACCAAACCGCGGGTGGTGATGTTGATGCTGATCACCTCGCTGGTCGGCATGTTCCTCGCTACCCGTGCCGGTGTGCCCTGGACCGTGCTGCTGTTCGGCAACCTCGGCATCGGTCTGTGTGCCGGCGCGGCGGCTGCGGTCAACCATGTGGTGGATCGCCGTATCGACTCGATCATGGCGCGCACGCACAAACGTCCGGTCACCGCCGGTCGTGTCTCGCCGGTGGCGGCGCTGACCTTCGCCCTGCTGCTGGCCATCGCCGGCATGAGCCTGCTGATGGTGTTCACCAATGAGTTGGCTGCCTGGCTGACCCTGGCTTCATTGCTCGGTTATGCGGTGATCTATACCGGCTTTCTCAAGCGCGCCACGCCGCAGAACATCGTGATCGGCGGCCTGGCGGGTGCTGCCCCACCGTTGCTGGGTTGGGTCGCCGTTACCGGCCACCTCAGTGCCGAGCCGCTGCTGCTGGTGCTGATCATCTTCGCCTGGACGCCGCCGCACTTCTGGGCCCTGGCCATCCATCGCAAGGCCGAATACGCCAAGGCCGACATTCCCATGCTGCCGGTGACCCACGGTGAGCACTACACCAAAGTGCATATCCTGCTTTACACCCTGGTGATGTTCGCGGTGACGCTGCTGCCCTACGCCATCCATATGAGCGGGCCGTTGTACCTGGTTTGCGCCGTGCTACTGGGCGGCCGCTTCCTGCACTGGGCCTGGGTGCTGTACCGTGACAGCAAACCGCACGCCGCGATCAACACCTTCAAGTACAGTATCTGGTACCTGTTCCTGCTGTTCATCGCGCTGCTGGCGGATCACTATCTGTTGCTGAATATCTAAGGGCCCTCATGACGCGTACACAGACTACCGTTTTCGTCCTCGTTGCCATCGTTGCGCTGGTGCTGGGCCTGACCGTCAACAAGGTGCTTAACAGCAAGAGCCAGGGTGACCCGGCCGCATTGCTCGATGCCGGTATCGTGCTGCTACCGCAGAACCGCAACCTGCCAGCGTTGAGCCTGATCGATCAGGACGGCAAGGAGGTCATGGTTGATCAGCTCAAGGGTGACTGGAAGTTGCTTTTCTTCGGCTACACCTTCTGCCCGGATATCTGCCCGGCCACCCTCGCCCAACTGCGCCAGTTGCAGACTCAACTGCCGGAAGAAACCCGCGCGCGACTCGGGGTGGTAATGGTCAGCGTCGACCCCCATCGTGATACGCCGGAGCAGTTGAGCAAGTACCTGGGCTTTTTCAATGCGGGCTTCAAAGGTCTGACCGGCGAAGAGGAAACCCTGCAGAAATTCGCCAACTCGGTGAGCATTCCCTACATCCCGGCTGACACCAGCAAGGAAAACTACACCGTCGATCACAGCGGCAATCTGGTGATCATCGGCCCGGATGGCACCCAGCGCGGCTTCATCCGTGCGCCGATCAACAACGCCAAACTGGCCGAGCAATTGCCGGGGCTGGTTTCGGGTAGCTGATCGGCTTGGGTGCGCCTGCGAACCGTCACCATCCGGTACAGCATTTACCGGATTTCATCCGGGCTACGGCCGCGACGTGTAGGGTGGGTTAGCGGCGCAATCCCTCGGATGCGTATACGCAACTCAACCTGGCGCGCCGCGTAACCCACCAGGCAATGGATAGCGTTGCGCCGACGGTGGGTTACGCCGCCGCAGAAACAGAGAGTGATTCAGCAATGTGTCACAGGCGGCTAACCCACCCTACGAAACGCGTTGATCCCGCTACAGTGCGAACGGCAGTGGCAGGTTGACCTGCTGACGTTGTGCCAGGCGCCGTTGGAATTCGGCCGGATCATGAATCAGCACTTCCTGCCCGGCGAACGACTCGGCGGCGATCAGACGTGACAGCCAGAAACGCACGCAGGCCACCCGCAGCATGGCTGGCCACAGCTCTGCCTCGGCAGCGGTGAACGGACGCAGCGCGGCATAGGCGCCAAGTAGCGCACGGGCTCGAGTGCCATCGAGGCTGCCGTCTTCGTTCGAGCACCAGTCGTTGAGGGTGATGGCCAGGTCGTAGAGCATCGGCCCCGAGCAGGCGTTGTAGAAGTCGATTACCCCAGCCAGGTGGTTGCCATCGAACAACACGTTGTCACGGAACAGGTCGGCATGCAGGTTCGCCCGCGGCAAAGCGAGGATGCGCGGCTTCAGCTCGGCGATCTCGGCCAGTGCATCACGCAGCAGCGGTAACGCCTGTTCATCAAGCTTAAGCGCCTGGCTCGGACCTTCGGCGAGCATCCAGTCCAGCCCGCGGTCGCTGCGACGTTCCACCGGCTGTTCGCGAGTGGCCAGATGGATGCGGGCAAGCAGGCTACCCACTTCCTGGCAGTGATGGGCATTGGCCTCGCGCACATGCTTGCCTGAAAGCCGGGGCTGCAATAGCGCCGGTTTCTCCGCCAGGGTGCGCAATGCCTCGTCGTCCTGCGTGCGCAGGGCGTAGGGCACCGGCAGGCCGGCGTCGTGCAGCACGTCGAGCAATTCGATGAAGAACGGCAGGTCGGCCACCGGGCCGCGTTCGACCAAGGTCAGGACATATTCGCCCTGCTCCAGGCTGACGAAGAAGTTGCTGTTTTCGCTGCCCGCAGCAATGCCCTGGAAGTCACGCAACCGGCCAAGTCCATAGGGCGCCAGGAAGACTTCGAGCTCATGACGCTCCAGGGGGGTGAATACCGACATATCAGACCTTAATCGCTTACCAGCTAAAGATTTCCCACGATGGGATCAGCATGTCCGGATCGTCCGAACGTACGAAGTTGCCGTCGCTGCCATCGGCGCGCACGAGAAAATAGGGTTTGCCGTTCTTCGGGATGACCTTGATGGCATAGAGGAAGCCATTGACCCGGTATTCCTGAATGGTGCGGTCGCCGTCCTGGCGGATGGTCACATCGGGATCGGCAGACACCGGATCTTCGGCGTGAGCGGCAAGTGGCACACAGGCCAGCAGGCCGACCAGCAACAAGCGATTGACTGTACCCATGGTAACCTTGCTCCTTCGTTTTTTACCGATGCAGCCATTCTACCGCTGCACCCGCCGAAAAGGTTGATCCCGCGCATGAGCCAAGCTCCCCTCATTCTGGTCGACGGTTCCTCTTATCTGTACCGCGCCTTCCACGCCCTGCCGCCGCTGACAACTTCCAAGGGCATGCCCACCGGAGCGGTGAAGGGCGTGCTGAACATGCTCAAGAGCCTGCGCAAACAGTACCCGGACAGCCCCTTTGCCGTGGTTTTCGACGCCAAGGGGGGCACCTTCCGCGATGAGCTATTCGCCGAGTACAAGGCCAATCGTCCGTCCATGCCGGACGAGTTGCGCGTCCAGGTTGAGCCGCTGCATGCCAGCGTGCGTGCCCTGGGCTTGCCGCTGCTGTGCGTCGAAGGCGTCGAAGCCGATGACGTGATCGGTACCTTGGCCCGTCAGGCAGCCGGGGAAAAGCGCAACGTGGTCATCTCCACTGGTGACAAGGACATGGCGCAGTTGGTCTGCCCGCACGTTACGCTGGTCAACACCATGACGGGAAGCGTCTACGATGCCGATGGCGTAAAGGAGAAATTCGGTGTCGGCCCTGAGCTGATCATCGACTACCTGGCGCTGATGGGCGACAAGGTCGACAACATTCCGGGTGTGCCTGGTGTCGGTGAGAAAACCGCTTTGGGCTTGCTGGTTGGTATCGGCGGCGGCCTCGACGTGCTCTACGCCAACCTCGACAAGGTGCCCGAGCTGGCGATCCGTGGCGCCAAGGGTCTGCCAGCCAAGCTCGAAGAGCATCGCGAGATGGCTTACCTGTCCTATCAGCTGGCGACCATCAAGACCGACGTGCCGCTGAATATCGAGATCGAGTCGCTGCATCCCGGCGAACCGGATCAGGCCGCGCTGGTGGAGCTTTACGGCGAGCTGGAGTTCAAGAATTGGCTGGATGACCTGCTGCGCCAGAATAAGGCGCTGGCTGCCAAGGCTGCTGCGCCGGCTGGCGATCTGTTCGCCGAGCCGACTGGTGACACCGTTGAGGAAACCGCCGAGCCAGCGCCAGCCAGCAGCGGCGATTATCAGCTGGTACTGGAGCAGGCGCAGTTCGATGCCTGGCTGAAAAAGCTGGAGCAGGCCGAGCTGATCGCCTTCGACAGCGAGACCACCAGCATCGACGCCCAGCAGGCGCAGTTGGTCGGTCTGTCCTTCGCGGTCAAGGCCGGCGAGGCGGCGTACGTGCCGCTGGCGCATTCCTACATGGGCGTGCCGCAGCAGCTCGACCGCGACGCGGTGCTCAAGGCGCTCAAGCCGATCCTCGAAGACCCGGCCAAGGCCAAGGTCGGCCAGCACGCCAAGTACGACATCAACGTCCTGGCTAACGCCAGCACACCGATCACGGTGCAGGGCGTGGCCTTCGACACCATGCTCGAATCCTACGTGCTGGACTCCACCGCCACCCGTCACGACATGGACAGCCTGGCGCTGAAGTACCTGAACCACAGCACCATCCGCTTCGAGGACATCGCCGGCAAGGGTGCCAAGCAGCTGACCTTCGACCAGATTGCCCTGGAACAAGCCGGCCCGTACGCCGCCGAGGATGCCGACGTGACCTTGCGTCTGCATCAGGAACTGTGGGGACGCCTCGAAGCTGTGCCGTCCCTGGCCAAGGTGCTGCGCGACATCGAAATCCCGTTGGTACCGGTGCTGGCGCGCATCGAGCGCAACGGCGCGCTGGTCGATGCCAAGCTGCTCGGCGAGCAGAGTGTCGAGCTGGGCGAGAAACTGGTGGAGCTGGAGCGCAAGGCGTTCGAGATCGCCGGTGAGGAATTCAATCTGGCCTCACCCAAGCAACTCGGCGTGATCCTCTACGAAAAGCTCGGTTACCCGGTGATCAGCAAGACTGCCAAGGGCCAACCCTCCACCGCCGAAGCGGTGCTGGCAGAACTGGCCGAGCAGGATTTCGAACTGCCCAAGATGCTGATGCAGTACCGCAGCCTGAGCAAGCTCAAGAGCACCTACACCGACAAGCTGCCGGAGCAGATCAACCCGCGCACCGGGCGTATCCATACCAGCTATCACCAGGCGGTCGCCGCCACTGGCCGCCTGTCCTCCAGTGACCCGAACCTGCAGAACATCCCGATCCGCACTGCAGAAGGCCGACGCATCCGTCAGGCTTTCGTTGCGCCCAAGGGCTACAAGCTGATGGCGGCGGACTATTCGCAGATCGAGCTGCGCATCATGGCTCACCTGGCCAAGGACGAAGGCCTGCTGGACGCCTTCCGCCATGACCTGGACGTACACAAGGCCACGGCTGCCGAAGTGTTCGGCGTGGCGCTGGAAGAGGTGACCAGCGACCAGCGGCGCAAGGCCAAGGCCATCAACTTCGGCCTGATCTATGGCATGAGCGCCTTCGGTCTGGCCAAGCAGATCGATGTCGAACGCAAGGAAGCGCAGGCCTACATCGATCGTTACTTCGCCCGTTATCCGGGCGTGCTGACCTACATGGAAAGCACCCGCGCCCAGGCCGCCGAGCAGGGTTATGTGGAGACGGTCTACGGCCGTCGCCTGTACCTGCCGGAAATCCATGCGCAGAACCAGGCCATGCGCAAGGGCGCCGAGCGCGCGGCGATCAACGCGCCGATGCAGGGCACCGCTGCGGACATCATCAAGCGCGCCATGATCGCCGTGGACAGCTGGCTGCAGGACAGCGGCATCGATGCACGCATCATCATGCAGGTGCACGACGAACTGGTGCTGGAGGTGCGTGAGGAACTGATCGACGAGGTCAGCGCCAAACTCAAGAGCCTGATGAGTAGCGCCGCCGACCTGGATGTACCGCTACTGGTGGAAGTCGGCGTCGGCGCCAATTGGGACGAGGCGCATTGAGGCTCGTCGCCGCGGCTTAGAGCCGCGGCCGCTCTAGCTTTTGGGTTTCAGGGAATCAAAAGGCGCTTTCTTATTGCAAATGGTTTTTAAGACGGCGATGAACTTTCTGCAAACCCACCCGGTCAGAGTTCAGGAATGGCCGTTAAGCCCTTCAATGCTCCTTTGTTGTGTTAAGTGTTGGCAGACATCTGAACCCCGCCCTAGCGGTTCAGACCTTGAACCCCGAACTTCTCCCTCCCCATACGAAGCTCGGGGTTTTTTTTGCCTGCAGAAAAGTGCCGCTAGCTGCATTCTGACGACCCTCTACCGCTTGTGGGAGAGGGCTTCTCAAGTCAAACCGGGCGGCTGCAGCTCCGTAGGGTGCGCCGGGCGCACCGAATACTCCCTACGATCTCGGTGCGCACAGCGCACCCTACGACTTATTCCTCGGCGCCTTCTTCATCCTCTTCCGGCAACAGATCCAGCCAACCTGCCAGCACCATCTGCGCCTCTTCCACGCCCATGCGCTTAGGCGCCGAGAACAGCTGGATGCTGATGGCCTCGCCCCACTGCTTGTGAATTTCCTGGCGCACCTTGAGCAAGGTGGTCTTCGCTGCGCCGAAAGCCAGTTTGTCGGCCTTGGTCAGCAGGATATGCAGCGGCATGCCACTGGCTACCGACCAGTCCAGCATCATGCAGTCGAACTCGGTCAGCGGATGGCGGATATCCATCATCAACACCAGGCCGCTCAAACTCTCGCGGCTGCCCAGATACGCTTCCAGATGTTTCTGCCAGTGCTGTTTGAGCGGGATCGGTACCTTGGCATAACCGTAGCCGGGCAGGTCGACCAAGCGACGCTCGTCGTCCAGGCGGAAGAAGTTGAGCAACTGCGTGCGTCCCGGTGTTTTCGAGGTGCGCGCCAGGCTGGCGTGGGTAAGGGTGTTGAGCGCGCTCGACTTGCCAGCGTTGGAGCGGCCGGCGAATGCCACCTCCAGGCCGCTGTCCTCGGGGCACTGGTCGACCTTGGCGGCACTGATGAGGAAGCTGGCCTGCTGGCACAGACCGATGATGGGATTTTTCGGGAGCATGGGGGTATCCGGTGGATGCCTCGATTCCTGTTCAGTGGTTCGAGGGCTTGCGACATTTCCGCGCACCTGCTGCGCTCCAGAGGGGGCGGCAGGGGGCGTCGTTTCCGTTTCAGTGTTGCCAGTATATAATGCCGCAGATTTTGTGTGCGCTTTGTCCCACCCGCAGGAACCCAATTGCCGGGAGCGATTAAATCTCTGCTCGATAGAAAGCAGGACGTTCCCAACCCTGATGAGGTTGATCTGATGAAGAAAATGCTGCTTGCTGCTGCCGTTATGATGTTGTCGTTCAACGGCTATGCTGCTCAGGATGCGCAAGCTGTGTACGACCGTGCGTGTGGCGTTTGTCACAACGGCCAGATTCCCACGGCGCCCAAGAAGGGCGACAAGGCCGCATGGGAGCCGCGTTTGGCCAAGGGCATGGATGCACTGGTGCAAAGCGTTACCAATGGTTTGAATGCCATGCCGCCGCGCGGCTTGTGCATGGACTGCTCGGCCGAGGATTACCAGGCGGTCATCAAGCTGATGACCGAGTGAGTAAGCCCGCTCGATAACCCTTTCTCTCTTAGCCGTAATTGGATTAGCTGATGAACAAAGTACTCGTGAGTCTGCTGTTGACCCTGGGCCTCACTGGCGTGGCACAGGCTGCTGGCGATGCCGAAGCCGGTCAGGGCAAAGTCGCTGTCTGTGGTGCCTGTCATGGCGCCGATGGCAACAGCCCTGCACCAAACTTCCCCAAGCTGGCCGGTCAGGGCGAGCGTTACTTGCTCAAGCAGCTGCACGACATCAAGTCCGGTGCCCGTCCGGTGGTCGAAATGACCGGCATGCTGGACAACCTCAGCGAACAGGATATGGCTGACATCGCCGCTTACTTCTCCAGTCAGAAGATGAGCGTTGGTGCCGCCGATCCCAAGTTGGTCGAGCGTGGTGAAGCACTGTTCCGTGGCGGCAAGCTGGAAGAGGGCATGCCATCCTGCATCGGTTGCCATTCGCCCAACGGCGCTGGCCTGGCCGCTGCCGGCTTCCCACACCTGGGCGGCCAGCACGCTCAGTACGTGGCCAAGCAGCTGACTGACTTCCGCGAAGGCAACCGCACCAACGACGGCGACGCGATGATCATGCGCGCCATCGCTGCCAAACTGAGCAACAAGGATATCGAAGCTGTATCCAGCTTCATCCAGGGCCTGCACTGACGGACCATCGTTGCTTTTGGCAAGACAAAGGGTGGCTACGGCCACCCTTTTTCATTTGCGCCGCGGCTACAATGGGCGGAACCGGCCCAGCGGTAGCGAGTCATAGTCTCGAATCGCCACCAGGGCGACGCTTATCCAGTTGAGGAGTACCCCATGCGTAACCTGATTTTTGGCGCCGCTCTGGCGATCAGCAGCCTGTTCGGTCTTACTGCTCATGCCGAGCCGGTGGCCGGCCAGCAGTACGTCGAGCTGAAGAGCCCAGTGCCGGTGTCCAAGCCTGGCAAGGTCGAAGTGGTGGAGCTGTTCTGGTATGGCTGCCCGCATTGCTACCAGTTCGAAGCGACCCTCAACCCCTGGGTCGAAAAACTGCCGGATGACGTCAACTTCGTTCGTGTGCCGGCGCTGTTCGGTGGCATCTGGAACGTGCATGGCCAGGCGTTCATCACCCTGGAAAGCATGAAGGTCGAGCACAAGGTGCATGACGCCGTGTTCACCGCTATCCACCAGGAGAAGAAGAAACTGGCCTCGGCTGAAGAGTTTGCCGATTTCGTCGCCACCCAGGGTGTCGATCGCGAAGCCTTCCTCAAGACCTTCAATTCCTTCGCCGTCAAAGGCCAGATGGAAAAGGCCAAGAAACTGGCCATGGCTTACCAGATCACGGGTGTACCGGTGATGGTCGTGGGCGGCAAGTATCGCTTCGACCTGGGCTCGGCCGGTGGTCCGCAGCAGACCCTGCAGGTCGCTGACCACCTGATCGCCAAGGAACGCGAGGCGCTCTAAGCGCGGCCGCAGGCGCGAAGCATGCTGCGCCGCTGGCGAAAGACACGTGCGGTTGGTCTGTGCGATCCACAGATCAACCCGCACTGTTCGCCCCATGCCGACTGGCCAGCTGACGGCCTGTTGCGCTTGCTCAGTTTCAATGTCCAGGTCGGCATCAATACCCAGCGTTATCACCATTACCTGACGCGCAGTTGGCAGCATCTGTTGCCTCACGCCGGGCGTGCCGGCAACCTGCAGCGCATCGGTGATCTGCTCGCCGACTTCGATCTGGTGGCTTTGCAGGAGGTCGATGGCGGCAGCCTGCGTTCTGGCTACATCAATCAGGTCGAGTACCTGGCCCAGCAGGGGGCCTTTCCCTTCTGGTACCAACAGCTCAATCGCAATCTCGGGCGCTTCGCCCAGCACAGCAACGGTGTGCTCAGCCGTTTGCGTCCCTCTCTGCTGGAAGACCATCCGCTCCCCGGCCCGCCTGGGCGTGGTGCGATCTTCCTGCGTTTGGGCGAGGGTGAGCATGCACTGGGTGTAGTGATGATGCATCTGGCGCTGGGAGCTCGCACCCGAACGCGGCAACTGGCCTACATTCGTGAGCGTGTCAGCGAGTTTCGCCACCTGGTGCTGATGGGCGACATGAATACCCATGCCATCGACCTGCTGGAGAACTCCCCGTTGCGCGATCTCGGCCTGCTCGCACCGCAGGTCGAGGCGACTTTCCCCAGCTGGCGCCCGCAGCGCTGTCTCGACCATATCCTGCTCAGCTCGGAGCTTGAACTGGGGCGTGTCGACGTGCTCAGCCAGCCTATTTCCGACCACCTTCCCGTAGCCGTGGAAATCCGCCTGCCGGAAGCACAGAATGGCGCGCAAATGCCTATGCTGAAGACGCCATCTCCCGAGTAAGCCGTATGAGCGATGACGCGCAGCGCTGGAAAGAAAAGTACCTGAGCAGCCTGGAACAGCAGGAGAAGCTCGACCGCCGTTGGGAGTTGCGCCTGGATCTGCTGCGCCGGGGGCTGGTGCGCAGCAGCCTGGCCGCCGAGGGCGCGGACAAGGCGGTCGATCAGTGCATGCAGGAAATGCGCGAAATTCTTCGCCGCGACGATATGGACGCTGCATTGGGCGGCCTTATCCCGCGTCTGGAAAAGGCCGTGCTGGATTCCGAGCAGCGCCGTCAGCAGCGTGCCGGCGAGGCCGCCACGGCATTGGCGGGCCTGATCGAACAGTTGCAACGTCTGCAGCCGCCGCGTGAGGTACGCAAGGCACTCAAGTCACTCGGCAAACAACTGCAGGACGCCACCAGCCACCAGTATCTGTTGCCCGCATTGCTCAGCCAACTGAGCAACCTGCAAGGGCAGGCGCTGACCGTTCTGCAAACCCCGGTGCAGGAGCAACCCGGCTTGCTGCAGCGCCTCTTCGGCTCGCGTGGTGAAAGCAGCGAAGAGATCGCGAACACTGCACCTGCACCTAAATCGGAGCCTGAGGTTAAGCCTGCCACTGTCTCCGAGAGTGCAGAGCGCACGCCAGCGGTCCTCATGCCTGCGAGCGAGCCAGCGGCTGTTGCCACCTTGGCAAAGAGAAAGCATCAGGCCAACGACGCCGCGCCCATGCTCGACAGCCTGCCACTGCCGCCTGGCCTGGTGCCGCCGGAGGATGCAGGCGACAGCCCGTTCTCCCTGCCCGGCAGCGAACCCGGATACAGCGCGGTGGCCCCGCATATCGCCGGCAGCTTGCGCAGCCTGCTCGACGAGCTGGAGTTGCCGGCACGTCATCAGCCGCAAGGTGATGCGCTGCGCCAGCGTCTGGAGGGCAACCTCAACTGGTACGAACTGGTACCCGTGCTGGACGATCTGGCTGTGCTGGTATTGGCAGTCACCGACAGTGGCCATCGTGAGTTCGCCGGTTATCTCAAGCAGCTCAACGAGCGCCTGGCCGCCTTTATCAGCACCCTCAGTGAAGCGCATGAGGGTTATACCGCCTCGGTGGAAAGCACGCGCCACTTCAACCAGCAGTTGCGCGATCAGGTCAGCGACTTGCAGAACAGCGTGCAGGAGGCGGCCGATCTGGACGCGCTCAAGCAAGCGCTGGAGCAGCGTCTGGAGGGCCTGCTGCAGAGCGTCAGCAATCATCAGCGTCAGCGCGACAGTGGTGAGGATGACGTGGCGGAACGGCTGCAGGGCCTGGTCAAGCGTGTCGCTGAAATGGAGCTCGAGGCGCAACAGTTTCGCCAACATATCGAGGAGCAGCGGCAGAAATCGCTGCTCGACCCTCTGACCGGCTTGCCTAATCGCGCGGCCTGGAGCGAGCGCCTCGACCTGGAGACTGCCCGACGCCAGCGCTATGGCGGCCAGTTGCTGATGGCGGTGCTGGATATCGACCACTTCAAGCGGATCAACGATGGCTACGGTCACCTGGCAGGGGATCGAGTGCTGAAGATCATTGCCGGTGAACTGCACAAACGTCTGCGCAAGACCGATTTCATTGCCCGCTTCGGTGGCGAGGAGTTCGTTCTGCTGATTCCAGGCACGCCGCTTGATGGAGGCGTGCAATTGCTGGAAACCCTGCGTGCAGCGGTCGAAGCCTGCCCGTTCCACTTCAAGGGCGAGCCGGTGACCATCACTCTTTCTGCCGGCATTGCAGAGTTTCGCAATGACGAGGCCACCGAGGATACCTTCGAGCGCGCCGATCAGGCGCTATATCGAGCCAAGGGTGCTGGGCGCAACCGCGTTGAACAGGCCTGAGTCGGCGTAAATCCAGCCGCCGATGAAGTGGTCACCCTCGTGCAGGGCGGCGATGTCGCGATAGCGCAGGCTGCGCTCGGTACCTGCCACGAATACCGACTGCTGGTCCGAGTTGCCGGTGGTGAAATGGTTGAACAGCAGGTTGAGCAGGATCGCCATGATCGCCGCCGAGCTGATACCGGAGTGGAAGATGGTTTCGAACCAGGCCGGGAAATGGTGATAGAAGCTGGGCATGGCAATGGGGATCATGCCGAAATAGATGGAGGTGGCGACGATCACCAGATTCATGTTGTTGCGGTAATCCACCTTGGCTAGGGCGGCGGATGCCGCTGGCCGCGACCGTACCGAACAGCGCGATGCCGGCGCCACCTCGAACACCGGCACGCCGAAATGCAACGGAGTCGGGAAGGCCAACACCGGCTCTTCACTGACCCTGGAAAAGTCGGCCATGCCGAATGCCAAGGCGACCAGCGTGCCGATCACCATCGCCAGCAGGATCGACAGGCGCGAGATAGTGGCGCTGCCTACCTTGCTCAATAGAAGAACGGCAGGCCGATGGTCTGCAGCAGGGTAGCTGCGCCGCCAACGAACAGTGAGGCCGTGATCAGCCTGCCGATATCGGCAGGTGACAGGCCGGCCGCCTGACCGACGATCAATGGCACGGCAACGATGCCGCCATACATGGTCAGTACGTGTTGCAGAACGTAGAGCAGGTTGGAGCCGATACCGAGGTTCTCGTCCTCGGGGCGCGGAGCGGTGGAGGTCATGGAAAAACTACTCGCTGTTGTTCTTGTTTGGTCAATGTAGATATTTTGTGGCTGTCTTGGCTGATATTTTGTATACAAGTCTACGACTGGTCGTTTCCATGAGCGCCGCTGCGTTTTCGGTCATTAACAGTTCGCCCCTGCTAAAAAAGCAGGTATTAGGTGCGCGCGCCGGCTCGCGAGACGCCCCCCGCAGGCCCTAGACTATGCGCACCTGTCAGCGGAGATACCCATGGACATTTTCAGCATCGCCGCGCTGATCTTTCTGGTCACCGACCCTTTCGGCAATATCGCCATCTACATCGCCGCGCTGAAGAACGTCGAGCCTCGTCGACGCATCTGGATTGCCGCGCGCGAACTGCTGTTCGCCCTTGGCCTGCTGCTGCTGTTCCTCACCTTTGGTGACAAATTCCTCACCAGCCTCGGGCTCTCGCGCGAGGCAACGGCCATCGCCGGCGGTATCATCCTGTTCGTCATCGCCATGCGCCTGATCTTTCCCAGCCCGCAGGGCCTGCTCGGTGACGTGCCGGACGGTGAACCGATGCTGGTGCCGCTGGCGACGCCTGCGGTGGCAGGGCCTTCGGCACTCGCGGTGCTGATGACCCTGCGCAACACCCACACCGGGCCGCTCTGGGAGCTTTATCTGGCCTTGATCCTGGCCTGGGCGGCGACGGCATTCATTCTGCTGCAGGCTTCGTTCCTGCAGCGGTTCCTAGGTAACCGCGGGTTGATGGCAGTGGAACGTCTGATGGGGATGCTGCTGATCATGCTCAGCGTCGACATGCTGCTGGACAACCTGCAAAGCGTATTCGGTCACGCATGAAGTCTCTTTGCCTTGCCCTCGTTCTTGTTCTGCTCGCTGGTTGTGCCGGTAGCCTGCGAATTGACGACAGCCATACCGCAACTGGCCAGAACAGCCGCGTACAGTACGTCGTACTGCACTACACCTCCGCTGATCTGCAGCGTTCGCTCGAGCTGCTGACGCAGACCGAGGTCAGCAGTCACTACCTGATTGGCGATGCGCCACCGACCGTCTACCGCCTGGTGGACGAAAACCGCCGTGCCTGGCACGTCGGGGTCAGCGAGTGGAAAGGGCGCACCTGGCTCAACAGCACCACCATCGGCATCGAGTTGGTCAACCAGGGCTACTACCAGACACCTGCCGGGCGCTATTGGCAGCCGTTCGCCCCGCAGCAGATCGACACCCTGATCGTATTGCTCAAGGACATCGTCAAGCGTCATCAACTACCGTTGGGCTCGATCATTGCGCACAGCGACGTGGCGCCCCAGCGCAAGGTCGATCCGGGCCCGTTGTTCCCCTGGAAGCGTCTGGCCGATGAGGGCCTGGTGCCCTGGCCGAACGAAGACGCGGTGGCGCGTCAGCAGGCGCTGTTCAGCACCAGCTTGCCCAATGTGCAGTGGTTCCAGGAACAACTGGCGCAGCAGGGGTATACGGTGCCGCAGCATGGCGAGCTGGACGAGGCGACGCGCAATGTCATCGCGGCCTTCCAGATGAAGTATCGTCCGGCCAACTACGACGGTCAGCCGGACGCGGAAACCGCAGCGCGCTTGCTGGTGCTCAATCTGCAGGCGGCCGGCTGATCAGCGCAGGCCGGGTTGGAAGTCCCGCGCGTCGCGTGCCCAGACATCCAGCACCGGCTTAAGGTCGTCCAGGGTCAACTGGGTGCTGCTGTTGGCCAGCGTCAGGCCATGACCTTTGCGCACCACCCGCAGCACCGGTTCACTGGTGCGGGCATCGAGTGCTTCCAGTTCGATGAAAATCTCGGTGTCGCGGTCACGGGTGCCGGCAGCCGTGCTCGCTGCGGCGATCACCAGGGCCACGGGGATCACCTCGTAGGCCTTGATCCCCTCGGTCGAGACGTTGACCCCGGTGATCGCGCTGCGCAGCACCAGGCTATCCATGCTTGGCGTGTCGACCAGCTTCAGGCGCCCGTCCTTGAGCTCGCGCAGCAGTGCCTGGTGCAGGTAGTCACGCGCCTGTTCCAGCGTCTGGGCGCTGACTTGATCGCTGGGCATGGGTTCGGGGTAGAAGCTCGGCTGCTCGACGTAGACCGAGGTGTAGCGCTCGCTGCGAAACTGCGGCGAAATCCAGCGTAGCACCGGTGCTCCAGTGGCCGAGGTGGCAGGCTGGAGCTGGGAGTAATCGGCGAGGTAGCCGGAGAACTGCGTGGGTTGGGTGGTCTGACTGGCGCAGCCGGAGAGCAGCAAGCCAGCGAGAAGGCCCAGGCGAAGCGGGGTGGCGTAACGCATCGGCGGACTCTCCTGTCCAGTGGTCTGAAAATCAGACTAGATGCCGCTCCGTCAGCCCGCCAGTTCGCCCAGTCTTTGTGCCAGCAACCTGAAATCATAGGGTTTGACGATGCTGTCGGTGGCGGCTGCGCTGTCGCGAGCTCGTACGGCCTCGAGCAGTTCGCGTTCGTCGTAGCCGCTGGCGAACAGCACCGGCAGGGTCGGCTGCAACTGGCGTGCGGTTTCCACCAGTTCGCGCCCGTCCATGCCGGGCAAGCCAATATCGCTCATCAACAGATCGACCCGCTGCCCGCTGCGCAACAGATCGAGTGCGCTGGGGCCGTCACGCAGGGCGTGCACGCGATAACCGAACTCGCCGAGCACCTCCGCGGTGAGCTCGCGCACGACATCGTCGTCTTCGACCAGCAGGATGGTCTTGGCACTGGCGCAATCGGTTTCGGTCATGAGGCTCTCTGTTTCAGCGCGCAGAATACGCAAATGTTTGGCAAACTTCGGAGTCTGCACGCGGTCAGTGTGCCACACGCCTTCCCCCGATAGATAAGAAGAAGCGAGACAATCATCGAATGGACGTCCCAATGTCGAATGAGTCCGCAATGGACGAAAAAGGTTTTCGCCGAATTCTCAATCGTAACGTCGGGCTACCGCTCGGCCTGGGTCTGGTCGGCGCCCTGTTCTTTGCGCTGTTGATCGGTTACCTGCTCAATGTGATTCGCTGGGTCGAGCACACCGACCAGGTGCTGAACCGGGCCAGCGAGGTGTACAAGCTGACCCTGGATCTGGAAACCGGCATGCGCGGGTTCCTGCTCAGTGGCGACGAGGACTACCTCGCCCCCTATGAACAGGCGCGCGGCAAATTTCGTCCGCTGACCGAGCAGCTCATCGACATGGTCGGTGACAACCCGACACAGATGCAGCGGCTCGAACGCCTCTTGGCATTGCAGGAGCAGTGGGACCTGTTCGCTCAGGAAGTCATCGGCAGTCGTCGCGATGGCGGCAATTTCATGGCCGAGGTGGGACGAGGGCGCGGCAAGAACCTCACCGATGGCATGCGCCGCGAGCTCGACACCTTCATCAACAGCGAGCGAGAGCTGCGTCAGCAACGCAATGCCGATGTCAGCAGCACCACGCTCTGGGGCGCCGGCATCTACCTGGTGGTGAGCATCCTGTTCAGCGCCTTGTTGGCGCTGTTTGGTCGTCGTGAGCTGATGAGTCTCTCGCAGACTTACTCCCAGGCCATGGCCAGACAAGCCGAGTACGGCGAGGAGCAACGACGTCGCGCCTGGCTGGGTGGCGGCCAGACCCTGCTGTCGGAGCGCCTGCTCGGTCAGCCTCAGGTGCAGGAACTGGCTGACCGCTCCCTCGAGTTTCTCGCCGAGTATCTCAACTGCGTGGTCGCCGCCCTGTACCTGCGTGATGCCCACACGGGTGATCTGCGACGGGTTGCCGGCTATGGCTTCAGCAAGGACGCCAGCCTCAAGGAGCAGTTCTACAAAGGTGAGGGGCTGGTTGGCCAGGCTGCCCGAGGCCGTCGTCTGGTGTGCCTGGATGACTTGCCGGCGGATTACATCAAGGTGGCTTCGAGTCTCGGCGAGGGGCAGCCTGTCAGCGTTGCCCTGGTACCGCTGCAGTCCGAAGACAGTGTCAACGGCGTGATCGAGCTGGCGTTCATGCGCAAGCTCGATCCGCGTGAGCGCGAGTTCCTCGAAGCCATCGCCGGCAGCGTCGGTATGGCCCTGGAGGCCGCGCGTTATCGTCAGCGCCTGCAAGAGGTGCTCGGCCAGACCCAGCAGCTCAACGAGGAGTTGCAGACCCAGCAGGAAGAACTGCGTGCCGCCAACGAGGAGTTGGAGCAGCAGGCGCGGGTGCTCAAGGAATCCCAGGCGCACTTGGAAACCCAGCAGGCCGAGCTGGAGCAGACCAATGAGAAACTCTCCGAGCAGGCGCAGACGCTGGCTGACCAGCGCGACGAGCTGGACCAGCGCAATACCACGCTCGGCCGCATCCAGGCGCAGCTCGAAGAGCGTGCCGAAGAGCTGCAACGTGCCAGCCGCTACAAGTCCGAATTCCTCGCCAACATGAGCCATGAGCTGCGCACGCCGCTCAACAGCTCGCTGATCCTGGCCAAGCTGCTGGCGGAGAACGGCAAAGGCAATCTCGACGACGAACAGGTCAAGTTCGCCGAATCGATCTACTCGGCCGGCAATGACCTGCTCAACCTGATCAATGACATCCTCGACATCGCCAAGGTCGAGGCCGGCAAGCTCGAGGTGCGCCCTGAACGCACGCCGTTGGCCAGCATGCTGGAGAGCCTGCGCGATGTGTTCGTGCTCCTGGCTGGTGAGCGCGGCCTGAGCTTCCAGATCGAGGAGCAGGGCGAGCTGCCCGAGGTGCTGTTCACCGACCGCCAGCGCGCCGAGCAGATCCTGCGCAACCTGCTGTCCAACGCCTTCAAGTTCACCGATCGCGGCGGCGTGACCCTCAGCGTGTCGCGTCAGGATGATCATTACCTGGCCTTCGCCGTACGCGACACCGGCATCGGCATCGCGGCGGATCAACAAGAAGCGATCTTCGAGGCCTTCCGCCAGGCCGATGGCACCACCAACCGCCGCTATAGCGGCACCGGTCTGGGGCTTTCCATCTCGCGTGATCTGGCGGGGCTGCTCGGTGGCTCGATCACCGTCAGCAGCGTGCCGGGCGAGGGCAGTACCTTCACCCTGCTGCTGCCCGAACGGATGGTCGAAGACGCCGTTCAGAGCAAGCCAATGCCGCAGGTCTCGGCACCGCTGCCGGTGCCGGCGACGGCAGCTAGTCCCGCTGCTGCTGCGCCAATGCCGCGGACTCCGGCGCCTTTCGCCGATGATCGCGAGCAGCTCGACGAGCGCGGCGGCCGTCGTGTGCTGGTGGTGGAGGATGAAGTGCGCTTCGCCCGTATCCTCTTCGATCTGGCGCATGAGCTGGGCTACGCCTGCCTGGTCGCCACCTGCGCCGACGAAGGCCTGGAGCTGGCGCGGCAGTACCGCCCCGACGCCATCCTGCTCGACATGCGTCTGCCCGATGGTTCCGGCCTCAGCGTGCTGCAGCGCCTCAAGGACGATGCGCAGACTCGCCATATTCCGGTGCACGTGGTCTCGGTCGAGGACCAGAGCGAGGCTGCCCTGCACCTCGGCGCAGTCGGTTATGCATTCAAGCCCACCAGCCGCGACCAACTCAAGGAAGTCTTCGGCAAGCTGGAGGCCAAGCTCAACCAGCAGGTGAAACGCGTCCTGCTGGTTGAGGACGACCCGTTGCAGCGCGACAGCGTGGCCCGCCTGATCGGCGACGAAGACATCGAGATCACCGCCGTGGCCCTGGCCGGCGAAGCGCTGGAGAAACTGCGCACGACCGTCTTCGACTGCATGATCATCGACCTCAAGTTGCCTGACATGCTTGGCAACGAGCTGCTGCGACGCATGGCCGAGGAGGATATCTGCTCCTTCCCGCCGGTGATCGTCTACACCGGGCGCAACCTGACCCGCGACGAGGAAGCCGAGCTGCTCAAGTATTCGCGCTCGATCATCATCAAGGGCGCACGCTCGCCGGAGCGGCTGCTGGACGAGGTCACCCTGTTCCTGCACAAGGTCGAGGCCGAGCTGTCCAGCGAGCATCAACGTATGCTCAAGACGGCGCGCAGCCGCGACAAACTGTTCGAGGGCCGCCGCCTGCTGCTGGTCGATGACGACGTGCGCAACATCTTCGCCCTGTCCAGCGCGCTGGAGCAGAAGGGGGCCTCGGTGGAAGTGGCGCGCAACGGCCATGAGGCGCTGGCCAAGCTGCGCGAGCACGAGGACATCGACCTTGTACTGATGGACGTGATGATGCCGGAGATGGACGGCTACGAAGCCACCCGGCAGATTCGCCTGGAAGAACGCTGGAAAAACCTGCCGATCATTGCGGTGACGGCCAAGGCGATGAAGGATGACCAGGAGCGCTGCCGTCAGGTCGGTGCCAACGATTACCTGGCCAAACCCATCGACCTGGATCGCCTGTTCTCCCTGATCCGTGTGTGGATGCCCAAGCTGGAGCGTCTGTGATGCCTGACGAAATCGAGCTGCGCCTGCTGATCGAGGCGATCTATCTGCGTTACAGCTACGACTTTCGCGATTATTCGAAAGCCTCGCTCAAGCGCCGTGTGCGTCAGGCGCAGGCGCAGCTCGATTGCCCGACCATTTCGGCGCTGCAGGAGCGCATCCTGCACGAGCCGCAGGCGTTCATGCAGCTGTTGCAGTACCTCACCATCCCGGTCAGCGAGATGTTCCGCGACCCCGACTACTTTCTGGCCCTGCGCGAGCAGGTGGTGCCGCTGCTGCAGACCTATCCGTCGTTGAAGGTCTGGGTGGCTGGCTGCAGCACGGGTGAGGAGGTGTACTCCCTGGCCATCCTGCTGCACGAGGAAGGCCTGTTGGAGCGCACCATGATCTATGCAACCGACATCAACCCGCACTCGCTGGAAAAGGCTGAACAGGGCATCTTCGCCCTCGACAACCTGCGCACCTACACCCAGAACTACCAGCTCTCCGGCGGCAAGCGGGCGTTTTCCGACTACTACTCGGCGGCCTATGACCGCGTGCTGTTCGACAAGTCGTTGCGCGCCAACGTGACCTTCGCCGACCACAGCCTGGCCACCGACAGCGTGTTCGCCGAAACCCACCTGGTGTCGTGCCGCAACGTGCTTATCTATTTCAACCGCGACCTGCAGGACCGTGCCCTCGGTCTGTTCCACGAATCCCTCTGTCATCGCGGCTTTCTCGGTCTGGGCAGCAAGGAAAGCCTGGATTTCTCCGCCTACGCTCGGCACTTCGAAGCCGTGTCGCGCCCCGAGCGGATTTTTCGCAAGCGATGAGCAGCCAGCGGATCAACCTCCGCGGCCAGGTTCGTGCGCCGCTGCAGGCGCTGCTGATCGGTGCTTCTGCCGGCGGCGTGGAAGCCTTGCTCAGCCTGCTCGAAGACCTGCCGCCGGACTACCGGCTGCCGGTGGTGTGCCTGCTGCATCAGCCGGATCGCAACGACAGCCTGCTGGCAGACCTGCTCGCCCGGCGCCTACGGCTACCGGTCAAGGAAGCCGAGGACAAGGAATACCTGCGCCGCGGCATGGTTTACGTGGCGCCCGCCGGCTACCACCTGTCCATCGAAACCGAGCGCAGCTTTTCCCTCAGTCGTGAGGAGCCGCGGCATTTCTCCCGGCCCTCGATCGACATCCTCTTCGAGTCTGCGGCCGATGCCTACGGCGAGGACCTGGCTGCTGCGCTGCTGACTGGCGCCAACGAGGATGGCGCTGCCGGCCTGCTGGTTGTTCAGCAGGCCGGTGGTCTGACACTGGTACAGGACCCGGCCGACGCGCTGGTGCCCACCATGCCGAATGCCGCGCTGGCGCTGCTCAAACCGGATTTTCTCCTGCCTATCAATGCCATGCGCCTGCTGCTGGCCGAACTGGATACCCTGCCATGCTGAGGAAGATTGAAGCCAAGGTGCTGATCGTCGACGACCTACCGGAAAACCTGCTGGCACTGCGTTCGCTGATCCAGAGCGAGGATCGCACCGTGTTCCAGGCCAGCAGTGCCGATGAGGCCTTGTCGCTACTGCTCGAAAACGAATTCGCCCTGGCCATTCTCGACGTGAAGATGCCGGGCATGAACGGCTTCGAGTTGGCTGAGCTGATGCGTGGCACGGAGAAGACCAAGCACATTCCGATCATCTTCGTCAGCGCGGTCGGGCGCGACATGGACTATGCCTTTAGGGGTTACGAGAGCGGCGCGGTGGATTTCCTGCACAAGCCGTTGTCGCCGTTCGAGGTACGCAGCAAGGTGGCGATGTTCGTCGACCTGTACCGCCACCGTAAGGCGCTGAGCATGCAGCTGGAGGTGGTCGAGGCCGCGCGCCGCGAGCAGGAAGCGTTGCTTGCCGAGTTGCGTGAGACACAGGCCGAGCTGCAGAAGGCGGTGGAGATGCGCGACGTGTTCATGTCCATCGCCTCGCACGAGCTGCGTACGCCGCTCAACGGCCTGATTCTCGATGTGCAACTGCGCCGGCTGCGCCTGGAACAGGGGCGCATGGACGCCTTCACCGCCGACAAGCTACGGGAGATGGTCGCCCGCGACGAGCGGCAGATCCGCAGCCTGAGCCGCCTGATCGACGACATGCTGGATGTTTCGCGCATCCGTACCGGCAAGCTTTCCGTGCGCCCGGAACCGGGTGACCTCGGTGTGTTGGCCGGCAGCGTGGTAGAGAGCCTGGCTGCGCAGTACACCAATACCGGTACGCCTATCGACCTGCACGTGGAGGGGCCGGCCCCGGTGATGATGGACGAGTTCCGCATCGAGCAGGTTCTCGCCAACCTGCTGACCAACGCCTTGCGCTACGGTGGCGGCAAGCCGGTATCGGTACGGGTCGCGGCAGAGGGTGAGCAGGTTCGTGCCGAAGTACGCGATCAGGGCCTGGGTATCTCGGAAGAGGATCAGGGGCGCGTATTCGAGCAGTTCGAGCGGGTATCCGGTACCAGCGTCGCCCAAGGGCTTGGACTTGGCTTGTTCATCAGCGAGCAGATCGTCCAGGCCCACGGTGGCCGTATCGAGCTCAGCAGTCGCCTCGGCGAGGGCTCCTGCTTCAGTGTCGTGCTGCCGCGTCGTAGCTGATCGTGCAAATTGCACGTGTCGTAATTCATGCATCTTGCAAAGTGCATGAGGCAGGTAATTTTGAAGGTTAATAAGTTATTGATTTATAAGGATATTGTTGGTGGTTTGATGTTGGCATGAGCGCTGCAAAATCAGTCGTGTAAGCCACCGACTGACCTGCTGATGGAGAAGCGTCATGAACATCGTCCGAGTGAGCCTGTTTTGCGTCGCTGCATTGCTGGTCAACGGGGCTTACGCCAAAGATTTCAGTGGTTCGGCTGGAGCCATTGCAAAAACGGCCGAGTTCACCCTCTCCAACTCGCCGGTGTGGGAATCTCGTGTCGCTGCGCAGCAGGACGGCTCAGCCGAACTGCCCGCCCAGCCCACCCGCGCTGTCGGGGCCATCGGTGACGATGCGCAGTGGCTGCGCATTTCTGACGATGGCGAGACCGGTACCGCCAACCGTGAACCCCGTCCTGCTAACAGCACCCCTCGCTGGGTGTTCTGACCGACAAGGAGTCCCGCCATGTCCAGAAGTGCCGTACTGTTGTTGATCATGACCCTGTCGAGCCTGGCCGCGCTGTGGCTGAGCCCAGCTCTGCACGAGGGTGTCGCCCTGCTGCTCAAGGGTAGTAGCGTCGTCTTCGGTGCGGGCTTTCTGGTCGCGCTGATGGCCGGACGCCGCATCAAGTTCGACCCGGTGCTGCGCTGAAGCTGAACCGCACTGAGAAAACCAAAAACGCCGCGAAGACCGCGGCGTTTTTTATTGTGAGCGAATTGCCCGGTGTCTGCTGACCAGCCTCAGATCGGTAGGCTGAAATAGAAGTTGGCGCCTTCGCCCGGGCGGGAGTGAACGCCGATCTGGCCGCCGTGCAACTGCACGATCTCACGCGCCAGCGCCAAGCCCAGACCAACGCCACCTTTGCGTCTGCCAACCTGAACGAAGGGCTCGAAGATACGAGCCTGCTGCTCGAAGGGGATGCCTTCGCCGCCATCCTGTACGCTGACGATCACCTGCTCGCCTTGGCGGCGTACCTGTAGCCGCACCTCATCACCCGGGTTGCTGTAGCGCAGGGCATTGTCGATCAGGTTGTCGATCAGTCGCTCCAGTTGTGCAGCATCGAGGCTCAGGCGCGGCAGCGGTTCGTGAACCTCGCAGACCAGTGTCACTTCACGCTCGGCGGTCTTCTCGACAAAGCGCTGCGGCGTCTGCCGGATCATCTCGGCCAGGTCGCAGGGACGGCGCTGCAGGGTCTGCATGCCGTTCTGGTAGCGCGAGAAATTCAGCAGATCGTCGATCAACTGCACCAGGCGATGCATTTCTTCGTCGACGGTCCGCATCAGCTCCTGCTCACGGCCACTCGGCGGCAGCGAGAGGCGCTCGCGTAGCAAGCTGAAGGCCATGTGCATGCCGGTGATCGGCGTGCGCAGCTCGTGCGAGGCACGCAGGATGAATTCGCTGCGCACACGTTCGAAGGCGCGTTGCTTGGTGACGTCGCGTAGCACCATCACGGCCCCTACGCTGCCACCTTCGCTCACCTGCACCGGTGTCAGCGCCCAGGCCAGCAGGCGGGTTTCACCAGCGCGCTCGATCTGCAGGTCGGCTGGCGGCTCGTGCAGCAGCTCGCCTGCCAACACCTGGCGCAGCGCCTCGTCGACGGCGTGGTCCGGCAGCAGCGGCCCGATCGGTTGACCGAGGATATCGGCCTGCCAGGACAGCTGGCGCAGCGCCACGGGGTTGGCGTGCTCGATACGGCCCTGCTCGTCGAGGATGACCAGGCCATCGTCGATGCTGTCGAGCACGGCTTTCAGGCGGCCTTCGCTGCTGAGCAACTGGTTGAGGTTGCTCGAGTGGTACTCGCGCAGTGCCTCGGTCATCAGGCCGAAGCGACGGCTCAGCACTGCCAGTTCCACCACGGGCGAGACCGGCAGCACCACATCGTATTTGCCCTGGCCGATCTGGTCGGCGGCGCGCACCAGCATGTCGATGGGCGCGCCGAAACGGCGGGCGATGCCATGGGCGGTGAGCACGCCGATCGCCAGCACTGCCAGGCCCGTCAGCACCAGCAGCCCGGCGATCAATCGCGAACGTTCGGCGGCTTTGCGCTCAGCGGCGATCACCCAGGCGACGACCTGGTCCTGCTGTTCCAGCAGATGGTTGCGCAGGTGCTGGAAGGCGTCGGTGAAAGGTTTGTAGTTGGCCAGGTTGTGCGGCGTCTGACCTGCCGGGGTGCCCTCGCTCGCCATTCTTTCCATCTCGTCATAAAGCGCTGATGCCTGTTCCAGTGCACTTGCGTACTCCTGGCCAAGGTTGGCCTGAAAGCCCTCGTCGAAGGCGGCGCGGAATGACTGGCGGATGGCTTCCAGGCGTTGTGCGTCGGGCTGTTGGTCGATCAGCACCATCAGCTCGTCGCCCAGGTGCTGACGCAGCTTCTGACCGATTCGCACGGCATCGAAGCCGCGCTGGATCAGGTCGCTCTGGCTGTGTGACATCTGCGTGACGCTGAACAGGCCGAGCAGCAGGCCCAGCAGGGCCACGGTGATCAGCGCCGAAATGCTGAGAAACAGGCGCGTGCGAAGCTTCATCGACAGCTTCATGGTGGTCCCATGGTTAGAGGTTGTACTGCTTGCGTTTGCGATAGAGGGTCGAGGTATCGATACCCAGTGTCTTGGCCGCCATGTCGAGGGTGCTGCTGCTGGCCAATACCGCAGCGATGTGGGCCTTCTCCAGCTCCTCGAGGCTCATCGGTGCGCCGACCCGCACGGTGCTGGTTGGTGCTTCGTTGCTGCCACCGAGGCCGAGGTGGGCAATCTCCACGGTCTCGCTCTGGCAGATGATGCTGGCACGCTCGATGACGTTGCGCAGTTCGCGGATATTGCCTGGCCAGCGATAGGCCTGCAGAGCCGCTGCCGCTTCGGGGCTGAAGGCGCAGGCCGGACGGCCGTAGTCGCTGACGAAACGGGCGAGAAAGCGTTCGGCCAGGGACATCACGTCTTCGTGGCGTTCGCGCAGTGGCGGCAGCTTGAGGGTGATGACGTTGAGGCGGTAGAGCAGGTCTTCGCGGAAACGCCCCTCACGGACCATTTCGTCGAGATCCAGGTTGGTGGCGGCGACGATGCGTACATCGGCGCGGCGCGTGACCGGGTCGCCGACGCGCTCGTATTCCTTGTCCTGGATGAAGCGCAGCAGCTTGGGTTGCAGCGTCAGCGGGAAGTCGCCGATCTCGTCGAGGAACAGGGTACCGCCATCGGCCTGGCTGACGCGGCCCTGGGTGCTTTCGCTGGCGCCGGTGAAGGAGCCACGGGCATGGCCGAACAATTCGCTCTCCATCAGCTCGGCAGTCAGCGACGGGCAGTTGATGGTCACGCAGGTGCGCTTGGCGCGGCGGCTCCAGCCGTGAATGGCGCGGGCCAGCTCGCCCTTGCCGGTGCCGGACTCACCGAGGATGAGGATATTGGCGTCGGTGGCCGCAACCTGGCGCGCGGTTTCCAGGATCGACATCATCGCCGGGCTGTGTGAATCGAGCCCGTCCTTGACCTTGCGCACCTCGCCCTCCAGCGCTTCCAGGCGCGCGGCCAGGGTACGCACTTCCAGCTGCTTGGCGGCCGCCAGGCGCAGTTGATCGGGAGTGCAGGGTTTGACCAGATAATCGGCGGCGCCGGCCTGGATGGCGTCGACCGCTGTGTCCACGGCCGAGTGGGCAGTGACGATCACCACGCGCATCCACGGCGCCTGGATGCGCATCTGCGCCAGCAGGTCGAGACCGTTGTCCTCGCCCAGGCGCAGGTCGAGGAAGCACAGGTCAAACACCTGTCGATGCAACAGCGCTTCGGCTTGCGCCGCGCTGCTGGCCCCGGCGACGTCATAGCCTTCATCTTCAAGGCAGTAGCGGAAGGTACGCAGGATTGCCGCTTCGTCATCCACCAGCAGAATGCGCCCGCTGGTTTGCTCTGCAACTGCCATGTATGTGCTCCGTCTTGCTGGTCGATGCAGCTTAGTCAGGTAAAAACCGTGCAAGTTGCACGGCCTGAATGCGCAGATACTGCACCCTGCATGCAGGCAGGGTGCCTTTACTGTGTTTAAGTTATTGTTTTACATGGTATTTATGTTCTTTCATGGCTGGCATGGGGCTTGCCATATTCCTCGTATCGTCTCACGGACAGGAGTGAACTCATGCCCCCGTTCAAACCCTTGATGCTGGCCGCCAGTACTGCTTTGCTGCTCGGCCTGACTCCATTGGCCAGCCAGGCCGCCGAGGGCGCGCTGGCTTCGCAGCTCGAGGCTGCGCGCCAGGAAGGCTCGATCTGGACTGCCTTCGCGCTCAACCGCCATCTCAACCCGTTCAAGCTCAAGATCGACGTGGAGGATGGCGTGGCCACCCTCGGTGGCAAGGTCGAGAACGACGTGCAGAAGGAGCTGGCCGAGCAGGTGGCGCTGAGCATAGAGGGCATCGACTCGGTGAACAATCGCATCGAAGTCGGCAGCGATGCCGTCGAGGGCAACCCGCCGGGGATGGTGCAGCGTCTCGAGGACGCCAGCCTCGCCGCCACGGTCAAGTCCAAGCTGCTGTGGAACAGCAACACCCGTGGCCTGGACATTCAGGTCAAGAGCGAGACCGGCAACATCACCCTGAGTGGTCACGCCCAGACGCCCGCGGCCAAGGAGTTGGCGGGGCAACTGGCAGCCAATACCGATGGTGTGCGCGAGGTGTTCAACCACCTCAGCATCAGCACTGCCGACAGCAGTAGCAGCGAAGTGCAAACCACCCTCGACGAAGCGCGCGAGAACATCAGCGACAGCTGGATCACCAGTAAGGTCAAGGCCAGCTTTCTCTACAGCCGTAACCTGGACGCCATGAACATTTCGGTGAACACCGACGACGGTCTCGTCAGCCTGCGCGGCAGTGTGCTGAGCAGCGCCGAGAAGCGCCTGGCGGTCGAGATCGCCCGCAACATTCGCGGCGTGCGTGGCGTCGATGCAGATGCCCTGCGTATCAACAGTTGAACCCCTTCACCCCTCCGGCCACTGTCGTGGCCGATATCTGCAAGTCCCATAGCCAAGGAGAGAATCCATGAGCAGCAAGACCGCACAACTCAATGAACTGATCGAGATTACCCGCGACGGCAAGCGCTTCTACGAGCATGCCCACGATGAGGTCAAGGATATCCGCCTGCAGGCGCTGTTCCGTGACATGGTGCGTGCCAAGACTCAGGTGATCGATGCGCTGAGCGTCAAGGTCGCCGCCAACCAGAGCGAGCCGGCGTCCGGCGGCACCATGCTGGGCAAGCTGCGTCAGTTCTACGCCGACACCCGCGCGACCCTGGCCAAGGATGAAGATGCCACCTACGTTGCGCAGCTGGAGGAAGCAGAGGACCGTATCCTGCATGCCTTCGAAGATGCGCTGGAAAGCGCGGACAATGATGTCCGTGTCCTGTTGGCCGTGGAGATGCCCAAGGTGCGGGCTTGCCACGACCGTATGCGGGCGCTGAAGCAGAATATGCAGTAATCACTGCGGCGCTGTTACGAGCCCCTGCACGCGATGCGTGTGGGGGCTTTTTATTGGGGCTGGGCAGGCCAGGGCGCGTATTGCTCACTGGCTTAGCACTATCCGTTACCGAGTCCTCTGAGCGTTTAGGTTGCGCCCGTAAGGGGCGAAACCAAGACGAAAGATCGACACGCCAATGATCGTTGCCCGGATATAAATAGCGCAAAAACACACACAAGCTCGCCAGTCCGGTATCACCCACATTTTCTCCACGCCCGAAGCGCCTGTTCGCTACCCAACCGAGAGCCGTCGACGTTCATTTAACTGTCACATTCGTTTCATAGAGTGTTCACGTGGCCTGCAGATACTTGGGCCCGTTCCATCCAACACTATCCTGCTAGGAGCAAGGCATGAAACTGAAGCGTTTGATGGCGGCCCTGACTTTCGCCGCCGCTGGCGTAAGCGCCGTATCTGCTGTAGCCGCCGTCGACCCGGCTCTGCCGAACTACGAAAAGACTTCCGGTGTGTCGGGCAACCTGTCCAGCGTCGGTTCCGATTCGCTGGCCAACCTGATGACCCTGTGGGCAGAAGAGTTCAAGAAGAACTACCCCAACGTGAACATCCAGATCCAGGCCGCTGGTTCCTCCACTGCGCCACCCGCGCTGACCGAAGGCACCGCCAACATGGGCCCGATGAGCCGTCCGATGAAGGACAGCGAAATCCAGGCCTTCGAAGAGAAGTACGGCTACAAGCCGACCGCCGTTCCGGTAGCGATCGACGCCCTGGCCGTGTTCGTACACAAGGACAACCCGATCAAGTCGCTGTCCATCGAGCAGGTCGACGCGATCTTCTCCAGCACCCGTCTGTGCGGCAATGACAAGGACATCAAGACCTGGGGTGATCTCGGTCTGACCGGCGAGTGGGCAAACAAGCCGCTGCAGCTGTTCGGTCGTAACTCGGTATCCGGCACCTACGGTTACTTCAAGGAAGAAGCCCTGTGCAAAGGTGACTTCAAATCCAACGTCAACGAGCAGCCGGGTTCGGCTTCCGTGGTGCAGTCGATCTCCAGCACCCTGAACGCCATTGGCTACTCGGGTATTGGCTACCGTACCTCCAGCGTTCGCGCCGTACCGCTGTCCAAGAAGGGCGGTGAAGCCTTCGAAGCCTCGGAAGAAAACGCCCTGGCTGGCAAGTTCCCGCTGGCCCGCTTCTTCTACGTCTACGTGAACAAGGCTCCGAACCAGCCGCTGAGCCCGCTGGATGCCGAGTTCATCAAGCTGGTGCTGTCCAAGCAGGGCCAGGACGTCGTGATGAAAGACGGTTACATCCCGCTGCCGTCCAAGGTAGCCGAAAAAGCGATGAAGGAACTGGGCCTGTAAGGCTTCCAGTGTGATGGCCTAGCTCTGGTAGCCAGGCCATTCGACGAACCCGCCACCTTATGGGTGGCGGGCTTCGTCATGTCAGCAGGCTGTAATCTTTCTGTCACACAAGCTCGCTAAATTGACAAGCCTGGGCAGCCGTATGCGCTGCAATCAAGCTCGCGCAGAGACTTCTCGCATGAATGACTTGGCAAACGAATCCATGAACCGTTCGCAGAACCCTCTAGGGATCGACTTCAACACGCCCGCCCTGCAACGCAAGCGCCGTCTGCGCGCGTTGAAGGACCGCATGGCGCGCTGGTACGTCTCCATCGGTGGTCTGGCGGTGCTCGGTGCCATCACCCTTATCTTCTTCTACCTCGCCCATGTCGTGCTGCCCATGTTCCAGGGCGCCGAGCTCGAGTCGCGCAAGGCTCAGCAACCGGCCTGGCTGGCCGAGGCTCAGGCACCATTGCTTCTCGCCGTGGAAGAGCAGAACCAGGTCGCCATGCGCCTGGATACTTCCGGCGCCGTGCAGTTCTTCGAGCTCAAGAGTGGCGAAGCCCTGCAGCGCCTGCAATTGCCGCTGCCGCAAGGCGTCAGTGTCGCCTCTGTCGGCCAGGATCAGCCGGGTACACGCCGCGTGGTACTGGGCCTGTCCAACGGCCAGGCGCTGATCATTCAGCACAGTTACAAGATCACCTATCCAGACAACGTACGTGCCATCGCGCCGCAGATCGAATACCCCTACGGTGAAGCACCGATCGAGGTCGATCCGCAGGGGCGTCCGCTCGAGCACATCGCCGTCAATCTCAACAGCGGCACGCTGATGCTGGCTGGCTCCACGGGCAACGAGCTGCACCTGATCAGCCTCGCTCGCGAGGAGAACCTGTTCACCGGCGAGGTGAGCGTCAGCGAGGAGCGCATCAACCTGCCGCAGATCGGCGAGCCGATCAGTCAGCTGATCCTCGACCCGCGGCAGATGTGGCTGTACGTGTTCAACGGCGATTCCAGTGCCGACGTTTTCGATCTGCGCAAGCGCAGCCTCAATGGTCGTTACGAGCTGCTCAAGGATGCGTCCAACCGTGTGACCAGCGCTACCAGCCTGCTCGGCGGCATCTCGATCATGATCGGTGACGCCAAGGGTGGTATCCAGCAGTGGTTCATGGTGCGCGATCAGGATGGCAAGTCCACCTTCCAGTCGATCCGCAGCTTCCAGCTGGGCGACAGCGCGATCACCCAGATTCTTCCTGAAGAGCGCCGCAAAGGCTTCATGGCCCTGGACGCCGACGGGCGCCTGGGCATCTTCCACAGCACCGCGCACCGTACCCTGCTCAAGGAGCAGGTCGCCGAAGGCAGCGCCATCGCCGCCCTGTCACCGCGAGCCAGTCGTGTGCTGGTCGAGTCGGACGGCAAGCTGCAGCGCTTCGTGGTGGATAACCCGCACCCGGAAATTTCCTGGAGCTCGCTGTGGGGCAAGGTCTGGTACGAAAGCTACCCGGAGCCTGACTACGTCTGGCAGTCGACTTCCGCCAACACTGATTTCGAAGCCAAGCTGAGCTTGTCGCCGCTGGCCTTCGGTACCCTCAAGGCGGCGTTTTACGCCATGCTGCTGGCCGCGCCGCTGGCCGTGGCTGCAGCGATCTATACCGCCTACTTCATGGCGCCGCGCATGCGCACCAAGGTCAAGCCGGTGATCGAGCTGATGGAAGCGTTGCCGACGGTGATCCTCGGTTTCTTCGCCGGCCTGTTCCTCGCGCCGTTTCTGGAGAACCACTTACCCGGCATCTTCAGCCTCTTGTTGCTGACGCCGGTGGGCATCCTGCTTTTCGGTTTCCTCTGGACCAAGCTGCCTGAGTCCATCCGCCACCGTGTTCCCGAAGGCTGGGAAGCGGCACTGCTGATTCCGGTGGTGGTCGCCGTGGGCTGGTTCTCCATCGCGATCAGTGGTCATCTGGAAAACTGGCTGTTCGACGGCAACATGCGCCTGTGGCTGTCCAACGACCTGGGCATCCCCTTCGACCAGCGCAACGCTCTGGTGGTGGGCCTGGCGATGGGCTTCGCGGTGATCCCGAACATCTACTCCATCGCCGAAGACGCCGTGTTCAGTGTGCCCAAGAGCCTGACTTTCGGCTCCCTGGCCCTCGGTGCGACGCCCTGGCAGACCCTGACCCGCGTGGTGATTCTCACCGCCAGCCCGGGCATCTTCTCGGCGCTGATGATCGGCATGGGCCGCGCGGTGGGCGAGACCATGATCGTACTGATGGCCACCGGCAACACGCCGATCATGGACATGAATATCTTCGAAGGCATGCGCACCCTGGCGGCCAACGTCGCGGTGGAAATGCCCGAGTCTGAGGTTGGCGGCACTCACTACCGTGTGTTGTTCCTGGCCGCCATGGTGCTGCTGTTGTTCACCTTCGTCATGAACACCCTGGCCGAGCTGATTCGTCAGCGTCTGCGCACCAAGTATTCGTCGCTCTAAGGTTTTGGAAGGTATATGTCCGTGAAACAGAACAACCTGAAATCCTGGTACAAGAGCGGCGCTCCGGGCGTGTGGATGAGCGGTGGCGCGGTTGCCATCGCCATCATCATGACCCTTGGTCTGCTGGCGGTGATCGCCTCTCGTGGCCTGGGCCACTTCTGGCCGGCCGACATCCTCGAAGCCGACTACCAGGTGCCTGGTCAGGAAGCACGGGTGATGCTGGGTGAGGTGGTGCAGGTCGAGGAAGTGCCGCGTGCGCGTCTCGCGGCCGCAGGCCTGCCGGTCGCCGAAGAGGGCGGCGAATTCATGACCCGCGAGCTGATGAAAGTGGGTAACCGCGAGCTGTTCGGCGCCGACTTCACTTGGGTGGTCGGCGAGTGGCTGAGCAACCCGCGCAAGCCAGCGGGTATTACGGTGCTGGAGCGTCGCGAATGGGGCAACTTCTACGGCAACCTGGTCAACGTCAAGGAAAGCGGTCAGGTAATCGCCGAGGGTGATGCGGCCTGGGCTGCGTTGCAAGAGCGTCTGGATCGCGTCGATGATCTGCATGCGCAACTGGTGCGCCTGGAGAAGAAAGACATCGGCCGCATCAACCACAGCCTCGAGCGGATCCGTCTGGAAGGCCGCAAACTGCAGTTGCAGGGCAAGCTGGATGACGCCGCGCAAGCTGACATGGATGCCCGTCGCGATGCACTGAATGCCGAGTACAAGGTGCTCGAAGAGCGCATGGTGGCGCTGACCCAGCAGATCAATCGCGACAGCGTGACCCTGACAGCCAGCGATGGACGCCAGACCGAAATCGAACTGGGCAAAATCGTCCGCGCCTTCCGCCCGAACGCCATGGGCACCGTCGACAAGCTCGGCTTCTATGCCATGAAACTGTGGGAGTTCGTCAGTGACGAGCCGCGTGAGGCCAACACCGAAGGCGGTATCTTCCCGGCGATCTTCGGCACCGTGCTGATGGTCATGCTGATGGCGGTGATCGTTACCCCATTTGGCGTGATCGCCGCGGTCTACCTGCGCGAATACGCGCATCAGGGCGCACTGACCCGGGTGATCCGCATCGCGGTGAACAACCTGGCCGGCGTACCGTCGATCGTCTACGGCGTGTTCGGCCTGGGCTTCTTCGTTTACGTGCTGGGTGGCTCGATCGACCAGCTGTTCTTCCCCGAGTCCGCCCCGGCGCCGACCTTCGGCACCCCGGGCCTGATGTGGGCCTCGCTGACCCTGGCGATCCTCACCCTGCCGGTGGTCATCGTCGCCACCGAGGAAGGCCTGGCGCGTATTCCGCGTGCAGTACGTGAAGGTTCGCTGGCGCTTGGCGCGACCAAGGCCGAGACGCTGTGGAAGGTGGTCATCCCGATGGCCAGCCCGGCGATGATGACCGGCCTGATCCTGGCCGTGGCACGTGCCGCTGGTGAGGTGGCGCCGCTGATGCTGGTGGGTGTGGTGAAACTGGCACCGACCCTGCCGCTCAACGGTAACTACCCTTACCTGCACCTGGATCAGAAGATCATGCACCTGGGCTTCCACATCTACGACGTCGGCTTCCAGAGCCCCAACGTCGAGGCCGCGCGTCCGCTGGTTTACGCCACTGCGCTGCTGCTGGTGATCGTTATCGCCCTGCTCAACCTGACTGCGGTCTATATCCGTAACCACCTGCGCGAGAAGTACAAGGCGCTGGATCACTAACGCAGCTACGAGTCGCGCACCGCCGGTGCGCAGCTTGCAGCTTGTAGCTACGAACGGAGTGAGTTTATGCAACACGAAACCCATACCCACGGTATCGATCTGGCCGCCCTCGGCCGTGACAAGCAGAGCCTGAGCCTGGCCAACGAGACCACGGCCATCGAAGTGCCGGGGCTGAACCTGTACTACGGCCAGAAGCAGGCGCTGTTCGACGTCAAGATGGATATCCCCAAGCAGCGCGTGACCGCCTTCATCGGCCCGTCCGGCTGCGGCAAGTCGACCCTGCTGCGTACCTTCAACCGCATGAACGACTTGGTCGACGGTTGCCGTGTGGAGGGCGAGATCAACATCGACGGGCGCAACATCTACCGAAAGGGCGAGGACGTGGCCGAGCTGCGCCGCCGTGTCGGCATGGTGTTCCAGAAGCCCAACCCCTTTCCCAAGAGCATCTACGAGAACGTGGTGTATGGCCTGCGTATCCAGGGCATCAACAGCAAGCGTGTGCTCGACGAGGCCGTGGAGTGGGCGTTGAAGAGCGCGGCGTTGTGGGATGAGGTCAAGGATCGTCTGCATGACTCGGCGCTGGGTTTGTCCGGCGGTCAGCAGCAGCGTCTGGTCATTGCCCGTACCGTGGCCGTGCAGCCGGAAGTGCTGCTGCTCGACGAACCCTGCTCGGCCCTCGACCCGATTTCCACACTGAAGGTCGAAGAGCTGATCTACGAGCTCAAGAGCAAGTACACCATCGTCATCGTCACCCACAACATGCAGCAGGCGGCGCGCGTTTCCGACTACACCGCGTTCATGTACATGGGCAAGCTGATCGAGTTCGGTGATACCGACACCCTGTTCACCAACCCGGCCAAGAAGCAGACAGAAGACTACATCACCGGTCGCTATGGCTGATGGCCATGTCAGAGGTCGCTGGACTGCGTCGGCGGAACTTGCCGTACTACCTGTACTGTCTGCGTTCCGCCTCCTCGCCCAGCACCCTCTGCCAAAGCCCATCCCTTAACAACCAGTAGGGTGCGCGGCGCGCACCATGGCCATCCAAGCCGGCAGCTTTCGCGGAGCGAAACATGATCAACAAAGACAACCTTACCCAGCACATCTCCCAGCAGTTCAACGCCGAACTGGAAGAGGTGCGCAGCCACCTGCTGGCCATGGGCGGCCTGGTGGAAAAGCAGGTCAACGATGCCGTCACCGCGCTGATCGAGGCCGACTCCGGCCTGGCCCAGCAGGTGCGCGAGATCGACGACCAGATCAACCAGATGGAGCGCAACATCGACGAGGAATGCGTACGCATCCTCGCCCGTCGCCAGCCGGCTGCCTCCGACCTGCGTCTGATCATCAGCATCTCCAAATCGGTGATCGACCTCGAGCGCATCGGCGACGAGTCGACCAAGATCGCCAAGCGCGCCATCCAGCTGTGCGAAGAGGGCGAGTCGCCGCGTGGTTACGTCGAGGTTCGTCATATCGGTGATCAGGTGCGCAAGATGGTGCAGGAGGCACTGGACGCCTTCGCTCGCTTCGATGCCGACCTGGCCCTGTCGGTGGCGCAGTACGACAAGACCGTCGACCGCGAGTACAAGACCGCGTTGCGTGAACTGGTGACTTTCATGATGGAAGATCCGCGTTCGATCTCCCGCGTGCTCAACGTGATCTGGGCGCTTCGCTCGCTGGAGCGCATCGGCGATCATGCGCGCAACATCGCCGAACTGGTGATCTACCTGGTGCGTGGCACCGATGTGCGCCACATCGGCCTGACTCGCATGCGTGAAGAGGTCGAGGGCAAGTCCAGGGACTGATGCCTGCTTGATGCCGACGGCCCGGGCTTTCCCGGGCCGTTTTGTTTGCGCGATTTGTTGTGTGTCCGGCGTTTTTCCGTTGGCCTTAGGCCACTGGCCATGACTATGCTTACTGCCATTCGTACAGGAGTGGCCGATGAGCAAAGTCAGTGTGCTGGTGGTGGATGACGCGACCTTTATCCGTGATCTGGTCAAGAAAGGGCTGCGCGATAATTTCCCCGGCGTACAGATCGAGGAAGCGATCAACGGCCGCAAGGCCCAGCAGATGTTGAGCCGTCAGGTGGTCGACCTGATCCTCTGTGACTGGGAAATGCCGGAGATGTCCGGCCTCGAGCTGCTGACTTGGTGCCGCGAGCAGGACAACCTGAAAACCACGCCCTTCATCATGGTCACCAGCCGCGGTGACAAGGAGAACGTGGTGCAGGCGATCCAGGCTGGTGTTTCCGACTACATCGGTAAGCCCTTCTCCAACGAACAACTGGTGACCAAGGTGAAGAAGGCGCTGAGCCGCGCCGGCAAGCTGCAGGCCCTGGCCGCCAGCGCGCCGCCGAAGATGCTCAGCAGCGGCGGCTTTGCCAATGATTCGCTGGCCGCGCTCACCGGTGGCAAGGCTGAGGTGGTCAAACCCAGTGCTCCGGTGCCGGCTGCGGGCCAGGCTGAGCCGAGCGCAGCACCAGCGCCGGCAGCTCCGAGCAAGTCGCCAGCCGGTCGTGGCCAGGGTCAGCTGCGTTTGCCGGCGGGTAGCATGGCTTGTGTGATCAAGGCGCTGAGCCTCAAGGAGGCACTGCTAGTGGTCAAACGCACCGAACAACTGCCGCAGGTGCTGGAGAGTGCAGTGCTCGACCTAGAGCAGGGCGAAGCAGCGGAAACCGCTCGGCTCAATGGCTACCTGCACGCGGTGGTGGCATTCGAACCCAAGCCCGACAGCGAATGGCTGCAACTGACGTTCCGATTCGTCGACCGTGACCCGCAAAAACTCGATTATCTGTCGCGGCTGATCGCCCGCGGCACTGCGCAGAAGCATTTCAGCCCCGGCGCATAGCCGTATGCAATCCGCGGCGCTGTGCCGACCAATGGCGGTGAGCCGGTTCACAGCCTGACGGTCGGTGTCTCGCGCGCTCCGTGCTGCGCTGCTAGTCTTGCTAACCCGGATATCAAAAAGCCATAAGATCCGAGTCGTTATGCTAGGGCGTCTAATTATTCTCTGCAGTCTGCTGGTCTGTTGCAGCCAGGCCGCTGCGCTGACCATCTACAAGTACGTCGACAAGAACGGCGTAGTCACCTATAGCGATCAGGCTGCGCCTGGCGCGCAGGTGTTCGTGTTCAACGATCGCATGGTCGAGCGCTTGGACAACCAGGTGAAACTGGAAACCAAGAAGCACGAGGCCGGTGAAACCCTGCTGATTCGCAATGACCTGTATGCCCCGGTGGAAATCGAACTGAAGCTGGAGCAGGTACAGAACGCCATCGGCGCGCCGGACAAACCGATTCGCTGGGTGTTGCCACCGCGCAGCAATATCCGCCTCGCCACCCTCACCGCGCACGATGCATCGAAACCGCTGCGCTACACACCCAAGTTGCGCTACGCCCTCGGCGACCCGCGACTGCAGCCGAGCATCCATCGCTATCCGCTGCCCTGGCGTGGCGGTCCGTTCCGTCAGACCCAGGGCGCCAACGGCACCTACAGCCACTTCACTGCCAAGGGCCGCTATGCGGTGGATATCGCCATGCCTGAAGGCACGCCCATCGTCGCTGCACGCGCAGGCATGGTGGTGAAGACCGAGAACCAGCAGAGCGGCCGTGGCAACAACCCGGCCGGCAACTTCGTGCGCATTCTGCATGACGACGGCACCATGGGTGTTTACCTGCACCTGATGAAGGGGTCGGTCGGTGTGCGTGAAGGCCAGCGGGTAGAAACCGGCAGCCTGTTGGCGCGCTCCGGCAACACCGGCAACAGCACCGGCCCGCACCTGCACTTCGTGGTGCAGCGCAACGTGGGTCTGGCGGTCGAGTCCATTCCCTTCAACTTCCGTCAGCCGGTCAACAGCCTGCCGAATTTCGCCGTCGGCGGCGAATAGTCTGGCGGCAGAATATCAAGCAAAAAAACGGCGACCCTCGGGTCGCCGTTTTGTGAAAACCAGGCGTGATCAGCCGATCTCGATCATCTCGAAATCCATCTTGCCGACGCCGCAGTCAGGGCATAGCCAGTCTTCCGGCACGTCTTCCCAGCGGGTGCCGGGAGCGATGCCGTCATCCGGCCAGCCCTGGCTCTCGTCGTAAATCAGTCCACAGACCACGCATTGCCACTTTTTCATAAAAACCTCAGGCCAATCTCACGGTGTTGCGCGACGCAAGCTACCGCAATTGCACTGACGCGCCAAGCGGGCTGGCGGCAATCGCCGCCAGCCAGGGACCAACCAAAGTCGGGCCGCGCAGTGCACGGCCCGTCATCACTCAGCGAGCGGCCATCAGCGGGTCGGTCAGCGCCATGCCATACATCGTCACCAGGGCGATCACGCCGGCTGCAGCGAGGTAGTAGAGCGTCGGCAGGATGGTCTTGCGCAGGGTGATGCCTTCGCGCCCGAGCAGACCGACGGTCGCCGAAGCCGCCACCACGTTGTGAATGGCGATCATGTTGCCCGCCGCCGCACCGACCGACTGCACGGCGACCATCATCGCCCCGGACACGCCGATCAGCTCGGCAGCGTTGAGCTGGAACTGCGACAGCATCAGGTTGGACACGGTGTTGGAACCGGCGATGAAGGCGCCCAGTGCGCCCACGGCCGGGGCGAAGAACGGATACACGCCACCAACGCTGTCGGCCACCAGTTGCGCCATGGCCACCGGCATCGACACCAGGTCGCTGCCATTGACCCCGGAGTTGATCAGGATACGCACCATGGGGATGGTGAAGATCAGCACGAAGCCCGCACCGAGCAGGGTCTTGCTCGACTCGCCCACCGCCGCCTTCAGTTCGGAGAAGCGCATGCGATGGAGGAAGAAGGTGATCAGCACCACCATGCACAGGATGCCACCCGGCAGGTACAGCGGTTCGATGGTGCCGGACACGCCGGTCTCACCGAGGATGTCCTTCCAGCCGAAGGTAAAGCTCATCAGTGCCGCTTTCACCTCGGGGAAGGTGCGCGAGATCACCAGGAACACCGCCAGCAGCAGGTAGGGCGCCCACGCCATGGGCACCGAAATCGGCGCCTTGCCGGCCACCTCTTCCAGTTTCATTTCGATTTTGCCCATCCAGTCGGACGGCCAGTCTTTCGGGTCAGCGAAGTCCCAGGTGTCCTTCGGCAGCAGGAAGCCGGCCTTGGCGGCCGGTACCACGATGGCCAAGCCGACCAGGGCGCCGATCATCGAGGGGAATTCCGGGCCGAGGAACACGCCGGCTGCCATGTACGGCAGGGAGAAGGCGAAGGCGGTGAAGATGGCGAACGGCGCGACGGCCAGGCCTTCCTTCCAGCTCTGATTCTTGCCGAAGAAGCGCGTCATGATCATCACCATGATCAGCGGCATCAGCAGGCCGATCAGGCCGTGGGTGATGGCCACCCGCGAATAGATCAGGTGGAAGAAGGCTTCCCAGCTGCTGCCGGTGGCAACCAGTTGCTCGGTGATGCCGGTTCTGTCCAGGCCCGAACCGACACCCACCAGGATTGGCGTACCCACTGCGCCGAAAGATACCGGCGTCGATTGCACCATCATGCCCAGCACCACCGCGGCCAGCGCCGGGAAGCCCAGGGCGACCAGCAACGGCGCGGCCACGGCAGCCGGGGTGCCGAAACCGGAGGCGCCCTCGATGAAGCAGCCGAACAGCCAGGCGACGATCAGCGCCTGCACGCGGCGATCCGGACTGATGTTGGAGAAGCCCCGGCGAATTGCCGCGATGCCGCCGGAGTGCTTGAGGGTGTTCAGCAGCAGGATCGCGCCGAAGATGATCCATAGGATCGCGGCCGTGAGTATCAGCCCCTGCAGGCTGGAGGCGATGACCCGGTTGAGGGACATGTCCCAGGCCAGCAGGCCGATCAGAGCGGTGAGGACGAACACCAGCGGCATCGCGTACTTGGCCGGCCAGCGAAAGCCGATCAGCAGTACACCCGCCAGTACCAGTGGCACGAAGGCCAGGATGGACAGCAGCGTTTGACTCATGGGTTGGTTCCTTCTTTTTCTTGTGAACCACAGTTTTCCGGGGATACCCGGCGCCACGCATCTGGAAGTGTCGGGCACCACGGCACCGACCTTTCCGCGAGCCGCGACGGCAGGGATCACCCATCGTCGCGCTCATGCTCGAAAGCCCCGACGGCCAGAAACCGTCAGGGCTTGTTACTGCTCCGTGGAGGCGTCAAGAGCCATCCACGGTTGTTAGCTCCCTTGTGTAGGAGCTCCGCCCCGGGGCGAAGCGTTTCGAATCAACGCCGCCCTGCTTCGCGGCGGGGCGCCGCTCCTACATGATCGGTGAGATGTTCAGACCTCCTCTTTAAAGCGCAAACGCCAGGCATGCAGCAGCGGCTCGGTGTAACCGGACGGTTGCTCGCGGCCCTTGAATACCAGGTCGCTGGCGGCGCGGAAGGCGTGGGATTGCTCGAAGTTCGGTGCCATCGGGCGGTAGGCCGCATCGCCGGCATTCTGTCCGTCGACCACCTGGGCCATGCGCTGCAGCGTCTCGCGTACCTGGGCCTCGCTGACCACGCCGTGGTGCAGCCAGTTGGCGATGTGCTGGGCGGAGATGCGCAGGGTGGCGCGGTCTTCCATCAGGCCGACGTTGTGGATGTCCGGCACCTTGGAGCAGCCGACGCCCTGCTCGACCCAGCGCACCACGTAACCGAGGATGCCCTGGCAGTTGTTGTCCAGCTCCTGCTGGATATCGCTGGCGCTCCAGGGCCGTTCGGCGCTGACCGGTACGCTGAGCAGGTCATTGAGCAGGCTGTCGCGCTGACTGGCCAGGTCGATCAGCTCCAGCTCGCTCTGCACCGCCTGCACGTCGATCTGGTGGTAGTGCAGGGCGTGCAGCACGGCGGCGGTCGGCGACGGCACCCAGGCGGTGTTGGCGCCGGCTTTCGGATGGCCGATCTTCTGTTCGAGCATGGCTGCCATCAGGTCCGGCATGGCCCACATGCCCTTGCCGATCTGCGCCTTGCCGCGCAGCCCGCAGGCCAGGCCGACCAGCACGTTGTTGCGCTCGTAGGCCTGGATCCAGGCGCTGGATTTCATGTCGCCCTTGCGCAGCATCGCGCCAGCTTCCATGGCGGTGTGCATCTCGTCGCCAGTGCGATCGAGGAAGCCGGTGTTGATGAAGGCCACGCGCGCGCTGGCAGCCTCGATGCAGGCCTTGAGGTTGACGCTGGTGCGCCGCTCCTCGTCCATGATGCCCATTTTCAGGGTGTTCGCGGGCATGCCCAGTAGTTGCTCGACGCGACCGAACAGCTCGTTGGCGAAGGCCACTTCGAACGGCCCGTGCATCTTCGGTTTGACGATATACACGCTGCCGGTGCGCGAGTTGCCGCGGCGCTGCAGGTCATGCAGGGCGATCAGGCTGGTGATCACTGCATCGAGGATGCCCTCGGGAATTTCCAAGCCTTCACCGTCGAGGATCGCCGGGTTGCTCATCAGGTGGCCGACGTTGCGCACGAACAGCAATGAACGACCATGCAGGGTCAGTTCGCTGCCATCGGCGGCGGTGTAGACGCGATCCGGGTTGAGGCGGCGGGTGATACGCTTGCCGCCCTTGTCCAGTTCCTCGGCCAGGTCACCCTTCATCAGGCCCAGCCAGTTGCGGTAGACCACCACCTTGTCGACGGCGTCGACGGCGGCCACCGAGTCCTCGCAGTCCATGATGGTCGACAGTGCCGCCTCCATCAGCACGTCCTTCACCCCGGCGGCGTCGGTACGGCCGATGGGGCTACCTGCGTCGATCTGGATCTCGAAGTGCAGGCCGTTGTTCTTCAGCAGCACGGCGCTCGGCGTGGCAGCCTCGCCCTGGAAACCGACGAACTTCTCCGGTTGCGCCAAGGAGGTCTGCGCGCCGCTGCTCAGGGTCACCTGCAGCTGACCGGCGACCACGGCATAGGCACTGGCATCGGCGTGCGAGCCCTTGGCCAGCGGCGCGGCCTGGTCGAGGAAGGCGCGGGCGAAGGCGATCACCTTGGCGCCGCGTACTTCGTTATAGCCGGGACCTTTGCTGGCGCCGCCTTCTTCGCTGATCGCGTCGGTGCCATACAGGGCGTCGTACAGCGAGCCCCAGCGGGCGTTGGCAGCGTTCAGTGCGTAGCGTGCGTTCATCACCGGCACTACCAGCTGTGGGCCAGCCTGGGTGGCGATTTCGCTGTCGACGTTGGCGGTGCTGGCCTTAACCTGCTCCGGCTGCGGCAGCAGGTAACCGATGGAGCCGAGGAAGGCGCGGTAGGCGGCCATGTCGGTGATCGGGCCGGGGTTGGCGCGATGCCAGTTATCCAGCTCGGTCTGCAGACGGTCACGCTCGGCCAGCAGCGCGCGGTTGCGCGGGGCCAGGTCGTGTACCAGTGCGTCGAAACCGCTCCAGAAGGCCGCAGCCTCGACACCGCTACCGGGCAGCACTTCGCTTTCGATGAACTGCTTGAGCTCGGCGGCTACCTGCAGGCGCTGACATTGCACGCGTTCGGTCATTTTTCTGTTCTCCTGTCGTTCGCTCCCCTCTCCCTTTGGGAGAGGGGCTGGGGGTGAGGGTTCCTGGCTGTGCGCCGTAAGGCCCTCATCCGTCACTTCATGCCACCTTCTCCCAGAGGGAGAAGGGCATCAGTTGGCGGCTGCGCCGCATGTTTAAAGGGCCGCAATACCTGCTTTGGCCACCTGCGCATCCTGCTCGGCCTTGACCCCGGACACGCCCACTGCACCCACCACCTGGCCATCCACCAGCACCGGTACGCCACCTTCCAATGAAGTCACCAGCGGTGCGCTGAGGAAGGCGCTGCGACCACCATTGACCATGTCCTCGTAACCCTTGGTCTCGCGGCGGCCGATGGCGGCGCTGCGCGCTTTCTCGGTGGCGATGTAGGCGCCGATCGGCGCGCAGCCGTCGAGGCGTTCCAGGGCCAGCGGGTGACCGCCGTCGTCGACCACGGCGATGGCTACAGCCCAGCCCTGTTGCTGCGCTTCGCTGCGGGCCGCCTGAAGGATCTGGGCGACTTCGTTCTGGCTGAGTACGGCTTTATGTTGCATGGCATACCTCATTCTTGGCTTTTCTCCCCTCGCCCATTTATGGGAGAGGGGCCGGGGGAGAGGGTTCAGGCTTTCACGCCATGGCCTCTTCGACTATTTCGATCCAGTGCCTTACCGGCGTACGTCCGGCGCCGTCCAGATGGGTCTGGCAGCCGATATTGGCGGTGACGATGGCGTCCGGTTTGCTGCTTTCCAGGGCATTGAGCTTGTTGTCGCGCAGCTGGCGTGACAACGCCGGCTGGGTCAGCGAATAGGTGCCGGCCGAGCCGCAGCACAGATGGCTGTCCGGCACGGCAGTGAGGCCGAAACCGAGGCGCGTCAGCACGCCTTCCACCGCGCCGCCGAGCTTCTGCGCATGCTGCAGGGTGCAGGGGCAATGGAAGGCCAGGCGCTGCTCGGCGCGTACCTGCAACTGCTCCAGTGGCTCGCTTTGCAGCACCTCGACCAAATCCTTGGCCAGGGCACTGACCCGCGCCGCCTTGCTCGCATAGGCTGGGTCGCTGGCGAGCAGATGGCCGTAGTCCTTGACGAAGGCGCCGCAGCCGCTGGCGGTCTGCACGATGGCTTCGGTGCCGGCCTCGATGGCCGGCCACCAGGCGTCGATGTTCTGCCGGGCGCGTTGCAGGCCGGCTTCCTGAGCGTTGAGGTGATAGTCGACGGCGCCGCAGCAGCCGGCTTCGTGGATCGGCGTGACGCTGATACCGAGGCGATCGAGCACGCGCGCGGTGGCGGCGTTGGTGTTGGGCGACAGCCCCGGCTGCACACAGCCTTCGAGCATCAGCACGCGGCGCGCATGTTGCCCGGCCGGGCGCGGCTTGGCCGGGCGAACCTCACGCGGCAGCTTGGCCTTGAGCGCGGCCGGCAGCAGCGGACGCAGGGCCAGACCGGCCTGGGTCAGCGTCTTGAACAGCGCGGGTCGCGGTACCACGGCGCGCAGACCTTGGCGCAACAGGCGTTCGTTCAGCGGTCGCGGCACCGCCTGCTCGACCACTTCGCGGCCGATATCCAGCAGGTTGTGGTACTGCACGCCGGATGGGCAGGTGGTTTCGCAGTTGCGGCAGGTCAGGCAGCGATCCAGATGCTGTTGGGTCTTGGCCGTGACTTCATTGCCTTCGAGCATCTGCTTGATCAGGTAGATGCGCCCGCGCGGGCCGTCCAACTCGTCGCCGAGCAGCTGGTAGGTCGGGCAGGTGGCGTTGCAGAAGCCGCAGTGCACGCAGGAGCGCAGGATGCGTTCGGCTTCTTCGGCGCGCGGTAGGCGTTTGGCCTGTTCACTCAAATTGGTCTGCACGTCTTATACCTCGGCGTACATGCGGCCAGGGTTGAAAATACCCTGGGGGTCGAGCTGGTTCTTCAACTGGCGCTGGTAGCGCAGCAGCGGGGCTGCCAGCGGCTGGAAAGGTTGCGCCTGACCGGCGGCGAAGCAGGTGGCGTGGCCGCCGAGCTTGGCCGTCACGCTCTGGATCAGCTCGCCATCGGCGTCGGTCTTCAGCCAGCGTTGCGCGCCGCCCCAGTCGATCAACTGGCGGCCCGGCAGGTCGAGCAGGCCGCTGTTGGCCGGTAGCGACAGGCGCCACAACGTGCCGCTGGCCGCGAAGAAGGGCAGGCGCTGTTCACGCAGCTCATGCCAGTAAGCGTTATCGATTTCCTCACCACCGAGACGCTGGCGCGCGGCCTGAACCGAGCCCTCGCCACCCTCCAGGCGCAGGTGCAGCGCGGTACCGTCGTGGCTGGCGGCGCTGATCGGCAGCGGCTGCTGGCCCCATTCGGCGAGCTTGTTGAGGGCCTGCAGGGCTTCCACTTCCAGACGCAGGCTGAGCACCTGGCGCGGCTTGGGCAGGACCTTGAGCGAAACTTCGGCGAGCAGGCCGAGGCAGCCGAAGCTGCCGGCCATCAGGCGCGACAGGTCGTAGCCGGCGACGTTTTTCATCACCTCGCCGCCAAAGCGCAACAGCTTGCCCTGACCGGTGATCACACGGGTGCCAAGCACCTGATCGCGCACCGAACCGGCCCAGGGCCGACGCGGGCCGGACAGCCCGGCGGCAACCATGCCGCCGAGGGTGGCGCCATCGCCCAGGTGCGGCGGTTCGCATGGCAGCATCTGGTTGTTGGCCTCGAGCGCCGCCTCGATCTCGGTGAGCGGCGTACCGGCGCGGGCGGTGAGCACCAGCTCGGTGGGGTCGTAACTGACGATACCGCGATGCTGGCGGGTATCCAGTACTTCGCCAGTGGTGGCGCGGCCCAGATGCGCCTTGCTGCCGCTGCCCTGAATCCGCAGCGGGGTGGCGCTGTTCAGCGCGTGGTTGACCTGTTCCAGCAGCGCGGCGCTGGCATCGAAATCATGCTGCATCAGAAGCGCTCCAGTTCCGGGAAGGGCAGTTGGCCGTGGTGCACGTGCATGGCGCCGAACTCGGCGCAGCGGTGCAGGGTGGGGATGTTCTTGCCCGGATTGAGCAGGCCGCTGGGGTCGAACGCCGCCTTCACCGCATGGAACAGGGTGATTTCGTCGCTGTTGAACTGCGCGCACATCTGGTTGATCTTCTCGCGGCCAACGCCGTGCTCGCCGGTGATGCTGCCGCCGACCTTGACGCAGAGTTCGAGGATCTTGCCGCCGATGGCCTCGGCGCGCTCCAACTCACCAGGCACGTTGGCATCGAACAGGATCAGCGGGTGCATGTTGCCGTCGCCGGCATGGAACACGTTGGCCACGCGCAGGCCGTATTCCTCGGACAGCTCGGCGATGCCGCGTAGCACGCCTGGCAGCTCACGACGCGGGATGGTGCCGTCCATGCAGTAGTAGTCCGGCGAGATGCGCCCGACCGCGGGGAAGGCGTTCTTGCGCCCGGCCCAGAATTTCACCCGCTCGGCCTCGTCGCGCGCCAGGCGCACTTCGGTGGCGCCAGCTTTCTCCAGCACTTCACGGACGCGCTCGCAGTCGTCGGCCACATCGGCCTCCACGCCGTCGAGCTCGCAGAGCAGAATGGCTTCGGCCTCCACCGGGTAGCCGGCGTGGATAAAGTCTTCGGCGGCGCGAATGGCCAGGTTATCCATCATCTCCAGGCCGCCGGGGATGATGCCGGCGGCGATGATGTCACCCACGGCGCGGCCGGCCTTTTCCACTGAGTCGAAGGCCGCCAGCAGCACCTTGGCCACCTGCGGCTTGGGCAGCAGCTTGACGGTGACCTCGGTGACGATGCCGAGCATGCCCTCGGAGCCGGTGAACAGCGCCAGCAGGTCGAAACCGGGGGCGTCCAGGGCGTCGCTGCCGAGTGTCATGAACTCGCCCTCGACGGTGAGGATGTCGACCTTGAGCAGGTTGTGCACGGTCAGACCGTACTTCAGGCAGTGCACGCCGCCAGCGTTCTCGGCGACATTGCCGCCGATGGAGCAGGCGATCTGCGAAGACGGATCAGGGGCGTAATACAGGTCGAACGGCGCAGCGGTCTGGGAAATCGCCAGGTTACGTACACCAGGCTGAACCCGGGCGAAGCGACCTTCGCGGTTGATCTCGAGAATCTGGTTGAAGCGCGCCATCACCAAGAGGATGCCCTTTTCCAGTGGCAGCGCGCCGCCGGACAGGCCGGTGCCGGCGCCGCGTGCTACCACCGGTACGCCACGGGCGTGGCAGAGCTTGAGCAACTGCTGCACCTGCTCGATGCGCTCGGGCAGCACCACCAGCATGGGCGTGGTGCGATAGGCGGAAAGCCCGTCGCACTCATAGGGTTTGAGGTCTTCCTGGGTGTGCAGGATGTCGAGATCGGGCAGGCTCTGGCGCAACTCGGCCAGTAGGGCGGTCTTGTCGACCGCGGGTAGCGCGCCGTCGACGCGCTCGTCGTACAGAATGCTCATGGCAGGCTCAATCTTGGACGTTGTTGTTATTGGCGGTCATGCCGCGACCTTGGCTGCATGTTTAGGCTGCCTGCTTTTTTACGTCCATTCTCTTTGCTGCTGGTAGGACCAGTTTCTTTCATCAGGCTTTCGCCATGGATTGGCCTAAGGTCTCATACACTGTGGCTTGCCTGCCGGAAGGTGCACGATCTAAGGTGGCCCTTAAAAATTGGTACGACCAGTGCTGCGGAGGTGGCGAATGGACGGGCAACAGGGTGTCGCACGGCGGCAGGTAAGCGATGTTGTGGCCGAACGCATCGAGCGGCTGATCGTCGATGGCGTGCTCAAGGTAGGGCAGCCACTGCCGTCGGAACGGCGCCTGTGCGAAAAGCTGGGCATCTCCCGTTCGGCGCTACGTGAAGGGCTCAAGGTATTGCGTGGTCGCGGCATCATCGACACCGCGCAGGGGCGTGATTCACGGGTGGCCAAGCTCAGCGGCGAGCGCGATGCCAGCCCGCTGATGCACCTGTTCAACTCGCAACCACGCACCCTGTATGACCTGCTGGAGGTGCGCGGCCTGCTCGAAGGCGAGTCGGCGCGTTTGGCGGCGCTGCGTGGCACCGAGGCGGATTTCGTCCTGCTGACCCGGCGTTACGAAGAGATGCTGGCGGCCCATGCGCAGGAAAATCCGGTTGATCCGCGTGAGCATGCGCGCCTCGACCATGCCTTTCACCTGGCCATCTGCGAGGCCTCGCACAACCCGGTGCTGGTGCACACCTTGCAGTCGCTGACCGACCTGATGCTCAGCACCGTGTTCGCCTCGGTGAACAACCTCTACCACCGCCCGGCGCAGAAACGACAGATCGACCGCCAGCATTCGCGCCTGTACCACGCGGTGATCGAACGCCTGCCGGAACAAGCCCAGCGCGCCGCGCGCGACCATATCAACAGCATTCGCGACAACCTGCAGGAGATCGAGCAGGAAGAGCAGCGCCTGGTGCGCGCGACCATGCGTTTGGAGGGCTGGGCATGAGTTCCGCCCGTCTGCCTTTTCCCTCAACGTTTTTAGGTGTGGCAGCGACCAGTCGTCTGCTTCATGACTGGTCGCACAGAATGATGGCGTTTTAACAGCTATCATCGCGCCCTTTCCGCAGCATCCGGGCCGTGCGCCCGTCGAAACTGCCCCCCGCATTCCAATAAAAACCCCGCATTCAAGGGTTCACCCATCACTGCCGGCGCTCGCCTGCGGTGCATTGTCTCGTCCTCGAATTGGAGTACCGACGTGTTGAAGAAGTACCTGTCTGTCATTCTGCTCGCCTGCGCCGCGCTGGTGAGCATGCCCAGCCTGGCGCAGTTGAGCGATTCCGAAGCCATGAACATGGCCGGTCTGCAGCGCTCGCTGACCCAGCGCATGGCCAAGAACTACCTGATGCTCGGTGCCGACGTGCGCGTAGATGTGGCCCAGCGTCAGCTCAAGGAAACCATCGAGCGTTTCGATGCCAGCCAGAAGGCCCTGGCCGGTTACGCCCCCACTGCCGAGATCAAGGCCGCGCTGGCCAAGGTCGACGCCACCTGGGCTGTTCATCGCCAGCAGGTCGAAGCCAAGCCGGATCACGCCAAGGCCGCGGAAATGCTCGCCACCAGCGAGGAGCTGCTGCAGCAGACGCAGCACGTCAGTGACCTGATGGGCCAGCACCTGGGCGCCATGGGCGCCTCCGTGCATCACACCGGCTGGGCGCGCGTGCAGACCCAGCGCATCGCCATGCTCTACATGGCCAAGTCCTGGCGTGTGCCTGCGCCGGACCTGGATGCCAAGCTGGACAAGGCCGTGAGCGATTTCGAGACCATCCTCAAGGAGCTGGAAGCCCGCGGCACGCCGAACGAGGAAATCGCCAACACCCAGCGTCGCGCCCGCGCCCACTGGGGTTTCACCCTCAAGGGCATCGACCTGCACGCCTCGCAGGACTTCGTGCCGACCGTGATCACCGTCAGCACCGACTCGCTGTTCCGTCAGCTCAACGAGCTGACCCGTCTGTACGCCGGCCTGCAGGCCAAAGAGGCCTGATCCGCGTTTGCTGGAAAGCACAAGGGCCGCATTGCGGCCCTTGTGCTTTTGCCCTATCAAGCCGTTGAAAAACGTAGGCGAGGCAGCCAGTGCAATACCGATGGCGGCCCCGCAAAAACAGCCGAAAAAAACACTGGGCCCGCGCTCGGGTTTACGTGCTGTAAATGAGCATTTTGACTGGGCTCGCACGCGAGGCTGTTTTTAACGCAGCAATGGCAACGTAGCTAGTTTTTCAACGGCCTGCTATGCCTGAGGCGTGACGGCCAGGCTAGCCCAGGTCTCGGTTGAGCGGCTAAAGCTCAAGCTTGTAACCAACACCATAGATGGAGTGGATCAGCTCCTGCTCGGGAGCGGCCTGCTCCAGTTTGCGGCGCAGGTTCTTCACGTGGCTGTCGACGGTGCGGTCGGTGACGACGCGGTGGTCGTCGTAGAGATGATCCATAAGCTGGTCGCGCGAGTAGACCCGCCCGGGGGTGGTCGCCAGGCAGTGCAGCAGGCGGAATTCCACCGGGGTCAGGTCGAGTTCCTGCTGGTTGTAGAAGGCCCGGTAGGCCTGGGCATCCAGGCGCAGGCCGTTGTTGGCCGGCGGGCGGCGGCGCAGCACAGCGCGCACGCGCGCCATCACTTCGCGCGGGCTGAAGGGTTTGCAGATGTAGTCATCCGCGCCGAGGTCGAGGCCGAGCAAGCGGTCGACTTCTTCGACGCGCGCGGTGATCAGCATGATCGGTACGTCGCTGAAGGTGCGCAGTTCGCGGCAGATATCCAGGCCGTCGCGGCCCGGCAGCATGATGTCGAGCAGGATCAGTTGCGGCTCTTTTGCACGCACCGCTGGCACCACCGCCAGGCCGTCGGCCAGGCAGGTGACGCGATGCCCTTCAGCCTGCAGGTAGTCGCGCAGCAGCGCCGCCAACTTGGGTTCGTCCTCGACCACCAGGATGTCGGCTGCTGGCAGTGGTTGGTTGCTCAGCATGGGCCGTTCTCCCATGGCAGGTTCAGGTGCAGCCACAGCCCGCCCAGTGGTGAGGCCTTTGCTTCGAGGGTGCCGCCGTGCGCCTCGGCGATGCTGCGGCAGATCGCCAGGCCCAGGCCGGAGCCACCGCTGGCGCGCTGACGCGAACTGTCGGTGCGAAAGAAGCGTTCGCACAGGTGCGGAATGTCCGCCTCGGCAACCCCTGGTGCTGAATCCATCCAGTCCAGGGCAATGCGCCCTTGCTGCTCCTGCAGGCGGATGCGCAGGAGTCCGCCGGCCTCGGTGTAGCGCAGGCTGTTTTCCAGCAGGTTGCTGATCAGTTGGCGGATGCGCGCGGCGTCGACGCGCACCGGCAGGGCGTGCAACGGCAACTGCAGTTCGAGTTGCAGGCCGTGCTCCCGGCAGCGCTCCTGGCTGCCAGCGAGGGCTTCGCGCAGCAGCTCGACCAGGTCGTGCGGCTGCAGACGATAGGTCAGGGCGCCGACATCGGCCAACGACAGTTCGGAGAGGTCATCGACGAGTTTGTTCAACTGGCGCACCTCCTGCTGCAGCGAGCGCAGCGAGTCACCGTCGAGTTTGCGCACGCCATCTTCCAGTGCCTCCAGTTCGCCCTGCAGCACGGCCAGCGGGGTGCGCAGTTCATGGGACACATCAGCCATGAAGTCGCGGCGCATGCGTTCGTTGCGCTCCAGGGTGTAGGCCAGCAGGTTGAAGTCGCGGGCCAGCTGGCCGACGTCATCGTTCGCGGCTTCCTCCACACGTTCGCTGTACTCGCCAGCGGCCAGGCGGTGCGTGGCCGCTGCCACCCGCCGCACCGGTGCCAGCAGGCGCCGTGAGGCCCAGCCAGCGAGCAGTGCGGCCAGCAGCAGGGCGAGCAGACCGACCGCCAGGCTGGCCTGAAGCTGGCGCTTGAGCAGCAGCTCGCCGCCGGCCTCGGTGACGCTCTGGAAGGGCGTCATGGCCAGCCAGCCGACGGTTTTGCCGTCCACTTCGATGGGCATTTGCAGGGCGTCCTCGGTGGGTTCGACGAAGGCGATCAGGCTGCGCTTGTCGGCGTCGAGCAGGGAGATGCGGAATATCGCGCCGGTCAGGTCGGAGACCGGCAGTTCCCAGGTGCTCTGATCCTCGTTCTCCGGCTCGCCCTGTGGGTGGATCAGGCCGAACCAGCGCCGGCGGTCCTTGAGCAGGCCGTCCCAGCTGTGTTGCTCGCGGTAGTAGTCGCCCAGGCGCGGCAGCACCTGGCGCATGCGTTCTTCGGTCTGGCCGTTGATATAGCCGACGAAACCACGGGCGAAGTTCCAGCCGTCGGCGGCGCCCATGGCCAATGCGACCAGCACGGCGATGCCGAACACGGCGAAAAAGAGCTTGCGGGAAAGACTGTTCTTCATGGCGGACGCTGCAGCGGTTTTGCGCTATTTAGCGCCGGCATTGGCGGCGGATTCAATGCATCGCTCGCAATCTCCAAATTCTCTGCACATTTGCTGCGCAGCATAGCTCTCCTGAGAAAAGTCGAGAGTCCGGCCCAGCGTGCCGGTTGGAGAGCCCAATGCACATCACTCTGCGCAAGACCCTGTTGAGCCTGGCCCTGAGCCTGGCCCTGGCCGGTTGTGGCGAACAGGCCGCGCCGCCACCAGCGTCGCAGGCTGAGGTCGGCGTGATCAGCCTGCAGCCGCAGGCGCAACGCATTACCAGCGAGCTGCCCGGGCGCACCAAGGCCTGGCTGAGCGCCGAGATCCGTCCGCAGGTCGGCGGCATCCTGCAGAAACGCCTGTTCACCGAGGGCAGCCAGGTCAAGACCGGCGACGTGCTCTACATCATCGAGCCCGCGCCGTACCAGGCGGCGTTCGACCAGGCCAAGGCCAACACTGCCGAGGCCCGCGCCACGCTTGATGCGGCTCAGCTCAAGGCGCGCCGCTACGCCAATCTGGTGAAAATCGACGCGGTCAGCCAGCAGGACAACGAGGACGCCCAGTCCTCGCTGCAGAGCGCCAAGGCTGCCTACCAGGCTGCGCAAGCGGCACAGGAAAGCGCGCGCATCGACCTCGCCCATACCCGCCTGCAGGCGCCGATCAGCGGTCGCGTGGAGACCTCCAGTGTCACCCCCGGCGCGCTGGTCACCGCCAGCCAGGATGCCGCCCTGACCACCGTGCAGCAGCTCGATCCGCTGTACATCGACATCACCCAATCCAGCGCCCAGGTGCTGCATTACAAGCGTGAGCTGGCGGCCGGGCGGCTGACGGCGAGCGGCGACAACGAGGCGCAGATCCGCCTGGTGCTGGAAGACGGCAGCGAGTACGCGCACTCCGGCAGCCTGCAGTTCAGTGGCGCCAGCGTGTCGCAAAGCACTGGCAGCGTGACCCTGCGCGCGGTGATCCCCAACCCCGAAGGGCTGCTGCTGCCGGGCATGTACGTGCGTGCTCAGCTCGATGAGGCGGTCGACCAGCAGGCGCTGCTGGTGCCGCAGCGCGCCGTCACGCGCAGCGCCAGTGGTGCCACCAGCGTGCTGCTGGTGGTCGACGGCAAGGTCGAGCAGCGCCAGATCGAAGTGGGGCGCAGCGTCGAAAACCAGTGGTGGGTCGAGAGTGGTCTGGCCGCCGGTGACCAGGTGATCATCGAAGGTGGGCAGAAGGTGCGCGTTGGCGACAGCGTCAAGAGCGTGACGCTGCAACAGGCCAGCAGCACTGATCAGCTTGCCGCCAACGCGGCGCAGTGAGGAGGCGACATGGCACGTTTCTTCATTGATCGACCGATTTTTGCCTGGGTCATTGCCATCGTCATCATGCTGGCCGGCGGGCTGTCGATCAGCCAGTTGCCGCTGGAGCAGTACCCGGACATCGCGCCGCCGACCGTGCGCATTTCCGCCACCTACACCGGTGCTTCGGCCAAGACCATTGAGGACTCGGTCACCCAGGTGATCGAACAGCAGATGAAGGGCCTCGACGGCCTGATGTACATGTCGGCCACCAGCAGCTCCGATGGCAGCGCCAGCATCAGCCTGACCTTCACCGCCGGCACCGATGCCGACGTGGCGCAGATGCAGGTGCAGAACAAGTTGCAGCAGGCCGAATCACGCCTGCCGCAGTCGGTGCAGAGCCAGGGCATCACGGTGACCAAGGGCGGCGGCGACTTCCTGATGATCGTCGCCATCTCCTCCGCCAATGCCAGCGTCACCGCCACCGATATCGGCGACTTCATCGACAGCCAGTTGCTCGACCAGATCAGCCGTGTCGATGGCGTCGGTGATGTCGATACGCTGGGCTCCGGCTATGCCATGCGCGTCTGGCTCGACCCGGCCAAGATGGAGCAGTACGCGCTGATGCCGAGCGATGTGAGCAGCGCCCTGGAGGCGCAGAACACCGAGGTATCTGCCGGCCAGCTGGGCGCCCTGCCGGCCGCAGCCGGGCAGCAGCTCAACGCCACCATCACCGCGCGCAGCCGCTTGCAGAGCGTGCAGGAATTCCGCGACCTCGTGCTCAAGACCGACAGCGACGGCTCGCTGGTGCTGCTCTCGGATGTGGCGCGGGTCGAGCTGGGCAGTGAAAGCTACGACATCACCAGTGCGCTCAACGGCCAGCCGGCGGCAGCCATGGGCGTCAAGCTGGCCACCGGCGCCAACGCGCTGGACGTGGCCGAGGCGGTCAAGGCGCGCCTGGCCGAGCTGCAGCCGAACTTCCCGGCGGAAATGCAGTTGCAGACAAGCATTCCCTACGACACCACGCCTTTCGTCAGCCTGTCGATCGAGGAAGTGGTCAAGGCGCTGTTCGAAGCCATCGTGCTGGTGGTGGCGATCATGTACCTGTTCCTGCAGAACGTGCGCGCCACGCTGATCCCGGCGATCACCGTGCCGGTGGTGCTGCTGGGTACTTTCGGCGTGCTGGCGACCATGGGTTATTCGATCAACTCGCTGACCATGTTCGCCATGGTGCTGGCCATCGGCTTGCTGGTGGATGACGCCATCGTGGTGGTGGAGAACGTCGAGCGGGTGATGGCCGAGGAGGGCCTGTCGCCCCGCGAGGCCACGCGCAAATCGATGGGCGAGATCAGCGGCGCGCTGATTGGCATCGCTCTGGTGCTGTCGGCGGTGTTTATCCCGATGGCTTTCTTCAGCGGTTCCACCGGGGTGATCTACCGGCAGTTCTCGGTCACCGTGGTCAGCGCCATGCTGCTCTCGGTGCTGGTGGCCATGACCTTGAGCCCGGCGCTGTGCGCCAGTCTGCTCAAGCCGGGCCATGGCGAGGCGCAGCGCGGCTTCTTCGGCTGGTTCAACCGCATGTTCGCGCGCAACACCGAGCGTTATCAGTCCGGCGTTGGCGCGGTACTGCGCCGTGGCCCGCGCATGCTGCTGGTGTACGCGGCCATCGTCGCCGTGCTCGGCTTCGGTTATGCGCGGCTGCCGGGCGCGTTTCTGCCGGATGAAGACCAGGGCATGCTGATGGCCATGGTGCAGCTGCCGGTAGGCGCCACCGACGACCGCACGCAGGCGGCCACCAAGGAACTGGTCGATTACCTGCTCAAGCAGCCGGAAGTGGACTCGCTGATCACCATCACCGGTATGGGCATGGGCGGCAACGCGCAGAACTCCGGACGCGCCTTTATCAAACTGAAGGACTGGAGCGTGCGCGAAGGCGCCGACCAGAGCGGCGCAGCCCTGGCCCGTCGCGCCACTCAGGAGCTGTCCGGGTTGCGTGACGCGAGCATCTTCATCATGCAGCCGCCGGCGGTGCGCGGCCTCGGCGAAAGCTCGGGCTTCGACCTGCATCTCAAGGATGTCGGCGGTGTTGGCCACGATGCGCTGATTGCCGCGCGTGACCAGTTCCTCGCCCTGGCGGCCAAGAGCGACAAGTTGGTCGGCGTGCGCAGCACGGGCCTGGAGGATACCCCGGAGTTCCACATCAGCATCGATGACCGCAAGAGCGGCGCTTTCGGCCTGGCTACCAGCGACATCAACGACACGCTGGGCACCGCCATGGGCGGCAGCTACGTCAACGACTTCGTCTACAACGGCCGGGTGCAGAAGGTCTACGTGCAGGGCGAAGCGAATGCGCGCATGCAGCCCGAGGACATCAACCGCTGGTACGTGCGCAACGATGCCGACGAGATGGTGCCGTTCAGTGCCTTCGCCAGCAGCGCCTGGAGCTACGGTTCGCCGCTGCTGGAGCGCTACAACGGCAACTCCTCGGTGGAGTTGGTGGGCGACCCGGCTGACGGCGTCAGCTCCGGCGAGGCCATGACCGAGGTCGAGGCGCTGGTCGCGCAACTGCCCAGCGGCATCGGCTACGAGTGGTCCGGGCAGTCCTACCAGGAGCGCCTGTCCGGTTCGCAGGCGCCGTTGCTCTATGCGGTGTCGATCCTGTTCGTGTTCCTCTGCCTGGCCGCTTTGTACGAGAGCTGGTCGGTACCGTTCTCGGTGATGCTGGTGGTGCCGTTGGGCGTGGTCGGCGCGGTGGTCGGCAGTGGCCTGGCCGGGCTGAGCAACGACGTCTACTTCCAGGTCGGCCTGCTCACCACCGTGGGCCTGGCGGCGAAGAACGCGATCCTGATCGTCGAGTTCGCCAAGCACCTGCAGGAGCAGGGTGTGGAACTGGTCGAGGCGACGCTGCAGGCTTGCCGCCAGCGTCTGCGCCCGATCCTGATGACCTCGCTGGCGTTCATGTTCGGTGTGCTGCCGCTGGCCCTGAGCAGCGGTGCCGGCGCCGGCGGCCGCCAGGCCATCGGCACCAGCGTATTGGGCGGCATGTTCAGCGCCACCGTGCTGGGCATCATCTTCGTCCCGCTGTTCTTCGTGCTGGTGCGCCGCCTGGTCGGCAAGCGCGGCAATCTGGCTGCAGCAGAAGGAGTCTCGGCATGAGCCGCGCGATGTTTCCCCTGGCGCTGGTCGCGGCGCTGACCCTGGCCGGCTGTGTCAACCTGGCGCCGGACTACCAGCAGCCGGCCGCGCCGGTCCCCGCGCAGTGGCCGGCCAGCGCCGACACCGGCACGGCCTCGGCGCAGCTCGGCTGGCAGAGCTTCTTCCTCGATGCGCGGCTGCGTCAGGTGGTAGGGCAGGCGCTGGACAACAACCGCGACCTGCGCGTCGCCGCCCTTAATGTGGAAAAGGCCCGCGCGCTTTACCGCGTGCAGCGTGCCGAGCTGCTGCCCAGCGTCAACGCGTCGGCCAGCGGCACGCACAGCCGCACGCCGGCGAGCACGAGCAGCACCGGCAGCGCCACGACCAGCCACCAGTACAGTGCGGAAGTTGGCCTGAGCGCTTATGAGCTGGATCTGTTCGGGCGCATCCGCAACCTCAGCGATGCCGCCCTGGAGGATTACCTGCAACTGGAGGAGACCCGCCGCAGCACGCAGATCAGCCTGATCGGTGAAGTCGCCACAGCCTGGCTGACCTTGGCCGCGGATCGCGACCTGCTGCACCTGGCCGAGGAAACCCTGGCCAGCCAGCAGGCCAGCTACGCCCTGCAGCAACGCAGCCATGATCTGGGCAACACCTCGGGCCTGGCGCTGGCGCAAGCGCAAACCACCGTGGAGTCGGCGCGGGTCGACGTGGCCACCTATCAGAGCCAGGTGCAGCAGGACATCAACGCCCTCAACCTGCTGGTCGGCGGCACACTCAGTGACGACCTGCTGCCCGATGGCCTCGACGACAGCAGCGCGCAACTGCTGGAAATCCCCGCTGGCCTGCCGTCGAGCCTGCTGCAGCAGCGCCCGGACGTGCTGGCCGCCGAGCACGGGCTGAAATCGGCCAACGCCGATATCGGCGCGGCACGTGCGGCGTTCTTCCCCACCATCAGCCTGACCGCCAGCGCCGGCAGCAGCAGTACCGCGCTCAGTGGGCTGTTCAAGAGCGACAGTGGCGCCTGGAGCTTTGCCCCGAGCCTGAGCCTGCCGATCTTCGACGGCGGCGCCAACCGCGCCAATCTCGATGCCGCCAAGAGCGAGCGCGACATCCAGCTGGCCACTTACGAGCAGACCCTGCAGAGCGCCTTCCGCGAGGTGGCCGACGTGCTCGCCGAACGCAGCACCCTGCGCCAGCGTCTGCAGGCCCAGCAGGCGCTGACCGACGCCACCGCGCGCAGTTACCAGTTGGCCGACGTGCTCTACCGCAACGGCGCCAGCAGCTACCTTAATGTGCTCGACGCACAGCGTGAGCTCTATGCCGCGCGCCAGGATCTGATCAGCCTGCAGCTGACCGAACAAAGCAACCGCATCACTTTCTACCGTGTGCTGGGAGGCGGCTCGCTGAGCCAGACCCCGGCCGCCAACACCCCCGATGGAGCGACCCCATGACTGCCAAGACCCTTATCGCCAGCCTGAGCTGCAGCCTGCTGCTGGCCAGCACCCTGCTGCACGCCGCGCCGCAGGAGCAGGACGCCGACAAGAAACTCACCACGTCGGCCACGCAGAGTAGCCAGCAGGCCAAGACACAGACCTCGAGCAAGTCGCAGGCCCTGCAAGGTCAGACGAAAACTCAGACCCAAAGCAAGCCCAAGGCCCAGCAGACCCAGCCAAGCCAGGCCAAGGCTCAGACTCAGAGCAAGCCAAAAGCCCAGCAGACCCAAGCCAAGGCCCAGACCGCCAGCAAGGCGCAGACTCAGCAGAGCCATGCCAAGCCCAAGGCGCAAACCACCCGCGAAGGAGCGACCGAATGAGCACCAAGACCCTGATTACCCGTTTGAGCTGCGGCCTGTTGCTGACCAGCACCTTGCTGCACGCCGCCCCGCAGGAGCAGAACGATCCCCACAACGGCAAGCACGGCACGCCGGCCGCGCAGAGCAGTCAGCCGGGTAAACCGTCGAATCAGCGGCCGAGCCAGGGCAAGCCGCAAACCCAGAACAAGCCACAGGAGCAACAGAGCCAAGGCAAACCGCACCAGAGTGCGAGCAAGGCGCCTGGCCAGGCCCAGGGCGGCAAGCCGCCGAGTGACTTCAGCAGCGTGCGCAAGGTGTTCCAGGAGCGCCGTGGGCAGATCGGCAAGGGCGGCAATGTACCGGCCAGCGTCCATATCCAGGCCGGCAAGCCGTTGCCTTCGGGCTACGGCAAGCGCCTGGACAGCGCCCAGCTCAAAGGCGTACCGACCTATGCCGGCTACGAATGGCGCCGCGTCGGCAGCGACATGGTGCTGGTCGCCATCACCACCGGCATCGTCCATACCATTCTCTCCGGCGTACTCAACTGAGTGGCCAGCCGCGCCCGGCCAATGCCGGGCGCTCTGCTCGGCTGCGCGATCGTTAACCCAAGCGTAACGATCGCGCGGCCGGCTTGATTGATGCCCCCGCCCACCACTCCTAAGGTGACGCCACGACAGCGGAACCTGTGGAGTCTTCAATGACAACAACAATATCCCCACCGCCGCAGTGGTCGCGTCGTCGCGCGGAAAAAGCGCGGCGACTCGATCAGGTGTGCAACCTCGCCGGTGGCGTGGTGCTACCCAGCGACAAGATAGTCGCGGCGCTCGAAGGGCGGTTTCACAGCGCTCGAGTGTGAGGCAGTCACATCTTGCTCACGAAGTGACTATTTACCGATAGAGGCAATTCCAGTTTCTTGTAGAGATTCAGAAATGCTGGCAACTCGCCTGCGTCATCCTCGCACTCGATTTATGAGGTGAGAAGTGTTCCTGGAAACCAATCGTATGTCCTCTGGCCCCGCCTTCTTTTTCTGCATGTTATTTGGTTGGGCCAATTAGGTTGTCGCTCAGGAATACTTGATGCATACGATTACAAATGCCTGTTTCCAGGTAATGACCAAGGCATTTGCGAGCAAAGGTGTAGCGCTGGCCAGGTATCTACCTGGGTTGGATCAGGCCTTGGCCGGACACGAGCCGGTCAGGGTGATGCTGGTCTACCGTCTGCTGAGTGCACTCGTGAGCGAAACGGGTGATGCGGAAATGGGCTGAATGCATACGAGCATTTTCACCCGTGCATTCTGGGTGCTCAGAGCTACGCGCTGATGTCCACTCCGACGTTGGCTCACGCGCTGCAGCGCCTGGCCGATTATCACCCGATGACCAGCGACGGCTCGCACATGTTCCTGGAGCACCATGTCGAGCCCCTGAAGCTGGTTGGCCTGGAGAACGCCACGGTGGCCCAGCGGGCTCCGCGAGCCTTCATCGATGCGGGGGCGGCCTTGATCTTTGCCATCGTGCACTGGCTTTCGCCGTTTCAGCGGCCCATGCCATTGATGCTGGAACTGACCTATCCGGAGCCTGCCGACACGCGGCAGTTACGGCGCCTGTTTGGCGATAACCTGTATTTCTCGGCACGGCGCAATTGCATGACGTTCAGTGTTGAGGCTGGTGCGATCGAACTGCCCACTGCGGCCGCAGCCCTGCATCCCCTGCACGTCGAATATGCGCAGGCGCGCATGAGTGAGCAGGTGGATGGATCGCTGGAAGCCAGGGTAAGGCGCGTTCTGGCCGAGCAACTGAGTCAGGGTATCAGCCCGAGTCTCAGCCAGATTGCCGATCAGCTTGGTATGAGCCGGCGCAGCCTGCAACATGGCCTTGAGCGTGATTCGGCGAACTTCAGTCTGCTGCTGGACCAGGCCCGCCGCCGGCAGGCTGACAGTTTTCTGCGCAACACCAGCCGCAGTCTCAAGTACATCTCGGCGCAGCTGGGGTTTCGTGATCAGAGCAGCTTTCACAAGGCGTGCATGCGTTGGTTCAACACCTCGCCGAATCAGTACCGTGCATTACAGGAGGGTCGCGCGTTGTGAGGACGTGCACATCGCCTGGCATATGTCGTCACGTTACAACGAGTTGTCGATAAAGAACATTGCATGCAAAAGCTGTTTTGTATGAGGCTGTCATATGTAGGAGTATTACGGGGCATGGAGCTCTGTGGTTCTTTCCCTTCCCACGTACGACCCGAAAACAATAATGAAGAAGCACCTCAACGATCAGTTATTCGAACTCATCGCAGCGAGCATCCGTAAAGGTCGACTCAAGTCGGGAACCTTGCTGCTTGAAGGGCCCCTGGCGGATCTGTTCGGGGTGAGCCGCTCGCCTGTGCGCCAGGCGCTGCTCAGCCTGCATCAGGCAGGTCTTGTCTGTACGTTCGAAGGCCGTGGTTATCTGGTGGGTGCGCAGCCTGGCAAGGTGCTGCGGCGCAAGCTCGAGGCCGCTGATTTCAAGCTTACGGATGAGCAGGCTCAGGTTCCGCGCAAGACTGAAACCTGGAAATCCGTATACGACCAGATCGAACGGGACTTGCTGCACCAGTCGCTGTTCGGTACCTATCGCATCAACGAGCTCGAACTCTCCCGCCATTACGCCATCAGCCGCACGGTCTCCAGCCAGGTGCTCACGCGCCTTTCGCTGATGGGGTTGGTCGAGCGCGACGAGCGCTCCCGTTGGCAGCTCGGGCAGTGGGACGAGGCGCGTTTGGCTGAGCTGTACGAAGTGCGTCGGCGCCTGGAGCCTTATGTGCTGATGCGGGCGGCGGAGTTCATCGATGGCGAGCAGATCGAGGGGTATATCGAGCGTCTGCACCAGGCCGTTGATCTCTACCCGGACATGGACAGCCGCCAGTTCGACGACCTGGAAAGCGACCTGCACATCGAGACCCTGGGCCGCTGTCCCAACCGGCAGATGCTGCAGATACTGCGCCGTACTCACTCGCTGCTGCTGTCGGGCAAGCACATCCTGCTGGACAAGAGTTACTTCCCCGATGAGGAGCCCTTCTTCCGCGAGCACCTGAGCATCTTCGAGAACCTGCAGGCCGGTCGCCCTGACCTGGCGGCGCAAAGCATGGAGGAGCACCTGGTGATCGCCGAGCGCAAGGTCAAGCAGCGCCTGGCGCAGTTCCGCGCGCAGAACGTGATTCAGGCCGTGCCTTATCTGGAGCGGATCGACGCGTAGACGCCGCTGTAGGAGCCCTCTTGCGGGCGATCAGGGTGCCGGCAGAGAAAGTGGGCTGCTACGAGGCGGCACATCACAGATGCACGTCAGTAACGAAAACGGCCGGGAATCTCCGGCCGTTTTCGTATCAGCAGAACCTGACGATCAGGTCACCGCACCCACCTGCCACGGCACGAACTCGTTGTCGCCGTAGTTGTACAGCTCACTCTTGGACGGCTCGCCCGAGGCGATCTCGATAAGGATGTCGAAGATCTTCTGCCCGGCTTCGGCGATGCTCAACTCACCGTCGACGATGCCGCCGCAGTTGATGTCCATGTCCTCTTCCAGCTTGCGGAACATCTCGGTGTTGGTCGCCAGCTTGATGCACGGCGCCGGTTTGAATCCGGACACCGAGCCGCGACCTGTGGTGAAGCAGATCATGTTGGCGCCGGAGGCGACCTGGCCGGTCACCGATACCGGATCGTAGCCGGGGCTGTCCATGAACACGAAGCCGCGTTCGGTGATCGGCTCGCCCCATTCGTATACGCCGTTGAGCGAGCTGGTGCCGCCCTTGGCCGCCGCACCGAGGGATTTTTCCAGGATGGTGGTCAGGCCGCCGGCCTTGTTGCCTGGCGAGGGGTTGTTGTTCAGCTCGGCACCGTTGATGCGCGTGTATTCCTCCCACCAGGTCAGGCGGTCGAGCAGCTTCTGGCCCACTTCATGGCTGATCGCACGGGCGATCAGCAAGTGCTCGGCGCCGTAGATTTCTGGCGTTTCGCTGAGGATTGCAGTGCCGCCGTGCTGCGCCAGCAGGTCTGCTGCGTAGCCCAGTGCTGGATTGGCGGTGATGCCGGAATAACCGTCGGAGCCGCCGCACTGCATGCCGACCATGATGTGCTCGACACTTTCCGAGGTGCGCTCCAGGCGGCCGATGGCGTCGAGCATCTCGGTCACTTGCTCGATGGCGCGGGCGATGCTGGCGCGGGTGCCGCCGGCATTCTGGATGTTGAAGACGCGGAAGTTCGGTCCTTCGCTGATGTTGTAGCGCTTCATCAGCGAGCTGATCTGGTTGGTCTCACAACCCAGGCCGATGACCAGCGCACCCGCGATATTCGGGTTGCAGGCGTAGCCCCAGATGCTGCGTTCGAGGAACTTGAAGCCTTCCGATTCGGTATTGATCGCACAGCCACTGCCATGGGTCAGCGCCACCACGCCGTCGATGTTGTAGCGCTTGAGCAACTCCGAGCCGTTGAAGTGCGCGGCCACGGCGCGTGACACGGTCGCCGAGCAGTTCACCGTGGACAGGATGCCGATGTAGTTACGTGTGCCGACGCGGCCATCCGGACGGCGATAACCCATGAAGCGGCGGCGCTGTTCCGGTGGCAGTACCGGCGTGCGCTCGATGGGCGGTGGCAGCTGGTTGTTGGCGTGGCTCTGCGGCATCGACACGTTGTGGGTGTGCACGTGGGCGCCGGCGGCGATGTCCTGGCTGGCGACGCCGATGACCTGGCCGTACTTGAGCACGGCTTCGCCACTGGCGATGGCGCGGCGGGCGATCTTGTGGCCGGCGGGAATATCGTCCAGAGCCTCTAGATCGAGCTTTTCGACTCGGCTGCCCTGGGCCAGAGCACGGCGTGCGACGGCCACGGAATCTTGATCGCTGAGGATAACCACGGCTGGGGTGTTGGTGATGAGTTGCATGGCTCGTTCTCATTGTTGTTGTGATCGACTGGCGACGATACTGACAAAAATGAACATTGCACGCAATAATTTGTGATGTTAGTGTCGGCTCCACAGGGCTGCTTGCCAGCTTACAAAAACAACAATGTGAGGCTTTCCCGATGGCTCATTCCCATCCTTCCGGGAGCGTTGGCTGCCAGCCGACATCCTGCCTGTACGCTGTCATCGTCAGCTTGCTGGAGCGCCGTCATGCATAAGCTCGTCGACGGTTATTTCACCCTGCTCAAGGTGCTGGCGATCATCTGTCTGGTGACCATGGTGGTGCTGGTATTCGGCAACGTCGTGCTGCGCTACGGCTTCAACGAAAGCATCCTCATTTCCGAAGAAATTTCGCGTTGGGCCTTCGTCTGGCTGACGTTCCTTGGCGCCGTGGTGCTGCTGCGCGAGCGTGGTCACATGAGTGTGGACCTGGCGCTCCGGGCGCTGCCGAGCTGGGGTGAGCGTGGCTGCCTGATCCTTTCCCAATTGCTGATGCTGGCCTGTTCCGGGCTGTTCTTCTGGGGCAGTTGGCAGCAGATGGAAATCAACTGGAACGTACCGTCGCCGGTCGCTGGCTGGTCGATGGGCCTGTTCTACGGCTCTGGTGTGTTCTTCGGCATCTCGGCCTGCCTGATTCATCTCTACGAGATCGCCCGTCTCGCACTGGGCGGCGACATACCGCGACCTGACCTCTCGGCCGAGCTGCATCAGTAGCGCTTTCCAGTATTTCGTCCGGCCTGCCGCCGGCGCTCAATTTCATAATAAGAATCGGAGTGATGTGATGGTCATCATCGCGATATTCGTACTGTCTCTGCTGGGCGCCATGGCCATTGGCGTACCCATCTCCTATGCGCTGATCCTCTGCGCACTGGCCATGATGTATCACCTCGATCTGTTCGATGCGCAAATCGTCGCCCAGGGTCTGGTCAACGGTGCCGACAGCTTCCCCCTGATGGCTGTTCCATTCTTCATGCTCGCGGGTGAGCTGATGAATGCCGGTGGTCTGTCCCGGCGTATCGTCAACATGGCCATTGCTCTGGTCGGCCACATCAAAGGCGGGCTTGGCTACGTCACCATCCTGGCCGCCTGCGTATTGGCCAGCCTGTCAGGCTCGGCTGCGGCGGATGCCGCTGCGCTGGCTGCGCTGCTGGTGCCGATGATGGTCAAGGTCGGTCACGACAAGGCGACCGCTGGTGGTCTTGTCGCTGCATCGGGCATCATCGCCCCGGTTTTGCCGCCCTCGATTGGCCTGATTCTGTTCGGCGTGGCGGCCAACGTATCGATCACCAAACTGTTTCTCGCCGGTATCGCCCCCGGTCTGATGATGGGCGTGTCGCTGTGCATCGCCTGGGCCATCATCTCGCGCCGCGAGACGCTGATCACCCGCCCGCGAGCGCCGATGCGCGAAGTCGCCAAGGCGTTCTACGAAGGTGTCTGGGCGCTTCTGCTGCCGGTGATCATCCTCGTTGGCCTGCGCGCCGGGATCTTCACGCCCACGGAGGCGGGCGTGGTGGCAGCTGTCTATGCGCTGTTCGTTTCCCTGGTGATCTATCGTGAGCTGACCTGGAAAAGCATGTACCAGGTACTGGTGTCTTCGGTGATGACCACGGCGATGGTGATGTTCCTGGTCGCTTCGGCCATGGTCGCTGCCTGGATGATCACCGTGGCCGATTTGCCGAGCTCGGTGGTCGAGGTGCTGGAGCCGCTGATGGACAGCCCGCGTCTGCTGATGCTGCTGATCGTCGTCATCATCGTGCTGATCGGCATGGCCATGGACATGTCGCCGATCATCCTGATTCTGGCCCCGGTGATGATGCCGGTGGCGGTCGCGGCCGGTATCGATCCTATCTACTTCGGCGTGATTTTCGTCATGACCTGCGCCATCGGGCTGATCACTCCGCCCGTTGGGCTGGTGCTCAACGTGGTGGCCGGTGTGGCGAAGATCGACTTCGTCGCCACCATCCGCGGTGTGTTGCCCTTCCTGCTCGCCGAACTGCTGGTGATCGGCCTGCTGCTGGCCTTCCCGCAACTGCTGCTGGTACCCGCGCAGTGGCTCTACTGATCGACAACACCGCATTCGTCGTGTTCTGACGGCGAATGCGGAGCGGGCTGTTTCGCCCATTTCCCCGCCATCGCTGGCGGTAATAACAACAAGAGGAAACCTTATGAAATTCATCCCCAAAGCCCTCGCCGCACTGCTCTGCTCCTCGGCCCTGCTGTTGTCTGCCGCCAGCCAGGCTGTAGAGGAGATCAACCGCCACAACTTCAAGGTCGCGTTCGTCCAGGCCAAGGATCACCCGCACGGGCTGGGGGCGAACAAGTTCGCCGAGATCCTGAAGGAGAAGAGCGACGGCAAGATGAAGGTGATGGTGTTCGCCAGCGGTACCTTGGGCGGCGATGCTCAGGTGATCTCGTCCGTACAGGGCGGCACTGTCGACATGACGCTGGTAACTCCTGGCCTGCTCTCGGGCATCGAGAAGGGCTTCGCCCTGTATGGTCTGCCGTTCCTGTTCCAGAACTCTGCCGAGGTCGATGCCGTGCTCGACGGTCCGGCCGGGCAGAACCTGCTGACCACCCTGGAGCCGCATGGTTTGATCGGCCTTGGCTACTGGGATCATGGCTTTCGTCATGTCACCAACAGCAAGCACCCGGTGCAGAAGCTGGAAGACATCAAAGGCTTGAAACTGCGCCTGCAGCAGATTCCGACCGCCATCGAATCGTTCAAGGCGCTGGGTGCCAACGTGGTGCCGCTGTCGTTCACCGAGCTGTACACCGCGATGGAAACCCGCACCGTGGATGGCCAGGAGAACCCACTGGCGGCTATCGAAACCTCGAAGTTCTACGAAGTGCAGAAGTACCTGTCGCTGACCGGCCACTTCTACGATCCGCTGGTGGCGATCTTCAGCAAGCGCACCTGGGACAAGCTCAACGAAACCGAGCGTGAACTGGTACGCAGTGCATCGCTGGAAGCCCAGGCCTACGAGCGCAAGGTATCCCGCGAGATGGCCGTGAGTTCGCGCGAAGCGCTGGCCAAGCATGGCATGCAGATCAACGAAGTCGCGCCTGAGGAAATCGAGCGCATGCGTGAGCAGGTGCGTCCGACCGTCGAGAAGCTGGTCGCCGAGTATGGCCCAGCGCTGATGGATGAAATGAACGCCGAGATCGCCAAGGTCCGCAACGCTCAGTAACCCTTTACGTCTGTGCTCGGCACGGCTGATGCCGGGCACAGTCGCTACATGCAAGGTGGAGTCTCATGACCGCTATCAATGTTGGGTTCATCGGCCTCGGGTTGATGGGCCATGCCATGGCCAGCAACATCCAGAACAAGGGCTTCAGCCTCGGAGTTACGGCGCACCGCAACCGTCAGCCGGTCGAGGATCTGGTCAGCAAGGGCGCCCGCGAATACGCCAATGCCGCCGAGCTGACGCGTGCCGTCGACGTGGTGCTGCTGTGTCTGCCAGGCACGGCGGAAGTCGGCCGCGCTCTGGCTGGCGAGACCGGTATTCTCGCTGGCTTGCGCCCGGGGCAGATCGTCGTCGATTGCAGCACGGGTGATCCGAATCGCACCGCCGAGCTGGCCTCGCAGGTGGTTGCACAAGGCGGCCATTATCTCGATACGCCGGTCAACCGGACCCCCAAGGATGCCGTGGCCGGACGCCTCAATGTGCTCGCCGGCGGCGATGCCGAGGTGCTCGACAAGGTGCGCCCGGTGCTCGAGTGTTTCTCCGAGACCATCCACCACCTTGGCCCCCTGGGCTCAGGCCACAAGGCCAAGGTTATCCACAACTTCATTTCCCAGGGCAATGCCACCATTCTCGCCGAGGCGTTCTGCACGGCGGCGAAGAATGGTATCGACCTGGCCGCATTCGCCGAGATCTGCAGCATGAGCGGCGGCTACAGCCGCACCTTCGAGCGGATCATTCCCTATGTCCTGAAAGGCGACGATTCCGGGCAGCAGTTCGCCCTGGCCAACTGCGAGAAGGACATGCGCTATTACACCGAGCTGACCAAGCTGACTCCGACCACCGGCATCGTTTCCGACGCGGTGTACCAGACCTTCATGCTGGCCAAGGTGCTCGGCCACGGCGACAAGTACGTACCGCGCCTGTTTGACGTGCTGGGCGAAATCAATGGTGTACGGGTCAGCGCCCGTCAGGAGGACAAGGTATGAAACTGCTGCGTTACGGCCCGCTGGGCAAGGAAAAACCGGCTCTGGTTGCGGCCGATGGCAGCCTGCGCGATTTGTCACAGCACGTGCCCGATATCAACCCGCAGACGCTCGACGCCAAGGCACTCGATGAGCTGCGTGCGCTCGATCCGGCCAGCCTGCCGCGAGTCGAGGATGGTGTTCGTATCGGCACGCCCATCGCCAATATCGGCAAGCTGCTGTGCGTCGGGCTGAACTATGCCGACCATGCCAAGGAATCCAACCTGCCGGTGCCCAGCGAACCGGTGCTGTTCATGAAGGCGACCAGTGCCATCTGTGGGCCGAACGATCAGGTGATCATTCCGCGCGGCTCGGAAAAGACCGACTGGGAAGTGGAGCTGGGCATCGTCATCGGGCGCAAGGCGCAGTACGTCGAACGTGAGCAGGCGCTGGAGCATGTTGCCGGCTACTGCATCGTCAATGACGTTTCCGAGCGCGCCTACCAACTCGAAAGGGGCGGCACCTGGGACAAGGGCAAGGGCTGCGACACCTTCGCGCCCATCGGTCCCTGGCTGGTGACGCCTGACGAAATCGCCGATCTGCGCAATCTCGATATGCACCTGAGCGTGAATGGCGAGACCCGGCAGAACGGCAACACTCGCACGATGATCTTCTCCATCGACGAGATCGTCAGCTACATCAGCCAGTTCATGACGCTCAACCCGGGTGACGTGATCTGCACCGGCACGCCGCCAGGCGTGGGCGCGGGCATGAAACCGCCACAGTTTCTCAAGGCCGGCGACCGCATGCATCTCAGCATCAGCGGCCTGGGTGAGCAGCGCCAGAACGTGGTGGCCTGGCAGCGTTGAACATTGGGCGGCGCCTGTCGCCCGCACCTGAACGAGATGAGGTTTGAATATGCAACGACGCCTTTACCCAGGGCGCGATTTTCGCCGTGCGCAGAATATTGACGAGTTGCGCGAGATGGCGCGCCGCCGGTTGCCGAACTTTTCCTTCGAGTATGTCGAGGGCGGCGCCGACGATGAGGTGACGCTCAGGCGTAACCGCAGCGTATTCGAGGGCATCACCCTGCAGCCGCGCACACTTGTCGATGTTGGCCAGCGCGATCTGGGGTGTCATTTCTTCGATCGTCCATCGAGTATGCCTTGTTTGATCGGCCCGACTGGCTTCAACGGCCTGCTGACCGATCGTGGTGATTGGCACCTTGCCCAGGCGGCCACCCGTGCCGGTATTCCCTTCGTGCTGAGCAATGCTTCCACCGTCGCCATCGAAGAGATCGCTGCCATCGACGGGGTGCGTGCCTGGATGCAAATTTACCTGTACCGCACCCGCCAGCACGTTGCCGATCTGGTGGCGCGCTGCAAGGCACTGGAACTAGAGGCCATAGTGGTCACCACCGACAGTGCGATCCTCGGCAATCGTGAGTGGGACCGGCGCAATTACAGCCGGCCGCTGAAGCTCGACCTGCGCAATACCTTCGACGTTGCGGCCCATCCTAGCTGGGTCTGGGATGTGCTGGTACCCCATGGCGTGCCGCGCTTCAAGAACCTGGGCAATCTGTTGAAGCCAGGGCAGGACTCGGTGAAAGGCGCGGCCAGTGCCATCGGCCAGGAGCTGGACGCCACCCTGAGCTGGCAGGACATCGCCTGGTTGCGCGACCTGTGGCCCGGAAAGCTCATTATCAAGGGTCTGATGCATCCGGACGATGCGCCCCAGGCACTCAAGTACGGCGTCGATGGCGTGGTGCTGTCCAATCACGGCGGTCGCCAGCTCGATGGCGCAGTGTCGGCCATGGAGGTGCTGCCCGGTATCGTACGGCAGCTCAAGGGGCGCGTTAGCGTGTTCCTAGATGGTGGTTTCCGCCGCGGCACGGACATTCTCAAGGCCCGTCTGTTGGGCGCCGATGGGGTGTTCCTGGGGCGTGCGGGTCTTTATGGCCTGGCCGCGGGCAAAGGCCCGGGGGCCAGCCACGCGATCGAGATCCTGCGTAGCGAGATGGACCGTTCCCTGGGGCTGCTGGGCTGCAGCAGCCTGGAGGAGCTGACCCCCGATCTGATCCACGATCCCGTCTGGCGCGGCTTGGCCGAAGCCATTCGTCGCTAGTTTTCCAACTGCCTCGCACCCACCCACGAATCTGCAGGTGCGAGGCAGCTTTTTATGACCTGCCATCCTTGGTAGCCACCCTTTCGGGGGCATCGCATACTACGTTGAAAATGGCTCCCGGCTATTTTTTATCCCACTGACCTTCATGTTTTCGTAACCCGGATGCAATTCGGGGCAAACCATCGCCCGACAAGCCACTCCCGGAGTGCATCCGGCTACGCATTAGGTGTCGATGCGCCGATCCAGCTTGTGTAGGAACGGTCGGACGGAGAACCGAATTCGCGGATAAATCCGCTGCTACAGAGGCATAAGTTCATAAAAAACGCCGCGACCCGGCAAGGGCATCGCGGCTTTTGTTTAACTGATCGGAGCAATCAGAACGGCCAATCGCTGCCGGCCTCGTTGGCCGCTCCACGCAGCGCCGCCAGCACATCGTCTGGCAACTCCAGCCCTTGCTCGAAGGCTTTGGCGCGGCGCGCGATGCCGGCGTGGCCCGGCATGCGCACCGGGTTTTGTGCCACCCGCGGACGACTTTCCAGGCATGCACCGACGAAGTGATCCATCTCTGCTTTCAGTTCATTGACGCCACCGAAGAACGCTGGGTCGAAGGTCAGCACGGTCACCGCAGCGCCCCATTGCTTGACCCCGTCCTTGCGCCCGAAACCGCCCAAACCGGCAGTCAGCGCCTCGACCATAGTGCCAAGGGCGAAGCCCTTGTGGCCGAACTCCAGGCTGCCCAGTGGCAAGATCGCGCCCGGAGGCGTGCTGAAGTAGGCCGCTGTGTCGCGGGTCGGCTGGCCGTCCTGGCCGATCAGCGCGGCATGTTCCAGCTTGCCGCCAGCCTGATGGGTCTTGTTCACCAGGCCATTGGTGATGGTCGACATGCTGACGTCGATGAGAATCGGCTTCTCGCCGGTGGGAATGCCGATGCCCAGCGGATTGGGCGTGTACACCGGGTCGAGGCCGCCATGCGGTGCCACCGAGGCCACGGCCGGGTCGGAAGTGAGTACCAGCGGAATCAGGTTCTGCTCGGTGTAGCGCTGCAGGTAGGCCGCCAGGCAGGCGATATGGTGCGAGCGGCGGATGGTCGCCACGCCGATGCCGAAGGTGCGGGCTGCCTGCGTGGTGAAGTCCAGCGCCTGCTCCACGCAGTAGGGGCCAAGCAGGTAGTCGGCGTCATAGAGTCGCGCCGCCGGTGTCTGGCGGATGATTCGCAGACTTTCGGCATTGCCTTTGGCGTGGCCGGCGCGCAGGTCCTTGAGATAGCCCTGTGCCAGTTTCACGCCATGGGTGTGATGGCCGAGCAGATCGCCCTCGACCAGTACGCGGCTGACGACACTTGCCACGTCCGCGCTGACCTCAGCGTCGAGAAACAGCTGTTCGATGAATTGTTCGAGTTCTGCAGGGGCGATACGGCTCATTCGAGTGCTTCCTTGGGCTTGGTCAGGGCGCGTGGGTAGCGCATGCGCCAGTACTTGGCGAGCAACGGGAACAGGGCCACCAGCAGTACGAGCGAGGCCAGGCCGATGCTGATCGGGCGCTCGACGAAGGCCAGCAGATTGCCGTTGGCCTTGATCATCGAGGTCATGAAATTGCTTTCCAGGATATTGCCCAGCACCAGGCCCAGGATCGCCGGGGCGATGGGGAAGTCGGCGCTGGCGATCAGGTAGGCGACCACGCCGCAGATCAACATGATCCACACGTCGGTGATGCTGTTGTTGATGGCAAAGGCGCCGACGATGCAGAAGCACAGGATGATCGGCATCAGCACGCGGGTTGGCGTGACGGCAAAGACGTGGGCGCTGCGAATCGCCAGGTAGCCGATGGGGATCAGGATCAGGTTGGCGACGAAGAATGCGGTGAACAGACCGTAGGCCATGGCGCTGTTGTCCATGAAGATGGTCGGGCCGGGGTTCATGCCCTTCATGTACAGCACGCCGATCACGATGGCGGTGATCGAGTCGCCTGGAATGCCGAACACCAGAGCCGGCACCCAGGCACCCGCTACCGCAGCGTTGTTCGCCGAGCCGGCGTCGACCAGACCCTCGATATGACCTTTGCCATAGGCTTCGGGCGTCTTCGAGCGTTTCTTGCTGACGGCGTAGCAGATCCAGGCGGCGATGTCCGCGCCGGCACCCGGCAGTGCGCCGATGAAGGCGCCCAGGCTGCTGCCGCGGATCACGTTCTTCCAGTAGCGCTTGAGGTGCATCGGCACCAGGCCGAAGACGCTGCCGCTCTGGGGGGCGATGTCCTGGGCCGAGCCGTTGTCATTGGCCTTGTCCCTCGGTTGAGCGTAGAGCTTCATGACCTCGTACATGGCGAAGAAGCCGATCATCACCGGAATGAAGTTGATCCCGGCCATCAGGTCCGGCACGTCGAAGGTGAAGCGCGGCGCACCGGTGACCAGGTCCAGGCCGACGGTGGCCAGCAGCAATCCGACCAGCAGTGACAGGAATCCCTTGATCGCCGAACCGGTGGAGATGAACACCGCGCTGCCGAGGCCGAGCACGGCCAGCCAGAAGTATTCGAAGGAGCTGAAGTTCAGCGCGAACTCAGCCAGCGAAGGCGCAATCATCACCAGCACCAGGGTGCCGGTCAGACCGCCGATCACCGAGCAGGAGACGTTTACCCCCAATGCTTCGCGGGCACGACCCATGCGCCCGAGCGCGGCTGAGTCGGCGACGTAGGCCGCTGATGCCGGTGTGCCGGGGATGTTCAGGTAGGTGCCGGGGATGTCGCCGGCGAAGATCGCCATGGCCGCAGTGGTGATGATCGCGGCGATGGCGGCAGTGGGCTCCATGGCGAAGGTGATAGGCACCAGCAACGCAACGGCCATGGTGGCCGAAAGGCCTGGAATGGCGCCGACGAAAACGCCGAACAGCGCTGCAATGATGATCACAAACAGCGTCTGGAAATTGAAAACGAGCAAGATGCCGTCGAGTAGTTCGTTCATGCGTGTTTCCTCAGAAACCCAGAGGGCCGACGGGCAAAGGGACCTTGAGCAGGTGGCCGAAGGACAGGCTGATCACCGCCGTGGCCAGCGCAGCGATGACGATGGCGGGCAGTACGCGAACACCGCGTTGCACAAGCAGCACCAGCATGATCAGCAGCATCATCGTGGCCGCGCCCAGCACGTCGCTGAGGTAGATGTAGGCCACCACCAGGATGCCCGGCAGAATCACCGCGAAGCTGGGCAGGGGCAGGCGGGGTGTGCTTTGGTCCGGCCCACTGGCGCGCAGCTGGCGCAGGGCGCTGATGCTTAGCAGCAGACCTCCTACGGTCATGCCGATGGCAATCAGGGAAGGAAACAGGTCGGCCCCGTACTGCATGCCCGGTACGGCGGGGAACTCACGCGCGAGCAGCCATACGGTGATGCCAAGGGCGATGAAAATGATGCCGAACAGAAGGTCTTTCATGGTGCGTTCTCGAACTGCTGGAACAAAAGCATGCGACGCCCCGACGGGGCGTCGCATCGGATGAAGTCACTTCTTCATGCCGATCTTTTCGATGATGCCGCCCATGTACGCGTTGTTGTCGACCAGGAATTTCTTGAAGTCCTCGCCCTTGTGCCATTCGACACCGAAACCCTGGCGCTTCATGAAGTCCTGGTAGAACTCGCTGTTGTAGGCCTTCTCCAGGGCGTCCTCGAGTTTGGCCACCACGGCCGGGTCCATGCCTTTGGGGCCGGCGACACCGCGCCACTCACCCAGCGAGTAGTCGCTGCCGATGCTCTCCTTGATCGTCGGGATATCCGGGAAGGCCGGGTTGCGCTCGGGGGAAAGAATCGCCAGGCCCTTGGCCTTGCCGGCTTCGATCATCGAGCGGGCTTCGGGTACCGAGGACGGGACGAGTTCGATGCTGCCAGCGGCCAGTTCGACCATGGCCGGAGCGGCGCCCTGGCTGGGAATCCAGGTGACCTTGTTGGGCTCGATGCCGCGATCCATCAGCAGGCCGGCGAAGGCCACATGCCAGATGCCGCCCAGGCCGGTACCGGAAGCCTTGAAGGTACCCTTCGGCTTGTCGGCGATGTCCTTCAGGAGCTCTTCGACGTTGCTGTACGGCGCATCGGCGCTGACCTGTACGCCCGGGTAGTCGTAGTTGGTCATGGCCAGGGGCGTGAAGTCCTCGTGGGTGATCTTGGTCAGCCCCTGCCAGTGCATCATGTTCAGCTCACCGGTCACGAAGCCCAGGGTGTAGCCGTCGGGTTTGGCGCTGGCCATCACTGTGTGGCCCACCACGCTGCCACCGCCGGGACGGTTGACCACGTTGATGGTGACGCCCAACTCCTTCTCCAGCGCCGTGGCGATACCGCGTGCGGCAGAGTCGCTGCCGCCACCGGCGGCCCACGGCACGATCAGTTGGATGGGTTTGTTCGGGTATTCGGCCATGGCTGCCACTGGGGCGCCCAGAAGGGAAAAGCCGAGGGCGAGGCTGAGCGGGCGAAGCAGAGTGCTTAGCTTGATCATGAAAGGTCACCTATTGAAGTTATTTTGAGTGAGGTGCAGCTAGGTTCCGCTTGAACGAGTCGGCCAGGCAGATGGCACGGCGTGGAATCAAAGCCAGGCCGAAACTAGGCAACTCTGGGGGAGGTGTCTAATGAGGCTTTCTCATCGAGTCATAACTAGGGGTTATTCGCTGATGATTCGTCGCGAATGGCTGCCCGCAACGCCTCTATGAAGTCGCGGACTGCAGAGGATATGGGCTCGTCCTTGCGCAGCAGCACACCGTAGGCCAGTGGCGGCGGCGCCAGGTTTGTCTGTACCTGTTTCAGGCTGCCGTCGAGCAGGTTCTGCCGCACCACGGCTTCCGGCAGCAGGGCCAGGGTGTCGCTGTTGCACAGCAGTTTCAGCGTGGTTTGCACGGAGGTGGTTTCGATGCTGTTCGCTGGCGGGTTGACCCCGGCGTCGCTGAACGACTGCTCCAGCGATTGACGCAGCGGGGTGTTGAGCGGGTAGAGGACCCAGGGCCATTCGGTCAGTTGCGCCGGGCTGACGCGTTGCCGCGCGCAGAGCGGGTGTTCGGGGCGGGCGATGAGCAGGAAGGGTTCTTCGGCCAGCGCGGTGAAATCGAAGCGCTGGCGCTGCGGATGATCGGTGAAGCGCCCGACCACCAGGTCCAGCTGCTTGTGCTCCAGCAACTTGAGCAGATGGTCACTGGTGTCCTCCAGCAGTTCGATGGTCAGCAGCGGGCGCCTGCCTTTCAGGCGCAACAGGGTTTCAGGCAGGGCGTGGGCAGTGGCGGCGAAGATGGCGCCCACCTTGAGGTAGCCATGGCCGCCCTGGCGCAGGCTTTCCAGGCGATAGCTGAAGGTCTGGCAATCATTCAGGGCGCGCTGTGCATAGGCGATCACTTCCGCGCCCAGCTCGGTTGCCGGCAGTTCGCGGTTGAGACGTTCGAACAGGGTGAAGCCGAACTGGTTCTCGATGTCGCGCAGCATCTTGCTCACCGCAGGCTGGCTCAGCCCCAGCTGCTGGGCGCTGCTGTGCATGTTGCCGGTGCGGGCCAGGCTGTCGATCAAGGCCAGGTGGCGATAGCGCAGCCAGTTGTGAAGCGTCGGGAGATTGCCGGTTTGGCTCATGACGGATGTGCTCAGGAAGACTCGATAACCGGATCATATCGCGTACTGACTAATAGTCATTGGTGGTTATCGCGATTGGGGAGATAAGGTCGGCCGGCCTGACTGCACCACTGGGTGCCCCTGCAGGCATCCCCTTCGCATAACAAGACGGACACTGCCATGTCACATGCTCTCAGCCTTTCGCCCAGCAACACCTTGCCATCCGACGGCCTGCGCGGAACCCTCGTCGGCCGGGCCTGGCTGCCCGGAGAGCACGCGGGGCCTGCGCCTATCCTGCTGCGTGAAGATGGCGTCTACGATCTTTCCACTCTCGCGCCGACCCTAAGCGGGCTGTTCGAGCGCGAGCAGTTGTTGGCCAGCCTGGCGAGCGTTGGCGGCAGCCCGCTATGCAGCGTCGAGGCATTGCTGTGCAACAGCGGTGCTGATTTCAATCCACAGCTGCCCAGCCTGCTGGCGCCGGCCGATCTGCAAGTGCTCAAGGCTGCCGGCGTCACCTTCGCGTCCAGCATGGTCGAGCGTGTGATCGAGGAGCGCGCCGGTGGCGACGCCAGCCTGGCCGAAGGTGTGCGAGCCAAGGTCAGGCAGGTACTGGGCGACGATTTCGCCAGCATCAAGCCGGGCTCCGAGAAGGCCCAGCAGGTCAAGGCGCTATTGCAGGAGCAGGGCCTGTGGTCGCAGTACCTGGAAGTCGGCATCGGCCCGGATGCCGAGATTTTCACCAAGGCACCGGTACTGGCTGCCGTTGGCAGCGGGGCGGAGATCGGCATTCATCCCGGCTCGGTGTGGAACAACCCGGAGCCGGAGGTCGTGCTGGCCGTCAACAGCCGGGGCGAGGTGCTGGGTGCAACCCTGGGCAACGACGTCAACCTGCGGGATTTCGAAGGCCGCAGTGCCCTGTTGCTGAGCAAGGCCAAGGACAACAATGCCTCATGCGCCATCGGCCCCTTCATCCGCCTGTTCGACGATACCTTCAGCCTCGATGATGTGCGCAACACGGTAGTTCGCCTGCGCGTCGAGGGCGCTGACGGCTATGTGCTAGAAGGCACCAGCTCCATGGATAAGATCAGCCGCGATCCGCTGGATCTGGTCGGCCAGGCGCTCAACCGCAATCACCAGTATCCGGATGGCTTCCTGCTGTTTCTCGGCACCCTGTTCGCGCCGACCGAGGATCGTGATGCACCGGGTGGCGGCTTCACCCACAAGCTCGCCGATCGGGTGATCATCAGCAGTGAGCAGCTGGGCGCCCTGCACAACAGCGTCAACCACAGCGACAAGGCGCCGGTCTGGCAATTCGGTCTCAACGCGCTGATCAACAACCTGGCGGCACGCGGCCTGGTCTGATGCTCAGGCGTTGCCCTGCGCCGGTGTGAGCTGCTCGATGAACAGGCGGCTGATCGAAGACAGGCTGACACCGCGCCGGGTGATCAGCTGATACGGCTCGCTGCGGCTCTTCAGTTGCAGCGGCAGGATGCAGGTCATGCCGAAACCGGTGCAGAAGCGCGCCACGTCTGTAGACAGCAGTGCGACCAGTTCCGGGTTCTTCTGCAGCAGCGACAGGGTGGTGAAGGCCGAGGTGGTTTCCAGCAGGTGCAACGGGAAGCGTAGCCCCGCCTGCTGGAATTCCCGCTCCAGTGAAAGGCGCATCGGCATGTTGGCCGAGTAGACCACCCAGCGGCTATCAGCCAGGTCGGCCAGTTCCAGTTGCGCGCGGCCGGCCAGCGGATGATCACGGTTGGCGACCACGGCTAGGGTTTCGTCACGCACGTCGATGCAGTCGTATTGCTCCGGCTGGCGGCTGATGCTGGTGCGACAGATCGCCAAATCCAGACGGCCCTGGTCGAGCAGGCTGAGCAATCGCGCACTGGTGTCTTCGACGATTTCCACCGACAGATCCGGGTGCGCTTCCAGCAGCCGGGTCAGCGCATCCGTCATAAATGGCACTGCGCCCATGATCACGCCGACCGACAGCCGTCCGCCGTGGCCCTGGAGAATCCCCAGCATTTCCTCGCGCAGATGGGTCAGGTCGGTCTGGATCAGCTTGGCATAGCGAATTGCGCAATGCCCCAGCTCGTTGGCCTCCAGGCCGCGGTTGGTGCGTACGAAAAGCGGCGCGCCCAGCGTGGTCTCTATTTCCTGCAGGGCCTTGGTTGCTCCGGGTTGGCTGATCGAGACCAGTTCCGCGGCCTTGATCAACGAGCCCTGCTCGCCAAGGGCGATCAGCAGACGCAGTTGGCGGAAGCGCAGGCGGGAAAAAATGGAGGACACCGATGGCAGCATATATAGCTTTCCCTTATAGCAGTATCAGCGCCTCTCATTAGTCAGGAGCGCTTCTATCTCATAGTTTGCCTGGGCGGCAAGGCTATCTGTGAGAATGTCCGAGTGATCTTACTCGACGTTTTCCGCTGCCTGCTATTACAAAAAACAAAGCAGAGGCTTCCCATGGCACTTATCAACTACCTCACCCAAGTCCAGTTCGGCTATGACGCCCTCGGCCAGTTGGCTGCCGAGTGTCAGCGTATTGGTATCACTCGGCCCTTTATCGTCACCGATACCGGGGTGCGTGCTGCAGGTATCGTCGACAAGGTGCTGGCGCAACTGACCGAGCCCGCCGTTGCCGAGGTATTCGACCAGACGCCGCCGAACCCGAATGAAGGTGTGGTACGTGCTGCGGCTGCGCGTTATCGCGATGGTGGCTTCGACGGCATCATCGCGGTCGGTGGCGGTTCCTCCATCGATCTGGCCAAGGGCGTTGCCGTGTGCGGCACCCACGAAGGCCCGCTGAAGCAGTTTGCTGTCATCGAAGGTGGGCTGACTCGCATCACCGCCGCCACCGCGCCTGTGATCGCCATCCCCACCACCGCCGGTACTGGCAGCGAAGTCGGTCGCGGCGCCATCCTGATTCTCGACGACGGGCGCAAGGTTGGCGTCATCTCGCCCTATCTGATCCCGCGCTCGGCGATCTGCGATCCCGAGCTGACCCTCGGCTTGCCGGCGCAACTGACCGCTGCCACGGGCATGGATGCCATCGCCCACTGCCTGGAAACCTTCATGGCTCCGGCGTTCAATCCACCCGCCGACGGCATCGCCCTGGATGGTCTGTGGCGTGCCTGGCGGCACATCGAGCGTGCAACCCGTACCCCCGGAGATCGCGAGGCGCGGCTGAACATGATGAGCGCCTCGATGCAGGGCGCCCTGGCGTTCCAGAAGGGCCTGGGTTGCGTGCACAGCCTCAGTCACGCACTTGGCGGCATCAACCCAAGGTTGCACCACGGCACCCTCAACGCGGTATTCCTGCCTGCGGTTATTGCCTTCAACGCGCAGTCCGACTCGGTGCGCGACGAGCAGAAACTGCAACGCATCGCTCAGGCCATGGGGTTGGGTAGCGCGGAGCAAATCATCCCGGCGATCCGTGAGATGAACCGTCGTCTCGGCATGCCTTCGGGCCTGGCGGAAATGGGCGTGGACGAGTCGCTGTTCCCGGCGATCATCGAAGGTGCGCTGGCCGACCATAGCCACAAGACCAACCCGCGGGTGGCGAGTGCCGAGGACTACGCCGAGTTGCTGCGTCAGTCGTTGTAAGTGCGCTGATGGCGTGGCCGAGGCTGTGGCATTGGTGGCGTAATGCTCGAGAGGCGTCGGCCTTCCGCCAGCTGCCATGACCTCCGGACAAGTCCACTCCCACAGTAAACGCAGGCGCTGCGGCTTGCATCGTGGGAGCGGACTTGTCCGCTAATGCTCTCCTGATGCGGCTGTGGGCAGTGCCTTTCAGGCATCTTCCAACAGCGTGTCCAGCTCTTTGCGCAGGAGCTCCAGCAATTGCGCTGCCAAAGGCGACAGGTTGGTGCCGCTGCGATGGATGATCGAGCACGGTTCGTTACGCGACTGCAGCAATAGTGGCAAGCGGCGCAGCAGGCCGAAGCCTTCGCTGGAGCAGGCGATGGAGTGGGGCATCACCGCGACCAGCTGCGGGTCTTCCTGCAGCAGGCTGAGCATGGTGAAGGTCGAGGAAGTTTCCAGCGGGTTGCGTGGAAACTCCAGGCCGGCTTCGCCGAATTCACGCTCCAGCACCGTGCGCATCGGTGTGCCGGTCGGGTAGACCACCCAGCTGTAGGCGCTCAGGTCGGCCAACTGCAACCCCGGTTTGTTCTGCTGCGGATGCTGCGGGGCTGCGACCAGCGCCAGGCGCTCGGCATGCAGGCTCAGGCACTCGTAGGCGTCCGGATGCTGGCTGCCACTGGTGCGGGCGATGGCCAGATCCAGGCGGCCTTCATCGAGCAGCTTGAGCAGTCGCGGGCTGATGTCCTCGACGATCTGCACGGAAATATCCGGCTGCGCCTGGCGCAGGCGGGTGAGGGCGCGCAGGACCAGCGGCACCGAGCCGGCGATGGTGCCCACTGCCAGGTGACCACCATGGCCCTGGAGGATGCCCTGCATCTCGTCGTGCAGGTGTGCCAGGTCGTTGTGGATAAGGCGCGCGTAGCGGATCACGCAGCGGCCCATGTCATTGGCCTGCAGGCCTTGGGCCGTGCGTATGAACAGGGGCGTGCCGAAGGTGGTTTCGATCTCGTGCAGCGCCTTGGTAGCACCCGGCTGGCTGATGGCGATGCGCTCGGCTGCACGGTGCAGGGTGCCCAACTCGTCGAGGGCGATCAGCAGGCGCAACTGGCGAATACGCAGGCGCGAAACGATGTAGTTGAGTGGCTGCAACATAGGGGGATGACGAAAAGTTATCACCTAATCAGAAGCTTTCATTAGGCAGCACTGCGGGCAATTTTTAAAGTGCTAGCCAAGCAACGCCGCTGCGTCGGCGCAAGAACAACCGGACAAGAACAACAGGAGCACAGCGATGCGGTTGATTCAGTTTGAGAACGAACAGGGCCAGCGCCAGGTCGGCGTCGTCGGTGAGGCGCGTGTCAGTGTGGTCAGGGGCGTGGCCACGACCCGTGAGCTGGCGCTGCAGGCGATTGGCAACGGTCATGGCCTGATCGCCGAGATCGAGCGCCTGGGCGTCGAGCCTGGCCCGGTCTATGCCGAACTGATTGAACAGAACCGCGTGCTGGCGCCGCTGGATCACAGCGACCCGGCTCACTGCCTGGTATCCGGCACCGGCCTGACTCACCTGGGCAGCGCCTCCACCCGCGACAAGATGCACCAGCAGGTCGAGGCGCAGCAGGCCGAAGGCAAGCTCACCGACACCATGCAGATGTTCCAGTGGGGCATGGCCGGCGGTCGCCCGGCCGCAGGCAGCGAAGGCGCACAGCCGGAGTGGTTCTACAAAGGTGACGGCAGCATCGTGGTACGCCCCGGCGCCGATTTCCCTGTTCCAGATTTCGCCGAAGACTTCGGTGAGGAGCCCGAGCTGACCGGCCTCTACGTGATTGCTGACGACGGCCAGCCGTATCGCATCGGCTTCGCCCTGGGCAACGAGTTCTCCGACCACGTGGTCGAGCGCAAGAACTACCTCTACCTGGCCCACTCGAAACTGCGTTTCTGCTCCTTCGGTCCGGAGATGCTGATCGGTGAGCTGCCGCGCCACCTGTCCGGCATCAGCCGTATCCGGCGTGGCGACCAGGTGTTGTGGGAGAAGGAGTTCCTCTCCGGTGAGGACAATATGTGCCACAGCCTGGAAAACCTCGAATACCACCACTTCAAGTACCGCCAGTTCCTGCGTCCCGGCGATGTCCATGTGCACTTCTTCGGCACCGCGACCCTGTCGTTCGCCGATGGCATCAAGGCGCAGCCGGGCGATACCTTCGAGGTCAGCCTCGATGCTCTGGGCGAGCCGCTGCGCAACGGTATCAGCGTGCATGCCCCTGCCGTGAAGGTCGGTGGTGTACGTCAGCTGTAAGGATCTGCCAGGCCCGGCAGCACTGCTGTCGGGTCGAAATTCCGCTCGGCGGATTCGGATTGCGCCCTCACAAGGGGACGAATGCCGAAGTTATCACTTATCATACGTCTGACAACTGCATAGCCAGTTGCCAATCCCTGGCCCAAAAAGCCGGGGCCTCATTCATTTTCATTGTCCCTGGCGGCGACCCCGTCGCCCCACCTGACAGGAGAACGCCATGCTGAGTCTGACTGGCCACAATTACATCGGCGGTGAGCGCCGCGCTGCCGGCACCGTCGTGCACAAGAGCCTCGACGCCAGCAGCGGTGAAGCGCTGCCCTACACGTTCATCCAGGCCACAGCCGAAGAAGTCGACGCTGCTGCCCAGGCTGCCGCCGCCGCTTACCCGATTTACCGCAACCTGTCGGCCGAGCGCCGCGCCGAGTTCCTCGACGCCATCGCTGACGAACTCGATGCCCTCGGCGATGAGTTCGTCGCCCTGGTCACCCGCGAAACCGCGCTGCCTGCCGGCCGCATCCAGGGCGAACGTGGTCGTACAAGTGGCCAGATGCGCCTGTTCGCCAAGGTGCTGCGCCGTGGTGACTTCTACGGCGCGCGTATCGACCGCGCCCTGCCAGATCGCCAGCCGCTGCCGCGTCCGGATCTGCGTCAGTACCAGATCGGTGTTGGCCCGGTTGCCGTGTTCGGCGCCAGCAACTTCCCGCTGGCTTTCTCCACCGCTGGTGGCGATACCGCCTCTGCTCTGGCTGCCGGTTGCCCGGTGGTGTTCAAGGCGCACAGCGGCCACATGGCCACCGCTGAGTGCGTGGCTGATGCGATCATCCGCGCCGCCGAGAAAACCGGCATGCCGAAAGGCGTGTTCAACATGATCTTCGGTTCCGGTGTCGGCGAAGCGCTGGTCAAGCACCCGGCCATCCAGGCCGTCGGCTTCACCGGTTCGCTGAAAGGCGGCCGTGCCCTGTGCGACCTGGCCGCTGCCCGTCCGCAGCCGATCCCGGTGTTCGCCGAGATGTCCAGCGTCAACCCGGTGGTCATCCTGCCGGGCGCCCTGCAGGCCCGTGGCGCCACCATCGCCAAGGATCTGGCTGCCTCCGTGGTGCTGGGTTGCGGTCAGTTCTGCACCAACCCGGGCCTGGTCATCGGTATCCGTGGTGCCGAGTTCAATGACTTCGTCGCTGGCCTGGCCGATGCCATTGCCGCTCAACCGGCGCAGACCATGCTCAACGCCGGCACCCTGCGCAGCTACGTGGGTGGCTTGGCCCAGCTCAACGCCCATGCCAAGGTCACTCACCTGGCCGGTAACGAGCAGTCCGGCAACCAGGCGCAGCCGCAGCTGTTCAAGGCTGACGTGAGCATGCTGCTCGAAGGCGACCACCTGCTGCAGGAAGAAGTCTTCGGCCCGACCAGCATCGTTGTCGAAGTGGCCGATCGTGACGAGCTGACCCGCGCGCTGCAAAGCATGCACGGCCAGCTGACCGCGACCCTGATTGCCGAGCGTGACGACCTGCTGGCCTTCCGCGACCTGCTGCCGCTGTTGGAAGTCAAAGCTGGCCGCGTGCTGCTCAACGGCTACCCGACTGGCGTCGAAGTGTCCGACACCATGGTTCACGGCGGCCCGTACCCGGCGACCTCCGATGCCCGTGGCACCTCGGTCGGTACCCTGGCGATCAACCGCTTCCTGCGCCCGGTCTGCTACCAGAACTACCCGGACGAAGTGCTGCCCGAGGCGCTGCAGAACGCCAACCCGCTGGGTATCCAGCGTCTGGTTGACGGCGTGCACACCCGTGATGCCCTGAGCTGATCCGAACGCTGCAACGAAAAAGGCCCCAGGTTTTCACCTGGGGCCTTTCATGATCTGGCGCACTCGGCGGGATTCGAACCCACGACCCCCTTCGGAGGCCAATGCGGTATAGGAATCTTGGTTGGCGGCAAGCGTCCAAAAATGCCTCTAAGTGCCGTACTGCAAGGGTTTCGTCTTTAACTGCGTCTTGCAGTTTAAGGCGAATAGCGACATCTGAGGGCAGTTACTCTCGGCACAAAAAACGAAATCCGGAATATCGATTTTTGACCACTAGCCAGACCCTGGCGCGTCCTACCGTCGTTTCATTGAGCCTGAGTTCGGCTCGCGACATGCAGCGAGTATCGTAGCTCAGTACGCTCAGTGGAGGTTAACAGATCGCTGGTACCTGGCACCGCTCCGGCTCCATCGGCGCGTGGAATGCACGACTACAGTCGTGCTGCGCCTGAATTCGCACAAACCTGCTTTTGTCCTGTGCTGTTACATATACGCAACCCAGGACTTTGGTTGGCCAAAAGCTATCGGCACGTGTCTATGCATTAAGGACTCTGCTCCTGCAGGAGGCAATGGCAGAGCGACAAGCACCGGGATTCGCGTGCAGTAGGCTGGGTAGTCAGCTCACTCGTCCTTGGCGTTTATCTCGGCAGAGGCGTTGCCAAACGACTCCCAGTGGCCAACCAGCTCATCCACGCGATCAGGAATGCGCGGTGACTTACTGAGCACTAGGCAGCGGGTCGTGCCCACATACTCCTCAAGGAGGTAGAGCGTATCTCCGACGTCGACGCCCATCTCCTGCAGAACGTCGTCGGGTAGGCGAATAGCACCGTCGCCGTCCCAGTCCTCAATCACTACATGATTTCGCATTGTGACCCCAGGGAACGGTTGAATGGGTGTCCGCAGGGGGAAGCAACGGCGAGCCGTTGCCAACGAAGTCCCGCGGCGCAGATCGACAGAATAGCAAAAAGCTCCTGGGCTCAGAGGGTTGTAACGACGACGCCCCTCATCTCTAGCCGCAGCTTCTGATATTTGAACACGCCCAATGCCTGCCAGCTATCACCGCCGTTGTTGGGCTGAAAATCCCGCAATACCACCGGGGAAATTCACTATCCCCATGCCGCACTCAGCTAATGCACCGGCAGCTCACTGATAGGTCATCGTGACTTCGCTCTGTAGCCACCGTGGCTGCACTCGATTACCGCAGACTGTCGGTGGCAGTCCGGCAAAAACCACTGAGCCGCCACAAGCGCTCACTGGGGCACCTTCGCCGAACTAGCCAAATACACCCTCGTGACGACAGAACCCTCCACCGAATCGCCAATATCTAGCATGCGCCCCCGGAATAAATCGTTAAACCTCGACTGGCCTGGCCTTTCACTCACTCTATTCAAATGACACCGCCCCTGCGGACCATTAAACGGAGCCCACCCGCCAGGACAAATACGTATCATGAGGCAGCGGGTTAGCTTGGTAAGCTCGCTCTCAGACAACCTTTGTCAATGTGGCCGTCATGGAAGAAAGCGCGCAACAGCGTTCAGAACGCTATGTATCCGCCCGCAGCCAGCACCCAGCGTGGCTTTTGCTCGCCTCGCGGCGTGCTCCGCTCGTATTGGGCTGCCTGCGCACGCTATTCGAGCGGGCGCATGATGGGATCCCCATGGAGGATGCGCTGCAAGCGCTGTCCGAAATGCTGGCTGCTTATGCCAGCCAGGAGCTTTACGAAATCGACCCAGATGCAACGCATCTCCAAGCAGGTCGTGAACTTCGTGAATGGATCAAGCGGCGCCTCGTCGTAGAGCGAGAGGGCCGTATCTATGCAACCGACGCACTGGAGTCAGCCATCCGGTTCGTAGATTCGCTGGATAGTCGGATCATGACTTCCACAGCATCTCGCCTTTCGGTGGTTCAGCGCGAGATCGAAAACCTGGAAACGGGTCTGAACCCCAGCCCAACTGGCCGTATTGCCAGCCTGCGCCGCCGAATCCAGGATTTGGAGCACGAGCTAGCGCAGGTAGAAGCTGGCAACGTCATCGTGCTTGATGAAGCGCAGGCGATAGAGGGCATACGCGAGGTATATAACCTGGCCACCAGCCTACGCGCGGACTTTCGACGAGTTGAAGACTCTTGGCGCGAGGCGGATCGCGCCCTTCGACACTCGATCATCAGCGAGCAGTCTCACCGTGGAGAAATCGTCGATCGGTTGTTGGACGGGCAAGATGCTCTACTCAACACCCCCGAGGGGCGTGTCTTCGAAAGCTTCCAGCAGCAACTGAGGCAGTCCGCTGAGCTGGAAACCATGCGTGAGCGTTTGCGCACCATCCTTCGTCATCCAGCGGTTCCAAAGGCACTGAATCGTCCCCAGCAACGTGAGCTACGTTGGCTGGCGTTACGCCTGGTTCGGGAGTCGCAGGCTGTGCTCCAAGCGCGCGCCCGAAGCGAGCGCGATGTTCGTGGCTTCATGAAGACGGGGCTGGCCGCCGAGCATCATCGCGTCGGACAGTTACTCAACGATCTCTTCAATCTAGCGCTCAGAGTCGACTGGCAACGCCAGTCAGAACGCCGTAAGCCTGCATGTTTACCACCAGTTGGCGTAGCCATTACCGGTATCCCGGCAATCGAGCGTCTCCGCTTCAAGACCCTGGATGACGATGATACGGGCGAGCTGGATCTGAGTTTGAAGCCTGCGGGGTTGGAGCAGATTGATGATGACTTCTGGGATGCCTTCGACGGGCTGGATCGTGAAGCGCTGATTCAGGACACCCTAGCTGTGCTGGCGGAGCAGGGGCGCCCTGTCAGTCTCGGGGAGCTTGCGTCTTTGCTTCCACCTGCTCACGACCTAGAAACCTTTGCGCTCTGGTTGGCGATGGCACGCGAGGCAGGTATTGAGGTGCTGAAAGAGGAGCGTCAGCTCGTGGAGCTAGTTGACGAGGATGAGCAACGCTGGCGCTTCAATCTGCCTTATGTCGGACTCGACCACGAGGCACTCAAGGACATCGATTGGGAGTTGTGAGCATGGCAGGGATCTTCGATCGAATAGCAGGCGCCTCTGGCACCGACGAAACGGAGCTGACGGTGGAGCCCATAACGTTGGATGACGGCATGGATGATGAACAGCCTCTTATGAGCGCCGCTGTTCAGGTCGATGAGCGCCGGACGCCGCAACGGGTACGTGAGGCCGTACAGGAAATGCTCAAGTACGGGCTACTGGAAGAAAGTCACAAGCCCAATCTGTATCGCTCGGCGCTTGCCAATATCGAGGCGGTCGACACAATCCTGGAACCCCTCGACCTGGCCATGGGGGTCGACGAGGTTCGCGGGCTGGTGTTCGTCACCGTTCGTCAGGGCGAGGTGGCCGAGCAGGATGACTGGTCGCACCCCCTTGTGCGCAGGCAAAGGCTGAACCTGGAGCAGTCCCTGCTGATCGCCATTCTGCGCCAGCATTTCATCGCCTACGAACAGGAAAGCGGTACGGGCGCCACTCAGGCACTGGTAGCTGTTGATGAGCTGATTCCGCAATTGCAGGTTTACCTGGGCGAGCTGGGCAGTGAGGCGAAGGAGCGCAATCGCGTCATCACGCTGCTGGATCAGCTCAAGGGGCATGGTTTGGTGTCGGCTCTGGACGCCCATGACCGCGTCATCATCCGCCCCATCATTACCCACTTGGCCAACCCGGAGAACCTGCAGGCACTGGTGGTTTGGCTGCGCGAGCAGGTGGAGGGCGCGACTACCCCGGCTGCCGCTGCTGAGGAGGACGAGGCGTGAAGCAAGCACTGCTCTGGCGTGACAGCGAGACCCTCATTCTCAGCAGCATCGAACTCTATAACTGGGGCGGCTTTCAGGGATATCACCGTGCCGAGATCGATCCCTCAGGCACCGCCGTGATCGGCCCAACGGGTAGCGGTAAAACGACGCTGGTGGATGCTCTGATGACCTTGCTGTGCGCCAACCCGCGCTACAACCTGGCTTCCACAGGTGGGCATGAAAGCGACCGTGATCTGGTGTCCTATGTGCGCGGGGTTACCGGCCCTGGAGACGGAGGTGTAGAGCAATCTCATATCGCGCGACAGGGTAAGACGGTCACCGCCATTACCGCCACGCTCGAGCGTGACGGTGCGCAGGTGCGACTGGGCGCTGTACTCTGGTTCGAGGGCACCAGCTCCTCGGCGTCCGATCTGAAAAAACTGTGGCTGTTAAGCGAGTCCCCCGAGCAGACGCTGGAGCATTGGCTCAGCCAACATCACGCAGGCGGCATGCGGGCGCTGCGTCAGATGGAGAAGGATGGCACGGGTATCTGGCCGTATCCCAGTAAAAAAGCCTTCCTGGCCAGGCTCAGGGATTACTTCGAGGTGGGTGAAAACGCCTTCACCTTGCTCAACCGCGCTGCCGGCCTGAAGCAGCTCAACAGCATCGATGAGATCTTTCGCGAGTTGGTACTGGATGACCGCTCCGCCTTCGTGCGGGCTGCCGAAGTCGCCAGCAGCTTCGATGATCTGACCGATATTCACCGAGAACTGGAAACTGCTAGAAAACAGCAGCGCTCATTGCTGCCGGTCGCCGATGGCTGGGAGCGTTACCGAGTCTTGCAAGCCCAGTTGCAGGACAAACAGGCGCTCGAAGGCATTCTTCCGGTCTGGTTCGCCGAGCAGGGTTATCGCCTGTGGTTGGCCGAGACCAACAGGCTGGAGACGGCGTACAAACAGGCCGAACTGGATCAGGCGCAATGCAGGGGGCAGCTTGAAACCCAGAAGGGCGTGGTCGATCAACATCGTCAGCGCTACCTACGTGTAGGGGGCGCAGGGATAGATCAACTACGCGGGCGCATTGCGGATTGTGCCAGGGAGCGTGATAAGCGACGCCTGAAAGCCGAGCAGTACCAACGCTTGGTCAAGGGGCTTGGACTCGCGGATGAGTTATCGGCTGCTGCACTCGAGGAAAATCAGCAGCAGATCGCGGCACGCCTGGAAATACTGGGCGAGCATATTACCGAGGCACGGCAAAAGGCGTTCGATGCCGGCATCGTCCAGAAAGAACTCGATGGCCGCCTGCAGAGCTTGCAGCAGGAGCGTGCCGAGGTCGAACGACGGCCAGGCTCGAACCTGCCTGGGCATTTTCATGCTTTTCGAGGGGAGCTGGCGCAGACGCTTGGCGTCGATGAATCGGCCCTGCCTTTCGTTGCCGAGCTGGTGCAGGTCAAGCCCGAGGAGCTGGCCTGGAGGGGGGCCATCGAGCGGGCAATCGGCAGCCACCGCCTGCGTATCCTGGTGCCGCAGGGTGCGTCCGAGGCTGCACTGCGTTGGGTGAACCAACGACACAACCGCTTGCATGTGCGCTTGTTGGAGGTCAAGGAACCGTCGTCGCGCCCTGTGTTCTTCGACGATGGTTATACCCGCAAGCTGACCTTCAAGGAGCATCCGTACCGCGAAGCGATAAAGGCGCTACTGGCGGACAATGACCGACATTGCGTGGAGAGCACGGAGCAATTGCGTCATACCCCGCACGCCATGACGGCTCAGGGGCTGATGTCGGGTAAAGAACGCTTCTTCGACAAACAGGATCAGAAGCGCCTCGATGAGGACTGGCTGACCGGCTTCGATAACCGCGACCGTCTTGCCTTCCTGGCCGAGCAGATTGGCGAGGTCAATGAACTGCTCGCGCCTGCCAGGCTGGCCTTGGACGCTGCCCGGGGCGATGCCCGCAAGTTGGAGGATCAAGCTTCGCTGCTGCAGCGCGTCGAAGAACTGCAGTTCGAGGAGATTGATTTGCCGGGCGCCGAGCGTCAGCTTGCGTCGCTGCATGCTCAGCTCGAAACCCTGACGCGTCCCGACACCGACCTTGCCATGATCAAGGCTGAGTTGGATGAAGCTGAGGCGCTGTTCGACGCCCTGGATCGACAGAGGCAACAACTCATCGAGCAGTGCGGTCAGTTGAAACTTCAGTTCGAGCAGGCTGCATCCGCTACCCGTAAGGCCTATCGTGGTGCCGAAAAAGGGCTGAACGATACGCAGCGTGAACTAGCGCAAACGCATTTCCCGACCCTGACGGCAGATGACCTTGGCGATATTGTCGAGCTGGAGCGCCAGCATACGCGTGAGCTGCAAGGGCAGCTCAAAGCGCTCGGCGATAAACTCGGCGATCAGAAAACAGAGCTTGCCAAACGTATGTCTGACGCTCTGAAGGTGGACACCGGAGCGCTTGCGGAGGTCGGGCGAGAACTGGTGGACGTACCCAGGTATCTGGAGCGTCTTCGCGTGCTGACCGAGGAAGCCCTGCCCGAGAAACTCAAGCGCTTCCTGGAATACCTCAATCGTTCCTCGGATGACGGCGTCACCCAGTTGCTCAGCTATATCGACCATGAAGTCTCGGTGATCGAGGAGCGCCTGGATGACCTGAATAGCACGATGCAGCGTGTCGACTTTCAGCCCGGACGCTATCTGCGCCTGGTGGCGAAGAAGGTTATCCATGAAAGCCTGCGCACCTTGCAACAGGCTCAGCGCCAACTGAACTCGGCGCGCTTCATCGATGATGAAGGCGAGAGTCACTACAAGGCATTGCAGGCGCTCGTTGGGCTGCTCAAAGATGCCTGCGAGCACAGCAGGAATCAGGGCGCCAAAGCGCTTCTGGATCCGCGCTTCCGCCTGGAGTTCGCGGTCTCAGTGATCGATCGAGAAAGCAAGAGTGTCATCGAAACCCGAACAGGCTCTCAGGGCGGTAGTGGTGGTGAGAAGGAGATCATCGCCTCCTATGTGCTGACCGCATCACTCAGCTATGCGCTTTGTCCCGACGGCAGCAGCCGGCCGTTGTTCGGCACCATCGTTCTCGACGAGGCGTTCTCGCGCAGCTCCCATGCGGTTGCCGGTCGGATCATTGCAGCGTTGAGAGAGTTCGGCCTGCACGCTGTCTTCATCACGCCCAACAAGGAAATGCGCCTGCTGCGCCACCATACGCGTTCGGCAGTCGTCGTTCATCGGCGCGGCGTGGAATCCAGTCTGGTTTCCCTGAGCTGGGAAGCTTTGGATGAGCATCATCAACAGCGCATCAAGGCCATGCATGAAGTCGCCCACTGACATCAGTCGCAGCCTGGCCAGACAATGGCAGCGCTCCAGCGTACGCTTGGAACGCTTGCTCAATCCCGCTAGCTGGCCGCAAAGCCTCAACATCGGCAAGCCTTCGGCACGTCTATTCACTGACAACATCCAGGCGGTACTCCGGCATGTGGAGAACTGGCGGAGCGTGAACGTGGGTACAGTCGACTGGGAGCCCGTCAGCTACCGAGCAGGGCTGTCCCCCATTTCCTTACCGATGCGCTGGCACTTGCGTAGCCCTTCCGAATGGATTGCCGCGACCAATGATCCAGCGGTCAGCCAGGAATACGCTCAACTCGAGTATCTGGTTGAGCAGGTAGACAGTGCCTTTCATGCGCTGCTGGTAGCACAACGGAGCTTGTGGTTGACGAAGCCGTCTGAAGAAGTCGTCGCCACGGCGCGACTCGCCACCCGGTTGTCGCCAGGCTGTGCCCGAGGCCGTCCGCTGCGCCTGCTTGCCGAGCACGGCGTCGACACCAAGTTTTTCGAGCGCAACGCCAGTTTGCTGACCTGGCTCCTCGACGAGCGCTTCGGAGGCGCGGCATCCGAGCAAGGCCTGACGACTTTTCTGGATGCCTTTGAAGAAAGCAGCCACTGGGTTCTGGTCGTTCCCCTTCAGCCTGAACTGTTGCCCTTCAAGCGGCTCAGACTCACCACTGCGGAACTGGCCGAAACCCCACTTCCCGGTTCGCGATTGCTCGTGGTGGAAAATGAGCAATGCATTCACTTGCTGCCTGAGAACTTACCGGACACCCTGGCTGTGCTGGGCTCAGGACTCGATTTGCAGTGGCTAGCGTCCGCGCACCTGGCCGGTAAACATATCGCTTACTGGGGCGATATGGATACTTGGGGCTTGCTTATGTTGGCGCGAGCGAGACTTCATCAACCTACGGTCGAAGCACTATTGATGGAACGGGAGCTGTTCGAGCAACACTCACCGGTGAGCGCAGTCGTCGAGCCGACCAAAGCTCTGGATTCGGCCCCACCTGGTTTGCTGGCTGACGAAGCGGACTTCTATCGGTATCTGCTGGTGCAAGAACGAGGACGTCTTGAGCAGGAGTACCTGCCAAAGGAACAAGTTGAGCGCGCTATCGAGCAGTGGGCTCGAAAGATCCCTGTATAGAGCGGCTGGCGGTGGGCTCAATAGCCCTGTAATCCTTAGACCGCCTACCCTTAAACCACAATCTTCAGATATTCCTTCTCTGAAATTGCCAACGTTGATCGCTTTAGGCGGCCGGTTTTCAGCGTTGGTCTGCAGCGAGCCTTTCCACCTCCTCGACGAGACTAAGGGCGATTCACGATTCCGGTCGACTTAAAGCGCCGGAGGCCGGGATGCTCACGGATTTCCGGTCAGTTGAGTTGCACCATGGCCGAGCCGATCTCGCGCTCGCCAGATTCCGGTCTGATGACGCGACCAAGAGCGCTCGGCTGTTTCCGGTTGCGCTGGAGCGTATGGTCGGGGCTGGTTGACTGCCTGCGCACAGCATTCCGGTCAGACAGCGACACAGGGAAATTCACCACTTACTGCGCGGTTTACAGGGCGACGGGAGTCCAGCGCTCGCCCCAGTTTTGCATCCACCGGAATTTGCCGAGCGCCTTGGATCACAGGAACACCTTCGCCGAAATAGTCAAATGAACCCTCATTTCCTAATCTGGGAGCTGACGAAATTTGCGGCATCTACGTTAGCGCAGCGGAACATCGAGTTACCGTGTGTCTCGTAAGTAATCGGGAGCGCACGCTGATGAGATGGTTTTTCGTGGTGATGCTTTGCGGTGGGGCAGGTCTCTGGCTAAGCGCCCAATATCAAGTTCCTCAATGGTTGCTTTGGCTCCTGCTGGCGCTGGGAACCACGATGTGGGGCCTGGCCAAGTGGATGGAGCGGCAGGAGGCCAAGACGGAGTGCAGTCATGATTGAGCACACAGATCCGGGTTGGTCTGCATGCCCAATACTGCAGGCTTTGCAGCTTTCTGCACGGCAAACACTAGTTGGCATTGCACCTTATCTGGAGCGGTTTCACAGTGGGCGGGAAGGCCTGCAGGAATTCCAGGTTGATGGACTGCTGTTCTACCCTCTGGAGCTAATCAAGGGCGTGCTGGTACGTTCGCCTCAATGGCCGCGGCGCTTAACTGCGCGCTGGGTGGCGGGCGCTGGCGAGCCAGCTACCCGGGGCTTTGAGTTCATGACCAGGAGATAACGAGATTGACCCTCCCTTACGAAAGAACACGCGCCATCCTCAAAACAGAGGAGTTCCTGCGTGAACTCTCCCGTCATTCGGGGTTACCGCAGGATATCCGCAGCTATGCGAAAAGCCTGCTCAGGCACTATCCATCTGCCGATCAAATTTTCTCGCTGGGGCGCCTTGAGGAATGTCTGGTAAACGAAGCGCTTGAAGATGAATACCGACGGCGGGTAATCGCCTTCCACCAGCCGTTGCTCTGCTCGTCGCTGGAGTCGACACGATAGCAATGTCCTGCCCTCATTCTGAGCCGCCGGTGTCTCACCTCGTCAGGCAGCGGGTTAAGTTTCTGCGCAAGGGGAGGCCTTTCAGCATCAGGTGTCTTGCAGGGCTTGGTTCGAGCTCGGCCATCTCCAAGGCAGTCGCCCAGCTTGTTCGCCGTGGCGAGCTTGAGCGTGTGTATCGTGGCATCTACATGCGGCCGAAATACAGTCAGTACACTGGTCGGGTTCATCGTCCTGGGCCTTGGGACTTGGTGAATCTGATTGCCAGGCAGAACCGTTGGAAGCTGCAGATCCACGGCGCTGATGCCGTGAGACATTTCGGGCTGAGTACACAGATGCCGGTCATCCCGATCTATTACACGAGCGGCTCCAGTCGATCTCTATTCGTGGGGAAGGCCGAGATCAGGCTCGTGCATGCCGCTCCGATGGTGATGCAGTGCGCAGGAACCAAAGTGGGGATGACCATCAGCGCTCTGTTTTATCTCGGCAAAGGTGGTACTACGCCGGAGTGTGTTGCTGTAATGAAAAAAGCTCTCAGCCCTGAAGACCTGAGCAAAATAGTGGCCTGCAGAATGCCGAAATGGATGCGCGCAGCGCTGGAGACAACATGAGCCGGTAAGAAGCAGCCAGACACTCCGTTTGGCTGCCTATCCCTCTATCAGAGTCGGACCTGCATCTATTGCTGGCTGCCCTTCTGCATATTTATCCGCGCTCTGCGGATATAGCTCACCGACACGCTGAGCCGGCGGGCGATCTCGGCGTCGGAAAGGCCCCCGAACTCCGAGATAATTTCGGGTGTCATTTCGGGCAACGGTCGCTTGTACGCTTGTATTCCAAGCTCCCTACGCATTTTTTTGACCGGAAAATTACTGACGCCTAAACGGTCAGCGACTTCTGTATCCGGCATCATCCCCAGTAGAGCTATGGCTTCGCTGGTCCAAATGTCCTCCAGTGGTTTGAAACGCTCACGACTGATCTTTGACTCTGGGATCTTCAGCTCCGCTCTCGCACGCTTGATTCGGTTGATGGAAACACCGTACGGGCTTGCCAGCGCGTAATCAGGACGAACTGGAAGGGCGTGTTCGCTCGGTCATGAGACGATTGCAATTACACCCCCAAAGAATCCGTTCTTATTTCCGGCATCCACGTATCGCCTACGCGGCATGATTTGGTGTATTTGATTGCCGGGTTAATAGTGCGGGGTAGCCCACCGTGAGTCACTACTGCTAGTAGCCGATGGCAGAACCATCTTTACGCGGATCAGAACCGGCAGTCAGGGTGCCGGTTTGAGGATCGATGAGAATAATTTGACCGCCGCCCAGCGGCTTATAGCTGGGTGAATCGACCAGCTTATGCCCAAGCGCCTCAAGGCCCTGACGGGTATCAGCACTGACTCCCGCCTCCACCTGTACCACACCGTTCTCGAAGAACACTCGTGGCGCATCGATTGCCTCTTGCGCATCCATGCCGTAGTCGATGATGTTGGTCAGAACATGTACCTGCCCCACCGGCTGGTAGTCTCCACCCATCACGCCAAGTGGTGCAATCACCTGACCGTCCTTACAGAGCATACCCGGCATAATGGTATGCATGGGCCGTTTAGTCGGGGCGATAACGTTCGGATGTTCAGGACTCAGGCGAAAACTTTTGCCACGGTTTTGCAACAGCACACCGGATTTTGGAGCAACCACACCACTTCCAAACTCGTTGTAGATTGAATTGATAAAACTCACCACGTTGCGGTTTTCATCCACCACACACAGATACACCGTATCCGAGTGATCCAGCACCGAGTCAGGCAGCTCGCCTGTCGCTTTAAGGTTAATACCCCGGGCCATTTTTTCGCCCACTTCAGGCGCCAGCAGTTGCTCCACCGATGTGTTCATAGACGCCTGATCGGCAAGGCGCAGATCACGCTCACGGTAGGCCAGACGCGAGGCTTCAACTTCCAAATGAAGGCGTGCGGCACTCTCAGGATGCAACTCTTTCAAATCGAAGTGGCTCAGGGTATTCAGCATCAGTAGGGCTGTTAAGCCTTGGTTATTGGGTGGCACCTGATACAAATCAAAGCCACGGTAACTACCTTTAATAGGGTCGACATAATTGCCCCGGCACTCGGCAAAATCTGCCAGCGTGTGCAGCCCGCCACCAGCTTGCAGCGCCTCCACCATATCCTCGGCGATAGCGCCGGTGTAGAAGGCATCGCGACCAAATTTGGCAATCGCCTCCAAGGTATTGGCTAGTTCGGGCTGACGATGAATTTCGCCAGCCTTGGGGGCGCGGCCTTCAGGTAAAAACACCCGACGCGCATTGTCGATTTCTTTCAGCCACGGCTCGTTTTGCGCCCAGTCTCCCGCCACTCTGTCGGCCACCACATAACCTTCGCGGGCGAAGAAGATCGCGTCTTTAAAGACTTCTTCACGTGCCAGAACGCCGTGCTCATCCAAAAGCTGACACCAGGCATCAATCGCACCCGGCACCGTCACGCTATGCGCACCGCGACCGGGAATGGCATCAAGGCCCTGCTGCAGATACCAATCAAGGGTGGCGGCCTTTGGCGAGCGGCCCGAGCCGTTAAAGGCGCGCACCTTTTGATCTTTACCTGCCAACAGCACAAAGCAGTCACCGCCAATACCGGTGGCTTGCGGCTCAACCACCGCCAATACCGCAGCAGCGGCTACGGCAGCATCCATCGCACTGCCCCCACGGCGCAAAATATCCAGGCCGGCTTGGCTGGCCAGCGGGTGAGAAGTGGAAATCATGCCGCGCTGGGCACGTACCGGGGAACGGCCAGGTAGATGTAAGTTACGCATGGTGAAAACTCCGCAAACGGCTGGCATGTTCTGGATTTAAGGCCAAGGCAGGGACACGCCCGGCTAACAAGTCCTGGACTTGTGCCACACATTCCATGGCTTGGTAATCACTGGCCTCGGGTGTCAGCCCGGCAACATGAGGGGTAGCAATAACATTGGCGAGCACGGCAATTTTTGGATTCGGCTGCTCATCAAGGCCGCGCCCCACATCAAGGCCTGCGCCTTGAATCTGACCGCGGGTGAGTGCGTGATAAAGCGCTTCCTCATCAACCAGAATGCCTCGGGCGATATTGATAAAAAAGCTGTCTTTGCGCATTTGGCCAAACGCCCTAGCGTTAAACATCTCTATGGTTTCGGGCGTGGCGTAGGCTGCGGCAACCACATAATCAGAGGAGGCCAGCAGCTCCTCAAAACGCACCTTTTCAATGCCCTGTTCGGTGATCTCTGCGTAAGGGTCATAGACTGACACCTGCATGCCCGCACACAGACAAAGGGCCGCGATGCGCTTACCAATCGCGCCATAGCCGACAATGCCTACACTGGCTCCATAAAGCTGGCGACCAAAGACCATCGGCTGCTGATGCACGCCCTGATGATAAAGTGTGGCAGCCTGGGTAATACCGCGGCCCAGATCAATCATCAAACCCAAGGCCAGCTCACTACAGGCCTCGGCGTAACCTGCGCTGCAACGCACCGCCAAGATGCCTGCAGCACTGGCTGCCGACACATCGACATTGCGCGCATCCACCGCGCAGCGCAAAAAAGCCAGCAGGTTCGGCAGACCCGCAAACACCAAGGCCTCGCCCGGCGCCAGGCGATCAGAAATAATCACCTGACAATCTTTGGCTGCTGCTACTAGCGCATCGCCCCGCAAGGGCTCGTCACTATCGTTTAGCCGTACATTGCCAAGCCCCTGCAGGGTAGTTACCGCGCGGGCACTGAAGAAGTTTTTCAATAAGTCGCGGTTATGGGTAATCAGGATATTCATCTTTATCCCTTGGCAATTGGCAGATGACGCAACAGCCAGTTGTTCATGTCATGCACCACATCATCACGCCACGACAAGTGCCCCGGGGTATAACGAACCGAACTCAGGCCTTTTTGCTGTTTTTCCAGGATGCCAACATCTTCCAGAGCTACTGTGCCCCAGCGGTGGTAGTAAGGCTGAGCGCGCTCTTCAAAGTCGGGCAGCTCCAGCAAGTGTTTGGGGAAGCAGCCGCCCACCGACAAGTGCGTACGATCCACCGCAATCGGCCTTACTACCAGCCACCACATGCAATCTTGAGCGCAGCAGAATTGGGTAGTGGGCTCGACCAGAGTGAAGAAAGTGCCTTGTTTAGCCTGTTCGCTCAGGCCTTCAATTTGCGGAAAAGGCGCGTCCTGGGTTTTGTCGAGGACTGCGCTCGTCATCAACGACTGCACTTGAATGGCGTGCCATTCGCCTTTGGCTGCAAAGGTCAGGCTATTTTGCGCGCCTACGGTTTTGGCATGGACGATCCCGGTGTGATAGGTCTCCATTGCGTTTTCCAAAAGCAGCTTCCAGTTGCATTCGGCGATGATGTCTTTGCGCCAAACGCAGACCATATCCTCTAATTTGTTGGTCCCGACCAGCTCATCAAAGTCACCTAGATGGGTCATTAAATCCGGCGCGTTGTCGTCGAAATTTAAAAAGATATTGCCGCGCCACACGCTCATGCGAATCGGCACCAGCGCGTTATGTTCCGGATCAAAGCCCGGAACATCAGCCATCCCGGGCGCCCGCATCATGCTGCCATCCAACTTGTAGCTCCAGGCGTGATAGGGGCAGAGGATGTTGCGACGGTTACCGCAGCCTTCCAGCAGAATCGAGCCACGGTGACGGCAAAAGTTGGCAAAGGCGTGCAGCTCGCCTTGCTCATCACGGGTCAGCAGCACCGGCCCGCCCACGGTATCAATGGAGCGGTAGTCGCCCGAGCTGGCAAGCTCATCGGTACGCGCGGCAAAGAACCAGTTCTTTAAATGGATATGCTCCACTTCCTGTTTGAAGATTTCTTCACTGGTGTAGTAGTGCGGTGCAAGAGCACGGGCCTCGCCCAGTTCAGTGCCGCTCCAGAGGTACTTCGCAGAGTGGATCGTCATCATGCAACTCCAGTCACAGGTGTAGCGGCACCGCCGCCCAGATACAGTTGTTTTAAAAGGTCGGCATCCAGACTTGCACCGGAGCCTTGGTAGACAAGACGGCCCTGCCGCAGCACGTACGCGCTGTCAGCAATGGCAATTGCTTCAAGGGCGTTCTGCTCAACCATCAGCACCGTGATGCCCTTGTCGCGAATACTGGCTACCGCTTCCAGCACCCGGTCAATCATCTGCGGCGCCAGCCCCATGGTTGGCTCGTCCAGGATCAGGCATTGCGGGCGCGACATTAGCGCCCGGCCAATCGCAAGCATTTGCTGCTCTCCTCCGGAGAGGGTGCCGGCGAGTTGTTTGGCGCGGGTTTTCAGGATCGGAAACAGCTCGTGCAGCTCGTCGATATCACGGTCGATGGCGCGCTTGTCGCGCTGAATGTAGGCGCCCAGCAGTAAGTTCTCGGTGACCGTCATGCTGGCAAACACCAGCCGGCCTTCCGGTACATGGGCAATGCCCAGTTCGGAGCGGCTTTCAGCGCGTAATTTCAAAAGGTCGTGAGTGATATAGCGGATGCTGCCGCTGACCGGTTTCACCAGCCCTGAAATGGCTTTCAGAGTGGTGCTTTTACCTGCACCATTACTGCCGACCAGACTGGTGATCGTACCGGGCATCACCGCCAGACTGATATCGGTCAACGCTTCAACGGCGCCATAACGCACGCACAGGTTATCGACCTGAATTAATGGCGCAGTCATGCTTTGCCTCCTTTCACCTTTTGTTTGCCGAAGTAGGCGCTTTGCACGGCTTCATTGGCGAAGACTTCGGTCACGCTGCCTTCAGCCAGTTTTTGCCCGTGGTAGAGCACCGTGATCCGGTCGGCTAGACCATGGATGATGCTCATATCGTGTTCGACCAAAAGAACACTGGTGCCGTCGTCACGGATGCGTTTAATCAGGGCCGACAGCTCTTCCTTTTCGGCCAGGTTCATACCCGCCAAGGGCTCATCCAGCAGCAAAAGACGGGGGCGTGAGATCAGCGCGCGGGCAATCTCTACCCGGCGCTGATGGCCGTAGGCAAGGGTGGTGGGGGCACGCTCATCAAAGCTTTCATCCAGACCGACAAAGCGCAGAAGTGCTTTGGCTTGCTCAACCATCTGTGCCTCATGCACGCGCAGCGCCCGACGTAAAAACAGCAGGTGCCAGAGGTTTGCGTCAAAGTGCCGGTGGGCACCGACCAACACGGTTTCCAAGACACTCATCGCACCAAACAAACGGATGTTTTGAAAGGTGCGGGCCAGCCCTGCCTGGGCGATCACATGGGCTTCACGCCCACAGACTTCACTCCCGCTGATGGTCAATGACCCCGCTGTCGGTTTAACGAAACCAGACAGGGCATTGACCACAGTGCTTTTACCCGCACCATTGGGACCGATAAGCGCATGTATATGGCCCTCCCGGATACTGATATCCAGCCCGTCCACCGCCTTCAAGCCACCAAATGTCACGCTTAAACCTTGAGCATTTAGCAGGGCGTTCATTGCGCCACCAGCTTGACCCGCGCTTTGGCGGCAAGTCCTTGAGGTCGGTACAGCATCAAAAGGATCAACAACAGGCCCAGAAGGGCAAAACGCGCTTCAGGGAAGGCTTCAACAAAGGGCAAATCCAGCGCCAGCTGCAGGAACACCACCCAAATCAACGCGCCGATAAAGGGACCAATCAAAGTACCCAACCCGCCCAGAACAACCAGCATCAGCAGCAGAATGTTTTCAAACAGACTGAAGTTGAAAGGGCTGATGTACTGCTGGCTGTGGGCATAAAAGGTGCCAACCAGTCCACCAATAAAGCCACCGAAGGCGTAGGCATATAGCTTGTAGCGCGAGGTCGGGATGCCCATGGCTTCGGCAGCGTCTTCATCTTCACGTATGGCCACCCATGCCCGACCAACATGGGAGCGCACAATGCGAGCAATCACGAACACCACCAAGGCCGCCAGCGCCAACGCATAAAGGTATTGGGCCTGAGCGCTGGCCAACTCGTAACCAAACAGGTTTGGCAACGGGATATCGCGAATGCCCATCGGCCCCCGGGTCAGATCCACCCAGTTGATAGCCACGATGCGAATAATCTCGCCAAAGCCCAGGGTCATGATGGCCAGGTAATCGCCGCGCAGCTTTAGCGTCGGGTAGCCGATACACATTGCAGCCAGCGCTGCGAGTACACCGCCGACGATGAAGTTGGCGTACATCAGCCACCAAACCTCAGCAGATTCAATGCCGAAGCCCTGGCGCATCACCAGAATGAAGATGATTGAGGTGAAATAGGAGCCCACCGCCCAGAAGGCGACATAGCCCAGATCCAGCAAACCGGCAAAGCCCACCACCACGTTCAGACCGCTGGCGAGCATCCCGTAGATCAGCACGAAGATTAAAATCCGCAGCCAGTAGTCGCTGGTCACGACGAAGGCAAGACTAGCTGCAACAGCCACCAGAGCGATCATCAGCCAAGGACTTGGGCTGGCGAATTTACCTAGCAGGTGCTCAACGCGAGCCATCAACCAGCCGCTTTGCGGGCTGTTGCCCAACAAACTTCCACGCTCACCAGCAACGGTTTCCGGCCGGCCGAGCAGGCCTTGCGGGCGGAAGTACAGGAGCAAAATCAGCACACTGAAACTGATGGCGTCTTTCCAGGCGTTGCCGTTCGGCAAGTAACCACCACCCAAGGTTTCCATCATCCCCAGCAACAACCCGCCCAACGCAGCACCCGGAATGCTGCCAATGCCGCCCAAAACCGCTGCGGTCAGCGCTTTAAGCGCAGGTATAAAGCCCATAGTGGCGTGGGCAAAGCCGTAGGTTTGCGCGTAAAGAATCCCCGCCAGAGCGGCAAAACCTGAGCCAAGTAAAAAGGCGATGGCGATAATGCGGTTTACCGGGATGCCAATTAAGGTTGAAGCCGTGCTGTTCTCAGCCGTAGCCCGCATCGCCCGACCAAGGCGGCTGCGCGCCACGAACTGGTGCAACCCCAGCATCGCCACAACCGCCACGATAATGGTTAATGCTTCTGGCACAGTGAGATAGAGCGAGTTGAACAAGACGATCACTTCCATCTCTGAAAGCGGGTTTTCCGGGAAGCGCAGCTCTTCAGCACCCCAGATACTTTGCGCCCCGCTTTGCAGCAGCACAGAGATTGCGATAGAGGTAATTAAAGGCGCCAACCGCGGGGCGTTGCGCAGTGGCCGGTAGGCCAAGCGATCCACCACAACGCCTAATATTCCAGCCAGAACAATTCCGAAAGCAGCTGCCAACGGTAGCGCGAAGTGCGGCATCGCCACCGAAACTCCAAACAGGCTGATCTGGTCGAGCATCAAGCTCACGGTAATAAAGGCGCCCAACATGAAGAACTCGCCAAAGGCGAAGTTCACCATGCGCACCACCCCGTAGACGAGACTGAAGGCTACGGCCGCCAGTGCGTATATCGCACCAATGGTCAGGCCGTTAAGCAAAAGCTGAGCAAAGTATTCCATGGCAAACCCATCTGTGTTGCACGAAAGCAGCGGCGCAGCCGCACGGCAAATGGGGCGGCTAGGCCGCCCTGAGGTTTACTGGGTGTCGGCTAAGCGAAACGCGCCGTCTTTGACTTGCAAGAAGTACAAAGACCCCACGCGATCGCCGCTAGCCTCAAAGGTCGTTGGACCAGTAACGCCCGGAATATCTTTGATGGTGGAGAAGGCCTCATTAAGCGACTCACGGGTGAGTGCGCCCTGGCTCTTGGCTTGAGTCACCGCTGCGGCCAGAGTTTTACCGGCGTCATAGCCAAGGGCCGCCCAAGCATTGGGCTGCTCGCCATAGGCGCTTTGGTAGGCGTCGATAAAGGGGGCCGTGGTCTCGGTGGAAACCGACGGATCAAACATTCCGTAGGCGATCATGCCCTCCACCGCGCTGCGGCCCAGACTGATCAAATCAGGGTTGAGCGATCCGTCACTGCCTAGGAGCTGAACCTTGATTCCCAAGGCGCGTGCCTGTTCGGCAATTTTTGCTGCTTCAGAATAAAAACCACCGATAAAGATCGCGTCCGGCTTGGCAGCACGCGCCTTGATCAGCAGGGTTTTAAAGTCTTTGGTGCCCAGCAGGTAGCTTTCCTGACCAACAATCTCAGCGTTTTTCGCCGCAGCATCACTGAAGGCGCTTGATAGGCCGATACCATAGTCATCTTGCTGGTTGAGGATATAAACGCGCTTAAAGCCCAGCTTTTCCGTGGCGTAACGCCCCATGGTTTGCCCTTGGGTTGCATCGGTCATCACGTTGCGGCGGAAGTACGCACTGGCACCAGTTAAATCAGGACTGGTGACAGCAGAGGCCAGCACCGGCAATTTGCAGCGGTCAAACACCGGAACTGCAGCCAGTGCAATAGAGCTGAACGAGTAGCCCATCACTACATCAATGGACTCATCCGAGCAAAAGCGTTGTGCAATCAAAACACCTTCGCGAGCCTCACCACGGTCATCAGCCGAAGTCAGACTGAAGGTGGTGTCCGAAGTCTGATTGAGTTCAGTCAGGGCAATCTCTAGCCCCTTGCGGATGTTCAAACCAAATGCCGCAAAATCCCCTGACAGGGCTGCGGTAAAGCCAATTTTAACTTCCTCAGCAGCCACCTGCGTACTGATCAAGGGAAGAGCGGCCAAAGAACTCAGAGCCAGTCGTTTCAACATAAGCATTCTCCAAAGTCAGGATAAGCATGAAGACGATTGGGCAGCGTTAAGGCAATCAATTGGTCTTATTGGTTTGTTTTTTTATTCAGCATTTAGACCTGGATTTGATCTTGCCTTGCCTTGCTCTTGCTGGCAACCACTTATATGCTGGCTCCACTGAAAAAATTCACAAGAGCACATTGGTATGAATGGTTTGCCTGAAATCTTAATTGGTGCAAATGGTTCAGGTGGAAACAATGTCTTAGGCATCACCGCAGTCAACTCCAAAGAGCAGCTGCTGAGCCAGCTTTTGGGGGCGATGCGCACCGGCAGATTAAAAGTCGGAGACAGGCTTTTAAATGAGCGTGACCTGGCTGAATTTTCAACCCTTTCGCGGTCCACCGTGCGCGATGTCCTTAACACCCTTGAGAAGCAAGGGCTGCTAGAGCGGCGCGTCGGACGCGGTACTTTTCTGATCGCCCTTCCCGGGCATGAGCCGCTTGGAGAGCCGGGGAACGAATCCCTGGTTACGCCCGCTGAGCTGATTGAGTTTCGGCTGACAGTGGAACCGGCCCTGGCTGATTTGCTGGTGCTCAAATTGAGCGATGCTGAAATTGACAGGATTCGCGGTGAGCTGTTAGCAGGCCGACATGCCACCAGCTGGGATGAAGTGGAAAGGATCGACCGCGACTTCCACCTAATGCTCTACAGCGCCACACAAAACGCCATGTTCATCGAGTCCGGACGCAAGGTTGCGCGCATGCGCAACAACCCGGCCTGGCTGCGTCTTAAAGCTCATCGTTTTAACCGCGAGCGCTGGCTGGTGTTCCAGCGCGAACACGAAGCCATTCTGGATGCTCTCGCCATGCGCGATGCGCAAACCGTAGCCGACCTACTGCGCCACCATATCTCTGGGGTGCGTATGGATTACGCCCTGAACCGCTCTAACGCGATAAACGTACCCAAGGAGTAGCTGCTATGCCTGAGTCTTCGCACAAGCATCTTTTGTTTATTGACGGCCATTGGTGCTCAGGCCAAAAAGATGCATGGCTGGCAGTGGATAACCCCGCAACCAGCCAAACGGTAAATGAAGTGGCTGTTGCCGAAATCGAAGACTTGGATATAGCCCTAAACGCCTGCGCCAGGGGCTTTTCCGTTTGGCGCAAAACTCCCGCAATAAAGCGCGCGGATGTACTGCTTGAGGCGGCGCGACTGATCCGTGAGCGCCTTGAGTCGCTAGCGCAGACCTTAAGCCTTGAGCAAGGAAAACCCCTGCCTGAGGCACGCATGGAAATAAATTCCTGCGCCGAGCTTTTACAGTGGTACGCCGAAGAAGGGCGACGCGCTTGTGGTCGTCTGGTGCCGGCACGCGACAGCAAAGTGATCAACATGGTTCGGCGTGATCCGGTAGGGCCGGTGGCTGCATTTTCGCCGTGGAACTTTCCAGCCTCGCAAGCTGTACGCAAACTCGCGCCGGCCCTCGCGGCTGGCTGTTCGATTATCTTGAAAGGGCCAGAAGAAGCGCCGGGCGCGCTGATTGGGGTGGTGCAGGCACTGGTAGACGCCGGCCTGCCTGACGGAGTGCTGGCGTTGGTGTTTGGCCGGCCGGCTGAGATTTCTGCGCATTTGATTGCCTCACCGATTATTCGCAAAGTCTCGTTCACAGGCTCCGTGCCGGTTGGCAAGCTGATCGCCACCCAAGCGGCACAGAACGTCAAACCCTGCACTCTAGAACTCGGCGGACATGCTCCGGTTCTGGTATTCGAGGATGTGGATATCCTCGACTGCGCACAAAAGCTGGCACAGGCCAAGTTCCGTAACGCAGGGCAGGTATGCGTCTCGCCTACCCGCTTTTATATCCAGCAAAGTGTTTTTGCCGAATTCACCCAGGCATTTGTCGAGGCCGTACAACGTATAACCATTGGCGCAGCCCAAGAGCCAACCACACAAATGGGCCCACTAATCAACCAACGGCGCTGCGCGCAAATCGCCGACTTAGTCGCCGATGCCAAGGTCAAAGGCGCTACCGTCCTAACCGGTGGAGGGCCGCTAAGAGACTCCGGCTATTTTTTTGCGCCAACCGTGTTAACCAACGTTCCAGAAAACGCCCGCGCGTGGATGGAAGAACCTTTTGGTCCACTAGCGCTGCTGGCGCCGTTTAACTCGGTGGATGAGGCAATTGAGCTGGCCAACAACACAACCTTTGGTCTTGCTGCCTACGCCTTTAGCCACAACCTCGCAGTCTGTCATCGGCTAAGCGACGAGCTCATCACCGGCATGCTTGCCATTAATCACTTTGCGTTGGCCTTTGCTGAAACACCTTTTGGCGGTGTGGGTGAAAGCGGTTACGGGCGTGAAGGCGGCAGTGAAGGCTTGGATGTGTATTTGGTTAATCGCCTGATTACTCAGGCAGTGGCTTAGATTTCGGCTTTTGCGCTTTGTAAGCGAACGGGCATTACACCTTGCCGACGGATACCCAGTTGTGCGGCAGCAGCTCGGCCAGAGCGCTGGCCTTCTGTGTCGGCAGTCGCGTTAGCACATCCTTGAGATAGGCATACGGATCATGCCCATTCATCGTAACCGTCCGGGCAACACACCTCCCCGGTTCTTCCAGCTAGCGGCATGGTGTCCACCTGTTTTTGGTGGACACCATTTCAAGTCCCTTGCGGAGGATCTCCCGTGCCAGGCCAACGCCGCTCCTATCCCAAATCTTTCAAGGCCCAGGTCGTCGATGAGTGCACCCAGCCCGGCGCCTCGGTTGCCGGCGTGGCCTTGAGCCACGGCCTCAACGCCAATCTCGTGCATAAGTGGATTCGCCGCCAGCAGGCACAGCTGCCCGCTGTGCCTTCAGGTTTTATTCCGATTCCTCTCGTCCCGAGCCTGCTGGCTACCCCGAGTGCGGCCGACAGGGCCATCCAGATCGCCATTCCCCATCGGGCCGGCAAGCTGTCGGTGCATTGGCCGGGCAACGACCCTGAAGGCTGCGCCCGCTTCCTGCGCGAGCTGCTGAAGTGATCCGTATCGAGCGCATCTGGCTCGCCACCGAGCCGCTGGACATGCGCGCCGGCACCGAAACCGCGTTGGCCCGGGTGGTTCAAGTGTTCGGTGCGGCACAGCCGCACTGCGCCTACCTGTTCACCAACAAGCGCGCCAACCGGATGAAGGTGCTGGTGCACGATGGCTTCGGCATCTGGCTGGCTGCTCGCAGGCTCAATCGAGGGTGCTTCGTCTGGTCGGGCAATGGGCAGGGGCAGCAGTTGGAACTCAACCCCGAGCAGTTGCAGGCCCTGGTGGTCGGCCTGCCCTGGCAGCGTCTTGGGCCGGATGCCGAGATCAGGCTCCTGTAGCCGACGTGTGCCTGATTGTGGCTAATACTCAATCTCTGCGAAGTAACCGGCATGCCATCTCACCGTGCGGCACGCTTTGGGCACAGAATTGGCACAGCGTGAAAAGCCGCCGCTAGATGACACTGAGTGCAGTGCTCATCGCAGCCTGAGAGCTGGCATCAAGGGAATTTTGCTGGAGGGCGCCGATTCAGCAGCGGAAGCGGCGAAGCCTTAGAAAGAGGCCATTGAATCAAGAGGATATGGCGCACCTGGCGGGATTCGAACCCACGACCCTTGCCTTCGGAGGGCAATACTCTATCCAGCTGAGCTACAGGTGCGTATGTGTTGCGGCGAACTATTTGACCACTAGCCTGCACCCTTCTCAACTCGATGATCACTGCCTTCGGAGGGCAGTACTCTATCCAGCTGAGCTACGAGTGCGTTGCGGGGCGCAATCATACGCATCTCGGCGGTTAGCGTCCATTCTGCATGAGTGTGCATTATTCAGAACGGACTTTACACTTTTGGGCCGTCTGAATCTTAGTTTCAGAAGTTTTTGCCATTATTTTATGGATTTTGCTTGGTCGCCTATTGCCCTTTACCCCTGCCGATCCTAGGATTCGTTTGAGATTTCAAACGGCGTGTTCGGTCATTCTGAACCCTCGCGCGTTCAACGGCTCTGAATCCATTACCAGGCCCCGCACGGCTCCCATTTCGGCCTTGCGGGCTCTGTCCGTGACTCCAACGACTTACGCCGACGCCAGGGCGCCGGAACTGAAGGAGACTGCCATGCAACTGAAAGACCCCCAGCTGCTGCGCCAACAGGCTTATATCGATGGCCAGTGGTTGGACGCCGACAGCGGTCAGACCATTGCCGTGAACAACCCGGCCACTGGCGAGATCATCGGCCATGTTCCGAAGATGGGCCGTGCGGAAACTCGCCGCGCCGTCGAAGCCGCCGAGAAGGCGCTGCCGGCCTGGCGTGCGCTGACTGCCAAGGAGCGTGCGAACAAGCTGCGTCGCTGGTTCGAGCTGCTGATGGAAAGCCAGGATGACCTGGGCCGTCTGATGACCCTGGAGCAGGGCAAGCCGCTGGCCGAAGCCAAGGGCGAGATCGCCTACGCCGCCTCCTTCATCGAGTGGTTCGCCGAAGAGGCCAAGCGCGTCTACGGTGACGTGATTCCTGGTCACCAGCCGGACAAGCGCCTGATGGTGATCAAGCAGCCGATCGGCGTCACCGCCGCCATCACCCCGTGGAACTTCCCAGCCGCGATGATCACCCGCAAGGCAGGCCCAGCGCTGGCCGCTGGTTGCACCATGGTGATCAAGCCGGCTTCGCAGACCCCGTTCTCCGCCCTGGCCCTGGTCGAGCTGGCCGAGCGCGCCGGCATCCCGAAAGGTGTGCTGAGCGTGGTCACCGGCAGCGCTGGTGAAGTGGGTGGTGAGCTGACCAGCAACCCGATCGTGCGCAAGCTGTCCTTCACCGGCTCGACCGAGATCGGTCGCCAACTGATGGCCGAGTGTGCGCAGGACATCAAGAAGGTGTCGCTGGAGCTGGGCGGCAACGCGCCGTTCATCGTCTTCGATGACGCCGACTTGGACGCCGCCGTCGAGGGCGCGCTGATCTCCAAGTACCGCAACAACGGCCAGACCTGCGTCTGCGCCAACCGTATCTACGTGCAGGACGCCGTCTACGATGCCTTCGCCGAGAAGCTGATCGCGGCAGTGGGCAAGCTGAAGATCGGCAATGGTCTGGAAGATGGCACCACCACCGGTCCGCTGATCGACGAGAAGGCCGTGGCCAAGGTTCAGGAGCACATCGAGGACGCCGTGGGCAAAGGCGCCAAGCTGGCCCTGGGCGGCAAGCCGCACGCCCTGGGTGGCACCTTCTTCGAGCCGACCATTCTGCTCGACGTACCGAAAACCGCCGCCGTTGCTAAAGAAGAGACCTTCGGCCCGCTGGCGCCGCTGTTCCGCTTCAAGGACGAGGCCGAAGTGGTCGCCATGGCCAACGATACCGAGTTCGGCCTGGCTTCCTACTTCTATGCCCGTGATCTGGGCCGCGTGTTCCGCGTGGCCGAAGCGCTGGAGTACGGCATGGTGGGTATCAACACCGGCCTGATCTCCAACGAAGTCGCGCCGTTCGGCGGCGTGAAGGCGTCCGGCCTGGGCCGAGAAGGCTCCAAGTACGGGATCGAGGACTACCTCGAGATCAAGTACATGTGCCTCGGTGGAATCTGATTCGGAAATCCGCTGATTTCCAAGGCGGGGCAAGGTGCGAAAGAGCGTGCGGCGCCCCGGTTGTAAGCCGTAACCCTATTGAGTCCCTCGCGGGCTCGGTTCAGTCGATCATCGCATGCTGAGCCGACCTCCCGCCGGGGATGACCATGAGGACACCATGAGCAAGACCAACGAATCCCTGCTGCAACGCCGTGCCGCCGCTGTTCCGCGCGGTGTTGGCCAGATCCACCCGATCGTCGCCGAGCGCGCCGAGAACGCCACTGTGTGGGACGTCGAAGGCCGCGAGTACATCGACTTCGCCGGCGGCATCGCCGTACTGAACACCGGCCACCTGCATCCGAAGGTGATCGCTGCCGTTCAGGAGCAACTGACCAAGCTGACCCACACCTGCTTCCAGGTGCTGGCGTACGAGCCCTACATCGAGCTCTGTGAGGAGATCGCCAAGCGCGTACCGGGCGACTTCGCCAAGAAGACCCTGCTGGTCACCTCCGGCTCCGAAGCCGTCGAGAACGCGGTGAAGATCGCTCGTGCTGCCACCGGCCGTGCCGGCGTGATCGCCTTCACCGGCGCCTACCACGGTCGCACCATGATGACCCTGTCGCTGACTGGCAAGGTCGTGCCGTACTCTGCCGGCATGGGCCTGATGCCTGCTGGCGTGTACCGTGCCCAGGCGCCGTGCCCGCTGCACGGCGTGAGTGAGGACGAGTCCATCGCCAGCATCGAGCGCATCTTCAAGAACGACGCGCAGCCGCAGGACATCGCTGCGATCATCATCGAGCCGGTGCAGGGCGAGGGCGGTTTCTACGTCAACTCGCCGGCCTTCATGCAGCGCCTGCGCGCCCTGTGCGACCAGCACGGCATTCTGCTGATCGCTGACGAAGTGCAGACCGGCGCTGGCCGTACCGGCACCTTCTTTGCCACCGAGCAACTGGGCGTGGTGCCCGACCTGACCACCTTCGCCAAGTCCGTAGGCGGTGGCTTCCCGATCTCCGGCGTATGCGGCAAGGCCGAGATCATGGACAAGATCGCCCCCGGTGGCCTGGGCGGCACCTATGCCGGCAGCCCGATCGCCTGTGCTGCGGCCCTGGCCGTACTCAAGGTGTTCGACGAAGAGAACCTGCTGGCGCGCTCCAACGCCGTGGGTGAGAAGCTCAAAGCCGGCCTGAACAAGATCGCCGAGAAGCACAAGGTGATCGGTGACGTGCGCGGCCTGGGTTCGATGGTCGCCATCGAGCTGTTCGAAGGTGGCGACCACAGCAAGCCGGCTGCCGAGTTGGTCGGCAAGATCGTCGCCAAGGCGCGCGACAAGGGCCTGATCCTGCTGTCGTGCGGCACCTACTACAACGTCATCCGCTTCCTGATGCCCGTCACCATCCCTGACGCGCAACTGGAGAAAGGCATCGCTATCGTCGCCGAGTGCTTCGACGAACTGGCCTGAGTCGTTCCTGCCGTACCTGCGCCCGAGGCTCACTAGGCCGGGCGCACCCGTGACCCGCCGCGTGCGGGTCTTTTTTTGCCTGGAACAAGTCCGCCGTAGCCCAGATGCAATCCGGAGGCCGGGTTGCGGCCATCAGCGTCTATGCCTACTGCCGCAGCGCCGCTAGCGGGCATGAGTGGGCCGTGCGCGTGCCGAATAACTCGCGGGTTAAATCCGGGTCACGGGTGGGCTGAGCATTGGCCTCAGTGGCCGCGACTCAGCGAGTCGAGTTGCTGGCTGACGTCTCGGCTGGCCCGCTCCATCTGCGCCACGGCCTGCAGGGTGCGCGCCCAGTCCTGTTTCTGCGCGGCGTGCAGGGCTTCGTGAGCCGCCTCGTGCACCTGGCGATGTGGTGCCTCCAACTGCTGATAGCCGCGCGTCCTGCCGTAGCGGGTGATGGTTTCGCCATCCTGGTACCAGCGGCCCAGGCGGCAGCTCTGGTGGTTGGCCAGCTCGGTATTGCTGTCGTGACGCTGCAGGCGTTGGTAGACCTCGAACTTGAACAGCAGATGGTCGAGCTTGACCGCTTCGCAGAACGAGCCGAGGGCGATGTGCTCGATGAGTGCGCTCATGCGTTCACCCATTTCGACCATGCTGTCGAGGGTGTTGGCCGATTGCGAGACGTCGCCGGACAGACGCGAAGCTTCCTGCGATAGCTGACCGATGGACTGGCTGGCGCGCTCGGTTTCCTGGTTGATGCTGGCAACGAGCTGGCTGATTTCCTGGGTGGCCTGGTGGGTGCGTTGCGCCAGGGCGCGCACCTCATCGGCGACCACGGCAAAGCCACGGCCCTGCTCGCCCGCACGGGCCGCTTCGATGGCAGCGTTGAGGGCCAGCAGGTTGGTCTGGTCGGAAATGGCCTTGATCAGCTCGACGATGCGGCTGATATCGCCCGCCCGGCCTTGCAGCATTTCGACACTCTGTACGCTCTGGATGCCCTGCTCGGACATGCCGCCGAGTGCGCTGGAAAAACCGGCGAGCAAGCTCGAGGTCTGCTGGAAAACGCCCTGATGTTCGCGCTGCTTTTCGACCTCGACACGCAGTTGTTCCGCCTGCGCGACCACACCGTCACGCGTATCCGAGAGGGAATCCTGGAAGTGGCTCAGTTCGCTTTGCAGTCGTTCGCGAAAGCGGCTCATGCCGTTGAGCTGGTCTTGCTCCTGCTGGGTCTGGCGCAGCAGCTCGCGGGTATCCTCCAGCTCGCGCTGCATGGCCTGCTTTTCGGCGCTCAGGCGTTCGACCTGGCTGTGCAGGTCTTGGCATTGCTGGCGCAATTTACGGTCGAACATGGGGGGCTACTCCGGGCAGGAAACTACGGGTGACGCTGGCCTTCGCTATCGGCATTTCATTATTCGACTGAAGGGCGCGCGCGGCATTGACGCCGAGCATGGGCGCATGCAGAAAAAGGCCCGCGCATGGCGGGCCAAAGGGTGACAAGCAACAGGAATTGCGGGGCCTATTTGGGCTCGAAGATCACATACACCTTGCGGCAGGCTTCCAGCACTTCCCAGGTGCCGGAGAAGCCGGACGGGATGACGAAGCGGTCGCCGGCGCGCACGGTCTTGGCGTTGCCATCAGCATCACGCAGCACGGACACGCCCTGGAGAATCTCGCAGTACTCGTGCTCGGTGTAGCTCACCGTCCACTGACCGACTGCGCCTTCCCAGATACCGGTGCTGAACTGGCCGCAGGGGCTGCTGTAGTGGTTGCGCACGCTTTGCTCGGGGTCGCCCTTGAGCACTTTTTCCGGCGCTGGGCGATAGTGTTCAGCGGCCGTGTCGGCCTGGGCGAAGTCGATGATCTGCTCGATGTTCATCTGGCTGTTCCGTGGTGTCGGTGGCGGCAACCGCGCGACCAGCGGGGCTGTCGCGGGAAAGTCGTGGCAGCAGTCTATGTTTAAAAAAACGAACATGACAAGGGCTTTTGCCGGCCTATGTCAAAAATATTGAAAAGCCACAGCCCTCTGGTTTAGTGTGGCGAACAGGATTTGGCCAGCGATCTGGCCTTGCAGAATTATTGACAGCGCGCGCCCTGATGCGCGCCGCTTCCACCCATTGAGAGGATGCCGGAATGACTAGCCTTACGCGTGCCGACTGGGAACAGCGTGCCAAGACCCTGACCATCGAAACCCGTGCGTTCGTCCATGGTGAGTACCGCGCCGCCGAGTCTGGCGCCACCTTCGAATGCATCAGCCCGGTCGACGGCCGCCTGCTCGGCCTGGTGGCCAGCTGTGACCAGGCCGACGCCGAAGTGGCGGTCAAGGATGCCCGCGCTACGTTTGAATCCGGTGTGTGGTCGCGTCTGGCCCCGGCCAAGCGTAAGAAGGTGATGATCCGTTTCGCCGAGCTGATCGAAGAGCATGGCCAGGAGCTGGCGCTGCTGGAAACCCTCGACATGGGCAAGCCGATCAGTGACTCGCTGAGCATCGACGTCGGCAGTGCCGCCAACGCCATCCGCTGGAGTGGCGAGGCCATCGACAAGGTCTATGACGAGGTCGCTGCCACGCCTCACGACCAGCTCGGCCTGGTCACCCGCGAGCCGGTGGGTGTGGTCGCCGCCATCGTGCCGTGGAACTTTCCGCTGCTGATGTCCTGCTGGAAGCTCGGCCCGGCGTTGGCCACCGGTAACTCGATCATCCTCAAGCCCTCCGAGAAGTCGCCGCTGACCGGCATTCGCATCGCCCAGTTGGCCATCGAGGCAGGCATCCCGGCCGGCGTATTCAACGTGCTGCCGGGCTTCGGTCACACCGTGGGCAAGGCCTTGGCCCTGCACATGGATGTCGACACCCTGGTGTTCACCGGCTCGACCAAGATCGCCAAGCAACTGATGATCTATGCCGGCGAGTCGAACATGAAGCGCGTCTGGCTGGAGGCCGGCGGCAAGAGCCCGAACATCGTCTTCGCTGACGCACCGGACCTGCAGGCCGCTGCCGAGTCCGCTGCCAGCGCCATCGCTTTCAACCAGGGCGAAGTGTGCACAGCCGGTTCGCGCCTGCTGGTGGAGAACTCCATCAAGGACAAGTTCGTGCCCATGGTGGTCGAGGCGATCAAGGCCTGGAAACCGGGCAACCCACTGGACCCGGCGACCAACGTCGGTGCGCTGGTCGACACCACCCAGATGAACAACGTGCTGAGCTACATCCAGGCCGGTCATGACGACGGCGCCAAACTGGTGGCCGGCGGCAAGCGAGTGATGGAAGAGACCGGCGGCACCTACGTCGAGCCGACCATCTTCGACGGCGTGAACAACGCCATGCGCATCGCCAAGGAAGAGATCTTCGGCCCGGTGCTGTCGGTGATCGGCTTCGATGATCAGGACGAGGCCATTGCCATCGCCAATGACACTGTCTACGGCCTGGCCGCGGCGGTGTGGACCAGCAACCTGTCGCGCGCCCACCTGGTCGGTAAGGCATTGCGCGCCGGTAGCGTGTGGATCAACCAGTACGACGGCGGCGACATGACCGCGCCGTTCGGCGGCTTCAAGCAGTCCGGTAACGGCCGCGACAAGTCGCTGCACGCGTTCGACAAGTACACCGAGCTGAAATCCACCTGGATCAAGCTGTAGCGGCACCGGGGCGATCTCCTGGTCGTCGGCCAGGTGATCGGCTCCCCTCTCCCATTCATGGGAGAGGGGTTGGGGGGAGAGGGTCTAGAGTGCAGCGAAACTGCCGGCTACCTCGCTCCCGAAACCTACGGCCGGGTTCCCGAGGAACCCGGCCGTTGTCTTTGCAGTGGCTCGTCAGCCAAGGAATTCACCAATGCGTTGGGGTACCTACTTCGCCGTCTGTGCGGCGGTCATCAGCATCGGCCTCGCGCTGGGCGTGACCATGCCGCTGGTGTCGCTGCGTCTGGAAAGCTGGGGCTACGACTCCTTCGCCATCGGCGTAATGGCCGCGACTCCGGCTGTCGGTGTGCTGCTCGGTGCCTTGCTGGCCGGGCGCCTGGCGGCGCGCTTCGGCACCACCGTGTTGATGCAGCTGTGCCTGCTGCTCGGTGCAGTGTCGGTGGCCGGGCTGGCGCTGGTACAGAACTACGCGGTCTGGGTCGGCCTGCGCCTGTTCATCGGCGTGGCGCTGACCGTGGTGTTCATCCTCGGCGAAAGCTGGATCAATCAACTCGCCGTGGAAAAATGGCGCGGCCGCCTGGTGGCCCTTTACGGCACGGGCTATGCCCTCAGCCAGCTCAGTGGCCCACTGCTGCTGACGGCGCTCGGCACTGCGACCGACCGGGGTTTCTGGACGGGCGTGTGCCTGCTGATCGGTGGCTCGCTGATCCTACTCGGGCGCACTGGCGCACCCCAGGTGGATGCGCACAGCGCCTCCGGGCGCGGGCTGATGGTGTTCTGCCGCAAGCTGCCGGCTATCGCCTGGGCAGTGATGCTGTTCGCGGCCTTCGAAGCTATGATGCTGACCCTGTTGCCGATCTACGGCCTGCGCCAGGGCTTCACTCAGGAGGTGGCGTTGTTCATGGTCAGCGTGGTGGTGGTCGGCGACGCTGTGCTGCAACTGCCCATCGGCTGGCTGGCCGACCGCATGTCGCGGCAATTGCTGTTCCGCGCCTGTGGCGTCGTGCTGCTGGTCTCCAGCCTGGCCATCCCACCGTTGCTGCACACGCCGGTGATCTGGCCGGTGCTGGTGGCCTTCGGTGCTAGTGCCGGCGGCCTGTTCACCTTGTCGCTGATCATGATCGGCGAGCGTTATCGTGATGACGAGCTGGTGCGTGCCAATGCTCACGTCGCTCAGCTGTGGGGGCTGGGCTGCCTGATCGGGCCGTTGACCACCGGCGCCGTCAGCCAGTGGCTGAGCGGCCATGCGCTGCCGCTGATGATGGCCACCGGTGCGCTGGTGTTCATCATCCTGGCGAGCAAGCGTGGCGCCTTCAGCGAGATGCAGGCAGTGGGCGCGGCACGCTCCTGATGCCGCTGACCAGCTAGAGCACTTCCTTCAGCCGGTGCCAGAGCATGCCAAGGGCCAGCAGCGGTGAGCGCAGGTGCTTGCCGCCGGGGAAGGTCATGTGCGGCACCTTGTCGAACAGGTCGAAGCCACGGCTTGCCTGACCGGCGATGGCCTCGCCGAGCAGTTTGCCAGCCAGGTGCGTGGCGTTGACGCCGTGGCCGGCGTAGGCCTGGGCATGGAACACGTTGAGCTGATCCTTGAGCCGGCCGATCTGCGGCAGGCGGTTGGCGCCGATGCCGATCATCCCGCCCCATTGGTAGTCGATGCGCACGTCTGCCAGTTGCGGGAATACCTTGAGCATCTTCGGCTTCATGTAGCCGGCGATATCCGCCGGATCGCGCCCCGAATAGTGGCAGGCACCGCCGAACAGCAGGCGGCGATCAGCAGAGAGGCGGTAGTAATCCACGGTCACACGCTGGTCGCAGAGCGCCATGTTCTGCGGGATCAGTTGCCGCGCCTGCTCTTCGGAGAGTTGTTCGGTGGCGATGATGTAGCTGCCGGCCGGTAGCACCTTGCCACCCAGTTGCGGGTTGAGGCCATTGAGGTAGGCGTTGCAGGCCAGTACCAGATATTGGGCGCGCACCTGGCCACCTGCGGTGTGCACGCGCACCTCATTGCCGTAGTCGATGCGTGTCACCGGCGAGTCTTCGAACAGCTGCGCACCGAGCGACTGGGCGGCGGCGGCTTCGCCAAGCGCCAGGTTGAGCGGGTGCAGGTGGCCCGAGCCCATGTCGATCATGGCACCATGATAGTTGTCGGAGCCGACCACCTCATGGATGCGCTCCTTCGGCAGTAGGCGCAGTTCATGGCGGTAGCCGAGGCTTTCCAGCTCGGCCTTGTCGGCGGCGAAGTCGTCCATATGCGCCGGTTTGTTGGCCAGGTCGCAGTAGCCCCAGGTCAGGTCGCAATCGATCTGAAACTGCGCAACGCGATCACGCACGATCTCCACCGCCTCCAGCCCCATCAGCTTGAACTGACGCACGCCATCCTGGCCGACCACCGATTCGAACTGTTCGACATCATGGCCGACGCCACGAATCAGCTGCCCGCCGTTGCGCCCGCTGGCGCCCCAGCCGATCTTGCGCGCCTCCAGCAGCGCCACCGACAGGCCTTTCTGGGTCAGCTCGATGGCCGTGTTCAGGCCGCTGAAACCGCCACCGACGATGCACACGTCCACCTGCAGCTCACCGTCCAGGGGCGGGTAGGCCTGCTGGCGATTGACGCTGGCGGCGTAATAGGAAGCGGCATGTTGCGGGCTGTGGGCGGGCTGGTGAACGCGGGCGTTCATGTGCGAAATCCTGATTGTGTTGTGTGGAAAATTCAACGCAGCATAAGCGCGTGATCCGTCCGACGCCAAGTGTCAGTCGGAAAAAACACGCGGGACAGCAGAACGACGTCGTGCGCTCCGCTCGGGGATCGGCGTGTAGCTAATCCGTCCCTCTGCGGGCAGGCGTCAGCATGGCGCGGTAAACTGTCGTCTTCGTTGCCAGGCGCCCGCGTATGAGCTGCACAGACCGCAAGATCGACCACCTGCGTCGCAAGATTCCGCGCTTCGACTGCGTGCCCGGCTGTCACGATTGCTGCGGGCCGGTCACTGCGTCGTCCGAGGAACTGGCACGCCTACCGGTCAAGAGCGACGCCGAACATGATGCAGCACTGGCCGAATACAACTGCGTGCACCTGGGGCCGAACGGTTGCGAGGTGTACGACCAGCGGCCGCTGATCTGCCGCCTGTTCGGCACGACACCGCGTCTGCCTTGCCCGCATGGTCGCGGGCCGGAGCAGCCGATCGAGCCGGCGGTGGAGCGCCAGGTGCACCGGCTGATCGCCACGACGCGGCAGCGGCTGGTGTAGAACGCAGCGGCATCGCCTACGCGCACGACATGCGTTTCACTCCGGCACCGGCAGGGCCAGCGATTCCTTCACCTCTTCCATGACGATATAGCTCTTCGACTCGCGCACGTGCGGCAGCTTTAGCAGGATGTCGCCGAGCAGCTTGCGGTAGCTGGCCATCTCGTTGATGCGCGCTTTCACCAGATAGTCGAAGTCACCGGACACCAGGTGGCACTCCAGCACATGCGGCAGCTTGAGCACGGCGCGGCGGAATTCCTCGAAGGTGTCGCCGGACTTGTAGTCCAGGCTGATTTCGACGAACACCAGCAGGTTGGCCTTGAGGTTCTGCGGATTGAGGCGGGCGTGGTAGCCCATGATGATGCCTTCGCGCTCCAGGCGGCGTACGCGCTCCGTGCAGGGCGTGGTCGACAGCCCTACGCGTTCGCCCAATTCGGTGAAGCTGATGCGCCCATCCTCTTGCAGGATACGCAGGATGTTGCGGTCGATCTTGTCCAGTTCACGACGACTCTGATGCTGGGTTCTCATGGGGAATCCGCCTCTGTAAAACGGCTTTTTGCCAAGAATTCTCGCCAAATATAGCTGTGTATATGGTGAAAAGCACTGCACGGCTCTTCCTATACTGCGCCCATCGACAACAATGGCCTGTAACGCACGCGCCCTGGGCGCGGCGGGGAGAAAAACATGCGTGTTCTGGTTCTCGGCAGCGGTGTGATTGGTACCGCCAGTGCTTACTACCTCGCCCGTCAGGGCTTCGAGGTGGTGGTGGTCGACCGTCAGAACGGCCCGGCGCTGGAAACCAGCTTCGCCAACGCCGGCCAGGTCTCTCCGGGCTACGCTTCGCCATGGGCTGCGCCGGGCGTGCCGCTGAAAGCCATCAAGTGGCTGTTGCAGAAACACGCCCCGCTGGCGATCAAGGCCACTGGTGACGTCGACCAGTACCTGTGGATGGCGCAGATGCTGCGCAACTGCACTGCCAGCCGCTATGCGATCAACAAGGAGCGCATGGTGCGTCTGTCCGAGTACAGCCGCGACTGCCTCGACGAGCTGCGTGCCGAGACCGGCATCGCCTACGAAGGTCGCCAGCTCGGCACCACCCAGCTGTTCCGCACCCAGGCCCAGGTCGATGCTGCCGCCAAGGACATCGCCGTGCTGGAAGCCTCTGGCGTACCGTTCGAGCTGCTCGACCGCGACGGTATCGCCCGCGTCGAACCGGCTCTGGCTGGCGTCAAGCACAAGCTGGCCGGTGCCTTGCGCCTGCCCAACGACCAGACCGGCGACTGCCAGATGTTCACCACCAAGCTGGCGGACATGGCCAAGGCGCTCGGCGTCGAGTTCCGCTTCGGCCAGAACATCCAACGCCTGGACGCCGTCGGTGATCGCATCAATGGCGTGTGGATCGACGGCAAGCTGGAAACCGCCGACCGCTACGTACTCGCTCTCGGCAGCTACAGCCCGCAACTGCTCAAGCCGCTGGGCATTCGTGCTCCGGTTTACCCGCTCAAGGGCTACTCGCTGACCGTGCCGATCACCAACCCGGACATGGCACCGAACTCGACCATTCTCGACGAGACCTACAAGGTTGCGATCACCCGTTTCGATGGCCGCATCCGCGTCGGCGGCATGGCCGAGATCGCCGGTTTCGACCTGTCGCTCAATCCGCGTCGTCGCGAAACCCTGGAGATGATCACCTCCGACCTCTACCCGGAAGGCGGCGACCTGCAACGCGCCGATTTCTGGACCGGCCTGCGTCCGGCCACGCCTGATGGCACGCCGATCGTAGGGGGCAGCGCCTTCCGCAACCTGTTCCTCAACACCGGTCACGGCACCCTCGGCTGGACCATGGCCTGCGGCTCCGGGCGCCTGCTCGCCGACCTGATGGCCAACAAGCGCCCGCAGATCAGCGCCGATGGTCTGGATATCTCGCGTTACTCGCGCAAGGCGCGTGAAGTGCAAGCAGCACCGCAGCCGCTGCGCACCTGATGGCCTTCGCGCTTTCGCAATCCAAGGAGCTTTACCCCTATGTCGATCCAGCGCCTGCATGTGGCCAAACGCTACAGCGAAGTGGTGATCCACAACGGCACGATTTACCTCGCCGGCCAGTTGGCCGACGACTTCGACGGTGACATCCGCGAGCAGACCCGCCAGACCCTGGCCAACATCGACAAGATGCTGGCTGAGGGTGGCAGCGATAAGAGCAAGATCCTCTCGCTGACTATCTTCATCAAGGACATGGCCGACTATGACGGCCTCAACGCCGAGTACGACGCCTGGGTCGCCGATGGCCATGCACCGGCACGCGCCTGCGTCGAAGCGAAGATGTACAAGCCCGAAGTGCTGGTGGAAATGTGTGTGGTGGCTGCCGTCTGAGGCGGCCACAGCTTTTTGTTGCCTGCCATCCATGGCGGCAACCCTCCGGGCCGTCGCAAGCGACGTCAAAAAATTCTCCCGGAATCTTTTTGTGTTGGCTTTTCACCCGGCTCCCCCGCCGGGTTTTTTTTGAATGGCGATTTGTCGGCATAAGCCCGGATGTCACCGGACTACGAAAAATCGTCGCCTCAGTGAATGATTGAGAGAAACGAACCATGCGCCCCGCCCGTGCCCTGATCGACCTCGACGCCCTGCGTCATAACTACCGTCTGGCCCGCGAAATGAGCGGCGCCCGTGCTTTGGCCGTGGTCAAGGCCGATGCCTATGGGCACGGAGCGGTGCGTTGCGCGCAGGCACTCGAAGCCGACGCTGATGGTTTTGCCGTGGCCTGCATCGAAGAAGCGCTGGTGTTACGCGAGGCCGGCATCAGGGCGCCGATCCTGCTGCTCGAAGGCTTCTTCGAGGCCGACGAACTGGCGCTGATCGACCAGCATGACCTGTGGTGCGTTGCCCATGCGCAGTGGCAGATCGAGGCTATCGAGCAGGCCCAACTGAGCAAGCCGCTGACCGTCTGGCTCAAGCTGGACAGCGGCATGCACCGTGTCGGCCTGCATCCGGCCGAGTACCAGGCCGCCTATCGGCGTCTGCTGGCCAGCGGCAAGGTCAGCAAGATCGTACTGATGAGCCACTTCGCTCGGGCCGACGAGCCCGAGTGCGAGCGCACGAGTGAGCAACTGGCGGTGTTCCAGCAGGCTCGCGAAGGCCTCAGCGCCGAGGTCAGCTTGCGCAACTCGCCGGCCGTGCTTGGCTGGCCGCAGGTACCCAGCGACTGGGTGCGCCCCGGCATCATGCTCTACGGCGCCACCCCGTTCGAGCAGGCTCAGGAGCAGGCCGCGCGTTTGCGCCCGGTGATGACCCTGGAGTCGAAGGTCATCAGCGTGCGTGAGCTACCGGCCGGCGAGCCAGTAGGGTATGGCGCACGTTTCGTGGCCGAGCGGCCGACCCGCGTCGGTGTCGTCGCCATGGGCTATGCCGACGGTTATCCGCGTCACGCGCCGACCGGTACGCCAGTGCTGGTGGACGGTCAGCTGACCCGCCTGATCGGCCGGGTGTCGATGGACATGCTCACCGTCGACCTGACCGATCTGCCGCAAGCCGGTCTCGGCAGTCGTGTCGAGTTGTGGGGCAAGCAGGTGTTGGCCAGCGACGTGGCCATGGCGTCGGGCAGCATCCCCTACCAGATCTTCTGCAACCTGCGACGGGTGCCGCTGCTCTATCTCGGCAACTGAGCCCGGATCGGAAGGCCGCTTGCGCTGTGCGCTCCACGGCGCGCCAATTGCTGACTCGAACGGCTCTAGCTCGAGGCTTTTCGAAAGAGTATGTGGGCCGTGTAGGCGAAGGGTGAACGCAAGTGTTGTAAATTCCGAACGCTATGCCATGATACGGACACTTTTCCGTCTCATATCCCAAGGGGGATTCCAGCATTGGACGTCGGCGTTCGACTGCAATCGATTCGTAAGCTCAAAGGCCTATCCCAACGTGAACTCGCCAAGCGGGCGGGCGTCACCAACAGCACCATTTCCATGATCGAGAAGAACAGCGTGAGCCCCTCGATCAGCTCGCTGAAAAAGGTGCTCGGCGGCATTCCCATGTCGCTGGTGGAGTTCTTCTCCCTCGACATGGAGCAGGAGAACCAGGTTCAGGTGGTCTACCGGGCCTCCGAGCTGACCGATATCTGCAGTGGCGCCATCACCATGAAGCTGATCGGCAAGGCTCATCCGAGCCGCGCCATTTCCTTCCTCGACGAAACCTATCCGGCTGGCGCCGATACCGGTGACGAAATGTACGCCCATGAGGGCGAGGAAGCCGGCATGCTGGTCGAAGGCAAACTGGAACTGACCGTGGGCAACGAGGTGTTCATCCTCGAGCCGGGCGACAGTTACTACTTCGAGAGCAGTAAGCCGCATCGCTTCCGCAACCCGTTCGATATGCCGGCGCGCTTGATCAGTGCCACGACGCCCGCGAACTTCTGATCAATAACCCTGCGACAATATGGGTTGTTTCGGTGGGCCGCGCTTGCCGTTATACTGACGCCCGCTCGCGAAACCGTGGCCGCGGGCGTGACTAGCCACGAAGAGGGTGTACCGTGAATCTGATGAAGAAAATGCTGGCAGTACCGGCTGCCGTATTGGCCCTGTGGGCAGTGACTGCTCAGGCCACGACCGATGAAGCTATCGCCGAGCGCCTCAAGCCTGTAGGCGACGTGTGCATCATGGGCGAAGAGTGCAAGGGCGTCGAAACCGTCGCTGCGTCCGCCGGTGGTGGTGCACGTACCGCTGACGACATCATCGCCAAGCACTGCAATGCCTGCCATGGCTCTGGTGTACTGGGCGCACCGAAGATCGGTGACACCGCTGCCTGGAAAGATCGCGCCGATCACCAGGGCGGCCTCGACGGCATCCTCGCTGCTGCCATCTCCGGTATCAACGCCATGCCGCCGAAAGGCACCTGCGCGGATTGCTCGGATGACGAACTGCGCGAAGCGATCAAGAAGATGTCCGGTCTGTAAGACTCGCCGCTTCCCTGAAAAAACCGCCCTCTGGGCGGTTTTTTCGTTTCTGGCGGTGGCATGCAACCATGCCGGTGGCTACACAGTCCAAGCAGCATTCGTCATGGATGTCGCGAGGAGCGCCAGATGCCGCACACCTGTACCCTCGAACAAGCCGTCGACCACGTGTTGAGCGAAATCGACGGGCCGATTCATCTGGGCCTGCCCCTCGGTCTGGGCAAACCCAATCGCTGGGTAAACGCGCTCTATGAACGCGTGCGCAATCTGCCCGAGCGGCAACTGACCATCTACACCGCGCTGTGCCTGGCGCGCCCGCGTGCCGGCCAGGACTTGCAGCGACGCTTTCTCGAACCCTTCGTTGACCGGGTCTACGGCGATTATCCCGAGCTGGACTTTCTCGCCGATCTGCACGCCGGCAACCTGCCGGCCAACGTGCGCGTCGAGCAATTCTTCTTTCAGCCGGGCAGCCTGCTCGAATGCGAGCCAGCGCAGCAGGACTACATCAGCAGCAACTACAGCCATGTCGCCCGTGACCTCAATGCCAAGGGCCTGAATCTGGTCGCCCAGCTGGTGGCCGTTGACCCAGCGCACCCCGGGCATTTCAGCCTGAGCTGCAACCCGGACATCACTCTCGATCTGCTGCCGCTGCTGGATAAGCGCCGCGAGGCTGGCGAAACCGTGCTCAGCGTCGCCCAGATCCACAGTGACCTGCCCTACATGGCCGGTGATGCCCAGGTGTCGCGCGATACCTTCGATATCCATATTGGCGAGGACGAGCGCACCACGCTGTTCTCCACGCCGAACATGCCCGTGACCTTGCAGGATCATTGCATCGGCCTGTTCGCCAGCACCCTGGTGCGTGACGGTGGCACCCTGCAGATCGGTATCGGCGCGATGGGTGATGCCCTGGCGTCGGCACTGATGGCCAGGCAGGCCGACAATGCTCGCTACCGCGCACTGCTACGGGCGCTCCGTGCTGATGATTGGGCGGATGAGATTGCCGCCTGTGGCGGTCTCGAACCGCTCGCTCACGGGCTGTATGGCTGCAGTGAAATGTTCGTCAACGGCTTGCTGGCATTGGCCGAGGCCGGCCTGCTACGGCGCCGGGTTTACCCGGATCTGCGCCTGCAGCGTCTGGCCTGTGGTGGTGCGCTGGATGAACAGGATCGGCCACACAGCGTTCAGGCGCTGGTCGACGCAGGGCTGCCAGCGACCTTGCAGTCGAGCGATCTGGCCTGGCTGCTCGATAGCGGCCTGCTGCGCGGTGATATACGACTGGAGGCGGGCGAGCTGCAGTTGCTTGACGGTAGTCGCGTCGCCGCGGACCTCAGTGATCCCCAGACGCAGGCTCGCCTGCAGTCCTGTCTCGGCTGCGCGCAGGGCGGCGTGGTGCTGCATGGCGGTTTCTTTCTCGGCCCGGAAAGCTTCTACCGACGTTTGCGCGAGCTGGATGGTGCTGAACGGCAGCGCTTTGCCATGACCGGCATTCGCTATATCAACGAACTGTACGGCGAAGAGGAGCTCAAGCGTTTGCAGCGCCGTGACGCACGCTTCATCAATACGGCTTTCACCATGACGCTGCTCGGCGCAGGGGTGGCCGATCAACTGGAAGACGGCCGCGTACTCAGCGGCGTAGGCGGCCAGTACAACTTCGTCGCCCAGGCCCATGCGCTGGAGGATGCGCGCTCGATCCTGCTGCTGCGCAGCTGGCGCGAGTCGGGCGGCGAGGTGAATTCGAACATCGTCTGGGAGTACGGCCACGCCACCATCCCGCGGCACCTGCGCGACATCGTGGTAACCGAGTACGGCATCGCCGATCTGCGCGGCAAGACCGACGCCCAGGTCATCGAGGCGCTGCTCAAGGTCAGCGATTCGCGCTTTCAGAGCGAACTGATCGAGCAGGCGCAGCAGGTCGGCAAGCTGCCGGCGGATTTCCGCCTCGATGAGCGCTTCTGCAACAACCTGCCCGAGCGGCTGGAGGCTCTGCGTGCAGAACATTCGCAGCTGTTCGCCGAATACCCGCTAGGCAGCGATTTCAGCGCGGTGGAGCAGGACCTGGTGCGCGCGCTGAGCTGGCTCAAGAGCAAGCTGCGTCTGACCGAAGTACTGGCGCTGGGCAAGGCCACGCTCGATGCGCCGGAGCCGGTCGCCTATGCCGAGCATCTGCGACGCATGAGGCTGGAGGTGCCGGATGGGGCGCGTGAAGCCCTCTACCAGCGCTTGCTGCTGGCGGGCTTGCAGGCCACTGCCGGGGCCTGACTCGCGCGAGGGCGCGCACAGTTTTTAGTCGAGGAAGCGCACCTGGCCGTTCTCCAGCGTTGCTACACGGGCCAGCGACTCGACGCGGTAGCCTTCGCTCTCCAGCAGGTTGCGGCCGTCCTGGAAGGACTTCTCGATGACGATGCCAATACCGGCAATCTGCGCACCGGCTTGCTGGATCAGGTCGATCAGCGCCTTTGCGGCGTGGCCGTTGGCGAGGAAGTCGTCGATTACCAGCACCTTGTCGGCAGCAGTCAGGTGACGCGCGGAAATGGCGATGGTGCTTTCGGTCTGCTTGGTGAAGGAGAACACCTTGGAGATCAGTAGATCGTCCTTGAGCGTCAGCGACTGAAACTTGCGCGCGAAGATTACCGGAATGCCCAGTTCCAGGCCGGCCATCACCGCCGGGGCGATACCGGAGGCCTCGATGGTGACGATCTTGGTGATGCCCTGGCCGGCGAAACGCTGGGCGAACTCGTGGCCGATCTCCTGCATCAGGCGTGGATCGATCTGGTGGTTGAGAAAGGCGTCCACCTTGAGTACATGCTCGGACAGCACGATGCCTTCACTGCGAATCTTCTGTTTCAACGACTCCACGGTCGATCCTCTGGTTAAGCAGAAAAGCTGCGGATTTTCGCTCAAAATGACCTGCAATGTGTAGTGAAACCGCAGCCTGCCCGACAGTCGTGGGCAATTGACCGGTTAGACAGGTTGTTAGCCAGTGTCTGGAGCCCGGGTGCAATCCGCGGGCTGCTCCGCTCAGGCGCTCTTGGTCAGGCGGCGCAGGATGTCCTTGGGAATGCCGCGCGTGTCCAGCGGCAGCTTGTCCGGCGCAGGCTCCAGGCCCAGCTCGTAGAGCCAGTTGAGCGTGTACTCGCGCAGTTGCTTGAGTTCGTACGCCTGCCACTGCTGACGAATCGCCGGAAAGGATTCGATCTCGAAGTCGAACGCGCGCAGTGGCTTACGGCCGGTCAACGCGGCGCTGAGCAGTGGGTGGGCGTGCAGATCGTCGAGAGTGAACAGAAAAGACTCGCGCATGGCCACGCGCTGGGGAATGTCGAGGTTGGGTATCTGGGTGTAGCGATCCGGATTCAGTTCTACGTGCTGACGCTGCTCGCTGTGCTGATCTTCGGGCGACAGGCTCAGGACACTACCGCTTTCCAGGTCCAGCCAATTCTCCTGCTGCTCGCGGCCGTTGATCAACTGAGTCAGCGTGTCGAGGTCGAGAGTGAATGTGCGCATGGTGCCAACCCCCTGTGTCTGAACGATATCTTCTTTCTGACTGGCAAAAATGACGAGGGTGCCAGCCCGCCGAATAAACCGACCATACACCAGTCAGCCATGGCCTCAGCGCTTGAGCATCGCCCGCATATTGGCCAGGGCGTCGTTGCCGCGTGCGGCCTTGACCTCCACGGGCGCCTCTTCCAGGCCTTCCCACACCAGGTCTTCCGGCGGTAGCTCGTCGAGGAAGCGGCTCGGCGAGCAGTCGATCACTTCGCCGTACTGCTTGCGCTTGGCGGCGAAGGTCAGCGCCAGGTTGCGTTTGGCGCGGGTGATGCCGACGTAGGCCAGGCGCCGCTCTTCCTCGATGGTGTCGGCCTCGATGCTGGAGCGGTGCGGGAGAATCTCTTCCTCGAAACCGATGATGTACACCGAAGGGAATTCCAGGCCCTTGGAGGCGTGCATGGTCATCATCTGCACGCCCTCGGCGCCTTCTTCCTCCTCCTGCTGGCGCTCGAGCATGTCGCGTAGCACCAGTTTGCCGATGGCGTCTTCGATGGACATGTCGCCATCTTCGTCGCGCTCCAGGGTGCTCTTCAGTGCGTCGACGAGGAACCACACGTTGCCCATGCGCGCGTCAGCCACCTTGTCGCTGGAGGCGTTCTGCCGCAGCCAGTTCTCGTAGTCGATGTCCATGACCATGCTGCGGATGGCGGCGATCGGGTCGTTCTGCGCGCACTCCTGGCGCACCCGATCCATCCATTTGGTGAAGCGCTGCAGACGCTCGGTGAAGCGCGCATCGAGATGCTCGCCGAGGCCCATCTCACCGGCTGCGGCGTACATGCTGATCTTGCGCTCGTTGGCGTAGTTGCCGAGCTTTTCCAGGGTGGCGGAGCCGATCTCGCGGCGCGGCACGTTGATCACCCGCAGGAAGGCATTGTCGTCGTCCGGGTTTACCAGCAGGCGGAAGTAACTCATCAGGTCCTTCACCTCCTGACGGGCGAAGAAACTGGTGCCGCCGGACAGGCGATAGGGAATCTGATGGTGCTGCAGTTTCAGCTCCATCAGCTTGGCCTGGTAGTTGCCGCGATAGAGGATGGCGAATTCGCTGTAGGGACGCTGGGTACGCAGATGCTCGGTGAGAATTTCCAGTGCCACGCGCTCGCACTCGGCGTCTTCGTTGCGAGTGCGGATCACGCGAATCTCGTCGCCCATGCCCATCTCGCTCCACAACTGCTTCTCGAACACGTGCGGGTTGTTGGCGATCAGCACGTTGGCGCATTTGAGGATACGGCAGGTGGAGCGGTAGTTCTGCTCCAGCATCACCACTTTCAGCGACGGATAATCCTCTTTCAGCAGCATCAGGTTTTCCGGGCGCGCGCCGCGCCAGGCATAGATCGACTGGTCGTCGTCGCCGACCACGGTGAATTGGTTGCGCATGCCTACCAGCAGCTTCACCAGCAGGTACTGGCTGGCGTTGGTGTCCTGGTATTCGTCGACCAGCAGGTAGCGGATGCGGTTCTGCCACTTTTCCAGGATGTCGGCGTGCTCCTGAAAGAGTTTGACCGGCAGCAGGATCAGGTCGTTGAAATCCACCGCGTTGTACGCCTTGAGCGTGCGCTGGTAGTGCAGGTAGACGATGGCGGCGGTCTGTTCCTTGGGATTGCGCGCCTTGGCCAGGGCTTCATCGGGCAGGATCAGGTCGTTCTTCCAACTGTCGATGAGGTTTTTCACCTCGTCGGCACCGTCGTCGCCGGAATACTCCTTCTGCATGATGTCGCTGAGCAGCGCCTTGATGTCGCCGTCGTCGAAAATCGAGAAGCCGGGCTTGTAGCCCAGGCGTGCGTATTCCTTGCGGATGATGTTCATGCCCAGATTGTGGAAAGTGGACACGGTCAGGCCGCGCGCCTCGCTGCCCTTGAGCAGGGTACCGACGCGTTCCTTCATCTCGCGCGCGGCCTTGTTGGTGAAGGTCATGGCGACGATGTGCTGGGCGCGGATGCCACAGTTCTGTACCAGGTGGGCGATCTTGCGCGTGATCACGCTGGTCTTGCCGGAACCGGCACCGGCGAGCACCAGAAGTGGGCCGCCGACGTAGTTCACGGCCTCTTGTTGCCGGGGGTTCAGTCGGGACATGAGATCGTTCGCAGAAAAAAAGGCCGCGCATTTTAACAGGCCTGATGACTTCTGCCGCGACCGTCCGGAACTGTGGCCTAGCTCACGGAATTGCATAGCCATGCACTTGGTTAAGCGCTTTATTCCAGTACTCTGGTTCCACTTGTCTGTTTACTGGCTATACCTCAGGATCTGCACTACCTTTCGCACGGATGTGATTGATTAGACGCCGATTACGGCGCATTCAGGCGACGCGATTCGCCATCACTCTTGTGGTCATTGGGGAGGTTGCTTGTCCACGCTCGTCGAACCCTTGCGGTTGGTCCTGTTGGCGGAAACGCCGGACTGGGCCGAATTGTTGCGCGAGCAGTTGAGCGCCCTGGGCAGCCCATCCCCCCTGATTACCGCGCCGTCATGGGAGGCGGCCAGCAACCTGTTCGATGATCACGCCAGCGGTCTGCTGTTGAGTACCCCGGATCGCCTTCCCGAGCCGCATCAGTGCCCCTTGCCCATCGTCTTGCTACTCGACGAAGAGCCAGTCGAAGAGCCGACCGGTGTCAGCGATTGGTTGGTGCGCGGCAGCCTCAGTCTCGATGTGTTGCGTCGCTGCCTGCGCTACGCGCGTGAACAGGGCAATCTCAAGCACACCCTGCAACGACTAGCCGAGCAGGACCCCTTGACCGGTATCGCCAATCGCCAGGGCTTCCAGACCCTGCTCGCCGCGCGCCTGGCCGAGTGTGGTGGCCGTGGTCTTGTACTCGGTCATCTCGATCTGGATAACTTCCGCCACGCCAACGATGCCCTCGGCTACCAGGCTGGGGATCGCCTGATCCTGCAGGTGGTGGCGCGGCTCAAGAGTCTGCTGCAGCCCTGCGATCAGATTGCGCGTCTGGGTAGCGACGAATTCGCTCTGTTGCTCGATGCACGCCGCGATCCGCAGCGCGTGGAGCGCCTCGCCGAGCGTGTCACCGAGGTATTGGGTGAGCCTTACTGGGTAGACGGCGAGAGTCTGTTGATCGGCTGTAGTCTGGGGCTCGCTCACGCCCAGCCTGGAGAGGGCGCCGACCCGCTGCTGTGGCATGCGCATATCGCCATGCAGCAGGCCAAGAATCAGCAAGGCTGCGTGTTTCATGTCTATGACGAACGCCGCAACCGCAGCGCACGCAGTCAGGCCGATCTGGAAGGTGAGCTGCGCCGGGCGCTGCGCCGAGATGAACTGGAGCTGCATTACCAGCCGCGCCTGTGCCTGAAGAGCGGGCGCATCGTCGGCCTGGAGGCGCTGGTGCGCTGGCAGCACAGCGAGCGTGGGCTGCTCTCGCCCAATGAATTCGTGCCGTTGGCCGAAGAAACCGGATTGATCGTACCGCTCGGTTACTGGGTCATCTCCCGTGCCCTGCGCGACATGCAGTGGCTGCGTGGCCGTGGCCTGCCGGCGCTGCACATGGCAGTCAACCTGTCGTTCCGCCAGTTCCAGGACAGCCAATTGCTGCCGACACTCAGCCGCCTGATCGAAGAGCGTGGGGTGGACGCGCAGTGGCTGGAGTTCGAGCTGACCGAAACCGCAGTGATGCGCCGCAGCGACCAGGTGCAGCAGACCATGCTGGCGCTGGGACGGCTCGGCGTGCGTTTTTCGCTGGACGACTTCGGCACCGGGTTTTCCTCCTTCGTCCACCTCAACAGCCTGCCGATCACCCTGCTGAAGATCGACAGGAGCTTCGTCGGCGGCATGGGCGAGCGTGCCGAGAACCGCCAACTGGTGCGGGCGATGATCAACCTGGCGCATAACCTCAATCTCGAAGTGGTGGCCGAAGGGGTGGAGAACATCGAGCAGCTCGACATGCTGCGTCAGTTCGGCTGCGATCAGGTGCAGGGCTACCTGATCAGCAAGGCCGTGCCGCTGGCCGAGCTGGCGCGTTTTTTGGTGTTCGGCTTGCGTCAGCCGCTGCTGAGCGGTACTCCGCCTTCGGCGTGAGGCGCCGCAGTTCTGTAGCCCGAATGTAATCCGGGGCGCGCGCGTGTAGCCGGATTACGGCAGGCAGGCCTCGCTCGCCAGTGCACTCGGCCGCTGCAGGCGCGCCGTCTTCCATTGGAAACCCAGCACCAGACCGCTCGCCGTGACTGCCAGCCCAGCCGCCAGCCCCCACCACACACCCTGCGCACCCCAGCCGAGCGGGAAGGCGAGCAGCCAGGCCATTGGTGCGCCCACGCACCAGTAACCCGTCAGACCGATCAGCAGAGTGGTGCGGCCGTCGTTCAACCCGCGGATCGCACCCATGGCGATGCTCTGCAAACCATCGAACAACTCGAACCAGGCGGCAATCGCCAACAGGCCGACCGCGAGGGTGACGATATCGGCGAAAGCCGGGTCGTGACGGTCGAGGAACAGACCGATGATCCACTCTGGCAGCAGCCAGAACAGCAGGGCGAACAGCAGCATCAGCGCGGCGCCCACGGCCATGCCCAGGTGCCCCGCCAGCCGCGACAGGTGCAGGCGGTCGGCGCCGTAGTGCAGGCCGACGCGGAAGGTCACGGCATAGGACAACCCTTGCGGCACGATGAATGCCAGCGCCACCGTTTGTATGGCGATCTGATGCGCCGCCAGCTGCACGCTGCCCAGCGCGCCCATGCACAGCGTGGCGAAGGTGAACAGTCCCTGTTCGGCGGCGTAGGTGCCGCCGATAGGCAGGCCCAGACGCAGCAGGGCGCGCATCTCCGCTCGCTGTGGGCGACCCATGCCGTGCCGCAGCTGGTAGCGGTGATAGGTTGGCGAGAGCAGGATGTACAGCGCCAATGCCAGGGCCATGGCGCTGCTGACCAGCGCTGTGGTCATACCGATGCCGCTCAGGCCCAGGCTGGGCAGGCCGAACCAACCCTTGATCAGCGCGTAGTTGATGACGAAATTGGCGGCGGTACCGACGATGCTGATGGCCATGACCGGGCCGGGATGGCCAATGGCACTGGTGAAGCCGCGCAGCGCCATGAAGCACAGGTAGCCGGGCAGTGCCAGCGACAGCGGGCGCAGGAATGCCATGGCCTGGCTGGCTGCGTCAGGGTCCTGGCCCAGATGCGGCAGCAGCGGGCCCAGGCCATTGAGGCACAGCGCACTGACGGCGCCCAGCAGAATGGCCAGCCACAGACCATTGCGGATCAGGCGCGTGATGCCTGACGGGTCGCTCGCGCCGTGGCGAATGGCAATCAGGCTGCCCACCGCGGCGATCACCCCGGTGCAGAAGATCGAGAAAATGAAATAACAGGTGGCGCCCAGCGCGCCACCGGCCAGTTGCTGCGGACCGAGCATGGCCATCATCAGCGTGTCGGTGAAAATCATCAGCGCATGGGCCAGCTGGGCGGAGATCAGCGGGCCGGCCAGGCGCAACAGCGCAGCCAACTCGTGGCCAAGGGAATTCTTCATGATGAGTAAAACTTCGGCAGGGTAAGCATCCCCAGACTGTCGGGGGATGAGCAATGACAGCTATTCTCTGGTTTGTAGCGAATGCCCACAAAAGGAAAATAGCCATGACAGGCATGATAAAAACTCATGGATCTATGCGGTGACGCGTCGTCTTCCACCGCTTTACGCCCTGCGCGCCTTCGAGGCCGCCGCACGCCATGCCTCCTTTACCCGTGCCGCTGAAGAACTGGCCATCACCCAGAGCGCGGTAAGCCGGCACATCCGCACGCTGGAGGAGTACTTCACTTGTCGTCTGTTCGAGCGTCGTGGCCGCAGCCTGCACCTGACCGATCCCGCCCGTGCTCTGTTGCCGGGGCTGAGCGACGGCTTCGATGCACTGGAGCGCGCCATCGCTGCGTTGCGCGCCGATGATGAGGTGCTGCGTCTGAAGGCGCCGTCGACCCTGACCATGCGCTGGTTACTCGCGCGGCTGTCGCACTTTCGCCTGGCCAACCAGGACAGCGAAGTGCAGCTCACCAGCGCCTGGATGGATGTGGATAAGGTCGACTTCCGCCACGAGCCATTCGACTGTGCGGTGCTGTTGTCCGATGGCCAGTTCCCGGATGAGTGGGAAAGCGTGTTGTTGTTCGAGGAGTGGCTGATTCCGGTGTGCGCTGCCGGCGGTTCTGACGCAGGCCCCTGGTCGCTGGCGCGGCTGCAGGCGGCGGAGCAGTTGCACCCGACGCCGGATCGCCGCGACTGGCGGCGCTGGTTGCAGGCCACGGGTCTGGATGAGCAGGTGCCGCTGAAGACCGGCCAGCTGTTCGACATGCTTGAACTGGGCATCGTCGCCGCCGCACGCGGCTATGGCGTGTCCATCGGTGATTTGCTGATGGTGGCCGAGGACGTGGGCGCTGGCCGTCTCGGGTTGCCCTGGCCAACGGCAGTATTCAGTGGCGATAGCTATTATCTGGTATGGCCGCGGGGACATCGTGCGCAGGCGCGTTTGCAGCGGCTGCGCGACTACCTGTTGGCCGAAGTAGCGGCCATGCAACTTCCTCCAGTGGAGAGAGTGCTTTAGCCGCCGATACAGGTTTTTGAGAGCAAATGATTGCCATTCGGCAGAACGCTGATTGACCAACCATACTGCTCAGGTATCCTGCTGCGCCCTGGCTCGAGGTCGTATGACCACTCGGGTCAGTCAACCCCTGTTCCGTTCGGCCTGCCACTACTGAGTCAGGCCTTGAGAGGCCTGAATGACCCCTCCTCGTTCCCGTATCGCTCTGCAACTGGCCGCCATCCTGGCACTGGTGCTGGTGCTGCTGATCAGCTTCAGCACCCTGTTCGCCTTGCGCTCGCTCAACGAAGCCAACCTGGCCACCCGAGAGAAGCATCTGGGTAGCGAAGCCGGCCTGCTGGCCGACCAGCTCGAGACCTTCCATGGCAGTCTGCGCGACAGCACGCAGCGCCTGGCCGGCCTCTTCGAGCAGCGCTTCAGCAGTGGTTTGCAGGTGCGCAGCGACGAGCGTGTCGGGGTTGGTAGCCTGCAGACCCCGGCCCTCTATCTGGGTGCGACCCGGCTGAACAACGACTTCAGTGAGGTCGACGACTTTACCCGCATGACCGCTGGCGTTGCCACGGTGTTCGTGCGCGACGGTGAAGAGTTCGTACGTATCACTACCTCGCTGACCAAACAGGACGGTACTCGTGCGCTGGGTACCGTGCTGGACCACCAGCATCCGGCTTATCAGAAACTCCTGGCAGGCCAGGGTTATGTCGGCCGTGCGCTGCTGTTCGACCGCTTCTACATGACCCAGTACACCCCGGTGCGCGATACCGGTGGGCGGGTGATCGCCGTGCTGTTCGTTGGCTTCGACTACACCGACGCGCAGAACCTGCAAATGCGCAACCTCTCCGATTTCCGCATCGGCAGCACTGGTTCGCTGGCGCTGCTCGACGAGCAGGGCAAGTGGCTGGTGGCTCCGGCCGGTGCCGCCACTATGAGCAGCCTGCCTGCGGCGCTTACCGAGTTGATCGCCAGCCCCGGCAAGGGCGGTTTCTGGAGTGATGGTCATGACGAGTTCTACAGCGTGGCCATGCCGTTTGCCGGCGGCCCCTGGACGGTGCTGGCGAGCATGCCGCGCGAGGAAATCCAGGCGGTCACCTGGCGCGTCGGCACCCAGCTGGCTATCGGCAGTGCGCTGACCCTGTTGCTGGCGGTTATCGCCGTGGTCTGGTTGCTGCGACGCAAGCTGCGGCCGCTGGGCGATCTGGTGCAACAGGCGCAGGCGCTCGGTGCTGGTGATCTCGGCGCGCGCATGACGCAGTCCAGTGATGATGAGATTGGTGAGCTGGCGCGCAGCTTCAACCGCATGGGCGAGGCGCTGGCGAACATGGTCGCGGGCATTCGCAGTGCGGCTCAGGATGTCAGTGCGCGCTCGCAGTCTATGTCTGCGCTGTCGCGCGATGCCTACCAGGGGATCGATCAGCAGTCGGGCGAGATCAGTAGCATGGCCGGCGCGGTGGAGGAGTTCAGCGCCACTTCGCAGAATATCGCCGACAATATGCGCAGTACCGAGCGTATGGCCAGTGCCAACGCCCAACAGACCCGTATCGGTCGTGCCTCGATGGATCAGGCCTCCGAGGCACTGGTGCAGATTGCCGAGGCGCTGGAGCAGACCTCCACGGTGATCAACGGCCTCGGCCAGCGCTCACAGGAAATTGGCGGTATCGTCAGCGTGATCACCGCAATTGCTGACCAGACCAACCTGCTGGCGCTCAACGCCGCCATCGAGGCTGCACGTGCCGGCGAGCAGGGTCGTGGTTTTGCCGTGGTCGCCGACGAGGTGCGCAACCTGGCCGGGCGTACCCGCGAGGCGACCAACGAGATTTCCACCATGATTGGCAGCATCCAGAGCGAGACCAGCAGCGCCATCGCCACCATGGAGCAGGGCCGGCAACTGATGCAGGACGGTCTTGAGCGCAACGCCAAGGTGGCTTCAGCGCTGGCACAGATCAGCGAGCAGAGCGAGGCGGCGGGCGAGCAGTTCGCTGCCATCACCACCGCCACCAGCGAGCAGAGCAGCACTGCGACCGTGCTTAGCTCCAATCTGCAGAGTATCGCCCAGGCCAACGGCGAGCAGCGTGAAGTGGTGGCCAACCTGGCCGATACCGCGCGCGAGCTGGATCGCCTGGCCGCTCAGCTGCGTCAGGAGGTCGAGCGCTTTCGCTGAGTCACCCCGCTGCCGGTCTGTACTGCAGCGCTTCAGCCAGGTGGGCGCGGCTGATCTGCTGCTCGCTCGCCAGGTCGGCCAGAGTGCGCGCGACCTTGAGTACGCGATGGGCCGCGCGCAGGGACAGCCCGAGACGTTCGCAGGCGTTTTCCAGCCACTGGCGATCCGCGTCGCTCAATGCGCAGTGTTGGCGCAGACCGGGTAGGTCGAGAAAGGCGTTGGCCACGCCCTGGCGTTGCAATTGGCGCTCACGTGCCTGCGCCACCTTGGCTGCTGCCTGCGCAGTGCTTTCGCCATCCTGCGGTGGTGCATTCAGGGCTGTGGTTTCGCGGGCGACCGTCAGGTGCAGGTCGATGCGATCAAGGAGCGGGCCCGACAACTTGGCGCGGTAGCGCTGGATCTGCTCCGGGGTACAGCGACAGCGATTGCTCGGGTCGCCGAGGTAGCCGCAAGGGCAGGGGTTCATGGCGGCAACGAGCTGAAAACGAGCGGGAAAGCGCACCTTGTCGCGGGCTCGGGCGATGACGATGTGGCCGCTTTCCAGTGGTTCGCGCAGCACTTCCAGCACTTTCCTGTCGAATTCCGGTAGCTCATCGAGGAACAGGATGCCCATATGGGCCAAGGTTATTTCGCCAGGCTGCGGGCGACTGCCGCCACCCACCAATGCCGGGCCGGAGGCGCTGTGGTGCGGGGTGCGAAAGGGTCGCTGCGGCCAGTGCTGCAGAGGCGTATGGCTGGCCACCGAATGGATCGCGGCTACCTGCAGCGCCTCGTTTTCGTCAAGCGTAGGTAGCAGGCCTGGCAGGCGGCTGGCCAGCAGGGTTTTGCCTGTGCCGGGTGGGCCGCTGAGCAGCAGATTGTGCGAGCCGGCGGCCGCTACCAGTAACGCCCGTTTGGCGGCCAACTGGCCCTGCACTTCGGCCAGGTCCGGATAGGGCAGGCTCTGCCTGAGCAGGCCCTGGGCCGCGTAGAGTTCGAGAGGGTCGCTGCCGTTCAGGTGCGCAGCGATCTGCAGCAAGTGCTCGACGGCGATTACCTTCAACCCCGAGGCCAGGCTGGCCTCTTCGGCATTGGCCTGCGGCACCAAGAGGGTGCGTCCGGCTGCGCGTGCGGCCAGGGCAGCCGGCAATACGCCTTGCACGGGACGCACCGCGCCTGATAGCGCCAGCTCGCCCAGGCATTCGTATTCATCCAGCGATTGAGCTGGTACCTGGCCGCTGGCCGCGAGAATCCCCAAGGCGATGGCGAGGTCGAAGCGACCACCGTCTTTTGGCAGATCTGCAGGCGCAAGATTCAAGGTGATGCGTTTGCTGGGAAACTCGAAGGCAGCATTGAGGATGGCGCTGCGTACGCGATCCTTGCTCTCCTTGACTGCGGTTTCCGGCAGACCCACCAGGGTCAGAGAGGGCAGGCCGTTGGCCAGGTGCGCCTCGACGGTGACGGCCGGTGCTTCTACACCGACCTGGGCGCGGCTGTGAACGATGGCCAGGGACATGATCGCTCCTTGATCAAGTGGGGTGCAGTGCCTGTAGGAGCGGCTTCAGCCGCGAGGCCTGTCGCGGCTGAAGCCGCTCCTACAACATAACCTCAGTCTACGGCGGTGAGCTTGGCTTCCAGTTCCGCGACCTTGGCTTCCAACGCTTCAAGGCGAGCGCGGGTGCGGGCGAGAACCACCATCTGGCTGTCGAACTCTTCCCGGCTGACCAGATCGAGCTTGCTGAAGCCGCTCTGCAGCAGGGCCTTGAACTGCGCCTCCAGTTCGGCGCGCGGCAGTGGGCTGTCGCCACTGAACAAGCGCGAGGCGTGGCTACTGAGGGTGTCGAGCAAAGCTTTGGGCGGGAGCATGGGCCGGTTCCAGATACAGACGGCGGCAGTGTAGCACGCAGCCGCAGGCGCGGCGGTCGAGCACGGGTTGCACGATTTTTGAGCATTGCGGAATGTGTCGATGCACTGGATTGGTGCGATGCATTCGGTGCGAATGACCGCTCATCCATGCTCGAAGCGGGTAAAGGCCTGAAAGATGGCGCTTTTACGTGAGCTGGCAAGCTTTCTGCTTAGACCCCATCGACGCATGCACCGATGCAGTTCCGGTGCGGCAGGCGAAGCGGGGGAGTGTTTCGTCGGGAGCGGTTGGTGGGTATCGGCCACGCCAGGCTGGAGCGGTCGGTGCATTACAAAAGCCAGACACTGCGCTTAGACTTGAGCCGGGTTCGCAATTCCTGGGGCAAGTCCACCTTAAACGGGAGAAAGTTTCATGAAGCTAGTCACTGCCATCATCAAGCCGTTCAAGCTCGACGACGTGCGCGAGTCGCTGTCGGAGATCGGCGTGCAGGGCATTACCGTCACCGAGGTCAAGGGCTTCGGCCGTCAGAAAGGCCATACCGAGTTGTATCGCGGTGCCGAGTACGTGGTCGACTTCCTGCCCAAGGTGAAGATCGACGTGGCCATTGCTGACGATCAGCTGGATCGTGTGATCGAGGCCATCACCAAGGCTGCCAACACCGGCAAGATCGGCGACGGCAAAATTTTCGTAGTCAACCTGGAACAGGCGATTCGTATCCGTACCGGCGAAACCGATACCGACGCGATTTAACAAGCCTCCGAACCCCACGCCCCAGGAGTAAACCCATGACTCTGCGAACTTTCGCAGGGCTAGGAGCCCTTTTGTCCTCGAATTCTGGCCTTGCGCTGTTTTCGAGGGCGAATGCCGGAGCTGGCGATACCCTCGCCGCTCTGCTGTGCCAGACCCTCTTCAGGTCTCGCGCTTGGCCTAGTGATGGGAATGCCTGGTCGCCTCATGGCGCAGGGGTTCCGGTGATCCAGAACGAGCGTGGCAACGACTTGTAAAGCATGCGGAACGCGTCCGGCGCCAACCTGGACGTTTCTACCGAACAGCGCACAACAAAAGCGCCGGCAAGAGGTGAAAAATGGATAACACAGCATTGACTGCATTGCAGTACGGCTTCGATACCTTCTACTTTCTGATCTGTGGTGCCCTGGTGATGTGGATGGCAGCGGGTTTTGCCATGCTCGAATCCGGCTTGGTGCGTGCCAAGAACACCACCGAAATCCTGACCAAGAACGTGGCCCTGTATGCTGTTGCCAGCGTCATGTACCTGGTCATCGGCTACCACATCATGTATTCCAGCCCGGAAGGCGGCATCCTGCCGAGCCTGGGCTTCCTGATCGGTGACGAGAACAGCGTCGAGTCCGTTCTGGCCGGTGGCGACGATGCGCCCTACTACTCGGCGCGTTCGGACTTCTTCTTCCAGGTGGTGTTCGCCGCGACCTGCATGTCGATCGTGTCCGGTGCCGTGGCTGAGCGCATGAAGCTGTGGGCCTTCCTGGCTTTCGCCGTGGTCATGACCGGCTTCATCTACCCGGTTCAGGGCTTCTGGAAATGGGGTTCGGGCTTCCTTAACGAAGCCGGCTTCCTCGACTTTGCCGGTTCGGGTGTCGTGCACATGGCGGGTGCCTCTGCCGCTCTGGCTGGTGTGCTGCTGCTCGGTGCGCGTAAGGGCAAGTACGGTGCCAATGGCCAGGTCAACGCCATTCCGGGTGCCAACCTGCCGCTGGCTACCCTCGGTACCTTCATCCTGTGGATGGGCTGGTTCGGCTTCAACGGTGGCTCGCAGCTGAAGATGAGCACCATCGAAGACGCCAACGCTGTTGCCCAGGTGTTCACCAACACCAACATGGCCGCTGCTGGTGGCCTGATCGCGGCGCTGATCGTAGCCCGCATCCTGTTCGGCAAGGCTGACCTGACCATGGCCCTCAACGGTGCTCTGGCTGGTCTGGTGGCCATCACCGCCGAGCCGCTGACCCCGAGCGCCCTGCAGGCTACCCTGATTGGTGGCGTCGGCGGTGTGCTGGTGGTGTTCGCGATCCTGGGGCTGGACAAAGTCAAGATCGACGATCCGGTTGGTGCCATCTCCGTACACGGTGTGGTGGGTATCTGGGGTCTGCTGGCTGTCTGCCTGACCAACAGCGATGCATCGCTGGGCGCTCAGTTGCTGGGCATCGGTAGCATCTTCGCCTGGGTGTTCATCGCCAGCCTGATCGTGTGGAGCATCATCAAGGCTGTGATCGGTCTGCGCGTCAGCGAAGAAGAGGAATACGAGGGTGTGGACATCGCCGAATGCGGCATGGAAGCCTACCCGGAGTTCACCGGCAAGAAGTAAGTTTTGCCGGGAATGACAAGGGCGCCTTTTGGCGCCCTTTGTTTTTTCTGACAGCACGCTAGAATGCGCGCGCTGGAGCCATCGAGAGCGAGAGCGGCATGTGGCAGCAACGTATCATCAGCCTGCGCCCGCGTGAGCGCGGTTTTCATCTGGTGACCGAAGAAGTGCTGAGTGCACTGCCGGAACTGGCGCAGGTGCGTGTCGGTCTGTTGCACCTGTGGTCGCAGCACACCTCGGCATCGCTGACGGTCAACGAGAACGCCGATCCTGCGGTTCGCCGCGATTTCGAGCGTTTCTTCAACCGCCTGGTGCCGCAGGGTGAGTCGGGCTACGAGCACGATTACGAAGGGCCGGATGATCTGCCGGCGCACTTCAAGGGCAGTTTGCTGGGCTTTCAGCTACAGCTGCCGATACAGCAGGGGCGGCTGGCGCTTGGAACCTGGCAAGGGATCTACCTCGGTGAGCATCGCGATCATGGCGGTGCTCGGCGAGTGGTGGCGACCTTGCATGGCGAGGCTATTTGAATTTTTTCCGGTCGAGCGGTGCGCATCGCGCGACTGGGCTATAACTAACCTGCTTTTCGCAAGTCATGAGGTTGAACATGAGCGACGAAGACCTGGAACAAGACGATCTGGACGGGGCTGACGAGGACGATGGCGAGGGCCTGGCTGCTGCCGATGACGGCGACAGTGGCGACGATGAAGGCGATGGTGCAGTCGTAGCCAGCGGCAAGAAGAGCAAGGCCAAAGCCGTTGAAGTCGATGAGATGCCCAGCATCGAAGCCAAGCAGAAGGAGCGAGATGCCCTGGCCCGGGCCATGGAAGAGTTTCTCTCCCGTGGGGGCAAGGTGCAGGAGGTGGAGCCCAACGTGGTCGCCGACCCACCGAAGAAGCCCGACAGCAAATACGGCAGTCGTCCCATCTGAGGACGGCGTGCTGCAAGAACCCGCCCCTCGTGGCGGGTTTTTTGTGCCTATCATCCCGGGTTTCCCTTTTGGGCCGCCGCTGCGCGACGTCACAGATGGTGCTGTGGCGAGTAGGGTGCGCCGTGCGCACCGATCTTGTCGTGTATCAGGCGGTGCGCATTGCGCCCCCTGTGGGCACTAGCGTGTCCAGCTACCCAGCAGCGCGGGCAACTCTGCCAGGCTGCTGATTTGCGCGTCTGGTGTGGTCTCGCCTTCCCATGCTCGGCCCTGCGGGTTGAACCAGATCGCGCGCATGCCGGCTGCCTGAGCGCCGGCAATGTCATCGCTGGGGTGATCACCAATATGCACGGCGCGTTCGGCCGCTACGTCACCTGCGCGGCTGAGCGCTTCGCGGAAGGGTTTTGGATCGGGCTTGCCGATGCCCAGTTCTTCGGCGCACAGGGTGAACTGGAAGTAATCCGACAGGCCCAGGCGACGCACGTCGGCATTGCCATTGGTGATCACCCCGAGCATGAAGCGCTCGGCCAAGGACTCCAGTGTCGGGTGTACCTCGGTGAACAGTTGCACCTGATGGCGGGCGCTGAGAAACACCTGAAATCCCGCTTCGGCCAGCCCCTGTGCCTCGCTCAGGGGGTAGCCGGCGTCTTCCAGGGCGTGGAACAGAATGCGCCGGCGCAGTTCGCTGAGGCGATGCTTGAGCATCGGCTCGGCTTCCAGCAGGCGGCTGCGCACGGCCCATAGATGTTCGACCGGCACCGCGCCCAGGCGTGGCGCATGCAGTGCCAGCCAATTGCGCAGAGCGGCTTCGGCATCCTGCATCACCGGGGTAACGTCCCACAGGGTGTCGTCGAGGTCGAAGGTGATCAGTTCAATGCTCATTCGGAACCGCCTTTGCGCTTGGCGCGTGGATGGGCCTGGTCATAGACACTGGCCAGGTGCTGGAAATCCAGGTGGGTGTAGATCTGCGTGGTGGCGATATCGGCGTGGCCGAGCAGCTCTTGCACGGCGCGCAGATCCTGCGAAGACTCCAGCATATGGCTGGCGAAGCTGTGCCGCAGCATATGCGGATGCAGGTGCTGGCCCAGCTCGCGTACGCCGGCCTGGCGCACCCGCAACTGCACTGCACGCGGCCCGAGGCGGCGGCCTTGTTGACTGATGAATACCGCGCCGTCGCCAGGGTTGGCCAGTTTGCGCAGCGGCAGCCACTGCTCCAGCGCCTGGCGTGCCAGGCTGCCGACTGGCAGTTCGCGTACCTTGTTACCCTTACCGCGCACGCGCACCAGGCCGGCGGGTAGATCAAGGCCATCGAGATCGAGCCCGACCAGTTCGGACAGGCGCAGGCCGGAGGAATAGAACAGCTCGAGCATGGCCTGGTCGCGGCGGGCGATGAAGTCGTCCTCGACTGCGCCGTCGAGCAGTTGCGCGCTGCGGTCGGCGTCCAGGGTGCGGGGCAAGCGGCGTTCGCGTTTTGGCGGGCTGAGGCCGGTGGCTGGATCGTGACGACACAGGCCTTCACGCAGCAGGTACTGATAGAGGCCGCGGGTGGCCGAGAGCAGGCGCGCCAGGCTACGGCTTGCCAGACCCTGCTGATGCAGGCGGGCGACCAGGCGGCGCAGGTTACGTGTGTCCAGTCCGGCCCAGTCGCTCAGGCCTTCGGCTTCGCAGAATGTCCGCACCTTGTTGAGGTCGCGCCGATAGCCGTCGAGGGTATGCGCCGACACCTGGCGCTCGCGGCGCAGGTGTTCGATGTACGCGTCGAGGTGAGCTTCAAGTGTCACGTGCCGGCTTCCGAACGGGCCAATGGTGGATGAGCTTCGTCATCCACCCTATACGACCTAGCGTACCGAACGCAGCGGTGTGGAGAAACCGGGTACGACGCGTGCCAGTACTTCGGCGATATAGCTGAGGAACAAGGTGCCGAGCGAGCTTTTGTAGTGCTGTGGGTCGGCGCTGCCGATGGCCAGCACGCCATGCAGGCCCTGGTGGGTGAGGCTGACCACGGCGGCCGAGCCAACCTGCGCTGCGTCTTCCTTGCCGAAGAGGAACTCCAGCTCATGCGGGCGCAGCACGCCGCAGATGGTCTTGCCGCCGCTGAGCAGGCCGCCGACCTGTTGATGCGCTTCGGCCGAGCTGACCGAGCGACCGACCGGCAGCTTGTTGTCGCTGAACAGGATCAGACCGACGAAGGGCACCTGAAACTCGTGGCGCAGGCTGTCTTCGACCACGCCGACCACTTCTTCCAGGCTGCCGGCATCGAGTAGGTCGAGTACCAGGCGACGGGTCTTGTCGAACAGGCGATCATTGTCGCGCGCCACGTCCATCAGTTGACCGAGACGATGGCGCATCTCGATGTTGCGCTCACGCAGCAGCTTGACCTGGCGTTCGACCAGTGACACGGCATTGCCGGGCTGGTGCGGAATGCGCAGTTCGGCGATCAGTTCTTCATGGTCGATGAAGAACTCCGGGTGCAGGCGCAGATAGGCGGCGACCGTTTCCGAGTCGAGCGGTTTGGGCGAATCCTGCTGGTCGGTCATAGGCGAACCTGTCCTTCGTATACGCGGGCAGCGGGCCCGGTCATCATAACCGGCTGACCTTCGCCTGCCCATTCGATGGACAGTTTGCCGCCCGGCAGTTCCAGTTGCACGGGCGAATCCATCCAGCCCTGGCGAATCGCCGCGACCGCAGCGGCGCAGGCGCCGGTACCGCAGGCCAGGGTTTCCCCGGCGCCGCGCTCCCATACGCGCAGGCGTGCATGCTTGCGGTCGAGCACCTGCAGGAAGCCGACATTGACCCGCTGCGGGAAGCGCGGATGGTGTTCCAGCTTCGGCCCGAGCGTGTGCACCGGTGCGCTGTCGACATTGTCGACGCGTAAAACCGCATGCGGGTTTCCCATCGACAGCGCGGCGAGCTCGACGCTCTGGCCCTCGACGTCGACGCGATAGGTCAGTGCAGCCTGCTCTGCCTGGAACGGCACCTGTTCCGGCTGCAAGCGCGGTGCGCCCATGTTGACGCAGACCTGGCCGTCGTTCTGCACGCGCAGCTCGATGATGCCGCTCTTGGTCTCGACGCGAATGACCTTCTTGGTGGTCAGGCGTTTGTCCAGCACGAATCGGGCGAAGCAGCGCGCGCCATTGCCGCATTGCTCCACTTCCGAGCCGTCGGAGTTGAAGATGCGATAGCGGAAGTCGACGTCCGGGTGGCTCGGCGGCTCGACGATCAGCAGTTGGTCGAAACCGACACCGATGTGGCGGTCGCCCCATTGCTTGGCATGTTTGGGCTGCACGTGGGCATGCTGACTGATCAGGTCGAGGACCATGAAGTCATTGCCCAGGCCGTGCATCTTGGTAAAGCGCAATAGCATGACGTCGCCCTCAGGCCGGCAGCAGGCTTTCGCCGGCATAGAGCTCTTGGACGGTCTCGCGACGACGTACTTCGTAAGCCTGCTCGCCATCCACCAGCACCTCGGCGGCGCGGCCGCGGGTGTTGTAGTTGGAGCTCATAACGAAGCCATAGGCACCCGCCGAGCGCACGGCCAGCAGGTCACCTTCGGCCAGCGCCAACTGACGGTCCTTGGCCAGGAAGTCGCCAGTCTCGCAGATCGGCCCGACCAGGTCGTAGTTGCGCGTCTCACCTTCACGCGGCTGCACCGGCGACACGTCCATCCACGCCTGATACAGGGCGGGGCGGATCAGGTCGTTCATCGCCGCATCGACGATGGCGAAGTCCTTGTGCTCGGTGTGCTTGAGGTATTCGACCTGAGTCAGCAGCACGCCGGCGTTGGCGACGATGAAGCGGCCCGGCTCGAACACCAGCGACAGGTCACGGCCCGCCAGGCGCTTGCGCACGGCGGCGATGTAGTCGCCCGCCAGCGGAGGTTGTTCGTCGCGGTACTGCACGCCGAGGCCACCGCCCAGATCCAGATGCTTGATGCTGATGCCGCGCGCGGCCAGCTTGTCGACCAGCAGCAGCAGACGATCCAGGGCGTCGAGGAAGGGCTCAAGGGTGGTCAGCTGCGAGCCGATATGGCAGTCGACGCCGATCACGTCCAGGTTCGGCAGCTCGGCCGCGCGGGCATAGACCGCCTCAGCCTGCTCGATGTCGATGCCGAACTTGTTTTCCTTGAGGCCGGTGGAAATGTACGGGTGGGTGCCGGCGTCCACGTCCGGGTTGACTCGCAGCGAGACGGGCGCCTTGACGCCCAGTTCGGCAGCGACCTTCTGCAGGCGCTCCAGTTCGACGCTGGATTCGACGTTGAAGCAGTGCACGCCAACTTCCAGCGCGCGGCGCATGTCGTCGCGGCTTTTGCCGACGCCGGAGAACACGATTCGGCTCGGTTCGCCACCGGCGGCCAGTACGCGCTCCAGCTCACCGCTGGAGACGATGTCGAAGCCGGCGCCCAGGCGCGCCAGCACGTTCAATACGCCGATGTTGGAGTTGGCCTTGACCGCGAAGCAGACCAGGTGTGGCATGCCGGCCAGAGCATCGGCATAGGCACGGTACTGCCCCTCGATATGGGCGCGCGAGTAGACGTAGGTGGGCGTGCCGAAGCGCTGGGCCAGCGCGGACAAGGCGACGCCTTCCGCGAACAGCTCACCGTCGCGGTAGTTGAAGGCTTCCATGGTGCAGCTCCTGTCAGAGTTCGAAACGGTCTCGGCTGTTACCGGCGTTGTCGTCGCCCGGCAGGTACAGCGGGCCTTTCTGACCGCAGCCGGCCAGCAGGCAAACGGCGGCGAGGAGTGCGAGGGTCAGTCGCTTCATGGGACAGTCCTTGAAAATAAGCGTGAATTGCGCCGGAGTATACCGACCCCCTGCCACCTTGCCTATGCGCCCGGCGCCCGCCTGGCGGGGCGCCGGCTCGATTCGCGCGCATACGCCGAAGGCGTCCGTGCCTGCTTGGGTTAGCATGTGGCGAGTAACGAGGAGCCCCGATGGATAATCCCGCGATTCTGGCCGGTTCGGTCTCGGTCGCCTACCTGCAAGGCCTGATCGAGCACCTGCAGCGTCAGGGGGTAGCGCCCGACGCCTTGCTCGCCCATGCCCAGCTGAGCCCTGAAGTCCTCAGTCAGCGCGATCAGCGCATCGCTGCCAGTGCCTATCTGACATTGCTGGGCGAGGGCGTGCGTCTGATCGGCGATCAGTACCTGGGCCTGCATCTTGGGGAGTCGGTACGGCCGGGCTATTACGGCGTACTCGGCTACCTGATCATGAGTTGCGCGACCCTGGCTGACGCGCTGCACCGTCAGGCGCGCTACGCTTCGCTGGTTGGCAACCTGGGCCTGGTAGTGCTCGAAGACGAGCCCGCCCGGCCTGGTTGCGAACCGTTGGTTGCCCATAGCTGGCAGCCCTTGCTGGCGCAGCAGCAGCGTCAGCTGAGCGAGGAGACCCTGGCCGGCTGGGTGAGCTTCGGGCGCTGGATCAGTGGTCTGGACATCGCGCCGACCGAAGTGCGCTTCCAGCATCCGGCGCCAGCGGATACCTCGGAGCACACGCGCATCTTTCGCTGCCCGGTGCTGTTCGATCAGCCCGATAATGCCCTGATCTTTCCCAAGCGCTTGCTCGCGGCGCCGCTGAACCAGGCCGACGCGCAGGTGCGTGGCATGCTCGATGCCTATGCCGATCGGCTGTTGGCCGAACTCAACCGGGGCAACAGCGTGCTCGATCGCGCGCGCCTGGAGCTGGCGCGCCAGTTGCCGGAGCAGGGGCCGGACCTGGAAGCCATCGCTGTCGCCCTGGCGTTGAGCCCGCGAACCTTGCAGCGACGTTTGCGTGAGGGTGGGCTGTCGTTCAGCCAACTGGTCGACGAGACACGTCAGCAGCTGGTGCTGCATTACCTGCGTGACCCGGCTCTGGAGCTGGCGGAAATCGCCTTTCTGGTCGGTTTCGGTGAGTCCGGTTCTCTGGCACGTGCATTTCGTCGCTGGACGGGAACGAGTCCGGGCGAGTACCGTCGCCACCTTTGCGCCTAGGCCGCTACCCCGGCCGTGCGATTTCGCCTACTTTTTCTGCAGTCGCTGCATCTTGTGAGGACACCCCGATGAGCCTGAGTGAAGCCCGCTTTCACGACCTGGTCGATGCCACCCAGCAAGCGGTGGAGGACATTTTCGACGACAGTGGTCTGGACGTCGATCTGGAGAACAGCGCCGGTGTGCTGACGGTACGTTTCGACAATGGCAGCCAGCTGATCTTCAGCCGTCAGGAGCCGATTCGTCAGCTCTGGCTGGCGGCGCGCTCCGGTGGTTTCCATTTCGACTATGACGAGGCCGAGGGGCGCTGGATCTGTGACACCAGCGACGAGCAGTTGGGTGAGATGCTGGTGCGCATCACCCTTGAGCAATGCGGCACCGAGCTGGAGTTCGATGAGCTCTGAGTCCAACGTGGCGTCGCCGTGCCGACGTCAGTGTTGCCTTGATGAGCATGAACAGTGCCTCGGTTGCGGTCGTACCCTGCAGGAAATTCTCGACTGGGGCATGGCCGACAACGCGCGGCGACGCTTGATCTGCCAGGCCGCCGAGCAGCGCTTGCGCGAGCGCCGGCAGGGCCGTTGACCCGGCAGTCTTGTTTATTTATCCGGCTGTGTTAGGGTCGGCAGAACATTCAGCAAAACCCCGCCTTCGGGCGGGGTTTTGCTTTTTACGGTTTAGGCGAGGAGAGCGCCCGACATCATGAACAGCACACCAACCATCACTATTACCCGCCTCGATATGCAGCGTCTGGAGCGTCTGCTCGACAGCCTGGACGAGTTTGGCCCTGGCGCAGAAGCGCTACAGGCCGAGCTGGATCGTGCCGAAGTGGTGGGGCACGATGAGGTGCCGGCCGGTGTGGTAACCATGAACTCGCGCGTGCACTGCCGCGAGGAGAGCAGCGGCAAGGACTACCACCTAACCCTGGTCTACCCGGAGGATGCCGGTGGCGAAGGCAAGGTCAGCATCCTCGCGCCAGTCGGCAGTGCCCTACTTGGCCTGTCCGTCGGCCAACACATCGACTGGCCGGCGCCGGGCGGCAAGCAGCTCAAGCTGACATTGCTGGAAGTCGAATACCAGCCGGAAGCAGCGGGCGAGTACGACCGCTGACCGGTTTTTATGCAGGTAGCCCGTACCCGGGCGAGTGCAACCCTCAGGGCTTCACTGCCGGCGGCGGATTACCGATAGCGCTGTGTCAGGCCTGCTGCAGTGCCGCATTCAGAGCATTCTCCAGCTCGCTCTTGTAGCGCAGGTAGTGCACGGTCTGCGCCCGCTGTCCGGCCAGTACGGCAGACAGGTCGAGGTCGGTGATGTAGCAGGGGTAGCGTTCGCCACCGGCACGCTGAACGATGATGTGCTGTGCCACGGCGCGGTACAGTTCGCGACCGTATTCCAGTTCGGAAAACTCGCGGTGGTTGCAGTACAGCGTGACATGACGTCGGCGACCGTCGCCTGGCTCGACGATGGCCTGCACGTCGTAGAACGGATGGCTGACCTGCGACTCGGGCGCCGATCTGCGCTCGAGGTGCTGAGCGCGTAGTGGCGCCGCCGGCAGCAGTTGGTAGTAGATAATTTCCAATGGCGGCTGATTGTCGGCGCCATCGAGCGGCAACATGGCATTGCGCCGATACAGCAGTGATTGCAGGAAACGGTGGATCGGCGTCAGCAGGCTCTGCTCATCGCGAAATGGCAGGCGTCTGCGCCACAGGGCGTTGTGCTCGTCGAGCAGGGTCAGCTCGGCCTCACCGCTGCTCTCGTGCACGCGGTAGAAAACCTGCAGGCACTGTGGGCGGCCCATGGGCAGGATCAGCGCCAGGTCGTCGCCCTCGAGTGCATGGCGATCCAGGCGCAGCGGGCTGTAGCGCTCCTGTTCGGCGCCCAGGTGGTCGAGCAGGGCCGGCACGTCACCCAGAGCGGTGTGGCTGACCTGGCCGGGGACCAGTTGCAGAACGTGATAATGCTGGCGCACCTGCACCAGGTAGCGTGACGGGTACCCTTCGGCGTAGCTGTCGAGCAGGTCGCGCAGCAGTTCTTCGACCCGTTCGGCGATGGGTTGTGCACGGTTGCGGCAGTAGCAGCGTACCTGCACCCTGGGGAGCGCGCTGCCGGGCGGCAGGCTGTTGAGCAGGTCGCGCAGGCAGTCGAGCAGGGCGTCGGCACCGTCATAACGGCTGACCTGCAATTCGTTCCAGCTGTTGAGCACCACCTGGTCGAGGGTCAGCACCAGGTTCTCGCGTACTCCGGAATAGCCCAGCGCGTCGGTGCGGTCGGTGGTCATGTGCACGTTCATCTGGCTGTGCTGCTTGAGCGGGTCGACGCCGACATTGACCAGCAACAGCACCTGGCTGGGAGCGCTGGCACGCAGCAGGGCGGCTTCTTCCACGGGCTGCAGGGGCAGCGGGAAGCTCTGTTGCAGGCTGCCGATCAGGTTGGACAGCTCGTATTCGGTGAGGTCGCTGGCGCCGGGGTGCAGCGACAGGCGCGTGCTGCTGTCGATCACGCCGTTGCGATGGCACCAGGCGAGCAGTTCGATCAGTTCACGCGAGCGCTTCAGTGGCGCGAAGTCGGCCCATTCCTGCGCGCCCAGGCTGCCGTTGAACAGCGCCCAGAGGCGTTCGTTCGGCGCTTCGGGGCTGGGGTGCTGGACCAGGGTCAGGGTGTCTTCGGCCAGGTCTGGAGCGATGCCGGGGTTGATGAACTCCACCTTGCCGGCCTTGCGCTCGAATGCCGCATACAAGCGCCTGCCCAGCACATTCAGGTCGCGGTTGTTCAGCGAGCTGCCAGCCTCGGCGCTGCGGGCAAATTGCGAGAGAAAGCGGTAGCTGTACGTTAGCTCGTTGACCAGTACGCGGCGCTCGGCCGCGACCTGGCGCACCTTCCACTGGCTGCGACTGTCGAGCACGCTGAGCTGGCGGCTCTGCCAGCCCCATTCCGCAGTCAGGCGCTCCAGCAGCAGGCGCTGCCAGCTCTTGGCGCGGCCGCGTGTTGGCGGGCGACTGACCTTCTTGTTGACCTTCAGGTACAGGCAGCGGCGAATCAGCTCCAGTCTTTCCTGATCGCCGCGCGCGCTCAGATATTCCTCCAGGCGACGGTATACGACGATGTAGGGATCGAGCTCGTCGAGGTCCAGGCGGCCTTCGAACACTGCCCGCTTGAAGCGCAGTGCCAGGCATTCGACCTTGGGGTGCTCGCTGGCGTAGACCTCGGTGAGCAACAGTTTGAGCACCGACTTGTAGGGCGACTCGATGCCCTTGTACAGCTGCCACATGCCGGCGCCGATGAACTCTTCTGACGGAATGTGCGCCAGGTTGCCGAGGTCGAGTACGTCCTCGGAACGTACGAAGCGCTTGCTCAACAAGGTGCGGCAGTAGTCGTGGTAGCGCGTTTCCTCGTAGACCGGTACCAGCCACCAGAGTGGCGTACGACCGCCGAGCCAGATGGCGGTGCGGTAGAACTCGTCGAGCAGCAGATAATGCTGGGTGGTGCCGCAGTCGTCGGAGGTCAGTTGCGCCTCGCGTGCGCCCTGGGTGAAGCGCTGCGGGTCGACCAGAAAGACGTGCACCTCTGCGCCCTGGGTGGCGGCCCAGATTTCCAGTTGATCGCATTTTTTGCGCAGGTCTTGCAGTTCCTGCGCCGTGAGAGTGGGCGAGTGGCACAGCCACAGGTCCATGTCGCTCTGTTCGGCCTGCGCCACGGTGCCCAGGCTGCCCATCAGGAACAGGCCATGCAGCGGTGCTGCGCCCTGGCCACGACGGGGCTTGTAGACGAAGGAGCGGGTCAGTCGCTGGACTTCAGCGAGGCTGGCATCATCCGGTTCGAAGCCGCTGAGGCCCGCCGGTGTACTGGCCGACACATAGCCAGGCAGCAGCGGGTGATTGACGTGCAGCAGCAGCGGCAACAGCTTGAGGACCAGTTGCTGGCGTGTGGACAGCGCTTCCATGGCCCGCTGCACGCGGCCCTGATTGATCTGCAGAAAGCGCGCGCGCAGTTGCGTCAGCACCTTGCGGTCGATGCCGTCATCGATATCGGGGCGTATTTCCAGCGTGCGCGTCATGCTCGAACTCTACTGCAGATGCGGCAAGCCTATCAGCGGTGGGCTCGCCAGTGCAGTGCCTTTGACGCTATATCGCCCGCAGCGCCGCTCACTGAAGAGCGGCCGGCTAATGCCGAGTGGATAAGGTTACCAACGCAGTCTGTGGCAAGAGCCCCCGGGCGAGGTGCTCAAAGTGCGCGCCACTTTGACTCGCGGCGCGGCACCGGGTGACTGAGCGGCATTAGTCGGCGGGCGATTGGATTAAGCGGGAGTGGCCTGACGGGTCGAGAGAATGGTCAGCAGCGCTTGCGCGTGTTCGGCGGCATCGATGCCCAGGCTGGTCAGGTAGCCGCCGTCGGCTTGGCTCACCAGGCCTTTTTCGTGAAGGCGGGTGATGGCACCTTGCGCCTTGAATGAAGCGTTGTTGTGTACCTTGAGCCCTTCCAGATGGTTGTCCAAGTTGTACAGCGCGAGGATTTCCAGCTCGTCGATCAGGTCAGCGTTGAATGACTTCATGGTGACTCCGTCTTGTTGTTATGGCGTTCCTGCAGTGTAGAACCATGCGCGGTGCTCTGCCCATCAATGAGTTGCCAGTTGGCGAGAATTCGCTGGTAGGTGCCGTCCTGCCTGATCTGCCGCATGCCTGCGTCGAAGTCGCGCAGCAATGCTGCGGCCTGTGGATGATGGCGGGAAAAGGTCAGGTAGAGCTGTGGGCGATGCACCCTGGTCAGCGCCTTGAACTGGCCAGCCAGCTCGGGGTTTTCACGCAGCAGTGCTTCGGTGGTGCCGCGAAAGGCGATAACGTAGTCCACGCGGTCGCGCTGCAGCATGAGAAAGCCATTCATATCGCGCCGCACCGCAATGCGCTGGATATCCGCATAGCTGTCGAAGTACTCGCCGTAGGTGTAGCCGATGGTGACTGCCACGCGCTTGCCACGGATGCTGTCGAGATCATCAATCAGCGCATCCCCTGCATGACCCCAGAGCAGGATGTCGTCGCTGAACAGCGCCTCCTGCGGCAGCAGGAACTCCGCGCGGATGTGTGCGTCAGGGGTGGTGTTGAAGCAGCCTGCCAGACTGCCTGAACGCGCCAGCTCCATGCAGCGCGAGTAGGGGTAGGGCGCCAGCTCTACGGACGTTTTGCTGGCGCTGAACGCTGCACGGACGATGTCTGCCGACAAGCCCTCGATCTTGTCATTACGCAGGGCTGTGTAGGGATACCAGTCATCCTCGGCACCAATGCGCGGCGTTTCGGCTCGCACGACGCTGGCTCCGCTCAAACAGAGGGCGCAGATCAGCAGGGTGATGAGTCTGGGCAGCGTACAGGCCATCGAAGGCGGTACCTTCTCGGTCGGGATTGATGGTGACAGTAGCAATCTGCCTGCCAGTCCGACCAGTGGCCTGAGTCAATCCATCTTCAGTTTTCTTCCGGCAGCTCCGGCAGGGCGCGCAAGGCTTGCTCGTACCAGGCGCCATCGAAGGGGCGGTCCTCGCGCAGCATGGCATCGATTTCATGAGCCAAGACCAGTGCCATCAGCTCAAGGATCTCTTCGCGCTCGTAACCGACCAGCGTCAGCTTGTTGTACACCGCCTTGGCGGCTGCCGGTTCGCCGCTTTCCAGCTGATTCTCGATGGCCTGGATCAGGGTGGCCTCGGCGAAGCCTTCGTCTTCTTGGTCGTTGTTTTGGCTCATGTTCGATTCCTTATTGATTGTCGGCAGCGAAATCCAGCAAGGCCTGGCCAGCCAGGCGGTAGGTTGTCCACTCACTTTGCGGGCGGGCGCCGAAGGATTCATAGAAGTCGATGGCGGGGGTGTTCCAGTCCAGCACCGACCATTCGAAACGGCCACAACCGCGTGCCACGGCCAGTTGCGCAAGATGGCGCAGCAGTGCCTTGCCCGCGCCCAGGCCACGTGCTTCGGGGCTGATGTAGAGGTCTTCGAGGTACAGGCCGTGCTTGCCAAGCCAGGTGGAGTAATTGAAGAAGTACACCGCATAGCCGATGGGCTGACCGTCGTGCTCGCAGATCAGGCCGTGGGCCGTGCTGCCGTCGGCGAACAGGCTGTCGCGGATGCCGGCAGCATCGGTCTTGACCTCATGCTCGGCCTTTTCATAGATGGCCAGTTCGGTGATGAAGCCCAGGATCAGCTCTGCGTCGTCAGGGGTAGCGGGGCGGATGGTGAGGGGCATTGGCGTATCTCGTAAATGGTCAGCCGTAGGTCAGGGTCAGCCACGTCAGTGGCAAGCCCACCAGGCAAAGAAAACCGAATGCAGCGACCCAGGCCGTGCGCGAACCCATTGGGTCGTCCACGCGTAGCGGCAGGTTTGGGTAGCGGCCCAGCGTCAGTAGCCGCAGAGCCAGCCAGCCGATGCTGTACAGAATGTAGCCAACCACGACCTCGAGTACGAGCTCGGCGAGTAACGCCAGGCCGCGCAGCAATAATTCGAACATGGGAATTCCTTTTCCCTGATGGTTCCCGTGGGCGTTAGCGAGCCGCCAGCAGTTCGCGACCACGCACCACCGCCGCACGGACCTGATTCGGTGCAGTGCCGCCGATATGGTCGCGAGCGCCGACCGAGCCTTCCAGGGTCAGCACGGCGAATACATCGTCAGTGATCTGATCGCTGAACTGGCGCAGTTCGTCGAGGCTCATCTCGGCCAGGTCCTTGCCGGTCTGCACACCGTATTTCACGGCGTGCCCGACGATCTCGTGGCAGTCGCGGAAGGGCAGGCCCTTGCGTACCAGGTAGTCCGCCAGGTCGGTGGCGGTGGAGAAACCGCGCAGTGCCGCTTCGCGCATGATTTCGCGCTTTGGCTTGATTGCCGGCACCATGTCGGCGAAGGCGCGCAGGCTGTCGCGCAGGGTGTCGGCGGCGTCGAACAGCGGTTCTTTGTCTTCCTGGTTATCCTTGTTGTAGGCCAGCGGCTGGCCTTTCATCAGGGTCAGCAGGCCGATCAGGGCGCCGAATACGCGGCCGGTCTTGCCGCGCACCAGTTCGGGCACGTCTGGGTTCTTCTTCTGCGGCATGATCGAGGAGCCGGTGCAGAAACGATCCGGCAGGTCGATGAACTGGAACTGCGCGCTGGTCCACAGCACCAGCTCTTCGGAGAAGCGCGACAGGTGCATCATCGCCAGTGAGGCAGCGGCGCAGAACTCGATAGCGAAGTCGCGGTCGGAAACGCCGTCCAGCGAGTTGCCGCCAACAGCGTCGAAACCGAGCAGTTCGGCAGTGATCTCGCGGGCAATTGGGTAGGTGGTGCCGGCCAGTGCGGCTGAGCCCAGCGGCATGCGGTTGGTGCGTTTGCGGCAGTCGACCAGGCGCTCGTAGTCGCGCGCGAGCATCTCGAACCAGGCCAGCAGATGGTGGCCGAAGGTCACTGGCTGGGCGGTCTGCAGGTGGGTGAAGCCGGGCATGATGGTGTCCGCTTCAGCTTCGGCCAGGCCCAGCAGGCCCTGCTGCAGGCGGGTGATCTCGGCCAGGATGACGTCGATCTCGTCGCGCAGCCACAGGCGGATGTCGGTGGCCACCTGGTCGTTACGCGAGCGGCCGGTGTGCAGCTTCTTGCCGGTGACGCCGATGCGATCAGTCAGACGTGCCTCGATGTTCATGTGCACGTCTTCCAGATCGACGCGCCAGTCGAACTGGCCGGCTTCGATCTCGCCCTGGATCTGCTTGAGGCCGTCGATAATGGTGTCGCGCTCGGCATCGCTGAGTACGCCAACCTTGGCCAGCATGGTGGCGTGGGCGATGGAACCCATGATGTCGTGGCGGTACAGGCGCTTGTCGAATTCCACCGAGGCGGTGAAGCGGGCGACGAAGGCGTCGACAGGCTCGCTGAAGCGGCCGCCCCAGGATTGGTTGGTTTTTTCGCTGCTCATGATTTGGGCTCGGAATCGGGCGGGCCAGGTTGGCGGCCAGCATGGCGGACAAAGTGCGTCGATAATAACAGGGTCGGCAGGCGTTTCGCCGTGTCGAGTTAGCCGTCAGGCAGGACGCAGTGGTGTCGGCTGCTTCACAAATCTGTCGCGAAGGTGGCATTTCGGTGCTTTATTTTGTCCGGCTAGAGCCGTCTGGCTTGCCGGCTAGCAGGGCGACACGGAAACTGCGTCGATGCATACAAAATCGCTTGCCAAGAACAAACGTATCGACGACTTCTTCGTCCCGGAACTGTGCCAGCCGGAAGCCCTGCTGAGCATGGTGCTGCTGGCTGAGCTGCTGGTACTGGTGCTGGTGCTCGCCGAACCGATGACGCCCGGTTTCGACTGGGTGCGCCTGGCCCTGACCTCATTGTTCGTGCAGTGGATCGTGCTGCTGTCGGCTGCAGTGCTATGTCGATTACGGCCCTTGCTGGCGCGCCTGCCGCCGGCGCTGGCTGGCGGCCTGTGCTGTGTGCTGGTGGTGCTGCTGACTCTGGGTTGTACGGCGGTGGCCGACTATTACGAGCTGGGCGGGCCGCTGCCACGCAGTGGTGAAGTGAATCTTTATCTGCGCCATGCGTTGATCAGCCTGATCATGTCCGCACTGCTGCTACGCTATTTTTATCTGCAGAGCCAATGGCGTCGGCAGGAGCAGGCCGAGTTGCGTGCCCGTATAGAGTCGTTGCAGGCGCGGATTCGCCCGCATTTTCTGTTCAATAGCCTCAACAGCATTGCCAGCCTGGTCACGCTCGATCCGTACAAGGCCGAGCAGGCGGTGCTGGATCTGTCGGATCTGTTTCGCGCCAGCCTGGCCAAGTCCGGTACGCTGGTGCCGTGGAAGGAGGAATTGGAACTGGCGAAACGATATCTATCGATCGAGCACTATCGGCTCGGCGAGCGACTACAGTTGCAGTGGGAGGTCGAAGGTGTGCCGGAGGATCTGCCGATTCCCCAGCTGACCCTGCAACCTCTGTTGGAGAATGCGCTGATCTATGGCATCGCGCCGCGTATCGAAGGCGGCCTGGTGCGGGTCGAGGCGGATTACCAGGATGGTGTGTTCAGCTTGTGTGTCAGCAATCCGTATGAAGAGCGGGGCGAGCAGCATCCATCACGGGGTACGCAGCAAGCGCTGAGCAATATCGATGCGCGCCTGGCGGCACTTTTTGGGCCGAAGGCGAGTCTCAGCGTGGAGCGCCGTGACGGCCGTCACTACAGCTGTCTACGCTATCCTTGTGCGAGACTCACGCAGGAAGCCAGAGCAATATGAATGTCCTGATCGTCGATGACGAACCCCTTGCCCGCGAGCGCCTCAGCCGTATGGTCGGTGAGCTCGAGGGTTACCGGGTCCTGGAGCCCGCCGCCAGCAATGGCGAGGAAGCCCTGACCCTGATTGATAGTCTGAAGCCGGATGTGGTCCTGCTGGATATCCGCATGCCCGGCCTCGACGGCCTGCAAGTCGCTGCCAAGTTGTGCGAGCGCGAAGCGCCGCCAGCGGTGATTTTTTGCACGGCTCATGACGAGTTCGCTCTCGAGGCCTTCCAGGTCAGTGCAGTGGGCTACCTGGTCAAGCCTGTGCGCCCTGAGAGTCTGAGCGAAGCGCTGAAGAAGGCCGAGCGGCCCAATCGGGTGCAACTGGCCGCGCTGACTCGTCCCGCCGCGGAGACTGGCGGTGGTCCGCGTACTCATATCAGTGCGCGAACCCGCAAGGGCATCGAGCTGATCCCGCTGGATCACGTGGTCTACTTCATCGCCGACCACAAGTACGTCACTCTGCGTCATGAGGGTGGCGAGGTCTTGCTGGATGAGCCGCTGAAGGCGCTGGAAGACGAGTTCGGTGATCGCTTCGTGCGCATCCACCGCAATGCACTAGTGGCGCGTGAGCGTATCGAGCGTCTGCAGCGCACCCCGCTCGGACACTTCCAACTGTTCCTCAAGGGGGTCGACGGTGACTCGCTGGTGGTCAGCCGCCGCCATGTGGCCGGTGTACGCAAGATGATGCAGTCGCTGTAGCGGGTCGCCGGCTGCGGCCTATGGCCGCCTCCTTCCGCCGGCGCCGGGCGAGCCTGTTATGATTTGCGGCAATCGGTTTTCTGGAATTGCCTTCATGTCCCGCGAAATTCGCATCGCCACCCGTAAGAGCGCCCTGGCCCTGTGGCAGGCCGAATATGTCAAAGCCCGTCTGGAACAGGCTCATCCGGGCCTCAAGGTCAGCCTGGTGCCCATGGTCAGCCGCGGCGACAAGCTGCTCGACGCGCCGCTGGCGAAAATTGGTGGCAAGGGCCTGTTCGTCAAGGAACTGGAAACCGCACTGCTGGAAAACGAAGCCGACATCGCCGTGCACTCGATGAAGGACGTGCCGATGGACTTTCCCGAAGGGCTGGGCCTGTACTGCATCTGCGAGCGTGAAGACCCGCGCGACGCCTTCGTTTCCAATACCTACTCCAGCCTTGATGCACTGCCCGAGGGCAGCGTGGTCGGCACTTCCAGTCTTCGCCGTCAGGCGCAACTGCTGGCGCGTCGGCCGGACCTGAAAATCCAGTTCCTGCGTGGCAACGTCAACACCCGTCTGGCCAAGCTCGATGCCGGCGAATACGACGCCATCATTCTCGCCGCCGCCGGCCTGATTCGCCTGGGCTTCGAAGATCGCATCCGCAGCTCGATCAGCACCGAGGACAGCCTGCCGGCCGGCGGCCAGGGCGCCGTGGGTATCGAGTGCCGCAGCGCCGACAGTGACGTGCATGCTTTGCTGGCACCGTTGCATCACCGTGAAACCGCGCTGCGCGTTACTGCCGAGCGTGCGCTGAACAAACATCTCAATGGCGGCTGCCAGGTTCCCATCGCCTGCTATGCCCTGCTCGATAATGACCAGCTATGGCTACGCGGTCTGGTCGGCCAGCCTGACGGCGGCCTGTTGCTGCGCGCCGAAGAACGTGCTGCCAGTGGTGATGCTGAAGCACTGGGGGTGCGTGTCGCCGAGGCACTGCTGGCGCAAGGGGCCGATGTCATTCTCCAGGCCGTTTACGGTGAGGCCGGTCACTCTTGACTGCATGGCGCTTGCTGCTGACCCGTCCAGCCGAGGATTGTGCAGCGCTGGCGCAGACCTTGGGTGCGCAGGGCGTGTTCAGTCACTGCATGCCGCTGCTGGCCATCGAAGCGCTGGATGAGACGCCCGAGCAGCGCGAGGTCTTCGCCACATTGCAACGCTACTGTGCGGTGATCGTGGTCAGCAAGCCGGCGGCTCGCATGGGGTTGCGCCTCTTGGCGCAATATACGGCGCAGACGCCTGACCTGCCTTGGTTCAGCGTCGGCGCTGCCACCGCGGCTGTGCTCGCCGAACAGGGCTTGCGCGTGCACTTTCCTGATTCGGCCGATGACAGCGAAGCGCTGCTCGCTCTGCCTGCGCTACACCAGGCGATTGCCACGGCATCTACGCCGCGTGTTCTGATTCTGCGTGGCGAAGGTGGCCGAGAATTCCTTGCCGAGTACTTGCGCGGCCAAGGCGTGACGGTCGACTATCTGTCACTGTATCGCCGTGTGCTGCCGCTGTACGCGCCGGGCGAGCTGAGTCAGCGGGTGCGAGCGGAACGCCTGAACGGCCTGGTTGTCAGCAGTGGACAGGGTTTCGAACATCTGCAACAGCTAGCCGGCGATGACTGGCCGGCGTTGGCTCGGCTACCCTTGTTCGTACCCAGCCCGCGCGTCGCCGAACAGGCCCGTGCTGCGGGTGCACAGATCGTTGTGGACTGTCGTGGCGCCAATGCCGCGGCCTTGCAGGCAGCTCTGGAGCAGTTTCCGGCTGCCGCCCTCTAAAAGGACGGATACGTGAGCGAAGCATCCACCCCGAACACGCCAGAAGAAAAAACGGCCAGCGAAGCCGTGCAACCCACCCCCACACCGCCACCCGCGAAGGTACCCCGCAGTGGTGGTGGTAGCGGTCTTGCCGCATTCGCCCTGCTGATCGGGTTGGCAGGTGCCGCTGCCGGTGGCTGGAGCCTCTGGCAGCTGCATGAAATGCAGAGCCGGGACCAGCAGCAGGCCGAAGACCTGCAGCGCACCCGCGACGACAGCGCGAAGAAAGTGGATGAGTTGGCCCAGCGCCTGGATTCGCGCCTGTCCGCCCTGCCCAGCGCAGCTGAACTGGACGAGCGCCGCCGCCTGCTGGCTAACCTGCAGAACGATCAGCAGCGTATGAGCCAGCGTCTGGAAAGCGTGCTCGATGGCAGCCGCCAGGATTGGCGTCTGGACGAAGCCGAGCACCTGCTGCGCCTGGCAACTTTGCGGTTGTCGGCATTGCAGGATGTCGCCAGCGCCGAAGCTCTGGTGTTGGCTGCCGATGAAATCCTTCGTGAGCAGGACGACCCTGCGGCCTTCGCCGCCCGCGAGCAACTCAGCCGTAGCCTGGAAGCGCTGCGCACCACGGCGCGCCCGGATCGCGTCGGCCTGTTCCTGCAACTGGGCGCCCTGCGTGAGCAGGCAGCAACCCTCAACCCCCTGGCGCCGACCTTCGAAGGGCAGGGCGATGTGCTTTCCGATCTGGCAGCCGAAGGTGATGGCAGTGCCTGGTGGGGCGAGTGGGTGAAGAAGCTTTCGGAGTACTTCCGTATCGAATTCGATGCCGATCGCAACGTGCGTCCGCTGCTGTCCGGGCAAAGCCTGTCGCAGGTGCGCCTAAGTCTGTCGTTGGCGCTGGAGCAGGCACAGTGGGCCGCGCTGCATGGCCAGACCGGTGTCTACCAGCAGTCATTGAAGCAGGCCGAGGAAATCCTCGACGCCCACTTCAATCTGGACAATCCGGACAGTCGCGCCCTGCGCCAGCGCTTCGGCGAGCTGGCCGATGCCAGCATCGAGGTCAAGGTGCCGGACCTGAGCGACTCGCTCGATGCACTGCAGGCGTACCTGCAACGCAAACAGGCGCAACGTCGGCAGGGGGCCGCCGCGGCCGAGGAGGCGCAATGAGACGCCTGATCTGGCTTCTGCTACTGCTGGCCGTGGCAGTCGGGTTGTATCTGCTCAGCCTGGCTATCGAGGCCGACCGCGGCTATGTGTTGTTTGCGTACAAGGGTTTCCGTTATCAGTCCGGCCTGTGGGCATTCCTTGGCCTGCTGGTGGTCGTCGTGGTGTTGTACTACCTGATCAAGTGGACGTTGCGTCTGCTGCTCAGCTCGACGCGACTGGCCAACCCGTGGTCGCGTCTGCACCGCAATCGTCGCGTGCGCCTGGCGTCCGAACAGGGCATGCAGGACCTGGCCGAAGGCCGCTGGGCGCGCGCGCAGCGTCAGTTGACCCGCGCCGCCGAAGCCGACAGCCGACCGTTGATGTATTACCTGGGCGCAGCACGGGCTGCCAGCAAACTTGGGCAGCACGAGCAGAGCGATGCCCTGCTTGAGCGCGCACTGAGCAAGCAGCCTCAAGCCGAGCTGGCGATTGCCTTGACCCACGCCGAGCTGCAACGCAATCGTGGCGACAGTGATGCTGCACTGGAGACCCTGCAGGCGATGCGCGAGCGTCATCCGGGCCATCATCTGGTGTTGCGCCAGCTACAGCGCCTGTATTTGCAGCGTCAGGACTGGTCGGCACTGCTTGGCCTGCTGCCTGAGCTGCGCAAGGAAAAGGCCCTGCCTGCCGCCGAACTCGACGAGCTGGAGCGCGAGACCTGGCGCGGTCGTCTGGCCGATGCCGGGCAGCTAGGTCAGGGCGACGGAGAAACCGCACTGCAGCCGCTGACCCAAGCCTGGCAACAGCTTTCTTCACCGCTGCGTCAGGAACCTGAGCTGGTTGCCACCTACGTCGAGCAATTGCGTCGACTAGGCGCACAGGAAGAAGCCGAAGAGGTTTTGCGTGGTGCGCTCAAACGTGGCTACGACAGCCGTCTGGCGCGCTTCTATGGCGTGCTGCGTGGCGCCGATCCGGCGCGTCAGCTGCAAACCGCCGAACTCTGGCTCAAGCAGCATCCGCAGGACCCAGCCTTGCTCTTGACCCTGGGCCGCCTGTGCCTGCAGAACCAGTTGTGGGGCAAGGCGCGCGATTACTTCGAGACCAGTCTGAAGATCGAGCGCCATCCGGAAACCTGTGCCGAACTGGCGCGTCTGCTGGCGCAGTTGGGCGAGCTGGAACGCAGCAATCAGCTACTGCTGGAGAGTCTTGGCTTGCTGCATCAAGGCTTGCCTTCTCTGCCTCAACCAAAGGGCGTCAGAGCTTGAATGACTGCGGCCGAATGCCGCGGTAGGTTTGGTATGCGGACGGAGGGGCGTTCCAGCATGATGAAAAGCCGACTCTGATTCACGGGGCGCCTTGAAAGGCGCCCTCGCTTTCCTCTACCGTACGGCCCTCGATTTCCCTCCCGGAGCCACCATGCACTTGGCCAGTCCGCGTCCCCTGTTTTTTCTGGCATTCATCGGCTGCGTATTGCTGATGGCGGCTGCGCTGTACCTGGAACACGTCGTTGGGCTGGAGCCCTGCCCGATGTGCGTGCTGCAACGCATCTGCGTGGTGTTGTTCGGCGTGGTCTGCCTGATCGCTGCGATCCATGGGCCAGGCAGCGTAGGGCGCCGCGTTTACGCGGTACTGGCGCTGCTGTTCGCCGGGGCTGGCGCCGCCACCGCCGGCCGGCAGATCTGGCTGCAGAGCGTGCCAGCCGACCAGCTTGAAGCCTGTCTGCCCAGCCTCGAGTTCATGATGGAAGCTCTGCCGATGCAGGACATCGTGCGCCTGGTGTTCCAGGGTAGCGCTGACTGTGCCGAGGTGAAGTGGACGCTGTTCGGTATGAGCATCCCCGAGTGGAGCCTGCTGGGTTTCATCGGCATGCTCGGGTTCTGCCTGTTCCAGCTGCTGCGTCGCGATTGAGAATGCGAATTGTACGAAGCCACACGGGTCGTGGCTTCGGGATTAAACGGTCGTATGAAACTTTCTCACGGCGATGCCTTGATGGTGGGTGTCCACGAGCATAATCTGGCTCGCACGCACCGCCGGAAAAATGCCAATTTGCGGTTGCCTTCCCAAGGTCAAGCACCGATTGACAGAAAAACGTCTCGGGAGCGGACGTATAACAGGCATTATCGATAAGGGAAGCGAGGTTCATCATGCTTGAGAGTTGCCGGAACGCACAGGAACGTTGGGGTGGGGTTCACCAGTTGATCGATCGCTGGTTGGGTGAGCGCCGCGAACTTGTGCTGGCTTACACCGCCCTTACCAAGGCGCCGCAGGCGCCAGCAATCAACTGTGAGTCTCTGCAGGGTTTCTGCGAGTTGCTGGTGGATTACGTGTCTGCTGGTCACTTCGAGGTCTACGAGCAGTTGACCAACGAGGCCAAGGCCTTCAACGACCAACGTGGTCTGGAACTGGCCAAGCAGATCTACCCGCGTATCGAAGCCATTACCGCGGTCGCGCTGGCGTTCAACGACCACTGCGACAATGGCGACTGTCGCGACAGTACATCGCTGGTGGCGGAGCTCAATCATCTGGGGCAGTTACTGCACGAGCGCTTCGAACTGGAAGACTGCCTGATCGAAGTACTGCACAACTCTCATCAGGAACAGGCCGCCGAAGCGCTCTGAGCCCGTGTTGGCAATGGTCCGGAGCACTCCGGGCCGTGAGGCTGACGCCAGTCAGTTAAGCGTCGATGCACAAGTTTTTTGCGGCGGCGTCCCGCCGCGCATCAGGGCCGCGCGCAATCGAAAGCTTCGCCCCGCGGGGGGGTCCTACGTAAGCCTGCTTGTCGAAAGGCCATCAGTCGGCTACGTCGAGCAGGCGTAGATCGAACACCAGTGGCGCATAGGGTGGTATCAGGTCACCCGCCCCTTCTTCTCCGTACGCCTGATCCGCTGGAATTACCAGGCGCCAATGAGCGCCTTTCGGCATTTGCAGCAAAGCGCTGCGCCAGCCGGCGATCAGGCTGTCCAGGCGAAACCACTGCGGCGTGCTGCTCTCATCGAAGACGCTGCCGTCGGCCAGTTCGCCGCGGTAAATCACCTGCACTCGGCTGCGAGCGGTGGGCGTCGGGCCGCTGCCAGGGCTGAGCTCCGTCACCAGCACGCCATTGGCCAGCGTCCGCACGTTCGGGCGGCGCCCTTGCTCGGCGAGAAAGCGCTGCTCGGTTTCGATGGCTTTGGTGTGGCGCTGTGGCGAGGCTTCGATACGCGCTTCGTGTTCATCCAGCAGCTGCTCGATTCGACCTGCGTCGAGTCGCAAGGGCTTGCCCTCGTAGGCCTGGCGCAAGCCTTCGAACAGCTCGCTCAGTGGCAGGTCAGGCACCTCTTCGTGCAGGCGCTCGCCAAGGCGTACGCCCAAGCTGTAGGCCAGATCCTGCTGGTGCTGGTCGGCCTGCACGCCCAGGCTGCAGCAGATAGCGAGGGCGGCGATTACGGCGCGGCTCATGACGGTGTCTCCCGATCAAGATACTTGGCAGGCTGTTGAGGTTTTGCTGCGCCGTAGCGTGCTCTGCAACAGCTAAAAGGTCTCGCCGATTATGCCAGCGCACTTCGGCATCTGCTCGGCTCGCCAAAAGGCCTATGGCGAGCCCTCGCGGCTGCGTCTAGTATGGGCGCGTTCACATCCGCCAGGAGGCGCGCCATGTCGGCCAAGAAGAAGTCCATCACTACCCCGTTGCACCTGCTGCATCAACTGTCTGCCAGCTTGCTCGAGCACCTGGAAAATGCCTGCTCGCAAGCGCTGATCGACGCAGAGAAACTGCTCGCCAAGCTGGAGAAGCAGCGCGGCAAGGCGCAGGAAAAACTGCACAAGGCTCGCAGCAAGCTGCAGGACGCAGCTGTTGCCGGCAAGGCCAAGGCGCAAGCCAAGGCCAAGGACGCAGTCGCCGAGTTGGAGGAGTTGCTCGACGCACTCAAGGCCAGCCAGAGCGAAACCCGCACCTATATCGCCCAGCTCAAGCGTGATGCTCAGGAAAGCCTGAAGCTGGCCCAGGGCGTAGGCAAAGTGAAGGAAGCTGCCGGCAAGGCGTTGGATGTGCGTGAGGCCAAGGCCGCTGCTCCGGCCGCCAAGCCGAGCGCGGCGAAAAAGCCTGCTGCAGCGAAAGCACCCGTGAAGAAGGCCCCGGCCAAACCGGTTGCTGCCAAACCGGCGAGTAAAGCCGTCGCCAAGCCAGTAGCGAAACCGGCAGCAGCCAGCAAGCCTGCTGCCGCAAAAGCACCGGCCAAGCCCGCAGCAGCCAGTAAACCTGCTGCTAAGCCGGCTGCCAAGGCCACGCCTGCAAAACCCGCGAGCAAACCGGTCAGCAAGCCGGCTGCGGTGAAGAAACCAGTCGCTGCCAAGGCTCCGGCGAAGAAGGCTCCGGCCAAGCCAGCAGTTGCCAAGCCAGTCGCCGCGCCGGTTGCTCCGGCAGCCCCTGCTGCTCCTGCGACCACCAATGGAGCCACCGCCCCGGTTACTCCGAGCGCTTCCTAAGGGTGATCAACGGCGCCGCGTAGCACCTGCAGCGCGGCGCTGTTCCCTCCGGCCAGGCTGATCAACCAATCGTTTTCGCCTGCCTCGTTTGGCCAGTTCTTGGCCAGCGCCTGCAAACGATCGAGCAATATCCGCTCGGCCTGCAGTTCCAGTTTCTTGACCTGCTCACGCAAGGCTGCCAGTTCCGCATCCTGGCTTGCGTTCGCGCGCCAGTCCTGGCGTACATGACGCAAAGGCGCGATCACCTCGCGTTGCCAGGGGGCAGCCGCTTGCTGCAGTGCTTGCAGGCGCTCATCCAGGTAGCGCACACCGCGCCGCTGCAACCAGGCACCGGTCAGCAGCAGGCAAACGTCACTACCTGTGTCCTGCAACTCCAGGCAGGCCTGTTCCACGCCTGCTCTGGCGTAGAGTTCGAGGGCGAAATTCCACAGATCCTGCACGCGGCCTCCGGGGCGATTTGGTAGACTCCGCCGCCATTATGATCCGACTCCAGAACCTCACTCTACAGCGTGGCCCGCAGCGTCTTCTCGAAGGCGCCGAGCTGACCCTGCACGCCGGCCACAAGGCCGGTCTGATCGGTGCCAATGGCGCCGGTAAATCCAGCCTGTTCGCCCTGTTGCGCGGTGAGCTGACACCTGATGCCGGTGATTGCCTGCTGCCTGGTGACTGGCGTATCGCCCATATGCGCCAGGAGGTCGACACCCTCGATCGGCTGGCGGTGGATTACGTGCTCGACGGCGATCACAACCTGCGCCGCGTGCAGGCCGAACTGGCCGCGGCCGAGCAGAGTCATGATGGCGCCGCCATCGCCCGCCTGCACAGCGAGCTGGATAGCGCCGACGGCTATACCGCCGACGCGCGCGCACGCAAGCTGCTGGCCGGCCTGGGGTTCGAGAATGCGCAGATGGATCGCCGTGTCGGCTACTTCTCCGGTGGCTGGCGCATGCGTCTGAACCTGGCTCAGGCGCTGATGTGTCCGTCCGACCTGCTGCTGCTCGACGAACCGACCAACCACCTGGACCTGGACGCCATTCTCTGGCTGGAGGGCTGGCTGCAAAGCTATCCCGGCACCCTGCTGCTGATTTCCCACGACCGCGACTTTCTCGACGCGGTGGTCGACCACGTCGCCCATGTCGAACAGCGCAAGCTGAATCTCTATCGCGGCGGCTACACGGCTTTCGAGCGTACCCGCGCCGAACGCCTGGCCCAACAGCAGCAGGCCTACGAGAAGCAGCAGGCGCAGCGCGCACACATGGAAAAGTACATCGCCCGCTTCAAGGCCCAGGCCACCAAGGCCCGCCAGGCGCAGAGCCGGATCAAGGCCCTGGAACGCATGGAAGAGCTGAGCGCGGCGCATGTCGACTCACCTTTCGACTTCGTCTTTCGCGAGGCCGACAAGATTTCCACGCCGCTGCTCAGCCTCAGCGAAGGTCGCCTCGGCTACGGCGACAAGACCGTGCTGCAGCAGGTCAAGCTGAGCCTGGTGCCCGGCGCGCGCATTGGCCTGCTCGGCCCCAACGGCGCGGGCAAGTCGACGCTGATCAAGAACCTGTCGGCCGAACTGCAGCCGCTGAGCGGCAGCCTGAGCCGCGGTGAGAACCTGGTGATTGGCTATTTCGCCCAGCACCAGCTCGATTCGCTGGACGACAAAGCCAGCCCGTTGCTGCATTTGCAGCGTTTGGCACCGAGCGAACGCGAGCAGACCCTGCGCGATTTCCTTGGCGGCTTCGACTTCCGTGGGCCGCGTTGCGACGAGCCGGTGGTGAACTTTTCCGGTGGCGAGAAGGCCCGCCTGGCGCTGGCGTTGATCGCCTGGGAAAAGCCCAATCTACTGCTGCTCGACGAACCGACCAACCACCTCGACCTGGAAATGCGCCTGGCCCTGACCATGGCTCTGCAGGAATTTGCCGGCGCCGTGGTGGTGGTCTCGCACGATCGCCATCTGCTCAAGAGCACCACTGACGAGTTCCTGCTGGTCGCTGAAGGCCGCGTGGTGCCATTCGACGGCGATCTGGACGACTATGCGCGCTGGCTGGTCGATTACCGTCAGCGTCAGGCGCCAGCGAGTGCGCCGACCGAGGGTGGCGCGGACAAGACCGACAAGCGCGCCCAGCGCCAGGCTGCTGCGGCGTTGCGCCAGCAACTGGCACCGCACAAGAAGCAGGCGGAAAAGCTCGAACAGGAGCTGGGCAAGGTGCAGGAAAAGCTCGCCGCCGTCGAAACCCAGCTGGGCGACAGCGGTCTGTACGAGGCCGCGCGCAAGGATGAGCTGCGTCAGCGCCTGGCCGAACAGGCACAGCTCAAGACCCGCGAGGCCGAACTTGAGGAAGCCTGGCTGCTGGCGCTGGAAACCCTGGAGGCGTTGCAGCAGCAACTGGAGGAAGCCGAGTGATGGAACAGTTAGATTTGCTGATGGCCTGGCGCGACCCGCTGATTCGCACCGGCCAGGTATTGCTGATCATCCTGCTGGCGTGGGTTGCCCAACGCATTCTGACCCGTGGCATCAGCCGCCTCGGCGCGCGTTACAGCCTGCTGCCGCCAGAAGTGTTGCAGCCGCTGCGGGGGCTGGTGCGCTGGCTGATCATGGGCAGCGCACTGCTCATGGTGCTGGAGCGCCTGGGGGTTTCGGCCACCGTGCTGTGGACGGCGCTGACCGGTTTCACTGCTGTCGCTGCGGTGGCGTTCTTCGCCATCTGGAGCGTGCTGTCGAACATGTTCTGTGCGCTGCTGATCTTCACCATGGGGCCGTTCCGTATCGGCGACACGGTCGAGGTGATCGATAGCGCTGACAAGCCGGGTGTGAAGGGCCGGGTCATCGCCATCAACCTGTTCTACACCACCCTGCAGGACCTCACTGAGGATGCCTCCGGCGCTGTGTTGCAGGTACCCAACAGCCTGTTCTTCCAGAGGTCGGTGCGCCGCTGGCGCTGACCGACTGGTCGAGGCGCTGGAGCAGGAGTAGGCTGTGCTGCTCTTCCCCTGAATTCAGCTTCTCGAGGTACGCATCATGGCATTGGAAACCTGGCTCGCTTTCTTCGTCGCCTGCTGGGTGATCAGCCTGTCGCCGGGTGCCGGTGCCGTGGCCTCGATGTCGGCCGGTATGCAGTATGGCTTCTGGCGCGGCTACTGGAACGCGCTTGGCTTGCAGCTCGGCCTGGCGCTGCAGATCGCCATCGTCGCCGCTGGCGTGGGCGCCATTCTGGCCGCCTCGGCCCTGGCCTTCAGCCTGATCAAGTGGTTCGGCGTGGCCTATCTGGTGTTCCTCGCATACAAGCAGTGGGTCGCGCTGCCCAGCGATCTGGATGCCGGTGCGGCCGAGCGGCCTATTGGCCGGCCACTGACTCTGGTGTTGCGCGGTTTTCTGGTCAACTTCAGCAACCCCAAGGCGATCGTCTTCATGCTCGCGGTACTGCCGCAGTTCATCAATCCGCATGCGCCGCTGCTGGCGCAGTATCTGGTGATGGGCGTGACTATGATCATCGTGGATCTGATCGTCATGGCCGGCTACACCGGGCTCGCTTCGCGCGTCCTGCGCCTGCTGCGCACACCGCGTCAGCAGCGGGTGATGAACCGCAGTTTCGCCGCACTGTTCGCGGCTGCGGCTGGCCTGTTGGCGACGGTCAAGCGCGCGGCAGTCTGAGCCTCGTTCGTATCGCTCAACGCTGGCCGAGCGTTTGCCCGGGATGTTCTGAAAAAGCCATTCATCGCCACTCCCGCGAAGGCGAGCCCAGTTGATTCGCCGATCCTGGGTGCTCGCCTGCGCGTGCAGGACGGGTTTTCAGGTTCCGTTCGGCTGATTGTTACCAGATATTTCAGATTGTTCTTGTGCTTGGTCGTTAGGCAGGCAACAATTTAATGCCACCCATTCTCGTTTGGGATGCATTAATGATCCGCTTTCGTTTCTCCCTTTCCTGGCTGATGCTGCCGTTGCTGGCCTGCCTCAGCTTTCTCGCCGTTGCCGAGCCCCTCGATGGCGCCGCGCAGGCGCTGCATCTGATTGGCTATATCGGTGCTGATTACCCGGCCACCGTTGCCGGTGGCCAGATCGTCGATGCCGGTGAATACCAGGAGCAACTGGAGTTTCTCGACGTTTTGCAGGGCCTGGTCGTGGCCTTGCCGGCTCAAGCTGGCCGTGCCGAGTTGGAGCAGGGCGTGCGCGATCTGCACCAGGCGATTGTCCAGCTCCAACCGGGCGATGAGGTTGCAGGCGCCGCGCGCAAGCTGGGTGCACACCTGGCCGAGCTCTATAAGGTGGCGCAGACCCCCGTGCTGACGCCTGACCCGGAACGCGGTGCGCCGCTCTACGCGCAACATTGCTCGGTGTGCCATGGCGACACCGGCCTGGGCGATGGGCCTGCCGGCATCGGTCTGGAGCCGGCGCCGGCCAATCTGCGTGACGCCGCGCGTCTGGACCGCCTGAGCCTGTACGACCTCTACAACACGCTCGGCCTGGGCATTGAAGGCACCGATATGCCGGCTTTCGCCGATCAGCTCGACGAACGCCAACGTTGGGACTTGGCCGCCTACATCGCCGGCCTCAGCGCCGCGCCGGCACAGGGCCAGACGCGCTTCGCCATGAGTGAGCTGGCAGGGCGCACGCCTGCCGAGATTGCGGCTGCTGGCGGCGATATCGCCGCGTTCCGCGCCCAGCGCGCGCATCCGGTGCTGGAGCAGCGCGGCCCGCAACAATTGATCGGCTACACCCGCTCGACCTTGGAGCGCAGTCTGCAGGCCTACCGCGAGGGTGATCGTGAGCAGGCCTATGACCTCTCCGTCGGCGCCTACCTGGAAGGCTTCGAACTGGTCGAAGGTGCTCTCGACAACCTCGATGCAGTGCAGCGCAAGACCACTGAGCGTGCCCTGATGGCCTACCGCCAGGCGCTGCAGGATGGCGCTGGCGTCGCGCAGGCGGCACAGGCGCTGGAACAGGCCAAGGTGGAGCTGGACAAGTCTGCGGCGCTGCTGGCCGATGGTGCCATGGATGACAGCCTGAGCTTCTTCGCCAGCCTGTTGATTCTGCTGCGCGAGGGGCTCGAGGCGATTCTGGTGCTGGCGGCGATCCTCGCCTTTCTGCGCAATACCGGGCAACAGCAGGCGGTACGCAGCGTGCACATCGGCTGGGGTCTGGCATTGCTGGCCGGTGTCGCGACCTGGGCGGTGGCGGCCTACCTGATCGACATAAGCGGCGCTCAGCGTGAGCTGCTGGAAGGCGCCACGGCGCTGTTCGCCAGCGTGGTGCTGCTATGGGTTGGCGTGTGGATGCATGATCGTCGCCATGCTGCGGCCTGGCAGGATTACATCAAGAGCAGCCTGGTCGGTGGCGGTGGCCGTTTCGGCTTCGCCATGCTGGCGTTCTTCTCGGTGTATCGCGAGCTGTTCGAAGTGATTCTGTTCTACGAAACCCTCTGGCTGCAGGCCGGTCCTGCCGGGCACGGTGCGGTGCTGGCCGGCGCTGCCGCCGCCCTGGTGCTGTTGCTCGGCCTGGCCTGGGTGATCCTGCGTGGCTCGCGCAAGCTGCCGCTGGCCACCTTCTTCGGCATCAATGCGGTGCTGCTGTGCGTGCTGTCCGTGGTCTTCGCCGGTCATGGCGTGGCCGCGTTGCAGGAGGCTGGTGTGCTCGGCACTCGTCCGGTGGCCTTCTTCGAGTTCGACTGGTTGGGCATTCATGCCGATGCCTGGAGCCTGTCGGCGCAGGGCCTGGCGCTGGCCGGTATCGCGCTGCTGTACGGGCGCAGCCTGCTGGGTGAACGGCGCCGCGCAGCAGCTCAGGCCTGAGCCGCTGGAAAAGGCGTGAACGAGGGCGACTTTGCTCGCCCTCTTTGCGCGATAGCGTGAACCGCTGCCACGACAGCGGGTCCCAGTGTACCTAGGCTGGCTCTAATTTCTCTGCCGAGTGCGCGCATGTCTTCCTCGATCCACTCCACTCACTACGCCGACAGTCCTGATCTGGCGTTGGCTGCTCTGCGTCATCCTCCCCTGGAGCAGGCCCTGTCTGCGGCCTGTGCCCAGCTAGCTGTGCGCGAAGCTTTTCTCGCTGCGTTGCGCGATCCGGCCATCGGCCCACAGCCGCGCTTGCTGCTGGCGATTTCTGGTGCCGATGTGTGCGGTCAGCGGCGCCTGGCTGCGCTGGTAGCCGAGCTACTGCCCGATGAAGTGGAACTGGACCTCATCGAGCTGGCCGACGACAACCTGTCGCGCGCCGTGCGTGAGCGCTGCGAGCCTTTCTACAACGCCTGATCGAGTCGTCAGCTGGCATACTGCGCGCTGATTGTTCTGCGGAAGTTGCTGCATGCGCGTATGGATCGACGCCGACGCTTGCCCCCGGGCAGCGCGGGACCAAGTGGTCAAGTTCGCCCTCAAACGAGGCTTCGAAGTGGTGCTGGTGGCCGGTCAGGCCGTCGCCCGGCCGAATTTCGCCTGCGTGAAACTGATCGTGGTGCCCAGCGGGCCGGACGCCGCCGATGATCATTTGGTGGAGCACGCCGTGCCCGGCGAGCTGGTGATCTGCAGTGACGTGCCACTGGCCGACCGTCTGGTGAAGAAGGGTGTGGCTGCGCTCGACCCGCGTGGTCGCGAGTTCGACGAACGCAACATGGGTGAGCGCCTGGCGGTGCGCAATCTGTTCACCGACCTGCGTGAGCAGGGGCAGGTGGGCGGTGGTCAGGCGCCGTATTCGGAAAAGGATCGGCAGGCATTCGCCAACTCGCTGGATCGGATTCTCACACGGCTGAGTCGCTAGCTGCCTCGGCTACCGAGGCAATGACCGTAGGAGCGAGCTCTGCTCGCGAATTTCCTGGGGCAGGGCGCTTCGCGAGAAGAGCTCGCTCCTACAAAGGCATCCGTTCAGACGCACAGTTGTAGCCCGGGCGGCCTCCGTCAGCCGCACAGATAGGTGCCAGTGCCCACCGCCACCAGCACGCCCTCGTCGTTGTGCAGCTCCATACGAATCACCGCCACCTTGTTACCGGCGCGCAACGGCATGGCCGTGGCAGTGAAGCGCTGGCCGCGTCCGGGGCGCAGGTAGTCGATGCGCAGATCAATGGTGCCGAGCTTGGACAGTTTGCTCATGCGCTCGGCTGCCGGCAGGTGCTGGTGGTTGGCGAATGCGCCGATCAGCGCCATGGCGCCGCCACAGACGTCGAGCAGCGAGGAAATCACCCCGCCGTGCAGGATGCCGTGGACGAAGTTGCCGATCAGTTCGGGCTTCATCGGCAGGTGCATGGTCACCCGCTCGGGGCTCAGCTCGTCGAGTTCGATACCGAGCATCTGATTGAAGGGGATGCGCTGAAAGAAACTGGCCACCGCCTGTTGCAGGTCGGGGCTGAGGACGAAGGGCTGGGACATGGCAGGGGCTCCGGGAAATCCTGTTGCCACGCTGCAGTACCGCGCAAGGCTTGGCCAGAGGCAATGCAGGAGTGCCCTGAGTATTGGCCGGATCGGCCTGACTCCTGTGGGAGGATTCGGGCGCGTTCCGCTTCAGCTTCAGTCCACCAATGGTAATCAAGGTGGGCTAAAACGGAACGCCGCCCACCCCATGGGGCCTTGGCGTCAACTCAGGCGCAACGCCACATGCCGACGCCTGAAAATCAGTGGTGCGCCAGTTCCAGTACGCGGTCGACCATCTTGTTGATACCCGATGCCGCCTCGGCGATGGACTGCGCGAGCATATAGGCCGGCGTGGTCACCAGCTTGCGTTGCTCATCCTCGATGATGTCGCTGACCTCGCACTCATGGTGCTCGGCGCCCATCTGGGTCAGGGTGGTGGCGGTGTCGTGATCGGTGCCGATGGTGCACACCACGCCGGCCCCGAAGATTTTCGCCGCCAGTGCCGGCGCTATGCACATCAGGCCGACCGGCTTGCCGGCATCGACGAACGCCTTGCATGCGGCCAGTACGTCCGGCTGCACGGTGCAGCCGGCACCGTTGGTGGCGAAGTCGGAAAGGTTCTTCGCCACGCCGAAGCCGCCAGGTAGGATCAGCGCGTCGAACTCGGCCACATGCAGCTCTTTCACGTCCTTGATCTTGCCGCGGGCAATGCGCGCCGATTCCACCAGGACGTTGCGCGTCTCGTCCATCTCGTCGCCGCTATAGTGATCGACCACGTGCAGCTGCGGCACGTTGGGGGCGAAACACTGGACCTGGGCACCACGCTGGTCGAGGCGCAACAGGGTGATCACGCTTTCATGGATCTCGGCGCCATCGTAGACGCCACAGCCGGACAGAATCACTGCCACTTTCTTGCTCATGCTCGACTCCTGGTGAGGAAAGACGCGACCTTGAAACGGGCGCGGGTGTTACCGATTCCTAGGTTGTCGCCAAATGCCACTCGGGCTGTCATTTGCCGCCGCGAAGCCTGGCGAAGCTGCGCATAGGATGAATAACAGCTCATTCCCGACACAAGTACAACGATACGGCGCAGTCATGAATTACGTTCTCTACGCAGTGCCCTTCTTCTTTTTGCTGATCGCTCTGGAACTGCTCGCAGACCGCTGGCGCGGCATGCATACCTATCGCCTGGCCGATGCGCTCAACAGCCTCAGTGCTGGCGTGCTGTCGCAGGCCACCGGGATTCTCACCAAGGTGGTCGGCCTGCTCACCTATGCCTTCGCCTGGGAGCACCTGGCGTTGGTCGAGTTGTCTGCAAGCAGCCTCTGGGTCTGGATCTTCGCCTTCGTCTTCTACGATTTCTGCTACTACTGGAACCACCGCCTGGGCCACGAGCGCAATGTGCTGTGGGCTGCGCATGCCGTGCACCATCAAAGCGAGGACTACAACCTCTCCACTGCGTTACGGCAAACCAGCACCGGTTTCATCTTCGGCTGGATCTTCTACCTGCCGATGGCCGTGGTTGGTGTGCCGCCGCTGGTCTTTCTCACTGTCGCAGCCCTGAACCTGCTCTATCAGTTCTGGGTGCATACCCGCCACATTCCCAAGCTGGGCTGGTTCGAGTGGTTGTTCATCACGCCATCCAACCATCGGGTTCACCATGCGCAGAATCCTATCTACATGGATCGCAATTACGGCGGTGTGTTCATTGTCTGGGACCGAATTTTCGGCACATTCCAGGAGGAGCTCGACGAGGAACCGGTGATCTTCGGCGTAACCGTACCGCTGGCCAGCTGGAACCCCCTGTGGGCCAACCTGCAGGTCTACGCCGGGCTGTGGCGCGACGCCAGGCGCGCCAGCTCCTGGTGGGACCGCCTGCGTATCTGGTTCATGCCAACGGGGTGGCGCCCGGCCGACGTGGCGGCGCGCTATCCGCAAGCCAAGGCGGACCTGAGCAACTTCCGCAAGTTCGATGTGCCGCTGGCACGTGGCGCGCAGATTTACGCGTTGCTGCAGTTCGTCTGTTACCTGCTAGCCGGCGTATGGCTGCTGGCGCAGGGCGATGCGCTTTCGATCAGTGCGGTGCTGCTGGCCTGCCTGTGGATGGCCCTGGGCCTGTGCAGCATCGGCATGTGGCTGGAGAACCGCAGCAATGCCTGGCGGCTGGAGTGCCTGCGTCTGATGAGTAACCTGCCGGTATTCTGGTTGGCCGGTGAGCTCGGCATGCTGGGGCTCGATGCCAGCGCCTGGGTCTGGCTGAGCGCCTACGGTCTGCTCAGCATGCTTGGATTATGGCTGGTGCCGCGTGTAGGGCGGACCGGAACGCCGGCCGCTCGTAGCGAAGCGAACAGTCCGCACATTGGTGCATGACCTGATATCCACATGAGTCGTGAAGCTGCAGCGGCGTACTGCCTGCGGCGAGCGGATCGCCGCCCGGTACGCCCTACGCGCTGGTTCAGCCACGCCGGCGCTGACGCCACCGGTTTAGCCAGGCGAGGGCCAGTAGCAGTACCACCGCGGCGAGCAGGATGACCTGATAGTTGCGCAGCTCTTCCAGCAGACCGCCCATGGCGTTGCCCAGACTGTAGGCCAGCAGGCTGATGCCGCCGGCCCAGACGCCAGCGCCGATGGCATCGAGCAGCAGATAACGGCGCCAGGAATAGCCGGACAGGCCGATGGTCAGCGGCATCACCGTGCGCAAACCATAGAGGAAGCGGAAACACAGGACCCACAGGTCCGGATAACGCCTGATCAGCGCGCTGGCGCGTTCGCCCAGCGGTTGCCAGCGTGGTTTGCGTGCCAGCAGCGCGCGGCCATGGCGACGGCCGAGGTAGTACCACAGCTGATCGCTGGCGAAGGTGCCGAGGAAGGCGCACAGCGCCACCCATTCGATCTCCAACACGTTGCGCACGGCCATGTAGGCCGCCAGCAGCAAGGACACCTCACCCTCGAGGAAGGTGCCCAGTACCAATGCCGGATAACCGAACTGGCGGATCAGATCTTGGAGCATGCCGTGCGCTCGATGTGGGGGTGCTGAAGACTACTCTGACCGCGAGGAACCCGGAAGGTGGCGCGTCATGCCACAATGCGCGACTGGCTGTGCGACTCGCCGTCGCACGCGGTCATTTGACCGTCATCATTTGGTCATAATGGTCGCTTATAACCGTCACACTGGCCCGCCCGAGCGGGCTTTGGAGTCTGCCGTGAGCGTTACCCCCGCCAATCGTCTGTTCCCCGCCACCCGTCTGCGTCGCAATCGCCGCGACGATTTTTCCCGTCGCCTGGTGCGCGAGAATCGCCTGAGCGTCGATGATCTGATTCTGCCGGTGTTCGTCCTCGACGGCGAAAACCGCCGTGAAGCCGTGCCGTCGATGCCGGGCGTCGAGCGCCTGTCCATTGATCTGCTGCTCAAGGAAGCCGAGCATTGGGTCGAGCTGGGCATTCCGGCGCTGGCACTGTTCCCGGTCACGCCGCTGGAGAAGAAGTCCCTGGATGGGGCGGAAGCCTGGAACCCGGACGGTATCGCCCAGCGCGCGATCCGCGCCCTGCGTGAAAAATTCCCCGAGCTTGGGGTGATCAGTGACGTGGCCCTCGACCCCTTCACCACTCACGGCCAGGACGGCATTCTCGACGACTCCGGCTACGTGCAGAACGACATCACCGTCGATGCGCTGGTCAAGCAGGCACTGTCGCATGCCGAGGCTGGTGCCCAGGTGGTGGCGCCGTCGGACATGATGGATGGCCGCGTGCAGGCGATCCGCGAGGCACTGGAGCTGGCCGATCACGTCAATGTGCGCATCATGGCCTACTCGGCCAAGTACGCCAGCGCCTACTACGGTCCGTTCCGCGATGCGGTGGGCTCGGCCGCCAACCTCGGCAAGGGCAACAAGCTCGGTTACCAGATGGACCCGGCCAACAGTAACGAGGCGCTGCACGAAGTGGCCGCCGACCTGGCCGAAGGTGCCGACATGGTCATGGTCAAGCCTGGCATGCCCTATCTGGACATCCTCTGGCGCGTGAAGGATGCCTACAAGGTGCCGACCTTCGTCTATCAGGTCAGTGGTGAGTATGCCATGCACATGGCGGCGATCCAGAACGGCTGGCTCAGCGAGGCCGTGATACTGGAATCGCTCACCGCCTTCAAACGTGCCGGTGCCGATGGCATCCTCACCTATTTCGCCGTACGGGCGGCAGAACTGCTAAAACAAGAGCGATGACGCTCTCAGGAACCCAGCGATGAACAGCGAAGGACTCAACAGCGAAGTGCTCGACAGCAACCCGCCTCAGGCCGAGGTGGTCGCCGAGACGCCAGTGGTGGAAACCCCGCCGCCGGCGCCGATTCCCAGCCTGGATGACAGCAGCCTGTACATCCACCGTGAACTGTCGCAACTGCAGTTCAATATCCGGGTGCTGGAGCAGGCGCTGGATGAGTCCTATCCGCTGCTCGAACGTCTGAAGTTCCTGCTGATTTTCTCCAGCAACCTCGACGAATTCTTCGAGATCCGCGTCGCCGGCCTGAAGAAGCAGATCAATTTCGCCCGTGAACAGGCCGGTGCCGACGGCCTGCAGCCGCACCAGGCGCTGGCGCGCATCAGCGAACTGGTGCACGAGCAGGTCGAGCGACAGTACGCCATTCTCAACGACACGCTGTTCCCGGCGCTGGCCAAGCACAACATCAACTTCATCCGCCGGCGGTTCTGGACCACCAAGCTCAAGGCCTGGGTACGCCGCTACTTCCGCGACGAGATCGCGCCGATCATCACGCCCATCGGCCTCGACCCGACGCACCCCTTCCCGCTGCTGGTGAACAAGAGCCTGAACTTCATCGTCGAACTTGAGGGCGTCGATGCCTTCGGTCGCGACTCCGGTCTGGCCATCATCCCGGCGCCACGCCTGCTGCCGCGTATCATCAAGGTGCCGGAAGACGTCGGCGGCCCCGGCGACAACTACGTGTTCCTGTCGTCGATGATCCACGCCCACGCCGATGACCTGTTCCAGGGCATGAAGGTCAAGGGCTGCTACCAGTTCCGCCTGACCCGTAACGCCGACCTGTCGGTGGATACCGAGGACGTCGAAGACCTGGCCCGCGCCCTGCGCGGCGAACTGTTCAGCCGTCGCTATGGCGATGCGGTGCGCCTGGAGGTGGTCGACACCTGCCCGAAACACCTACGCGATCACCTGCTCAAGCAATTCGGCCTGACCGAGAGCGAGTTGTACCAGGTCAACGGCCCGGTCAACCTGACCCGGCTGTTCAGCATCACCGGCCTGGATAACCACCCGGAGCTGCAGTACGCGCCGTTCACTCCGGTGATCCCCAAGCTGCTGCAGAACGCCGAGAACATCTTCAGCGTGGTCAGTAAGCAGGACATCCTCCTGCTGCACCCCTTCGAGTCCTTCACCCCGGTGGTGGACCTGTTGCGCCAGGCGGCGAAAGACCCGCACGTGCTGGCGATCAAGCAGACCCTGTATCGCTCCGGCGCCAATTCGGAGATCGTCGACGCGCTGGTGGAAGCCGCGCGTAACGGCAAGGAAGTCACCGCGGTGATCGAGCTGCGTGCGCGCTTCGACGAAGAGTCCAACCTGGCCCTGGCCAGCCGTCTGCAGGCTGCCGGTGCGGTGGTGATTTATGGCGTGGTCGGCTTCAAGACTCACGCCAAGATGATGCTCATCCTGCGCCGCGAGAACGGCGAGATCGTCCGCTATGCACACTTGGGCACCGGCAACTACCACGCCGGCAACGCCAAGCTGTACACCGACTACAGCCTGCTCACCGCCGACGTGGCTCTGGGCGAGGACGTGTCGAAGCTGTTCAGCCAGCTGATTGGCATGGGCAAGACCCTGCGCATGAAGAAACTGCTGCACGCGCCCTTCACCCTGAAGAAGACCCTGCTCGACCTGATCGCCAAGGAAACCGCAGCTGCAGCCGAAGGCAAGCCGGCGCACATCATCGCCAAGTTCAACTCGCTGACCGACCCCAAGGTGATCCGCGCGCTGTACAAGGCCAGCCAGACCGGGGTGAAGATTGACCTGGTGGTGCGCGGCATGTGCTGCCTGCGCCCGGGTATCGCCGGGGTGTCGCACAACATCCAGGTGCGCTCGATCATCGGGCGCTTCCTCGAGCATACGCGGGTGTTCTACTTCCTCAATGGCGGTGACGAGAAGATCTACCTGTCCAGCGCCGACTGGATGGAGCGTAACCTCGACAAGCGCGTGGAGACCTGCTTTCCGGTAGAGGGCAAGAAGCTGATCATGCGCGTGAAGAAGGAACTGGAAAGCTACCTGACCGACAACACCCAGGCCTGGGTGCTGCAGCCGGACGGCCGCTACCTGCGTCAGCAGCCCACCGGCAACCAGAACCCGCGTAGCGCACAGTCCGGTCTGCTGGAAAAGCTCACGGCCCCGGTCGTCGTTGCTCGATAAAAGCGGCTGCTTGCAGCCCCTGATGACCCTCTCCTGCTTGCGGGAGAGGGTGCCCGAAGGGCGGGAGAGGGCTTTGAGGGCCGCGGGAAGCACTGCTTCCTGCGCCGATGAGCGCCCAATCGCTAGCCCTCTCCCCCGGCCCCTCTCCCGCAAGCGGGAGAGGGGAGAAAGCAGCCCGGCCGCATGTTTCGTAGGGTGCGCTGCCCCCTACACCGATTTGCGGCCGCAGTCCCTTACCTCTACGGGCACAGGGAAAACCGGCAGCTTTGCGGTATTCTCAGCCCTCCCCCGTGAATGGGAGAGGAGCAAGACCAGAGCCTTGCCTTCCGCCTTTTCCCGCCTTTCACGGGCTACGCTATCCCTACAACCGTGCCCGCACCTGCTTCGGGCTGATGCCGAACGCACGCTTGAACGCCGTGGAGAAGTTGGCGGCGCTGCTGTAGCCGGCGATCCAGGCGGCCTGGCCGACACTCACGCCCTGACGCTCCAGCGCCTCACGCGCCTGTTGCAGCTTGCGCTGGCGCTGATACTCGAACAGCGAGGTGCCCTTGGCCGCCTGGAACTGACGCTGCAGGGTGCTGGCGCAGCAGCCGACCTCGTGTGCGATATCTTCCAGTGACCAGCCATCGGCCTCGCCGCTGTGCAGCAGTTCCAGGGTGCGGCGGATGCGCTGGTGCTCGTGCGGGCGCAGATTCGGCACTGCCTGAGTCGGTTGCCGGGTCATCAGGCTCAACGCTTCGCCGGCGATCTCCAGGGCACGGCTTTCCAGGTAGAGATTTTCCAGCAGGCGATTGCCGCAGCCGGGATGCAGTACCTGTTCGGCCAGCGTCAGCAGGCGTGGCGACGGTTGCCAGCGCATTACATTGAGTGGCCGGTAATTGCCCTGCAGCAACGCCTTCAGCTGCGCCTGGCCATCGAAGCCGCTCGATTCGAACCACTCCGACGCCACGCTCACCGAGACCTTGCGGATGCGCTGGCCACGGCGTGCGCGACGGGCAAACAGCATCGGCTCGTTGAGCGCGATGGTCACTCCCTCGCCAGCAGTGCCGGATGTACCGAAGGTGAAGGGCCGACCGTCGTAGCTGACCTCGCTGCGCCCTTGCAGAAAGAGGATGAAATTCAGGTGAGGGCGCGCTTCGGTCTGGGTGGCGAAGTCCTGCAGCTCCTGGCAGTCCGAGCAGTGCAGCGACAGGCCGCTGCGCAGCCTGCGCCAGCTCAGGTGACCCTGGAACAGACGGTCGCGCGTGCGCTCGCCGTCCACCAGGCGAATGCGTTCATCGGCCAGGTTGGCCAGTTCTGCGGCGCGGACGATGGGAGCGTGGCTGGTCATCGATGACACCTCTGCATGCCTCTGGCGCAAAGAACAAATCCCCGCGCACAAACCTCTTGTTACAAACAGGGTGGCAGACTACGCCTCGCTATTTATTGATGTAAATCATTCGCATTGAATATTGTGCCGGCGCATCATGCCGTGCACATCGGGGAGGGGGCATGTACCTGCAAACGCGTCATCATTCACTCAAACCCTTGGCCATCGCCATGCTGCTGGTTGTGCCGGTATTGGCAGCGGCTTCCGAGGAGCCGTTGCAACTGCAGTCCACCGAGGTGCTTGGCACCGCGCAGGAGGAGCTCAAGCAGGCGCTTGGCGTATCGGTGATCACCGCCGAGGACATCCAGAAAGCGCCACCGGCGAACGACATCGCCGAGATCATTCGCAAGCAGCCGGGCGTCAACTTGACCGGCAACAGCGGTTCGGGCGCGCGTGGCAACAACCGCCAGATCGATATCCGCGGCATGGGTCCGGAGAACACCCTGATCCTGATCGATGGTAAGCCGGTGAGTTCACGCAATGCCGTGCGCTATGGCTGGCGCGGTGACCGCGACACCCGCGGCGATACCAACTGGGTGCCGGCCGAGCAGATCGAGCGCATCGAAGTGCTGCGCGGCCCGGCCGCTGCGCGCTATGGCAGCGGCGCTGCCGGTGGCGTGGTCAACATCATCACCAAGCAGGCCGGCCTGGAGCATCACGGCAACCTTAGCCTGTACGCCAACATGCCGCAGCACAGCGAGGAAGGCGCCACCCGGCGTTTCAACTTCGGCCTCAGCGGCCCGCTGGCGGAGAACATTTCCTATCGCGTCTACGGCAACCTGAACAAGACCGACTCGGACGACGCGGACATCAACGAAGGCCGCGCCGTCAGCACCAGCAACGCCGCGCTGGCGGGCCGCGAAGGCGTGCGCAACCGCGATGTCGACGGCACTCTGAGCTGGCGCCTGGACGAATCGCAGACCCTCGACCTGCAGGCCGGCTTCAGTCGCCAGGGCAACATCTACACCGGCGACAGTATGAACAACCTGAGCAGCAACGCAGGGATCAACAGCGCGCGCGCCGATTGGATTGGCCGTGAAACCAATCGCATGCTGCGCAACACCTACGCCATCACTCATCACGGCGACTGGGACTTCGGTAGCACGCTGAACTACCTGCAATACGAGCGCACGCGCAACAACCGCCTCAAGGAAGGCCTGGCCGGCGGTCCTGAAGGTGCTATCAATGGTAACGAGTTCGGCACCATCGAACTGCAAAGTCTGACCGCGCACAGTGAAGTCAGCCTGCCGCTGACAGCCCTGTTCGAGCAGGTGCTGACCCTTGGCGCCGAGTGGAACGAGCAACGCATGGAGGATGGTGTGTCCGATCTCGCCGCGATCCAGAGCATCGGCTATCCGACTCGTTTCGCCGGCAACATCGCCATGCGCACCGCATCGCTGTTCGTCGAGGACAATATCGAACTGCGCCCGGGCACCATGCTTACGCCAGGGCTGCGCTACGACCACAACAGCATCAGCGGCAGCAACTGGAGCCCATCGCTCAACCTGTCGCATCGCCTGGACGATAATTTCACCCTCAAGGCCGGTATCGCCCGCGCCTACAAAGTACCCAATCTGTATCAGAGCAACCCGTCCTATGCGCTCTACAGTAACGGCATCGGTTGCTGGGATTTCGTCGCCGGAGGCCCCGGCTGCTTCCTGGTGGGCAACGAGAATCTTGAGGCGGAAACCAGCGTCAACAAGGAGCTTGGTCTGGAGTTCGAGTCTGGTGAATATCAGGCCAGCCTGACTTGGTTCCGCAACGATTACCGCGACAAGGTCGAGGCCGGCCGCGTTCCGGTCGGTACGGTGGACTTCACGCAGGGCAGCGCTACCCGAGTGGCCAACGTGTTCCAGTGGAGCAACATTCCGCGTGCGGTGGTCGAGGGCTTCGAGGGCAACCTGAAGATGCCGCTGGCAAGCAGCCTGAGCTGGAACACCAACTTCACTTGGATGCTGCAATCGAAGAACAAGGAGACCGGCGAGCCGCTGTCGATCATCCCCGAGTTCACCGTCAACTCGACGCTGGACTGGCAGGTCAGCGACCCGCTGTCGTTGCAGACCACAGTGACCTGGTATGGCCGGCAGACGCCGGGCAAGTACGACTATCAGGGCAACGTGCTGACGGGCGACGCGCGCCGCGAAATTTCGCCCTACGCCCTGGTCGGCATCGGTGGCAACTATGCTATCGACAAGAACTGGAGCGTCGGTGCCGGAATCAGCAACCTGTTCGACAAGCGCCTGTACCGCGAGGGCAATAGCCGCGAGGCCGGCGCCTACACCTACAACGAACCGGGGCGCACCTTTTACGCCAGCATCAGCACCAGCTTCTGAGCGGGCGAGGGAGTGGTTCAAGCCACTCCCTCGCCCTTGCGACAACCACGACAGAAGCGGGCCCACCCGCCACCACCTGATGAGCCTTACTGCATGATTCGATTTCAAGGTACCGCGACCACCGCTTCGGCCTCGCTGTATATGACCAGGCTGTGCAAGCACTTTCGCCACAAGATCGCCGTGGAGTTCGACGAGCGCAGTGCCGATGCGCAATTTCCCTTTGGCCGCTGTCTGATGCACGCTGAAACCGATGCGCTGCATTTCGACTGTCAGGCCGACGATGCCGAGGCCGCCGCGCGCATCCGTTTCGTCCTCGACGATCATCTGGTGCGTTTCGCCCGCAAGGAGGGCCTGGCGGTCATCTGGAGCGAAGAGGCCAGCGATGAGAGCTAGCGTTGCCCTGTTCGTCCTGGCGCTGTGCGCGTCGCTCGGCGTAGCCGCCAAAAGCTGGCAGCCGGCGACGCTGGTGCAGGCCGAGATGCGCGAGCTGCATTCGCGGCACACCGGGCGCAGCTATCGACTGTATCTGTCGAAACCACAAGGTGAGGCGCCACCGCAGGGTTACCCGGTGGTCTATGTGCTCGATGCCGAGCTGTTCTTCCCGCTGCTGGCGCAGCAGGCGCTGATGTATACGCCGCACGCGGCGCGTGACGGGCGCGAGGCGGTGCTGGTGGTTGGCATCGGCTATCCGGGGGATGCGCCTTTCGACATTCCGGCGCGGGCCGAGGACTACACGCCGCCAGCGCCGAACCTCGGCGATAGCCATGCCCGCGAGGGCGGCGCCGAACGGTTTCTGGACTTTATCGAGGGTGAGGTCAAACCCTTGGTGGCGTCACGCTACAGGGTCGACACACGGCGCCAGACCCTGTTCGGCCACTCCTACGGCGGCCTGTTCACGCTCTACACCTTGCTGTCACGGCCACAGGCGTTCCAGCGCTACGTTGCTGCCAGCCTGTCGTTGTGGTGGCACCGGCGCTACGCCTTCGATCTTTTGGAGACCTTCGCCAGTCAGGAGCCGCGTCCAAACGTTCGCCTGATGCTCAGTGTCGGTGCGGCCGAGCAGCCGGCGGCCGATGCGCCGCTGCTGGATGCGTGACAAAAACACCTGGCCGAGCGGCGCATGGTCGATAACACTCGGGAATTTCAGCAGCGCCTCAGCGTGCTGGGCGTGAATGCGCAATTGCTGCTGACGCCTGGCGAGGATCACGCCGGCAACGCCTTCGTCAGCAGCCTGCAGGTGCTGGATTTCGCGCTGCAGCGCTAGGGCGGGTGATGGCGGTTTTCACCTGTCCTACGGCACTCCCGAATCAACGCACGCTCAATGTCAGCCGGGTGGGCTTTAGCCCACACTGACTGCGTTGGAGGGCTGAAACGGATCGCCGCCCGGCCCACCCGACGAGCTATCCCACCTGTAGGGTGCGCCGCGCCCACCGCCTGATCAGCGCACGCTCAGGGTCAGGTCGATGCGCTTGAGCCACTCGGCTTCGGCTTCGAAGTCCGCCAAGGTCAGCGGGTTGGCGGCCAGCCAGCCTTCGGGGAAGACGATCTCCAGGCTGTTGTCGTCGACCTTGAACTGCACCTCGGGCATGCTCTGCGTGCCGCGAATATGGTGAAAGAGGATGGCGAAGCGCAGCAGCACGCACAGGCGCATCAGCTTGATGCCTTCCTCGCCGAAGTCGGCGAACTTGTCCTTGGGAATGTTGCGCCGGTGGCCACGCACCAGCAGGGCGAGCATCTGCTGATCCTGGCGGGAGAAACCGGCCAGGTCCGAGTGCTCGATCAGGTAGGCACCGTGCTTGTGATACTGATAGTGAGCGATATCCAGGCCCACCTCGTGCACCTTGGCGCCCCAGCTCAACAGCTCGCGGTGCCAGACATCGGTCAGCCCCCAGTCACTGGCGACCTTGTCCAGTGCCGACAGCGCCTTGGCCTCGACCCGGGCGGCCTGGTCGGTATCGACGTGGTAGCGCTCCATGAACGCCGCCAGCGTGCGTTCGCGGACGTCTTCATGCTGATGACGGCCGAGCAGATCGTACAGCACGCCCTCACGCAGAGCACCTTCGGAGTGGCTCATGCGCTGGATGTCGCAGGCATCGAAGATGGCTTCGAGAATCGCCAAGCCGGCGGGGAAGATACCGCGGCGATCCGGTTTGATGCCGTCGAGGTCGATCTTCTCCACCTCGCCGAGCTTGAACAGCTTGCGCTTGAGCCAGGCCAGGCCCTCGACCGTGACCTCGCCATTGCCCAGGCCGGCGGCCTTGGTCGCCAGACCGATGGCCTTGATGGTGCCGGAGGCGCCGACGGCGTCTTCCCAGCCGAGACGGCGCAAGCCCTGCTCGATGCCCATCAGCTCCAGGCGCGCGGCGGTGTAGGCCTGGGCGTAGCGCGCCGGGGTGATCTTGCCGTCCTTGAAATAACGCTGGGTGAAGCTGACGCAGCCCATTTGCAAGCTCTCGCGCAGCAGTGGCTCGAAACGCTGGCCGATGATGAACTCGGTACTGCCGCCGCCAATGTCGGCGACCAAACGCTTGCCGGGGGTGTCGGCGATGCTGTGGGACACGCCGAGGTAGATCAGGCGAGCTTCTTCACGGCCGGAAATCACCTCGACCTGATGGCCGAGAATTTCCTCGGCGCGGCGGATGAACACCGCGCGGTTGCGCGCCTCACGCAGGGCATTGGTGCCGACGATGCGTACAGCGCCTTCCGGCAGTGTGTTGGTGAATTGGGCGAAACGACGCAGGCAATCCAGGCCGCGCTGCATCGCCTCTTCGCTGAGCTGGCGCTCGTCGTCCAGGCCCGCTGCCAGCTGGACCTTGTCGCCGAGGCGCTCGAGGATGCGGATTTCATGATTGTCGGCCTTGGCCAGCACCATATGGAAGCTGTTCGAGCCCAGGTCGATGGCGGCGATCAGGGGAAAACTCTCGGCAGGGGCTTGGGGCATGATTGCGGCATCTCGTTCGATTTCCGCGCATCCTGCCACGACTGAGCGCATGAGCCAACGCATTCGGATGTCGCACGAAACTGGTCTAGACCTGTGGTTATCGCAGGTTCAGCACGCTCAGCGGCTGTTTTAGAAGCTGCTCGTCGCAGTTGTGACCCTCGCCGCCGCGGTCCACCACCAGGAAGCGTCCAGGGTGTTGCAGGCAGAGTAACGGATGATGCCAGGTACCGCGCGCGTAGTTCACGCCCTGATCCGGCGCACTGATGAAGGCGCGGATTTTCGACTCGTCCAGTTCGCCAGGCGGGGCGCCGACGATCAGCATGCGCCCGCCGTCCACCGGGTAGAACGCCTGGCTGCCCAGCGGGTGGCGTTCGAGCATGCGGACTTCGATAGGTGCATGCCAGGCCTGACCCTCGAACAGATTGATCAGGGTGCGTGGCGCTTCACCGGCCAACTCCACCTGTGCCAGGTCGTGGTAGCGGGTGGTGGTGCCGGCGTTGATCGGGAAGGCCTGCGCTCCGGCCGCTTCGATCACATCACCGAAAGGCGCGAAGGCTTCGCGGGTCAGCGGCTCGACGCGCAGCGGCAGCGGCAGTGGCACTGGCGCGTTCACAGGTTCACCGAGCCGATGAAGTTGCGCAGTTCTTCCGTGCGTGGTGCGGCGAACAGCGCCTTGGGGTCGCCGATTTCATGCACCTTGCCATGGTGCATGAACACCAGCTTGTTACCCACTTCGCGGGCGAAGCGCATCTCGTGGGTGACCATGATCAGGGTCATGCCCTCGCTGGCCAGTTGTTGACCACCGCCAGCACCTCATTGACCAGCTCCGGGTCGAGCGCCGAGGTGATCTCGTCGCACCGCAGCACCTTGGGCGACATGGCCGGGGCGCGGGCGATGGCTACGCGCTGCTGCTGGCCGCCGGACAGGCGCTCGGGGTAGGCGTCGAACTTCTCCGCTAGGCCTACCCGCTCGAGTATCTGCCGGGCGATCTGCTCGGCTTCGGCGCGCGGTGTTTTCTTCACCACCTGCGGCGCCAGCATGACGTTCTCGCCGACGGTCAGGTGCGGGAACAGGTTGAACTGCTGAAACACCATGCCGACTTTCTGCCGCAAGCTGCGCAGGTCGGCGCGGGCGGCGTCGAGGTATTCGCCGTCGACTTCGATCACGCCGTCATTGATCGACTCCAGGCCGTTGAGGGTGCGCAGGAAGGTGCTCTTGCCCGAGCCGCTGCGACCGATGATGGCGACCACTTCGCCTTCCTCGACCTTGAGGTCGATGCCTTTAAGCACGTGATTGTCGCCGTAGTACTTGTGCAGGGCGACGACATTAAGCAGCGACATTCAGCCTCCTTTCCAGGCGATAGGCAGCGAGTGAGAGCGGGTAGCAGAGCAGGAAGTAGCCGAGGGCGACGAAGGCGTAGACCATGAACGGCTCGAAGGTAGCGTTGGCCGGCATGCTGCCGGTCTTGGTCAGCTCGGTGAAACCGATGATCGAGGTCACCGCGGTGCCCTTGCGAGCTGCGTGCGGGCGATTTCGAGCAAGCCAACCGTCTGGATTTCGAATTTCACCAGCGTATTCTCGTTGCCAGCGGCAATCAGGCAATGTGTGCCCTGGTGACGTCCAGCGCGGAGATCTTTCTGGACAGTCAAAAGCTGCCGTTCATCCGTCCGGAGCGGGCGCAGGAAACCTGGCAGGAGCATCGCAAGATTCTCAAGTCACTGGCGCCGGGCCGGCACAGAAGGCCATGCAGCAGCATATTCGCGCGGCTGCGCTGCGTACCGGCATCGCCTTCATCACCTTGAGTGATTGAAACTATTGAGTGGCTCAATCGCCAGTGCCTTTCGGTGTCACGCAAGCCGGGCTATGATGGCGCCACTTTTTGGTTGCCTGCCATCCTTGGCGGTAACCCTTCGGGCCGTCGCAAGCGACGTCAAAAATTCCTCCCGGCAATTTTTTGCTTCCGAATACACGGAGACTCCTCATGAGCGAATTCATCACCAACGTCAGCGACGCCAGCTTCGACCAGGACGTCATCCAGGCTGAAGGTCCGGTTCTGGTCGACTATTGGGCTGAGTGGTGCGGCCCGTGCAAGATGATTGCACCGGTGCTCGACGAGATCGCCAAGGAATACCAAGGCAAGCTGAAGATCTGCAAACTGAACATCGACGAGAACCAGGAAACCCCGCCGAAGTACGGCGTGCGCGGTATCCCGACCCTGATGCTGTTCAAGAACGGCAACGTCGAAGCGACCAAGGTCGGCGCGCTGTCCAAGTCGCAGCTGGCTGCTTTCCTCGACAGCAATATCTGAGGCAAGTCGCTCTGGAAGAGGCCCCGCAATTGGCGGGGTTTTTTCGTTTTCGGGACTAGACGCTGTTTTTTCACGGTGTTAAATTCGATCCCGCTGCATCCTCCATGCAGCTCTCTGCACGCCGTCGCCGATTCATTCCTATACGAATTCGTTCGCGATCCTGTCGCCTTCTCTGCGGCGCGGCCTCTCAAGCTAACAGCTTTCTTCTCCTCTCGATGATCACGTCATTCCTATGAATCTGACCGAACTCAAGCAAAAGCCGATTGCCGAACTGCTGGACATGGCCGAACAAATGGGCCTGGAAAACATGGCTCGTTCGCGCAAGCAGGACATCATCTTCGCCCTGCTGAAAAAGCATGCCAAAGGCGGCGAGGAAATTTCCGGTGACGGCGTGCTGGAGATCCTCCAGGACGGTTTCGGCTTTCTGCGCAGTGCCGACTCTTCCTACCTGGCCGGCCCTGACGACATCTACGTCTCGCCCAGCCAGATCCGCCGTTTCAACCTGCGTACCGGTGACACCATCGTCGGCAAGATCCGTCCGCCGAAGGAAGGCGAGCGTTACTTCGCTCTGCTCAAGGTCGACAGCATCAACTTCGACCGCCCGGAAAACGCCAAGAACAAGATCCTGTTCGAGAACCTGACGCCGCTGTTCCCGAATCAGCGCCTGACCATGGAAGCCGGCAACGGCTCCACCGAGGACATCACCGGTCGTGTGATCGACCTCTGCGCGCCGATTGGCAAGGGCCAGCGCGGCCTGATCGTCGCTCCGCCGAAAGCGGGCAAGACCATCATGCTGCAGAACATCGCCTCGAACATCACCCGCAACAACCCCGAGTGCCACCTGATCGTTCTGCTGATCGACGAGCGCCCGGAAGAAGTGACCGAGATGCAGCGCACCGTGCGCGGCGAAGTGGTCGCCTCCACCTTCGACGAGCCGCCGACCCGCCACGTGCAGGTCGCCGAAATGGTGATCGAGAAGGCCAAACGCCTGGTCGAGCACAAGAAGGACGTGGTCATCCTGCTCGACTCCATCACCCGCCTGGCGCGTGCCTACAACACCGTCATCCCGAGCTCCGGCAAGGTGCTGACCGGCGGTGTCGACGCCCATGCACTGGAGAAGCCGAAGCGCTTCTTCGGCGCCGCGCGTAACATCGAAGAAGGCGGCTCGCTGACCATCATCGCCACCGCGCTGGTTGAAACCGGCTCGAAGATGGACGAAGTGATCTACGAGGAATTCAAGGGCACCGGCAACATGGAGCTGATCCTCGATCGCCGTGTTTCCGAGAAGCGTGTGTTCCCGGCCATCAACATCAACAAGTCGGGCACTCGTCGTGAAGAGCTGCTGACCGGTGAGGAAGAGCTGTCGCGCATGTGGATTCTGCGCAAGCTGCTGCACCCGATGGATGAGATCGCGGCGATCGAGTTCCTGATCGACAAGCTCAAGGCCACCAAGACTAACGATGAGTTCTTCCTGTCGATGAAGCGCAAATAAGAGGATCTACTGCGCTTCGGTGATGCTGCGTTAAAAACCGACTCGGAATGCTCATGTACAAAAGTACACTCCGCTTCCTCGCCTGTTTGATTCGCTGGCGCTCACCCTTCGGGCCAGCCTTTGGCTGTTACTCCCGTTGGTCGTTGCGCCTTGCCTGACCTTCGCTCGCTACGATCCATTGCACCGCCACAAGGCCGGGGAAACCCGGCCTTGTCGTATCTGGAAGCTTTCAAGCCTTCTGAAAGCCCGACTTCGGCGCTAAACTTTGCGGCCGACTCCTGCCTGTCCGACACGAGGCTCCTGCATGCAGTATCGCGACCTGCGCGACTTCATCCGTGAACTGGAAAAGCGCGGCGAACTCAAGCGCATCCAGACCCCGGTATCGCCCGTTCTGGAAATGACCGAAATCTGTGACCGCACCCTGCGCAAGGGCGGCCCGGCGTTGCTGTTCGAAAAGCCCGCGGGCTTCGACGTGCCGGTGCTCGGCAACCTGTTCGGTACGCCCAAGCGCGTGGCGCTGGGCATGGGCGCCGAGGATGTCTCCGAGCTGCGCGAAATCGGCAAGCTGCTGGCCTTTCTCAAGGAGCCGGAGCCGCCGAAAGGCCTCAAAGATGCCTGGAGCAAGCTGCCGATCTTCAAGAAGGTCATCAGCATGGCGCCCAAGGTGGTCAAGGACGCGCCTTGTCACGAAGTGATCGAGGAGGGCGACGACGTCGACCTAGGCAAACTGCCGATCCAGCATTGCTGGCCGGGCGACGTGGCGCCGTTGATCACCTGGGGCCTGACCATCACCAAAGGCCCTAACAAGGAGCGGCAGAACCTTGGCATCTATCGCCAGCAGGTGATCGGCCGCAACAAGGTGATCATGCGCTGGCTCAGCCATCGCGGCGGCGCGCTGGATTACCGCGACTGGTGCCAGAAGCACCCGGACAAGCCTTACCCGGTTTGCGTGGCTCTGGGCGCCGACCCTGCGACCATCCTCGGCGCCGTGACGCCGGTGCCGGATACCCTCTCCGAGTACGCCTTCGCAGGGCTCTTGCGCGGCCATCGCACCGAGCTGATCAAGGCGGTTGGCAGCGACCTGCAGGTACCGGCCAGCGCCGAAATCGTCCTCGAAGGGGTAATCCATCCGGGCGAAACCGCCCCGGAAGGCCCCTACGGCGACCACACCGGCTACTACAACGAGGTCGACACCTTCCCGGTATTCACCGTCGAGCGCATCACCCGTCGCCGCGATCCGATCTATCACAGCACCTACACCGGCCGCCCACCAGACGAGCCGGCCATTCTCGGCGTGGCGCTGAACGAAGTGTTCGTGCCGATCCTGCAGAAGCAATTCCCCGAGATCACCGACTTCTATCTGCCGCCGGAAGGCTGCTCCTACCGCATGGCGGTGGTGACCATGAAGAAACAGTACCCGGGCCACGCCAAGCGCGTAATGCTCGGTGTGTGGTCGTTCCTGCGACAGTTCATGTACACCAAGTTCGTTATCGTCACCGACGACGATATCAACGCACGGGACTGGAATGACGTGATCTGGGCGATTACCACGCGCATGGACCCCAAGCGCGACACGGTGATGATCGACAACACGCCGATCGACTACCTCGACTTCGCCTCGCCGATCTCCGGCCTGGGTTCGAAGATGGGCCTGGACGCCACCCACAAGTGGCCCGGTGAAACCACTCGCGAGTGGGGCCGCGCCATCGAGAAGGATCCGGCCGTGGTGGCGCGTGTCGACGCGCTGTGGAGCGAGCTGGGAATCGATTGATGAACGTCACCCTGCAACCTTCCGGCGTCACCCTCGCCCTGCAACCGGGCGAACGCATTCTCGATGGCGCCCGGCGCCTGGGCTATGACTGCCCGCAGAGCTGCCGCAACGGCAACTGCCATATCTGTGCTGCCTTGCTGGTGGAGGGGCGTGTGCGGCAGAACGGCGTGGAGCTGGATCATGGCGAGCTGTTCACCTGCCTCGCCGAACCGCTGGAAGACTGTGTGCTGCACTGGGATGGCGTGCTGGCGCCGGGCGAGCTGCCGGTACGCGAGCTGAGTTGCCAGCTGATCGAATGCCAGGAAGTTGGCGGCGACGTGTTCCGCGTACGCTTGCGTACCCCGGCCGGCAAAGCGCCGCGTTATCACGCCGGGCAGTACCTGCTGTTGCAGCGCCCGGATAGCGAGATGGCGGCCTTTTCCCTGGCCTCTGCGCCGCATGCCGGGCGTGAGCTGGAACTGCATATCCTCGCGCGCGAGGACAGCAGCATTGCCCTGCTGGAGCATCTGCGCAGCACCGGCATGGCTCGCGTGCAGATGCCTTATGGTGATACCCACCTTGCCGATCTGCCCGATGGACCGCTGGTGTTGATCGCCGCGGGCACCGGTATGGGCCAGATGCACAGCCTGATCGAGCATTGCCGCGCCGCTGGTTTCCCCCACCCGGTACACCTGTACTGGGGCGCGCGGCGACCCGAGGATTTCTACGAGCTGCCGCACTGGGCCGAGTGGCAGCAACTGGACAATCTGCACCTGCATCAGGTGGTCAGCGACCAGTGTGGCTGGCAAGGCCGCTGCGGCCTGCTGCACGAAGCGGTGCGCGAAGACTTCCCCGACCTCAAGGCTTTGCACGTCTACGCCAGCGGCTCACCGGCGATGGTCTACGCCACCCTCGATGCACTGGTCGAAGCCGGTATGGACGCCCACCAGATGCGCGCCGACGTGTTTGCCTACGCGCCGCGCTCATAAGTGTAGGGCGGGTGCAACCCGCCACTGATTGATTCGGCGGGTTGCACCCGCCCTACGCACTTCAGCGAACGGTCACCACCACCTTGCCCACGGCCTTGCGCTGGCTGAGGGTAGCGATGGCTTCTCCGCCGCGCTCAAGCGGGAAGGTCTGCGACACCAGCGGCTTGAGCTTGCCTTCGGCATGCCAGGCGAACAGCTGCTGGAAGTTCGCGGCATTGTCCTGCGGCTGGCGCTGGGCGAAGGAGCCCCAGAATACGCCGACCAGGGAGGCGCCCTTAAGCAGTGGCAGGTTGGCCGGCAGGGCCGGGATGCCGCCGCCGGCGGCAAAGCCCACCACCAGGAAGCGACCGTTCCAGCCGATGCTGCGAAAGGCTTCCTCGAACAGCGTGCCGCCTACCGGGTCGTAGATCACGTCCACGCCCTGGCCGTCGGTGAGTTTCTTCACCTCGTCCTTGAGGCTTTGTTCGCTGTAGTTGATCAGGTCGTCGGCGCCGGCCTTGCGCGCCACTTCCAGTTTCTCGGCGCTGCTCGCTGCTGCAATCACTTTCGCGCCCATGGCCTTGCCGATTTCCACCGCTGCCAGGCCAACGCCGCCGGAGGCGCCGAGCACCAGCAGGGTTTCACCCGGTTGCAGGTTGGCGCGTTGCTTGAGGGCATGCATGGAGGTGCCGTAGGTCATGCCGAAGGCGGCGGCGGTGGTCAGGTCCATGCTCTTGGGTACTGGCAGCACGTTGTAGGCCGGCACGGCGACTTCTTCGGCGAAGCCGCCCCAGCCAGTCAGCGCCATCACCCGGTCACCAGCGCGCAGATGGCTTACCTTCTCGCCCACGGCCTTGACCACGCCGGCCACCTCGCCGCCCGGGGCGAAGGGGAAGGGCGGCTTGAACTGGTATTTGCCTTCGATGATCAGTGTGTCGGGGAAGTTGACCCCGGCGGCCTGCACCTCGATCAGCACCTCGTTCTTCTTGGGTTCGGGGCTCGGCAGGTCTTCCAGTACCAGGGTGTCGGCAGGGCCGAAGGCTTTGCACAGCAGGGCTTTCATGAAGGTCATTCCTCTTGCAGGGTGCCATGCAGTGTAGAAAGCGCCCGCCGAGGGTCAACGAGCATGCCGATGCCTGATAGGTCGGCATAAGCGTCGGGCTTGGGTGCTGGCGTGGGGATGGCTATGCTAGGCACATCCCCGATGGAGTGCCGAACGTGAAACTGTTGACCGCCCTGTTGCTGAGCCTGTCGATCTGCCTGCCTGCCCTGGCGTCTTCGGATAAGAAGGAAGCCCCGACGACGCTCTACTACAACCTGACGCCAGCGCTGATCGGTAACCTGGCCGATACCGGCAACCGCCTGAAATTCTTCAAGGCCGATGTGTCGTTGCGCGTGACCGGTACCGAGGCGGAGGAGAAGATTAAACAGCATGAGCCGCTGATCCGTCATCAGATGGTGATGCTGTTCTCGGCCCAGACCAGCGAGACCATCAATGCCCCCGATGGCCGTGAGAACCTGCGTCTGGAAGCGTTGAAGAAGGTGCAGGACGCGATCAATGGCGAAGAGGGCAAGCCCATCGTCGAAGACCTGTTTTTCAACAATCTGATCATTCAGTGAACGGCGGCGTAGTCAGTCACGCGTCGACGCTGTGAATGCGTAGGAGCGGCGCCCCGCCGTGAACCGCGGGGCAATGGAAAAGCTTCGCCCCAGGGCGGGGCTCCTACGAAAAGCCAGCTCCGGGTTGTTCAGGCCATCTGTGCCAAGGTCTTGCGAAAACGCGTCAGCGCGGCGACGAAGAACAGCGCGCCGATGCCGGCGATGGCCAGCATGTAGGGCCAGACGATCGCGAACCCCGCGCCGCGATAGAGAATGGCCTGGGCCAGCGCGACGAAGTGGGTGGTCGGCGCCGCCAGCATGATCTGCTGTACCAGCTCCGGCATGCTTTCGCGCGGCGTGGTGCCGCCGGAAAGGATCTGCAGCGGCAACAGTACCAGGATGATCAGCAGGCCCAATTGCGGCATCGAGCGCGCCACCGTGCCGAAGAAGATGCCCATCGAGGTAGTGGCGAACAGGTGCAGCGCCGCGCCAACCAGAAACAGCGCAATCGAACCCTCGATCGGCACCTGCAGCCAGCCCTGCACTACCAGCAGCAGTGACAGCGCCGCAGCTGAGAGCACCACCAGCCCCATCGACCAGACCTTGGCCAGCATGATTTCCAGTGGCGTCACCGGCATCACCAGCAGGTGTTCGACGGTGCCGTGCTCGCGTTCGCGAATCAGCGCCGCGCCGGTGAGGATGATCGACAGCATGGTGATCTGGTTGATCACCTCCATCACCGAGCCGAACCAGGCGCGCGTCAGGTTGGGGTTGAACTCTATGCGTGCCACCAGTTCGGCTGGCTGCTGCAGCTCGCCCCGGTAGCGGCGGACGAACTCGGCCACCTCGCTGGCGCCGATATTCTGGATGTAGCCGGCACCGGTGAAGGCCATGCTGACCTGGGTGGCATCGACGTTGAGCTGGATTGCCGGGCTCCGACCGGCGAGCACGTCGCGCTGGAAGTTCGGCGGAATGTTCAGGGTGAAGGTGTAGCGCCCGGCATCCATGCCGCGATCCATCTCGTTCAGGTCGATACGTTGCGGGGTACGGAAGTAGGGCGCCTGGAAGGCCTGGATCAGCCGTTCGGAGAGTTGCGACTGGTCTTCGTCGACCACGGCGATGGCGGCGTTGTGCAGGCTCTCCGGCATGCTGGTTGCGGCCGAGTAGATGCCCATGCTGAAGGCCCAGATGATCAGCAGTACCAGCGCCAGGTCATGCTGCAGGCTGCGCAGCTCCTTGATGCCGAGGTGGAGGATATTGGCCAGGCGTTCCATCACACCTCCTGTTTGCGCAGCAGGCTAGCGCTGAGCAGCGTCAGCAGAGGGATGGTCAGGGCCAGAGCGGTGAAGTAGCCGGTCAGGTCCTGCAGCTCCAGCGCCTTGGAGAAGATGCCGCGGCTGATCACCAGAAACTGCGAGGTCGGGTAGAGCTGGCCGATCAGCGCGCCCGCGCCTTCCAGCGAGGCCACCGGGTAGATCAGCCCGGAAAACTGGATGGCCGGCAGCAGGGTGACGATGGCGGTTCCGAATACGGCGGCGATCTGACTGTTGGTGAAGGTCGACATGAGCAGGCCGAGTCCGGTGGCGCAGGCCAGATAGAGCAGGGCGCCGGCCAGCAGAGTCAGCGGGTTGCCCTTGAGCGGGACGTCGAACACCGTGACTGCCAGCAGCATCAGCAGGATGAAGTTGAACAAGCCCAGGGCGATGTAGGGCAGTTGTTTACCGAGCAGGAATTCCAGGCGGGTGACCGGGGTAGCGTAGAGATTGATGATCGAGCCCAGCTCCTTCTCGCGCACCACACCCAGCGCCGTGAGCATCGCCGGGATCAGCATCAGCAGCAGCGGGATCACCGCCGGCACCATGGCCTTGAGGCTTTCCACGTCCGGGTTGTAGCGGTAGCGCACTTCCAGTTCGGCGGCGCTGGCTGCCTGCGGCTGGGGTGAACGGCGCGCAAGCTCTGCCAGGTAGTGCTGATGCAGGCCGGTGACGTAGCCCTTGATGGTTTCGGCGCGGGTCGGCATGGCGCCGTCGATCCACATGCCGATCTGCGGATTGTCGCCGCGCTTGAGATCGCGACCGAAGTGCGGCGGAATCTCCACGGCGAGGCTGATATCGCCATTGCGCAGGCGCCGTTCCAACTCGTCGTAGTCGGAGAGCGGCGCCTTCTCCAGGAAGTAGCGCGAGCCGGACAGGTTGAGGTGGTATTCCTGGCTGGTGGTGGTCTGGTCGCGATCGAGCACGGCGAAGGTCAGGTCTTCGACGTCGAGGCTGATGCCATAGCCGATGATGAACAGCAGCAGCACGGTGCCGAGCAGCGCCATGCCGCCACGAATCGGGTCGCGGCGCAGCTCCAGCGCTTCGCGGCGGGCATAGCTGAGCAGGCGGCGCAGGCTGAAGCGTTGACGCTGTTGTGGCGGCGCCTGTTCCAGCGGCGGCGCCTCGCTGACCGCTTGCTCGCCAACCGCCTCCTGCAGGTAGGCGATGAAGGTGGCTTCCAGGTTGTCCAGGCCGCGTTTGTCCATCAGGCCCTGCGGCGTGTCGCTGTCCAGCACGCGGCCGGCGTGCATCAGCGAGATGCGGTCGCAGCGCTGCGCCTCGTTCATGAAGTGGGTGGAGATGAAGATGGTCACGCCGTCCTGGCGCGACAGGTCGAGCATCAGTTGCCAGAAACCGTCACGCGCCACCGGGTCGACGCCTGAGGTGGGCTCGTCGAGGATGAGGATTTCCGGCTTGTGAATCACCGCCACGGCCAGCGACAGGCGCTGGCGGATGCCCAATGGCAGGCGCTCGGGGAGCATGTCCATGACCTCGCCGAGGTCGAAGCGTGCGGCCATCTGCGCCACGCGTGGCTCGATCTCCTCGGCGGGTACGTGAAAGAGTTGCGCGTGCAGCACCAGGTTCTGCCGCACCGTCAGTTCGCCATACAGGGAGAACGCCTGGGACATGTAGCCGACCCGCTTGCGCGTGGCCATGTCGCGCGGGTCAACTGCCTGGCCGAACAGCAGCGCCTCGCCCTCGGACGCTGGCAACAGGCCGGTAAGCATCTTCATGGTGGTGCTCTTGCCGCAACCGTTGGAGCCGAGAAAACCAAAGATTTCGCCCCGGCGGATGCGAAACGACACCGAATCGACGGCGACGAAATCACCGAAGCGCATGGTTAGACCCTTGGCTTCGATGGCGATCTCGTGGCTGTCTTGCAGGGGTGGAATGAGCACCTGCTGATGGCCACGCCGACGCTCTTCGGGCAACAGCGCGATAAAGGCCTGCTCCAGGCTGGTGCAGTTGGTGCGTTCGCGCAATTCGGCCGGGCTGCCTTCAGCCAGCACGCGGCCGGCATCCATCGCTACCAGGTGGTCGAAGCGTTCGGCTTCCTCCATATAGGCTGTGGCCACCAGCACGCTCATCTGCGGACGCTGTGCACGGATGCGCGCGATCAGTTCCCAGAACTGGTTGCGCGACAGCGGGTCGACGCCGGTGGTTGGCTCGTCGAGGATCAGCAGGTCGGGGTCGTGGATCAGCGCGCAGCACAGCCCCAGCTTCTGCTTCATGCCGCCGGACAGCTTGCCCGCCGGACGCTCGCGGAAGGCCGACATACCGGTGCTGCGCAGCAGGTCGTCGATGCGTCGCTCGCGTTCGGCAGCGTCCTGACCGAACAGGCGACCGAAGAAATCCAGGTTCTCGAACACCGACAGCGTCGGGTAGAGGTTCTTGCCCAGGCCCTGCGGCATGTAGGCGATATGCGGGCAGACATTGCGCCGATGACGGGCATCGGCCATGTCGCCGTCGAGCACCTCGACGCGGCCGTCCTGAATCTTGCGTGCCCCGGCGATCAGCGCCAGTAAGCTGGATTTGCCGACGCCGTCGGGGCCGATCAGGCCGACCATGCAGCGGGCCGGCAGTGCCAGCTCGATCTGTTGCAGCGCGTGGGTCTGGCCGTAGCGCAGGCCGACGCCGCTCAGGCGTGCGACCGGCGCGTTCATTGCGGGACCTTGATCGCCAGATGCGCGGGCCACTCGGCGTCAGGGTCGAGGCGCAGGTAGGCCATGCCCGGTACGCCGGTCTTGACCTGCTGCAGGTGCTTGCTCAGCAACTCGGGATCGAGGCGCGCCTTGACCCGGAACATCAGTTTCTCGCGCTCGTTGGCGGTTTCCACGCTCTTCGGGGTGAACTGGGCGACGCTGGCGACATAGCTGACCCTGGCCGGAATCACGTACTGCGGTACGGCATCGATCACCAGGCGTACCTCGCTGCCGAGGGCGACGCGACCGGCCTGGCGTTCGGGCAGGAAGAAGGTCATGTAGACGTCGGTGAGATCCACCAGGTTGAGTAGCTTGCCGCCGGCACCGAGCACTTCGCCGGGTTGTGTGACGCGATACTGTACGCGACCGGCGCGAGGCGCCTTGAGCAGGCTGTCATCGATGTCCACCTGCAGGCGCTCGACGCTGGCGCGGGCGGCCTCGGTCGCTGATTGCGCTTCGATGGCCTGCGATTGCGCGGCGGCGATACCGGCCTCGGCCGAGCTGACCTGGGCGCGCGCGGCGGCCAGCGCGGCTTCGGCGCTTTGCAGGCGGGCCAGATCGTCATCCAGCGTCTGCTGCGCCAGGGCGTTGCGCTTGACCAGGGTGGCGCTGCGCGCGTGACGTTTGCGTGCGGCATCCAGCTCGGCCTGGCGCTGGCGCACCACGGCTTCGGCAGCCAGCTTCTCGCTTTGGCGCAGGCTGATCTGGCTGGCGGCGGTGGTCTGGCCATTCTCGGCCTGGCGCAATTGGGCGCGGGCCTGCGCCAGTTGGGCCTCGAGCACCTGAGTGTCCATGCGCGCGAGAACCTGGCCTGGCTCGACGAAGTCCCCTTCGTCGACCTCGATGTTGGCAACGCGCCCGGCCAGCTTGGTGGCCACATCCACTTCGGTGGCTTCGATGCGTCCGTTGCCGCTGGCGAAGCCCTCGCCCAGGCCGTTCGGGCGCAGCTGCCACCAGGCTGTGGCAGCCAGTAGGGCGACGGCGGCAGCGAGCAGAACGGCCTGGCGAGATGTGATGTTGATCATTTCGGCTTCCCTGTTGAACCCCGGTTGCGGAGTTTTCACGACCTGTCGATTGTCTGCCGAATGGGCCTCAGGTGGCTTGATGCAGGTCAAGCACGGGTGGCTGCCACAGGCAGGTGCGGTTACGCCCTTGATGTTTGGCACGGTACAGCGCCTGATCGGCCTGGGCGAGCAATTCGCCTGGCTGTTCGTTAATCACCGGATCCACTACGGTGATGCCGATACTCAGGGTCAAACGCCCCAGCGGACTGCTTGGGTGCTTGATATCCAGGCTGGAAACCGCCGCATGAATGCGCGCGGCGACCTGCTCGGCACCCTCCTGATGGGTGTTGGCGAGGATGATGGCGAACTCCTCGCCGCCGTAACGGCAGGCGGTGTCGCCTTCGCGGTTCAGGCTTTCACGCAGGGCTGCACTGACCCGGCGCAGGACATCGTCACCGGCGAGGTGGCCGAGGGCATCGTTGTAGGGCTTGAAGTAGTCGATATCCAGCATCAGCAGCGCCAGGGGCGCATCGAGACGGCGCAGGCGGCGCCATTCAGCCAGCAGTTGCTGATCGAAGTAGCGACGGTTGTACAGGCCGGTCAGGCCATCGAGTTGTGACAGGCGCTGGAGTTGCGCCTCCAGTTGCAGGCGCTCGCTGTTGTCGCGGGAGACGGCGATCAGGTATTCGCGGTCGTGCAACTGCACCAACTGGGTGTTGATTTCGGCCGGCTGGCGACTGCCATCGCGGCGAATCAACTCGCGCTGGAAAATCCGCGAGAGGTTGTTGCTTTGCGCCTGGCGCGCCTGTTCCAGCCAGCTGTGAAAGTCTGGCAGGAGCTTCTCTGGATCATCGCGCAGTAGCTCGGCGAACTGTTCGGGGCGGTAGCCGAGCGTGGCGTAGGTGGCCTGATTCATGTGCAGCAGCTCGCGGGTACTGCTGTCGAAGATAAACAGTCCGTCATGGCTGGAGTCGGTCAGGTCCAGTACCAGTTGTAGCCGCTCGCGGTTCTCGCGCAGGCGTTGCTCGGTTTCTTCACGGCGTTCGGCTTCCAGTTTGAAGCGACGATTGGCCTGCTGCAGGGCATGGGCTCGGCGGCTGTTCTCCAGCGCCAGAGCCAGGGCGGCAACCAGCAGCAGGCTGATGGTCAGGCTGGCACCGAGCACGACGTCGGGCAGCGGCGAGTCCAGTTGATCGAGCAGTTGTTCAGTGGGGCTCAGGCGCAGGCTGAAGCCCTGATTGTTGAGCAGGCTCAGGTGCAGTTGCAGGCTGTGCTGCGTCTCGGAATCTGCTGCTCCATGACGAAACAGGCTGTGGCCGTTCTCAAGCAATTCGAGGTTGAAGGCTTGGCGGTCGATCTGGGTGAGTAGCTGCAGCATCAGCGGCTCGACCCGAAATGCGCCCTGCAGGAAACCGTCGAACACCTTGCTGCCATTCAGCTCGCGGTACAGCGGTGTATAGAGAACAAAACCGCGTCCGCCCTGGACCAGATCGAAGCTGTTGGAGAAACGTTGTTCACCGCTCTCGCGAGCTTCCATCGCCAATGGGTAATTGGGGTGCTCCGGGTGCAGGCGAAAATTCAGCGCCGCTTCGTTGCCGGCTACTGGCAGCAGCCAGCGCATATGCAGGTCGGGGCCAACCCATTGGATCGACTGGTAGGCAGGAAAGCCGCGTAGGGCAAGCTCCACTTCTTCGTCCCAGCTGGCGCGTGGCAGGCGGCCGAGGCTGTTCCACAAGCGGGCGATGCGTTCGAGGCTGGCCACTTCCAGGTGCAGCGTGCTTTCCAGCTGCCGTGCCAGGCTGCGTGCCTGGTAGCCGACTCGCTCGTCGACGCGTTGTTGTTGCGCAGATTCGATCTGGCGCCATAGCAATACGCTAGCGCTGCTCAGCACCAATAAGAGAAGCGCCAGCGCGAGCCGCGCTGGCCAGGCGGAGGATGCTGGCATGGATAACTCCCGAAGCGTGCTGTGGTGATAGCACACTGCTGTGGGGGACTCAACGCATGGCGAGAATCGCCGTCCACTCGGCCTCCGTGACCGGCATCACCGACAGGCGGCTGCCGCGTTGTACCAGGGCCAGCTCGGCCAGGAGCGGGTTGTTCTTCAGGTGTTGCAGCGCCAGTATCTCGTCGAAGGCTTCGACGAACTCGACGTCCAGGGCGCTCCAGGGGTTCTTCTCGGCGCTGGCCTTGGGGTCATGGTAGTGGCTGTGTGGGTCCAGCGCGGTTGGGTCCGGATACACCTCGCCGGCAATACGCGCGATGCCGGCGATACCGGGTTGCGGGCAGCTGGAGTGGTAGAAGAAGAACAGGTCGCCCGGTTGCATTGCGCGCATGAAGTTGCGTGCCTGGTAGTTACGCACGCCATCCCAGCGCGTTTTGCCCAGTCGTTGCAGGTCATGGATGGACAATTCATCGGGTTCTGACTTCATCAGCCAATAAGGCATGAACTTTGCTCCTGCAGGTCTGTCCGTAAGCGGACGCTCGTTTGAGGGGGATCTCCGACGGCCGGTTGGCGTCGGAAATTGCACAGTGCTTGGCACTGAAGGAAAATGCCCGGCTAAACGCTTGGCGCTGTCGTATTGCATAAAACAATAACGCGCGCATTGCCTTGAAGGGGGAGGCAATAAATGAAACGCAAGCCAGATCTTTTGTGGGTTCTCGTCGTACTGTTCAGCCTGGGCGTGGTTACCACGGGTTACACCCAGAGCCTTTGGGAGCGTCAAAACGACGCTCCGATCAATGTAACGCAGCAGCCCTGATTCACTGGCTGACCGCGTAAGCGCCGCAGGGAACGCGGTGCAGCATCCTTCGCTTCAATACCACGCCTTATCCGTCACCGTTGCCTGCAAGGGCACGTCCCAGCTGGCCATGGCCAGTTCATCCACCCGCTGACATTCATGCGCCAGACCCAGTAGTGTCGGCATGTGCCAATTTTTGCGCATGCGCAGATAAGCCAGGCTGCGGTCGTAGAAGCCGCCGCCCATGCCCAGGCGTCCGCCGCGATCATCGAAGCCCACCAGCGGCAGCAGCACCAGATCCAACGCCCAGACCTTGCGTTGGCGTTTGGGTTGCGGGCGCGGCTCGAGGATGCGGAAACGATTGCCCGCCAGTTTCTCGTGCCGACTGACGCGCTGAAACACCATCTTGGTGCGTGGCCAGGCGCTTAGCACTGGCAGGTAGGTGTGCTTGCCGCGTTTCTGTGCGGCGGCCAGCAGCGGGCGCGGGTCAATCTCGCCGTCATTGGGCAGGTATAGGGCGATATGCCTGGCGCGGCGAAACTGCGGGCTTTGCGTCAGCTGGCGATACAGGTTGCGTGCGGCAAGACGTTGCTGGCTGAGGCTGAGCGCGCGACGACGCTGACGCAGCACGCGGCGCAGTTGCGGGCGACTGAGAGTGGCGGGCGTAGTCATGAGGTGTGGCTGGGGCGAGGCGGGTAGCAGTGCTGAAGGCTGCTGCTGGAAAAGATGACTTCCCGACGTGCCGCTGTCGGTTTAGCCCTTGAACCCGAAAGTTCAAGGTGGAGGTTGCAGGAGGCGTTAAGGCTTTCCGTCAGGCGGACATGCACACCGGCCCCAACGTGCAACCCCCGTGGTTGTGCGTATCGGCTCAGGGACATCACCGACTGGCGCACACCCCAGGAAGTTGCGCCCAGTATACCCGAATAGAGGCTCTGCGGGGCGGCCTGCGACGAACAGGCAGGCATGACGGTGCTCAGGCGCTCGGGTCGTCGGCCAGTGCATGGTCGACGCGATCGAGCAGATCGCGCACCTGCTGGCGAGTGGAGTTGGCGTCCTGATCCAGGCGCTGTTGCTTGTGCAGCAGGTCGTGAGTGATGTTCAGTGCGGCCATCACGGCAACACGATCAGCACCAATCACTTTGCCGCTGGTGCGGATCTCGCGCATCTTGCCATCCAGGTAACGGGCAGCACTCTCTAGATTGGCGCGTTCATCCTGCGGGCAGGCGATGCAATATTCTTTGTCCAGAATGTGGACGGTCACGGTGTTCGACTGGGTCATGAGTCCTGCTCCAGGGCTTTAAGGCGCGAAATCATCGATTCGACCTTGTGCCGGGCCATTTCGTTCTTTTCGATCAGATGGGCGCGTTCCTCGCGCCAGGCCTGTTCATTCGCCAGCAGGAGTCGGTTGTGAGCCTTAAGCTGCTCGACACGCTGGATCAGCAGTTCCAGCTTGGCGGTCAATGCGTGCAGATCGGCGTCTTCCATGGGCTCTCGCTATGGGAGGGAATGGCTGGACTATATTAGGCCTGTCCCGTTCAGGGCACCTCTAAAAACTACCTGCGTTGTCATCACTGCGTTAAAAACAAGCTCAAAATGCTCATTTACAACTCGTAAACTCCGCTTTTTCGCTCGTTTTTGCCTTGTGCTGACTGCCTCGCCTACGTTTCTAGAAGCGCCCTTCTTGGGTCAAACCACGGATAGCAGTGGTGTGATGCAGATGGCGGCATCACCCTGGCGGCCTCGGATGGTCTTGCCGCGTCTGCCGGTGCTAGGATACGAGGCCTCCATTCTAGAGATTGCGCCGTCTGGCGCCTAGCTATCTATGTCGATTCCAAGCTCTCCCTACGCCGCCTTCGCCGCTTTGCTCAACAGCGCCGGGCATTCCGTTTCCCCTGCTGAACTGCATGGGCTGCTGCTCGGTCGCAGCTGCGCTGGCGCGGGCTTTGATGCCGATGCCTGGCTGCTCGACGCTGCCGATCTGCTTGGCAGCGAGCCGCAGGATAACGTGCGCCAGGCGCTGATCGGCCTGCAGGAGATGGTCAAGGGTGAGCTGTGCAGCGAAGACATCACCGTGGTGCTGTTGTTGCCGGATGACGAAACCCCGCTGGCGCAGCGCGCAACCGCTCTGGGCCAGTGGTGCCAGGGCTTTCTCGGTGGCTTTGGCTTGACCGCCCGCGACGGTGCGCTGAGCGCCGAGGCCATGGAAGTGTTGCAAGATCTCTCCGCCATCGCCCAGGTGCAGAGCGCTCTGGAAGAATCGGAAGATGGCGAGAGTGACTATATGGAGGTGATGGAGTACCTGCGTGTGGCGCCGCTGCTGTTGTTCACCGAGTGCGCCAAGCCCGCGGCGCCTGCTGCCAAACCATCCCTGCACTGATTTTTCGTCGGAGCCTGCCTTGATCAGCATCCCCAAGTCCGAATATGCCCGTCGGCGCAAGGCGCTGATGGCGCAGATGGAGCCCAACAGCATTGCCATCTTGCCGGCGGCACCGGTGTATATCCGTAACCGTGACGTCGAGCATGTCTACCGCCAGGACAGCGACTTCCAGTACCTCACCGGTTTCCCCGAGCCGGAAGCGGTGATGGCGCTGATTCCTGGCCGCGAGCACGGTGAATATGTGTTGTTCTGCCGTGAACGCGACCCGGAGCGTGAGTTGTGGGATGGCCTGCGCGCCGGTCAGGACGGCGCGGTTAAGCATTTCGGTGCCGACGATGCATTTCCCATCGGCGATATCGACGACATTCTCCCGGGGCTGATCGAAGGTCGCGAGCGTGTCTACTACGCTATCGGTAGTAACCAGGAGTTCGATCATCGGCTGATGGAGTGGGTCAACCACATCCGCGCCAAGGCTCGCCAGGGCGCTACGCCGCCGAACGAATTCGTTGCCCTCAACCATCTGCTGCACGACATGCGCCTGTACAAGTCGGCTGCCGAGGTGAAGGTTATGAAGGAGGCTGCCGAGATCAGTGCGCGCGCCCACATCCGTGCGATGCAGGCGAGTCGTGCCGGGCTGTTCGAATATCACCTGGAAGCCGAGCTGGATTACGAGTTCCGCAAGGGTGGGGCGAAGATGCCGGCCTACGGTAGCATCGTCGCCGCCGGCCACAATGCCTGCATCCTGCACTATCGCGAGAATGACGCGGCGCTCAAGGACGGCGATCTGGTATTGATCGACGCTGGTTGCGAGATCGACTGCTACGCCAGCGACATCACCCGCACCTTCCCGGTCAGCGGCAAGTTCTCGCCCGAGCAGAAGGCCATCTATGAGCTGGTGCTCAAGGCCAACGAGGAAGCGTTCAAGTTCATCGCGCCAGGCAAGCACTGGAACGAAGCCCACGAGTCCACCGTGCGCGTGATTACTGCCGGTCTTGTCGAGCTGGGCCTGCTCGAGGGTGACGTCGATGAGCTGATCGCCAGCGAAGCCTACAAACCTTTCTATATGCATCGCGCCGGCCACTGGCTGGGTATGGACGTGCACGATGTTGGCGACTACAAGGTCGGCGGCGAGTGGCGCGTGCTGGAAGTCGGCATGGCGATGACCGTCGAGCCGGGCATCTACATCGCCACCGACAACGACAAGGTCGCCAAGAAATGGCGTGGCATCGGCGTGCGCATCGAGGACGACGTGGTAGTGACCAAGAAAGGCTGCGAGATTCTCACCAACGGTGTGCCCAAGACCGTTGCCGCGATCGAGGCACTGATGGCAGCCGCGCGCACCGAGGTGGCCTGAGCCCATGTCACGCGTACAGTTGGCCATTATCGGCGGCGGTCTGGTCGGCGCGAGCCTGGCGCTGGCCCTGCAGGACACGGCGCGTCAGCGTGGTTGGCGCATCGCCCTGATCGAACCCTTCGCCCCGGGCAGCGAATACCAGCCCAGCTATGACGCGCGCTCTACCGCGCTGTCCTATGGCAGCCGGTTGATCTACGAGCGCCTCGGTCTGTGGCAGAGCATCGCCCAGCGGGCCGAGCCGATTCAGCAGATCCATGTGTCCGACCGCGGCCGCTTCGGCGCCACGCGCCTGCAAGCCATCGAGGAAGGCGTGCCGGCGCTCGGTTACGTAGCGGAGAACGCCTGGCTCGGCCATTGTCTGTGGCAGGCGCTGGATCAGGATGTGATCGAATGGCGCTGCCCGGCCGAGGTGGTCGGCATGCAGCGCCTTGACGACGGCTATCGCCTGACCCTGAACGACGAAACCTGTCTTGACTGCGACCTGGCGATTCTTGCCGATGGTGGGCGTTCCGGTTTGCGCGAGCAGCTCGGTATCGGCGTCAGCAGCAAACCTTACGGGCAGAGTGCGTTGATCGCCAACGTCAGCCCGCTGGAAGCGCATCGTGGGCAGGCTTTCGAGCGCTTCACCGATGACGGCCCGATGGCGCTGCTGCCCTTGAGCGACAACCGCTGCGCGCTGGTCTGGACACGCGCCGCGGCTGACGCCGAACGTCTGTTGCGCGCCAGCGAGTCGAGTTTTCTAAGCGAGTTGCAGCAGGCTTTCGGTTATCGCCTGGGCGCCTTGCGCCAGGTGGGTGCACGGCATCTGTATCCGTTGAGCCTGGTCGAGGCGCAGGAGCAGGTGCGTCCGCATCTGGTGGTGCTGGGCAACGCCGCGCACAGCCTGCACCCCATCGCCGGCCAGGGTTACAACCTGTCGCTGCGCGATACCCTGGCGCTGGCCGAGGTGCTGATCGATAGCGAGGCAGCACTGGGCGATTTCGCCACCCTGCAGCGTTACCTGCAACGGCAGCAGCTCGATCAACAGATGACCGTCGGCTTCTCCGATCAGGTAACGCGCCTGTTCAGCAACGCGCAGCCGCTGCTGACCGCCGGGCGTAACCTGGGTCTGCTCGGCCTCGATCTGCTATCGCCAGCCAAGCGCTGGTTCGCCCGGCAGGCCATGGGTATGGGAACCCGTAATCTATGACCGGCCCTGTAGGGTGCGCTGTGCGCACCAGCCGGAAGCCAGGGTGCGCACAGCGTGCCCTGGGGTTTAAGGAGTGATATGCGCGCGGATCTGATCATCGTCGGTGCCGGTATGGTCGGCAGCACCCTGGCTCTGGCGCTGGAGCACAGCGGTCTGGATATTCTGATCGTCGACGGCAGCCCGCTGAGCGTGTCGCCCTTCGATGCGCAGGCGCCGTTCGAGCCGCGCGTCAGCGCATTGTCAATGGCCAGCCAGCGCATTCTCGAGCGCCTGGGCGCCTGGCCAGGCATCGCTGCAAGGCGTGCCTGCCCCTATGGCGAGATGCGCGTCTGGGATGGCTCCGGTACCGGCAGCATTCACTTCGCTGCCGCCAGCGTGCATGCCGATACTCTGGGCCATATCGTCGAGAACCGTGTGGTGCAGGACGCTTTGCTAGAACGTCTGCACGACAGCCAGATCGGCCTGTTACCCGGCGCACGCTTGGAGCAACTGCGCCGCTCCGGCGACGACTGGCTGCTGACGCTCACCGATGGCCGCCAGCTGCGTGCACCGCTGCTGGTGGCGGCTGATGGTGCCAACTCCGCGGTGCGTCGCCTGGCCGGCTGCGCCACGCGCGAATGGGATTATCTGCACCATGCCATCGTCACCAGCGTGCGCTGCGAGCGTGCGCACCAGGCCACTGCCTGGCAGCGTTTCACCGATGACGGTCCGCTGGCCTTCCTGCCGCTGGCCGGGCCGGCCGGCGAGCACTGGTGCTCGATCGTCTGGTCCACCGTACCGGTCGAGGCTGAGCGCTTGATGGCGCTGGACGATGAGGCCTTCTGCGCCGAGCTGGGCAAGGCTTTCGAATCCCGCCTGGGCAAGGTGCTGCATGCCGATCGCCGTCTGTGCATCCCGCTGCGTCAACGCCATGCCAAGCGTTACGTGGAGCCGGGGCTGGCGCTGATCGGCGATGCCGCGCACACCATCCACCCGCTAGCGGGGCAGGGCGTCAACCTGGGCTTTCTCGATGCGGCGGTGCTGGCCGAGGTGCTGCTGCATGCCGCTATGCGAGGTGAGAACCTCAGTGATGAGCGCGTGCTGAGCCGTTTCGAGCGTCGGCGCATGCCGCACAACCTGGCGATGATGGCGGCTATGGAAGGCTTTCAGCGTCTGTTCCAGGCCGACCCGTTGCCGTTGCGCCTACTACGCAACGTCGGCCTCGACCTGGTCGACGGCCAGGCCGAAGCCAAGGCGCTGTTCGTGCGTCAGGCGCTTGGGCTGTCCGGCGACTTACCGGAACTGGCGCGAGCCTGAGCTGACGCAACTTGTAATAACTGCTGCGTGTGGTCTTGCTGTTTACGTTGAGAAGGCAAATAACATTCACTACTATTCAGCCACTTTGTAATCCACAAGAGGCTGGTCCCATGAAGGCTCGTAACGCGCTCCTCGCCGCATTCACTCTCAGCACCCTGGCAACTGCCGTCCAGGCTGCCGATGAAGTGGTGGTCTACTCCGCCCGCATCGATGAGCTGATCAAGCCGGTGTTCGACGCCTACACCGAGAAAACCGGGGTCAAGGTGAAGTTCATCACCGACAAGGAAGCCCCGCTGATCGCCCGCCTCAAGGCCGAGGGCGCCAACACCCCGGCTGACCTGCTGATCACCGTCGACGCCGGCAACCTCTGGCAGGCCGAGCAGGAAGGCGTACTGCAGCCGACCAAATCCGACGTGATCGATGCCAACATCCCCGCTCAGTATCGCTCCAGCACCGACAGCTGGACCGGCCTGTCGCTGCGTGCACGGACCATTTTCTACTCCACCGAGCGCGTCAAGCCTGAAGAGTTGTCCACCTACGAAGCGCTAGCAGACAAGAACTGGGAAGGCCGCCTGTGCCTGCGCACCAGCAAGAAGGTCTACAACCAGTCGCTGACCGCCACCCTGATCGAAGCCCATGGCGCCGAGAAGACCGAAGAAATCGTCAAGGGTTGGGTCAACAACCTGGCTACCGACGTGTTCCCGGATGACACTGCGCTGTTGCAAGCCATTGACGCCGGCCAGTGCGACGTGGGCATCACCAACACCTACTACTATGGCCGCCTGCACAAGCAGCAGCCGGATCTGAAGGTCAAGCCGTTCTGGCCGAACCAGAACGACCGTGGCGTGCACGTCAACCTGGCCGGTGCTGGTGTGACCAAGCATGCACCGCATGCCGAACAGGCCAAGAAGCTGCTGGAGTGGATGACCACCGCAGAAGCACAGAGCATCTTCGCCGGCGTCAACCAGGAATACCCGGCCAACCCGGCGGTCAAACCGTCTGCCGAGGTGGCTTCCTGGGGCACTTTCAAGGCCGATACCGTGGCCACCGAAGTGGCCGGCAAGCGCCAGGCCGAAGCGACCATGCTGATGGACCGAGCCGGCTGGCAGTAAGCGCGTAACGATTTGCTGCTCGTTTGCCCTGCTGATCGTGCCCACGCTCCGGCGTGGGAGAACGATCATCGACGAGCCCAGCGCTGCCGTTATACTGCGACGCCCCGCCTAGCCGGGGCGTCGTCATTTCCGTAGTCGAGGAGTCCGCGTGCCGCATCCCGTCCAGCGTCGCTGGTACCCCATCGTCCTTGCCGTCGCCGTTCTGGTGTTGATGCCGCTGTCGGTGCTGCTGCTGAGCTGGCACGACGTGGATCAGCAGATCTGGGCGCACCTGTGGCAGACGCAGATGGCACGGCTGATCGGTAATACGCTGACGCTGGTGATCGGTGTCGGCGTAGGGGTGACGCTGCTGGGCGTGAGCCTGGCCTGGCTCACCAGCCTCTGTGAGTTTCCCGGCCGGCGCTGGCTGGACTGGGCGCTGATGCTGCCTTTCGCCATTCCCGCCTACGTGCTGGCATTCGTTTTCGTTGGCCTGCTGGATTTCGCCGGCCCGGTGCAGACGCTGCTGCGCGAATGGTTCGGCAGTGGCTTGCGCCTGCCGCGCGTGCGCTCGACCGGCGGGGTGATCATCGTGTTGGTGCTGGTGTTCTATCCCTACGTCTATCTGCTCGCTCGTGGCGCCTTCCTGGCTCAGGGCAAGGGCTTGATGGAGGCGGCCCGGGTGCTCGGGCAAAGCCCCTGGCAGGCGTTCTGGCGGGTGGCGCTGCCAATGGCGCGCCCGGCCATCGGTGCTGGTCTGGCCCTGGCAATCATGGAGACTCTGGCGGATTTCGGCGCGGTGTCGGTGTTCAACTTCGACACCTTTACCACGGCGATCTACAAGACCTGGTACAGCTTCTACAGCCTGACCAGTGCCACCCAACTGGCCAGCCTGCTGCTGCTGGCCGTGGCGTTGGTGCTCTACGGCGAGCGTCGTGCCCGCGGCGCCGCACGACCGGCCAACGAGCGGCCGCGCGGCAAGGCGCTGTATCACCTGCACGGCTGGAAGGCCTTCGCGGCCAGCGCCTGGTGCGGTCTGGTATTCGCCTGCGCCTTCGTCATCCCGCTGCTGCAACTGCTGGCCTGGTTCTGGCAGCGCGGTCGCTTCGACCTCGATGAGCGATACGCCGGGCTGATCCTGCATACCCTTTACCTGGGCGGCATGGCGGCGCTGATCACGGTGAGCGTGGCCATGTTGCTGGCCTTTGCCCGGCGTCAGGCGCCGAATCGCAGCGTGCGTTTCGGTGTGGCGTTGGGCAACCTCGGTTATGCCTTGCCCGGTTCGGTGCTGGCGGTGGCGATCATGTTGGCCTTCAGTTTCCTCGATCGTGAACTGGTGATTCCGCTGTCCACGGCACTGGGCGGAGCCGGCAAGCCGCTGCTGATGGGTAGCCTCACGGCGCTGCTGGTGGCCTATCTGATCCGCTTCATGGCCGTGGCGTTCGGGCCGCTGGAAACCAGCCTGGCGCGGATTCGCCCGTCGCTGCCGGAGGCGTCGCGCAGCCTCGGTGTTGGCAGCTTCGGGCTGTTCTTCAGGGTCTATCTGCCGCTGCTGCTGCCGGGCACCTTGTCGGCCGCGCTGCTGGTATTCGTCGATGTGCTCAAGGAAATGCCGGCGACCCTGCTGATGCGTCCGTTCGGCTGGGACACCCTGTCGGTACGGGTATTTGAAATGACCAGCGAAGGCGAGTGGGCGCGCGCCTCGCTGCCGGCGCTGACCCTGGTGCTGGTCGGCCTGCTGCCGGTGATTCTGCTGATAAGGCGCTCGGCCCGAAGTTTCGGTTGATCAAGACAGCGATGTAGGGCGGGTGCAACCCGCCAGTGTCGGGGCATGGCGGGTTACACCCGCCCTACGACCTGAAGCCAGGATGACCCCCCGGACGCATGCGGCTACAATGCGCGCCATTCGCGAGCCGGGGTAACCCGGCGGACGTGCCGAGAAGCGTAGGCGAGGCGGCCAGTGCAAGGCGCAGCCAGGTGAAAAACGGCCGGGGTCGCGCCCGACTGTGCTCATACACATGAGCATTTTGAGCCTGGCTGTAACGCAGCAATGGCAACGCAGCTAGCTTCTCGGGGGTCTGAATCGCTTCGCCAAGCCCGGAAGGAGATTTACCCATGGGACAGCGCACCCCCCTCTATGAGCTGCACCTGGCGCTGGGGGCCAAGATGGTGGATTTCGGCGGCTGGGACATGCCGCTGCACTATGGTTCGCAAGTCGAGGAGCATCATCAGGTGCGCCGCGAGTGCGGCGTATTCGATGTCTCGCACATGTGTGTGGTGGACGTCAGCGGTGAGCAGGCGCAGGCCTACCTGCAGCACCTGCTGGCTAATGACGTGGCGCGCCTGCAGACGCCCGGCAAGGCGCTGTACAGCGCCATGCTCAACGAGCAGGGCGGGGTGGTCGATGACCTGATTGTCTACCTGACTGGCTCTTCTTCTCCGGCACCGGGCTACCGCCTGGTGCTCAATGCGGGGACTCGCGACAAGGACCTGGCCTGGATGCACGCCCAGACCGCCGAGTTCGCTGTCGAAGTGCGCGAGCGCCGCGACCTCGCGGTATTGGCCATTCAAGGCCCCAAGGCCCGTGCCCGTGTTGCCGAGTTGGTGACCCAGGCACGCGCCGCACTGATCCACGAGCTCAAGCCGTTCCAGGGTCTGCCCGAGGGTGACTGGTTCATCGCCCGAACCGGTTATACCGGTGAGGATGGTCTGGAAATCGTGCTGCCGGCGGCAGAGGTGGCGTCTTTCTTCAACGATCTGGTCGGTGCCGGTATTTCGCCGATTGGCCTGGGCGCGCGTGACACCCTGCGCCTGGAGGCGGGCATGAACCTGTATGGCCAGGACATGGACGAGCAGGTCAGCCCGCTGGCTGCCAACATGGCCTGGACCATCGCATGGGAACCAGCCGAGCGCGACTTCATTGGTCGTCCAGTGCTGGAAGCGCAGCGCGCCGCCGGCTGCCCGAGCAAGCTGGTTGGGCTGGTGCTGGAGGAGCGCGGCGTGCTGCGTGCACACCAGGTGGTACGCGTTGATGGCATTGGTGATGGCGAGATCACCAGTGGCAGCTTCTCGCCTACGCTGAACAAATCCATCGCGCTGGCGCGGGTACCGGCCGCGACCGGGGATCGTGCCGAGGTGGAGATCCGCGGCAAGTGGTACCCGGTGCGGGTGGTCAGGCCGAGCTTCGTGCGCAACGGTAAAACCCTTATCTGAATCATCAGGTCGCGGTGCTGGCTTCCCCTGGCGCTGCGGCCTGCTAAATTGTCCAGACGGCCCACTTGCCGTCACCGTTTACGAGGAATCAAACATGAGCAATATCCCCGCCGATCTGCGTTATGCCGCCAGCCACGAGTGGGCGCGCCTGGAGGCTGACGGTAGCGTGACCGTGGGCATTTCCGACCACGCCCAGGAAGCCCTCGGCGACGTGGTATTCATCGAGCTGCCGGAAGTCGGCAAGCAACTGAACGCCGGCCAGGAAGCCGGTGTGGTGGAGTCGGTCAAGGCTGCCTCCGACATCTATGCGCCGGTTGGCGGCGAAGTGATCGCCATCAACGAAGCGCTGGCTGACAGCCCGGAAAGCGTCAACAGCGACCCCTATGGCAGCTGGTTCTTCAAGCTCAAACCGAGCGACACCAGCGAGCTGGACAAGCTGCTGGACGCTGCCGCCTATCAGGCTGCTGCTGACGCCGACGCCTGATTCATCAGGCCTCTACCCGGAAACCCGCTGCGGCGGGTTTCTGTGTTTCTGGGCTCTGCTAGTGAATCCGCATGCAGGGCGTCAGTGGTAGCCCGGATGTATCCGGGGAGTGAGGCGCTTTAGCGGCGAGTTCTTGTCGCGGCTAAAGCCCCTCCCACGATTTGTGCTGTGCATGCATCGGTTGATGCAGGTAGGCGCGCTCTTGTAAGGCCCGTTCAATTCCCTCTTTAACCGCTGGTCGGTTGGGCTAACACTTACCCGGAATACAGTATATAAAAATACATATTGTATTGAGTGAGGGTGTTCCATGACTGAGCCCATCGATATCCAGCAGCTGCGTGCCAATGCCGACGCTGCCGGGCAACTGCTCAAGGCGCTGGCCAATCCGGATCGCCTGTTGCTGCTCTGCCAGCTGTCGCAAGGCGAGCGCAACGTCAGCGAGCTGGAGGCGCTGCTTGGTATCCAGCAGCCGACGCTGTCCCAGCAACTGGCGGTGTTGCGCCGCGAGGGGTTGGTGGAGACTCGTCGTGACGGCAAGCAGATCTTCTATCGCATCAGCAGCCCGGCGGCGCTGGCGGTGATCGAGACGCTCTACCGTCTGTTCTGCGAGGGCCGGCAATGAACATCGACTGGGCCAGCTTCACACCCTGGAGCGCCCTGGCTGGGGGGGCGCTGATTGGTCTGGCGGCTGCCATATTCGCCTTGGCCAATGGCCGGGTAGCGGGTATCAGCGGCCTGCTCGGCAGCCTGCTGCAGCGTCAGGGCGAAGGGCGCGGCGAAAAAGCAGCGTTCCTTGTTGGCCTGCTTCTGGCGCCCCTGCTCTGGGGATTGTTCGCGGCATTACCGTCGATTCATTTCGAGACTGGCAGTCTCGGCTTGATCGTCGCCGGCTTGCTGGTCGGTATCGGCACCCGTTATGGCTCGGGCTGCACAAGCGGCCACGGCGTCTGCGGTATTTCCCGCCTGTCGCCGCGCTCCATGCTGGCAACCCTGTGCTTCATGGCTACGGGTTTCGCCACGGTCTTTGTCCTGCGTCATCTCCTGGGAGCTTGAACATGGCCAGACTCAGTGCATTCGTCTGCGGCCTGCTGTTTGGTCTGGGCCTGCTGCTGGCGGGCATGGCCGACCCGGCCAAGGTGCTGGCATTTCTCGATCTGGCCGGCAATTGGGATCCCTCGCTGGCGCTGGTGATGGCCGGGGCCATAGGCGTAGCAGCGTTACCGTTGAACCTGGCGCAGCGGCGCAGTAAGGCGCTGCTGGGTGGCGCCATGCAGTTGCCGACCCGCCGCGATCTTGATGCTCGCCTGATTGGCGGCAGCCTGCTGTTCGGGGTCGGTTGGGGTATCGCTGGCATCTGTCCGGGGCCGGCTGTTGCCATCCTGCTGAGCGGGCACTGGCAGGCGCTACTGTTCGTCGCGGCGATGCTCGCCGGCATGCTGATCTTTACTGCGCTGGAAGGCCGGCGCGGACGTTGACCTGGAGAACCTCGATGAAAGCCAATGTTGGAACGCTCGACCGCAGTCTGCGCATCGCCGCAGGTCTGATTCTTATCGCGCTGAGTCTTGCCGGTGTCATCGGCCTGTGGGGTTGGATCGGTGTGGTGCCACTGGCGACCGGCATCTTCCGTTTCTGCCCGGCGTATCCATTGCTGGGTATCAACACCTGCAAAATGAAATGAAACATATCCACTGAGGCGAGATGCGCATGCGACTTGATGCAGATCAAGTCGCCCCGGGTGTGCGCTGGGCATGGTCGAGACATAACCAGAATAGCCAATACCTGAGGAGATACACACATGCGCACTCTGACCCTGCTGGCCGGATTGTGCTTGGGCGCCAGCGCCTGGGCCAATCTACCGGCCAACGAACCCGTCGAGCCGATCGCACCGGCCGAGATCACTGATCCGGCCAAGGTGGAGCTGGGCAAGCAGCTGTTCTTCGACCCGCGCCTGTCGCGCTCGGGGTTCATTTCCTGCAACTCCTGCCACAACCTGTCGATGGGGGGCAGCGACAACCTGCCGAGCTCAATCGGCCACAACTGGCAGCAAGGGCCGATCAATTCGCCGACCGTGCTCAATTCCAGTCTCAACCTCGCGCAGTTCTGGGATGGCCGCGCCGCCGACCTCAAGGAACAGGCCGCCGGCCCTATCGCCAACCCGATGGAAATGGCCTTTACCCACATTCTCGCCGTCGACGTGCTGCGCTCGATCCCGCAATACCGCGAGTCGTTCAAGGCCGTGTACAAAACCGACGAGATCACCCTGGACGAAGTGACCGATGCTATCGCCGAGTTCGAGAAGACCCTGGTCACGCCCAACTCGCGCTTCGACCTGTGGCTCAAGGGGGATGCTGAGGCCATCACCAAGACCGAGCTGGAAGGTTACGAGCTGTTCAAGTCCATCGGCTGCGTGGCTTGCCACAACGGCCCGGCGCTGGGCGGCAACTCGTTCCAGAAGATGGGCCTGGTAGAACCCTATGAAACCAGCAACCCCGCCGAAGGCGTTGCCGGTCTGACTGGCAAGGATGCCGACCGCTTCAAGTTCAAGGTGCCGACCCTGCGCAACGTCGAACTGACCTATCCCTACTTCCACGACGGTGCCTACTGGAAGCTGGAAGAGTCGGTGGACATCATGGCGCGCCTGCAGCTCGGCCGGCAGCTGAGCGAAGGCGATATTGGCAAGATCACCGCCTTCCTCAAGACCCTGACCGGCGAGCAGCCGAGCTTCGCCCTGCCGATCCTGCCGCCGTCTAACAATGACACACCGCGGCCGCAGCCATTCGAGTGATCAGTACTCCTCCAGCGCCTCGGCGAACTGGCGCACGGCATCGACAACCTGCCGTGCGCCGCTCTGGATTTCCTCGATCATCTGCCCGGCCTGGTTGACCAGCTCCACACCCTGCTCGACCTTGTGCTGACTGGACTGCATGTTGTCTACGGCGTCTTGCGCCAGCTCGTGGTTGCGCTTGACCACCTCGACGATCTCCACCGTGGCCTGTGCGGTACGCGCGGCCAGGCTGCGTACTTCATCAGCGACCACGGCGAATCCGCGGCCCTGCTCGCCTGCGCGCGCCGCTTCGATAGCGGCGTTGAGGGCCAGCAGGTTGGTTTGCTCGGCAATGCCGCGGATGGTCTGCACGATGCTGCTGATCATCTCCGACTGCTGACTGACCGCGCTAATGCCCTCGGCTGCGCGGGACAGCTCGTCGGCGATGCCGCGCACCATCGTGACGGTTTCGCTGATCACCTCGGCGCCATGCCGGGCACTGTCGTCGGTGCGTTGGGAAATTTCATAGGCAAGCTTGGCTGCATCAGATTCGGCCTGTTGCTGTTGCACCTGCGGGGTGATGTCACGGGCGAACTTGACGATCTTGTAGAGCGTGCCGCTGGCGTCGAACACCGGATTGTAGGTGGCGCTCAGCCAAATGATGTCGCCGTGGCGGTTGATGCGCTGGAATCGCCCTGAGAAGAATTCGCCGCGATTCAGGCGTGCCCAGAAGTCGCGGTAGGCAGGCGAGTCGGCCTCTTCGCGAGTGCAGAACAGGCGATGGTGCTTGCCGCGGATTTCGTCCAGGCGGTAGCCCATGGTTTGCAGGAAGTTGGCGTTGGCTTCCAGCACTTCGCCCTTGAGGTTGAACGCGATCACGGCCATGGAACGGCCGATCGCGTCGATCATGCTCTCCTGCTCCTGTTCGCGGGCCACCAGGGTGGTGATGTCGGTGGCCAGCTTGAGCACCGACTCGACGCGGCCATCGGCGCCCAGGATCGGGTTGTAGCTGGCTTCCAGCCAGACTTCCTGGCCCTGCTTGTTGCGGCGCAGGAAACGATCACGGATGTACTCGCCGGCCGCCAGGCGCTGCCAGAAACGCCGGTACTCGGCGCTGGCCTGGTAGTCGGGAAAGCAGAACAACCGGTGGTGCTGGCCCTGAATTTCTTCCAGGCGGTAGCCCACGGTCGTGAGGAAATTGTCATTGGCGCCGATGATGGTGCCGTCGGGTTTGAACTCAATCATGGCCGTCGAGCGATCGACGGCAGCCTTCCTGGCGAGAGCAGCTTGCAACTGTTGACGAGCCGCTTCCAGGGCTTGCTTGAGGGCTTTATTGAACATGATGTGCTCGAGAGGATACGGGGATGATCCCGACCTATATTATCGGCTTGGTCAGGATCTACTTGAACCCTGCGCGAGCAATTTTCAGCGCTGTTGCGGCGCCGGCTGTTGCTGGGTGATGCAGTGGATATTGCCGCCGCCCAGAAGGATCTCACGGCCCGGCACCATCACCACGCGATGCTCGGGGAAAATACGCTCAAGAATGGCGCGCGCCTCTTCGTCCTTCGGGTCATCGAAGCTCGGCGCGACAATGCCGCCGTTGACGATAAGGAAGTTGACGTAGGAGCCGGCCAGGCGAACGTCCGGGCTGCGCTCCTGGCTGCCGTCGACGATGTCGACCCCCGCGCACTCTTCGGCGGTGGCATGAATCGGGCCTGGAATGGGCATCTTGTGCACGGTCAGCTGACGGCCCTTGGCGTCGCGCACGCTTTCCAGCACGCGCATGGCGGCCTGACAGCGCGGGTAGTTGGGATCGTTCGCATCGTCGGTCCAGGCCAGCAGCACTTCACCGGGGCGCACGTAGCAGCAGAAGTTATCGACGTGGCCATCGGTCTCGTCGTTATACAGACCGTCCGGCAGCCAGATCACCGTATAGATGGAGAGGTGATCGCGCAGCACATTCTCGATCTCTTCGCGCGACAGGTGCGGGTTGCGGTTCTTGTTCAGCAGGCACTCCTCGGTGGTGATCAGGGTGCCTTCGCCATCGACATGGATCGAGCCGCCTTCGAGGACGAAACCTTCCGTGCGATAGCGCTTGCAGCCTTCGATCTCGAGAATCTTGCGCGCCACCTGATCGTCACGCAGCCACGGCCAGTACAGGCCGCCATCGAAGCCGCCCCAGGCATTGAAGGCCCAGTCCACGCCGCGCACTTCGCCACTGGCATCGGTCACAAAGGTCGGGCCGGTGTCGCGCACCCAGGCGTCGTCGGTGGTGATTTCCACCAGGCGGATGTTGGCGTCATCCAGGCGTGCGCGGGCGTTTTCGTACTGCGCCGCGGATACGCAGACGGTTACCGGTTCGAACTGGGCGATGGCCTTGGCCACGGCGGTGAAGGCTGCCTGCGCCGGCTTGCCGCCGTTGCGCCAGTTGTCCGGGCGTTCGGGCCAGACCATCCAGGTCTGGCTGTGTGGTGCCCACTCGGCAGGCATGTGGAAGCCATCGGCGCGTGGAGTCGTGGTCAACGTGGTCATATTTCGCTTCCGTAGGGTGCGCCATGCGCACCGGCAAAGTGTTTGGAGGGCTGGGTGCGCACAGCGCACCCTACCGGATCGACGGTGCTTTTCCGTCGAGCGTGGAAAGCGGCCAGTATAGGTTCGGCCGGCGGTCGCGGAACACACCCCAGGCGGTGCGCACCTTCTCCAGCTCGGTCAGGTCGAAGCTGTGCACCAGCACGCCTTCCACGGTCTGGTTCAGCTCCTCGACTTTCTCGCCGAACTGGTTGGCGATGAACGAGCTGCCGTAGAAGGTGATGTCGTAGCCGTCCTGCTCCTCGCGGCCGATGCGGTTGCTTGCCACCAGCGGCATCAGATTGGCGCCGACATGGCCCTGTTGCACACGCTGCCAGTGCTCGCGCGCCCTGTGCGGCAGCCTGGCGTACCAGCCTCTCGGCATTGGCGATGTTCGCGGGCGTATCCCAGGAGCAGGCCATCTGGGGCGCAGCGACGGTAACGATACTGGACATAAAGCACCTCTTGGCTCGTTCGCAAGCCGCTTCGGCGGTCTATTCAGAGTGCTGTGGCTGGACTTGGCCAAGGCTGGATGCTCGTTTTATATCCGATAAATATCGGTATTAGAAGGTGCTTTTTGTTGAATTAGCAAAATTTATACGATTTTGTCGGATTTATATTGGTTATGACCATGGGCGTGCAGTGTCGCCTAGGCTGCGCGCCGCGATCGAGCCGGGCGTCAGATACCATCGGTGCGCACGGCGCACCCTACGGGGGATTACGCCAATGGCGCAGGTCTTTTCGGCAGGGCAGCAGGCAGGTACAGGCCGAGGTAGGCATCGAACACACGCATGCCTTCCTCGGCCAGGCGTGGCGTGATTTTGCCGTGCAGCTGTACAGAGCGGGCATAGACGCGATCACCCAGTTCCATGGCCAGGGCGAAGACATCGATATCCATCGGTAGCTGCGGTAGGGGGAAGTGGCGGTCGAACAGCGCCTGCATCAGGCGGCCCAGTTCGATGTCGTGCTGATGGTCGGCCTGGGTTACCTCGGCCAGGCCATGCTGGGCGAGGATCAGCTGGCGCGCTGCGGCGTCGCGCGCGTAGATGTCCAGCATACGTTGTTCGACGATGCGCGACAGGTCATGCCAGGTGTTCAGACTGGCGTGTTCGACCGGCTCCTGCAGGCAGGCGCGAAAGGCTGCGTGCACGTCTGCAGTCAGGCCTTCGAGTAGTGTCGGCACGCTGGCGAAGAAGTGGTACACCGACGACGGTGGAATGCCTGCGTGCTCGGCCACCGTGTAGATCGACAGGTTGGCCATGCCCTGCTCGGCCAGCAGTTCGCGTGCTGCCGCCAGTATCACGGCGATACGGGCCTGGCTGCTGGCGCGTGGCTTGCGGGTGCTGGCGGGGCGCGACATGGCTGAGTCCTCGTGGGTCGAGGCGCTATTGGACGTCAGCAGGCGGCGGCGAGGCAAGCATCGCCGCCGTCATCAGCTACCGTCGCGAAACCGCTGCCAGACATCGCTGCGAACCTGGGCATGCTTCTCCGAAAGCACTTCCAGCGGATGCAGGCGGCGCTTGGTGTCCTGATCCGGATAAAGGCCGGGCTGTTCCAGTAGGGCTTTATCGATGAACGACATCGAATCGGCATTACCGTTGGGGTAGAGCGTTTCAGCGGTAATCTGGGCAATGACCTGCGGCTGCATCAGGTAGTCGATGAAGCGGTGAGCGAGGTCCGGCCGAGCGGCGTTGGCAGGAATTACCAGGTTGTCGATGAACAGCACCGAGCCTTCGTCCGGTACCACGAAGCGTACCGGCTGGCCGGCCTGCGCCGCTGCAAGGGCGTCTCCGACCCAAGCCATGGCCAGGCACAGGCGACCGTTGTTGAGGTCTGCGATATAGCGCTCGCTGTCGACGTAGCGCAGGTTCGGGCGTAGTGCCTCAAGCACTCCGCCGGCGCGCTCGACCCGGCTTGGTGCGCTGCGCGCCAGGCTGCGGCCCTGGTAGTTGAGCAGCAGCGACAGGGTTTCATCTGGCGCATCCAGCACGCTGATGCCGCAACTGGCCAGGCGCAGGCTCTGTTTGGCATCGAACAGCAGGCTCCAGCTGTCCGGCAGTGGTCCGCCATAGGCCGCCTCGGCCTGCGGCGTGTTGATCGCCAGGCCGACCGCGCCCCACAGGTACGGCACGGCGTGCTGGTTCTGTGGGTCGACCGCAGCCAGCTTGCTCAGCAACTGCTTGTCTAGGTGCGTGCGGTTGGGTAGCAGGTTGAAGTCCAGTGGGCGAATGCGGCCACTGGCGATCAGCGCCGGCAGCTCGCTGTGCGAGGGCGCGGCGATGTCGATGGGCTGGCCGCTTTGCAGTACGGCGGCCAGTTCTTCAGCACTGGCGAAGGTGTGGTACTCGACCTCGATGCCGGTGTCGCGGGTGAAGTCTTCCAGCACCTGCGGCGCGATGTAATCGTTCCAGTTGTAGACCCGAATGCTGTCGGCGGCCTGGGCCAGGCCACAGCTCAGGCCCAGCAGCACGGCGGCAATAGCGCGTTGCATGAGTAGCTCCCCGATGGATGAAGGCAACAGTATCCGGCGGCCTTGCTTGCCGGAGGTTGATTCATGTCAGCGGAGTCGCCGGGCGGCGAACCGCCGGCCCCGACGCGGGGTGTCGGAGTTGGCAGTTGGCAGGCAAAAAGAAGCCGGCTCCAGACCCTGTGAAAACGCAGCATGGCCGAGCGTTGTAGTTTTCACAGAGTCTGCGGCCGGCTTTCTCGGTGTTACACGGTATGCAGGTACCAGTTGTACTCGAGGTCGGAGATGGTGGTCTCGAACTCCTGCAGTTCGGCTTCCTTGCACGCGACGAAGATGTCGATGTACTTGGAGTCGATGTATTTGTTCATCACCTCACTGTCGTCCAGCTCGCGCAGCGCGTCACGCAGGTTGTTCGGCAGGCTGGGTTCGAGCTGCTCGTAAGAGTTGCCTTCGATCGGCTCGCCCGGTTCGATCTGGTTGGTCAGGCCGTGGTGGATACCGGCGAGGATCGAGGCCAGCATCAGGTAGGGGTTGGCATCGGCGCCGGCCACGCGGTGTTCGATGCGCACGGCATCCGGGCTGCCGGTGGGGATGCGAACGGCCACGGTGCGGTTGTCCAGTGCCCAGCTCGGCGCGTTGGGGACATAGAACTGCGCGCCGAAGCGGCGATAGGAGTTGACGTTGGGGCAGAGGAACGCCATCGACGCGGACATGGTGTCGAGGATGCCGCCGACGGCATGACGCAGCGAGGTGTTCTCCAGCGGATCTTCGGCCGCGAAGATGTTCTTGCCGGTCTTCTTGTCCAGCAGCGAGATGTGCACGTGCAGACCGTTGCCCGCCTGGCCTGGATAGGGCTTGGCCATGAAGGTGGAATCCATTTCATGGTCGTAGGCGATGTTCTTGATCAGGCGTTTGAGCAGCAGGGCGTAGTCGCAGGCCTTGATGGCGTCTTCGACGTGGTGCAGGTTGACTTCGAACTGCGCCGGGGCGCTTTCCTTGACGATGGCGTCGGCGGGGATGTCCTGCTCCTTGGCGGCTTCGAGCATGTCCTGCAGGCAATCGACGTACTCGTCGAGGTCATCGATCAGGTAGACCTGGGTCGAGTGCGGGCGTTTGCCGGAGATCGGCGAGCGCGGTGGCTGCGGACGACCGTTCACGTTCTCCTGGTCGATCAGGTAGAACTCCAGTTCAAAAGCTGCGCAGATACGCAGGCCCAGTTCGTCGAACTTCTGTACCACCTGGCGCAATACCTCGCGCGGGTCGGCGAAGAAAGGCGTGCCGTCCAGCTCGTGCATGGTCATCAGCAGCTGCGCGGTTGGGCGCTTCTGCCAGGGTTCGTTGCACAAGGTATTGGGGATGGGGAAGCAGATACGGTCGGCGTCGCCGATGTCCAGGCCAAGGCCGGTGCTCTCGACGGTGGAGCCATTGATGTCGAGCGCGAAGAGCGAGGCGGGCAGGTTGATGCCTTTCTCGTACACCTTATGAAGGGCGTTCCGGTCGATGCGCTTGCCGCGCACCACACCATTCATATCTGCAATAAGAAGGTCGACGAACTGGACCTCGGGATGTTCCTTGAGGAACGCGTTCGCTTCGTTAAGCTGAACGGCACGCGGGGGTACCGACATGATGCAACACCTTTTTGTTAAATATATCAATCATGCGACTGCATGGGTGTGAGTCAATCCGAAACGCACTTTACTGTCAAGCAGGCCACATGATGCCCTCTAGTGGGGCGTGATGGCCATTTTTGGGGCATTTCAAGGCCTTTCAGGGGGCTCCAAACCTTGATCTTTCAGGGTGCACAGCGGGGTGTGTTCAATTTTTTACAGGACTATTGTGTAAAAAAATGAACAAGGCTAAGCTCGGTTCAAACCCATAACAGCAATAATACGGGTGTCTCATGTTTTCCCTGCCGGCCATCGGCGTCAGCGCTTGTGCCAGGACCATCGGTCACGCTACCTCTTCCCGCAACAGCGAGGCGAATCTGCATATCATGCGGGCCCGAATGGTCATGAGCATGACCGCTGCAATGCGGCAACATCCTTTCTTTGTGCCCGGCGCGTCGCACGACCTGCCTGATCCGGTTTTTCGTTCATTGCATACCCAGCACGATAGCGTACGCGGCCGTGTGACGCTGTCTGCTGCGCGCCTTGGCCCGCGTCCTGCAATACACAAGGCGCTCGCCTGCTTCGCCGGGCGCGTGCTATGTCGCGAGATAGACGGCCCGATGTTCGAATACAAGGGTGAGCGATTTTCTTTCTGTGGTGTGCAAAGTCGGGTACCGGAGGTGTCGCACCCCTAGTAGCATCCACACGAATATCTCGCCTTCTTCCAGGCCTTTGGTGAGGCTTGCAGGGAGAGGGCGGGGCAACGCTGAACCCGCTATAACAAAAGCAGGTTCTACAACCCTGAGGTCTCTATGAGTACCAAGCTAGACCAGCTCACGAGCTGGCTGAAAGAACGCAAAATCACCGAAGTCGAATGCCTGATCAGCGATCTGACCGGCATTGCCCGCGGCAAGATCTCGCCGACCAACAAGTTCCTCGATGAGAAGGGCATGCGCCTCCCCGAGAGCGTGCTGCTGCAGACCGTGACCGGCGACTACGTCGAGGACGATATCTATTACGACCTGCTGGACGAGGCGGACATCGACATGTTCTGCCGTCCGGACCCCAACGCTGTCTTCGTCGTGCCCTGGGCCATCGAGCCCACCGCCATGGTGATCCACGATACGTTCGACAAGCAGGGCAATCCCATCGAGCTGTCGCCGCGCAACATCCTCAAGAAGGTGTTGCAGATGTATGCCGACAAGGGTTGGAAGCCCATCGTCGCGCCGGAGATGGAGTTCTACCTGACCAAGCGCAACAGCGACCCGGACTTCCCGCTGGTGGCGCCTGTTGGCCGCTCCGGCCGTCCGGAAACCGGCCGTCAGAGCTTCTCCATCGATGCGGCCAACGAGTTCGACCCGCTGTTCGAAGACATGTACGACTGGTGCGAACTGCAAGGCCTGGATCTGGACACCCTGATCCATGAAGAAGGCCCGGCGCAGATGGAAATCAACTTCCGTCACGGCGACGCGTTGCACCTGGCTGACCAGATTCTGGTGTTCAAGCGCACCATGCGTGAGGCTGCGCTCAAGCATGATGTGGCAGCCACCTTCATGGCCAAGCCGATCACCGACGAGCCGGGCAGCGCCATGCACATTCACCAGAGCGTGGTCGACCTGAAGACTGGCAAGAACATCTTCTCCAACGACGACGGCACCATGAGCGAGCTGTTCATGCATCACATCGGGGGGCTGCAGAAGTACATCCCCGAGCTGCTGCCACTGTTCGCGCCGAACGTTAACTCGTTCCGCCGCTTCCTGCCCGATACCTCGGCGCCGGTGAACGTGGAGTGGGGCGAGGAGAACCGCACCGTCGGCCTGCGCGTGCCTGAGGCGACTCCGCAGAACCGTCGTGTGGAAAACCGCCTGGCCGGCGCTGACGCCAACCCGTACCTGGTGCTGGCAGCTACTCTGCTGTGCGGCTACATGGGTATGGTCGGCGGGGTGAGGCCCGGTGCACCGGTCAAGGGCCGTGGTTACGAGCGTCGCAACCTGCGCCTGCCGGTGACCATCGAGAGCGCTCTGGAGCGGATGGAAGCGTGCAGGGACGCCGAGAAATTCCTCGGCGAGAAGTTCATCCGTGGCTATGTCGCGGTCAAGCGTGCCGAGCACGAGAACTTCAAGCGCGTGATCAGCTCCTGGGAACGCGAGTTCCTCCTGCTGTCGGTGTAAAAGGCTACCGGCCGCGCCTGGCGCGGCCGGCGCCACGAATTTCTGCGTAGCGCCACTGGCGCTGCGTGTTAGCAAGGTGTTGGCAATGAACAAGCAAGCGAACAATCCCAAGACTGCCCAGTGGCAGGCCCTGAGCAAGGCCCACCACTTGGCGCCGTTCAGTGATTACAAGCAACTGGCCGAAAATGGCCCGCGCATCATCACCGAGGCCAAGGGCGTGCATCTGTGGGACAGCGAGGGCAACAAGATCCTCGATGGCATGGCCGGCTTGTGGTGCGTGGCCGTCGGCTATGGCCGCGAGGAGCTGGTCGCAGCCGCCGCTACGCAGATGCGTCAACTGCCGTTCTACAACACCTTCTTCCAGACCGCGCACCCGCCGGTACTTGAGTTGGCCCACGCCATTTCCCAGCTGGCGCCGGCCGGCATGAACCACGTGTTCTTCACCGGTTCGGGTTCGGAAGGCAATGACACCATGCTGCGTCTGGTGCGCCACTACTGGGCATGCAAAGGCCAGCCGAACAAGAAAATCATCATCGGCCGCGACAACGGCTACCACGGCTCCACCGTGGCCGGGGCTAGCCTCGGCGGCATGAAGTTCATGCACGAGCAGGGCGATCTGCCGATTCCGGGCATCGCCCATATCCCGCAGCCGTACTGGTTCGGCGAGGGTGGCGAGCAGTCGCCGGAAGAGTTCGGCATCTGGGCTGCCGACCAGTTGGAGAAGAAGATTCTCGAACTGGGCGAAGAAAATGTTGCAGCGTTTATCGCCGAGCCGATCCAGGGCGCGGGCGGTGTGATCATTCCGCCCGAAACCTACTGGCCGCGGATCAAGGAAATCCTCGGCAAATACGACATCCTGTTCGTTGCCGACGAGGTGATCTGCGGTTTCGGCCGCACCGGCGAGTGGTTCGGCAGCCAGTACTACGACCTCAAACCTGACCTGATGACCATCGCCAAGGGCCTCACCAGTGGCTACGTGCCGATGGGCGGGCTGATTGTCAGCGACAAGGTGTTCGAAGTGATCGAGGCGCATGGCGACTTCAACCACGGCTTCACCTATTCCGGCCACCCGGTGGCCGCTGCGGTGGGCCTGGAGAACCTGCGCATTCTCAGGGAAGAAGGCATCGTCGAGCGGGTTAAAGCGGAAACGGCACCGTATTTGCAACGTCGTCTGCGTGAGCTGGCGGATCACCCGTTGGTGGGCGAAGTACGCGGCGTCGGTATGCTCGGCGCCATCGAGTTGGTGCAGGACAAGGCGACGCGCACGCGTTATCCGGGTGACAAGGCGGTAGGCATGATCTGCCGCGGCCACTGTTTCAACAACGGTCTGATCATGCGCGCCGTGGGCGACACCATGATCATTGCGCCGCCTCTGGTGATCAGCCAGGCGGAAGTGGATGAGCTGGTAGATAAAGCACGCAAGTGCCTGGATCTGACCCTGCGTGACCTATCGGTCTGAAAGCCTGCAGTCACGGAAAGTTGTCAGCGGTGCCATGACCTTGCCAGACTGCGCCAGAATGCGTGAGCCGTCCTGATTGGAACGGTTTGCGCGAACTCTGGAATATCGACACAACAACAGGAGCTGTACGCATGAAAACATTCGGCAAGACCCTTCTCGCGTTGTCCCTGGCTGCGGCCGTGGCAGGCGCTGCTCAGGCTGACGACAAGGTGCTGCACGTCTATAACTGGTCCGACTACATCGCACCTGACACCCTGGCCAATTTCGAGAAGGAAACCGGCATCAAGGTTGTCTACGACGTCTTCGACAGCAACGAAGTGCTGGAAGCCAAGTTGCTGGCCGGCAGCTCCGGTTACGACGTAGTGGTACCGTCCAACCCCTTCCTCGCCAAGCAGATCAAGGCCGGCGTATTCCAGAAGCTGGACAAGTCCAAGCTGCCCAACTGGAAGAACCTCGACACCGACCTGCTCAAGGCGCTGGATCCGAGCGATCCGGGCAACCTGTACTCGATCCCCTACATGTGGGGCACCATCGGCATCGGTTACAACGTCGACAAGGTCAAGGCCGTGCTCGGCGACGGCGCTCCGGTCGATTCCTGGGACCTGGTGTTCAAACCCGAGAACATCGAGAAGCTGAAGTCCTGCGGCGTCTCCTTCCTCGATTCACCGACCGAGATTCTGCCGGCCGCCCTGCATTACCTGGGTTATGCCCCGGATAGCAGCAGCACTGACGAGCTGAAGAAAGCCGAAGAGCTGTTCCTGACGATTCGTCCATCGATCTCCTACTTCCACAGTTCCAAGTACATCTCCGACCTGGCCAACGGCAACATCTGCGTGGCTGTCGGTTACTCGGGCGATATCTACCAGGGCAAGTCCCGTGCCGAGGAAGCCGGCAACGGCGTACAAGTCGGCTACAACATTCCGAAGGAAGGCGCTGGCAGCTTCTTCGACATGCTGGCCATCCCGGCGGACGCCAAGAACGTCGAGGCCGCGCATGTCTTCCTGGACTACCTGATGCGTCCGGAGGTGATCGCCGAGATCGGCAACTTCACCCAGTTCCCCACCGGCAACGCGGCGGCCGTTGCGCTGGCTGACGAAGCCCTGCGCAACGACCCGGGCGTCTACCCGACGCCGGAAGTGCTGAAGAAGATCTACACCTTCCCGGACCTGCCGGCAGGTGTGCAGCGCAACATGACCCGCAGCTGGACCAAGATCAAGTCCGGTCGCTAAGCGACGAAGCAACGCCGCCTGGCGGGTTCGCCCGCCAGGTACCCAAATCGCAAGAAGAGGAAACGTCATGCGTCGTTCTACCCTGCTGGCTGGCCTGATCGCCGCTGCCATTGGTATGTCTGTTGCCCAGGCCGCCGACCGTGTGGTCAGGGTCTACAACTGGTCCGACTACATTGCGCCGGACACCATTGCCGAGTTCGAGAAGGAAACCGGTATCAAGGTGGTGTATGACGTTTTCGATTCCAACGAAACCCTCGATGGCAAGCTGGCCACCGGCCAGAGCGGCTATGACGTGGTGGTTCCGACCAACCACTTCCTGGCCAAGCAGGTACGTGCCGGCACCTACCTGAAGCTGGATAAATCCAAGTTGCCCAATCTGGTCAATCTTGACCCGACCATCATGAAAAACCTGGCCGCGGGTGACCCCGGCAACGAATATTCGGTGCCCTACCTATGGGGCACCAACGGCATCGGCCTGAACGCCACCAAGGCGCGCGCTGTGCTCGGTGACGATGCACCACTGGATTCCTGGGAGCTGCTGTTCGACCCGAAATACGCCGAGAAGCTCGCCTCCTGCGGCATCGCATTGCTCGACTCTGGCGACGAAGTGCTGCCGCAAACGGTCAACTACCTGGGCCTCTCGCCGCATACCACCAAGCGTGAAGACTACGAGAAGGCCTATGAGCAGCTGATGAAGGTGCGCCCTTACATCACCTGCTTCCATAGCTCCAAATTCATCTCCGACCTGGCCAACGGCAACATCTGCGCCGCCTTCGGCTACTCCGGTGACGTGCTGCAGGCCGCTGACCGCGCCGAAGAGGCCGGTCGTAGCGACGAGATCATCTACATCATCCCCAAGGAAGGCACCGCCATGTGGGCGGATCTGCTGGCCATCCCCAAGGACTCGAAGAACGTCGCCGAAGCCCATGAATTCATCAACTACCTGCTGCGCCCCGACGTGATCGCCAAGATCAGCGACTACGTCGCCTACGCCAACCCCAACCTCAAGGCCACCGAGCTGGTCGACGAGAGCGTACGGGACAACCCGGGCGTTTATCCCAGTGAGGAGGTCATGGCCAAACTCTATGTTGCCGAGGAGCGTACGCCCGAGGTGCAGCGTTGGCTGACCCGTGACTGGACGAGAATCAAAAGCGGCCGCTGATCGACGAACGATTTTCCTATAAAGTGCCGCGCCTTTTTCGGGCGGCACACAAAAACGAGGATGATACAGTGCGAGTTACCCTGCCCAAGTCTCTGATCGCGATGGCGGCTTCCGCCTTCTGTAGTGCCGCGCTGGCCCAGTCCACGGTGCACATCTACAACTGGAGCGATTACATCGGCGAAGAGACGCTGGCCGACTTCGAACAGGCCACTGGCATCAAGCCGGTCTACGACGTCTTCGACTCCAATGAAACGCTGGAAGGCAAGCTGCTCGCCGGTCGTACCGGTTATGACGTGGTGGTGCCGTCCAATCATTTTCTCGGCAAGCAGATCAAGGCCGGCGCGTTCCAGCCGCTGGACCGTACCAAGCTGCCGAACTGGAGCAACCTCGACCCAGCCCTCCTCAAGCAGCTCGAAGCCAACGATCCGGGCAACCAGTACGCCGTACCCTATCTGTGGGGTACCAACGGCATAGGTTACAACGTCGAGAAGGTCAAGGCGGCGCTGGGCGTCGACAAGATCGACTCGTGGGCAGTGTTGTTCGAACCGGAGAACATGAAGAAGCTCGCCAGCTGTGGCGTGTCCTTCATGGATTCGGCCGACGAGATGATTCCCTCGGTGCTCAACTACCTGGGTCTGGATCCGAACAGCCAGAGTGCCGATGACTACGCCAAGGCCGAAGCCAAGCTGATGGAAGTGCGTCCCTACGTGAGCTACTTCCACTCCTCGAAATACATCTCCGATCTGGCCAACGGCAACATCTGCGTGGCGTTCGGTTATTCGGGGGACGTTCTACAGGCGGCCGACCGCGCCGAGGAGGCCGGAAAGGGCATCGAAATCGCCTATGCGATTCCCAAGGAGGGCGCCAACCTGTGGTTCGACATGCTGGCCATTCCCAAGGATGCCCGCAATGTCGAGCAAGCCCATGCCTTCATCAACTACCTCCTCGATCCCAAGGTGATCGCCGGGGTCAGCGACTATGTCGGCTATGCCAACCCCAACATCAATGCAGGGGAGATCATGGATCAGGACATTCGTCAGGACGAATCGGTGTATCCACCGCAGGCCGTGCTGGACAAGTTGTACGTGATGGCCGAACTGCCGCCCAAGGCTCAGCGTCTGATGACTCGCACCTGGACCAAGGTCAAGTCGGGTCAGTAATCGTTCCTGCCCGGCCGCTGGGGTCGGGCACAATCTTCCGGGAGTTTTCCTAAATGGCTGTTGCCTCCAGCGCCTACAAAAAAGCCCTCGAGGGGGATCAGACACCGAAAGAGGTGCTGGTCAAGATCGATCGGGTGACCAAGAAGTTCGACGAGACCGTGGCCGTCGACGACGTCTCGTTGACCATCAACAAGGGCGAAATCTTTGCTCTGCTCGGTGGCTCCGGCTCCGGTAAATCCACGCTGCTGCGCATGCTTGCCGGCTTCGAGCGGCCCACCTCCGGGCGCATCATTCTCGATGGTGTCGATATCACCGACATGCCGCCCTATCAGCGGCCGATCAACATGATGTTCCAATCCTATGCGCTGTTCCCGCACATGACCGTGGCGCAGAACATCGCCTTCGGTCTGCAGCAGGACAAGCTGCCCAAGGCCGAGATCGACGAGCGCGTGGCCGAGATGCTCAAGCTGGTGCACATGACCCAGTACGCCAAGCGCAAGCCGCATCAGCTTTCCGGCGGCCAGCGTCAGCGCGTGGCCCTGGCACGCTCACTGGCCAAGCGTCCGAAACTGCTGCTGCTCGACGAGCCGATGGGCGCGCTGGACAAGAAACTGCGTTCGCAGATGCAGCTGGAACTGGTGGAAATCATCGAGCGCGTCGGCGTGACCTGCGTGATGGTCACCCATGATCAGGAGGAGGCCATGACCATGGCCCAGCGCATCGCCATCATGCACCTGGGCTGGATCGCCCAGACCGGCAGCCCGGTGGACATCTACGAGACCCCGACCAGCCGCCTGGTGTGTGAATTCATCGGCAACGTCAACCTGTTCGACGGTCAGATCGTCAGCGACGAGGCCGACCACGCGATCATCGATTGTCCGCACCTGGACAAGCCGATCTACATTGGCCACGGCGTCAGCACCCGTGCCGAGAACAAGTCCGTCAGCTACGCCCTGCGCCCGGAAAAACTGCTGATGGCCACCGCCTTGCCGGCCGACCACGAGCACCCCGAGTACAACTGGAGCCGTGGCCACGTGCATGACATCGCCTACCTCGGCGGGCACTCGGTGTACTACGTCAAGCTTACTTCCGGTCAGGTGGTGCAGTGCTTCATCGCCAACGCCGAGCGCCGTGGTAAGCGTCCGACCTGGGACGATCCGGTGGTGGTGTACTGGGAAGACGACAGCGGCGTGGTACTGCAATCATGAAACTGGCCAAGCTCTCGCGCTATCTGCCCAGTGGGCGGCATGCCGTGATCGGCATACCCTTCCTCTGGCTGTTCCTGTTCTTCCTGCTGCCGTTCGTCATCGTGCTGAAGATCAGCTTCGCCGAAGCCGACGTGGCCATTCCGCCCTACACGGAAATCTACGAGTGGGCGGACAACAAGCTGACCCTGCTGCTGAATTTCGGCAACTACATCTTCCTCACCGAGGATGCGCTGTACCTGTCGGCTTATCTGGGTTCGCTGAAGGTGGCGTTCTTCAGCACCCTGCTGTGCCTGGTGATCGGCTACCCGATGGCCTATGCCATCGCCCGTGCGCCGAAGTCGCAGCAAACCGTGCTGTTGCTGCTGATCATGATGCCGACCTGGACCGCGATCCTGATCCGCGTCTATGCCTGGATGGGCATTCTCGGCAACAACGGCCTGCTTAACAGCCTGCTGATGGGCATCGGTCTGATCGATACGCCGCTGCAGATCCTCAATACCAACACCGCGGTGTACATCGGCGTGGTCTATTCCTACCTGCCGTTCATGATCCTGCCGCTTTACGCCAACCTGGTGAAGCATGATCTGAGCCTGCTGGAAGCTGCCTCCGACCTGGGCTCGAGCAACTTCAACAACTTCTGGCGGATCACCGTGCCGCTGTCGAAGAACGGCATCATCGCCGGCTCCATGCTGGTGTTCATTCCGGTGGTGGGTGAGTTCGTCATCCCCGAACTGCTCGGCGGGCCGGAGACCCTGATGATCGGCAAGGTGCTGTGGCAGGAGTTCTTCAACAACCGCGACTGGCCGGTGGCTTCCGCCCTGGCGGTGGTGATGCTGGCGATCCTGATCGTGCCCATCATCCTGTTCAACCGTAACCAGGCTAAAGAGCTGGAGGGCCGGCCATGACTGATCTAATCGCAATGAGCCCGTCATCCTGTTCAACCGGCTTTTTAACCAGACGCGTGGCTAAAGAACTGGAGGACCGCCCATGAAGCGTTTCAGTTTCTCCAGCATCATGCTCTGGGCGGGGCTGGCATTCATCTACCTGCCCATGGTCATCCTGGTCATCTACTCGTTCAACGCCTCGCGGCTGGTAACGGTGTGGGGCGGCTGGTCGGTGAAGTGGTACGTCGGCCTGCTGGACAACACCCAGCTGATGAACTCGGTGATGCGCTCGCTGGAAATCGCCTGCTACACCGCCATCGCGGCGGTGGCGCTGGGCACCCTGGCGGCCTTCGTGCTGACCCGCATCACCCACTTCAAGGGACGCACGCTGTTCGGTGGCCTGGTTACCGCGCCGCTGGTGATGCCGGAAGTGATCACCGGTCTGTCGCTGCTGCTGCTGTTCGTGCTGATGGCACAACTGATCGGCTGGCCGATGCAGCGCGGCATGACCACCATCTGGATCGCCCACACCACCTTCTGCTCGGCCTATGTGGCGGTGGTGGTGTCATCGCGTCTGCGTGAGCTGGACATGTCCATCGAAGAGGCGGCCATGGATCTGGGAGCGCGGCCGTGGAAGGTGTTCTTCCTGATCACCGTGCCGATGATCGCACCGTCGCTGGCAGCGGGCGCGATGATGTCCTTCGCCCTGTCGCTGGACGACCTGGTGCTGGCCAGCTTCGTCTCCGGTCCGGGTTCGACCACCCTGCCGATGGAGATTTTCTCCGCCGTGCGCCTGGGGGTTAAGCCGGAGATCAACGCGGTGGCCAGCCTGATCCTGCTGGCGGTGTCGTTCGCCACCTTCCTGGCTTGGTTCTTCGCCCATCGCGCCGAGGAAAAACGCAAGAAGGCCATGCAGCAGGCCATGGACGAGACCGCCAATCCGTCCTGGCAGCAGGTCATCGACAGCCGTCGCAACCCTGGCAGCAACTGAGCTTCTGGCTGAAAGCAGAACGGGCCCCGCGGGGCCCGTTTTTCATGGTGTCACTGATCGGCGCGGTACCGCGATCTGTAGGAGCGGCTTCAGCCGCGAAGGTTGTGAGGCCCAGCCGCTATTTCACCAGCGCCTTCCACCCCTTGAGGCTGCTCACGATCTGCGTCTGAGTTGCGCGCAATTGGCGCTGCTCGTCGTCCAGCGCCTGCTGCGCCAGTTCGTAGAGCTTGTTCAGCTCGCCATACAGGCGGTCGACCTCGGGGGCTTCCAGCACGCCACGGGCCAGGCGCAGCCAGACCAGCAGGCGCTCAAGGCGCGGCATCTGCTCGGCCAGGTCTTCCGGCTGCTGCTGGTAGCGGCGCAGCTGCAGGGCGGTGCCTTCTTCGCCCAACAGGGTCGGCAGCCAGTTGCCCAGCGCGGCATTGCCCTGGCGGTTGCCACGGTTATTGCGTTCGGCGGTCCAGCTGCGTTGCAGCAGCCAGTGCGACAGTTTCAGCGACAGCAGGCCCCAGCGGCAGCCATCGAGCTCGGCGGCGAACAGCGCTGGGGCATTACGCCGCATGCTGTCGTCGTCCTGACCCGCCGCCAGACGTGGGCGCCAATCGTCGAGCAGCGCATCGAGTGCTTCACGCAATTCGCGCGAGCTGGCACGCGGGGCTGCCTGGCCGAGGCTGGCGAGCAGGGCGCGCAGGTCGACCAGTTGCTCCAGCCATTGCTGCAGCAGGCTCCAATGGCCGTTCCAGCGATATTGCTCGGCCAGGCGCTGGCTGGCGCCGAGCAGATGCCAGGCCAGCGCCGCGAAAGCGTCGTCCAGGCTCATCTCGGCCGTCAGCTGGGGAGCCGGCAGGCTCAGGTTGTAACTGCCAGCATCGAACAGGCGATAGCCACGCTCGGCTTTGCTGATGTCACAAGGCATCAGCGGCAGCTCGGCGGCCAGCTCGCAGGCCAGCTCCAGCAGGGCTGCAGGCTCGCCCTGGCGCAGTTCCAGCTCCAGCTCGCAAATCTCTTCTTCGCCCTCGCCGGCGAACACCTTGCCCAGGTCCAGCGCGGCCTCGATGACCACCTTGGCCTTGCCGCGGCCCCAGGCGATCTCGGCCTTCTCGCGGACGAAGTCGGTGGTGAACAGCGGCTGCAGGGTTTTCTTGTCCAGCTCGGCCAGGCTGGCCGGCCAGCAGCTGTCGTCGAGCTTTTTCAGATCGAGCTTGGCCTTGCTCAGGTACCAGTCCCACTCGTTGCGCTCGGACAGGCCGGCAACGCTCTGGCCGCGGCTCTTCAGCGTCTGAATGAACTGCTCGCCATCACGGCGCAGGCGCAGGGCAACCTTGGCGCTGGCCAGGTCACGGTTCGGCGTATCGTAGTACTGATTGAACAGCTCGCCGCGCTGCCAGCCGCTCTTGTTGCGTTTCTTCAGCAGCGGGTGCTCGCGCAGGGCGGCCAGGGTGGCGCGGCTGGCGCGCAGTTTGATTTCGGTTTCTTTGACCATGGTCGAGAGCTAGATAGCCTTTTATGAAAATGTGACAGACCGATGACGCGCGCTGGCGAATGACGAATCCGGTCCCTATACTTGCGGCCTTCTCAAAACGGGGGCTTACCCTATGCCTATCAATCCCTTTGTCAGCCTGTTCGGCCGTTCACCCATCGGCCCCATGCAACAGCATATCGCCAAGGCCCACGAGTGCGCGGCGAACCTTGTTCCCTTCTTCGAGGCCGTGATGGCCGAGGACTGGGCCAAGGTAGAACAGGTGCAACAGGAGATGTTCCGGCTGGAGCACGAGGCCGACAAGCTGAAGAAGAGCGTTCGCCTGCATCTGCCCAAGAGCCTGTTCCTGCCCGTGCCGCGTTCGGACCTGCTTGAGCTGCTGAGTGTACAGGACAAAGTCGCCAACCGTGCCAAGGACATCGCCGGCCTGATGCTTGGCCGGCAGATGGTCATACCGGCCAGCCTGCAGCCGAAGATGATCGCCTATGTACGACGCACCGTGGACGCCAGCGCCCAGGCGCTGAAAGCCATGAACGAACTGGACGAGCTGTTGGAGGCCGGCTTTGGTGGCCGCGAGGCAACCCTGGTGGAATCGATGGTGGTGGAACTGGAGGACATCGAGCGTGATACCGACCGCATGCAGGTCGAGGTGCGTCGCGCGCTGTTCGCCCTGGAAAAGGATCTCCCCCCGGTCGATGTGATGTTTCTCTACAAGATCATCGACTGGATCGGCGATGTCGCCGATCGTGCCGAGCGTGTCGGCAACCGACTGGAACAACTGCTGGCGCGCTAAGCGCCAGTGTCCTTTCTGGGATCTACGGAAACTAATTTATGTCTCTGATTGCGGACTACGGGCTGGTTCTGCTCGTTCTTGCCTGCCTTTTCGGTTTTTTCATGGCCTGGGGTGTTGGAGCCAACGATGTAGCCAATGCTATGGGTACATCCGTTGGCTCGCGTGCATTGACCATCAAGCAGGCGATCATCATCGCCATGGTCTTCGAGTTCGCCGGTGCCTACCTGGCCGGCGGCGAGGTGACCGAAACCATCAAGAACGGCATCGTCGATGCCAATCTGATCAGCCCCAACCTCATGGTGTTGGGCATGATGTCGGCGCTGTTAGCGGCAGGCACCTGGCTGCTGGTGGCGTCGATGCGCGGCTGGCCGGTGTCCACCACCCACACCATCGTCGGTGCGGTGATCGGTTTCGCCGCAGTCGGTGTATCGGTTGATGCCGTGCATTGGAGCGGCGTTGGCCCCATCGTCGCCAGCTGGGTCGTCACGCCGATGCTGGCCGGGACCATCTCCTTCTGCCTCTTCGTCAGCGTGCAGAAGCTGATCATCGATACCGACAATCCGTTCATGAACGCCAAGCGTTATGTGCCGCTGTACATGTTCATCACCGGCTTCATGATTTCGCTGATGACCATGACCAAGGGTCTCAAGCATGTCGGCCTGAACCTCTCCAGCACCGAAGGCTTCCTGCTCTCGATCGGTATCGGCGTGCTGGTCATGCTGATCGGTATCGCGCTGCTCAGCCGCATTCATGTCGACGCCGAAGCTGACAAGGCTTTCCACTTCTCCAGCGTGGAGAAGGTGTTCGCCATCCTGATGATCTTCACCGCCTGCTCCATGGCTTTCGCTCATGGCTCCAACGATGTGGCCAATGCCGTTGGCCCGCTGGCGGCCATCGTCGGTGTGATCCAGAGTGGCGGTGACCTGGCCGCCGGCGACAAGTCGCTGGTACCGGGCTGGATTCTGCTGCTGGGCGCGCTGGGCATCGTGGTCGGCCTGGCGACCTACGGCTACAAGGTAATCGCCACCATCGGCAAGGAAATCACCGAGCTGACCCCCAGCCGCGGCTTCGCCGCCGAACTGGCTGCCGCCACCACCGTGGTCAGTGCCTCGGGTCTCGGCCTGCCGGTATCAACCACCCACACCCTGGTCGGTGCCATTCTGGGCGTCGGCCTGGCGCGCGGCATCGGTGCGCTGAACCTGGGCATGATCGGCAAGATCTTCCTGTCCTGGATCATCACCCTGCCGGCCGGTGCGATCCTGTCGATCATCTTCTTCTTCATCCTGCGCGCGCTGTTCGGCGGGGTCTGATCCCGGCCTGACGGTTTCCCCTGAGGTTGGATGCCCCTATGATGGGGCTCCGACCCAGGAGATCGCCGATGCCCTTGCCGTCCTTCCGAGAGCAGTTCGCCGCGCTGATCGCAGCGCCCTCGGTGAGCTGCACCCAGCCCAACTGGGACCAGAGCAACGCGCCTGTCATCGAGCTGCTTGCCGCCTGGCTCGGTGACCTGGGCTTCACCTGCGAAACTCAGCAGATCGCCCCCGGCAAATTCAACCTGCTCGCCAGCTATGGCAGTGGCCCAGGTGGTCTTGTGCTGGCTGGGCATAGCGATACTGTGCCCTTCGATGCGGCCCTGTGGCAGACCGATCCGCTCAAGCTGAGCGAAGTGGGCGACCGCTGGGTGGGGCTAGGCAGTTGCGACATGAAAGGTTTTTTTGCCCTGGCCATCGAAGCCGTGCGGCCGCTGCTTGATCAGCCTTTCCAGCAACCTTTGCTGATCCTTGCTACTTGTGATGAAGAAAGCTCCATGGCTGGCGCCCGCGCCCTGGCCGAGGCCGGGCGGCCGCTTGGCCGTGCGGCGGTGATCGGCGAGCCGACCGGCCTCAAACCCATCCGCCTGCACAAGGGCGTGATGATGGAGCGTATCGATATTCTCGGGCGCAGCGGTCACAGCTCCGACCCGAGTCTCGGGCATAGCGCGTTGGAGGCCATGCAGGACGTGATGGGTGAGCTGCGTGGCCTGCGTGCGCAGTGGCAGCGCGAATTCAACAACCCGCAATTCGGCGTGCCACAGCCGACGCTCAACCTCGGTTGTATCCACGGCGGCGACAATCCCAATCGCATCTGCGGGCAATGTGCGCTGGAGTTCGACCTGCGTCCGCTGCCGGGCATGGATCCTGAGCAACTGCGCGAGACCATTCGCGGCAAGCTGCTGCCGCTGGCGCTCAAGCATCAGGTACGCATCGACTATGGTCCGCTGTTCCCCGAAGTGCCGCCATTCGAGCAGCGTGCCGATGCCGAGCTGGTACGTCTGGCCGAGCGGCTGACCGGGCACGGCGCGCAGGCGGTGGCATTCGGCACCGAAGCGCCTTATCTTCAGCGCCTTGGCTGCGAGACGCTGGTGCTCGGCCCCGGCGATATCGACTGTGCGCACCAGCCCGGGGAACACCTGGAGCTGGCCCGTATCGAACCAACTGTGGCGATACTGCGCCAACTGATCCAACACTATTGCCTGACCCGGAGTGACGACGTGCAGCGACGATGAGAGCGACTCTCTAACCGAACATGACGGCTATGCCCGTCCTACGTCTCGACGCTAATGGATTGCTCATGCACGACTACGTCAACTGGTTACGCCACGCATCTCCCTATATCAACGCCCATCGCGACTGCACCTTCGTGGTCATGTTGCCGGGCGAGGGTGTTGCCCATCCGAATTTCGCCAATATCGTCCACGACCTGGTGTTGCTGCACAGCCTCGGCGTGCGCCTGGTGCTGGTGCATGGCTCGCGCCCGCAGATCGAGGCGCGCCTCGCTGCCCGTGGCCTGACCCCGCATTACCATCGCGACCTGCGCATCACCGACGCACCGACCTTGGAATGCGTGATCGATGCCGTCGGCCAGCTGCGCATCGCCATCGAGGCGCGTCTGTCTATGGACATGGCCGCTTCACCGATGCAGGGCTCGCGCTTGCGCCTGACCAGCGGCAACTTCGTCACCGCGCGGCCGATCGGTGTGGTCGATGGCGTCGACTACCACCACACCGGCGAAGTACGGCGCATCGACCGCAAGGGCATCAATCGTCAGCTCGACGAACGCAGCATCGTGCTGCTGTCGCCGCTGGGCTATTCGCCCACCGGGGAAATCTTCAATCTAGCCTGCGAGGACGTCGCCACCCGCGCCGCGGTCGACCTGGGCGCGGACAAGCTGCTGCTGTTCGGCGCCGAGGATGGCCTGCTCGACGAAAACGGCAAGCTGGTGCGCGAACTGCGTCCGCAGCAGGTGCCGGCGCATCTGGCGCGCCTGGGCAGCAACTATCAGGGCGAGCTACTCGATGCCGCCGCCGAAGCCTGTCGGGGCGGCGTGAAGCGTAGCCATATCGTCAGCTATGCCACCGATGGTGCGCTGCTCAGCGAGCTGTTCACCCGCACCGGCAACGGCACCCTGGTGGCCCAGGAGCAGTTCGAGTCCCTGCGCGAGGCGACCATCGAGGATGTCGGTGGTCTGATCGAGCTGATCAGCCCGCTGGAAGAACAGGGGATTCTGGTGCGCCGTTCGCGCGAGGTGCTGGAGCGCGAGATCGAGCAGTTCAGTATCGTCGAGCGCGAAGGCCTGATCATCGCCTGCGCGGCGCTTTATCCCATCGCCGATTCCGACTGTGGCGAGCTGGCCTGCCTGGCGGTCAATCCCGATTACCGCCATGGCGGCCGTGGCGACGAGTTGCTGGAACGCATCGAGGCCAGGGCGAGGGCGCAGGGCATCAAGACGCTGTTCGTGCTCACCACCCGCACCGCCCACTGGTTCCGCGAGCGCGGCTTCGAGCCGAGCAGCGTCGAGCGCATGCCCACCGCGCGAGCATCGCTGTACAACTACCAGCGCAATTCGAAGGTGTTCGAGAAGGCGTTGTAGGCGAGGCGAGAGCAGGCTGCAATTGTAGGAGCGGATTTATCCGCGAGTTTCGCGGCTGAAGCCGCTCCTACACTGGAGCGATGCGGGAGGCCAAGGCCGAGCATTTAGCCGCGACGGGTTCACCGCTCGCGGCTAAAGCCCCCCCCACAATGCGTTCAGAGTGTCAGGCGCTGTGCTGCTGCAGGCGCATCTGCTCGAAGCCGTCGTCCCAGCCGGCTTCCCACGCTGCTGCGGGGATTTCGTCCGGGTAGGGCTGGCGCGTTCCGGGCTGGCCAGTAAGGCCGGCCATATAACCTTGCTGGTAGGCCTTGGTCAGGCTCTCCAGGCTCCATTGCGGCGTGGCTTCATCGGCCATGGGCGCTGCTCGTCTATCGTCCTTTACCCGGCAATGCTAGCTGGCCGAGCGGCCATAGGTACGGCCGCCCATCCTGGCTTTTGCTCCGCTGGTTTGCTTTGTGACGCAGTCGACGCTTCGTCGCCCGTGCAACCGGGCACGTAGAGTGCGTCGCACGCACCGCGGTTACCCGGTGCGTACAGGTGCGCGCGGCCCTGGCTGCGTTGAGACCTAAACGGCCAGCGCCAGGATGCTCGCCTGATAGGCCGCGACGAAGGCGTCGAAATCGCCTGTGGGCTGCGCTTCCAGCTCCGCCTGCGCGGCCAGCGAGTCGTGCGCGGCCTGTTCGAAAGCCTGCTGCTGCTGTGGGCTGAGCGGCTGAGCGCGGAAGTACTCGGCGTGACGCAGGCTCTGCTGCAGGGCGAACTCGGTAAAGCTCTTGCCCTGACGCAGAATCGCCAGTACCTGTGCCGACGGCGTCATTTCCACATCCGCGACCTTGGCTTGCTGCTGCGCCAGGGCCTCGACGTGCGCATTGCCGTCCTGGCTGCGATCGAGCAGTTCGGCCAACGGCAGGATGCGCTCAAGCAGTTCGCTGGCCCAGACTTTGAGTTCTACCTGCTGGCTACCTTTCTGCAGGTGCAGGCCGGGACGCCGCCCCTCCTTGACCACCTTGAGGAAGTTGCTGGTGCAACTGCTGCACTCGCCGTTCTCCAGCAGCGGGCTGTCTTCCAGCGCACAGAACAGCAGGAACGCGTCGATGAAGCGCGCCTGCGTCACGTCGATGCCCAGCGGCAGGAAGGGGTTGATGTCGAGGCAGCGTACTTCCACGTATTGCACGCCACGGCTCATCAGCGCCTGGATCGGTCGCTCGCCGCTGTAGGTGACGCGTTTCGGGCGGATGCTCGAGTAGTACTCGTTCTCGATCTGCAGGATGTTGGTGTTCAGCTGCAGCCATTCGTCGCCGCGCTTGGTTCCTGCCTCGACATAGGCCGGGTAGGGCGTGCCCACCGCCAGGCGCAGGCTGTCGGTGTAGCTGGCCAGATCGTTGTAGCAGGGGGTCAGGCCAGACTGTGCGCTGCTCTGGTAGCCTAGGTCGCTCATGCGCAGGCTGGTGGCGTAGGGCAGGTACAGGGTGCCTGCGTCCAGTTCCTGAAGCTGGTGCGGGCGGCCACGCATGAAGCCTTTGCCCAGCGCCGGTGAGGCACCGAACAGGTACATCAGCAGCCAGCTGTAGCGACGGAAGTTGCGGATCAGGGCGATATAGCGGGCCGACTGATAGTCACGCGCACTCTGTTCGTTGCCTTCGCTCTGCTGTTGCAGCTGCCACAGCCCCTCGGGCAGGGAGAAGTTGTAGTGAATGCCGGCGATGCACTGCATGGTCTTGCCGTAACGCAGTGCCAGGCCCTTGCGGTAGACGTACTTGAGGCGGCCGATGTTGGAGCTGCCGTAGCGAGCGATGGGAATCGTCTCTTCGTCCGGCAGAGGGCAGGGCATCGACGGGCTCCACAGCAGTTCGTCATCGAGCTTGTCGTAGGCGAAACGGTGGATGTCTTCCAGTTCGGCGAGGGTGGCGGCCGGATCGTTGGCGGTGCCGGTGATGAACTCCAGCAGCGACTCGGAATAGTCGGTGGTGATCTGCGCATGGGTCAGCGCCGAGCCTAGTGCCTGCGGGTGCGGAGTCAGGGCCAGCTGGCCGTCGCGGTCGACGCGCAGGCACTCGCGCTCGATGCCATGCAGACACTCGCCCAGCAGGGACAGGTTGGCCGGCTCGCCGAGCTGGGCCAGGCGGCGGGAGAGAAGGTCGCTCAAGATGCAATTCCTAACTGGGCAGTCGCCACAATATGGGGATCGCCCCTGCACTCTGCAAGGGGCGAACGCTTACCCAGATTAGATCAGCGAGCGGAGTGCCGATTACACGCAGGCGAAGGTGCCTTGTGCCTTGGCGACCAGCTTGTCGCCCTGCAGCACTTCGGCCTCCACCACCTGGGTGCGGCGACCGGCGTGCAGCACCTTGGCGTGGCACAGCACGCTGCCCTCGGATACCGGGCGGATGTAGTTGATCTTGCACTCCAGGGTCACGCTGCTCGGGCCGCCATCGCCGAGGCTGTGGCTGGCCTGGCCCATGGCGGTGTCGATCAGCGAGAACAGCGCGCCGCCGTGCAGCTTGCCGTGCAGGTTGCGCAGCTCGTCGGTGAGGGTCAGGCGCACGCGCGCCTCGCCACCGCCGACCTGGAGGATCTCCAGGCCGAGCAGGCGGGAAAAGGCGCTGCTGGCGCCGACGTTATCGCTCGTACTCATTTCTTCAACTGCTTGGCGTTGGCGAACAGGGCGGCCATGCCGCCGGTGGCGGGTGCCGGTTTGTCCTGGCTGGAATGGCGCTCGCTGCGCGGCGTGTTGCCGCCACGGTTGCCGTTGCCGCGCTGACCGCCGCGCGCGCCCTCGACTTTCTCGCCGGGGGTGTCGCCCATGCGCATGGACAGGGCGATGCGGTTACGCGGAATGTCTACTTCCATCACCTTGACCTTGACCACGTCGCCGGCCTTGACCGCTTCGTGCGGATCCTTGATGAATTTCTCCGACAGTGCGCTGATGTGCACCAGGCCGTCCTGGTGCACGCCGATGTCGACGAAGGCACCGAAGTTGGTGACGTTGGTCACCACGCCTTCGAGCACCATGCCCAGCTTGAGGTCGTTCAGCGTTTCCACGCCTTCCTGGAACTCGGCGGTCTTGAACTCCGGGCGCGGGTCGCGGCCGGGTTTGTCCAGTTCCTTGAGGATGTCGCCGACGGTGACCAGGCCAAAGCGCTCATCGGTGAACTGGGCCGGATCGAGGCGCTTGAGGAAGCTCGAATCGCCGATCAGCGAGCGGATGTCGCGGCCGGTATCCTGGGCGATGCGCTCGACCAGCGGGTAGGTTTCCGGGTGCACCGCAGAGGCGTCCAGCGGGTTGTCGCCGCTCATCACGCGGAGGAAGCCGGCAGCCTGTTCGAAGGTCTTCTCGCCCAGGCGCGGCACCTTCTTCAACTCGGCGCGCGAGGCGAAGGCGCCGTTGGCGTCGCGGTACTGCACGATGTTCTGCGCCAGGGTCGCATTGAGGCCGGAGATGCGTGCCAGCAGGGCGGCGGAGGCGGTGTTCACATCGACGCCGACGGCGTTCACGCAGTCTTCCACCACCGCGTCCAGGCTGCGCGCCAATTTGAGCTGCGAGACGTCGTGCTGGTACTGGCCGACGCCGATGGATTTCGGGTCGATCTTCACCAGCTCGGCCAGCGGGTCCTGCAGGCGGCGGGCGATGCTGACTGCGCCACGCAGGGAGACGTCGAGATCGGGGAATTCGCGGGCGGCCAGTTCCGAGGCCGAGTACACCGAGGCGCCGGCCTCGGAGACCATCACCTTGGTCAGTTTCAGGCCCGGTACTTTCTTGATCAGTTCGGCGGCCAGCTTGTCGGTCTCGCGGCTGGCGGTGCCGTTGCCGATGGAGATCAGGTCGACGCCATGCTTGGCGCAGAGCTTGGCGAGGATGGCCAGGGTACCGTCCCAGTCGTTGCGAGGCGCGTGCGGGTAGACGGTGGCGGTTTCCAGCACCTTGCCGGTGGCGTCGACCACCGCCACCTTGCAGCCGGTGCGCAGGCCCGGATCGAGCGCCAGGGTGGCGCGCGGGCCGGCCGGGGCAGCCAGCAGCAGGTCGTGCAGGTTGCGGGCGAAGACGCTGATCGCCTCGTCCTCGGCCTTTTCGCGCAGCTCGCCGAGCAGGTCGGTTTCCAGGTGGTTGTACAGCTTGACCTTCCAGGTCCAGCGCACCACCTCGGCCAGCCACTTGTCGGCGGCACGGCCTTGCTCGCTGATACCGAAGCGCTCGCCGATCATCAGCTCGCACGGATGCATGGCGCCGGGCAGCTCTTCGCCGACCTTCAGGCTGGCGCTGAGAATGCCTTCGTTGCGCCCGCGGAAAATCGCCAGCGCACGGTGCGACGGCACGCCCTTGAGCGCTTCGTCGTGTTCGAAGTAGTCGTTGAACTTGGCGCCTTCGTTTTCCTTGCCCGGCACCAGGCGAGCACTGAGGGTGGCGTTGTCCTTGAGGAAGCTGCGCAGCTTGTCCAGCAGCGCGGCGTCTTCGGCGAAGCGCTCCATGAGGATGTACTTGGCGCCTTCGAGCACGGCCTTGACGTCGGCGAAGCCCTTTTCGGCGTCGATGAAGCGCTCGGCTTCCTGCTCGGGCGCGAGATTCGGGTCGTTGAACAGTGCATCGGCCAGCTCGCCGAGGCCTGCTTCCAGGGCGATCTGGCCCTTGGTGCGGCGCTTTTGCTTGTACGGTAGGTAGAGGTCTTCGAGGCGCGTCTTGGTGTCGGCCAGATTGATCTCGCGCTTGAGTTCGGGGGTCAGCTTGCCCTGCTCCTCAATGCTGGCGAGGATCGCCGTACGGCGCTCGTCCAGCTCGCGCAGGTAGCGCAGGCGCTCTTCCAGGTGGCGCAGCTGGGTATCGTCGAGGCTGCCGGTCACTTCTTTACGATAACGGGCGATGAAGGGCACGGTGGAGCCTTCGTCGAGCAGGGCGACGGCCGCGGCAACCTGTTGCGGGCGCACGCCCAGTTCATCGGCGATACGGTTGTTGATGCTATCCATATGAAAACTACCCACTGAAGCGACAGGGCGGCCGCAAAGACGCTGGCCAGACACGAAAGCGGCGCATTATAAACACCGCATTCGCGAGAGCTGCGAGCCGTTGGGGAAAAATCTGCTAACAATGGCTAAAGCGCCCACCCATGCGCCTGAGCGATAATGCCGCCACTTGCCGTCCTCAGTACGGCTGTCCAAGGAGACGCCATGACCCAGTCCGCTGCCCCTGTCGCCGAAGGCGAGAAGATCCTCATCGTCGATGACGACGCCCGCCTGCGCCGCTTGCTCGAACGCTTCTTCGATGAGCAGGGCTACCGGGTTCGCGCAGTGGAGAACGTCGAGCAGATGGATCGTCTGCTGGCGCGCGAGCTGTTCAATCTGGTGGTGCTGGACCTGATGTTGCCCGGCGAAGACGGCCTTTCTGCTTGCCGCCGCTTGCGCGAAGCGGGCAACCAGATGCCGATCATCATGCTCACCGCCAAAGGCGATGAGTCCAGTCGTATCCAGGGTCTGGAACTGGGTGCCGATGACTATCTGGCCAAACCCTTCAACCCGCGTGAGCTGCTGGCGCGGATCAAGGCGGTGCTGCGCCGTCAGGCGCCGGTGGTGCCGGGTGCGCCGGGTAGCGAGGACGAAAGCGTCAGCTTCGGCGAGTACGAATTGTCCCTGGCCACCCGCGAGCTGAAGAAGGGTGAGGAAGTGCATATGCTCACCACCGGCGAGTTCGCTGTGCTCAAAGCGCTGGTGCAGCATGCGCGCGAGCCGCTGACCCGCGACAAGCTGATGAACCTGGCCCGTGGCCGCGAATGGGATGCGCTGGAGCGCTCCATCGACGTGCAGATCAGCCGCCTGCGTCGCCTGATCGAGCCGGACCCGTCCAAGCCGCGCTATATCCAGACTGTCTGGGGTGTGGGTTACGTGTTCGTTCCCGACGGCAACAAGTGACCTGTAGGAGCGAGCGCTGCTCGCGAATCGAAGCCACATTTTCGCGAGCAGCGCTCGCTCCTCCGGTTATGTGTTGATGAAAGCCCCTTACTGGTTCCCGCAAAGCTTCTTCGCCCGCACCCTGTGGCTGGTGCTGGTGGTCGTGCTGTTCTCCAAGGCACTGACCCTGGTGTACCTGATGATGAACGAGGATGTACTGGTCGACCGCCAGTACAGCCACGGCGCGGCGCTGACCTTGCGCGCCTACTGGGCAGCCAACCCTGATGATCGCGACCACATCGCCCAGGCCGCCGGACTCAAGCGCATCCCGCGGGACAAGGTGCCAGCCAGCGAGCAGCACTGGCCCTACAGCGAGATCTTCCAGCGGCAGATGCAAACCGAGCTGGGCCCCGATACCGAAACCCACGTGCGTGCCACCACGCCGCCGGCGCTGTGGGTGCACGCGCCGAGCCTTGGCGACGGCTGGGTACGGGTGCCGATGTATCCGCATCCGCTGCGTGGCCAACGTATCTGGAGCGTACTTGGCTGGTTCCTCGGTATCGGCCTGCTGTCCACGGCTGCGGCCTGGATCTTCGTGCGCCAGCTCAATGCGCCGCTCAAGCGCCTGGTCTATGCCGCTCGCCAGCTTGGTCAGGGGCGCAGCGTGCGCCTGCCGGTGGGTGATACGCCAAGCGAGATGACCGAGGTGTACCGCGCCTTCAACCAGATGGCCGAGGACGTCGAACAGGCCGGGCGCGAACGCGAACTGATGCTGGCCGGTGTTTCTCATGATCTGCGCACGCCGCTGACTCGCCTGCGGCTGGCCCTGGAATTCATGGATAACGACACCGAGCTGACCGACGACATGGTGCGCGATATCGAGGACATGGACGCCATTCTCGATCAGTTCCTCGCCTTCATCCGCGACGGCCGCGACGAGCCGGTGGAGGAGCTGGACTTCTCCGAACTGGTGCGCGAAACCCTGGCACCCTACAACCAGAATGGCGAGCGCGTGCGTCTGTGCCTCGAGCCGATCCCGCCTTTCCCGCTGCGCCGCGTTTCGACCAAGCGGCTGCTAACCAATCTGGTGGAGAACGCCCTCAATCACGGCGGTGGTGATGCCGTCGAGGTGGTCGCCAGCCTGGCCGGCGACCACAACGCGCCTTATGTGGTGCTGAGCGTGCTGGACCGTGGCAACGGTATCGATCCGGCCGAGCTGGACAGCATCTTCAACCCCTTCATTCGCGGTGATCGGGCGCGTGGTGGGCGCGGCACCGGCCTAGGTCTGGCCATCGTCAAGCGCATCGCGGCGCTGCATGGTGGCAGCGTCGAGTTGCGCAACCGCTCCGGCGGCGGCCTGGAGGCGCGGGTGCGCCTGCCGCTCGGCCTGCTGCTACCGCGCGACGCGGTGTAGCAGACGACCGACCGTCCTGGCGGCGGTCTGCGTGCTGGCAATATGCTGCCAAGCGCTCTGGCGCTGGGCTATGCTGTGCCAGCGCATCAACTCGAGGCCTGCATGCCCGCCGCCTTCCCCGACCGCTTGCCCAACTGGACCTGGTGGCTGCCGCTGCCGATTTTCCATCTGGCAACCTGGATTTCCCTGGCGACCCGCCTGAATGACGGGGTGGCGTTGTGTTACCTGCCCATGGTGCTCGGCCTTGCCATGTGCCTGTGGTGGGGCCCGCGGGTGCTGCCTGCGTTGTACCTCAATGCTCTGTTCTGCGTGCCGTTATGGGGCCTGCCCTGGCAGTTGGCGCCGCTCTATGCCTTGCCGGAAACCGCCGCCGTCGCGCTGGGCTGGTGGCTGTTGCGACGTCAGCCTTTCGACCCCGCCCTGGGGCGCTTGAGTGATCTGCTCCGATTCCTCGCCTTCGCTGTGTTGATGCCGAGCACGCTGGTGGCGCTCGGCTTGCAGAGCAACCTGTGGCTGACTGGTTTCCAGACCAGCGAGCAGTGGGTGCAAGCCAGTTTGTCGGTCTGGTTGGGCGATACCATCAATATGCTCGCGTTGACGGCGCCCCTGCTGGCGTTCTGTACCCCACTGCTGCGCGCCCGCGGCTGGACCCACGCGCCGGTGGACAATGCCGCGCCAACGCTGAACATCAGTCGCTCGCCAACTGGCTGGTTGTTGGCCACTGGGGTGTTTCTGGTACTGATGCTGCTCAGCACCAGCCTACCGGCTCAGTTCGCTCTGCCGCTGCTTGGTCTGAGCATGCTGGTCCTGGCGCTACGACACGCCTTTGCTGGTGCTCTGTATGGCGTGCTGCTGGTGTACGCCGCGACTCTGCCGCTACCGCTGCTGCGCGACAGCCTGAGTTTCGGCGAGCTGGATCTGCAGCGTAACCAGCTGCACTTCGCGGTGGTGCTGCTGATGGGGGCTACCTTGCTGGTGGGCCGTGTGCTCGGCGACCTGCGTCAGGCGCTGGCGCGCAGCGCGCAGATGCAGCAGCAACTGGCCCGCGCCAACCTGGCGATAGAGGCCAGCCCGCTGGGCGTGACCATCGCCGATGTGCGCCAGGAGGACATGCCATTGGTGTACTGCAATTCCGCATTCAGCCAGATAACCGGCTACAGCGCCGAGGAGGCGTTAGGGCGCAACTGCCGTTTCCTGCTCGGCCAGGACCGCGCCCAGCTGGAGTCGCAACCGTTGCGCCGTGCCTTGCGGGAGGGGCGCAGCGGCCATGCGGTGGTGCGTAACTATCGCAAGGATGGCAGGCCGTTCTGGAACGAAGTGGTGTTGGCGCCAATGCGTGACGATCAGGGCATCAGCCATTTCGTCGGGCTGCAACACGATGTCACCGAGCGCGTCGAACTGGCGGCCAAGGTCGAGCTGCAACGCTCGCAGTTACTGCGTCAGAGCCATCTGTTCAGCCAGACCGAAGACATCGCCAGCCTGGGTGGCTGGGTGCTGGAGATCAGCGACTACGGCATGTCCTGGAGCGATGGCTGCTATCGCATCGTCGACCGTGACATTCATCTTGGGCCGCCGAATCTCGAGCAGGCGCTGCATTACTTCGACACGCCGAGCCAGACGCTGATCATGCAGACCCTGCAGGCAGCCTTGAGCGGGATGGATGATCTGGACATCGAGGTACGCCTGGCGGCGCGTCTGGGCGGACGCCTGGTGCGCCTGCGTGGCATGGCCGAGCGCAATCAGGACGGTAGCCTGGTGCGCATCTATGGCGTGGTGCAGGACATCAGCGAGCGCAAACGCACCGAGTCGCAACTGCGCGAGCGTGACGAGCGGCTGCGCCTGTTCTTCGAGGCGCCGCTGATCGGCATGGCACTGACCACCCAGAGCTTTGGCTGGGAGGAGGTCAACCAGAAGCTGTGCAGCATCCTCGGTCGCAGTCGTGACGAATTGCTCGCCTGCAGTTGGCAGCAGCTGTCGCACCCGGACGATCTGCCGGTCGAACAGGCCCATGTGGAGCAGGTGCTGCTGGGTAGCAGCGATGACTTCGAGATGGACAAGCGCTTTCTGCGTGCCGATGGTTTGGTGGTCTTCACCCGTGTCAGCCTGCGCGCCGTACGTGGTAGCGGCCGCCAGACACTGTTCCTGCTGCTGGTCGAGGACATCAGTGCGCGGCGCGAAGCCGAGGCGCGCTATCGAACACTGGTCGAGCATGCGCCCGAGGCGATCCTGCTGTTCAATCCTGAGGGCGGTATCGTCGAATGTAACGAGAACGCCTTGAGCCTGTTCCGCTATCGCCGCGATGAGCTACTCGGCAAGTCGATTCAGAGCATCAGCCCGGTGTGTCAGGCCGATGGTCGGCTGTCCTCCCGCGCTGGCAAGGCCTTCCTGCGCCGCGCCATCGCCGGTGAAGCGCCGGTATTCGAATGGAACCATCGCGACAGCGCCGGTCGCCAGTTGCCCTGCGAGGTGCGCCTGGTACGCATGCCGGGGGAGAACCTGCTGATTCGCGCCAGCGTCACCGACATCTCCGAGCGCCAGCGCTATCAGCGCGAGATTGAGCGCCTGGCCTACAGCGACGAACTCACCGGCCTGCCCAATCGCCGGCTGCTGCTCGATCGCCTGCAGCACGCCATGGACCGGGAGAATCGCGAGGGCAGCCTGGGCGCGCTGCTGTTCATCGATCTGGATCATTTCAAGACGGTCAACGACAGCCTGGGCCATCTGGTTGGCGATGCACTGCTGGTCGAAGTGACCACACGCCTGGCTGCCGAATTGCGTACTGAAGACACCCTGGCGCGCCTCGGTGGTGATGAGTTCGTGGTGCTGCTCGAAGCCCTGGGGCATGAGCCGCAAGTGGTTGCCGAGCAAGCTGCGGCAGTGGGAGAGAAATTGCTGCGTGGCCTGCAGGGCAGTTGCCTGATCGACGGTCATGAGCTGGCGATCAGCGCCAGTATCGGTATCGCCCTGCATCCACTGGGCCTGCAGCAGGCCTCGGACATTCTCAAACAGGCCGATACCGCCATGTACCGGGCCAAGCATGCCGGGCGCAACGCCCTGCATTTCTTCGCCCCGGAGATGCAGGTTGCCATCGACCAACGCCTGCAGTTGCAGAGCGAGCTGCGCCAGGCCATCGCGCGCCAGCAACTGCAGCTGGTGTTCCAGCCACAGCTGATGCTGGCTGACAACAGCGTGGCGGGCGCCGAGGTGTTGCTGCGCTGGATGCACCCGGAGCGCGGTGAGATCGGTCCGGATCAGTTCATCCCGCTGGCCGAGGAAACCGGGCTGATCCAGGACATTGGCCAGTGGGTGCTGGAGCAGGCCTGTGCGGCGCTGGCGCGCTGGCAGGCGCAATGGCCGCGACTGGTGCTGGCGGTCAATCTCAGCCCGCGTGAGCTGCGTCAGGCGTGCTGCTCGAAGACGTCGAGCGCTGCATCGGCAACATGCAGCAGCTCAAGGCGCAGGGCGTACGCTTCGCCATCGACGACTTCGGCACGGGCTACTCGTCGTTGACCTACCTCAAGCGTCTGCCGCTGGATCGGCTGAAGATCGACCGCAGTTTCGTCGCCGATCTGGACGGCGAGGCGAGCGGGCGCATGCTGGTGCAGACCATCCTGATGATCGCGCGCAACCTGGGCCTGGAATGCGTGGCCGAAGGGATCGAGCACGACAGCCAGCTGGCGCTGCTGCGCGAGCAGAACTGTACATTGGGGCAGGGCTATCTGTTTGGTCGGCCGATGGCCGAGGCCGAGTTTCTCGCCTGGATGCAGGCGCGTCAGCGCTGAGCGGGTTACCAGCTCAGGTTGCCGCCGCTCAAACGTGCACGCTGACCGTAGGGCCAAGGGTAGTTGACGTCACCGTGCCCGCTGGGCAGATCGCCGTACAGTGGCACGCCCAGCGGCGCCAGGTACTCGCCGATGATCTGCTCCAGGCTGTGCTGCACGCCGCGTCGCGGGCAGTCGGTGAAACTGCCCAGGCACACCGCGCGTGGTCTTTGCCCGGCGAAACTGTGCAGCAACTGCCAGAGGCTGCGCTCGAGGCGGTAGTAGGGCTCACCGACGTCTTCCAGGATCAGGATCGAATCCTCGGCCAGGCGCAGCTCGGCCGCCGTCCCGCAGACGCTGGCCAGGGCCGTGAGATTGCCGCCCTGCAAGGTGCCCTCGACGACATGTTGTGGACCACTGATATGGCGCAGCGGCAACTGCCGGTGCTCGCCCTTGAGCAGGCTCCACAGCGCCTGCATCGAAGTCAGGCGCTCACGCTGGCCGCCGGGCGCCGACAGCGTCTGATGGCCGAGCGCAGTAGCCACGGGACCATGAATGGCTGGCAGCCCCCGTTGGGCAAAGGCCTCTAGCAGAATCGACAGATCGGAGAAGCCGATCAGCGGCCGTGGGCTGGCCTGGCTTAGCAGCGTCCAGTCGATATCCGCCACCAGTTGTGCGCAGCCGTAGCCGCCACGCAGGCACCAGACGGCGCTGATATCCGCCAGGGTAAAGGCCTGGTGCAGGTCGTCCAGGCGCTGCTCCGGCGTGCCCGCCAGGTAGCGATGGCGGGCGCGCGCGTGCTGGCCCAGGTGATAGCGCACGCCGAGCACGTCGAGCTGCGCCAGGGTCGCTTCCAGTACGTCTTCGGCAATCGCCGCCGCGGGGGCGATCAGCGCCAGGCGGCCGTCGAACACTTGGCTCATCCGCGCCCTCGGGTGCGGGTCTGGCCGGGTTCGGCGTTCTTTTCCAGGTACTGGATGATCATGCCGGCGACATCCTTGCCGGTGGTGGTCTCGATACCTTCCAGGCCAGGGGAGGAGTTCACCTCCATCACCAGCGGGCCATGGTTGGAGCGCAGGATGTCGACACCGGCGACGTTCAGGCCCATGACCTTGGCCGCGCGCACTGCCGTCATGCGCTCCTCCGGGGTGATCTTGATCAGGCTGGCGCTGCCGCCGCGGTGCAGGTTGGAGCGGAATTCGCCAGCCTTGGCTTGACGCTTCATCGCGGCAATTACCTTGTCACCGACCACGAAGCAGCGAATGTCGGCGCCGCCGGCCTCCTGGATGTATTCCTGGACCATGATGTCCTGCTTGAGGCCGAGGAAGGCCTCGATCACTGATTCGGCCGCCTTGTGCGTTTCGGCCAGCACCACGCCCATGCCCTGGGTACCTTCCAGCACCTTGATCACCAGCGGCGCGCCACCCACCATCTGGATCAGATCGGGAATGTCGTCGGGGGAGTGGGCAAAGCCGGTCACCGGCAGGCCGATGCCCTTGCGCGACAGCAGTTGCAGGGCGCGCAGCTTGTCGCGCGAACGGCTGATGGCCACCGACTCGTTGAGCGGGTAGACGCCCATCATCTCGAACTGGCGCAACACCGCGCAGCCATAAAAAGTCACCGAAGCCCCGATGCGCGGAATCACGGCATCGAAGCCCTCAAGCGCCTGGCCACGATAGTGGATCTGCGGTTTGTGGCTGGCGATGTTCATGTAGGCGCGCAGGGTGTCGATCACCACCATTTCATGGCCTCGCTGCTGGCCGGCTTCCACCAGACGGCGGGTGGAATACAGGCGCGGGTTGCGCGACAGCACGGCGATCTTCATTGGGCACCTGGAAGGGCAGAGGAAAGTGAGGGTTTGTCCTGCACATAGCTGAGTGCCGGATTGACTAGCAGTTGGCCGGTGATCAGCGCCTTGGAGCCAAGTAGTACGCGATAACGCATGGTCTTGCGACAGGCCAGGGTGAATTCCACCGGCCACAGCAGATCACCGAGGGCCAGGTGGGTGCGGATTACATAGCGGCTCTGCGCCTGGCCATTGGAACTCTTGATACGTTTGACCGAGACCAGCGGCGCCTCGCAACGGTGGCGGCGCTGCACCTGAGTGCCGAGGTAGGCAGTGAAGCGTACCCAGTCCTCGCCGTCACGCTGGAACGGCTGGATGTCGCTGGCGTGCAGGCTCGAGGTGCTGGCGCCGGTGTCGATCTTGGCGCGCAGGCCGATGATGCCGAGCTCAGGCAGATTGATCCACTCACGCAGGCCGATCACGCTGAGCTGGTCGAAAGTCTTCAAGGTGAGAGTGTCCCCTGCGGCCGACAACGCCTATGATTCCGCGCATTCTAGTTGTGTCGTGTGACAACTGCATCTGCCGCGCGTGCGAATAGCTGAACCCTTCAGAGAGTGAGATGAGCGAAAAAGACGACGACAAGATCCGCCTGGACAAATGGCTGTGGGCGGCACGCTTCTTCAAGACGCGCGCCCTGTGCAAGGCGGCTATAGAAGGTGGCAAGGTCCACCATCGTGGCGAGCGCTGCAAGCCGGGCAAGGAGCCGAAGATCGGTGATGAGTACGTGCTGCGCACCGGCTTCGATGAACGCACCGTGGTCGTGCTGGCATTATCCAGCGTCCGCCGTGGTGCGCCCGAGGCGCAACTGCTGTATCGCGAGACCGAAGAAAGTATCGCCCGCCGCGAGCAGGCCGCGGCGATGCGCAAGGCTGGCGCCGTGGGCATGCAGACCGATGGTCGACCGAGCAAGAAGCAACGCCGGCAGATCCATCAGTTCAACGAGCAGCAGGAAGGTGGGCTGCGCCACCCCTGGGCGGATGAGGATTAGGCGAAAGCCTGTGGGAGCGAGCTCTGCTCACGAATGCGAGCTGCGGTAAAGCTTCGCGAGAGAGCTCGCTCCCACTTTCTCGTTCAGCGTCCGCTGACGATGCTCATGCGGCCCAGCAGTGGCAGTTTGGCCAGGCGCGAAGTGATCGGCAGGGTGACCTTCTCCAGCCATTCGCTGGCGTGATAACCCAGCGGGGTGTAGCAGCTCCAGGCCAGGGCCAGCAGGCTGAGGAATACGCCGCCGACGAAGGCATCCGCCCCCCAGTGAGCACCGGCCACCAGGCGCGGCAGGATGCCGATCACGGTAATGGCCCAGACCAGCAGCAGACGCCAGCCGCGGGCAAAGAAGCTCATGAAATAAGCCCAGATCAGCAGCACCGAGGCGTGGTCACCGGGGAAACTGCGGCTGGCGCTGTCCTTCAGGTCCCAGCGTTCTTCCCAGGCCGGGAACATCTCGGTCAGGCGCGCGCTGCCTTCTACTACCAGAGAAGGGCTGGCGTGCTGCTAGCCCATGTATTCGACCAGGTCGGCGAACAGCACGCGCATCAGCAGCATCACGATCAGGGCGACCAGAAAGGCGAACAGCGCTCGGCGTACCTGCGGTCCGGTGAATACCAGATCCGCCTTGAGCATGACCGCCAGCATCACCACGCCGACGCCGGCATCGACCGGGCGCATGCTGCCGATGGCCCAGATATGGGCCCACAGGCCGCCGGCATGGACCGGGTCGTTGAGCAGTTTGAACAGCCACACATCGAAGACATTCCAAAGCTCGCGGGTAGGCTGCCACAGCCAGCTGGCGAGCAGCACGACGGCCACGACATGGCAGGCCAGCACGGCGCGTGGTTGCCAGTGACGATTGATGAACGTGCTCGACATGGGAAATCCCTTTGCAGATTTATGACAGGTCTGACCTCAGGCGCGCGGATGATAGGCAGTGCTGGCGCCAGTACAAGGCCGGCAACACTGTCGTTCAGTCCAGGTTCAGGGGGCGATGGCGGGACGTGACCGACTGCACATGACGTTCGGGCCTTGGTTGTGCTGGCGTTTGTGCATAAAATCGCCAGCCCTTTTCAGACCTCGGGCCAGCCGCTATGAACGACTTCAGTCAACGCTTTCTCTTCGACGACACCGACGTGCGAGGCGAAATGGTCGCGTTGCGCGAAAGTTACGCTCATGTGCTGGCCAAGCACGCCTACCCGCAGCCAGTGGCGCAACTGCTCGGCGAGATGATGGCCGCCGCCGCCTTGCTGGTCGGCACCCTCAAGTTCGACGGCCTGCTGGTACTGCAGGCGCGTTCCGACGGCCCGCTGTCGCTGCTGATGGTCGAATGCTCCAGCGCTCGTGAGCTGCGCGGCATTGCCCGCTATGACGTCGAGCAGATCGGCGCCGATGCCGACCTGCAGAGTCTGATGCCCAATGGCGTGTTGGCCATTACCATCGACCCGACCCGGGGCCAGCGTTACCAGGGCATCGTCGATCTGGATGGCGTCGACCTGGCCGAGTGCCTGACCAACTACTTCGCCAGCTCCGAGCAACTGCCGACCCGCTTCTGGCTCAAGGCCGACGGCCAGCGTGCTCGCGGCCTGCTGCTGCAGCAACTGCCGCCGCACCACCAGATCGAGCCGGAAGAACGCGCCGAGAGCTGGAACCATGTGCTGACCCTGGCCAATACCCTGAGCGCCGAAGAGCTGCTCGGTCTGGACAACCCGACCCTGCTGCATCGTCTCTACCACGAAGAGAACGTGCGGCTGTTCGACGAACAGCCGCTGCAGTTCCGCTGCAGTTGCTCACGCGAGCGCTCGGCCAGTGCCCTGGCCAGCCTCGGCCAGGCCGATGCCGAGCTGTTGCTGGCCGAACAGGGCGGCAGCGTGGTGATCGATTGCCAGTTCTGTAACGAGCGTTATGCCTTCGACGCCGCCGACATCGCCCAGCTGTTTGCCGGGGCCGGCAGCGAAGCGCCGTCGCAGACCCGGCACTGATGAACCTCTCGCGCCAATAGACTGTCACTATTGGCGCTGTATCGGATTGGAGGCTGCCAAGCAGTTCGCTTTTCTGGCATACTCCCGCGACTTTTTTACCGTGTAGCGCAGTTGCCCCTGTAACTACACAACGTTCGGAAGACTCGGCCAGCGGCCGACGGGGATCCTCATGACGCAAGCCAACAACGCCGTGTACACCGACATCAGCGCCGCGCAACTGGTCGAAGAAGCCATTCGCCGTGGTGAAGGGGAACTGGCCGCCAACGGCGCGCTGGTCGTTCGTACCGGTCATCGCACTGGCCGCTCGCCGGCTGATCGCTTCATCGTTCAGGAGCCGAGCACCGAGGCGCAAATCGCCTGGGGCAACATCAACCGTCCGTTCCCGGCCGACAAGTTCGACGCCCTGTGGGATCGCGTCGAGGCGTTCAACGCCGCTCAGGATCACTTCGTTTCCCATGTGCACGTCGGCTCGGCCGAAGAGCACTATCTGCCGGTCAAGATGACCACCGCGACCGCCTGGCAAAACCTGTTCGGCCGTCAGCTGTTCATCAACCCGCACGCCTACAACCCGGCTGGCCGTGGCGAGTGGCAAGTGCTCAACGTCGCCAACTTCGAGTGCGTGCCCGAGCGTGACGGCACCAACTCCGATGGCTGCGTGATCATCAACTTCGCGGCCAAGAAAGTGCTGATCGCCGGCATGCGTTACGCCGGTGAAATGAAGAAGGCCATGTTCTCCGTGCAGAACTTCCTGCTGCCGGAAAAAGACGTGCTGCCGATGCACTGCGCTGCCAACATCGGTGAAGAAGGCGACGTCACCCTGTTCTTCGGTCTGTCCGGCACCGGCAAGACCACCCTGTCCGCCGACGAGTCGCGTTACCTGATCGGTGACGACGAGCACGGTTGGGGTGAAGGCGTGGTGTTCAACGTCGAAGGCGGCTGCTATGCCAAGTGCATCGACCTGTCCGAGAAGAACGAGCCGGTGATCTGGAAAGCCATCCAGTTCGGCACCGTGCTGGAAAACGTCGTGCTCGACGACAGCCGTACTCCGGATTACGCCGACGACAGCCTGACCCAGAACAGCCGCGCGGCCTACCCGCTGGAGTACGTCGAGAAGCGCAGCGAGAAAAACCTGGGCGGCGAGCCGAATGCCGTGATCTTCCTGACCTGCGACCTGACTGGCGTTCTGCCGCCGGTATCGATCCTCAACAACGAGCAGGCGGCCTACCACTTCCTGTCCGGCTACACCGCGCTGGTCGGTTCCACCGAAATGGGTTCGGGCGGCGGCATCAAGTCGACCTTCTCCACCTGCTTCGGCGCACCGTTCTTCCCGCGTCCGGCTGGCGTCTACGCTGAGCTGCTGATCAAGCGCATCAATGCCTTCGGCTCCAAGGTCTACCTGGTCAACACCGGCTGGACTGGCGGTGGCTACGGCGTCGGCAAACGCTTCAACATCCCCACCACTCGCGGCGTGATCGCGGCCATCCAGAGTGGCGCGCTGATCGGTGCCGAGACCGAGCACCTGCCGATCATCAACCTGGATGTGCCGAAGTCGGTACCGGGCGTCGAGACCAACCTGCTCAACCCGCGCAATACCTGGGCAGACAAGAACGCCTACGACGAAGCTGCCAAGGGCCTGGCCAAGCTGTTCATCGACAACTTCACCAAGTTCGATGTCAGCGACGCCATCAAGAACGCCGGTCCGCAGCTGTAAGCTGAGCCGTGTTCTCTGACAAAGCCGCCTTCGGGCGGCTTTGTCGTTTATGGCGTGGTGCCCGCGGAGCCCGGATGCAATCCGGGATGGCTGGTGACCCTTCCCGGATTTTATCCAGGCTATACACAGTGCCCGAGGTAGGGTGCGCCGTGCGCACCGGCTCTCAACGGGATTCTGTCTGTGCGCATGGCGCACCCTACCTAACCGCGTTATGGTCAGGGGCCATTCAGCGGTCAATGGAGTGACAGCGCATGTCTACCCTCAAACGTGTCTTCGGTTTCGATCAACTGCGTCCCGGCCAGGAAACGGTGATCAGCGCTGTGCTTGCCGGTCGTTCGGCGGCGGCGATCTTTCCTACCGGTTCGGGCAAGTCGCTGTGCTATCAGTTGCCGGCCTTGCATCTGCCACACCTGACCCTGGTGATTTCGCCGCTGCTTGCGCTGATGCAGGATCAGTTGGCGTTCCTGCATGCCCATGGCATTGCCGCGGCCAGTATCGATTCGGCGCAGAGCCGCGAGCAGGCGGCCGAGGTGATGAATCGCGCGCGCAGCGGCGAGCTGAAGATCCTGATGATCTCGGTGGAGCGCCTGAAGAACGAGCGTTTTCGCAATTTCATCGCTCAGGTGCCGATCTCCCTGCTGGTCGTAGACGAGGCGCACTGCATCTCCGAGTGGGGCCACAACTTCCGTCCGGACTACCTCAAGTTGCCCGACTATCAGCGCCAGTTCGGCATCAACCAGGTGCTGCTGCTGACCGCCACGGCGACGCCCAAGGTGATCGCAGATATGCGCGAGAAATTCGCCATTGCCGAGGCGGACGTGGTCACCACCGGTTTCTACCGACCCAACCTCAATCTGCTGGTCGAGCCCGTGCCCGGAGGTGCCAAGCAGCAGCGTCTGCAGCAATGGCTGGCGCCGCGACGTGGCCAGGCGAGCATCGTCTACGTCACCCAGCAGAAGACTGCCGAGCAGGTCGCCGAGCATCTGGCGCGCGACGGTCTGGCGGTCAGCGCTTACCACGCGGGTATGGCTCATGACGTACGTGAGTCGATCCAGCGCCGTTTCATGGCTGGCGAGCTGGAGTGCATCGTCGCCACCATCGCCTTCGGCATGGGCATCGACAAGCGTGATATCCGCAACGTGGTGCACTTCGACCTGCCCAAGTCGGTGGAGAACTACAGCCAGGAAATCGGCCGCGCCGGGCGTGACGGCCTGGCCTCGGACTGTCTGGTGCTTGCCAGCCGCGATGGTCTCAGCGTGTTGGAAAATTTCGTTTTTGGCGATACACCCGAGCTCAGCGGTATCCGCGCCGTGCTCGATGATTTGCGCGCGGTCGGCACGGGCGGGCAGTGGGAGCTGATGCTCGGGCAGCTGTCCGAGCTGAGCAATATTCGCGCATTGCCACTCAAGACCCTGCTGGTGCAGCTAGAACTGCGCGGCATCATCGCCCCGCGTTATGCCTACTTCGCGGAGTACCGCTTCAAGCTGCTGCTGGAAGATGACGTGCTGCTGGCCAAGTTCGAGGGCGAGCGCCGCCAGTTCGTCGAGGCGATTCTTGCCAGCTCACGGCGCGCACGAACCTGGAGCACCCTGGATTTCGACGTGCTGTATCGCGACCACGGCGCCGAACGTGCGCGGGTGGTCAAGGCGCTGGATTACTTTCAGGAAAGGGGCTGGCTGGAGCTGGAGAGCAAGCAGATGACCGAGGTCTACGCCGTGCTCGATGGCGACTTCGATGTGGCAGCCCTGGCCAGCGATCTACACGCGCACTTCCGCGCCCACGAGGCCAGCGAAATCGCGCGTATCCAGGCCATGCTCGGTTTGTTCGAGAGCCGCGAATGCCTGAGCCGGCGCCTCGCCTTGTACTTTGGTGACGAACAGGCGCCCGAGCATTGCGGACATTGTTCGGTGTGCCGGGGTCAGGTCGCGACCTTGCCGCAGCCTCCGGAACTACCGCCCTTGAGCGGACGTGATGCCGAGGCGCTGTGCGCCGCCTTCATCGAGAAGCACCAGCAGCACGCCGGCTACAGGCCGAGCCACGAATGCCTGACGCGTTTTCTCTGTGGCGTGACCACGCCGCTATTGACCAAGCTCAAGGCACGTCAGCTGGCCGGCTTCGCCGCGCTGGAGGATTACCCCTACGCCGAGGTGCGCGATTGGTTGGCTGTGTAGGGGGTGGATTGGTGCGCACGGCGCACCCTACGGTAGCGGCATCCATCGCGTAGGATGTGCTGTGTGCACCGATGATCACGTGTGCGCTGCCATGTGCTTATGGCCGGCGACTTCGTTGCCCTTCGGCCAGCGTCCAGTCCACCAACTCGCGGGACAGCCGATCGCCAGCCTGGCCGAAGGCTTTCACTACTGCAGCAATCGACGTATCACTCGCCGGCTGACTAACGCTGAAGCGGCGGCTGGCGAGGATGCGCTGATCGCGCCCGTCGACCAGACGCACGTCGAGCTGGATCAGTGCCTCGGCAACGCCATCGCGATACTGGCTGTGGAAGCTGCGCAGGTCGCTGACCAGCTCCAGGTCGGCCTGCAGACGTTGCTCTTCGTTGCTCAATGCCTGAACTCTGCCGTCATCCTGAAATGCGTCGAGCAGACGGCCGCGCAGCAACTGCGGCGTGCGCTCGCTCCAGCGCACGCCCTGGTAGGTGTTGACCCGGCCGGGCTCGGGCAGTACGACGATGCGTGTGCCGTCTAGTAACTGGTTGCTGACCGGGCTGTTCACTCGCAGCGACCAGTCGACGCGCTGGGTTTGTGCCGGCAGGGTAGCGCCTGGCAGCAGATAGATATCCAGGGGCTCGCTCTGCGGCAGGATCGAGCAGGCGCTGAGCAGGCCGGCGGCCAGCAGCAGGGACAGGCGCTTCATGGTTGGAACTCCTTGATGCTGTCGTTGCGCAGCAGGTAGCCGGTGGGGTCCTGCTCCAGGCGACGGGAGAAGCTGCGCAGGGCGCCGAGGGTGTCACGCAGTTCGCTAACTGCCGGGCCCAGCTCACCGAGACTCTGCATACCGTTGTCCAGCGCGCTGCGGTTGTTTTGCAGCAGCTCCTCGATATTGCGGCTGCTGCGTTCCAGCGAGGCCATCAGGCGCTCGGCGTTCTCCAGCACCTGGCTGCCCTGGCCATCGAGCAGGCGATTGGCCGTGCGCATCAGTTCTGCCGCTTCGCGGGTGGCGGCACTGGTCTGGCGCAGGGTTTCACCCAGCTCATCACGCTGCTCGGCGATGCCGGCGGTGGCCTGCTCCAGATTTTCCAGCGTGCGCGACACGCGCTCGGCGTTCTCGCGTGACAGCATGCGGTTGGCGCGATTGAGCAGGCGCGTGATGTTGACCACCAGATCTTCGCCGTTGGCCATCAGCCGCGACAGGGGCGATCGGTCGGCAATGATGATGCCGGGTTCGCCATCCGTGCTCTCCAGTGGCGGGCTTTCCGGGCTGCCGCCATGCAGCTGGATCACCGCCAGGCCGGTGATGCCGGTGATCGCCAGGCGGGCACGGGTGTCCTGCTTGATCGGCGTGTGGCCGACGATACGAATCCGCGCCCGCACGGTACGCGGATCGTTCGGGTCGAGCCCCAGGCTGACCACGTCGCCGACCTTGATCCCGCTGTACTGCACGGCGCTGCCTTGCGACAGGCCGGTAACCGCCTCGTTGAAGATCACCTCGTAGTCGGTAACGGCGCGATCAGCGCCGGCCTTGTTCAGCCACAGGCCGAACAGCAGCGCGGCGCCCACCGTGAGCACGGTAAACAGGCCGATCAGCACATGATGGGCTCTGGGTTCCATTCATTGACTCCCTACCGCTGCGGCGGCCTGTGCAGCCGCGCGTCCACGCGGGCCATGAAAATAGTCCTGAATCCAGGCGTTGTCGGTGGCAGCCACCACGTCCAGGCGGTCGGCCACCAGCACCTTCTTCTGCGCCAGCACCGCGACCCGGTCGCAGATGCTGTAGAGCGTGTCCAGATCGTGAGTCACCAGAAATACACTCAGACCGAGGCTGTCGCTGAGGGTGCGGATCAATTGGTCGAAGGCCGCCGCGCCAATCGGGTCGAGGCCGGCGGTAGGTTCGTCGAGAAACAGAATGTCCGGGTCGAGCGCCAGGGCACGGGCCAGGGCGGCGCGTTTGACCATGCCGCCGGATAGCGAGCTGGGGTACTTGCTGCCGGCGTCCTGCGGTAGGCCGGCGAGGGCGATCTTGACCCTGGCCAGGCGCTCGGCCGCGGCGCGCGACAGGCCGGCATGTTCGATCAGCGGCAGGGCGATGTTCTCGCTGACGGTCAGCGAGGAGAACAGCGCGCCGCGCTGGTAGAGCACGCCGAAGCGCCGTTCCAGTTGCGAGCGCCGCTCGGCCGGCAGGCTCAGCAATTCCTCGCCGAATACCCGTACGGTGCCGGCATTGGGTTGGCGCAGGCCGACGATGCTGCGCAGCAGCACGGATTTGCCGGTACCGGAGCCACCGACCACGCCGAGGATCTCGCCGCGATAGAGATCGAAATCCAGGTGCTCGTGCACCACCTGGCTACCGAAGCGATTGCTCAGGTCGCGTACCTCGATGACGGTCTCCCGGCTCACCAGCCCATCTCCATCAGGAACAACGCCGCCAGGGCGTCGAGCAGGATGACCACGAAGATCGATTGCACCACCGCCGAGGTGGTGTGCTCGCCCACCGACTGTGCGCTACCGCTGACCTTGAAACCTTCCAGGCAGCCGATCAGGGCGATCAGGAAGGCGAAGATCGGCGCCTTTAGCAGGCCGACCAGAAAGTGCCGCAGCAGGTCGCTTTCCTGCAGGATCGACAGGTACATGGCCAGCGGAATATCCAGTGACAGCGCGCAGACCAGCGCGCCGCCGAGCATGCCGCTGAGCATGGCGATGAAGGTCAATATCGGCAGGGCGATGAGCATGGCGAAAACGCGCGGCAGCACCAGCAGTTCGATGGGGCTCAGGCCGAGGGTGCGGATGGCGTCGATTTCCTCGTTGGCCTTCATCGAGCCGATCTGTGCGGTGAAGGCGCTGGCGGTGCGGCCGGCCATGAGAATCGCAGTGAGCAGCACGCCGAATTCGCGCAGGAAGGAGAAGGCCACCAGATTCACCGTGTAGATGCTGGCGCCGAAGTCGGCGAGGATGGTCGCGCCGAGAAAGGCCACCACGGCGCCGACCAGAAAGGTCAGCAGGGCGACGATGGGCACGGCATTGAGCCCGCACTGCTCCAGGTGCGCGGTCAGCGAGGTCAGGCGCCAGCGCGTCGGCCGCACCAGTATCGTTAGCATGCTGGTCAGGGTCAGTCCCATGAAGCCGAGCAACGCGCGGCCCTGGTGCCACATGCTTTCGACCACTTCGCCGATGTGCCCGAGCACTTCACGCAGCACCGACGGCTCCGGCGGTGTCTGAGCCTGCTGGCTGTCGGCCATGGCATCGGCCACTGTCAGCAGCAGTGCGCGGCGTTGCTCGTTGAATTCGCTGTTTTTGCTGAGCTGGCGTAGGCGTTCGCTGCCGAACAGCTCCACCAGCAACGCGGCACCGGCGGTATCCAGCGCGGCCAGGTCGCTCAGGTCGACGGATTCCTCGCCCTGCAGGCGTTCGCGTAGAGCCAGTACCTGGGGCTCCAGCACGCTGTAGTGGGCCAGCGTCCAGTCACCACCCAGCCGCAGGCTACTGGCGGCGTCCGTGCTGCTGGTCTGCTGCGAGGTCAGGTAGGGAGTGGTCATCGCCACAGCTTAGCGCTGCTCGGGCGCCTGAGGCCAGTCGTGGCGCTCACTCGAGGTTCTGCGCCTCTTTCCGAACGACCCCGCAGGCCATTGCTGATGGCCCGTATCGCGCAGGCTTTGCACCTGCTGCCAACGCAGGGCAAGCGCATGCCATGGAATCTGCTCCAGCATTACCTGCCCGATCTGGCACTGCTGCACTACGGCAAACTGGAAGACGATTAGCTGATGTTTTCCACCCCTCGGAAAGAGCCGTAAGCGGAGTCAGCGCAGCCCTGATGTGACGGGGGTATAGCGAATGTCCTACAAGAAATTACATAATCGCGCCGCTTTCTTTCCTGGCATTGCGCCACTACCATTTTGCGATATGTGTCACGGATGAGCCACTGGGTGCAGTGTCACCCATTACATGAGGAGTCGGCCATGAAGGAACAGCGCCACCTGCCCGCACTGCGTGCGCATATCGAGCAGCTATTGAGTAAAGGCTGGGTGATCGCCAGTCGCAGCCCCCTGACCCTGCAGAACGGTCATCGCTGCTTTCTCGTCTCCCACGGCATGCTGATCAGCGACTCTTCTTCGCGCGCAGCCTGATAACTGTTTCCCGACCGCTGCGCCGTTATCCCGCCTGGCGCAGCGGCGTTTTTGGTTACCGGATATTGCGTCCGTAGCCTGCCGCATTTCCTCTCCTGCGCCCGTCACTGCCGGCCTCCGGCGGATTCCCTTGCTGTCTTTCTCGGTCGATAGCGAATCGGTCGCGGATGTAACGCCTTGGTCTCAGCGCGGTCAGTGCCTATAACCAACCGGTCACTGTTAGAGGAGCCACGTCATGCCTACTCGTCGCCGAGTCCTGCAAGGTAGCGCCAGCCTGGCAGCGTTAGCTGTCCTGATGCCCTGGTTACCGTCCTCCGTCTTCGCCGCCGAAACACTGCTGAGCCGGGCGATTCCCAGTAGCGGTGAACTGCTGCCGGTGATCGGTCTGGGTACCTCACGCACCCACGATGTGGCGATGAGCGACGAGGCGCTACAGCCCTTGCGCGAGGTGTTGCAGGCACTGGTCAACGGTGGCGCCAGCCTGGTGGATACCGCGCCGAGCTACGGGCGGGCCGAAGCGGTGTGTGGCGCTCTGGCCGCAGAAGGCGACATGCGCAAAAAGCTGTTCCTGGCCAGCAAGGTGTCCTCCACCGGGCGTTCTGCTGGCGAGCGGCAGGTCGAAGCCAGTTTCGCCGCGCTCAAGACCGACACCATCGACCTGATGCAGGTGCATAACCTGCAGGACACCAGCACTCAGCTTGGCCTGTTGCGCGAGCTGAAAGAACAGGGCCGGGTACGCTACATCGGCGTGACTCACTACCTGGATTCCGCCCACGAGCGCCTGCTCGAGGTCCTGCGCAAGGAACCAGTGGATTTCGTCCAGTTCAACTACTCCATCGGCGAGCGCAACGCCGAGCGCGAGCTGTTGCCCTACTGCGCCGACAAGGGCATCGCAGTTTTGATCAACCGGCCTTTTCAACGCTCGGCCCTGTTCGATCGGGTCAAGGGCAAGAGCCTGCCGGACTGGGCTGCGGTGGAGCTCGATGCCACCTCCTGGGCACAGCTGATGCTCAAGTACATCCTCGCCAACCCGGCGGTAACGGCGGTGATCCCGGCCACCTCCAACCCACGCTATATGGCTGACAACATCCTCGCCGGCCAGGGCCGCCTGCCCGACGCGGCGCAGCGCCAACGCATCATCGAGCTATTCGCCTGAGATGCAGGCGCTCACCCGGCGCCTGGCGCGTGCGATCAATGCCGAAGGTGAGGAGCTGGCTGCGGTGCTGGCCGGTTTTGCCTTGTTCTTCTGTCTGTTCGCCGGCTATTTCATGTTGCGGCCGATCCGTGAGGCGATGGGCATCACCGGTGGTGTGAACAATCTGCAGTGGCTGTTCACCGCGACCTTTGTCGTCATGCTGCTGGCGGTGCCGCTGTTCGCCTGGCTCAACTCGAAAGTCCCGCGTATCCATTTCATCGACTGGGTATACGGCTTCTTCTGCCTCAACTTGCTGGCCTTCGTCCTGCTGTTTCGCATCGACCACGACAGCGTATGGCTGGCGCGGGTGTTCTACGTGTGGATCTCGGTCTACAACCTGTTCGTCGTCTCGGTGGCCTGGAGCCTGATGGCCGACGTGTTCGATGGCGCCCAGGCGCGGCGGCTGTTCGCCTTCATTGCTGCGGGCGCTAGCGTTGGTGGGCTCTGTGGACCGCTGTTGAGCGCCTTGTTGATCGGCGCTATCGGTGAGTCCGGGTTGATGCTGATGGCCGCCGTGCTGCTCGGTGCGGCCATGGCGCTCAAGCGTTACCTGATGGAGTGGCGCGAGCGACAGGGCGCCGGGCGGTCTGCAGGGGCAGCCAACGAGAGCCCGCGCAGGCCGGTGTCAGGCAATCCGTTCAGCGGGCTGACGCGTATGCTCGGTTCGCGTTACCTGCTGGGTATCGGCGCGTTCATTTTGCTGCTCACCTCGGTGAGCACCTTTCTCTATTTCGAGCAGGCGCGCCTGGTGGCTGAGCTGTTCCCGGATCGCGCCGCCCAGGTGAAGGTGTTCGGTGTGATCGATTTCGTCGTGCAGGCCGGTGCCCTGGCTGCGCAGTTGTTCATCACCGGGCGGGTGGCGCAGAAGCTGGGCGTACGTGTGTTGCTGTCGCTAGTACCGGCACTGGTGTGTCTGGGCTTTATCGGCCTGGCGCTGGCGCCGACTTTCGCCATGTTGGCTGGGCTGATGATCGTGCGGCGTATTGGTGAATACGCCTTCGTGCGGCCGGGGCGGGAAATGCTCTTCGCCCCGCTCGACGCCGAGAGCAAGTACAAGGCGAAGAACTTCATCGACACCGTGGTCTATCGCGGTGGCGATGCCCTCAGCGGCTGGGCCAAGGCCGGGCTGGACATGCTCGGCCACGGCGCCTGGCTGGTGGCCATGGTCGGTGCTCTCTGTGCAGCGCTGTGGGGAATGTTAGGTTGGTATCTGGGCGGACGCGCCGATAGGCAGGCGGAAAGACAGGACGGGTGACTGGGTAATCATCCCGCCACCGCGACGATCTCCTCGATCAGCCATTGCAGCGCGGCATCGCGTTGGCGTTGTGCCAGGCTGACTACCTCCAGATGGAAAGGCCCGAGGGTGAAGGGCAGGTCGAACAACTGCAGTGGCAGCAGCGTGGCGAAATGTCGGGCGAGGGCGGTGGGCAGCACTGCCGCCAGCTCGCTGCCAGCGACGATATGCGCCGCCTGCAGGTAGTTCGGTGTGGTGTAGAGAATCTGCCGCGACAGCCCCTGTTCCCCCAGCCATTGATCGACCATGCCGCGGGTCTGCCCACCATGCACCCAAAGGTGGCGCAGGCGCAGGAAGGTATCCAGATCCAGATTGCCCTGGCGCAGCAGCGGATGATCGCGGTGTACCGCCAGCTTGAGTGTCTCGCTCATCCAGTGGTGACGGGCGAAGCGCGCCGGCATCTCGTCGAAGCGGCCCAGCACCAGATCCAGCTCGCCCTTGTCCAGCGCCTCCATCGGCAGGCTCGGGCTGAGGTGGCGAATGTCGATGCCGATGCCCGGCGCTTTCTGGCTGATGCGGTCGAGCAGGCGCGGCATGCATACCAGCTCCACGTAGTCGGTGACGGCGATGCAAAAGCGCTGGCGGCTTTCGCCCGGCTCGAAGGTCTCGCCGGCGCTCAGGCTCTGTTCCAATTGGCGCAGGGCGCTGCGGATCGGGGCTTCCAGCGCCAGTGCTCGTGGCGTCGGTTGCATGCGCCGGCCCACGCGCACCAGCAGCGGGTCGCCGAGCAGCTCGCGCAGGCGCCCCAGCGCATTGCTCACGGCAGGCTGGCTCAAGGACAGGCGCTCGGCGGCGCGCGAGACGTTCTGTTCGCGCAGCAGAGCGTCCAGCACCCGCAACAGGTTGAGGTCGAAATTGCTGAAATTCATCTGCTGAATACGTCGTATCACAAGACTAAATTTCAAAAATAGTAGCGGCTTGCTTATCGTGACCCAAGCTTCTGGGTGCCTTTAAAAACGTAGGCGAGGCAGTCAGCGCAAGGCGAAAACAGGCTAAAAAGCGGAGTTTACGGGTTGTAAATGAGCATTTTGAGCCTGTTTTTAACGCAGCGATGGCAACGTAGGTAGTTTTTAAGGGGGCCCAGCCTGTTCGTGCACGAGAGGAACAACAATGAACAAAGTCGTCTCGCCGCTTCGCTGTGCCGCTGTGATCGGCGCCGGCACCATGGGCCGCGGTATCGTCATCAGCCTGGCCAATGCCGGCTTGCGCGTGCTGTGGCTGGATAACAATTCGCAGATGGTCGAGCAGGGCCTGGCGATGGCCGAGGAAACCTGGACGCATAACGTCGCCAAGGGGCGTATCGATGCGGCGCAAGCGGCTGCGCGACGGGCACTTATCGAGGCGGTAGACAGCTATGCGGCGCTGGCCGACGCCGACCTGGTGATCGAGGCGGTATATGAAAACCTCGAACTCAAGCAGCGCATCTTCCGCGAGCTGGACGCTGTGATGAAGCCCGGCGCGATTCTCGCCAGCAACACCTCGGCGCTGGATATCGATGCCATCGCCGCCGTCACCACTCGGCCGGAAGCCGTGCTGGGCCTGCACTTCTTCAGCCCGGCGCACATCATGAAGCTGCTGGAGATCGTCCGCGGCGCCAAGACCGCGCCAGCCGTGCTGGACGCCGCTCAAGAGCTGGGTGAGCGCATGGGCAAGGTGGCGGTGGTGGCCGGTAACTGCCACGGTTTCATCGGCAACCGCATGCTGCATACCTATGTGCGCGAGGCACGCATGCTGCTGCTCGAAGGCGCCTGGCCGCACCAGGTGGACGCGGCGCTGCAGGGCTTCGGCTTCGCCATGGGGCCGTTTCGCATGTACGACGTGGTCGGCATCGACCTGGAATGGCGTGCCCGTGAACTGTCCGGCCAGGGCCAGGACGACCCGGCGGTACAGGTGGACAACCGCCTGTGCGAACTGGGCCGCTTCGGCCAGAAGAGCGGCAAAGGCTATTACCTGTATGCGCCGGGCAGTCGTCAGGCGGAGCACGATCCCGAGGTGGACGCGCTGGTGCAAGCCGAGTCCGAGCGCCTGGGCTTCAGTCGCCGTGATATCGGCAACGAGGAGATTCTCGAGCGCTGCCTGCTGGCACTGGTCAACGAAGGGGCGAAGATTCTCGAAGAGAACATTGCTGCTAACAGCCACGATATCGATCTGGTCTATCTCAATGGCTACGGTTTCCCTGCCGAGCGCGGTGGCCCGATGGCTTGGGCCGACGGCGAGGGCGTCGGCGCCATTCGTCAGCGTCTGCTGCAACTGGCCGAACGCTTCGGTAGCCATTGGCAACCGGCGGCGTTGATCGAGCGTCTGGCCGCCGACAACAAGCGCTTCAGCGACGTGCAGGAGGGCCGGGTATGAGCTATCAGGCGCCATTGCGCGATATGCGCTTCGTCCTGCACGAACTGTTCGACGCTGCCGGCCACTGCGAGCGTCTGGGCAACGGCCTGGATCGCGAGCTGATTGACGGCGTGCTGGAGGAGGCTGCGGCCTTTGCCGCAGGCGAGGTCGCGCCGCTCAATCGCAACAGCGATGAGGAGGGTTGTTACCTGGAAAACGGCCTGGTCAGCACGCCCAGGGGCTTTGCCGAGGCCTATCGGCAGTACGTGGACAACGGCTGGGCGAGCATGACCGGCCCGGTGGAGTACGGTGGCCAGGGCTTTCCACAACTGGTTGCCTTTGCCTTTCACGAGATGCTGATGGGCGCGTCGTTGTCGTTCCGCGTCTACTCCGGGCTGACCGAGGGCGCCGTGCTGGCGCTGCACAAGCACGGTAGCGAAGCGCTCAAGCAGACCTACCTGGGTAAGCTGGTCAGCGGCCAGTGGACCGGCACCATGTGCCTGACCGAGCCGCAGGCCGGCACCGACCTGGCTCTGCTGCGTACTCGCGCCGAGCCGCAGGCCGATGGCAGCTACAAAGTCAGTGGCAGCAAGATCTTTATCAGCGGCGGCGAGCAGGACATCTCCGAAAACATCATCCATCTGGTGCTGGCGCGTCTGCCGGATGCACCTGCTGGCGTGAAGGGCATTTCGCTGCTACTGGTACCGAAATTTATCGCTGCCGCCGACGGTACGCCAGGCGAACGCAACAGCCTGTCGTGTGGTGCGATCGAGCACAAGATGGGTATCAAGGGCGCGTCCACCTGCGTGATGAACTTCGACGGTGCCACCGGTTGGCTGGTCGGCGAGGCCAACCAGGGCCTGGCCTGCATGTTCACCATGATGAACGACGCGCGCTTTCAGGTCGGCCTGCAGGGCTTGGGGATAGGCGAGGCAGCCTTCCAGGGCGCGCTGCGTTATGCCCGTGAGCGCCTGCAGTCACGTGGTCTGGCGGGCGTGCAGGCGCCGGACAAGGCAGCCGATCCGATCATCAATCATCCCGACGTGCGACGCATGCTGTTGACCCAGAAGACCCTGGTCGAGGGCAGCCGCATGCTCGCCGCCTACACCGCCCGCCAGTTGGACCTGGAGCACGGTGACGAGGCGGCCGAGGCACGCAAGGCGGCCGGCAAGCGCGCGGCGCTGCTGATCCCTATCGTCAAGGCGTTCTTCACCGACATGGGCCAGGAAGTGGCCAGCCATGGCGTGCAGGTTTATGGCGGTCACGGTTTCATTCGCGAGTGGGGCATGGAGCAACTGATGCGCGACAGTCGCATCACCCAGCTGTACGAGGGTACCAACGGCATCCAAGCGCTGGACTATATCCGCCGCAAGTTGCTCGGCGACGGTGGGGCCGAGCTGTCTGCGCTGCAGGCCGAGTTCAGCGCGCTGTGCGATGCCCAGGCCGAGCGCCTGGCGCTGAAGAATATGGCGACCGTCGTGCAGGCTCGTCTGGGTGAATGGCGCGAGCTAAGCGCAGAAGTGATTGCCGTCTGTCAGCGCGACCCGCAGGAGATTGGCGCTACTTCGGTGGATTTTCTCCAGTACTCGGCTTATGTGCTGCTCGCCGGTTTCTGGCTGCAAGCCGCGGCGCGGGCGCAGGATGCGCTGGAAACGGGCAGCGGCGAGGCGGCGTTCTACCAGGCCAAACTGCACAGCGCCGATTTCTATCTGCGCCGTGTGCTGCCGCGAGCCAGCGCGCACCGCGAAGCCCTGCTGGGTGGAGCGGATTGTTTGATGGCCATGGATGAGGGCAGTTTCGCGTTCTAACGCGGGTTATTGGTGCGCACGGCGCACCCTACGCGTGAGACGCCCAGCGGCGTAGCCCGGATGCAATCCGGGGACATTTGCATGACCAGTCCCGGATTTCATCCGGGCTACAAAAAGAGGAGCACCCATGCACCCATTCAGCTTCGCCACTACCGCGCAAATTCTTTGCGAATCCGGCGCCAGTCTGCGTCTGGCCGAACTCTGTCGCGAGCGCGGCGCCCGGCGCGTGCTGATCGTCACCGACCCCGGTATCACCCGTCTCGGTCTGCTGGAACCGCTGCTGCCGGGTTTTTCTCGCGCCGGCATGAACGTGCGGATATTCGATCAGGTGCTGGCCGACCCGCCCGAGGCCGTGGTGCTGGCCGCTGTGGCCCAGGCCCGCGAGCTGCAGGCGGAGCTGGTGGTCGGCTTTGGTGGCGGCAGCTCGATGGACGTGGCCAAACTGGTGGCCCTGCTGGCGCATCCAGACTGCGCCCAGGCCCTGAACGAGATCTACGGCGTGGGCAATGCCCGCGGTCGGCGCCTGCCGCTGATCCAGGTGCCGACCACCGCCGGCACCGGCTCCGAGGTGACGCCGATCGCCATCGTCACCACCGGCGAGACCACCAAGATGGGCGTGGTGTCGCCGCTGCTGCTGCCGGACCTGGCTCTGCTCGATGCCGACCTGACTCTCGGCCTGCCGGCGACGGTCACCGCCGCCACCGGCATCGACGCCATGGTGCATTCCATCGAGGCCTACACCAGTGCGCTGAAGAAGAACCCGCTTTCCGACTTGCTGGCGCGCGAAGCGCTGCGTCTGCTTGCGGCCAACCTCGATGAGGTAGTGAGTAACGGCAGCAACCGCGAGGCGCGCCAGGCCATGTTGCTTGGTGCCTGCCTGGCCGGACAGGCATTTGCCAACGCGCCAGTGGCGGCGGTGCATGCCCTGGCTTATCCCCTGGGCGGGCATTTCCATATTCCCCACGGGCTGTCCAACGCCCTGGTGCTACCGCAGGTGCTGGCATTCAACGCACCAGCAGCCGCGCCGCTATATGCCGAGCTGGCGCCGCTGGTATTGGGCGAGCGTTTACGTGCGGGCAGTGCAGCGGCGCAGACCGAGCAACTGATCGAGGCCCTGGCTGGCTTCAGTCAGCGCAGCGGCCTGCCGACGCGGTTGCGCGACGCCGGAGTCAGCGAAGCCATGTTGCCCACGCTGGCGGCGGACGCCATGCTGCAGCAGCGCCTGTTGGTGAACAATCCGCGCGAGATGAACGAGCAGCAGGCGCTGGCCATTTATCAGGCTGCCTACTGACACTCACCGCAATTGGTGCGCATGGCGCACCCTACCGGGCCGCCGCTATCCCTGCCGTAAGGTGCGCCGCGCGCACCGAAGCCACCCCAAGGACCCTTGATGAACCAACCCCAACACCTGCGTAGCGACTACCGTCACTTCCAGCCGATCACCACGCGCTGGCACGACAACGACATCTATGGCCACGTGAATAACGTGACCTACTACAGCTACTTCGACAGTGCGGTGAATGCCTACCTGATCGCCGAAGGTGGTCTGGATATCCATGACGGCGAAGTGGTTGGGTTCGTGGTCAGCTCGGCGTGCGACTACTTCGCCTCCATCGCCTTCCCCGACGCCATCGAGGTCGGCCTGCGCGTGGGCAAGCTGGGCAACAGTTCGGTGCAGTACGAGCTGGCGATTTTCAAGGTAGGTGAGGAGCAGGCCTGCGCCGCTGGGCGCTTCGTTCATGTGTTTGTCGACCGGACGAGCAATCGCCCAGTAGCGATCCCCGAGACCTTGCGTGCTGCGCTGGAGCGCTTACTCACGACCTAGTCGGGCCTGCTAGGCTGTGGGCAGTCATTTGCCAGGGAGTGCCCATGTCCGATCTCGAGCGTGAGCAGGCGCAACAGCGTGCCGCTCGCATCGCCGCCTTCCGCGAGGAGCTGGCGGAGTTGCGTCAGGAGCAGGTGTTGCAACTGAGCGCGACACAGGAACAAGCCGTCACCGACCATCATCGCCAATTGCTGGCGCACTTTCGCCAGTCGCTGGATATCGACGCCGATGCTCGCGCACGCCAGCTCTCACTGGGGATGCGCCTGGCCTCGCTGTTCGGCGCTCTGGCGCTGGCGGCCGGATTGTTCTTTCTGTTCTACCAGTTCTGGGGGCTGTTCGACGCCTTCACGCAGGTCGCCATCCTGGTGGGCAGTGCCTCGGGCAGCCTGCTGCTGTGCTTCTGGCTGCAGGCTCGCGACACTTCGGTTTATTACGCCAAGCTGGCCGCGGTGCTGGCGTTCGTCTGCTTCGTGCTGAACCTGTCGATGCTCGGGCAGATCTTCAATATCACCCCGTCGGACAAGGCCCTGCTGCCTTGGGGCGCGTTGGCGCTGCTATTGGCTTATCAATGCCGCCAGCGTCTGTTGCTGGTGGTGGCATTGCTCTGCTTCGGTCTGTTCGTCGCGGCTCGCCTGGGTGATTGGGCGGGCTGGCACTGGTGGTCGCTGGGGGAACGGCCGGAGCTGTTCATGCCGCTGGCGGCGCTGTTGCTCGTGCCGCAAGTGCTCGATCAGCGGCGTTATTCGGGCTTTGCCGCCTGCTACCGAGTAGTGGGGCTGCTGTACCTGCTCGGTCCGGTGCTGGTGCTGTCCTACTGGGGAGGCGGCAGCTATCTCGACTGGCCGACGGGCTGGATCGAGGCGTTCTACCAGACGCTCGGTTTCGTCCTCGCCGGGTTGACCATCTGGCTCGGTATTCGTCGCGACTGGGGGGAGGTGGTCAATACCGGCCTGGTCTTCGCGTTGATCATGCTCTTCGCCAAGCTGTTCGACTGGTGGTGGCAGTTGCTGCCGCGCTACCTGTTCTTCCTCCTGCTCGGGTTGATCGCCGTGCTGCTGCTGGTGGTGTTGCAACGCTGGCGGCGCAGCGCGTCGGGAGGTGCACGATGAAGCGTGCAGCATGGCTTGGCCTTGGTGTGGTGTTGCTGAGCAATGCCGTTGCCCTGGGCGGCGTCTGGTACAACCGCAGCGGCGAGCCCGAGGCGCAATTGCGGCTCAGCGAGCGCGAGCTGCAGCGCGTTTACGGTGGCTGGTTGCGCGATGAGGACGATGGCGTACTGCGTCTGCAACTGAGCTGGCAGCGCCCCGGTGATGCTTGGCAGTTGCCCTGGCTGGACGAGGCCAAGCTGCGCGAGCTGGGTTTCTCCGCTACCGATGAGCAAACCTTGAACAGACAGCCGGCACGCCAGGTCTGGTTGGTGCTGGAGCTGGATGGACCGTTGTACCGAGGTCAGGTCGAAGAGGCGCGGCAGGCTCTGAGCGGGGCCGAAGCTGAATTGCACGCCAAGCCAGAGAGCGAGGTGTTACAGCAGGAGCGCGATGAGCGCCAGCGTCGCCTGCAATTCGTCGAGCAACAGGCCAGCCGTTTGATGCTGGTGGATGCGGGCGTGGATGCGCAGGTGCTGCGCCAGCGTTGGCCGGATCGGCAGCGTCAGGTGTTACTGGCCGGGCGTATTGAACCCTATCGCCACGCTGCTGAAGCCGGTTATGGCGCCACCATTCGCCTGGAGAATGACCGCCTGAGTGTGCCCTACGCCTATCGTGAATTAGCGCGTGGCTGGGAGCGCAGCTACGAACAGACAGGGTTCAAGGCGCAGGTTGAAGTGGCCTTCGGTCGTCGCCATGAACCCTGGGTGATGGGGTTTGTTGGCGTTTCGCCGCGACCGCGCCGGAGCCAGTTTTAGCGCGGAGCTAGGCACGAGACGCGAAGTTTGGTTGCCCAAATGAGCCGTCGAGTAACGACGCTCCACGCTAAAACTGGCCCGGCCCTTCGGGTTGCGCGGGAAATGACTCCCGCTGTTGTTGCAGGACTTGGCAAGGGAATGACCATTACCTGCGTCCTGCGCCTAACCGGGAGCCATTTCTCGCGGCAACGCGGCTTGCGTCGAAATGCCAACAGACCCCAGGCATCCGTCAGTGACGGCGCCAGTGCTTGCCGTGCTTCTTGTGTTTCTTGCCATGGTGTTTGTGATGTTTGCCGCGACGATCATCGTCGTAGCTGGCGTTGCCCATGTAGTTGCCCAGCGCGCCACCAGCGCCGCCGCCGACTGCTGCACCGACCACGCCGCCGGTGTTACCACCGACCTGCTGGCCGACCACGTTACCGCCCGCTGCGCCCAGGGCGCCGCCAATCGCGGCTTCGGTACGACTGCGGCGATCCGCGCCGACCATGCTGCCGGCGGCGCCACCGAGACCGGCACCGACCGCAGCGCCAGTGTTGCCACCGACCTGCTGACCAACCATCGCACCCACTGCGCCACCTAGTGCGCCGCCCAGGCCGGCCTCGGTATTGCCGGCAAAGGCAAAACCGCCGCTAGTCAGGCCAAGGGAAAGAAAGAAGAGTTGCAGAGACTTCATGGACACCTCGATAACAGAAACCGCCAGATGGCGAGCGTTACGCCATTGACCAGCGATTTCTGTACGAGGTTCCTGGCCGCCGGTCAGCTTGCTGCGCTGCTGCCCAGCAGATTGCCGCCGCTGGCAGCCTGCAGGCGGATGGCGACGAACTTGCTGGTCGGTGTGCTGCTACCGACGCCGGCGCTTTCCAGCGGCACCAGCGGATTGGCTTCGGGGAAGTAGGCAGCGGCCTGGCCGGCCGGGATATCGAAGGCGAGCAGGGTGAAACCGCTCACCCGGCGTTCGATGCCATCGTTCCACAACGAGCGGATGTCCACCTTCTGACCTGGCTTGAAGCCCAGACGAAGGATGTCCGCTTCGTTGGCGAACAGCACATCGCGCTGCCCGCGCACGCCGCGGTAGCGGTCGTCGAGGCCGTACACCGTGGTGTTGTACTGATCGTGCGAGCGCAGGGTCTGCAGGATCAGATCCGGCTTCTCACCGCTTTCGCGCACCTGCGGAGGCAGCAGGTCGTCGAGCAGCGCATTGGCCTTGAAGTTGGCCTTGCCGGATGCCGTTTTCCACTGGCGCGCGCCGGCCGAGTTGCCGAGGTAGAAACCGCCGGGGTGAGCGACACGCTGGTTGAAATCCTGGAAGCCGGGGATGGTGTCGGCGATCAGCTCGCGGATGCGGTCGTAGTCGGCGATCAGCGCGTCCCAATCCACCGGGTGGTTGCCCAGGGTGGCCTTGGCGATCCCGGCAACGATGGCAGGCTCCGAGCGCATCTCGCTGCCGGAGAGCGGTTCGAGCTGGCCGTAGGAGGCGTGGATCATGCTGAACGAATCTTCCACCGTCACCGCTTGAGGGCCACCGGCCTGATGGTCGATGTCGGTACGGCCCAGGCACGGCAGGATCAGCGCGTCGCGGCCGACGGTGAGGTGACTGCGATTGAGCTTGGTGCTGATCTGCACGGTGAGGTCGCAGCTCTGCAGCGCCTTGTGCGTACGCGGGCTGTCCGGCGTGGCCTGAGCGAAGTTACCGCCGAGGCCGATGAATACCTTGGCCTGGCCGTCGATCATGGCGTTGATCGCCTCGACGGTGTTGTGGCCATTCTCGCGCGGCACCTTGAACTGAAAGCGCTTTTCCAGGGCGTCGAGCAGCGTGACCGGCGGGCGGTCGTTGATGCCCATGGTGCGGTCGCCCTGTACGTTGCTGTGGCCACGCACCGGGCACAGACCGGCGCCGGGGCGGCCGAGGTTGCCGCGCAGCAGTTGCAGGTTGACGATTTCCTGGATGGTGGCCACCGAGTGGTGGTGCTGGGTGATGCCCATGGCCCAGCAGATGATCACCCGCTCGGCGCGGCGGTACATGCGCGCCGCCTGTTCGATTTCCAGCAGGCTCAGGCCGGACTGGGCTTCGAGCGCCTCCCAGGTAGTGTCGTCGAGCAGCTGCAGGTAGGCCTCGACACCATCGGTGTGCTCAGCGATGAAGGCATGGTCGAACACCGCTGCTTCACCCTTGGACTGCGCCTCGCGCTCCCACAGCAGCAGGAACTTGGCGATGCCGCGCAGGGCGGCCATGTCGCCGCCCAGGGCCGGACGGAAGAACGCGGTGTTCAGCGGCTCGGAGCCGTTGGTGAGCATCTCCAGCGCGTGTTGCGGATGCTGGAAACGCTCCAGGCCACGCTCCTTCAGTGGGTTGAAGCAGACCACCTGGGCGCCGCGTTTGACCGCTTCACGCAGCGGTTCGAGCATGCGCGGGTGGTTGGTGCCGGGGTTCTGGCCGAGGACGAAAATGGCGTCGGCATGCTCGAAATCGTTGAAGGTCACGCTGCCCTTGCCGATGCCCACGCTCTGGCCGAGGGCGACGCCGCTGGCCTCGTGGCACATGTTCGAGCAGTCGGGGAAGTTGTTGGTGCCATAGGCGCGCACGAACAACTGGTAGAGGTATGCCGCCTCGTTGCTGGCCCGACCGGAGGTGTAGAATTCGGCGTGATCCGGACTCGGCAGCGCCTTCAGATGCCTGGCGATCAGGGCGAAGGCTTCGGCCCAGGTGGTCTTCGTGTAGCGATCGGTGCTGGCGTCATAGCGCATCGGGTGGGTCAGGCGGCCCTGGTATTCGAGCCAGTAGTCGCTCTGCTCGCGCAGTTGGCTGACCGTGTAGCGGGCAAAGAAGGCCGGGTCCACGCGGCGTTTGGTGGCTTCCCAGTTGACCGCCTTGGCGCCGTTCTCGCAGAACTTGATATGGCCGTCTTCGGGCGAATCGCCCCAGGCGCAGCCGGGGCAGTCGAAACCGCCGTTCTGGTTGGTCTTGAGCAGCGCGCGCAGGTTCTTGAATGGCTGCTTGCTGTCCAGCCAGAAGCGGGTCACGGCGTTCAGTGCACCCCAGCCAGCGGCTGGGCCTTTGTAGGGCTTATAGCGAGGATTGACGGGTTGCAGGCTCATGGTCGTTCTTCTTCGTCAGGCGCAGGGCTGTAGACCCGCGGCGTGCTGTGATGGGGCAGGTGGATCAGGTTGAGGCGATGGCGCCGCGCCCAGTCCACGGTCAGTGCGGTGGGCGCGGACAGGCTCACCAGGGTGCCGATGCCGGCACGTACCGCCTTGTGCAGTAGTTCCAGGCTGCAGCGGCTGGTGACCAGGGCGAAGCCACCGTGAGTGTCGATACGTTCGCGGGCGATGGCGCCGATCAGCTTGTCCAGGGCGTTATGGCGACCGATGTCTTCACGGCACAGACGAATCTCACCGCTGGCATCGATGAACAAGGCGGCATGCAGCGCGCCGCTGTGGCGTGCCAGTTGCTGCTGCTCACCGATGCGCTCGCGCAGGCCGCTCAGGTGTTCCAGCGGTGGCAGGGTGGCGCCTGGCAAAGCCGTCAGGGTTGGCAGGGCCTGTTCCAGCGCATCCACACCGCACAGGCCGCAACCACTGGTGCCAGCCATTTGTCGGCGTTGCTGCTTGAGCGCCCAGAAGGCGCGGCTGCTGACCTGCAAGCGGGCTTCGCGGCTGTCACCCAGGCCGCGCAACTGGATGTCATAGATGTCGTCGATTGACTTGATCAAGTCGTTGCCAAGACTGAAGCCGACGGCAAAATCTTCCAGGTGATGGGGCGAAACCATCATCACCGCCTGGTTCAGGTCGTTGTAGCTGATCGCCAGGGCACATTCTTCGGCCAGTGCAGCGTGCTGCGCGCGACCGTCACCGAGTTCGGCGTAGGTATAGGCACTGGCAATGTGCGGCTGGGCGGCTGGCTTGGCCATCGAGGCGCGCTCTGTGACAGATTGACACAGCTAAGCCTAGGCCCATGGGCGGGGAGCGTCTAATCGTTGGCTTTGATGTGTTGATCGAGCAAATCTATCAAGCGTTCGCCAGCCACTCTCGTGCCTCTTCGAAACAGGCTTGCGCGAGCGGTGAGGCAGGGGCGCTACGGCGCATGATCAGGCCCTGAGGTGCCAGGGTATGAGCGTCCTCGATGGGTAGCAGGCGCAGATGACCGTCAGTCGGAGAGCCGTCGGTCGGCAATGGCATGACGCTGCAGCACAGCCCGGCGCTGACCGCTTGAGTCAGGTGGTGTACGGCATCGGCCTCCAGGCGTACCTGCGGGCTCAGGCCGCGAGCACGGAAGCTGTGATCGATGGACTGGCGAAAGTGCATACCGGTGGAGAGCAGGCCCAGGGGCAGGTTGGCCAACTGTTCCCAGCGCAGGCTGCTGCTGACGAAGTGGAAGTGGCGCTGATCGTAGAGCAGGCCCATGCGTGCTTCGGCCAGCTCCAGGCTGGCGAAGTGCTCGCGGTCAAGGCGATCGAGATAGGACAGGCCCAGGTCGAGCTGATTGCGGACCAGGCCCTCAAGAATCTGATCGCTGCTCAGCGCGTGCAACTGAAAGCGCAGCCCAGGGTGACGCTCGGCGAACAGACTGATCAGGCGCATCGGGTCGAAACTGGCCAGCGGCACCACGCCCAGGCGCAGCGTACCCACCAGGTGCCCACGACAGGCTGCAGCTTCGGCGAGCAGGCCATCCTGTGCGGCCAGCACACTGCGTGCCCAGGCCAGGATACGCTCACCTTCGGCGCTGAAACCTTCGAAGCGCTGCCCGCGACGTACCAGTTCCAGGCCTAGCTCGTCTTCCAGTTGGCGCAAGCGCATGGACAGTGTCGGCTGGGTCACGTGGCAGCGCGCAGCGGCCTGACCGAAGTGGCGGGTCTCGTCGAGGGCGACGAGGAATTTCAGCTGCTTTATGTCCATGGGGGCTCCTGGTTTGCCCGGATTCTAATGCGCGAACGCTAATCAGGGGTGTTTCCTGAACTAGACTTTGGTCTCCGGGCGGTTTGCCCGGTCATTCACAAGGAACGAGAGGAATCGCCATGAGTCTGTTTGCCTTTGTCAAAGACGCCGGGGTCAAGCTCTGGGAGTCGCTGGTGGGTCAGGAGGCACAGGCCGCCGAATCGCTCAAGGAGCATGTCGCCAAGGTTGGCCTGGGCAACCCCGACATCGAGGTCAGCGTCGAGGGCGACAAGGTCATCGCTCGCGGCGAAGTGGCCAGCCAGGAAGAGAAGGAAAAGATTCTCCTGGCGCTGGGCAACGTGGCCGGCGTCGGTGAGGTCGATGATCAGATCAGCGTGACCACGCCCGCGCCCGAAGCGCGCTTCGTCACGGTGAAGAAGGGCGACACGCTGAGCGCGATTGCCAAGGCCGAGTACGGCAACGCCAATGCCTACATGAAGATATTCGAAGCCAACAAGCCGATGCTCAGTCACCCAGACAAAATCTATCCGGGGCAGGTATTGCGGATTCCCGACTAAACCCGCGCTCAGGTGCGGCGGGGGCTTGGCGACGATCGGCATCATTCGCGATCGCCGCCAAGCCGGCTCCTACCGCGAGGGCGTCGCAGGCAGTCCGTGCACCAACTCCCGGTAGTCCTCCACTGCGGCGAACTCCTCGGTATCTTTAGGCCCGGCCTGGCTGTCTGGCTGGCGCACGGCGAGCAGATGGGCAACACCGAACTGCCCGGCGCTGCGCAGGATCGGCAGGCTGTCATCGATGAACAGGCTGCGGGCCGGGTCGAAGTCGACGTCCTGGCGCAGGGCGAACCAAAACTGCTGATCCTCCTTGGGGAAACCGTAGTCGTGGGAGCTGATCAGGCGTTCGAACCAGGGCGCCAGCTCGACGCGTTCCAGTTTCAGCGACAGCGAATCTCGGTGCGCGTTGGTGATCAGCACCACGCGTTTGCCAGCTTCGCGCAGGGCGCGCAGAAACACTTCGGCATCCGTACGCAGGGCGATCAGGTGCGCGACCTCGCGCTTGAGGTCGCGGATTGACAGGCGCAGCTCGCGGCTCCAGAAATCGGTGCAGTACCAGTTCAGCGTGCCGGCGTGCTCGCGAAACAGCGGCAGCAGTTCGGCCTTGGCCAGCGCCAGGCTGACGCCATGGTGCTCGGCGTAGCGCTGCGGCAGGTGGGTGAGCCAGAAGTGGTTGTCGAAGTGCAGGTCGAGCAACGTGCCGTCCATATCCAGCAGGAGGGTGTCGATCTGCTGCCAGGGTAGTAGGGGCATACTCATCTCTCTGATCGGGAACAATCGATCCGTGGCCTGTTTCGCCTTGATGCAATCTCGGCCACGGATAATGGCGAAAGCCGCTGTATGATAACCCGCTCGGTCCCGCCAAGGAGTCGCCTCATGCGCCAAAAGCCCACGGTTCTCGCTCGCGAAATTGTCGCCAGCAGCCGTCTGTTTCGTGTCGAGGAAGTGCAGTTGCGCTTCTCCAACGGCACGGAGCGCACCTATGAGCGACTGGTCGGCAAGGGCTCGGGCTACGGCGCGGTGATGGTGGTGGCGATGCTCGACGCCGAACACGCGGTGCTGATCGAGGAGTATTGCGGCGGCACCGATGACTACCAGCTGTCGCTGCCCAAAGGCTTGATCGAGCCGGGTGAAGACGTGTTGGTGGCCGCCAACCGCGAGCTCAAGGAGGAGGCTGGTTTCGGCGCGCACGAACTGGAGTACATCACCGAGCTGAGCCTGTCGCCCGGTTACATGAGCCAGAAAATTCAGGTGGTACTGGCGCGCAACCTTTATGAAGAGCGCCTGCCGGGTGACGAGCCCGAGCCGATGCGGGTCGACCGCATCAGCCTGCGCGAGCTGTCCAGCCTGGCTCAGCACGAACAGTTCAGCGAAGGCCGTGCGCTGGCTGCGTTGTACCTGGTGCGCGATCTGCTGACTCAGCGCGGGGATTACCGTCCGTGAGTCATCCCTTTATTCCCCAGGTGATCGAACTGGTTCGTGCGGCGGGCGCGGCGGCGCTGCCGTACTGGCGCAGCGGTGTGGCAGTGACGGAGAAGGCCGATGCCTCGCCGGTGACCGCCGCCGACCTGGCCGCGCACCATATCCTGCTCGATGGCCTGCAGGCGCTGGCGCCGGATGTGCCGGTGCTGTCAGAGGAGGCCGCCGACATTCCGCTGGTCGAGCGCGCCACCTGGACGCGTTGGTGGCTGGTCGATCCGCTCGATGGCACCAAGGAATTTATCGCCGGCTCCGAAGAGTTCACGGTCAATGTCGCGCTGATCGAACAGGGGCGAGTGGTCTTCGGTGTGGTCGGCATTCCAGCCAATGGCCGCTGCTATTACGGCGGTGCTGGTTTGGGCGCCTGGTGCAGCGACACGCCGGGCGAGGAGCATTCGATCAGCGTGCGCCTGGCGCCCGCGCAGGGCTTTACCCTGGTGGCCAGCAAGCGCCATTCGAGCCCGGCGCAGGAAACCCTGCTCGCAGGCCTGTCTGAGCGTTTCGGCGAACCGGCGCTGGCCAATATCGGCAGCTCGCTTAAGTTCTGTCTGCTGGCTGAAGGCAATGCCGACTGCTATCCGCGCCTGGCGCCCACCTCGCAGTGGGATACCGCAGCCGCGCAGGGCGTGCTGGAAGGGGCGGGTGGCGAAGTGCTGGATCTGGCTGGCGAAGTGCTGACCTACGAGGCGCGCGAATCCTTCCTCAATCCGTCTTTCCTGGCGCTGCCGGCTGCCGCTGAGTGGCGTGGCGAGCTGATCGAGCTAGCGCGCGGTCTTTAGCCTTGACACGTTACCTGTAGGAGCGAGCTCTGCTCGCGAACCCTGGCGATCCAGAAGCTTCGCGAGCAGAGCTCGCTCCTACGGTTTGTGCGTCGTTGCTGCTTCGCTCAGTCGAGCATATCGCTGTAACGCGCATCCTTCCTGAACACCAGCGGCTGGTCGAAGCCAGGCACCTTCACTTCTTCGGTGGTGATGGAGATCGCCTGGTCGTCGATCATGTCGTTACCGAAGTTGTAGATGATGTCCAGCTTGCCCTGCAGGGCAAGTTGGTCGTACGCGGCAGCGGCGGCGCGTGTGCCTTCACGGCGCGCCAAGTAAGCGTCGAAAGCGGCCTGGCCGTGGCGTTTGCGCAGCATGCGCTCGGTCACGTGCGGGGCCAGCACCAGGGCGCTGGCGTTGTTACCGCCGAAGCCCTTGGAGTTGATGAAGGCAACGTCCAGCGCCTGCTCGCCGACCTTGCGGTCTTCGGTGGACAGGCTCAGGTGATCCTGGTGCACGTCGCCAGCGACTGCGTCGATGGTCTTCAGGCCCGGCACAATGCCGTACTTGAAGGCGCCGAGTGCGCCGATCACCTGGTCGCCGCTGGCGGTGGCCAGGGAGTGGCCGACGAAGGCCTTCACCGCTGTGACCGGCCACTGTTCGATGCCGAAGGCCGCCGCGACGCGGTCGAGGATTTCCGACTCGGTGACGCGGTTGGCCGGGGTGCTGGAGCCGTGGGCGTGGACGAAGCTGCGGCTACGTACGGCATCCAGGCCGAGCAGTTGCACGGCGCTGGCCACGGCCTTGGCCACGGTCAGGTAGTTGCCCGGGCCGGGGGCGGAAATGGATTTCTTGAAACCATCGGCATTGATGAACACGTCCGGCACCGCGCCGTGGATGTCTGCACCGAGTTCCAGGGCTAGCTCATCATCCATCAGCACCGCGAACTGGCAGGCCTCGGCCAGGGTGAAGCCGCAGTTGTCGCCGAACGGGCGGCTGGCGCGGCGGAAGTCCACCTCACTCTTGCCTTCGATCTGGCGCAGGCCCTCTTCGGTGGCCAGTGCGCCCATGGCGCCATAGCCCTCGATGCATTCCTGGTTGATCGGCGCCTCGCTGCTGCCGACGATGACCACGCGCGCCTTGCCGGAGGCGATCTGCTCGATGCCTTTCTGCAGGTTGTAGAGGAAGGTGGCGCAGGCGCCGGTGATGCTGCCGGTGGTGCCGACGCTACCGAGCACGTAGGCGTTGATGAAGTCGGCCGGCATGGTGTTCAGGCCGAGAGCCAGCTGCTTGGCGGTGACGCGGCCGCCCTTGAGGCGCGACTGCATCATGCCGCCGAAACCGTTCTCGTCGAGCTGGCTCATGATGCAACTGGCGAATACGGCGATCTCGTCCGGGGCGACGTGCTGGACGATGCGCTGCCAGTCGATGCCTACCGAGCGCAGGGCATCGGTGACTCCGACCACGGTCATGGCCAGGCCTCGCGGGTGAAAACGGGCGTTGTACAGCTCGCTCGGCTCGAAGCCGGTGGGCAACTGGCCGGCGGATTTCACTGCCAGCGGGCGATAGCTGTCGACCTTGAATTCGCAGCTGTCGTGCAGGGTGACGCGTACTTCGTTGCCTTCGAGCTCTTCGACCGACCAGTTGGCTGGCAGCGGCTCGGGCAGTTGCTTGCGCTGGGTGATGAAGCTCAGGTTGGCGCCATTGACGGGGGCGAGGCTGATGCTCTTCTGCCAGTGGGCGGCGTCCGGGTCCAGGTGCTGCTTCTCGAGACGACGTACCAAGGTGCCGGCGAGAATCTCCTTGGCGTAGCGGCTTTCGATGTCGGCGAGGCTCAGCGCCTGGCCGTCCTGATCCTGGTACTGGCCATCGACCACGCGCACCAGTTTCATCATTTGCGCCAATCCGGCCAGGGTTTCCTGGCGCGCCTGGGGTTCCAGCGACTCCTGCACGGTGCGACGGAAGCCATGGTGGAAGGAGCTGCGCCCGGCTGCGTTGTAACCCCCAAAACCCACGATCACAGGTAAGCGCGACATAAATCAAAAGCTCCTGAACAAGGCCAGCGCGACGCCAGGCCGGCGCCTTCGGGCGCGAGCGGGGTCATAGGGCGGTGGCATTTGGAAAATTTCGGCTGCCTAACCTGACGTGGATCATGACCGTCGAGTCACTACTTCGTCCAATGTCGTGGCAAGAGCGGGGCGTGTCGCGGATGGGAAGGTCGCCTGGACGTAGGGTGCGCCGTGCGCACCGCGGCCTTCAGCGGTTGGTGCCTGCGGCCTGGGCGACCCCGCGACACCCTACGGAGCTGGCGAGCCCGCCGGGTGGCGGGCTCGTATCGGTTCAACCCTGGTAGCTGATGTGTCCGTCGACCAGTGTGTAGCGCACCGCGCCAGGCAGGCAATGGCCGATGAACGGGCAGTTGCTGCCCTTGGAGTACCACTGCTCGCCGGCGATGGTCGAGGCCTGCGCATCGAACAGCACGATATCGGCAGCGCCGCCGACGTTCAGGCTGCCGGCTGGCAGGCGCAGCGCGGCGGCGGGGCCGTTGGTAAGGCGCGCCAGCAGTGTCGGCAGATCCAGCAGGCCGTCTTGCACCAGGCTCAGGGCCAGTGGCAGCAGCAACTGCACGCTGCTGATGCCTGGCTCGGTGGCGGCGAAGGGCGCCAGCTTGGCATCGCGCTCGTGCGGCTGGTGGTGACTGGAAATGGCAGAGATCACCCCGGCTTTCACTGCTTCGCGCAGACCGTCGCGGTCGGTACGCGAGCGCAGCGGCGGCTGCACATGGTAAAGGCTGGAGAAATCGATCAGCGCCTCGTCGGTGAGGATCAGTTGGTACAGCGCCACGTCGGCGGTCACCGGCAGGCCGCGGGCCTGAGCAGCGGCGATCAGCTCGGCACCACGGGCGCTGGTGATCTGGCTGAAGTGCGCACGCACGCCGCTTTGTTCTACCAGCAGCAGGTCGCGAGCCAGGGCCACGGTTTCGGCGGTTTCCGGGATGCCGGCCAGGCCGAGGAAGCTGGCGGTCGGGCCTTCGTGAGCCAGGCCGCCTTCGGCCAGGTCGGCATCCTGCGAGTGGAAGATCACCTGCAGGTCGAAGGTGGCTGCATATTCCAGCGCGCGGCGCAGGGTGCGGCTGCTGCGGAAGTTGTCCAGGCCGTTGCCGAATGCCACACAACCGGCATCGCGCAGAGCAACCAGTTCTGCGAGCTGCTCGCCGGCCAGGCCCTTGCTCAGTGCGCCGATGGGATAGACCTTGGTGTGCCCGGCTTCGCGGGCGCGGTCGAGGATCAGCTCGGCCACCGCCGAGGTGTCCAGCACTGGTTTGGTGAACGGTGGGCAGCACAGGCTGGTGACGCCGCCGGCCGCTGCTGCGAGGGTTTCCGTGGCGATGCTGCCCTTGCGGCTATAGCCAGGCTCACGCAGGGCCACCGACAGGTCGACCAGGCCGGGTGCGGCAATCAGGCCTTGGGCGTCGAGAGTCTTGTCGGCAGTGAAGCCGGCAGGTGCCTGGCCGGTGGCGATCAGTTTGCCGCCATCTATATAGAGGTCGGTGACCTGATCCAGGCCGCTGGCCGGGTCGATCACGCGGGCGCCGAGGATTGCGGTACGCATCAGTTGGCCTCCTCGGCGTTGAGTTGACGTTGGGCGTTCTGCCCGCTCATGGCCATCGACAGCACGGCCATACGGATGGCGATGCCGTAGGTGACCTGGTTGAGGATCACCGACTGCGGGCCGTCGGCCACTGCCGACTCGATCTCCACGCCGCGGTTGATCGGCCCCGGGTGCATCACCAGGGCATCCGGCTTGGCCAGCTTGAGGCGCTGCTCGGTGAGCCCGAACAGGCGGTAGAACTCGCCCTCGCTGGGCAGCAGGCCGCCCTGCATGCGCTCGCGCTGTAGACGCAGCATGATCACCACGTCGACGTCCTTGAGGCCTTCATCGGCATCGCTGAACACGCGCACGCCGTAAGCCTGCTCCAGACCGATCGGCAGCAGAGTCTTCGGCGCGATGACGCGAATGTCCGGGCAGCCCAGGGTCTTCAGCGCCAGCATGTTCGAGCGTGCTACCCGCGAGTGCAGGATGTCGCCGACGATGGCCACCGAGAGGTTCTCGAAATCACCTTTGTGGCGGCGGATGGTGAGCATGTCGAGCATGCCCTGGGTCGGGTGCGCGTGGCGGCCGTCGCCGCCGTTGATGATCGCCAGGTTCGGGCACACGTGCTCGGCGATGAAGTGCGCGGCGCCGGAGTCGGCATGGCGCACGACGAAGATGTCGGCGGCCATGGCTTCGAGGTTGCGCAGGGTATCGAACAGCGTCTCGCCCTTGCTGGTGGAACTGGTCGAGACGTTGAGGCTGATGACGTCGGCCGATAGGCGCTGGGCGGCCAGTTCGAAGGTGGTGCGGGTGCGCGTGGAGTTCTCGAAGAACACGTTGCACACGGTCTTGCCGCGCAGCAGCGGGACTTTCTTCACTGCCCGCGCGCCGACTTCGAGGAAGGAGTCGGCGGTGTCGAGGATTTCGGTCAACAGCTCGCGGGGCAGGCCGTCGAGTGAGAGGAAGTGGCGCAACTGACCTTGGTCGTTCAGTTGCAGCGGGCGCTTGGCGGCGAGTGGCGTCATCGCGGGGGTCTCAGTTGGCGAGCGTCTGGAGTTCGAGGGTCAGCGGCGTGGGGCCGGACAATTTTACCCGCTCGTTGGCTGCCAGCGACAGGGTGGCACCGACCACGTCGGGGCGAATCGGTAACTCGCGGGCATCGAGGTCGAGCAGGCTGACCAGGGTCACACTGGCCGGGCGGCCATAATCGAACAGTTCGTTCAGTGCGGCGCGGATGGTGCGGCCGCTCATCAATACGTCGTCGATCAGTACCAGGTGCTGGCCTTCGATCTCGAACGGCAGCTCGGACGGTTGCACCTGTGGATGCAGGCCATTCTGGGTGAAGTCGTCGCGGTAGAAGGACACGTCGAGCACGCCCAGCGCGTCGTCACGATTCAGGGCCTGCAGCAGGGCCTGGGCGACCCAGACACCGCCAGTCCGGATGCCGATAAAACGCGGTTCGCTGATCTGGCGCCGATTCAGATGCTGGGTCAGGGCGCTGGCCATGGCCGGCAGTAGATCGTTGGGGTTGGGCAGCATGGCGAAACTCCTTGGTGCGGGCTGACTCGATCAGCCCGTGCAGTTTTCCTCTAACCAGCCCTGTAGCAACAAGGCTGCAGCAATGGCATCAACGGGGCGCTCGCGATGGCCGCCACTCTGGCCTTCGCGCAGGCGCTGGCCCTTGGCCTCGAAGGTGGTCAGGCGTTCGTCGTGGGTGAAGGCCGGCAGGTTGAAGCGGCCGTTGAGGCGGCGGGCGAATTTCTCGGCGCGGGCGCTCATCTCACTGGGCGTGCCATCCATGTTAAGGGGCAGGCCGACCACCACGGCGTCCGGCTGCCACTCCTTGATCAGCGCTTCGACGCGGCTCCAGTCCGGCACGCCGTTCTGCGCCTTGAGCACACACAGTTCGCGGGCCTGGCCGGTGATTACCTGGCCGACGGCGACGCCGATCTGCTTGGTGCCATAGTCGAAGCCCAGCAGCAGGCGCAGTGGCTTGTTGCTCATCAGGCGTGCCCAACCTGTGAAGTCAGCAGGCTGAGGTTGACCCCCAGACGCGCAGCTGCGGCATTCAGGCGTTGGTCGAACGGCAGGTCGAAGAGAATGTTGGTGTCGGCGGGGCAGGTCAGCCAGGCGTTATCGGCCAGTTCGGCCTCCAGTTGCCCGGCATCCCAGCCGGCGTAGCCGAGGGTGATCAGGTAGTGATCCGGGCCGCTGCCGTCGGCGATGGCGAACAGCACGTCCTGCGAGGTCGAAAGCCCCAGCTCGCCCAGCTCCAGGGTCGCCTGGAACTGTGGGCCGGCGGGATGCAGGACGAAGCCGCGGTCAGTCTGTACCGGGCCGCCAGCGAAGATCGGCAGGCTGTGGCACAGCGCCGCGGGCTCCTCATCGGGGCGTAATTGCTCCAGCACATCGGCCAGGTTGAGGCCATTGGGCTTGTTGATCACCAGGCCCATCGCGCCCTGCTCGTTGTGTTCGACCAGGTAGGTGACGGTCTGCGCGAAATTCGGATCGTCCATGTGCGGCATGGCGATCAGGAAATGGTGCTTGAGCGAGGTAGGGGCTGAACTCTTCATGTCGGCTAGTTTGAAGCCGCAAGCTGCAAGCGACAAGCATCAGCAGAAGAACCTCCGTCGCGGTTCTCCGTATTGAGGCTTGTCGCGGCTCTGGCTAGTTGCTCGACAGGCGGTCGCCGCGCTCGAAGCGCCAGGTGCGGATGATCTCCAGGCGGTCGATATCAGCCAGGTCGCCGGTGAAGGGCGCATAGGGCGCGGCCAGGCGCACGATGCGCTGCGCGGCCTGGTCGAGCATGGCCTGGCCGGACGATTCCAGCACCTGGACCTCGTACAGCGAGCCGTCACGGTTGATCGACACCAGCAGGCGCAGGCTACCGTAGATGCGTTGGCGACGAGCATCGTCGGGATAATTCAGGTTGCCGATGCGCTCGACCTTCTTGCGCCATTCGTCCTTGTACCAGGCGCCCTTGTCGCGCATGGTCGAGGCAGCATTGAGGCGGTGGATCTTCGGGCGTTTGGCGTACTGCTGAACCTCCTGGGCAAGCTCCGCCTCCAGGCTGGCGATCTCGGCGGACAACTGAGCAGAGTCGAACACTGGTGCAGGCTGGGTTTGAGGCGCCGGCTTGGTTTCTTCGCGTTTGACCGGAGTTTTCTGCTGCTGTGGTGCGCGTGTAGCGACCGCGGCCTTGGGTGCTTCCTGTTTACTGGCGGGCTGTTGCGGGGCGGCGGGCGGTGTGACCTTGCGCACCTCGCTGTCCTGGAAGGGCGCCTGTTCGGTGGTCTTGGGGGCTGCTGCATGTTCCAGCGTGCCGCTGCCTTGCTGGTTGTCCTGCGCCAGGAAATCCGCTTCTTTGGGCTTTTCTTCGCTCTTGAAGGTGGAAAGCGTGATTTCCAGCGTCTTGCTGATTTCCGGCGGCGACTCTAGGGTAAAACCGACGCCGAGGATCAGTGCCGCGTGCAGTGCAGCCGCGAGAAACAGGGTGAATCCCAGGCGGTCCGCCGGTCGTGCGTTGGCGGAGGAGGTGGTCGGTGGGGTGGCTGCTGCGTTCATCGCGTATCGGGTCTGCTTTCGAATGTCGCGCAGTCTGCCGGGTAGCAGTAGGCGCCTGCAAGTTGCAGGCGCCAGGCTGCCACCTGCGTCAAGCTTTTAACCCGCGCTTGCGTGCAATGCAGTCCATCAGCTGTTCGCCGATGCGGGTGTCGAATGCCGCATCGATCTCGCGGATACAGGTCGGGCTGGTGACATTGATTTCTGTCAGATGGTCACCGATCACGTCGAGCCCAACGAAGATCAGGCCTTTTCCGCGCAGGGTCGGGCCGACTGCGGCGGCGATCTCACGATCACGTTCGGTCAGTGGGCGTGCCTCGCCACGGCCACCTGCGGCCAGGTTGCCGCGGGTCTCTCCGGCAGCCGGAATACGTGCCAGGCAGTAGGGTACCGGTTCCCCGTCTATCATCAGGATGCGTTTGTCGCCGTCCTTGATCGCCGGCAGGTAGGCCTGCGCCATGATCTGCTGGTGGCCGTGAAGGGTCAGGGTTTCCAGAATCACCGAGAGATTCGGGTCGCCCTCACGGTGGCGAAATATCTGCGATCCGCCCATGCCATCAAGGGGTTTGAGAATGATGTCACGGTGCTCATCGGCAAACTGGCGCACAATGTCGGGGCGCCGGCTTACCAGAGTCGCAGGTGTGTATTGAGGAAACTGGGTGGCGAAGAACTTTTCATTGCAGTCGCGCAGACTCTGCGGCCGATTGACCACCAGTACGCCGTCGCGCTCGGCCTGCTCGAGCAGGTAGGTGGAGTAGACGAACTCGTTATCGAAGGGCGGGTCCTTGCGCATCAGGATCACGTCCAGTTCGGCGAGCGGCGTGTCCTGCTCCGTACCAAGGGTGAACCAGCGCTGCGGATCGTTGAACACTTCCAGAGAGCGCAGGCGGGCGCGAGCCTGACCGCGAACCTGATAGAGATCCTGCTGCTCCATGTAAAACAGCGACCAGCCGCGTGCTTGAGCGGCCAGCAACATGGCCAGCGAGCTGTCTTTTTTGAAGGAGATGCTGGCAATAGGATCCATGACGATCCCGAGACGAAGGCTCATGGGGGGATAAACTCCGTGAGATGAGGGTGAAGGCCGGGCTGACCGAGCCGAATGACGGCTCTCAGGGTGGCGCCGGCCGGGCCGCGTGGTCAAGGGCGGAGCTGCCCGGGAAGCCTTATAGATTGCATCTGGAGAGTGTGCTAAAAAGGCCCGACGATTGGGTCAAGACCCATCGAAGACTGGGCCTCAGGCATACTGATAACGCGAATATAACGACTCACCGAGGCGATGGTAGGGCAAACATGGAACAGCATACCGAGGGTTTGAAAGTGATGGTGATCGACGATTCGAAAACGATTCGTCGCACCGCTGAAACTCTGCTGAAAAAAGTGGGTTGTGATGTCATCACTGCGGTCGATGGCTTCGATGCCCTGGCCAAGATTGCCGACACGCATCCCAGCATCATCTTTGTTGACATCATGATGCCGCGTCTCGATGGGTATCAGACCTGTGCCCTGATCAAGAACAACAGTGCTTTCAAGTCCACGCCAGTGATCATGCTGTCCTCCAAGGACGGCCTGTTCGACAAGGCCAAGGGGCGTATAGTCGGCTCCGACCAGTACCTGACCAAGCCTTTCAGCAAGGAAGAGCTGCTCGGTGCTATCAAAGCCCACGTGCCTGACTTCACCCCAGTGGAACAAGCCTCCTGACGTTCCGGCCTGACCGCCGTACGCCACTTCTGTATTGGGAAACACCATGGCTCGAATTCTGATTGTTGATGACTCACCGACCGAGATGTACAAGCTGACCGCCATGTTGGAAAAGCATGGGCATCAGGTACTCAAAGCGGAAAATGGCGCCGATGGCGTAGCTCTGGCTCGCCAGGAAAAACCCGATGCGGTGCTGATGGACATCGTCATGCCGGGCCTCAACGGTTTTCAGGCGACCCGTCAGTTGACCAAGGACGCCGAGACCAGCCACATCCCGGTGGTCATCGTTACCACCAAGGATCAGGAAACCGACAAGGTCTGGGGCAAGCGCCAGGGCGCGAAGGACTACCTGACCAAGCCGATCGATGAAGATACCTTGCTGAAGACTCTCAATGCGGTGCTGGCCGGCTGATGCCGTGCTGCTCGCGTACTAAATAAAAAGAAGGCCAAGGCTGGCATGTCCGTGCAGACTCCTTTCCAGATTCTCCTCGAGATCGACCAGCGTTGCCGAGCCCTGGCGGCCGGGCTGCCGTCGCAGCAAGCGGCGGTACAGACCTGGAGCGGTATCGGCTTTCGCATGGGCGAGCGATTCTTCGTCGCGCCGATGGGGGAGGTGGGTGAGGTACTGCATGAGCCGCGCTACACCCTGCTGCCGGGTGTCAAAGGCTGGGTCAAAGGGGTGGCCAACGTGCGTGGCCGCCTGCTGCCGATCATGGACCTGTGCGGGTTCTTCGGTAATGAGCTGTCGCCGCTGCGCAAGTTGCGGCGAATTCTGGTGGTCGACTATCAGGAAATCTTCGCTGGCCTGACGGTCGATGAAGTTTTCGGTATGCAGCACTTCCCCGTGGATGCATTTTCAGAACAACTGCCGCCTCTCGAGGCGAGCATTGCGCCGTTTATCCACGGTGTCTTTCAACGAGAACAGCCCTGGTTGGTGTTCAGCCCTCATGCGCTGACGGCCGATCCTGGCTTCCTCGATGTGTCCTTTCAGTAGATTTTCGGTTGGGTCGGTTCTTCCGGCCCTTTGGCGTTACATGGGAACCGTAGTGCGGTCGGTCCAGGCGGGGGCCAGAAAATGAAAAAATTCAATGCAGGTAATTTGTTGGTCGGGGCGCGCAGTAGCACGCTGATCGCGACGCTGTTCGTCGTGCTGATCGTTTCCATCGTGCTGTTGTTCGCGAACTTCGCCTACATCAACACCCAGTCCAACTACGATACCGAGTACATCAGCCACTCCGGTGAGCTGCGCGTACTGTCCCAGCGTATCGCCAAGAACGCCACGGAAGCTGCGGCAGGTAAAGCCGAAGCCTTCGGTCTGTTGCGCGACGCGCGTAACGACTTCCAGCTGCGCTGGGGGTACCTGACCGATGGTGATGCCAGCAGTGGCTTGCCGTCGGCGCCCGCGTCGGTGCAGGCGCAGATGGCTGCGGTACAGCAGGACTGGGATAGCCTGCGGCAGAATACCGACGCCATTCTGGCCAGTGAGCAGACCGTACTGTCCCTGCACCAGGTAGCCGCCACCCTGGCGGAAACCATCCCGCAGTTGCAGGTCGAGTACGAGGAAGTGGTCGACATCCTGCTGGAAAGCGGTGCGCCGGCTGCTCAGGTTTCTGTGGCCCAACGCCAGTCGCTGCTGGCCGAGCGTATTCTCGGTTCGGTGAACAAGGTACTGGCCGGTGACGAAGACTCGGTACAGGCTGCCGACATGTTCGGTCGTGACGCCAGCCTGTTCGGCCGTGTACTGGCTGCAATGCTCGAAGGCAACGCCGCGATGGAAATCAGCCAGGTGACCGACGAGGAAGCCCTCGAACGTCTGGCCGAGATTTCCGAGCTGTTCGAATTCGTATCCGGCTCCGTGGACGAGATTCTCGAAACCTCGCCAGAACTGTTCCAGGTACGTGAATCGGCGAACTCGATCTTCACCGTTTCGCAGACCCTGCTGGACAAGGCCTCCGAGCTCGCCGTCGGCTTTGAGAACCTGGCCTCGGGCCGTGCCATCAACACCCTGTTCGGCTACGTGCTGGGTGGCCTGGCGCTGGGTGCGATCATCCTCATCGGTCTGGTGATGGTGCGTGAAACCAACCGCCGTCTGGCCGAGACCGCCGAGAAGAACGAGCGTAACCAGACCGCGATTCTGCGTCTGCTCGACGAAATCGCCGACCTCGCCGACGGTGACTTGACCGTGGCCGCGACGGTAACCGAAGACTTCACCGGTGCCATCGCCGACTCCATCAACTACTCCATCGACCAGCTGCGCGACCTGGTAGCCACGATCAACCTGACCGCCGTTCAGGTAGCCGGTGCTGCCCAGGAAACCCAGGCCACGGCGATGCACCTGGCGGAAGCTTCCGAGCACCAGGCGCAGGAGATTGCCGGCGCCTCCGCCGCGATCAACGAAATGGCCGTGTCGATTGACCAGGTATCGGCGAACGCCTCGGAATCCTCCGCGGTAGCGGAGCGTTCCGTAGCCATCGCCAACAAGGGTAACGAAGTCGTACACAACACCATCACCGGCATGGATAACATCCGTGAGCAGATCCAGGACACCTCGAAGCGGATCAAACGCCTCGGTGAATCGTCCCAGGAGATCGGTGACATCGTTAGTCTGATTAACGATATTGCCGACCAGACCAACATCCTCGCACTGAACGCTGCGATCCAGGCCTCCATGGCCGGTGATGCGGGCCGCGGTTTCGCCGTGGTAGCGGACGAGGTACAACGCCTCGCAGAACGTTCCTCGGCGGCGACCAAGCAGATCGAGGCGCTGGTAAAAACCATTCAGACCGACACCAACGAAGCCGTTATCTCCATGGAGCAGACGACTTCCGAAGTGGTGCGCGGTGCCCGCCTGGCGCAGGACGCCGGGGTGGCACTGGAAGAGATCGAGAAGGTATCGAAGACCCTCGCGGCCCTCATCCAGAACATTTCCAACGCCGCGCGTCAGCAGGCCTCTTCGGCCGGCCACATTTCCAACACCATGAACGTGATCCAGGAGATCACCTCGCAGACGTCCTCGGGTACCACCGCCACCGCCAAGAGCATTGGTAACCTGGCCAAGATGGCCAGTGAGATGCGCAAGTCGGTGTCCGGTTTCACCCTGCCAGACGCCTGATAAAGGAGTGCGAGGGCTGGCGGCAGCCTTCGCTACATAGCCATGACTCAGGGCGAAGGTATGCAGTCAGCGGGCGTTTGGGCATTGCGCCCGGTGGCCGATATGTCGCAAGCCGATTTTCACGACTGGCAGACGTTGCTCGAAGCGCGTACCGGTGTGGTGATCAGCGAGCAGCGGCGTGCATTTCTGCAGACCAACCTGAGTGCGCGCATGCGCGAACTGGGCGTCACGGATTACGCCAGCTATTACCGTCAGGTCACCGATGGCCCGCGTGGCGCGGTGGAGTGGTCGACCCTGCTGGATCGTCTGACCGTGCAGGAAACCCGCTTCTTCCGCCACCCGCCGTCCTTCGAGGTGCTCTCGCAGTACCTGCAGGAGCGTCTGGCGGCGGGCCTGGGCAAACCCTGGGAGTTCTGGAGCGTGGGTTGCTCCAGTGGTGAAGAGCCTTACTCGCTGGCGATTCAGGCCGCAGAGGCGCTTCAAGGCAGCGAGTTGCCCGAGCATTTCGCGGTAACCGGCACGGATATCAGTCAGGGCGCACTGAGCAAGGCACGCGAGGCGTGTTATTCGGTGCGACGCCTGGAGCAGGTGAGTGACGAGCTGCGCGAGCGCTACTTTCTCGCTCAGGCCGATGGACGCTTCAAGATAGTACCGAGCCTGGCAGCGCGTGTGTGCTGCGCCAAGCTCAATGTGCTGGAACTGGCCAAGGCGCCGATGTCCGGCATGGATGTGATTTTCTGTCAGAACTTGCTGATCTATTTCCGCCGCTGGCGTCGCCGCGACATCCTCAATCGCCTGGCCGAAAGCCTGGCGCCGGGTGGCCTGCTGGTCGTGGGCGTGGGCGAAGTAGCCGGTTGGCAGCACCCGCAACTGGTGCCGGTGGCCGACGAGCGAGTTCTGGCGTTTACCCGCAAGGGATAAGGCCAAGTTTATGAGTGGAGTGGCTATGGGTGATCGGCATGATTATGTCGCCCTGGAGTGGGTCAAAGGCGAGATCGGGGAAACCCTGAAGCAGGCGCGGCAAGCCCTGGAGGCGTTCGTCGAGAACCCGCAGGACCCTACGCGCATGCGCTTCTGCCTGACCTACGTGCACCAGGTTCACGGCACCTTGCAGATGGTCGAATTCTACGGCGCCGCGTTGCTCGCCGAAGAAATGGAGCAGTTGGCCAAGGCGTTGATGGAAGGTCGCGTAGCCAATCAGGGCGAAGCCCTGGAAGTGCTGATGCAGGCCATCCTGCAACTGCCGGTGTACCTCGACCGTATCCAGACCGCTCGCCGCGACCTGCCCATGGTCGTGCTGCCGCTGCTCAACGACCTGCGTGCCGCCCGTGGCGAGAAGCTGCTGTCGGAAACCAGCCTGTTTTCCCCGGACATGTCCGCGCGCCTGCCGGCGCTGCCATCCGACAGCCTAGCGCGCCTGCGTACCGCCGAGCTTCCCGTGCTGTTGCGCAAACTGCGGCAGATGCTGCAAATGGCCCTGGTCGGCGTGATCCGCAACCAGGAACTGGCGACCAATCTGGGTTATATGGCGCGCGTCTTCGCGCGCCTGGAAACACTGTGCAAGGACGCCCCGCTGGGCGGCCTGTGGCAGATCGCTTCCGGCATGGTCGAAGGTCTGGCCAACGGCAGCGTGGTCAACGGTACGTCGGTGCGTACCCTGCTGCGTCAGGTCGACAAGGAGCTCAAGCGCCTGGTCGAACAGGGCGCCGATGGCATCAACCAGTCTGCGCCCGATGAGCTGACCAAGAACCTGCTGTTCTACGTCGCCAAGGCGCCGGCACAGTCCCCTCGCATTCGTGCGCTGAAGGAGCAGTACCGCCTCGACGAAGCACTGCCTGACAATGAGGTGGTGGATGAAGAACGTGCTCGCTTGGCCGGGCCAGACCGTGACGCCATGCGTTCGGTGGTCGCCGCGCTGTGCGAGGAACTGGTGCGGGTCAAGGACAGCCTCGATCTGTTCGTACGCAGCGATCGTAGCCAGCCCGGTGAGCTGGACGCCCTGCTTGCACCGCTCAAGCAGATCGCCGATACCCTCGCGGTGCTTGGCTTCGGTCAGCCGCGCAAGGTCATTCTCGACCAGATCGACGTGATCCATGGCCTGTCTCTCGGTCAGCGCGAGCCGAACGATGCGGTGCTGATGGACGTCGCTGGCGCGCTGCTCTATGTCGAGGCGACGCTGGCCGGCATGGTCGGCCCGAGCGACGACGGCCCGAATGAGCAGAGCCATCTGCCGACCACCGACGTGGCGCAGATCCACCAGCTTGTCATCAAGGAAGCGCGCAATGGCCTGGAACAGGCCAAGGACGCGATCATCGAATTCATCGCCTCGCAGTGGAACCACGAGCACCTGGCCCGTGTGCCCGAGCTGCTGACCCAGGTCCGTGGCGGCCTGGCGATGATTCCGCTGCGGCGCGCTGCCGACCTGCTCAATGCCTGCAATCGCTACATTCAGGAACAGCTGCTGGCGCGCAAGGCCGTGCCCAACTGGCAGAGCCTGGACACCCTGGCCGATGCCATCACCAGCGTCGAGTACTACCTCGAACGGCTGTCCGAGGACCATGGCACGCAGGGCGATCTGATTCTCGACGTTGCTGAGGAAAGCCTGGAAACCCTGGGTTACCCGCTCAAGGAGAAACCGTCGATCCTCGACCGTGTCGAGCTGCAGGAAGAAAGCCTGGCACCGCTGGCTGACCCGCTGCAGGAAATCGAGCTGCTGGGCGCCGAAGACGAACAACTCGAAGAGCCCCTGGCCGAGAGCGAGGCGCTGACCTTCGACGTGGTCGAGCCGTCCAGCGATGAGGTTGCGGATCTGCAACTGCTGGAGGCTGAGCCCGAGCAGTCGGACGCCCGTGAGACTGCCGACAGCTTTACCTTCGAGCTGGACGAGCTTGAAGAACTACCCGCCCTGCAGGACGAAGAGACTGTTGCCGCGCCGCTGCTTGACGCTGAGCCGGAGCTTGAGCTCGAAGAGCTGAGTCTGGATCAACTGGCCGAGCCGGCGCAGTGGGATGAGCTGGAACTGGCCGATCTGGAACTACCGGAAGTCGAGCTGCCCAGCGCACCGCAGGTGCAGGAACTGCCGGATGAACCGGCAGCGGAGAAGCCGCTGTCGATGGCCGATGTCATGGCAGCTCCGGTACAGGCGATCAACCCACCTGCTGCCGACGTGCCGCCGAGCCTGCTGCCGCCGCCTGCCGACGAAGAGCCGGTGGACGAAGAGCTGCTGGAAGTCTTTATCGAAGAAGTCGGCGAAGTACTGGAAACCATCGGTGAGTACCTGCCGCAGTGGCAGGCCGATACCGACAACAAGGACGCGCTGATCGAAGTGCGTCGCGCCTTCCACACGCTCAAGGGCAGCGGGCGTATGGTTCGCGCGCTGATCATCGGTGAGCTGGGCTGGTCCATCGAGAACCTGCTCAACCGCGTGCTGGACCGCAGCATCGAGCCGAACGCGCCTGTGCAGCAGGTGGTACTCGATGTCGTGGCCCTGATGCCGGCGCTGGTCGACGAGTTTGCCGCCAAGGCGCAGCGTCAGCGCGACGATGTCGATCTGCTGGCGGCCACCGCTCATGCTTTGGCCAAGGGGCTGACGCCCCCAAAATCTAACGCCCCGGCCACCCAGCAGGTAGCCGAGCCCGTGGGCGTTGACGACGCTACCGAGGTCGTCGAGCTGGACGAGTCGGCCAACGACCAATCGCTCGATGGTGAGCCCCTCGACCCGCAGTTGCTGGAAATTTTCCGCAACGAGGCGGAAACCCATCTGGATACCCTGGTTGGCTTTCTTGCCGACTGCGCGCAGGAACTGCCGCAGCCAGTCACCGATGACCTGCAGCGTGCGCTGCACACCCTCAAGGGCAGTGCCTATATGGCCGGCATCCTGCCGGTGGCAGAAATCGCGGCGCCGCTGGAGAAGCTGGTCAAGGAGTTCAAGACCAACCTGATCCAGGTGGATCTGGCGGCTGCCGAGCTGTTGAGCAGCGCCGAGGGCGTGTTCCGTATCGGTCTCGACAATCTCGAGACCCAGCCTCTGGCACCCATTCCTGGCGCAGAGGCACTTCTTGCTCGCGTCCAGGCGCTGCATCAGGAGCGTCTCGCCAGCGCCGAAGACGAGCGTATGGCGCAGAGCGGCGAAAGTCGCGACCCGCAGATGATCAGCATCTTCCTCGCCGAAGGCATGGATATCTTGCTGGACGCCGAGGACCTGCTACGCAAATGGCGCGAGCATCCGTCCGAGCGCCAGGAGCTGTCTGCGCTGCTGGAGGAACTGACGACCCTCGGCCGTGGCGCCGAAATGGCCGAGCTGCCGCAGATCGACGAGCTCTGCGAAGCCCTGCTGGATCTCTATGGCGCTGTCGAGGAAGGCAGCCTGGCGGTCAGCGAGCGCTTCTTCGACGAGGCGGAGAAGGCCCACGAAGCGCTGATCGGGATGATGGATCAGGTCGCTGCGGCCTTGCAGGTCACCCCGCAACCCGAGCGGGTGCAGGCGCTACGTGATCTGCTGAGCGAAGCCATCGATCCGCATACCTTGGCCTTGCTCACGCCTGGCGTCGGAGGGCTGGAGGTCATCGAGTTGGACCAGGCCACCGCCGAGCTGGAACAGGAAGCCGAGGCTGAGCCGGTGCTGTGGCAAGAGGCACCCGCCGAACCGGAAGTCGCCGAAGACATTGATCTGGAGTCGCAGTCTGAGGCCGAGCTGGGCTTCAGCCTTGTCGACGCCGATCTCGATGAGGAAATGGTCGAGATCTTCCTCGAAGAGGCTGTGGATATTCTCGACAGTGCTGGTCAGGCGCTGGAGCGCTGGCTCAGTGAGCCGGACAACACCATGCCGCTGTCCTCACTGCAGCGCGACCTGCACACCCTCAAGGGCGGTGCGCGCATGGCCGCGATTCGCCCGATCGGTGATCTTGGCCACGAACTTGAGTCGCTCTACGAGGGCTTGGTCGACCGCCGTTACAACCATTCGCCGGCGCTGGGCAATCTGCTGCAGCAAAGCCATGATCGCCTGGCGCAGATGCTCGATCAGTTGCAGGCTCGACTGCCGTTGGTCTCTGGTGACGACCTGATTCAGGCAATTCGTCAGTTCCGCCAGGGCGGTACGCCGCAGAGCCTGTCGGCGGCCGTCGCCCAGGTTGAGCCGGAGCTGGACGACGAACTCGTCGAGTCGATCGAGGTGGTGGAGCCGGATAGCTTCAAGCTGCCGCCCCTGGCGCTGGTCGAAGACGAAATCGTGCTCGACGAAGCGCCACAGGCAGAGCCAGAGGCAGTGTTGCCGCTGATCGACGAAGTCGAGCTGGTATTACCCGAAGACGAAATGCCTGTTGTCGAGCCCGAGCCGCAAGGGACGACGCTGGCCAACTGGCATGAAGAGCGTGATCCCGAACTGGTGGAAATCTTCCTCGAGGAAGGTTTCGACATCATCGACAGTGCTGGCGCCGCTCTGCAGCGGTGGATGGGCGATGTTGACAACAGCCTGGAGCTGGAAGCCCTGCAGCGTGACCTGCACACCCTCAAGGGTGGTGCGCGCATGGCTGAAATTCGTGAAATCGGCGATTTGGCTCACGAGCTGGAATTCCTGTACGAAGGTCTCGGCGGTGGTCGCCTGCGGGCTAGTCAGGAGCTGTTCACGCTGTTGCAGGCCTGTCATGACTGCCTGGCCGAGATGCTCGAAGCCGTGCGAGATAAGCGGGCAGTGCCGCAGGGCCATGCCCTGATCGAGACGATCAAACGCTTTCGTGCCAACCCTGACGAGCAACTGAGCATGCCGTCGGCGGTACAGCTCAGGGCGGTGGTCGAGAGCGACGAAGCCGAAGAGGCTGACAGCGACATCCTCGATATCTTCCTCGAAGAAGGCTATGACCTGCTCGAGGCGATGGAGGTGTCGATCGGGCGCTGGGAAGAACAGCGCGATGATGTCAGCGCCATCGACGAAATGCTGCGCACGCTGCACACCCTCAAGGGTGGTGCGCGTCTGGCTGGGCAGAAACGCCTTGGCGATCTGAGCCAGGACCTGGAACAACATCTCAGCGAGGCTCTGCTGCAGGGCGCCCCCTGGCCGGAGAGCCTGTTACTCGACGTGCAGTCCGGTTTCGAAGGGCTGCAGAATGAGCTCGACGTGCTGCGCCAGCGTCTTAGCGCCAGTCTCGGTGAAGAGCCGGTGGCGGCCGATGCCGGGGTCGAGCCAGCGGCAGCGCCTGTGAGCAATCTGCTCAACCCGATCGTTGCTGCCAGTGACGTGCCAAGCCAGTTGCAGGCGCCGAAGGTGCTGCCGTTCGTACAGCGTGCGCAGGAGGCCGCACTGGAGGTAGCGTCCCGCCGTGCGCCACAGGAGCTGGTCAAGGTGCCAGCCGAGCTGCTCGAAGGCCTGGTCAACCTGGCCGGTGAGACGTCGATCTTCCGCGGACGTGTCGAGCAGCAGGTGAGCGATGTCGGTTTCACCCTGAGCGAGATGGAAGCGACCATCGACCGCGTACGTGACCAGCTGCGCCGTCTCGATACCGAGACCCAGGCGCAAATTCTCAGCCGTTACCAGGCTGAGGCCGAGCGCGCCGGTTATGAAGATTTCGACCCGCTGGAGATGGACCGTCACTCGCAACTGCAGCAGCTCTCTCGCGCGCTGTTCGAGTCTGCCTCCGACTTGCTCGATCTGAAGGAAACCCTGGCGGCGAAGAACCGCGATGCCGAGACCCTGCTGCTGCAACAGGCGCGGGTCAACACCGAGCTGCAGGAAGGTCTGATGCGCACCCGCATGGTGCCGTTCGACCGCCTGGTACCGCGTCTGCGTCGCATCGTGCGCCAGGTTGCAGGCGAACTGGGCAAGCAGGTGGAGTTCGTCGTTGGCAACGCCGAAGGGGAAATGGACCGCACGGTGCTCGAGCGCATCGTCGCGCCGCTGGAACATATGCTGCGTAACGCCGTCGATCACGGCATCGAGCAGAGCGATGTGCGTCGCGCTGCTGGCAAGTCGGAGACCGGCACCATCCGCCTCAATCTCGGCCGTGAGGGCGGCGATATCGTTCTTACCCTGGACGATGACGGTGGTGGTATTCGCCTGGAAGCCGTGCGGCGCAAGGCCATCGAGCGTGGGCTGATGGACGCCGACAGCGGCCTGAGCGATCACGAAATCCTGCAGTTCATTCTTGAGGCAGGTTTCTCCACTGCCGAGAAGGTCACGCAGATTTCCGGCCGTGGTGTCGGCATGGACGTGGTGCACTCGGAGGTCAAGCAGCTCGGCGGTGCGATGAGCATCGACTCGACGCTGGGTCAGGGTACGCGCTTCACCATTCGCCTGCCGTTCACCGTGTCGGTCAACCGTGCCCTGATGGTGTACTCCGGCGAAGACCTCTACGCCATCCCGCTGAACACCATCGAAGGTATCGTGCGGGTGTCGCCGTTCGAGCTGGAGGCCTATTACGCGCCTGACGCGCCGCGCTTCGAATACGCCGGACAGGCCTACGAGCTGAAGTACCTGGGCGACCTGCTGAACAATGGCCAGCATCCCAAACTGGTGGGTCAGAGCCTGCCGCTGCCAGTGATTCTGGTGCGCTCCAGCGAGCACGCCGTGGCGGTGCAGGTAGACAGCCTGGCCGGTTCGCGCGAGATCGTGGTGAAGAGCCTCGGCCCGCAGTTCGCCGGGGTGCACGGGATCTCCGGTGCGACCATCCTCGGTGACGGCCGCGTGGTGGTGATTCTCGATCTGCTGGCGACCATTCGTGTGCTGCATGCGCATCTGCAGAATCAGCTGATGCCGCGCCTGGCTTCGCGTCAGGCTTCGGCCAGCGAAGAGGTGGAAATCGACCGTCCGACGCTGGTCATGGTGGTCGACGACTCGGTCACCGTGCGCAAGGTTACCAGCCGTTTACTCGAGCGTAATGGCATGAACGTGGTCACCGCCAAGGACGGGGTCGACGCTATTGCTCAGCTCCAGGAACACAAGCCTGACATCATGCTGCTGGACATCGAAATGCCGCGCATGGATGGCTTCGAGGTGGCCACGCTGGTGCGCCACGACGAGCGCCTGAAGGACCTGCCGATCATCATGATCACCTCGCGTACCGGCGAGAAGCACCGCGAGCGGGCCATGTCCATCGGTGTCAACCAATACCTCGGCAAGCCCTATCAGGAGTCCTTGCTGCTCGAGACCATCGCTCAGTTGGTGGATAGCCATCGGGTCAAACGGACATGACAGACAAAACCTCCGCGCGCATTGCAGTAATCGCCGACACCTCGTTGCAGCGCCATGTGTTGCAGCAGGCATTGGCCGGTGGCGGTTATCAGGTAGTGCTCAACAGCGACCCGGCGCGGCTCGACGAGGAGCAACTGGCTGCCTGCGAAACCGATCTTTGGTTGGTGGACCTGGCTCTGTCGGAAGATTCGCCGCTGGTCGACAGCCTGCTCGAGCGTGCCAGTGCCCCGGTGTTGTTCGGCGAGGGGCACGCGCCCGAGCGTCACTCGGAGAACTACCCGCGCTGGGAGCGCAGCCTGTTCGGCAAACTCAAGCGCCTGGTCGGTGATCCGACTCAGGCGGTTGGGCCCAGCCTGCAGGCACTGCTCGATGAAGCCCAGCGTCCGGCGCGTCTGGAGTTGCCGCAAGCACTGGCCAATACGCCGCTTAAAGCTGGCGAGCCGGCACGCCAGGTCTGGTTGCTGGCTGCCTCGTTGGGTGGCCCGGCAGCGGTCAAGGCATTTCTCGATGCCTTGCCGGGTGGTCTGCCCATCGGCTTTATCTACGCCCAGCACATCGATGCCAGTTTCGAGGCGGCCCTGCCGCAGGCGGTGGGTCGACATAGCCAGTGGCACGTCAACCCGGCACGTCATGGCGATCCGGTGCGGTGCGGTGAAGTGGTGGTGGTGCCGATCAGCAATGAACTGGGCTTTGCCGAAGACGGTGCGATGCAGATTACCGAACGCGGTTGGCCTGAGCCCTACAGCCCTTCCATCGATCAGATGATGCTCAATCTGGCGCAGCAATTCGGCGGCCTGTGCGGTGTGATCGCGTTCAGCGGCATGGGCAGCGATGGCAGTGCCGCTGCCGCTTACGTCAAACGCCAGGGTGGCTTGATCTGGACCCAGCGCGCCGACAGTTGCGCCAGCCCGAGTATGCCCGACAGCCTGCGCGAGGGCGGCTACAGCAGTTTCAGTGCCGACCCGCGTGAGTTGGCCGTGGCCCTGGTCAATCACCTCGCCGAACATTGCAGTTGAGGACGTTTCAATGAGCCAAGCCGTCGCTACCCAGAACAGCACTGAAGGTCTGACCGGCCTACTGGTGCCGCTGGCCGACCGCACCCTGTTGCTGCCCAACGTGGCCGTGGCCGAGCTGATTCCCTATCGCGCACCGCAGGTCAGCGAAGGCATGCCCGAGTGGTTTCTCGGTCAGATTGCCTGGCGTGATCTGCGCTTGCCGCTGTTGTCCTTCGAGGCGGCCAGCGATGGCCAGGCGCAGGTTGCCGGTGGCGCCCGTGTCGCGGTGATCAACGCTCTGGGGGGGCGGCCCAAGGTCAAGTTCATTGCCCTGCTGGTGCAGGGTATCCCGCGCTCGCTGAAGGTCGGCAGTGACCTGCCTGCGGCCGATGTCGAGCTGGCGCCGCTGGAACTGGGTGCCGCACGTGTCGGTGACGAGATCGTGCGTATTCCCGACCTGGCCGCACTGGAGCAATTGCTCGCCGATGCCGGTTTGATCTGAAGTCGCCATGCGCTCAGGCGAGCGCCCATGAAAAAGCCCCTGCACTTGGCCGGGGCTTTTTCGTTACTGCCGGGAGTGATCAGCGCTGCACTTGCTGCGCTTCAGTTTTCTCTGCAGTCAGGTTCTCTTCCGAGGTGTTGCTGCCCCAGTAGTCGGCATTGGTGATGCCAAGCTTCTCGGGGTGGAAGACCGGATCCTTACCCTCATCCAGCTGTTGTTCGTAGTCCTTCAGGCACTTGTAGGCAACCTTGTGCATGAGCAGGATAGCGATGATGTTCAGCCAGGCCATCAGGCCCACGCCGAGGTCACCCAAGTCCCAGGCGAAGGTGGCGGTGTGCACGGTGCCGTACACGGTGGCCGCGATGATGCCGAACTTCAGCAGCAGGGTGAGGATGGGGCGCTTCACCTTGCGGTTGATGTAGGCGATGTTGGTTTCGGCGATGTAGTAGTAGGCCAGGATGGTGGTGAAAGCGAAGAAGAACAGAGCAATGGCGACGAAGGCGTTGCCGAAGCCGGGCATCATGTTTTCCATCGCGGTCTGTACGTAGCCCGGACCTGCGGCTACGCCGGCGATACCGGTGAACATCGCGCTGCCATCAGGCGCCTGGACGTTGTACTGACCGGTGATCAGCAGCATGAAGGCGGTGGCGGAGCAGACAAACAGGGTGTCGATATAGACCGAGAAGCCCTGTACCAGACCTTGCTTGGCCGGGTGGCTGACGGCAGCGGCGGACGAAGCGTGCGGACCAGTACCCTGGCCGGCTTCGTTGGAATACACACCACGCTTGACGCCCCACTGGATGGCCATGCCGACGATGGCGCCGAAACCAGCCTCGAGGCCGAATGCGCTCTTGACGATCAGCAGCACGACTTCCGGCAGCTTTTCGATGTTCAGCAGGATGATGACCAGGGCGACCAGGATGTAGCCCAGCGCCATGAACGGTACGACCACCTGGGTGAAGTGGGCGATACGCTTGACGCCGCCGAAGATGATCAGGCCGATCAGCACGGCCAGAGCCGCCGCGGTGACGTTCGGGTCAATACCGAAGGCGGTTTGCGCACTGGAGGCAATGGAGTTGGCCTGAACACCCGGCAGCAGCAGGCCGCAGGCGAATACGGTAACGATGGCGAACAGCCAGGCGTACCACTTCAGACCCAGACCGCGCTCGATGTAGAAGGCCGGGCCACCACGGTATTCACCATTGAGCTTTTCCTTGTACACCTGGCCAAGGGTGGATTCGACGAACGCCGAGCTGGCGCCGAGGAAGGCCACCATCCACATCCAGAACACGGCACCCGGACCGCCGAAGGTGATCGCAGTGGCCACACCGGCGATGTTGCCGGTACCGACACGACCGGCGAGGGTCATGGTCAGTGCCTGGAAGGAGGTGATGCCATGTTCATCGGTCTTGCCGGTGAACATCAGGCGAATCATTTCTTTGAAGTGGCGAACCTGGAGAAAGCGGCCGCGCAGAGAGAAGTAGAGACCAACGCCGAGACATAGATAAATCAGCGCCGGGCTCCAGACCAGACCGTTTAGGGTCGAGACCAGTTCGTTCATGCAATGCTCCTGGGCATGCGGTCGCTTTTTGGGCGGTGCCGAGGCCCGTTGTTTGTTATTGGAAGAGAGCCGACGCTAACGGGCGTCGGCCTCGGCCGTGCGCGGTTCGCTGGTGAGCGGCCCGCGCATGCGGCGCGAAGAGCATGACAAAGACTGTCGATCTTGCAATCTCTTGAAATCACATTTTGTTACGTCCAAGCGACATTCTTATGCCTGGAGGTCGCCCCAGAGCTGTTGAGCGACAGTCAGCGCCACCACGGGTGCCGTTTCCGTGCGCAGAACGCGTGAGCCCAGGCGGGCAGGATGGAAGCCGGCGCTCGTGGCTTGGTCGACTTCGGCATCGCTCAGGCCGCCTTCCGGGCCGATCAGAAAGGCCAGGGAATGGGGCTTTTCATGGCTTTGCAGAGCAGCGGCAACGGGGTGCAGCACCAGCTTCAGCTCGGCTTCGGTCTGCTGCAACCAGGCGTCCAGCTCCAGCGGTGCATGGATCACCGGCAGTACCGAGCGGCCGCACTGTTCGCAAGCGCTGATCGCCACCTGACGCCAATGCGCCATGCGCTTGTCGGCGCGCTCGTCCTTCAGGCGTACCTCGCAGCGTGCCGAGACGATGGGGGTGATTTCGCTGGCCCCCAGTTCGGTGGCTTTCTGGATGGCCCAGTCCATGCGTTCGCCGCGTGACAGGCCCTGGCCGAGGTGAATATGCAGCGGCGACTCGCTTAGGCCGGCAAAGGCTTCACGCAGTTCGACGCGCACGCTTTTCTTGCCCACTTCGATCAGCTCGCCGAGGTATTCCTGGCCGCTGCCGTCGAACAGCTGCACGGCATCGCCCACGGCATGGCGCAGCACGCGGCCGATGTAATGGGCCTGGGCCTCGGGCAGTTCATGCTGGCCGAGAGACAGCGGGGCATCGATGAAGAAGCGGGACAGGCGCATGGTTTACCCACCTTGAAGAGAGGCGCGAATTCTAGCTGTAGGGTGCGCTGTGCGCACCGCTCCTGAGTCAGCCCGGATCGCGATGATCGGGGAAACGGTTGTCCACTGCCACGCTGATTGACTCTCGGGTGGCGATATCGATGCCCTCGCTGGCCACCTCGGCGAGGAAATCGATCTCTTCGGGCGTGATCACGTAGGGCGGCAGGAAGTACACCACACTGCCCAGTGGGCGCAGCAGCGCGCCGCGCTCCAGTGCATGCTGGTAGACGTGCAGGCCGCGCCGCTCCTGCCAGGGGTAGGCTGCCTTGATGGCCTTGTCCTGCACCATCTCGATGGCCAGAGCCATGCCGGTCTGGCGCACTTCGGCGACATGCGGGTGATCGGCCAGGTGCGCAGTGGCGCTGGCCATACGCGCCGCCAGGGCCTTGTTGCGTTCGATCACATCGTCGTCACGGAAGATGTCCAGCGTCGCCAGCGCGGCGGCGCAGGCCAGCGGGTTGCCGGTGTAGGTGTGCGAGTGGAGAAAGGCGCGCAGGGTGGCGTAGTCGTCGTAGAAGGCGCTGTACACCTGGTCGGTGGTCAGCACCGCAGCCATCGGCAGGTAACCACCGGTCAGTGCCTTGGACAGCACTAGAAAGTCCGGGGTAATCCCGGCCTGTTCGCAGGCGAACATCGTGCCGGTACGGCCGAAGCCGACAGCAATCTCGTCATGGATCAGGTGCACGCCATAGCGGTCGCAGGCCTCGCGCAGCAGCTTGAGGTAGACCGGATGATACATGCGCATGCCGCCGGCACCCTGGATCAGCGGTTCGACGATCACCGCGGCGACTTCGTGGTGATGCTCGGCCAGGGTCTGTTCCATGTGGGCGAACATGACGCGCGAATGCTCTTCCCAGCTCACGCCTTCCGGGCGCAGGTAACAGTCCGGGCTGGGCACCTTGAGGGTGTCGAGCAACAGCGGCTTGTAGGTGTCGGTGAACAGCGACACGTCGCCCACCGACATCGCTGCCACGGTTTCACCGTGATAACTGCTGCTCAGGGTGACGAAGCGCTTCTTGTTCGCCTGGCCGTTGTTGAGCCAGTAGTGAAAGCTCATCTTCAGCGCCACCTCGATGCCCGAGGAGCCGTTGTCGGCGTAGAACACCTTGTTCAGGCCGGCCGGGGTGATCTGCACCAGACGCTCGGACAGTTCGATCACCGGCTGATGGGTGAAGCCGGCGAGCATGACGTGCTCAAGGCTGTCCAGTTGCTCGCGGATGCGCGCATTGATACGTGGGTTGGCGTGACCGAAGACGTTGACCCACCAGGAGCTGACGGCATCCAGATAACGCTTGCCGTCGAAGTCTTCCAGCCACACGCCGTACGCCTTGCGAATCGCTACCAGCGGCAGGCGCTCGTGATCCTTCATCTGGGTGCAGGGGTGCCACAACACGTCGAGATCGCGTTGCATCCAGTGATCGTTCAGGCTCATGAGCTATCTCCCAGGGTTCGGCGGCACAGCCTACCAGAAGCCGTCACCGAGTCACGGCGTTGCCGCTGGTCTGGCAGAATGTACCGCTGGTGCCGTTGCCGGGGAACTCCATGGGCGGCGCGTCATACCAACTGGGTCGGCTTGAGGGGGACGCGCGAAATATCGCATTTCCTGATATTTCATAGCGAAATTTTCCGCTTTAAATCGATATATTTGCAGTTAGTCTTGCTCGGATCTGGATTAGGAAAGCCACCATGCAATGGCGTAACACTTCTGCTCGTTATGGTCTGGTCAGCGTGCTGCTGCACTGGTCGGTCGCGCTGGTCGTCTTTGGCCTGTTCGGCCTTGGCTTCTGGATGGTGGGGCTCAGTTACTACGACCCGTGGCGCCAGAGTGCGCCAGACCTGCACAAGAGCATCGGTATCCTGCTTTTCGCGGCGATGCTGCTGCGCGTGCTGTGGCGTCTGCTCAACCCTGCGCCGGTAGCTCTGGCCAGCCACGGCCAGCTCACTCGTCTGGCCTCCAAGCTGGGTCATGGCGTGCTCTATTTCGGCCTGTTTGGCGTGATGATTTCCGGCTACCTGATTTCCACTGCCGATGGCCGTGGCATCGAGGTGTTCGGCCTGTTCAGTGTGCCGGCCACCCTGACCGGTATCGCGCAACAGGAAGACATTGCCGGAGCCATTCACGAATACCTGGCCTGGGGCCTGGTGATTTTCGCTGGCCTGCATGGCCTGGCTGCACTCAAGCACCATTTCATCGACCGCGACAGCACCCTGCTGCGGATGTTCGGGCGCTGAAGCATTCAAATCGGGCCAAGGCCCATCTAGATCGACAACCTCGCAAGGAGAACACCCATGTTGAAGAACGCCCTCGCTGCACTGGTTCTGGGTTCCGCTCTGATCGGCGGCCAGGCCATGGCGGCAGACTACGCCATCGACAAGCAAGGCCAGCACGCCTTCGTCAATTTCAAGATCAGCCACCTGGGCTACAGCTGGCTGTACGGCACATTCAAGGATTTCGACGGCAAGTTCAGCTTCGACGCCGCCAATCCCGAGGCGAGCAAAGTCAGCGTTACCCTGAAGACTGCCAGCGTCGATACCAACCACGCCGAACGTGATAAGCACATCCGCAGTGCCGACTTCCTCAATGCGAGCAAGCACGCTACTGCCACGTTCGAATCGACTTCGGTCAAGTCCACTGGCGAAGGTACTGCCGACGTTACCGGCAACCTGACCCTGAACGGCGTGACCAAGCCGGTGGTGATCGCTGCCAAGTTCATCGGCGAGGGCAAGGACCCGTGGGGCGGCTACCGCGCCGGCTTCGAGGGCACCACCACCCTGACGCTGAAAGACTTCGACATCTCCATGGATCTCGGCCCGGCTTCGCAAACCGTGGAGCTGATCATCTCGGTCGAAGGTGTGCGTCAGTAAAGAAAGCGGCCGCTTGCGGCCCACTGATGACCCTCTCACATTTATGGGAGAGGGCTATTTAGCTGTTCATTCTGACTCTGCCGGCACCAGCAAAAAAGCCACCCCATGCAGACTGTGTGAAAACCTAGCAGTCTGAGAGCAAGCTGAAGACAATGCCTCCATCAGTCGATGGGGGCATTGTCGTTTATGGGCTACATCCAGGGCGAAGGTCGTCAGCAAAGCAGCCTGTTTCCTCCCACATTGGAGGAGCTGGTGCCGGAGGATCACCTGGTACGGGTGATCGAGGCCTATGTCGCCCGCCTGGATCTGCAGACTCTGGGTTTCAGCAAGGCCGAACCACTCAAGACTGGACGTCCTGGCTATGATCCAGCGGATCTACTCAAGCTTTATCTGTACGGTTACTTCCAGCGCATCCGCTCCTCCCGGCGCCTGGAAGCTGAGTGCCAACGCAATGTCGAGGTGATGTGGCTGCTGGGCCGATTGGCACCGGATTTCAAGACCATTGCTGATTTTCGCAAGGACAACAGCGCTGCTTTTCAGGCGACCTGCCGCACCTTCGTCCGGTTCTGTCGCCAGGTGGGGCTGATCAGCGGGCAACTCGTGGCCATCGATGGCAGCAAGTTTCAGGCGGTAGCGTCGCAACGCAAGCATCTGAGCCTGACGAAGCTCAAGCGTCAACAAGGCAAGCTGGAGGCGCAGATCGCCCGTTATCTGGCCGAACTGGACGAGGCTGACCGCAGTGAGGCCGCTGAAGTGGTTGATCGCAGTGCGGTCAAGGCTGCGCTGCAGCAGCTGGAGAGCCGACATGCCGATAACCTGACAGCCCAGGCGTTGATGGAGGTACAGGGGCTGGAGCAGTTCGTCGTGGGTGAGAGCGAGGCGCGCATGATGCGTACCCACCAGGGGGCTCGCGTGGCTTATAACGTGCAAAACGCGGTGGATGGCGAGCATGGGCTGATCGTGCATCATGCTGTCACTCAGGATGGCAGCGATAACCAACAACTGGAACCTATGGCCAAGGCTGCCCAGGCGATCCTGGCGCAGGAAGAGCTGACGGTTACAGCCGATGCCGGCTACTCCAATGGTGAGCAGTTTCAAGCGTGTGATGATGCTGGGATTACGGCCTATGTGCCGGAGAATCGGGGCATAAATAACAAGGGCGACGACACGCCGCTATTCGATCGCAGCGCCTTCAGCTACGACGCAGAAAACGACCAGTACCAATGCCCTGCAGGCCAATGGTTACCGCTCAAGCAGGTAAACGGCCTACAGCGCATTTATGCTCTACGCGGCGACTGCACGGCTTGTCCATTGAAATCACGCTGCACCAAGGCTAAACGTCGACACGTGACTCGGCATGTCCATGAGGCCGCATTCGAGCGCATGCATCAGCGGATGCAGGCGCATCCAGAGATGATGGTCAGGCGCCGATCCATCGTCGAACATCCCTTCGGCAACCTGAAGCAATGGATTTTGGGTAATGGTCGCTTCCTGCTCCGACAACTGCAGGGCGCTCGGACGGAAATGGCCCTGGCGGTCAACGCCTACAACCTGAAGCGTGCCATCAATGTGATGGGTGCCCGTCGGCTGATCGAGCTGTTGGGGTAAATCCCGCCTTCCATTTCCAAGCATCAAAAACACCAACGCCCCGAACCAGTCGGGGCGTTGGATTTTTCTGGCGTCAGTGCGTTTTCACACGCTCTGCATGGGGTGGCTTTTTTGTTTGCGTGGCAGCTTACTCTTCGCGATTACGCGTCAGCAGCGCTGGCTTCTCGCTGCGTGGACGAGTGCTGTTGCTCAACTCGTCTAGCTGCTCGGCGCTAGGGAAACGATCCAGGCGCGAGCCCTTGTGCACGATGATCGGCTGCTTCTCGCGCGGGTTGCGCACGGCCGCTTCGGCGCGTGGCAGTTCGTCGCGGTCTAGCGAGGTGATGCGACCATCCGCCTGCCGGCCACGGCCCCCGCCGTTGCGGCCTTGACCACCCTGGCCACCTTGACGGCGATTCTTGCCGGGATTGCCTGGGTTGCCGCCAGTGTTGTTGCGGGGCTGCCTGTTGTTGCTGTTGGCTCTCTGACCTTGGCCCTGAGCAGCGCCATTGCCAGGTGCACCGCCGCCTGAGCGGCGGCCGCGACCTTGCGGCTTGTTCTGCACCGGGACGTAATCGGCACGGTTGCCGAAATTGTCGATTTCGTCGTCGAGAAACTCTTCCGGATCGCGATCCGGCGGCAGTGCGGGAACGGCCGGGGCTGCGCCACGATTCTGGTTGCGAGGCTGCTGGCCACGACGGTTCTGACCTTGGCCCTGCTGTTGCGGCTTGGCTTTCTGCTCCTTGCCGCTGTCTTTGCCCTTGTCTCGACGACCACCGTTGTTGCGCTCGCCCTTGGGCTTGTCGGCGCCTTCGGCTTTCTGTTTCTTCTGGCCGGCACCACGTGGTTGGCGTGGCTCGCGCACTTCCGGGCGCTCCGCTTCTACGGCGCTGGCGTCGAAGCCCATCAGATCGCCGTCGGGGATCTTCTGCTTGGTCATGCGCTCGATGCTTTTCAGCAGCTTCTCTTCGTCCGGAGCGACCAGCGAGATGGCCTCACCACTGCGGCCGGCACGGCCGGTGCGGCCGATACGGTGAACGTAGTCTTCCTCGACGTTGGGCAGCTCGAAGTTGACTACGTGCGGCAGTTGGTCGATATCCAGGCCGCGTGCGGCGATATCGGTGGCTACCAGGATGCGTACTTGGTTGGCTTTGAAGTCGGCCAGGGCCTTGGTGCGCGCGTTCTGGCTCTTGTTGCCATGGATCGCGGCAGCCGGCAGACCATGCTTGTCGAGGTACTCGGCCAGGCGGTTGGCGCCGTGTTTGGTGCGGGTGAACACCAGCACCTGTTCCCAGGCGCCCTGAGTGATCAGGTGGGCGAGCAGGGCGCGCTTGTGGCTGGCGGCCAGGCGGAAGACGCGTTGTTCGATACGCTCGACTGTGGTGTTCGGCGGCGTGACCTCGATGCGCTCGGGGTTGTGCAGCAGCTTGCCGGCCAGGTCGGTGATGTCCTTGGAGAAGGTGGCCGAGAACAGCAGGTTCTGGCGCTGTGCGGGCAGTTTGGCCAGCACCTTCTTGACGTCGTGGATGAAACCCATGTCGAGCATGCGGTCGGCTTCATCGAGCACGAGGATTTCGACATGAGACAGGTCGATGGCTTTCTGATTGGCCAGGTCGAGCAGGCGGCCAGGGCAGGCCACCAGCACGTCGACGCCCTTAGCCAGGGCCTGGACCTGCGGGTTCATGCCAACGCCGCCGAAAATGCATGCGCTGACGAATTTCAGATCGCGGGCATAGACCTTGAAGCTGTCATGCACCTGGGCGGCCAGTTCGCGAGTGGGTGTCAACACCAGCACGCGCGGCTGTTTCGGGCCGTGACGTTGTTCGCGATCCGGATGACCACCCGGAAACAGGCGCTCGAGGATCGGCAGGGCGAAACCGCCCGTCTTACCTGTACCCGTCTGGGCCGCCACCATGAGATCGCGACCTTGCAACACGGCGGGAATGGCCCGCTGTTGCACCGGAGTGGGTTGGGTGTAGCCGGCGGCTTCGACCGCACGGACTAAAGCCTCGGAGAGACCGAGGGAGGCAAAGGACATGAGCAATCCTGTACTAGTGAGGGCGTGGCCCTGGGGGTGTAGAGCCTGGCTTGAATCACGCATTGGGGGCGTGATCCCGTCCGGTACTGCTGGCTTTAGAGCACCAGCATCCGGGCGCAAGCCTGGCGGGAAGGCCCGATTATAACAGAGCGCAAGGCTTGCGCACCTATCAGCCTGTCGGCTGGTTCACGGTTGGCGTTCGTGTGGCCTGGCGTAGCGTGCCTGCAGGCGGGCATAGGCGGGTTCGCGCTTGAAACGGCGTAGCTCGCGAGCGAACGCCTGCGCCAGTGGCTGCAGCGCCGGATCCTTGCGCAGCGCCAGGTACAGATGGTCGCGCCCGAGTCTTTTGCGGTGGTAGTCGATTTGCCCCTCGATACCCATCTGCGCGATCAGATAGAGGCCGGCGCGCCGGTCATTGACCACCAGGTCGACGCGGTGGCGTATCAGCTTGCCCATGTTGGCTTCATGGCTCTGCGCTTCTTCGCGGCTGAACAGGGTCGAGGTGCGGAAGGTTTCGTCGTTGTACCAGTAGCCTGGCGAGACACCGATTACCAGGTCGCTCAGGTCTTCCATGTTGGTGTAGCGGAAGGGACGATTACGTGCATGGAACAGCACCAGCTCGACCTCGCTCAGTGGCTCTGCGACGAAGAGCATGTCGGCCTCGCGCTCCGGGAGGTGGAATATGTCGAGAATTCCATCGGCGCGGCCTTGTTCCAGCGCCAACAGGCAGCGCTTCCAGGGCAGGAATTGCAGGTCCAGCGTTACCCCCAGGCGCTGCAGCACCTCGCGGGTTATTTCGTAGTCGAGGCCTGCGGCTTGGCCGTTGTCCTCGTAGACATAGGGCGCCCAGGCTTCCGTGACCAGGCGCAGCGTTTCACCGCGAGCGGCGAAAGCACAGAAGCACAGTAAAAGTATGGTGATAATCTGACGCGGAAATAGTGGCATTGCGCCGGATTAGCGATTTTGTAATGGCCTTTGAAGTGCGCCTACGCCACCTCAATCGATGACGCGATAGCAGGGCTCATAGGCGCTGCCGCCCGGCAGCTTCATGCGGTGTTGCTCGACGAAGGCCTGCAGCAGGCGATCCAGCGGGCGCATGATGGTGGCTTCGCCGCGAATCTCGTAGGGGCCGTGCTCCTCGATCAGACGGATGCCGTTCTCCTTGACGTTGCCGGCGACGATGCCGGAAAAGGCACGACGCAGGTTGGCGGCCAACTGATGCAATGGCTGCTCGCGGGTCAGGTTGAGGCTGGCCATGGATTCATGGGTTGGCTCGAAGGGGTGCTGGAAGCTCTCGTCGATCTTCAGCAGCCAGTTGAAGTGGAAGGCGTCGTTGCGCTCGCGGCGGAACTGACGCACGGCCTTGATGCCGACGGCCATTTCGCGGGCAACTTCAGCTGGGTCGTTGACGATCATGCGGTAGCGTTGCTGCGCCGCTGCGCCGAGAGTGGCGCCGATGAAATCATGCAGCTGCTGCAGGTACGGCCCGGCGCTTTTCGGTCCGGTAAGAATGACCGGGAAGGGCAGATCCTGGTTGTCCGGGTGGGTGAGGATGCCCAGCAGGTAGAGGAATTCTTCGGCAGTACCAGCGCCACCCGGGAAGATGATGATGCCGTGGCCGACGCGAACGAAAGCCTCCAGGCGCTTTTCGATATCCGGCAGAATCACCAGCTCGTTGACGATCGGGTTCGGCGCTTCGGCGGCGATGATCCCCGGTTCTGTCAGGCCCAGGTAGCGGCCGGTGAGGTTGCGCTGCTTGGCGTGGCTGATGGTGGCGCCCTTCATCGGCCCCTTCATCACGCCTGGGCCGCAGCCGGTGCAGATGTCCAGGCCGCGCAGGCCCAGCTCGTGACCGACCTTCTTGGTGTACTTGTATTCCTCGGTGCTGATCGAATGGCCGCCCCAGCACACCACCATCTTCGGCTCGACGCCGCTGCGCAGGGTCTGTGCGTTGCGCAGCAGGTGGAAGACGTAATCGGTGATGCCTTCGGAGCTGTCCAGGTCGATGCGCTTGTGCTCCAGCTCGCTTTGCGTGAAGACGATGTCGCGCAGCGCGCTGAACAACATCTCGCGGGTGCTGGCGATCATCTCGCCATCGACGAAGGCGTCGGCCGGGGCGTTGATCAGCTCCAGACGGATGCCGCGATCCTGCTGGTGAATCTTCACTTCGAAGTCCGGGTAGGCTTCGAGGATGGTCTTGGCGTTGTCGCTGTGCGAACCGGTATTGAGGATCGCCAGGGCGCACTGGCGGAACAGGCGGTAGACGCTGCCCGAGCCGGTCTCGCGCAGTTGCTGCACTTCGCGCTGGGAGAGGGTTTCCAGGCTGCCCTTGGGGCTGACGGAGGCGTTGATCGTGGAGCGTTTGAGCATGAAATGTGGTCCTGGTGGCAAGCTTGCGCCGAAGGTTGGCGCGGAGGCGTTCGAATAGGTTGTCGCCGTGGGTGTTGCGGTTGTCTGTGTCGGGCGTTCAGTGCCTGGTGGCTGGTGCGTCGGTTGCGGGTTCGCTCGGGTTCAGCAGAAATACCACATAGCCACGGAACCAGGGACTGCTTTGCAGGTAATCCGGCGCCTGCCATTCGCCGTTTTGTATCAGGCCGATGCGAAACGGCAACTGCAGCCGCGCGATGCTCGGCAGGTAGCGCTGGTAGCCAGCGATGCTGTGGCGGCCCTGGTATGTCTGCATCACCACTTCATCGACCATCCCGGCGAGACGGTTGAGCGCCGCCGGGTCGGCATTACCGGCCCAGTCGAGCAGGCCGGTGATACTCAGGCGGTACTGCTGTGGCAGGCGCTGGCGCAGGTCTTCGAGGAAGGCGGCGTAGCGATCCAGGCGCAGCGTTTGTGCATCGAAGTCGATCTGCACCCCGCTGACCCGGTTGCCGGAACGCTGCCAGCGCTGCAATTGGCTCAGCAGCAGGGCGAACACTTCCTCGTTCCAGTCCAGGGTATGCGCGCGATACACCACCCAGAGTTCGATATCCTCCGACAGCCTGGGCGTGGCTGGGTTCTGTGCCTGCATCCGCGCCGATGGATCGCCAGCGCGGCGTGGACCATCGATCTGCCCCTGCAGCATGTATAGGGTACGGGCTTGGGCCAGCACCGGCTGTGGCGTCACGCCGGCCCACAGCCAGAAGGCCTGATGCTCGGCGGCGTCGACGCGCGCGGCCTGCACCGGCAGGCCGGCTGCCAGCAGGAGCAGGCCTACCAGTAGTACTTGAGTCGCTGTGCCCACTGGGTGTCCGCGTAGCTACGCTTGAGAGTCTGGAACCACTGCTTGCGCTGATCCTTGCCGATGTCCTGGCCGTCGCAGCTGTTGTAGCCGCTGGGCGCGTAGCAGTTGATCGCGCGAAACAGCGCGTAGGCCTTGTCCTCGCGGCTGACCTGGGGCGCAGCCAGCAACATCTGGTAGGCGGCCAGGCGAGAAAAGGACGACCCCTGGAACTGACTTGGCGCGCTGCCCAGCTCGCCGGTCGCCGGCGGACGGTTCAGCCAGTGTTCGTCGAGGCCGTGGACACGGACGAAGTCGCCCAGGCACAGCATGCCTTGGGCGTCCTCGGCATTGGCGGCGAGGCGTTCGGCGATCTTCACCAGACTGGGGCAGGCGTAGCCGGCATCGCTGCCGCCGGCCCAGGCAAACAGGCCAGGATCGAGGCGCGGCGCAGGCTGTTCCGGCTTGTAAGGGTATTGCGCGAAATCGCTGAGAAAGTCGGCGTAGCGGCCATAATCCAGGTCACGGTAGAGCAGGGCATACAGCGCAGTTGCCCGCTCGCTTGCAGGTGCCTGTGCGTCGCCAGCCTGCTGGCGCAGCAGCTCGGGGCCGGCACCATAGGCCAGCAGGCGTTCGCGGATCGGCGCGGTGGTGATCGGCGAAGCGGCGGCGAATACCTTGTCCAGTTCGCCACTGCGCTCGTAGTTCAAGGCCAGCGCCAGTTGCAGTTGTGCCTGCTGCAGCGGGTCTTGGCTGCGTGCCAGTAGCGCCCGCCAGTGCTGCAGTGCCTGGGTCGTCTCGCCCTTGGCTTCCAGTGCCAGGCCGCGCAGCGTTTCCTGGCTGAAGACGAGGGCGTTCAGAGGCCCACCTTCGGCATCCGGCAGGGCGGCGAGAGTCTGCTCGGCGTTCTCACTGCGATAGAAATGCCAGGCAGCGACCAGGTAGGCATGTAGGTCAGGTTGGCTGGCGAAGCGCGGCTGCTGTGCCTGCAATTGCTCGAGGCTGAGGCGCGGCTGGCTGTTGCTGCCGGGGGCGCGCAGATGAATCAGGTCGACCATGGCCAGCAGCAGCGGGTCTTCGATGGTATCTGGGGCGAGGCTGGGCAGCAGTTTGCCGTCCAGTTCCTCGATCAGCGCGGGCATATCGACCTGCTGCGCGCCTCGCTGGAACTGCCGGGCAAAGGCCTCGGCAAATCGCCGGGTGTCACCGGCAAGCCAGTACACGCGGCGCTGCAGACCGCGCGCCGAGTCGCTGTAGAGCCCCTGTGGATAGTTATTCAGATACTGCTCGAAGGCCTTCGCGCTGGCGTCGAGGTTGGTTTTATCGACCTGCTCGGGGCTGAAGAAACCGTATTCATCGAAGGCGTGGAGCTGCGCCCGGTTCAGCGCGACACGGCCGAGCAGGTACTGGGCGGTTTCGCTCAGCCAGGGCCGCTCGCTGTGTGCGAGTTCGGCGAAACGTTCATGCGCCTGATCGAAGTCGCCGCGATAGAACGCGTCGGCGCCGCGCAGGTAGTCCCCGAAGGCCTGGGCAGCGGGCGACTGCAGTTGCGTCGCTTGCGGCAGAATGTCCTGCGTTTGTGGATCGCCCTCACCGCACAGGCTCAGCAGGCTGCGCCGCGAACGGGCCAGCGCCTGTGTCTCGCTCGAGGCCAGCTCTGGCGTGGCGCTGAGCGCATCGACGAAGCCGCGCATGGCCTGCAGGTCGTTGCTGCGGCAGCGATTGCCCTCGCCTTCAGCGAAGTGGTGCACGGCGAAAGCATCCGCCTCGCTGTCGACGCCCAGGCGCTGCAGGGCCTGGGTCAGGTACGTCGCGTCCGTCTCGGCGGCTTGCTCGTCCGTCTCGGCCGCTTCGCTACGAGTGCGGCTCGGGTCGAGCATGCCGAGGCTGAAGGGCACCAGGCCGTAGCCGTATTCGTAGCCTTCGAGTGCCAGCGGTTCGCGCGTCAGTTTCAGGTGGCCGGCGTCGTCGAGCAGCAGTTGCAGATTGACGCGGCTGTCGTTGCCGGGGCTGAGAAAGGCCAGGTTATTGCACGCCGAAAGCTCGTCGGAAATCAGCTTCCAGCTTGGTGTGCAGGTCATGTCGGAGCTGGCCAGTGCAGCGGGCGTATGCAGGCCGGCGAGCAAGGCGAAGGGGAGGAGGCGCTTGATTGTCATAGGGCTCATCCTTGAGCGTGGGAGCCGCTGTGCGGCTCCCTGCCCGTCAGCGTTTGAGATCGAGGTTGTTCCAGATGGCCAGGCTGGGACCTGCCAGGTTCATGCTGTAGAAGTGCAGGCCGGGCGCGCCGCCTTGCAGCAGGCGTTCGCACATCTCGGTGATGACCTGTTCGCCGAAGGCGCGAATGCTGTCGGCATCGTCGCCGTAGGCTTCCAGCTGCTTGCGCACCCAGCGTGGGATTTCAGCGCCGCAGGCGTCGGAGAAGCGCGCCAGCTTGCTGTAGTTGGTGATCGGCATGATGCCTGGCACCACTGGAATGTCCACGCCCAGCTTCTGCACGCGCTCGACGAAGTAGAAGTAGCTGTCGGCGTTGAAGAAGTATTGGGTGATGGCACTGTCGGCACCGGCCTTGGCCTTGCGCACGAAGTTGGCGATATCGTCCTCGAGGTTACGTGCCTGCGGATGCATCTCCGGGTAGGCGGCTACCTCGATGTGGAAGTGATCACCGGTTTCGCTGCGGATGAACTCGACCAGTTCGTTGGCGTAGCGCAGCTCACCGCTGGCCATGCCCATACCCGACGGCAGGTCGCCGCGCAGGGCAACGATGCGCTTGATACCGGCGTTCTTGTACAGGTTGAGCAGCTCGCGCAGTTCGGCCTTGCTGTCGCCGACGCAGGACAGGTGCGGGGCGGTGGGCACCTTGATCTCGCCATCGAGTTGCAGCACGGTGTTCAGGGTGCGGTCGCGGGTGGAGCCACCGGCACCATAGGTGCAGGAGAAGAAATCGGGCTTGTAGGCCGCCAGTTGGCGCGCCACGTCCATCAGTTTTTCATGCCCGGCTTCGGTCTTGGTGGGGAAGAATTCGAAGCTGTAGCGGCGTTCTTGGCTCATAGATTTCTAGCCTTGGAGACGTAGGGTGGATGGCGTTTTTCCATCCACCTTGCGGGAAGTCGGCGGTGGACAAGCCAGGGGCTTATCCACCCTACGCATCAGTAGCGATAGGTGTCCGGCTTGAACGGGCCTTCCACGGTCACGCCGATGTAGTCGGCCTGCTGCTTGGTCAGCTGGGTGACCACACCGCCGAAGCCCTTGACCATTTCCAGCGCCACTTCTTCGTCGAGCTTCTTCGGCAGCACTTCGACGGTCAGGCGCTCGGCCTTCTTCTCGGCGGACAGATCAGCGAACTTCTGCTCGAACAGGAAGATCTGCGCCAGCACCTGGTTGGCGAAGGAGCCGTCCATGATGCGGCTCGGGTGGCCGGTGGCGTTGCCCAGGTTCACCAGGCGGCCTTCGGCCAGCAGGATCAGGTAGTCGTCGTTGGCCGGATCGAAGCTGCCGGCGCCGGTGCGGTGGATCTTGTGCACCTGCGGCTTGACCTCTTCCCATGCCCAGTTCTTGCGCATGAAGGCAGTGTCGATCTCGTTGTCGAAGTGGCCGATGTTGCACACCACGGCGCGCTTCTTCAGGGCCTTGAGCATGCCCGCGTCACAGACGTTGACGTTGCCGGTGGTGGTGACGATCAGGTCGATCTTGCCCAGCAGCGCAGCGTCGACGCTGGCTTCGGTGCCGTCGTTGAGACCGTTCTTGTATGGGGAAACCAGCTCGAAGCCGTCCATGCAGGCCTGCATGGCGCAGATCGGGTCAATTTCGGAGACCTTGACGATCATGCCTTCCTGACGCAGCGACTGGGCCGAGCCCTTGCCCACGTCACCGTAGCCGATGACCAGCGCCTGCTTGCCCGACAACAGATGGTCGGTGCCGCGCTTGATGGCATCGTTGAGGCTGTGACGGCAACCGTACTTGTTGTCGTTCTTGCTCTTGGTGACCGCGTCGTTGACGTTGATCGCCGGGATCTTCAGCTCGCCCTTGGCCAGCATGTCCAGCAGGCGGTGTACACCGGTGGTGGTCTCTTCGGTGACGCCGTGGATGCGCTCGAGCATCTGCGGGTATTTCTTGTGCAGGATCTCGGTCAGGTCACCACCGTCGTCCAGCACCATGTTGGCGTCCCACGGCTGGCCGTCCTTGAGGATGGTCTGCTCGATGCACCACTCGTACTCTTCTTCGGTCTCGCCCTTCCAGGCGAATACCGGGATGCCGGCGGCGGCGATGGCGGCAGCGGCCTGATCCTGGGTAGAGAAGATGTTGCAGGACGACCAGCGCACTTCCGCGCCCAGGGCGGTGAGCGTCTCGATGAGCACGCCGGTCTGGATGGTCATGTGAATGCAGCCGAGGATCTTCGCGCCTTTCAGCGGTTGGCTGGCGGCGTACTTGCGGCGCAGGCCCATCAGTGCCGGCATCTCGGACTCGGCGATGATCAGCTCTTTGCGGCCCCAATCGGCCAGGGAAATGTCGGCGACTTTGAAATCATTGAAAGACATGCAATAGCACTCCATTCGTTGTCTGCGAATGGGCGCCGTTGATGCGTATGGTTAACGCCCCATCCGAGCCTGACAGTCTGGAAGGCTGATTCGAATCTACCGCGAAGCATTGTAGGAATGCAGGGCTTGGGGATTCGAAACAGATCTTTCAGGCTGCTGCAGCGCCCCTCGGACAGGTGGCGGGCACAACCGGAGCGGTGCCGGTTGCGTGAAACCGGCAAATTATAGCCGTGTACGCGGCGCAGCCCAAGGCTTTCCGTCGCATTTGCCTGGCTATGATTGTCATAGCCAGCGATGCAACGACAAGCGCAGCGCTGCGGGCGCATCATGGGCGCCCAATCTGGCACGGAGGACACTGCATGAATTTCCATACTCGCAAGTGGATCAAGCCCGAGGATCTCAACCCCAACGGCACTCTGTTCGGCGGCAGCCTGCTGAAATGGATCGATGAAGAAGCAGCGATCTACGCCATCGTCCAGCTCGACAATCAGCGCGTGGTGACCAAGTACATCTCCGAGATCAACTTCGTCAGCTCGGCGCGGCAGAGCGACATCATCGAGCTGGGTATCACTGCTACCGAGTTTGGCCGCACCTCCATCACCCTGTGCTGCGAAGTGCGCAACAAGGTAACCCGCAAGAGCATCCTGACCATCGACAAGCTGGTGTTCGTCAACCTCGGTGAGGATGGCTTGCCGGCCCCTCACGGCAAGACGGCGATCACCTACGCCAAGGATCGCTTCCCCGGCTGAGCCGCACTGGCCAGTCTGGCCGCAGGCTTGGCCGAAGCGCCGGCATCATGGGCCGGCGCGGCCATGGACGGTAACGGGGCGCTCGCTCAGGCTTGGCTTCCCGACCTTTCGAGTGAAGCCACACCATGACCCTTGCCTACTGGTGCGTACTGATCGCCATCTTTCTGCCCTACCTGGGCACTGCCACTGCCAAGTTCCTTGGCCCCGGCTACGGGCCGCGCGCCAATCAGGACCCGCGCGCCTTCCTGGGCACGCTGGAGGGCTGGCGTAAGCGCGCCAACAACGCCCAGCTCAATGGCTTCGAGGTGACTCCGGCGTTCGCCGCCGCAGTGATCATCGCGCACCAGGCCGGTGGCGCCGAGCAAGCGCTGCTCGACCAGTTGGCCATGGCGTTCATCGTCAGCCGTGTGCTGTATTTCATCTGCTACCTGGCCGACTGGGGCCCTGTTCGTTCGCTGGTGTGGTTCGCCGGGATGGGGCTGATCGCGGCCTTGTTCGTGGTGTCCGCTAGCTGAACACTGGCTGACTGCAAGGCAGGAAAGGCAGCCGTTGTGACAAGAGGTCGCTTGGCCCGGCCGGGGTGAGCCGCGATACTGTCGGCCCCTTGTCGCCTGGAAGTCGTGTCGATGACCTTGAAGAAACTCCTGCTGCTCACCTGCATCTGCCTGACCCTGGCTGCTTGTGGTGGGGTCGACCCCAACTCGCCGTTGGGCAAGCGCCAAGCCGCGTTCAAGGAGATGCTCAAGGTCAGCGAAGACCTCGGTGGGATGTTGCGCAATCGTATTCCCTACGACGAAGCCGCATTCATCAGCGGCGCAGCCAAGCTCGAGCGTCTGTCGCACGAGCCCTGGCAGCACTTTCCACAGGTGCGTGACGACGAGCGCAGCAAGGCCAATCCCGAGGTCTGGCAGCGCCAGGAGCAATTCCAGAAGATGGCGCGTGATCTGGAGCAGGCCACCGCCGCACTGGTGCAGGCGACGACCGCTCCGCCGTTACGCCGCTCCGAGCTGGAGCCGGCAGTGCAGGCTGTCGAGGATAGTTGCGAGGCCTGCCACAAGGCGTTTCGCGCTTACTGATCGGCGCGCGCTTCGGCCTCGGCCTGCTCCAGTTCGGCGCGCGCCTCGGCCAACTTGGCCTGACGCTTGGCGATCGTTTCCTGATCGCCCTTGCCCATGGCTTCGCGCAGATCCATCTCACGCTCCTGCACTTCCTCACGGGCTTCCTTGACGCTGGCCAGGCGATCACTGTGCAGGGTGGCGTCGTCGCAATTCATTTCCACATTGCCCAGCGCCCTTTGCAATCCATCCAGTTGCTGTGAGTTGCCGTTCTTGCGCGCGGCCTCGATCTTTTCTTCGATGACCTGGCGCTTGGCCGCACAGCCACCGTCGCCGTCTGCAGCGAGGATGGGCGTGGCGTTGAGATTGGCGGCCAGCAAGAGGCCGAGCAAAGCGGTTTGACGATTCATGGTCTGTCCTCGTGTAGGTCTACTTCGAAGTGACCCTGGTTGCCGCGCGAGGTTCGACCCGAGTGAGTCATCGGCTGACCAGGGTCAACCGCGCGGTGAATTTTCCTGCGGCAGGAAACCGGCGGTGCCGGCCTCCTGCAGTTGCGCGCCCAGGCGCTGAATCTCGGGGTGGCTGAAGAACGCCAACAGACGCTCAGCGCTCTTTTGGCTCACGCCGGGCTGCTTCATCCAGTCGGCGTGGCTGCGACCCAGTAGCGTGGCCCAGTCATCCTCCGCGCCTAGCTGGATGCCAGGTGGTGCGCCGAGTGCCTGCAGCCATTGCTGCAGTGAGCGCCGCTGGGCCTGGGCGAAGGCCTGCTGCAACTGCGAGGCGCGCCGTGGACCGATACCTGGCAGTTGCTGCAGGTGTTCGCTGTCGAATTCCAGCCAATCGAGCAGGCCATGCAGTTTCTGTCCCGCCAATAACGTGCTCCAGGTGCCTGGTCCTACGCCGGGCAGGTTCAGCCCCTGTTTGCCGGCGAGCCAGTTCAGGCGTGCCTGGAACTGTTGCTGGCACTCGTCGCTGAGTCGCCAGCAACTCATGGCGTGGTATCGATTAGGGTCAGGTGCCTGCACCGCTGCGCGCTCCTGGCTACGCCAGATCACTTGGTCGAGGCGTGGAATGGTCAGGCCAGCCAGGCGTATCGCCACCTGATCGCCGGGGCGAATGTCCAGTTCTTCCCAGGCTTGCAGCGAGCCGAGCGCGACCCGGCTGATACGCCGCTCGTCAAGGTCGACCGGCTGCAAGCGCAGGATGGGCGTGATACGTCCAGTGCGGCCGATACTGAAATCCACCGCCTGCACCACTGCCAGAGCCTGGCTGGCGGGGTATTTCCAGGCAATCGCCCAGTGTGGCGCTTCGGCCAGCCAGCGCTCTCCTGGGGGGCGTATGCCTTGGCGTATGACCACACCGTCGCTGGCGAACGATAGCGGCGCATTAAGCCAGTGCTGGCGCCAGCCGCGGGCATCCGCCGTGCTATTGAGTGGCTGGGTGTAATGCAGGCTGTCGCTGAAGCCTAGATTTTGCAGGGCTTTCAGGCGCTCGGGCATGTTCTCAGGGCCGTTCGGCCAGTCCCAGACGAACAGGCCAATGGCGTTGGTTTCCTGCTCATCGAGTGACTGTCGCGCCATCAAGCCTGCCACCTTGCCGCGTGCTCCGGCGCCACCGTCGCGGCCCTGAACATGGTCGTCCAGGCGCCAGTAAAGCTCGCCTTGCAGCACGGCATCTAATGGCTGTTTCAGGTGCTTGGGAATGGCTGGTAACTGTCTGGCGCGCGCCGTCCAGTCCTGTCCATGGCGTCCATCGCCGCGGCTGATGGCTTGTTTCAGGATGCCGCCCTGGTAGACCAGAGTAACTGCGACACCATCGACCTTGGGCTGAATCCACAGACTGTCGCGGCTGGCGACCCATTCGGCTACCGCCGCATCGTTCAGCTTGCGCAGGCCGGTTTGTGCCACGGGGTGAGCGAGCTTGCCCGTACTGCCGGCCAACGGTTCCGGCAGGTCAACGAGCGCGCTGGGGAAGCACTGATGCCAGGATTGCAGGCGCTCACGGGCTTGATCGTAAAGTTCATCGGCGATCAGCGAGCGACCATGATTGTGGTAGGCATCATCCCACTCGGCGATCTGCTGGCTAAGGACAGAGAGTTCGCTCTTGGCGCGGTTGGCCGGCCAGTCGGGGCAGGGGGCTGCCTGTGCGGTCAATGGAAAAAGGAGCAGCGCGATCCAGCGTGTCATGGCAAGCGTCCGTGCTTGGGATTGAATTCTCAGCCTAGACGATTTCGCGACGCCTGTCGGGTGAAGGGTGCTTTCACCTACTCCAGCAAAGAAAAAGCCCTGCGCAGGGCAGGGCTTCTCTTGTCGTCGCTGAGCCTTACAGGCCAGCGGCGGCGCGCAGGTCGGCAGCCTTGTCGGTGCGTTCCCAGGTGAAGGTGGTGAAGCTGTCGTCGCCAACGGTTCTGGACTGCGGCGTGCGGCCGAAGTGGCCGTAAGCTGCGGTGTCCTGGTACATCGGGTGCAGCAGGTCGAGCATCTTGGTGATGGCGTATGGGCGCAGGTCGAACACGTCACGCACTAGTTTGATGATCTTCTCTTCAGCGATCTTGTGGGTGCCGAAGGTGTTGATCGAGATGGAGGTCGGCTGGGCCACGCCGATGGCGTAGGACACCTGGATCTCGCAACGCTCGGCCAGGCCGGCGGCGACGATGTTCTTGGCCACGTAGCGGCCAGCGTAGGCAGCGCTACGGTCGACCTTGGAGGGGTCCTTGCCGGAGAACGCGCCACCGCCGTGACGGGCCATGCCGCCGTAGCTGTCGACGATGATCTTGCGCCCGGTCAGGCCGCAGTCGCCCACTGGGCCGCCGATGATGAACTGGCCGGTCGGGTTGATGTGGAACTGGGTGTCCTTGTGCAGCAGCTCAGCCGGCAGCACGTGCTTGACGATCAGCTCCATCACGCCTTCGCGCAGGTCGTCGTATTTCACTTCCGGGTTGTGCTGGGTGGACAGCACGACCGCGTCGATGGCTGCGACCTTGCCGTTTTCGTAGCGGCAGGTGACCTGGGATTTGGCATCCGGGCGCAGCCACGGGAGCAGGCCGGACTTGCGTGCTTCGGCCTGACGCTCGACCAGGCGGTGCGAGAAGCAGATCGGCGCCGGCATCAGCACGTCGGTTTCGTTGCTTGCGTAGCCGAACATCAGGCCCTGGTCGCCAGCGCCCTGATCTTCCGGCTTGGCGCGGTCGACGCCCTGGTTGATGTCCGGGGACTGCTTGCCGATGATGTTGAGCACGCCGCAGGTGGCGCCGTCGAAGCCGACGTCGCTGCTGGTGTAGCCGATGTCGCAGATCACGTCGCGGACGATCTGCTCCAGGTCGACCCAGGCGCTGGTGGTGACTTCACCGGCAACGATGGCCACACCGGTCTTGACCAGGGTTTCCACGGCCACGCGGGCGTGTTTGTCCTGGGTGATGATGGCGTCGAGCACCGCATCGGAGATCTGGTCGGCGATCTTGTCCGGATGCCCTTCGGACACGGACTCGGAGGTAAACAGGGAATATTCGCTCATCTATCGGTTCCTTTCTTGCCGGAGGCTGAAGGCGCTGTGCGCATCGGGTTTGGCAAAGTGCCGTAATTGAATCTGAAAGCCGTTTTTCAGGCCTATGTACAAACTTTCGCCAGGCGTCAGGCCGGCAGCCGTTGCCCAGCGCGCCAGGTCTTCCTGTTCGAAGCCGAGCCAGAGGTCGCCGCACGCTTCGCGCGCCCAGCTCTGGTCGTGGCTGCACAGTTCGCTGAGCAGCAGGCTGCCGCCTGGTGCGACCAGGCCAGCCAGCTTGCGAAAGGCCTCGGCCGGGGTGGCGAAGTGGTGCAGCACCATGTTCAGTACCACGCAATCTGCCGTGACTGGCGCGTCCTGCAGCGCATCGGCCAGTTTCAGCTCGACGTTATGCAGGCTTTCAGCGGCGCAGCGTTGGCTGGCCAGTTCGAGCATAGCCGGGCTGTTGTCCAGTGCCGTGACCTGGGCGAAGCGCCGCGCCAGTTCGGGGAGGAAGGCGCCATCGCCCGGGCCGATTTCCAGCGCGCTGGCGCTGGGGGCGAAGTGCAGGGCATCAAGCAGCGCCAGCAGGCTGTCGCGGTACTGCGGCAGGCCGGCGATCAGGTCCTGCTGGGCCTGGAAGTTGCTGGCCATGCGTGCGAAGAAATCGCGACTGACGGTGGCGCGCTGCTGGTGCACGGTGGCGATGCGTGCCTGTACATCGCCGGGCAGCGGCAGCTCGTCGATATCGTCCAGCAGGGCGGCATGCAGACGGCCATTGGGCAGTGCGCGGCGGTAGAAGATCGCGTTGCCTTCGCGGCGCGTTGCCACCAGCCCAGCCTGGGCCAGCACCTTGAGGTGATGGCTCATGCCCGACTGGCCGATGGCGAAGATCTGTGCCAACTCCAGTACGCCGAAGGAATCGTTGCTCAGCACGCGCAGCACGTTCAGGCGCAGCGGATCGCCGCCGGCCTTGCACAGGGCGGCGAGTGTGTCGCAGGGGTCGAATTCCAACTGGGGGGCGCGCAGGGTCATGGTGGCGCAGTCTAGTCGGTCATTTTTCATACAGCAATACCAATATCAAAAAGTTTTGATATTGGTATTGCTGTTACTCCGACGTTTGAGTCAACGCCAGGAAAGCCGCGGGTGCCGGGCTCAGACTGGCGCCCAGGCGCCACAGCACATGCAGCTCGCGCTCGATCTGCAGGTCCTGTACCGGCAGATGGCGCAGTTCGCCGTTGGCCAGTTCGCGCTCCACCACTCGCTGCGACAGCCAGGCAATGCCCTGGCCGTCAGCGAGCAGACGCTTGAGCGCCTCGGTGCTGCCGATGGCCATGCCGGCACGGGGTTCGAGGCCATGCGCGCGGTAGGCCTGCTCGACGCTGACGCGCGCGCCAGAGCCCGGCTCGCGCATGTACAGCGGGTAATCCTGCAGTTTCTCCGCGGCGAGCGTCTGGCTGGCGGCCAGCGGATGGTGCGGCGCAACCACCGGTAGCAGGGCGTCGCGTGCCAGCAGGCGATGGGCGTAGTCGGTGCGGACGAACGGGCCTTCGACGAAGCCCAGGCTGATGCGGCCTTCGTCCAGCTGCCGGGTGACGGCGTCGGTGTTGCTCACGTCGAGGCTGACGAATATCTGTGGATGCAGGGCGCGAAAACGGGTGAGCAGGGGCGGCAACAGGTAGGAGCCGAGGGTGGCGCTGGCGCCCAGGTGCAGTTCGCCTTGTTCCAGTTGGGCAAAGTCACGCAGGTCGCGTTCGGCGGCGCGTTCCAGGCTGAAGATGCGCTGGGCGTAGTCGAGCAGGCGCAGGCCGCCTTCGGTCAGTTGTACGCCGCGCGGCAGGCGGTCGAACAGGCGCAGGTCGAGGCTGGCTTCGAGGTCGCGAATTTCCCGCGTCACCGCCGGCTGGCTGATGTGCAGGCGCTCGGCGCCAGCGCTGATGCTGCCGGCCTCTGCCACGGCAAGGAAGACTTTCAGGTGATGGAGGTTCATGATTAATACATAAGTGAAAGGTATGGTAAGGATGCTGAATATGTATTTTTCATATGGCAAGCCTCTTCTTAACCTTGCGCTATCACTCATGTCACGGGACAACCCGATTCATGCCGCGCCCTTTCAGTCGTTTGCCCGAGCCGCTCGCATTCATTCGTCACTTCACGCCTAGCTGGTTCGCCATGACCATGGGCACCGGTGTGCTGGCGCTGGTTATCGCTCATCTGCCTTGGTCGCTGCCTGGTCTGGCGATGCTGGCGGAGGGGCTGTGGTTCTTCGCTGTCAGCCTGTTCGTCCTGTTCACGGCGCTGTTTCTGCTGCGCCTGGCACTGTTTCGCGACACGGTCTGGCCGATGCTGCTGCACCCGGTGCAGTCGATGTTTCTCGGCGCGATCCCGATGGGGCTGGCGGTGCTGATCAAGGGCCTGTTGCTGTTCGGCGTCCCGCGCTGGGGCGAGGGCGTCTATGCGCTGGCGCATGCCTTGTGGTGGCTGGATGCGGCGCTGGCGCTGCTCGGCGCCCTGCTGGTGCCCTATCTGATGTTCACCCGCCAGCATCACGCACTGGAAAAACTCACGGCAGTCTGGCTGCTACCTATCGTCGCTCCCGAGGTCGCTGCCAGCACGGCGGGAGCGTTGGCGCCGCACCTGGGCGCTGCGGCCGCGCAGCAACTGCTGGTCGCCGGCTTTATCCTCTGGGGATTGTCGCTGTCGCTGGCGTTCTCGCTGATCACCCTGGTGCTGCTGCGCCTGGCCCTGCACAAGTTGCCGGATACCGATTTCGCCGCCACCAGTTGGCTGCCGCTTGGGCCGCTGGCGACCGGCTGCCTGGGGCTGCTGAGCATGGGGCAGGCCGCGCCGCTGGCGTTCGCTGGCACACCCTTGGCCAGCGCTGCCGAGCTGGCCCGAGACCTTGGCCTGATCGGCGGCCTGGCGCTGTGGGGCGCGGGGCTGTGGTGGCTGGTGATCGCCACCCTGTTCACTCGCCACTACATTCGCGACAACATGCCATTCAACCTGGGTTGGTGGGGCTTCACCTTTCCGCTCGGAGTCTTCGCCCTGGCCACCTTCGAGCTACAGGCGCTGACCGGGCTGACCTTCTTCACTCTGGTCGGCGTGGCGCTGGCGATCCAGCTGGCGGCGGTATGGTCGCTGGTGTTCAGTCGTACGCTCGCTGGCGTCTGGCATGGCGAGCTGTTTCAGGCGCCCTGCCTGGGTGGGCCGGGTAGTCCGGCGGTGAGCGTGCTGAGCGAGCAGGCAGGTTGATTTGGTCTCTACGACCATCTGTCATTGCCCCGCGGGGGCCGGCTGGGCGAAAATAGGCGTCTTTTTTCGCCCCCTTCATTCAGAAGCAGCCCCCGTAGGAGATTCAGCGATGCCCAGCCGTCGTGAGCGAGCAAATGCCATTCGTGCCCTCAGCATGGATGCTGTGCAGAAAGCCAACAGCGGCCACCCCGGTGCCCCCATGGGTATGGCGGATATCGCCGAAGTGCTGTGGCGCGATTTTCTGAAGCACAATCCGAGCAACCCGAACTTCGCCGATCGTGACCGCTTCGTGCTGTCCAACGGCCATGGTTCGATGCTGATCTATTCGCTGCTGCACCTGACCGGCTACGACCTGTCCATCGACGACCTGAAGAACTTCCGTCAGCTGCATAGCAAGACCCCGGGCCACCCGGAATACGGCTACACCCCTGGCGTGGAAACCACCACCGGCCCACTCGGCCAGGGCATCGCCAACGCCGTCGGTTTCGCCATTGCCGAGAAGGTACTGGGCGCGCAGTTCAACCGTGAAGGCCACACCATCGTCGACCACAACACCTATGTGTTCCTCGGCGACGGCTGCATGATGGAAGGCATTTCCCACGAAGTCTGTTCGCTGGCCGGCACCCTTGGCTTGGGCAAGCTGATCGCCTTCTACGACGACAACGGTATCTCCATCGACGGTGAGGTCGAGGGCTGGTTCACCGATGACACGCCGAAGCGCTTCGAAGCCTACGGCTGGCAGGTGATCCGCAATGTCGACGGCCATGATGCCGAAGAAATCAAGATGGCCATCGACACCGCGCGCAAGACCACGGATCAGCCGACCCTGATCTGCTGCAAGACCACCATTGGCTTCGGTTCGCCGAACAAGCAGGGCAAGGAAGAGTGCCACGGCGCGCCGCTGGGCAATGACGAAATCGCCCTGACCCGCGCCGCGCTGGGCTGGAACCATGGCCCGTTCGAAATCCCCGCCGAGATCTACGCCGAGTGGGACGCCAAGGAAGCCGGCGCTGCCGCCGAAGCCGCCTGGAACGACAAATTTGCCGCCTACGCCGCTGCCCATCCTGAACTGGCTGCCGAGTTCAAGCGCCGCATCGCTGGTGAGCTGCCGGCCGACTTTGCCGAGAAGGCCGCTGCCTATATCAAGGACGTCGCCGAGAAGGGCGAGACCATCGCCAGCCGCAAAGCCAGCCAGAACGCGTTGAATGCCTTCGGCCCGCTGCTGCCGGAGTTCCTCGGTGGTTCGGCCGACCTGGCCGGTTCCAACCTGACCCTGTGGAAGGGCTGCAAGGGCGTCTCCGCTGAAGATGCGTCCGGCAACTACATGTTCTACGGCGTGCGCGAGTTCGGCATGAGCGCGATCATGAACGGCATCGCTCTGCACGGCGGCTTCGTGCCGTACGGCGCCACCTTCCTGATCTTCATGGAATACGCCCGTAACGCCGTGCGCATGTCCGCGCTGATGAAGAAGCGCGTGCTGTACGTGTTCACCCACGACTCCATCGGTCTCGGCGAAGACGGCCCGACCCACCAGCCGATCGAGCAACTGGCCAGCCTGCGTGGTACGCCGAACCTCGACACCTGGCGTCCGGCCGATGCCGTGGAGTCCGCTGTGGCCTGGAAATACGCCATCGAGCGCGCCGACGGCCCCAGCGCTCTGGTGTTCAGCCGCCAGAACCTGCCGCACCAGCCGCGTGATGCCCAGCAACTGGCTGACGTCGCCCGTGGCGGCTACGTGCTCAAAGACAGCGCTGGCGAGCCGGAGCTGATCCTGATCGCCACCGGTTCGGAAGTCGGCCTGGCCGTGGCTGCCTACGACAAACTGACTGCTGCCGGCCACAAGGTACGCGTGGTGTCGATGCCTTCCACCAGTGTGTTCGACGCCCAGGACGCCGCCTACAAGCAGGACGTGCTGCCACTGCAGGTCGGTGCGCGCATCGCCATCGAGGCCTCGCACGCCGACTACTGGTACAAGTATGTGGGCCTGGAAGGTCGCATCATTGGCATGACCAGCTTCGGCGAATCGGCCCCGGCTCCGGCCCTGTTCGAGCACTTCGGTTTCACCGTCGACAACATCGTCGCCACCGCCGAAGAACTGCTGGACGCCTGACCCTTCCGTAGGAGCGAGCTCTGCTCGCGAAGCTGTTTGCCTCGCGCAGGGTTCGCGAGCAGAGCTCGCTCCTACCGGGTTCCTTTTGCCTTGCGAGCGCCTATGTCACGACAACGCCCCTATCGTGTCGCCCTCAACGGCTATGGCCGCATCGGCCGTTGCGTGCTGCGCGCGCTGCACGAGCGTGGCAATTCTGCGAGCCTGGAAATCGTCGCGCTTAACGACCTGGCCGATCAGGCCAGCATCGAATACCTGACCCGCTTCGACTCCACCCACGGGCGCTTTCCCGGCGAGGTGAAGGTCGATGGCGACTGTCTGCATATCAATGGCGATTGTGTGAAGGTGCTGCGTCAGAGCGAGCCCGAGTCCATCGACTGGGCCGCGCTGGATATCGACCTGCTGCTGGAATGCTCCGGGCAATACACCACGCGTACCGATGCCGAGCGTTTTCTCGCTGCCGGCGCGCCGCGCGTGTTGTTGTCGCAGCCGATGGCCAGCGAGGCGGATATCGACGCCACGGTGGTCTACGGCGTCAATCAGCAGTGCCTCAGCGGTGCCGAACAACTGGTATCCAACGCCTCCTGCACCACCAACTGCGGCGTGCCGCTGCTGAAGCTTCTCGATGAGGTGGTGGGTCTGGAGTACGTCTCCATTACCACCATCCACTCGGCGATGAACGACCAACCGGTGATCGATGCCTACCACCACGAAGACCTACGCCGCACGCGCTCGGCCTTCCAGTCGGTGATTCCGGTGTCCACCGGCCTGGCACGCGGTATCGAACGCCTGCTGCCGGAGCTGGCCGGGCGCATTCAGGCCAAGGCCATTCGCGTGCCGACGGTCAACGTCTCGTGCCTGGACATCACCCTGCAGACCGCACGCGATACCTCTGCCGAAGAGATCAACCGCGTACTGCGCCAAGCGGCGGAAAGTGGCCCGCTCAAGGGGCTGCTGGCCTACACCGAACTGCCGCACGCCAGCTGCGACTTCAACCACGACCCGCACTCGGCCATCGTCGACGGCAGCCAGACCCGCGTGTCCGGCCCGCGCCTGGTCAACCTGCTGGCCTGGTTCGACAACGAGTGGGGGTTTGCCAACCGTATGCTCGATGTCGCCGAACATTTTCTCCTACAAGCCAATCAAGCCAATCAAGCCAATCCTGCCCCGTGAAGGACTGATCTATGACCGTTCTGAAGATGACCGACCTCGACCTCGCTGGTAAGCGCGTGTTGATCCGCGAAGACCTCAACGTTCCGGTGAAGGACGGTGTGGTCAAGAGCGACGCGCGTATCCTCGCCTCGCTGCCGACCATCAAGCTGGCGCTGGAAAAAGGCGCGGCCGTACTGGTTTGCTCGCACCTCGGGCGCCCGGAAGAAGGCGTCTACAGCGAGGAAGACAGCCTGGCGCCCGTCGCCGCTTACCTGAGCAAGGCCCTCGGCCGCGAAGTACCGCTGGTCAAGGACTACCTCGGTGGTGTCGAGGTCAAGGCCGGCGAGCTGGTGCTGCTGGAGAACGTCCGCTTCAACAAGGGCGAGAAGAAGAACACCGACGAGCTGGCCCAGCAGTACGCTGCCCTGTGCGACGTGTTCGTCATGGACGCCTTCGGTACCGCTCACCGCGCCCAGGGCTCGACCCATGGCGTGGCCAAGTTCGCCAAGGTCGCCTGTGCCGGCCCGCTGCTGGCTGCCGAGCTGGACGCGCTGGGCAAGGCGCTGGACAAACCGGCCCGCCCGATGCTGGCCATCGTCGCCGGCTCCAAGGTGTCGACCAAGCTCGACGTGCTCAACTCCCTGGCCGATATCTGCGACTCACTGATAGTCGGTGGCGGCATCGCCAACACCTTTCTCGCGGCTGCCGGCCTGCCGGTAGGCAAATCGCTGTACGAGGCTGATCTGGTCGATACCGCCAAGGCCATCGCAGCCAAGGTCAGCGTACCGCTGCCGGTCGACGTGGTGGTGGCCAAGGCTTTCGCCGAAGACGCCGAAGCCACCATCAAGGCCGTCGCTGATGTGGCCGAAGACGACATGATCCTCGACATTGGCCCGCAGACTGCGGCGATGTTCGCCGAGATGCTCAAGGCCTCGCAGACCATCCTGTGGAATGGCCCGGTCGGCGTGTTCGAGTTCGATCAGTTCGGCAACGGCACCAAGGCCCTGGCCCTTGCCATCGCCGAAAGCCCGGCGTTCTCCATCGCCGGTGGCGGCGACACCCTGGCGGCCATCGACAAATACGGTGTGGCAGAGAAGATTTCCTACATTTCCACCGGTGGCGGCGCCTTCCTCGAGTTCGTCGAGGGCAAGGTGCTGCCGGCCGTGGAAGTGCTGGAGCAACGCGCACAATAAACACCAGCTAGGGTGAATGGAGTCACCCTGCGCCACGGCGGATAAAACCCTGACGTGAACGGGTGGTCTGTAAGAAGACCGGATCATCGAACAAGGAGTCATGTCATGGACAAGTTAGCCGCCCTGGGCGTCATTGGTATGTTGCTGGCCGGTTGTGCCGGCGGTGGTCGTGAAGCGGCCTGCGAGGTGTTCAGCCCGGCGCAGATCGAAACCCCGACCACTCAGGATGATCAGCGTGTCGAGCAGAACAGTGGTGAGCCCACTGGCCCGGCACCGGAACAGCGTTGCTGAGAAGGAGAGACAATGATCGCTATCAGACTTGCAGGGCTCGCCGCCACCGGCTTGCTGCTTGCGGCTTGCAGCAGCAAGCCGCCAGTGTCGGATCAGTGGACTCGCTGGGTGTGCGACAGCCAGACCGAAGTGCTGTGGCGCTTCGCCAATGGCAGTGTCGAGCAGGTGGATGTGCGCCTGGGCGGTGATGACATCGTCTACCGCCTGACCCAGGAGCCGGCGGCATCCGGTGTGCTGTACAGCGATGGACGCCTGTCCTTCCACACCAAAGGTGAGGAAGGCCTGGTCTACTGGACCGCGACCGATGACCTGATCGGCCGCGGCTGCAAGGCCCCGTAACACCTTCGGCGCTGCCGAGACGGGCCGCGGGCACAGGCTCCGGCACGACGAAACTTGAACAACGCCTGCCCCTGCGGCAGGCTTGCACGATTAACGACCTCCAAACCGGGAGACAGAAACACCATGGCACTTATCAGCATGCGCCAGATGCTCGACCACGCCGCCGAATTCGGCTACGGCGTGCCGGCCTTCAACGTCAACAACCTCGAGCAGATGCGCGCCATCATGGAAGCCGCCGACAAGACCGATTCGCCGGTCATCGTCCAGGCTTCTGCTGGTGCCCGCAAGTACGCCGGTGCGCCGTTCCTGCGCCACCTGATCCTGGCTGCCATCGAAGAATTCCCGCACATCCCGGTGTGCATGCATCAGGACCACGGCACCAGCCCTGACGTATGCCAGCGCTCGATTCAGCTGGGTTTCTCCTCGGTAATGATGGACGGCTCGCTGAAAGAAGACGGCAAGACTCCCGCCGACTACGACTACAACGTCGCCGTTACCCGGCAGACTGTGGCCTTCGCCCATGCCTGTGGCGTGTCGGTGGAAGGTGAGCTGGGTTGCCTGGGCAGCCTGGAAACCGGCATGGCCGGTGAAGAAGACGGCGTCGGCGCCGAAGGCGTGCTGGATCACAGCCAACTGCTGACCGACCCGGAAGAAGCGGCGGCCTTCGTCAAGGCTACCCAGGTCGACGCTCTGGCCATCGCCATCGGCACCAGCCACGGCGCCTACAAGTTCACCAAGCCGCCAACCGGCGACGTGCTCTCCATCGAGCGCATCAAGGAAATCCACAAGCGCATCCCCAACACCCACCTGGTCATGCACGGTTCCTCCTCCGTGCCGCAGGAGTGGCTGAAGGTGATCAACGAATTCGGCGGCGACATCAAGGAAACCTACGGTGTGCCGGTCGAGGAAATCGTCGAAGGCATCAAGCACGGCGTGCGCAAGGTCAACATCGACACCGACCTGCGCCTGGCCTCCACCGGTGCCATCCGCCGCATGATGGCCGAGCACCCGAGCGAGTTCGACCCGCGCAAGTTCTTCGCCAAGACCATCGTTGCCATGCGTGACATCTGCATCGCCCGCTACGAGGCCTTCGGCACTGCCGGCAATGCCTCGAAGATCAAACCGATCTCCCTGGAAGGCATGTACCAGCGCTACGCCAGCGGCGAATTGAACGCCAAGGTCAACTGAGCCTGATGCGTGACCCGGAGCCCCGCCTTGTGCGGGGCTTCTGCTTTTTATAGTCGGGGTTCGGCGTGAGCAACGCAGTGAGAGGTAAAACCCTGTAAAACTCCCGAAGCGTGAGGGCAGGCGGGGTGCGCCATAATTCGCGCACTGTCGTTCCGGGAAACTGCCCCCCCATGTCCAGCAAGCCGCGTCTGTTGCTCGCTTTCCTCCTCGCCGTGTTGCTGGCCTCGCTGCTCGCCTCGATCTTCCAGACCCAGACCAACCTCGCTGCCTTGCAGGCGCTCGGTGCACCGATGCCGATGGATGTGCGCGTTGCCACCACCTGCCTCGATCTGCTCGGTTTCGCGCCGACCTTCGCCCTGCTCAGCGCGCTGGGCTTTCTGCTCGCTTTGCCGCTGGCTGCCTGGTTGGCGCGGAGCATGCCGCCGCTGCGTTGGCTGATCTTCGTGCTGGCTGGCGCTGCAGCCATCTGGACGGCACTGGCGCTGGCCAATGCCGTAGCGCCGATGCCGACGCTGATCGCCGCCGACCGCAGCCCGTTCGGCACGCTCGGGCTGATGGCATGCGGCAGCGTCGGTGCACTGCTGTTCGGCCTGCTCGGCCGGCGGGTACGCTACCGCGCGCAGCCGACTTCTTCCGATTCTCTGTGACAAGGCGTTGCCCATGTTGAGAAGCACCCGTGCGCTGATGCTCTGCGCCCTGTTCGTCAGTACGCCACTGCTGGCGCTGGACTACCGTGTTGAAACCTTCAGCGAAGGGCTGGAGAACCCGTGGGCCGTGGCCTTCCTGCCGGACGGGCGCCTGCTGGTTACCGAGCGGGTCGGGCGCCTGCGCATCATCGAAGCCGATGGCAGTGTCGACCCGGAGCCGGTGGCTGGCCTGCCCGAGGTCTTCATCGCTGCCCAGGCCGGGCTGATGGAAGTGGCACTGGGCCCGGACTACAGCGACAACCGCTGGCTGTACCTGACCTACGCGCACGGCTCGCTGGAGGCCAACAACACGCGTCTGGCGCGTGCCCGCCTGGTGGATGACGAACTGCACGACTTCGAGCTGTTGTTCACCGCCCAGCCGCTCAAGGCCGGCGCGGCGCATTACGGTGGGCGCATCGCCTTTCTCGCCGACAAGACCCTGGTGCTGACCCTGGGCGACGGTTTCGACTGGCGTGAGCAGGCGCAGAACCCGGCCAACCACCTGGGCAAGATCGTGCGTCTGAACCGCGACGGCAGCGTGCCGCAGGACAACCCGTTGCTCGGTCAGGAGGGCGCCGCGCCGGAGATCTACAGCCTTGGCCACCGCAACGTGCAGGGTATCTTCTTCGATGCCGAACACAATCGTCTGTACAGCCACGAGCACGGCCCGCGCGGGGGAGACGAGTTGAATCTGATCGAGGCCGGCAACAACTATGGCTGGCCGCTGGCGACCTTCGGTATCGACTACACCGGCGCGCGCATCAGCCCCTACACCGAGCTGCCGGGGCTGACCGCGCCGCTGCTGCACTGGACGCCCTCGGTCGCGCCGTCGAGCCTGACGCTGTATCGCGGCGAGCTGTTCCCCGACTGGCAGGGCGACCTGTTCGCAGCCACTCTGGCCGAGCGCAGCGTACGCCGCGTGCGTGTCCGTGATGGCATGCTGGCGGGTGAGGAAATTCTCTTCGAGGAGCTGGGAGAGCGGATTCGCGATGTGCGCAGCGGGCCGGATGGCGCGCTGTATCTGCTCACCGATAATCCGCAGGGGCGTCTGCTGCGTGTGGTGCCCAGCGAGTAATGCGGCATCCGTTACACTGGCGGTCCTGATGAAAATGGGATCGTGGCGTTGAAGTATCTACAGGGTTATCCGGTCGCCTTGCAGCAGCAGGTTCGTCAGCTGATCGCCGATGATCGGCTTGGCGACTACCTGGCGCAGCGCTATCCGGGGCGGCATGAAGTGCAGAGTGACAAGGCGCTGTACGGCTACGTCATGGCGCTCAAGCAGGAGCACCTGAAGAACGCGCCGGCCATCGACAAGGTGCTCTACGACAATCGGCTCGACCTCACGCACCGCGCCCTTGGCCTGCATACGGCGGTTTCGCGTGTGCAGGGCGGCAAGCTCAAGGCGAAAAAGGAGATTCGTGTTGCTTCGCTGTTTCGCGATGCGGCGCCGGCCTTTCTGCAGATGATCGTGGTGCACGAGTTGGCGCACCTGAAAGAGAGCGATCACAACAAGGCCTTCTACAAGCTGTGCGACCACATGTTGCCGGGCTATGCGCAGATCGAGTTCGACCTGCGCATGTACCTGACCTGGCGTGAGATGACAGCGGCGAACTGAGCCGCCGATGTGCTGACCTGTGAGCTCAGCCGTGCAGGCGCACGTTGAGCTGGTCGACCACTGGCGCCCAGTCGGCGTCTTCGAGAATTTCCTCGCGCAGCAGCGCGGCCTGCGCCGGCGTCCAGAACGGAGCCTCGGACAGTTTGCAGGCATCCGGCAGCGGCGAATGGGTGCTGATGAAGGCGTTGATGCTGGCGGCATCGTCAGGCAGGCCGAGCTGCTTGAACAGGGCTGGCAGGCTGTGGACTGGATTTTCCATGGTATTGGCTCTCGCTAGACGTGGTGTTCATCGCTAATTACCAACCCTAGCCCAGATAGTTCCACTCACGTGGCTGCCAGCACCTCGAAAACCTGCTGGCGGCTTCCTATTGGCAGGCTTATCTCGTCGCCGGGCTTCTTGCCAAGTAGCAACTTGCCAAGCGGTGCGGTATTGCCCAGTACCTGGATGCTCTGGTCGGCCAGTTGCAGTTTCATGCTGGCGCCTGGTGGGCCAATGAACAACCATTGTTCGTGGCCATCCTCAGCCGCAAGCTGCACCAGCGCACCGAGCTCGATACCTAGCTCGATATCGAACGGCCGCGGGCGCAACTGGCGCCAGGTGATCAGGGTCTGGCGCAGTTCTTCGACGCGGCGCGCCTGGCCGCTGGCCAGGTAGGCCGCTTCCAGTCCCAGGGTGTCGTACTTGTTCTCGGCGACGTTCTCTTCGTGGGTGGCCGTTTCGTGGGCGCTGAGAGCGGCGAGGCTGGCCTGTTCTAGGTCGGCCTGCAGGTGGGCGAGTACGTCTTGCAGCAGTTGATTCTTGTCCATGGCGGGCTATCGGGTTTGGGGTGATGAGAGGGGCAGCGGCCCCTCTTCAAAGCTGTTGGGTGGCCAGCTGTACGCGGTTGCGGCCTTCGGCCTTGGCCCGGTACATCGCAGCATCAGCCAGGCGAATCAGCAGAGTGGCATCGTCGGCACCGTGGCTCAGGGCGATACCGATGCTGGCGCCGACGCGTACGGCACGATCTTCCAGGTACATCGGGGTGTCCAGGCCTTCCAGCAGGCGTTTGGCCAGGTCTTGGGCATCCTCGGCCGATTGCACGTTCTCGCAGATCACCACGAACTCGTCACCGCCCAGGCGCGCAGGCAGATCGGTATCGCGCACGTATTGCCGCAGGCGCTGCGCCACTTCGGTCAGTATCAGGTCGCCGTAGCCATGGCCATGCTGGTCGTTGATCGGCTTGAAGCCGTCCAGGTCGATCAGCATAACGGCGAGCAGTTCGTTGCGGCGCAGGCTGCGCGCCAGAGCCTGCTCCAGGTGTTGCTGCAGGGCGGTGCGGTTAGCCAGCCCGGTCAGCGGGTCCTGCAGCGCCAGCTCGCTGAGGCGCTGATTGGCCTGCTCCAAGGCCTGGGTGCGTTCGGTTACGCGCTTGGCGAGGATCTGCTCGTTGAGCTGCAGCGCGGCTTCGCGTTGGCGCTTGAGCTCGTTGAAGCGTGCCGCCAGGGCGAAGGACAGCAGGATCATCTCCAGCCCCGAGCCGATCTGCATGGCGTACAGGGTAAGGAAGTTCGACGGAATCAGGGCGAAGTTGCGTAACGCCAGCAGCACCGCGCCGGTGAGTAGCATCAGCCAGGCCAGGGCGAACAGGCGAGCGCCGGGCACCCGGTAGCCAATGCAGACGAAGCTGGTCAGCAGCAGCGTCAGGGTGGCGATCAGGCCGGTCAGCGACATCAGCTGCAGCGCGCGCTGCAGTGGCAGCAGCACACTGGCCAATACGGCCCCACCGATGGCGACGGACAGCATCAGCAGGCCCTTGTCCCAGCGCGGCAGCCACTGGCGGGTGTCGAGAAAGCTGCGCGCAAACACCACCGACAGCAGCGCCGCCGTCGTCAGGCTGACCGGCAGCATGCGGTTGCTCCAGGGCGCGGCTTCGGACCACAGATACTGCGCGCCAAGGCCATTGAGTGACAGCACGCTGAGGGCGAAGGCGAACATGAACAGTACGTAGTTGAGGAAAGGCCGCTCGTGCAGGGCGAGAAACAGCAGCAGGTTGTACAGCCCCAGGGCGATCAGCACGCCGAAGTAGATGGCGTGCACCAGATAGCCGTTCTGGCTGTGCTGTTCGAAGTCGCGCGAAGACATCAGTGCGCCGCTGAGGGTCATGCTGCCGCGCGAGTCGACGCGCAGGTACAGCATGCGTTGTTCGCCGGGCTGCAGAACGATCTCGAATACCGGGTTGCGATGGCCAACGCTGCGCTGCGCGTAGGGCACGGTGTCGCCGCTGCGCGACTCGCGCACGGCATCGGCGCCGATGTCGTACAGACGCACCTCGTCCAGCGAGGCGTAATTCAGTTCCAGGCGCCAGACGCGTGTTTGCTGGGCATCCGATTGTAGCGCCAGGCGCAGCCAGATCACCCCCGGCACGTAGCCGAAGCTGAGGTCACGGCGGTCCAACGAGGATTGGAAAGGGGCATCGACAGCGCGAACGTCGTCCAGGCTCAGGGTACTCTGGGGATCGGCGAGAAAGTCGACCAGGCCGTAGAGATCCTGTGCTGCGCTGCTGTCACCCAGGCGCGTACTGGCGAGGGTGGCCTGGCTGGCCAAAAGCAGGCTGCACACCAACAGCAGACCCGGCAGCGAGGCCAGGCAGGCGAGGGTGGTGTGTCGATTGGCTGGCATGGGCAAGGTCTGGGAACTCGGCGTCGTCAGATAGTGGCAGAAAGCCCCATGAGCCTGCTAGTGGCGATCCTTCTGCAGATGCGCGGCCAGGGTGCGCAGTGGCGCCAGCTGGCGGCAGATCAGCGCCAGTTGCGTCTGCACCAGACGTTGGCGTTCGTCGACGTCGTCAGCAATCTGCTCCAGGCTTTGCGCCAGTGCCTGTTCTTCATCGCTGTGGATGGCCAGCGGCTGCTCGCCGCGCAGGCCGGTGGCGATTTCATCGAGACTGCTCGCCAGCGCTTCGGCCTGTTCCAGCAATTGTGCCTGGGCCGCCTGCGGTAACTGCTCGCCACGATGGGCGCCGAGCCCGGAGAGATAGCTGAGCAGGGTGTGCGACAGCACCAGAAAGCGAAAGCCGAGGTCGGCGTCCTTACGGAAGTGGCCAGGCTCCATCAGCATGTTGCCGAGGGTGGTGGACAGCGCGGCGTCGGCGTTGTGCGCATTGCGTCGGGCCAGGCGGTAGCCGAGGTCGTCACGCTTGCCGTGTGCGTACTGGGCGATGATCTGCCGCAGGTAAGCGCTGTTGCAGCTCAGTGTGTTCGCCAACATGCGCCCCAGGCGTCGACCCTGCCAGTCCGGCAGGATCAGGAACACCGCCAGCCCGGCCAGCATACCGCCGAGCAGGGTGTCGACCAGGCGCGGCAGGAACAGGCCGTAGCCATTGCCGATCTGGTTGAAGCAGAACAGCACCAGCAGGGTGATCGCCGCCGTGGCCAGGGTATAGCGGGTGCTGCGTGTGGCGAAGAAGGCGACCCCGGCGATCACGGCAAACAGTGCCTGGATGCGTGGGTCGGGGAACAGATCGAACAATGCCCAGCCGAGGCCCAAGCCGATCAGGGTGCCGACGATACGCTGCACCAGCTTGAGACGCGTGGCGCCGTAGTTCGGCTGGCAGACGAACAGGGTGGTCAGCAGAATCCAGTAACCCTGAGTCGGGTGGATCAAATGCAGCAAGCCATACCCGGCGGCCAGGGCAATGGACAAGCGCAGCGCGTGGCGAAACAGCAGCGAAGTGGGCGTCAGTTGCTGGCCGATCCGCTCGATGACCTCGCGCAACGAATGCGGCTCGCGGTCCAGCAGGCTGCTGTCCTGCTCATCGGCCAGAGCGTCGGGGTTGCTGGCGTTGCCGAGCAGCAGGTCGAGGCTGGCGAGGTTGCCGGCCAATGCACCGAGCGAGCGCAGCAGGCGGCGCCAGGCCGGGTTGCTTTGCAGGTGCAGGTGGTCGAGCGAGGCATGCAGGTCTTCCAGGGCCTGGCTGCACAGCTCGCGGTATTCGAACGGCTGGCGCAACTCGATGGCGCTGCCCAGGCGCTGGCAGGCTTCGCCGTGCAGGCGCAGCAAGCGCTGGCAACGAAACAGCACATCACTGTGGAAGAAGGCTTCGGCCAGTTCGTTGTAAGGGTAGTGCGACGAGCTGGCGCGTTCGTGAATGTCCTGGGCGAGGAAGTACAGCTTCAGGTAGCGATTGACCTTCGGTGCCGGCCGACCACCCCCGACCCGGTGCAGGATGATCTCCTTGGCCGCGTTGAGTGCGGAGACTACACGGCCATTCTGCTTGGCCAACTCCAGACGGCGTTGTTCCACATCCAGCTGGCGCACAGGTTCGAACAGCGCTGCCTTGAGCTTGAGGTACTTGCCCAGTTCGCGAAACAGCCGGGCCAGGGCGAGTTGCACCGGCTGATGGGCGAACAGCGCGTGCCAGATCACCGACAGAAGGCCGTACCAGGCGGCACCGGCCACCAGCAGTAGCGGCTCCAGCCACAGGCCGGCAACACCGCCGCGCTGCTCGACGCCGATCATGCTGTACACGGCGAGGATCAACGTGCCCGAACCCAGTGTGGCGAAACGCTCGCCGAGCGCGCCGAGCATGGTCAGACAAAAGGCGGAAAAGGCCAGGGCGATGACAAACAGCCAGGGATAGGGAAAGAGGAACTCCACCGCATAGGCTGCTGCGCTGAAGCAGGCCAGGGTGGCCAGCACCGCGCCGAGGCGGCCTTGCCAACTGTCGTCGGTCTCGGTCAGGGCGCTGGCGATGATGCCGAGAAACAGCGGGATCAGCCCATGCATCCAGCCCTGCCACCAGCACAGCGAAAGGGCTCCGGCCAGGGCGATGAATACCCGCAGACTGGCGCTGAACTTGTCCAGTGCCCAGAGGCGGCGCAGTGATTGACGGAGGCGAAGGCGGGGCATACGAAGCCTGATCTGAAGCGATGCATGAAGCCTACCGGAACTCATCGGTCACTGGGTATCGGTAGCGATACGCAGATCGTGTTGATTATTTGGACCGATTGGTTCTAAATTCGGCATATGACGACACGTGGACGCCCCAAAAGCTTCTGCCCGGACCGGGCCCTGGAAAATGCCATGCAGCTGTTCTGGCAGCGCGGTTATGAGGCCGCGTCGCTGCAGGACCTGCAGGCGGCCACCGGGCTGTCCAAGAGCAGCCTGTATCAGACCTACCCGAGCAAACAGGCCTGGTTCATCGCTGCGTTCAGCCGCTATGTCGCTCAGCGCCGCGCTTTGCTGCTTGAGCAGTTGCAGGCCAGCGCCTCGCCGCTTGCCTTCATCCATGAGCGCCTGCTCAGTGTGCTCGAAGATGACGGCCCCGGTGGTGTGCCGCGAGGCTGCATGCTGGTCAACGTCGCTAACGAGTTTTCTCTTTCGGAGCCGGCGCTGGTACCGGTTCTGCGGCAGGCCACGGCGGGTGTCTGCCAGGTGTTCGAAGAGGCGTTGGCGCGTGCCGTGGCCTGCGGGGAGCTGCGCAACGGGCAGGACCTTGCGGCCCGGGCAGGCTACTTGCAGTGTGTGATGAGCGGGCTGCGCACGCAGGTGAAATCCGCGGTGCCGGCGGACTCGATTCGTGCCACCGTGGCCGTGGTGATGGCGAGCCTGGACTGCCAGTGAGGCAGCCAGTGCCGGGTCTTCGTTGGTTTAATTCTGGACTGATTGGTTTTGAATGGAGGTGATATGCGCGAGTTGTTCGAACTGTGCGGCGCCGATCGCGAGCTGCTGTTCTCGCCCTACTGCTGGCGCGTCCGCCTGGCCATGGCGCACAAGGGGCTGGACTGGCAGAGCCGGCCGATACGTTTCACCGACAAGGAACTGATCGCCTTCTCCGGGCAGAAGCTGGTGCCGGTGCTGAGCGACGACGGCGAAACGGTGCACGACAGCCTGGCGATCTTCACCTACCTGGATCGGCGTTATCCACAGCGCCCGTTGCTCGGCGAGGGCCTGGCGGCCGAACGCGCCCGTCTGGTCGAGCGCCTGAGCTTTCACATGGTGCGCATACCGCTGTTGAAGATACTGATCCCGCGCGTCTGGCAGGTGATCGACCCGGCTGACCGTGAGTATTTCCGCAGTAGCCGCGAGCAGGCGCTAGGCATGAGCCTGGAGGCGTTCGCCGATCCGCAGGGTGGTGAGCGGCTGTTCCGTGAGGGCGTGGCGCCGCTGGAAGCGTGGCTGCGTGATCAGCCCTTCCTCGAAGGCCAGGCGCCCGGTGGCTGCGACTACCTGCTGGCCGGCATGTTGTTCTGGGCATGGTGCCTGGGCGCACAACCCTGGGCCGACGATTCGGCGCTGGGCGCCTGGTTCGCGCGCATCCTGCAGGCGTATGAGGCGACTCACGGCCCGGTCAAGCGGGCTGCGATCCACGTGGAGGAAAAGCAATGATCGACCTGTACTACTGGACCACACCCAACGGCCACAAGGTCAGCATCTTTCTCGAGGAGGCCGGGCTCGACTACCGTATCGTCCCCGTGCACATCGGCAAGGGCGAGCAGTTCGCGCCGGCGTTTCTCAAGATCGCGCCGAACAATCGCATTCCCGCCATCGTCGATAACGCGCCGGCTGATGCTGGCGAGCCCATTGCCCTGTTCGAGTCCGGGGCAATTCTCGAATACCTGGCGGACAAGAGCGGGCAGTTCCTGCCGCGCGAGACGCGGGCACGCTTCGACGTGCTGCAGTGGCTGTACTGGCAGATGGGCGGCCTCGGGCCGATGGCAGGGCAGAATCATCACTTCGTGCGCTACGCACCGGAGCCGATCCCCTATGCCATCGACCGCTACGTGAAGGAAACCGCGCGCCTCTACGGTGTGCTCGACCGCCAGCTGGCCGGGCGCGAGTATGTGGCGGGCGAGTATTCCATTGCCGACATGGCCATCTACCCCTGGGCCAAGCTGTGGAAGATGCAGCAGCAGAAGCTGGAGGACTTCCCCAACATGGCCGCCTGGCTCGAACGCATCGATGCACGCCCTGCGGTGCAGCGTGCCTACGCGCTGGTAGAGCAGGTGAATGCCGATCCGCAGGCATTGCTCACGGCTGAGGCGCGGCGCCTGCTGTTCGGACAGTGACGGACGGGCGAACTTTCTCGCGGATTTTCCTGTGATACGGCTCACGCTTTCCTAGACTTCAGACTGTTGGCCCGCAATGGTTGGAGATGGTGATGCGAATCGGCGTACCCAAGGAAATCAAGAACCACGAATACCGCGTCGGTCTCACGCCGCAGTCGGTGGCCGAGCTGACCGCGCTCGGTCATGAGGTGTGGGTCGAAACCCATGCCGGAGCCGCCATCGGTTTTGCCGACGCGGATTACCTCGAGGCCGGGGCGCAGATCGCCAGGAACTCGGCCGAGGTGTTCCAGCAGGGGCAGTTGATCGTCAAGGTCAAGGAGCCGCTGGCAGTGGAGCGCGCCAGGTTGCGCGCCCATCACACGCTGTTCACCTACCTGCACCTGGCGCCGGACCGGGCACAGACCGAAGAGCTGATGGCCGGCGGCGCCACCTGTATTGCCTATGAGACGGTGACCGATGCACAGGGGCGCCTGCCGTTGCTGGCACCGATGTCGGAAGTGGCCGGACGCATGTCGATCCAGGCCGGGGCCGGCTGCTTGGAAAAGGCCCGCGGCGGACGTGGCGTCCTGCTCGGCGGTGTGCCAGGCGTGGCGCCGGGTAAGGTGGTGATTCTCGGCGCTGGCGTGGTCGGTAGCCATGCCCTGGCCATGGCGGTGGGTCTTGGCGCCGATGTCGCGGTGCTGGACAAGAGCGTCGACGCACTGCGCCGGCTCGATGCCCAGTATGGCAATCGCATCACCACGCTCTATTCCACCCGCGCGGCGGTGCGCGAGCAGGTATTGGCTGCTGATCTGGTGATTGGCGGGGTACTGATTCCCGGCGCCGCCGCGCCGAAGCTGATCAGTGCGGAGATGGTCCGGCAGATGAAGGTGGGCGCAGTGCTGGTGGATGTCGCCATCGACCAAGGCGGCTGCGCCGAGACCTCGCGCGCCACCACCCATGCCGAGCCCACCTATGTGGTCGATGATGTGGTGCATTACTGCGTGGCCAACATGCCTGGCGCGGTGGCGCGCACCTCGACCCTGGCGCTCAACAACGCCACGCTGCCGTTCGTCGTGGCGCTGGCGCAAAAGGGCACGCGACGAGCCTTGCAGGAGGACCCACACCTGCTCGCTGGCCTCAACGTCGCGCGCGGCATCATCACCTGCGCCAGTGTCGCCGAGGCACATGACCTGCGCTTCCAGTCACCGGCCAGCGTCATCGAGCAGCTCTGAGGCAGGGTAGCCCCGGTGAACGGTTAGCCTGGCGGCGAGTTACAGCGGCCAGACCCAGAGCAGCAACGGGATGCTGACCAGTACTACCAGGATCTCCAGTGGCAACCCCAGGCGCCAATAGTCGCCGAAGCGAAAACCACCAGGGCTGAGAATCAGGGTGTTGTTCTGATGGCCGATGGGGGTGAGGAACGAACACGAGGCGCCGATGGCCACTGCCATCAACAGCGCGTCCGGGCTGACGCCAAGTTGGCTCGCGGCGCTCAGCGCAATCGGGCACATCACCGCAGCGGTTGCCGCGTTGTTCATGAAGTCCGACAGGGTCATGGTCACCACCAGCAACAGGGTCAGGGTGATGATGGCGTTGCCCTGCGCCAGATTTTCCATCAGCACTCGTGCCAGCAGATCGGCCGCGCCTGTGGTGGACATCGCCCCAGCCACCGGGATCAACGCTCCGAGCAGCACGATCACCGGCCAGTCGATGGACTCGTAGACGGCCCGCAGCGGCACCAGGCGCAGCAGCATGTAGGCCAGCACCCCGCAGGCGAAGGCGATCGCCGTGGGCAGCAGACCAAAGGCCGCCGCGATGATGGCCAGGATCATGATGCCAAGGGCCAGGTTGGCCTGACGTGGATCGGGAATGTTGATGGCGCGCGCCGCCAGCGGCACACAGTCATAGTCGCTGGCGAACTCACCGATATCCTCGGCGCTGCCCTGCATCAGCAGCACGTCACCACCCTGGATCAGGGTCGAGCGCAGGCGCTTGATCGAGCGATGGCTCTGCCGTGAGATGGCCAGCAGGTTGATGGAGTAGCGGCTGCGCAAGCGCGTGCTGCTGGCGGAGCGACCGATCAGCGAAGAGTCAGGTTTGACCAGCAGTTCCTGCATTGCACGGTCTTCGTCGTTGCTGACTTTCTTCTCGGTGTCACTGTTCTTGTCGTTCTGTTGCTCGGCCTCCCTGGCTTCGCGCTCGGCTTCCAGCAGCAGGTCCAGCTTGCCGAGCACTTCGCCCAGCTCTGCCGGGTCGGCCTCGATCACCAGCACGTCGTCGGCCTGCAGCACACGCCGCGGGTTGGGGGCAGTCAGGCGCAGCTTGTTGCGCACCATGGCCACCACCTGGGCGTCGGCTTCATCGAGCAACTGTTCGATCTCGCGCAGGGTCTTGCCCTCGGCGCTGCCGCCTGCCTTGACCCGCGCCTCGGTCAGGTAATGGCCAGTGTCGAAACTGGCGGCGTTGCCCACTTCGCGCTTGGGTACCAGGCGCCAACCGAGCAGGCTGATGAACAGTACGCCGGCCAGCGCCACGGCCACGCCGACCGGGCTGAAGTCGAACATTTCGAAGGGACCACCGCCATGCTGGGCGCGGAAGCTGGAGACGATCAGGTTTGGCGGTGTGCCGATCAGTGTGGTCATGCCGCCGAGGATGGTGCCGAAGGCCAGAGGCATCAGCACGCGTCCTGGCGGCAACTCCAGGCGTGCGGAAATCTGCAGGGCGATGGGCATCAGCAGGGCAAGGGCGCCGACGTTGTTCATGAATGCCGAGAGCAGCGCCCCGAGGCAGGTCAACGCGGCGATGGACACTAGAGCGCCCGCGCCGCTGGGCAGCAGGCGTTGTGCCAGGCGGTTGACCGCGCCAGTGCGCTGCAGGCCATGGCTGAGCACCAGCACGCAGGCAACGGTGATCACCGCCGGGTGACCGAAACCAGCGAAGGCGTCGCGGTCTGGCACGATGCCGACGATCACGCAGGCCAGCAGCGCCCCCAGTGCGACCACATCGTGGCGCCAGCGACCCCAGATGAACAAGCCCATGCTGGCGATTAGAATAGCGAAGATCAGGCCTTGTTCGAACGTCATGATGCGGCGTCATCCCTGTGATTGCAGCGTTGCATAAGCTGTTCACAGCAGAGTCTGCGCCGCGCCGGCAGTTCCCGGCGCGCCTTCAAATGGGGCGCAAAATTTTGTCTCAGACGTATTGCGCGGCGGCGTAGCCCGAAGCCCAGGCCCATTGGAAGTTGAAGCCGCCGAGGTGGCCGGTGACGTCGAGCACTTCGCCGATGAAATACAGCCCCGGCACCTTGAGCGACTCCAGCGTCTTCGACGACACCTCGTCGGTGTTCACCCCGCCCAGGGTTACCTCGGCGGTGCGGTAGCCCTCGGTGCCGGCCGGCACCAGCTGCCAGTCGGAGAGACGCTCGGCGATCGTCTTGAGCTCGCCAGGCGTGTACTGCTTGAGGGGTTTGTTGCTGAACCAGGCGTCGACCAGCAGGGTCGCCATCTTTTTGGTGAACAGCTCGGCCAGCAGAGTTTTCAGCTCGCTGTTGCCGCGCTCGCGCTGTTGCGTCGCCAGCCATTCAGGCAGATCGATGTGCGGCAGCAGGTCGATGTGCACGGTGTCGCCCGGCTGCCAGTAGGAGGAAATCTGCAGGATCGCCGGCCCGGACAGGCCGCGGTGGGTGAAGAGGATGTTCTCGACGAAGCTCTGGCCGTTGCAGCTTACCCGGCAATCCTCCACCGAAGTGCCGGACAGCTCGGTGCACAGCGCCTTGAGTTGCGGATCGGTGAGGGTGAACGGCACCAGCCCGGCGCGGGTTGGCAGCAGTTCGTGGCCGAATTGCCTGGCCACCTGATAGCCGAAGCCGGTGGCGCCCAGGGTCGGAATCGACAGCCCTCCGGTGGCGATCACCAGCGACTGGCAGGCCACGGCGCCGAGATCGGTTTGCAGGCAGAAGCCGGCGTCGGTTTTCTCGATGCTCTGCACGGCGGTATCGAGGCGGATCTCTGCGCCTGCTTCTGCGCACTCGGCCAGCAGCAGTTCGAGGATGTCGCTGGACTTGTTATCGCAGAACAGCTGGCCGAGTTTCTTCTCGTGATACGGCACGCCATGCTTGGCCACCAGGCCGATGAAGTCCCATTGAGTGAAGCGCGCCAGGGCCGACTTGCAGAAGTGCGGGTTACCAGAGAGGAAATTACCCGGCTCGCAGTACAGGTTGGTGAAGTTGCAGCGGCCACCACCGGACATGAGAATCTTCTTGCCGGCCTTGTTGGCGTGGTCGAGCACCAGCACCCGACGGCCACGAGCGGCGGCGCTGGCAGCGCACATGAGGCCGGCGGCGCCTGCGCCGATGATCAGTACGTCGGTTTGCAACACGATAGGTCCTCGGGTGGTTCATTGCCGCAGAAAGGCTGCGTGAAAACCTTGCAAGTTTACCCGAAGCCGCTCTGTACACCCGGTTCTGTCGGCATGCCGCTGGCACCAGTGGCATGCTCCGGTGACTGTCTCGAATTTGAGACAGTGACGAGTGGCCCTGCGCCTGCTATCACTAGAACGAAGATTTCGGATGGATTGTCACCCATGCCTGCAGTACGCGTCTGGCTATTGCTCCTCCTGCTGTCGCCTGCGCTGGCCTCGGCCGAACTGCTGCGTCTGGTGGCCAATCCCTGGCCGCCTTTCAATGACCAGGACCTTCCCGGCAAGGGGCTGGCCAGTGACCTGGTGGAACAGGCGCTCAAGCGCGCGGGCTACAGCACCAGTTATGTGGAAGTGCCCTGGGAGCGAGCGGTATTGGGGCTCAAGCGCGGCGACTACGACGTGCTGATCAACGCCTGGTACAGCGCCGAGCGCACCGAGTACGGCTATTTTTCCCAGCCCTATCTGGTCAATCGCATCCGCCTGATGCAGCGCAAGGGCGGTTCGATTCGCTTCGAAAACCTGGCCGATCTCTACCCGTACAGCATCGCGGTGATTCGCGGCTATGCCTATTCCAAGGAGTTCGACAGCGACCCGCGCCTGCTCAAGGTGGGTGTCGGCAGCTTCGAGATTGCCGCACGCATGTTGCATGCCGGGCGAGTGCAGCTCGCGCTGGAAGACGAGTTGGTGGCGCGTCATGTTCTCGCGCGAGAGTTGAACTCCATTCGCGATGAGCTGGAGTTCTTGCCCTTGCCGCTGAGCGAGAATGGCCTGCACATACTGGTGAGGCGCAGCCATCCCCATTTTCGCGAGATCGCCAGACGCTTCGATGCAGCGATTCAGGCGATGAGCGACGATGGCAGCTATGCCACGACGCTACAGCGGCACGCTCCCTGATCAGGCCAGGACAGTGCGCGCGCGGCCCTGCTGCTTGGCCCGATATAGGCGAATGTCGGCTTCGTGCAGCAGGCTCTCCAGGTCTTCCGGCTCACCCTGATACAGCCCGGCGCTGAACGATAACGGCGGGGCGCCTACGGTGTAGTGCAGCCCGGCACACTGGCGGCGCAATCTATCCAGCGCCTGGGCTACGTGCTCCGCGCCATGCAGGGTGAGCAGGGCGAACTCCTCGCCACCCAGGCGGCCGAGCAGCATGTCGGGGAAGGCATTGCTCATCGCCCGTGCGAATACCACCAGGGCGCTGTCGCCGCTGGCATGGCCGAAGCCATCGTTGATCTGCTTGAAGTGATCGAGGTCGAGCATCGCCACGCTGATCTCGCGGCCTTCCCGTTGCGCCTGCTGCAGCATCTTCAGGCCCTGTTCGTAGAAGGCCCGGCGATTGTTCAAGCCGGTCAGGGCATCGAACTGCGCCGCCTTCTTCAGGGCGCGCAACAGGTCGCGGCGCTCCAGAGTCGACATCACCCGGCAGTTCAGCTCTTCCGGGCAGAACGGCTTGCGCAGGAAATCGTCGGCGCCATGCTTGATGAACTGGGCGCTGAGCGAGCCTTTGGGGTCGGCGGAAACGCCAATGATGATCAGGTCATTGAGGCGCAGCTTCTGGCGCAGCAGCTTGACCAGCTCGAAGCCGCTGACGCCCGGCATGGCATGATCGAGGACCAGCAGGTCGAGGTCGGGGTGCTCGTTCAGCTGGCGCAGAGTCTCCTTGCCGTCGCTGGCTTCGATGATCTGGTAGTGGTGCGCTTCGAGAATGTGGCGGATGTAATGGCGCTGCGCTGCAGAGTCGTCGGCGATGAGAATCTTGATATGGCTGTTGTGATCGAGCCGGTGCAGCAGGCGGAAGGCGTACTCGTAGGAGTGCTGGCTTTCCTTGAGCACGTAGTCGACCACGCCTTTCATCAGCAGGTCGTCGCGCCGCTGTTCGTTGTAGCTGCCACTGAGCACGATGCACGGCAGGTTATAGCGCATCACCAGGTCGACGCTCTCGCCGTCCGGTGCATCGGGCAGGTGCAGGTCGACGATGGCGGCGAAGAACAGCGCGGCCGAGGTTTCCAGCATCACTTCGGCTTCTGCTAGCGAGGCACAGAAGATCGGCTCCAGATCGGTTTCCTGGCGAAACAGATGTTCGAGGATCTTCAGTACCAGTGGACTGTCTTCAATGACCAGAATATTGCGCATGGGTAACTCCGGCCCAGGCCTTTTGATGCTTTATATCAGCCTAAGAGCCTGTTCGCGATCTTGCGAGCCAGAGCGCCCGGCAGGAAAACGAGCGTCCGAGCTTGCTTTCAACGCAGTAGCGCCGACGCGCAGCAGGCCGTGTGCAGGCTCTTACAGTAGACGCACGCGCAGTGTTCTGCCCTTGATCTTGCCCTCAGTGAGGCGCTTGAGCGCCTGGCGGGCGACATCGCGCTCGACTGCGACATAGGCCTGGTAGTCGAACAGGGCGATCCTGCCGACCTGGCTACCGGGCAGCCCGGCGTCGCCGGTCAGGGCACCGAGAATATCGCCGGGGCGCAGCTTGTCCTTGCGTCCGGCGCCGATGCACAGCGTATGCATCGGCGGCAGCAACGGCTCACCCGTTGCCTTGGCCGCGGGTAATGGGTACCAGGCCAGCTCCTTGCCTTGCAGGGTTTCGATGGCCTGGGCGCGACCGGCTTCAGCGGGCGCCACCAGGCTCAGTGCCAGGCCTTTCTCGCCAGCGCGACCACTACGGCCGATACGGTGGATATGCACCTCGGCATCACGCGACAGCTCGACGTTGATCACCATTTCCAGCCCCGCGATATCCAGGCCGCGCGCGGCCACGTCGGTGGCCACCAGCACACTGAGGCTGCGATTGGCGAACAGGGCGAGGATCTGGTCGCGATCGCGCTGTTCCAGATCGCCATGCAGGGCCGCGGCGGAGATCTTCTCGGCTTCCAGTTGCGCGGCCAGCTCGTCGCACTGCTGGCGCGTGGCGCAGAAGGCCACGGTTGGTTGCTTGCGGAAATGCCGCAGCAGGGTGCTGACCGCTTCCATGCGCTGGCTCGGCGCTATTTCGTAGAAGCGCTGCTCGATCTGTCCGTCATCATGCTGAGCCTCCACTTCGACCCGCTCCGGGCTACGCAAGAAACGCGCGGCAAGCTGTTCGATGGCAGGCGGATAGGTGGCGGAGAACAGCAGGGTCTGACGGCGTGCCGGGGTCTGCTCGATGATTTCACTGATGCTGTCGATGAAACCCATGTCGAGCATGCGGTCAGCTTCGTCGAGCACCAGGGTATTGAGTCCATCGACTTTCAGCGTGCCCTTGCGCAGGTGCTCCTGTACCCGCCCCGGGGTGCCGACTATTACGTGCGCACCATGCTCCAGCGAGCCGATCTGCGGTCCGAAGGGTACGCCGCCGCAGAGGGTGAGCACCTTGATGTTGTCGGCGGCGCGGGCCAGGCGGCGGAGTTCCTTGGCCACCTGATCGGCCAGTTCGCGCGTCGGGCACAGCACCATGGCCTGGCAGCCGAAGTAGCGCGGGTTGAGCGGGTGCAGCAGGCCGATGCCGAAGGCTGCGGTCTTGCCGCTGCCGGTCTTGGCCTGGGCGATCAGATCGCGGCCCTTGAGAATCAGCGGCAGGCTGGCGGCCTGGATCGGCGTCATCTCGGCATAGCCGATGGCGGCGAGGTTGGCCTGCATGGCGGCAGAAATGGGCAGGCTGGCGAAGGCGGTAGCGGTCACGGCAAGTGCTCGGGGATGGCGAAACAGGGCGGCAGTGTAGCAGGCCCGATCATTCGTCCGCTGAAACCTCGATATTGCGGCCGCTGCGGCCATCTTTCGCATCCAGTTGCAGGAAGATCGCTGCCGCCAGCATCGACAGCAGGCCGACGCACAGGTAGGTGGCCTGGAACGCCTGCAACACATGCCCACTGTCACCCAGTTCACGGCTGAAACCACTGAGCAGCGCTGCCGCCGACGCAACGCCGAGGCCCATCGCCAGTTGCACCACCACCGACAGCAGGCTGTTGCCGCTGCTGGCGTCGCGGTTGTCCAGGTCGATCAGGGTCACGGTATTCATTGCGGTGAACTGCAGTGAGTTGCAGGCGCCGATCAGGCCTAGCTGGATGATCAACTGCATCGTCGAGGTCTCGGCATCGACCAGCGCCAGGCTGGCGATCAGGGCGCCGAGCAGCAAGGTATTGCTGGTGAGGATGGTGCGGTAGCCGAGGCGTTCGATCAGCGGTTTGGCCAGGGGCTTGGCCGCCATCGCCGCCAGTGCCAGCGGGATCAGGCTCATGCCGGCCTGGGCCGGCGAATAGCCCATCGCCAGTTGCAGCAACAGCGGCGTGAGGAAGGGCAGCGCGCCGCTACCGAGGCGGGCGAACAGGTTGCCGATGATGCCCACGGCGAAGCTACGGGTATGAAATAGCGCGGGTGAGAACAAGGGGTGCTCGATGCGCCCGGCGCGCAGCCAGTAGGCGGCCAGGCAGGCCATGCCGCCGAGCAACAGCAGCACCACGCGCATGGTTGGCAGGTGCAGCTCGCCCAGCCCTTCCAGCGCCACGGTGATCAGCAGCATCGCCGCGCCGAACAGCAGGAAACCGGCGGTATCGAAGCGGCTGCGTTCCGGCCCGCGCAGATCCGGCATGTGCCGCCATACCGCCCAACAGCCGAGCAGTCCCACCGGCAGGTTGATCAGGAAAATCCAGTGCCAGCTGGCCACCTCCACCAGCCAGCCGCCTAGACTTGGGCCGATCAGCGGGCCGAGCAGGCCGGGCAGGGTGATGAAGCTCATGATCCGCACCAGCTCCGAGCGCGGATAAGCGCGCAGCACCACCAGGCGCCCGACCGGCATCATCAGCGCGCCGCCCAGGCCCTGGATGACCCGTGCGCCGATCAGCATGCTGAGCGACTCTGACAGCGCGCAGAGCAGTGAACCGAGGCTGAACAGGGCGATGGCGCCGAAGAAGATACGCCGCGTACCGAAACGGTCGGCTACCCAGCCAGAGGCCGGTATCAGCAGGGCCACGGTGAGCATGTAGGCGATCACCACCGACTGCATGCGCAGTGGATCTTCGTTGAGATCGCCCGCCATGGCTGGCAGCGCCGTATTGAGGATGGTGCCGTCAAGCGTCTGCATGAAGAAGGCGATGGCGACTATCCAGGGCAGCAGGCGGGCGGTGCGTGGGTCGAGCAGGGCAGGGTTGGTCATGCTGTTCTCATGGGTTGTGCCTTTCACTCTAGGCTGCGGGTTCTGTGGGGGCAACCGCGGCAGGCTGCAGGCAGGCGCGAGTCAATGGGAGTTGCTACGCTGGGTTGACTGGCACATCGCCCCGCAAGGGCTAAGGATGGCTTCATGCGCTGGTTGTCTCTGTGGTTTTCGCTGGCCTGTCAGCCGCTGCTGGCAGCCGAGTGGTTCCCGTATCCGGTACGCGCCGATGGCCGCCTGCTGGATTACCGGCCTCTGCCGGTGGCCAGCCAGCCCTGGCGGATCTGCGCGCTATTGCCTCATGGCAAGGATCGCTACTGGTGGGGCGTGGCCTGGGGTCTGGACCAGGAGGCCAACCGTCTGGGCGTGCGCCTGGGCATCTATGAGGCTGGTGGCTACGAGCATGCCGAGGTGCAGGTGGAGCAGTTCGAGCATTGCGTGGCCGAGGGCGCCGATGCCTTCGTCGTCGCCAGCATCAACACCTATGACCTGTGCAGCGCGGCAGAAGTGCAGAGCAAGGCGGGCCGCCCGGTCATCGATCTGGTCAATCGCCTGGAGTGCCCAACGCTGAGCGCACACTCGCGGGTCGATTTCGCCGACATGGCGCGCACCACGCTTGAGTATCTGGTGCGCATCAGCGACGGTCGGCCGATTCAGGTCGGCTGGCTACCCGGCCCAGCCGATGCAGGCTGGGTGCAGGATGCCGAACGCGGTCTGCGCGATGCCTTGCCGGGAACCCAGGTGACCCTGATCCATGGCGGCTACGGCCCGGTGGATCGCAGCCGGCAGGCGCAGCTTGCGCGCGAGTTGTTCAAGCAGCATCCGCATCTCGATTATCTGATCGCCAATGCCGAGGCAGCGGCCTTCGCTGCGCAGTTGGTGCGCAACCTCGGCTCCGAGGCGCAGGTGCTGTCGCTGTACGCCACCGAGCGGGTGCTGGAACAGATTCGCGAGGGACAGGTGCTGGCCGCGCCCACCGATTCACCGGTGATTCAGGCTCGTATCGCGCTGGATATGGCCGTTCGTGGCCTGCAGGGCGAAAAACTGCCGCAACTGGTGAGCCCGCAGATCGAAATGCTCGACGCGGACGCGCTGGATCGCTTCGACCTCGGCCGGCTGATGCCGCCCGAGGGGCATTGGATGATCCGCCAGGAATTACCCGACTAACCTGTCGTGCTGGCTGCGCAGCGGCGTGCCGCGCACCGGACGCTCACCAGCGACGAAGTAAGGCGCGGTGCTGCGCGGCAAAGGCTGGCGACCACGAATCCGGTCCGCGATCTTCTCCGCCATCATGATGGTGGTGGCGTTGAGGTTGCCGGTGATGATCTCCGGCATGATCGACGCATCCACCACGCGCAAGCCCTGCACGCCGTGCACGCGGCCCTGGCTATCCACGACTGCCATGTCGTCCTCACCCATCTTGCACGAGCAGGACGGGTGGAAGGCGGTTTCCGCGTGCTCACGAATGAAGGCATCGAGCTCGGCGTCGCTCTGCACATGCGCGCCAGGGCTGATTTCACGGCCACGGTAAGGGTCCAGTGCCGGTTGTGCCATGATCTCGCGGGTGAGGCGAATGCCGTCGCGGAACTCCTGCCAGTCCTGCTCATGACTCATGTAGTTGAAGAGGATGCTCGGGTGCTGGCGCGGGTCCTTGGACTTGAGCTGGATGCGTCCGCGGCTGGGCGAGCGCATCGAGCCGACATGAGCCTGGAAACCGTGCTCGTTGACTGCGTTGCTGCCGTTGTAGTTGATCGCCACCGGCAAGAAGTGGAACTGGATGTTGGGCCAGGCGAACTCCGTGCGCGTGCGGATGAAACCGCCGGCCTCGAACTGGTTGCTGGCGCCGATGCCGTTGCCGGCGAACAGCCATTGCGCGCCGATGCCCGGTTGGTTGAGCAGCTTGAGCGCCGGGTACAGTGACACTGGCTGGGTGCAGGCGTACTGCAGGTACATCTCGAGGTGGTCTTGCAGGTTCTGGCCGACGCCAGGCAGTTCATGCACCAGCGGGATATCCAGCTCGCGCAGCAGCGCGGCAGGGCCAACGCCGGAGCGCTGCAGGATCTGCGGCGAGGCGATGGCGCCGGCGCACAGCAGCACTTCGCGACGGGCGCGGGCTTCAGTGGCGTTGTTCGAGTTGCCGATCAGGTAGCTCACGCCGCTGGCGCGCTTGCCGTCGAACAGGATGCGGTCGGTGGTGGCGTGGGTGACGATGGTCAGGCTCGGCCGCTCGCGGGCTTGGTCCAGATAACCGCGTGCGGTGCTGGCGCGGCGGCCTTCCGGGGTCACGGTGCGGTCCATCGGGCCGAATCCTTCCTGCTGATAGCCGTTGAGGTCATCGGTGCGTGGGTAACCAGCCTGCACGCCGGCCTCGACCATGGCGTGGAACAGCGGGTTGTTGCCGGCCTTTGGCGTGGTCACGCTCACCGGGCCATCGCCGCCGTGGTAATCGTTGGGGCCGATATCGCGGGTTTCCGCCTTGCGGAAATACGGCAGGCAGTCCAGATAAGTCCAGTCTTCCAGGCCTTTGGCCGTGGCCCAATTGTCGAAATCCAGCGCGTTGCCGCGGATGTAGCACATGCCGTTGATCAAGGATGAGCCGCCCAGGCCCTTGCCGCGTCCGCACTCCATACGGCGGTTGTTCATGTACGGCTCGGGTTCGGTCTCGTAGGCCCAGTTGTAGCGCCGCCCCTGCAGCGGGAAGGCCAGGGCGGCCGGCATCTGGGTGCGGAAATCGAGGCGGTAATCTGGGCCGCCAGCTTCCAGCAGCAGTACGCTGACGTCTGCGTCTTCGGTTAGCCGGGTGGCCAGGACGTTACCGGCCGAACCGGCGCCGATGATGATGTAGTCGAATTCCTGGGTCATGGCTCCTCCTGTCGCCCGGCTGCGAGCCGGGAAAACCTGGATGAATGTCCCCGGATGGCATCCGGGCTACGGGGGCGGCGATTCTTTGTAGGAGCGGATTCATCCGCGATGTCTTTCGCGGCTGAAGCGGTGCGCCGCCCGGCCGCTCCCACAGAACGATGTTCAGAACACTGACGCGTAATCGCCCATTTCCAGCTGTACCGACTTGATGCGGGTGTAGTGGCCGAGGGTGACCAGGCCGTTCTCACGGCCGACGCCGGACTGCTTGTAGCCGCCCACCGGCATTTCGGCCGGCGACTCACCCCAGGTGTTGATCCAGCAGATGCCGGCTTCCAGCTTGTGGATCACCCGGTGCGCGCGGTTCAGATCGCGAGTCACCACGCCGGCAGCCAGGCCGTAGTCGGTATCGTTGGCGCGGCGGATCACTTCCTCTTCGCTGTCGTAGATGAGGATGCTCATCACCGGGCCGAAGATTTCCTCGCGCACGATGCTCATGTCGTCGCGGCAGTCGGTGAACACGGTCGGCGCCACGTAGGCGCCCTTGGCGTAGTCGCCATCCGTGACGCGTGAACCGCCGATCAGCAGGCGCGCGCCCTCTTTGCGGCCCTGCTCGATGTAGCCGAGCACGCTTTCCATGTGCGCGTAGCTCACCAGCGGGCCGAAGTTGGTGGTGTCGCCGAGCGGATCGCCTAGGCGGATGCGCTTGACGCGCTCCAGCACCTTGGCCTCGAAGCGCGCTTGCAGCATGCGCGGTACGAACACGCGGGTGCCGTTGGTGCATACCTGGCCGGAACTGTAGAAGTTGGCCATCACCGCGATGTCGGCGGCGCGGTCCAGATCGGCGTCCTCGAACACGATCAGCGGCGACTTGCCGCCCAGCTCCATGGTCACTTCCTTGAGGCTGGAACTGGAGGCGCTGGCCATCACTTTCTTGCCGGTGACGGTGCCGCCGGTGAAGGAGATCTTCTCGATACCCGGATGCTCGGTCAGCCACTGGCCGACTTCGCGACCGCTGCCGGTGAGCACGTTGAACACGCCGTCGGGCAGGCCGGCTGCGGTATAGATCTCGGCCAGTTTCAGTGCGGTCAGCGAGGTGACTTCGCTGGGCTTGAAGATCATCGCGTTACCGGCGGCCAGGGCCGGAGCGGACTTCCACAGGGCGATCTGGATCGGGTAGTTCCAGGCACCGATGCCGGCGACCACGCCCAGCGGTTCGCGACGGGTGTAGACGAAAGAGGTCTCGCGCAGCGGGATCTGCTCGCCTTCGATGGCCGGGATCAGGCCAGCGTAGTACTCCAGCACGTCGGCGCCGGTAACGATATCGACGTAGCGGGTTTCCGACAGTGGCTTGCCGGTGTCGAGGGTTTCCAGCTCGGCCAGCTCGTCGTTGCGCTCACGCAGGATGTCGACGGCCTTGCGCAGGATGCGCGAGCGCTGCATGGCGGTCATCGCTGCCCACACCTTCTGCCCTTCGGTGGCACTGGCCACGGCACGGTCGACGTCGGCCTGGCTGGCGCGCTGCACCTTGGCCAGCACCTCACCGGTGGCCGGGTTGATGCTGTCGAAGGTTTCTCCACTGCTGGCGGCGACGTACTGACCACCGATGTAGAGCTGCTGTTCGGAGAAACGGGGCATGGGCTGTCCTCTGCACTTGGCAATCTGCTAAGAGAACAGCCTATTTTATTTAAATTGAACGATCAATCAACAAAAACGACAGCGCGCAGCCAAACGCGACATGCACGCGGGCGAACGGTCGTCCGTAGGGTGCGCCATGCGCACCTAGCGATCTAAGAGCGTGTTCAAAGTCTGCTGCGCGTCGGCCATGCAGCGTTGAAATCAAGCTGGAACGCCAGCCCGGTCAGAATGCTCATTTACAGCTCGTAAAGTCGAACGCGACTCCGAGCGTTCTTCGCACGATTCGCGGGGCCGCCATCGGTATTGCCTGGCTCTAGCTCGCGAGACTTTGAACAGGCTCTAAATGATCAGAAGAGGGGGTTGTACGCGGTGCGCACAGCGCACCCTACAAGGCCTTGGCCAACTGCAGGTCGAGATAGTCGTAAGCGATGCGGCGCGCCTGTTCGGTGTCGAAGGCCTCGCCGGACAGCGCGCCGCGCAGCCACAGGCCGTCGATCAGCGAAGCCAGCCCACGGGCGGCGAAGCGCGCCTGATCCTGCGGCAGTGCGCGATGGAACTGGCCACACAGGTTGGAGTAGAGGCGGTGATCATTGACCCGCTGCAGGCGGCGCAGGGCCGGCTGATGCATGCTGCTGGCCCAGAACGCCAGCCAGGTTTTCATCGCCGGACCGCTGACCTGGCTGTCGTCGAAGTTACCATCGATCATCGCCTTCAGGTGTGCCCGAGGGCTGTCCTCGCGCAATGCGCGACGGCGTTCTCCCACGGCATTGCTGAGCGCCTGCATCAAATGGCGCATGGTCGCTTCGAGCAGCCCGTTCTTGTCGTTGAAGTAGTGGCTGATGATGCCGTTCGACACCCCCGCCAGGCGGGCGATATAGGCGATGCTGGCATCGGCCATGCCGACCTGGTCGACCGCTTCCAGGGTGGCGGCGATCAGTTGCGAACGACGAATGGGCTGCATGCCGACCTTGGGCATGGGGATCTCCAGCGGGTGAAGTTGGGCCGGAGTCTAGGCGGATTTTGATCGTTCGATCAATCAAGCGAGGTGGGGAGCGGGGGGCGGGGCGCCGATTCCGCAGGCTGTCACGGGGCCACCTTGGCCGTGCACACCGCCTTATCATCGGTGCCTGCGGTGCACACGCGACCTTGCGACATCCTACGGAAACGACAAAGCGGGCCGAAGCCCGCTTTGTGATGCGACAGGGTGAGGCTTACTTCAGCCATTCCGCAACGCGGTCCGGGTTCTGGGCGATCCAGTCCTTGGCAGCCTGGTCAGGCTTGGCGCCTTCGCGGATGGCCAGCATGACTGCACCGACTTCTTCGCCGCTCCAGGAAATCTTGCTGAGGAAAGCAGCAGCGTCGGCGGCCTTGCCCTTCAGTTCCGGGTTGGCCACGGTGTCGACACGCTCGTCGTCGCCGAAGACTTTCTTCGGATCTTCAAGGAAGCGCAGTTTCCACTTGGCGAACATCCAGTGCGGAATCCAGCCGGTGACCACGATCGGCTTCTGCGCCTTCTCGGCACGGGTCAGGGCGGTGGCCATGGCCGGGCCCGAGCTCGGCATCAGCTTGATGCTGGCCAGGTTGTATTCCTTGATGGCGTCTTCGGTGCGGCGCATCACGCCGGCACCGGCGTCGATACCGGTGATCTTGCCGTCGAAGTCCTTGGCGTATTTTTCCAGGTCTTCGATGGTCTTGGCTTGTACGTAGTCCGGCACGATCAGGCCGATCTTGGCGCCGGAGTAGTTGGTGCCGAGGATTTCCACCTTGTCCTTGAGCTTGTCGTAGTACTCGCCGTGGGTAGCCGGCAGCCAGGCGGAGAGGGTGGCATCGAGGTCGCCACGGGCCACGCCCTGCCACATGATGGCGGGTTCGACCGGCTTCAGCTCGACGCTGTAGCCGAGTTTGCTTTGCAGGATTTCACCGGCGACATGGGTGACGGCGACGCTGTCGTCCCAGCCGTTGACGTAGCCGATCTTCAGGGTGGGTTTGTCAGCGGCCAGGGCGCTGCCCATGCCGATGGCCAGGGCGGCAGCGCCGAGGCAGAGGTGCTTAAGTACGCGCATGTTGTTGTGCTCCATCAGTGAGTGGCAGTTGCAAAATCGTTGACTGGCTCGTTCTCATTGCGGGCCTTGCGAATCCGTGTTGCGCAGCAGATAGCGGTTTCGCGGGCAAAGTCTCCCCGTCACGGCCAGAAATCAGCCGCTAGTGGTTTGCGAGGAGATTTTCAGGCTCGAACCCTGAGGTTCGAGCCCGAATCGGGTCGTGGCCTGTTACAGCCCGACGTGTTTCTTCACGGCGGCAACGCCGTCCTGACCGTCAAAGGTGGTCACGCCGTTCAGCCACTGGTCGAGGATCGCCGGGTTGGCCTTGATCCACTCCTTGGCGACGGTCTGCGGGTTTTCCTTCTCCAGCACCTTTTCCATCAGTTGGCTTTCGATATCGACGGTGAACTGCAGGTTGTTCAGCAGTTTGCCGACGTTCTCGCAGCGTGCTTCGTAATCCGGAGGTACCACGGTGTAGACCTTGGCTGCGCCGTAGTCGGGGCCGAACACGTCGTCACCGCCGGACAGGTAGGTGATGTCGTGCTGAGTGTTCATCGGGTGCGGCGCCCAGCCGAGGAAGACCACCGGCTCTTTCTTCTTGATGGCGCGCGATACCTGCACCAGCATCCCGGCTTCGCTGGACTCGACCATGCGGAAGTCGCCGAGGTCGAACTGGTTGTTCTTGATCATGCCGTCGATCAGCAGGTTGCCGTCGTTACCCGGCTCGATGCCGTAGATCTTGCCGCCCAGTTGATCCTTGAACTTGGCGATGTCCTGGAAGCTCTTCAGGCCAGCCTCGGCTGCGTAGGTCGGCACGGCGAGGGTGTACTTGGCGCCTTCGAGGTTGGCCTTGGGCAGCACCTTGACGCCGTCATCCTTGAGGAAGGGCTCGATCACCGAGTCCATCGACGGCGCCCAGTAGCCGAGGAAGACATCGACCTGGCCGCTCTTCACGCCGGTGAAGGCGATAGGCACCGAGGCCATGATCTTGCGTGGCTGATAGCCCAGGCCTTCGGCCAGGGTCATGGCCACACCGGTAGTGGCGGCGATGTCGGCCCAGCCAATTTCGGCAAAGCGTACCTGCTTGCAGCTGGCAGGTTCAGCGGCCATGGCGCCCTGCATCAGTGCGCAGGACAACAGGCCAATGACGGCGGTGGTCTTGATCGTTTTCATCTGCGGTTCCCTGTGAAGTGAAAAAAACGTATTAGCTGGACTGGCGCTGCAGTTTGCCACTGAACCAGGCGAATAGGCCGCGTTTGGCGGTCTGCGGCGTGCCGAAGCTTTCGGTGATGCGGTCGAGGATGATTGCCAGCAGCACCACGGCCATGCCGCTCTCGAAGCCTAGACCGATGTCCAGTCGCTGGATACTTGCCAATACATCGTTACCCAGGCCACCGGCGCCGACCATCGAGGCGATGATCACCATCGACAGGGCCATCATGATGGTCTGGTTGACCCCGGCCATGATCGACGGCATGGCATTGGGCAGTTGCACCTTGAACAGCAACTGGCGGCTGGTGCAGCCGAAGGATTGACCGGCCTCGACGATTTCCTTGTTCACCTGGCGGATACCCAGGCTGGTCAGGCGCACGGCTGGCGGCATGGCGAAGATCACCGTGGCGATGATGCCTGGTACGCGACCAAGGCCGAAGAGCATGGCAGCCGGGATCAGGTAGACGAACGCCGGCATGGTCTGCATGAAGTCGAGAATCGGCCGGATGATGGTCGCCACGCGCTCGCTCTTGGCAGCCCAGATGCCTAGTGGGATCCCCAGCAGCAGGCTAATCAGGGTGGCAGAGAAGGTCAGGCCGAGGGTGACCACGGTCTGATCCCAGAAACCGGTCATGACGATCAGGATGAAGGCCACGGCGGTGAAGATCGCGAAGCGTGCGCCGATGCGCCACAGGCCGAGAGCAACGAAGATGGCGATCAGCAACCAGGCTGGCGGCAGCATCAGCACCTTCTCGATGGCCTCGGAGAAGCCGGCGACCACGCTGCCAATGCTGTCGAAGGCACCGCTGTAGTTGTCCAGCAGGTGCTGGACGACGTCGTTGACCCAGCTACCCAGGTCGAGTTTCTTGTCACTCATTGGATTCCCCCTGCAGTCGGGTCAGCAGACGGCCCTTGCTGATGGCGCCGCAGTAATGGCCGTCGGCGTCCACCACCGGGATCGGACCTTCGTTGTCCACCAGACGGGTGATCACATCTTCCAGCGGCATGTCTTCGGGCACCGGCACGACCTGCTTGAGCGCATCCGCTTCGAGTGGTCGGGGTTCGTCGCCGTCGACCATCAGGGCGATCTTCTCCAGGCTGATGGAACCCTGGAAGTTGTTCTGTTCGTCGACGATGAAGGCGTAGTGCTTGTCCAGCGCCTGCAGCTCCTTGCAGATCTTCGCCGCGTCCGGCGCGCTGCCGTTGTAGACGTAGGTCGGCACGCTGTCGGCCTTGAGCTGGCCGGCGGTGAGATAACGGCTGGTGTCGACGGTGTCGAAGAAGTTGCGCACGTACTCGTTGGCTGGCTTTTCGATCAGTTCCTGCGGGGTGCCTACCTGGATCAGCTTGCCGCCTTCCATGATGCCGATGCGGGTACCGATGCGCATGGCCTCTTCGATGTCGTGGGAGACGAAGATGATGGTACGGCGATGGGTCTTCTGCAGCTCCAGCAGCACGTCCTGCATTTCGCGGCGCTTGAGCGGGTCGAGGGCGGAGAAGGCCTCGTCCATGATGATCATCGACGGGTTGACCGTCAGCGCACGGGCCAGGCCGACGCGCTGCTGCATGCCGCCGGAGAGTTCGTGCGGGTACTTTTGGGCGAAAGTGTCCAGGCCAACCTGCTTGAGCACTTCCATGGCGCGCTTTTCGCGCTCCTTGCGGCCGGTGCCGGCCACTTCCAGGCCGAAGGCGGCGTTGTCCAGCACGCTGCGCGAAGGCATCAGGGCGAATGACTGGAAGACCATGCTCATGTCGCGGCGGCGCAGGTCGATCAGTTGCGACTGCGGCAGCTTGGCCACGTTCTGGCCATCGATGTAGACGTCACCGCCGCTGGGCTCGACCAGGCGGTTGATCAGACGGATCAGGGTGGATTTGCCAGAACCGGACAGGCCCATGAGCACGAAGATTTCGCCCTCTTCGACACTGAACGACACATCGCTGACGCCGATCACGGCGCCTTTCTCGGCCAGAATCCTCTCCTTGCTCCAGCCTTCCTTGAGCAGGTCGATGGCTTCTTGTGGGTTAGGGCCGAAAACCTTGTACAGGTGTTCGACCACGATCTTTCCAGACTGCATGGGACGTTTCCCCTTCAATCGGCATCCAGTTCGCGCTGGCACGGCTGGGTACGCATCGTCGAAGCGTAGAACAGCGGTGTCAGGCTTCTGATACCTGTTTGGGTGTTTGCTGGGTTTCGGGGCTGGCGAGCGCTTCGCTGCGGGCGTCGGATGTGGCGCTCGGGCACGCTGCAGCGGACGCGGCTGGTGGCAGAAACTGCCCACTGCGTCGTCGCAACCTGTTGATGAGTGACCACTGTCTTGCCGTGCTGCAAACCGCTTTCCAAACCCTCTGGCAGTGTTTCGAAGCCCATTCCTTTGGGGTTTCATGCGTCGTCCTGGCGCATGCGTACATCCGAAATTTCTTGTTGGGCTGGCGCCCTATCGATGGTGGGCCAGCGCTTATCTGTTCTTCGGTCCGGGGCGGTGGGCCCCAGTCTGCCGGTCCCCTCGGGAGGCGGCAGCGACGTCATCGGCTGACTCAACGATATAGTCTTGGGGTCTGCGCAATTATCGGTTTGCGACCCTGACGTGTTGGGCGACGACATGGCCCGTCACACCCCGTGTTTTCCATGTTTTCGCCGTTTTTCGGGCTCCTGAAAGCACTGCGTGATGCCGTTTTGAATAGCGCTCGATGTGAGCATCGAGAAGCGCTTTCGAGAACGTGCTTTAAAAACCTTAACAGACTTTTTCGTCCCTTGGCCAAGGCTGAAAGCCGCGCCGGTGCTGGTTTTCAGCCCTTTAAGCGAGGCGCAGGCGGCGTAGCGCGGGGGCTGTGGCGATGTTGAAAAAAATTTACAGCCAGAGGTGGAGGCGTGCCGAAAAGCGTTGAAAAATCCAAAGGCGGCGCAATGTGACCGGTCGGTCATGGTTGGCCAGGCTTGCGAGCCTGGCCGTGATTCTCGACACGACAAGGGAGATCCCTTTCCAGCCATGAAGTGTTCTCTGTTTTCCGCCATTTTTATTGATTTTTCTCGGCTATTTCGTCGAATTTATCAGTCATTTTTCGCTAGCGATACGTCGAATACCTTGCTGATGGGGCCGCCTTGATAGCGAGTCACACCTTCCAGCCAGGACGCAACCATCTGCGGGTTGTCTTCGATCCACTGCTTGGCCACGCGGCGGCGATTGGTATTGCCTTCCAGCACGGCGCTCATCAAATGGTTTTCTGCGGCGATGGTGAAGGTCATGTTGCGAAACAGCTTGGCCAGATTGGGACACTGCTGGCTGAAGCCGCCGCGTGCCACCGTGTTGACCTGCGCTGCACCGTAATTGGGGCCGAAATAATCATCGCCACCGGCCAGATAGCTCATCTTCAGACGCTCGTTCATCGGGTGCGGTTCCCAGCCCAGAAAAACTGCCCATTTGCCCAGGCGCTGAGCGCGTTCGACGTGGTTGAGCATGCCGCTTTCGCTGGACTCCACCAGGGTGAATCCCTGCAAGCCGAATACGTTGTCGCGGATCATGCCTTTGACCATCTCGTTGCCTTCGTTGCCGGGCTCGATGCCGAAGATCTGCCCGTTGAGCTCGTCCTTGAAACGATGGATGTCGGCGAAGTCCTTGAGCCCCGCTTCATAACCTGGTGCCAGCACTGCCAGGGTGTAGCGCACCGTGGGCAGGTTGGTGTGCAGTTTTTCGATCTTGCCGCTGTCCAAGTGCGGCTGTACCTGCTCGCTCTGTGCCGGCATCCAGTTGCCAAGGAACACGTCCAGCTGGCCTTCGGACAATCCACGATAGGTATCGGGCAGTGACATGCGGCGGATCTGCGTGCGATAGCCGATCTCGCCCAGTATCAGGCGAGCCACGGCGGTGGTCATGGTGATGTCGGTCCAGCCTACATCGCTGAGGCGTACCAGCTCGCAGCGCTCGGATTCCGCGGCGTACAAGGTGGTGGATGAGGTGAGGGCGATCACGAGCAGCCAGCGAGCAAATCTGTTCATGGGGTGTGCCTCTGTTCGGGCGGCTGAAGCCGCTGGAAGATTCCTGGAGCGGACGATTGGCTATTTCACAGCAAGAGGTGGGCCGCCCCCTGGGCGAGAAGCGACACTGGCATGCCGAGAAAAGACCCCGATACGGCTGCTCGCTGCGGCGTGATTGAATATGTACGAGTCGGTTGGAGATCTGGACGTGCTGACGAAAGTTGGATCATCGCGAACCTGTTGCGGATTCGTCAGGTCGCTTGTCTCTATCAGGTCTGGCGGCTGGTGCATCGGCGAGCGTTGACCTGTGCTGGTGCAGTGATTCTGGCTAGGCCACCGCTTCGCGAGATTTTGGTGCGACGCGTGCGGTCATCGACTCCATCGGTCGTGACCGATCGGTCGCTGCTGTTACCGTCCGTCCGTTACTGGTAATCAGGGCAGCCGTAGCAGGCCACTCAATCCGTGCTACCGAAATGCTCAAAGCCTTGCGGCAAGAGGCTTTGAGAGCGTTTCGCAAGCTCTTGGATTCGCGTCAAGAAGCCCGTCTGGCGCGCCACGCATGGAAGGCTCTGTTTTTATTGAACGCTTGATCAATTTAGGCATGACCTTTGCGTAGAGATGCATAGCCACCGGGTTTTCAGACCTGGCCAGGATAAAACAGAGGCCCACTTCAATTGGGCTCACACCGTGCTTAGCGTGAGAGGGTTCCATCAATGTCGCAGTTCAGCCAAGGGGCGCATCCCCAGAACCGTGTCGCCCAGTCCATCGGCTTCCTGCTCCTGGACAACTTCACCCTGATTTCTCTCGCTTCGGCGGTAGAGCCCCTGCGCATGGCCAACCAGCTTTCCGGCAAGGAACTGTTTCGCTGGCATACCCTGACTCATGATGGCCTGCCGGTCTGCGCCAGCGATGGCTTGCAGATCACCCCGGACGCGGCCATGCAAAGCGCGCCGGCGCTGGATGCGGTGATCGTCTGTGGTGGCGTGGATATTCAACACAGCGTCAAGCGTGAACATGTCAGCTGGCTGCAACTGCAGGCGCGCCAGGGGCGCCTGCTTGGTGCTGTGTGCACCGGCAGTTGGGCGCTGGCCAAGGCCGGTCTGCTCGACGGCTACGATTGCAGCGTGCATTGGGAGTGCCTGGCCTCGATGCAGGAAGCCTTCCCGCGTGCGGCCATCACCACTCGCCTGTTTTCCATCGACCGCAATCGCCACACCTCCTCTGGCGGTACCGCGCCGATGGACATGATGCTGCACCTGATCGGTCAGCAGCATGGCCGCGAGCTGGCAGCCGGCATCTCCGAAATGTTCATCTACGAACGTATTCGTAACGAGCAGGATCACCAGCGTGTACCGCTCAAGCACATGCTTGGCAGCAACCAGCCGAAGTTGCAGGAAATCGTCGCACTGATGGAGGCGAATCTTGAGGAGCCGATCGATCTCGACGAGCTGGCCTGCTTCGTCGACATCTCCCGTCGTCAACTCGAGCGCCTGTTCCAGAAGTATTTGCACTGCTCGCCGTCGCGTTACTACCTCAAGCTGCGGCTGATCCGTGCGCGCCAGTTGCTCAAGCAGACCAGCATGTCGATCATCGAAGTGGCCTCGGTTTGCGGCTTCGTCTCCACCCCGCATTTCTCCAAGTGCTACCGCGAGTACTTCGGTATTCCGCCACGCGACGAGCGCGCTGGTCAGCAGGGTAACAACCTGGTGGTGCTGTTGCCGATCCCTGAGCAGCAAGCTCATTCCGGTGCCATGTTGGCGCTCAACCGTGCCCAGGGCGAGTCGACTTTCGCCAGCGTACGTATTTAGGTCGAGCTGCAATGAAAGCGGGGCGCCAGTGGCGCCCCGTTTTCATTGTGTCGTTGCTGTAGGGCGTCCGTCCGTAGGGTGTGCCATGCGCACCGAGGAATATCAAGCCGGCTTGGGCACCAGCGCTGGCAGTAGGTGCTTGCTGATGGCTTCGCGCACGTTGGGCAGCAGGGTGGCGCTGCCGCCGAGCAACTCCTCCACCAGATGACGCAAGGCCACGGCGCGTTCGGCGCTGAGGCCGCTGACGGCCAGCTCGCAAGCCTGCTCGGGCGTGACGCCTGCTGGAATGCTTAGGCCCAACGCGATCAGGCGTTCACGGAAGTCTTCCTGGTCGATCAGATCGGCATGCATCATGGTCGTGGCTCCTTGTGGAAAAGCAGGCGTTTAAAAACGTAGGCGAGGCAGCCAGTGCAATACCGATGGCGGCCCCGCAAAAACAGGCGAAAAACGGCCGGGGTCGCGACCGACTTTACGACTTGTAAATGAGCATTTGACCGGGCTGGCGTTCCAGCCTGTTTTTAACGCCGCAATGGCAACGCAGGTAGTTTTTAAACTGCCTGCTAGCGCAGGACGCCTTCTTCGATCAGTAGCTTGAAGATAGCCTCTGCTCCTTCCTGTGGCGAGACATCCTTGAGGATCTGGCCGCCGCCACCACTGGCTTTGGCTGTAGCTGCCTTCATCCGTTCCGCGCCGGTCTTGGCCTTGATCACCTTGAGACGCTTGGGCCGCGGCTTGGCCGGCTGCAGACTGGCCTCGGCCAGCAGCGTGTCATCCACCACCGTCACTTCATGTGCTTCGATCTGTCCGCGTCGTGCCGGGCCAAAGGCGCTCTGGCGAGCGACGGGGGCGGCGTTGTCGACGCTGGCCACGCACGGCAAGCGCACCTTCAGGCGACGCCGCTGGCCACGTGGCAGTGCTTGCAGCACCTGGGCTACGCCGTTCTCGACCTTCTCCACTTCGGCCAGGCCAACGACCATCGGCCAGCCCAGCCGCTCGGCGAGCAGGAACGGCAGCATGCCCGAGCCTTCGCCGGTTTCCGCCTGGCTGCCGGTGAGCACGAGCTGCGTGCGGCTGCCTTGCAGGTAGTCGACCAGCAGCGGCAAGGCGTCGGCGCCTTCGGGCTGCTCCAGCACGTCGAGCTGTTCCAATCCCATGCCCAGGTAGCCGCGCAGGGCTTCGGCCTGGGGATCGCCAGCGTGCAACAGCTGCAGATTCTGTCCGGCCAGACGCAGGCCGAGCTCCACCGCGCGGGCGTCCTGCTCGGCACGCCGTGGGCGAGCGGAGGTCGGGTGAGCGCCGACCGAGACCAGGGCGACGATATTCAGATCAGTCATGGTGGCAACCTCGAACCGTGGTAGCGGCTCTAGCCGCGATCTGGCCAAGCACGCAATCTGTCGCGGCTGAAGCCCCTCCCACGAGGGAGCATTCGTGAGAGTTAGGCCGCATCACGTTTTCCTTCCTGGCGCCAGGCCGCGACGCGCTCCATCAGCGCTGCGAGGATCGCTGCCGAGTCACCGATCACCGAGAGGTCGGCACGTTTGATCATGTCGCAGCCGGGGTCCATGTTCACTGCCACCACCTTGTCGCAGGCACCGATGCCCTGCAGGTGCTGGATGGCGCCGGAAATACCGACAGCCAGGTAGACGCGAGCGGTGACCCAGGTGCCGGTGGCGCCGACCTGACGGTTGCGCGGCATGAAGCCATCGTCGACCGCCACGCGCGAGGCACCTTCGGTGGCGCCGAGAGTGATGGCGGCCTGATGGAACAGCTTCCAGTCCTTCACGCCGTTGCCGCCGGAGAGGATGAATTCGGCCTCGGCCATGGGAATTTGTGCCGGGTCTACGGCTACCGGGCCGAGATCTTCGACGCGCGGCAGGCTGTGCGCGACTTTTTCAGCCAGCTCCAGCGAGCGGACTTCATGGCGGGTGTCGCTGACCGGCTCGGCGCATTCGGCGGCGGCCAGGATCAACCGTGGCAGCGCGCGCTGGATATCCTGCTGGCCACTGCCGGCACGGCCGATGGCCTGCTCGCCGGCGACCTGCCAGACGCGCGTTGCAGGACGCTCACCGAGCTTGGCAGCTAGGCGCCGACCCAGTTCGCCGCCACCGGTGCGGCTGTCGGGCAGCAGCCAGTGGCGCGGCGCCAATTGGCTCTCCACGGCGCTCAGCGCCAGTACGCGGGCTTCTGGGGCGTAGCCGTCGAAAGCGTCGCCCTGGACGCGCAGTAGACGGTCGACGCCGGCTGTGTCGAAGGCGCCTTCCTTGTCTTCGCCGAAGATCACGGCGACTACGGCACCTCTATCGCCGGCCAGCTTGCGCGCCAGGCCGAGCAGATCCTTGTCATGGCTGGACAGACGCCCGCCGACCATGTCCGGTACCACGCAGATATGGAATGCCGGTTGCTCGACGACGTGCAGCGGTAGTTGCACCTCGACGCTGGCGCTGCTGCGTTTGCCGGCAGTGCCCTGCTGGGCGCCGCTGCGGTCGATGCGCTTGAGCCCGGCCGGGCCGACGAAACCGGCGGCAATGACGTGCGGGTTCTTGCGGATGATGCCATTGGGGCCCATCCAGCTGGTTTCGGCCTTCTGCATCGAGGCATGCAGTGGATGCAGGCGGTTGCGGGCGATCCACTCGGCGCGTGGGTCGCGGCGGATTATGTCGCTCATGCCTGGGCCTCCTGGATGCGCTGGGATTGTTGTTTCATCACTGCACCTCCGCCAGTTCGCGCTTGGCGGCGGGGCGTTTGGCCGCTACGTCGGTGGCTTCGATCAGCACTTCGGCGACCAGCTCGGCGATGTCCTTGATCTCCGGGCGCGGGGCGACCACGCCTTCGAGCATCGCGGTGCATTGCGGGCAGCCGACGGCTACCAGTTCGGCGCCGGTTTCCTTGATGTCTTCCATGCGCATGTCGGGAATCCGTTGCTTGCCGGGGATGTCGGTGATCGGCGCGCCGCCGCCACCACCGCAGCAGCGCGAGCGAAAGCCCGAGCGTTGCATCTCCTTGACTTCGATGCCGATGGCCTTGAGCACCGCCCGCGGCGCCTCGTACTCACCGTTGTAGCGGCCCAGATAGCACGGGTCGTGGTAGGTGACCGATCCGCCCTTGTGTTGGCCCAGGTTGAGGCTGCCGCGCTGCAGCAGGGTTTCAATGAAGGTGCTGTGGTGCATGACCTGGTAATTGCCGCCCAGGGCGCCGTATTCGTTCTTCAGCACATGGAAACTGTGCGGGTCGCAGGAGACGATGGTCTTGAAGCGGTACTGGTTCAGCGTGGCGATGTTGCGTTTGGCTAACTGCTGAAAGGTCGCTTCGTCGCCGAGTCGGCGGGCGACGTCACCACTGTCGCGCTCTTCCAGGCCGAGCACGGCGAAGTCGACGCCGGATGCCTTGAGGATCTTCACGAAGGCGCGCAGGGTGCGCTGGTTACGCATGTCGAAGGCGCCGTCGCCAATCCAGAACAGCACCTCGGCGCTGCTCTTGTCGGCCATCAACGGCAGGTTCAGGTCTGCCGCCCAGTTCAGCCGGCCACTGGGTGCGAAGCCGCCCGGGTTGTCGGTGGCGATGAGGTTTTCCAGCACCTCGGCGCCCTTGTTCGGGGTCGAGCCCTTTTCCAGGGTCAGATGACGACGCATGTCGACGATGGCATCGACGTGTTCGATCATCATCGGGCACTCCTCCACGCAGGCACGGCAGGTGGTGCACGACCATAGCGTGTCGGCATCGACCAGGGCTTTGCCCTGCAGGGAGACGATCGGCTGGTGCGGGCCGCCACTGTGTTCACCAAGCGGCTTTCCTGGGTAGGGCGAGCCCGCGAATTTGGCGTCGCTGCCACCGGCCAGGCCGATGACCATGTCCTGAATCAGCTTCTTGGGGTTGAGCGGCTGGCCGGCGGCGAAGGCGGGACACATGGCTTCGCACTTGCCGCACTGCACGCAGGCGTCGAAACCGAGCAACTGGTTCCAGGTGAAGTCGGTGGGTTTTTCCACACCCAGCGGGGCTTTCGGGTCGTTCAGATCGAGCGCCTTCAGGCCGGTGGAGCGCCCACCACCGAAGCGTTCGCTGCGGCGGTGCCAGGCCAGGTGCAGAGCGCCTGCGAAGGCGTGCTTCATCGGCCCGCCCCAGGTCATGCCGAAGAACAGCTCGGAAACGCCCCAGGCCACGCCAACGGCGAGGATCGCCGCCAGTACCCAGCCGCCGAAGTCGGCGGGCAGAATCCCGGCCACCGGCAGGGTGGCGATGAAGAAGCTGCCAGCGAACATCAGCAGGCTTTTCGGCAGGCGCATCCACGGGCCTTTCGACAGGCGCGAGGGTGGGGCCAGGCGGCGCTTGGCGACGAACAGGGCACCGGTGAACATCAGCACCGTGGCAGCCAGCAGGGCGAAGCCGAGGATGCGGTTGTGCAGGCCGAAACCGTGCACGACGATGGCCAGCACGGCCGCCAGCACGAAGCCGCCAGCGGTGGCCACGTGGGTCTTGGACATGTACTTGTCGCGCTCGACCACGTGGTGCAGGTCCACCAGATAGCGCCGCGGCATCTTCAGCAGGCCGCCGATCCAGTCGACCTTGGCCGGGCGGCCGCGGCGCCACATGAAGAAGCGCCTGGCCGCGCCGATGACCGCGAGGGCCAGGGCGGCGAAGAGCAGAATGGGTAGAAGGGTGTTCAGCATCGGTCTGTCCTCACCGGACGAGATGTGGTGGGAGCGGGCCGGCCCGCAACCGGGCGCAGCCTTGGCGCAAATCAATCGCGGGCATGGACTAGGCGTCCCCGCCCGCTCCCACAAGGGCGTCGTTTAGATCAGAAGTCTTTGCACAGGCGCAGGGCGTCGTAGATCGCCGCGTGCACGTTGCGTTGGGCCACGCAGTCGCCGATACGGAACAGCAGGTAGCCGTCGCCCGCCTCGGACAGGCACGGCTGCGGCTTGATCGCAAACAGCGCCTCGACGTCGATCTGGCCCTTGTTGCGCGAGCCGTCCTTGAGCCCGTAGTACAGGCCCTCGTCCGGGCGCACGCCGTTCTCGATGACGATCTGGTCGACCACCCGCTCTTCCCGGGCGCCGGTGTATTCGTTCTCCAGCACCGCGACTTTCTTGTCGCCCTCGGCGTAGACCTTTTCCAGCATCATGTCGCCGGTCATGACCACTTCCTTGGGGTACATGCTGCGGTAGTAGGTCGGGAAGGTGGTGCCGCCCATGGCCACACCGGGCTTGATGTCGTCGGTGACGATCTCCACCTGGCTGCCTTTCTCGGCCAGGTAGTCGGCCGCCGACATGCCGGTGAATTCGCAGATGGTGTCGTACACCAGCACGTTCTTGCCGGGTTCGACCTTGCCGCTGAGGATGTCCCAGGCGCTGACCACCAGGCCTTCGGCCGCGCCCCAGTGTTCGTTCTGTTCGAGGAAGGCGTGGCCGCCGTTGGCCAGCACCACGATGTCCGGGCGCAGGTCGAGGATGGTCGCTTCATCGGCCGCCGTACCCAGGCGCAGGTCGACGCCGAGGCGGGCGATTTCCAGCTGATACCAGCGGGTGATGCCGGCGATCTGGTCGCGTTGCGGGGCGCGGGCGGCGATGCTGATCTGCCCGCCGAGGCTGTCCTGCTTCTCGAACAGGGTCACGTCGTGGCCACGCTCGGCAGCCACGCGGGCGGCTTCCATACCAGCCGGGCCGCCGCCGACGATCACCACCTTGCGCTTGGCGCCGGTGGTCTTCTCGATGATGTGCGGCACGCCCATGTATTCGCGGCTGGTCGCGGCGTTCTGGATGCACAGCACGTCCAGGCCCTGGTACTGGCGGTCGATGCAGTAGTTGGCGCCTACGCATTGCTTGATCTGGTCGATCTGGCCCATCTTGATCTTGGCGATCAGATGCGGGTCGGCCATGTGCGCGCGGGTCATGCCGACCATGTCGACGTAGCCGCCTTCGAGGATGCGCGTGGCCTGGTTCGGGTCCTTGATGTTCTGCGCGTGCAGCACCGGCACCTTGACCACTTCCTTGATGCCGGCCGCCAGGTGCAGGAACGGCTCCGGCGGGAAGCTCATGTTGGGGATGACGTTGGCCAGGGTGTTGTGGGTGTCGCAGCCCGAGCCGACCACGCCGATGAAGTCGAGCATGCCGGTGGCGTCGTAATAGGCGGCGATCTGCTTCATGTCCTCGTGGGACAGGCCGTCGGGGTGGAATTCGTCACCGGTGATGCGCATTCCCACGCAGAAATCTTCGCCGACTTCGGCGCGCACCGCCTTGAGCACTTCCATACCGAATTTCATGCGGCCTTCGAAGGTGCCGCCCCATTCGTCGGTACGCTTGTTCACGCGTGGCGACCAGAACTGGTCGATCAGGTGCTGGTGCACGGCGGACAGCTCGACGCCGTCCAGGCCGCCTTCCTTGGCGCGGCGCGCAGCCTGGGCGTAGTTGCCGATGATGCGCCAGATTTCCTCGACCTCGATGGTCTTGCAGGTGGCGCGGTGTACCGGTTCACGGATGCCGGACGGCGACATCAGGGTCGGCCAGTGGAAGCCGTCCCAGCGCGAGCGGCGGCCCATGTGGGTAATCTGGATCATGATCTTGGCGCCGTGCTTGTGCATGGCGTCGGCGAGATTCTGGAAGTGCGGGATGATGCGGTCGGTGGCCAGGTTCACCGAACTCCACCACTGCTGCGGGCTGTCGATGGCCACGACCGAGGAGCCGCCGCAGATCGCCAGGCCGATGCCGCCCTTGGCCTTCTCTTCGTAGTATTTGACGTAACGCTCGGTGGTCATGCCGCCGTCGGTGGCGTACACCTCGGCGTGAGCCGTGCTGAGTACGCGGTTACGGATGGTCAGTTTGCCGATCTGGATCGGCTGGAACATTGCTTCGAAGGCCATGACCTTCTCCTCGATTCGACGGCTGCACTGCGTTCACGGTCAATGCGGGGTGGAGCGCCTAGCGAGTGGCGCGCCTGTTGTTATTCAGAGCGGGCGGGTGACGAACAGGCCATCGTCGTGGCCTTCTTCCGAGCCGCCATATTCCTGCACGGTGACGGTGCGCAGGCTGCTGCCCTTGGCGGACAGGATCTGGTCGATGGCGCCGGAGAACCAGCCGGTGAACATGTAGTCCACCTTGCGGCCGACCTTGCCGTACACGTACACGAAGGCCGAGTGCTTGAGCTTCACTTCAGCGTAGCCGGCGTCGATGTCCAGTTTCTGGATCTCGAACAGGCCCCAGCCGCGCTGCGACAGGCGCTTCATGTAGTGCTCGAACACCGCATCGCCCTGCAGGCCATGGCACTCGGCTTCCTTCTCGCACCAGTGCCAGGCGGACTTGTAGCCGGCCTTGTAGAGAATCTCGGCGTACTTGTCGGCGCCGAGCACTTCCTCGATGCCGCGGTGGTTGTTGACGAAGAAATGCCGCGGCACGTACAGCATCGGCAGGGCATCGGTGGTCCATACGCCGGTTTCGTCGTCGACCTGAATGGGCATTTCGGGGGCGTGGGTGGCCATGTGTTGTTAACTCCAGAATTCGTTGTCTTGCATGTTTGAACGGTGCGGATGAATGCCTGTGGAGCCGTAGCGAGCACGCCGAGAGCAAGGAGACCCGCAGCGACAAGCGAGAGCAGTACGACTGTACGGCGAGCTTGTCGCGAGGACGCGACGCAGCTATCGGTGTGCGCAGTAGGCTCCGGAGGTATTCATCACTCGCCCCAGACGTCTTTCAGTACCCTTACCCAGTTCTCGCCCATGACCTTGCGCACCACGCGCTCGGGCATGCCGCGTTTGAGCAGGGTCTCGGTGAGGTTGGGGAATTCGCCCACGGTGCGGATGCCCAGTGGGTTGACGATCTTGCCGAAGCTGGTCAGGCGGCGGGCGTAACCTTTGTCGTGGGTCAGCCACTCGAAGAATTCCTTGCCGTGGCCCTGGGTGAAGTCGGTGCCGATACCGATGGCGTCTTCGCCGACGAGGTTCATCACGTACTCGATGGCCTCGGCGTAGTCGTCGATGGTCGAGTCGATGCCCTTGGCCAGGAACGGCGCGAACATGGTCACGCCGACGAAGCCGCCGTGGTCGGCGATGAACTTCAGTTCTTCATCGGATTTGTTGCGCGGGTGTTCTTTCAGGCCCGAGGGCAGGCAGTGCGAGTAGCAGACCGGCTTCTTCGATTCGAGGATGACTTCCTCGCTGGTCTTGGAACCGACGTGGGACAGGTCGCACATGATGCCGACGCGGTTCATCTCGGCGACGATCTCGCGGCCGAAGCCGGACAGGCCGCCGTCGCGTTCATAGCAGCCGGTACCGACCAGATTCTGTGTGTTGTAGCACATCTGCACGATACCCACGCCGAGCTGCTTGAACACCTCGACGTAACCGATCTGATCTTCGAACGCGTGGGCGTTCTGGAAGCCGTAAAGGATGCCGGTCTTGCCCTGTTCCTTGGCTTTACGGATGTCGGCGGTGGTGCGCACCGGGATGACCAGGTCGCTGTTCTCGCGGATCAGGTTGTTGCTGGCGACGATATTGTTCACCGTGGCCTGGAAACCTTCCCACACCGACACGGTGCAGTTGGCCGCGGTCAGGCCGCCCTTGCGCATGTCTTCGAACAGTTCGCGGTTCCACTTGGCGATGATCAGACCGTCGATGACGATGCTGTCGGCGTGCAATTCGGCTGGGCTCATCAGGCTTGTCCCCTAAACAGATGCGCCGAGTCGGTCGTCGGCGCTTTGGGGAGAGCTTATCCCTGGGGGGCAGGGCGACCCGGTGCAAAAACGACTGGGGGTTTGCCGAAAGCGTCAAGCCGAGGTCGCGAACGGATATGTGGCTCTGCAAGTGGCATCCCGTTCCTACGGGCAGGTGTGCATTCAGGCTGGCCGTTCGTGACGATCCTGGCTGGGGCTGACGGCGAAGCGCCTGCGGTAGCTGCGCGAGAAGTAAGAGGCCGAGTCGAAGCCGCAGGCAAGGCTCACCTCAAGTACGCTGAGATCGCTCTGGCGCAATAGCTGGCGGGCCTTTTCCAGGCGCAGATCGAGGTAGAAGGCCGAGGGTGTGGTCGCCAGGTGGTGGCGGAACAACCGCTCCAGCTGGCGCACGGTGATGCCGGCCAGCTCGGCCAGTGCCTCGCTGGACAGCGGTTGCTCGCACTGGCGCTCCATCTCGCCGACCACCCGCACCAGCTTCTTATTGCGCAGGTCGTAGCGGCTAGCTACCTGCATGCGCTGGTGGTCCAGACGGGTGCGGATGCGGCTGACCACGAACTGTTCGGATACCTGCACCGCCAGCGGCTCGCCGTGTTCCTGGCCGATCAGACCGAGCATCAGGTCGAGGCTACTGGTGCCGCCGGCGCTGGTGATGCGCCGGCCGTCGATCTCGAACAGTTCCTGGGTGACCAGCAGCGTCGGGTAGCGTTCGCGAAAGGCATCGATGGCTTCCCAGTGCAGGGTCAGGCGCTGGTGCTGGAACAGACCCGCTTCAGCCAGCACGAAGCTGCCGGTGTCGATGCCGCCGAGGATCGCCAGTTCCGGCTCGCGTCGTTGCAGCCAGTGCGCCAGATGATGGTCGTAGTGGGCCAGTGGCTCGAAGCCGGCGACCACGAACAGCGCCTGGCTGTCAGCGGGCAATTCCAGGCTGTCGTCGACGTTGAGCGACATGCCGTTGCTGGCCTGCACGGCATTGCCATCCTGGCTGAGCAGGCGCCAGCGATACAGCTCGCCGCGAAAGCGATTGGCCACGCGCAGCGGTTCGATGGCTGACATCAGGCCCATCATCGAGAAGCCGGGCAGCAGCAGAAAGCAGAAGGTCTGGGGCATACAGGTCACGACACGGGTGCAGGGTTACGGGCATACCGAGAGATTAATGGGCCAGTATCGCTTTCACACAAGAAAAAGTCGGCATAGGTAAATAAATAGTCGTTCAAGTGCGAATGTTGCATCGAATCGAAGCGTAAGGTGTTTTCATCGGGAGACGAAAGTCCCCGAGCACGGTGGGGGTTCTGTCCGTTGGCAGGCCTCTAGAAGAACGAAATAGAACCGCTGTGACACGATGAGGAGCACCCAGATGAAAGGTCTTACCGCGCTGGCCGCGTGCTGCACCCTGAGCCTGTTCAGTACCTCCCTGCTGGCCGACGACGCCAGTTGCAAGAACGTTCGAATTGGCGCCGTCGGCTGGACCGACGTGGTCGCCACTACCGCTGTCGCCAGCGAGCTGCTGAGTGGTCTCGGCTACGAAACCAAGCAGACCCAGGCGTCGCAACAGATCATCTTCGCCGGTATCCAGAAAGGGCAGATCGATGCCTTCCTCGGCTACTGGAAGCCGATCATGGACGACAACATCAAACCCTTCCTCGATGCCGGCGCGGTCAAGGTCGCGGCCGAGCCGTCGCTGGATGATGCGGTGGCGGTGCTCGCGGTACCGAGCTACACCGCCGACAAGGGACTGAAGACCCTGGCCGACATCGCCAAATTCAAGGACGAGCTGGACAGCAAGATCTATGGCATCGAAGCTGGTTCGGGCGCCAATACGGCGATCCAGAAGATGATCGACTCCGACCAGTTCGGTCTGGGTGGCTTCAAACTGGTGGAGTCGAGTGAAGCGGGCATGCTCGCCGCCGTCGGTCGCGCCGTACGCAACGAGAAACCGGTGGTGTTCTTCGGCTGGAAACCGCACCCGATGAACCTGTCGATGCAGGTCACCTACCTGACCGGCACCGACGACGTGTTCGGCCCCAACGATGGCGCCGCCACGGTGTCCACCGTCACCGCGCCGGACTACGCCGAGCGTTGCCCTAACGCCAACCGCCTCCTCACCAGCCTGCGCTTCACCAGCCAGCAGGAAGCCGAGCTGATGCAGCCGATCATGGACCGTAAGCCGGCCGCCCAGGTGGCGCGTGACTGGATCAAGGCCAACCCGCAGGTGGTCGATGCCTGGCTCGAGGGTGTCACCACGCTGGACGGCAAGCCGGCCAACGCCGCGCTGGTCGCCGGTAACTGATAGCACGGCGCCGGTTGATCCGGCGCCAACTCCCTTTTTTGCATAACGCCTGCGGCCCCGCCGTCGGCACTCGTTCGCCTCTGGAAAGGACAGTCGAAAATGAATTACGAGGTTATCGTCACCTGCGCGGTGACCGGCGCTGGCGACACCGTCGGCAAGCACCCGGCGATCCCGGTCACGCCCAAGGAGATCGCTGCCGCCGCCATCGAGGCGGCCAAGGCCGGTGCCACCGTCGCCCACTGCCATGTGCGCGACCCGCAGACCGGCAAGCCGAGCCGCGACGTGGCCCTGTACCGTGAATTGGTCGAGCGCATTCGTGAAAGCGATACCGACGTGATCATCAACCTCACTGCCGGCATGGGCGGTGATCTGGAAATTGGCCGAGGCGAGCAGCCATTGGAGTTCGGCGCCGGCACCGATCTGGTCGGGCCGATCACCCGCCTGGCGCATGTCGAGGAGCTGCTGCCGGAAATCTGCACCCTGGACTGCGGCACGCTGAATTTCGGCGATGGCGACTTCATCTACGTCTCCACCCCGGCGCAACTGCGCGCGGGCGCCAAACGCATCACCGAGCTGGGGGTGAAGGCCGAGCTGGAAATTTTCGACACCGGCCACCTGTGGTTCGCCAAGCAGATGATCAAGGAAGGCCTGCTGGACGACCCGCTTATCCAGCTGTGCCTGGGCATTCCCTGGGGCGCGCCGGCCGACACCACGACCATGAAGGCCATGGCCGACAACCTGCCGCCAGGCATCACCTGGGCTGGCTTCGGCATTGGCCGCATGCAGATGCCGATGGTCGCCCAGGCCATGTTGCTCGGCGGCCACGTGCGGGTGGGGCTGGAGGACAACATCTGGCTGGATCGCGGCGTGCATGCGAGCAACGGCCAACTGGTCGAGCGCGCCATCGAGATCATCGAGCGCCTTGGTGGTCGCGCCCTGACCCCGGCCGAGGGGCGGGAAAAGATGAAGCTCAAACCCAGACGCTAAGCCCGCTTCCTCCCCTCTCCCATTTATGGGGCAAAAGCGGGAACAGCGAAGCACTGCTTCGCCCGCTTTTGCGACCTGAGCTCTGCGAAGGGCTGGGGCACAGAGTGGGGGCCGGGGGAGAGGGCCTGTGAGCATCCCCCGTAGCCCGGACGCAATCCGCGGCATCCCCTAACGCCAATTCCCCGGATTGCATCCGGGCTACCGGAGTTCAACCATGACCTTCGTCACCGATATCAAGACTTTCTCCGCCCTCGGCACCGGCGTCATCGGCGCCGGCTGGATTGCTCGCGCCCTGGCCCATGGCCTCGACGTCATCGCCTGGGACCCGGCGCCCGGCGCCGAGGCTGCGCTGCGCACGCGGTTGGCCAATGCCTGGCCTGCGCTGGAAAAACAGGGCCTGGGACCCGGCGCCGCACTGGATCGCCTGCGCTTCGTCAGCACCATCGAGGACTGCGTACGCGATGCCGACTTTATCCAGGAAAGCGCGCCCGAGCGCCTCGAGCTCAAGTGCGAGCTGCACGCGAAGATCAGCGCCGCCGCGCACCCGGATGTGTTGATCGGCTCCAGTACCTCGGGCCTGCTGCCCAGCGAATTCTATGCAGACGCTGCGCACCCCGAGCGCTGCGTGGTTGGCCATCCCTTCAATCCGGTGTATCTGCTGCCACTGGTGGAGGTGGTCGGCGGGGCGAAGACCGCCCCGGAGGCGGTGCAGGCCGCCATCGAGGTCTACCAATCGCTGGGCATGCGCCCGCTGCATGTGCGCAAGGAGGTGCCGGGCTTTATCGCCGACCGCCTGCTCGAAGCGCTATGGCGCGAGGCGCTGCACCTGGTCAACGACGGCGTGGCGACCACCGGCGAGATCGACGATGCGATCCGCTTCGGCGCCGGCCTGCGCTGGTCGTTCATGGGTAGCTTCCTGACCTACACCCTGGCCGGCGGCCCGGCCGGCATGCGCCACTTCATGGCCCAGTTCGGCCCGGCGCTGAAACTGCCCTGGACGTACCTGGAGGCGCCGGAACTGACCGATGGGTTGATCGATGCGGTGGTCGAAGGCACCGCCGAGCAGCAGGGCGAACGCAGCCTGGATGCCCTGGAGCGCTATCGCGATGACTGCCTGCTGGCGGTTATGGAGGCGATTCGCCAAACCAAGGCCAAGCACGGCTTCGAGTTCGCCGAGTAACCGAGTCATTCCCGGTGCGCACGGCGCACCCTACAGACCGACTCCAATCTAGCTCCTCTCTCCCACTTGTGGGAGAGGGGCTGGGGGAGAGGGCCTCATCGGAAGCCGAGCATGAATCTGCCACCCTATCGCACCACCATCTCCCCTGACTGGGTCGACTACAACGGCCACTTGCGTGACGCCTTCTACCTGCTGATCTTCAGTCATGCCACCGATGCGCTGATGGACGTGCTGGGCCTGGATGAGGCCGGTCGCGCCCGCACCGGCCACACGCTGTACACCCTGGAGTGTCACCTGAACTTCCTGGCGGAGGTGAAGGAGGGCGAGCGGGTGGAGGTGCGCACCCAGCTACTGGCGCACGACGCCAAGCGCTTGCATATCCATCACGGCCTCTATCGGCCGGGCGAAGAGGCCAGCTTGGCGGAAAGCGAACAGATGCTGATGAACATCGACAGCGCGGCCGGCCGCGCGGCGCCATTCGACGAGCAGGTGGCCGAGCGGGTGACGCACCTGGCTGCCGAGCAGCAGAACCTGCAACGTCCTGTCTGTGTCGGGCGTGTTATCGGCCTACGCCGCGCTTCGTAGGGTGTCGCGGGGCCGCCCAGGTTGTGCGCACCAGCGTCACTGCCCGCGCAGCAACCCTTATTTGGGCTTATACGCGCAATACCCTGGCCGTGGGCCGACCTTGGGATGGTGGCGGCAGGTGTCCGGGCGCTTGTCGTAAACGGTGCACAGGCGCGTCTTGCGATCAAGGAACAGGCAGTCGTTATTGGACATGCGGATCAGGGTGAAGATGCCTGACTTCTGGTTGAAGCGCTCGACGATGCCGTCCTTCTGCAGGCGTTTGGCGATATTTTTCGGCGGCTCGCTGCGCTCGAACTCGTCCACCAGCTCCAGGCGGATCAGATCGTTCAGGCGCACCTCAACCGGCATGGTGCAGCAGGTGGACATGCAGCTGTGGCACATGTCGCTGGTGTATTTGGCCCAGGTTTCCAGGCGGTCGATCTCTGCAGCGGCTATCAGGCGGGGCTTCATCATGGTTTTGGCTATCGTGCGGTCTGCGCCGCTGCTGTCACGGGGGCGGCGATAATAGCGGGCGCGGGGCGTTTGTGAAGCACCGGCTGGCGGCTGATCGTTTTCCGTTGTGCCTGTGAACAGCTTGGCAGTCGTCTCCCTGGGTGTGGGTCGGCGCGGCTCCTATACTGTGGCTCGTCTCGGGCGGCCAGCAGGAACGTGAGGCGACTTCTTTCTCAAGATTGGGACATAACGCATGCAATGGATTTTCATGCTGGTCGGTTTGGTGCTCGGTGCGGGCGTCAGCGAATCGGTCACAGGCGCGCTGCTTGGCGGGCTGATCGGCCTCGGTCTGGGTCAGGCGCTGCGTCTGCAGGGATTGGAGGCGCGCAATGCGCAACTGACTGCGCAGCTCAAGGAATTCGCCGAGCGCTTCGATCGCGGTACGCGCGCCATGCATGAACGCCTGGTCAAGGTCGAGCAGGGCGAGCGGGGCGAGCGGGGCGAGCCGCAACCTGCTCCCGTCGAACCCGTCGCCAGTCCAGCACCAGAACTGCCACCCGAGCCGGCCGTTGTCGAAGAAGCGCAGCCGGAACTGGACTGGACGCTGCCGGAACTCGAAATCCCTCCAGCCGAACAGCCTGTCCCACTTGCCGCACAGGTCGTCCACGAGCCGCAGCCTGGTCCCCAGCAGAGCCCCTGGCGCGAGCAGGGCCCGCGCGAGCCGAATCTGATCGAACGTGGTATCGCTGCTGCCAAGGCCTGGTTGTTCGGTGGCAATACCGTGCTGCGAGTCGGCGTGGTGCTGCTGTTTCTCGGTCTGGCCTTCCTCCTGCGTTACGCCACCGAAGGTGTCGAGGTGCCGGTAGAGCTGCGTTACATGGGCGTCGCGGCCAGTGCCCTGGCCTTGCTCGGCCTGGGCTGGTGGTTGCGCCGGCGCAATCGCAACTACGCCCTGGTGTTGCAGGGCACCGGCATCGCCGTGCTGTACCTGACGGTGTTCGCCGCCATGCGCCTGCACCCATTGCTCGACCCCGGCATGGCGCTGGGGTTGCTGGTGGCGGTGATGCTGTTCTCGGCGATTCTCGCCGTGCAGCAGAACGCCCTGGGCCTGGCGGCTGCAGCGGCGCTCGGCGGTTTCGCCGCGCCCATTCTCACTTCCACGGGGAGCGGCAATCATGTTGCCCTGTTCTCCTACTTCGCCCTGCTCAACGCCGGCATCTTCGCCATCGCCTGGTTCAAGGCCTGGCGTCTGCTCAATCTGATCGGTTTCGTCGGCACCTTCGGTATCGGCCTTGCGTGGGGACTGCGCTCCTATACAGCGGATCTGCTCTGGAGCACCGAACCTTTCCTGATCCTGTTCTTTCTGATGTACGTGGGCATCGGCCTGCTGTTCGCCCGCCGCACCCTGCGTGACGCGACGGATGCGCCCGAGGCGCGTGACGAACTGCTGCGCTGGTCGTTGCGCCGTGGTGACTATGTCGATGCCACCACGCTGTTCGGCCCGCCATTGATCGGCTTCGGTCTGCAGGTGGCGCTGGTACGGCATATCGAGTTCGCCGCGGTGTTCAGCGCCCTCGGTCTGGGTTTCTTCTATCTGTTGCTGGCACGGGTGCTCAAGGCGCGCGCTGGCGACCGTGCACTGTTGCTGGTGGAGACTTGCCTGGCGCTCGGCGTGGTCTTCGCCAGCCTGGCCATCCCACTGGGTCTCGATGCGCGCTGGACGGCGGCGGCCTGGGCCGTGGAGGGCGCCGGTATCTACTGGTTGGGCCTGCGTCAGCGCCGACCGCTGGCGCGGGCTTTTGCCCTGCTGCTGCAGGTGGGCGCGGCCCTGGCCTTCGTCAGTGGTCTGGACGTCGGCCATGAAAGCCTGCTCGATGGCTCGCCGCTGGGCGCGCTGATGCTCGGTGCGGCGCTGCTGTTCAGCTACTGGCAATTGCGGTCGATGCCCGAAGCGGCCAACGCCTGGGAAAATCGCCTGCTGCCCTGGCTCGGTATCGCCGGCCTGGCGTTTCTCTATCTGATCGCACCGCTGCTGTTCGAGGCCCCCGGCACGGCCATCGCCTGGGCGCTGGCGGGGCTGGCGACCCTGTTGGTCGGGCTGCGCATCGCGGCGCCGAGTTTCGTCTACAGCGCCTTCGCCGTGCAACTGCTCGGTGGGCTGCTGTTCCTCGGGCAGATGGCGCTGGACTCGCTGTTCGGACGTGGTGGCTTCAGCGCCGGCTGGCTCGGCCTGCTGGCGGCGTCGATGGTCGGTCTGGGGCTGATCGCCGGCATGCTGCTGGCGGCGCGCGACCCGCAGATTCGCGAGAACCGACGGCTGCTCGGCGTCTTGTCGATGGTGATGCTGGTGGGCCTGGTGTTCATCAACCTGGCCGTACTGTTCGTGCTGCCCTGGGTGGCGGCTGCGGCCGTGTGGGGCGGCACGGGCCTGCTGATTCTGTGGCTGGCGCTGTATCTGCAACAGCGTGCGGCGTTCCTGTTCAGCTTGCTTCTGCAAGTGTTTGCCGGCCTGGCCTTCCTCGCTGCCGGGCCCTTGCTGCTCTCGGGCATCAGTGGCGAGGGCCTGGCGCCGCTGGCGCATACCGGCTTCTGGACGCCCGCTGTGCTCGGCCTGGCCGCACAGATCGGCGCCTGGCGCCTGCAGGGGCTGGCGCGTAGCGGCCGTGATACGGGCATCGATGGCGTCAGTCTGCAGCGCCTGGGCCAGCTGTTGCTGGCCTGGGGGGCGGGCTGGTGGGCCTTGGCTTTGGCCAGTGAAGTGCTGCGTTTCGTGAGCGATAACATGCAGGCCAGCGTGCTGCTGGTACTGGCCGCTGTGTCGAGCCTGGCCTGGATGCTGCTCGCGCTACGCACGGGCTGGCGCGACCTGGCCGTGCTGTGCAGCCTGCTGGCGCCGGTGGCAGGCCTGATTCTGGCCTATGCCTGGCATCCGCTGTATCACCCGGCGGCGAACTATGGCTGGCTGGGTTGGATCGCTGTGATCGCCGCGCATCTGTTGATGCTGAGGCGTTTGAGCGCGCTGCTACCGAACACTGCGGCCAGCGCCGCCCATGTGCTCGGGTGCTGGTTGTTGCTTGGCGTGCTGGCGTTGGAGCTGCGTTATCTGCTGCTGAGCCTTTCCGAGCACTACAACGCCTGGCGCTGGCTGGGTTGGGCGTTGCTGCCGACCGCCTACCTCTGGGCGATGGCGCAGGCGCGCCGACTGCCCTGGCCGGTGGCCCACTTCGAGCGCGAGTACCGGTTGTGGGCGGCGGCACCGCTGGCCGCGCTGATGCTCGCCTGGTTCTGGCTGGCCAATGCCAATAGCGCCGGTGATAGCGATCCGCTGCCTTATCTGCCGCTGTTCAATCCACTGGAGTTGGGTTTGCTGCTGTGTCTGGGCGCGCTGTTTGTCTGGGCACGCGATGCCCTGCCGCGCTTTGGCCTGGAACCTGCGCGTGCACAGCAATTGGTGCAGGGCGTCGCGGGGCTTTCGCTGTTCGCCCTGCTGACCGTGATGGTGATGCGTACCGCGCACCACTGGGGCGGCGTGCCCTGGCAGAGCGCTGCACTGTTCGACTCGATGCTGGTGCAGGCCGGGCTGTCCATCGTTTGGACCCTGATCGCCCTGGCGCTGATGCTCTTCGGCCATTTGCGTGTACGCCGCGAGCTGTGGCTGGTCGGCGCTGCGCTGATCGCCCTGGTGGTGGCCAAGCTGTTCTTCGTCGAGCTGGGCAACCGCGGCGGCCTGGAGCGCATCGTCTCGTTCATCGGGGTCGGTGTGCTGTTGCTGGTGGTCGGTTATTTCGCGCCGTTGCCGCCACGCAAGGTCGATGATTCGGCCGCTAACCAACAGGAGTCTGCCGTATGAACCTCATCCGTTGGGGCCTGCTCCTGGGCCTATCGCTGAGTGCACTCAGCCAGGCCAGTGAGAAACCTCAGGACTATCGGCACAGCGCTGCCCTGCAACTCGCTGGCGAGGGGCCCTGGTATCGCCTGGAGCTGCCCTTCGCTGCTCACCTCGCTGCCGGGCATGGCGATTTGCGTGATCTGCGCGTATTCGACAGCGATGGCCAGATGCAGGCCTATGCGCTGATTCCGGGGCGTAGCGAGACCGTGCAGCAGGAACAGGAGCATGGCGTGCGCTGGTTCCCGTTGCGGGGCCGCGCCGATGCCCAGGAAATGCCTGCGCTGCGAGTCGAGCGCAGTACCACTGGCACGCTGATCGAACTGCGCGGCGATGCGCCGGCCGAAAGCGAGCAGCAACTGCGCGGCTGGTTGCTCGATGCCAGTGCCATCGATGCGCCGCTGGTGCGTCTGAGCCTGGACTGGAGCGGGGCAGAGGACGGATTTCAGCGCTTCAGCATCGAGGCCAGTGACGATCTGCAGCATTGGCGCGGCTGGGGGGAGGGGCAGGTAGCGCGTCTGAGCTTCGCCGATGAGCGTATCGATCAGCGCCAGGCCGAATTGCCTGGGCAGCGTGCCCGTTATCTGCGGTTGCTGTGGCGCAACCCTGCTCAGGCCCCGCAACTGGAGGCCGTTACCCTGCGCAGTCAACGGCAGGCTCATCAGGCTGCGCCTTTGGTGTGGTCCGAGCCCCTGTCGGCGCAGGCCAACGCTGAGGGGCAGTTCCAGTGGCAGTTGCCCTTGTCGTTGCCTCTGGAGCGACTGCGGGTCGAACTGGAACAGAGCAATACGCTGGCGCCACTACGTTTCGAGGCGCGCAGCAGTGATCAGGGCGCCTGGCGCCAACTGGTCAACGGTGTGCTCTATCGCCTGCCCGAGGCTGGGCGCGAAGTGGTGAGCGATGAGTTGACCCTGCCCGGTTGGCCGGTGCGACAACTGCGTGTGCAGGTGGATGCGCGAGGGGGCGGCTTGGGCACGGATACGCCACGTATGCAGGTAGCGCTGCGCGCCACGCAACTGGTGTTTCTCGCACGTGGCGAGCCGCCTTATAGGCTGGCGTTGGGTAGCCCGAGTGCGCAGTCGGCAGCATTGCCGCTGCACACCCTGATCCCCGGTTATCAGCCGGAACGACTGGTCAGCCTTGGTCGTGCCGAGTTGACCGAGGCGTTTGCCTCCCCGGTCGAATCACAGACTGGCCCCGCTCGAGACTGGCAGCGTTGGGGACTCTGGGCTGTACTGCTAGTGGGCGTTGGATTGCTGGCTGCGATGGCCGCCAGTGTGCTGCGTCGCCCGCCAGACGCCTGAGAGGCATGGAGCAACAAAACCCGGCTGCGGCAGGGCTTTTGCAGTATCTTAGGCGCCCCGCGCCAATCCAGCATTGAAGGTCAGGAAGGCCCTTGCGTATTTCGATTCGCGTCATCGCCCAGTCGTCCTGTGTCGCTTGCCTCCGCGACTCACGCACTGCTTCGCCGGGAATGCGGAGGAGTCGCTGATGCAAGCCTGCATGGCTTCCGGCTGGAGTTTCTCGGGCCCCGTACTGGTGACGCTGCTGGTGTGCCTCGGCGTGATTCTGCTGGCGCACTGGGTGACCCGTCAGCGCGACTTTCCCGGACGTGAGCGGTTCATCTTGCTGCATCTGGCCAGCCTCTGGTGGATGGTTACTGCAGCGCTGGAAATTACCTTCCTCTGCACCACCTCAGTGAACTCAAGCTGGCTGAAGCACCGGCGCTGAGCGAGGAGCGCCTGCGCACCATCTCCAGCCTGCATGAACAACTGCGCGAACAGGCCCTGTGTGATCCACTGACGGGGTTGTACAACCGGCGTTACCTGGATGAGTTCTTCGAACGCGAACCGGCCAGGGTGCAGCGCGAGAACCTGCCATTGGCACTGGCCCTGATCGATCTCGATCACTTCAAGCGCCTTAACGACGAGTGCGGACATCTGGTCGGCGACGACGTACTCAAGGCCGTCGCCCAGCACCTGCTGGGCAACCTGCGCAGCACCGATGCGGTGTTTCGTATCGGTGGCGAGGAGTTTTTGCTGATATTGCCGGGCGCCGATCCACGTGAGGCCAGTGAACGCCTGCAAAGCATCGGCACGCAGCTGGCCGCTCAGGAGGTAGCGACCCGTGGTGGCGATCAGCGTGTGACGCTGTCCGCCGGCCTGGCCCATTGGCCTGAGCAGGGCCAGGCACTCGACGAGCTACTGCAGGCTACCGACGCCGCGCTTTATCAGGCCAAACGCGACGGGCGTAACCGCGTCTGCGACCTTTTGCCCGGCGCGGATCTCAGCCATCCATCCCGGCAGGCAGCATTGCGCGGCGACTCGGGTTAAACTGCGCGCGATTTTTCCCCTTTCCGGAGCCGTCCATGTCCCGCGTCACCCTGAGCCGATACCTGATCGAGCAGACTCGCAGCCATAACACCCCGGCCGACCTGCGTTTCCTTATCGAAGTCGTGGCGCGGGCCTGCAAGGCGATCAGCCATCAGGTGTCCAAGGGCGCCCTTGGCGGCGTGCTGGGCAGCCTGGACAGCGAAAACGTGCAGGGCGAAGTGCAGAAGAAGCTCGACGTGATTTCCAACGAGATTCTGCTCGAAGCCAACGAGTGGGGCGGCCACCTGGCCGGCATGGCGTCCGAGGAAATGGACAACGCCTACCAGATTCCCGGCAAGTACCCGAAAGGTGCCTACCTGCTGGTATTCGACCCGCTGGACGGCTCCAGCAACATCGACGTCAACGTTTCGGTCGGCACCATCTTCTCCGTGCTGCGCTGCCCTGACCGCAACGGCCAGACCGGCGACCTGGGCGAGGAAGCCTTCCTTCAGCCGGGCACCCAGCAGGTCGCGGCCGGCTACGCCATCTATGGTCCGCAGACCATGCTGATGCTGACCCTCGGCGACGGCGTGAAGGGCTTTACCCTGGATCGTGAGCTGGGCAGTTTCGTGCTCACCCACGACAACATCAAGGTGCCGGAGTCGACCAAGGAATTCGCCATCAACATGTCCAACCAGCGCCACTGGGAAGCCCCGGTGCAGCGTTACGTTTCCGAGCTGCTGGCCGGTGAAACCGGGCCACTGGGGCGTAACTACAACATGCGCTGGATCGCCTCGATGGTGGCCGATGTGCATCGCATCCTCACCCGTGGCGGCGTGTTCATGTACCCGCGCGATGCTCGCGAGCCGGACAAGCCGGGCAAGCTGCGCCTGATGTACGAGGCCAACCCGATGTCGATGATCATCGAACAGGCCGGCGGCTCCGCGACCGACGGCAGCCAGCGTATTCTCGATATCCAGCCCACTTCCCTGCACCAGCGTGTGCCGGTATTCCTCGGCTCCAAAGAAGAAGTGCTGCGCATCACCGCCTACCACCGCAACTGATGAGTACCTGGCTACCGTTGCTCGACTGGTGGTTCGGTGCCGAAGGCAGCGCTACCGAAGTCGCCGCAGCGCGCCAGGGTTTGTGGTTCGGCAAGCGTGACAGCCAGGATCGTGAGGCCGAGGCGCGTTTCGGCGCCCTGGTCGAGCAGGCACTGGCTGGCGAGCTCAGGGATTGGCTGGATGACCCGCAGGGTTGGCTGGCACAGCTGATCCTGCTCGATCAACTGCCGCGCATGATCTTTCGCGATACACCACGCGCATTTGCGGGAGACCAACGGGCTCGCCCGCTGCTGCGCGATGGTCTGGAGCGCGGCTGGGACCGCCGGCTGACGCCGATACAGCGTGTCTTTGCCTATCTGGTCTTTGAGCACGCCGAAGATCTGCCGTTGCAGAACCGTGCGGTTGAACTGTTTGCTGATCTGCTCAGCGAAGCAGCTGCCAATGAGCGGCCATTGTTCGCCAATTTCCTCGATTACGCCGAGCGCCATCAGCGGGTGATCGCTCGTTTCGGTCGTTTTCCCCATCGCAATGCGATTCTCGGTCGCGCATCCAGCGACGAAGAGCAGGCCTTCCTGCGGGAACCCGGCTCGCGTTTCTGAACTCCAAGCGGGCAAGTCGTCGCCGGCTATGCCAAGCTTGTTGGCACCTTCCCATCAGGAGCTTCATCCATGTCGATGCGTATCGTCGCGTTGCTCGCCTGTTGCCTGCTCGCCGCCTGCGGCAAGGTCAATCAGGAAAACTACTCCAAGCTCAAGGCCGGTATGAGCAAGCAGGAGGTGGAAAGCCTGCTCGGCGCGCCGGGCGAATGTGCCGGTGCGTTAGGGATGACCAGCTGCACCTGGGGCGACGACAAGGCCTATATCAGTGTCCAGTACGCCGGAGACAAGGTCATGCTGTTCTCCGGCAAGGGACTCAAGTAAACAGGAGCCTCCATGCGTTCGATCCTACTCGCCAGCGCCATTCTCGCCCTCGCCGGCTGTGCCAACTCCGGTACCGGCAACATTCACAAATCGCCGCCGCAGACCATGCAGGTCGACCTGCAGCGCTACCAGGGCACCTGGTACGAGCTGGCGCGGCTGCCGATGTTCTTCCAGCGCAAATGCGTGCAGTCGGAAGCGCATTACGGCCTGCGTGACGACGGGCGCATCGACGTCACCAACCGCTGCCGTGACAAGGACGGTGAATGGATCGAGGCCAAGGGCGTCGCCGAGCCGCAGGTCGAAGGGAAGACCGACAAGCTCTGGGTGCGCTTCGATAACTGGGCCAGCAAGATCCTGCCGATCAAGGGCGACTACTGGGTGATCTACCACGACGAGGATTATCGTGTAGCGCTGGTCGGCCACCCGAAGCACAAGTACCTGTGGCTGCTGTCACGCTCTCCGGAGATCGATCAGGAAACCCGCGACAAGCTGCTCAGCGTCGCGCGTGAGCAGGGTTATGTGACCTCGGATCTGATCTGGCGCCAGCCCGATTGATGCAGCTGTAGCCTTGCATCGAGCGCGTAACTGGGTACATTAGGCCCGCCCCCTGCAGGAGCGAGCTTGCTCGCGATCAACATCGAGGGACCGCCGGCAAACCGGCTCCTACGCAGGCGGGGGCCAGGCTACGCTTTTACTCCCAGTCCAGCCGCGCGAGTTTCCACTCGTTGCCGTCCAGCCACCATTCCAGCTTCACCGAGTAGTGCCGCGCGCTGTCGGGAATCAACCCTTCGGCGCCGCTAAGACCCACCTGCGCTTCGGTATAACCCTTGCTGCTGATTGCCGAGTCGATCCAGCTGTTCTTGCCCAGTGCGATGACCTTGATGTTCTTGTGGCGCAGGAACAGCAGGGTCATGGTGCGTTTGGCCCATTCACGGTCGAGCTCCTGGCGGGCCAGGAAATCATCATGTAGCAGGTCCAGCACTGCACCGGTGCTCTTGGCCTCGATATTGTCCTGCAACTGCTGTACGGCCGCCTCCAGCGCTGCCTGTGGGTCGTCACGACCGCCGCAGCCGGCGAGCAGGAGGGTGATGGACATAAACAGCGACCAAGCCAGATGACGCATCGACATGCTGAACTTCCTTTTCATGGTTATGATGCCGGGCAGAGTGGAACACGGCAGTTGTAGCCCAGCCAACAGGAGCCAACCATGCAGACTTTGTATCCGGAGATCAAACCCTACGCCCGCCATGAGCTGGCGGTCGAGCAACCGCACGTGCTTTACGTCGACGAGAGCGGCTCTGCGGATGGGTTGCCGGTACTGTTCATCCATGGTGGCCCTGGCGCCGGCTGCGATGCGGCCAGCCGCCGCTACTTCGATCCTGCCCTGTATCGCATCGTCACTTTCGACCAGCGTGGCTGCGGCCGCTCCACGCCGCATGCGAGCCTGGAGAACAACACCACCCAGGCGTTGATCGCCGATATCGAGCGTATTCGCGAGCATCTGGGCATCGACAAGTTCGTGCTGTTCGGCGGCTCCTGGGGCTCCACCTTGGCGCTGGCGTATGCGCAGACGCATCCGCAGCGTGTGCATGGTTTGATCCTGCGCGGCATCTTCCTGTGCCGGCCGCAGGAACTCGGCTGGTTCTATCAGGAAGGCGCCAGCCGCCTGTTCCCCGATTACTGGGAAGATTACGTGGCGCCCATCCCGGTCGAGGAGCGCGGTGACCTGATGCAGGCCTTCTACAAGCGCCTGACGGGTACCGACCAGATCGCCCAGATGCATGCGGCCAAGGCCTGGTCGACCTGGGAGGGGCGCACTGCCACCCTGCGTCCGAACACTCAGGTGGTCGAGCGCTTCAGCGAGGCGCATCGGGCACTGTCCATCGCCCGTATCGAGTGCCACTACTTCGTCAACGACGCCTTCCTCGAGCCTAACCAGCTGCTCCGTGACATGCCGAAGATCACCCACCTGCCGGGCATCATTGTGCATGGCCGATACGACGTGATCTGCCCACTGGATAATGCCTGGGCGCTGCATCAGGCATGGCCCAACAGCGAGCTGCAGATCATCCGTGACGCCGGCCACTCGGCGGCGGAACTCGGTATCACCGATGCGCTGATCCGCGCCGCCGAACAGATGGCCCGGCGCCTGCTCGACCTGCCGCCGGAGGATGCATGAAGCTGCTGATCCAGCGCGTCACTGAGGCGCGGGTGGAGGTGGAAGGGGAAGTGGTCGGGCGCATCGATCAGGGCCTGTTGGCGCTGGTCGGCATCGAACCGCAGGACGATCAGGCCAGTCTGTCGCGCGCGCTGCACAAGCTGCTGAATTACCGCGTGTTCAGCGATGAAGCGGGCAAGATGAATCGTTCGCTGACGGATATGCAGGGCGGCCTGTTGCTGGTCTCGCAGTTCACCCTGGCGGCCGACACCAAGAGCGGTATGCGCCCCAGCTTCTCCAGCGCTGCACCGCCGGTGCAGGGGGCTGCGCTGTTCGACGGTTTGGTCGAAATGGCCAAGGCCCAGCACCCGCAGGTCGCCACCGGGCGTTTCGGCGCCAATATGCAGGTGCACCTGGTCAACGATGGGCCGGTGACCTTCCTGCTGGAGGTATAGCGGTAGCTTGTGGGAGCGTTCGTGCTTAGAACAATCTGGCCAGCAACGCCGGCACGGCCGTCTCCACCCGCAAGATTCGCTCGCCGAGCTGCACCGGCTGCAGGCCTGCGGCTTCACGCAGAAGCTCGACTTCGTAGGGAATCCAGCCGCCTTCCGGGCCGATGGCCAGGGTCACTGGCTCCTGTACTGCACGCGGGCAGGTTGGGTGATTGCCGGGATGGCCGGTCAGGCCGAGCGTGCCGGCTGCCAGCGCCGGCAGGCGATCCTCGACGAAGGGCTTGAAGCGTTTCTCGATGCTCACCTCGGGTAGCACCGTATCACGCGCCTGTTCCAGGCCCAGGATCAGCTGTTCGCGAATGGCCTCTGCCTCGAGAAATGGCGTCTGCCAGAAGCTCTTTTCCACGCGATAGCTGTTGACCAGCACCAGGCGCGGCACGCCCATGGCGCTGACGGTTTGCAGCACGCGCTTGAGCATCTTCGGGCGGGGCAGGGCGAGGATCAGCGTCAGCGGCAGCTTGGCGGGTGGGGGTTGGTCGAGGCTGACCTGCAGTTCGGCATGCTCGGCATCCAGAGCGATCAGTCGACCTTCGCCCATCAAGCCGTCAAGGCGACCGACGCGCAGGCGGTCACCGGTTTCGGCGCGATGTACTTCATGTAGGTGCTTCAGGCGCCTACCAGTGAGACGTACCCGGTCGCCGTCAACGAAGTCGGCGTCTTCCAGCAGCAGCAGATTCACGGCTGTGGTGCGGGTGGTTGGTCTTCGGGCTCGGCCTGTTCCTCGTCGCGCTTGCGCTTGACCATGGCGCCAGCCAGCACGCCGGCCTCGAACAGCAGCCACATAGGTACTGCCAGCAGCGTCTGCGAGAACACGTCCGGCGGCGTCAGTACCATGCCGACCACGAAGCAGCCAACGATCACATAGGGACGGCTCTTGCGCAGTGTGGCGACGTCTACCAGCCCGACCCAGATCACCAGAAATGTAGCGATGGGGATCTCGAAGGCCACGCCGAAGGCGAAGAACAGCGTCAGGACGAAATCCAGGTACTGGCCTATGTCGGTCATCATCGCCACGCCTTCCGGCGTCACGCTGGCGAAGAAGCCGAACATGATCGGGAACACCACGAAGTAGGCGAAGGCCATGCCGGCATAGAACAGGAAAATACTGGAGACCAGCAGTGGCACCGCGATACGCCGTTCGTGGGTGTACAGCCCTGGCGCGATGAAGCCCCAGATCTGGTGCAGGATCACCGGCATGCCGAGAAACAACGCACACATCAGCGTCAGTTTGAACGGTGTGAGAAACGGCGAGGCGACGCCCGTGGCGATCATCGTCGCGCCTTCCGGCAGGTAGGCCCGCAGCGGCGCTGCTACCAGAGCGTAGATATCCTGAGCGAAGTAGAACAGGCCGGCGAAGATCAGCAGGATGATCACTACACAGCGCAACAGGCGAGTACGCAGCTCGGCCAGGTGCGAGACCAGGGGCATTTCCTGGTCGGCTTGTGGATTATTGCTCATGGCTGGGGATTCTTGTCCTGAACGCTCTGGGCCGTTTCGGTGGTCGGTTTGGCGCTGTTCTCGGCTGACGGGCTGTTACTGCTGCCGGTGCCGAGAATGTCCTGCTTCATCGCCTTCATCTCGCGCTCCAGCTCAAGAATCCGCTCGTTGTGCAGCTGGCGACGAATTTCATCAGCGCCGATCTCGCGCTCCACCTCGGCCTTGATCGAGTTGAAGCTGCGCTTGATCCGGCCGATCCACAGGCTGGCCGTGCGCACGGCGCCGGGCAGGCGCTCAGGGCCGAGCACCACCAGAGCCACGAGGCCGACCAGTAATAGCTCGGTAAAACCGATGTCGAACATGGCTTAGTCTTTCTTCGCCGGCTCTTCGACCTTGCGTGCCTGGGCATCGATGGTCTGGCCCTTGGGCTCTTCCACGGCGGGCTTTTCAGCTTCGCTGCTATCCATCGATTTACGGAAGCCTTTGATCGCGTCGCCCAGATCCGAGCCCAGGCCTTTCAGGCGCTTGGTACCGAAAAGCATGACCACGATGAGCAGGATGATCAGGAGTTGCCAGATGCTGATACCGCCGAAACCCATGATGAGTTCTCCGTTGTGAAAGTTATTCGGATTGCGGTCGCGCGGCTTTTTCCGCGTGGCCGGAGAGGCCGAAACGGCGATCCAATTCATCCAGCACGGCCTGAGGATGCTGGCCCAGGGCCGCGAGCATGACCAGACTGTGGAACCACAGATCGGCGGTTTCGTAGATCAGGTCCTTGCAGTCACCGCTGCTGGCGGCGTCCTTGGCGGCGAGGATGGTTTCCACCGATTCCTCGCCGACCTTTTCCAGAATCTTGTTCAGGCCCTTGTGATAAAGGCTGGCGACATAGGAGCTGTCGGCCGCTGCGCCCTTGCGCGCTTCCAATACCTCGGCCAGGCGGCTCAGGGTGTCACTCATGGCTATGTCCTGCATAGATGGCGTGCGGGTCTTTCAGCACGGCGTCGACGGTTTTCCAGTCGCCGTTCTCGTACACGCGGTAGAAGCAGCTCTCGCGACCGGTGTGGCAAGCGATGCCGCCCAGTTGCTCGACCATCAGCACGATGACGTCGGCATCGCAGTCCAGGCGCAGTTCGTGCAGCTTCTGCACATGGCCGGACTCTTCGCCCTTACGCCACAGCTTGCCACGTGAGCGCGACCAGTAGATGGCACGGTTCTCGGCGGCGGTGAGAGCGAGGGATTCACGGTTCATCCAGGCCATCATCAGGATGCGGCCGGTCTGGTGGTCCTGGGCGATGGCCGGCACCAGGCCGTCTTCGTTCCAGTGGATTTCGTCGAGCCAATCGTTCATCGGTGTTCCAAGTCTGCCGGGGCTGCCGGACTGTCAATTCGCCAAGTGTGCCAGTGCCGTGGCTAGCTGGCTATCGGCGCAGCACCAGATAGAGTCCGCCGCCAACCATCAGCCAGGCGGGCCAGGCGGCCAGCAGCGGTGCCAGGCCTTGAATGGTACCGGCAGCAATCAGTGCGGCGCCGAGCAGGCGTAGTGGCCATCGGTCGCTGCTGGGGTGCTGCTCTTCCCGTTGCTGCGAGCGCTGCAGGCGCTCCAGGGTGTCGCGGGCGATCTGCGACAGGTGCGGCACCTGCTCGGCCTGTTGCTGCAGATTGCGCAGCAGGTGTAACGGGCTGATGCGTTCGCGCATCCAGCGTTCGAGATAGGGCTGGGCGGTGCTCCACAGGTCCAGGTCCGGATACAGCTGGCGACCGAGGCCTTCGATGTTGAGCAGGGTCTTCTGCAGCAGTACCAGCTGCGGCTGCACTTCCATGTTGAAGCGCCGTGCGGTCTGGAACAGGCGCAGCAGCAACTGGCCGAAGGAGATGTCTTTCAGCGGCCGTTCGAAGATCGGCTCGCAGACGGTGCGGATCGCAGCCTCGAACTCGTTGACCTTGGTCTCCGCCGGCACCCAGCCGGAGTCGATGTGCAGCTGCGCGACCTTGCGATAGTCACGCTTGAAGAAAGCCAGCAGGTTGCGCGCCAGGTAGTCCTGATCCTCGTCGGTGAGGCTACCGACGATGCCGCAGTCGATGGCGATGTACTGCGGGCTCCAGGGCGTGCGCGTGCTGACGAAGATGTTGCCGGGGTGCATGTCGGCGTGGAAGAAGCTGTCGCGGAACACTTGGGTGAAGAAGATTTCCACGCCGCGCTCGGCCAGGAGCTTCATGTCGGTGCGCTGGTCGGCCAGGGTCGCCAGGTCGGTGACCGGGATGCCGTAGATACGCTCCATCACCAGCACCTGTGGACGGCACAGGTCCCAGTACACCCGCGGTACGTAGAGCAGCGGCGAACCATCGAAATTGCGTCGCAGCTGGCTGGCGTTGGCCGCCTCACGCAGTAGGTCGAGCTCGTCGTAGATGGTCTTTTCGTAGTCGCTGACCACCTCGACCGGATGCAGACGACGGGCATCGGCGGAAGCCTTTTCGGCAATGCGGGCGATCAGAAACAGCCAGGCCAGATCCTGGCGGATCACCGGCTTGAGGCCTGGGCGTACTACCTTGACCACCACTTCTTCGCCGGTCTTGAGCTGCGCGGCGTGCACCTGCGCGACCGAGGCAGAGGCCAGCGGCTGGCTGTCGAAGCGGGCGAACAGTTCGCTCACCGGTGCGCCGAGCTGACGCTCGATCAGGGCGATGGCCTGGGCTTCGGGGAACGGCGGTACCTGATCCTGCAGACGCGCCAGTTCGTCGGCGATGTCCGGCGGCATCAGGTCGCGGCGGGTAGACAGCAGTTGGCCGAACTTGATGAAGATCGGTCCGAGGTCTTCGAACGCCAGGCGCAGGCGTGCACCGCGCGACAATTGTGACGGCTTGCGCGGCAGCCAGCGCCACGGCAGCAGCCAGGACAGTGCGCGCAGCCAGAATGGCAGCGGCAGTTCGAGGAGCAGGTCGTCCAGTTGATAGCGGATGACCACGCGCTGGATACGCAGCAGACGGCGAACGGCAAGCAGCTTCATGCGTCGGACTTATTGGCAGAAGTGAGGCGCTCGATGCGTGCTTCCAGGCGGTCGAGGGCGAGTTTGAGATGGTCCAGTTCGGCAAAGCGCACATCGGCTTCGCGCTGGCCCACCAGCGTGCGTGATTCTTCGGCCAGGTAGTCGGCCAAATCCTGCTTGAGGCTGGCCGCTCCGTTGCTGGCCAGGTTCACCCGGCTGCGCAGATGGCCGGCGAGCAGGGTAGTGGCCACCGGGCCGAGCCAGCGGGAGACTTCGTATTCCCAATCCAGCTCCAGATCCTGGAGGATGCCGGCCAGTTGCAGCAGCACCGCGCTGTCGCCATCGAGCGAGACTTCCGGGCGGTGCAGCACGGCGGTCTTGTCGCGGCTCAGTGCCAGGCGCGCCAGGCTGGCGGCGGGTGCGGTGAGCGTGCAGTCGGGCGGTGCGTGCCATTGCGACGCCAGTTGCAGGCCGTCGCCGCTGGGCAGGATGAACAGCTCCAGGGTGGGACTCTGGCAGTGCACGGCGATGACCTTGCCGCTCAGCGCCTGCAGGCGCGGCAAGGCCGTGCCATCGAGGCCGAGAACCCGGTTGAGGCCCGTTTCGACGCCTGCCAGCAATCCGGTTATGAGCATTAAGGCTTGATGCCGCGGTGCAGGGCGACGATGCCGCCGGTCATGTTGTGGTAGGTCACGCGTTCGAAGCCGGCATCGACCATCATCGCCTTGAGGGTTTCCTGATCCGGGTGCATGCGGATCGACTCGGCGAGGTAGAGGTAGCTTTCCGAATCATTGGTGATCAGCTTGCCAGCCAGCGGCATGAAGCTGAACGAATAGGTGTCGTAGACCTTGGCCAGCAGCGGGTTGCCGGGCTTGGAGAACTCCAGCACCAGCAGGCGGCCACCGGGTTTGAGCACGCGCAGCATGGAGGCGATGGCCGCATCCTTGTGGGTGACGTTGCGCAGGCCGAAGGCGATGGTGACCACGTCGAAGTGATTGTCGGGGAACGGCAGCTTCTCGGCATCGGCTTGAACGAACTGCACGTTGCCGGCCACGCCCTTGTCCAGCAGGCGGTCGCGACCGACCTTGAGCATGGAATCGTTGATATCGGCCAGCACCACTTCACCGGTCGGGCCGACGATGCTGGCGAACTTGCGGGTCAGATCACCGGTGCCGCCGGCGATGTCCAGCACACGGTTACCGGGGCGCACGCCGGACAGCTCGATGGTGAAGCGCTTCCACAGGCGATGCAGGCCGCCGGACAGCACGTCGTTCATCAGATCGTACTTGGCCGCCACCGAGTGGAAGACTTCAGCCACCTTTTCCGCTTTCTGGCTTTCCGGTACGTCCTGGAAACCGAAGTGGGTGGTGGGTTCCTGCTCCTGGGCCTTGCGTGGATCGCTCATGTCGCTCTCACCGGGTAGAAAACCGCACCATTCTAAAGGCGCCTGGCGCCTTTGTCTTGCCTGGGTGCCCGCTTGCCCGATGGGCTGGTAGAGTGATGTGACCTCATGCCGCAGCCACGCGGCACGCTGCCAGTTCAAGGAGTTTTCATGTCCCGTATTCGTGTCGAACGATCCCATTCCCTTGGTCGCGAGGGCGCCCGCGAAAAGGCCGAGCGCCTGGCCGAACGCCTGGCCAGCGAGTACGACGTGCGCTATCGCTGGAACGGCGACACCCTGGAGTTCAAGCGCAGCGGTGCCGACGGCAGCATCGCGGTGGGTGAAGACACCGTGCGTGTCGAGCTCAAGCTCGGGCTGTTGCTGTCGCCCATGGGCGGCATGATCCAGCGCGAGATCGAGCAGGTGCTGGACAAATCGCTGGCCTGAGAGTAGCTGCAAGCCGGTAGGGTGCGCTGTGCGCACCTTCGCTGGGGTGCTTGAGCATGCGTACAGTCGCCTGCTCCTAGTATGCGATTTCTAATTTTTCTCTTTAGGGTGTACCCAAGCCTGCATTCCGTGGGCGTTTCCGCTAACTGTAAAGCGCGTGAGGTGCACCATGTCGAAAGTATCCGTGAAGAAAAAAGTAGAAGCCGTGGTCGAAGACAAAGCCGGTCTGTTCGACGACGTGAAGGGCTATGCCCGCAAGATCTACCTCGCTGGCCTGGGCGCTTACGCCAAGGCAGGTGTCGAGGGGGCTGAATACTTCAAGGAACTGGTCAAGGCCGGTGAAGGCGTCGAGAGCAAAGGCAAGAAGCTGGTCGACGAGCAGGTAGAGGCCGCCAACAGCCAGATCGAATCGGTCAAGCAGTCGGTCAATTCCAATGTCACCAGCGTTAAAGGCAAGGTCGAAGTTCAACTCGACAAGATCGAGAAGGCTTTCGATACTCGTGTGGCTTCCGCTCTGAACCGTATCGGCATTCCGTCCAAGCAGGATGTTGAAGCACTCTCTGCTAAGCTGGATGAGCTGAGCGCGTTGCTCGAGCATGTCGCGCGTACCAAATAAGGAGATCAGGATGGCTGTTAAGAAGAAAACCGAGAAACAGACCAGCTCCTGGATCGGCGAGGTCGAGAAATACTCGCGTCAGATCTGGTTGGCAGGCTTGGGCGCTTACTCCAAGGTCAGCAAGGACGGCACCAAGCTGTTCGATACGCTGGTCAAGGACGGCGAGAAGGCTGAGAAGCAGGCCAAGAGCGAAGTCGACAAGCAGGTTGGCGCGGTGAAAGCCGGCGTCGGCTCCAAGGTCGGTTCCGCCAAGTCCAAGGTCGATGAAGTCCGGGGCAAGGCGATCGGCAAGTGGGGTGAGCTGGAAGAGGCTTTCGACAAGCGTCTGAACAATGCCATCTCGCGTCTGGGCGTGCCCAGCCGCAACGAGGTCAAGGCATTGAACGACAAGGTCGACAGCCTGACCAAGCAGCTGGAGAAAATCACTGGCGTATCGGCCAAGTCGGTCGCCAAGCCTGCTGCCAAAGCTGCGCCCAAACCTGCCGCGAAGGCTGCCGCCAAGCCGGCTGCCAAACCTGCTGCCAAAGCTGCAGCCAAAGCTGCAGCCAAGCCCGCTGCCAAACCGGCTGCCGCGAAACCTGCAGCCGCCAAGCCGGCAGCTAAACCTGCGGCGAAACCGGCAGCCAAGGCCGCAGCGAAACCCGCTGCCAAGCCAGCGGCCGCCGCCAAGCCTGCAGCTAAGCCAGCAGCCAAGCCTGCTGCAGCGAAGAAGCCGGCTGCGAAGAAACCGGCAGTACCCAAGGCAGCTGCGCCGAAACCGGCTGCACCGGCACCAGCTCCGGCCGTCGCTGCAACGCCGGCTGCTGCACCGGCTCCGGCTGCCACTCCGGCAACTCCAGCCACCCCGTCCTGAGTTTCTCGGGACTGAAAACGCCCGGCCTAGTGCCGGGCGTTTTCGTTTCAGGTCGCAGGGCGGGCCATGCGCAACAACCGTGGATGCGTCTCGGCTTTGTAGGGCGGGTGCAACCCGCCATTTGCGCTCTGGCGGGTTGCACCCGCCCTACATTCCCAGCGTGTCATTGGCATGCGCACGGCTGCGCATCAGGCTTCCAGATAGCGCTGCGCCAGATGTTCGACGGTGCTGCGTGATGGCTGATTCAGATGAGGCGCGACTAGCATCATGATCTGGTACACCACCAGGCGGACTTCACCCTGCTGGTCGAGGATGCGCTGGTAGTCGAGGGAGAACAGCAGGGTCAGGGTGATCTGCTCGACCAGTTGGCCGAGCGCCTGAGTGCCGCTGTTCAACTGCCCATCCGCCATCAGGCGGGCGAGCAGGGCAGCCAGGGTGCGTTTCAGCGCGTTCAGCCAATGACGAATTCCTCGTGCCAGCTTCGGCAACCTTCCCGCCAGGTTGGACATATCTTGGAAGAGAAAGCGGTACTGCGACAGGCGCTCGACGATCAGGTGCAGGAACAGCCAGTAGTCCTCGACATCCAACTGGGCCTCTGCGGGTGGGTCGAGCAGAGGCGCCATCTCGCTCTGGAAACGCTCGAACAGTTCCAGTACCAACGGCTCCTTGCCATGGAAGTGGTAGTAGAGATTGCCTGGGCTGATGTCTAGCTCGTTGGCGATCTCCAGGGTCGAAACATTGGGCTCGCCCTGCTCGTTGAACAGCTGCAGGGCGGTTTGCAGAATGCGTTCGCGGGTTTTCATCCTTGGCTTCTTGTTCGACTGCGCGAGGGCTGACGATAACCGGCCGGCGTGCTGGCGGCCATCCCTTTACTAAAAGTCGCACAGCGACACCTCCTATACCCTTCTCCCTTGGGAGAAGGTGGCGCGAAGCGCCGGATGAGGGGTGCGCATGTCCACGGGCTTTCTTCGTTGCATGCCGCTTCAGCGGATATGCACGTAGGTGCCGGGCGCCGCCTCCATGGTCGGATGCTTCTGGCTGCCCAGGGTCATCAGCGTGGCGCGTTGCTCGCCGGAGCGCGCCTGAATCCACTCCAGCCACTGCGGCCACCAGCTGCCCTGCTGATGCTGGGCGTCGTGATACCAGGCGCGCGGGTCTGAGGTGAGCTTGGCGTTCTCGTAGTAGTTGGCCTTGGGGTTGCCCGGCGGGTTGAGAATGCTCTGGATATGGCCGCTGTTGGAGAGGATGAAGCGGCGGTTGCCGCCGAGCAGCAGGGTCGAGCGGTAGACTGCGTCCCAGGGCGTGATGTGATCGTTGATGCCGGCCACGCTGAAACTGTCGACAGTGACCTTGGCCAGGTCCACCGGCGTACCACAGACTTCCAGGCCGCCGCTGCGGCTGAGCGGGTTGTGCTTGAAGAAGTCGATCAGATCGCCATGCAGTGCAGCGGGCAGGCGGGTGTTGTCGTTGTTCCAGTAGAGGATATCGAAAGCCGGCGGCTGCTTGCCGAGCAGGTAGTTGTTGATCCAGTAGTTCCAGATCAGGTCGTTGGGGCGCATCCAGGCGAATACCCTGGCCATGTCGCGACCATCCAGCACGCCTTGCTGGTAGGAGCGGCGCTTGGCTGACTCGAGGGTTTCCTCGTCGGCGAAGAGCATCGCCGGGCTGTCGATCTGACTGTCGAGCAGACTGACCATATAGGTAGCGCTGGCAACCTTGCGTAACTGCCGGCGCGCCTGCAGGTGGCCTTGCAGGGCGGCGATGGTCAGACCACCGGCGCAGGCGCCGAGCAGATTGACGTCCTTGCTGCCGGTGATCGCGCGGCAGGCGTCGACCGCCTCTTCGACCGCCTGCACGTAGCTCGATAGACCCCATTCGCGATGCCGTGGATCGGGATTGCGCCAGCTGATCATGAAGGTCTGCAGGCCGTTCTTCAGCGTGTACTGGACGAAGCTCTTGTCGTTGGACAGGTCGAATATGTAGTACTTGTTGATCTGCGGCGGCACGATCAGCAGCGGGCGCAGGTACTGCTTTTCGCTCATCGGCTTGTACTGGATCAGCTCCAGCAGCTCATTGCGAAACACCACTGCGCCGGGGGTGCAGGCCAGGTTACGACCGACCTCGAAAGCATGCTTGGTCACCTGGCTGGGCATGCCGTCGTTGTGCAGCAGGTCGTCGAGCAGGTGGCGCAAGCCCTTGAAGGCACTACTGCCGCCGGTATTGAACAGCTCCTTCAACGCCTGCGGGTTGAGCGGGCTATTGGAGGGCGACAGTGCGTCACTCATCAGCGCGGCGAGAAAGCGCGCGCGGGCGCGATCATCGGCTGACAGATCGCTGTCGTCGATCCATGCCGCCAGTTGCTTCTGCCACGCCAGATAGGCCTGCAGACTGCGGCGATAGAAGGGGTTGAGGTGCCAGGTTGGATCGGCGAAACGGGCATCCTGCGGATTGACCTTGTGCAGGGTGTCGCCGAGCAGCACCCGGCCAAGCTGGCCGCCGAAGGCCAGCAGGTGACGACCACTGCGCACCGGGTTCTTCAGGCCCTGGGCGGCCAGCAGGCGCATCGTGGACAACAGATCGCGACCGCGTACGCCCACTACCGCGCTCTGGGCATTCATGAAACTGGCAGGTGCCGGCAGTGAGGCCAGGTTCGACTTGTCTCGCATGGTGTAACACTCCATCGTCAAACCGCTTGGCAGGTCGTTGAGCACGACCTGCAAGAGACTTTCATGGCGCGGACTGCCTGACGCGCACCTTGTGCTTGTGCAACCTGTGCAGCAAGCCCTGTACCAGGCACACGGGAAGTGCATTCCAGAGCGCCGCGTCGAAAATCGAAGGGGCCGTTATCGGCCCCTTCGTCGCGCATGCCCTACATTGCGCACTAAGCTGGTGCGGGTCAATGCTGGCGCACGGGTGTTGGCTGCGGGTGCATCACCGCGCGGTGCCGTTCCTCTTCGAGAAACTTCATGATGATCGGCGCTACCGCCTCGGCGCGGGTCACCAGGAACAGGTGGCCGTCGTCGATCACGTGCAGTTCGGCGTTGGGAATGCGCCAGGCCAGCAGGCGCATGTTGATCAGTGGGATCAGCGGGTCGTCATCGCCGGCCATCACCAGCGTCGGTTGGCGGATCTTGTGCAGCCAGTGAATGCTGGTCCAGCCGAGGCCGGCGAACAGCTGCCAGTAGTAGCCCATCTTGCCGCCCGAACGCACCTTGCTGGCATGCGCCATGGCCAGCTTGGGGTCGCGACGGAAGGCGCCGCCGTAGATGTCCGGGGCGATGCGCACGCCGTAGGACGGCTGCACGTAGCGCCGCGGGCTGGCCATGCGCCAAAGCACCTTGGGCTTGCCTGGCACCATCACCGCGCCGGCCGACGTGGCGGCGAGGATCAGCTTCTTGCAGCGCTCGGGGTAGTCATGGGCGAACTGCTGCGCGAGTGCGCCGCCCCAGGACACGCCAATGGCGTTGACCTGACCGTAGTCGAGATAGTCCAGCATGCGCGCCGCCAGCTTGGCCAGACCGGGAAACCGGTAGGGCGTGGCCGGGGTCGATGAGCCACCAACGCCAGGAACGTCGAAGGCGATGATTTCCAACTCTGGGTCCAGGGCGGCGACGAAGGGCATCACCAGCTCCAGGTTGGCGCCGATGCCGTTGAAAATCAGCAGCGGCACCAACTGGCTGTTGCCCGGCCGCACCGCGGTGCGGATGGTCTGCCCATCGAGGTCGATGGTGCGGAATACGAATGGTTGCGGCATGGGCGCAGCCCCTATGGAGTTAAGCGCTGGAGGCGACGATCCTGGCCGCTTCCAGAATGACCAGGGCAATCCTGGTTCGTCACGCCCGGCCAGGCCGTCGTGACGTGCGGCACTTCCCAGTGCCGCGGGCAGTGTGGCGCCAGAGGCGCCGCATCAACGTTCGTGTACGTAGGTGCCCGGGGCGGCTTCGCCGGCCGGGAATTTCTTGTTGCCCAGTGTGGTGGACGCGTTCTTGGTCTTGCCTGAGCGCTCGGCCAGCCAGGTCTGCCAGTGCAGCCACCAGGAGTCGGCGTGCTTGGTCGAGCTTTCCTGCCAGGCCTTCGGGTCCAGCGGCATCTCGCTGTTGGTCATGTAGCGCGCCTTGGGGTTGCCCGGCGGGTTGAGAATGCTCTGGATATGGCCGCTGTTGGAGAGCACGAACTCGCACTTGCCGCCGAACAGATGAGCCGATTTGTAGCAGGAATCCCATGGTGTGATGTGGTCGGTGGTGCCGGCGACGACGAAGAAGTCGCAGGTGACCTGTTTGAGGTCGATCGGCGTACCGCAGACTTCCAGCGCGCCGGGACGGGTCAACGGGTTGGTCTGGAACATTTCGATGAACTCGCCGTGCAGCGCAGCCGGCAGGCGTGTGGTGTCGTTGTTCCAGTAGAGAATGTCGAACACCGGCGGCTCGTTGCCGAGCAGGTAGTTGTTGACCCAGTAGTTCCAGATCAGGTCGTTGGGGCGCATCCAGGCGAACACCTTGGCCATGTCGCTGCCTTCCAGCACGCCGGCCTGGTAGGAACGGCGCTTGGCCGCTTCCAGGGTCTTCTCGTCGGCGAACAGCGCTACCTGGGTGTCGAGCTGGGTGTCGAGCACGCTGACCAGCAGGGTTAGGGCATTGACTTTGGGCTGGCCGAGCGCGGCGTAGTGGCCGAGCAGCGAAGCAGTGGTCAGGCCACCGGAGCAGGCGCCGAGCATGTTGACGTCCTTGCTGCCGGTGATGGCGCAGATGACGTCGATGGCTTCCTTGAGCGCCTCGATGTAGGTGGACAGGCCCCACTCGCGCTGCGCCTTGGTCGGGTTGCGCCAACTGACCACGAAGGTCTGCACCTGGCTGCGCAGCAGAAAGCGCGCCAGGCTCTTGTCTGGCGACAGGTCGAAGACGTAGAACTTGTTGATCTGCGGCGGCACCACCAGCAGCGGGCGTTCGTGCACGCTCTCGGTGATCGGCTTGTACTGGATCAGCTCCAGCACGTCATTGCGAAACACCACGGCGCCGTCGGTGGTGGCCAAGTTCTTGCCGACCTCGAAGGCCTCCATGTTCACCTGGCTGGGCATGCCGCCGTTGTGCACCATGTCCTTGGCCAGGTGCGAGAGGCCGTCGAGCAGGCTCTTGCCGCCGGTTTCGAAGAAACGTTTGACCGCGGCCGGGTTGGCCATGCTGTTGGAGGGTGCCATGGCTTCGGTCATCAGGTTGATCACGAAGTGGCCGCGGCTGGCGTCCTGCTCGGACAGCGAGCTGTGCTCGATCCAGTCGTGCAGTTCCTTGCGCCAGGCCAGGTAGGTCTGCAGGTAGCGGCGATACAACGGGTTCTGGCTCCAGGCCGGGTCGGCGAAGCGGCGGTCACCGTCTTCAGGCTTGAGCGCGGACTGGCCGAGCATGACGTTCTTTAGTTCGAGGCCGAAATGGGCGACATGCTTGGCGCTGTGGAACGGTTGCTTGAGTGCCTGGGTGAGCACCATGCGGGCAGATGTCAGGAGATCCTTGCCGCGGATGCCAATCACTGGGTTGAGTCCCAGAGTGTTTTCCGAGGCCTGGCGTTTCAGGTCTTCGTTATTCTTATCACTCATCTACGACGCTCCATTGTCCTGAGACGAATACCGGCCTGTGGGGGCGCGCGGCGACACAGGGCCTGGTACTGCTCGGGTTAACCGGGGGCGGATCGAGTCCGCATCTTTCGTTGCATCTGGCACAGCCAAATGCAGGGAACCTGCCAGTTCCTTGGTTACCCGAGTTTTTGAAGTTAAGCAAGCTGGTCAGTGGGGCAGGAGTATGCCGCGATAGATTAGAAAACGCGCTCTAACTGTCGCTAACGTGACTCTATGTGATGGGCGCGAGCGCTCTGCGTCGAGGCTTTTGCAGCCGCTCAAAGCATCAGGCGGACGACCGACTCGTTGGGGTCGCGAGATTTTCCGGCAGCGCTGAGTTCGGCCAGGTAGTCGGCCCACAGCGCGTCTTGGCGTGTGGCCAGTTCGTACAGGTATTCCCAGGTGAACAGGCCGCTGTCGTGGCCATCGTCGAAGCACAGTTTCAGTGCGTAGTTGCCAGCCGGTTCGATGCGCTCGAGACCGACGTTGAGTTTGCCGGTCTGCAGGATCGGCTTGCCATGCCCCTGTACTTCGGCCGAGGGCGAGTGTACGCGCAGAAACTCGGCACTGAGCCGATAGCTCTGCTCGCCATAGCGCAGCTCCAGGGTTTTCGAGGCCTTGTGCAGTTTGATTGCGCTGGGGATGGGCATGGCTGATTTCCGTGATCTTTTGGGGTGCTTGCAATGTCCTGTAGGAGCGGCTGGGCGGCATTGCGCTTCAGCCGCGAAATTCGCGGATAAATCCGCTCCTACAGAATGGCGCCGGTCACCAGCGACAGGATCGTGCGCCTGGATTTACCAGGCTGTTGAAAAACTACCTACGTTGCCATTGCTGCGTTAAAAACAGGCTCAAAATGCTCATTTATAGCTCGTAAACTCCGCTTTTTCGCCTGTTTTTGCCTTGCACTGGCTGCCTCGCCTACGTTTTTCAACGGCCTGTTACAGGATATAGCGCGACAGGTCTTCGTCCTGCGCCAGCTCGCCGAGGTGGTCGTTGACGTAGGTTGCGTCGATGCGAATCGGTTCGCCGTTCTGCTGGCCAGCCAGATCACCGGCACTGAAGGAGACTTCCTCCAACAGGCGTTCGAGCAGGGTGTGCAGGCGACGGGCACCGATGTTCTCGGTCTTCTCGTTGACCTGCCAGGCGATTTCGGCGAGACGCTTGATGCCGTCTTCGGCGAATTCGATGCTCAAACCCTCGGTCTGCAGCAACGCACTGTACTGTTCGGTAAGCGAAGCGTGCGGCTCGCTGAGGATGCGCTCGAAGTCCTGCGGGCTCAGTGCCTTGAGCTCGACGCGAATCGGCAGGCGGCCTTGCAGCTCGGGCACCAGGTCGCTCGGCTTGCTCAGGTGGAAAGCGCCCGAGGCGATGAACAGGATATGGTCGGTCTTGACCATGCCCAGCTTGGTGTTGACCGTGCAGCCCTCGATCAGCGGCAGCAGGTCGCGCTGCACACCCTCGCGAGAAACATCGGCGCCACCGGTATTGCCGCGCTTGGCCACCTTGTCGATCTCGTCGATGAAGACGATGCCGTGTTGCTCGACGGCTTCCAGTGCGCGGGCCTTGAGTTCTTCCTCGTTGACCAGGCGCGCGGCTTCCTCGTCGCGCACCAACTTGAGGGCATCGGCGACCTTGAGCTTGCGGCTCTTCTTCTTGCCCTTGCCCATGCTGGAGAACAGGTTCTGCAGCTGGTTGGTCATCTCCTCCATGCCCGGCGGGGTCATGATCTCGACGCCCATGGGCGAGTCGGCCACTTCGATATCGATTTCCTTGTCGTTCAACTGACCTTCGCGCAGGCGCTTGCGGAACAGCTGACGGGTATTGGAATCCTCGCTGCGCGCCGGCTCATCACCGAAACCCTGGCGTGCAGGTGGCAGCAGGGCATCGAGGATGCGCTCTTCGGCGGCATCTTCGGCACGGTGGCGGACCTTGGTGATCTCCTGTTCGCGCAGCATCTTCACCGCGGCATCGGCCAGGTCGCGGATGATCGACTCGACGTCGCGGCCAACGTAGCCGACCTCGGTGAACTTGGTCGCCTCGACCTTGAGGAACGGCGCGTTGGCCAGCTTGGCCAGGCGACGGGCGATTTCGGTCTTGCCGACACCGGTCGGGCCGATCATCAGGATGTTCTTCGGTGTCACTTCCTGGCGCAGTTCAGCCGGAAGCTGCATGCGCCGCCAGCGGTTGCGCAGGGCGATGGCGACGGCGCGTTTGGCGTCGTCCTGGCCGATGATGTGGCGGTTGAGTTCGTGAACGATCTCGCGGGGCGTCATGGACATGGAATCTGGCTCGCTATCGGGAAACTGTGAGCGCCTGTTCGTCGGCATCGGAACAGGTTCTGAGGCAGTGGACGCTACTCGGCAGCGTCCAGTTCCTCGATGGTCTGATGATGGTTGGTGAACACGCAGATGTCGCCGGCGATGCCGAGTGCGGTCTGCGCTACCTCAAGGGCCGACAGATCGGTCTTCATCAGCAGGGCGCGCGCGGCGGCCTGAGCGAAGTTGCCGCCGGAGCCCATGGCGATCAGGCCTTCCTCGGGTTCGACCACGTCGCCGTTGCCGGTGATGACCAGGGATGCGTCCTTGTTGGCCACGGCCAGCATGGCTTCCAGGCGGCTCAGGCTACGGTCGGTACGCCAGTCCTTGGCCAGTTCGACGGCGGCGCGTACCAAGTGGCCTTGATGTTTCTCGAGCTGGCCTTCGAAGCGCTCGAACAGGGTGAAAGCGTCGGCGGTGGCACCGGCGAAGCCGGCCAGCACCTGGCCGTGGTAGAGGCGGCGCACCTTCTTGGCGTTGCCCTTCATGACGGTGTTGCCGAGGGAAACCTGGCCGTCGCCAGCCATCACGACCTTGCCGTGGCGGCGCACTGAAACGATGGTGGTCAAGGGTGAATCTCCACGCTGCGGGGCGAACTTGCCCGGATGGAAACTCAGATGGGGTGCCCGCCGCAGATTTTCAACCGGCGGCGGATCAAACGGCGATCAGCGGACCTGGCGCTGCTGTAACAGCAGATTGCTGTAGCCGTTGCCAGCGAGGGTCTTCTGCGCGGCCGCGAGTTGCTCGCGACTGGCGAAGGGGCCGACCAGAACCCGGTGCCAGGTCTCGTCGCGCACCTTGCCAGTTTCCACGCGTACGTTCTGGCCGAGCAGGATGATCTGCGCGCGCACAGTGTCGGCATCGTCACGCTTGCGGAACGAGCCTGCCTGGAGGAAGAACTGCGTGGTGACGGGCGCGCTGGCCAGTACCGGCGGCGCAGGCGGCGGCACCTGGCCGTTGAGCGCAGCTTCGGCGCGAGCGGTGTCGATCTTCGCAGCCTCTTCCGGGGTGACCGGTTTCTGTTCGGGCAGGGGGGGCGGCGTTTCTTCCAGTGCCTGCGGCAGGATCACTTCCGACTCCGGCAGCAGGGTGTAGAAATCGTACTTGGGTCTGGACGGCTCGGGTTGCGTCGGCTTCGGCTCCGGCTTGGTACTGCGGACCTGCTCGCCCTTGTCGCGCTTGATCTCGTCACGGCCCGGTTCGAGGCTGAACAGAAACATGAAGAAACCACCGACCACCAGGCCGCAGGCCAGCCAGATCCATCCTGGTACGGGCTTTTTCGCCGGGGCTTGGTAGCGACTGGCGCCACGTTTCGGTGCCGGTTTCTTGCGCGCTGCCATTTACATCCGCTCCAGGGTTTCCAGGCCGAGCAGCTCCAGGCCCTGCTTGAGAGTGCGGCCGGTGAGGGCGGCCAGACGCAGACGGCTGTCGCGGGTGGCTTCGTCCTCGGCACTCAGGATCGGGCAATTCTCATAGAAGCTGGAGAACAGGCCGGCGAGGTCATACAGGTAGGCACAAAGAATGTGCGGCGTGCCCTTGTCGGCGACGTTGCCGAGCAGCTCGTTGAATTGTGCCAGCTTGGCGGCCAGGGCTTGCTCCTGATCGGCAACCAGGGTGATTTGCCCGCCGATCTCGTCCACGCCCTTGCCCAGCTTGCGGAACACACCAGCCACGCGGGTATAGGCGTACAGCAGGTAGGGTGCGGTATTGCCTTCGAAGCTCAGCATCAGGTCGAAGTTGAAGCTGTAGTCGCTGGTGCGGTGCTTGGACAGATCGGCGTATTTCACCGAGGCGATGCCAACCACGCGTGCGATGTTGCGCAGTTCCTCTTCGCCGAGGTCCGGGTTCTTGTCCTTGACCAGGCTGTAGGCGCGCTGTTCGGCTTCGTCGAGCAGTTGCACCAGCTTCACGGTGCCGCCGTCGCGGGTCTTGAACGGGCGACCGTCCGGACCGTTCATGGTGCCGAAGCCCATGTGTTCCATTTCCATGCTGGCCGGGACGAAGCCTGCCAGGCGCGCGCAGGCGAAGACCATCTGGAAGTGCAGGGCCTGGCGCTGGTCGACGAAGTACAGCACCCGGTCGGCCTTGAGCGTGCCGGCACGGTAGCGGGTGGCGGCCAGGTCGGTGGTGGCATACAGGTAGCCGCCGCCGGCCTTCTGCACGATCAGCGGTAGCGGGTTGCCTTCGGCATTCTTGAACTCGTCCATGAATACGCACTGCGCGCCGTTGTCTTCGGTCAGTAGACCCTTGGCGGCCAACTCGGCAACCACTTTCGGCAGGTCATCGTTGTAGGCGCTCTCGCCTTTGACGTCGGCCATGCTCAGCTTGACGCCGAGGCGGTCGTACAGCGCCTGGCAGTGCGACAGGGAAATGTCGTTGAAACGGTGCCACAAGCGCAGGCACTCGGCGTCGCCAGCCTGCAACTGGACCACCAGCTCGCGGGCGCGGTCGGCGAACTCGCTGGATTCGTCGAAGCGCTTTTTGGCGGCGCGGTAGAAGCCTTCCAGGTCGGCCAGCTCGCTTTCGGCGGCCGCCGGGTTTTCCTGCATGTAGGCCAGCAGCATGCCGAACTGGGTGCCCCAGTCGCCGACGTGGTTCTGGCGAATCACGCTGTCACCGAGGAACTCCAGCACGCGCGCCACACCGTCACCGATGATGGTCGAGCGCAGGTGACCAACGTGCATTTCCTTGGCCAGGTTGGGTGCCGACAGGTCGACTACCACGCGCTGCGCTGCGCCGTTCTTGCGTACGCCGAGCTTGGCATCGGCCAGTGCTGCTTCCAGGCGCTGGGCCAGGGCATCGCTGTTCTGGAAAAAGTTGAGAAAGCCTGGGCCGGCGATTTCCACCTTGGCGATCTGCTCGTCGGCCGGTAATGCTGCGATCAGCTTTTCGGCCAGGTCGCGCGGCTTCATGCCAGCCGGCTTGGCTAGCATCATGGCGATGTTGCTGGCGAAGTCGCCGTGGCTCTTGTCCTTGGTGTTCTCCACCTGGATGGCCGGCGTCAGGCCCGCTGGCAGCACGCCTTCGGCGGTCAGGCGGTCGAGGGCTTGCTGGATCAGGTGGCGAATGCTGTCTTTCATGTTCGGCTCGGGTTGCCTTGGGGCTTTGGTCGAAAACTGCGCATTATAAGAGCAGCGGCAAGCTGCAAGCCACAAGCAGGCATCACCCTGTTACAGCGCGTCGCCTCAGAACAGATCGATCGGGTCTACGTCCAGCGACCAGCGTACCGCACGGCCGCTGGGCATTTGCTCAAGCGCGTGCAGCCAATGGTTTAGCAGGCGGTGTAGCGGTGCGCGGGCGTTGCCCTGCACCAGCAGTTGCGCACGGAAGCGCCCGGCGCGGCGCTCCATCGGCGCGGGCACCGGGCCGAGCAGTTCGATGCCGGTCAATCCCAGCTCAGCCAGCAAATGCTCGGCCTCACTGCAGGCCTCATCGAGAAAACCTTCTGCCTGGCCGGGCTTGTGCGCTTCGGCGCGCAGCAGGGCCAGATGGCAGAACGGCGGCAGGCCGGCGCTGCGGCGCTCACTCAGCGCCTGTTCGGCGAAGGCGAAGTAGCCCTGCTCGGTCAATTGCACCAGCAGGGGGTGGTCGGCCAGGTGGCTCTGGATGATCACCTTGCCCGGCTCCTCGGCACGCCCAGCACGGCCAGCGACCTGCACGATCAACTGCGCCATGCGCTCGCTGGCACGAAAGTCAGCCGAGAACAGGCCGCCGTCGGCGTCGAGGATCGACACCAGCGTCACCCGCGGGAAATGGTGACCCTTGGCAAGCATCTGGGTGCCGACCAGGATGCACGGCTCGCCCTTGTTGATGGTGGCGAACAGGCGATCCATCGCGCCCTTGCGTGAGGTGCTGTCGCGGTCGATGCGCAGCACCGGGTAATCGGGGAACAGCACGGCCAGGCGTTCTTCGGCGCGCTCGGTGCCGGCACCGACCGGGCGCAGGTCGACGTGTTGGCACTTCGGGCAGTTGCTCGGCTGCCGCTCGACATGGCCACAGTGGTGGCAGCGCAGTTCCTGATAGCGCTGGTGCACGGTCATGCGCGCATCACAACGCGGGCACTCGGATAGCCAGCCGCAGTCGTGGCAGAGCAGGGTCGGGGCGAAACCGCGACGGTTGAGAAACACCAGCACCTGCTGACCAGCCGCCAGGGTTTGGGCAATGGCCTGCTGCATCGGGCCGGAGATGCCCGAGTCCAACGGCCGGCTCTTCACGTCCAGACGCAGGAAGCGCGGCTGGCTGGCACCGCCGGCGCGCTGGGTCAGTTTGAGCAGGGCGTAACGGCCGCTATAGGCGTTGTGCAGGCTTTCCAGTGAGGGCGTGGCAGAGCCAAGCACGATCGGCACGTCTTCCTGGCGGGCGCGTACCAGTGCCAGATCGCGGGCGTGGTAGCGCAGGCCTTCCTGCTGTTTATAAGAGGCGTCGTGTTCTTCGTCGACGATGATCAGCCCAGGGTTCTTCATCGGCGTGAACAGGGCCGAGCGGGTGCCGATGATGATGTCGGCCTCACCATCGCGCGCCGCCAACCAGGCGTCCAGACGCTCGCGGTCGTTCACCGCCGAATGCAGCAGGGCGATGCGTGCGTTGAAGCGGCGGGCGAAGCGGTCGAAGGTCTGCGGGCCGAGGTTGATCTCGGGGATCAGCACCAGCGCCTGCTTGCCGGCTTCCAGGCATTGATGGATCAGCTGCAGGTAGACCTCGGTCTTGCCGCTGCCGGTAACACCCGCGAGCAGGAAGGCATTGAACTGATTCCAGCCCGACGCCACGGCATTCACTGCGGCGCGCTGCTCTGCGTTCAGCGGCAGTTCCGGTTGCGCCAGCCAGTGCGCGGGCTTGGCATGCGGCTGGGTGCGGCGCACCTCGACCCGCACCAGTCCCTTTTCATGCAGCAGCTGCAGGCTGTCGCGATTGAGTTGCAGTTGGCTGAGCAGGCTGTGGGCCACGCCATGAGGGTGTTGCGCTAGCGCCTTGAGCGCGTCGCGCTGGCGTGGCGCGCGGGCCAGGCGTGGGTCGTCGACGCTGGCGCCTTTGCTGGCCAGCCAGTAACGCTCCTGGCGGGTTTCGGCCGGCTCGCCCTGGCGTAGTAACACGGGCAAGGCCCAGCTCAGGGTGTCGCCGAGGCTGTGCTGGTAGTACTGCGCCGTCCACAGGCACAGCTTGAACAGCGACGCCGGTAGCGGTGGGCGAGCATCGAGCAATTCCAGGGCGGGCTTGAGCTTGTCGAGTGGTACCTCACTCTGGCTGTCGACTTCAACCAGTACGCCGATCATCTCGCGCCGGCCGAAGGGCACGCGCAAGCGCACGCCTGGCTGCAAGGCACTGCGCGACACGCCGACGGGGGCGAGGTAGTCGAACAGGCGGCGCAGCGGCGAGGGCAGGGCAAGGCGCAGGATCAGGTCGGGCAAGCCAGGAGCTCCTTTGACAGGCCGGCGATCTTAGCACGCGACGACCGGCGCCTTGCGCGGCTTGCATCGACTCACGCGTCTGGTAAGATGCGCGGCCTATTTCTGTGCGGTGCCTGACATTGGTCGGGTGGCGGCACGACTACCCTGAGGAAAGCACGATGAAAGCCGATATCCATCCGAACTACGTCGAAATCGACGCTACCTGCTCCTGCGGTAACGTGATCAAGACCCGCTCCACCCTGGGCAAGAACCTGAGCCTCGACGTTTGCTCCGAGTGCCACCCGTTCTACACCGGTAAGCAGAAAGTGCTGGACACCGGCGGCCGTATCGATCGCTTCAAGCAGCGCTTCGGCGTATTCGGCGCCAAGTAAGCGACCGAACGAAAACGGAATCTGGCATGCGCCACTCCGTGATACTGAAAAAGGCGTCCCTGGTGGGCGCCTTTTTCGTTTCTCTGCTTTGTGTGGACCTTGCTCAGGCCTTCTGCCCTCTACGCGCAGATCTCACCCAGGTCGCCGTGCGCCAGGTGGTCGATGGCGATACGGTGCGCCTGGCCGATGGGCGCAGCATTCGCCTGATCGGCATCAACACGCCCGAACTGGGGCGAAAAGGGCGCAGTGATGAGCCCTATGCGGTGCAGGCCAGGCGCCGTCTGCAGGCGCTGGTGGATGCCAGCGATGGTCGTGTCGGTCTGCTCTACGGCAAGCAGCGCAAGGACCGCTACGGCCGCACCCTGGCCCATCTCTACGATCGCCAGGGGCGCAATCTCGAAGCACAACTGCTCGGCGAAGGCCTTGGCTTCATGGTCGCCGTGGCGCCCAACAGTGCGCTGGTGAGCTGTCATGTACAGGCCGAACGGCAGGCGCGCAGCCAGCGCCTCGGCCTGTGGCGCTCTGCTCAGGTGAAGAGCGCCGGCCAGCTGAGTGGTGGCGGCTTCGCCTTGCTCGGCGGGCGGATCACCGGCGTGCAGCGCAATCGCGGCGGCCTCTGGATCGACCTCGATGGCGGTCGGGTTCTGCGCGTGGCGCCAGAGATGCTCGACGAGTTCGATGTGCATGCCTTGCAGAAGCTCAAGGGCCGGCGAGTGGAGGCGCGCGGCTGGGTAATCGACCGCCAGACTCGCGGTGGCTTGAAATCCGGTCAGGCACGCTGGATGCTGCCGCTTACCCATTCGGCGATGCTGGAGGTGTTGCCATGATGCGTGCATTGATGCTGTGTCTGTGCTGCAGCTGGCTGGCCGGTTGTGCGGTCAACCCGGCGACCGGTCGCACCGACTTCGTGATGATGAGCGAGCGTCAGGAGCTGGACCTCGGCGCGCGTTACAACCAAGAAATCCTCAAGCAATACCCGCGCTACGAAGACGCCAAGCTGCAGGCCTATATACAGCGCGTGGGCGAGCGGGTAGCGCGCAGCAGCCATCGCAACCAGCTCAACTACGTCTTCACTCTGGTGGACAGTCCGGACGTCAATGCCTTCGCGCTGCCGGGCGGCTACATCTATATCCATCGTGGCCTGCTTGCCTATCTCAACTCCGAGGCAGAGCTGGCTGCCGTGCTGGGGCATGAGGTCGGTCACGTGACGGCGCGTCATAGCGTGCGCCAGCAGAGTCAGTCCACTGCCTGGGGGCTGCTCGGCCAGGCTGCCGCCATCGGCACCGGTGTCGGCGCAGTGGGGGATCTGACCAGTGTCATGGGCAATGCCTTCGTGCGCGGTTACGGTCGTGACATGGAGCTCGAGGCCGATGGCCTGGGCGCGCAATACCTGGCGCGCAGCGGCTATGACCCGCAGGCAATGATCGAAGTGGTCAAGGTGCTCAAGGCGCAGGAGGATTTTGCCCGCGAGCAGGCCGCCCGGCGCGGTGAAGCCGCGACTGCGGGTGGTTATCACGGTCTGTTCGACACCCATCCGGACAACGATCGTCGTCTGCAGGAAGTGATCGGTCCGGCGAGCGCGCTGGTCGGCAGCAACCAGGAGGTGGGGCGTGACAGTTTTCTGCAGATGCTCGACGGCCTGGTGTTCGGCGATTCGGCAGCCAGTGGCATTCGCCGCGGGCGCCATTTCTATCACGGCGAACTGGACTTCACTCTGACCTATCCGCAGGGCTGGCAACTGGTCAATCGTCCCGATGTACTTATCGGCCATACCCAGGATGAGCAAGCCTTTATCGCCATGACGCTGGAGGCAGCGGACAAGCAGCTTTCGCCCGCCGAGTATCTGCGCCGGCGCGTTGGCAATCAGCGCCTGGTTGCTGGTGAGGAGCTGCGTCTGGGGGCGCTGCGAGGCTATACGGCGGTGTTGCAGGGGCAGTCGGCGCGCCGCGTGGCGGTGATTTATCGTGGCGACAGTGCGTACCTGTTCGTGGGGGCGGTGAAGGGGCGCGCTTCGCTGGAAACCGAGGACCAGCGTTTCCTCGAGGTCATCCGCAGTTACCGGCCACTGAAGGCGGCCGAACGCAAGCTGGCCGAGCCGGTGCGCCTGCGCTTGATGCGGGCCAAGGCGGGGCAGAGCCTGTCTACTCTGGCCAAGGACTCGCCGCTGCCAACTGATGGCGAGGCCCAGTTGCGTTTGCTCAATGGGTTCTATCCAAGCGGTGAGCCGCGCCCTGGCGAGTGGCTGAAAACGCTGCGCTAGTGCGGCGCTTCAATCGCGACCGAACGGTCTTGTGCAGGTGTATACAACTTGCGTATCCTCGGCCGCCTGCCCGTTCAACAGCCAACAAAAGCGGAAATGCCACTATGTCAGATCTAAAAACTGCCGCTCTCGAATATCACGCCCAGCCCCGTCCCGGTAAGCTGAGTGTCGAGTTGACCAAAGCCACTGCTACCGCCCGCGACCTGTCGCTGGCCTACAGCCCGGGTGTCGCCGAGCCGGTTCGCGAAATCGCGCGTGATGCCGAGCTGGCCTACCGTTACACCGGTAAAGGCAACCTGGTAGCCGTGATCTCCGACGGCACTGCCATCCTCGGTCTGGGTAACCTCGGCCCGCTGGCTTCCAAGCCAGTGATGGAAGGTAAAGGCGTACTGTTCAAGCGTTTCGCTGGTATCGACGTGTTCGATATCGAAGTCGACTCGGAAAGCCCGCAGGCCTTCATCGACACCGTAAAACGCATCTCCATCACCTTCGGCGGCATCAACTTGGAAGATATCAAGGCCCCCGAGTGCTTCGAGATCGAGCGCGCGCTGATCGAACAGTGCGACATCCCGGTCTTCCACGATGACCAGCACGGCACCGCTATCGTGACCGCTGCCGGCATGCTCAATGCTCTGGAAATCGCCGGCAAGACCCTGGAAGAGGCGAAGATCGTCTGCCTGGGCGCCGGGGCAGCCGCCATCTCCTGCATGAAGCTGCTGGTGAGCATGGGTGCCAAGGTCGAAAATATCTTCATGATCGATCGCAAGGGCGTGATCCATGCCGGTCGCGATGACCTGAATCAGTACAAGGCCGTGTTCGCCACCGAGACCGACAAGCGCACGCTGTCCGACGCTCTCGACGGTGCTGATGTGTTCGTCGGCCTGTCCGGTGCCAACCTGCTGAGCCCGGAAGATCTCAGCCGCATGGCGGCCAACCCGATCGTCTTCGCCTGCTCCAACCCGGACCCGGAAATCAAGCCAGAGCTGGCGCACGAGACCCGCAACGACGTGATCATGGCCACCGGTCGTTCCGACTACCCGAACCAGGTCAACAACGTGCTGGGCTTCCCCTTCATCTTCCGTGGCGCTCTGGATGTGCGGGCGACCCGCATCAACGAAGAAATGAAGATCGCCGCTGCCCTGGCCCTGCGTGATCTGGCCAAGCTGCCAGTGCCGCAGGATGTCTGCGACGCGTACGGCGGCATCAAGCTGGAGTTCGGTCGCGAGTACATCATTCCGAAACCGATGGATCAGCGCCTGATCACCGTGGTCTGCGACGCCGTGGCTAAGGCTGCCATCGAATCCGGTGTGGCGACTCTGCCGTATCCGAAGCACTATCCGCTGACCTCGGTGGAAGATGTGTTCAACGGCTAAGCCGGCTGAATGCACAAACAAAAACCCGCCTAGCAGACTGAGTGAAAACCTAGCAGTCTGAGAGCAAGCTGAAGACAATGCCTCTATCGGTCGATAGGGGCATTGTCGTTTATGGGCTATATCCAAGGTGAAGGTCGGCAACAAAGCAGCCTGTTTCCGCCGACATTGGAAGAGCTGGTTCCTGAGGATCATCTAGTTCGAGTCATCGAGGCCTATGTGGCTCGTCTGGATCTGAAGGTACTGGGGTTCAGCAAGGCTGAGCCGCTCAAGACTGGGCGCCCTGGCTACGATCCAGCTGATTTGCTCAAGCTATACCTATATGGCTACTTCCAGCGCATTCGCTCCTCTCGTCGATTGGAGGCGGAGTGCCAGCGCAATATCGAGGTGATGTGGTTGCTGGGTCGTCTGGCGCCGGACTTCAAGACCATCGCGGATTTTCGCAAAGATAACAGCATGGCCTTTCAGGCGACTTGCAAGGCTTTCGTCCAGTTCTGTCGCCAGGCGAGCTTGATCAGTGGGGAGCTGGTGGCCATCGATGGCAGCAAGTTCCAAGCGGTAGCTTCGCTGCGCAAGCACCTGAGCGTGGAGAAGCTCAAGCGTCAACAAGCGAAGCTGGAAAAACACATTGCCCAGTACCTGGCCCAGCTTGATGAGGGTGATGCACAAGACGCGCAAGAGACGATTGACCGGGCAGCGGTGAAACAGGCGCTACGCCAGCTACAGGATCGCCATGCCGATAACTTGACTGTAAAAGCGCTGATGGAGGCGCAGGGCCTGGAACAGTTCGTCGAAGGCGAAGCGGATGCCAAGAAGATGCGCTGCTCAGGCAAGAGTCCTTGCGCGGCCTACAACGTGCAGAGCGCTGTCGATGCCGAGCATGGCCTGATCGTGCATCACGAAGTGACCAATGACTGCACCGACAACCAGCAGTTGGAGCCGATGGCCAAAGCGACTCATAGTGCCGATCAGAACAGATCGATCGGCGCCATTTCGTCAGCCGGCAGCGGGCTGCCAGGAGCGCCCATGCCAGGCTCGAACTCACTCATCGGTGGTGGCGAGTCTTCGCTTTTGAACAGTTCGAAGTAGGCGTCCGGCGTGCCCGGTGCGGCAGCGCGGCCACTGACCGGGTCGACGCGCAGCGTCAGCAGACCTTTGGGTTCCTTGGGCAGATGGTTGGGGCGGTCCTTGAGTACCGCGCCCATGTAGCCCATCCAGATGGGTAGTGCGACGGTGCCGCCATACTCGTGGCGGCCGAGACTTTCCGGTTGGTCGAAGCCGGCCCAGACAGTGGTTACGTAGTCGGCGTTGTAGCCGGAGAACCAGCTGTCCTTGGACTCGTTGGTGGTACCGGTCTTGCCCGCCAGGTCGCTACGACCCAGTGCAAGGGCGCGGCGACCGGTGCCGCGCTTGATCACATCCTGCAGCATGCTGGTCATGATGTAGGCCGTGCGCTCGTCGATGATCTGCTCGGCTACCTTGGGCTCTTCCAGGGGCAGATCGTCGGCCGCGTTAACCGTCAGGTTGGCATTCTCCTCGGCCGGCTCGCTGCCTGGGACGCGCGCCGGGTTGGCGCGGAACAGCGGTTTGCCGTTGCGGTCATCGATACGTTCGATCAGGTAGGGCTCGATCTTGTATCCGCCATTAGCGAAGGTGGCCCAGCCCTCGGCGATTTCCATCGGCGTCAGGCTGGCAGTGCCGAGGGCCAGCGACAGGTTGCGCGGCAGGTCCTGCGGGGCGAAGCCGAAGCGCTCGATATAACGCAGGCTGCGGTCGATGCCCATGTCCTGCAGCAGGCGGATGGAAACCAGGTTGCGCGACTTGTACAGCGCTTCGCGCATACGAATCGGGCCGAGGAAGGTGTTGTTGTCGTTCTTCGGCCGCCATTTCTGCGACAGGTAGTCATCGGAGAGGATGATCGGCGCATCGTTGACCAGCGTCGCAGCGGTGTAGCCACTATCCAGTGCCGCACTATAAATGAAGGGCTTGAAGCTCGAGCCTGGCTGGCGCTTGGCCTGTACGGCGCGGTTGTAATTGCTCTGGTCGAACGAGAATCCGCCGACCAATGATTGAATGGCGCCGCTGTATGGATCGAGGGAAACCAGTGCGCTCTGCGCCGATGGGACCTGGGCGAAAAGCAGGCTGCCATCTTCCTGGCGCTGCACGCGCACGATATCGCCAACTTGGGCGACATCGCCGGGCTGCTGCGGGCGTGGGCCAAGGCTGTTGGTATTGAGGAAGGGGCGCGCCCACTTCATGCTGTCCCAGGCCACGGCCTGCTCTTCGCCGTTGCGGGTCAGCACCAGGATGCCGCTTTTCTCGACCTGGGTAACCACTGCCGGCTCCAGGCCGCCGATGCTGCGAAATTTGCCCAGTTCAGCGAGCCAGGTTTCACGTGTCATGCCTGGCAGGCGGCTCTCGGGGCCGCGGTAGCCATGGCGCTGATCATAGGCGATCAGTCCGTCACGTAGCGCGCTATTGGCCACTTCCTGCAGATTGCTGGGGACTGTGGTGGTGACGTTGAAGCCTTCCGTATAGGCCTCGCTGCCATAACGGCCGACCATTTCGGCACGCGCCATCTCGGCTATATAAGGTGCGCTCAGTTCTGGCGCGGGAACGTGATAGCGCGCGTCGACCACCTCGGCAAGCGCTTCCTCGTAGCTGGCCTGGTCGATACGACCCAGGCGATACAGACGGCCGAGGATCCAGTCGCGGCGCTCTTTGGCGCGAGTTGGGTTGACCAGTGGGTTGTAGCGCGAGGGGGCTTTCGGCAGGCCGGCGATCATCGCCATCTGTGCCAGGTTGAGGTCGCGGATCGATTTGCCGTAGTAGACCTGTGCGGCAGCTTCGATGCCGTAGGCGCGGTGGCCGAGGTAGATCTTGTTGACGTAAAGCTCGAGGATCTCGTCCTTGCTCAGCTCGCGCTCGATTTGCAGCGCCAGGAGAATTTCGGTGGCCTTGCGCGAGAAGCTGCGCTCGCTGGTGAGGAAGAAGTTCTTCGCCACCTGCATGGTAATGGTGCTGCCGCCGCTTTGAATCTGGCCGCTTTTCAATAATTGCGTGGCAGCGCGCATCAGGCTGGTCACATCGACGCCATAATGATTGGCGAAATTATCGTCTTCGGCAGCCAGCAGGGCGCTGATGAATTCCTTGGGGATTTCGTCGAAGCGGATGGGCGAACGGCGCATCTCGCCAAACTCGGCGATCAGCTTGGCATCGCTGCTGTAGACGCGCAGGGGAATCTGCAGCTGCACCTGACGCAGTGACTCGACGGACGGAAGGGTCGGGCTAAGATAAAGAAACGCGCCGCTGAAACTGAGCAACAGCCCACAAAAAACGGCAACGCAAGACCACCAGATGAACTTCAGCAGGCGTATCAAAATGTTCGGAATTCCAAGTAAAAGAATGAGTTAAGCAGGAGCCGAGGCTAAAAGGGAAAAGCTGATCACATTATAAGCGTTTTTTTTCCCGGGGAGCCATTTGCGCTTCTGTCAAGACTGATATTTAATGTGGAAAAACATAAATAGTCCGTAAGTCGCGGATGCCAATAGGAAAACGGTCGTGCTAGGGCTCTTCACTAAGAAAGCGAATACGCTGCTGGGGATCGATATCAGCTCGACTTCGGTCAAGCTCCTCGAACTGAGTCGCTCGGGAAGCCGCTACAAGGTAGAGGCTTATTCAGTCGAGCCGCTTCCACCTAACGCAGTGGTAGAGAAGAACATCGCCGAACTGGAGGGGGTCGGTCAGGCGCTCTCGCGCGTGTTGGCCAAGGCCAAGAGCGGCGTCAAGACGGCCGCGGTTGCTGTGGCTGGTTCGGCGGTCATCACCAAAACCATCGAAATGGAAGCCGGCCTTTCCGAGGATGACCTGGAAAACCAGCTGAAGATCGAGGCTGACCAGTACATTCCTTATCCGTTGGAAGAGGTTGCCATCGATTTCGAAGTGCAGGGCCCGGCGCCGCGTAATCCTGAGCGGGTTGAGGTGCTGCTGGCTGCATGCCGCAAGGAAAACGTGGAGGTCCGCGAAGCAGCCCTCGCGCTCGCCGGGCTTACTGCGAAAGTGGTCGATGTCGAGGCCTATGCCCTCGAGCGCGCTTACGGTTTGCTGGAGGCGCAGCTGGGTGGCGGTCACGATGAGTTGACCGTCGCGGTGGTGGATATCGGGGCGACGATGACCACGCTCAGTGTTCTGCACAACGGCCGCACCATCTATACCCGCGAGCAGCTTTTCGGTGGCAAGCAACTGACCGAGGAAATCCAGCGCCGCTATGGCCTGTCGGTCGAGGAAGCTGGTCTTGCCAAGAAGCAAGGTGGTCTTCCAGATGACTACGACAGCGAGGTTTTGCAACCGTTCAAAGAAGCTGTGGTTCAGCAGGTTTCGCGCTCGCTGCAGTTCTTCTTCGCCGCCGGGCAATTCAATGATGTCGACTACATCCTCCTGGCTGGTGGTACCGCGTCCATTCCTGACCTCGATCGTCTGATCCAGCAGAAGATCGGTACGCAGACGTTAGTGGCCAATCCCTTTGCCGATATGGCGCTGAGCAGCAAGGTCAATGCCGGTGCGCTGGCCAGTGATGCGCCGGCACTGATGATTGCCTGTGGTCTGGCGATGAGGAGTTTCGACTGATGGCGCGGATTAACTTACTTCCCTGGCGTGAGCAGTTACGCGAGGAGCGCAAGCAGCGGTTTTTGGTTACGTTGGTCGGCGTCCTTGTCGTGGCGGCTGGTGTTGTCTTTCTGGGCGATCAACTCCTCAACGGTGCTATCGAGCAGCAAAATGCGCGTAATGAGTTCATAAAAAGAGAAATTGCAGTGCTTGATGCGCGGATCAAGGAAATCAGTGAGTTGAAAGCGCGCCGTCAGCAATTGCTGGAGCGCATGAAAATTATCCAGGATCTTCAGGGGAACCGACCCATCATCGGGCGTGTGTTCGATCAGTTGGTTCGAACTCTGCCTGATGGTGTGTACTTTTCCAGCGTGAAGATGGTCGGCAAGAAGATCGATATTCTGGGTGCTGCAGAGTCGAACAACCGTGTCTCCAACCTCATGCGCAACTTGGATGCTTCTGAATGGCTGAGCGCGCCTAACCTGACTCAGGTAAAGGCCACTACGGCAGGTGCACTGGATCAGGCAAATGTCTTTCAGCTGAGCGTTCAACAGACTCAGCCTGCGGTAGAGGACGTTGAGGGTAATAAAAAATGAGTCTGGCCGAATCCATTGAAAGTCTGCGCAAATTCGATCTGAATGATCTTGATCTCAATAACGTGGGCTCTTGGCCTGGTGCAGTAAAAGCCATTGTATTTGCCTTGTTTTTTGTGCTGGTGCTAGGTGCAGGTTATTACTTTCATTTAAGTGATCTTCAAAGTGATCTCGAGCGTGTCACGTTGGAAGAGGATAGCCTGAAGCAGCAGTTTTCCATTAAAGCATCTCAAGCCGCCAATCTTGACGCCTACAAAGAGCAGATGAAGGAAATGGAAGTTTCCTTTGGCGCGTTGTTGAGTCAGTTGCCAAGTGATACCGAAGTGCCTGGCTTGCTCGAAGACATTACCCGCACAGGGCTTGGCAGTGGTTTGGAATTTGAAGAGATCAAATTGCTTCCCGAGGTCACGCAGCAGTTTTATATTGAACTGCCGATTCAGATGGCCGTGCTGGGCAGCTATCACGATCTGGCCACTTTTGTCAGTGGTGTTGCAAGTCTTCCTCGCATCGTGACGCTGCATGATTTTGAGATTAAGCCATTTGAGAAAGATGGGTCTTCTTCTGCGTTGCGAATGACTGTTCTGGCAAAGACTTATCGTTATAACGATAAGGGGCTTGAAAAATGAAAGCATTTAAGCTGTTTTTCTTGATTTGTTGTTCGGCAGGCTTGGCTGGTTGCGGTAGTGGCGATTTTGCCGATCTGCAGGCTTTCATGGATGAGGTTCGCGCCAGGCCCAAGGGAGCAATCGAGCCATTGCCAAAGGTTCCAGCTTATGAGGCCTTCACCTACAGCGCTGCTTCTTTGCGTAGTCCTTTTCAGCCACCGGTCAAGGTAGATACGGTGAGTCGTACCAAGGGCGCCCCAGAGGTTCGCCCTGATGAAACCAGGGTCAAACAATTTCTCGAAGGTTTCAATATCGAACTGTTCGAAATGGTGGGGAGCCTTTCGAACGAAAGTGGCTTTTTCGCGCTTGTAAGTGGTGCCGGAGGGGTTCACCGGATCAAGGTGGGTGACTATTTGGGGCGAAATCACGGGCGTGTAATTGCCGTTGATGAGGCCAAGATCGATGTTGTCGAAATAGTACCGGATGGTGATCAAGGTTGGCTCGAGAGGCCGCGAAGCCTAACGCTCAAAGAGCGCTCATAACTGGCGGGAACCTATATGAAAAATAATTTTCAGTCTGCACAATGGAAATATGTAATGAACAACTCGTTCTCGCGGCTCGGCCTTTCTGTTGCGGCTCTCTTAATGTCGCCAGCGCTGCTGGCTGCAAGCCTGAACAGTGTGGATGTCGCCGCTCTGCCAGGGGATCGTGTCGAGCTGAAGCTGACTTTCGATGAGCCTATTGCAGCGCCTCGCGGCTACACCATCGAGCAGCCCGCGCGTATTGCCCTTGATTTACCCGGTGTTTCCAATCGTCTGGGTAGCAAAAATCGCGAAATTGGAATGGGTAACGCACGTAGCCTGACTGTTGTCGAGGCCAAGGATCGTACGCGTTTGATTGTCAATCTGACCAATCTCACGCCTTATACCACTCGCGTCGATGGCAACAACCTGTTTGTCGTCGTGGGTGATGGTCCGGTATCTGCTGTTTCGACTCCGGCAGTAGCGAGCCCTGTTGCGGTGGCGCCCGCGCCAGCTGCTCGAGCTGTTGCAGGCGTTCGCGCGGTCAGCGATATTGACTTCCAGCGAGGTGAGCAGGGCGAGGGTAATATCGTAATTTCCTTGTCCGACCCAAAAATCAGCCCTGATGTTCAAGAGCAGGGCGGTAATATTCGTATTGATTTTCCCAAGACTCAATTGCCAGAGTCTCTGCGTGTACGCTTGGATGTAAAGGATTTCGCTACGCCCGTACAGTTCGTTAACGCCAGTGCTTCAGCTGATCGCGCCAGTATTGTCGTCGAGCCAACGGGCCTCTATGACTACCTGGTTTTCCAGGCGGACAATAAGCTGACTATCAGCGTCAAGCCTCTTACCGAAGAGGATGCGGTTCGGCGTAACGCAGACCGCTTTACCTATACCGGTGAAAAGCTTTCTCTGAACTTTCAGGATATTGATGTTCGCTCGGTTCTGCAGCTGATTGCCGATTTCACGGATCTGAATCTGGTTGCCAGTGATACGGTTCGTGGAAACATCACCTTGCGATTGCAGAATGTGCCTTGGGATCAGGCGCTGGATTTGGTGCTCAAGACCAAGGGCCTCGATCAGCGCAAAGTCGGCAATGTGCTGATGGTTGCGCCGGCAGATGAAATCGCTGCCCGTGAGCAGCAGGAATTGGCTGTGCAGAAGCAGGTTGCCGAGTTGGCACCGTTGCGCAAGGACATCATTCAGCTCAATTACGCGAAAGCATCCGATATCGCCAAGCTCTACGAGGAGGGGTCATCGGGCACGTTGAAGGACGATATGCGTGGCTCGGTAATTTTCGATGACCGCACCAACAATCTGATCGTGACCCTTACTCAGGAGCGTATCGACGAGCTCCGCCGTATTGTCACCCAACTGGATATCCCGGTTCGTCAGGTGATGATCGAGGCTCGCATTGTTGAAGCGAATGTCGATTATGACAAGTCGCTGGGTGTTCGCTGGGGTGGGAACCTCAGCTCGGGTAACTGGAGTGCGCGAGGCAAGAATGGCAACCTCACTTTGGGTGAGGAAACTGATGGCGTGCAGCAGATCGATATTCCTTTCAATACGCCCTTCGTTGATCTCGGGGCCAGCGGAAGCACTTCTGGTATTGGTATAGGTTTCATTACCAACAATACTGTGCTCGATTTGCAACTCAGCGCTATGGAAAAGTCGGGCTCCGGAGAGGTTGTGTCCCAGCCCAAGGTTGTAACTTCCGACAAGGAAACGGCAAAGATCCTCAAAGGCACTGAAGTGCCTTATCAGGAGGCGAGTTCCAGTGGTGCAACCAGCACTTCTTTCAAAGAAGCTGCTTTGTCGCTCGAGGTGACGCCGCAGATCACGCCTGACAACCGTGTGCTGATGGAGGTCAAGGTTACCAAAGATGCGCCTGACTTTTCTGTTGCTTCCTCCACGGGTGGTATCCCTGCCATTAGCAAGAACGAGGTCAACGCTAAGGTTCTTGTGGCGGATGGCGAGACCATCGTGATCGGTGGCGTGTATTCCAATACCCAGTCCAAGTCGGTTGACAAGGTACCGTTCCTGGGTGATCTGCCCTTTATCGGTCGGGTATTCAAGCGTGATCTGGTTCAGGACAGGAAGGCGGAATTGCTTGTATTCCTCACTCCGCGCATCATGAACAACCAAGCCATTGCCGTGAACCGATGACCTAAGTGCGGAATGTAATCCTCGTTGGCCCGATGGGAGCTGGAAAGAGCACCATCGGGCGTTTGCTTGCTAAAGAACTGCGTTTGTCTTTCAAGGACTCCGACAAGGAGATCGAGCAGCGTACCGGTGCCGACATACCCTGGATATTCGATGTCGAGGGTGAGCAGGGCTTTCGTGAGCGGGAGCAGGCGGTGATCGCCGAGCTCTCGATGCAGGACGGTCTTGTGTTGGCCACCGGCGGTGGGGCGGTCATGCGCCCGGAGAATCGCCAGGCTCTGCATGCGGGGGGGCGAGTCGTCTACCTGCACGCTTCTGTGGAGCAGCAGATCGACCGCACGTCGCGTGATCGCAATCGCCCGCTACTGCGCACGGCCAATCCGTCTCAGGTGCTCAGGGATCTGATGGCCATGCGTGATCCTCTATACCGAGAGGTCGCCGATATCATCATCGAGACGGATGAGCGTCCGCCGCGTATGGTGGTTCAGGAAATTCTCTCGCGTCTGGACGCCTTGTCGCCCCGTTAAAGCGCGGGGCGAACTGCGCTATCCTAGTGGCCTTTTTCTCCTGGGGGCCTCATGCAGACTCTTCACGTTGATCTCGCTGAACGCAGCTATCCCATTTATATCGGTCAGGGGTTGCTGTCTCGCCCTGCACTGCTCACGCAGCACATAGCTGGTCGGCAGGTGGCAATCGTGACCAATGAAACCGTCGCGCCGCTGTATCTGCAAGCGCTGCTGCAGGTGCTCGAGGGCTATAACGTTACCTCTGTGGTGTTACCCGACGGTGAGGCGTTCAAGAACTGGGAAACCTTGCAGCTGATCTTCGATGGCTTGCTGAGCGCCCGGCATGATCGCCGCACCACTGTCGTGGCGCTTGGTGGTGGTGTGATCGGTGATATGGCAGGCTTTGCTGCAGCCTGTTATCAGCGTGGTGTCGATTTCATCCAGGTCCCGACGACCCTGCTTTCGCAGGTTGATTCCTCAGTGGGTGGCAAGACTGGCATCAATCATCCGCTGGGCAAAAACATGGTAGGTGCCTTCTACCAGCCCAAAGCCGTTGTGATCGACACGAGCAGTCTTGATACCTTGCCTGTTCGCGAGTTGTCGGCTGGCCTTGCCGAAGTCATCAAGTATGGCCTGATCTGCGATGAGCCCTTCCTGACATGGCTGGAGCAGAATATGCCGGCCTTGCGTGCGCTCGATCAGCAGGCGCTCACCTACGCTATCGAGCAATCCTGTGCGGCCAAGGCGCGTGTCGTCGGTGCTGACGAGCGTGAGTCTGGAGTGCGCGCCACCCTGAATTTGGGGCACACCTTCGGTCATGCCATTGAGACCGAGCAGGGCTATGGTGTTTGGCTGCACGGCGAGGCCGTTGCCGCCGGAACGGTGATGGCGCTGGAAATGTCCTATCGCCTGGGCTGGCTATCGGCAGCGGATCGCGACCGTGGCGTACGCCTGTTGCAGGCGGCCGGGCTGCCAGTGGTGCCGCCGCAGGATATGACGCCTGCGCAATTCCTCGAGCATATGGCAGTGGACAAGAAGGTGCTCGATGGTCAGCTGCGTCTCGTGTTGCTAAAGCGTTTGGGTGAGGCTGTAGTGACTGCCGACTACCCGCGTGAAATTCTCGACGCCACGCTGCGTAGCGATTACGCCGCGCTGGCTCAGTCGTCCAACTCTTGAAGAGTGATCCATGACCAGTTTGCATGCTGACGAAGCTTTCCTGGCGCATTACCAGTTCAGCCACGACCCCTTTACGCCACGAGTGCCTGGCTTCAAGTTCTTCCCGGCGCAGCGCAAGCCGGTATTGGGGCAGTTGCATCACCTGGCGCGCTACAGCCAGCTACTGCTGGCTGTGATCGGGCCGCAGGGTAGTGGCAAGACCCTGCTGCGCCAGGCGTTGGTTGCCAGCACCAACAAACAGGCAGTGCAGAGTGTGGTCATTGCTCAGAGCGTGGTTGGTAGCGATGCGCTGCTGCGTCAGATTGCGCAGGGGCTTTCCGTTGCGAATGCTGACGTGCGTTCGATTCTGGCGCAGGTCGGGCAGCTGGCGTTGACCGGGCAGGAAGTGTATTTGCTGATCGATGATGCCGATCAACTGGACGACTCTGCGCTGAAGAGCGTTCTGGCTCTAGCTGCCGGAAACTCCGAAGGGCGGCCTCATGTATTCCTGTTCGCCGAACATGAATTGCTCGATCGTCTTGAGGCGCTGAGTGGTGGCGAGGAGTCCTATCACGCCATCGACTTGCAGCCTTATGGTGAGGATGAAACTCGCGAGTACCTCGCTCAGCGCCTCGAAGGTGCGGGTCAGGACATCGAGGTGCTGACGGAGGAGCAGATCGAGGACATCCATCAGCGTTCAGGTGGTTGGCCGGGATTGATCAATACCGAAGCGCGAGAGCTTTTGGTTGAGCGGATGTTGGCTCAGCGCTCTGAAGGGCGTAGTGGTGGTTTCTCGTTTGCACTGCCGAAGAAGCACATGCTTGCTCTGGGTGTTGTTGTGCTGGGAGTGGCCGCTGCTTGGCTGATGCAGGGGCGTGATTCGCGGCCTGCTGAATCACCGGCCGGTGCGTCGGTACCGCTGCAATCTACCGAGGCAGTCGCCGCTGGTGAGGCTGCTGCCGAAGTGCCGGCACCTGCTCAGAAACCTGCCATCGAGTTTGCCGGGAATAGCCAGCCATTGCCGCTGCCGCTGGTTGGTGAATCGCAGGCAGTCATTCGCCAGCCGTTGGCTGAGGCTGCGGGTGAGGAGTTGGATGATTTCGAGCCGCCAGCTTCGCCTGCTCCTTCGACAGTTACCACTCCAGCGGCTCCAATCTCTGCTGCACCTGCACCTGCACCTGCACCTGCACCTGCACCGAAGGCGCCCGAGCCAGTTGCGGTAAAACCACCGGTCTCGGCGCCGGCTCCGTCCCCAGCCCCTGCCAAGCCTGCAGTATCGAGCGCGGCAAGTGGCAACTGGTATGCGCAACAGCCTGCCTCGCGGTTCGCTCTGCAGGTCGCGGGGTCGCGCTCTGAGGCCAATATCCAGGCGCTGGTTCGTGAAGGTGGTAGTGAATATCGCTACTTCAAGAAGATCCACCAGGGCCAGCCGTTGTACGTGCTGACCTATGGTAGTTTCGCCAGTCGCGATGCAGCGCAGGCTGCGGTGAGGTCCCTGCCTGCCAAGCTTCAGGCGGGCAAGCCTTGGCCGCGAACGCTGGGTAGTATCCAGCAGGAGATGAGCCGCTAGTCGCCTCCCTGGCGCACGCTTCCCTCGACTGTCTTGAGGTTTAGCGCTTTGTCGAGTGTCATGTCGGGCGATTCGGCATGGCATTCGCAATGATTCGGTTCCTTATATTCAGGCGACATTCCTGTGCATAGGGATGCGATGGCACGACCTGTTTTGGTGCGCCAAGTGCACCTTAAAATACGTAATGCTCGAAAATGGTGCACCAATAACACTTGGTTGCAATCTTATCCTTCGCCTTGGCGGCATTGGCTTTCAAAAAAGCGACATAAAAATTGTGAGGCTCAGGGTGGCTATGTACAATGCCCTCCCCCTTTTGCCCGCGAAAGGCTGGCCCGTGTCCGCTGCTCAGGGGCCAAGTGATTGAATTAGAAAGTAAATTGCCTGACACAAAGGCAACCTGGTGAGAGTTCCCCCTATGAAAGCAGGTTTGTTCCGTCCTGATGAGTTCAAGGATAACTGCGGCTTCGGCTTGATCGCCCATATGCAAGGTGAGCCTAGTCATCACCTGCTCAAGACCGCTATTGAGGCCCTCACCTGCATGACCCACCGCGGCGGTATCAACGCCGACGGCAAGACCGGTGATGGCTGTGGCCTGTTGATCCAGAAGCCTGATCAATTCCTGCGTGCGATCGCCCAGGAGCAATTCGGCGTCGAACTGCCCGGGCAATATGCCGTGGGCATGGTGTTCTTCAATCAGGATTCGGCCAAGGCCGAAGCCGCGCGCGAGAACATGAACCGCGAAATCCTCGCGGCCGGCCTGCAACTGGTGGGCTGGCGCAAGGTGCCGATCGATACCAGCGTTCTCGGCCAGCTGGCACTGGAGCGCCTGCCGCAGATCGAGCAGGTGTTCATCGGCGGCGAAGGTCTATCCGACCAGGAATTCGCCATCAAGCTGTTCAGCGCCCGTCGTCGCTCGTCGGTGGCCAATGCCGACGACAGCGATCACTACATCTGCAGCTTCTCGCACAAGACCATCATCTATAAAGGTCTGATGATGCCGGCGGACCTGCAGCAGTTCTACCCGGACCTGGGTGACGAGCGTCTGCAGACCGCCATCGCGGTCTTCCACCAGCGTTTCTCCACCAACACGCTCCCGAAGTGGCCGCTGGCACAGCCTTTCCGTTATCTCGCGCACAACGGCGAGATCAACACCATCACAGGCAACCGCAACTGGGCGCAGGCTCGTCGCACCAAGTTCGCCAACGAGCAGATTCCCGATCTCGACGAACTGGGCCCGCTGGTCAACCGCGTCGGTTCCGACTCCTCGAGCATGGATAACATGCTCGAACTGATGGTCACCGGTGGTATCGATCTGTTCCGTGGCCTGCGCATGATCATTCCGCCGGCCTGGCAGAACGTCGAGACCATGGACGCCGACCTGCGCGCGTTCTACGAATACAACTCCATGCACATGGAGCCCTGGGATGGCCCGGCCGGCGTGGTACTGACCGATGGTCGCCATGCCGTGTGCCTGCTCGACCGTAACGGTCTGCGCCCGGCACGTTGGGTCACTACCAAGAACGGCTACATCACCCTGGCGTCGGAAATCGGCGTGTGGGATTACCAGCCCGAGGACGTCATCGCCAAAGGCCGTGTCGGCCCGGGGCAGATCCTCGCCGTCGACACCGAGACCGGCCAGGTGCTGGACACCGAGTCCATCGACAGCCGCCTGAAGTCGCGCCACCCCTACAAACTGTGGCTGCGCAAGCATGCTCAGCGCATCAAGGCGACGCTGGAAGACCGCGACCATGGTTCTGCCTTCTACGACCCGGATCAGCTCAAGCAGTACATGAAGATGTTCCAGGTCACCTTCGAGGAGCGTGACCAGGTGCTGCGCCCGCTCGGTGAGCAGGGCCAGGAAGCCGTCGGCTCCATGGGGGATGACACGCCGATGGCGGTGCTCAGCCAGCGCGTACGTTCGCCCTACGATTACTTCCGCCAGCAGTTCGCGCAGGTCACCAACCCGCCGATCGACCCGCTGCGCGAAGCGATCGTCATGTCCCTGGAGATCTGCCTGGGCGCCGAGCGCAACATCTTCAGCGAGTCGCCGGAGCACGCTACCCGCGTAATCCTCAGCAGCCCAGTGATCTCGCCGGCCAAGTGGCGCGCGCTGATGAACCTGGATCGCCCAGGCTTCGACCGTCATGTCGTCGACATGAACTACGACGAGTCGCTGGGTCTGGAAGCTGCCGTGCGCAACATGGCTGACCAGGCCGAGGAAGCCGTGCGTGCCGGCAAGGTGCTGCTGGTGCTGACCGACCGTCACATCGCTCCTGGCAAGCTGCCGGCGCATGCTGCGCTGGTCACTGGTGCCGTGCATCACCGCCTGACCGAGAAAGGTCTGCGCTGCGACTGCAACATCCTGGTGGAAACCGCCACCGCGCGTGATCCGCACCACTACGCCGTGCTGCTGGGCTTCGGGGCCTCGGCGGTCTACCCGTTCCTGGCTTATGAAGTGCTGGGCGACCTGATCCGCACCGGCGAAGTGCTGGGCGATCTGTACGAAGTCTTCAAGTACTACCGCAAGGGCATCTCCAAGGGCCTGCTGAAGATCCTGTCGAAGATGGGTATCTCCACGGTCGCGTCCTATCGCGGTGCGCAACTGTTCGAGGCGGTCGGCCTGGCCGACGAAGTCACCGAACTGTGCTTCCGGGGTGTGGCCAGCCGCATCCAGGGCGCGCGTTTCGTCGATATCGAAAGCGAGCAGAAGCTGCTGTCCCAGGAGGCCTGGAACAACCGTAAGTCGATCCAGCAGGGCGGCCTGCTCAAGTTCGTCTACGGTGGCGAATACCACGCCTACAACCCGGACGTGGTGCGCACGCTGCAGGACGCGGTGCAGCAAGGCAACTACGAGAAGTACAAGGAATACTCGAAGCTGGTCGACACCCGTCCGGTGTCGATGATCCGCGATCTGCTCAAGGTCAAGGAATCCACTGCGCCGATCAGCCTCGACGAAGTCGAGCCGCTGCAGTCGATCTTCAAGCGCTTCGACGCCGCCGGCATCTCCCTCGGCGCGCTGTCGCCGGAGGCGCACGAGGCGCTGGCCGAGGCGATGAACCGCCTGGGTGGTCGCTCCAACTCCGGTGAGGGCGGCGAAGACCCGGCCCGCTACGGCACCATCAAGAGCTCGAAGATCAAGCAGGTGGCCACCGGCCGCTTTGGCGTGACCCCGGAATACCTGGTCAACGCCGAAGTGCTGCAGATCAAGGTGGCCCAGGGCGCCAAGCCCGGTGAGGGCGGCCAGCTGCCGGGTGGCAAGGTCAACGGCCTGATCGCGCGTCTGCGTTATGCGGTGCCGGGCGTGACCCTGATCTCGCCACCGCCGCACCACGACATCTATTCGATCGAAGACCTGGCGCAGCTGATCTATGACCTCAAGCAGGTCAACCCGAAGGCGCTGGTGTCGGTCAAGCTGGTGGCGGAAGCCGGTGTCGGCACCATCGCTGCCGGTGTGGCCAAGGCCTATGCCGACCTGATCACCATTTCCGGCTACGACGGCGGTACCGGCGCATCGCCGCTGACCTCCATCCGCTATGCCGGTGCGCCTTGGGAGCTGGGCCTGGCCGAGACCCATCAGACCCTGCGCGGCAACGACCTGCGCGGCAAGGTGCGGGTACAGACCGACGGTGGTCTGAAGACCGGCCTCGATGTGATCAAGGCAGCCATCCTCGGTGCCGAGAGCTTCGGCTTCGGTACTGCGCCGATGGTGGCCCTGGGCTGCAAATACCTGCGCATCTGCCACCTGAACAACTGCGCCACCGGCGTGGCCACGCAGAACGACAAGCTGCGCAAGGATCACTTCATCGGCACCGTCGAGATGGTGATGAACTTCTTCACCTACGTCGCCGAGGAAACCCGCGAGTGGCTGGCCAAGCTGGGCGTGCGCAGCCTGGAAGAGCTGATCGGGCGTACCGACCTGCTCGAAGTGCTGCCGGGCGAAACTGCCAAGCAGGGCAACCTGGATCTGTCGCCGCTGCTGGCCAGCGCGCATATCCCGGCTGACAAACCGCAGTTCTGCCAGGTGCCGAAGAACCCGCCGTTCGACGAAGGCCTGCTGGCCGAGAAGATGGTGGAAATGGCCAAGGACGCAATCGCCAACAAAACCGGTGGTGAGTTCGAGCTGAACATCGGTAACTGCGACCGCTCCATCGGTGCGCGTATTTCCGGTGAGATCGCCCGCGTGCATGGTAACCAGGGTATGAATGACGCGCCGATCACCTTCCGCTTCAAGGGCACTGCCGGGCAGAGCTTTGGCGTGTGGAACGCTGGTGGTCTGCACCTGCGCCTGGAAGGCGACGCCAACGACTACGTGGGCAAGGGCATGACTGCGGGCAAGATCGTTATCACCCCGCCTGCCGGCAGCCCGTTCGCCACAGAGGACAGCGCCATCATCGGCAACACCTGTCTGTACGGTGCCACTGGCGGCAAGCTGTTCGCCACCGGCACCGCAGGTGAGCGTTTCGCCGTGCGTAACTCCGGTGCCCACGCCGTGGTGGAAGGTACTGGCGACCACTGCTGCGAGTACATGACCGGCGGTTTCGTCTGCGTACTGGGCAAGACCGGCTACAACTTCGGCTCGGGCATGACCGGCGGCTTCGCCTACGTGCTCGACCTGGACAACGGCTTTTACGACCGCGTCAACCACGAGCTTGTGGAAATCCAACGCATCAACAATGAAGCGATGGAGGCTTACCGCAGCCACCTGGAAAGCGTGCTGGCCGAGTATGTCGAGGAAACCGGTAGCGAGTGGGGCCAGAACCTGCTGGAAAACCTGGACGATTACCTGCGCAAGTTCTGGCTGGTGAAACCGAAAGCGGCCAGTCTGAAGTCGCTGCTGTCCAGCACCCGTGCCAACCCGCAATAAGAATGCGCCTGAAGTGGTTTGATGAGGTAATGCAATGACTGAACGTCTGAATAACGACTTCCAGTTCATCGAAGTCGGGCGCAAAGACCCGAAGAAGAAACTGCTGCGTCAGCGCAAGAAGGAATTCGTCGAGATTTACGACAACTTCAAGCCGGCGCAAGCTGCAGACCAGGCGCATCGCTGCCTGGGCTGCGGCAACCCGTATTGCGAGTGGAAGTGCCCGGTGCACAACTTCATTCCCAACTGGCTGAAGCTGGTCTCGGAAGGCAACATCCTGGCCGCCGCCGAGCTCTCGCACCAGACCAACACCCTGCCGGAAGTCTGCGGCCGCGTGTGCCCGCAGGATCGCCTCTGCGAAGGTGCCTGCACCCTCAATGACGGTTTCGGCGCGGTGACCATCGGTTCGGTGGAGAAGTACATCACCGACACCGCCTTCGCCATGGGCTGGCGCCCGGACATGTCCAAGGTCAAACCGACCGGCAAGCGCGTCGCCGTGATCGGCGCAGGCCCGGCTGGCCTGGGCTGCGCTGACGTGCTGGTGCGCAATGGCGTGACCCCGGTGGTGTTCGACAAGAACCCGGAAATCGGTGGCCTGCTGACCTTCGGCATTCCCGAGTTCAAGCTGGAAAAGACCGTGCTCAGCCGCCGCCGTGAAGTCTTCACCGGCATGGGCATCGAGTTCCGCCTGAACACCGAGATCGGCAAGGACGTGACCATGCAGCAACTGCTGGATGAGTACGATGCCGTATTTATGGGCATGGGCACCTACACCTACATGAAGGGCGGCTTCCCGGGTGAAGACCTGCCGGGCGTCTATGACGCGCTGGACTTCCTCATCGCCAACGTCAACCGCAACCTCGGTTTCGAGAAGGCGCCGGAAGACTTCATCGACATGAAGGGCAAGCGCGTCGTGGTGCTGGGCGGTGGTGACACCGCGATGGACTGCAACCGCACCTCGATCCGTCAGGGCGCCAAGGCCGTGACCTGCGCCTACCGTCGTGACGAAGAGAACATGCCGGGCTCGCGCAAGGAGGTGAAGAACGCCAAGGAAGAGGGCGTGAAGTTCCTCTTCAACCGCCAGCCCATCGCCATCGTTGGCGACGGCAAGGTGGAAGGCATCAAGGTGGTCGAGACCCGTCTCGGCGAGCCGGATGCCCGTGGCCGCCGCAGCCCCGAGCCGATCCCCGGTTCTGAGGAAGTCATCCCGGCGGAAGCCGTGCTGATCGCCTTCGGCTTCCGTCCGAGCCCGGCGCCCTGGTTCGAACAGTTCGAGATCCAGACTGACAGCCAGGGCCGCGTCGTTGCGCCCGAGCAGTCGCAGTTCAAGCACCAGACCAGCAACCCGAAGATTTTCGCCGGTGGCGACATGGTGCGCGGTTCCGATCTGGTGGTGACGGCGATCTTCGAAGGCCGCAACGCCGCCGAAGGCATCCTGGATTACCTGAACGTCTGATTTCGTCAGTTAGCGTACGAGGCCGGCTTGATGCCGGCCTCGTCGTATCTGCCCCTTTGCTGACCTGGGGCAATGGGCCGCAGGGTTATCGGCGGTAGGCTGTCTCCAGTGCTTTTATCGAGGAGATTGCCATGCTTACCACCGCCATTTTCCCATCCCGCTATGTGCAGGGGCGCAATGCGCTCGAACAGTTGGGCAGCGAGCTGGCGCGTTTCGGCAGCACGGCGCTGGCCTTGCTCGATCCCTTCGCCGACGACCATCTGGGCGCTGTTGTGGCCAGTGCCTGCGCAGGGCGGATCGACTGCCAGCGCGTGCGCTTTGCCGGAGAATGCTGCGATGAAGAGATCGCCCGGCTGCTGACCATGGCGTGCGAAAGCAAGCCACAGGTTGTGCTGGGAATGGGTGGCGGCAAGGCCTTGGATACTGCCAAAGCGCTGGCTTACGAGCTGGGCATACCGGTGGCGATTGTGCCTACTCTGGCTTCCAGCGATGCGCCGTGCAGTGCGCTGTCGGTGATCTATACCGCGTCCGGTGAGTTCAAACGCTACCTGGTGCTGCCGCGCAACCCGGATCTGGTGCTGGTCGACAGTCAGGTGATCGCCCAGGCGCCGGCGCGCTTTCTCGTTTCCGGGATGGGCGATGCCCTGGCCACCTGGTTCGAGGCCGAGGACTGCCGCATTCGCGGCGCCGCCAACATGACCGGGCGACCTGGCCCGCGTACCGCCCATGCGCTGGCGCGGTTCTGCTACGACACCCTGCTGCAGTACGGGCCGCTGGCGCTGCAGGCTTGCCGCCAACAGGTGGTGACGCCGGCGCTGGAGCATGTCATCGAGGCCAACACGCTGCTCTCCGGGCTGGGCTTCGAAAGCGGCGGCCTGGCTGCGGCGCATGCCATTCACAACGGCTTCACCGCGCTGCCTGAAACCCATCACTACTGGCATGGCGAGAAGGTCGCCTTCGGTGTGCTGAGCATGCTGATGCTGCGCGACAGCGAGCCGGCGTTGATCGACGAGGTATACGACTTCTGCATCGCCATCGGTCTGCCGGTGACCCTGGCCGATATCGGCCTGCAGGATGTCAGCGACGAAGCGTTGCTGCGCGCCGCGGAGCTGGCCTGTGCGCCGGGCGAGAGTATCCACAACGAGCCGTTCCCGGTGGACGCCCGCAGTGTACTGGCGGCCATGCGCACGGCCGACGCCGAAGGGCGCCGGCGTAAGGTCGCCTAGCCACATCTGTATCCCCTGAACCTGCGGCACGGCGTCCTACGCCGTGCCTTTTGTTGTCTGCTCTGCGACAATACGCACAATTTTTGTTCACTGTTTTCTGCTCGGAACCGCCATGACCGCTCTGAAGAACGACCGCTTCCTCCGCGCCCTGCTCAAGCAACCTGTAGACGTCACACCTGTCTGGATGATGCGCCAGGCCGGTCGCTATCTGCCGGAGTACCGCGCGACCCGAGCCAAGGCCGGCGATTTCGTGAGTCTGATGAAGAACCCGGAGCTGGCTTGCGAGGTCACCATCCAGCCGCTGGATCGCTACCCGCAGTTGGACGCGGCGATTCTGTTCTCCGACATCCTGACCATTCCCGATGCCATGGGCCAGGGCCTGTACTTCGAGACGGGCGAAGGCCCGCGTTTCAAGAAGGTAGTCAGCAGCCTGGCCGATATCGAGGCGCTGCCCGTGCCGGACCCGGAGAAGGATCTGGGCTACGTGATGGACGCCGTGCGCACCATCCGTCGTGAGCTCAATGGCCGCGTGCCGCTGATCGGCTTCTCCGGCAGCCCGTGGACGCTGGCCACTTACATGGTCGAAGGCGGCTCGTCGAAGGACTTCCGCAAGACCAAGGCCATGCTCTACGACAACCCGCAAGCCCTGCATGCGCTTCTCGATAAGCTGGCGCAGTCGGTCACGACTTATCTCAACGGGCAGATCCTGGCCGGTGCGCAGGCGGTGCAGATCTTCGATTCCTGGGGCGGCGCGCTGTCGGCAGCGGCCTATCAGGAGTTCTCCCTGGCCTACATGAAGAAAATCGTCGATAGCCTGATCCGCGAGCACGACGGGCGTCGTGTGCCGGTGATCCTGTTCACCAAGGGCGGTGGCCTGTGGCTTGAATCCCTGGCCGACACCGGCGCCGAAGCACTGGGTCTGGACTGGACATGCGACATCGGCAGCGCTCGCGCCCGTGTCGGTGCCAAGGTTGCCCTGCAGGGCAACATGGACCCGGCGGTGCTCTACGCCAAGCCGGCGGCGATTCGTGCCGAGGTGGCGCGCATCCTGGCCGCCTATGGTGCCGGTAGCGGCCATGTGTTCAACCTTGGCCACGGCATCACTCCGGAAGTCGACCCGGCTCACGCGGGCGCGTTCTTCGAAGCCGTGCACGAGCTGTCGGCGCAGTATCACCAGTAAGCGGCAGCCGGGCGGCCTGGTCAGTCTGCCTGGCCGCTATCGATCACCGTTGCGAGGTGCTGCCGGCGCCACGCGTTCCTTTTTCTTGCGCGGATGAATCAGGCGCACGCTGATCACGCTTTCCGTCGTGCCATGCTCGAACAGGCTGTCGCCGGGTGTGGGTTTGCCGCCGAATAGCGACGGATTGCCGGAAAAACCGACCGGCTCCAGCGGAATGCCACGAGGGCTAAAATCCAGCTTGCCGTTACCGTTGTTGTCCTGGAACACCTGCACGGCATAGCGGCCGGGGGGAAGGTCGCTCAGGCGCAGCGGTGTTTCTGCGCTGTGCAGTTCGCGCAGGCTTGGCTGCCAGTCCTGCTGGTCTGCTGGCACCAGCGCCAGGTACAGGTTTGCCTGATCCTGTACGCCTTCCACCTCGATCAGCAGATCGCCTGCCTGGAGCGATTGGCAAACGAGTAGCGGAACCAATAGGCAAAGTTGGCACAGGCGGGTTACGGTTTGAAGAATTCTCTGTGGCATAATTTGCACATTTTGCAGGGAATGCGCCGCGAATGCGTCATGTTTTAGTCGTCCACTTTTCTCAGACTGGCCAATTAGACCGCTTGGCGCAATCGGTCTGTGCGCCGTTGCGCGAGTGCGACGGCATCGAAGTGGATTTCCTGGCGCTGCAACCTGCCCAGCCTTTCCCCTTTCCCTGGCCCTTTCTCGGTTTCTTTCGCATCTTCCCGGAAACCGTGCTGATGAAGCCGCAGCCGTTGCTGCCGCTGGCTGTGGACGCCGACAAGCGCTACGACCTGGTGATTCTGGCCTATCAGGTCTGGTTCCTCTCGCCCTCGTTGCCCTGCACCAGCTTTCTCGCCTCGCCCGAGGCCGCCCGTCTGCTGAAGGACACGCCGGTGGTCACGCTGATCGGTTGCCGCAACATGTGGCTGATGGCGCAGGAGAAGGTCAAGGCGCGCCTGCAGGCGCTGGGCGCGAAGCTGGTGGACAACGTCGTGCTGACCGATGCCTGCGGTACGGCGGCGAGCTTCCTGGCCACGCCGCTGTGGATGTTCACCGGCCGGCAGAAGCCCTATAGCTGGGTCCCGCGCGCGGGCATCGACGAGCGGGAATTGGCGGCGGCCAGCCGTTTCGGCGACGCGATGGCGCGCCGGCTGCTCGCTGATCAGCAGCCCATCGAAGCACCGATGCTCGCTGGCTTGGGCGCGGTGAAGGTGGATGAAAAACTGATCGCCAGCGAAAAGGTCGGCAACCGTAGTTTCACCCTGTGGAGCCGACTGCTCTCGGCGCTCGGCCCGCAGCAGAGTCGGCGGCGCGGCGCCGGGCTGGTGCTGTATATCGTGTTTCTGATTTGCCTGATCCTGACCGTGGTACCGGTCACCGCTGTTTTGAAAAAAATGCTGGCACCGCTGTTCAAAGCGCGTATCCAGAGAGAGAAGGCCTACTTTGCCGGCCCATCCGGCGAGTGAGAATGTGTTGATGATTACGCGAGCTAGAGCCATGCAAGGCAAAAACAGCCGAGGAAGCGGAGTTTACGAGCTGTAAATGAGCATTCCGAGGCTGTTTTTAACGCAGCAGGACCGACGCGCAGCGGATCATCAATACGTTCTCAGTGATCCTGAGGTAATTCCGTGGTAACCCCTGTATTCATCAACCGCATCAGTGCCTGCCTGCCGCACGAGCCCGTGGATAACGAGCAGATGGAAGCACGCCTGGGCATGGTCGGTGGCAAGCCGTCGCGTGCGCGCAAGCTGGTGTTGCGCCGTAATGGCATCCAGCAGCGCCACTACGTGATCGACCCGCACACGGGCGAGCCGAGCATGAGCAATGCGCAGCTCAGCGCCGAAGCTATTCGTGGCCTGCAGGGCGAGGGTTTCGAGCTGAACCAGCTCGACTGTCTGGTGGCCAGCACCTCGTCGCCGGATCAGGTGATGCCGGGCCACGCGGTGATGGTGCATGGTGAGCTGGGCAACCCGTCCTGCGAGGTGGCGACCACCGCTGGTATCTGCCTGTGCGGGATGACCGCGTTGAAATACGCCTGGATGAGCGTGGCCAGTGGCGAGAGTCGCACGGCCGTGGCCTGCGGTTCGGAGGTCGCCTCGACCCTGATGCAGGCACGCAACTTCAACGCCGAATACGAAAGCCGCGTCGACGAGCTGGAAAAACACCCGGAGATCGCCTTCGAGAAGGATTTTCTGCGCTGGATGCTTTCCGATGGTGCTGGCGCCGTGCTGTTGCAGGATCGCCCGAATCCGGGCGGCCTGAGCCTGCGCATCGACTGGCTGGATATCTACTCCTTCGCCGATCAGATGCCGCCCTGCATGTACGCCGGCGCTGACATGCAAGACGATACCCTGCGTGGCTGGAGCCGTTACGACGCCGACGACCGCGCGAAGCAGTCGGTTATGGCGATCAAGCAGAACGTCAAACTGCTTAACGAGAACATCGTCAAATACACCGTGGAAGAGGCGCTGCGCCGGATCATGGCACGCCGCGAGTTGCGCGTGGCGGACATCGACTGGTTCCTGCCGCACTACTCCTCGGAGTTCTTCCGCGAGCCGCTGGCCGTGGGCCTGGCCAATGTCGACTTGCCGATCCCGATGGAGCGTTGGTTCACCAACCTGACCAGCAAGGGCAATACCGGCGCGGCGTCGATCTTCATCATCCTTGAAGAGCTGTTCAATGGCGGGCGCCTGCGCAGCGGACAGAAGCTGCTCTGCTACGTGCCCGAAAGCGGGCGCTTTTCCAGTGCGTTCATGCACCTGACGGTGGTTGGCGATGAAGCTTGACGAAGTTCCGCAGGATTCCGGCTCCGCCTATGGCGGGCACAGCAAGCTGCTTTACGCGGTCGATGAAAGCGGCCATTACCAGGGCGCGCAGAGTGTCGGCTGGGATCCTGAATCCTACGCCACGCAACTGGCCGTCGCCGAGCTGGAGGCGCAGGAGGCAGAGGCCCTGGCGCTCTGGCAGCGTGGCGAGCTGTCGCCGCTCAAATGCCTGATGTACCGCTACCGCATGGACGAGCCGGCGCTGGCGCAGATCACCGGTCTGTGGCAGTGGCGGGTGCGCCGCCACTTTCGTCCGGAAATCTATCGCCGCCTGAGCACTTCGCTGCTGGCGCGCTACGCCGAGGCCTTTGGCCTGACCGTCGACGAGCTGCGTCGCTACCAGAGAGAGTTGCCATGACCGCGTTCCAGCACCGCCAGAGCGCCCACTGCGAAAGTGGCGTCATGGCCAGTCTGCTCACCCATGCCGGTCTGCCGATGAGCGAGCCGATGGCCTTCGGTCTGGCATCGGGTCTGGCCTTCGCCTACCTGCCCATCGTCAAGATCGGCGGCATGCCGCTGATTGCCTATCGCATGCCGCCGCGCCACCTGATCAAGACCCTGAGCAAACGCCTCAGCGTGCGCCTGACCAGCCGGACCTTCTCCAATCCCGAGCAGGGTCGTGTCGAACTCGACCGGGTGCTCGACAGCGGCCGGCTGGCTGGCCTGCAAAGCTCGGTGTTCTGGCTGCCTTACTTCCCGCCGGAGATGCGCTTTCACTTCAATGCGCACAACGTGCTGGCCTACGGCCGCGACGGTGACGAGTACCTGCTCAGCGACCCGGTGTTCGAGGCGCCCGTGCGTTGCGCCAGTGCCGACCTGCAGAAGGCGCGCTTTGCCAAGGGCGCGCTGGCGGCCAAGGGCCTGATGTACTACCTCGACGACGTGTCGCCGGACCAGGACTGGGAGCGCCTGATCCGCCAGAGCGTGCTGTCCACCTCACGCATCCTCGACGGCATGCCACTGCCGTGGATTGGTATTCGTGGCATCCAGCACCTGGCCAAATGCGTCGAGTCGCTGGATCCGGCGCAGGCTAAGTACAACCGCCTGTACCTCACCCATATCGTGCGCATGCAGGAAGAGATCGGCACCGGCGGTGCAGGTTTTCGTTTCATGTATGCCAGCTTCCTGCAGGAGGCCGGCGAGAAGATCGGCGATGCCAGCCTGCAGGAGGCATCGTCGCGTCTGACGGCGGTGGGCGATGACTGGCGCCAGTTCGCCTCGGCCTGCGTGCGTGCCAGCCGCAGCAAGGGTGAGACGCCGGACTTCCGGCCGATTGCCGAGATGCTCCGCGGTATCGCCGGGCGGGAGCGGGTGCTGATGAAAGAGCTGGGCGCCTGGGCCAAGCGCAAGGGGTGAGGTTGGTGCGGTGGGCTGAAGCCCACCAGCGCCTTCAACAAACCAGGTTAAAGCTGCAGATGCAGCACTTCGATGCCTGCCGTCAGCTCGGCAAAATCCAGTGCCTTCGTTGGCGCCTCGATCAACACCGTCTGCGCCTGAAAATCGCCGTCCTCGTCGATTACCACCAGCAACGCCTGGCTGATCGCGCCATCGGCCAAATCCAGGGCTGCCAGCATCTGCAGCTGTTTCCACACATTGGCCCCGGCCCCGATAAACAGGTTCGGCCCTTCCAGTCCCAATTGGGCGGCGACGTGGAAGCCAGCTGCATTGCTGACGCTGTTGACGAATTCGAAGGGCTTGGGCTGGCGCCGATGCACGCAAACGGCGTCGAGCAGCGCGCCCATGGTGGCGCGGGCCGGGTGGCGCGAGGCCAGATAGAGGCCGCAATCGCTACGCACATGCGCCTTGAGTGGCGCGCTGCACAGCAGGGCTTGCAAGATCATGCGGTCGATACGGCGTGGCGGCGCGGCCAGCCATTGGCCCAGGGCGGCCTTGAGCTCCTTGTCGGAGCAGCTCGCATCCCCGCGCACGCTGCAGGCAGCGATGACTGGCTTCATACCTGACTCTCCGCGCAGCGTTGCAGTACCAGGCTGGCATTGTTGCCACCGAAGCCGAAGAAGTTGGCCAGCAGCAGGCTGTCAGCTGCCACGCGGGTCGGCTCGGCGCTGAGCGGCAGCACGGCTTCGGCGGCATAGTCCACACCCGGCAGGTTGGCGAGATTTTCCACCAGCAGCTGGGTTTCGCTGAGGCCACAGGCGCCCAGGGTATGACCGAGCCAGGGTTTGAGCACGCACAGTGGCGGCAGGGTGTCGCCGAACAGCAGGCGCACGCCATTGCTCTCGGCGCGGTCGTTGGCACCGGTGGCGGTGCCATGCAGCTTTACCAAGCCGATCTGTCCGGCCTCGACGCCGGCACTGCGCAGGGCCTCGCGCATCACCCAGTCGATATGGCTGCCGTCTTCGCGGGTGGTGGTCAGGTTGCTGGTGTCGCAGGCGCTGAAGCCGCCGAGCAGCTTGGCCAGTGGCGCCTCGCCGGGCTCCCGAGCTAGCAGCGTGGCGGCATACGCCTCACCGAGAATCAGGCCGTCGCGCTCCGGGTGAAAGGGCCGGTAGGCGCCGCTCGGGCTGGTCAAGTCGAGGGCGCCGAAACCTTGCTGGGCGATGGCACTGGGCGTCTCGAAGGCCAGTACCAGCACACGTTCGTAGAGGCCGGCGGCGAGCATCCGTGCACCATACAGCAGGCCGTTGGCAGCGCTGGTGCAGGCGGTGTTGAGAGTGAACGCGTCAGCGAAACCCCAGCGTTGGCGCAGGTCTTCGGCCAGCAGGTCGAGCGGGGTCGAATGTTCTGGGCGAAAGCCGCCTTCTGCGGCGATCAGTTGTTCGAGGTCGTCGATATCCAGGCTGGTGCTGGCGATGATCAACAGGCAGTCATCCAGCGCACCTGGCTGTTCGCCCAGGGTCTCACTGAGCAGTCGGTCGCAGCGCTGCTGGCGGCTTTCACTGCTGCGGCTTACGGCCATGTAGGGGCGCGGTTGCTGCAGTTCATGCAGTCGGAACGAGCTCGGCACAGGCAGTTGGCCGGCTTGCAGAGCCACGCTGGCGGTGCGCAGGTCGTTGCCAAGGGCGCTGTGAAGGGCGCCGCGTTGGAGATAGATGGGCGTCACTTTTTCTGCCTGATGAAGGCCGCGATGCTGGCGATGCTGTTGAGAATACGTCGCCCATCCTTGGCTCCTTCGATGCGCACGCCATAGTGCTGTTGCAGCGCCAGGGAGACCTGCAGAGCATCGAGGCTGTCCATGGCGATACGACTTTGCTGACCGAACAACGGCTCGTCATCGGCGATGCTCTGCCAGTCGATGTCGTCTTCCTTGTCGCATTCACGGATCAGCAATTGCTTGAGTTCTTGTTCTAGTAATGTGTCGTCCATTGCGTTTGCTGCACTCGTCTGCGGAACAGGTAAAGCCCGCCGCCGCCCAGCACCAGGGCGAACAGCAGAAGGCGGGCACAGTCAGGGGCGATGTCGGCAAGCGTTCCCTGACCCACCAGCAGGGTCAGGAAGGCGTCCAGCGCCCAACTCATCGGCGAGATTTCCGCCAGTTGGCTCATGGCCTCGGGCATCACGCTCTTGGGCACCATGATGCCGCCGATGGCGGCGAGGATGATATTGAGACCGCCGCCGAGCAGCAATGCCTGTTCGCCGCTACGCGCCAGGGCGGCCAGCAGCAGGCCCAGGCTGCAGGCGGCCAGACTCAGGCTCAGTGCCAGCAGCGCGTAGGTCAGTGGCGAGCCCGGTAGGCTCAGGCCGCTCAAGCCGAGCAGCGGTAGCAGGTATACGCCGATGGCCAGCAATAGGGCGAACTGCAGCAGATTGATCGCCAGATAAGGCAGCAGCTTGCTCAGCACCAGAGTGGTGGGGCTCAGGCCCAGCGCACGAAAGCGTAGCAGGGCGCCGCTCTGCTGTTCACGCTGGAAGCCGCCGGCCATCGGCAGGGCGACGAAGAACATGCCGAAGATCAGCCAGGCCGGCACGCTCAGTTGGCTGGCGTTGGCCTTGCCGCTCAGTTCGCCGCTGGCCAGCATCTGCCGTTCGCTGATCTCGCTCTGGGTGCGCTGGCTGATCAGTTGCCAGCGTTGTTCGGTGCTCATCCCCGCGTCCAGCGCGTCGCTGTCTTCCTGGTAGGCCAGCAGGCGGGTCTGCGCCAGGGCGATGTTCAGCGCTGCGCGCAGGCGTTGGCGCGTCTGGCCATCGGTACGCGGAGGAAAGCTCAGCGTGGGGCCGATGTGAGGCGTTTCCAGCAAGGTCTCGGAAAAGTTCCTGGCCAGGCTGATGCGGGGCAAGGGTTCTTCGCTGCTGGCGAGCAGGTGGCTGCCCGGCAACTGTTCCTGCAGCGCATGCTGGAAGAAAGCGCTGGCTTCGCTACCTTGCTCGATCTCCAGCACCAGGCTCAAGGGCGGCGGCTGGTCACGCAGGTAGTTGGACAGTGCGGCTGCCATCAGCACGAGAAACAGGATCGGCATGATGAACAGCACGGCCAGTGCATGCGGGTCGCGCAGCAGCAGCAGGCATTCCTTGCGTACCAGCGCTAGCAACGGGCTCACAGTCGGCCTCCATTGAGGCTCAGGTAGAGCTGTTCCAGCGACGGCCGGCCAAAGCGCAGCAGGCTCGGTGGAGTAGGCTGCGTGGCGAGGAACTGGGTGATCGCCAGCAGTTGCTGGCTGTCCAGATTGCCGATGCGCAGACCATCTGGCAGCGCCTCGGCGCTCAGTTGCAGCTGGTCGAGCAGTTGCAGAAAGCCAGTGGGAACCTGTTCCGGCCATTCCAGCAGCAGGCCGTGACCGCCATCGAGCAGTTGCTGCTTGTCCACATCGAGGCGCACCTTGCCTTCATGCAGCAGCAGGATGCGCCCAGCCACACGCTCGACCTCGTCCAGATAGTGGCTGGTGTAGATCACCCCATGCCCCTCGGCGGCGAGCCGCTCGACGGCATCGAGCAGCATTTGCCGGCTGGCGGCATCGACGCCGACGGTGGCTTCATCGAACAGGTACAGGCGTGCGGGCTGGAGCAGGCCGATGGCGAAGTTCAGGCGGCGCTGCTCGCCACCGGACAGGCGTGCGGCGCGGCGTTGCAGTTTGTCTTCGAGAGCGCTGCTGGCGATGCTCAACTCCAGCCGCTGGCGGCGCTGAGCACCGTGCAGACGGTAGAGGTCGGCGAACAGCGCGAGGTTCTCGGCCACCGTGAGTTCGGCGTAGAAGGCCAATTGCTGGGGCACCAGGCCCAGGCTGCGCGGGCCGTGCCAGCGGATTTCACCCTGCTGCAGGGCCAGCGTATCGCTGAGCAGGGCCAGTAGCGTGGTCTTGCCCGCGCCGTTACTGCCGAGCAGGCCCAGGCACTGGCCTTCCTTCAGTTGCAGATCGATGCCGTGCAGGGCGAGGGTGTCTGCGCCCGGGTAGCGGAAGCTGACGTCACGTAACTCAAGCACGGACAAGCACCAGCAGCAGTTTGCCGTCCAGCAGTGGTTGGCTGCCGGCATGGATGGTGAAGGCGTAGAGCCCGCCGGCCGGGCTCAGCGCCTCCTGTTGGGCACTGACCAGCAGCGGTTCTGCACTGCGTGTGACCGGGTGCAGATTGAGCTGGGAAAGTTTGCCGACCAAGGCCATTTCAATGGCATCCGCTTCGCCGTATAGGGCACCATGTGCGGCGCAAAGCTGGGCGGCGGCTTCGAACAGCAGGCAAGGCGAGGCATTTTCGCCAAGCTTGTCGAGGTGATGCCAGGCGCTGAGACCGCGGATAGTGAGGTTGTCGTGATCGACCAATGCATCCAGCCAGAGAGCATCGCCCTGGTGCGGCAGCAGTCTGTGCAGTTGGGTGCGATCCATGGCGGGCGGTCAGGAAATTTGGGCGACGCAGTGTAACAGAGGCGAGGACAGAGGGAGGATGGCGTGACGATCTGGCAGTGGCTGGCTTTTGGGACGATCAGTGCGGTGCTGGTGGGAATTTCCTGGCGTACGCTGGGCAATCCGCGTAGCCACGGGTTCTACCGTTTCCTGGCTTGGGAGGCGATGGCGGTGATGCTGGTGCTCAACGCTGAATCCTGGTTTGGCGACCGGGGCGAATGGAACCAGCGCATAGCCTGGGTTCTGCTCAGCCTTTCGCTGCTGGTGCTGTTCGCCGGGATCTACCAGATGCGCCGCTTCGGCAACGCCGGAGCACAGCGCCAGGATGATGAGCTATTTGCCTTCGAACGCACGTCGCAGTTGGTGACGGGCGGTATCTTCCGCTACATCCGTCATCCGATGTACTGCTCGTTGCTGCTGCTGGCCTGGGGTATCGCCTTCAAACGCATCGATGTGCTGATCGTGCTGCTGGCGGTGCTGTCCTGCGTGCTGCTGTGGTGTTCGGCGCGCTGCGAAGAGCGCGAATGTATGGCCTATTTCGGCGATGCCTATCGCCAGTATATGGGCCGTAGCTGGATGTTCCTGCCACTCGTGCTCTGAGCGCCTCGTTCAGAAGCCCTATTGCGCGCTCTGGTGCTCCAGCAGAAGCTGCCGATAGGCGCGTTGATATTCCTCATAGCCGAGATTCTGCTGCTGCAGATCACGCACGCGTTCATCCAGGCTCTTGCGTGGCTCGGCTGTCGAGTGGGCCTGTGCGGCAGGTTGGGCCGTGCTGCTCAACTGCGCGCTGGCCAGCAACTCGTCGATGACCGGATCGATCTTGCTCTTGGTGCCTTGCCATTTCATCAACGACAAACCGCCCTTTCCGCGCAGGTGGTAGCTGGCTGTGGCCAGTGTCTGGCGACGGGGGCCGAGAATGGTGATTTCGGCGGTGGACAGATACGGCGCCATGTCCCAGGAACGGCGAGCTGTGTAAGTCACCACGTAAGGGCAATCGGCCCTGGGAATCTTCGAGTGGATTTGCGTCTGGATACCATGTCGGGCAAAGCCTTCCTGCAACACGGGCACGAAGTCGCTGACCTGAACTTTTGGGTTCTCTTGGATGCACATTTGATCGGCCGCCGTTTTTAGTGGCGTGACCCGGGTAGCGGTGCAGCCACCGAGTAGTGTTGCCGCCACGAGCAGTGGCAGGGCAATGCGCAGTTTCGACATGTAGAGGGCTTCCTTGCGTGAAAAGGCCACCTTTACGGTGGCCTTTTGGGGGGCAGGTCTTGTCACTTCACCTTGGCGTACTTGGCCTTCAGTGCGACGCCGGCCATGATGGCACCAGCGTGGCATTCGTATTTGCTGTCGTCGCGGTATTCCTTGTTCTTGTAGTTGCTGGCCAGGTCGACCACGGCGTTGGCGCCTGCGGCCTTGGCCGAGTTCTGCAGTTTGATCAGGGCCGATTGCAGTGCCCAGCTGCAAGCCGCTTCATCGGTCTTGTTGAAGGCGTTGGTCTTCTGGCTGGTGGTGACGTTGGCGTTGATGATCTGTGCGCCAGCCGGAGTCTTGTTCAGGAAGAACTTCACCGAACCGTCGAGACGACCGGCCTGGGTCGCTTCGTTGACCACCGACTGGAAGTCCAGGAAGTGAGCGGTGTCGCGCGCCTGGCTAAGGCCGGGCAGCAGGGCAACGGAGAGAAGTGCGGCAGTGGTCCAGATTTTTGCTTTCATGGTTATCTCCTTGAATATCACTGTATGGAAAAGCTCGTTCAACGTCTGCTGCGCGTAGGCCTGTAGCAATCACCTACAGCTCATTACCAACCAGGCACCCTGTCAGAAGGACGCCCTGTTCAGTTCCTGCTGGATGTTGCGATCCAGATTATGAATCCACTTGTTGTAGTTGCGGTGGATCTTGCCGTTCTTGTAACCGAGGTTCTGGCTGTCGCGATAGCGGATCGAATAGCTCGACGCGCTATAGGGAATGGTGATCTCGGCCTGGTGATTGCGGCGCTGGATGAGCGCCATGATGTTGCCTCGGTCGGCACGCTCGACGGTCCACTGGCGGCTTTGCAGCGCGGCGAGAATAGCGCGGCGCATATCATCCTCACTCCTGACCGTCGAAGTGGGTGTGCGGTTCTCGATGTTCATCACCGGTTTCGACGTACAGGCTGCAACGCCCAGCAGCAGGGTTGCGATCAGAGCAAATCGAGTGAAACGAGACATCATCCGTGTTCCTTGTCTGTTGAAAATCAATGCCAGCGCTTGAAGATCAGCGAGGTATTCACGCCACCGAAGGCGAAGTTGTTGTTCATCACGTACTCGTGGCTCATCTGGCGGAACTCGCCGCGCAGATAATCCAGCTCACCGCAGGCCGGGTCGATCTCGTCCAGATTCAGGGTGTAGACGTAACTGTCCGAGTTCATCATCTCGATGCTGAACCAGGATTCCAGCGCGCCGCAGGCGCCCAGGGTGTGGCCGAGGTAGCTCTTCTGCGAGCTGATCGGCATCTGCGCGCCGAACAGGCTGCTGGTGGCCAGGGTTTCGGCGACGTCGCCCTGTTCGGTGGCAGTGCCATGGCCGTTGACGTAACCGATGGCGGAAGGTTCCAGGCCGGCGTCATCCAGAGCCAGCTGCATGGCGCCGCGCATGGTTTCCTGCACCGGCTTGGTGGCGTGCTGGCCGTCGGAGTTGCAGCCGAAGCCGACGATCTCGGCATGGATGGTGGCGCCACGGGCGAGGGCGTGCTCCAGCTCTTCGAGCACCAGGATGCCGGCGCCTTCACCGATCACCAGGCCGTCACGGCCGCTGTCGTAGGGGCGCGGGCTGGTGTGCGGTGCGTCGTTCTTCAGACTGGTGGCGTAGAGTGCATCGAAGACCATGGCCTCGGTGGGGCACAGTTCTTCGGCGCCGCCGGCGAGCATCATTTTCAGACGGCCGAACTTGATCGCCTCGTAGGCATAGCCAATACCCTGACTGCCGCTGGTGCAGGCGCTGGACGTCGGGATCAGGCGGCCCTTGAGGCCGAAGAAGATGCTGATATTGGCCGCCGTGGTGTGCGGCATCATGCGGATGTAGGAGTTGGCGTTGAGGCCGTCGGCCACAGAGTTCAGCAGCATGTTGCCGAAGGCCTTGACCTCCTCGGTGCTGCCGGTTGACGAGCCGCAGGCCACGCCCATGCGCCCATCGGCGATGCACGGATCGCCGAGCAAACCGGCGTGTTCCAGCGCGCGTTCAGCGGCATACACCGCCAGCTTGGACACCCGGCCCATGCTGCGCGTCTGCTTGCGATTCCAGTACTTGGGCTGGACGAAATCGTCCACCGGCCCGCCCAGGCGGGTGTTCAGCTCGGTGAAGCGATCCCATTCGTCCATGCGTCGGATACCACTTTTGCCGGCTTTGAACGCGGCCGAGATGGTTGGCCAGTCGCTGCCCAGCGAGGTGATACCGGCCATACCGGTGACGACTACACGTTTCATCAGCACAGACCGCCATTCACTGCGAGAACCTGGCGGGTAATGTACGCCGCTTCGCTGGACATCAGGAAGTTCACCGCACCCGCCACTTCTTCCGGGGTGCCCATGCGCGCCGCCGGAATCATCTTGAGAATCTCCTCTACGGGCACCAGTTCGTCGAGAATCTCGGTATCGATCAGCCCTGGGGCCACACAGTTGACGGTGATCTTGCGCTTGGCCAATTCGATCGCCAGGGCCTTGGCGGCGCCGATCACGCCGGCCTTGGAGGCGCTGTAATTGACTTGGCCGCGATTGCCGACCAACCCGGATACCGAGGTGATGCAGACGATGCGGCCTGGCTCACGGCGGCGGATCATCGGCATGGTCAATGGGTGCAGCACGTTGTAGAAACCGTCCAGGTTGGTGCGCAGCACCTGATCCCAGTCTTCCTCGGAGAGCGCCGGGAAGGCGCCGTCGCGGGTCAGGCCGGCGTTGCACACCACGCCGTAGTAGGCGCCATGGGCTTCGACGTCGGCCTCCAGTGCCGAACGGCAGGCGGCGCGGTCGGATACGTCGAATTGCAGGATGCGCGCCTGGCGCCCGAGTTCGGCGATCTGCGCCTGCACGGCTTCAGCCTCATCGCGGCGCGAGCGGCAGTGCAGGACGATGTCATGGCCCGAACGCGCCAGGCGCAGGGCGATGGCGCGGCCGATGCCACGGCTGGAGCCGGTGACCAGTACGGTGGCGGCGGAAGTAGTTTCAGTCATGGGATTGTTCTTGCGGTTCTTGTGGCTCTTGTAAATAAACCGCCGGTTGCGGCGGGCGGAACACGTTGAGGCGCGCTTCGGCCTGTATGTCGGGGCCTTGCAGGTGGCATTCGAACACGCCCATGCCGTTGTCGTCCTGCAACGAGCATAGGGCGCGGATGTGCAGTTCGCTGCCGGCTGGAAAGTGCTCGACGTTGCAGTTGTACTTGCGTGTGCCAAGCAGGAAGCCCAGTTCCACCGGCAAGCCGGCACGCTTGGCCTGGATGCCGGCGAAGGCGGCGATGGCCTGGGCCATCAGCTCGATGCCGGTCCAGGCAGGCAGATTGCCGTCGGCATCGCTGAGCAGGCCATCCGGACGTACGACGAGGCGCACCTCGATCGCTTCCGTATCGCAGCTCAGCACTTCGTCGAGCAGCACCATGTTGCCGGCATGGGGCACCAGTTCGGCGACGGGCCAGAGTTTCATGGCGCATCCCCCAGAATCAGGGCGACATTATTGCCGCCAAAGGCGAAGGAGTTGCTCATCAGATGGCGGCCCTGTTTGCGCGGAAGCTGGGCACCGGCTTGGGCGAGTTCGATCGGTGCCAGTTCGGGATCTCGCTGTCCGTCCCAGAGGTGCGGTGGCAGCAGTCCGTCACGGTTGTACTCGCTCAGCGTCAGCCAACAGAAGGCCGCCTCCAGTGCACCTGCGGCGCCCAGGGTGTGGCCGGTCATGGACTTGCTCGACGAGCAGGGCAGGCCATTGGGGAACAGGGCGTGTACCGCTTTGCTCTCCATCGCGTCGTTGTGGCGGGTGGCAGTGCCGTGCAGGTTTAAGTAGTCGATCCGATCCGGCGTCAGGCCGGCGCTGGCCAGGGCCTTCTCCATGGCGGCTCGGGCGCCGACCCCTTCTGGATGCGGGGCGGAAATATGGTGGGCATCGGACGTGGCGCCGCCGCCGAAGAAGGCGATGGGCGAAGGCTCGCGCGTCATCAGGAACAGGGCCGCCGCTTCGCCGATATTGATGCCGTTGCGATTTACCGAGAACGGATTGCAGGGCTCGGCGGAAACCGCCTCCAGCGATGAGAACCCATTTAGGGTCAGGCGGCACAGGCTGTCCACGCCGCCGCAGATCACCGCGTCGCACAGGCCCATGCGCAGCAGGCGATGGGCGCTGAGCAGGGCGCGGGCGCTGGAGGTGCAGGCGGTGGACTGGCAGTACACCGGGCCAGTCAGTTTCAGCCAGTCCGCCAGGAAGTTCGCTGGCGCGGCCATCTCCTGCTGGATGTAGTCGTACTCGGCTGGCAGCTCGCCATCGTCGAGCTGGCGCCCGATATGCTCGCCCGCTTCGCGAATGCCCGAGGTGCTCGTACCCAGCACCAGGCCGACGCGGTGAGCACCATGGCGGGCGATGGCCGCGCGCAGTTCGGGCTCGATCTGCAGCGCGGCTGCAAGCAGCAGTTGGTTGTTGCGACTGTGCGAGCGCTCGAAACCGGCTGGTATGGCTGGCAGATCGGCATGCACGGCACCGACCGTCAGGCAGCGTTCACTGACCCAGCCGTCTTCGGCACGCATGCCCGAGGTGTCACCGGCGAACAGCGCATCGGCGACGGCCTGCTTGCCTTCGCCCAGGGCGCAGATCACGCCGAGTGCATTGAGGTAGCCGGGGGTAGGGGCACGGGACATCAATCGCTTTCTTCCAGGTTCAGTGCATGTATCCGGTAGTTCAGGCCGGTCTTGCCAAGGGTGAAATTCAGTGGGCCGTGGTAGTCGACGGTCCAGTCCGGAACAAGGCGGCGTTGGTCGTCACTCACCTGTTGCCAGCTGCCGGCCGGGTAGGCCTGCAGCGCGTCGCTTCGGGTCAGGGCAAACAGCAGCGCAGCGAACAGTTCTCGCGCTTCGGTATTGGGTGGCAACAGGCCGTCGTTGCGCCATTGTCCGGCATCCAGCAGCTGACGCGCCTGTGGGATGCCCAGTGGGTCCATCAATGACCAGCGCAGGGCCGAGCCTTCACGCTGGATCACCAGCAGCCAGTCCTGTCGCACCTGTGCCTGCTCACGCTGGATCTGCAGGCTGAGCGGCAAGGGCGCGACCAGTGCCGGTGGCGTCTGCGGCACGGGGGTATGTGCGGCGCAGGCGCCCAGCAGCAGGCTGGCGACGAGCAGGAGTATGCGTGGCATCACGGTTTGCGCGCCACTACGTTGAGCAGCGTTTCGTCGCGTTGGCCGACCGGCTTGGGCCGCATCAGCCCCCAGCGCTCCAGCAGGCCGAAATCCTTGGAGCGACTCCACCACAGATAGGGGTAGGAAACACTGCTCTCTTCGAACTGGAAACCCTGCGCGCTGAGCATTTGCAGGTACTGCTCGGCGCTACGTTGAACGTGCATCGGGTGACGGAACAGCCAGCGGATCACCCAGGTGTCGATGTAGTACTTGGTCGATTCGGCCAGCAGCAACCGGCCACCCGGTTTCAGCACGCGCCAGAACTCGGCGAGGGCTTTCTCCTGCTCCACCAGGTGATGCAGGGTCTGGTGGCAGAACAGCAGGTCGACGCTGGCGTCGGGCAGGTCGATGGCCGCGCAGTCACTGGCGATCAGTTCGACCTCCAGGCCCAGGCGCTCCGCCTCGCGGCGCGAGCATTCGAGGCTGTGCGGATCGGCGTCGAGGCCGATCATCCGCGCCGGTGCGAAGGCGGCGTTGAGCAGGCCGAAAGAACGGCCCTGACCGCAGCCGGCATCGAGCAACGCGGGCGCTTGCGGCAACGGGCTGCCGCTCAGGCGTACCAGATCGTTGATCGCGACCCGCAGTACATGGTGTTGCCAGACATGGCTCTGCAGGAACCAGAAACCGAAGCGGGTTTCTTCGACGTAGGTGGGCGAGACGGGGCGCAGGGCGTTCATCGACGATCCTTGTTTAGAACCTATTTACGAGCTAGCGAGCTAGAGCCATACAATGCAGAAGCAGGCGAGGAAGCGGAGTTTACGAGTTGTAAATGAGCATTCCGAGCCTGTTTCTAACGCCGTAGGGCCGACGCGCAGCTGATCGTAAGTAGGTTCTCAGGGTTGGGAGCAAAGTTCTGCGAGCACTCGCAGGCGGCGGCGTGGTTCGGACACGTAGGGATTCTTACCGTCCCAGGCGTAGCCGGCAAGGATCGAGCTGATCATGCGACGAATTTCCGGGGAGGCGTTCTCGTAGTAGATCACGTCCTGGAAGGAACCCTCGTACCAGCCTTCGACGTAGACGCGGAAGGTATCCACGCCGCGTTTGAGCGGGATGGCGAACTCGTTCTCCCAGTCCACCGTTTCGCCACCCAGCTGGCGATGCAGCAGCCCGGCGGCCATGCTCGCCGAACGCATGGCGATGGTTACGCCGGAGCTGAATACCGGATCGAGGAACTCGGCGGCGTTGCCCAGCAAGGCGAAGCCTGGGCCGTGCAGGCTCTTGACGTTGGCCGAGTAACCGTTGATCTCGCGCGCCGGGGTATCCCACACGGCATTGCCGAGCACCTTGCTCAACGATGGGGTCTCGGCAACGAACTGCTTGAGACAGGCATCGAGATCTTTCGGAGAATTCTCGTAGTGCTCGGCTGCGGCGACCACGCCCAGCGAGCAACGGCCGTTGCTGAATGGGATGGTCCAGAACCACACGTCGCGCAGAGTCGGGTGAGTGGTGATGAGGATCATCTCGCGGTTGAAGCCCGAGGCCGGGTCGATGCGATCCTCGATATGGGTGAACACCGCGCGACGGACCGGGAAGGCCGACGGCGTGTCGAGATCGAGCAGGCGCGGCAGCACGCGGCCATAACCACTGCCGTCGAGGACGAAGGCGCACTCGACCTGGTACTCGAAGCCGTCGGCCAGGCGGCGTACCGACAGGCGCGGGCAATCACCACTGAAGTCGGCGGCGAAGATTTCTTCCTCGTAGCGGATCTCCACGCCCTGGCGCTCGGCTTCGTCGGCCAGCAACTTGTCGAAGTCGGCGCGGATTACCTGATAGGTCGAACCCTTGCCCTCGGTGAACTTGTCGCGGAAGTCGAAGCTGGTGTAACGCTCACCCCAGGCGAACGCAGCACCGTGCTTGGTCTGGAAGCCAGCGGCCTGGACGGCCTCGAGCATGCCGGCTTCTTCGACGAAGTCCAGGCAGTGCGACAGCAGGCTCTCGCCGATGGAAAAGCGTGGGAAGCGCTGGCGCTCCAGCACCAGTACGTCATGACCCTTGCGTTTGAGGATGGCGGCTGCGATGGCGCCGGACGGGCCGGCACCGATGACGACGATCTGGCGTTGTTCGAGTTCAGGAGATTTCATAGCGGGTTTTCGCTTCATGATTGGCCGCATGCCGGCCCAGCAGGGCAGGCAGCAGAGTAGAGAACAGACTCATCAGCAGCAGGCCGAAGTACACCGTTGAATCAATCAGCTGGAGCTGCAGGAGCAGGTTGAGGAACACGATTTCGGTCAGGCCGCGGATGTTCAGCAGCAGGCTTTCACGCCACTTGATCCGTGCCGACGCGGCCGGATCTGCCCAGTGCAGACCCAGCCAGCTACCAAGCACCTTGCTGATGACCGGCAGCGCCAGCAGGGTACCTATCACCAGCCAGGACATGTGTTGACCCAGGCCATGGAAATCCACGCGCAGCACGCCGTAAGTGAGAATCAGCGGAACCGCGATGCCATTCATCAGCAGCTTCCAGTGGCGTTGCGCCAATGGCAGGACGAAGGGCTGTTTCAGATAGCCCAGACACAGCATGTAGGCGATGCCGAATACCAGCGCATTCAGTCCAAGCTGCTGAAACAGCAGCATCAGGGCGAAGAACGGCAGGCTGTAGAACAGCGGATGGCGCCGCTTGAGCCTGTGCAGCAACAGGGGCAGCAGTGCCGCCAACAGCGGCCAGAGCAAGGTTGCCGGCTGGCTGCTGCCCTGGGCCAGGCCGAACAGGCTCCAGCACATGAAGTCCATCAGGATTGCCGCGTGCAGCAGGCGTTTGGTGTCGGCGGCCGGGTAGCCGATGCTCTGCAGGAACAGATAGAGCACCGGGATGGCAGTGATGGAAAACAGCAGGCCAATGCCCAGCGCACTCAACCAGCCACGCTCGCCGGGTAGCAGCCATAGCGAGCAGGCCAGGCCCGCCAGCATCGGCACGAGAAAACTCGGCAGGGCGATTTTCACGCAGGCCGGGCTGAGATCGAGGTCGATCACATCACTGAGGATGTAGCCGAGCAGCAGCGCGAAGCATAGGCCGTAGGCAAGCTCCAGCCAGTCGGGCGCCAGCAGGTCGTTGGCACTCAACTGCCAGTGCGGCTCGGCCCACAGCAACAGCAGCGCCGGAATGGCGAGTGCGGCCACCAGCAACTGCCCGACGATGGGTATCAAGCGGCGCCCACCGACGACCGCGACCAGCGCATAGATGGCCAGGGCCAGCAACCAGAACAGGACGACCGTCATGGCTGCTTATCCTTTGCTTGCGCGTCACCTGCCCAGGGGGCGAGGAGGAAGCTGAAGGCCAGGCCGATGCTGATGGCCAGGCCGAAGTTGCTCACCGCAGGCGTACTGGAAACGGCCAGCAGGCCGAACGACAACCAGGTGGTCAGTGCCGACAGCAGCGTGCCGAGCAGGCTGGTGGCGGCGCCGCCGACCCGTTCGCGAATCAGAATGGCGTAGTCCACGCCGATGGCGGTGACCAGCAACAGGCCGAACAGGCTGAACAGGGTCAGCGGCTGGCCAAGCCAGCCCAGGCTGGCCAGGCTGGCCAATGCGGCCAGCAGCGAGACCGCCAGTACACGAGCGGCACCGCGTGCGCCAAAGAAGATCCAGAGCACAGCGAAGATCAGCAGGCAGGAGGCCAGCTTGAGTTCGGCGGCGCTGACTTGCGTGGCGGCGAACAGGCGATTGAGCTCGCCGAGGCGGTCGACCAGTTTTACCCCGTCCAGTCCCTCGACCTGGGCGGCAAGCAGATCGCTGTCGGTCAAGCCTTGCAGGCTGATCAAGCCGGCGACCTGGCCGTCATCGGCGTTGCCCAGCCAGAGTGGCCGCCAGGGCTCACTGAGTGGCGCGGATAGCACCTGCTCGATGGTCAGCGTCGGCAGTGCTTGCAGCTGTTGCGCTTCCTGCTCGATGGCCTCGGCGGGGATGCCCAGTTCGTTGAGTGCAGCGCTATGGCTCGGGAGCTGTGCCACGGCTTGGCGCAGTGCCTCCTGCTGGGTGGCTGGCGCCATCAGCTGGCTCAGGGCCAGATAGCTCTTCAACTGGCCTTGTTCCACCAGCTTGTCCAGGCGTTGGCTCAACGGCTGCTGGCGTTGCAGCAATTGTTCCTCGTCGTCGCCGCGCACCAGAAAGAACTGACTGGTCGGTTGCATGCCGACGATCTGGCTGATGGCTTTCGACTGCTCAAGCAATTGCGGCGGTACGCTGGCCCACTGGCGCAGGTCGTCCTTGTGCGAGAGCTGCAACAGGCCAGCAGCGCAGAACAGGGCGAAGATCAACAGCAGCCAGGGTGTGGGCAGTTTTCGCAACAAGGCTTCGCGCCAGTCGAGCAGGCGCTGTGCTAGGGCATGCGGCGGCTGCCAGGGACGTATCTCGGCCTTGCCGAGCAGGGTTGGCAACAGGAACAGCGTGCTCAGGTAGGCGCCGAGCAGGCCGGCGGCGGAGAAGATCGCCACTTGTTTCAGTGCCGGGAACGGCGTGAAGGCCAGGGCCAGATAGCCGATGACGTTGGTCAGCAGACCGAGGCTCAGGCCAAGAAACGTGGCGCGCAGGGCACGCCAACTATCCCAGGGTTGCAGCGTCCAGCTTTTCGACAGCAGGTGCAGGGGGTAGTCGATGGCCACGCCGATCAGGCTGGCACCCAGCACCAGGGTCATCACGTGGATGTGGCCGAACACCGCGACGCAGGCCGTGAGCCCAGCGAGCACGCCAATGGCCGCGGGGATGAAGGCGAGCAGTACGCGCACCCGGCGAAACACCAGCAGCATCATCAGCAGGGCACCAGCGCTGGCGATGCTGCCCATCACGTTGATTTCGCGAGTGGCTTCGCGCTGGCCATGGGCGGAATACAGCAGCCCGCTGCTGGCGAGCAATTGGCCGCCGCGTGCCTGCACCTCATCACGGGACTGGGCGACCAGATCGTCCACGGCCAGAGCCAGGTTGCCGTCGAAGGCGTCGGCGTTGGTGCGGGCGCGTAGCAGGGCCCAGGTGATCCCTTCGCTTTCGGCGATCAGCGCGCCGCTGAGGTCGACCTGGACATTGTGGTAATGGGGAAGCCCTTTCTCCACCAGGGTGCTGAGGCCGAGCAGATCATCATTGGTGGCAACCACGCCCTGACTGCGGAAGGGGTCGAACAGATCCTGCACCCGTCGCTCGACGAAGGCGGATGGATTGTCGATCAGCAATTGACGGTCGGCAGCCGGCAACAGCGCCAGGCGTTGATCCTGCAGTTGCTGGCGTATGCCGGACAGGTCGGCTTGCGGATCCCACTGCACCTTCTCGAACAGCGCCTGTTGCTGCCAGCGTGTGCCCAGTTCGGCGGCCAGTGCCAGGGCTTGCTCGCGCTGCGGGTGGCTGATCAGCACCAGAAGCTCGCGATTGAGCGGCTCCTGCATACGTTGCACGGCCTGCTGCTCGAGCGCGTCCGGCGTGCCGTTGGGTACCAGTTCCAGCAGGTTGGCCGATACGGGCGCGCCGCCGCGCCACTGCCAGGCAGCGACGGCAACGAGCAGGAGCAGGGCGAGCGGAAAGAGCCGTGAACCCCAGTATTCAACTCTGGAAGTCATGTCGCTCCGCGTCGCTCAGGGACTGATCGGCCTGATTGTCCTCAAGGCGCAGCACGGTGCTGTCGCCCTGAGTTTCCTGCAGCTCGATACGCTGCACCAGCTCACCGCCGGTGATGACGATGGCCTTGAATACCTGCTTGAGCAGAACGCTGCGGGGCGTCAGATCGAGCTGCCAGGCCTCGGCGCTACCGCTCAGGCTTAGTTCGAAATCCTGACGCAGACCGCTGCTGTCGCCCTTGAGCACGGCAAGAAACAGGCGGTTCTGCTGAGCGGTGGCGCTTTGCTGGGCGACGAACTGCCAACCCTGTTCGCTGCGCCGGGCAATGCCTTGCGCGTCGATACGGTAGTCCTGCTGCAATGGGCGTTCGAGCAGCCAGAGCAGGCCATGATCCTTGGCCAGGACGAAGGTGCCGCGGCTGGTCAACGGTTGCGGCAGGGCGCGCAGGTGTTTTTCCTGGATGAAGCTGCCGCGCACCACCTCGGGCTCGCCGAGTTGCTCGCTGAGCTGGTCGAGGTCGAAGGCCAGCGCCAACTGGGCTGTGCCGAGCAGGATGAAGGCCAGAGCTGCACCGAGAAGGCGTTTCACGCGATGGCCCTCTGTACGGCATCGATGAACACCTGGGGTGAGGCGAACTGCATTTCTCGCGTGGCGATCTCCACGGCGACCTGCACGGTGCTGCCGCGGGTCATGCGTTCGCCGGTCTCAGCATCGCTGATCAGGTAGTTGATCTTCAGGCGGCTTTCCCATTCCACCAGGTCGGCGCGCACGATGATGCGCTGGCCGAACTGGGCGCCGCGCACATAGCGTACCTGCAGGTCGATCACCGGCCAGGCGTAGCCGGAGTCGCGCATCTGCCGGTAGTTGTGGTCGAGCTTGTCGAGCAGGGCGCAGCGCGCCTGCTCGAAGTATTTGACGTAATGGCCGTGCCAGACGATTTCCATCATGTCGACGTCATAGAACTGCACCTGCAGTTCGATTTCCGCCTGCAATACGCCCTTGCTACGCATACAGCCTCCAGTGCTGAGTGCGGATGCGCTCCAGGCACAGGCGCAGTTCGCCTTCCAGGGCGCGGTCTTCGATCACCGGCGGGAAATCGCTGGCCAGTTGCTCGCGCATGGCGGCCAGTGGCGCGGGGATGTCCTGCTTGCCTGCCTGCTCGCGCAGCCACACGCCCTGGTTGGCGGCCAGCAGCGTGGCAGCGGCGACCTGTTCGGTCAGCTCCAGGCTGCGCAGAGCATCGCGTGCGGCGATGGTGCCCATGCTCACCTTGTCCTGGTTATGGCACTCGGTGGAGCGCGAGAACACGCTGGCCGGCATCGTGTTCTTCAGCGCTTCGGCAGTCCAGGCGCTGGCGCCGATCTGCACGGCCTTGAAGCCGTGGTTGATCATCGCCGTCTCGACTGGCGCGCCGGACAGGTTGCTCGGCAGGCCGTGGTTGTAGCGGGTGTCGACCAGCAGGGCGAGCTGGCGGTCGAGCAGGTCGGCGACGTTGCCCACCAGGTTCTTCAGGCTGTCCATGGCGAAGGCGATATGCCCGCCATAGAAGTGGCCGCCGTGCAGGGTGCGTTCGGTCTCGGCATCGAACAGCGGGTTGTCGTTGGCGCTGTTTAGTTCGATCTCGATGAACTGGCGCAGCAGGCCCAGGCTGTCGGCCAGCACGCCCAGCACGTGCGGCGCGCAGCGGATCGAATAGCGATCCTGCAGGCGGTGCAGCGGCGGCAGTGGCGCCTCGACGGCCAGATCCTGGCGAATCCAGGCGGCGACCTGGGTCTGGCCCGGGTGCGGCTTGGCGGCGAACAGGCGCTCGTCGAAGTGCTCCGGATTGCCTTCCAGGGCGATCACGTTGAGTGCGGTGATGCGTGTGGCCAGCTTCAGCAGGTAGTCGGCGCGGGCGTAGGCCAGGCAGGCCAGGGCGGTCATCACGGCGGTGCCGTTCATCAGCGCCAGGGCCTCTTTCGGGCGCAGGGTCAGCGGCGTCCAGCCGAGTTCTTCATGCACCTCGGCGGCGCTGCGACGTTCGCCCTTGTACAGCACCTCACGCTCACCGCTGAGGGTGGCGGCGACGTAGGACAGCGGAGTGAGGTCGCCGCTGGCGCCGACCGAGCCTTCTTCCGGGATCAAGGGCAACACGTCGTGCTCGATGAACGCCTGGATACGCTCCAGCAGTTCCACGCGCACCCCGGACACGCCGTGGCACAGCGACTGCAATCGGGCGGCGAGCACCGCGCGGGTACTGGGGGCGTCGAGCAGTTTGCCCAGGCCACAACCGTGGAAGGTGAACAGGTGCTGGGGCAGCGCCTCGACCTGATGCAGCGGCACCGCGACCACGCAGGAGTCGCCGTAGCCGGTGGTGACGCCGTAGATCACGCCTTCCTTGTCCAGCAGGGTGTCGAGGAAACGTGCGCCCTTGGCGATCTTTTCCCGGTAGGCGGCATCGTCCTGCAGCTGGGCACGGGCCTGGTGCTGCGACAGGGCTACGATGTTCTCGATGGTCAGGGCGCGCTCGCCGAAGATCACCGGCTCAGGCTGGTATGTCGTCATCTCGCTTCCAGAAAGGGTAGAAGTTGAACCATTGTTGCGGTGCGTCCAGGCAGTGTTCGCCCAGGCGCTGCGCGTAACGTTGTGCCCAGTCGTGAACCACCTGATCGCGCTCGCTGCGCTTCCAGCTCACGGCATCGGCGAAGTGTTCCAGACGCACCTGGTAGCGCCCATCGATCTTCAGGCAGTGCATCAGCCCGACCGGGCATTGCAGCAGGCCAGCCAGCAACCAGGGACCTTGCGGAAACGCTGCCGGCAGACCGAGGAAATCGACCACCACGCTGCGCCCGCCATGTAGCGGCACGCGGTCGCCAGCGATAGCCAGCCACTCGCCGCGCTCCAGGCGCTCGGCCAGTTGCAGCATGATCGCCGGGTCCAGTTCGCTGACTTGAATCAGGCGCAGGTGGCTGGCGCCGGACTCACCCAGCAGGCGGTTGAAGCGCTCGGCGTGCTTGGTGTGCACCAGCACGTTCATGCATACCTGCTCGCCGAGTTCGGCCAGGGCGCGGCAGACTTCCAGATTACCCAGGTGGGCGCCGACCAGCAGGCGTCCGCGACCACCGCTATGCAGTTGGCCGCGGATGTCGTCGGGATCGTCCAGTTGCAACTGCTGCAGTGGCAGGCGGCCGTTCCACACATCGAGCTTGTCCAGCAGGCTATCGGCGAACGCCAGGAACTGACGCAACACAGAGCTGCGGCTTGGGCGCAGATCGGGGCGTGCGCTCCAGGCGGCCAGGTTGTTCTGATACTGATGAATGCTGGTGCGTGCACTACGGCCGAAGAGGTAGAAGTACAGGACGATCAGGTACAGCAGCGGTACCAGGGGGCGGCGGCCAAGCAGGCGCGCGGCCGCGACGGTGAAACGCATCAGCAGGAAACTGCCGCGCTCCTTCTGCCGGGCCCAGTGCTCGTTTTGTTCGGCAGCGCTCATGCGACCAGCCTGCGCCAGAGAATGCGTGGCGCGCGCAGCAGCATGCCGAAGAACAGCCGGGCATGCATGCCCGAGATCAGCAGGTTGTCGTGCCACAGGCGAAAGTGCGAGAGGCCGTCGGCCGGGTAGTGCACCCGCGTTGGCAACCAGTGCATCGGCTGTTCACGCCAGGCCATGCGCACCAGTATCTCTGTGTCGAAATCCATGCGCCGGCCGAGCTTCACCGTATCGAGGAGGGCCAGGGTGGCCGGTAGTGGGTAGATGCGAAAGCCACACATGGAGTCGCGAATCTGCAGCGACAGGCAGTTGATCCAGACCCAGACATGGGTCAGGTAGCGGGCGTAGAGGCGTGACTTGGGCACGCTCGCATCGTATTGCGGGTAACCGCAGACCAGCGTTTGCGGATGAGCGCGAGCGGTGGTGATGAAATGATCCAGGGTGCTCAGATCGTGTTGACCATCAGCGTCTACCTGCAGGGCGTGGCTGTAGCCAAGGCGCGCGGCCTCGCGCAGGCCGGCCATCACCGCGCCGCCTTTGCCCTGGTTGCTCGGCAGGCGTAGCAGGTGAATGTTCGGCTGCTGCGCCAGTTCATCCATTACCGCAGCGCAGGCCGTGTTCGAGCCGTCGTCCACCAGCAGGCATGGCAATCCAGCGCTGCGCAGTTGCCCGACCACGCCGGGCAACGGCCGCTCGTGGTTGTATACCGGGATCACCGCGCAGGGATTGAAGTCTGGCTCAGCCATGGGCCGGCTCCAGCAGAATGCGCCCTGAGGAACAGGCAGCCTCGCCATTGCGGTAGGCGAAATACAACTTGCCGCGTTCGGTGTCGAAACGCAGCGACAGCTGCAGGGTGTCGCCGGGGCGCACCAGTTGCTGAAACTTGAGCACTTCCATGCCGGCGAAGCGCGGCGGCAGATGTTCGATCACCTGGCGCGCCAGTTGCTGCGCCCAATCGACCTGCACCACGCCCGGCAGTACCGGCGTCTGTGGGAAGTGGCCGGTGAAGTGGGCAAGGTCCAGTGGCACCTGCAGTTGCAGCAGCCATTCGCCGTCATGCTCTTCGGCGCTGGCTGGCTCTACCCTCGTTGGTCGTGGCGCAGCCAGCAGGTCGTCGATCTGGCTCTGCGCCAGCTTGCCCTGGCTGCTGTAGGGCAGTTCCAGCAGCAGACGCCAGCGGCGCGGCAGGGCGATGGTTTCGCAGTGTTCGGCCAGGTGTCGGCGCAGGGTTTCGGTCACGGTACGGCGGCCCTGGTTGCGCAGGGCATGCACGCCGTTGGCGCTCAGCGCCAGCAAGGCCCCGAGGTAGGCGCGACCCTCCTGAACGACACCCAGGCGGGCATCGGCAACCCAGTCATGATTGACCAGTGCCTGCTCGATCATGGGCAGGGAGATGCGCTTCTCCTCCAGTTTGACGATGCGATCCAGTCGTCCGCGCAGGACGAAACGACCGTCGTCACCGATCTCGGCGGCATCCGCGCTCTGTTCGATATGTCCGGCTGGCAAATATGGCGAGGCGATGCGCAGGGCTCCGGCCTCATCCAAGCTCAGTTCGACGCCGGTGAACGGTTGCCAAGGCGTGTCACCCTGGCGCCAGCCGATACCGCCGGTTTCCGAACTGCCATAGATTTCCGTCGGCCATTGGCCCAGACGGTCATGCAGGGCCTGCGCTGCTTCGGCGGGCAGGGCGCCGCCGGAGGAAAATACCTGTTTCACGCGGCTCAGCGCCGGCCAGTCGAGGTTGTCGCCCATGCGCTTGAGCAGGGCAGGGCTGGCGACCCAGACGAAATGGGGCTGACTGAGGCTGACCTGCTGCAGGTCTTCAGGGAATGGCAGGGCGCGGCTGTGCACCGGGCGACCGGCGCAGAGCGGCCAGAGCAAGCGGAACAGCAGGCCGTAGATATGCTGGCAGGCGACGCTACCAAGCACGCAAGCCTGGCCCAGGTGTTGCCCCCACAAGTGCTCCAGGGCTTCGAGTTCGTTGGCCAGTTGCGCCAGGCTCTTGTCGATCAGCTTGGGTTCGCCGCTGGAGCCCGAGGTGCACAGGGTCAGGCGGCACTGCTCGGGGTCGAGAGCGGCGGCGGGCAGCGCCTCGGCGTCCAGCCCTGCCAAGTCGTCCAGCCACAAATCGACCTGGGCCGCCAGCCGCTGGCGTGTCTGCGCCTGGGCATCGGCCGGCAGCAACACCTGCACCCCGGCGCGCCAGGCTCCGAGCAGGGCGATGGCCAGCTCACCAGCATCTTCCAGATACAGCGCCACGCGTCGTATGCCTTGCGTTTGCAGGGCAGCAGCCAGGCGCAAGGCGCGCTCACGCAGCGCTGGATGAAACAGCGCGGGCTCCAGGGTCACCTGGCGCTCGGGCTGAGCCTCCAGCAACAGATCGGAGAGGGGCAGCCAAATCATTCGTGTTTCCTTACCTGCTGGCGGATCAACCATTCGCCAGCGAACAGCAGGCCAATAAGGCCATAAGAAATAAAGCCGGTGTACAGCGTCCACCAGGAGAGCGGCGCCCAGGCCGCGAGAGCCATCAACAGGAAGGAGTTGCCGAGAAAGAACAGGGTCCAGACCAGAGTGACCTTGCGCGTGTAGCGCACGGCGACTTCCGGCAACTGCGGCTCGCGCAGGCGCGCCAGGCGCTCGACCAGCGGTGGGCCGAACTTCAGGCTGAGGCCGAACAGGGCCAGCAGCATCAGGTTGAGTAGTACCGGGTACCAGCGCAACAGGGCCGGTTCGTCCGCCAGGCCGAGCATCAGGCAGAACGCCAGGGCAGCAGCGGCCAGCCACAGGCCCCCGGGCCGGCGACGGGCAGTCAGCGCACGGGCGAGCCAGAGCCCGCCCAGCAGCGCAGCGAACAAACGTGGCGACCAGTGCTCCATGCCGTAATAGACGGCGAAGGGATAGAGCACGCCGGCTATCAGCAGTAGCAGGCCAAACAAGCGAGCCATTTGATCAGGCTTGAGCCTGGGGCGCTTCGTTGATCAGGCGGTATACGGCTTCGACCACGTCACCCACGCTGCGCACGCTCTTGAATTCCTCGGCGGCGAGCTTGCGGCCGGTCTGACGCTTGATGTGGTCGATCAGGTCGACAGCGTCGATGCTGTCGATTTCCAGATCTTCATACAGGCTGGCTTCCAGGGTGACGCGCTCGGCATCCAGTTCGAACAGCTCCACCAGGGCGCTGCGCAGGGTGACGAAGATTTCTTCGCGGCTTTGCATCTGGAGTAATCCTCAAGCGGTTTGCTGGGCGGAAACGAACGCAGCCAGGCTCGCGACATTGGCGAAGTGCTTGCGAGTGTCCTTGGCTTCGGCGTCGATCTTGATGCCGAAGCGCTTCTGGATCGCCAGCCCAAGCTCCAGCGCGTCCACCGAATCCAGGCCGAGGCCTTCTCCGAACAGCGTCTGTTCCGCGCCAATGTCGTCGGCGCTCATGTCCTCGAGGCCGAGGGCATCGATGATCAGGTTCTTGATTTCACGTTGCAGATCGCTCATCTGAGGCGAGCTCCTTCATAAAGTGTTGATGCAGATGGTCGTTGAGCTTGCGCGAGGCAATCGGCAATGGGGCCTGCTCGGTGAATTGCCGCGGGTCGATATCCTCCCCGACCCGCAGGCGAAAGTGAAAACGGCGCGACGGAATGCTGTACCAGGGCTCGGCCTTGGTCAGGGTCGTCGGTGTCACGCTGATCACCACGGGGGTAACCACGCTGGCGCCGCGTACCGCGATTGCAGCTGCACCGCGGTGAAACTCCGGGTTGGTGCCGGGCACCGTGCGGGTGCCCTCCGGGAAAATGATCAGGGTCTCGCCGCTTTGCAGGGCGCCGGCTGCTTCGTCGAGCATGTCCATGCTGCCGCTGTTGCTGATGTACTGAGCGGCGCGAATCGGGCCGCGCATGCAGGGGTTTTCCCACAGGCTCTGCTTGACCACGCAGTTGGCGTCGCGGATGAAGGCGATCAGCACGACCACGTCGATCAGCGAGGGGTGATTGGCGATCACCATCTGGCCGGGACGGCCCAGGCGTTCGGCGCCCTCCACCTCATAGGTGAGTACACCCGTGCGGAACATGAACTGCACGAATACGCGGAAGGTCCAACTGACCACTGCACGCGCCCGGGTGCGGCGCTGCAGAACATCGCCAGGCAACAGGCCAAGCACAGGGAAAACCAGCACGCGCAGCAGCACGCCGCCGACCCCGAAGAGGGCGAAGCTCAGTGCCGTCGCGACAAGCCTCCATGCATACGGCGGGCTATAGGGGCTCAGTCCTCGTTGCGTGACCAGGTCCATTGGCGGTCTTTCCAGTAATGAGTCAGCGTTCGCTGCCCGCCATGGTAGGCGCGCAGCAGGTTCAGAGGGTGTGGCCAGGCGGCAGGTAAGCCGGATTCGGCGGGAGCGAGGCTCAAGGTCCAGGTTGTGCCCGGTTTCAGCAGCAGAGCCAGCGCGTAGGAGAAGGGTACGTCATCTATATAGGGCGTGTAGAGGTCAGGCGGTAATTCCTCTGTGACGACCAGCAAGACGCCGGGGGCACCCTCGGCAAGTAGCCCGCCGGCCTCGAGCATGGCTTGCTCCAAACCGTCTCCTGTCGCAGCCATAGCAGTCATCTCGCTGCTGTCCTCACGCAGGATCGACCACAGGCCGATGATCGCGTTGTGCACGGAGAGGCTGAACTGGGTGGGCGACAGCGGCTCGCCTTTGGCGAGTTCGGTAAGAATGGCAAGCGTGCGCGGCGTTTCGCCGTGGCGCGAGGCGAACACCAGGGGGAGTGGGCCTTGCCCTTCGGCCAGGGGCCAGGCGACATGGAACAGCATGCGCGCCAGCCGGCTGAGGCGGCGGCGTTGCATGGCAGGCAGAAAACTCACGTCCGGCTGTTGCTGGTCGTCAGGCACGACCACAGGGGCGCTGCACCAGGCACGCCAATCATCCTCTGACTCCAGGCCGGGGGCCCAGGCGCGCAATCCTTCGATCTGGAAATTCATAGCACGAGGCTTTTCGCCACTCCGGGCATACGGGTCGGCACGACAATACGCCTGAAAGAGAGGTCAATCAGCGTCCATGGCATAGTGCCGGTATCTGTTCGGTCGGGCATTATCTAGATGCGCACGGCACTGTGCAAATGTTGTGCAGCCTCTTCTGATGGGCGGATGATGGCGTTGTGGTCTGCTTCTCGTGTCTGTCATGGGCTTTGCATAGAATCCACAGTATTCGAAATCAGGGAGAGCGGCGATGCGACGTGTGGTGTTCAACCAGAAGGGTGGCGTGGGCAAGTCCAGTATCGCCTGCAATCTTGCGGCAGTGAGTGCGGCGCAGGGCTACCGTACGCTGCTGATCGACCTGGATGCTCAGGCCAACTCGACCCATTACCTCACCGGGCTGACCGGCGAGGAAATTCCCATGGGCATTGCCGATTTCTTCAAGCAAACCCTGTCGTCCGGGCCGTTCGCCAAAAAGGGCAAGGTCGATATTTACGAAACTCCCTTCGACAACCTACATGTGGTCACGGCCACGGCCGAACTGGCCGAGTTGCAGCCCAAGCTTGAGCAGAAGCACAAGATCAACAAGCTGCGCAAACTGCTCGACGAGCTGGCCGAAGACTACGACCACATCTACCTGGATACGCCGCCAGCGCTGAATTTCTATACGGTTTCCGCCTTGATCGCGGCCGACCGTGTGTTGATACCCTTCGACTGCGATAGCTTCTCGCGCAATGCCCTTTACGGCCTGCTGGCCGAGATCGAAGAACTCAAGGACGACCATAACGAGGCGCTGGAAGTGGAGGGCATCGTGGTCAACCAGTTCCAGCCACGTGCGACGCTGCCGCAGCAGTTGCTGGATGAGCTGATTGCCGAAGGGCTGCCGGTGCTGCCGGTGAACCTGATGAGCTCGGTGAAGATGCGTGAGTCGCATCAGGTGTGCACGCCGCTGATCTATCTGGATGCACGGCACAAGCTGACCCAGCAGTTCGTCGAGCTGCACGATCTGCTCAATCAGGCTTGAAGGTTTGTCAGCGATAAATCAAGGCGCCCGTGGGCGCCTTGTTCGTTAGCGCACCACGAAAACGTCGCAGGGCGCCTTGTGCAGGAAGTGCTGTGCCAGGCTGCCCAGCAGTGCCTGGGAGAAGGCGCTGCGGCCATGGCTGCCGAGTACCAGTAGTTCTGCTCGACGCGTCTTGATCTGCTCTTGCAGGCTACGCAGGATGCCACCCTGCAGCACCTCGTGGCTCAGCTTGGGACCTTCGGCCGGGAGCTTCTGCGCTTCGTCATGCAGTAGCTGATCGATCAGACCTTGCTGGGTCTGCAGCTGCAGTTCGACCTGTTGCTGCGTGCCCTTGTCCGGTTCGAATACATGCAGGGCATGCAGTTCGGCATCGCCAGGCAGCAGATGATAGGCCTGGCCCAGAGCGCTGCAGGCGCATAGGGAAAAGTCGATGGCGGCCAATGCCCGTTGATACGGCTGGAAGTCGTTGCGGGCGACCAGCAGCAGTGGCACGGTGCAGCGACGAGCGATACGGTCGAGGCTGGTGCCGGAGAAAAAGTCATGGCGCTGATGGTGGCCGCCCAGTACCAGCAGGTCGCAACCGCTGTCCTGAACCTGTTGCAGGACGACCTCCGACGGCTTGCCGCTGAGCATGCGCAGCTCGGTGCCGGGCGGGGCGTATTGGGTCAGGCTGCGATCCAGCGCCTGGCGCGCTTTCTCATGCTGGTCGCTGCTCTGGCCCGGGTCGAGCACATGGAGCATGGTCAGCCGGGCGTTATGCTGCTTGGCTAACTGGGTGGCGCGGCACAGTGCCATATCGGCAGTGTCGCGCAGGTCATGGGCGATAAGAATGTGCTTGAACATGGTGACGGCTCTCCTGCCGATACCCTTCGGCAATTTTATTGTGCCTGTTCAGATAGCCGCTCTTTTGACCTATGGCAAGGTCGGGGACTGTTACCGATTGCAAATGCAGGCAGCGGCGCCATTCAGCGTAAACGCAATTGGTAGTGGCCGCGACTTTCTGCGACCACTTCGCCGCTGCCGTCGGTCAGCTGCAATTCCAGCAGATATTCGGCCTTGCCCTGTAGGATCGCTTGTTCTTCCAGGCGGGCGATCTCCTCGGTCGAGAGGCGCGCCTCGACCTGGATATCACCCGTGGCGGGGCGACGAAAACGCAGGTTCATTTCCTTGATGATGGGATAGAAGCGCTGGGCGTCGAAGCTGGTCAGAAACAGCGCGCCGCCGGGTATTTCCGCAAGGGTGAAGAGGGCGCCGGCGTACATGCTGCCGATATGGTTCTGGTTGCCTTGCAGGGGCATGCGCAGGCGCACGAATCCAGGTTCCAGCACTTCGGCCTTGAGGCCGCTGCGTTTGACGAAGGCGATCTGTTCTTCGGTGAGTTGGCGGGCGATTTCAACGGGCAGCGGCATGACAAAACTCCTTGGGCGGGCGTTTTGCCAGACTAAGGGGCCGATGGCGCGCTGCAATTGACCGCAGTGCCCGTAGTGACTGACCGAAGCGCTCAAGAGCTCCAGCCACATAGCCCGGATTGCATCCGAGCTATAGGTGCATCCTAAATGCCCTGTTGGCGCAGCCAGGCCTGCAGTTGCGGTAGCGGCATGGCACCACTCTGGCGGGCGACTTCGATGCCTCCCTTGAACAGGATCAGGCTTGGAATGGAGCGGATGCCCAGTTGCCCGGCCAGATTCGGGTTGGCTTCACTATCGAGCTTGCCCAGGCGGCAGCGTCCCTGCAGTTGCACGGCGGCCTGCTGGAAGGTCGGGGCGAAGGACTGGCAGGGGCCGCACCAACTGGCCCAGACATCTACCAGTAACGGCAGGTTGCCCTTGAGTTGGCTGGCGAAATTAGCCTGCGTGAGGGTGATGGGTACGCCTGGCAACACTTCGCTCTTGCAGCGACCACAGCGTGGGGCGTCACCCAGGCGTTCGGCGGGAATGCGGTTGAGCCCATTGCAATGTGGGCAGGGGATCAGCAGGGGATCGCTCATTTTTCGGCTCCAGCGGCTATGACACCAATCTGGAGCCGAAAACGCCGCTTTTCAAGCGATCAGCCGCGTGCGGCTTCGAGAGCCTGGCTCAGGTCGGCGAGGATATCGTCGATATGCTCGATGCCGATGGACAGGCGCACCATGTCGCGCGGTACGCCGGCCTTCTGCAATTCTTCGTCGCTGAGCTGGCGGTGTGTGGTCGACGCCGGGTGGCAGGCCAGCGATTTGGCATCACCGATATTGACCAGGCGCACCACCAGTTGCAGCGCATCGATGAAGCGCGCTCCAGCCTCCTGCCCGCCCTGGATGCCGAAGGAGAGGATCGCCGCCGGCTTGCCGCCGAAGTAGCGCTGGGCTAGTTCGTGTTCGGGGTGATCGGCCAGGCCGGCGTATTTGACCCAGGCCACTTGCGGGTGGCTTTGCAGATACTGCGCGACTTTCAAGGCGTTCTCGGTATGCCGCTCCATGCGCAGGGCCAGGGTTTCCAGGCCTTGAAGGATGAGGAAGGCGTTGAACGGCGACAGCGCCGCGCCGGTGTTGCGCAGTGGCACTACGCGGCAGCGGCCGATGAACGCAGCAGGGCCGAAGGCTTCGGTGTAGGTGACGCCGTGGTAGGAAGGATCGGGCGTGTTGAGCAGCGGGAAGCGCGCCTTGTTGTCGGCCCAGGGGAATTTACCGGAGTCGACCACGATGCCGCCGATGCTGGTGCCATGGCCACCGATGTACTTGGTCAGTGAGTGCACGACGATGTCCGCGCCATGTTCGAAGGGACGGCAGAGAATCGGCGTGGCCACGGTGTTGTCGACGATCAGCGGCACGCCATGACGGTGTGCGGCGTCGGCCAGGGCCTTGAGGTCGACGATGTTGCCGGCTGGGTTGCCGATGGATTCGCAGAACACCGCCTTGGTGCGCTCGTCAATCAGTGCTTCCAGTGCGGCGATGTCATCGTGCGCGGCGAAGCGGGTCTGGATGCCGAAACGCGGCAGTGTATGGGCCAGCAGGTTGTAGGTACCGCCGTAGAGCTTGGCCACCGAGACGATGTTGTCGCCGGCCTCGGCCACGGTCTGGATGGCATAGGTAATGGCGGCCATGCCGGAGGCCACGGCCAGTGCACCGACGCCGCCTTCCAGCGCCGCCACGCGCTCCTCGAGCACGGCGTTGGTCGGGTTCATGATGCGCGAATAGATGTTGCCGGCGACCTTCAGGTCGAACAGGTCGGCGCCGTGCTGGGTGTCGTCGAAGGCGAAGGAGCTGGTCTGGTAGATCGGTACCGCCACTGCTTTGGTGGTGGGGTCCGGATCGTAGCCAGCGTGGATGGCGAGTGTTTCCAATTTCATGCGCGCGTTCCTTCAGGGCAGATTGAAAGGATCGCAGCATGGATAAAGCGACAAGGTCCGGTCAATGCGCAGGCGCAATGAAACGGGCCTTGGGTTAGAACATTGTATTCGCAGCTTATGCCTTAGACCGGCGTCAGCGGGAAGAACCAGGGGATTACCAGCGTTGCTACGCCCCACAGCAGCAGATTCAGGGGAATGCCAATTCTCATGAAATCGGTGAAGCGATAACCGCCGGCGTTGTAGACGAAGGTGTTGGTCTGGTAGCCGATCGGGGTGGCGAAGCTGGCGCTGGCGGCGAACATCACCGCGACCACGAAGGCGCGTGGATCGACGCCCAGGTGCTGAGCCATGCCGATGGCGATGGGCGTCACCAGTACCGCCACCGCATTGTTGGACAGCATCTCGGTGAGGATCGAGGTGAACAGGTAGATGAAACTCAGCATCAATAGTGGTCCGGCCCAAGGCAGCCAGCCCATGACATTCTCCACCAGCAGCTTGACCAAACCGACCTTGTCCATGGCGATGCTGATGGCCAGCATGCCGAAGATCAGGCTGAGAATCTTCCAGTCCACCGCCTTGTAGGCGTCTTCCACGTCCAGGCAGCGGGTGGCCAGTACCGTGACGGCGCCGATGATCGCCAGGCCCTCAATGGGCATCACGCCAAAGGCAGCCAGCAGCATCACGGCCAGGGTCGAGATGATCGCGATGGGCGCCTTGTCGCGGCGGAAGGCACGCTCCTGCACAGCGTTGAGGCTGATCAGTTCGCCGTTGTCGGCGAAGCGTTTGATCTGCGCAGGTGTGCCTTCGACCAGCATCACATCGCCGAACTGCAGCTCGAAATCATCCAGGTTGCCCTGCACGTTCTCGTCCTGGCGGTGCACGGCGAGCACAGCGATGCCGTAGCGCGCAGTGAGGTCGAGGTCGCGCATCGGCCGGTGGCTGTAGCGCGAGTTTCGCCCGACGATAGCCTCAGCGAGGATCACGTCGTGGCTGCTGATGGTTTCGAAGGCATCGCCACGGTTGAAACTCAGGTGGCCGCTCTCGCGCAACTCCACTACATCCTTGACCTGGCCATGCAGTACCAGACGGTCGCCGCTGGCGAGCAGCGTTTCGGCACCCGGCTCGGTCAGCTCCTGTTCATCGCGGAACAACTTGAGCACTTGCAGACCACTACCACCGTTAAGGTTGGCCTCGTGCAGGGTCTTGCCAATCATCGGTGAGTCGTGCGGCACCAGCAGTTCGGTCATGAAGGTGCGTGACAGATCCGGGCGCAGCTGGCGTGACAGGGTCTCGCGTTCCGGCAGCAGGCGATGACCGATGGTCAGCAGGTAGAGCATGCCGCATGCGGCCATGACCAAGCCGACACCGGTGATTTCGAAGATGCCAAAGGGCGCGAGGCCGGCCTTGCGCGCGACGCCATCGACCAGAATGTTGGTCGAGGTGCCGATCATGGTCAGGGTGCCGCCGAGGATGGTGGCGTAGGACAGCGGGATCAACAGCTTCGACGGCAGGGTGCCGGCGCGGCGCGCCAGGGCGATGGCCACCGGGGTGAGGATGGCCACCACTGGTGTGTTGTTGAGGCAAGCGGATACCACCAGCGCGGTGACGGTGAGGCCAGTGAGCACGCGAATCGGGCTGGTGCCTACCAGATTGCCCAGCCAGTTGCCGAGAGCGTCGATGCAGCCGGTACGCTCCAGCGCGGCGGAGAGCACGAACATGCAGGCGATGGTCACGGGGGCGGAGTTGGACAGCACGCTGAGTACTTCGCCCGGCGTCAGCAGTTGGCTGACCAGCAAGGCGGCCACGGCGATGGCGGCGACTATGTCCGGGCTCCATTTCTCGCGAACGAAGGCATACAGAACCCAGGTCAGCAGGGCGCCGACAAACAGCAGAGGCAGGGAATCCCAGAACATGAACATCCTTAGATCCTGCATGTGATTCAGGTGGCTGGCGCTGCGTTTGGGCTCGCGGCGCTGGCTGACGAATCAGGGGCAGAATCTTTGCGTCGAATCTCGTGTGAGGTATCGGGCACGCACTGGGCGGCCTGGCAGGGCGCCAAGATAGAGGGGTTCTTTTAGATAGTCTAAGAATGTTTGGGCAGATTGATATGCCTTTTCGATTTAACAGATAAGCGCAGTCGAAAGGCCGGCCAACGTCGGTGAGCTGCCGCGCAACAGGCCGGCAGCACTATCACTCACGACGAACAACTGATCTCCAGATGCTTGCCCCATTCGGGCGGACGCTCGGCATAGCGTTCGAGCCCCGGCTGCTCGTCGAACGGTCGTGACAGTACCGAATGCAGTTCGCGCACTGGGCCATAGTCGCCGCGTTCGGCGGCTTCGATGGCCTGCTGGGCCAGGTAGTTGCGCAGGATGTACTTGGGATTGACCGCGTGCATGCGCGCCTGTCGTTCGCTCTGTTCCCCACCCTCCAACTCGCAGCGAGCCAGGTAATCGCGTCCCCAGGCATCGAAGCCCGCGAGGTCGACGAAGTCATCGCGCACGACCTTGAGCGCTTCGGCGGCTGCCTGTGCGCCGAGGCGACGGAAGAACAGGGTGTAGTCGGTAGATTTACCGGCCTGCATCAGTTGCAGCAGACGTTGGATCAGCGCTTCGTCCTCTTCCTCGGCGCGGGTGAAACCCAGGCGCTTGCGCATCAGGTCGAGGTAATGCGCCTGGTACAGCGGCAGGAACAGCTCCAGCGTCTCGCGCAACTTTTCCACGGGAGCGAAGGGCGTCAGCGCTTGGGCCAGGGCTGCGAGGTTCCAGTGCGCAATGGGCACCTGATTGCTGAAGCTGTAGCGGCCGGTATCGTCGGAGTGATTGCAGATGTGGTTGGCGTCGAAGTCGTCGAGGAAGGCGTAGGGGCCGTAGTCGAAGGTGATGCCGAGGATCGACATGTTGTCGGTGTTCATCACACCATGGCAGAAGCCATAGGCCTGCCAGTGGGCGATCATCGCGGCGGTGCGCTCGATGACCTCGCGCAGCAGGGCCGGCCAGGGTTCGTCCTGCTCCAGGCAGGCGGGGAAGTGGCAGGCCATGACGTGTTCACCGAGGGTCTTCAGGTGCTCGTGCTGGCGCGTGTAGTAGAAGTATTCGAAGTGGCCGAAGCGCACGTGGCTCTGCGCCAGTCGCAGCACCATGGCCGCGCTTTCCTGCTTCTCGCGCCACACCGGCGTGCTCGAACCGGTCACGCACAGCGCGCGTGAGCTGGGAATGCCGAGCGCATGCAGATGTTCGCTGGCGAGAAATTCGCGGATCGACGAGCGCAGCACCGCACGACCATCGCCCATGCGCGAGTAGGGCGTCATGCCGGCGCCTTTCAGGTGCAGGTCCCAGTGCTCGCCAGCTTCGTTGAGCACTTCACCGAGCAGCAGGCCGCGACCGTCGCCCAGGCGCGGCGTGTAGCCGCCGAACTGGTGGCCGGAGTAGACCATCGCGCGCGGCTCGGCCTCTTCCCACAGTTTGTGCCCGGCAAACAGTTCGGCGAACTCGCTGCGTTGTGCTTCGTCTGGAGCCAGGTCGAGCAAAACCATGGCCGACTCGCTCGCCACCACCAGGCGTGGTTGCTCGATAGGTTCGGGCAGTACCTCGGTGGAGAAGGCATCGCCTAGGCGGGCGAAGCGGTTGTCGAAGATCAACTGGTCGAGGCTTTTCACCGGGTGGCTCCTACCTGCTCAAGGCACTGCGGGCGGTTTGGGTGGTTGCTGCACACTGGCGGCGCCAGCGGCTGCGACTCTGGCCAGGTCTTTCTGATCCAGCTTCTGCTCGCCATGTTCCAGGTTTTTCACGTACACCTCGACCTGGCGGAAGGCGATGTTGATGCCGTTCTTCGGGAACTCGCGGTCGATGAAACGATTGATCTCGTCGGTGGCCGGGTTGCGGTCGCCGAGGTCGCGCACGTGGATGCGCAGCTCGTGGTCCAGCGTGCTCTCGCCGAAGTTGAGGAAGTAGACGATGGGCCCCGGCTCCTTGAGCACGCGCGGGTTTTCCTGCGCCGCCTGCAGCAGCAGCTTGCGCACCAGATCGAGATCCGAGCCATAGCCGACGCCGACCTTGAGGGTGACGCGGGTGACCGTGTCGCTCAGCGACCAGTTGATGAGTTGGCCGGTAATGAAGGTCTTGTTCGGTACGATGATTTCCTTGTGATCGAAGTCGGTAATGGTGGTGGCACGGATACGGATCTTGCTCACGGTGCCGGACAGATTGCCGATGGTTACCACGTCACCGATACGCACTGGGCGCTCGAACAGGATGATCAAACCTGAAATGAAGTTGGCGAAAATTTCCTGTAGGCCGAAACCGAGGCCGACCGACAAGGCCGCCACCAGCCACTGCAACTTGTCCCAACTGACGCCCAGCGTCGATAGCGTGGTGACGATGCCAATGGCGACCAGGGCGTAGGACAGCAAGGTGGTGGTGGCGTAGGCGCTGCCCTGTGCCAGGCGCATGCGCGACAGCACCAGCACTTCGAGCAGGCCGGGCAGGTTACGCGCCAGTGCCACGGTGATGGCGACGATGATCAGGGCACCGATTACGTCCATCAGGCTGATGGGCACCAGTGTCGCGTTATCCCCGGTACCGCTGCTGTATTCGTAGAGGTTGATGGTATCGAGGTAGGTGAATACGCCGATCAGATCGGCCCAGACCGCGTACAGGCAAACCAGGAAGCCGCCGAGCAGGGCCAGGCGGATCAGGCGCAGCGATTGCTGGTTGACCTGCTCGATGTCCAGGGTCGGCTCTTCCACCGGCGCTTCGCCATCCAGGCTTTCCTTACTTTGCGCCTGACGCTTGGCCAGGGCGCGTTGGTAGGCCAGGCGTCGTGCCGCGACGCTCAGCCCGCGGACCAGCGTAGCCTCGACGATAAGCAGGATGATCAGCAGGTACAGGGTATCGATCAAGCGGTCGGTGAGCTTGAGCGCCGTGTAGTAATAGCCGAACGCAACCGCACCGATCAGCGCCAGCGGTAGCAGGTTGAACAGCACGCCGACACTGGTGCGCAGGCCCGAGGTGTGCTCGCGCAGGGGGGCGCTGAACAGCAGATGGAAAAGCATCCAGGCCATCAGGGCATAGCAGCTGAGGACCACGATGATGCCGATCACATCGTTGGCCAGGCTCGCTGGCTGGTGTTCGGCAATGCTCACTACGGCCACCAGCGCCATCACCACCAGGCCCAGGCGACGCAGGTGCTGGCGGAAGAAAGCGACGTTGGCCGGCGGCCAGTGGAAGTGCAGGACGGCCACGCCATCCGGGGACAGGATGCGGTGCAGGGTATAGAACACCAGCCAGGCCTCGGCCATCTCGTACAGCGCGGCGCCCAGGTAGAGATTCTGCCCGCGCGCATCGTGCAGCAGGGCATAGCCGCACAGGGCCAGGAACAGCGTCACCGGCAGCGCCAGGATGATGTTGAGGCCCAGCGCCATCGGCGTGTGCAACTGACTGTCGTGCTTGTAGTGGCCGATGTCGCCATGCAGCCCGCTGAGCTTGTCGAACAGGAACTGGCGGCGCCAGAGGATCAGCGCACAGAGCAGGATCAGCGGCAGGAACACCAGCGGACGTTCGACCAGGCCCGCGCCCAGTTCGCTGATGGCCATGCTCCAGGGCAGGTCGGCCAGTTGCCGCTCGAGGCGCCGCGGTGCCGATTTCAGCCAATCCAGATCAATTGGCTTGTTGCTGGGAATCCAGAACATCTGCTCGTCGATGGTGGCGCGCAGGCTGCTGGCGGTGCTTTCCAGCTCCTTCTGGTTGAGCTGCAGGGTGATCGACTCGTTGAGCAGCGCATTCAGCGAGCGGTTGAGGCGGTCGAGCAGTTCGCGCCGGGTATTGAGCTGCTCGCGCAGTGCGTTGCGCAGCTCCGGGGTGACTTCCTCGCTCGGTTGGCCGCTGAGCAGGTTCTCCATGTAGCGGGCCGGATCGCTGATCTCCTCGCGCTGCTTGTTCAGCTCGAACTGATAGAGACGAATATCGGCGATCTCGTTGGCCAGCGAACCGTCTTCGAGTTTCAGCTTCGGCAGCCCCTGCTTCTGCTGGTAGAGAATCTTCGACAGTAGCAGGCTGCCCTGCAGCACCCCAATCTGCTCGTCCAGCGCCCTGTTGGCCTGGTTGAGGTTGTCCAGCTGCTGGCGGGTCTGCAGGTTCTGCTCGGTCAGGCCGTTGAGGCGATCGGTCGCACGCAGCAGGTAGTCGGAGAGCTTGAGGTTGAGCGAGCTTTCCCGAGCCAGCAGCCTGTCCGAGCTGGCCCGTTCGGCCTCGCGCGATTGCTCGGCGACGGTCTGTTCCGATTCCGCGCGACGGCGTTCGTTGATCAGGCCCTGCAGGGCCTGGCGCTCCTGCTCGGCGCGATTGATGCGTTCCTCGAGCAGTGCGCGCTGGGCGCTGCCGAGGTCCTGCAGCAGGCTGTTGCCCGCCAGTTCCTGGCGGCGCAGCTGGGTTTGCGCGGCGAGCAGGGAGAGTTCGGCGTTGAGCTGATTGCGCCGCTCCTGATTCAGGGCCTTGCCTTCGAAGCGGCCGCTCTTCAGGGCGTCGTTGAGCAGCTGGCTGCGTGCCTGGTTCTGGCTGATCTCCGCCTGGGCGCGTTCCGGGCGGGTCTGTGCGGTGATCACCAGGCTGTTGGCCTCGATGATCGCCTTGTTCCAGTCGCTGATCTGGCTGGAGCGTTCGCTCAGCAGCTGTTCGAGCTGAGCCAGCGAGCTGCGCGCATGGCGCGCGGAAATCTGCTGTTCGGGGCTCGACTTGAGCCGGTCCAGCTCGCGCTGGGCTTCGTTGATCAGGCGCGGCGCATCGTCCAGCTGCTTGCGCAGGTCGCTGAGGCGCTGCTCGGCATTCTGCCGGTCCTGCAGCATGCGCAGCGTCTGTTCGAGTGTCTGCTTGAGCGCCAGTTGTTCGGCCTCTGGCAGTTTGCGCTCGGCCAGGCCGTCGAGGCTCTGCTGCACGCTTTCGATCTGCGGCGGCTCTTCGGCAAATGCCTGCGGCATGCCGAGATACAGGGCGAACAGGACGGCTGCTAGGGAAAGACGCGACAGATGCATGGTCGATTGAATACCAAAGTGGACGGTTGCGATTGAGGATACCGCGGCACAACGAAGGCGCGGGCCTGTTGGCCCGCGCGCGATGCTGATGCTAGCAGAGTCCCTGCCGGGAGTTTTGACCACCTGCTAGAAGTGCAGCCCAGGGCCCGGACGTGTGCCCTCGGGGAATCTGACGCCGACTTTGCGCACCTTGTTCCCTTCCATGGCCGCCACGGTCCAGGTCAGGCCCTGCCACTCCACCTGGTCACCGACCACCGGCTCGCCACCGATCTCGTGGGCGATGAAGCGGCCCAGCGGCTGATTGCCTTCCAGCTCGTCGAGCTTCAGGCCATAGAGCGCGGCGACTGCACTCAGCTCGGCGTCGCCTTCCAGGACGAAATCACCGAAGAAGCGCAGGTCCTGGCCTCGTTTCGGCGCCTGGCTGAACAGCTTGCCGAGGGCTGGCAGATCGTGTTCGTGACCGATCACGCAGAGCAGGTCATCTGCTTGCAGGCGCGTACTACCCGACGGGTGGAGCAGCTCGCGGCCTCGGAACAGTGCGGCGATACGGGTGCCTTCTGGCATGTTCAGCTCACGCAGGGCGGCACCGATGCACCATTTTTCCGCGCCCAGGCGATAGACGAACAGCTCCCACTGGCTGGTCGGGTGCACTTCCAGGCCGGCGCGTGACACCGGTGCGGGTTCTGGCGGTACGGTGACGCGCATCAGCTTGGCGGCCAGCGGCAGGCTGGTGCCCTGCAGCAGCAGAGAGATGATCACGATGAAGAACGCCACGTTGAAGAACAGCTGCGCGTTGGGCAGGCCGGCCATCAGCGGGAACACCGCGAGGATGATGGGCACGGCGCCGCGCAGGCCAACCCAGGCGATGAAGATCCGCTCGCGGTCGTGGAAGGCACGAAACGGCAGCAGGCCGAGGAAGATCGACAGTGGCCGCGCGAAGAGAATCATCCACAGAGCCAGAGCCAGCGCCGGCAGGGCGATGGGCAGCAGCTCGTGCGGCGTGACCAGCAAGCCGAGAACCAGGAACATGCCGATCTGCGCCAGCCAGGTGAGGCCGTCGAGCATGTGCAGGATGCCGTGGCGCGAGCGGATCGGTCGGTTACCCAGCAGCAGGCCGCACAGGTAGATGGCGAGGATACCGCTGCCACCCACTGCAGTGGTGATGGCAAAGATGATCAGGCCGCCACTGACCACCAGTAGCGGATACAGGCCGGTAGCCAGCTCCATGCGATTGATCAGTTTCAGCAGCAGCCAGCCGCCACCCAGGCCGAGCAGGGCGCCGAGGCCGAACTGTTGCACCAGCTGGATCGGCAGGTCCCAGCTGAAGCCGGTCTGACCGCTGGCGAGCATGGCGATCAGGGTCACGGTGAGGAACACCGCCATCGGGTCGTTGCTACCGGACTCGATTTCCAGTGTGGAGCTGACCCGTTCGTTGAGGCCGCGCCCGCCCAGCAGGGAGAACACCGCCGCGGCATCGGTGGAGCCGACGATGGCGCCGATCAACAGGCCTTCCAGCAGGGTCAGATTGAACAGCCACATTGCAGCCAGGCCGGTCAATCCGGCTGTGATCACGACACCTACGGTGGCCAGTGACAGGGATGGCCACAAGGCCACGCGGAAGCTGGAAACCCGGGTGCGCATGCCACCATCGAGCAGGATCACCGCCAACGCCAGGTTGCCGACCAGATAGGCCAGGGGGTAATTGTTGAAGACGATGCCGCCGGGGCCGTCGGTGCCGGCCAGCATGCCGACGCCGAGGAAGATCACCAGAATCGGGATGCCGAAACGAGCGCCGAACGCGCTGACCAGAATACTGGCCGCCACCAGCAGTGCGCCGATCAAAAAAAGATTATTGATAGCGCTGGCATCCAAACGCGCTTACTCCTGGCTGTGAAAATCGGGGGGTGCGCTATGCATGGCGCGTGCCAGAGATTCTAACCGTAGCCTCCGTATCGCTGTCAAAAAGGTTATTACATTTTTACAGACTGCCCCGAAGCGCCCGTGTCGGGGCGGCCCAGGGCACTTGCTCGAGGTTCAGAACCAGGCGTTCTGCATGCCCAGGCAGGTGTCGTCGCGGGCCTCGAGAATGGCCAGGTCATGGTGACAGGCAGGCACCTCCCAGGTCAGGAAGTAGCGCGCGGCTTGCAGCTTGCCGCGGTAGAAGGATTGCTCGTCGGCATTGTCGGTGTTCGCCAGGCCTTGTTCGGCACGGATCGCCTGCTCCAGCCAGCGCCAGCCGATCACCGTGTGGCCGAACACCTTCAGGTACAGCGCCGAGTTGGCCAGGCCCTGGTTGACCTTGCCGCTCATCAGGTCGCCGAGCAGCTCCAGAGTCACCGCCTGCAGGCGCGCCAGCAGTTGTTCCAGCGGCTGGCGCAGGGCAGTGAGCGATTCATGCTCGCTGGCACGTTGGCAGCAGTCGTTGATCAGCTTGAGTAGCTGCTTGAGCGCGGCGCCACCGTTCTGCGAGACCTTGCGCCCGAGCAGGTCGAGCGACTGGATGCCGTGGGTGCCCTCGTGAATCGGATTAAGGCGGTTATCGCGGTAGTACTGCTCCACCGGGTATTCGCGGGTGTAACCGTGGCCGCCGAGAATCTGGATGGCCAGCTCGTTGGCCTTGAGGCAGAACTCCGATGGCCAGGATTTGACGATGGGTGTGAGCAGGTCGAGCAGTTCCAGCGCGCGGCTGCGCTCTTCGGCGGTTTCCAGGGTATGGGTGTCATCGAACAGCCGTGCCGCGTACAGGCCGAGGTCGAAGGCACCTTCGACGTAGGCTTTCTGCGTCAGCAGCATGCGTCGCACGTCAGCGTGTTCAACGATGGAAATCTGCGGGCTGCTCGGGTCCTTGCCGTCCGGCTGGCGGCCTTGCGGGCGGTTACGCGCGTAGTCCAGCGAATACAGGTAGCCGGCGTAGCCAAGCATGATTGCGCCCATGCCGACGCCAATGCGCGCCTCGTTCATCATCTGGAACATGTAGGACAGGCCCGCATGCGGTTTGCCCACCAGATAGCCGACGCACTCGCCGTTGTCGCCGAAGTTCAGCGCCGTGGACGTGGTGCCGCGCCAGCCCATCTTGTGGAATAGCCCGGCTAGGGTCACGTCGTTGCGCGCGCCGAGGCTGCTGTCTTCATTGACGTGGAACTTGGGCACCAGGAACAAGCTGATGCCTTTCACCCCGGGCGGTGCGTCCGGCAGCTTGGCCAGCACCATGTGCACGATGTTCTCTGAGATTGGCTGGTCGCCGCCGGAGATGAAGATCTTGTTGCCCTTGATCCGGTAGCTGCCGTCGGCATGCGGTTCAGCGCGGGTTCTGATGTCCGATAGCGACGAGCCAGCGTGCGGCTCGGTCAGCGCCATGGTGCCGAAGAAGCGGCCATCGATGATCGGTTGCAGGTAGCGGGCCTTCTGCTCCTCGTTGCCGAAGGCCTCGATCAGGTTGGCCACGCCCATGGTCAGCATCGAGTAGGAGCTGGTGGCGATATTGGCTGACTGGAAATGCGCGAAGCAGGCCTGCGACAGCAGATTGGGCAGTTGCATGCCGCCGTGCTCGAAATCGCGGGTGGCATTGAGGAAGCCCGCTTCATGGAAGGCGCGCAGCGCGGGCTCGACCTCGGGGATCAGCACCGCGCCGCCGTCGACGTACTGCGGCTCGTGTTCGTCGTTCTTGCGGTTGTGCGGGGCGAACAGCTCTTCGGCAATGCCACGCGCGGTGTTGATCGCCGCGTCGAAGGTCTCGCGGTTGTGATCGGCGAAGCGCGGACGCTGGGTCAGGGCTTCGGCGTCGAGCACCTCATAGAGTTCGAACGCCAGGTTGCGGGAGCTGAGCAGTGTCTCGGACATGGAACGGGCCTCCAGATGATCAATCGAGTCTAGGCAGTCTGCCGCCTGACTGCCCAGCATCATCATTGGCCGTGATAGTCACTGGTTGGTGTATGTAGGGCGGGTGCAACCCGCCGTCTCGGTTATGGCGGGTTGCACCCGCCCTACGAGGTCATACCAGGTTGTCAGGCGAAGCCCCGTGCCAGCTCGCGCGTCAGCTCGGCGGCGGGCATGGGCCGGCAGCTCGCGACGTTCTGCCCGGCCCACAGTGGCGAAAAGTCCCCGCTGCCCTGCGCCTCGGCCGCTGTGCGCAACGGTGCGATGGCTGCTGTGGCCAGAGGGAAGGCTGGTGCCTGCGTGCTCAGTGGCCCCAGCTCGCGCATCAGGCGATTGACGATACCGCGTGCTGGTCGGCCGCTGAACAGATTGGTCAGCGCCGTGTGGCGCGCCGCCGGGCTCCGTAGCGCAGCACGGTGCAGGGCGCTGGTGGTGGCTTCCGGGCATAGCAAATACGCACTACCAACCTGCACGCCGGCGGCGCCGAGGGCCATGGCCGCGGCTACACCTCGGGCATCGCTTATGCCGCCGGCGGCAATCACCGGTATCGACAAAGCGTCGACCAACTGGGGTAGCAGGGCGAAGGTGCCAAGCTGGCGGCTCAGATCGAAGTCCAGAAAGTGCCCGCGATGGCCACCTGCTTCCAGGCCCTGAGCGATCACCGCATCGACGCCCCGTTCCTGTAGCCACAGCGCTTCGTCCAGCGTGGTAGCGCTGGAGAGAATCTTCGGCCCGCTGCGGCGGACGCGCTCTAGCAGGTCCGGTCGTGGCAGGCCGAAGTGAAAGCTCACAACCGCAGGGCGGTACTCCTCCACCAGTGCGGCCGCTTCATCGTTGAATGGCAGGCGACCTGGTCCGCTGGCGATGCTTGCCGGGTCCACGCCCAGCTCGCGGTAGTAGGGCGCCAGTGCTTCGTGCCAGCCTGCCTCGCGGGTCGCGTCTGGCTCGGGCGGCACATGGCTGAAGAAGTTGAGGTTGAACGGCTGTTCGGTCAGGCCGCGCATCGCTTGCAGCTCCTGGCGCAGGGCGGCAGGTGTGAGCATCGCGCAAGGAATCGAGCCAAGGCCGCCTGCCTCGCATACGGCGGCGGCCAGGCGATGATCCTGCGAGCCGGCCATCGGCGCCTGGATCAGGGGAAGTTCGCTACCGAGCAGCTTTTGCAGGGGCATGGCGGGGTTCTCGCTGTCCATGGAGGAGCTGGCAGCCTAGGCTGTGAAGGTGCAGTGGAGCAAGCCACGATGCGAGTGGCCAGCGGCCTGTTAAACTGCGCGCCTGATTCGAGGACTGATCCATGAACTACCGCCACGCCTTCCATGCCGGCAACCACGCCGACGTACTCAAGCACTTGGTGCTGACTCGCCTGATCGGCCTGCTGTCGAAGAAAGAGGCACCGTTCGCCTACCTCGACAGCCACGCAGGACTCGGCCTTTACGACCTGCAGGGTGATCAGGCCAGCCGTACCGGCGAGTACCTGGAGGGCATCGCACGCTTGTGGCAGGCCGAGCACCTGCCGGATGCCGTGGAGGCCTACCTGGAGGTGGTGCGGGCGATGAATCCGGATGGCGAGCTGCGCTATTACCCCGGCTCGCCGGAGCTGGCGCGACTGCTCAGCCGTGAGCAGGATCACCTGCAGCTCAACGAAAAACATCCCGAGGACGGCCGCCTGCTCAAGGACAACATGCGCGGCGACCGCCGCGTCGCTGTGCACCTGGGCGAAGGCTGGCATGTGCCGCGGGCGCTGATGCCGACCCGCGAAAAACGCGTTCTGCTGCTGATCGATCCGCCGTTCGAGAAGGCTGATGAGCTGCAGCGCTGTGTCGAGGCCTTGAACGAAGCGCACGGACGCATGCGCCAGGCCATCGTCGCGATCTGGTACCCGATCAAGGATGAGCGCCAATTGGCGCGCTTCTATCGCGATCTGAGCAAGAGCGCCGCGCCCAAGCTGCTGCGTGCCGAGCTTTACGTGCACGCGCCGGACGATGCCACGCGCCTGAGTGGTTCAGGTCTGGTGATCAGCAACCCGCCATGGGGGCTGGAGGACGAACTCAAGCAACTGCTGCCCTGGCTGGCAGACGCACTTGGCCAGAGTCAGGGCGGCTGGCGCCTGGATTGGCTGATCGAGGAGAAGTCGGCCGGTTGAGCGAGCAGGGCGGTGCGCATGGCGCACCCTACGGCTACGCAGCTGTAACCTGGAGACAAAGTCGTCGCTGACGGCTGCTCAACCCGGCTTGCGATTGGGCTCGATGTGGTAGCTCAGGTTGCGCCGCGGGCTGAGGTATTCCAGCACCTCCAGCGGTAGTTGCGAGGGGCGCAGGCTGTGGGCGATGGCGAGCTTCGGCTCCTGGGCGAGGTCCACGATCAATGCTTCCTGCTTGGGAATATCGGGGTCGTAAATGATCAGCGTCGGTTTCAGTGCCTGAGTCGGGTTCATGCCCGGCACCAGCGCATAACGCTCATCGTCCAGTTGCACCAGGCTGCAGCGTCTTGCGCAGCAGCACAAGGGACATCTTCGCCGATGCCTGGCTCGATACCTGACTGGAAATGCTGCTCAGCTCCACGACCCGTTACCCGTGCTCAAGACTCAGGGGGTAGACATACGCCTGTTCCGCCAAGGCCGCAATAGCCGCCCGGATTCTTCGCCAGGTATTGCTGATGATAGGTCTCGGCGTAATAGAAGGTCGGCGCCTCGGCGATTTCCGTGGTGATGTGGCCCATTCCCGCCTTGTCCAGCTCAGCTTGGAAGCGTGCCTGGCTGGCTTTGGCGGCGCTCAGCTGCGCCTCGTCCTGGCAGTAGATCGCCGAGCGGTACTGAGTGCCCTGGTCGTTGCCCTGGCGCATGCCCTGGGTCGGGTTGTGCACTTCCCAGAACACTTTGAGCAGCGCTTCGAAGCTGGTTTGCTGCGGGTCGAACACGACCAGCACTACTTCGGTGTGTCCGGTCAGGCCGGAGCAGACCTCCTCGTAGGTTGGGTTGGGCGTGAGGCCACCGGCATAGCCGACCGCAGTGCTGAACACACCGGGTTGCTGCCAGAAGCGGCGTTCTGCCCCCCAGAAACAGCCCAGACCGAACACCGCCTGCTGCAGGCCGGCAGGGAAGGGCGCCTTGATCGGATTACCGTTGACATAGTGGGTGTCGGCCACTGGCAGCGGCTCGGCGCGGCCGGGTAGCGCCTGCTCGGCAGTCGGCAGGATGTCCTTGTTAACGAGAATCTGTGAACGCAGAACCATGGCGGTCTCCTCGAAATGGGTCAATGGTGGACTACGCGCAACGCGGCGTATTACGTCCGTTGGTCTGCCTGGCGACTGGCGTCGGCCTGTGGCCGGCAGGGGTAGCGGCGCAGGCTGACGATCAGCTCGCGGCCGGAAATCGGTTTGTCGAACAGGTAGCCCTGGCCGACGTCGCATTGCTGGCGGCGCAGGAGCGCGAGCTGGGCGCCGGTCTCGATGCCTTCGGCCACGACCTTGAGCTTGAGGTTGTGGGCCATGGCTATCACCGCCGAGGTGATTTCCATGTCGTCCTGGTTGTCCGGGATGTCTTTGATGAAGCTGCGATCGATCTTGATCACGTCGATGGGGAATTTCTTCAGGTAGCTGAGCGACGAGTAGCCCGTGCCGAAGTCGTCCATGGCCAGGGTCAGGCCCAGGCTCTTGAGACGACCCAGTTGGTGGCGGGTGTCGTCGGTGGCCTCCAGCAGCAGGCTTTCGGTGAGTTCCAGTTCCAGCAGCCTGGGGTCGAGCTGTTCTTCATGCAGGATGGCGGCGATGGAGCCGACCAGATCCGGGTCGGAGAACTGTTTGGGCGACAGATTGATCGCCACCTGCAGTTGCCCCAGGCCAATGGCGGCGATCTGCTTGCTCATGCGGCAGGCCTGGCGCACCACCCACTTGCCGATGGGGATGATCAGGCCGGTTTCCTCGGCGACGCCAATGAACTGATCTGGGCGGATCATGCCCTTCTCCGGATGCTGCCAGCGTAGCAACGCCTCCATGCCCAGCAATTGCCCGCTTCTGAGGCAGAGTTTGGGTTGGTAGAAGACTTCCAGCTCGTTCTGAGTCAGCGCGCGGCGCAGGTTGTTCTCGACGAACAGCTTGTAGTTGGCCTCGGCGTTCAGCGCTTCGGTGAACAACTGCACCTGATGTTTACCGTTAGCCTTGGCTTTATGCAGGGCGAGGCCGGCGTGCTTCATCAGAGTCTGCGGGGCGTCACCGTGTTCCGGGGCGATGGCCAAGCCGACCGAGCCGGTGATGCTGATCAACTGGTTGTCGACGAACAGCGGCTTGTCCAGGGTTTGCAGTACCTGATGAGCGACACGCAGGCCTGCGTCCTGATCGCAACCGTCGAGCAGGATGGCGAATTCATTGCTGGCGAAGCGTGCCAGAGTGCCCTTGGCGCCAAGACTGTTGCGCAGGCGCCGAGCTAGGGCCGAGAGCAGCTTGTCGCCGGTCTGGTGGCCGAGGCTGTCGTTGATCCGCTTGAAATTGTCGATGTCCACCAGCAGCAGCCCGAGCGATTGAACATTGCGGGCGAAGCGCTCTTCAAGGCTGCGGATGAACGACGGGCGATTGCCCAGGTTGGTCAGGTTATCGGTATAGGCCAGGCGTTCGATGCGCTGCTGCGCCAGCTTGGCCTCGGTAATGTCTTCGTAGATGCCGATGTAGTGGGTCAGTTCGCCATCGTCGCCATACACCTTTGAGATCGACAGATGGCCCCAGTACGGCTCCTGATTCTTGCGCCGACTGCGGAATTCGCCTTGCCAGCTGCTGTGTTCGGCCAGGCTGGACTGGGCGTCGAACAACAGGTCGCTAAGGTTGGCCATGGCCGGTAGCTCGGACAGGCGGTGACCGCAGACTTCGTCGCTGCTGTAGAGGGTGATGGCGGTGAAGCTGGGGTTGACGTATTCCACCCGGCCGTCGCGGTCGACCAGAAGAAAGGCGCTGGCGCTCTGCTCGACGGCGCGCTGGAACAGATACAGCGCGTGGGTGGCGGAGCGCTTCTCCTGATTGATCAGGACTTGGGCGAATTGATCAGCCAACTCGCCGGCGAAGGCAGTCTCGTCTGCCTGCCAGAGACGTTTGGGGCCGATATGTTCGAGGCAGAGCACGCCCACCACTTCGCCTTCGATGCGGATGCTGGCGTCCAGCATCGAGGTGATGGCGAGTGGTTGAAGGTAAGAGGGGGTCAGCTCGCGAGTGCGCAGATCATGTTGGGCATCGTGGGCATCGATTGCCCGTCCGCTTTGCAGAGCCTCCAGATAGTGCGGGAAATCACGCGCATCTATCGAGGGCAGTTGCTCGTGCCGGTTCAGGTCGCGGCGGTACAGCGACACCGAGTCCAGTCTATTGCCACCCAGATGCCAGATTCCCGCCCTGGCCGCGCCATAGATCTCACAGGCCGCCTGGGTGATGAGCTCGGCGGCCTCCTGGAGCGGGTCGCTTGAGACATAGCGTTGGCGCGCCAGGCGCACGATCAGTTGCTGCTGGGTATGCGAGCGCGCCAGATGCTGCAGATGGTCGTCCTGGGTGCGCTGATACTGTTGCAGCGAGCTGCGCAGGTCCAGGTTCTGTGCCTGGAGTTCACGCTCATCGGGAGCATGGGCGTCGAGGTTCTCGTGGGCGAT